>CBDBGW010000001.1:0-32022 GCA_965205315.1 Longimicrobiales bacterium
AAGCACGGATTCGAGCACGTGCGCCAACTGGTCTACCGGATGTTCGAAGACCACTGGTGGGCCGATGCGGACTGACCTCGCACGTCCGCGGCTCTGGATGGGCGTCGCCTTCGACTCCCTTGTCAGCGTCACCAGGCCCGACGGATCCGCTCTCGACCTCCGGCCCAGCCTCCAGGTCCACGCTCACAGCCCCTCCGGCTGGGGCTGGGGCTACGCCGGCTCCGGAGCCGCCCAGCTCGCGCTCGCCCTGCTCCTCGACGCCACCGGCGATCCCGACGTCGCCCTCGAGCATCACCAGGACTTCAAGTACGCCGCCGTCGCCCGCTTCCCTTGGCCCGGCGGCTGGACCCTTTCCCCGGCCGAGCTTGCGGCCTGGATCGAGGAGCGCCTCGCGCTCTGACCTTCCTTGCACGTCCCGCCGCCAGCGCGGGTCTGCTATTACGGATCCCCTTCACACGTCGCCGAGTTTTCCGAACCATGCTCCACCGGGCCGTCACCCTCGCCATGGTCCTCGGGGAGCCGACTCTCGTCTTCTGGCGCATCGAGGATCTCCTGGAGGCCCTCCAGGCCGCAGCCGACATGGGGTTACCGCTCACCAGCCCTCCGGAGATCTCCGACGAGATCATCAACCGCCTCCTCCGCGCGCTCCTCGAGGACGATCCCGCCGACCTGGCGGATCCGGACAGCCCCTAGAAACCTCGTTTTTCACTCGACCTCTACCCCTCGGGAGGTCGCGATCGTCCGTTAGAGGCGCTCCTACAGCCGTAGCTTTCCCGAAACTCGGGCCGTTTTCGGCCTGGAACCGCGCCGAGCCGCCGACATCCAGCTCCCGAGGCTTCCCGAGGCCGGCCCCTTCGCTATTCAGCCGCCCCGCATTGTTATTCACCGGGCGGCCTGCTGGGCCTGCGCCGGAACGGCGCTATCACCGATAGCGAGCAGTTCCCGCAGACTTCCGGTCCGCTCGGATCCTGCACGGCCGACGGGCCGGTGTCCTGCTTGGCGGTCGTTCCGGATCCATTTGTCGAGTGCCTGGCCCGGCGAATCGGCTTTCCCCGGGCTCTTACGAGGCTGCCGCGCCGCCGCGCGAGCGGCGAATAGCGCGCGCCTTCAGGTGTTGGCGGGCGCACGCCGACAGGTCCGTTTCCGGGGAAGGGAGCGAGGGAACCGAGCGAGGGGGGCGGCGGGGTTTTCCACAGCGGTCACCCCGCTCCCTCTTTTCCCCTCTTAACTGCTGTTGCGCGGGCAACTCCATGGCGAGCGAACGGGCAACTCCATGGCGCTCACCAGGCGCCTTCGAGGACCTCCGGCTGTGTACGGGCAATTCCATAGCGCTCGACAGACGCGGCCGCAGCGCCCCAGGACAGTGCGGGCAACTTCATAGCGGTCCCCCCACGCGATCGAGGACCTCCGGCAACTCACGGGCAATTTCATAGCGCTCACAGCCCGCGATCGAGCGCCTCCGGGACCGCAAACACGACTCCACGGCGCTCACCCAGCGCCTTCGAGACCCTCCAGGACGTTACGGGGCTGTTCCCTGACCCCCGGCTCCCCGCCGGCGCCGGGACCGCTCCCTCGCTACCCCTCTACCCCGTACGTCCTCACCAGCTCGTGCACACCCACCCAGGACCGCTCGCGCTTCGGCGGCGCGCGGCTCTGCACCGGCTCCGGACCACCACTCCCGCGCCGGGGCCGGTCCGTCTCCCCCCGAGGACGCCCGTCCAGGTCGGACGGGCTCAACGTCGTGCCGTACCCGCGGCCGGCCGCGTCTCTTCGCGACGCGGTCCGGAACCCCATGCGCCGCGGTACGGCCAGCGCATAGCTCAACGCACGCCGGCAGAGGCCCGCGAGCTCCTTCGCCAACCGCTTGAAGATGCTTCGGCGGACGGGCTTTCCCGTCCTGCCGTCGACCAGCGGCTCGTTGTCGAACTGCACGGCCGCCACGGCGAACCAGCTCGACGGCGTCCACAGCGACATGTACGGCACGTCCAGCCGCACCACCTGGACTCCCGTCGTGTCCATCCACTTGTCATGGGGTCGCAGCTCGCCCGGGGGCAGGATGCCCTTCTCCTCGAGCCCGCGGCGCCACTTCCGGATCACCGACGCGCACTGGCCGAGCGATTTGGCGTGCTCTTCGAGCGTGAGTTCCTTCCACCGCACCGCCGATACGGACTCCGCCTTCGGGTCCGGTTGGCTCTTCGGCCGTCGCTTCGGAACCTTCCTGGTACGCTTCAGGCTCAGCAGGTGGATGACCAGCTTGAGCTCGCCCTTGTCCTGGCTCACCAGGTCGAAGAGATCCCGCCTCAGATCGGCAAACCGGCATCCCGCGTCACGGGCCGGAGTGCGAGGCCCTCTCGGCGGCCCGCGCCGGCCGGACCAGATCATGTGATTTCTGACGGCTTCGGTCGGAGCCCGCGAGCTTCGCCGACTCACTGTACGGCCCGCTCACAACCGGAGTCTCGGGTCCCCGGCGTCTCGACAACGATCCCTCCGTGGAGACTGCCGCCGGACACCGGTTGCGCGCTCACTCCTCCGGCGCGCCTTGATTGAACCTGCTTGGGGCTTTACGTTTTCTGTCCATGGGGAGCCGAGCGTCTCCCTGTGGCCGCCGACAGCAGGGGGGTGAAGACCCGGCTATCGGGAGCCCGGTGCGATTCACGTCGCGCCGGGCTCTTTACTTGTGCCACGTAAGCGTTCATTGAAGCTCACACGGGGCCGACACTTTCGTCAACTCCGGAGCGAGGCCTTGCGGCCCTTCCGCTCCCCCCCTATCGTTCGCTTCCGCCCCCTACGCTAATCCTTTTTATCGTGTAGTCGGTGCGAGCTCCTCCGGTCCGGTGAGGCAGATGGCGAGAGTGCCGGCGGCGTCGACGACGGAAGACTGGGTAGCGAGGATCATGGCGTCGTTGCGGCGCCGAATGGTGTTCGAGGGATCGATGCCGATCCGGACCAGGCCGAGCCATCGGCGAATGTCGCCGAGTGTAAGGGTCCAGTCGTCAGCCTGAATGCCGGCGAGAACGGCGTCTCTGAAGAGGGGGTGGAAGCGCTCGGCCTCGTCGGAGTCCGTGACCAGGAGAAGGAGCGCGAGGGCGAGCTGCGCAGGTCCGGGACCGCCGTTTCCCCAG
Organism: Longimicrobiales bacterium; assembly: GCA_965205315.1. Taxonomy (GTDB): domain Bacteria; phylum Gemmatimonadota; class Gemmatimonadetes; order Longimicrobiales; family Gaopeijiaceae; genus Bin94. The sequence goes on from CBDBGW010000001.1 coordinate 3,123, forward strand.
TCCGGACCGGAAGGAGCGTAAGAGGCGATGCAGAGGGAGGTCTGCCAGAGCGCCCCGTCGGCGCCGACGGGGTTTCCTCCGATAGCGCAGGTCGCTGCGCCGGCGCGGGTGCGGCGGCCGCGAATCACGGTGGCGTCGGGAAGGGAAGTGGGTCCGGGGAATTCAAGGTTCGACATCGGTCGCCTCCTCTTCGGCGCCGCGGGCCTCCTCCTGCAACTGGAGGATCTTGGTGTGCGCCAGGTCGGCGAGCTTGGCAAGGGGGAGAAGATCGTTGAGACGGAAGCTGCCGGTGTCGCGCCATTCGCCCTGGTCGTTCTTGTAGAGGCGGGAGAAGCTGACGGTCTGGAAGGTCCCGGCCTCGGTCTCGTTGTCCCAGATTGCGGCCCTGACGGCGCCGATTCGGATGTCGGTTGGGGTTTTGGGAGTAGACATTGAGGGGGCTCACTCCTGGTCGTTGGGGTCGTCGAGAACGCCCACGTCCTCGCCGTCGACGAGGTGGGCATCGGTGGGAAGGCCGTATTCGTCGGCCAGGTCGCCGGGCGGCTGGAAGGGCTGGCCGCTGTTGACGGCCTCCTCCAGCTCCTCGCGGGTTTCGGGGGCGAGGACGGTGACGCCCTCGATGGTGAGGGTCTTCATTCTCTCTCCTCCTCTGTGGGAAAGGGGGTTTGCAAACTGCCGACGATCGATGTTGTCTATACATGGCCGCCGTCCTCGGGGGCTCTTTCGCTCCATTCGTACGCGGGGGTGGTGAGCCAGGCGTTGTCCTTCTGCCGCCATCCGCAGAGCTCAAGGGACTCTTCGACATAGCGCCTGCCTTCGTGGCGGGTGATGTGGAGGATCAGGGCGATGCCGTCGACGACGCCGCGGCAGACGACCTCCCATGGCAGGTCTCCGGCCTGCATGGCGCAGCTGGCGAGCCGGGAGAGGGCGGAAGTCGCGTTGTTGGCATGGATGGTCGTCATGCTGCCGCCGTGGCCCGTGTTAAGGGCCTGGAGGAGATCCGCGGCCTCGGCCCCGCGCAATTCGCCGACGATGATGTGGTCGGGGCGGTGGCGCAGGGTGTGGCGAACGAGGTCGCGGATGGTGACTTCGCCTTCCCCGAGCTCGCGGGCCTCGAAGCGGAGGGTGTTGGGCTGCTCGATCCGGAGCTCGAGCGTGTCCTCGATGGCGACGATCCGGTCGCCGGCGGGAAGGTCCGCGATGAGGGCGTTGAGAAGGGTGGTCTTCCCGCTTCCGGTGCCGCCGGAGACGAGGATGTTGCGGCCCGCGGCGAGGGTGCGGCGGGCGTAGTCCAGGATCCCGGGGGTGAGTGAGCCGAGCTCGACGAGATCCTGGGCGGTGAAGGAACGGGTCCCGAAACGCCGGATGGTGATGGCGGTGTAGGGGGTGGCGGGCGCAACGCAGATCGCGACGCGGGAGCCGTCCTCGAGGCGGGCGTCGATGATGGGCATGGCCTCGGGGTCGAGGCCGAGGGGCCGGGCGATGTGGATCGCGGCGCGATGGAGCGCCGCGGCGTCCAGGTCCGGCGCCGGATAGGGCTTCAGGCCCTGGCCGGCCCGCTCGACCCAGACGTTGCCCGGGCCGTTGATCATGAGCTCCGAGACGTCGAGGTCTTCGAGGAGGTCCTCGAGCCCGGGCAGGAAGGAGCGGAGATCTTCGAGCGAGATGCTCATTGGCCGCCCCAAGCCCTGATGTTCATCCAACAGAGGGGGATTATGCCCTTGGGTTGAGAGGGCATGGTTCTACGCACTTGCGGGCAGTACCGCACCCGCTCTCCTTGTGGACTCCGCGCGTTCCGGGAGATGATCCCCGCCCGGATTCGGGCCTATGGCCCTCTGGAGCACGTTCCTTGCCGCGTTCACGTCTCGGTCAAGGACCAATCCGCATTCGGTGCAGCGGTAGACCCGGACGGCAAGCGGCATGTCCCGCCTCGTACCGCAGCCGCTGCACTGACGCGACGTATGGTGAGGCGCGACCGTCGCAACCGAGCCACCAGCACTTTCAGCCTTGTAGCCCAGCATTCGGACGAGGGTGCCCCACTGCTGTTCATGGATGGTGCGGGCCAGATGCCGGTTCCGCACCATGTTCCGAATCTTGAGGTCCTCAACGGCGAAGCTGCCGCTGACCCGCTTTACGAGGCGTGCGGTCAGTTCGTGGAGCGCGGCGTGCTCGCGTTCGCGGACACGCTGCCACTCACGGGCGAGTTCCGCCTTCCGCTTGCGCCGGTTGCGAGATCCGCGCTTGGCCTTGCTCAGCCGGCGCTGGCGGCGCTTGAGTTCGGTGCGGTCGATCCGGACGCCCGGCACCGTCTCGCCAGTGGACAATGCGATGCGACTCTTGATGCCGAGGTCCACGCCGACCATGGGCCTCGGGTCCGGGGTCACCTCGATCATGCGTTCAACGACGAACTGGACCTTGACCCGTCTGGCGGTGCGGACGAGCCGAAGGAGCTTCACGTCGGTTTCGGGTGGTGCGCCCCTGAACCGGATGCGACCGATCCCCTTGATGTTGACCCACGAACACTTGGCGTTCGTCTTGAGCGCCGGTGTGGGAAGCTCGAAGCTGCGGATGCCGCGATCCGGTCCCTTGAAACGGGGGTAGCCGGCGCCTTTGCGGAAGAAGGCCTTGTAGCTGCGATCGAGCCGGTGGAGAACGGACCGTTGGGCCTTGACGGGGAATCGAGACCAAGCGGGGTCGCGGCGGGCCTTGGTTAGGATCCTGTACTGGGCGTACAAGGAAGTCGGTTCCTCGCGCTCGACCCAAGCGGTCTTACGCCGGTGGAGGGCGATGTTCCACAGCCACGTCAGCTGACCGAAAAGGTCCGCGAGATTCCGGTGAGCCGACTTCGACAGGTACGCCTTGCGGGTGACTGTGCGGGTGATGACCACGCTCATCAGAGCTTTCCAGTCTCTCTGGCCCGCCAGTAGGGGAGTTCCCTGGGAAGCCAGTAGGGCTTGAGATAGACGCGGGTGGCGGGCAGCGCGCGGGCCCCGTCGTAGGGGATCGCGATCGCCTGGCAGTTGTCGAGAAGGGTGAAGGCGCGCGGGTGGAACACGGGCTCGCGGACCTGCCTGTAGCTCTTGGACGCGCCGACGCTTCCCTTGCCGCCGCCGGCGCGGCCGGTGAGGAGCCCGAACCCCTTGGCCTGTTCGGAGAAGCTGTAGGAGGGGGTGTAGCGGACGGCCTTGCCGCACATTTCGGAGGCGAGGCTCGCGCTGGCGGTGTCGGACAGCGAGAGGAAGATCCGGGTCCGAAGCGTCTGGATCAGGGAGCGCCAGGCGTCCTGCCCGGGCAGGACGGAGCGAAGCGAGGAGATGCTCTGTGTGGCGACGATGGGGATGCATCGGCATTGGCGCGTCAGCGCGAAGGACTTCTCGTCGCCGGAGGGGTCGTCCTCGCCGACCGTGGCGAAGCTCTGGTATTCGTCGCAGATGAAGACGGCCGGTCGGAAGTAGCGGTTCGGATGTCGCTTCATGGCCGCGGGGCGCTTCAGGAGGGCCTGCAGCCAGGCGTTCTTGAGGAGAACTCCCGCCGCCCTCGCGAGGGCGGGAGAGGACCCGGCGGGCATGTTGAAGGCGAGGACCTTGCCGCCCTCGATGAGCTGGTCGAGGCGGGGCAGGCGCTTGAGAAGGGGCGCCGCGGCCGGGCCGGGCGCGCGACCGTGGGAGATGGGGACCACACTCGCCCCGCGCCCGGGAGGTGTCTTGGGCGGGGGAGGACAGAAGACCCGGGCCACATCGGGGAGATCGAACATCGAGAGAAAGACGCTGACGCCCTCGACGATCGAGGTGCGCAGCTTCGTGTCCAGCGCCTTCCAGTCGTACTCGTACCAGCGCTCGACGGCGCGGACGCGCTCGGCGTGTTCGCTGGTGGAAGGCTCACGGGTGTCGACCCGGACGCCCAGCGCGAGGAGGTCGTCGACGAGAGCGGGATCGTAGGGCGCGGTGACCTGGTCGCCGGCGTGCTTCCACGGGTGGGAAGCAAGGGCCGCGGCGTGGCGCGTCCACACGTGGTCCGGGAGGATGATGGCCTCGTCGAGGCCCGCGAAGTCCCGGGCTTCGTCGATCCGCTTGCGCAGGAGCTTGGGATCGATCGCGCAGCGGTACACGTCTTGGAGCGTGCACCAGGTGGAGGGCAGCGCCCGGTGAAGCTCGATGATCCAGCGAATCAGGTTGGTCGAGGCTTGCTGCCAGAACGGCTCCTTGCCTTTGCCGAAAAGCTGGTTCAAAAGGGCCGCGAGGGTGTAGGCCAGGGAATAGCTGTCCATGTCGGTATCGAGGGGGTTCCACTGCCACCGGCCGTCGAGGCCGAGCTCGTGGTAGTCGTCCTCGCGGCCGGCGTCGGCGAGGATCTTCCGCACGTCGTAGCAGAAGTCGCCCTTGACCTCGAGGACGAGGGCGGCGACGCGGCGAGCGGGGTCGTCGGCCTGCCAGGTGAGGAGCTGGCGAGCGAAGGGGTGCATCAACGCCGAGGTCTTGCCGGTGCCGACCGCGCCGAAGATGGCGGTGCCGGTGTAGAGCCCGCGCTCGGGGATCGTAAGCCAGGCGGGGCGCTCGATCTCCCTCGGGTCTGTGGGGTGATGAATCTCACCGACGACGAGCCGGGGCCCCGCGAGGTCGGGATCGGGCCAGGGGGGCAGGAGCCCCCGCTTGCCGCCGCCGCCAGCGCGGCCCTGGATCCAGACGCGCCAGGCGCCGGTGCCGGCCATGAAGGCGCCAAAGGCGGCGAGGCCGGGGACGGCCGTGTACCAGGCCGCGAGCGCCCGGTAGGCGAGAGGATCCGCGACCGCGATGAAATCGAGAAGAGGGTTCGCCCCGGGGGCCGGCCAGGGGCGGGCGACGGCCGCCCAGCCGAAGGCGGCCAGGGCGAGAACGAGGCCGGCCACGACGCGCCAGGTTAGCTGGACGCCCAGCGCGCGAAGAGCGAGCAGGGCGGGAGCGCCGCCGATCTGGAGGGTCCACCTGCCGGCGCGCCAGAGCCGGTCGGTGAAGGGGCCCGGACCTGCGGCGGCCATGAGGCCGAACAGGCCGCCGCCGGTCCAGAGGAGGAAGAAATAGAGGCGGTCGCTCATGCGATCCGCGCTATGCCGCGTCCCGCGGTCAGCCTTCCCGCAGGGATCGATGGCCCGGCCAGGAGCGCATGCGCGCTCGGCCCGGGCCGGATGGGAGCGACCCCTGTCCCGGGTTCAACACGGGACACCCCCGGATCGGCGGCTTCGTGCCGAACGAGGGGCCCGATAGGGGGGGTCGCTCCCATCCCACAATCAGCTCCTCGATTGACCCGGAGGGGCAAGCGAGGTGTCCGGTAACCACAGCGGGGAGAGAGAGATGCGTCGTCAGGCGCATGCAACACGACTCGCCGCTGACGTGCAACACGGGGGTGTGTGTCCGTGTTGCACGAAGAAAGGCGGCCTGGAACGGCGCGGTCGGTGCGGAAATCAGGCCGCGTAGACATCGTCGGCGACTCGGGAGGCGACGTGGGTATGAAGCTGGTCGATGTGACCGGCGACGGTCAGGTCCGGAGGGGCGGCGCGGGCCCGAAGGGATGCGGCGCGGATTCCCGCGTCGATGAATCCGCCCCAGCGCCGGAGGGCGCTGTGGTCCCTGGCCTCCAGCGCGGCGTCGAGCTCGGCGAGGGTGTTCGCCTCGTCCGGAGACAGTGGTCGGGCGGCGGAGGGGGCGGCCTGGTGTCCCTGAAGGAAGGCGGCGTTGCGGGCATCGGCTTCGACGGTGCGCGCGACGGCGTGGACGTGGACCTCGATCGACGCGGCGCGTAGGGCGGCCCACAGAGGGGCGTGCTCGGCGCACCAGCGGCGGAGTTGGCGGGTGGTGGCGAGACCGGCGTCGACGTAGACGAAGACGGCGCGGCCGCCGTCGCCGGCGATCGGGAGTTTCCAGGCGAAGGCGCGGGTGGTGGTGCCGTTCCGGCCGGCGTAGACGCGGCGGGGCAGGAGCTCGGCGTCGATTCCGAGGCCGGTGAAGTAGTGAACCTTGTCCAGCTCGGTGGGAAGCCATGGGAGGGCGGGAAACTCGAGGACGGCATCGAGGGAGAGGAGGCGGCGCCAAAGGACGCCGTCGCCGGCGCGGCGGCGATGGCGAACGTCGGGGATCCCGAGCGTTCGGTAGAAGGACTTACCGTGAATGTGGCAGAACTGTTGGTTGGTGCGCGTGTGTGGAAGGGGGTGCTGTTTGGCGGTGCGCGCGTCGGTGAGTCGGCGGACGAAACGCAAGGCGGTCGCGCGGTCGCACTGGTAATGGTGGCAGAACTGCGAGCGGACGAAGACGCCGCTGTGAAGGCAGACGAGCGCGATCCACTCGGCGGCGCGGCCGCTCCACCCGAGTCCGGGCAGGGCCTTCGTCCGGTCCGCGAGATGGGGAAGGGTGACGGGAGGGGAGGTCATTGGTCAGAACGACGCGGCGCGGTCGGCCTCGAGGTAGGTGATGATGAGGCCGAGCGGGTTGACCGGCAGGAGGCTGGGGGGGACGGCATCGAGGAAGGTGAAGTGGATGGAGGCGGTCCAGCGCTCCCGGGTGGAACGAAGCCCGGGAGACGTGAAGACGAGGTCGAAATCGGCCGTGGCCTGATAGGGCGGCTCAGGGCTGGGAAGCACGCGCAGGATAAGGGATTCGACCTGGCGTTGGTGGGGCACCGAGCCCGTGGCGAGGAGGGCGAGGGAATCGCCGTGCTCGGCGAAGGCCTGCTGGGAGAGCTGGGAATTGAGGAAGCGCAGCGCACGGGGAAAGGCGGCGCGCGCGGTGGCGGTTCGGCGAGAGTAGAAATCGGAGATGAACTGGTTGAGGAAATACTTGGTGGCGGGGTCGTTGGGGTCGGCGGCTGCCTCGACGGCTTCATAGGCGAGGGCCTCGGCGCGGCCGACATCGTCGACGCGGATGACGATCGGCTTCGGCGCCTGGACGTTGGAGAGGCGGAAGACGACGAGCAGAAGGAGGAAGAGGACAGCGCCGAGGGCGTAGGTGATGATGCGATGGTGGCGCTGGGAGACGACGTGCTGTGCCCAGATGTCGGCAAACTCCGTACCGGGATCGGGCTTGCTGTTGCGGCCGATCATTTGACGGCCCCAGCGGCCATCCGGGCGACCTTGGCTCCACCCTTGGTGGCCGCGCTCGCGGCGACGCCAAGGAAGCCGGAGCCTCCGCCCGGACTGCCGACGATGGCTCCGGCGAGCTCGGGGACCTTGAGGGCTGCGAGAAAGGACGCGATAAGGAACGGAATGACGGCAAGGAGGAAAGCCCCGGCCGTCGGGCCGCTGGTGGGAGCCTCGCCAGCGAGGATGGCTTGGTTCATGGAGTTGATCAGAGTGACGGAGATTGCGGCGAAGACGCGGAGGACGGCATGGGCGATGACGGAGTAGAGGCTGTAGGTCCAAAGAGCGCGGAACCAACCCCAGAAGAGGAAGGACATGGGGGACCAGACGAGCCACGGGATCATCGCGGGTCCGAGGTAGATGAGGATCGCGAGGGCGAGTTTGGCCCAGATAGTCTGGGCAAGGCAGATGGCGTAGATGACGATGAAGACAAGGGTAAAGAACAGGCCAAACACGAAGGTGAGGAGCCAGGCGCTCAAGTTCTGGAGGAGGACCTTGCCCAGCTGGAAGATGTTAATCTCCCCCCAAGGGATATCAGGGAGGGTCTCGAGGTTTTGCTGGAGGGCATTGGTGAGTCTGGCTTGGGCTTGGCCGACCTCAGCGGAGATGTCCGCTTGGAAGATCAGGGCGATCTGGTCTGCGCCGGCCGGAATTACTAAAGGGAAGGGCAGAGCGACGCCGGGGATGTCCACGGCGTAGAACCGGAGCATCGCGAGCGGGATCGCGAGCCCGAGAATCATCTGGACGATGGTCCAGAAGTTGAACTGGTGTCCGGCGAAAGCGATGCGGAGCCCGGTCCAAACGACGACGACCGAAGCGAGGCCAGCCCAGAGGTTTTCGCCGAGGCCAAGAAGGGGCGGTGTGGTGGGTGTGAATAGGCCGTCGAGGACTTGGTCGATTTGGAGCGGCCAGCCGGCAACGTCGTCTGCGGGCCAGCTGGCGGGAAGGGTGGGATCAATAGGGTTCTGCTGGACGTACATGTGGGGGCTCCGCGCTGGAGGGTTAGGGCACTAAGCGCAATGCGGTGCGCCAGGCGCCCCGGCGCTGGTCCTCGGCTTGGAGATAGGTTTGGAGCCGTGCCTGGGCGAGCTGCTCTCTTTGGACCCAGCGCTGGAGACGGGCACGTTCAGCGAGTTCCGCCTCATGGCGGGAGAGCGCGGCTTGCTGGGCCTGGAGGGCGAGGAGCTGGGAGCGGGCGAAGTCGATTTCGGCGGCGGTGAGCTGATTCGCGATCTGGGCTTGCTGGAGGGCGGTGTGGGAAAGCGTTGCTTGGCCACGCCGACCATCGATGTCGGTCTGGGCGGCGTCGAGGAGTGTGGTGAGCCTGCCGGCGGCTTCGGCGACGGCGAAGTCTGCGGCGCGCATACGGTCACCGCGGCGGCGGGCCGCGGTCCAGTCGGCGGCGAGTGAGTCGCCTCGCGCGCCGGGATAGAGTGCGCGAAGGTCGGCTTCGCCGATGATATCGGCTGCGTCCAGTTCATTGAGGAGGAAGTCGCTAAGAGAGGCGTCCTGCATGGAGCTGAGGGCGGTGGCGAGGTCGTTGCTGGTTCCGGTGAGGCGGCCGCGCCAGGCACCGAAATCAGCGTCGAGGAGGGTGGTAGCGTCGGCCCCGGAAAGGGCGGAGAAGGCATCGGTCAGCTGGCCGACGCGGCCGTTGGCGGCGTCGCGCATGTGGGCGAAGGTGGAGTCGAGCTGAGAGACCTGGCGAATGAGGTTTCGGACCATCGCGAGCTGCTCGACGTACTGGAGGCCTTGGGTGGCGTATTCGAGACCGCGCATGGTGTGGTCGACGACGGCCTGCGCGAAGTTGCCCGGGTCCCAGACGACCCATTGCGCGTGAGCGGAGCGGGGGGTGGCGGAGGCGGCGGCCGCGATGAAGGCGGCGAGCACGAGTGCTCGGGATCGATGCGGAAGGCGACGCATTGAAAGCTCCTTTATTGAGGTGGGGCTGGCCGGGGGATCAGGAGATCGGAGGTGAACCAGACGCGCAGGCGGTGGCCGGCGCGGATGGTGACGGTGGGGAGACGGTTGAGGAAGGGATCGAGCAGGTCGGATCCGGAACTGGCGATGCCGGTGCCGGAGCGGCCGAGGAGGCCGCCGGCGCCACCGCCGTACGGGTCGCCCTGGTAGAGGGCGAGGCCGCTGAGGAGGCCGATCGCGCCGGCGGCAAGGAACGTGCTCATGTAGTGCCGGTCGACCTGGTCGTGTAGGCCGGATTCGCCACTCTGACTTAGACCGAGAAATCGCAAAGGGACGTGGCGGCCGTCGAGTAGCACCAGTCGGTGAAAGCCGACGGCGAGGCGGGTCTGAGATCGGCGTTGGACTGCTTGGGCAGTGCCGATGAGGCGGCTGCCGCGGGGGATCAGAACCCGCTGCCGGTCGGCAGAGTAGAAGGGAACGTTGACGATGGCGAGGGCCGGGCCCGGGAATTCGCCGGTGAGCTGATTGACGAGGACGGCTTCGAGGAAGGTGCCTTCGTAGACGCGCTCCCAGCCCGGCGGATCGTCGGGATCGATGAGACGCGGCGGGTTTTCGTATTCCGGGAGGTTGGCGGAGTTAGGAAGCGGGATGTCGAGTTCGCCGGCGGGCGGGGCAGGGTTGCCGCCCAGTACGGAGGAGGGAAGGGAGCGGAGGAGGGCTTGGGTGAGGTCGGGGGGGACCTGCGCCGGCAGCGTCTCTCTCTCCTCTCCTGTGGTCGAATTGTTGGCCCCCCGGAAGCTCTGTGCGACGGGAGCGGCACGAATGGACGTGATTTCGCGTTCAAGCGCCTCAAGGTCGAGCTGTCTGCGAAGTTCGACGGCTTCCGGATCCGGGAGATTGCCGAGGCTGTCGGGTTGGAGGAGAGCGGCTTCGACGGCGGGGTTTTGGAGGATGTTCTGGGGTTGTTGAAGGGCAAATTCCGCCAGCCGGCGCTGCTCCTCCTGGAGCTGCGCGCGCCGCTCGGCCTCAGCCTGGCGCTGCTGGCGCTCGATCACGGCATCGAGGTCGACGGGGCTGCTTACGCCCGCGTCGATGGGAGGAGGGGGCTGCTCGGGATCGGTGGAGGTCTGTTGGTCCTCCCCTCCGCTGCACATCGTGCTCAGGATGAGCGCGAGGACGAGGGCGGTGGTCAGAACGACCATGAGTTTGTTGAGGAGCCCCGGGGGAAGGGCGCCGGCGGGCGTCTCGGCATTGTTCTTCACGGAGGACATGGCTCAGGCCTCCGGAGGGGTGAAGCGCCAGGGGAGGCGCTCTCGGCCGAGTTGAAACCAGCCGTCGCCGATCAGGCGGCGGACGACGAAGAGGCCGTCGGCCTGAAGGTCGTAGGGAACGAGGGACGGCTCGCCGTCCTTCTCCTCGTAGAGGGCAGGGGTTTCTTGGGCGTTCGAGCGCACGTAGGTGAAGTTGCCATCGTGCCACATTCCCTCGATTCGCCAGGGCCACTCGTGGGCCTGGCGGGGGAGAGAGTAGGCGAAGCGGAGGCGGGTCGGGTAGTCTTCGCGGAATGCGTCGACATCCTGAATGGCCTCGGCGCGGACTTGGGCGATTTCGAGCTGGGCCTGCTCGGCCAGGACCTCGTAGCCGCGTACTCGATCCCGGGCGACGAAGGCGGGCTCGTGGCCGCCGTCGGGGAATGAAGCCGTGGGATCGGAAGGGGTTCCGGGAACCGCGCCGATCCGGACGACGAGATGGGGCTCCTGCTCGGCGCTCTCTCGAACGAGGAACGAGTAGATGCGGCCCGAAGCGCAGACGAGGGCGATGTTGGTCGCCGCGTCGACGGCGATCGGCTTCAAGAAGGCGACGTTGGCGGCGCCGGTTAGGTGCCAGTATTCCTGGTCGCCGACCACGAAGTCGAGGATGTTTTCGTGGGCTGGCAGGGTAATGATCGTGGTGTGGCGGGTGCGGGTGGTGAGCGCGAAGACGGTGGTTTCGGGGGTGTCTTCGAGGAAGAGGATGTTCTCCGGCGGAGGGAGGGCCGGAGGGAGAGGCGCAGGAGGGGTGTCTTGGGCGAGAAGGCCGATAGGGGAGAGAGAGAGAATGGCTGCCGCAAGCAGATGTCTGGTCATTGGGGGTCCTCCGGGTGGGCGGAAGGTTGGGTGTGGGGAGCGCCGTGGACGGCGGCGAGGATTCGGAGAAGGAGCGCGATAACGACCATGGCGTAGAAGGTGAGAAGGCCGAGTAGCGCGGCCGTGCCAAGATCGGTCTCGAGGATGTAGATGCCGTGGAGCAAGATCACGGCCCCAGCGACGGCGGACTTCCAAAGGGCTGGTTCGAAGGAACGGGGGATCATGGGATTCGGTCTCCGTTGCTGAGGACCTGGAGAGCGCGCTCGAGCCCGTGTTCCTCGACGGCGCGGGCGCGCTTTGCGGCGTCGCCCGGGTGGGAGGTGTAGAGCCAGTAACTCTCGGGGTCGACGTTGAGGGCGACGACGGCGGCGAGGTTGGAACGCCGGAGGTAGAGCTCGCGCTTGGGAATCAGACCGCGGATCCGGTCCATTTCGGTGTCGTTGAGACGGAAGATGTGTTTGACGTTCTCGGGAAGATCGGGATTGGCGAGAAAGAGCTTGGTCGGCATGCTTTCGAGAAGCGCGGCCGTGTCGGCCGAGGCGGTCACGTCGACGGCGGACTGTGTGGCGAGGACGAGGGCGGCGTTGCGCTTGCGCCAGGTCTTTGCCGCCTCGGCCAGGTAGTTGAGAACGGCGGGGTCCTGGAGGTATTTCCAGGCCTCGTCGACGACCATGAGCTTGACCCGGTCGACTTCGGCGGGATCGTCGATGGCGAGACGAAGGCGTTCGAGGAGGTAGAAGAGGGCGGCTTCGGTGAGGTCGGCGTGGTCGGCGGCGCCGGCCAGGTCGATGACCTGCCAGTCGTCGAGCTGGATCTCCTTCGCGGTGGGGTTGTCGAAGAAGCGGGCCCAGGTTCCGGTCCCGTGCCAGCGGTCCATGGCGGGCCACATCTTGGCGGGAAGGGAGCGAACGAAGAGGCCGAGCGAGCGCTTGGCGCGTGGGAAGGCGTAGAGGTCCTCGACGCGGGCGCGGAGCTCGGAGGTGTCGGCGCCGCGGAGGGCGTAGCCGCCGATCCGGAGAAGCCGGGTCAGCCAGCCGGTGAGGAACTGGAAAGTGCGGTCGCCGCCGGGAAGGTCGAACGGGCGGAGGGCGATGTCCTGGTCGGGGTTGTCCGGACTGAGCTCGAGGTAGGAGCCCCCGAGGAACTGGGTGAGCCAGCTGTAGGACCCGCCGAGATCGAGGATGAGAATCTTGGGATTGTATTGCTGGGCCTGGACGAGGAGAAAATTGAGCAGGAAGCTCTTCCCGCTCCCTGTGGCGCCGAGGATGAGGGTGTGGCCGACGTCGCCGCCCCCTCCGCCGTAGAGGTCGTAGGGGAAGGCGCTGCGCCAGGGTGTCTCGAAGAGCGCGAGCGCCGGCCGGCCGAGGTGTTTGGAGGTAGCCGGCGCCCGCGGGGGTCCGAAGATTGGAGCCAGGCAGGCGGTGAGGCCGGCGCTGGCGAGGATCTTGCGCAGTTGGCGCTTCGGCGGCTGTGCGGGAAGCCGGCTGAACCAGGCGGGAATCTGGCCGTAGGCCTCCCGGATGAGCTTGGCGTCCGCCGCAGCAAAGATTCGGCGGAGTTCGGCGTCGAGGGCCTCCGTCCGCCGGAGGGGGCCGTGGACGGCCAGGGTGAGGGAGAGGTCGCCATAGGCGATTCCGTCCGCCTCGAGCTCGACCAGGGCGGCGGCCAGGCGTTCGGACTCGGCAACGGCCGTGGCGTCGGCCATGGCCCCGGCGGTGCCGTCCTTCTCCTGCATGTGGGCTGCGGCGCTGTAACGCTTGGAGAAGTGGGCGCGCTGGACGCTCCGGATCTTGTTGCGGGCGGCCTGGGTGCCCTTGGGGCGCCATTCGATGGAGAGGGTGAGCCGGGCGTCGAGCTGGAGGAGGTCGTGGAGGAGATTGGCGCGGGCCTGGACAGGCGGGGAGAGCATCGAGTAGAGGAGTACCGGCTCGTCGTCGAGGCGGAGATGGCGGCGCTCGGCTTCGAGTTCGGAGAGGGCGAGACGCCAGTTGAGGCCGCTGGTAGCGGGATTGCCCGCGGCTGGCAAGCCGGGCCGGTTGATGAGCTCGGAAAGAAGGGCTGTGGCAGGAGCGGGTTCGAGGATGGTGATGGGGGTGACGTCGTCGACCAGGGCGCGGCTGGCCTCGACGATCTGGCCGAAAGCCCGGGCCGCGTCTTCGACCTGATCGCGGAGGTAGGCCTGGGCGCCGGGGTTTCGGCGTTTCCGGAGCCAGGCGAGAGGCAGGTCGACGAGCGAACGGAGCCCGCCTCCGGCCTGCCGGGAGGCCTGGGAGAGGTTGGGGTTGTACGACCAGGCGACGTAGGCCTGAAGCTCGGCGACGCGGGGCTCGAGGAATTGCCGCCGACGTTCTTGGGAGAGGGCGGCCACGCCCTCGAGTCCTTCGATGGGCTGGAGGGTGGCTGGTCGACGGAGGAGATAGAAGTAGAAGCGGGTATTGTCGGGAACCTGTGAGAGCAGACGCTGCCAGCGGTTGAGGATCTGGTCGAGCTGATCGGGCGTCTTGCCATCGAGGGTGGCTGGCCGGAGCTGGGCGATGGCCAGCAGTTCGCCGGAGCGGGTGAGGCAAAAGGGCTCGCCCGAGAGCCAGCCCCAGTAGGGAAGCTCGTGCGCCAGGGCGCCGGCCTGGTCGTACGTCTTTCTCTCGGCTTCGAGGTTCATCCGACGAGTTCCACGAAGGCCGGGGACGGCTTGCCCGGGTCGTAGCGCGTGCGGGCCGTCTGGCCGGCGGCGATGATCTGGAGCATGGCCGGATCCCGGCGCCAGGCGAGAAGCCCGGCGCCGTAGAGGGTTCCGAAGATGAGGCCGGCCGCCATGAGGGAGTTGATGGTGTTCCACATGGCCATGCCGAGGGTGGCGGCCATCATGAACCAGCGGCGCTCGACGCCCATGATTGTGAGGGGCCGGGAGAGGGTGGGGTGGCCGTTCCAGACGGTCTTGCCGTGCATCAGGCGAAGATCCAGCCGATGAAGTTGGCGGCACCGAGGGCCATGCCGAGCCCGAAGATGACGCCGGCGAGGGTGCGCTTTGACCCTCCCTCGCCGAACGCGAACATCAGGCCTCCGATGACGACCGCGACGAGGGCGAGGCCTTGGGCGATCGGGCCGGTCATAGCGGTCGAGAGCGCGTCGACGGCGTCTTCCCAGGGGTTGGTCTGGGCAAAGAGAGCACCGGGCGTGAGGAGCGCCAGAGCTGCAGCAGAGAGGGCGGTCCGGAATGAGGTGAGGATTCGTGTGGTCATTGGTGTTCCTCCTTCGTGGAGTGAGGGGAGCCGTCGATGGCTCCGGTTGGTGGGTCCTGCTTGAGTTCGAGGAGACGCCGGTCGATGACGGCGTCGGCGATGGCGGGCGGGAGATCATCCCAGAGAACGCGGAGGTCGCGACGGAGCTCGCGAGAAGCGCGAGCGACGGCCGCGGCCGAGGCAATGGCGCCGGCCGCGATGAGTTGAAGGAAAAGGTTGGCGTCGCCGGGGGGGATGAATAGGGAGCAGAGAAGCAAGAGGACGCCGAGTGCGAAGGGCAGGTGCTCGGGTCGAAGCCGGGAGACCCAGCGGCGGAATGTCATTGGGCCTCCTCCTCGGCCGGATGCGGATCGAGGGCGACGACGAAGGGCCGCTGGTGAGCGGCGGCGCGAACGGCATGGGTTGTGGTGTTGACCGCGAGCCGTAAGCGGCCGAGCTCGCGGCGAATGTCCGTGAGCACGACGGTCAGGTGAATGCCGAAGAGCGCGGCGATGCCGAGGCCCACAAGGAGAAGGGCGATGAGATCCTGCGGGTCAGCGGGCATGGCGGTTCTCGTCCGGGCGGCAATCGGCCGGCCAGGTGGCGACGGCGCAAAGAACGGCGAACGCCAGGGCGCCGGCGAGAGGGAAGGGAAGGATGATGGGGGCGATGATGGTCAGGGCCCGCCCGAGGAGATCGAGGCCGCCGGTGGCGGCCGCCTGAGCGATGGCGGTGAGGGCGATGGCGGGAGACACGATGGCCCAGAGCGCGGCGGATGCGGCGATGACGCCGACGACGAGGGCGCACAGAAGGGTTGCGGGGAAGGAATGGAATCCGGTAGAAAGAGCACCTGCAGGGCCTCGGCCGAGCGCGATCGCGCCCGGTCCGGAGCGTTTTTGGCCTTGCGCAGAGGTCGGCGTCGTGATAGGCAGGTCGGTTGAAGAGCTGCGAGCGGTCATTTCTCTTCTCCCCCTGTGGGCGTCATTGGTTTTCGCTGCTGCCAGCGGGAGACGGCGGCGCTCGTGCATATGGCAACGCCGGCGAGGAGCCCGAGGAAGACGAAGAGGCCGAGTAGCTGGGCGAGGACGGGAATGAGCATCGGGGCTTCGTCGGCGAAGGCCTGGGCCAATGCGATGTTCGCGGCGTGGGTAGGAGAGATCGTGCGCGGCGCGGTCGCCCAGAGGATGGTGTACGTGATGAGGAGAGCCGTCGTCATTGCGGCGAGGGTGGCGCCGAAGAGGCGCAGGAGGTAAACGGCCATGGTCGGGGATCTCCGAGGGTGGGCGGTCATTCGGTGAACGTCCCTTCCGCCTCTTCGGCGAGGCGGCGGGCGAGCTCGGGGTCGCCGGCTCCGCGGCGTGTGGAACGCTCCATCAAGTCGAGCTTTCGGCCGACGTCGACGAGGCCGAGGGACCGGAGCACAGCGGCCATGACGGCCATGAGCGTGGCGACGGCCGCGAGAAAGTGGAGCGTGACGGGCCACCAGTACTCGGCGATGATGAGGTCGCGGTAGGGGGCGAGGAACGCAAAGCGGTTGGCGAGATAGGCGACGGCGGAGCCGGTGATGGCGACGCCGAGTCCGACGGCGATCTTCCAGGGTTGCACGGGGTCAGAGCTCCACGCTGGCGGGGTCGTCGCGATGGCCGGCCGCACCGCCCCCGGAATCTCCGGACTTGGCGAGAGACCGTGCTGCGCTCCGGAGACCGGAGGAAACGGCGCGGCCGGCACGGGAGTTGGCGGCGTAGACGGCGAAGCCGGCGAGCGCCTTCTTGGCGACGTCGCCTTCGCGGTAGTGCTCGCTGACGATCTCGATGTTGACGCGCCCGGGATCGGGGCGGTCGGGGAGCGAGTACTCGAGCTGTGCGTCCGGATAGAGAACGCGGCCGTCCTCGAGGACGGGGAGGTTCAGCTCGCGCGCAGCGGCCCGGCGGGCAGCGTCGGCTGCGCGGCGGCCGCCGGCCGCCCGGGCTTTCTCGGAGCGGGCGGCGACGATCCCCCGGAGCTCGGCGTCCAGGCGGATCCGGGAGACGGTAGCGCCCTGTTCGTCGAGCTGGGCGCGCGCATCGCGCGCGGCGCGGTAGAGGGCGACGTCGTGGACAAGGTCGACGGGCTTGCCGAGGCCGCTCCAGGCGCGTTGGCGGGAGTCGAGGCCGCGGAGCGCGGCGACGCGGCCGGCGAGCTTGGCGCCGCCCTTCGTGGCGCTGAGAACGGAGAAGGAGCCGCCGCCCGGTCCCTTCACCCTGGTCTCGACCAGGTAGCGGGATTTCTTGAGGCGGTCGATGCCGCGGCGAGCGGCGTAGGGGTGGCCGCCGAAGTGGGCGTCGACGATGTCGCGGTAGGCGACGGCGCGGTGCACGGCGACGTCGAGGAGCGCGCCGTTGAGGCGGTCCTCGAAGGAGCGCGACTTCCGGCCGGGGGCTTCCTTCCGGTGTCCGGTCGAGCGGGTTCTCCCGGGCCGGATCCGGGGCTCGGGCGCCTTGCGGGCGCGGCGGGCGTTCTCGCCGGGGTCGCGGGGATCGTATCTCATCGGCTGTGCTCAAGCGCTGGCTCGCGGTCCGGAGCGCGAGCGGGCCGGTCCCGGTCCGGAGCGCGATCGCGAGGCATTTGCTGGTCGCGGGCGCTGTCGGCGATCTCTTTGTCGATGCCCTGCAGGCGTTCGCGGGCGGCCTCGAGGACGTAGTTGGTCATCCTTTGTGCGTCCGCCGCGGCGCGGTGGATCTCGCGGGGATCCTCTTCGAGGGCCTGGATCCAGCCTTCGACGTAGGCGGCCCCGCGGGCCGGGTCGTGGCCGGCGCCGACGCGTTCGCCGGTCATCATGGCGCTGATTTCGGCGCGGAGCTCCTCCCGGGCGTACGGGACGGATCCGAAGCCCTGCTTGATGCCGTCCTGCAGGGTGTCGCGGTCGAGGCGGTCCGGATGGCCGGTGCTGTGGCCAAGCTCGTGGAGGGCGGTCTGGTAGTAGTGGTTGGCGGAGGGGAACTGGCCGCGCTCGGGAAGGGTGATCTCGTCGCGGTTCCGATGGTAGTAGGCGCGGTCGCCCTGGACGTGGCGGATGGTGGCGTCGGTGGCCTGCATGACGGCCTCCGCCCGCTTGTGGGCCTTCCAGAGCGGCTGCGGGGTGTCCGGGCGGTCGAGCTTGAGGCCGGCCGTCTGCTCAGCGTTGAAGACGGTGTAGGTCCGCCAGACAGGCTTGTCGAGGCGCTCGTGTCGGTAGACGCGGTTCCCCTCGGCGTCGGTCTTGGGTTTGCCTTGGTCGTCGCGCTCGAGGATTCGCTTCGAGCGTTGGAAGAAGACGACTTTTTCCCCGGTCTCTCCTCGCCGGACGTGGCCGCCGAGCGCCTTGATCTGGCGGTAGGTGGCCCAGCGGTTATCGGCGAAGCCGCGCCGTTCGGCGGCGTCGGCGAGGTAGATGCTGTTGCCGGCCGTGTAATTCCGGCCGGAGGAGAGGTTTTCGGGGAGGAAGCGCTCGCCGGGTTGCCATGGCTTCTGCCAGGGAGCGGTTCCCTCCTTGATGCGCTGGATGATTCGGTCGGCGAATTCCTGGTAGTACTCTTGTTGCTTCTGCGCTGGTGACATGGAGACGCTCCCTGGGCTAGGCCGCGTCCGGAGGAACGGGGCCAGGGTCGGAAAGGCCGTCTCCCGCACGGGGTATGTGCGAGGCGGCGGATGGTGAGCGTTGGGGGAATGGAAGGATGCAGCGGGGACGGAGTAGGCCGGCGCCGCGCACGACACGAAGGCGGGGCGACGACGGAACGTCCTCGCCAAGGGGTCCGAGCACCGGGGGCGGCCTTTGGGGGGAACGTGGGAAGTCGGTCATCGACTGGGGCCCTGGGTCCGGAGCGTTGAGCGGGAGGGTTGGGGCGTGGGGCCGCGGGGAGACTGCTCGCGGAGAAGGCTCTCCGTGGCGCGCTTGATCGTCCGGTGCGCGTAGTATTGGGGGTCGGGCTTGTCCTGCCGGCGGCGGGCCAGCTGCTCGACGAGCAGGGCGGGATCGTCGCCGGCGCGAAGACGGTCGCGGACATCGGCCCAGTCGCGCTCGCTTTGAGAGAGGGCCGTGGGCCCGCGCGGGCGGCTCCGGCGCGGTTTGGGCGTCCGGTCGAGCCGTACGGGGGGAAGATGCTTGAAGGCTTCCCGGGAGACGGGAGGGCCCGCGTAGTCGGTCCAGCGGACCGGGGCGTCGTCCCGGTCCGGCTTTTTGTTCCGGAACCCGGGCAACCGCATGACGCGGCTGATGTCGGTCACATGGTCGCCGCCGTAGTGCTGGGCGAGGCGGGCCATCGTATCCTCGGCCTGAGCCCGGGTCCAGTTGCGGTCGGTATGCCAGAGGACCTGGTAGCGGTCCTGGGAACTGCGGACGACGATGGCGGGCTTGGGGAGCTGGCCGGCGTTCGCGTCGGCCAGGACTCTCCGGAGAGACTCCGGGCCGGCCTCGTCGAGATCGATCTGGAGGCGCCGAACTTCGGCGATGTCCTGTTTGTAACGCCCCTTGGTCCCTGGGCGAATAGGATTCATGCCGAGGTAGATGTCGTATCGCTGAGCGTTCAGGTGGCGCAGCCAGCGTTGGAAGCGCTCGGCGGCTATGCGGCCGGCGGGAGCAATTCGTTGGTAGACAGGCTCCTTGTCGTCCTGGGCGGCGGGCCCGGGTCCGGGCGACTCGGCAGGGTCACTTCGGGCTACAGCGAGGACGGCGACAAGGTCTGCCTCGTCGTAGAGAGCGCGGATGAAACCGCGCGCAGAAGCGGTGGATTCGGCGGAATCCATAGGTGGTTGCCGATGAAAAGGATTAGCGTAGGAGGCGGAAGCCAAGGATATGAGGGGAGCGGGAGGGTCCGAGGTGAGACTGGCCGCCGCTGCCCGCAATCAGCCGACATATGACCGATTCTGACCTCACTCTTCTTCCGGCCCGTCAGGGCGCGCGCGCGGTCCTCGAGCGCGGCGGCGCCGGCGCTTGTCTGGCCGCCGAGGAGTTTTTTGTCGGCCAGCTCCGGAACCCCCACACCCGCCGGGCCTACAGCCGCCACGTCCTCGCCTTCCTCGACTCCTGCGACAAGCGCGGAATCGAGCTGCCCCAGGTCTCCCCCGGAGACGCCGCGGCCTTCATCGACGCCCTGGCACCGTCGATCGCCAACCAGCGGATGGCCCTCGCCGCGCTTCGCCGCTTCTTCGACCGGCTCGTCACCAGGCACGCCGTTCTGCTCAACCCCTTCGACTCCGTCCAGGGGCCGCCGAGGGCCTCCCTCGATGGCAAAACGCCCGAGATCACGCCCGACCAGGCTACCCGCCTGCTCGAGGCCGTCGACTGCTCCCGCCCTGCCGGCGTGCGGGACCGCGCCATTCTCGGCACCCTCGCCGGAACCGGCGCCCGCGTCGGCGCGGTCGCCCAGCTCCGGATCCGGGATCTCCGCGACTACCTCGACTACCGCTCCCTCCGGTTCACCGAGAAGCGCGGCAAGGAACGCGAGATCCCCTTGCGCCTGGACCTCAACCAGTGGATCCAGGCCTACCTGCTTCTCGTCGACGACTTCGCCGACCGGGACGCCCCCCTCTTCCGGCCGCTCCACACCAACTCGCGCCGCTTCGAGCGGCGCTTCCTCACTCCCTGGACGATCCGGGCCATGCTCAAGCGCCGGCTTGCCGACGCCGGGCTCCCGGACATCATCACGCCCCACTCCTTCCGCGCCATGGTCGTCACCGACCTGCTCCAGCAGGGCGTCCCCATGGAGGACGTCCAGTACCTCGTCGGACACTCCCACCCGTCGACCACCCAGATCTACGACCGCCGAGCCCGGAAAGTCACCCGGAACATCGTCGAGAGAATCTCCATCTCACCCCGTGCCGTCCCCGGAAAGGACCCAGCCCCATGACCAACTCCCACACCCTCGACCAGCCCAGGTCCGCGTTCGCCGCCTTCGCCCTCTGGTTTTTCTTCGGAACCATCGGGATCCACCGCTTCTACCTTCGTCGCCGCTTCGCCATCCCCATGCTTATCCTCGGCGGCTTCGCCTGGATCGCGAACCTTCTCCTGCTCGTTGCTCTCTCGTTCTTCGGCGGCGTCTTCGGCTTCTTCCTCCTCCTCCCGATCTTCGTGTGGTGGCTCGTCGACCTCTTCCTCGTAGACGGGTGGGTCCGCGAGCACAACGCCGCGCTCGGCCATGGCTGAGCTCCGGCTCCCTCCGGGTCCGGACGGCCTCTTGACCGCCGTCCGGAAGCCCCTCGGCTATCACCTCGGGGGAGAGCACCACCTCGCACTCGGCGGAGGGACCGCGCTCGCGATGCGCTGGGCCCATCGCCGAAGCCTCGACCTGGACTTCACCGCGGACTTCGCCGTCAACGCACGCCTGCCCGTCAGCGGCCTCCGGGCCGATGTCGAGCGCCTGACCGACGGCCAGGGCTACGTCACATTTGCCCCGGGCCTCACCCGCATCGATCTTCCCGACGGCGAAATCACCGTCGACGCATCCGACTCCCTTACCCGGAAACCCCGGTCGGCCGACACCATCCACGGCACCCGCATCCACCTCCACACCACTGACGAAATCCTCGCCCGGAAGATCGGCTACCGAATGCTTGCCAAGGGCAGCTACCTCGCTCGCGATCTTTATGATCTCGCCGTCGGCCGAAAGGCCGATCCCCGCGCCTTCACCACCGCTCTCGATACATTTCATCCCGACAGCCTGGCGACCCTTCGCCGGAACCTCGCTCATCTCGACCAGGACCAGATCATTTCCCAGTCCCCTCCCCTGCTCGAACCCGTACACGCCCGGGAAACCGCCGACTTCCTCGGCGTCCTCGAGCGCGCGATCGACCGTCATCTCGGCGACCGGAATCCCCCGGCGCCGCGCCGCGACCGCGGCCGCTGACCGGAGCCGCGCGATGCTCGACTTCGACCAGGTGCGCGCGTTCTACTTCGACCCTCCTCCGGCCGACCCTGACCGGACCCCCACGCGGGAGGAGCTCACCGCCCGCTACGAGCGCGATCGCGTCGACGACTGTCTCCTGCGCGGGGGCGACCCCCGGGCCGAGGGCCTCGGCCCCCACGGCTCCCTCGTCGGCGGGCAGGGAAAACCGCTCACCGTCCACCACGTCCGCCCCGAAGCGCACGCCCAGATCCGTCCCCTTCCTCTGGCCCGGTTCGACTGCCCCCGGTGTCACACACGCCTCTTTCCTCCTGGCGGCCGTCACGAAGCCGAGCTCTTCTTTCGCGCACTCGCCCACAGCTACTTCGCCGGCGCCGAGGACCCGCCCGCCGGCCCCACCCTCCGCCGCCACTTCCGCGCCGTCGCCCTCTCCGGAACCCCATACACCCGCGTGCGGCATCTCTTCGCTTCGATCCGCAGCTTCGACCTCAACCCGCTCCTCGCTTCCGGCGGCCTTACCATCTACGAGATCGCCCGCGCCATCCATCTCACCCGGATTCGCCGCTACGACATCGTCACCTGGATCAACCAGTTCGCCGCCGGCCCCCACTCGGCCGGACCATTACAACGCTCCGGAGAGTTGTAATGCCTCGTTTCAGACACCCGGACTTCCGGCAGCCCGGCCGGAAATGCGGCGTCCCGGGCTGCGGGCGGGACCACTACGCCCTCGGGCGCTGCCAGGCGCATTACATGCGCTTCCGCCGCACCGGCTACGACAACCGCGTTATGACCGGCCGACCGGGCGTCTGGCGCTGGATCGATCACATCCAGGACACCCCGGGCCCGTTCAACAGCGGCGGCGGTTCGTAGCCGAACCCCCTCCACCTGGTCGAAATCCACCCTACCCCGTACCCCTCGCGAGCTCGCGATCGTCCGTTAGAGGCGATCCCTGAGCCGTAGCTTTCCCGAAACACGCCGGGCCCGGCCGAAAAACGCCCGGAAACCGCCTCTGAGGCCCTCGACCCCCCGACCGGGCCTTCCACCACGTCGACGGCCTCGATCGTCCCACCTGCCCCACGCCATCCGGCCTCCTGCGGGCTTCCGGTTGCCACGGCCTTTCCTTTGGGAGGGTGTTGCTACGCGCGCCGCCTTGCGGGGGTGAGCGACGGCTCACAAACCCTTTCATCCCAAAGGAGGCCAAACGATGGCAACCACACAGAAGCCCACCCTCAGAACCCTTCGGCCGGAGGTGGCGTCATGAGCAGGAGCGTCAACAAGATCATCCTGATCGGCAACGTCGGGAGCGATCCCGACGTGCGGATCACCAGCGCGGGCGTCAAGATCGCCCGGGTGTCCCTGGCGACCAACTGGCGCGCCGGCGTCCCGGATCCCGAGGAACGGACCGATTGGCATCGGATCGTTCTCTGGGG
Organism: Longimicrobiales bacterium; assembly: GCA_965205315.1. Taxonomy (GTDB): domain Bacteria; phylum Gemmatimonadota; class Gemmatimonadetes; order Longimicrobiales; family Gaopeijiaceae; genus Bin94. The sequence continues at coordinate 25,779 of CBDBGW010000001.1, forward strand.
CCGCCTGGCGCAGGTCGCCGAGGACTACGTCTCGAAGGGCGACAAGCTCTACGTCGAGGGCTACCTCATGTACGACTCGTACGAGCGCGACGGCGTCACGATCCCGACGGCGGAGATCCGGGCGCGGGAGCTGGTGATGCTCGCTCCCAGGGCCACGGCCTGATTACGGGCCCGGCGGCCCCTCCATCGGGGGCCGCCGGGCCTTTTTCGTGCTCCGCACGGCCCCTTCGGCCGAACATCGCCCACAGGGGGAGAGAACTTGAGGCCGTCGCCCCAGGGGGCTCGACACTTCGAGGGCTTATCCCCTACACACCACGCTTTCGCGAGCTCCACAGTGGCGCGGTCGCGGCGCCGGTGAGGCCTCCAGTCACTTGCCCGACACCGGGCGGGCGGATCACATTGTGGCCCCACGCGCCCGCCAAGTCGCTTATCCCTCCTCCGAGCCACCCGCTTTGGACCGCGCTACGCGGTCAATCCCCTTTATCCCGCGTCTGACTCAAGAGAATAGACTGCCACACGCTCGACCCCGAGCGGATCAATCACGATGCCGGCCACCCGGTCACCTGTAATGTGCATGGGTATGAACGTGTCGGGAACCCGAAGGACCGCGGTCACAGTCCCGTCCGCGTCAAGCTGGATCCATTCCCCCCCTGCACTGGGTCGTAGCACATTTCCTAGCCACACAGAATCCACCAAGGGGTTATAGCGCTGCACCCACAGGATTCCGTTCCGGCTTCCCGTAGTCCCTTCGGTTGCTAACATACTCCCAACCTCGGGGAACGCCTCGGGTCGCGGCATATCGTCCATCCGCTCAAGAAAGAGGTTGCCGCCTCTCTCCTCAAGCGCCGCTTCCAAAGACTCCCACGCGTCCCTGACGCTGGTCGCGTCGACCCGAGGCGGGACCGCGAAGTACCCCGAACTCGAAACCCGTTCCGGCACCAGAACGGTGATCCGCGCCTCATATCCGTCCGCCGCGAACACGGCATCACCCGCTATAGCTACGCGGGGGAGTGGACTGAATGGGAGTGGGAACCTTTCCAGGCGGCGCATTCCGCGCAACTCACCCAGCAGTTCCCCAAAGCTGCCGTCAGACGCGAACCGACCCAGAAACCATCGGTCGGCAACAGCATCGGGACCACCACCCCCACTCCCAAAAGCCATCGAGGCCAGGATCACATCGCCGTTCGAGAACGTGCCGAGGAACGCCTCGGGAGGGTTCCCCAAGCCGGAGCTGATCGGGATCTGAACACGTTGGGTCCGAGGCGGGGCGTCTAGCGCATCAGCGCTAAACGTAGTGATCCGCTGGCTGTCGGCGTCCCAAGCCCCGATCACCCCCTCTACTCCAGTCCACAGTCCGTCCAAGCTCTGAAACTCGCCGGGACCACTACCCGGTCCTCCCAGCGTGATCAAGTGGCCACCGTCGGACGCAAACACACGGATTTCACGTGCGCCTGCGTCCGACACGACGACCCGCCCATCATCGAGCAACCGCACGCCCGTGATCGACGTAAACAGGAACGCCGGGTGCCCCGCTCGCCCGGTCTCCGTTAGCGGCGCCGCACCTAAGCGGAATTCCGGCACGTCCTGCGCAGCCGTGCCGGTCGGGCTCAAACTCAGCAGCATCGCCATCAGTGCGATCGTCGCCCTCAAGTTTGGTCGATTGCTTAGCCGCTGACAGATTGCGGCGAGACGCTTGGAGCGCGCGCTTCCTTCGAGCCGCGCGGAGCCATGAAGACGCATTCCGGCGTCGCCTGGAAGCGAAATCAAAACATCCAACTCCCGCGACAGTTCTTCGTCTGGACTGTGGGCCAGCAAGTGCCTCCTGTGCACTTGGCGTACGCGTGACAGTTGCTGCCGCTCGTGCATCCCTCCGAACAGCCGGAGCCGATGCAGGGTGCGACCGTTGCGGCCTCACCAGCTGGTGAACTCGCCGGAACCGTGCTCATGCCGTTGACCGGCACGGGCGCGACCGTTGCGGCCTCACCAGTTGGTGAACTCGCCGGAACCGTGCTCATGCCGCTGACCGGCACGAACGCAGCCATGAACAGCAGGGCGAAGAAGAGGGGAAAGCGATACAGCCTAGTCCTTCTGATGGTCGAGTCCATTAGTCGTCCTTTCGGCAAGGGTGGGGACTCTGAGGTTCCGCGACCCTTGTGGCCGCGGGGTGAAGCCTGTTCAGTGGAACCGACTGACCCACGGCCATCTGACCAACGGAAAGCATCCTAACGCCTCCGGCTCGATCGCGCAACGAGGTTCCCGGACAACCGGCGGGCCCCTCGAGGTATGGTCGTTGGACATCACCCGGCTTCTCGGGGCCTGAGATCTGCAGGCCCCTCTCCCTCTACGTGATCCTGGACATCTTTAGCCCCTACTGTTACGAGTTGGCTGGTGGGCGCACCGGGAGACCGCGGGATTGGGCCGGCACTTGATCGGGAAGACTATGCCTCAACCCCGGCGTGCAGCCCCCGGGGCTCCCGGTCCCAGTGTCGGGTCCACCTCGGCCGACCGCCCCGAGGTCATCGACCACAGGCAGAAGGTGCTGGCCTAAAGCCTTACGGTGCCCGGGCCGCCGATCAAGCCGAAATCGACCGGCGGGGGAAAGGAGGATTCACCCTTGACTGATTCACTAAAGTGTCTCACCCAAGCCCGTTGGCAGGTTTCCGACAGCCTATCCCCCAACAGGAACCAGAAACTAGTGAAAGACAACCGACAGTTCGAAGCCTCGCGGCGCGCTATCGTGATGATGCAGGGCAGACTCGTCAGAATCGAGAGAATGGTGCTCCAACTCGTGGGTGCTCAAGACGGCCAGCCGGACACGATTGATGGAAAAGACGCCAGCACCGAAAGAGAATTGGACTAAAAGATGCCGGCGAACATCGCCCACAGGAGGGGAGAGAGAACTTGAGACCTTCGCCCCGCGGGGGGCTCGACACTTTGAGGGCTTATGCCCTACACACCACGCTTTCGCGAGCTCCACGTGGCGCGAATCGCGGCGCAGGCGAGGCCGCCAGCCACTTGCCCACGGCGGACGAGGCATTCTATTAGGGATTAGCCCGATTCGGGCTGTCCCGCGATCGGCGGCAGTCGCCGACTTTCGAAGAGCATGTCCAGGGCCTCGCCCAGGAGCGCTTGAACCGAACTGTTCTCGTCCAGCGCCAGCTGCCGGAGCTGGCGCGACACTTCCTCGCTGAAATACCCCCCGACATGCTTCCCGCGCTTCTTGCTCGACTTCGCAGCCGCCTGCCGCGGCGGCGGCGACGGCTTCTTTCCCAGGGCCTGCGCGAATCGGTTGCTCATCTGCTCTAACCTCCCATGTTCAACTGTGCACATATGAACTCGTGCACACGTTCGATCTCCCGGGCCGCCTTCCCTCGCGGCCGCAGCTCGCCGGCCGCGTGCCCCGTGATCAGCGCCCGCGCGAACCACACCCGGCTCACCACCCGGGCCGGAGCCACGTCAACTTTCAGGTTCCCGACCGCTTCCGCCGCCTCATCGGCGTCGCGGCCGCGCGGCTGCACTCCGTTCAGAACGACGACCACGGGGGGGGACGAACGGATCGTTCGCACCAGAGACAGCGTCGTCGCCACCGCCTCGAGGTCCAGGATCGCCGGCCTGCACGGGATCACGACCAGGTCCGCGGCCTGGGCGGCCGCCAGCGCCGCCGAGGACGAATGCGGCGCCGTGTCGACGACGAGGAGCTCCCCCCCGGCCGCGTCCACCCGTCCCTTCTCCTGTGGAAGCCTGCTGGCGGGAGCGGACAGAACGACCGGCGTCTCCGCCTCCCGGCGGTCCGACCAGCTGGCGGCGCTCGCCTGCGGATCCAGATCGATGAGCGCCGTGTTCCGATGACTGCTGGACTCCACCGCCAGATGCACTGCCAGCGTCGTCTTTCCGACGCCGCCCTTCTGCGCGAGGATTGCCACCGTCTTCATTCAGGCCCCTCCCTTTGGGGTTTCACGCTTGAACGCGTGCACACCTGCACAGTTGCACCCGTGCAATGTACCACAACCGGCCCTCCACTGGAACTTTCGACCTGGTCGGGTGTATATATATCATGTACCCACTAGCCCGCCGGCGTCTTCGTCTATCCCCCGTTCCTCGTGCGCCGGCCAACCTCCCTTCTCTGGAGGTCCTCTTCGATGTCTGACCAGCCGCAGCCGGCTCCCCAGCAGCCGCAGACCGTCGTCAACGTCAACATGGCGAACACCAACACGGCCGTCGCCGAGGCGAAGGCCGTGGCGGCGGCCAAGGCCGCGCCCAAGGAATGGGTGCCCCCCAAACCTGTACGATCCGAGAAATCGATCGTACTGGCCTACATCTACTTCGTGCTCGCCGGCTACCTGGGCTGGCATCGCTTCTACCTCAGCCGCCCACGCGGAGTCTGGTTGCTGTTGTTCTGGGGATCGCTTGCCGTCAGCGCGAGCGTTGACATCCTTCTCCTCCTCGCTCCGGCCTCTCTCCTCGCGCTCGACTTCTTTTCGATTCCGCGCTGGGTCCGCAGATACGATCCGCAGCTCGCTTTGGTTCGCACCCCGCGCGGCACCGTGCGGCGGCCGCCCTCCCTACGAGGTCTGGGGTGGCGCAAAGTCGAGGAGGGGCCGCAGCAGCCCCCTACGGTCGCTCCCTCGGCCGGCGCTGTCTCCCAAGCCGAACCCCCACGCACCGACACCCCACCCGGATCCAAGCCGAAACAGGAGCTCCGAACGCGGTTGCTGCACGAGGCCCATCGGGGGGACGGCAAACTCACCGTCACCCAAGCCGTCATGGCCAGCGGAGAGGACTGGGACAGCGTTGAGCGTTGCCTCCGCGACATGGTCCAGGCCGGATACGTCGACGTGGACAACGAGCCCGAGAGCGGCGTCATCGTGTACGTCTTCCCCGAGCTCGTCGGGCGGCCGGGCTCCAGCGATCCCGAGATCTCCGACCGTGTATAGACGCCGCCCGGGAGTTGTATAGACATGGATCCCTGTATAGACGCTTCCTGCAGGGCAGGGGGCTCCACAGAAGGAGGAGAGAGATGAAAGACCACGCGGACACCCTCCTCGGCATGTCCCACGTCACCCAGCCCGGCTGGCGCTACAGCCCCAACCGCTCCGTGCTCCTGACCTTCCGGGTGACGCCTGACGAGCGGGACGCTCTCCGGGCGGCTGCCAAGTACGAGAACATGACGATGGCTTCCTTCATCCGGGCCGCCATCGCCGTCCGCGCCCGGGATGGCTACTGCCGGCGCAAGGAGGTCGTCGAACGATGACCAGGAACAGAATGCTCGTGGAGCTGGGCGTCGGCCTAACCATGCTGTCCGTACTGGCGGTGTTCGGCCGCCACCAGATCTCTCGGCTTCCGGGCGAACTGATGCGAGCGGGCCAAGCGATAGTCGGGGCCGCCGACGGCCGCGCCACCTCGGGTTCACCGTCCCCTCCGCAAGGGACGCAGGTCGCAAGCGCCCCCGCCGCGCCGCGCGCGCCTGGCGCGACCACACCTTCGCAAACCGTCAATCTCCAACAGCAGGACGCCGGCGCCAGCAACAACGCCTCGACGCCGGAGATCCACGCCACCACAGCCGATCCTCCGGGCCCGTCTGATCCGCAGGCCGTCCGGGACTCCGCCGCGGCGGAGCTCGACGCGCTCGACCCACTGCACGATCAGCTGATCGAAGTCCTCGAGGCGATACACGAAGCGCAAACGGATGTCTGGGAGAAGCGGCGGGCCGGCGACGACGTGACGATGGCCCGGTTCACCAAGCGTCACGACAGGCGCCGGCTTGAAGCCGACGCGGCCGCCCAGGCCCAATGGCGGGTCCGGGGCGCACGCCGCGGCATGGCCAGCGTCAAAGCTCGACTCGAACGCGAGATCGAAGTGGCGAAGGAGACTCTCGCCCGGATCCGCGGCCGCCAACAGGAATGAACATCGTCTTCTGCCCCAACCCGGCCTGCCCCCGCGGCAACGTCTCGACGGGCGACGGCTCCCCTTCACGGCCGGTACGGAAATGTCCGGACTGCGGCCGGACCTGCCACCTCGCGCGCGAGGAGCCTTCCGACGATCGCGGCGCGGCCGCCGAGGCGTCCTATCGCCGCTTCAGCGCCGACTGCTACGACGCCGCCTGGTCAGGCTTCACCCGATGATCCAACCCCTCGACCTCTGCGAGCTGTGCGGCCTGGCGCCCATCGCCGATCCGGACGCGGCGCCGCCCGACCATCTGCTTTGCCGGGCCTGCACGGAACTCGTCGTCACCGGGCGTCTCATG
>CBDBGW010000002.1:0-1657500 GCA_965205315.1 Longimicrobiales bacterium
CCTGGCACTCGGCTGGCCGGGGCGCGACGAGCCCCAGCGCGACCACACCCCCACCGATTCCGCCGCCGCCAGCACCCCCCCAACCTCTCTTGATCGGCCCCCTCTCCGGCGATATCCTTACTCGGTCACCTACAGCGGCGCGGGCTGGCTGCAAGCGCCCGCGCGACAGCCCCTCGAGAGGCTTTGCCGACTCCTTCGAAGCGTAGCTCCGACACCCCGCTGATGAGACAGTGGCGGGAGGTGAAGTCGCGCCACGCGGACGCCCTCGTCTTCTTCCGGGTCGGCGACTTCTACGAGCTCTTCTGCGAGGACGCCGAGGAGGGCGCGGAGCTCCTCGACCTGACGCTCACCTCGCGCAACAACGGCGCTGCCAGCAGGGTGCCGCTGGCGGGAGTGCCGGCCAAGGCGCTCGACGACTACCTCGTCCGGCTCGTCCGGAAGGGTCGCAAGGTCGCGATCTGCGAACAGGTGGAGGACGCCGCCGACGCGAAGGGCATCGTGCGCCGCGAGGTCGTCGACAAGGTGACTCCCGGCACCGTGGTCTCCGACGCTCTGCTGGAGGCACGCCGCCCCAGCCACCTGGTCGCCCTCCTGCCCGATGAAGAGAAGGTCGGCATCGCCGCGCTCGACATCTCGACGGGCGAGCTGCGCCTGCAGGAGGTCGCCTCGACCGAGGCGGGCGACGAGCTGGAGCGCCTGGAGCCGCGGGAGATCCTCCTGCCGGAGTCGGCGCAGGACTTCGCGGTCGGGTCTGGGAGATCGGTGACCAGCCTTCGCCCGGACTGGCTCTTCGACGCCCAGGTGACGCACGACGAGCTGAAGCGCAGGTACAAGGTGCATTCGCTCGACGGATTCGGATTCGGGGAGGGCGACGAGCTCCTCTGGCGGACGGCCGGAGCGCTCCTCGCCTACGCGGAGGACGTGCGCCCCGGATCGACGGAGCACCTCCTGGCGCCGCGCATCCGCCGCCCCGGGTCGCTCATGACGCTCGACCCGATGACCCGCCGCAACCTGGAGCTCGTCGAGCCGCTCGGCCCCGACGCCGGGGGCTCCTCGCTCCTCGGGATCCTGGACGCGACCGCCACCCCCATGGGCGCGCGCAGGCTGCGCTCCTGGGTCCTCTCCCCCCTCCTCGAGATCGACGACATCCGCCGCCGCCACGACGGCGTCGAGGAGCTCGTCGCGACTCCCGAGGCGCGCTCCCGCCTTCGTTCGGCGCTCGCCAAGGTGAAGGACCTGGACCGCCTCGCCACCAAGGTGGGGAGCGGACGCGCCAACCCCCGCGAGGTGCTGGCGCTGGGCTCGTCGCTGGGATCGCTCCGAGCGGTGGCCGAGGCGGCCGAAGGGCTCGAGAGCGAGGCTCTCGCCGAGGCGGGCGGATTCGACACGCTCGACGAGGTCGCCGCCAGGGTGGCCAGCGCGGTCTCCCCGGAGGCGCCCGCCGCCATCGCGGACGGAGGGGTGATCCGGGAGGGCTTCAGCGAGGAGCTCGACGAGGCGCGGGCCAGCCGCGACGCGGCCCAGGATGCGATTGCGGGGATGCAGGCGCGCGAGCGCGAGCGGACCGGCATCGGCTCGCTCAAGGTCGGATTCAACCGGGTCTTCGGCTACTACATCGAGGTCACCCGGGCGAACCTCGACCGGGTGCCGGAGGACTTCATCCGTCGCCAGACGCTCGTCAACGCCGAACGGTACTTCACCCTAGAGCTCAAGGAGTGGGAGGAGAAGGTCTTCGAGTCGGAGGAGCGGATCGGGCACCTCGAGCAGACGCTCTTCCTCCGACTGCGGGCGGAGCTGGCGCTCGCCGTGGAGCGGATTCAGCGGTCGTCGCAGAGCGTCGCCACGCTGGATGCGATCGCCGCCCTCGCCGAGGTGGCCGAGGCGCGCGGCTACGTCCGGCCCGAGATCGACACCGGCTTCGGAGTGCGCGTCATAGCGGGACGGCACCCGGTGGTCGAGGCGGTGATCCCCGGCGAGGACTTCATCCCCAACGACATCGAGCTCGACGCGCAGCGGCGGGTCGTCATCCTCACCGGTCCCAACATGGCCGGAAAGAGCACGGTTCTGCGCCAGGTCGGCCTGATCCAGATCATGGCCCAGATCGGTTCTTTCGTGCCCGCCGACGAGGCCCGCCTGGGCGTGTGCGACCGGGTGTTCACCCGGGTGGGAGCGTCGGACAACCTGGCCAGGGGGCAGTCCACCTTCATGGTGGAGATGAGCGAGACCGCCGCCATCGTGCACGGCGCGACCGAGCGCAGCCTGATACTCCTCGACGAGATCGGCCGCGGCACCTCGACGTACGATGGCGTCTCGATCGCGTGGGCCCTCGCCGAACACATCCACGACGAGATCGGCGCGAAGGCGGTCTTCGCCACCCACTACCACGAGCTGACACAGCTCGCCGAATCCCTGGGGGGAGTGAAGAACCTGAATGTGGCCGTCCGCGAGGCGGGTGGCGGGATAGTCTTTCTGCGCCGCCTGGAGGAGGGGGGCGCCGACCGCTCCTACGGCATCCAGGTGGCCCGCCTGGCCGGGCTGCCCCCCGGTCTGATATCGCGCGCGGTCGATCTGCTGGCCGAGCTGGAGGGGAGTCACGCCGATGGCGGCATAGGCCGCCAGGAGGGCAGGGAGAGCCCCAATCCGGCCCTTCGCGACCAGATGTCGCTATTCGAGGTGCGGAACCCGGTCGTCGAGAGGCTACTCGAGCTGGACGTGGAGAACGTGACGCCGCTCGAGGCGCTGAACGCGCTGAGCGAGCTCAGGGCGATGGCACAGACGGACTCCGAGTGAGGTCGGCTGCGGCGGCGCGCATTGGCAAGAGGATCACCCCCGACCTGCCGCGCGAGTGCGCAAACTCGAGAGGCGAAGGTCTTGCGAGGCTTAGTAAGACAACTATCTTACGCGTCATGAAGACCGTCATTTCCACCAGGGGACAGCTCGTGCTGCCAGCCGAGCTTCGTCGGCGCGATGGGGTCCTGCCCGGTCAGGAGTTCAGTGTCGAACGGCTTGGTCCGTGCATCTATCGCCTAGCGCGTGCGGATCGGCGAGAGAATAGCGGCCTGGTCGAGTGGCTGCTCTCCTGTCCCGAGAAGGACTGGTTCGTGCCAGTCGCCTCGGAGTCGACCGCGGATCTCGAGAATCCGGGAATCGGGCGTCAGTGAGGTACCTCGTCGACACCAACGTCCTCTCGGAGCCCACCAGGGCGAGCCCCGACCCCGGTGTCGTGCAGTGGCTGAAGGACCACGAGGCGGATATCGTCGTGAATCCGGTGGTGCTCGGGGAGATCCGGTTCGGGATCCGGCTGCTGCGCCCGGGTCGGCGTCGCGAATCCCTCGAAGGGTGGTTCAGCGAGGCGGCACGCCGGATCCGCTGTGTGCCGATCGACGGGAGGACCGGCCTTCTCTGGGCGGAGCTGCTGGCAGCTCTCCGCTCACGCGGAAGATCAATGCCGATCAAGGACTCTCTGATTGCGGCGACCGCGCTTACCTTCGACCTGGTCGTGGCCACACGCAATCGGGGGGATTTCGAAGCAGCGGGAGTGGCGATCGTGGACCCCTTCATACTAGGGTGAAAAGACCCCGACCCTCGCCGACCACGGGCGCGCTTCTGTCGGCCCCACCCTCTCTTGCTTGGGCCCCTCTCCGGCGATATCGCTACTCGGATTGTAAAGTACAGTATACAAATTGTAATTCGTGCATTACAGTGCGCAGAGTACAGTCCCGCAGGGATGCAGCGCATAGAGTGCCGCTAAGGCCCTGTCCAAGGGGTGCGGGAATGATGAGCCCGGGCGCGACGCGCCGGATCGTCGCGGCCGCAGCTGCCTTCGCGGCCGTCGGGGGCTGCGTTCGAGACGAGGAGGTCGCACCCCCCACCCCTGTTCCCGCTACGCTGGACATCGAATACCCCATTGAATTTTGGGAGCGGGGTGTCGAAGGGGAGACTGTGCTGAAGGTGCTGGTAGCACGGGATGGCGGGGTGGACAGCGTGGTCGTAGCCGAGAGCAGCGGCCACGCGGAGCTCGACTCGGCTGCGGTGCGGGGTGCCCGGGAGGCGCGGTTCGAGGCGGCGGCCAGCGACGGCGGACCGGCTCGGGTCTGGACGCGTCTGCCGGTGCGCTTCGCCAAGGGCGCCAAGCCCCCGGAGACGCCCCCCGGTTCGGACGTGCAGGCACCACGGTGAGCGGTGCCAGTGGACCGGCGGGGGGCGCGCTCCGCTTTCGGGAACCGTGCCGAGATGTGCTCGACCTGGTCGGGTGGACGCCGCTCGTCCGGCTGAACCGCGTGACGGAGGGGATCCGCACACCCGTCTACGGGAAGGCGGAGTTCATGAACCCGGGCGGATCGGTCAAGGACCGCATCGGGCTGGCGATGATCGAGGCGGCCGAGGAGGCCGGAGCGCTCGAGGCGGGCGGGACCATCGTCGAGGGGACGGCGGGAAACACCGGTCTTGCGCTCGCGATAGCGGCCGCGTCGCGCGGCTATCGCTGCGTCTTCACCATGCCCGACAAGATGAGCCGCGAGAAGGTGAAGCTGCTACGCGCATTCGGGGCCGAGGTGGTGATCACACCCACCGCGGTGCCCGCCGACCACCCGGACAACTACGTGAACCGGGCCCGCTCGATCGCGGAGAGCACTCCCGGAGGCTTTCTCGCCGACCAGTTCTACAATCGCGCCAATGTGGAGGCGCACTACCGCACGACCGGACCCGAAATCTGGGAGCAGAGCGGCGGTGCCGTCACCCACCTCTTTGCCGGGGCGGGGACGGGGGGCACGATCTCGGGGGCGGGCCGCTACCTGAAGGAGCGCGATCCGGATGTGCAGGTCGTCTGCGTCGATCCGTCCGGATCGGTGCTGGCAGGGTACTTCGAGAGCGGCGAGGTGGGCCACGGAGAGCCGTACAAGGTCGAGGGGCTCGGCAACGACAGGATCCCGGGGACGCTCGACGTGGAGTACATAGACGACTTCGTCGAGGTGGGCGACCGGGACGCCTTCGCGACCGCCCGTCGCCTCGTCCGCGAGGAGGGGCTCTTCGTCGGCGGCTCCACCGGGCTGATCGTGCACGCCGCGCTGGCCGAGGCGCGTCGCCTGGACGATCCGGACGCCTTCGTGGTGGCGCTCCTCTGCGACTGGGGGGAGCGCTACCTGACCAAGCAGTTCGACGACGAGTGGATGCGGAACAACGGCTTCCTGACTCGACGGCGAACCACCCTCGCCGAGATCGTCGCGGCCAAGATCGAGCCTTTCCCAGGACTCGTCACCGTGACGCCCGCCACCTCGGTGCGGATGGCGATCTCGACGCTCTCGACCCACAACGTCTCGCAGCTGCCAGTACTGGTCGGGGGCGAGTGCATCGGCAGCGTGGCCGAGCGCAGGCTGATGGGCGCGGTTCTCGCCGATAGGAAGGTGCTCGAGGCGGACGTGGGCTCGGTCATGGAGGCGCCCTACCCTGTGCTCGACGAGCGGGCGGACGCCGAAGAGGCCAAGCGGCTCCTGACCGGCGGCGCCCACGCGGTGCTGATTCGGGCCAAGGGCGAGCTCGACGGCATCCTGACGCGGCAGGATCTGGTGCGCTCGCTGGCGGCGGCGCCTTGAGGATCGCCGTCCTCATGGGGGGCAGCTCGGAGGAGCGGGCCATCTCCCTGGCGAGCGGGTGCGAGGTGGCGGCGGCTCTCAGGGCGCGGGGCCACGAGGTGGCGACGATCGATGCCGCCTTCGGGGCGATCGACCGGGCTGCGGAGGAGCGGATCCGCCGGGCGAGGGTTGGCCGTGCCGAGGCGCCGATCCGCGTCGGTACTCGACCGGGAGTGCTGCTGGAGGCCGAGGTGATCCACGGCGAGGACAGTCTCGCCAGAGCCGATGTGGCCTTCCTTGCGCTGCACGGCGGGGCCGGCGAGGACGGAACGGTGCAGACGCTCCTCGAGACGGCAGGCATCGCGTACGTGGGCAGCCGGCCGGTCGGGTGTGCGCTGGCGATGGACAAGGACCTGACCAAGCGGCTCCTGCGCGACGCCGGGGTGGACACGCCGAAGTGGCTGGTGGGACGCTCCCCGCTCCCGCCCGACGATGTCGTGGGTCGCCTGGGCCTGCCGCTCGTCGTCAAGCCCGCATCGGGCGGCTCGTCGGTTCGCATCACCCTGGCCCGTTCCGTCGAGGAGGTGGGGACGGGCGCGGAGAGGGCCGCGGAGGGGGGCGACCGGGTCCTCTACGAGGCGTACGTCGAGGGGCGCGAATTCACCGTCGGGGTACTGGGAGACGAGGCTCTCCCGGTCGTCGAGATCGAGCCTGCGCACGACTTCTTCGACTTCGAGTGCAAGTACGAGCCGGGGCTGGCGACCGAGACCGCGCCGGCGAAGATTCCCAGGAGCCTGGCCGAGACGCTCCAGGAGGCCGCGCTCCTGGCTCACAGGCTGCTGAGGCTGGAGCACTTCTCCCGGATCGACTTCATCGTCGACCGCTCGGGGCGGCCCTGGTGCCTGGAGGCGAACGCGCTCCCCGGACTGACGGCGAACAGCCTCGTCCCGAAGTCGGCGCTCGCCGCGGGGCTCGACTTGCCGGAGCTCTGCGAGCGGATCTGCGCCATGGGGCGCGAGCGAGCCGAGAGAATGCGGCCGCCCCGCACGCCCATAGCAGCAGCCTAGCGGAACGGAGCGGAGCCATGCGAAGCGGAGGCTGGGGCGGATCCTACGGCGGACAGGTCGGGATGCCGCGGGCCACGCCCTGGGTCAGGAATCTGCTGATCGCCAACGCGGCGGTCTTCCTCCTGACCGTCGCCGTGGGCTTCGACCGCGCCTTCGAGCTGCTGGCCTTCTCGCCCGCGCGGGCGCTGACTAGGCCGTGGGCCATGATCACCTACATGTTCGTGCACGCCGGTCTCTGGCACCTCCTGATGAACCTGCTGATCATCTACTTCTTCGGCCCGCCGCTCGAGGAACGCTGGGGGTCGGACCGCTTCATCAAGTTCTACCTGATCTGCGGCCTCGGCGGTGCGCTGCTCAGCTTCGCCTTCTCGGATTCGTCGATAGTGGGGGCGTCGGCGGCGTGCTACGGCCTCCTGCTGGCCTTCGCCATCGCCTGGCCGAACCGGACGATCTACATCTGGGCGCTCGTCCCGGTGCGGGTGAAGTGGCTGGTCGCCTTCCTGGTGGCGCTCAGCCTCATGAGCGCCATGGGCTCCGGCCGCGACGGGACTGCCCACCTGGCCCACCTAGGCGGGGCCGCGGCCGGCTTCCTCCTGGTGGCGAGCGGGTGGCTCCCGAAGCACGGCGGCGGGGCGGCAGACGTCGGCTCGTGGGGACCGGGGGCCGGTGGGCCGAGGTCGCGGGGTCGCGGCCGGAGGGGAAGATCGGTCGGGATGGATGGCATAGGGCGACGCCTGCGCCGCTGGGTCGCCGAAGTGCGCGGCCAGGGCGCACGAGGTGGTCGGAGCGGCGCCGGCACGGCGCGCGAGGTGCGCTTCGGCAACGGTGCCACGAGGAAGGGTGCCGGCCGTCGGCACTCCGGTCGGCTGGAACGCGAGGAGCTCGACCGGGTGGACGCGGTGCTCGACAAGATCTCGAGCCACGGGATCGAGTCGCTGACCCCCGAGGAGCGGGAGCTGCTGGACCGGATGTCGCGACGGGAGTCGAGCAGCCCGTGGAGGAAACCCTGACGGCATTCGAGACGCGCTGCATCCGCGCTGGACCGCTTCGCTCTGCGTTGCTCCTTGCACGAATAGCGCTGCTATTAGCGCTGCGAAGCGCCTTGCCAGCCCGGCGCAGCGCCCCTCTCGGTGCTCGCCTGAGTTCATCCACGGACTGCTAGGCGGATGCCGAGGGCGTAGCCGAGCGGGGCGCATCGTCACAGCTGCACCCTCGATCCCGGCGTTCGCGATGCGCGCACCTCTGCCCATGGAGTTACCTTGCCGGGGCGGCTGACGGGAACGGGAGGCGCCACGGGATTCTCGCAGGGGGCCGAAGTCACCGATGGACAGGGCGAGGCACGGCTGGATCGAGGTTGTGGCGGGCGTCATGTTCAGCGGCAAGTCCGAGGAGCTGATCCGCCGGGTGCGTCGCGCCCTGATTGCCGGTCGCGAGGTTCAGCTCTTCAAGTCCCATCTGGACGACCGCTACGGCGGAGCGTTCCGGATCTCGTCGCACAACGGGGGGCAGGTGGAGGCCGAGCCGGTGCGCACCTCGGCGCAGCTGGGCGAGAAGGTCCGACCGGAGACCGAGGTCGTGGCGATCGACGAGGCCCAGTTCCTGGACGACGGCATCTGCCAGGTCACCGACGCGCTTGCGGACTCGGGGATGCGCGTGATCGTGGCGGGCACCGACATGGACTTCCGCGGAGAGCCCTTCGGCCCGATGGGGTCGCTCCTGGCCCGTGCGGAGCGAATCGACAAGCTGCACGCGATCTGCGTGGTCTGCGGCGACGCCGCCACGAGGAATCAGCGGCTGACGGACGGTGAGCCGGCACCCGCCGAGGGTCCGACCATCCACGTCGCCGCCCACGACTCCTACGAGGCACGCTGCCGCCGCTGCCACCAGGTGCCCGAGCGCGAGCGCGCCCAGATCGAGCTGCTGCTCAGGGGGTGGACGAAGGGCTGGGAGGAGAGCGGCCGCGATTCCGCATGAGAGCGTCTTACCACCGATGACCGTTCCGCCCACTCGAGGAGGAGGCGCGGCGCGCCGCACCCTGCCGCTCGGCATCCAGTCCTTTGGGCCGATCCGGCGGGACGGGCACTACTACGTCGACAAGACGCCCCTCGTCGAGCGCCTCGTCCGGCAGGGATCGCGCTACTTCCTGTCGCGACCCCGGCGCTTCGGGAAGAGCCTCCTGATCGACACGCTGGCCGAGCTCTTCCGAGGCAGCGAGGATCTCTTCCGCGGGCTCGCCGTCCACGACCGCTGGGACTGGTCCGTCCGGCATCCCGTCGTTCGCCTGGACTTCGCGGGGGGCGACTTCTCGACCACGGACCGGCTGCGCGCCACGGTGTCGGATCGAATGGCGGCGGCGTGCGAAAGGGCCGGAGTGACCGTCAAGCAACGTCACGCTTCCGACCGTCTCGCCACGCTCATCCAGTCCCTGCACGAGAGCACCGGCCACCGCGTCGTCGTCCTGGTGGACGAGTACGACAAGCCGATCGTGGACAACCTGGAGTCACCGGACGTCGCGCGCGCCAACCGCGACTTCCTCTCCGGCCTCTACGGGACCTTCAAGGCGTGCGACGCCCACATCCGCTTCCTGATGCTCACCGGGGTGACCAAGTTCTCGAAGGTCAACCTCTTCTCCGGGCTCAACAACCTGACGGACATCACCCTGGACCCCGGATTCGCCACCCTCTGCGGCTACACCCAGGAGGAGCTGGAGACCGTCTTCGCGCCCGAGCTGGACGCGCCGGGGCTCGAACCCCTCGATCGCGACAGAATCAGGGAGTGGTACGACGGCTACCGCTGGCTGGGCGAGCCCGTCTACAACCCCTATGACGTGCTGCTCCTGCTCCGCAACCGAAGGTTCCGTCCCTACTGGTTCGAGACCGGCAGCCCGAGGTTCCTGGTGGAGCTGCTTGCCCGGCGGGGCGTCGCCAGCTTCGAGCTGGACGGGATGGCGGCGGGCGAGACGCTGCTCTCGGCCTTCGACGTGGAGCGCATCGGCACCGAGGCTCTGCTCTGGCAGACGGGCTACCTGACGATCGTGGGCGAGCGCGAGCGGAGGGGCCGGAGCGTATACCGGCTGGGGTTCCCGAACCGCGAGGTGCGGGAGAGTCTCCAGCTGGCGCTGCTCGATCAGATGACCGACTCGCGGGCGCCGGAGCCGGGGGTGAGCGGGCGGTTCCTGGACGAGATGATGGCCGAGGGCGATCTGGCGGGGATGGAGAGCGAGCTGCGGGCCCTCTTCGCGGCCATTCCCCACGAGTGGCACGCCAAGAGCGAGATCGCGCGCTACGAGGGGTACTACGCGAGCGTGCTCTTCAGCTACATGGAGGCATCAGGGATGGACGTCCGGGCCGAGGAGAGCTCGGCGGCGGGGAGGGCGGACATCGTGGCGGTGCTGGAGGACGCGACGTGGGTGTTCGAGCTGAAGATCGACGAGCGCGCGTCGGAGGGGGCGGCGCTGGCGCAGCTGCGGGAGCGGGGCTACGCGGAGAAGCACCGCCGCCGAGGGCGCAAGGTCCGTTTGGTGGGGATCCACTTCAGCGAGGCGTCCAGGACGGTGACGGCGTTCGAGGTGGCGGAGGGGTAGGGGGCTTGTAAACTATGGATTACATATTGTAAAGCGTAGATTACAGTATGGGCGGGGTGAGAGTGGCTACCTTGAAATTCCAACCCCCCCGAACCATGAAGACCTCCTGCTGGCGTCACGCCGAGACGATCATCCGCCACGGGCGGTACGCGCCCATCGGCATCTCCAGATCCGTGCCGAGGTGGGCTCCAGACGGCATTCCGGTCTTCCGGCAACTCGCCCCGTCAGCTCGGCTGTTCCGTTACGCCAAGACGACGGACGACGACATGGCGCTACGGTACGAGACCTATGTCGAGCGGTTCGAGCGGGAGCTGGACGAGCTCTCCGTGCGCCAGACCTGGGATGCGCTGCACGCGGCTGCGGACGGGCGCGAACCGGTCCTGCTCTGTTGGTGCAGTCCCGACTTCGATCCTCCGCGGCGCTTCTGTCATCGGCGCATCGTGGCGGAGTGGTTCCTCGGCGCTCGCGGCGAGGAGGTCGAGGAGGTCGATCCGGCGTTGCTGAGGGCGGACGACCGACCGCCTCGCTGGCTGGCGGAGGCGCAGCGCGACCTCTTCCGCGCCGACTGACCCGGCTGTAGTCCCCTGGACCAACCCCTTGACCAGCGGCTGGCGGAGTAGCCCGTTCCGCTGATCGACCGAACGTTCCTCTTCCGCAAGCCGCGGGTTCGCGGGATCGAGGTACAGTTCGGCTGGGGGGTGATGACCATCAAGGCAATCGATCAAGTTCCTGTCCCGCAGTGGGCACTCACGACGCCCCGGAGCGCAGGTCCGTCAGCCGTCCCGCCAGAGACTCCTCGAACTCGGCTCGCGAAACCGTCCGCGCAGCCTGAAGCTTGACCTCCGTCTCCTCCAGTGTGAGCACTTCCCAGTGCCCTCTTCGCAGGCGCCCCGCGCCTCCGCTACGATTTCGGGCACCATCCAGATGATGTCCCCGGAATCAAGGTCCTGCGTCGGTTTGCGGCTGGGACCGCCTATCGAATCAAAGAACTGTGCATCAACGCATACCGCCAGCTTCGCCCCCCACCTGCGTAGCGTGGGTCCCTTGATCTGAAGCTGTGGCAGGAGCCGCTTGGCGCTTGAGGATCGCCAGTCGGGCCGTCGCACATCCTTCGGGAATGGCGGGTGCCGTCCCAGGTCGTTCGCCAGAGTCAGAAACTCCTTGGCCATCCCCAGCCCCGAGAAATACACCGCCTGGATTTCGAGACCGTGCCAACGCAGTCGACCGTGCCGCGTCTCGGCCACGACGAGATCGATCTTCCCGGCAGGTCTGCCGGTCTGGGTGTTGGACATGAACGGAACTTCGCGAGCAATCCGGACCCGCGTGCGGTCGAGGTCCAGGATGTCCGCCAGCCATTCGAGCACGACCGAGTCCTGTTCGAATCTCCTCGGGCAGGTCACGACGATCCCGCCACGGCCACGTTTCGCACGCCCTCCGTCATCGGAGTATCGTCGAAGACCGCAAACCGCTCCCTTCTTGCTGCATTCGGGTCGGCCCGCTTGAAACGGGCACTCGGGGCGACCCTCCGCCTGGTTCCCGAGTGCGATGTCTGCCAACCGCGCCCGCTCATCCGGCCGCAGACTCAGGAATCCCCGTCCGTACCACTCCGCGATCCCGTACCGCTCACTCAAGCGGCAGGCTCCGCTGAGGCGGCCCCCCGCAGAAGACTCCACGCCGCGTCACGACCAGTTCCGGGAGTCGGGCGTGGTGCGTGTTCTTCATGGTGACCTGCACGGCGACGAATCCGTGGCGGCGGACCAGGGCGAGGATCTCGGGCGCGGCGTCGTAGGTCATCATGAAGTCCGTGTCGCAGTCGGCGAGGCGCTCGAAGATCGCCGAATGATCCACCTCGTGATTGGCGTACAGACGACGACCGGCGCGCTTGCCGCCGGCGGTGTAGGGCGGGTCGACGAAGAGAGCGGCATCGCGGAGGTGGGCCGCCGAATCGAGGAACTGCATACCGTCCCCTTCGTAGAACGCGATGCGGGGCGCGTGTGTCGCGATCTCCCGCAGGCGCTTCGCGATCGTCTCGGGATACCAGCGCGACGCCACGCCCCGGCCGTTCTCGCCGATTCGCGTGAGCGACGCACCCTGGGCAAGGATGCCACCGCGGCGGGTGCGGTTCAGGACGAGGGTGCGAAAGCCGTGCCCGACCAGATCCGCCGGGGTCCCGTTCGCAAGATCGAGAACGTTGTCGCGGGTGGGCTCGAACGCCAGCACCCTTTGGCACAGGGCTTCCGTGTGGCGCAGAGCCGTGTGCCAGAAGGCGGCGACGTCGCGGTCCAGCTCCACGAGTACGCACCGGTCCGCGAGACCCTCCATGACGGCCGTCAGGGAAATGATGCCTCCGCCGCAGAATGGCTCGACCAGGCACGGCGTTCCCGCCCGCCCGGACAGCCAATGGCGCAGATGAGGGATCAGCCAGGTCTTCCCACCGGGATAGCGGAGCGGCGACCGCTGTGGCACCGACGCGACGTTCACCGCCGGAATCGGGGACGCCGGGATGCTGTCCAAGCCAGCCGGCGCAGGAGTCTCGGCCCGAACGGCCCGTGCGTCCGACGGCGCTTCAGCCAGCCTCGGCGGCGGTCCGGCCCGTGTTGCGGCTCGCGGCACAGCTCACTCCCAGTCGTTTGCCACCCTCGCAGAATCCCCAACCTACCCCTGAGACAGACGCTAGGTCCAGAGCCGGGGCACCGGCTTCGGCGCCTTGGCGCAGCAGATCTTCCCATACGCCTCACCCCGTCCCCCCGAATGCAGTCACCGTTCCGTCGTGAGGTCCCAAGGCAACCCATGCGAATTCCGCACAGGTTGCGAACGGGAACCGCTCACCCCGCTCCCCACATGTCCAGGTGGCGGGAGAAGACCTGATCGAGGTCGATCCGGAGTCCTCCCCGCTCTCGGGTGCGCGAATCGTTCGGGGGGGAGGGTAAGAGGGGCAATCAGGGCTCCGTCACTGGCACCTTCGTGGCCGTGGCGACCACCCCTCGCGCCGAAACCGCCGCCCCGGGCGGTGGAGTTTCACAGGGATTACGTTTGATCAGGTAGCGACATGTAGCTACGTTGTCTTCATGCGATCCATCGGAATCAGGGCGTTGAACAGCAGACTCAGCGAGTACGTGCGGCTGGCGGCCGGCGGCGAGACCGTTCTCGTCACAGACCGGGGGCGCGTCGTCGCCGAACTCGGCCCTCCGCGAGAGACGAGGAGTCCCATCCTGGCGGACGCCATGCTCGCCGCTGCGGTGCGGAAGGGTTGGTTGACGCCCGCGCTCTCTCCGGGATCCGAGCCGCCCCGTGGCGGGCCTCCGGAGGCGCCGCTGCACGAGTTGCTCGGTGAACTGGAAGGCGACCGAAGCGACCGGTGATCTACGTCGACACCTCGGTAGTCCTGGCCCACCTGTTAGCGGAGGACCGGCGACCCCGGGCGTCGTTGTGGACCGAGACCCTCGTTTCGAGCCGTCTGCTCGAATACGAGACCTGGACGCGCCTGCACGCCCGAAAGGTGACGGCATCGCGCGCCGAGGCCGCGCAGGAGGTGATCGCTCGCATCTCGCTGCTGGAACTGGCTCCGCCCGTCCTGGCGCGCGCCCTCGAACCGTTCCCGGTGCCCGTGCGCACACTCGACGCGATGCATCTAGCGTCGTGCCGGTTCCTCCGGGACCGGGGCCTGCACGTCGAACTTGCCAGCTACGATCATCGAATGGCGAACGCCGCCCGCGCTCTCGACATCCCGCTACTGCGCGATCTGCCCTGACGAGAGCGGACTGTGGACTACGGGCGGGCGAAGCCTTCGGCCACGGCCTTCCCCCGCAGGTAGGTACTTCGGGCAAGTTCGGGGCAGGATTCGGTCCTTCACCCCGCTCCCCACGCGTCCAGGTGGCGGGAGAAGACCTGGTCGAGGTCGATCCGCCCCAGCCTCTCGGCCCCAAGCCGCACGGAGAACTCGCCGGAGAAGCGTTCGTGCCCCGGATTGTTCCCGAAGCGCCAGACGTCGACCACATCCTCGTCCGGATCCACGATCCAGTACTGACGGACGCCGGATCGCGCGTACAGGTCGAGCTTGATCCCGCGGTCCCGGTGCGCGGTGGAAGGCGACAGGATCTCGACGACGATATCGGGTGCGCCCGTCACCTGCTTCTCGCCGATGATCTCCCGCCTCTCTTCGGATATGAACAGAAGGTCGGGCTGGACGCGGTCGTCGGTTCCGGGGAACTGGACCAGGAGCGGGGCGGAGAGCACCTCTCCGCGTCCGGAGTCCACGAGGGTGGGAAGCAGAGCCGACCAAAGACGCGCCAGGACTCGCTGGTGCCGGGTCACCGGCACGGGGGTCATGTACAGCCGCCCCCCGATGAACTCGTAGCGGTTGCCGTCGTCCGGCATCCGCAGCACATCCTCCCACGTCTTCGGCGTTTGCTGGGTCTGCATGGTGGACACATCATACCTCCCCGCTCTCGGGTGCGCGAACCTGCCCTCCGGGACGAAATGGTACGGCGGTGCCGTCAACGTTCCGTCAGCGCCGCTACGCCATGCGCCTCGCGCGCCAGCGGATGGCCGAGGGGTTATCTTGGGCAGCCGCACCCGCCGCAGCGAGAGCAACGACACCCAAACGGAACGAACCATGACGAACCAGACCCTCGCGTCCGGCAGGAACTACATCCGGTTCAAGAGCCTGGGCAACAACCTCGCTGCTCACCTCTACATCCCCGAAGGATTCGACGAGAACGGCAGCTGCCCGGCAATCATCTACTCTGGACCCTTCAACCAGGTCAAAGAGCAGACCGGCGCCGTCTACGGCCCTCGTCTCGCTGAGCGAGGCTACGTCACCATCGTCTTCGACCACATCGGTTACGGCGACAGCGAAGGGGGGATTCGCAACAACGAGAATTCCTTCTTGAAGATCGAGAGCATCCGTGACGCGATCAGCTTCATGGGAACGCTGCCCTTCGTCGACCGTCAGAGGCTCTGCGGGCTGGGCGTTTGCGCCTCAGGCGGCTACATGGCGCTCGTCGCGACGACGGACAAGCGCCTCAGGGCCGTCGCTTCCGTCTCCGGCATGCTCGGCAACCAGGCATCCTACTTCGGCGCGATGGATCGGGAGACCGTCACCGCCCTGATCGCGACGCAGAACGCGGGTCGGCAGAAGGCCTACGAGACCGGCGAGGTCGAGTACGTGGATGCTTTGGGGCTGGAAGCGTCCAGGGACGCCCCGGACGACACGACGCGCGAAGGCTATGACTACTACATGACCGAGCGGGCCGGCGCGCAGACCTACCCGAACTACAGCCATCTGGCGCCGTCCTTCATGCTTGAGGCGCCCATGCTCGCCGATGCGATGAGCTACGCGCCCTTTCTCTACACGCCGTTCATTGGCATTCATGGCGAGCATGCGACTACCGCGCCCCTGACCACTGCTTTCCATGAGAGGGCGTCCGAGCCCAAGGAGCTGGTCGAGATCTCCGGCGCTACGCACGTCTCGCTCTACGATATCCCGGAGGACGTGGACCGGGCCGTCGAGGCCATGGACCGCTTCTTCAGGAAGCACTCGTCCTAACGAAGGGCCGAGCCCTCGGGATGTTCTTCTCGGTGGCGCGTCATCGCTTCCGGGGCGGCCACCCGCCGCCATCCGGGCAAGCGTCGTCGGGACGGCCGGGCCCCGCGTAGCAAGGATCGGGTCGATTTCGGCTTCAGGAGTGTTCACGTTTACGGGAGTCCCCACCGATGATCATTCTCCGGAGTCTGGATGAACACGACCGACTACGACCGAATCGAGGCGGCCATTCGCTATCTGGCCGGGCATCGCAAACGCCAGCCGGAACTCGCGGAATTGGCGGCCCATATCGGTCTGAGCCAGAGCCATTTGCATCGTCTGTTCTTGCGCTGGGCGGGCG
This sequence comes from Longimicrobiales bacterium, assembly GCA_965205315.1. Taxonomy (GTDB): domain Bacteria; phylum Gemmatimonadota; class Gemmatimonadetes; order Longimicrobiales; family Gaopeijiaceae; genus Bin94. The sequence continues at coordinate 16,106 of CBDBGW010000002.1, forward strand.
TCACGCCAAAGCGCTTTCTCGAGTTTCTTACCGTTCAGCACGCGAAGAAGCTACTCGACAACTTCGAGCCCGTGCTCGCGGCCGCACATGGTAGCGGGCTCTCCGGCCCGGGCAGGCTGCACGATCACTTCGTGACCGTGGAGGCCGTCACGCCGGGCGAGTATCGGAGCAGGGGCGCGGGGCTGACGATCCGCTGCGGCACCGGAGAGTCACCGTTTGGGCCTGTGTTCGTCGCCTGGACCGAGCGCGGTGTCTGCCGGGTCGCGTTTGTTGCCGACGGGGATGTTGCCGCCGAGAAGGAGGCTCTCCGCAGGGCTTGGGGGCGGGCGTCGCTCGAAGGCGACGAATTGAGGGCAACAGCGCTGGCGCGGTCCATCTTCTCGGCGCCCTTCGAAGCCGGGACTCCCCCGCTGACCGTCCATGTGCGTGGAACGAACTTCCAACTGGCCGTCTGGCGCGCCCTGCTGCGCGTCCCTCCCGGGCGGGTCGTCACCTACGGTCGCGTGGCCGAAGAGGTTGGTAGCGCGAAGGCGGCTCGGGCGACGGGGAGCGCGGTTGGCAGCAACCCGATCGCCTTCCTCATTCCGTGCCATCGCGTGATCCGCGCGGGCGGGATCACGGGCAGCTACGCCGGGGGTGCCACGCGGAAACGCTGCATGCTGGCGTGGGAGGCGAGTCGGCAATCCGTTGGCGACGCCGAGATGGGGCAAGCCGGAGGTGCGCCATGACGCGTCTGTTTCCCTCCGACGAAGAGCACCCCCGCGCGCCAACCACGACCTCCGTGGAGCCCGCACTGCGAGCGGCCTGCTCTTGGGCCACCGGACCCGGTGACGTTCGGAGACCCTCGATGCAGTCGAGCGGGTGCTCGCCGCTCTGGAGATCGAGAAGTGAAAGACGCCACGGAGAGCAATCACCGTTCTCGTCGTCAGGCTCCAAGGCAACCCATGCGAATTCCGCACAGGTTGCAAACGGGAACCACCTCCCGAGGCTGGCAGGGGGGGTAGCCTCCGCTACCCCAGCCCCTCCGTGAACGCGCGTGTCCGCCCCACTGCCTCCACTGCGGTCGTGCAGCCGAAAGCACGCCTCGCCCGGAATGAAGACGAAGGCCCGGTCCAGCCGGAGGTCGCTCGGGGCCGTGTGGAGGGACCGGGTCATCGCGGGCGCCATTCGGCTGCAAGATGGGAGTGTGGTCGTCGTGGACGAGCAGAGCTACGAGGTCTGGATGTTCGACGCCGGTGGTCGGCACATGTGGACGCGCGGGCGGCAAGGCGCAGCTTGTGGGTGACGACCTCTGGCTGGCGGTCACCAGACCGAGAACTCCACCTGCTGAACCGAGACGGCGCGTGGGTCGGTACCCTCGTCATCCCCGCGCGCTCGACGCTGCTCGACGCTGGCCCGGACTGGGTGCTGCTCCTGGAGCGTGGCGAACTAGGTGAACACAGCGTGGCGGTGTATGAACTGGTGGAGGCTGGCGATTCCGAGCCCCAACGGACGCCTGCGGCCATCCCGCGCGCTTCCCCAAAGGCGGCCACGGCCCCGTCGGTCAGCGGTGTGACGTGCCTGTAGCCGCAGGCTTGGCGGGGTAGTCCTCCCGCCTGCCCGTATCGCCCGGCTGAATCACGAAATCCCGCCGGTCGCGATACAGGCGCGCCCGGTTCAGGACGTAATCCTGTCCGTCGTCGAGGTCGATCTTGTCCCAGTGGGTCATGAGCCAGTACTTGTGGTCGTCGAGGAAGAGGTAGGTGTTCGGCCTCCCGAAGAAGGTGGCGGCGACGCCCTCGCCGGCACGGAAGCGAGCACAGACCAGCTCGATCAACTCACGCTGGTCGTCCTTCTGGCTGAGGACGTACTCGTGGGGCCATGTCTTCCTGTAGGTGACCGCTTCGCGCCAGGGCGCGCGCCCGATCAACTCAGTGATCTTCAGATTCTCCACAACTCCCTCCGTTCCTTTCGGCGAGGAACTCCAGAGGTTCCACGCGCACTCTTGGGTGAATCTACGGGCTATCTCCCTGTTTCGCTGTACGAGCGGAGCGGCAGCGCGGTTGTCTCCAGCGAGGATAGATCAAGCCGGTTCGCAGCGCGATCGATGTCGAAGCCAACCAGGTTCCCTCGGGCATCGATATCCACGTTCACGCCATCGACGACTCCCCTGGTCTCGACGCCTGGCCGCCCCTGTTCCCATTCCTGTACCGCCCGCACGTCGAGGCCGAACCGGTCCGCGAACTTCGTCGAAGCCATGTCGGTCCTGCGAGCGGTTCCCCGGGATCTCCCCAAGCCGATCCGGCAGGGAGGCACGGTAGGACCCAGCCCAGCCTCTTGTATTCCCGGTAGCGCTTGTCGAACGCGTTCAGCCACATGATGCTCTGCGTGATCGGCTGGTTACTGTTCGGAAGGCCTTCGAACCGGGTCTTGGATCGCGTCATCCCGAGTCTGAGTTGTTGCTCTCGGGACCTAAATGGCTCGGGCAATGGCCTCTAGCTGCCGCTGCCGCTCTCTAGCGCCATCGTCGAGCACATCTTCCTTAGCCGCCACGATTGCGCCTCGAACCATATCGCTCTTGGTGGCTCCTCCCGAAACGACCGCGATGTCGCGCAACCACACAACAAGCTCCCGCTGTATCCTCAAGCGCAGATCCTTCTGACACCTCCCCGTCGCCAAGGGGCTCTTGGAGAGCGTGCGCAGACGCTGAGCCATGTCGGCATTCGCGCAAGCCAACGTGAGGTAGTATCGAATAACCGCGGGAGCGAACTGCCTGGCCGCCACGCGATAGCGGTCCGCCACGAGATGAAGCACGTCGTCGAGCTCCCGCGGCATCCGGACGCTCATCACCTCCCGTTTCTTCGCCTCTCTCGCTGCCTTCAGCTTCGGCGTCGATTGGGCCGGCACCGTCAGAACTTCTCCGGTTTCGGCATCCACGCCGACGAGGACGTTGCTGACCGTGGCCTTCGACTTCTCGAGTTCGACCGTTCGGTACTCGTACATGATCTCGACCCGCCCGCGTTCCGGCGCCAGAGCGTACCCGCGATCTCCTTCGCGCAATATCTTCATCTCAGTTCCCTGTTCGATGAACGCTTATGAACATCGCTTTCCGGTCGTCCCAGTCGGTCTCCAGGAAATACACCTTGATGTACCACCGTCCCTCCCGCACCACCATGGACTGATCCCAGTGGTCGGGCGATTCCGACCGCCCGCTTCGCCTCCGAGAATCCCATGTGGGATGGTACTACATTCGCAGTACACCGACAAGGGCGATCGTGGCGACGGGCGCTGTCAGGCGGACCTTCCCCGTCCCGCGAGCGGCCTTGCCTTCGACCTGCCTCGCCCGGCCCCTGAGCCCGACGCCGCGCCCGCAGGCTGGACGATCTCGGAACCCTCGCCCGTCCCCACGTTCATCAGCCCATGTCCGACACGCGCCACGAGTTCCAGCCCCCGACGAACTTCCTGGCGCCGACCGGCCTACGCCTCCTCCCAGACCGCAGGCCTCAAGCAGCCCCTCGCGAAGCTCCTGCAGCCGTGGCAGGTAGCCCCCCTTGGCGGCCGACCTGTGGTCGCATTCCACAGCCTCGCTGATCTCCTTTCCGCGGAGTTGGGTCCGCAGTCCTCCGAGCGGAGGTTCCGGGCGTCGTTTCCGATGTAGGGCGAGTCGTCCAGACTCGCCTCAGCGACGACCATGACCGGGCTCGATGGGGAGAAGAGACAACCACGGGACGACCGCGACGGGGTACCCGGGCCTGGGAGGTGGCCGCGCCACCGCCAGCAAGACCTTCCCACGATGTACTGTCAACTATACATGACATAATGTAATGCACAGATGACATTCGAGTTGCTCGTGCGCCGGCCATCGGCCGCCGCCAACTCGCTCCCCTCCCACCTCGGCACCCCACCCGTCCTTGACCCCGCTCGGACGCCCCCGTAATCGTGATTGGCCGCCCAGACTGCTGCCCCCGCCACCCACCCCACCCACCACTCCCGATGCCCCTCCGCAAATCCCACCTCTACTCCTCGCTCTGGCAGAGCTGCGACCAGCTGCGTGGCGGCATGGACGCCTCACAGTACAAGGACTACGTCCTCACGCTGCTCTTCATGAAGTACGTCTCGGACAAGTACGCCGGGAGCGACGACTTCGCCGACATCACGGTGCCACCCGGCGGCAGCTTCACCGACATGGTTGCGCTCAAGGGGACCAAGGAGATCGGCGACGGGATCAACAAGGTCATCGGACGACTCGCCGACGCTGGCGACAGCAACCAACACCTCCTCAAGGGCGTGATCGACCAGGCCGACTTCAACGACGAGAGCAAGCTCGGCCGGGGCAAGGAGATGCAGGACCGCCTCACGAAGCTGGTCGGGATCTTCGAGGGGCTCGACTTCCGCGCCAACCGCGCCCACGGCGACGACCTCCTGGGCGACGCCTACGAGTACCTGATGCGGCACTTCGCGACCCAGTCCGGAAAGAGCAAGGGACAGTTCTACACCCCGGCCGAGGTATCCCGCATCATGGCCCAGGTGATCGGGATCGGCCCGGACACCCGGCGGGATCACACCGTGTACGACCCGACCTGCGGCTCCGGGTCGCTCCTCGTCAAGGCCGCCGACGAAGCGCCGCACGGACTGACCGTCTACGGCCAGGAGAAGGATGTCGCGACGTGGACGATGGCGCGGATGAACATGATCCTCCACGGACGCGTGGCCGCCGAGATCGAGCGCGACAACACGCTGGCCGCCCCCCGCTTCACGGCCGGACCGGGGCGCCTCAAGCGGTTCGACTTCGCGGTCGCCAACCCCCCGTTCTCCGACAAGGCATGGACGAACGGACTCGACCCGGCCAACGACGAATACCGCCGCTTCGAATACGGTGAGCCGCCGGCCAGGAACGGCGATCTCGCCTTCCTCCTGCACCTCGTCGCATCGCTCAACAGCACCGGCAAGGGCGCGATCATCATGCCCCACGGCGTCCTCTTCCGCGGCAACAAGGAGGCCGACATCCGCCGGCGCCTCGTCCGGCGCGGCCTGATCAGGGGCGTCATCGGGCTTCCCGCCAACCTCTTCTACGGCACAGGAATCCCGGCGTGCATCGTGGTGATCGACAAGGAGAGGGCGGTGGGCCGACGTGGCATCTTCATGATCGACGCCAGCAAGGGCTTCCGGAAGGACGGCGCCAAGAACCGGCTGCGCGAACGCGACATCCACCGGATCGTGGACGTCTTCACGAAGCAGAGAGAGGTTCCCGGTTATTCGCGCATGGTGCCGCTGACTGAGATCGCCAGCGAGGCCAACGACTACAACCTCAACATCCCCCGCTACATCGACTCGAGCGAGCCCGAGGACCTGCACGACCTGGCCGCGCACCTGCACGGCGGCATCCCGGACCGCGACATCAACGCTCTCGGCACCTACTGGGAGGTGTTTCCGGGCCTGCGCGAGCTGCTCTTCTCGCCGAATGGCCGCGATGGGTACAGCGACGCGCGGGTCGAGGCGGACGAGGTGCGGGGGGTTGTGCTCGATCACGGGGAGTTCAGGGCGTATGGGGACCGCGTTCGCCGGGTGTTCGACGGTTGGCGACGGGAGCATGCGCCGCGACTGCGCGAGCTTGCCGTCGGGGATTCGCCCAAGGCGTTGATCCGGGATCTCTCGGAGGATCTTCTGCACCGCTTCGCCGGACTCCCGCTGCTCGACCGCTACGGTGTCTACCAGTGCCTGATGGACTACTGGGACGAGATCATGCAGGACGATGTATACCTGGTGGTTACGGAGGGGTGGAGGGAGGCGGCGCGGCCGCGGGTGCTGGTGCCGGTCAGGGGCAAGGGGACCGCGGAGACGCCGGATCTGACCGTGAAGCGGAAGAGGTACAGGATGGACCTGGTGCCTCCCCGGCTGGTCGTCGCCCGGTACTTCGCTACGGAGCAGGCCGAGGTTGACCGTTTGCGGACGGAACAGGAGGGCGTTGCTCGCGAGCTGGAAGGGTTCGTCGAGGAGCACTCCGGGGAAGACGGGCTTCTGGAGGGCGCGACGGGCGATTCCGGGAAGGTGACGCAGGCCGCTGCGAGGGCACGGCTGAAGGCGGTGGTCGGCGATCCCGAAGGGTGGGAGGAGCGGGATGCGCTAGAGGTGTGTCTGGACTTGATGAAGGCCCTCGGCGCGGCGAAGAGGTCGACGAAGGCGGCGCAGGCCAGGCTGGACTCGAAGGTGCTCGCGCGGTACGGTACGCTGACTGTCGCGGAGATCACCGAGCTTGTGGTCGGCGACAAGTGGATGGCAAGCGTGGAGGGCGCGATCGGCCAGGTGGTGGAACGCCTGACGGGTGGGCTGGTGGATCGGGTCAGGGTGCTGGAGGGGCGGTATGCGAGGCCGCTGCCGAAGCTGGAGCGGCGGGTGGAGGACTACGGGGCGAGGGTGGAGGGTCATCTGCGACGAATGGGGGTGGCGGAATGAGTGGGGGGCGTGCGCTGCGGCTGGAAAATCGCAGACAGCGTCTGCGGAATCTGGTGGGCCGCTGGGGATTCAACAGACGGTGTCCGTTGAATCTTCTGGGACGGATGCGAGCCCGACGTCGGCGTCAGCACTCGTCGGAAGTGGGTGGTCGCAGCGTTCGCCGGAGGGATCCCCCGAATTGGTCCAACACTGTCGGACCAATTCACTCACTCACGCCGGGCCTCCGTGCGGTCGGCGCGCGTCTGCTTGGGCCGACTTGAGGTTGCTGAGCATGAACCAGTGGTTGGCGGAGATGCGATGACTTCCGCGACTCGACTTTGGACGCCCGTGAGGGTGGCTCTCTCGGCATCGGAGAGCCCCGACATTGCGGCCTTCGGGCTGAGCGCGGGACACATGAGGGACGCGGTGGCCGATCTCGTGCTCCAGCTGCTGGCTGCGGACATGGACGTCGCGTACGGAGGCGACCTCCGCGAAGACGGTCTCACCGATCTGCTCTTCGAGTTGGCGATTCGGTATGCCCGGTCGGAAGATCCGGAGGAGAGAACGAGAGTCGCGACCCACCTGCCCTGGCCGGTTCACATCGGCATGCCGATCGGGCAGATAGAGCGCACCGCCAAGGAGCTGCGGGGAATCGCGGAGTTGATTCTTGTCGGGAAGGACGGGAGGCCAATGACATTGCAGAGCCGTCGCGCCCTGCCGAGCAGGACACCGTCCCCGGCCGAGTGGGTCGAAGGCCTGACTGCCATGCGACGGCTCGAGCAATCCTGCACGGACGCGCGAGTCGTGCTCGGCGGGCAGGTTGACGGGTACAGGGGCCGCATGCCGGGCGTCGCCGAGGAGGCGCTCCTGTCCCTTCGCGGCCGCCAGCCGCTCTTTCTGGTCGGGGGATTCGGGGGAGCCGCCCGCGACGTGGCCGAGACCCTCGGTCTTGCCGAGCCGTGGGCCGGTTCGCGCGGCAGCTGGCGCGGAAAGAGTGAATTCGAGGGGCTCCTCGCTGTTCCGAATGGGTGAGGGTTGAAAGGCTGCCAGCGTCGCTGATGTGCCGCCGGAGCTTGTGGTGACCATCGACACACTCCACGTACAGCACCGTTGACGGCACGATGGCTACGGGTACTGCCGTTTCGCGGGGTGGTGCGTACGGGCTTTCGGCACGGCTCCAGGGTCGGAAGATTGGCTGGGCAGGACCGGGGCGACCGCTCCGGATCCCTGCGGAGCCTCGCCGTCCGGATCCCCGGCTTCCGCAGGGGGAGCCGACCGAGGGGAGGGGGCGGGAGAGAATCGCTTTGGAGCGGACGAAGCTGTTCGAGCAGGCGCTGGGGCTTGAGCACCCCTGGTACGTGGAGAAGGCCGAGTTCGACCCGAAGACGAGGAAGCTCGATCTGCACCTGAACTTCGAGGCCGGAGGACTGTTCGAGTGCGGGGGGTGCGGTGACGGGAGCTGCAAGGCTTACGACACGGGCTGGAGGCGGTGGCGGCACCTGAACTTCTTCCAGCACGAGACCTTCCTGCACGCACCGGCGCCGCGGGTGAGGTGTCCTTCGTGCGGGGTCCGCCGGGCTCGGGTGCCATGGGCTCGCCCGAGGAGCGGGTTCACCCTGCTCTTCGAGGCGCTCGTGGTGACGATGGCGGCGCAGATGCCGGTGCGGGCTGTGGGGCGGATCGTCGGGGAGCACGACACGCGGCTGTGGCGGATCGTCAAGCACCACGTGGACGAGGCGAGAGCGGCGGCGGACCACGGCAGCGTGCGGGCGGTGGGAGTGGACGAGAAGGCGTGCCGCCGGGGCCACAGCTACGTGACCTTCTTCGCGGACCTGGACGGGCGGAGGCTGCTCTACGCGACCCCGGGGCGCAAATGGGGGGTGCTGACGGAGTTCCGGAAGGACCTCGAGGCCCACGGGGGAAGCGGGGACGGAGTCCGGGAGCTGTGCATGGACATGTCGGCGGCCTACATGAAGGGAGCGCGCGAGTCGTTCCCGGACGCCGAGATCACCTTCGACCGGTTCCATGTCGTGAAGCTGCTGAACGAGGCGGTGGAGAAGGTGCGCCGCGCGGAGCAGAAGGGGCGTCCGGAACTGAAGCGGAGCCGGTGGCTGTGGCTGTGGAATCCGGAGCGCCTGACCCCGGACCAGCGAGAACGTCTGGACGAACTCCTCGATCCGGCGCATCTCGCCCTCGACACGGCCGAGGCCTACCGGCTCAAGCTCGCGTTCCAGGAGTTCTGGGACCTGCCGCCCGAACTCGCCGCGCTTCACCTCGAAGTGTGGTGCCTGCACGCCGAGCACAGCGGCCTCGCGCCGATGGCCAGGGTGGCCAGAACCATCCGCAGGCACTCGCCCGGAATCCTCCGTTGGCTTCGATCCCGGATCAGCAACGGTATGCTGGAAGCCATGAACTCCCTCGTCCAGGCCGCCAAAGTGCGCGCGCGCGGATACCGCACCGCCGACAACTTCATCACCATGGCCTACCTCGTATGCGGCAAGCTAGCCTTCAACCTGCCCACTTGAATCAGCGAGGAGGCAAAAAACTCGAGTAATGAAGCAGCGCAACCAGCGACTTCGCGTCCGTCAGCTCGCCCGACCTCGCGAGCTCCAGCGCCTGCGCGAGCCCCATCCGAACCGTTTGCAGAAATTCGTCCCGGTCCAGCCGGGCCCGACCCTCGCCGAGGCCCAGCGCCGCGAAGAGACGAATCCGCTCGTTGGTGAAGCCCGGAGTGGTGTGGATCGTCGTCAGCGGAAGCAGCGTCGCCGCCGTCAGCCCAGCCTCCTCCTCGAGCTCCCGCCGGGCGCACTCCTCCCAGCTCTCGCCCTCCTCCACGATCCCCGCCGGGATCTCGTAGATCTCGCCACCGGCGGCGTAGCGGTACTGACGCAGCAGCAGCACGTCGGGGTCCGCGTCGCCCGGCTCTCCGAAGATCGGCAGCACGGCCGCCGCCCCGCGGTGGCGGACGAGCTCCATCTCGCCGAGCGAGCCGTCGGGGAAGCGCACGGTGTCGATGCTGAGATGCACCACCCTGCCGTCGTGAACGGTCCTCGATCCGACGAGCGCCCCGCGGTCCTCGCTCACGGCCCAGGCGCCTCATGCACCGTCACCTCCCCCATCCCCAGCCCCTCCAGCTGGGACCGGACCGCCTCCGCATCCCCCACCACCACGGTGCAGAGGCCATCCGGGTGCAGATGGCGCCTGGCCGACTGGGCGGCCTCCTCGCGGGTGACCTCGCGCACCCGGTCGCGGTAGCTCCGGTTGTACCCCTCCGGCAGGTCGTGTATGAACGAACCCGCCACCCTCGATGCGATCTGCCCCGCGCTCTGCAGCCGCAGGGGGAAGACTCCCGCCAGGTAGCTGGTGGCCGCATCGACCTCGTCCCGCGTCGGCCCATCGGTCGCCATCGCCTCGATCTCGCGCACTATCTCGACGACCGCGCTCTCGGTGGACGCGGTCTCGACCGCCGTGGACACCGAGAAGGGTCCGGCCGCCCGCCAGGCCGCAAAGGAGGACCGCACCCCGTACGTCAGCCCCCTCCTCTCGCGCAGATTCAGGTTGAGGCGCGAGGAGAACGACCCCCCCAGCACCAGGTTGAAGACGATCAGGGGCAGGTAGTCCTCCACCGCCCGCCGGACCCCCACATGGCCCACCCTGATCTCGGACTGCACCGATCCGGGGCGGTGGACGACGTGGACCGAGCGCTCGCCTGCACGAAGAGCCGGAGCGGCATCCGGCACCGGGACCGCCTCCCGCTCCCATCCGCCCCAGGCCGACTCGGCCAGCGCGACCGCCTCCGACCGCTCCAGGTCGCCCACCAGGACCAGCGCGGCGTCGGCGGGGCCATAGAAGGTCCCGACGAGCCTGGCCGCGGCGTCGGCCGTCAGCGCGCCGATGGCCTCCGGGGTCCCGGTCAATGGGCGGCCGTAGAGGCCACCCCTACCGTAGAGCGTGTGCGCGAACCGGTCGACCGCCATCGACGCAGGGTCCATCAGGCGCTGGCTCGCCGCCGCCTGCTGCCGCGCCCGGTGGCGCGCGAACTCCTCCTCATCGAAGGACGGCCGCCTCACCATCTCGGCAAGAAGCGGCATCGCCTCGCCCAGGTGGTCGGGCAGACAGGAGACGGCGACGGTCGTCGAGTCCCACCCGGTCGCAGCGCCCCAGCTGGCGCCGATACCGTCCAGCGCATTCGCCAGCTCGCCCGCCGAGCGGAGCTCGGTCCCCCCTTCCAGCGAATCGGCCGCGAGCACCGCCAGCCCGGCCCGGTCGGGGGAGAGCGCACTCTCGCCGAACCGCATGACGAGCATCGCGGTGGCCACCGGAAGCGAGGGCGTGTGCACCAGGCGCAGCTGCAAGCCGCCGTCCAGGCGGATCCTCGCCACCTCCGGGAAGTGATACGGCCGGATCGGACCGGGCGAAGGCACCCGCTCGCGCGACCCGCCGGCCATCCCCGCGCCCGTCACTTTCCCGACTCCGGCCGATAGCGCACCACCACCCGGTTGTCGGCGTGCAGATACTCCTCGCACCAGAGCCGTGCCTCGTCGAGCGTCACCCTCCGGAGCCGCCTCAGGTCGTCGTTGAGGCGCGAGGCGCTCCCGAAGTGCGCAGCATACGACGAGAGCATCTCGGCCCGCCACTGGGCCCTCTGGAGAGCCCTCAGGTTCCTGGTCTCGGCACCGACGACGGCCCGGTGGAGCTCCTCCTCGCCTAGATCCCGAACGCCCTCCATCTGGGCCGCCAGAGCCTCCTCGAGCTCGGCGGCGTCCGCATCCTCCAGCCCCGTGGCCACGGCCAGCATGATAGCGGACCCGCTCGTGAGGGGCAGGAGGTGGCACGAGGCCGACTTGGCCACCCCCGTGCGCACCAGCCGCTCGTAGAGGCGCGACGACCGCCCGGAGCCGAGACAGCTCGACACCGCCTCGCCGGCGTAGAAGGCCTCCGTGGTGAAGGCGGGCGCACGGCACGCCAGGTACACCCGGGGCAGCGGCACCGCCGCCTGCACATCGGAGCGGCGCGTCCCCCCGGTGGCGAGCGGTATCCGCTCCTCGCCCGGAACGGGGGGAGAGGCCGGGCCGGCACGGATCTCGCCGAAGTAGCGCCGCACCCGATCCAGCGCACCTTCCGGCTCGCAGTCGCCCGCAATCGTGAGGATGGCGTTTCCCGGGCCGTAGTGCGTCTCGAAGAAGTCGTGGACATCCTCCAGCGTAGCCGACTCGATGTCCTCCATCGAGCCGATCACGGTGTGGTGGTACGGGTGGGAGGCCGGAAAGAGGAGCGACTGGACGCGCTCGTCCCAGTCCCCGTACGGCTGGTTGTCGTAGCGCTCGCGGCGCTCGTTCATCACGACCTGGCGCTGGTTCTCCAGCTTCTCGCTGGTCATCGCCGGGAGCATCCACCCCATGCGGTCCGCCTCCAGCCAGAGCGCCAGGTCGAGATGGTGCGAGGGGACGGTCTCGTAGTAGCTGGTGCGGTCGAACCAGGTCGTCGCGTTGGCCGAGCCGCCCACCGTCTCGATGTGCTGGAAGTGCCCGTTGCGGGCCACGTGCTCGGACCCCTGGAACATCATGTGCTCGAAGAGGTGCGCGAAGCCGGTCCTCCCGGGCGGCTCGCTCCGCGATCCGACCTGGTACCAGACGTTGACGGCGACGACCGGTGTCGTGCGGTCCGGGGCGATCACCACCCTCAGGCCGTTGGCGAGCGTGCTCTCGTAGCTTGCGACCATCTCCCCTGCCTTTCCCGTCGGTCCCCCTTCGCGCCATCTTTGCCGTGCAAGACGCCGCAGTCCTGCGAACATCTTCGCGCCAACCCGCACCTGGACCAAATCGAGGGCATAGTGCGCTTCACTCCCTTCCTGATGGAGCGGTGGCAGTCCACCTACGAGCATCGGGTCCGCTACAACCTCTCGGAGAGCGGGGTGCACCCGCTCGCGCTGGGCGAACTCCTCGCCCAGGAGGGACAGGTGGAGGCTCTGCTCGCGGCTCGGCTGGGCTACACCCAGTCCAACGGCACCGACGAGCTAAGATCGCTGATCGCCGCGCTCCACCCCGGCGCAACCGACGCGGGGGTGCTCGCCACAGCCGGGGGCGCCGAGGCCAACTTCGTCTCCTTCTGGGAGCTGGCCCGCACCGGCGGCGCCACGGCCGCCATGCTCCCCAACTACATGCAGCTCCCCGGGCTCATCGAGTGCTTCGGCGGCCGCTGCGTAGGCTTCAGGCTGCGGGAGGAGAAGGGGTGGCGTCCCGATCTGAACGAGCTCTCGTCGGCTCTCGAGGCCGGTGCCGGCTGCATCGTGGCAACCCACCCCAACAACCCGACCGGGGCGGCGCTCACCGCGGGCGAGATCGACGAGATCGCGGCGCTCGCGGACCGCCATGGAGCGTGGATCCTCGCCGACGAGGTGTACCAGGGGGCGGAGGTCGCCGCCGACGCCCTGCCCACCTTCTGGGGGCGCTACGACAAGCTGCTCCTGACGGGCTCGCTCTCGAAGGCCTACGGACTCCCGGGGCTGCGCCTCGGGTGGGTGGCCGGCCCTCCCGAGATGGTGGAGCGTCTCTGGGCCCGCACCGACTACACCTCCATCGCCCCGACCGCCGTCTCGGACATGCTGGCCGGGATCGCGCTCACGCCGCACACCCGCCGTCGCCTGCTGGCGCGCACCCAGGGGATCATCCGCCGGAATCTCGAGGTGGTGACCGAGTGGGCGCACTCGCTGGGCGACCGGGTAGCCTTCACGCCTCCCGACGCCGGCGCCATCTGCCTGATGCGCTACCGGGCAAGGGTCCCCTCGCTCGAGCTGGCCGAGCGCCTTCGCGTCGAGCACAGCCTCCTCCTGGTGCCGGGCACCCACTTCGGTCTCGAGGGGACCCTCAGGATCGGCTTCGGCCTCCCCAAGGAGGAGCTGACGCCAGCGCTGGAGCGGGTCGGAGAGCTCCTCCGGGAGCTGGATTGAGTGCAACCATGTCTACTACGGTTTACATAATGTAATCTGTAGTTTACATTTGGTTGGACACAACCTCTTCGACACCCTGAATGCAGCGGCTCCCATCGTAGCCCGCCCGGTTCACCTTGCGCGAGACGGGGCGAGTCGTGAAGCGACCGCACACGGGCTGCTAGATCGTCTCCGCCCCGACGCACTCCACGCTGCGCGTCTCGGCGTCCAGCTCGACGGTGTCGCTGACGACGAAGAAGCCGTCCTCGCCCAGCTGCTGGTATAGCGGCATCAGGATTCTGCCGCTTCGCGGGGCGACGACATCGCCGTTGCGGTCGCGCCCGATCACGTCGCCCGCCCGGACCGGCTGGAAGTTGCGAAAGCCGGGGTTGGTGAGATAGCCGTCCCCTTCGGCGATCGGATGCCGATACGTCAGCTCGACGACTCGTGGAAGGTGCAGCCACTCGTCCTGAAGCTCCCTGTAGGCGGCGGTCGCCTCGGGAGCGTCGGCTGCCCCCAGGAGGCCGGACGCCCGCACCGCCAGCCAGATCGCCCCGAGGGCCCTGTCGACCGCGGCCGGCTCCCTGTGCTGTCCGCTCTCGAAGACCGCTGCCGTGTACCCGAATCGGTCCAGGTAGGTGGTCAGCGTCCCCTGGAGTTTGTGGTTGAGGTGCCGCACCATCGGCACAGGGATCGCGCCTCCGAAGCGCCTGTGCCTGGGGGTGGTGGCCGAGGTGCTGAATGCGCCGCCGCCACTCGAGGTGGTGTGGAGGTCCAGGACGTGCACCGGGCCTCGCGCGCGCGCCGCCACCTCCTCCAGGATGGCCAGCATCCGCACGACCTCGTGGTCCTCGGGCCTCCGGGCCGCTCGGCCGTCCCCCTCGGCGCGAGCGACCGCCTCGCCGATCCTGCTCGCCGTCCATACCCGGTTGAGGTCGTACGCCAGGTAGCGCCGACCGGCCGCCAGCGCCTGCACGTTGCCGACCACCGCCACGAAGTCGCCTGCCACTCTCGTCCTTCGCGACCGAAGCAGCGGCACAGCCATCTCGAGCGCTCTCACGCCGGCCGGCTCGTTGCCGTGCACCCCGCCGACGCAGAGCAGAAGCGGGCCGGCCGACGCGCCCTCTACCCAGCCGACCCTGCCGTCCGCCCGATCGTCCGGACCACCGGTCCACGGCGCCCGGGCCTTCGCCCCGGAGGGGGGGCCAGGCACCTCACCCACGCGCCGTCACGCCTCTAGCGCGTCCTCGAGGAGGTGGTAGGCCATGGGCATGAAGTCCGTCTCGCTCACAAGCCCGACGAGCTGCTTGGTCTTGACTACCGGGAGCGCCGACACCTGCCGGTCGCGCATCACCCTGATGGCCTCGAGCGTCGGAGTCTCGGGGGTGATCGTGACGGGGTCTCGCTCCATGACCTCGCTCACCGGCAGGTTCTCCACCTCGTCGCGCGTTCTGCCGCTGGACATGAGCTTCAGGATCGACCGATAGGAGACGATCCCGACGAGCTTGTGCTCGTTGTCCTCGATCAGGACGTGGCGGATGCCGCGCACGTGCATCAGGTAGGCCACCATCTCGACGAGCTCGTCCTGGTTGACGGTCGTCAGCGCGGTGGACATGTACTGCTCCACGCGCACATAGTTGTGCTTCCATCCCCCCGCCTCGTGGAGCTGGGCGGCCTCCCACTCGGCGACCGGGAGCTGCGCCTTCTGCTGCCGCACCGTGGCCGAGGTGAGGGCTGCCAGGCGCTCGCTCCTGCTCCCGGCCTGCTTCAGATTGGCGAGGGAGCGGAGCATCCAGGCGGATCCCGTCGTGCGCGCCTTCACCCGAGCCTCGAAGACGTCCAGGTAGCGCTCCGTCTCGCCGTCCGCCAGGGGATACGCGGCGAGCCCCTCCCGGGCAAGCGGCAGGAGGGTGTCGAGGAGGAGCTTGTCGGAGGGACGAGCCTCGCCGTCCATCCACACCATCCCGGAACGAAGCCCCAGGCGCGACGCGGCCAGGAAGTTGCTCTTCGCATCGTCGAACTCGAGACGCCCGGTCAGGTCGGGGTGGCGTTTCGCCACCCCCAGCACCGCTCCGATCCACATCACCAGATTGGCCATCTCGTCGATCGTGGAGGGACCGGAGGGGAGTGCGCGACACTCGATGCGCAGGTGCGGCCTTCCGTTCGAGATCCCGTAGCAGGGCCGGTTCCACCGGTAGACGGTCCCATTGAAGAGCTGGAGCGCATGCAGCTTCGGCACCCCCCCCGACTCGAGCACCGCGAACGGGTCCTCCTCCACCTCGGAGGCCAGGAGCACCCGAAAGGCCGCGATATCCTCCTGGAAGAGCTCGACCACCGAGCGGCGGATCCAGTTGCCGCCGAAGCGGACGCGCGGGCTCATCTCGCGCATGTGCAGGTCGCTGCCCCTGGTGTCCAGCGACTGCTGGAAGAGCGCGATCCGCGTCTCGGCCCACAGCCTGCGCCCGAATAGGAGCGGCGAGTTGACGCACGCCGCCAGGATCGGTCCGATAACGGCCTGGGAGACGTTGTAGAAGTGGGCGAACTCCTCGGCCGATACCTGGAGGTGAATCTGGGCGCTCGTGTTGCACGCCTCCAGCATCACCGAGTCGTGCTGGATGATCAGCTCGTCGGTGCCCCGGATGCGAAGCCGGAAGGCGCCCGGACCGGCGGCGTTCATCGCCTGGTTCAGGGCGTGGTAGCGGGCTCTGGGGGTGATGTTGGCGAGCGACAGGTCCGACTTCGAGAGAGTCGGCAGGATTCCCGTGAGGACGACCTCGCACCCTTGGCGGCGCGCCGCGGCGCTCACGCGCTCCACGTACGCGTCGAGCTCCTCGTGCATCTCGGTGAAGCAGGCGCCGCCGAGCAGCCTCGGCGACAGGTTCGCCTCGAGGTTGAAGCGCGCCAGCTCGGTGGTGAAGGGCTCGTCGTCCAGGTCGTCGAGAACCTCGATCGCCACCGGCGCGGGACGCCACGCCTCGTCTACGAGAAACAGCTCCTGCTCCGCGCCGAAGCGACGGACGCCGGACTCGATCATGCCGTCGGCCAGGAGCCGCTCCAGCGCCTGAAGGTCCCTGAGGAGCGCCCGCGTGAAGACCCGCATCTCCTCGGGCGACCGCTTCGGCACTACGTCAATCCCCATGTCCGTCCTCCACTCTCCACGGGCTGCCGGAGTGCGATCCCGTGCGAGGGATTCTACCGCGAAGCGATGTTCTAGCGAAAGGTGGCGATGCTGCGAAGCGGCTTGCGCCTGATCGCGGGAACCTCGGCGTCGTCGGTCGGGAGCCCGGTCACCAGGAGCAGAAAGGGGCGCTCGCTCGAGGGCCTGCCCAGGATCTCGTTCAGGAAGTTCATCGGCGAGGGCGTGTGCGTAAGGGTGGCGAGTCCCGCCCGGTGCAGGGCGCTGATCAGGATGCCGGTCGCAATCCCGACGCTCTCCTGCACATAGTAGTTCTTGTGCCTGTCGCCGTCCGGGGTCAGGTGATACCGCTGCGCGAAGATCGCGATCAGGTATGGAGCGCACTCCAGGAAGGGCTTCTTCTCGTCGGTGCCGAGGGGGGCCAGGGCGTCCAGCCACTCCTGGGGGGCGCCCCCGCTGTAGAACGCCCGCTCCTCCTCCTCGGCCGCCACCCGGATGCGGGCCTTTACTCCGGGGTCCGAGACGACGACGAAGTGCCAAGGCTGCCGGTTGGCACCGCTCGGCGCCGTGCCCGCAGCCCGCACGCACTCCTCGACCACCTCCACCGGCACGGCCTTCGAGCTGTAGTGGCGCACCGTGCGACGCCGTGCGGCCTCCTCGCGGAACTGCCTGGCCCGCCTGACCATCTCGGGAGCGGCGATCTCGGCGTAGCCCTCCAGCGGCATGAAGACGGGCCGGCGGGTCAGACGCCCCCCGATCCGGTCGTGGCCCCGCGCGCCAGAACCCTCTCTGCCCGCCGCCGGGCGGCGACGACGGGGGAAGCCCCGCTGCGCTCGGCCTCGCCGAAGACCTTGGCCAGGGCGCTCCCGATCCGCCGCGCCACCTCCTCCTCGGCCTCGGCCGCGCCTACACGGCCCCGCGCCATCAGCCCGAAACCCATCGCACCCCCGCCGCTGACCACGTAGTCGGGCGCATACAGGATCCCCCGCTCGTGGAGCGCATCGGCGTCCGAGCGCCTTGCAAGCTGGTTGTTGGCCGAACCGGCCACGACTCGGCAGCGCAGCTCGGGAATGGTCGTCGCGTTCAGGGTGGCGCCGACGGCGCACGGCGCATACACGTCGCACTCGACGCCGTAGACGTCGCGAGGCGGCACGACGGCACCGTCACAGGCGACCGCCACATCGCGCGCCAGATCGACATCGACGTCCGACGCCATCACTGTGGCGCCCGCGTCTCGCAGCAGACGGGCCAGAGGCCCTCCGACATCGCCGACGCCCTGCACCAGCACCGACTTCCCGACTAGATCGGCCGACCCGTCCAGATGGGCCACACCCGCCCTGATGCCAGCGAGGACGCCGGCCGCGGTGAAGCGACCCGGGTCGGCGCCAGCTGCGGCGCCCGTCCCGCAGTGGACCCAGCGCGTCACCCTGCCCAGCTGCGACATGTCGTCGCTCGTCGTCCCGAGATCCGGGCCGGTCAGGAATCCACCTCGCAGCGCGTTGACGACCTCTCCGAAGCGGCTCAGCAAGCTGCGCCGGGCATCCGCCCCGATCCGACCCGAGGTGGCCAGCACCGCCTTGCCGCCACCGTAGGGCATCTCCATCGAGGCCCACTTGTAGGTCATAGCCTCGGCCAGACGCATTGCGTCGCGCAGCCCCTCGGCGGGAGAGGGGTACTCCCTGAGGCGGCAGCCGCCGGTCGGGCGGCCGAGAGTCGCGTCGTGGAGAGCGATGAAGATCCAGCTGCCAGTCTCCCGGTGGCGCGAGACGACCGTGCCCAGACCGTCCCACCCCTCGATCAGCGATGTCAGCGTGTCATCCAAGGTCGCCCCTAGGCTCCTGGCCAGTACGCCCGAGAGGATTCGAACCTCTGGCCTCTGCCTCCGGAGGGCAGCGCTCTATCCAGCTGAGCTACGGGCGCACAACGGCTGCTAATGATCCCCGTGCATGTGGCCCGGGTCAAGTTGCAGCGCCTTGGCCGGGGCCCCACCCCACGCACCCCGCCCCGCGGCCCTCAGCGCTCCGTCGCGGCCTCCACCCGGACGTGGAAGTCGTGGGCGGCACTATTGTCGTTCGGGGCGGTTGCCGTCACCTCCACGCGCACAGAGTCTGCCTCCGCGATGGCGGAGACCGTGAGATCGGTCCCCGAAATCGAGGCGGCAACCGCAGGGTCGGCCGATCTGGCCGCGTAGCTGAACTCGGGGCGGCACATGGGGTCGGCAAAGTGGTCCATTAGGGACGTTTCCACCGTATCCCCGACGAGCATGTCAAGATCGGGCATTACATACAGAGCCAGAGGCCCGTAGCAGGGGTCCTCCACAACTGACGGTCCTCCACAGCCGAGCATCGCGGCAGCTGCCAGGGCGATGTTCCTAGCCGTCTTCATTCTCACCCTCCTTCCGCCCTTCAAGCTAGTCTCGCAGTTCTTGTTGCGCCAGGAGGACGGGCGTCGTAAGCCGAGTCCTGTCCCGCCCCTCTCGGGAAGCCCGCGAGGAGGCGGTGGGATCATTTCTCTGGGACCCGGATCGCTCCGGGCCTCTAGCGGCCTACCCGGGACTCTGGCGGGGCGGGCCACCCCTCGTCCCCTATTTGGCCTTGCTCCGGGTGGGGTTTGCCGTGCGACCCCTGTTGCCAGCGGCCCGGTGCGCTCTTACCGCACCCTTTCACCCTTGCCTGTGCCCCGCTGGGGCCATCGGCGGTCTGCTCTCTGCGGCACTTTCCGTCGCCTTGCGGCACCCGGGCGTTACCCGGCACCCTGCCCTCGGGAGCTCGGACTTTCCTCCATCCGGCGGGCTCGACGAACCCCCGGCGGCGATCCCTCGGCCCGTCCTCCTGGCTCCACTATGATGGCACCGCGGTGGCTGCGGTCAAAGTTGCCGCGGTCACCCCGGTTGCCGCGGCCACCCCATGCTACCGATACGCGGGCGCGAAGAGATCGTTGATCGCGCTCACGCCGAACCCCTTCCGCTCGAGCAGCGACGATGCCGCCGAGGCCCTGGCGCCGCTCAGGCAGTGGACCAGGAGGTGTCGGTCGCGGGGGAGCTCCTCGAGGCGCGCGGCAAGCCGCGTGTGCGCGATGTTGGTGGCACCGTCGACGCTCGCCTCGGCGAACTCGGCTGCCCGGCGGACATCGAGCACCTGGTAGCGGGGATCCCCCGCCCGGCGGTGCACCTCGGCGAAGTCGATCACCTCGGTGCTCGCGAGCCGAACTCCACCGGCAGCCACCTCGGCGATCGCTCCTGGCGGCGCCCAGCCCGCCACCCTGTCCAGCCCCACACGCACCAGGCACCGCACGGCCTCCTCGATCTCGTGGTCCTCGCATACGAGCAGGATGCGCGACTCCGGTTCGATGTAGCATCCGGCCAGAGTCGGGAAGGAGGCGTTCAGGGGGGCGTAGATCGACCCCGGCAGGTGGCCCCCGTAGTATTGGAGCCGATTGGGGCGGGTGTCGACGACGACCGTGTCCTCCTCCCCCGCAAGGCGAACGAGCTCGGCCGCGCTCAGCAGCGGCGGCTCGGGAAGGGGGCCCAGGAGTGGGGGCCCCCGCCGGTTCAGCTCCTTCATCCGGCCAAAGTAGAGCGGGGGCTCCGGCTGCCCCCCCAGTATGTAGTCGACGAAGGCGTCCTCGCCGCCCCGGACGGCCTCGAGCGCAGGGCTGTAGCGCTTCTCGTATCCGGCGGTGCTGTCAGGCACCGCTCCCAGCGCCTTCCCGCAGGCGCTCCCCGCCCCATGGCCAGGCCAGATCCGCAGGTAGTCGGGCAGCTCGAAGACCCCCAGCGCGGATGCGTACAGCCTCCTGGCAGATGGCTCCATCTCGCCCTCCAGCCCGGCGGCCGACTCGAGCAGGTCGGGGCGCCCCAGGTCGCCCACGAAGACGAAGTCGCCCGTGATCATCCCCATCGGCTCCCTCGCTCCCGCGGCGCGGTCGGTCACCAGAAAGCTCATGTGCTCGGGGGTGTGCCCCGGAGTGTGCACGGCCTGCAGGGAGACGCCCCCGAGCTCGAAGCGGTCGCCGTCCTTCAGCAGCGTCACCCCGCTCCGCCCGGCTGCCCACTCGTACTGCCAGTCGGGACCGCCCTCCCCAGAGAGGTAGGCGTGGCACCCCTCGCGCTCCACGAACTCCAGGCACCCCGAGAGGAAGTCGGCGTGAATGTGGGTCTCGGCCACCGCGGTGATCCTCAGCCCCGCGGCCCGCGCCACCTCGACGTACCTGTCGATGTCGCGCTCGGGATCGATTACCAGCGCGCTCCGCGTCCGCTCGCACCCGACGAGGTACGCATGCTGGGCCAGCCTGGTGTCTACGATCTGTCTGAAGAACAAGTATCCCTAACCAAACGAAGACGTGGTCTGTCGACTAGCATGAAGCGGCTGGAAGCAGGCCGCCTTCCACGATACACCACCGAGGCCCTGGAAAACAGGAGGAAACGATGAGGAACTCACTTGCACCCACCCGATTGGCCCTTGGCGCCGCTGCGCTGGCCATGCTCGCAGCCCCGATCCCCTACGCTGCGCCCGAGCTCGCGGCCCAGCACCGCGGCAAAGGTGCGTTGCACGGCGGCCGCATGGGACAAGCCACGATGCTGGAGCGCGTCCTGCGGCACGGCGACCGGCTCGATCTCACCGACGACCAGAGAGGCCGGCTCGAGGAGCTCAGGGTCGATGTCGTGGAGCGCCGAGCGGAGCATGCGGCGGCGCTGATTCGGCTGCGTTCCGAAGCCAGCGCCGGGCTCCTGGAGGACGGAGCCGCGCGCGACAGGCTGACGGAGATGCGAAAGGCATCGGTCGAGAACGAGAAGAGGCTGCACGAGGACTTTGCCGCGATCCTCACCGAGGAGCAGATGGCCGGGCTGAAGGCGGCGGCCAAGAAGCGCGGGGACGGGCCCCGCATGCGACGTGGCGGAGTGCGCGGTGGCCATTGGGGGTGGATGCGCGGCCGTGGGATGCGGAGCCCGAAGATGAAGAGGTGGCGGTAGGCAGCGCTCGGTCGGGTGAGCCCTCGGGGGGTGCAGGCTGTGCCCTCCGGGGCTTTTTCGCGCCGCCGCTAAGCAGTCCGTGGATAATCTCGCGCGAGCACCGAGAGGCGCGAAGCGCTCCGCTGGCAAGGCGCGACGAAGGGCCAATAGCCGCAGCGCTATTGGTCAGAGGAGCAACGCAGAGCGCAGCGGTCCAGCGGGAATGCAGCGCGCCTCGAATGCCGTGGGAGGTTTGTCCACGGGCTGCTCCAGGTTAGCTTGCTCACCCCTGATTGGCCCTGCTAGCTCAACTGGTAGAGCATCCGACTCTTAATCGGCAGGTTCGGGGTTCGAGTCCCTGGCGGGGCACTCCGTCCCACGGATACGGGTATTGTAAACCGTGGATTACATATTGTAAAGTATACTTTACACCGCGGAGAGGCGAACGGAGCCGGTCCGGCGAGGGGATGCAGCGCCACTCCTGCCGCGCGAGCTCTGTCCACGGGCTGCCACGCGCGGACAGCTCAGGGCAGATAGCAGCGCAGAGCCACCATGTCGGTTGTGGCCCTCAGCGCGAAGGGTCCGAAGGTGGCCGGAAGCAGCGCGAATCGCGCCCGGTCCAGCTCTACCTGTCTCCGGCCGCTCCCGCCGCCGCTTCCAGCTGCCGCCCCGAGCGTGGCCACCCCTTCGATTACGCCCCAGATCTCGAAGGTCTCCCCGACGAGGGAGCTCCGGAATTCGGCGCCCGCCCCGGCCCGTACTCGCTCGACCACGAAGTGCTCTGAGCGCCCGACCTCCTCGCGCCGCACCCCGGCCTCCTCGGCGACGACCCTCGGCTCGACCAGCCCGGAGCCGACCGAGTCGAAGTTTATCGCCTCCAGCGCCCGGTCTATGTGGAGCTCGCGCGCCCTGCCGTCGGCCCCCACCCGGTCCCAGTCGTAGATCCGGTAGGTGGTGTCCGAGGTCTGCTGAATCTCGACCAGAACGACTCCCGAGAGGATCCCGTGGATGGTCCCAGCGTGCACCATGATCGAGTCGCCGCGCCGCACCTTCACACGGTCGAGCACATCCCGGAGGGCGCCTCGGGCCAGCGCCTCGACCAGTCCGCTCCTCCCCACGCCGGGGAGGAGGCCGCAGATTACCTGGGCGCCCGCCTCGGCGTGCAGCACATGCCATAGCTCGGTCTTGCCCGTCTCGCCGGGTAGCCGCGCCCTGGCGTAGGCGTCGTCGGGGTGGAGCTGCACGGAGAGGGGGTGGGTGGCGTCGAGGAGCTTGACGAGCACCGGGAAGACGCCCCGCCGCACGGCCGCCTCGCCGCGCCTCCCCACGAGATCGACTCCGTGGCGCTCCACCAGCTCTGGGAGACTCCTCCCCGAGAGCGGACCCCGGTCGACCACCGAGGGCGAGTCCGCGTGGCCGGATATCTCCCAGCTCTCGGCGGTCGGGCCATCCGGGAGGGTGCGTCCCAGGAGTTCGCGCAGCCTGCACCCGCCCCACAGGTAGTGGCGCAGCTGGGGAGCGAAGGTCAGCGGCACCTCCCGGAGAGCCGGAGAGGGGATCACGGAGCCGGTCACCGAGCTGCCAGCCGCTCCGCCACCGCCTCCACCACGATCCGCCCGAGCTCGGCGATGGTGGCCGCGCCCTCCTCGCGAGTGGCCGCCGCGGGCGCACCGCAGTACGCATCGGCCACCCCGGCCTCCTCGAAGGTGCGCTTGCCCGCCCCAATCGCCTGCGAGAGCGACGCCGGGTTCTCGGGGAGCTGGCGACGCGCCTCGTCGCGGACCAGCTCCGGCGCCGCCGCCATGACGATCGAGCTCTCGTAGCGGCCCGCGTGGCAGGCGCCGCTCCTGAACTCGTCGCCCAGGCGGAGCGCCCACCGCCTCTCCGTGAGGTCGGGGTGAATGAAGGGCATAGCCCCGGTGTGAGCCTCCACGGCGTCGCGAATCGACCCCAGGTGGTCGGGATCCAGATGCGCGTTCACTACCACCAGCGCGGCCCCCCCCTGTCCTTCGAGCGAGGCGGCCAGATCCGCCAGGAGGGCGGCCACGGTGGCGCGCCTCGGCGAGATCGTGCCCGCAAAGCCAGCCGCGAAGGGGGCCGCCGTGTAGGGGAGCGCCGGGAGCACCGCGGGGCGCAGACCAAGCGAGGCGATCCCCGGGACCGCGGCCCGCGCGGCCGCCTCCGCGATGATCACATCGGTCCCGAGAGGAAGGTGGGGTCCGTGCGCCTCGACCGCTCCGACGGGGAGGAGCGCGACCACGCCCGTCCGCTCCCGCCCTGGTCCCAGCCCCAGCTCCGCCAGCTCCTGCCAGGTGGCGCTGCCCCACTCGAGCTGGGCACCCTCGTGCGCCCCCTCTTCGCCGAGCTCCTTCTCCCTCGCCGCCGGGTCGCCCCTAGCAGCCCGTGGACAAACCTCCCCCGGCATTCGAGTGGCGCTGCATCCGCGCTGGACCGCTTCGCTCTGCGTTGCTTCTTGCACGAATAGCGCTGCTATTCGCGCCGCGAAGCGCCTTGCCAGCGAGGCGCTTCGCCGGTCTCGGTGCTCGCCCGGGCCTGTCCACGGACCGCTGGCGCAGCGCCCCTCTCGGTGCTCGGGCGAGATTATCCGCGGACTGCTAGCGCCCGCGATCGTCGGGGCCATTGACCGCCACCCCCTAGTCGGTGAACGTAGTCGATGCCGACCCGCCAGCCGTCCCGCATCGGCGTCGCCGACTACTTCCTCGACGACCGCATCCGCGACGGGATGGGCGAGCGGACAGCGCTTCGGACCAGCGAAGGTGAAGTTAGCTACCGAGAGCTCCAGCTGCGCTCCAATCGCTTCGCCAACGCCCTCGAGTCGCTCGGCGTCCGTCCGGAGGAGCGAGTGCTCGTAGGCCTTCCCGACACCCCCGACTTCCCGGCTGCGCTCTTCGGGACCCTCAAGCGGGGCGCCGTCGCCGTCATGGTCAACTGCTACCTGGGCGCGGAGCGCATGCGCGAGCTGTACGAGTACACCTGCGCCCGGGCTGCCGTAGTGCACGCCGACCACGCCGACACCTTCAGGAGAGCCGCGCACCTCGCCAGCCACCCGCCCGAGCTGCTCGTCGTGGGAACCGATGAGGGAGACGCCCAGATAGACAACTCTGCTTCACATTATGTAAACTACGGTTTACACTCCGACGATCCCGCGATCTGGCTCTTCTCGGGCGGCACCACCGGGCGGCCCAAGGGCGTCGTGCAGAGCCACGCCTCCTTCGTCAACACCACCGAGCGCTACGCCAAGGAGGTGATCGGCTACCGAGCAGACGACATCACGCTCTCGGTGCCGAAGCTCTACTTCGGCTACGCGACCGGATCCAACCTTCTCTTCCCCCTCTCCGTCGGCGCGTCGGCGGTGCTCTTCCCCGAGCGCTCCACGGCCGACGAGATCTTCCGTCAGATCGAGCGCCACCGGCCCACGATCCTCGTCAACGTCCCCACGATGGTGAACCACATGCTCGCCCATCCGGACGCCGGGCTCCACGATGTCGGGAGCCTCCGCCTCGCCACCTCGGCCGGCGAGGCGCTCCCGCTTTCCCTTCACCGGCGCTGGAACGAGGTCTTCGGAGTGGAGCTCCTCGACGGGCTGGGCACGGCCGAGATGTGGCACATCTTCATCTCCAACCGGCCGGGCCAGGCGCGTCCCGGCACCCTCGGCACCGCGGTCCCGGGCTTCGAGGTGCGGCTCTGCGACGAAGACGGCCAAGTGGTCGCCCCCGGCGAGGTGGGGCGGATGCGGGTGCGGGGCGACTCGCGGGCGCACGCCTACTGGCGCCGCCCCGGGGAGACCCGCCGCGCCTTCGTCGGCGAGTGGTACGTCTCGGGCGACATGATGAGCGTGGACGAGGAGGGCTTCTTCACCTATCGGGGTCGCGACGACGACCTTCTCAAGGTGTCGGGCAAGTGGTTCTCGCCGCGCGAGGCGGAGGAGAGGCTGCTCGAGCACCCCGGAGTGCGCGAGGCTGCGGTGGTGGGAGCCACTGCCGAGAACGGGCTGACCGTGCCGGTGGCATTTGTGGTGGCCGCCTCGGAGGCGGACGCGGGCGATCTTCCCGAGATCCTTAGCGAACACCTGCGAGGGCGACTCGAGTCGTACAAGCACCCGCGCGAGGTGCATCTGGTGGACGATCTGCCCCGCACCCACCTGGGCAAGGTGGACCGGGGCGCCCTGAGGCGCGGCTGGGCCGGCCACCGATAGCGGCCCATGGCCTCCTTCTACGTCACCACCCCGATCTACTACGCCTCGGGCGAGCCCCACCTGGGTCACGCCTACACGACGATCCTGGGCGACGTGATCGCTCGCTACCGCCGGCAGAGCGGCGACTCGGTGCTCTTTCTGACGGGCACCGACGAGCACGGCCAGAAGATCCAGGAGGCGGCGGGCGCCCAGGGCATGTCCCCTCTCGAGCTCTGCGACCTGATGGCGGGACGCTTCGCTGCGGCGTGGGATGAGCTGCGGATCTCGCACGACCGCTTCATCCGCACCACCGAGCCCGAACACACAGGCGTCGTGCGGGCGCTTCTGGAACGGCTCCGAGACAACGGCCACATCTACGAAGCCGAGTACGCCGGGTGGTACTCGGTGGGGCAGGAGCGCTACTTCACCGAGAAGGAGATCGGCCCCGAACGGGTGGACCCGATCGCTGGCGGGCCCGTCCAGCGGATCCGCGAGAAGAACTACTTCTTCCGGATGAGCAGCTTCCAGGAGAGGCTGATCGGCCAGATCGAGGAGAACCCCGACTGGATCGTGCCCTCGGGGAGGCGCAACGAAGTGCTCGGATTCCTCTCCCAGCCCCTCGCGGACCTGTCGATATCGCGGCCCAGGTCGCGCATTCACTGGGGCGTCCCGATCCCGTGGGACCCGGATCAGGTGACGTACGTCTGGGTGGACGCGCTCACCAACTACGTCACCGCCTCGGGCGCGATCGACCCGGACGCTCCCCCCGCCCAGCGCGGCTTCGGCGACTCGCTCCCCGAGGGTCCGCCCGCCCGCTGGCCCGCCGACCTGCACCTGATCGGCAAGGACATCCTGACCACCCACGCCGTCTACTGGCCCACCCTCCTGATGGGGGCCGACCTGCCGCTCCCCCGGAGGATCCTGGCGCACGGCTGGTGGGTGGTCGACGACACGAAGATGTCGAAGTCGATCGGCAACGTCGTCGACCCGCTCGAGCTGGGCCGGATCTACGGCGCCGACGCGCTCCGCTGGTACCTGATGCGCGAGATGGCGACCGGACACGACGCCTCCTACACGCCCGAGCGCTTCCTGGTGCGCTACGACCAGCTCGCCAACATCCTGGGCAACCTCGCCCACCGAGCCATCTCGATGGTGGTACGCTACCGGGGCGGAACGGTGCCGGACGCTCGCGCCGACCGCCTGGCCGAGAGAAGGGAGGAGGCGCTCGCCGGGTATCACCGGGGCTTCGAGCGGCACCGCCTGCACGAGGCCTTCGGCGCCGCCATGGGGCTGGCCCGCGACGCCAACGCCTTCGTCGAGGAGACGGAGCCGTGGAAGCTGGCCCGCGAGAGCGGGAGCGACGCGGAGCTCGACGCCGTGCTGGCCACTCTGGTGCACACGCTGGCGGTGCTGGCGGCGATCTTCGCGCCCGTGGTTCCGCAGAGGGCCGAGGAGCTGGCTTCGAGGCTCGGACTGCCCCGGATTCCCGCCTTCGCCGAGCTCCCGACGGTGGAGGTGGGGGGGCTCCCAGTTGCCGCGAAGGGTCCGCTTTTTCCCCGAATCGAGACGGATTAGAGCCTCTGTTCCGAGCGCAAGTCGCTATCTCCCTTGACTCCCGGCCAATCAATCTTTACGCTAGTGCCGATATGACAGGTGCGCGGTGGACAATTCTCTTCCTCAGCGGCGACGCGGGCGGGGTGCGGCAGTTCTCGGTGCCACGCCGGTTCGCGCGCCCCTTGCTGGCGGTCGTGTGCGTCTTCGCGGCCCTCTTTGCCGGTGCCGCGGCCTTCCTGGTCTACGACTCGAGCGCCCGCCTGCGGGCCTCCAGGCTGGCCGTCGAGAACAGGCTGCTAGAGGATGTGGTGGCGAGTTTCCAGCAGCGGCTTCGAGAGTTCGACGGGCGGGTGGCCGAGCTATCGGAGCGCGCCAACCGGGCACGGCTCCTGGTCGGGCGAATGGGGATTGACCCCGAGGTCCTGGAGGTAGGTGTCGGCGGTCCGGGGCTGGAAGCTGTCGGTGAGGACGAGCTCTGGTCGCTCGATCCCGGCGCGTCGAAGCTCGCCTTCACCAACCGCTACGATCTCGACATGCTCGAGCGCCGGGTCGGCGTGCTCGAGGGGAGCTACGACGAGACGGATACGCTCATGGAGGGCGGGGGAGAGCGCTTCGAGGCGATGCCGTCGATCTTTCCCGTTGGCGTCTTTCACCTCTCGAGCGTCTTCAGCCACCGCCGCTTCCACCCCGTGCACCGCAGCTACCTGCCGCACAGGGGGATCGACATGAGTGCCGCTCGGGGCACCCCGATCGTCGCCAGCGGACCCGGTGTGGTCACCTTCGCCGGCAGCAAGCTCGGCTACGGCAAGATGGTCGAGATCGACCACGGCTTCGGGGTGATCAGCCGCTACGCCCACGCCTCCAAGCTGCTGGTTCATCGGGGCCAGAGGGTGAAGCGCAAGGAGGTCATCGCCCATGTGGGGTGCTCGGGAACCTGCAAGGCGCCCCACCTCCACTTCGAAATTCACCAGGACGGCCAGCCGATAAACCCGCTCATCTACATGCCGCGCTGGGGAATCGCCACTGCGGCGAGGCCCGGGCTGTAGAGGGGGCAATACCTCTGCCGGCGAGATGCGCTTTGCGGCCCGCCAATATGCAATCATGGAGCGTGCAGTCACTATGAAGAAGAGAAGCACCCGTTTCCCGGTAGGAATTCTCGCCGCAACCTGCCTGATGGCGGCGTGCGGCCCCGCCCAGTTTGCAGTGGTCGTGCAGCTGGAGGATGCGGAGGGAGAACCGACACGGCTCGACGACATCGAGGTCCGCCTCCTGCCCTACGACCGGGACGCGATCTTCGACTCGCTGACCGCGCTCGCCTCCACCCCCAGGCCCGAGCCCACCGAGGAGCAGCGGGCCGCCCGGGATGCGCGGATCCAGGCTCAGGACGAGTGGCTCGGTGCGCAGGACCGCTGGAACACCCTGCGCGACACGGTCAAGAAGCTGACCGATGAGCTGGCGGAGCTTAATCCCGCCATGAACCGCTACCGGACGATCCACGCCCAGTACACGCGCCTGGAGCGCGAGCTAGCCGGGGTCGAGCGCACCCGGGAGTCGCTCTTCGAGCGCTTCGATTCGCTGGACCGTGAGACCTCCGCGGAGGCGCAGATGTTGGAGGCCCTGCAGTTGGAGTGGGACGACGAGGCCT
Organism: Longimicrobiales bacterium; assembly: GCA_965205315.1. Lineage (GTDB taxonomy): Bacteria > Gemmatimonadota > Gemmatimonadetes > Longimicrobiales > Gaopeijiaceae > Bin94. The sequence goes on from CBDBGW010000002.1 coordinate 44,926, forward strand.
TCCGGGACATCGGGAGCGTGATCGAAGCCAAGGTGGAGGCATCGGGGCTAGACGAGGCTGCGGACACGACAGGCGCCAAGGCCGATGGCGTCGCGCGCTTCCAGCCCCCGCCGGGCACCTACTGGGTGCACGCCAGGCACCGCCGTACCCACGACGAGCTCTACTGGAATGTGATGGTGACCGTGGCGAGGGGCGAGAACGAGGCGGTAGTCCTCGACGAGAGCAACGCCGAGGTCAGGGAGATCTTCTAGCGGCCCGTGGACAAACCTCCGACGGACCGCTAGCGGGCCTCCGTCCGGAAGGGCGAAGGGGACGAGCCACGCACCCAGAGTCCCGACCCACACCGGGTGTGGTGGTGCGCCCGGGCCCGGTTGCCGGGGTGGTGCTTGCGGCCGGAGCCGCCAGCCGCATGCGGGCTCCCAAGGCGATGCTGGACGCTGGCGGGCGGACCTTTGTGACGCGCCTGGCGGAGTCGCTGGCGGAGGGTGGCTGCGATCCCGTGGTTGTCGTCGCTGGCTCTCGCGGCGGGCCGCTCGCCGAGGAGGTGGCCGCCGGGTCGGCGCGGCTGCTCGTCAATCCGGGAGGCGAGGGCGGACAGATCGGATCGCTCCGCGTGGCTCTCGTCCACCTGGGCTCCTCGGAAGCGCAGCCCGCAGCGGTCGTCTGCACTCCGGTCGACAATCCCCTGGTGGCACCCGCCACGGTACGCGCCGTGGTCGACGGGTGGAGGCGCTCGGTGCGGACGATCGCCATTCCGAGCTACAGGGGCCGTCGGGGCCACCCCGTACTCTTTGACATGGCGCTCGCCGCGGAGCTCCAGGCACCGGGACTCGCCGAGGGTGCCCGCTCGGTGGTGCGGCGCGACCCCGGTCGGGTGCTCGTTGTCGAGGTCGACGATCGAGCCGTCGTCGACGACCTGGACACGCCCGAGGAGTACCAGGCCCGCATGGGGGGGGAGCGGTGAATCCGACTCCGTCCCAGCTCGCCGCGCTCGTCCTGGAGGCGACCGGGAGGGGCGAGTCCGTGCACACTGCCGTCGTGGTCGACGCCTCGGAGAGCTCGCTCGTCGGGAGGCGCTGGTGGGTGTCGGGCGACCGCCAGGGAGGCACCCTTGGCAGCGCGGCGCTGGACGGCGTGGTGGCGCGGGGACTGACCGACCTCTTTGCCGGACGCGGGGCCACGGCGGCGCTGAGTCGGAACTTCGCCTATGAAGGGAAGGGTGGAGAGGCGACCGCAGCGGTCTACATCGAAGCCCACCATCCCGCTCCAGCCCTGGTGATCGTCGGTGCCGGACACATCGCGGTGCCGCTCTCCAGGATCGGGGCCATGCTCGGGCTGCGGGTCGTCGTACTCGACGACCGCGAGGAGTACGCGACCGAGGGGCGCTTCCCCGATGCGGCCGACCTTAGGGTGATCGACTTCCGCGACCCCTTCGCCGAGACGCCCCTCGCCCGCCAGGACCGCGTTGTGCTGGTGACGCGGGGGCATCGCTTCGACTACGAGTGCCTGGTGCGGGTCCTCCGAATGCCGGAGGCACCGTGCTACATTGGCATGATCGGCAGTCGGCGCCGGGTGCGGGCCACCCACCAGAAGCTGCTCGCCGACGGACTGGGGAGCTCCGACCTGCGGCGCGTGCGTGCTCCGGTCGGACTCGACCTTGGCGGCCAGTCCCCCACCGAGATAGCGCTCGCGATAGCCGCCGAGATCGTCATGCTGGGAGCGGGGGGCACGGGGACTCCGCTCGCCGAGAAGGAGCGCATCGTCGAACGCTTTTTCGCAGACTAGCAGCTCTCGTGCTCGCGCGAGATCAACCACGGACTGCGAGCAGACAGACAGCCCGGACGAGGCACACGTAGATGACGGACACCGAGATCCTGACCGCACTGACCGAGCTGCGGGAGCCCGCCGTCCTGGCGACGGTCGTGGCGACCAGGGGTTCGACGCCGCGCAAGGTCGGCGCACGGATGCTCGTCGGGGAGCGGGGCGTCGTCTGTGGGACCATCGGGGGCGGTTGCGGCGAGGGCGAGGTGGTCGAGGCCGCGCTGGAGCTCCTGCAGGGCGGTCGCCCTCGCACCGTGCGAGTCGACCTGCTCGACGAACCAACGTCGTGGAGCCCCGCCGTATGCGGGGGAACCATGGATGTCTTCATCGAGAGGGCAAACTGCTAGCAGCTCCGCGCTTGCCGGTTGGGCAGTGCGATCGGGTAGCCCAAGCCACTCTAGCTCCGCCCGTGGACAGAGCTCACGCGGCGTTCGAGGCGCCTGAAGCCCCGAGGTGCCGGAAGCCCCCCTGAGTCGCCCAACTGGTAGGATCAGGGGAGCTATACGCTTTCCCTCAGGGACAGTTCCCCCGGCTCAAGCCGCACAGAACCACGCCCGATGGCCCCACCGATCCCCGATGGCCCCACCGATCCATGCCACCGCCAACGCCGAAGACGACCCCCTGGCGCCGCTCATGGCCGCCATGCGCGGCGGCTCGGAGTCCGCGCTGGGAGAGTTGATGGAGCTGTGCTGGCCCGAGCTGGTTCGCTACGCCGCGCGCCAAGTCGGGGAGGTCGAGGGCGGGCGGGACATCGTCCAGGAGGCCTTCATCCAGATATGGAGGCGCAGGCGCGCCTGGAAGCCCCGGGCCTCCGCCCGCGCGTACCTGTACCGCATCGTGCGGAGCCTTGTGATCGACCAGAGGCGCAAGCAGGGCGTTCGCCGGCGGTGGGCGGCGGCCCAGCAGCTGTCACCGCAGGCAGGCCCTGCGACCCCGGCCGAGGAGCTGGACGCCACGATCCTCGCGGAGGTCTTCGAGGCTGCCGTCGCATCGCTCCCGGAGAGGCGCCGCGACGTCTTCGAGCTCGTCTTCCTCAGGGGCCTCTCGCACGGAGAGGCGGCGGAGGCGATGGGCATCTCGGCTCAGACGGTCGCCAACCAGATGAGCGCGGCGCTCCGGACGATCCGGAGCGCGGTGGCCGAGTCGGGTGTGACCGATCGGTGAGGTGGTAGCCCCGGGCGGGATGTGCGCTTACAGGGTGTAGGCGCTCCGCGCCCAGCAGTCCGACGACGCACATCAGGTGGGAGACGTAATGGACGAACTGCTTTTCCGCTACCTGCGAGGGCAGACGACGGAGGACGAGGACCGGTCGGTCGACGCGCGGCGGAATCGCTCCGCCGACGCGGACCGCATCCTCTCGGAGATGGGCCGCCTGATCGAGGCCGGGAGGGCGGCGGAGCTGGCGATCGACCCCGGCACCCCACCCTCCGTCGAGCAGGTGATCCTCAGGGCGCGCGCCCGCAGCTTCCGGCCGCAGGCACCCCGGAGGCCGCGACGCATCCGGTTCCTCAGCTACGGCGGATGGGCGGCGGCCGCGGCGGCCGTCGGCTTCGCCCTCTGGAGCGCCCTCGCCGACTCCGCCCCCCCGCCCCTGCACGGCCCTTATGCCCCGCAGGAGTTTTTCACGGCCTCGGGCGAGACGGCCATGGTGCGCCTCGAGGACGGCAGCGTGATCCGGCTCGGTCCGGGGAGCCGCCTCGCGACCACCGCCTACACAGCCTCCCCGGACCGTTCCCCGGGTTCGTTCGCACGGCAGGTCACGCTTCACGGGGAGGCCTTCTTCGCTATCGCGACGAACGAGGAGCAGCCGTTCCTGGTGGTGACCCCGGCCGGGACGGCGAGAGCCCTGGGAACCCGCTTCCACCTCTCCGCGCACGCCGATGAGCTCGCCGTCGTCGTGGTCGAGGGCAGAGTCGCGCTGGCCGGACCGGACCAGGAGATCGAGGTCGGGGAGGGGCGGACGACCCGCCTGGCGCGGGGCATCCCCGGACCGGTCACGAGCGCGCCGCCGATTGAGGAGGTGGCCGGGTGGATGCGCGGCTTCCTTGCCTTGCAGGACACCCCGCTGGCGGCGGCGATGCGGGAGATTGGCGAACGGTACGGAACCGAGGTGGAGATCGCGGATCCGGCGCTCCTCGACAGGACGCTGACGATGTGGTTTTCGTCGAAGTCGCTCGAGGAGGTGATGACCGTCGTGTGCGGCGTGATCGACGCGCGCTGCAGCATCGGCGAAGGCGTGGTGCGAATCCGGGGCCGCGACGAAGGGGGGCGACTAGGTGTAAATCCGAGATTACAAAATGACAACTAACGTTTACAATGTGACCTATTCCGCGATCCCGGGTGCGTCTCGGGCGGATCTGTCGACGGAATCCTCGGTCGGGCAGCCGCCATTAGCAGCCCGTGGACAAACCTCCCCCGGACTCCTAGGACGGAGCCGCTATCGGCGCTCGCGCGCATTGGTCCGCGGGCTGCTGGCCGCGACGGCCGTGGCGGTGACGTCGGCGTGCGAGATCTTCGCCCAACCGCACGACCTGGACACCGACGTGGTCGTGCTCTCGCTGCTCCTCGAATCCGGAGAGCGGTCGGCCACGATGGTGGCGAGTCATCCCCATCGGGAAGGGGACGAAGCGCCACCCGAAATCAGCGCAACGCTGGAGGGGCCGGGCTGGACCGCCGAGTTCACCGGGGCGGGGGAGTGGGAGTGCAGAGACCTAACCCACTTCGGCGCCAGTACCTGTCTGGGCGCGTCGCTTCCAGAGGCGGTCGCGCCGGGAAGGTACCGGGTACGTGGAACAACGCCCCTGGGTCCATTCACCGGTGAAGCTACGGTGCCGGGCATGCCGAGTCCGGTTGCGGACACCCTGCGAGTCCCCGTGCCGGACACAGCGCGCTTGGTTTTCATTCCACTTGTTTCACTTGACTACCAGGTCGACTCGGCGACGGCTGCGCTGCTGGTCGACATCCGTCGTGACCCCCGGTCGGGCGTGTCGTGGTCGTTGTTCTCCGAGCTTGGGGACTCCCTCCCTTGGGAATACCCGTGGGAGGAAGGGGACCTTGCCATCGACCTGCGGGCTCGGGCCGTCGGCCACAGCTACACCGACTGGTTCAGGCGCACGGGCGGCGAGCTAATCCTGCCTCCATGGCCGAGCTTCGGCATCGAGGGCGAAGGGGTGTACGGGTATTTCGACGGCATTTCGCCACCCTCACGGTGGGTCCACATCGTGGGCGAACCAGAGTGAGGATGCGGTTTCGCGGTCCCGCCCGCCGCCGCGGCGCCCTCTCACGCCGCGCTGCCAGCTTGGTTCCGCGCCGAGCTTCGCGCACCCGTCTTGCGCCCCTGGCAGTCCTCCTCCTCCCGACCGCCCTTGCGGCGCAGGAAACCCGGCAGCTTGCGCTCCTGCGCGGCCAGGTCGGCGTCGATCCCGAACCGGGCTCGCTCCTCGCCGCGCCAGCCCGCCTCGCGGTGAGTCGGCTTCCCCTCGCCGACGCCCTCACACGCCTCGCCGAGCGCTCCCGCCTCCAGATCGCATTCAGCCCCACCCTCCTGCCCGAAGGCCACCGCGTCGACTGCGACTGCGCGGCGCTGAGCACCGCCCGCGCCCTCGACCAGCTCCTAGCGGGAACCGATCTGGGCTACGTGGAGCTGGGGTCTCAGGTCGTGGTGGTTCCGAGGCGGGCACCGGAGCTCCCCGGCGGGTACCGGGACGCCCCGAGCGGGGTCTCCGCCGTGGCGACCCTCACCGGCGTGGTACGCGACAGCGTCCACCTGGAGCCAGTGGCATTCGCCCGGGTAACGGTGACCCCGGCTGGCGGCGATACGGTCCTGGCGTCGGCGGTCTCGGACCGCTACGGCGCATTCGTTGTGCCAGCGGTCCCGGCTTCCGAGCCCGTGCGAGTCGAGGTGCGAACGCTGGGCTACGCCTGGACCCGCACCTACAACGCGCTCCCCGCCGAGCCGGTACGCGCCCTGCTGAGCCCCTCTCCGATCGGGCTCGAAGCTCTCGATGTGCTCGGAAGCGGCCGCCCGGGGGACCCGCTCCCCTCGTTCCGCGACGGCTTCGTCATCGATACCGCCCTCCTCCGGGGCTTCCCGGCGATGCTGGACACCGACGTGGGGCGTGCAACCGCGTCCTCGCCCTCCATGTCGGCCCCCTCCGACTTTACCTCTCTCCCCTATCTTCGCGGCGGCTCCAGCCACGGCACGCCCGTTCTCCTCGACGGCGTCCGGCTCTTCAACGCCTTCCACTTCGGGGGCTTCATCTCCGCGATCAACCCGGAGGTCGTCAAGAGCGCGACGGTACTGGCGGGACCGGGCACAGACCAGCTCGCGATCGGGTCGCTCTCCGGTGCCATCGACATCGCCACGCGCGACGGCTCCCGTGACCGGAGGCGCACCGCCGGCTCCCTCGGTCTGGCCTCGACCCGGTTGACCGTCGAAGGGCCGATCGGGACGAGCGTGTCCTACCTGGTCGGCGCCCGGCGCATTCAACCCGTCTTGCCCGACTGGCTCGCAGAGCAGCATCGCGAATTTTTTGTTGGCAGCCCCAGATACCTCTTCGCCGCGGTGCTGCAGGACTATTCCTTTCGCGATCTGCATGCCAAGGTCACCTCCGACCTGGGCGGAGTCCGCCGACTATCGGTGAGCGGCCACCTCAACTCCGAGTCGCTGAGTGGCTATCTGGCCGATACTGCCCCGCTAACGCTAGGCAGCGCCGCCTTCTCAGGCCACTACCGCGACCGGCTCTGGGCTGGCGCGATCCTGGACGCCAACCTGGGACGGAGCCGATTCGCCAGCGACCTGCACATGCAAGACTGGTGGATGGGCTACTGGCTGGTCGGAGGAGGTTCGATGAGCGAGACAAGTGCCGACGTGCGCCTTACATGGCACACGGGCACCGCCGCCATCATGGCGAGTGCGCAGGCCATTCGCTTCGAAGTAGACCACATCAGCAGCCCCGTAGCTAGCTGGGCGTTCGAACACCATGACGGGTACTGGAGGGGCGATCCGGTAGGACGTGGAATCACCGACTTCCTCCCGGAGCTCGCCCTGAGGGACGACCGCTGGCGGCTGGGCGCCTACTCGAGCGTCTCGGCACCGCTCGGGAGCGGATTCGCGACCCGGGGCGGGATGCGCGTCGACCGCTTCCAGCGACTCGCCACCACCTTCGCTCCGTTCGCCGAGCTGAGCTACGCGGCGTCCTGGTGGAGCGCGCGAGTCTCGGGGGCCCGTTCGTACCAGGAGCTCGCCTCGCTGCGTAACGAGGAGGTGGTCCTGGCGAGCATGGTAGCCTACGACCTCCTCCTGCCAGTCGGCGAGGCGCCGGTTCCGCGCAGCACCGAGCTCTCGTTGGGTTGGGACGCGTCCCTAGGGGAGCTGCGGGTCCGCCTCGACGCCTACACGCGCTTACTGGACCATATCAGGCTGCCAGCGCCGGAACCGCACCCCGGCGCGGGCACGGTGCTGGTGGACCCTTCCCTGTGGAGGCAGGCCACGGGGACCGCTCGCGGGATCGAGGCGACGTGGAGCTGGATCGACGATCGGGGGCTCTCGCTCCTGGGAAGCTATCGCTGGGCCCGCGCATCCCGGACCGTGGGCGCCCGCACCTACACGCCCCGCCTCCACCGCGACCACGAGCTCGAGGTGGGCGCCTCCTTCAGGCGCGGCGCGCACACCTGGTCGGCCCGGGCTGTCCTGGGCTCGGGGCAGCCGCACACCCCGTTGCTGGTCAGGATCCCGGGTCATAACGTACGAGAGAACAGTATGGAGGAGTGGGAGTCCGTGTATGATCCGCGAGCCGTGCTCCTTGGGGGCCGATACAACTCGGCAAGGCTGCCGCACCTAGCCCGGGTCGACATGGGCTGGCGCCGCGAGATCGGTGTGTCATGGCTGGGCGGCGGATCGCTGGTCCCGTATGTGACGGTGGCAAATCTCCTCAACCGGCGCAATGTGGTCGGCTCGCGCGGCTCGCGGAAAAACTGGCCGCCGGCCCCGGTCGCGAGATCCTATCAACGACAGCTGCCGTTGACTCCCTTCATTGGGGTGGAGTTCCGGTTTTGAACGCTTTGAACGCGCACGTGGACAGCTCCGCTCGGCTGCGTCGGTGTAAACCCGAGATTACAAAATGACAACTAAAGCTTACAATATGATCTATTCGACAACCCTGAATGCGTCTCGGGCGGATCTGTCGACGGAATCCTCGATCCGGCAGCCGCGCCGGGGACTGAGCCGCCATCGGTGCTCGCCCGTATTGGTCCGAGCTCTGCCGGCCTTCCTGGCGGCTGCGAGCCTCTCGGGGTGCACCATGGAGCTTCCATTCGAACTGGACCCGGATGTGGTCGCGCTCTCGCTACTCCTCGAATCCAGAGCGCAATCAGCCCACCTGTGGGCCAGTTATCGCCGGGAATCGGACGAAGCGCCACCCGATATCAGCGCAACCCTGGAGGGGCCGGGCTGGACCGCCGAGTTCGCGGCAACGGATCCGACGGGGGAATGGTGCCGACTCCGCTACGGCAGCGGCATCTGCCTGAGGGCGCAGCTTCCGGAGCAGCTCGCGCCGGGAAGGTACCGGATCCGCGGAACAACGCCCCTGGGTTCGTTCTCTGGCGAAGCGACGGTGCCGGCCACGCCGAGGATCGAAAATTCGCCGGGTGACACCCTGCGGATCCGCCTCCCGGCCCACTTTGCGGGGGAAGTGCCCATTCCCCTCGAGTACCAGGTCGACTCGACGACCGCTGCACTCTTCCTGGAGACGGCACGATCTCGAACAATATGGGAGGTTGACGACTCGATCTGGTGGCGGTACGAGCGGGGAAACCGCCCGACCAGAGGCTTGCGACTGCGGCTACACGCTCTCGGCCCGAGCTACAACAGATGGATCAGGCACGTTGGCCTCAACCTGGATCGTCCATGGCCGAGCTTCGGCATCGAGGGCGAAGGAGCATACGGTCTCTTTGGCGGCGTATCGGCACCCACGCGGTGGGTGCACATCGTGTTCGAAATCGAAGGATGACCCCATGGATTCCACCTGTGGATTGCGTCATGTGTGAATTTCCAATAACGAAAAAACGTCCGATTCCCCTCGCGCGGCGCATTGCGTTCTGCATTCCCGCCCTCCTCCTCCCGGCCGCCCTCGCGGCGCAGGAGCCCCGGCAGCTTGCGCTCCTGCGCGGCCAGATCGGCGTCGATCCCGACCCCGGCTCGCTCCTCGCCGCGCCGGCCCGCCTTGTGGTGAGTCGGCTGCCCCTCGCCGACGCCCTCGCCCGCCTTGCCGAGCGCTCCCGCCTCCAGATCGCATTCAGCCCCACCCTCCTGCCCGAAGGCCACCGCGTCGACTGCGACTGCACGGCGCTGAGCACCGCCCGCGCCCTCGACCGGCTCCTCGCGGGAACCGACCTGGGCTACGTGGAGCTAGGGTCGCAGGTCGTAGTTGTTCCGAGGCGGGAACCGGAGGCCCCCGGCGCGTACTGGGACGCCCCGAGCGGAATCTCCGCCGTGGCGACGCTCACCGGAGTGGTACGCGACAGCGTCCACCTGGAGCCAGTTGCCTTCGCCCGGGTGACCGTGACCCCGGCCGGTCGCGATACGGTCCTGGCGTCGGCGATCTCGGACCGCTACGGCGCATTCGTTGTGCCGGCACTCCCGGCTTCCAAGCCGGTGCGGGTCGAGGTGCGAACGCTGGGCCACGCCTGGACCCGCACCTACAGCGCGCTCCCCGCCGAGCCGGTACGCGCACTGCTGAGGCCCTCGCCGATCGGCCTCGAGGCTCTCGACGCCGTCGGCCGCCCGGGGGAGCTGCTCTCTTCGTTCCGCGACGGCTTCGTCGTCGATACCGCCCTCCTCCAGAGCCTCCCCGCGATGCTGGACACCGACGTGGGGCGTGCAACCGCGCTCGCCCCCTCCACGTCGGCCCCCTCCGACTTCACCTCTCTCCCCTACCTTCGTGGCGGCTCCAGCCACGGCACGCCCGTTCTCCTCGACGGCGTCCGGCTCTTCAACGCCTTCCACTTCGGGGGCTTCATCTCCGCGATCAACCCGGAGGTCGTGAAGAGCGCAACGGTCCTGGCGGGACCGGGCCCAGACCAGCTCGCGATCGGGTCGCTCTCCGGCGCCATCGACATCGCCACCCGCGACGGCTCCCGCGACCGGCCGAGGGCGGCCGGCTCCCTGGGTCTGGCATCGACCCGGTTCACCGTCGAAGGGCCGATCGGCACGAGCGTGTCCTACCTGGTCGGCGCCCGACGCACCCATCCCCGCATTCTCGGTCTCGTCGTAGACGAACCCGAGAGCACCTACTCGTTTCGGGATCTTCACGCCAAGGTCACCTCCGACCTGGGCGGAGTCCGCCGATTCTCGGTGAGCGGCCACCTCAACTCCGAGTCGATCAACCACACCCAGGAGGTACTCGAATCCACGGTCGAATGGCTCGACCACACCCAGGAAGCACTCGGATTCAGGAACAGACCACTAGCCCATAGAAACTCACTCGCCTTGTCCGCCACTGCCCTCTCGGCCCACTACCGCGACCGGCTCGGAGGGGGTGCTGTCATCGACGCCAATCTGGGACAGAGCCGGTTCGCAAGCGATCTGTTCACACGGAATGGACGGGACTCTGCGAGTGCCTTCATAGGGGGTTCGATGAGCGAGACACGTGCCGACCTGAGGGTTACCTGGCACGCGGGCGGTGTCGCCATAGTGGGGGGTGCACAGGCTCTACGCTTCCAAATGGACCACGCTAACAGCCCCGTAGACTGGTATCCCGAGTATCCCGAGGCCACCCAGTGGGACCTCGTGTGGCGTCACTTAGGGTCCGACCGTCGCAGAATCACCGATTTCCTCCCGGAGCTCGCCCTGAGTGACGACCGCTGGCGGCTGGCCGCCTACTCGAGCGTCTCGGCACCGCTCCTGAGCGGGTTCTCCACCCGGGGCGGGGTGCGCGTCGACCGCTTCCAGCGACTCGCGACCACCTTCGCCCCGTTCGCCGAAGTGCGCTACGCGGGGTCCTGGTGGAGCGCGCGGGTCTCGGGGTCGCGTTCGTACCAGGAGCTGGCTTCGCTACGCAACGAGGAGGTGCTCCTTGCGAGCATGGTCGCCTACGACCTTCTCTTGCCCGTCGTCGAGGCGCCGGTTCCCCGCAGCACCGAGCTCTCGTTGGGTTGGGAGGGCGTCCAGGGGAAGCTGCGGGTCCGCCTCGACGCCTACACGCGCTCCCTGGACGACCTCAGGCTGCCGGTTCCGGAACCGGATCCCGGAGCGGGCACGGTGCTGGTGGACCCTTCCCTGTGGAAGATGGCCACGGGGACCGCTCGCGGGATCGAGGCGACGTGGAGCTGGATCGACGATCGGGGGCTCTCGCTCCTGGGGAGCTATCGCTGGGCCAGCGCATCCCGGACCGCTGGCTCCCGCACCTACACGCCCCGCTTCCACCGTGACCACGAATTCGAGGTGGTATCGTCCTTCAGGCGCGGGGCGCAGACCTGGTCGGTCCGGGTTGTCCTGGGCTCAGGACAGCCGCATACACCCTGGCTGGCAACGGTACCGAGTGAGGGAGTGGGGTCAGGCATTCGAGACGTATTCGTGACCGACGAACACAACTCCGCAAGACTCCCTTACCACCTACGGATCGACGTGGGCTGGCGCCGCGCCATCGAGGTGTCGTGGCTCGGCGGCGGAACCATGGTGCCGCACATGACCCTTACCAACCTCCTGAATCGGGAAAACGTCGTCGGAGGGGAGCCGTATTTCAATCCCAATTGCCGCGTGTGGTGTCGCCCATCATATCCGGACCACATGGCTTTTCGGCGGCAGATTCCGCTCTTCCCCTTCATTGGGGTGGAGTTCCGGTTTTGAACGCGCACGGAGACAGCTCCGCTCGGCCGACTCGGTGTAAACCAGAGATTACAAAATGACAACTAGCGTTTACAATGTGACCTGTTCGACGAGCCCGGGCGCGTCTCGGGCGAATCTGTCGACGGGATCCTCGATCGGGCAGCCGCGCCGGGGACGGAGCCGCCATCGGTGCTCGCGCGTATTGGTCCGAGCTCTGCTGGCCTTCCTGGCGGGTGCGAGCCTCTCGGCGTGCACCATGGAGCTTCCATTGGAACTGGACCCGGATGTGGTCGCGATCTCGCTACTCCTCGAATCCGGGGAGCGGTCGGCCAAGATGGCGGCGAGTCATCCCCACCGGAAATGGGACGAAGCGCCACCCGATATCGGCGCAAGGCTGGAGGGACCGGGCTGGACCGTCGAGTTCGCGGCAACGGATCCGACGGCGGAGTGCGGATCCCTGCCCCTCTACCGTGCCAGCACCTGCCTGAGCGCGCAGCTTCCGGAGGCGGTTGCGCCGGGAAGGTACCGGGTCCGCGGAACAACGCCCCTGGGTTCGTTCTCTGGCGAAGCGACGGTGCCGGCCACGCCGAGGATGGAGGATCCGGCGGGCGACACCGTGCGGATCCACCTGCCGCGCCGCATAAGAGGGGAAGTGCTCGTTCCCCTCGAGTACCAGGTCGATTCGGCGACCGCTGCGCTGTTCCTGGAGGCGAGTTGGGGGGACCACACTGCAGACGAACGAGGTCGAGGGCTATGGGAGCTTGGCGACTCGATCTGGTGGCCGTACGAGGAAGGAGACCATTTGACCAGAGGCTTGCGACTACGACTACAGGCTCTCGGCCCGAACTACGCCAGCTGGCTCAGGCACGTTGGCCTCGACGTGGGCCCTCCATGGCCGAGCTTCGGCATCGAGGGCGAAGGAGTGTACGGCTACTTCGACGGCGTTTCCGCGCCCACGCGGTGGGTGTACATCGTGTTCGAGAGATGACCCCGTGAATGCCACCTGTGGATTGCTCCATGTGTGAATTTCCAGAAAAGAAAAAACGTCCAATTCTCCTCACGCGGTGCATTGCGCGCGGAATTCCCACTTTTCTCCTCCCGGCCGCCCTCGCGGCGCAGGAATCCCGGCAGGTGGCGCTCCTGCGCGGCCAGATCGGCGTCGATCCCGAACCCGGCTCGCTCCTCGCCGCGCCGGCCCGCCTCGAGGTGAGTCGGCTGCTCCTCGCCGACGCCCTCGTCCGGCTCGCCGAGCGCTCCCGCCTCCAGATCGCATTCAGCCCCACCCTCCTGCCCGAAGGCCACCGCGTCGACTGCGACTGCACGGCGCTGAGCACCGCCCGCGCCCTCGACCGGCTCCTCGCGGGCACCGACCTGGGCTATCTGGAGCTGGGGTCGCAGGTCGTAGTGGTTCCGAGGCGGCCACCGGAGGTCCCCGGTGCGTACTGGGACGTCCCGAGCGGGGTCTCCGCCGTGGCGACTCTCACCGGCGTGGCGCGCGACAGCGTCCACCTGGAGCCAGTGGCCTTCGCCCGGGTAACCGTGACGCCGGCCGGTGGCGATACGGTCCTGGCGTCGGCGATCTCGGACCGCTACGGCGCATTCGTTGTGCCGGCTGTCCCGGCTTCCGAGCGCGTGCGGGTCGAGGTGCGAACGCTGGGCCACGCCTGGACCCGCACCTACAGCGCGCTCCCCGCCGAGCCGGTACGCGCACTGCTGCGTCCCTCGCCGATCGGGCTCGAAGCTCTCGATGTGCTCGGCAGCGGCCGCCCGGGGGACCCGCTCTCTTCGTTCCGCGACGGCTTCATCATCGATACCGCCCTCCTCCGGAACCTCCCGGCGATGCTGGACACCGATGTGGGACGTGCAACCGCGTCCTCGCCCTCCATGTCGGCTCCCTCCGACTTCACCTCGCTCCCCTACCTTCGCGGCGGCTCCAGCCACGGCACGCCCGTTCTCCTCGACGGCGTCCGGCTCTTCAACGCCTTCCACTTCGGGGGCTTCGTCTCCGCGATCAACCCGGAGGTCGTCAAGAGCGCGGCGGTCCTGGCGGGACCTGGCTCGGACCAGGTCACCATCGGGTCGCTCTCCGGCGCCATCGACATCGCCACCCGCGACGGCTCCCGCGACCGGCCGCGGGCGGTCGGCTCCCTGGGCCTGGCATCGACCCGGTTCTCCGTCGAAGGGCCGATCGGCAAGAGCGTGTCCTACCTGGTCGGCGCCCGGCGCTCCCATCCCCGCATTCTCGGTCTGGTGGTAGACGGACCCGAGAGCACCTACTCGTTCCGGGATCTTCACGCCAAGGTCACCAAAGACCTAGGCGGAGTCCGCCGATTCTCGGTGAGCGGCCACCTCAACTCCGAGTCGATCAAACAACGTGAAAGCCTCGACAGTTGGTGGCGGAGAACCGAGGCCACCCTGGGCACCGCCACCTTCTCGGCCCACTACCGCGACCGGGTCGGAGGGGGTGCGATCATTGACGCCAGCCTGGGACAGAGCCGGTTCGCTAGCGACCTGTTCACACGGAACAGTGGGGATCCTGCGAGTGCGTTCATAGAGGGCTCGATGAGCGAGACACGTGCCGACGTGCGCGTTGCATGGCACGCGGGCGGTGCCGCCATAATGGGGGGTGCACAGGCTCTGCGCTTCCAGGTAGACCACTCCAACAGCCCCGTAGACTACTGGTACAGCCATCGCGAGGCTGGCTGGGACCGGGTGTGGGGTAACGTCTACTCGGTCGCATTCGACGACCATGGCATCACCGATTTCCTTCCAGAGCTCGCCCTGAGTGACGACCGCTGGCGGCTGGCCGCCTATTCGAGCGTCTCGGCCCCGCTCCTGAGCGGGCTCTCGACCCGGGGCGGGGTGCGCGTCGACCGCTTCCAGCGACTCGCGACCACCTTGGCCCCGTTCGCCGAGCTGAGCTACGCGGGGTCCTGGTGGAGCGCGCGGGCCTCGGGGTCCCGCTCGTACCAGGAGCTGGCCTCGCTACGGAACGAGGAGGTCCTCCTCGCGAGCATGGTCGCCTACGACCTTCTCCTGCCAGTCGGCGAGGCGCCGGTTCCGCGCAGCACCGAGCTCTCGTTGGGGTGGGAAGGCGTCCGGGGGAAGTTGCGGGTCCGCCTCGACGCCTACACGCGCTCCCTGGACGACCTCAGGCTGCCGGTTCCAGAACCGCACCCCGGCGCGGGCACGGTGATCGTGGACCCTTCCCTTTGGAAGCAGGCCACGGGGACCGCTCGCGGGATCGAGGCGACGTGGAGCTGGATCGACGATTCGGGGCTCTCGCTCCTGGGGAGCTATCGCTGGGCCCGAGCGTCCCGGGCCGTTGGCGCCCGCACCCACACACCCCGCTTCCACCGTGACCACGAGCTCAAGCTGGCATCATCCCTCAGGCGCGGTGCGTCCTCCTGGTCGGCCCGGGTTGTCCTGGGCTCGGGACAGCCGCATACACCGTGGCTGGCAGTGGTCCCGGGTGAGGGAGAGGCCGTGCCAGACCATTGGGACAGCGGCGTTCGATACGTATTCGTGATTGACGAACACAACTCCGCAAGGCTCCCGTACCACGCGCGGATCGACGTGGGCTGGCGCCGTGCCATCGAGGTGGCGTGGCTCGGCGGCGGAACCATGGTGCCGTACATGACGCTTACCAACCTCCTGAACCGGAAAAACGTCGTCGGATGGCGGCCAATTGCGTCCCCTCGCAACTGCCCCGGGGGGTGTGGCCCATGGTCTCCGGACTACATGGCTTTTCGACGGCAGATTCCGCTCTTCCCCTTCGTTGGCGTGGAGCTCCGGTTTTGAGGGGCGCGCGGAGGCAGCTCCGTTCGGCTGATTCGGTGTAAATCCGAGATTACAAAATGACAACTATAGTGTACAATATGACGTGCTCGACAGCCCCGGGCGCGTCTCGAATGGCCGAGCCTCGGCATCGAGGGCGAAGGAGCATGCTGCCATGTCTGTAGATCATCGCCACCGAGATACTCGTCGCCACCGGGCGCGTGGCGCTCTCCGGCTCGCCCTGAGCATCTCCGCCCTGACTGCGGTCGCCGCCTCGGTGGTCGGTTGCGGCGATCCCCAGCCGCCAGTTGCCCAGAGCATCGAGGAGCTGACCGTCGAGGTCGGCAGCACCGAGTCGGTCGATCTCGCGGCGTACTTCAGCGACCCGGACGGAGACGAGCTCACGTACACGGCGAGCTCGTCGAACACGGGCATAGCAACGGTCAGCGTGTCGGGTGCCACGGCGCAGGTGACGGGGGTTACGGCGGGAAGCGCCACGGTGGACGTCACCGCTTCGGACCCCGGCGGACTCTCCGCCGATCAGACCTTCACGGTGACGGTGCCGAACCGGGCGCCGGTGGCTGGCGAACCGATCGAGGACATCGAGGTGTTTGTCGCGGATGAGGCACAGGTGGATGTCTCGAGCAACTTCAGCGATCCAGACGGTGATGCGCTCAGCTACGCGGCCGCCCCATCGGACTCCGGGGTGGCGACGGCGTCCGTGTCGGGAAGCGCCGTCACGGTGACCGGCGTGTCGCTGGGTACGGCCAACACGAGGGTGACGGCGACCGACCCGGGCGGGCTCTCGGCGACGCAGGCTTTTACCGTGACTGTCCGATCCGCCGACCGGGGAGTGCTGGTGATCCTGTACGACGAACTGGACGGCGACAACTGGACCGACAACACGAACTGGAAAACCGACAGGCCCATTGACGAGTGGTACGGGGTGGGCACGGGTGCGGGCGGCCGGGTCGATACGCTGAACCTCAGGGACAATTCGCGAGCCGACAATTCGCTAACCGGCGAGATTCCGTCCGAGCTGAGCGAGCTGTTCTCATCTCCAATTTGTTGACGGGCGAGATTCCGCCCGAGCTTGCCGAGCTGCCGAATCTCGGCCAGTTGTCTCTCGACGGCAATGAACTAACCGGCGAGATTCCGCCCGAGTTGGGCGAGCTGTCGAATCTCGAAGTCCTGGGTCTTGGTGGCAATTCGCTAACCGGCGAGATTCCGCCCGAGTTGGGCGAGCTGTCAAATCTCGAAGTCCTGTATCTCGGTGGCAATTCGCTAACCGGCGAGATTCCGCCCGAGTTGGGCGAGCTGTCAAATCTCGAGTGGCTGGCACTCCACGCGAATTCGCTAACCGGCGAGATTCCGCCCGAGCTTGCCGAGCTGCCGAATCTCGGCCAGTTGTCTCTCTACCTCAATGAACTAACCGGCGAGATTCCGCCCGAGTTGGGCGAGCTGTCAAATCTCAAGTGGCTGCATCTCGAAGAAAATCAGCTAACCGGCGGGATTCCGCCAGAGCTGGGCAACCTGTCGAATCTCGAAGTCCTGTATCTCGGCCGCAATTCGCTGACCGGCGAGATTTCGCCGGAATTCCTCGATCTTTCGCTGCAGTGGCTGTTCAGTTGGTTCGACAACGACGGCCTCTGCGCGCCCGACACGAGCGAGTTCGATGATTGGCTGGACGGAATCACCTGGAACGGCCCGAGGTGCGATTGAGTTCAGGATTGGCTGTGGCGGGCGTCGGCGTACAACCTCGCGGGCGCGGGCGGCAGTGCCATCACGGCGGGTGCGCGCGCAGACTGCTCCCCTCGGTCGACTCGGTGTAAATCCGAGATTACAAAATGACAACTAAAGTGTACAGGCTGGCCAGCTCAGGCTGACAGACCCGCAGGTCGTCCTCCGTGGCATCGAGGAAGAGGTCGGGCGCGGTCTCGGCAAGGAGGGGCAGTTGTGCGCCCAGAGGCGCCCACACGCGCCATGGTTAACCGGAGGAGATCCCTAACCACATCCCTTGCCGTCTCGGCATGTGGGGCCCCGCCGTAAGCGCCCATGACGGGTAGCTTCACTCATAGCCAGACCTTCGCGCGGCTGGTCAGAGCAGCCCCGTCGTTGCCCCGCACCCCCCGCCGTCCGCATATTGTCGGGTCGCGCGCCGGACGGCCAGCTGGGAGAGCCCACTCACCTTCGTGGACTTCCTTACGGCAGTCTAGCCCGGCGAGCAAACCACTCGTATGGCCATGGTCATCCTGGGCAATGCGGTCGCATTCCACCGGTCGATTGCGGACCTGCCGGGCGTGCCCGCGCTGTCGCCCGGCCGACCGGTCGCCGCCCTGCCGCTGCATCACGAAGTCGTCGAGTGCTGGACCATCATTCTCCGCGACAGCCGGAGCGGGAGGGGGTGGGGTGGGTATGGACCCGCCGACGCCAATCGCCGCGCCTGGACCGTGCGACAGGTGGAGCGCGAGAAGGCGAGCGCTCCGATAGGTTAGATTCGCCGGGCAAGGTGTACGGTGGGCTATGCGGAGGACTGCCAGCAAGTGCCAGAGACAGGACCGAGTACGACGATTCTCCCGGCTCGCCACCAGGAGGTGCTCCCCACCGGTCGGCTGCTGATCCCGGAACCGCCCGACGACGAGGCAGTGCCCTTCGACGTGGTCTTCGTAGGAGCGGGTCCGGCCGGCCTCGCCGGGGCGATCGAGCTGGCCCGCCTGGCGGAGGAGGGCCGGAAGGCCGGGGACGGGGTGGGCGAGATCGAGATCGGGGTGCTGGAGAAGGCCGACGGGCTCGGGGAGCACAACCTCTCGGGCGCGATCGTGAATCCCGGTGTCCTGCGCAGCTTGTTTCCCTCTATGTCATGGTCGGACTTGCCGTTACGACGCCCAGTCGAGAAGGAGGTGGTGTACTTTCTCACCGAGCGGCGGGCGCTCCGCATCCCCGCACCGCCGACGATGCGCAATCACGGCAACCACATCGCGTCGATCTCCGAGATGGTCCGCTGGCTAGGCGAGCAGGCCGAGAAGCTGGGGGTGACGGTTCTCCCCGGTTTCCCTGCCGAGGCGCTGCTCGTGGAGGGCGACGGGGTGGTCGGGGTTCGGACGGCGCCACGGGGTCTGGGGCGAGACGGCGAGGCCGGCGCCGACTACATGCCGCCGGTCGATGTCACAGCCCGGGTGACGGTGCTCTCGGAGGGGACGCGGGGGCCGCTGACGCAGGCCTACCTCGAGTGGCAGAAGATCGGATCGGAGAATCCGCAGATCTACTCGCTCGGGGTGAAGGAGCTCTGGGAGGTTCCCAGGGCGCTCGACCGGATCGTCCACACGCTGGGATGGCCGCTCGCGGAGGGTGCCTTCGGCGGATCCTTCGCCTACCCGCTCGCCGACGACCTGGTCGCGCTCGGCCTGGTGGTCAGCCTCGACTACCGCAATGCGCGCCTCGACGTGCACGGCCTCCTGCAGCGCCTGAAGCATCACCCCCTCTTCCGCCGGGTCCTGGAGGGGGGCGAGATGGTGGAGTGGGGCGCCAGGACGATCCCGGAGGGGGGCTACTACTCGCTCCCCGAACGTCGCCACGGCAGAGGCATCTGCATCGTCGGCGACGCTGCGGGGTACGTCGACGTGGCGTCGCTCAAGGGCATCCACTACGCCATGCACTCCGGCGTCCTGGGGGCGCGCGCGATCTACGCGGCGCTCAGGGCTGGCGACACCTCGGAGGCAGCCCTGGGGGCCTACACCCGGGCGGTGGACGAGTCCACGATCGTCGCCGACCTCCGGCGCACCCGCAACATGCGCCTAGGCTTCAAGGGCGGCTTCGCGGTGGGTACCGCCAAGGCCACGCTGGCCACCCTGACGAGGGGTGGGCTCCCGCGGGGCAGGATCGCGACGGCGCCCGACGCGCACGAGCCGAAGGTGCTCGGCACTCCGGTCGAGGCGGGCGGCCCACTCGCGGTCTCGAAGGCGGATGCCGTCTTCAGGAGCGGGAACGAGACGCGCGACGACATCCCTTCGCACCTGGATCTCCACGCCGATCTGCCGGACGAGGTCGCGGAGATGTACGTGCACCTCTGCCCGGCCGGGGTGTACGAGCGAGGCGAGGACGGGCTGCGGGTGAACGCGCCGAATTGCATCGACTGCAAGGCGACCGATGTGCTGGGGCCCCGGTGGTCCCCCCGGGAGGGGGGGAGCGGGCCGCGCTATCGCCGGATGTGAGTGTGAGTACGGAGGATAGCGGTGGGCGAAGCTTCCGCTCCACGCTCTGGCGGGTGCTGGTCGTCCAGCTCGCGGCGCTGGCGCTGCTCTGGCTGCTTCAGGCGGCCTACCACCGATAGCGGCCCGTGGACAAGCCTCCCACGGCGGAAGCGGCGCTGCACCCCCGCTGGACCGCTTCGCTCTGCGTTGCTCATTGGACGAACAGCGCTGCTATTCCCCCTTCGTGGCGCCTTGCCAGTGGGGCGGTCCGCGAACAGGACCGCTAGCGGCCAGACCGGAGCGATTTGTGACAGATAACCCGTATAATCTGTCAGGTGTGCTATCAATACTGACAGATAACCCCCGGAATCTGGCAAGAGCTAGCAGTCCGTGTAACCGGGCAGCCAGGTGCTGCTGACTCATGCACCCCCTCAACTGGCTGATCGTCGGCGCGTATCTGGTCTACATCGTAGTGGACGGGATCCGCCGCTCGCGCGGCACCCGGGAGATCGAGGGCTACTTCCTGGCACGCCGCACCCTGCCGTGGTGGGCGGTGGGGCTCTCCGTCATGGCGACCCAGCTCTCCGCCATCACCATGATCGGCACCACCGGCCAGGGCGCCACCGACGGGCTGCGCTTCGTGCAGTTCTACTTCGGGCTGCCGCTGGCGATGGTGATCCTGGGCGTCACGATCGTGCCGCTCCTGCGTGGCGCCGGAGTCTACACGGCGTACGAGTATCTGGAGCGGCGCTTCGGCGCGCCGACCCGCTCCCTGACCGCGCTCCTCTTCCTGCTGTCGCGGGGGATGTCGTGCGGCGTGATCATCGGCGCGCCCGCGGTCGTCTTCTCGGCGATCTTCGGCTGGCCACTCGCGTGGAGCGTGGCGATCATCGGCGTCCCGGCGGTGCTCTACACGATGATCGGCGGCATTCAGGCCGTCACCTGGACCGACGTCAAGCAGATGGTTCTGATCGTCGCGGCGCTGGCGGCGATGGTCGTCGTCCTGCTCGTCAAGCTGCCGGTCTCGCCAAGCGACGCGCTGGAGATCGCGGGCGCCACGGGCCGACTGCAAGTCTTCGACTTCTCCTTCGACCTGACCAGCCGCTACACCTTCTGGTCCGGGGTGATCGCCGGGACGTTCCTGATGCTCTCGTACTTCGGCACCGACCAGAGCCAGGTGCAGCGCTACCTCGCGGCCAAATCCGTGAACGAGGCCCGCACCTCGCTCCTGATGAGCGCGTACTGGAAGATCCCGCTGCAGGCCCTGATCCTCCTGGTGGGCGTGTTGATCTTCGTCTACTACCACTTCCAGGCGCCGCCGCTCCTCTACAACACGGCTCACGAAAGGACGGTGCAGGAGCTCGCGCCGGACGAGTACGCCGCGCTGCAAGGCCGCTACGAGGAGGCACTGGTCCTCCGGGACGACGCGCGACGCGCTGCGCGGCTGGGGGCCGGAGGCACCGTGGTGGACCAGCCCCCGGGCGCGAATGTGCCCCAGGGGGCCGCGATGGCGGACTTCCTGCAGCGCGACGAGGCCGTGCAGGCGGTGCGCGCCGAGGCGCTGGCGATGGCCGAAGAGGTGACCGGCGAGGCGCCGCGCGACGTGAACTACATCATCCCGCGCTTCGTTCTGGGCGAGATGCCGGTCGGGCTAGCGGGGCTCTTCATCGCGGCGGTCATCGCGGCAGCCATGTCGAGCATCTCCTCCGAGCTCAACTCGCTCTCCACGACCACCGTGATCGACTTCTACCGACGCTGGTTCCGGCGCAGGAACTCGGACGCGCACTACCTGCTGGTGTCGAAGGCGGCGACCGGGCTGTGGGGGTTCTTTGCCTGCATCGTCGCGGTCAATGTGGTGGGGCTGGGCTCGCTGATCGAGGTCGTGAACCGATTGGGGTCGTACTTCTACGGCTCGATCCTGGGCGTCTTCCTCCTCGCGATGATCCCCCGGGCACGGGGCGTGGGCGCCTTCGCCGGGCTGGTGGCGGGGATGGCGGCGGTCGGGGTGGTCGAGTGGAGGACGGACGTGGCCTTCCTCTGGCTGAACGTGGTCGGCGCGGGCGTGGTGGTGGGGGTGGGGATGCTCGCATCGGCTGCGAGACCCGCGAGGTAGCAAGGCGCAGACGGCCGTTTCCGGCACCCAGCAGCTTCTGATCCCCCCACGTCTCCCGGCTACGAAGCCGCATTCGGAGCGGCCGCGCAATCTCCAAGGCTCCTATTGGACCACGTCCGGCACGAGGGGCTGTCCCTTCCCGCCGTCGGCCGTGCCCCTCCGGAGTCCGTCAACCCCACCGCGCCCGACAGGCAGGACCGCGCTACTGCTCCGGCACCGAGACGGTGGCCTTCACCACGTAGTCCAGGTCGGGGAAGCTCTCCTCCAGGTAGGCGTTGCCGCGGCTCTGAAGGTCTGCCTGGCTTGGCCCCTTACCCCCGGGTGCCCCCTCGCCGTAGCCAGCGTGGAGCTGGTCGACGACCTCCATCCCCTCCACGACCCGCCCGAAGGGCGAGAACCCATCGCTGTCGAGGCGGCTGTTGTCCCCGAAGTTGATGAAAACCTGTGTGGTGCGGGTGTTCGGCCCGGCCATCGCGTAGGAGATGAACCCCCGGGTGTTGCTCTGAATCACCGGGTCGTCCTGGATCCGGTGCTGGCGCCAGACGGCCGCGACCTCGGGGTCGCCGTTGATGCCGAACTGGGCCATGAAGCCCGAAATCACCCGGAAGAAGCGTACGTCGTCGAAGAAGCCCGCCGACACCAGGTTGTAGAAGCGGTCGGCACCGTTGGGCGACCATTCCCGGTGGACCTCGATCGTGAAGTCGCCCTTGCTGGTTTCGAAGTGGGTGTGGAATACCGGCGGAGCGGTCTCGACGAGCGCGGCGGGCGTTAGGAGGATGTTCGCGACGGCCTCCTCCGCAGCGGGCTCCTCGGCCTTCTCCTGGGCCGCCTCCGAGGTGCAGACAACGGTGAAGAGGGCGGCGAGCACGCATGCGGCCTGGATGGGACGGGATTGATTCACGGCTGACTCCGGGATCGGTGGTGTGAGGTTGTTGGCGGAAAGACGGGGATATTCTGGGCAGAAGCCCCGCCGAAGACAACACCTGGCGGTCGCACCAGCCGTCATCCTCGAGTCGCCCGTGGGCTACCGCTCCCGCTTGCGAGAGGGCTGCGGGACCGTACCGTGGCAGCCTGCTCACCGCCTTCTACGATTTCTTCGCGGGCGGCGGGATGGCCCAGGCGGGCCTCGGGGCGGGGTGGCGCTGCCTCTTCGCCAACGACATCGACGCTAGGAAGGCGGAGTGCTACACGAGGAACTGGGGTGGTGACCACCTTTCGGTCACAGACGTGCGCGACCTCTCGACCGCCTCGCTGCCGGGACACGCCGACATGTCCTGGGCCTCGTTCCCCTGTCAGGACCTGTCTCTGGCGGGCAGCGGACGCGGCCTTCGGGGGGAGCGGTCGGGCACCAAGGCGTACGGGAGGCTGGGCGGGCGAAGCGGGGCATTCTCTCAACGCCAAGCTCGCGGAATTCGCGTCTTTGCACCGCTTTAGCGGCAAAGGACCGCTTTGCGTTGCTCTTGTGGTGACCGAACATGCCCGGGAGCGAGGACTGCCGCTCGATCCAGACCACCTTCTGACCAAGAGCGGGGGCCAGGTGCGCGGCCTCGGCCAGTCGCAGGTCCAGAAGGTCCTGGCCCGGCACGGCATCGAACGCGTGCTCGCGGCCGAGGGCGGGCGGACCAGCCGTGGAAGTCTCGGAAACATGCGTGCCTACGTCCAGTTCTTGAACCAGCTTGGCCCGGAGGTGCATCTCGATCCGAAGATGTGCCGAGAATCTCGAGGCCGGACTCAGGCCAGTCCTTGTGGTCCGAGGTCGCTCGGTCGGCACAGCCACGGACCTAGCCAACAACGCCGGGATCGAGGACCGGGTCGACGTCCTGTCGGTCGAGCAGCTGGTCACGCTGGCCGTTATCGGGTCACGAGCTCTCGGCGTCCGTGAACGCAGGGACTCGCTGAGTCAGATCGTAGAGCGGTACAACGACATCGTCGGCGAGGTCGAGACCGATCCGAGCCTGAGAGTCGCGCTGGCGTAGGGTGCAGGCGGAACCGCACTCCCAGATCACCAGGACGCGGGGGGTCCCCCCGGCGGGAGTTGCGCGGCCGGCTACTTCATCCGGAGCGCCACCCCGTCGGCGGTGCGCACGATCTCGGGCTGCTGGCGTGGAATCGCGCGGCCCCGGAAGTGCGCGAGCAGCTCGGCCACGGTGCCGAAGCCGCGCAGCCCCTCGAGCGTGCGGATCGTCGGGAAGATCATGGGAAGGCGGCCCTCGCGGTGCCGTGCGAGCGCCCCCTGGGGGGTGAGCCACACCGAGGCGGTCATCTCGCGCTCGTCGTGATGCGCCACCGCGTCGCCGGGCACCCTCGCCGCGAAGAAGCGGGTGTCGTAGCGGCGGGGTTCTGCGACCGGAGTCACCCAGTGGGCGATGTACTCGAGCGCGGCACCGTCCAGGCGAGCGTCGATCTCGCCGAGCACCTCGGCTAGTGTGGCACCCTCGTCCAGCAGGCGCTCCCGGCCCGCCTTCGCCGCGTTGGACCGTAACGCGGCACCTGCTTGCGTCACGCCAGGCCAGAGTCCAGTCTCCTCGATCGCCTCGCGGACTGCCGCCCCGTAGTAGGCGATCGCCGGCGGACTGGCATCCCGGGGAAGCGCCAGCCGCGTGGCGGCCTCCACGCGCCCGAGCCCCGTCCACCGCTCGGCGAGAGCGTCCTCTCCGTCGGCCAGATCCACCCTCCCTCCCGGAAAAACCCACGCGCGGGGCACGAATCCAGCCCTGCGGTTTCGCCGGAGGAGGAGCGCCTGCGGTCCCCCTTCCCCATCGCGCAGGAGCACCACGGTGGCGGCCTCTCTGGGCACCGAGGGGCGACCCGGCGCTTGCGATATCGTCTCGACGAAGCCGCTCGGCAGCCTATGGGCCGGGATTCGGTAGTCCCCTCCAGATCCGCCCTCGGTTGAGGACATGGATTGACCTCCTCTAGCTCCGGGACTAGGTCAGGGACGCGTCGAGTTGACCAGAACGCTGGCCAAAAACCCATGGTGCCGCCCGCGACATCGTAAGGCCGATGCGCTGCCGCCATCTGGCAGCATTGCGACGGGGAAGCCATACTAGTGTCGCAAACAGAAAACGCTGCGGGGATCGCGAAGGCGGCGACCCGCACCACTGACAATCTAAAACGGCGAGGTACGGCGACGTGAGTCGCAGACTCTCACTACCGGTGCTGCCGCTGCGCGACACGGTCGTGTACCCCGGCGTCGCTGTGCCGATTTCGGCTGGCAGGCGCGGCACGATCGAGGCCGTGCAGGAAGCGCTGGACGGCGACCGTCGCCTCTTCGCCGTCGCGCAGAACCGCGACCAGGACGACCCAGACCCCCAGGTGCTCTACGCGACTGGCACAGTCGTGCGGATAATTCAGACCCATCGTGTGCGGCGCGGGATCCAAATTCTCGTCCAGGGGGAGACGCGTGCCCGGGCGCTGGCCTTCTCCGACGACGGCGAGGCGATGCTCAGGGCCACCGTCGAGCTGCTGGAGCGCCAGACGCTCGCCAACCCCGACGATCCGGAGATCACCGCCCTCGACGCAGAGCTGCGGGAGCGGGCCGCCGAGCTGGCTACGCGGCGCGGGGCGACCGCCGAGAACCTCAACCAGCTGATCCAGGGGGTCGACGACCCCGGTGCCTTCGCCGATCTGGTCGCCTTCCAGCTCGACCTCCCCACCTCCGAGAAGCAGACGCTCCTCGAGACCCTCGACGACGAGGATCGAATGAAGGCCGCGCTGCTCGCGGTCGAGCGGGAGCTCGTCCGCCTCGACGCACAGGAGGACATCCAGGCCAAGGTCCAGGAGGAGCTGGGCGAGCGGCAGCGCGAGATGTTGCTGCGGGAACAGCTGAAGCAGATCCGAAAGGAGCTGGGCGAGGAGGGCGACCGCCACGAGGCCGACGAGCTGCGGGAACGGGTTGCGAAGCTGGAGCTGGGCGAAACGGCCCGCAATGAGGTCGAGCGCGAGCTGCGGCGCCTGGACCGCACCTCTCCCCAGGCCGCCGAATACCAGGTCATCCGCACCTACCTGGAGTGGATCACCGAGCTACCGTGGAGCCAGCGTACCGACGACAAGATCGATCTCCACCGCGCCGAGGAGATCCTCGACGAGGACCACTACGGCCTTGAGGACGTGAAGGACCGGGTGCTGGAGTTCCTCGCTGTCCGGAAGCTGCAGCATGAGCGCTCGGACGCGGATGCGGCTGGGGTGGAGGACGAGGAGGAAGCCGCGGCCGGGCGTTCCGACGAGGAGGCGGCGGCTGACGAAGGGGTTGCCGAGTCCGTGGCCGACGATAAGGCGAAGGGCGACGCCGGGGCGGACCCCGAGGACGAGGCTGCGACGACTGCTGGGAGGGGACCGATACTCCTATTTGCCGGACCGCCTGGGGTCGGTAAGACGAGCATCGCGAAGTCGATCGCGCGGTCGGTGGGCCGGAAGTACGTGCGCATTTCGCTCGGCGGGGCTCGCGACGAGGCGGACATTCGCGGCCACCGCCGTACGTACGTAGGCGCTATGCCAGGGCGAATCGTGCAGGGGATGAAGGAGGCCGGAACCAAGAACCCGGTCTTCCTGCTCGACGAGGTCGACAAGGTGGGCGTGTCCTTCCAGGGCGACCCGAGCGCGGCGCTCCTAGAGGTGCTCGACCCTGCCCAGAACTCGACCTTTATCGACCACTACCTCGGGGTCCCCTTCGACCTCTCCGAGGTGCTCTTCATCGCGACTGCCAACTACGAGGACCGGATTCCGCCGCCGCTCCACGACCGCATGGAGGCGGTGGAGTTCAGGGGCTACACCGAGGACGAGAAGCTCGAGATCGCGCGACGCTACCTGCTTCCCCGCCAGTTGGAGGAGTCCGGCCTGCGGCCCGAGGAGCTCGAGGTGGGCGACGAGTCGATCCTGGCCGTGGTCCAGGAGTACACCCGCGAGGCGGGGGTGCGGCAGCTCGAGCGCGAGCTGGGGAAGCTGGCCCGCAAGGTGGCCAGGAAGATCGCCTCGGAGGAGGCGGAGGGGATGGAGATCACACCCGCCGTGGCGGCCAACATGCTCGGGAGACCCCGGGTGCACCCCGAGCGACGTCGCGCCGAGGACGCGGTGGGTGTCGCGACGGGAATGTTCTACACCCCGATGGGGGGCGACATCATGTTCGTCGAGGCGAGCGTCATGCCGGGCAAGGGAGAGCTAGTCCTCACCGGGCAGCTCGGCGACGTGATGAAGGAGTCGGCGCGGGCGGCGCTGTCGTACGCCAAGAGCCACTGCGCCTCGCTCGGCATCGAGGAGGACGCTCTCGACAAGCGCGACATTCACATCCATGTGCCAGCCGGTGCCGTGCCGAAGGACGGCCCGTCGGCGGGAATCACGATGGCCACCGCGCTGATCTCGGCGATCTCGGGGCGCAAGGTGCGGGCCGACTTGGCCATGACGGGCGAGCTGACGCTGACTGGCCGCGTGCTCCCCATAGGGGGCGTGAAGGAGAAGTTCCTCGGCGCCCTGCGCGCCGGAATCCAGGAAGTGATCCTGCCGCTGGAGAACGAGGCCCACCTGGAGGACCTGCCCGACGCCGCGCGGAACTCGCTCACGGTGCACCTCGCCGAGGACCTCCACCGGGTGATCGAGCTGGCCGTGCGGGCACCCCCAAGGAGGAGGGCGGCAAAGGCCCCGATCGTGCCGGTGCAGAGCGAGGAGTCAGAGCCGCACATCCAGGCGTAGGGGAAGTGTAAACCGTGGTTTACAATGCACGACGCCGGACCCCGAAATGGTCGCTGCTGGACTCGAACCAGCGACCCCTACGATGTGAGCGTAGTGCTCTGCCAACTGAGCTAAGCGACCTCGGTGCCAAGTACCCCCACGGGGAATCGAACCCCGGTCTCCTGGCTGAGAACCAGGTATCCTAGGCCACTAGACGATGGGGGCGTCGGGCCGATAAGGTACGGCAAGGCCAGATCGCTCTCAAGTCCCAGCAGTCCGTGGATAATCTCGCGCGAGCACCGAGAGTGGCGAAGCGGGGATGCAGCGCTGCTCGAATGCCGTGGGAGGTTTGTCCACGGGCTGCTGGGCCACCTCTGCGGCACTCCTGCTCTACGCTGTCCGGCCGCTCGGGCACCGCCGCGCCTCCGCCGAAGGACGCTTGGCACCGGAGCCACGCCAACGACAGACCGCCCTGCGGCTTGACGCAAGAGAACGCCCGGCGAAGGTTGCGAGAGCTTCGCCGCTACCCCACCCGATCCCACCGAGAGAGAGCCCCCTCGTAAGCCCATGGACTCCAGCCCATCCCAGGTCGTCGACAGCGTCCGCTACGAGCCGGACGAAACCCCCCCTCGCTCGCTTGCGATAGCCCTCGCGCTCCAGTTTTCGGCGCTGGTGGTCGGGGCGATTGTGCTCACCGTCGCGATCGTCTTCCGGGCGGCAGGCATGGACGAGGGGTACGTCGCGTGGGGGGCCTTCGCCGCCCTCCTGATCAGCGGCGCCGTCACGATCGTCCAGGTCCTCCGCGTCGGGCCCTTCGGCGCTGGGTACATCCTCTGCATGGGCACGTCGGGGGCGTTCATCGCGGTCTCCGTGGCCGCGCTCCAGCAGGGGGGCGCTGGCCTCCTCGCCTCGCTGGTGATCGGCTCGTCGGTCTTCCAGTTCATCCTTGCGCGGCGGCTCTCGCTGCTGCGCCGGATCCTGACCCCGACGGTCGGCGGAACGGTCATCATGCTGATCTCGGTCACCGTGATGCCGCTGCTCTTCGACTTCCTCGACGATCTGCCGGAGGGGAGCCCGCTGCTCGCCGGGCAGGTCACGGCGCTGGTCACGCTCGCGGTGACCTTCATCGTGGTTCTGCTGGGCAAGGGGCCGGTGCGGCTCTTCGGCCCGATTGCGGGGATCATAGCCGGCTGCATCGCCTCGTGGTTCCTGGACATCCTGCGCTTCGAAGCGCTCTTTGCCGCCTCCTGGATCGGAGCGCCGGTCGCATCGTGGCCTGGGCTCTCGCTCGACTTCGGCCCCGCCTTCTGGGTGCTGCTGCCCGGCTTCACGCTGGTGACGCTGGTGGGGGCCATCGAGACCATCGGCGACGCCGTTGGCATCCAGCGGGTTTCGTGGCGCAAGCCCCGCGCCACCGACTACCGGGCCGTGCAGGGCGCAGTGACCGCCGACGGGCTGGGGAACCTCCTCTCGGGACTCCTCAGCACGGTACCGAACACAACCTACTCGAGCAGCGTGTCGGTCACCGAGGTCACCGGCATCGCGTCGCGCCGCGTGGGGGTCTGGATCGGAGCGATCTTCTGCGCCCTGGCGTTCCTGCCCAAGTTCACGCAGGTCCTCCTCGCGATCCCGCAGCCCGTGATCGGCGCCTACGCCATCGCCATCATCAGCCTGCTCTTCATGCTGGGCACGCGCATCGTCGTGCAGGACGGAATGGACTACCGCAAGGCGACGATAGTCGGGTTCTCCTTCTGGTTCGGGGTGGGCTGCCAGTACGGCCAGATTCCCCTCGACGGGCTGCCTTCGGTCCTGCAGGAGCTACTCGGCAACGGGATGACGGCGGGAGGCATGGCCGCGCTGGGGCTGACGGCCTTCGGCGAGCTCGCGGGCCGGAAGCGCGCGCGCATGCGGACGCCGCTGGCGATGGAGGCGCTCCCTCGGATCCAACGGTTCCTCGAGGACTTCGGCAGGCGTGGGAAGCTGAGCGACGAGACCGCCCGCCGGGTGGCGCTCGCCGCCGAGGAGACGCTGCTGCTCCTGGTGTCGAACACCGAGGGGGACTCGGACGGCGCCTCGGACGCCGCCGCCGCGGAGGGCGGCGCACCTGCGCCGCGCAGACTCCTGCTGACTGCCCGTCGCGACGGCTACAGCACCGAGCTGGAATTCCTCGCCGCCGGAGGAGAGGGGAACATCGAGGACCACATGGCCGTGATCGGCGCCCAGATGGACCCCGACCCAGTGTCGGACGAGTTCTCGCTACGGATCCTCCGCCACCTGACGGCGTCGGTCCAGCACCACAAGTACGCCGACACCGACGTCGTGACCGTGCGGGTCGCCGATTTGGCCGGGACCGCATCGGCGTGAGGGGGCGTGCTAGCCGTCGTCCGTGATCAGGGGAAACGGCATCACGCCATCGTGCCCGCAGATGAGTCCTGTCAGGTCCCCGAAACCGTCCTCGTCCGTGTCCGCAGGCAACGGGGCCCCCAAGGCTAGGTCCACATCGCACCTGCCCGAGCTGCCGTCGCTTCTCCGCCATTTCACGGCGCCCGTTGCCGTCGTTGCCGTAAGCTCGCCCGAACCGGCCCGGGCACCGCCATCGAGTGGCACTACCAACTCGTCCCACCCCTCAAATCTCAGGGCGACGCTCGGATCTCCGTCCAGAGTGAGGGTGTCGCCAACGGCCTCTATCCCACAGCCGTCCGGGGTGACGACCAGGTCCTGATACCACCATGGGTGTCCCCGCTTTCCCTGTGGTCCGACGTCCAGGCGATCCTCGCCTCGCCGCCCAGCGGGCACTCTTTCACGCTCGTGCCCCCGTCGGGCCCGTAGGAGAGGAGAAACACCATCCGCACGACGGCGGTCGCCTGGTCCAAGGTGAGAGGAACCGTCGAGTCGCACGCCAGGGCGCCAGCGGCGACGGCTAGTAGGATCGAGTATCTGACTCTCTTCATTTCGTTCGCTCTCTCTCCTCGCTCGGCTTGGGACTGCTTCGGCGGGGGGCGAAGGTGCAGGTCTCCCTACTGGTTTTGCAAAGCCCTTCAGGGTGCCCGCAAAGCATGCCACCCGCCTTGGCTGCGGCGTCAAGCTAGCCCGGTATTCCCCATGGCGCTAGCGCCGCCCAGAGGCTCGCGGCGAGCGCGGCACCGTAGCACGGCACCTTCAGGAGCCCCGAGTATCGGCGTAGTCCGAAGTCCATGAGGGTGTGGCGGATCCGGTGCGCGCAGTGAAGGAACGAGAGCACGATCACGCCACAAGCCTTTCAGGGGGAGCTGATCGCTGCGGTGCGTACGCTGGACTATCCAGAGGTCGTGATCTACCGGGCCACAATGGTCGGACCGTCCTCAGCCGTCCTGGCGGGTCCCCAATGTCTTGTTCGTCCGGGTCAGACTCTCTCCGAGCTGCCGTCGCCTCCCCGTCATTTCGCGGCGACCAGCGCCCTTAGAACTCCGCGGTCCGAAAAAACCAGTAAAGCACAGTTTACATTGTGTAAATCGGAGATTACATTTTGCAGGCGAACACCTCGTCCTGGTGCTCGCCGATCTCGGGAGGAGAGCGCCGAAGCGCAGTGCGGCACCCGTCCCAGCGGATCGGCATCGCCACATCGACGTATTCCTCGATCGAGGGGTGCGGCGCGCGGCGTATCATGCCGGTGGCGACCGTCTGTGCGTCGCGCAGAGCCTCGTCGACCCCGAGCACTGGCGCAGCGGGAACGCGGTGGGCGCGCATCAGATCGAGCAGCGCCTCGGTCGAGAGCGCGCGGGTCCGCTCGGAGATCAGTTCGGCTAGACGCTTGCGACTGGCGACCCGATCGCTGTTCGCCCGGTAGGCTGGGTCGCTGGCCAGATCCAGCCCCAGGGCGTCCGAGAGGCGCCGGAAGGCCGCGTCGGATCCGGCGGCGATCATCACGCTGCCGTCGCTCGTGGGGAAGGCCTCGTAGGGCACGATCATCGCGAGAGCGCTGCCCATCCGCTTGGGCGCGACCCCGGTGGCGGCGCAGCTCGTGATGTGGTAGCACATCCACGCCAGCGCGGTGTCGAGCAGCGACGCCTCGATGCGGCATCCACGCCCCGACTCGCGGCGTTCGGCGAGGGCAGCCACGACCGCCAGCGCCGCCCACACGCCGGTTCCGAGATCGACTATCGACGTGCCGACCCGTGCTGGCGGTCCATTCGGGTCGCCCGTCACCGACATGAGTCCCGAACGCGCCTGCATCAGCGGATCGTACCCGGGATCGTCGGCCAGCGGCCCCTTGTCGCCGTGCGATGTCACCGACAGGTAGATCGCCGCCGGGTTCAGGGCGCGCACGCTCTCGTAGTCGATTCCCAGCCGCTCCGGCGCTCCGCGGCGCAGCGAGTGCATCACGACGTCCGACTCGGCCGCCAGCTCGAGCGCCCGCACCCGGTCGCCCTCGTCCTTGAGGTCCAGGACGACGCTCCGCTTATTGCGGTTCGCCACCTGGAAGAGGTGGCTCTGCCCCCCGATAAAGGGAGGCCCCCACCCCCTGGCGGGATCACCGCCCGGCGGCTCGACTTTGACCACGTCCGCGCCGAGGTCACCCAGGATCTGTGCGGCGTACGGCCCTGCGAGATTCTGCGAGAAGTCGGCGACGCCTACCCCTGTCAGCGGAGCGAAGGTGCGCTGGTCCGTCACGTCACGCCCGTCCCTATGGTGCAACCCCCCATACCGCCCACACCGCCCAGAGGCTCGCGGCGAGCGCGCCGCCGTAGCACGGCACCTTCAGGAGCCCCGAGTGTCGGCGCAGTCCGAAGTCCATGAGGGTGTGGCGGATCCGGTGTGCGCAGTGGAAGAGCGAGAGCACGATCACGCCGAGCAGCGCGATCCTCACCGGCCACCACCCGACCGCCTGCCCGAACGCCTCCGCGCGCGCCGCTGCCACGGCGGGATCCCCGGCGGGCAGAAGGAAGCCGGTCACGACCACGAATGCCGGGACGAAGAGCGCGGCCATCACGCCGCCAGCCGAGAAGAGCGCCCACCAGAAGGCCTCGCCGGAGTGACGGGCGCGCCGACCCCGACCGTCGCTACCGCCGCTGGAGCTCATCGCAGCATCCACCACACGACGACCGCGCTCACGGTCAGCCACGGCCCGTACCCCATGACGATCATCGCGATGGGCGCGGGCAGTCGCTTCTCGCCCAGGAAGATCGGCATCGCCTGCGGGACGGCGCCAAAGAAGGTGACCGCATGCCACACGGCGGCGAGGAGCGCAACGACGTGGGCCGCCACCCACCCCGGGCCGCTCAGCGCGTCGACCCACTCGGCGAAGGCCGCATCCCCAGCGCCGACCTTGGAGAGCGTTACCAGGAAAACCACCAGGTACCCCGCCATGAAGAAGCTCGTCAGCTCGCGAATCATGAAGCGCATGTACCCCGGCCGCTCCATCCACCACGCCCACCGGTGCGGGCGCCGGTATCCGCCCTGGCTCATCGGAGCACCCCCTTCCACCCGCGCCAAGTGGGGGAACCGACCGTTTGAGCGCTCACGCGCCCGACCCTTTCGGCATCACGAACCGCTTGAAGTACTCCTGCGCGCCCATCGCCTTCGCCTGCTGGATCGCGCCCGCCGGATCCACATGCTTGGGGCACACCACCGAGCACTCGCCCACGAAGGTGCACCCCCACATCGCCTCGTCGGAGAGCATCACGTCCATGCGTTCCGTGAAGCCCTGGTCGCGCGAGTCCTTGTTGTAGCGGTGCCCGAGCGCGAGCGCCGCCGGCCCCAGGAATTCCTCCTCGTGGCCCACCACGGGGCACGCCGCGTAGCAGAGCATGCAGTTGATGCACATCGAGAACTGCTTGTACTTCGCGAGCTCCGCGGGCGACTGCCTGAACTCGCCCCCTGACGTGTCATTCACGTCATCTCGGATCATGTACGGCTTGACGGCCTCGAGCTTCTCCATGAAGCCGTCCATCGACACGACCAGGTCGCGCTCCACGGGGAAGTTGACCAAGGGTTCGACTCTGACGGCAAAGGGGAAGTAGCTCTTGAGAAACGCCGCGCATGTAAGCACCGGTTCGCCGTTCACCATCATGCCGCAGCTTCCGCACACGCCCATCCGGCAGCTCCAGCGGTGCGTCACCGTGCCGTCTACGTGGTCCTTTATCCAGTTGATCGCGTCCAGGACCACCCAGTCCTCGTTGTACGGCACCTCGTACGACTGAAAGCGAGGCTCCGAGTCGGTCTCGGGGTGGTAGCGGAAGAGCTCCAGGGTGATGGTCCGTTCGTCGGTCGCCACGGGGGAACCCGCGAGCTGCTCGCCGGATCCGACCTGCTCGGCGGACTCCAATGCCTGCTCCTTGGACATGCTACCCCCTCGGGCTACTCGTTGTTGCCGTCCGCGGCCGACGGGCCGCCCGCGCCGCTTCCCTCCGCTTCGCGCTTCAGCCCCGAGTCCGCGCCGTAGGTGCGCGCCCCCGGCGGCCACCGGGTAATCGTCACGGGCCGGTATTCTATCCTGGGCGCACCGCCGTCCTCGGCACGAAACGCCAGCGAATGGGCGAGGAAGTCGTCGTCGTTGCGCTCCGGATGGTCGAGGCGCTGGTGCGATCCGCGCGATTCCGTCCGCTCGCGGCCCGAGTGAGCGATTGTCTCGGCGACGTCTAGGAGCGACGACAGCTCCAGCGCGGCGGTGAGCTCGGTGTTGAAGCTGTTCGTGTGGTCGTCCAGGGTGACGTTGGCGTAGCGCTCCCTGAGCTCGGCGATCTTGTCGCACGTCTTCTCCAGCGACTCCCGATCCCGGTAGATGCCCGCACCCTCCTCCATGGCTTCGTGAAGCTCGTTCCTGAGCACCGCGATTCGCTCGCCCGCGCCGCCCCCGCCCCCAGATGCCGCGCTTCTGGCCTTGGCGCCGAAGTACGCCCGCCGGATCCGCTCGCCCTCGTCCCTGGCCTGCGATTCAAGTCCGCCTACCTCCAGCTCCGGATTGTCCATGGCAAAACGAGCCGCGTTCCTCCCCGCCTGGGCCCCGAAGACCAGGAGCTCGGTGAGCGAATTCGACCCTAGGCGGTTCGCCCCGTTGATCGAAACGCACGCGCATTCGCCCGCCGCGTAGAGCCCGGCAATGTCCGTGGCCGACTCGCCGTTCACGTCGATTCCGCCCATTACGTAGTGCACGACCGGGCGCACCGGAATGGGCTGGTGCACCGGGTCGATGCCCGCGTAGTTCCTGGCCAGCTCGCGCACGAACGGGATCCTCCTGTCGATCTTGGCCTCCCCGAGGTGGCGCAGATCGAGGTGGACCGCATCGCCGTCCTTGGTCCTGATCGTGCGGCCGGCCCACATCTCCTTGACGAAGCACTGGCTCAGCTTGTCGCGCGGACCCAGCTCCATCGCGCGCTTCTGCGGATGCCGCGGATCGCTCACATCCAGCGCCTTGCCGAGATCGTAGTCCTCCAGGTAGCGGCGACCGTCCTTGTTGACGAGGATCCCGCCCTCGCCACGCGAGGCTTCCGTAATGAGGATTCCGGTCCCGGGAAGGCCGGTCGGATGGTACTGGATGAACTCCATGTCCTTGAGCGCCACGCCCGCCCGGTAGGCCATCGCCATCCCGTCGCCGGTCTTGATGGCGCCGTTGGTCGTGAAGGGGAAGGCCTTGCCCGCGCCACCCGTGCAGATGATGACCGACTTGCCAAGCACGGCCCTCACCGCGCCCGTCCTGAGCTCGATCGCGGCGCACCCGCGGCAGCGCCCCGCGTCGTCGAGGAGCAGCTTCGTCGCGAAGTGTTCGTCGTAGCGGACGATGTTGCCGTACTTCAGCGTGGTCTGGAAGAGCGAGTGCAGCATGTGGAAGCCGGTCTT
Organism: Longimicrobiales bacterium; assembly: GCA_965205315.1. Classification (GTDB taxonomy): domain Bacteria; phylum Gemmatimonadota; class Gemmatimonadetes; order Longimicrobiales; family Gaopeijiaceae; genus Bin94. Next base: position 80,132 of record CBDBGW010000002.1, read on the forward strand.
GTCGGCCGCGAACCAGGTGCGCTCGATCTTCATGCCGCCGAAGGGACGCACGGCGACGCTCCCGTCCGGCATGCGGCTCCAGGGGCATCCCCAGTGCTCCAGCTGGATCATCTCCTCGGGTGCGCGGTGGACGAAGTACTCGACCGCGTCCTGGTCGGCGAGCCAGTCGGCACCGCTTATCGTGTCGTAGATGTGGTCTTCGAGGCTGTCGTTGGGCTTGATGACGCCAGCCGCGCCCCCCTCCGCGGTCACGGTGTGGCTGCGCATCGGGTAGACCTTGGAGACGCACGCCACCGAAAAGGCCTGGTTCTCCTCCGCGATCGCGATCGCCGCGCGGAGTCCCGCGCCTCCTCCACCGACGATGACTACATCGTGCTGCTCAGCGGCGGCGTGGCTCATGCGCGAGTGCCGTGGCTCATGGGAGGGGCGAATGGGTCGGAGGCGGAGGCCGCGAGCAACCGGCGACCAGGGCGCCGACGCCCGCAAGGCGGCTGAAGGTAATTTGCCGAACGCCGCTTCCGGATCAAGGAGCGGGGGACAGTTCGCTGCCCATCCACGCCGACCACCAGAGGACGGTCAGCATGCGGGCTCCCGAGGCGATCCGCTCGGCAGCGAACTCCACCGCGTCGGGGTGGGCGGGGGACTCCGGGTCGAAGCCGATCTCCCGATCGAGGGCGTAGAGCGTCCCGACCAGGGCGTGCGCCTCCATGATGTGGGCGAGCACGGCCTCTCGCAGCGGGGTGCCGAGCGCCTCGACGGGCGCATCGCCCATATGCCGCAGCACATCCTCGTAGGCGACGTGGGCCTCGACGAAGCGCCACTCGAAGCGAGCGTGGAAGCCGCGTTCGGTCGAGTACCCCTCCGGGTTGGGGGCGTCGCGGTCCCAGCCGTCGAAGTGGATCGTGGTGTGGTGGGGCTGAGAGGCGTCGGAGACGTAGTGCCCCAGGACGCCGGCGTCGCGCACGATCCCGGTCTCGATCCACCGGCGGAGCGCGGGGTTGTCCTCGCTCCGCCAACGCCGCCAGCCGCTCTCGATGCGCTGGTAGAGCTCGACGATCCGAAATGGCAGGAATCCGGCGTCGCGCTCGGGGCGCTCCAGTCCGGCCTCGTACAGAAGGCGGAGGTATGCGAAGCGGTCGGGGGCGTCGAGCGCCCCCTCGGGGACATTCTCGATGTCGATGTAGTGGTCGTAGCGGTGGGCCTCGTTCATCTCGACGGCCTCGCGCACCCGCCACCGGTCGGGCTCCGGGTTCAGGTAGACGAGCTCGGGACCGGCGTCCAGGAAGAAGGCTGGCATCTCGGGCGGAAGCGCCGCCACGGCGGCCCGCGCCGCCATCTCGTGTCCGGCCGAACCCCAGGGCGCCGGGACCGAGGCCGGGTCGGGCGTCGCCCCACCGCCGGAAAGGTCCAGCAACACCCCGACCACCGGGAGAAGCGCGACCGGGAAGGCGAAGGCAGCGGTCAAGCGTACCGGGCTCGAGCGCCCAGGCAGACGCACTCGCTAGCTCCCCGCGTCCGCGCCCGCAGGACGGCCCCGCGAGACCAGGTAGGGGGACCGCTGCACGGTTGGGAGGACCACCATGTTGAGCACATTCACCCTGGGGGGCGCGTTCAGCACGTGCATGACCGCCTCGGCGACGTCTTCTGGCCGGAGCGCGTCGACCCCGTCGTAGGTTCGCCCGGCCCTCTCCCGATCGCCCCGGAAGCGCACGAGCGAGAACTCCGTCTCGACGAGTCCGGGATCGATCGACGACATCCTCACCCGGGTGTCCACCAAGTCCAGGTTGGCGCTCTCGGTCAGAGCCCGCACGGCGTGCTTGGTGGCGCAGTAGACGTTGCCCCTGGGGTATGCGAGGTGTCCGGCTATGCTACCCACATTCACGACGTGCCCTTCGTCGCGGGCCACCATCGCGGGCAGCAGCGCCCTCGTCATGTTCAGCACACCCTTGATGTTGGTGTCTATCATCTCGTCCCAGTCGCGGTGGCTCCCCTCGTGGAGGAGGTCGAGACCGCGGGCCAGCCCGGCGTTGTTGATCAGGATGTCGACGCTGACGCCGTCCTCCCTCAGGCACCCCGCGAAGGCCTCCACGCCAGTGCGATCGCGCACGTCGAGGGTGTGCCAGAGCGCCTCGGTGCCGTTTGCCCGGCGAAGCTGCGCGGCCAGCGCCTCGAGCCTATCGGTCCGCCTTCCCACGAGCACCGGCCGCACACCCGCCTTGGCCAGCGCCCATGCGCACGCCTCGCCGATACCCGCCGTCGCGCCGGTGACGACGGCCGTTCTGCCTCGAATCCGGTTCATCGGGCACTATGCCATTGGGGCGAGAACGCGACCGATTCGCTGGACTCCCGCTTGTAGCCGCGCTTGAAGCGGCTGGTATGATGCAGGTGGCTGCGTGGGCGGTCAAGGTGGATCACGCCTTGGAACGCGAGCCGCCGTGTTTCCCCGTGGGGTGCCGCGACCGGGCTAGCCGAACGGCATCTCGATCTGGTCCAGGTGGTCCTTGAGGTGCTGAAGGCACCCGTGGCCTCGGACCTTCAGGAACCCGCGCTCGGTCTCGAGGAAGGACGCGGCCGCCCACGCGAGCGCCCCCTCGCCGTCGCCCCAGCTCGGCACGCCGCAGATCTGCCGCCGCAGTCCCGAGCTCGCGCTGTCGATCACGCCCGTCGTGACGAGGCTCCCGGCCAGCCCGGAGTCGAGTCCGAATCGGTCCACGGTGAAGAGGTCGACGGATCCGGCACGGAGCCGGGTCGCGGCTTCCTCCCATCCGGCTCGCTCAATCCGTTCCGCCAGTTCCTTCAGCAGCCGCGGTCCAACCCCGGCCCCCCCCACCCATGCCTCGCGGAGCGCCTTCCTGGCCTTGTCGCGATCCTCCTTCTCGCGCACCCGCGACAGGGCCTCGCGCTCGCGGTGGAGGCGGCAGGCCTGCACGTACGTGTCCGGGCCGAACACCGCGACCGCCGCGTCCCTCAGCTGCGTGGATCCGTCGGTCACTACGAGGCGTCGCCGGTCCGGGCGGACGCCCCGGTTCACCACGTCCCGCAGCAGCTCCTCGGCGGCCGCCGCCCGGTCGGCGGCGTCGCCTCCGGCGCGGCGCAGCCCCAGCACGCGCTTGGATCCCCCGGTGTCCAATCCGACGGCCCCGACCAGCGGATGCGGCCCGATGTCGACAATGTCGAGGTAGACCACGATCCAGGCGCGATCGTCCAGAGGCCGCTCCGCAAGCTCCCGCACGCGCTCCGAGGCCGTGGCGATGACGAGAAAGTCGGCGGCCCTCTGCCCGTGGGTGGCGGCGCGGTGGATCGCCTTCTCGTCGTTTTCCAGCACGGCTATCCAGGAACCGATGTACGGCGCGTGGTCCCGTTCGACGCGGCAGGGCAGGCCGAGATGGCCCATGACGAAGGAGGCGCCGAGCTCGGCGACGATCTCCTCGAAGGCATAGGCCGCGTCGCCGAAGCGCCCGCCGAACTCGCGGTCCATCCGACCACGGTGGCCGGTCCAGTGGACGAGCTCGTGCGCGAGCGTGGAGTAGTAGCTGACCGGATCGTCGAAGCTTGGGTAGACCGGCATCCTGACGATGTCCCCAGTGCGATTGTAGACAGCGCGGTCACCGCCCGGCACGATTTCCGCACCGACCGCCGCGAAGAAGTCTTCGGCGACGTCTATCCTGTCCTGGGGACCCGGAGCTGGACTCTGATCATCGACCCGGAACCTGGGCGGCAACCGGTCGAACTGCTCGCCGTTGAACACCTCGTAGGATTCCATGAGCGGGAAGGCGCGATCCGGGATCGGGAACGGGAGCGGCCGCAGCACACGCGTGCCCTCCTCGCCGTCCAGGACCTTTGCGCCGCAACGGCGTCCTTGGGCCTTCGTCAGCCAGAACGGATTCCGGTGGCCCCTGACGTCAGCCGCGAGGGAGAGCACGAGATTGTTAGTGCCTGTGAAGGGGAGTCCGACGTACCGGGTCGGTGTCAAGAAACGCCATGGCCGCCGCCAGGGAACCACGCCCTCCCTGAGAGCCGCCAGGATCCGGGCGGTCAGTTCCTTGAAGAAGTCCGAGGTTACTGGTCGGGCGCTCACAGCCTCGCCACCCGAAGTCTCCTCCTCTTCATCGCCGATACATGTCGTCGCGTCAGCGGCTACACCCGGCCCCAACCACCATCACCGCCGTACCCGACCGGTCGCCCCGCGCCTCACAGAACGGTGAACCCCTCGCGGCGCGCCGCGACCGAGAGACGATCATCGCTGCTGACCAGATCCAGCCGCTGGGGGTCCTCGTCCGAAGCGGTGAGCGCCGCCGCCAGCTGCAACGCGTCCGCCGCGCGGAGCGGATGAAGCCGAAGCAGCCTGATCGCGCGCCTGCGCACCTGCTCCAGGGGCTCGATCTCGAGCCAACTCGCAGCCAGCATCCCGAGCTGGCCCATCGAACGGTCGAGCCCGTCATCCTCGAAGCGATGATCACATTCCAGGCGGTTCAGTGCCGATGCGCATTCGATCCGGCTACCCCACCACGTCACGATCACCGGATCCCGGCGGATCGTCGCCCGGCGCTCGGCGCTTCGCGGCTCGTCCACGACGAGCGCCACCAGAGCCGACGAGTCCCAGTACTTCAACGATGCCCGCCGCGCTCGGTCACAACGATCTCGCTAGCGCTGACTCCCCCGGTCAGCCGGGCGGCGGGGACACCCAGGAAGCGCTCGACGTCAAGTGGCGCGCGAGGCGGGGCCGCGACGCCCCGCTGCAGGAGCTCGGAAATGGCGTCCTCCGCGTCCGGGCCGGCGACCTGGCACGGTTCGATCCGCGCAACGGGCCGCCCGCGGTGCGTGATCAACACCGACTCCCCGCGCCGAACCTCGCTCAGCAATCCGCTGAGCCCGTTCTTCGCTTCGCTTACGCTAGCCTTTTTCATCTGGCTATAGTGGCTATGTTGGTCTTGCCTGTCAAGCGTTGTCTGATCGCTCATCGCTGCCGTCTCGATGCTCGAGAGCTGGGTGCGCGTCGATCGGGGGGTCCATTTCGGCTCGCAGCCCCCCCGGGCGCGGCCTGCTCCGCTCTCTCATCCTGATCGTCGCTAGCTTCTCACCCTGATTGTCGCGCTACATACGCGGGGCACTTCCGCCGCGTCGCCGCATGGTCGTCTCGCCGCATTATTGCGAACACCCCCCACCCGCTCTGTGTATATTCAGTTCAGTTACTGGTGCTCACCCGATTGACAGCCCGGACTAAGGAGACCAAAGTGACATTCAAGTCGGACATCGAGCGCATCGTCAGAGAGTGGCTCGATCAGCAGGCGATCCGCTATGACCCAGGGATCGATACCGAGACGCTCGTGACTCGGTATCTTGAAATGCTGAATCGAAGAATCGAACCCAAGCCACGTGAGGTCCATTTTTCCGACGAGATACACGATTCCCTTGGTAGACTGCTGAAGGAAACCCGTCCCGAGCAAAAACACAAAGCGGTGGCAGCCTGGGAGACTGTTTTTTTCTCTACCACTTGTTTGGTCAAGGGCACAACGTCAACCGATTCCCGAGCCGGAGAATTCAATTCTTGGAGAAGGGAGACGGCCTGCTGTGGGATTGGGGGATACAGCATTTACATCTAAACCGAGCAATCGAGTCCGATGGATTTGTCGCGCGTTCCGACTATCTGCTTTTCGCCATAATCGCCGAAACCGACGTGTATTTTGTTGACGTCAGAACTCATCGCAAGCGTGGCCGCTTGGAGTGGGTCCGACAAGATGTCCTGCAGATCGTGCATTCCAACTGGCCCCATCTCACGAAACATCACAAGATGGCGCATGGCTCCGGGGAGTCATTGACAGATGAACAGGTGAAGGAACTCAGGAGGAAGAATGCAAACTATGCCTCAGCAGTCGATGGCGATGCCCTCTTGCCTATCGGAGGTGGCACGATGGCGGACGGATCCAGTGCAGTTTGCCGAGTGGCGGCTATGAGACTTCTTCGTGAGATTGACGCGCATCAGGAGTACTTTGACGCCAATTGCCAGAAAGTGACGGACGGGTTGGCGTCCGCAGGGATCGCTTGCGAGCAGGCGCGATTTGAACTCGTGTCCCTTGGTACCATCGAGCAATCCGAGGATGTTGTGGAGGCGCTACGGAAAGACTCCTGTTTCAGTAATGTTCTGGCTGGGTTCGGATTCGTGATCGTGGAATCGGTGACGCGGAAGCCTATTGTGGTCACCGTGGAAAACGAGACTCCCGATCCTCCGTGAAGTCAGGATGGCCGCCCGGGAGAGTCCAAGCGGATGATCGTAGGATGATCTCCCCTCCTTCAGACCCGGCAGCCCCTCACTCCAACACCTTGAACACCCCGTCCTGCGCGTCCCGGTAGAACTCGATATTCACCTTCGTCCACACGTCGTCCTCTAGGTTCATCAGCTCCCGCCGCGCCCCCACCGGCATCAGCAGCACGGTCGCCTGCTTGTCCACCGCCAACTCCGCCATCGCCACCGGATCCGCGATCCGCTCCAGCGACCCCCCAAGGTTCAGCGGCCCAACGACGATGGTCGCCCCGCGCGTCTTCCTGTCCAGTAGTCCCCCCACCATCGCCGCGAGCACCGGCAACCCCAGCCCGGTCCCCGATTTGTCGTTGTCCCGCGGCTGCATCTGGACCGTGTATTGGTGCGCCCGCGCGTCGCGGCCCCCCACCAACGCCTTCCCCCCCGTGTACAGATTCTGCTCGCCAACCCGGACACTCTCCCTAAACGCCGGCGGCACCGGCTGGTTCAGGATCTTCGCTCCCCCCGCCCCAGGTCCCACCACCACCTCGATCCGGTAGAGCCCCGGCCCGGTACCCTCGACCCCCGGCCCGATCGCCCACACCTGCCCGGGAGGCAGCGGGTCGCTGTCGATCGCCTCGTCGCTGCGAAGCTCGGGCGTCGCCACGAACTGCTCCGTCCCGTCCACACCAAGAGTGTACGAGAAGTGGGTGCTCCGGAACTCGGCCTTGAGACACCGCTTCTGCTGCTCCTTCACGCGCCGCCGCGACTCCAGCGCCAGGCGCACCATCCACTCCAGATCCTCGTCCTCCACCTCCATCTCGGGATCCGGGAACAGCAGCTTGATGAGCCCGGAGACCGTCTTGTGGACCGCCTCGATGTCTCGTCCAGAGAGCGCGCCGCCCCAGAACACCCGATTCTGCAGGAGCGGCAGACGCGTCGTGTCCCGCAGCTTGGTCCAGCATGCACTCAGGAAGTCGTTGACGAGGCCGAAATGGTCCGTCAGGTGCTCGCTGGGGTTCAGCTTGGGGAAGTTCCAGCCGGGGGCGTAGCCGTGGATCCGGTCGTGGAAGGCGGTGTCGTCGCGCATCTGCTTCGGCAGGGGGCTCAAGAGGTGGCCGATGCGTTGCTGCTGTTCCACCGAAACGTCGAAGTTGCCGACCAAGACCAGCGACCCCTCCGCGCGGATGCTTTCCTTGCCGCGGCTGAACTCGCCCGCCGCCATGTAGCCCTTCATGATGTTGACGCCGTCCTTCTGGTCGAACGAAATGCCAGCGACCTCGTCGAAGCACACCACGTCGTACTGGCAGACCAGGCCTCGCTGCCCGTTCGCCATGTTGACGAACATCTTCGCGACGGTGGCCTTGCCCCCCGAGAGCAGGTGCGAGTGCGGAGAAAGCTGCTGGTATACGTGGCTCTTGCCCGTCCCGCGGGGGCCGAGCTCGACGAGGTTGTAGTTGCGCTCGACGAAGGGGATCAGGCGCAGCAGCGCGACACGCTTGGCCCGGTCGTCCAGCGCGGACGGCTCCAGGCCGGTGGAACGGAGGAGGAAGTCGGTCCAACCGGCGGTGTCGAATCGGCGCCGTCCCCTGGCGAGGACCTTGAGGACCGATGGGCTCGACATCTGGATGGGGCGCATGGCGGCGACGCTGAATGGGCGTCCCTGGTTCTCCTGCGCGATCACCGGGTCGTACTCCAGCGTCACCTCGGCGTAGAGCCCGTCGGCGAGCATTCGCTGGTGGTCGGTGACGAACCCGCTCTCGATGCGGATGTCCCGGAGGCCGAGGCTGGGTAATTCGGCGAGGTAGCAGTCGTTCTTCGCGTCCAGGCGGGCACGCAGGATGTCGATGAGGCGGACCGAGCCCTCCTCGCGCGCCCTCATCTTGAAGATCTCCCGCTCGGCGGCGCGGACCGTGCGCCCTTCGAGCTGCTTCTTCACGATCTCCAGGCCTTCGTCGATCTCCTCCTGATCGACGCTCGCGCAGTAGCGACCCAGCAGGAACTCGACGACGTAGGTGGGGACGGGGTACTGGCGCGCGTAGCGCCGCACCAAGTCCTTACGCACCAGGTAGCCGGGGAAGGCCTCGTTGGCGGTGCGGTCCAGGGCGTCCATCTGGAACTCGGGTGCGCTCATGTGTTCTCTCCGGTGCGGGTCGGTTGTTGTCTTTCGCCCTTCGCGGAGTTCGGCAGCGAGTACTCCACAGTCGCGCCCCCCTCTCGACGAAGCCGGAGTCGCTCCCCAGGACCCGGTTCAAAGGGGTTCGGAAGCCAGTAGCACTCGGGCTTCCTGGCGAGTGCCTTCGTCACGCGCAGGATGCGCCACCGCTCGTTCCTCCTCCGGGCGATGCGGGCTGCGGCCCCAAGCTCGCTAGTTGGCAGTCCGAAGCCCGTCCCGTCGCCGTTCGTCGCCTTGACCTCGACGCACCAGGTCACCCGGTCACGCGTGAACCGGAAGTCGTAGCCAAGGCTGTCGCTGGCAACGTCCTCCTCGCCGTCCAGCAGGCGCACGACCTTGGTCCTGGACTCGGAGACCCATGCGCTCTCGTCTATGCCGAACTTGTCGCGGAGGAAGCGGAAGGCGTGCATTTCACCCACGATTCCAACGAGTTCGCGGAGGTCAGGCGGGCCGTGCAGGTGCCCGGTCTTGGGTACGCGGCGGGAGAGCTCGCTTTCCCCTGACACGCCGGGGCGCGTTGCGCCGTCGCCGTCCAGTTCCGGCGGAGAAGAACCAATCCCCTCGACTTGCCTAGGGAGGTCGGGAAGCTCCCTTAGTCGGGCAAAGAGCTCACGGTAGGACACGCGGCCGCCGATTTCGAAGGGTACTCCGGCGACCTCGACGGTTCTCTTCCGTCGACTATCGACGTCACCCTGCTCCTCATGCCTCCGCCTCGCCTTTTCCAAGTCTTCCGGAGTGAGGCCAAGCGTGTCGAGCATCTCGTTCATCGTCGCGCAGTTCCCAACTGCATCGCGGAAGTCGTCATCGGCGACCGCCAGCTTCGCGCTCTCGAACAGTCCGTCGTCCGACCAGTCGCGCAGATACATTGAGGCATCGAACAGATCGGCGTCCTTCGCACTCGAGGTTGATTCGCCCCTCGTCTTCCTGATCCATGCCGCTTGGCACTCGCGCACTCTGCGGACCACCCGATCGAGCCGGTCCCGGTTGCTCCGCGCCACCTCGCGCGGGTCCGGGTCAAGGTCCGCGCCCAACCGCTCCAGCGCCGATCGCAACTCATGCGTATTCCGCACACCTTCGAAAAAAACGGCGAGGTGCACCTTGGCCTCGGGGATTCCGTCGTAGCCTGCACGCAGCACCCCGAGGACCACCTCGAAAGGCACCTGCCAGTAGCTCTCGGCCCATCCGGCGACATGGCGCGGCCATTGAGAATCGTGCTCGGTGCGCTCGTGCACATGGACGATCCTCTCGAACAGTGCGCCCTGGTCCTTGATGGCCACCTCGGGATCCGCCGTGGCGACATGTCGGGCGAAGACCCGGAACAAAGGCGCAGCTTCGGACAGGCACCGCTTCGCCTGAGCCTCGGCGTGCTCGTTGCGGCACGGCTCGTAGTCGCCACCAAGCGCCTTCAGCGTCTCGTTCCACTTCGGTAGCTCGGCGGCATCGCCCAGCGCCTGCCAAGTCCGATACCCCATGTCAGCGTCGTCGTAGCTCGCCCTGGCGGCCGCCAACAGTTTCTCGTCGGACAACTGCGGGACTTCGACGTTGTGGGCCAGCCATGCGGTCAAACCGGTGAGGTCCGACACCTCGTCGAGACCACCATCGGAAACGCCCAGGAGCGCCAAGACCGGCCGAATGCGGTCGCGCAGCGGCCCGATGCCGCACTGACCCCGGATGTTGGCTACGTCGAATCCGTCGATTTCTGCTCGGCCCAGGGCCTTTTCGACCTGAGAGTGAGTTGGTTGGGGACTTTTTGCCAACGCGCCAAGGACGAGACGGAGGTCCTTGAGTAGATCGTGACGCCCAAGCAGCGCTTGAGCAGCGGGTGCGAATCTCTCATAAAGGCCGGAGGCGGCAAAGTGCCGATTCAGAAGGAGGATCCCGGACATGCCGGAATCTGCGCTGGCGGACTTATCATCTTGCGGCCACCAATAGGCGTCCGGTTCACTGCGAGCGACACTCTCTCCCTTCGCATCCAAAAGCTCTACATCGATGGAGTCGCAGAGGAGCACCCGGGCACGCTGGAGGCGTTCCCGAGCCTTCATCCAACGCTCGGTCGTGGGTCCTCGCGGGTTGTTTCCGCCGTGCGCGGCCAGAGAAAGCAGCACCACCGGGAGCCACTCGAAGCGCGCCTCGAGCCCCAGCGCTCGTTCGGCGAATTCGGCGGCAGGGTGGCCATCTACGAGGCATTGCTCCTCAAGCTCGGATGCTCGCCTTGCTCCTTTTTCGTGAAGGAGGTCGCCGACTGCGCCACGGGCTTCCTTGGGCCACATCGCGAGGATCGGTTGATGATGCTCGCGGAGCGATCTGGTGTGCGCAGTGTGGTCCGGCAGGTAGACGTCGCCCAGGTCGGCGGCGGCGCGAATCTCGAATCTGTACGGCCTTGTCCGAACCACGAAGCGCTCGGGAAGCGCCAAGCGCTCGGGAGGCTCCGGGCTGGGGTCGAAGTGACTCCAGGCATGGCGAATCTGACCGAGAAGTACGTCGAACCCGGCGGCGGGCATCGTGACATCCGCGTCGGGCCCATAGGTTGGGCCAGCTCCAGCGTTCCGCTCCCCATCGCGGGTGAGCGGCTGGACGACACGGGCAAGAGCGTCGAGCAGGGCCGGTCCGGTGCGTTCGTCCTCCTCGGTGGGGTAGACGTTGAGGCCGAGCCCCCTCGATCGATCCGCAGGAGGACCACTCCGGCACCCGGCCAATACTCCGAGCAGCTCCTCGTCTTCCGCCAGCCTACGGGCCAACTCCGGCGACAGCGGCGACAGGTGGCGGAAATGGCCCTTGTTCACCCGCAGCATGGACTCCGGCACAAGCCATCGTTGGTGGAGTGGTTGCGGCTCTTGCAGGTGCAGTCCCGTGTCCTCCGGGGCGGCGTCATCCAGCCATGGCAGGGTGGACAGCCAGTGTATTAGCGGAGATGGGATCCGCTGGGTGTCAGCATTTCCTTTCATCTTCTTGATCGTGGTCACGGCCCAGCCTTCCCCCCAGCGTGGAAGGGAGGCGAGGATCAGGTTGGCCAGCGCTCTTCGGGCCGAGTCTTCGAGATCGCTGCGGTGAAGCGGCGCAAGAGACTTGACATGTTGGAGATCGTACTGGAACCAACCCGCGAACTTCGGCTTGACCTCCTCCAGTACCGCCCTTCGCCATGAGTTCCAGGCCCGCTGTGGCACAGACGCGGGGGCACTCTCCGGGAGCTTCGGTTTGGCCTTGTTCATCCAGAAGTCGACCGTCTCGCAGACCTCAAGCCTCAGCCCGTCCACCACTCCCGCACGTGCGAACTGATCGGCGCGGTTCGCGAAATTGATGCCGTGCGAATCGTCGGCCGCCCTACCGCGATCGTCTTCCTTCGGGAACCACCGGTCGTCATCGGGCGGGAGGAGCGCGCTACCGAGCAGGGTCTCGCCTTCGTCCCTGGGAAGACCGTCGGCCAGCGTCTTCAGGTGGTCGCCGGAGCGTTCGGCCCACCCCGGTCCGAAAACGGCCTCCACCATTGGCAACCAGCCGCCGATGCAGGCGACCGGAAGTCGTCCGAAAAGGGGCAGCAGCCTCTCCGGCTCCTCTTCGCCGACCAGCTTCAACGTCCAGTTCAGAATCTCTGCGCATTCCATCGCCTCGGCACTTCCGTGCGCGACCAGCAACTCCGGCAGCGACGGAACGACCACCTCCCGGAGAAGATCCTCCCTCCGGAAGCTCTGGACGAACCGACCATCGAGGAACTTCTGAACTTCGGTGCGCCTGCGCTGTGTACCTTCGTGCGTCAACACGTCGTGGTGGAGGAAGGCGATCCGCTCCTTGAGCGAGGCCGGTACAGACTCAACGAAGCCAGCAGCGTCGTCGGCACCCCGGCGAGGCTGGAAGAAGATCCGAACAGCGCCGGGGGCCGTGATGGACCCTTCTCCGCTGGCTGCAGGTCCAAAGGCCGAGAGCAGCCGCCCGTCCTGGGTAGGCAGGAACCCCGCTTTGGCGAGAGGATCCTCTTCAGGCTTCTTCGGCTGGGACCGCAGCTTCGGCGGAAGTACGGCGAGCACGCTCTCCAGGAACATGTTCCAGTCGGAAGGGACCCCCGCAGAGCGAGTTCGGTCGGCCTGCGCGGGCGTTTGCCGCCCCCGGACCTGCCCGGCCATACTCGCCAGAGTGTCCGCCCACTCCCCGCCCTTCGGATCCGGCGAGCCGCCAAGCGCACGCAGGAGGTCCTCCACGGCCTCGCGCCGTTCGTCCAGCGCGGGCGACGCCACCACGAATCCGGCGTGTCTGCGCCACTCCGCCTCGCCGAAGGGATCGTCGCACGGAATCTTCGGCATCGTTCGCGCGACACCCGGCTGCTGCCAACCTCCGTCGCACAGGATCAGAGCCAGCTGTTCGAGGGGTGTATAGTCATTCCGTTCGTGCGCACGTTCACGAAGGCGCCGCATCAGTCCGGGATCGTCGGACGGGGACGCACGGCCCGCCCGCCCCAGCAGATCGACCACCGCCCTGCCCCGCCATTTTTCCGGATCTTCGACGAGCTCGACAACCGCATCGAGCATCAGGTCTGTCAGGAATTCGAGGATGAGATCGTTGTATTCGTCGCCGAAGTCGATGTGTTTCCTGTCCAACGTGCCGTAGAACGGGGCATTGACGTGGGCTCGCAGCCCGGTCTTCATCGTGGTCGGCAGGAAGATGACGAAATCACCCGGCGGCGGTTCGCGTGCGTCCTCCACGGCGACGGCGACCTCCACCCTCCGCACCTCCGGCCATCGGTTGGGCAGGTGTTCGACGGCTTTCATGATCCGCTCCGCCTCCCCAGGCTGGTTCTTGCCGCCTGCGATGCGGCTCCAGACATGGAACAAGCGTCCGGGAGCCTCGCTCTCGTTGGCCGTCGTCTTCGCTACCCGGAGTCGCGTGTGAAGTGCACCGCCAACCGCATGGTCTTCATTCCTCCCATGGCCGGGAAGCCCCTGCGTGGACTCCACCCGCCGTGTGAGTTCGACCACTTCGCCGTCCATGTCGGTGCGGAGCACGGAAAGGTGTTGGAGGAACACCATCGCCGCTTCGTCGAGCGCCCGAAGCTGTTCGCGAACGGACGCGACCGCCTCTTTCGGACCGCCCACCCGTCCTCCGTCCAGTGGAAGGCGGATGACCGTCACATGACCGTCCTCGATCAGCCTCGCCACCTGGCGCGGCGGATCGCCGAGAGCCTGCGGAATCACGTAGGGCGAGAGGTACTCGACCTCCTCCGCGAGCCACTTCTCGACCTGTGCCGCAGACCTGCCCTTCCTGGACACGCGGCGACGATATTCCTCGAGCTGCCTCTCCGTCCAGTCCGCAACCGGCTCCTCACCGAACTCCGGGTCGGTCGACGAACCGTCCTCGAATAGCGACCGCGCCACTCGGCCAATCGGTTCGCGCACATCCGGGCGAAACCCAAACGCAAAGGCGGGCTCGCCGTCCGAGGGGGCGGTCGACCACACCTCCGGGCAAGTCGAGAGCTCCAGCACGCTCTGAAAGCCAAGCCCCTTGTTGCCCACGCTCTCGTTCGGATCCTTGGGGCTCTGCGCGAGTTCGCAGATTCCGCTGAAGTCCTGGCGGCTAAAGGGCCGCCCGCTGTTGGCGATCAGCAGCTCGGGCGATCCGGGAGACGATGTCAGGACGAAGGAGACCTGCCCGGGATCGTCGCCGCCCCCCAGAACATCGTGGGCGTTCTGCAACAACTCCAGGACGGCCCGTCCCCTGTACTCCTGGGCGACCTGGCCGCCCAGACTAGCCACCGTCCGGTAGTCCGAGGTGTGGTTCTTCAGCTCGTCGAGGAAGGTCCGCACTTTACGGCGGGCCTGCTCCCTGACGATGCGTTCGCCCGCCCGTCTACCTCGCACTACGCCGCCCGTTCCAGGCGAATATCGTGAGTGTGACGAGCCCGCAACGCTCGATCGCCGTCGGGCTCGCGATAGAATACGAGGGATGGCCGCCGTGACTCGTCAGTGACTGCATCAGTCGCATCGACCCACTGCCCGGCGCGCGTCTGCGCCGCATCGAAGTCCATCCGAATATCCCGAACCCTCTCCATCTCCGCCGCCAGATCGCCCAACCGGAGGGGACTAGGCAGAAATCGCCACGTTGACTTGTCCAGTTGCCCCTTCAATTCCCTGTGGTAGGCTCCGACCCGGTCGTCATCGCGGACCTGCCGGAATCGTTCGGCGTATCGTTGGAGCTTCTCCCGGAGCTGGGACAGACGGAACTCGACTACATCGGGATCGTTCTGGATCGCCACGAGCAACTGGAGCACATCGATCTGGACATCCTGAAGACTGGCCAGGAAGAACCGGTTGAGATCCGACACCGCGGCCCGCGCGCCGTCCTCCGACTTCACATCCCCGCTCATCAGGAGCCCGTACTTGGAGCGCACGACACTCACGTCGTGATCGATCTTTGCCAGTCTGGCCGATACGTCGCTGGCGAACCGGCGGGAGTGTTCGAATTCGGACCGGATTTCATCAATCCGTTCGGCCGCGGCTTCGAGCCGTGCGTAATCTTCGGCGTCCAGGAGGACTCGAACGCGTTCTACCACTTCGGAGAGACGACCGAGCGTCTGCTGCGCTCGATCAAGGCGGGCACACAGCATGACCGACGAAACGGTCGAGAAGAGCATCATGGGCGCAACAACCGGCACTAGCGCACTGCTTGCGGCAACGAACGGAGCCTGCGCGACGATCCCGGTCGGACCCATGACCGCCGAGCCGACCCCGGTGCCGATGGTCATCAGTGTCGCGGGATTGGCCGTCGCCAAGAAGACATTGCCGGCGAGCAGGGACGACGCGGCGGTGCTCCCTGTACCCAGCATCGGAAGGAGCCACTTGCTGTCCACCGCTCCGCCGGACTGGAAGGGCCGGCCAGCGGGCCAGGATTCCCGCAGTGCGACGCTGGCGTCCCGCCCGAGGTCGACCACGGCGATCGCGCGTCCTTCGTGCGTCAGGATCTGACCGACCGGGGCGTCGGGGACTTCGCTACGAGGATCAGCAACCTCCATGTGTCACTCCTGTCTGGGGTACGGGACCCCACAAGGTCCCTGCGAGCCACCGCAACGTCGCGCGCTCGATTCGGTCAGGGCAAGAAGCCGCCGCGCGCGAGCAGCTCATGCGTTCTCTCCCTTGCGCGTCGGTTGTTGGGCGAGGATGCGGCCGTCGGTGTCGGTGACCACGAGGACCAGCGCAGCGTTCTCGTATTCGTCGCCGGCAAGGACCAGGCTGGCCCGTCCGTTGTCGTCGATGGTCTTGGGCGAGGACGCGACCGATTCGCCCGCCGGACCTCCGAGCCGCAGATCGGCCGCGACGGGGCCGCCCCGGGCCTCGACGACGACTTTGCAGCGGAAGCGGAGCCAGGAGACGGATAGGATCTTCGCGGTCGCGCCGCCGCCAGCCGTCCCTTCGACACGAATGTCCGGAATCAGGCATTCCTGGATGCTGAGGCCGCCGTGCGCGTACTCCGGCGTCCGGCTGAAGCAGGCGATTCCGGGCGGAGAGGCGAACCACTCCTGCGGGTTCCAGTGCCAGGGATGAAGGGGCGCGTCCGGCGTGGAGCCTACGGAGACGACGGCGCACCGTGCCCACTTGGACTCGGTGAGGTGTTTGGGCAGGGCGACCAGAGGCAGTCCGCCAGGAAGCAGCAGCCACCCGTGGTCGGTCACGACGCGGACCGAGCTCCAGCCCGCCTTCAGCAGCCCCACGATCCGGCTGGCCAGCCGGTCCAGCTCCTCTTCGACCTGGCGGGCAAACGACGCCGCGCGGTGGTGGTGACCGTGCTTGTCGATCTCACCGGTCTCCAGCCAGCCGCGCGCACCGGCGCTAAGCGGGATATCCAGGGTGCCCGAACCGAGAATCTGGTACGCCTGCCCTTCCATGGCCTTGCGCAGGTCCTTGGCCAGGGCGGGTCGGCCGGAGCCCCGCATTGCGGGACGGAAGTCGGCACCGAGACGGTCGCCGGCGACATCGCGCGCTACGGGCGTCACGGCGGGCTTGGCGGTGCCGGTCACCGTGGGGATCGCGGCCCACCGGCGGCGCGTCTCCGTGCGGCATCCGCGCGCCTCCAGCCGTTCGGCGAGCGCCCTTCCCAGCTCGTAGCGGAGACCGTCAACGAACAGGATGCACTCGTCCTCGCTGGCCGTGACCGCCGGCTGGTCACCGGCGGAGGGGAGCGGTTGGCGATCCACCGCCGACTGGAAGGCGCGGGCGGAGTCGTCCATCCAGGGCTCGAGCAGGTGGCGCACGGCGGCGGCAACCGTCTCTTCGTGCTCGGCGGGAGCCAGGGATAGAGCCTCGCGGGCACCCGCGTCGGCGAGCCAACCGCGCTCGGCATAGACTTCGGCCACATCATCCGGGCTTGCCCCACCGATGGCCTTGTCGGCCATCTCGGCCAGCCGAGCCAGCGGCTTCAGGACTTCGGCGAGCGGGGCCCGTCCCAGGCGCGCCCAGACCCAGCGCCGACGATGGCCGTGGGCTCCCTCCAGCCCCGCTACGGCCCGCGACGCTTCAGCATGGGACCGGCCCGGAAGACCGGCCAGCGCGCTACGCACCAGCTCCTCGTCCTCGTCGTTGAGGTCGGGCCAGCGATCACGGTCGAGGGGAAGCTCACCGGCGGGTCGGCTTCGCGCGAGCAACTCGGGGACTCCCGGAAAAGCATCTGGCGCTTCGGCGAACCGGGCCCACACCTTGGCCCAGGGGCCCGACGCCTCGCCGAGCCTCGCTCCGGCCGACACGTCCGCCTCCGTCTCGGGATCGAACTGGAGATCGCTCCGGCACTCCTCGCGGAAGGGGTTCCATCGGTTCTCGTCCGGCCCGGACCGCATGCGCTCGGGGTCGCCCATCCAGCGCAGGACATCGCGGGACACATCGACGCCAGCCATGCGGTTGAAGTCGGCGGCATCGAGGCGGTGGCCGCGCAGCTGTGTAACCGGGGTGGTGGCGATGTGGTCGAGGGCACCGCGCAGCGCAGCGGCGGTTCCCCGGTCGGGGGCGATGTCGAGATCCGGGCCGCCGGACGACGTGAGGTACGCCGTCACCGTCCAGTCGCGACCCTTGGGGTTGTGCCAGAGCACGCCGCGATACATGAGCTCGACGAGTGGTTTGAGCCGGTCGGGGCAGTCCTCACCGGCGCGCAGCTCGCCGCGTTCGACCCCGGGGAGGTAGAGGATGGGGGTGGTGTCGGCGCGGAGTCCGGGAACTTCGATCGTGCCGTCCACCACGCAGCGCAGCCAGATCGCGGGACCGGTGCGGCCGTCCGGAGCGTAGTCGCCAAGGACGAGCAGCTCGGGGATGCGGGCAAGCGCTTCGGGGAGGAGTTGGCACCATTCGGAGCCGGGGTCGGTCCACAGGATGGCCGCAGGGTCGGCCTGGCCACCCGGGACCGGGGCGCGTCCGCGGAGGGAGCGGGCGAGGTGGTCGAGGGGGGTGGGGGATGTCACGGCACCGCGTTCCGCCATATGAGAGGATTTCGGAGTAATATTCGTCGTAACGACCGTGGCAACACCGAGTTGCGATCACCGTAGCGAGCGGTCATAACTCGGTGGGGGACAGGCATTCCGTGCGCGGCCTCGCGACTTCGGGTTGGCCGTTCAGTGGCCCATGGCGCGCCCATCACAGTAGTCATATTGGCGGTCACGAAGTTCATATATTCGGTAACTTACTATTCCACAACATTTTACGATTCATGTACCCCATGGTCATATTGGGTATCCGAATGCTCATTAGCTCGCTCCGAGCGCGGACGTGGGACGGTAGTGCGCACCCCGGCGGGCCCCTTCCATCCTCAGCAGACCGAAGACCTCCGCGAGCTGGCGGAGCTCCTTGGTCGCCTTCCGTCGGTCAACGTCGAAGACCTCGCGATAGTCGGCGTTCTTGAGCCAGGGCCGCTTCCGGAAATGTTCCCGGAGCTTCGGGATCCGGTCGTTCAGGAAGAGGCGATACTCGTACTGGTCCGGTTGAACGGCGAATCTCGGAGTGGAGACCTCAGGGGAGTGGACGGCGGTCACGATGCCCCTGTCGATCAGATTGCCAATGCGCAGGGCGGCCTCCTCCGGCGTCACCGTGTTCAGCCGTTCGTAGTCACCCTGGGTGAACCCGTGAGGCCGCAGGAGCAGCATCCTCTTCTGATCGTCCGTGACGCGAAGCCAGTCGACGATGTGTAGCCATCCGGGACCGTGAGCTTGCCAGTCCGGCTCGTTGAGGAGGGTGATGGTGAACAGGCCGGGTCCGGAGATCATCTCCGGTTCGCGGAGGAAGCTGTTCGCCATCTCGCGAAAGACGCGGACGATCCCTTCCCCCTCGTCCCGCATGATCTCCGCGTCGGCGAGAACGCGAACCAGCATCGGGTTGCGGGTCACGTGGGCCCTGTGGCCCTCCCGCAGCGTGTCCACGGTGACGGGCGGAAGGAGCTCTCCCGGACTCGACACTTCGAGCCGGTTCTCGTAGAACCAGATTTCGGTTTCCCGGCCCTGCACTTCGTAGTCGCGGTGGGCCACGGCGTTTACGAGCGCCTCCTGCCACGCGAAGTCGGGGTACTCCGGGACGTCCCTGAAATGGAGCCCGGCGAGTCGCTCCGTTCTGCCAACCTGGTGCCGCGCCAAGTCCCTGATCTCGTTTATGGCCGACGCCAGTGGCGGATCGGCACGTCCGATCTGCGTGACGTTGCGGCGGCGTCCGTACTTGATCTCCGTTCCCGCCACCCGGAACACGCGCAGTCCGGCGCGCGGATGCCAGCGAAGCGCGGGGCGGCGGGCGAAGAGAAGAAGGGCCGCGTTCGTCACTCTCCAGTCGCGGGCGTCACTCTCGATGAGGCCGTAGTAGTCGAGGGCCTCAAAGACAGGGCGGCCCCCTACCGGCGTCTCCTTCAGGAAGGACTCGGCCAGCGGCAGGTCCAGATCGTCCACAGTCGCTTCCGGGCGGAAGCGTCTCTCGTAGCCGACGTGACGATACGCCTGTTTGCGCTGGTTGATGATCTCCTGCGGCTCCCGGATGATCCGGGAACCGACCCGGTACGGGAAGCCGTTTCCGTCGATCATGACGGCTTCGGCGGCGATCGGGACCTGGAAGGCGAGGATCTCGTGGCAATCAAGCGACAAGCGCGCCGTGCGACATAGGACGGCGGGGGTCAGTCGGCGGTCGGGCACCGCGACGAGGTCTTCCACGACATGGTCCGGATAGCCGTGGCCGGTGGCGGCCCCGTCGTCGTCGACTCCGACCAGCAGAAGGCCACCGTCGGCGTTCGCGAAGGCGGCGACGGCGTCGGCGATCTTGTCGCGCAGGGTGCGGCGCGCGAGGGGTTTGCGCGGTACGGTGGTGCGGTCCCACGCGGACTTGAACTCGACGAACTGGCCTTCGCCGCGGGACAGGATGGTCTGGAGCTCGGCGGGAGAGAGGAGGGGTGTCATGGTACGCGCCTCAGCGTCACCCGCACGGTGCGTCCCGGGGGATCGTTCTCGATCCCCGGCTCGGGCAGATCGAACTCCGCCATCGCCTCACTCATCAGCAGCCACCCCCTTCCGCGCTTCTCCATCAACCTGGCCACGACCATCTCGTTGACCATGAGCTCGTTGCGGGACCGGGGCCGACCGCCCGCGCGAACGCTCTCCACGGTCATGTGATTCGGAAGAGCTCCCGGACTGGTCACCAGCACCCGGTCTCGCAGCACGTCCAGCGATACCGGCGAGCCGGTGATCGAGTAGTCCCGGTGCACGACCGCGTTCACCAGCGCCTCGCGGAGGGCGTCCTCGGGGACCAACGGCACGTTGCGGCGGTAGAGACCCCGGTATTCCTCGCGCCAGCCGAAGGATCGGACCCACTCCAGCGCGCGATTCACCTGCTCCTCCAGGCGTCCCCGGCTCTCGCTGGCCGAAATGACCTCGGATCCCTGGTGGTCGCCGAGGTAGGCGGCGCAACGCACGACGAAGTTCCCCATCTGAGGGTATTGCTGCGGATGCTTGCCGAACGCCAACAGGCCGTAGAGGGTCGGACGCATGACTCCGTCCAGTTCCGAGGTCACGCCGCGATTGCGAAGGTCGTCGGTCATGGACGGCTGCGGCCCCTTGTCGGGCTTGAACCCCATGGCCCGGAGGTGGGCAATGAACACGGCGAGGTCGATGTGATGCTCCTCCGCCGACGGAATCACCTGGTCCTCGGTCATCACGAACCCGAAGACATGGAGGAGCTCCTCCAGCCCGGAGGGCGAAGGCTCGACGCTGCTCCGGCCGCAGCGCACCCAGTAGCGGCCCCTGTGGCGCATGGGCTCGAACCCCCGCTGCTGGTGGGGGACCCTGATCCAGTGCACCCAGCCGGCGGGAGTCTCCAGACAGCCGCATCTGGCCGAAACCGGGGAACTCAGTCCGGTGTGGAGAAAGCTGCTCAGGCGTTCCTGCAGCCCGTCCAGATCCTCGTCCACGCCCACGATTCCGCCCCGGTCGTCCACGCCGAGGACGACCGTGCCGCCGGACGAGTTGGCGAAGGCGCAGACGGCCCGGCCAACCGCCCGCAGGTCGCGCGCCTCCCGCTTGAACTCCAGCCGCTCGCTCTCGCCGGCTCGGATTCTCTCGCGAAACTCGTTCAGGTCCATTCTTCGGATCCTCCTTCAGCGGGGACTGGGGGGCGCTGTCGGTGCGCCATCCGTGCCCGGAGTGCGGGGAACGCGTCGGAAGACGACCGGAACGACGCTCTTCGACCCGTTTCTCGGAGACCGGAGGCGGAAATGCGACAGGAACGGACGCGGAGACCCATTCCCAGCAATGGAGCGCGGGAGAAATGCGAGTCGAATGGCGATTCGCGCATTCCAGTCGCATTTCGCGTTCTTTCAGGTTCATAAATGCGCAAATAATGCGCAAATCGCATTTCCAGTCGCATTCCACGGCGAACAATGCGCGGAAGCGCTTGCAGGCAGCCAACCCACCCGCCTTGCGCCACCAAATCCAGAAATGGTGGTCCACTCGCATTCGCAGCCGCATTCCTCGCGGTCAAATGCGCACGAAAACGCGCATTCGCGTTCGGCGTCGCATTTCGCCGTCGGATTGCGGCTGCGGTGCCACGGAATCGCATTTCTGGTCGCATTATTTCAGTCATCGCGATGATCCACGTGGACCGACGTAAACGTACCGAGCGCCACGACCGCTTCCGCTGAGGGTGACGAGACCCTGGGTTCTGAGCTCCCCGATGAGACGCCTGACCTGGTGGCGGTCGAGACCCGTGATCCTTCGTACGTCCAGGTTCGCCAAGGGCGGGTCTCCGTTCTCGTCGCAACGGCGCATGACCCTGAGTACGCGGCGCTTTAGCACGGCCCAGTCCTCCGGCGCGTCGTCCGCGACCAGGAGGCGTCGGCGAAGGTCGTTGGTCAGAGTCCAGTGTTCGTCCGCCCCGATGCGGTCCAGGTATCCGAAGTCGGCCGCCATCTTCTCCAGGATCCGGAGTGCCTGCTCCTCGGGGCGCTGGCAGAGCCGCGCCGCAGCCGTCAGCCCGATCTCCCGATCACGGGTCAGGCGGTTCAGGATCAGAAGGTGATCCACGGCGAGCGACCTGCCCCGCCGCTCCTCGGCCGCAACGAAGCTGCGAAACGGCACGGACAGCGGGGAGGCTTGGAACGTCACCCGCACCGCACCCCCGATGTCCTCGATTACCGGCGGCCGCTTTCCCTCGATGAGAAGGGCGCGGTACATCCGCTCGGTTCCCAGGTTGGTCCGGTTGACCATCCGTAGCCGAACCAGCGCGTCCACTAGGCACGGATTCCGAGTGACCGGCCGGTGATGCAGGATGTTCTCGGCGGTGACGCCGCCCAGGAATCCGCCGGGACTCGTGATCTCGATGCGGTCCGCGTACTGCTTCACCAACCGGGGCGACGCAATCCGGTAGTCGCTGTGACAGAAGGCGTTCAGGATGGCCTCGCGGAGGGCGACTCTGGGGTATGTGGGGTGCTCGAAGTCGTAGATGTCCTCGCTGACCGTCTCTATGGGATTGTGGGACATGATTCTTGCGATCATGCCGCTCACGGCCACGGGAATCGCGTCGTTGCCGTCCGCGCGCTCCGAGTAGTCGGTGTCCGAAGTCATGCGAACATAGGTCCACACGCAGCGAGGCACGTGTCGGCGCATCGCAGCGGACGAACCGGCAAGGAGCACGGCGGCCCGCGTAGCCCTGCCCTCGTCAGCGGCTCCGACCGCCTCCAGCAGGTCCTGGTCGTCGCGTGCAATCAGGGCCTCGGACGCCCGCTCCCGCTTCGCCGCCTCCCTGAGCGCCTCGGTGGCGGCCCCGGAAAGCACACTCGAGAGCGGAGCCTCGACGGTTTCGGCCGTGTAGTCGCTGCCCGCCGATTCCTCGTTGAGGGCTCGTCGCAGCGATCCCGTTAGCGGCAGGCAGTCCTTGCCCACTCGAACCGCCCCCCGCCCCGCGGTGTCGGTGTACGGTGGGATGCCCGGGTGGACATGCATGACAATCAGCCGACGGGTCCCCTCCGGGACCTCGATCTCCTCGAACACCGGCGTGAGCTTGGGGTCGGTGCCGTTGTACACTTGCGCCCCCAGCGGACCCGTGTTCACGTGATAGGGGACGCCCACCACCGCTCGGGCGCGTCCCGCCACGCCGTCCGCGACGCCGAACACGACCGTGCCGCCCCCGCCGTTCGCCATGCACACGGCGGCCCTGACCACTCGCTGGAGCTGCTCCCGGGACCCGCCACCGCCCCATTCCTTGAAGTCGATGTGCTGCCCCTCCAGATCCTCGGCTACGCAATCCTCCAGGCGGTCGAGGAGCGCCTCGATCTCGGCTCGTGTCATCGTCATGGCACCTCCTCGCGCGGCCGCGGTTCCGGCTCCCTTCCCCGGTCCTTTCCCCGTTCGCCCTTGAGCTCCGGCCTGTCGCTCTTGCCAAATGCGTCAGGAGGCAACCGGGAGGGCACTTCCTGACTCATTTCTGGGAGACCTGAAGCGGAAACGGGACGGAAACGGGTGCCGGAGCCCGGAATTGTCCCATTTTTCCTCCAGAAATGCGCGCGGACGCCGTGAAATCGCATTCCGGCCGCGTTTCTGAAGCGGAAGATGCGAGACATTTCGCCCGGAAATGTGTCTGAAGAACATTTCTTGATACATTTCGCCGGGAAATGTATCGGAAAATGTATGGCGCATACATTTCGGTTACTCCCGGCCAACCGGCGGACCCACGGACACAGTGTCGAGCGCCGCCGCCGTGGTCGTCGATTCGGACGCCGCCCTCTTCCGCAGGTTCGTGAATCAGGCGATTGACCTGCTGGCGGTCGAGACGAGTCATTCGCCTTACGACTGCGTGGCTAGCCGCTCCTCCCCTCGCACCACGCTCCGTAGCGAAAACACCTGCCGACCTAAGCACCGTCAGATTCCTCCGCGTGATTATGCCGTACTGCCTGCGGCACCGACCCCCCGTCACGATCCGTCGGCGACAACCCAGCCTCCCACTCTTTCGATGGCCCCCCGACTCCAGTCACCTCGTACCAGCTGTGAGCCACATGGCGCACCTCCGGCAACGGATCCGCCCTCCCAATCTCCAGCCACCGGCCAACCAAGGGATTCTGGTCCAACCCGTCCCCCGCCATTGCCCGCGCCACACGTACGCATCGCCACCGCGTCAACGGAACATCGGACACTTCTTCAGCTGGGCGCTCCCGATCGTACCGCACTTGTTCCACCAGATACCCGAGGCCCTCAAGGACAGCCTCCCGAATCGCCTCCCTCTGATCTCCGTCTCCCTTCTCAAACACCCACCTCGTACATTCGAGCGCCGATCCAAGCACGGTACGTCTCCTCGCAGCCACGGCACGACCGATCTCGCGAACCAAGTGGCTCGGCGGACCGATGAAGTCCCGCGCTCCGTGCGCCGCCCACATCATCCACTTGCCCAGCGACCACATCGCGTTGTCAGCCGCCATTTCGTCGTCCGTCACCATCCCAGTGGACATCAATCGCGCCACTTCGCCCAACAGGTCTGGTTTAGCATTCGCGATTCCAGGGAACAGGTCATAGGCCGGGATTTTAACGTCGTTCATCCGCCGCACCATTTCGTACAACCGTACCGCGAGATCGGTGGTGACTTCAATCTCGGCCAGGATCCACGACAGGCCGTCGCACGCACCCCGAAGCGATGGAGTGAATGTATCAAATAACATCTGTGGCACCCGCCGTGCTACACTTGTCTCGACCCATCTCTCAATGACGTCCGTAACGTAGACCGTCTCGTCTCGAGAGAGCGACAATGATCGCCCATGTCGACGAAGTAATCCGACTGCGGAGCCCACCTGCCACAGAATGTCATCAGTCCTCTTAGGGTCATTACGCATCATTGGTAATCCGACCGCGCCCGAGCCGAATGGCGCAGTGTTATACGTCTTGGTGATATCGCCTGACATCCACTTGCGCCCAAAACCCTCCCTTCCTAAGCCGGCTTCCGGTTCTGGAAGCAGAATGAACCAAGAGTCGGGGATGTACGTACCGCCCGGTAGCTCGCCATCGCCCTCGCACCGCCTTGACCACAGCCCGCGGGCAACGCTCTCATCCTCTTCCGGGGTCAGGAGTTTCCACGATGCCATCTTGCCTATCCTGCTAGCCGCTCGCGCTCGAGCCGTACCCTCGATCCCGAGGTCTTGAACCAGCTTGCCCACTACTTGCTCCCACCGTTCGTCACCTTCCACTCGCTGTGGGGCAGCGTCCGTCGTGTCCAGAACATCTCCGGGGTCCGGGTACCTGTCCCTTCCTATGCCCTCCACCTCGAATCCGCTGCTTCCAACCACCGGTGAACCCAGAACATTCCGCACATGCTCTCTTCGTTGGTCAACCGAGAGCGTCCGCCACGATCTATCCAATAGGTGTCGCATTGGCTCGTGCAACCAGAACTCGGAGGCCACCTTCGGGTTACGATAGTGCCTCAGGGCATCTACGAACACCTCCAACGCCGCTTCTCCGTCAAGCCTCAATACCAAGCGAGACAGGCCTTCCATTGCTACCCGTGCCTTCTCCGCCCAAAACACGGACCGCCTCTCGCCCGCGCCCCCGAGCCGGCGGACGGAGTATGCCACCATCCGTCGCAGCGATTCCGCGAGTTCTATTGCCGTCTCTTCCGGTAGAGCGGCCACGCGCTCCCGCGAGACAACACGCATCAATGTCTTGTCTTCATCGAACGTTGCTACTCTCAGGACTTGCCGTATTGCCAAACCCGGACTGCGTATAGCTAGTCGCTCCGCTGCGCGGAGCAGAAGATGTCCCGCAATGCCCATCATATCCACCGCGAGCGGCAGACCACCGACCTCCGTGAGCCTGATGCTACGGAAAGAAGCGGTCTCCCACAGCCACGCAAACACGTGTGTCGTCTTTCTACGCTTACTACCCAAGTCAAAACGCGGTACCTCCTCTCCCTCCCTGTCGATGGCCAGTGCTGCCGTCATGTTCTGTATCTCACGTGATGGATCACAATCCAGTGCGGCCAGAGCGGCCCAGCGCTGGTACACGCTCTCGTCTCTCGGGAACGTGTTGAGGCTCCAGAGTGCCCAGCCCTCCCTTGATGGCCCCGTGAGGTTCGCCCCAGTGTCCGGTGCCAACCTGACTTCTTCGAGCACCTCCTCAACAAGAGAGACTCCGTCCTCCGTCCGCCCAACCTCTCTAAGCAACACGCTCTTACGAAGCTTCCAGGCCGGATCACCATCGTCCACGTTCCATTCACTCAAGTGCTTGTTCAGCGACCCATAGTCGAGAGACCACAAGTGCCAGAGGCACCGCTCATGATGCACGCGATGCTCCGTGTCCACATCGTCCGAAAGAAACGGCTCAAGCCTGTCAAGCCACATCGTAAACGCCCGCTCGTCCATGCGGTATCGTGCCGCCGTCATCAATTCCAAGCCGATCTCTCGCCACCACACTCGGACTTCCGCCCAATCCGTCTCCTCACTGTCCTTTCCTTCGATCGTTCGACGTGTGCAATCAATGGCGTCGAGCAGTGCCTGCGCAGCTATCGCCACATCGTCAGGCATCCGCGTGAGTTCCTTTGCGTATCGCCAGACCATCTCGTCAATCGCTCCCAGACGTTCCACAATTTCCATTTCGGGTAGCGCGCGCAACACGAAGGCCGTCCATCGCTCAGTCGAGTGGCCGTGGCTCTGCCTTACACGGTACGGCATAACAAGCCAACCTGGATAGCGTTTCCGGTTGTAGGCCCAAACCGCCAGTGTGTCTTGCACAACTTTCAACGAATCCTTGATGGAACCTAGAGGCGGCGGCTCGAGGGGCTCGTCCAAGGGTCCTGGCGATGCGCTGGTGCCTACGGGTGCACGACCTGAACTGGCCTCGATACGTTCGCGTCGGTCCCGTTGCGTACGTCGCTGCTGGACATCGTCCGGCGGCGTCTCAAGTTTGGATAGAATCCATTGCGTGGCTAGCTCTGGACGACGTTGCGTCGGTGCCTCTTCAACGGTCGGATGCTGGGCGAGATCAATAGGAATAATGTTCTGTTTCGTGAGCGTTCGGCGTCTTGGGCCTGACAGCTCGAGATGACCAGCAACGTAGATTCTCGGGGAAGAAGCGGCAAGTTGGTCACGGACCCAGCCTGACCATTCGCGGAAGTTTGGATCATTGCCCGAAAAGCCCAGTAAGAGAAACGCGGTTTCCAACATTGCTTGGCGCACGGTGTGCCCAAGTGGCGCGAAGTCGGACGAATACGTGCGATAGTCCTCGGAAGTGACAATGAGGGGAGGATCAGGAATCGTACCATGCAACTTTACGATTCTCGGTCGTGCCTTCCCCGGAATTTCTCTGGCGGTTTGCACAACAGTATAGGCCGAGTCTGGGTTGGCTCTCTCCAACAGGGTATCCCAGTTTGTGGTAAAGACATCGGCCCACGGTAGGCGAAGAAGTCGCTTGTGGGCATCTCCTGGCGCGAATTTGGCGTCTGGAACCAAGGAACACAGCCGGTCGTGCAAAGCGTCTTTGCCGAACTCGCTCCGATATTCT
This sequence comes from Longimicrobiales bacterium, assembly GCA_965205315.1. Taxonomy (GTDB): domain Bacteria; phylum Gemmatimonadota; class Gemmatimonadetes; order Longimicrobiales; family Gaopeijiaceae; genus Bin94. The sequence goes on from CBDBGW010000002.1 coordinate 107,510, forward strand.
TGGGCGAGTCCAGACGCTTCGTAGCGTGGCGGACCGCTGGCAAATGCGTTGTCCGCAAAGTGCGAGTCATCTTCCGAGTGGAGGGTTTGAGCTAGCTCAACCGCGATTTCCTCCAACAACGGGAGTGGCTTCGATCCGGGGACTAAGGCCTTGGCATTGCGACTGAAGCCACTGCCAACAATGACCGACACTCCAGCGCCGGGTTGGCTCCAGAGGGCCTTTCGAACTTGGTCGATGTGGTGTCGATCGGGAAACATGGATGGCTGCAGCTCCTAGCTTTGCGTGCGAGCACGTGCGGCTTGCTTCGCGCCGTTGCTGTGGTGCAGATCATTCCAGCGGTTTCCGTCGAACTCAGTATCGTGCGCGGCTCGGAAGTCCGTTCGCTCGACCTCGCTTCCCCCACCCGGACAGCCCCAGAACCATGGGAAGTCTTCCCGCGGCCTCGGTTCCTCCGGCTCCTTCCCCCGGTCCTTCCCCCACTTGACGTTGGGCTTCCACCTCAGGAGTCCTGCGCCCGCTCGTCCCCCCGTCCGCAGTTCCGCCCGCATGACGGGTCGGATGTTCAGCCGTACTCCGTCGTTGATGTTGGGCTCCCAGCCGATGGCTTGGCCGTGCAGCGGTCTCCAGCGGACGAAGATGTCGCATGGGGGTTCGCCGACGAGGATGCGCTGGAGTTGCTGCTGGAGGTCGAGTGCAGCCGCTACGCGACCGTCCGCTCCGGGCGTCCCCTCCTCGCTCTCCGCGCGCTGGCGCTCGATCCACTCGTTGAGGTAGGCGAAGGTCAGGGATTCGAGGGTACGGCGGCCGACACCGTCCGGCCCGGCAAGCCGGTGGTAGTTCACGAGCGCGTGGAAGCCATCCTTGCGGCCATCCCAGACGTGCCAGATAAACGGACGGTTGTGGAAGAGCTTGCAGTGTTCCTGAAAGAAGCGGTCGCGTAGCCAGCCCTCCAGCGACTTGAATGGCTTGGGGCTAGTGGCGGTCAGAAGCGCACGCTCGGTGGCGGCGGACCATTCATCACCATAGGCGGAAGCCAGCAGGGAACGGAGACGGTCGGCGGCGGGCGGTTCCCCACGGACGGACGGCAGGCAGACGATGCCGTCGGGATCGGAGAAGTTGTCGAGCGCTTGGCAGGCGTCGGCCACATTGCGCTGCTCGGGGGCGAGACGCATGTCGGGGTCGAGTTCGCTAGGCCAGCGGTAGCCAAGGAGGCGGGCGACGGCGACATGGAGAACGGTGGCGTCGATGCGAGGGGGCGCGTGGTCGGTGCGTTTGGTCTCTTCGTTCCACACCACGCTACGGCACGGGTCGCCGTGGAAGATCCACTGGGTGGGGTCATCAGTGAACGGCTTGGGGAGTCCATTGGGGTACTTTGAATCGGCAATAGTCTGCCAATAGGAAAGATCGAGCTCGGCCAACTCAAAGTACCGCACCGAAATGCCAAGATTCTTGTTGTTCTTACGAACAGCTCGGATAAACTCGCCCGACCTGCAGAATGCCCACAACGCGGGAAGATCGCGCTCTTCCCTAGGTACGCCTACGCAAATCACATTCTCGAAACGATGCCCGTCATACAACGTGCAACTGCATTCCCCAGTGTATGATATAGCTATACCGAATCGCCCCCATACCTCTTTTCCTGCCAAAGTCACTCCACTACCGCCAGTCAACTGCAAAATGCCTTCTTGTCCGTTCGCCCGCAGCAAAAATCGCTCGCGGCCGGCAAACAGAGTTGAAGTCTTCACGGTACCTTGTTGCGGTAACCAATTACGATCCGCCAGATCTATCTCCCACCAGAACCTCCTGAACCTCAGGGAGTCGCCCGTTGTGACGCCTCCCCGCACCGACATATAGTCGCCAAGGCGGTCTAGATAGCTTGGTGCATCAAACTGAATAATGTTCGTTGGGTGCTTTAGCTGCATTCCTTGCCGTAAGGTCACTACGCTGGCACCTCCACGTAACAACTCCGTTTTCTCAGCGGTCTTGGTCGGCCTCTGTCCTTGTGAAAGTGCAACGTCTATTGTGGACATTTCCCAGTCCAGGTCCGCTCGTCGTGCCGAAATGACGGTCAGGACAACGTTAACGACATGTCCCGTGATCGTTTCAAAAGCACCTGGGCCTAACTGCGCCACTAGGTTCCATGTCTGGTTCTGCAGCAATCGCTTTCGCAACCTCGAGTAAGTCTTCAGATAGAGCCAAGTCTGTGGCAACACCACTGCCAGAGTGCCGACATCGCCGAGCCATGCTAGTATACGAGAGACAAATGAGGTGGCAATGTCTCCCTTGGCATCACGATGGTGGAGCTCCGCAAATCGTTGCAGTCCAGGCGCTTGTCTCTTCCAGGCCAGAAACGGCACGTTGGTGACGACGAGCGTGTACCGCTCCTGCAGGATCTCCGCGGCGCGGGCCATCCCCGCGGCCGCCACGGCGCGCTCGTCGCGTCCCGCGACCCCCCGCTCGGGCCCGATCACGATGTCGAGCAGCTTCGCGACGGACTTGAAGTCGGCGCTGAAGAGGTCGCGTCCCACGGAACCCGGGTCCAGCAGCGATCCGAGCTCCGGGGCCCGCCTGAACAGCTTGTGCAGCGCGGCCATCTCCTCCCTGATCGAACCGCTCGCCAGCGATTGGTCCTCCCCGAAGAGGTCGCGGTCCCCGGCCAGTCCGGTCGCACCCTCGGCCCGCTCCACGAGTTCCCCCCACTCGGCCTCCGACGCGTTCGGCGCGAGTCCCGCGCATGCGACGTTGAGCGGCGGCAGGTCGATGGGCTCCCCCGCCAGACGCCACGCCGCCAAGCCCAAGTTGAACGCGGCGATCTGGGTGCAGCGGGGGTCGATCTCCAGACCGAAGAGGTTGTCCCGGAGCACGCGGCGGATCGCCTCGTCGGCCCGCACGCCCTCCTCGGCCATGCGCAGGCGCACGAGCAACTCGAACGCCTCGACCAGGAAGTGGCCGCTGCCGCAGCAGGGGTCGAGCACGCGGAGGGACGCGGCGTCGCGGGGCCAGTCCGGGAAGGATCCGGCGGCCGGACGCCAGGGGCCCGTGCGCTCGTCGTCCCCGTCCTCCTCGCGGACGCCGCGCACGAAGCGCAGGTAGGAGAAATCGTAGCCGTCGGCGGTGTCGAGGCGTGCGAGCCGCCTTAGCTCGTCCTCGCCATCGGCACTCTCGGCCCGGTCGGGGCGGTCGGCCAGCAGCCTGCCCGCGCGCCAAGCGCCGATGGTGTTGTGGAGCAGGAAGCGGACCATGTAGGTCTCGGTGAAGAGCTGGGTCACCGCCGGAAGTTCGTCCGCCCCGATCTTCCCCCCGCTCCGGTTGACCTCCTCCTTCCGGTCGGCCTGCCAGAACTGGTAGGTCCAGCCGAGCGAGTCGGGGGCCGCGAACACCGCTTCGGGCAGCCCGTCCAGCAGCCCTTCGAGCTCCTGCCGCGTCTCGGGCGGCAGAGACAGGTCGAGCACCGGATCGTCGCCGCGGAAGATCTCCGGCAGCATGTGCCCGGCGCACCGGCCCGCGAACTCCCAGGCGTCGGTGCCTTCTTCTTCGGCCAGGTCCCGGCAGTCGTCCAACGACAGGTCGACCCCGTGCTCGGGATCGCGGAGCAGGCCGTTTTCGGCCAGGAAACGGGCAAAGAGCATCCGGTGCCAGTGCTCGTAGGCGACCTCGTGGGCTAGGTGGCGGATGTTCTGGGTGCCGGTCTCGCGGTCGCGGCGGTCGCCGGCCTGGCGACCGCGTCGGCGGAGGCGGTTGCGGAGCGACTTGTCGCCGAGCGACATGGAGTCGTAGGGTTTGGCGCGGTCGACGGCGAGGGACTGGAGGGCTTGACGGGCCCCCGACTCCCCGACGCGCCGGGCCTTCTGGATGGCCCTGGCAAGGAGGGTGCGGAGGTCGGGGGGGAGGGGGGTCATGGCGTGTCTAGTCGCCATCCTTCGTCTTGGATAAGACTTGGCTGGTCAGTCCCATTACCTGGGCCTGCGCAGTCGCGTCCTCGTCGCGCTGACCAAATCCAGACGGCCGGTGCGAGAAGATGCACTGTGTCGCCTGCATCAGGACCGCGTTCTTGGTCGCCTCGTCCGAACTGGCAGCGGTGAAGGTCTCGAACGTGCTGAGCGCGTGGTGCCGGTGCGCGTTGACAACGCGATTGTGGGACTCGGCGCGGTATGTGCGGATCGACGAGACGAGGGCATAGCTCAGGACGCCGAAGAGGATGAGCCGAGCAGCCACGAACTGAATCGCCCCCGGGACGGTCCGGTCAGCGATCTGGTTCGTCATCTGCCAGGCAAGGAACAGCGTCACCGACGCCAGTGCTGCGCTGATACCGAGCCACCAGCGCGACGCCTTGCTGTGGCGATCAGCCACTTCGCCAAAGATGATGGCATGCTGAGAGACACCCGCCTCGGCGGCCGCGCCCTTGATCTGGACAAGCGCTTCAGCCGCCTGTCCCTCCATGCCCTTGATCCGGTCTTCCGCAGCCGTAATGTCAGCAAGCCGCGCGTCAGCCTGCCTTCGCAGCTCGTCGAAACCGGCCGGATCGGTACCGACATGGGCGAGGATGGGAGCGAGATTCTCATATGCCCGAGCGTATACACCATCGAGATCTGAAGCGACCTGGTCCCGGGATTGTCTTTGAGGGTCGAGATCACGGATACGGCGAAATTCATCCTGTGTATCACGGATCGCGCTGGCTAGCCCCTGGCGGACGGCCTCGGGAACCACGTTGATATCCGAATCACGGACCTTGCCGAAGACGCTGACAAGGCGCGCCACTATCGGGACGCATGTCGACAGGTCCAATGAGTGGCCATCGCGTGAGATCCGCGAATAGTCCTCTGGATCCGTCTGCACGATGGTGTCGAGGGCTGCGCGGAGCTGTTTGGTATCTGTCGTATTCGGGTCGATTGGGTCGATCGTCATCTTGATTCCTCTCGGTTCAGGTCAGGATAAGTTTGACGGACACCGGACTCGCCCACGCGTCGGGCCTGCTGGATGGCCCTGGCGAGGAGCGTGCGGAAGTCGGGGGGGAGGGGGGACATGAGGTCTCCCGGCTGGGGGCTAGAAGGGTGCCAACGTCCGCTCTGGATGCCTTCCGTTGAGACTTGACGGGCTCCCGACCACTGACTATGATCGTGGCGAGACGCTCGCCTCCTTGGGGGCCTGCCCTCCTCCCGAGGCCCGTGCTCCGGCACGGGCCGTCGTGTTTCCCGGGTCCCCGGACCTCCGCCGCAGGCTCCAGGTAGACGGTGCATCGCGGAGTGTCGGTCAACATTCGGGGTCTTCCTCCCGAGCGAGGTCTGCCCTGACCTCGTCCCAACTCCTCCGTCCGGGTTCCCTCAGCGCCTCCCGGGCTGCCTCGATGTCCATCCGGTTCTCGATCGCTTCGAGCAGCTCGAGGTCCTCCGGGCTGACGAGGGCAGCCACCGGCTTTCCATACCGCTCGACCGCGACTCGTTCGCCATGGTGGACCACACGGTCGAGGAGGTCCGATATCGTGGTACGTAGCTTGGTGGCCGCAACTCTGGTCATCAATGTACCTCCTCCGGCCCTAATGGCACCGAGGTACCGTCGTCGGGCGATGCTTCTTGAATCAGCTCCAATACCCGCTTGAAGCAGTTCACCAGCGAACCAGCGTCCGCCCGCCGCGTGATGTACCACCTGGGACCGTGTGCCAATGCGTTTCTGTACCGCTCGAGAAATGGCAGCTCACTACGAGGCAGCGTCAGGATGCCCCGGTCCTTCGCCGTCCGTAGCAGCTCGCGGAAGCCGTAAGTCTCGATGCGACGAATCGGGCCCGCGCCGGAGTTGCCCTGTGGTTCGGCATCGACCCCTCGCTTATAGCGTATCTGTTCCAGCATATCCGCGTCCCCTTCACACAACCTTCGCATCACCATGTCCTCCAGCTGAAGGAAGTGCATAAACAACAGGACCCGCACCGGCACCCTTTGGAGATCCTCAATGTCGACTGTGCTGAGCTTGTCTCCGGGCATTCGGACCAACCGGAACGGACGCTCGTCCGCAGTAAGAATATAGTCGGCCAACGGACTGTCACCGCAGAGTACGCTCTCCTCACTCACGGGTTCATACACGTCTTCCACCAGTAGCGACGACCGCTCATCGTCGTGGCGCACCTGTCCGCGAGCCACGTCAAGATCGAGTATCCCTATGGCTTCCATTCCATTGATTACCGCCATGTGCCGAAGCCGTGCTACTTCCGGATGTGCAAGCAGCTCTCGCACTTCACGCGTCCCTTGACAAGCCTTGATCGGTTTACCGGTGCAGATTGAGCTCACGGTGAAGCCCCGCCGCGCAATTGCCTGTATGATTCCTGCGGGTGTCCCGGCATCCACAGACAAGTCGGGCAGCCACGGATCGATGGCGAGCGACACGCCTGAGCCCACCGTTCCATCGGGATTGGTCCACAGCTGCAACCCGCCCGGGGGTATATATGGCCTGTCTCCAGCGTTAATGGTTATAACCCTCCCTCGTTCTCGTTAGATTTATACATTTCTCACCGCACAATCACCGGGCCCTTCCGCACCGCCTCCTTGAGCTTGCCCCGGTGCTCCGCCACCCACCGCTGCACGGCCTCCTCGTCCTCCAGCGTGCCGAGCCGAACGTCCACGTAGCTCACCGGGGTCTCCTCCCCGCCCAACCGCCCCGCCGCCTCCCCCAGCGCCTTCGCCACCCGCACTGGCACGGCATCGATCTCCGACCGCCACGCCGCCAGCCCACGCCGGTCCAGCTCCCGCCCTAGCGCATCGTCCGTCTCGACGGCGAGCGCTGGCGGCACCACCAAACCCACACCACCAAGAATCTCCGCCCGGACCGGCGCGTCCAGCTTCGCCCACGTCGCGTCTGATTCCAGCCCCTCCACCGCCCGCACCACCGCCTCACCCAGCTCCCCGTGCCGCGCCCCCAACTCTTTCCTCAACGCCCCGGCCACCCTCGCCAGGCGCGGCGCGACGTGGTCGGTCGCCTCAAGCAGGCTGCGCTGCTCCTCAATGGCGGCCAGCTGCGCCCCAACCGCCTCCGCGATCTCCAGCTCCCCCCGCGCATGACGGTGCAGAGCCTTCGCGAGCTCCCAGCGCGCCAACCGCCCCTCGGCCCGCTCCGCCAAGCCACCCCATTCCTCGATCGCGCCCTCGATCTCCTCCCGCCGCTCCAGCATCGCCGCGAGCTGTTCGTTACCCGTGAGACGCGCGATCTCATCCACGAACCCCGCACTCGGCACCGCGGGCAGCGGCGGCTCGCCCCCCGCCCTGGCCGCAAGCTCCGTCAACGCCACCAGGAACCCGCGCCCACCGTCCTCCTCCTCACCGCTCCTCGCCCTCACCCCCAGCTTTCCGAACAGCCCCCGCAGCGCCACCCGCTGCCCGGTCGTCAGGCGCACCTTCTCGGGACGGAACCGGGCCTTGGAGATGGCGGTCTGGTCCAGCTGGGCCGTGACCAACGGCTGGCCGTTCCGCTCGGCCCTGAGGTGTCCGTCCCGGTGCAGCGCGACGAGCGCCGCGTCGACCGCGTCCCGGGGCCAGCCGTACGGCGCCGATTCCAGGGTTCGCCGGACAGCCGAGCCCTGGGCCGCGACGCCGATCTCGGCGAGCACCCGCTTCGAGACGGGGTGCTCCGACACCGGCCCCGTCCAGCCCACCGCCTTGAAGGGTTCCCCCGATCCCTGCCGGGCCCGCTTGAGCGCCGGCTGCCAGGCCCGGTGGTCGCCTTCCGGGAAGTGCGGGAACAGGCGGCGCAGCGACCTCTTGGCCCCGGTTCGCAGCTTCGACACAAGATCGTCGCCGTAGATCTCGGCACCGCCGCTCTGCAGGACCCTGGCCGACCGCACGATCGTCCTCACGATCTCGTTGCGCCCAGCCTCGGCGCCCTCGAGCCTGCTCTTCATGCTCGTGCGCGCCTCCTGACCCTCTCGGGATGCGGGCGTGCCGCGGTGGTCCATGACCCGGCGGGCCGCCTCCACGGCCACGATGTGCCTTCGCAGCTCCTCGGCGCTCTGCTTGGGAAGGTGCACGTGAATCACAGGGTCCTCCATCCCGCGCTTCAGCGCCTCGCCACGCACCTGCGCCCAGGAGATCGACCACTCGTCGCCTAGCTGAACACCGACGGCGTTGCTACCGGCCGGGTCCGGGTCGTCGTGCAGCCGCAACTCGACCCTTCGCCGGATCTTCGCCTCGCCATGCACCGGGCGAACCTGCCCCACGATCTCCTGCACCGCGCCGCGCAGAAGCTGCTCCCTCCGCGCCGCGACCTCGACCTCGTTGCGGCCGAGCGCGGTCCGCTCCTCCCTGAAGGCCCGCTCCCAGTCGGCGCCCTCGGTGGTCTGGATGCGGTACTCGTCGGCCACCTTCATCAGGACGCCCTCGTCGGCGAGCTTCTCCAGCTCGACCCCCACCGTGTGCCGGAAGGGACCGGAGTCAATCGTGATGTCGACAACGAGCAGGTCGGCCAGCGTCCCAGCGTTCGCCCGAACCCCGAGGTCCATCGCGTCCTGCCGGGGCAGCTTGCCGATGAGGAACACCAGCCCGCACAGGTCGGCCCTGAGCGTGCCCTCGGGCGTTCCGTCGTCAAGCTTTGCGATGCGGGTGTTGATCTCGTTCAGCAGCACGTCCGCGCCGACCAGGTCGGCCGCGAGCGCGCGAAACAGGTCGCTGGCCCGAATCACGGTCCCGAGCGGCTCCTCCGCGATCTCCTGGAGCGAGTCGTACAGGATCCTGAGCTGCGAGCGGAGCTGGCTCTGTGTGCCCGACGGGTCGGCTGTCTGGAAGCACGCCTCCCAGAATCGCCTGCGAGTCCTGAGCAGCGGGTAGTCGCCCACGTTGTTGTCATCGTCTTCCGGTCGGACGGCTAGGCGTGTCCCGGCGAGGTGCCGCGACACCTCGCCCGCGTGATCCTCAAACATCTGCTCGATGGCCGGTGTCGCGGTCGGGCGTTTCCGCAACAGCACCTCGCGCGTGACGGCCTCCACCTCGGCGTCGGTGAGCTGGACGGACGTGCGGAACCGGTCGCTGAGCCACTGGAGCGCAGTCGTGCCCGCGGAGAGCGCGGACTGCCCCGATGCGACGAGGAGCACGCGGCTGTCGAACCTCGTCTGAAGCGCCTCCGCCAGCTCGGTGATCGTCGCCGAACGGTCCTGGGCCTCGTTGACGTACTGCTGCACCTCGTCGAGCACGAGAACGGTCGGCGGGATCTCGCCGTCGGGTGCCAGCACCTCCCTGGCGGCCGTCACGAACTCGTCGGTCGTGATGTCCGTCTTCGGCGGCGGGAACTGCTGGAAGAGGAGCTGTCGCGCCGCCTTGACGTCGGCGGCGAATGTCGAGTCGGCTTCGATGAGCGCGCGGGCGATGACCGGGCTCACGTAGAGGTTGTGAAGCTCGCTCTCCCAGCTGCGGCCGGCGGCATCGACGGCGCCGCGGACTTGGTCCAGGAGTCCGTTCTCGCGCAGCCAAATGCAGAACCGGGCCTGGGGGTACTGCTCGGGGAACCCACGCGACCGCATCAGAACGGCCAACACTGAGAGCCGCACATGGCCGATGGTGCCTCCGAGCAGCGACCCGGCAGCCGCCGCGGGCGGTCTCCCAATGCGGCGCGCACGGACCTCCAGCTCCCGCAGGGCATCCCCAACTTCCGAAGGCAGCTGGCCGGCGACGAGCCCGCGGGCCGTGGCGCCGTCGTCGAACTTCGTATCCTCCCAGAGGTGGGCCAGCATCTTGAGCAGATGCGACTTGCCGCTTCCGAAGAAGCCGCTCACCCAGACGGCGTCCTGGCGGGGTGCATCAAGGTGCGACAGGTATCGCTCCAGTATCCGTTGCAGCGCGTCGGCGAAACGGCCGGTGCAGACGAACGTCTCCAGCTCGGCGCGTAGCTCGCGCATCACCCTCGGGTCGGTCCCGCCGGTGATGCGGGCCTGGCCGTTGTTGGCCAGTCTGACCTGAAGCGGATCGCGGTCGAGGAGCTCGTGGATCTTCATCTGTGGCGTGTGGGTTTGGCGAAAGGTGTGCCCATTCTTGCGGCTCCTAGGGAACCCAGGCGTCGTGCAGCGTGATCGGCTGGGCTAGGTAGCTCCATCCGTCGCGGGCATCGAGCAGGCGGTAGTTGTTGTCGTTCTTGGTGCCCGGGAAGAAGACGGCCAGACGCCCCCGAATCAAGGGTTCGACGGACTGGATCAACTCGGACACGCGCAGGAATCCGTATAGGGACGCGCTGCCGAGGAGGGCGACGACGGTGTTCTTGTCGATGTCCTCCAAGGCCTCGGTTAGCCGCTCGGCGGCGAATGCCTTGAACTCGCCCTCCAGCTTCATGCCGAGCAGATCGGGGTCTTCGAAGTAGGCATCCCGATAGGGATCCTCGGCCATCCATTCGGCGAACCAGCGCGTGGCGTCAACCTCGACCCAGCGGTGGCCAGCTTCCTGGGTAGCCACCTCGAACTCGCCGACGCGGACCCTCAGCGCGCGCTCCCGCTCCTTGGGGTACACCACGATCATCACGCGCTGCGCGCCAGCCATGGTCCGCTGCCAGGGCGCGCTGACGTGGTGCCGGTAGACTGCGGCCAGCTTGGTGATCTGGTTCACAAGTTCATCCCCGGGTCGAGCATGCGGGTGTCGATCTCGACCACATTGCCCGCCACGCGGACATGAATCAAGCCGAGACGCTTGGCATCGAGCGCGGCTGGAAGGAGGGCGCGGCCGCGAGCGTCGAGCGCGGCGGCCCAGTCGGAATCGAGCAGCGACAGGCCCGCACGGCCTTCGAGCTGCCCCAGCCAGAGAGCCATGGCGGCTGCAGCGGGCGTGGGGGCGATCCGGCGGCGGATCTTGCGAACCCGGCCCTCCAGGTGCCCCGCCTGGGCCCACGAGCTCGCCGCGTTGCGGGCCACCTTGTCGAGGACTGCGTCGTTCATGCGTTTCCCAACCGACTTGCGAATGTCGGCAGCGAAGCGCGAACGGATCAGCTCTTCACCAGGCCCGAGGACCAGTACCGAGTGGGCGGTGGCACGGAGGAGGGGATCGCGGGCGAGGGCGGCAAGCATGGCAAGCAGGGGACGACCGTCGCGGTCGATGCGCCAGATCCGCCGGAGGATGCGGAAGAGAGCCAGCCTCGGGTCGAGACCGTACATCTCGTTCAGGCGCTGGCGGGAGCTGAGGCGAGTCGCGTAGGTCCGCTTCCCGAGGGTGTTCTCGTTGACGATCGCCGTCTTGTAGTCCTCCTTCGTGGCACTCGGCGGGAGGGTGTCGAACAGCTCGGTGAGCTCGCGGAGCATGATGGTGCGGCTCCCATGGGTGCCGCGCGGGCCGAAGCGGAAGCCTGCCCGCTCCATGGTCGAGTTGCGGGGCGGGGTGGCGAAGGTTCTGGGCATCGATTCAAAGGTGAGGAGCGGTTCATGGAAAGTCAAGAAGATTAGACGGCAAACTTGCCGTCGAACAGTGTCGCAACCGTATCGGTCGTGGGTAGAGCGATCACGCCGCGGCATTAGATCCGCCAGCGCCGCGATCGCCACCGGATCCGCGAGACGCTCCAGCGATCCCCCAAGGTTCAGCGGCCCCCCGATGATCGTCGCCCTGCGCGTCTTCCTGTCCAGCAGCCCTCCCACCATCGCCGCCAAGACCGGCACCCCGAGCCCGGCTCCCGACGGTCGCTGTCCCGCGGTTGCACCTGAACCGAGTAACTGGCTGGCGCGAATCCGCCACGAGCGCGTCCGTGTTCGCGTAGGGGCTATGCGCACCCACACTCCCGATCATATTCGCGATCCCGACGTTCATATCTTCGGTAAGCGATTGTACTGCAACATGTTACGATGCACTGATTGACGGTCATAACTGATCTCTGCGCGCTCATAAGCTCGCTCCGAGCGCGGACGTGGGACGGTAGTGGGCACCACGGCGGGCCCCTTCCATCTGCACCAAGCCGAAAACCCCCGCAGGCTGGCGCGAACGCCCCCCAAACCGAACATTCAGGGCATGACCAGCGGTGAACCACCTGAAACGCGACGGAAGGCAGAGGGATGAACAGGAAGAATCAAGGGCGGATCCCGGCGGCGGCGGTCGCGGCACCCGCCATCGAAGCAGCCCGCAGACGGACTCCCGCCGGCATTCGAGCGGGGATCATCCACGGACTGCTGGCGGCGCTCCTCACGCTCACCCCCCTCCAGGGCGCGGCCCAGAACTTCGGATCGGTGAGCTTCCCGACCTCGGGGGCCGCGCAGGCCCAGCCGCACTTCGAGGACGGTCTCCTCTTGCTTCACAACTTCGAGTACGAGGACGCGGCCGCGCACTTCCGGCGGGCGCGCGAGATCGACCCGAGCTTCGCGATGGCCTACTGGGGCGAGGCCCAAACCCACAACCACCCGATATGGATGCGGCAGGACCGCGACGCGGCGCTGGCCATCCTGGAGGAGTACGCCCCCACTCCCGCCGAGCGCCTCGCACGGGTCCCGACGGAGCGCGAACGGGGTTGGTTCGAGACCGTCGAGATCCTCTACGGCGATGGCCCGAAGCAGGATCGCGACTTCCGCTACCGGGACGCCATGCGGCGCCTGTCGGAGAAATACCCCGACGACCTCGACGCCGCGGCTCTCTACGCCCTCTCGCTCCTAGGCACCGCGCACGACGGCCGCGACTTCGCGATATACATGAAGGCCGCCGCCATCGCGCAGCCAGTCTTCGAGGCCAACCCGATGCACCCCGGAGCCGCGCACTACATCATTCACGCCTTCGACGACCCCATTCACGCGCCGCTCGGACTCCCGGCCGCGCGCGCCTACTCGGAGATCGCGCCGGACGCCGCCCACGCGCAGCACATGACTTCGCACATCTTCGTGGCACTGGGGCTCTGGGACGGCGTCGTGACCGCGAACGTGCGCGCCCGCGACGTGGAGAACGCGGGGCTGGAGCGAAAGGGACGGCGGGCGAACGTCTGCGGGCACTACAGTTCATGGCTCCACTACGGTCATCTGCAGCAGGGAAGGCTGGAGGAGGCGGCTGCCGGGATGGAGGCTTGCCTGGGGCGCGTGGCCGACGGGCCGACGCACTGGGAGGCCGGACACTTCGTCGAGATGCGGGCCCGCGCGGTGATCGACGGGGGGGACTGGCGGTTGGCGGGAGCGCTTACGGCCGACCTGGAGGCCTTCCCGGAGCTGGCGCTGCCGTACGACTTCGTGGACGCGCTGGCCGCTCTGCGGACGGGCGACGAGGAGGGTGCCGCGCGCCTCAGGTCCCGCTACGGAAGGCCCGATGACCAGGACGATCCACGGCGCGGCATCCTGCTCCTCGAGCTGGACGGGCTGATCGCGCTGGCCGACGGTGACACGGAGGCCGGAATCACGCTGCTGAATGAGGCAGCCGAGCGAGAAGAGGCCCTGCCGTACGATTTCGGCCCACCCGCCACGATGATGCCGCCGCACGAACTCCTCGCGACCGAGCTGGCCACGCTGGATCGCCACGCGGAGGCCCGGGTCGCCTGGGAGGAACAGCTCGCCCGCACTCCGAGGCGAACCCAGTCGCTCCTGGGGCTCGCCGGAACCGCCATGGCGCTCGGCGACGAGGTCGCGGCGCATGAGGCCCGCGCCGTGCTGGCGGAGGTTTGGGAAGCGGCGGACGAGGGGGTCCCGGTCAGTCTCAACGACTACAGCAGTTCCAGGTGACTTTTTCGGCCTCCTCGCTGATTCAAGTGGGCAGGTTGAAGGCTAGCTTGCCGCATACGAGGTAGGCCATGGTGATGAAGTTGTCGGCGGTGCGGTATCCGCGCGCGCGCACTTTGGCGGCCTGGACGAGGGAGTTCATGGCTTCCAGCATACCGTTGCTGATCCGGGATCGAAGCCAACGGAGGATTCCGGGCGAGTGCCTGCGGATGGTTCTGGCCACCCTGGCCATTGGCGCGAGGCCGCTGTGCTCGGCGTGCAGGCACCACACTTCGAGGTGAAGCGCGGCGAGTTCGGGCGGCAGGTCCCAGAACTCCTGGAACGCGAGCTTGAGCCGGTAGGCCTCGGCCGTGTCGAGGGCGAGATGCGCCGGATCGAGGAGTTCGTCCAGACGTTCTCGCTGGTCCGGGGTCAGGCGCTCCGGATTCCACAGCCACAGCCACCGGCTCCGCTTCAGTTCCGGACGCCCCTTCTGCTCCGCGCGGCGCACCTTCTCCACCGCCTCGTTCAGCAGCTTCACGACATGGAACCGGTCGAAGGTGATCTCGGCGTCCGGGAACGACTCGCGCGCTCCCTTCATGTAGGCCGCCGACATGTCCATGCACAGCTCCCGGACTCCGTCCCCGCTTCCCCCGTGGGCCTCGAGGTCCTTCCGGAACTCCGTCAGCACCCCCCATTTGCGCCCCGGGGTCGCGTAGAGCAGCCTCCGCCCGTCCAGGTCCGCGAAGAAGGTCACGTAGCTGTGGCCCCGGCGGCACGCCTTCTCGTCCACTCCCACCGCCCGCACGCTGCCGTGGTCCGCCGCCGCTCTCGCCTCGTCCACGTGGTGCTTGACGATCCGCCACAGCCGCGTGTCGTGCTCCCCGACGATCCGCCCCACAGCCCGCACTGGCATCTGCGCCGCCATCGCCACCACGAGCGCCTCGAAGAGCAGGGTGAACCCGCTCCTCGGGCGAGCCCACGGCACCCGAGCCCGGCGGACCCCGCACGAAGGACACCTCACCCGCGGCGCCGGCGCGTGCAGGAAGGCCTCGTGCTGGAAGAAGTTCAGGTGCCGCCACCGCTTCCAGGCCGTGTCGTACGCCTTGCAGCCCCCGTCACCGCAGCCACCGCACTCGAACACCCCTCCGGCCTCGAAGTTCAGGTGCAGATCGAGCCTCCGCGCCTTCGGGTCGAACTCGGCCTTCTCCACGTACCAGGGATTCTCAAGCCCCAGCGCCTGCTCGAACAGCTTCGTCCGCTCCACAGCGATTCTCTCCCGCCCGCTCCCCTCGGTCGGCTCCCCCTGCGGAAGCCGGGGATCCGGACGGCGAGGCTCCGCAGGGATCCGGATCAGGCACCCCGGTCCTGTTCGCCCAATCTCCCGATACCGGAGCCGTGTCGAAAGGCCGTCCGCACCTTCCACCCCTACTCCCTGTCAAGCGGCAGTACCCGTAGCCGTCGCGCCGTCAACGGTGCTGTACGTGGAGTGTGTCGATGGTCACCACAAGCTCCGGCGGCACATCAGCGACGCTGG
This sequence comes from Longimicrobiales bacterium, assembly GCA_965205315.1. Classification (GTDB taxonomy): domain Bacteria; phylum Gemmatimonadota; class Gemmatimonadetes; order Longimicrobiales; family Gaopeijiaceae; genus Bin94. The sequence goes on from CBDBGW010000002.1 coordinate 122,653, forward strand.
CAGCCTTTCAACCCTCACCCATTCGGAACAGCGAGGAGCCCTTTTTCGCTAGAACGCCGTATGAGGAACATGCACGATATTCCTTTCGCCCTGTACTACGGAGAACAAGATGAAGACCTGGCCGACGACCATTCTGGCCGCACTTGCCGTCGCCACCCCCCTCACCGCCCAGACATCGTTTGGTGTCCGGGGGGGCATGACGCACAGCACACTCGCCGTATCCGAGGAGGATGACGAGGTCGAGGTGCTGTACCAGCCCGGCTTCCATTTCGGCGTCACCGCGGCCCTAGGGAGTGGGGGACCCGGAGTTCTCCTCTCCGCGGCCTATTCCCAGCGGGGTACCGCGTTTAGGTCGGAACCCGTCTCCGGTCTGGACCCGGGAGACGACTTCGATTTCGAAGGCTCGATCGATCTGGCGTACGTCGATGTCGGCGCGTTCGGGAGGATTCCGGTCGGTGCGGGACCCTATCTGCTCGTCGGGCCTACTCTGGGTCTCAGGGTCGCATGTTCAGCTACGGTGACCTCTCTGGGACCCTTTCGGGCCAGTGAGACCAGAGAATGCCAGGACCTGGAGGATGGCGACCCCTACAGGACCTATGACTTCGGGATGTCGGGAGGCGCCGGAGTGTCCTTTGGCTTAGGCGGGGGCAACCTAGTGGTCGAGGCTCTCTACGGATTCGGCATCCTGAACCTCATTGACGAAGAAGACGACGACTGGATCAGGAACCGGGGCTTCACGATTCGGGCGGGGCTGGACTTTGGAGGGTAGCCGAGGATTCCGCTCGGCCGCACCACCGTAAATGGCCGTGTCGGTGGCATTTGGAACATATGGGAAACTCTGTCTGCGAGCACTCGTAGGGCCAGGGCATCACAGCAGGTATCGCAGACTTCCATTGGAGGCCCCAATGCGAGACCGCTACGTCGTTCGAAGCGCAGCCGCCCTCGCCGAGTTCCTCGCCACCCGCACATTCATCGGTGTCCGAACCACGATACTTTCCCGGAACGGTGGTACCGCAGCCGTTCTGGCGGTGGTCCTTTCGGTGTCCGCGTGCACCTTCTCCGACCTGCAGAGCGCCCGGCTCGCGGGCCCCGGAAGGTTGGAGGTGACGCCTGGCTACTCGTCGATGAGCATTTCCAGCGCAGGCGACACGGAACGGATCGTGAATCAATTCGGCGTCCGGGTGGCCACCGGTCTTTCGCCCCGCGTCGATCTGCGCGTGCGGTACGACCGCATCGACCTGGTGGATGACAGCGAGGACGAAGGGTTCGGCATCGTGGGTTTCGGGCCCAAGTTCGGGCTGGTCGAGGACCGGTTGGCACTGTATGCGCCGGTGGGGTTCATCTTCGGACGCGACATCGATAGCAGCGAGTCCTGGCACTTTCAGCCGACGGTCCTCCTCACCTCCCCGGTCAACGATCACGCGGAGACCACTATATCCGGCCGCTGGGTCACCTGGCTGAACGAGGATGCACCCGAGAGCCATTTCGGAGCCAACCTGGGACTGGGGATGAGCTCCGACCTGGACCGCTGGGCCATCCGCCCCGAGGTCGGATTCCTGGCGAGTTCCGGGGAAGGCATCTTGTGGCAGTGGAGCCTGGGGTTCTCCTTCCTTTCCGAGCCCGGGAACTAGCTGAATCCGGGGAACCCACTTCCCAAAATCCCCCTGGGGCGCGCAATTAGGAGGAGCGGCGGCGCGGGGCCGCCCGGGGGTCCAACTATCGGAGGCAGCTTTGGCGGGGAGGCTCGCTTCGAGCCCGTGGATCTGGAAGGACGGCGACTTCATCAGGTGGGAGGACGCCAACGTCCACATACTGAGCCTCGCGGTCCAATTTGCCGCCTCGGTCTTCGAGGGGGTGCGCTGCTACGGCACGCCTCGGGGACCCGCAGTCTTCCGCCTGCACGACCACCTGCGCAGGCTCGCGACCTCCTGCCGCACCTACCGAATGGAGCCGGAGCACTCGATCGAGGAGCTCACGGAGGCGTCGCTGGCGACGATCCGGAGGAACGAGCTCACCTCCTGCTACGTCCGCCCGATGGTGCTCCGGGGCTTCGGCTCGGCCAGCATGCACCCCGAGCACAGCCCGATCGAGACGTACATCCCGGTCTGGCCGTGGGGTGCGTATCTGGGCGACGAAGCGCTCGAGCAGGGGGTCGACGTCTGCGTCTCGACGTGGAATCGGCCCCGCCCGAACACGATCCCGAGCGGTGCCAAGGCGTCGGGCAACTACATCCTCTCGGCGCTGATGGTGATGGAGGCCAGATCGCGGGGGTACGTCGAGGCGATCGGTCTCGGTCCCGGCGGCCTAGTCAGCGAGGGAAGCGGCCAGAACCTATTCCTGGTGGTGGATGGCGAAGTGGTGACGCCGATCCTGGACGGCACCTCGCTCTCGGGGATCACCCGACACTCGGTGCTCAGGATCGCCGAGGCCGAGGGTATCGTGGTGCGCGAGCAGCTTGTCTCGCGCGAGATGCTCTACGGGGCCGACGAGATGTTCTTCACGGGCACTGCGTCGGAGGTGACACCCATCCGGTCGGTCGACGACCTGCAGGTGGGCGACGGCAGGCGGGGCCCGGTCACCGAGCGGATTCAGCGCCGGTTCCTGGCCGTGGCCAGGGGCGAAGCGCCGGACGAGTGGGGTTGGCTGACGTACCTATAGCTATCGCTGACCTGCTCGGGATACACTGTCGCGAGGTATGTGCTCTCCGACGAATTGGCCGAAGTGGCGATGTCGATGACACCGGAGAAAGCTTGCCGACGTGATGAAAAAAGCTGCCGCCACTCAGGAAAGGTAAAGCAGGTCAGTAAAGGGGTCAGAACAGAGGGCAAGAGCCCGAATTCGGGGCCGGAAGCCCTCCACGGCGGGGCGCGGACCGGAGAGACTCGCCGGGATACTCGCCCGCATGGGGCTGCAGGAGGCCTTCGAGGGGCGCTAGCCCCGCCAGCAGGCCGCCAATCCAGGGAGATCGCCGGACGGAAACCGGCGATCGGGTCCCCGAGCGCCCGAATTCGTGGCGAATTGCGGCGAACCGCGCGCTTCCTTGCGCTTCCCCTGCACTCCGGTAGCGATCGGTGGCTACGGGACCCTCGACGGGCGGTTTCGGCCGGATCCGGACTCCACAGGGCGACGGAGAGGCCATAACTCGGGGAGGGCAAGGGTCCAGGCAGGGCGGAATTTGCGTCTCCGGAGTCCAGATGCCACCTTCGGGGATCCGTCAACCCCCGCGAGGATCCCTAGATCCATGAGGAAGGCGAGCAGGAGCAGGGACGGCGGGCAGGAGTACGTCGAGTGGGAGGTGTCGGCCGTGGAGTCCCATCCCTATGTGGAGGTCGGCGGGACCGTGATGATCCGGGGCGAGGAGAGGAGGGTCACCGCGATCGAGTCCGTCGTGATGCGCTACTGGAAGCAGCCAAGGACGGGCGAGCTCAGGAGGAGGTGGCGCGCGAACATCGAGACGGAGGCGGCCGAATGAGGCCCCGGACGCTGCCCACCCTGGCCCTGCTGGCGGCGCTCGCATCCGGATGCGTGGGGGAGGGGGAGCTCGAGCCCGGCTGGGGCGCGGCCGTCGACGCGCTCGTGGAGGAGGTCGAGGGCGGCATCTGGGCGGAGGGCGGCAACCCGCTGGCCGACGAGGACGACGGGTTCAGTTGCGAACTGGCACAGCAATGCATCGATCAGTGCCTGGACGGCGGCTTCGATGGCTGCAGCTGCACGGAGACGGTCAATGACGACGGGGAGCGCACCGGCTACTGCTGCTGCGTCAACGACACCAGCTGCGACTTCTGCGGTGGCGTGGAAGGCGAGGAAGGCGAGGAGGAGGAGGAAGACGGAGGTCCCGAAGGTGGTCGCTCTCCCTGGCGCGACTGGCTGCGGCCGGCGTGCGACCCACGCATGACGCGCGGCGAGAACGGTGGTTGCGACGTCTCGACGCCGATGGATCCCGACTTTGTGGACTCCCTCGAGTTCGAATGGAAGAGCGATGGGGGGGCCTATTGGTCCGGAGGCCGGGGCCGGTTCGGTTCGAGGTGGAGCGGCAAGGCCACGCAGACCCGCAGAGTCATAGTCACCGTCAGGGGTCCCGGCCCCTGGCAGGGGTTCGAGGCCCGGGCCAAGCCGGCCAATGTCCGGGAGCGCAGCTGGCAGCTCCCGACGCAGCACGAGCCCAACGCCCTCCTCCTCCATCCCTAGGTGGGGGCTCTATACCGTCGGGTTCTGGACACCACCCCCCCCCGTGCGGGAGGGCAGCGGACCCTGGCAGGGGAGCTACTACGTCTCCGCACTACCGACGGTGAAGGCCCGCGGGATGTGGATACATTCGGACCTGTACAGCGGCGGGCCGCGGTACCCGATCCCGGACAGCGTCACGATATGCGGGCTGTCGAACGTCCTGGTCGGCGTCCACGCGCTCAACACGAAGTGCAAGACCGTCGGCGTGCTGGAGGACTTCGAGGACTCGGTCGTCGCCCACGAGAACGAGCACCAGAACAGCGGTAACAGGTGCATCCGCCACGTGAACCGCCTGGACGGCCCCATGGCGCAGCTCGAGGCGATCGTCATGGGGGACTACGACGACGTCAGAGATGCGGCCGATACGCTGTGGAACAAGCGCATGCGCCCCGCCCTCGTAGACGCCTTCCTGACCAACCAGAGCGCGCACTGGAGCGACGGCGACGCCCACTGGTACAACAACGCCAGGTGGCTCTTCGGGCGCCTGGACGCGGAGGGACACAGCGGCACCGACGGCTGCCCCCAGATATGAGAGGGAGACGACCGATGACGAGGACCTCGACGGCGATTGCCGCGCTGGCGGCGCTGGCCTGGCCGATCCCTTCAACGGGCGCGGCGAGCGCCCAGGAGACGACCATCCAGGAGGCGATCGAACGCCTGCAGCAAGGGGAGCGGGTCCACGGGCTGGATGCCAACAGACCCGCCGTCCGGATCCTCCGCCAGCTGGGCCGCTGGGGCGAACCCAGCCCGCGCACGCCGGCCGAGCTCGACGCGCTCGCCGACAGGCTGGCCGAGATCGCGCTCGACGCCACGCTCCCGGCCGACGTCCGGAGGCGAGCCAGCCGGGCCCTGGCGAGCGCGGCGCCCCCGGCCGACGCCCACCGCGACGGCACGCCCTACCCGCGCGCCTTCGATCTGCTGGTGAAGGTGCACGAGGGCACCGGCCGCGGCGATGGTACGCTGAGACTCATCATGCGGGATCCCGTGCGCGGCCCGGCCTACGTGCGCGGGGTCTTCGAGAGGAGCGAGCCGCCCCCTCTGTGCCCCCGCGATCACGAGTCCGGCGTCCCCCCCCCCGAATGCGAGGGCTACCGGCACTACGACGACGCTCCTCCCACGCCCTTCTGCCGGGCCGGGGAGCTGCTCTTCATGGACATGGTGGAGGAGGCGTGGAAGCGGACGCCCGGCTATCCGGGGCTGGAGGTTGGGCCGGACGGGGACACGATCGTGCTGGTCTACTGGTCGCCCGGCTATCCGTGGCCGGTCCCCGAGGGGCTGCCGGAGCACGTGGACGACTGGCACCGGCGCTGCCGGTAGCCGTGGGGGGGACGGCCCGCCCCCCTTCCACCGACGCCGGCACCCCCCGCCCGTGGGGACTTGCGGCCGGCACCTGCGACACACTATAAACCACCCGTTGCGCTTCCGGTTCCCGGCGGCGTTCGCGCCGAAGCGCCGATCAACACCTATCTGGACCTGAATCGATTCCTGCACACCACCATAGAGGTGATCGATCCGGTTGCCGGACAGGTGGTCGCGCGGCGCGACTTCGACAATTTCGTCGCATTCGTGAGCACGCCGAGCGACGACCTGTTCGTGCATTGGCTCCGGCCGGATCACCGTGGCGATCTGGATTGCATCGTCGCGCCATTGGAGCTGCGGAGCGGCTGACCGGCCGCGGGACCTGCCCTCCGATGGAACCGCATCAGCCATCCCCGGCCGGTGCTCCCGTGGAGGCCGGGACGATCCGGCCCCCCGGGGCGTCGGCTGCCGACACGAATGCGTCGCACCCAAGGCCGGAGTGTTCGCCGAAGGCCTTCTGCATCGCGTTCGCGGCGGACTCCGCGACGTTGCGGCCCCGGCAGAGGGCGAAGACGGCGGGCCCCGAACCTGAGAGCCCCGCCCCCAGCGACCCCGCCTGGAGAGCGGCCGCCCTTGCCTCCCGGAACCCAGGCACCAGTCCGGCCCTCACGGGCTCGGCCACCTCGTCGCGCAGGCAGCGGGCGATCAGCTCCCACTCCTCCCGGAAGAGCCCCGCCACCAGCCCGGCGGCGTGGCCCCACTGGCTGACCCCAGCCGCGAGGGTGATCTCCGGACCTAGGAGCTTTCTCGCCACTCTCGTCTCCACTTCGAGGTGCGGACGCGCGACCGCCAAGGCAAGCCCTGCAGGCACGGGCAGCCGGACTACGACTGGCGGCCGCCCCGGCAGCGCCAGCACCAGCCCCCCGGTCAGCGAGGCGGCCACGTTGTCGGCGGCCCCCGACCCCGAACCGGAGAGCTCGCCCTGAAGCGCGCACTCGAGGAGCGCGCCTTCGTCCAGACGAGAACCCAGGAGCTCGTCGGTCGCCAGCGCCCCGGCCACCGCGCTCGCCGCACTCCCGCCCAGTCCGGAGGCGAAGGGTATCCCCTTGCGGAGGAGGATCTCAACTCCCGCGTCCATACCTGATCGATCGATCACGGCCTGAGCGGCCAGGGCGGCGGAGTTGCGGGTCGGGTCGCCTGGCACTCCCGCCTCCTCTCCGGTCACTCCGACGGCGACGACACCTCGCCCGGATGCGATGCTCGCAACCACCTCGTCGCCGGGGGCCTCCAGGGCGAGTCCCAGGACGTCGAAGCCGCACCCGAGGTTCGAGAGCGTGGCAGGGGCGTGGGCGCGGGCTCGCCGTGCACTGCCGCCCACCGGGGTGAAGCGTCCTGCCGGGAGAGGCGCGGTAGGTGGCGCAGGTCGGGGCATCGGCGTGCCTTTAGAGGCTGGAGGCGCACGGTATCGTCCCATTCTGGGACGCAGGGCGCGCCTTGTCCAACTCTGGACGGGGTCCGGCGTGGCCGCACTCGACGTAAAGCCCATCGATGTAATCGGTGATTTACATAATGTAATGTGTAGTTTACACCATAAGATTCGCCACGGGGGTCAGGGGGCGACCCGGCATCGTGCCAACGGGGGGCACGACAAATTGACTTCACCCACCGGGGCCGGTAACCTACGCGCCCCCGACCCCACCAGCCGCCCGGGAATGAGACCGCACCCCACCGACCTCTGGAACCGCGTAGTCGAGCAGGTTAGGGCCACCCTTCCCGAGCGGAGCGTTCGCGCCTGGTTCGTTGACGCCAGAGCCACTTCGTGGTCGGATGGGGTGCTGCGGGTTGTGGCCGACTCCGAGTTTCGGGCCCACTACCTGGAGGACAACTACGGGCCGCTTCTCGACCAGATCGTGCGGGATGTCGCGGGCGGCCCAGCCAGGGTCTCCATCTCCTTCGACGGCTCCGCCCCCGAGCGGGAGCTCCCGGAGGTCAACCTCTCGCGCGTCGCCCAGGGGGCGGTGGCGGACGCCCGAGGGGGACCCTCGCCCCCGGAGGCGTCGCCACCCGCGCTGAACTCGCGCTACACCTTTGCCCGCTTCATAGTCGGCGCCAGCAACCGCCTCGCCAGTGCCGCCAGCTTCGCCGTCGCCGAGGGGCCCGCCCGCCGCTACAACCCGCTCTTCCTGTACGGCGACACCGGGCTCGGCAAGACGCACCTCCTGCAGGCGATAGGCCACGCGCTCCTCGCCCGCCGCACCGGCGCCAGAGTCTTCTACACACCCTCCGTGGAGTTCGTCAACGAGATGGTCGCCGCCATCTACGGGAACACCACCGAGGCCTTCCGCTCCCGCTACCGCTCCTTCGACCTCCTCCTCGTCGACGACATCCAATTCCTCGGCGGGAAGGAGCGCAGCCAGGAGGAGTTCTTCCACACCTTCAACGTCCTGTACAACACCGGTGCCCAGATCGTTCTCACCAGCGACCGCCGCCCGAAGGACCTCGTGGAGATGGAGGCCAGGCTCGTCTCGCGCTTCGAGTGGGGACTCGTTGCCGATGTGAGCCCTCCAGACTATGAGACCCGAGTCGCGATACTACGCAGGAAGGCGGATGAGGAGCACATTGAGATCTCGAGCGAGATCGTCGAGCTGATCGCCGACCGGTGCACCTCGTCGGTGCGCGAGCTCGAGGGTGCCCTGATCAAGCTGCTGGCCTTCACATCGCTCACCGAGCAGGAGCTCACTCTGGAGACGGCGCGCTTCGCCCTGGCCGCCCTCTCCGCCGACGGTGATTCAGGACCGCTCAGCGTCGATGCCATCCGGGACCGCGTGGGTGAACACTGGAGGGTCCCTGGAGAGGCGCTCTCGTCGTCCCGTCGTACACGCGCCATCACCGAGCCCCGCCAAGTGGCGATGTTCCTCGCGCGCGAGCTCCTCGACGCGCCCTTCAAGCAGATTGGGAGGGCGTTCGGCGGGAGGGACCACTCCACCGTCATCCACTCGATCCGGCGGGTGCAGGAGAAGCTTGGCTCCGATGAGGCCTTCTGCACCAAGGTCACCGAGCTGCGCAGGGAGCTGACCCGGTGCAGCGGCTAGCAGCCTGTGGACAACTCCCCCGGCGGCAGCAAGCGGCACTCCATCCCCGGTGGCCCGCTTCGCTCGCCCGTCCACTACCCGTGGACTCTCGCCTATGCCCGAGGAACCACAGGCACCATGTGGAAAACCATGTGGAAAACCCTCCCAGATCCATGTGCTTTTCCACATCCGACGCTCCGTCGCCCACCTCCCGGCCGGAGATCAAGCCGCCTTCCCCCCACACTTCCACACTCCCCCCAACGATCCACACACCCCATCGCTTCAGCCTCTCGGACCAGCTCCTGGGCCACCTTTCCACTCTTTCCACACCCTCTACTACGACTAGCCTCTATTACCTTACCACCACTAGTATGGAAATCGGCCACCGCTCTCCCCGCTCTCTTCGCTCCCCGCTGCAGCGTGGCCGACGATCAGACCATTCATCCTCCCCTCCATCCCAGCTAGGGTAGGCGATTCATGCGACTCACCATCACCCGCCAGAACCTGCAACGCGGGCTGGCCGCCGTATCCGGGAGCATCCCGGGCAAATCGACCTTGCCGGTTCTCTCGAATGTGCTGATCGCGTCCCGCGAAGGCTCGGTCTGGATGACGGCAACCGATCTCGACGTATCGATCCGGGTCTCGATCCCCGCCGAGGTCTCCCAGCCGGGTGCTCTGACCGCGCCCGGTCGGAAGCTCCTCGAGCTGACCCGCGAGCTCCCCGACGAGCCGGTGTCGCTAGGTGTGCGGGGCCACCAGCTGGAGATTGAGTGCGGCAATAGCCGCTTCAAGCTGAATGGGCTTCCGGAGGAGGAGTTCCCGAATGTGCCCGCGGTGGACTTCGAGGAGGGGTGGAGCGTGTCGGAGGAGTCGCTCCGTCGTCTGATCCGGAGCACCGCCTTCGCCGTCTCGACCGAGGAGAGCCGCCCGATCCTGAATGGCGTCTACTGGGTCCTCACCGACGACAAGATGACGATGGTCGCCACCAACGGCCACCGCCTTGCGAGGATGTCGGCCGCCGCCGCGCACGGACGGGCTGCTCGGGAAGATGGAACCGACGAGGCGGCCAGTGGGACCGAGGAGGAGTTCATCGTGCCGCCCGCGGCGCTGTCGCACGTCGAGCGGCTCTTCGACGGGGCCGGGGAGATCACACTGGGCCGGGGTGGTAACCACCTCGGGTTCAGGACCGAGAACCAGGAGGTCTACACCCGGCTGATCGACGGCAAGTACCCCAACTACAAGCAGGTAGTACCCCGCGACAACGACAAGATTGCCAGCGTCGACCGGGATGCCCTAGGGGCGGCGGTCCGCCGCATGGCGGTCCTCGCGAGCGACCAGACGCACCGGATCAAGCTGACCTTCGGGGACGACAGGGTGCAACTGGATGTGATGACCCCTGATCTGGGGGAGGCTCACGACGAGCAGGATGTCGAGTACGCGGGCGACGAGCTGCGGATCGCCTTCAACGCGGCCTACATTCTGGAGGTGCTCCGCCACATGCCGGACGGCGAGGTCAGGGTGGCCTTCAAGAGCCCCGAGCGGGCAGCCACCTTCGAACCGGCCGACCCGGAGCTCGACTACCTCTGCCTGGTGATGCCGCTACGGCTGGTGGACTGACCCGTCCAGGTCGGCGAGGAGCTCGCTGGCGGCAAAAACCGGACGGAAGTCGTAGCCCGCCTCGGCGAGGAGTTCGCGAGCGCCCTCCTCCCGGTCCACGAGCGCTAACACGCCGACCACCTCGGCCCCGAAGTCCTCCACAGCCCGGGCGGCGGCGAGGAGGCTTCCGCCGGTCGTGACCGAATCGTCCACGACCACGGCCCGTCCCCCCCTCCGTAGGCACCCTTCGATCCTCCTCCGCGTCCCGTGCGCCTTGGCGGTCTTGCGCACGGTGAAGGCGTCGATGGCGCAGCCTCGCCTAGTGGCCTCGCGCGCGATCGCGTAGGCCACCGGATCGGCACCCAGCGTCATGCCGCCCACATGGTCGGGACTCCACTCTGTGGCGACCATCGCCTGGTCGCACACCTCGCCGACCAGGAGCTGGCCCTCGCCGCTCATCGTTGTCAGCCGCGCGTCGATGTAGTAGTCTGATTCTCGGCCGCTGGCCAGAGTGAAGCGGCCAGTCCTGACGCTCTTGGCGCAAAGGAGGCGGCCGAGGCGGAGGCGAGCAGACATGACCGTGCAATCTAAGGCGTTCCCCGGGGGGTGCGGAAGGCCCCGGCAGGATCGGTCTTGCCTGCCGATAAGTGTAAGTCTGACCGCAATTTGTACCCTGCTGGCCGCGTGCGGCAGTACAGAGGGAGAAATCCTCAAGTTTGGGACCGACGGTCTGATTAGGGTAACGGTGGAGGTCCCGCTGGGGGGCGGCATCGGCGTGAAGCAGCAGGTGCTGACGTGGAACTCCGACGGCGCCTGGACGCTCTTCGAGGTGATCGGCTACGACGATGTCGACGGCGACGAGACCACGGTGCGGAGCTCGGGCCTGCCGATCGCCTTCGCAACCGACTACCATACGCTCCTCCACGAATTCAACGAACGTGACGGAACCCGGCTCTGGGAGCTCGGCAGAGAGGGCCGCGAGTGCGGCATCGGGCGCTCCCGGGTGACCTTTCGTGTCCGCGACAACCCAAGGGACAGCATCGCGGAATGGCAGCGCTGCGCTGGCGGGGCCAACTCGCTCGACTCCCTCGGTCGTCAGCCCGCTGAGCCGGACGATGGTGCCGCGCGGGTCGTCTACCTCGCGGAGCGCGCCGGCAACCTCGCCCTCGGCGAAGGCTTCGGCTACGCGTACACCGGGAGCTTTCCCTTCGGGACGGTCGACAAGGGGACCCAGACCGGGATCAAGGAGGAGAAGCCGAGGCTCTTCCGCTCCCCCGACGGCCGGGGTGCGCCCGCCGAGTGGGTCCGCATCTGGGACCAGCACGAGCCAGGCTCCAGCTTGCCGCAGGTGGATTGGGCCGCCGAGATGGTGGTTCTGGCGACCGCTGGCCCCCGCCACGAATTGGGCGACTCGATAGAGGTGCGGAAGGTCCTGCTGAGGGGTGACGAGCCGGAGATCTTCGTCCAGGTCGTGCAGCGTGTGCCCGGGGACTACTGCGCCCCTGCCAGGCGTGACGTCTGGCCGTACCACATCGTCGTGACCCCCAGGCGGGAGGGCAGCTTCTCCTTCGGCATGCGGGTCGAGAGGGTGCCCTGCGGAGTGTAGCGGAGCGCTTCGCCCCTCTCGGTGCTCGCGCGAGACTATCCATGTACTGCGGCAGCCCGTGGGCAAACCTCCCACGGCATTCGAGCGGCGCTGCATCTCCGCTGGACCGCTTCGCCCGCCTGTCCGTAGTGTAATGTATGCTTTACATTATGTAATCCATGGTGTACAATGCCAATGCCCGAATGGCTTAGCTCTGCGTTGCTCCACGGACTGCTGGGTCGGACGATGAGACTGCGGAATCGCTTCACCCTATTCTTCGCCACCTTTGCCGTCGGGATCAGTGGCCTCGGCACCTGGCTCTTCTACACTGCGTCGGGAAACGCCCTCGAGGCCGAGCTCGACCGAAGGCTGCTGGATGTGGCCGGTGTCGCGGGCCACCTTGCCTTCGGGATCGACGATGCCTTCGCCTTCTTCTCCCCGGGCGACGAGGAGACCGCCGAGTGGAGGGGCGTCCAACAGCTGCTCCATCGCCTCAGGGAACACGGCTATGTGGACCGGGCCTTCATATTCCGCTGGGAGGTGGGCGACCAGATCGCCACGGCCCTCGTGAGCGTTGACCCGCCGGAAGTGCTGGCGATCGGGCAGGAGGTAAACGAGGCGGCACCGTACATCGAGACGATCGCGGAGGCGTACCGAAGCGAGGATGGGCGGGCCACCACCGAGCTCTTCGAGAGCGCCGACGGGACGAGGCAGTACAAGTACGGCTTCATGCGCCTCGGCTCCGAGACCTTCCTCGCGGTCCTGATCCCCGCCGACCACCTCTCGCCGCTGACCCGCCTGAGGTGGACGCTCGTCGCGCTGGCGGTCGGGGCGGCGGCGGCCGCTGGCCTGATCGGCTGGCGGCTCGCCAGTGGGATCGCGTCGCGCCTGGAGGTGCTCAGCCGGGGCGCGCTCAGGATTCAGAGGGGGGCGATGGACCGCCCCTTCAACCTCGAGGGCGAGGACGAGATCGGGCGTCTTGCGCGCGCCATGGAGAGGATGAGGACCGGAATCCGCCGCCGGGACGAGCAGCTGCGGGTGATGCTCTCGCGCGTCGCCCACGAGATCCGGAATCCACTCGGAGGGCTCGAGCTCTTCGCCGCCGCCGCCCAGGAGAGCGACGACGCCGAGGAGCGGAGGACGATCCTGGGGCGGATCCGGAAGGAGGTGCGCGACCTGAACGCGATCATCAACGAGTTCCTCGGGTTCGCGCGGCCGGGCCAGACGCGCCTACGGCTGCACGATGTGCGCGAGCCGGTGAGGGAAGCGGCGGCGCTTGTCGAGAACGACCTCGAACGGAGGGGCGGCCACCTGGAGGTCGATCTCCCCGCCAAGCCGCTCCTGGCGAGGGCCGATCCGCGGCACGTCAAACGCCTGACCCTGAATCTGCTCCGCAACGCCGCCCAGGCGGGCGACACCGTGTGGCTCTCGGGAGCGATGGTCCACGGCGAGGTTCGCCTCTCGGTCCGCGACGACGGACCGGGGATCGCGCGCGAGCTCCGCGACCGCATCTTCGAGCCCTTTGTCGGCGACAAGGCGCAGGGCGCCGGGCTGGGACTGGCGATCGTCAAGGAGATGGTGGAGGTGAATCGAGGGCGCGTAAGCGTCGTCTCGGACGACGTCGAAGGGGCCGCCGGCGGATCGGGCGCCGAGTTTCACGTATACTTGAGAGGCCCGGAGAACCTGCCCGGCGATACGGGACAGCGCCTTGCAACCACCGAGGGAGCGGCCAGATGAGCACCCCGAGTCAGGTACTGATCATCGACGATCATGACAGCATGCGCGACGGGCTCGAGCTCCTGATGCGCCGCCGGGGCCACCGCACGCTCTCGGCGACGGACGGGCGCGAGGGACTCCGGCTCCTCCAGGAGGAGGGTGCCGATCTGGTCATCACCGATCTGAAGATGGCGCATATGGACGGCATCAGGGTGCTCGAGGGAGTGAAGAGCGCGGCGCCGGCCACCGACGTGCTGGTGATCACCGGCCATGGCACGGTCGAGACCGCGGTCAAGGCGATGAAGCTCGGCGCGCGCGACTTCATCTCGAAGCCCTTCTCGTCGGAGGAGTTCGGGATCAAGGTGGACCGCATCCTGCGCGAGCGGGACGAGCGCCTGCGCCTGCGTCAGGAGAATCTTGCGCTCCGCGTCGAGAACACCTACCTGCGCTCCGAGGGCGGCGACGGCGGCACCCCGTACGGCGAGATGGTCGGCGAGTCGGAGGGTATTCGGACGGTGCTGCGCTTCGTCGAGCGGGTGGCGCGCTCGGATTCGACGGTAATGATCTACGGGGAGTCCGGGACCGGGAAGGAGCTGGTTGCCCGCGCTCTGCACGCCGGATCGGCCCGGCACGAGGGGCCCTTCGTCCCGGTGAACTGCGGGGCCATGCCCGAGGGCCTCCTCGACTCGGAGCTCTTCGGCCACGAGCGGGGTGCCTTCACGGGGGCGGAGCGGCGTCGGCGGGGGCGTTTCGAGCTGGCCGACGGCGGCACCCTCTTCCTGGACGAGATCGCCACCATCTCGGCGGCCACCCAGGTGCGGCTCCTGCGCGTCCTGCAGGACCGACAGCTGGAGCGCGTCGGGGGCGAGGAGACGATTCCGGTCGATGTCCGGATAGTCGCGGCGACGAATTCGCCCGCCACCGACCTGCTGCGGGGGGACGGCTTCCGCGAGGATCTCTACTACCGGCTGCACGTGGTGCCGATCACCGTTCCGCCCCTCCGGGACCGGCGGGAGGACATCCCCCTCCTGGCAGAGCACTTCGTGGGGAAGCTCCGGAGGCGCACCCGCTCGCCGGTGGCCGCGATCTCCCCAGAGGCGATGGAGCGGCTCGTCGAGTACGACTGGCCGGGCAATGTGCGGCAGCTCGAGAATGTGGTCGAAAGAGCTCTGGTGCTCGCCGAGGAGGAGGTCCTCCAGGCGTCCGATCTGCCCCTCCTGGTCAACGTCCCGGGCTCGCAGTCGCCGGGGCGGAGCGGAGCGGACACCTCGGAGGGTATTGACTTGAGCCGCGCGGTTGACGATATGGAAGAGGGGATGATTCGTCAGGTGCTGGCTAGGACCGGCGGCAACAGGACGGCGGCTGCGAGGCATCTGGGCATCTCCAAGAGCAAGCTGCTCTACAAGATCAAGAAGTACGCGATACGGGAATGAGACGACTCCTGCTCCACACGGCCGGGACCGCGGCGATCTGCCTGCTGGCCCCCCTTGCGGGGTTGCGGGCCCAGGTGGCGGCCGTCTCCCCCCAGGCGGTAGTGGAGAGCAGGCAGGCGGCGTACGAGGAGGCCAAGGCCAGATCCGAGGCGGCGCGGCTGGCGGCGACGAGGGTCCGCGACGAGTGGTCGCAGCTCCTGGAACAGCACGCCGCGGCCTCGAGGGCCGGCGACCGCGACCGCGTCAGGGAGCTCCTCGCGGTCTTCCAGGAGCGCTCTCCGGAGAAGAGCCGCCTGGAGCAGGCTTGGCGATCGAGTCAGGAACTCTGGAGGGAGGCGGGTCAGCAGCTGGTCGTCGCGATAGACGACTACCTGGAGAAGCTCTGGCCCACCACCGAACAGTCGGTTGGCGCTGCGGAGTACGAGGAGGGGCTGTACAACGAGCTCCTCAGCACCCTCCGCCGAGTCGAGAGCGAGCTCCCCGAGGTGCCCCTGGAGCTGGAGCCGATGCCGGAGGTGACGATTCGCCCCGGCGACACTCCCGGGGAGATTCGCTACAAGGCAAGGCTGATGGAGAACCGGGTCCGGTACTACGCTAGCCTTTTTGCGGAGCTGGACCAGAAGATCGAGGCGCTTGCGCAAAGGCAGCGCAGGGAGCAGAATCGTAGGGACTTCAAGACGTCACACGAGAGGTTCGGGGACGGCGTGGTGCCGATCGGCAATGAGCGTCGCGAGCTCTCCGACCCCGCGTCGGCGCCCGCTGTGCCGATCGAGGTCAGGATCGGGCAGTACAGGGAGCTGAGGGAGGAAGTCGAGATGCGAATGCTGGAGCTCAGTCGGAAGGTGGAGGAATTCAGAGGAAGGACGGGAGGCGGACAGTGAGAATCGACGGCATTGCGCGTTTCGGCCTGCCCGGACTCTTCGTCCTGGCCATGGCCTCGCCTCTGGCCGGACAGGGGGTCGTCCAGGATCTGGTGATATCCGGGGGAATGGCTGGCGAGGCCTGGCGGGGGGACTTCAACGACCTCACGGGCCACAGGGTTGATTCCACGAACCAGGCGGTGGCGTGGGTCGGCGAATGGAGCGCCAACGGAATCTTCAACCTTGCCCGTCGCGAGCAGAGCTCCCTGGATGCCATCGTCGACGTGGGCTTTCGCCAGTTCGCGCCGGGCGGGTTCCAGCTGCGCAGGTACTCCCCGCGCGAGTACAACGCCCTTCTGACCACCCGCTACCATAGGGACATCGCCGACGGGCGGGGCGGCACCCTGGTCGCCGAGGCCACCGCAAGGAAGCGCGGGATCGACGACCGTCCCCCGATGCCGCTCTACCTCCCCCCCGGATACAGGTCGTACCGCCTGAAGGCGGGCTATCAGACGACCCTGGCCGGGTCGCAGGCCTCCCTCACGGTGACCGGAGAGAGTGCCGACTATGGCGCACCGGTGCTCCTTCCCTACCTGGACCTCCTGGATCGCAGGTCGGCCGTTGTGGAGGCCGCCGGCACGAGGCGTAGCTACTGTTCCCCCGACTCGGGCGAGTACTCCGAGGTACGCTTCTTCGGCTCCTACCGGTACCACACCTACCCCAGACAGGGTCTCGAGGGGGTCTTCCGCGTCGACCACGCAGTCGGCGTGGGGGGCAGATACGAGCTGAGTGCCGGGCGGATGGACCTCGGTGTTAGCCTAGACGGCACCCGTAGCTGGTCCAACTCCAGGCGCGTCGAGTACCACGCAGGCCGCCTCGGCGTTCAGATGCAGCTCTGGAGGGTCTGGCGCGAGTTCGGCCTGAGCGTCGCTTCTGACCTGGCCGTCAAGCGGTATCGCCGCCAGTCGAAGGAGTACGCGCCGGTGCCCGGCGAGGAGGCCGACAACGGCGCAGCCCTCTACGCCGAGATCACCAGGAGCGTCGCCCGCAACATGGACGCGGCATTCCGCCTAGGCTGGCAGCGCGTCGAGACCAGCTTCACCGGTGCCTACTACACCCGCTTCGGGGGCGGCTTCTTCCTGAGGGTGCGGCCGACGAGGTAGCCGGGGCGCGAGATTGTCCACGGACTGCTGACGGGCTCCTACCCGGAAGCGTCCGTTGTGACTTCGATCGCCTCGTCGATCAGCATTATCGGGATGCCGTCGCGCACCGGATAGAGGACGCGGCCGTCCTCGCGGATCAGCCCCTCGACGATCGGCTTGCCCAAGGGATCGCCGGATCGCGTCCGCGCATCCCCGCTCGCCACGGCTGCGTTGACGCGATCGATCACCTCCCCCGACGCGGGGGCAACAGGCTGCCTGCTCTCGGGGCAGACGAGAATGGCTACAAGTTCAGGATCTAGCAGCCCGTGGACAAACCCCCCACGGCATTCGAGCGGCGCTGAATCTCCGCTGGACTGCTTTGCTTGACTGTCCATACTGTAATCTACGCTTTACAATGTGTAATCCATGATTTACAATGCCAGTGTCCCCTCGCCTCGCTCTGTGTTGCTCCTTGGGCCGGTAGCGCTGCTGCCAGCCCTTCGTCGCGCCTTGCCAGCGGGGCGGCCCGCGAACAGGACCCCGACGGCATTCGCCCGGCGGAGCATCCCCGCTGGGCCGCTGCGCTCTGCGTTGCTCCTCGGACCAATAGCGCTGCGGCTATTGGCCCTTCGTCGCGCCTTGCCAGTGAGGCGCTTCGCCGCTCTCGGTGCTCGCGCGAGATTATCCCCGGACTGCCAGGGGCATCTGCTGCGGGAAGAGTGGCGAGTCTGCCGGCGGTGCCGGTTGTCGTAGATCACAGCCTACATCGGGATCGCATACCGCTCCAGCCGCTGGCGTCCCAGGTCGTCCATCTGGATCGCGTACAGGCTGCCCTCCCCGAAGCCGACGACTCGCCTGCCGACCCCGAGCTCGACCGTCTCCGCGCGTTCGCCGGTCGCACTGAAGACATCGTAGCGCGTTACCGCTCCCGCCTCGGCGTAGCGGCGCACCCAGGCACGCCCAAGGGGGTCGACCGCAACCCTATCGGGGTAGAAGGCCGGCAGCACCTCGGGCCAGGCGTAGCGGTCCAGGTCCTCGTTCACCGGCCTAGGTCCGCCCCGCTTGCCGATGACCGCCGCCGCGCTGTCGCCGGTCACGGCCTCAAGTCTGAGTCCGCCGCCCAACTCGTCCCGCCGGTCGGTCCACTCCTCCTTCTCGGCCTCGCCGATGGGGACGGGCTCGTAGGGCACCGTGGGGCCGGGCGTCGAAGTGCCGTCCTCGTCGATCCACTCCAGGAAGTAACCCAATTCGGTGGGAGCGTTGCTCATCGGGGCCCCCGCGGCGCGCGCCAGCGCCACCCGCCCGTCGGCCCCCACGCCCCACGCGTCGGTGGGCGATAGCGGCACCATCGAGACCCGTTGGCGCTGCCGCCCGCGCGCATCGGTGATCGTGTCCCGCCTCGTCGCGGGTAGCCTGTACTGCGCGATCGTGTCGAGCTCGCCCGTTCCCAGATCCAGACGCAGCACCGGCAGCGAGTCGTTCTCTTCGACCGGCACGCCACTGAAGTAGACGCGCCCCTGGTCGTCCACCCCCTGCGGGATCACGACCATGAGCGTAGTATCCTCGGGGTCGCCCTGGGAGTACGGATGCGTGCGGCCAAACTCGAGTTCGGCGTCCAGCTCCGTCAGGCGGCCGTTGCCGAGGTCCACAAGGAGCGTGCCGCCATCGGGAAGGGGCCAGACCGCGTCGGGCTGGCGGTACTCGGACGGACCCTCTCCGTAGCCGCCCACCGTGTCGGCGCTCGCAGTCGCGAAGTCGACCCTGACGAGCGCCTGGCCGATCGGGTCGGCGACGAGCACCGTGCCGTCGTCCAGCTCGCGCACCGTGAAGGCCGCCGAAAAGCCCTGCGGATAGACGGCTTCGGGCTCGGCCAGGCGTACCCCTGCAAACTCCTCTGCCCCCTCCTGCGCACCGCCCCCCGAGTCCTCCTGGGCGCAGGCCGCAATAAGCGCGACCAACGCCGTCGCGCACAGCGACCTCAACTCCGACTCTACCCTCCTCCAAGCAGCCCGTGGACAAACCTCCCACGGCATTCGAGCAGCGCTGCATCCCCGCTGGACCGCT
The DNA here is from genome assembly GCA_965205315.1 of Longimicrobiales bacterium. GTDB lineage: Bacteria > Gemmatimonadota > Gemmatimonadetes > Longimicrobiales > Gaopeijiaceae > Bin94. The sequence goes on from CBDBGW010000002.1 coordinate 141,646, forward strand.
TGGCTTCGCCTGTCCATAGTAACGTATGCCTTACCTTTTGTAATCTAGAGTTTACAATGGCCGTGCCCGTACGGACTGCTCGCCCTCCAGCTTCATTGCGTTCAAGGCGATCGCCGCTACTTCACGAAGAGCATGTCGCGATACGTCGGGAGAGGCCAGAGCTCGTCGGGAATCACCTTCTCCATCCGATCCGCCACGTCGCGTACGGCGTTGGCCGCCGGTATCACATTGTTGCGCATATGGACGACCTTCTCGGTCACCTCGTCGCCCCCTAGCTCCTCGTTCTGCGCGTCTAGCTCGGCAAGCGCCTCGGTGAGCTCGTCGACTAGGCCGGCGACCAGTGCGATGCTCTCGTCGACTCCCTCGGTCGACGCCCCGCCCTTCTTGACGCTCTTGCGAGCCGAACCCAGCTGCCCCAGGTACGTTACCGCCGCGGGCAGGATCATCGTGCGGGCAATGTGGGCCGCCGTCTCGCCCTCGATGTTGATCTTGATGAAGTACTGCTCGGTGAGCACCTCGTGGCGCGCTTCGAGCTCCCGGGGCGACATCACGTCGTACCTGTCGAAGAGCTCCTTGTTCTTCTCGGCGACGAGCGCGGGAAGCGCGTCCACCGTCGAGCCGGTATTCAGCAGGCCGCGGCGTGCAGCCTCCTCGACCCACTCGTCGGAGTAGTTGTCGCCGCTGAAGATGATTCGCTTGAAGTCCGGAATCTCGTTCGAGAGGAGCTTCCAGAGTGCATCTTCGATCGAGGTGCCCGACGCCACGATGGGCTCGAGCAGCTGTGTCCATTCGTCGATCGCCTCCGCGACGATCGTGTTGAGCACCGTGGCGGGGAGCGAGATGCTCGACGAGGAGCCGACCGCTCGGAACTCGAACTTGTTGCCGGTGAAGGCGAAGGGAGAGGTTCGGTTGCGGTCGCCGGAGTGGCGCGGGAGATTGGGCAGCACGTCGACGCCCAGCCCCAGCAGCCCTTCGCCGCCCCGACGCTCGGCCCTGCCGGACGCCTCGAGCTGCTCGAAGATGTCCTCGAGCTGGCTGCCGAGGAAGATCGAGATGATCGACGGGGGTGCCTCGTTCGCTCCCAGGCGGTGGTCGTTGCCCGCGGTCGAGACGCTTGCGAGGAGCAGATCCTGGTGGCGATTCACAGCGCTCATCACCGCGGTGCAGAAGAAGAGGAAGATCAGGTTGTCGTGGGGTGTGTCGCCGGGATCCATCAGGTTGCGGCCGGAGGTTCCGAAGGACCAGTTGATGTGCTTGCCGCTCCCGTTGATCCCCGCGAAGGGCTTCTCGTGGAGGAGCGCCACGAATCCGTAGTGGCGCGCGTTGCGTTCCAGGATCCGCATCATGAGCTGCTGGTGGTCCGAGGCGACGTTGGCGTTCTCGTAGACGGGCGCCATCTCGAACTGCCCGGGGGCGACCTCGTTGTGGCGCGTCTTCATCGGCACGCCGAGACGGTAGAGGTCCATCTCGACCGCCTGTATGCACGCCAGCACGCGCTCGTGCATCCAGCCGAAGTAGTGGTCGTCGAGCTCCTGCCCTCGAGGCGGCTTGGCACCGAAGAGGGTGCGGCCCGACGTCATCAGGTCCGGACGCCGGTAGTAGAACTCGCGGTCCAGTAGGAAGAACTCCTGCTCCGGCCCGAGGCTCGCCGTGACGCGTCCGGCGTCGACGCCGAAGAGCCTTAGGGCCCGCCGCGTGACCTGGTCCAGCGCATCCATCGAGCGCAGCAGCGGAATCTTGGCGTCGAGGCTGTCCCCGGCCCAGCTCGAAAACGCCGTCGGTATGCAGAGGTAGGTCGCCGACTCGCCTCCCATGAGGAAGGCCGGCGAGGTCGGGTCCCAGGCGGTGTAGCCGCGCGCCTCGAACGTCGCCCTGAGCCCGCCCGACGGGAAGGAGGAGGCGTCCGGCTCGCCCTGCACGAGCTCGCTGCCCCCGAACTCGGTGAGGGCGCGGCCGTCGCTTCCCACCTTCAGGAAGGAGTCGTGCTTCTCGGCGGTGGAGCCGGTGAGCGGCTGGAACCAGTGCGTGTAGTGGGTCGCGCCGCGCGAAAGGGCCCAGTCCTTCATCGCCGAGGCAACGGCGTCGGCGATCCCGGGATCGAGCTCCTCGGCGTGGTGGATGGTCCTCATCAGCTGCTTGTAGACGGTGTCCGGCAGCCGGGACTGCATCTCGCGGAGCCCGAAGGTGTCCTCTCCGAAGATCCTGGGGAGGAGGTCGCGGTCGCCGGAGCGGGTCTCCGGGCGACGGCTCCATGTCTTGGCGGCGGTCACGGTGTCGAAGCGCTTCTGCGTGCTCATATCTTGCTATCCTCTGGCGCGTGGCCTGCTGGTGTCTGGTGGTTGGGGCGGTAGGCGTCCACTGCCTGCACTTCGGTCAGCTGAGAACGTGCAATCCGAGGGCCCGATGTTCAAGGGGGAAACCGCCCGGCGGCCATGAGGAGAGCCATGCTCCCGGCCGCCGCCGACAGAACGGCGGTCCAGAGACGCTCCCCGACTCCGGGGATTCGCGTGGCCGCGAGGCCGATCGCCAGCACTCCCGCGGCTGCCACTATCTGGGCCAGCTCCAGGCCGATGTTGAAGGAGAGCAGGGGGAGCCAGATGCTCCGCTCGGTGCCGAGCGCCAGACGCAGGAAGGTCGCGAAGCCCAGCCCGTGCACGACCCCGAAGAGGAGCGCCAGGCCGTAGCGCACGCGGGGGGCGCTCCACCCTCCGGTCCCCCGGCCGCGTCGGCTAGCAGCCCGTGGACAAACCTCCCCCGGCATTCGAGGCGCGCTGCATCCGCGCTGGACCGCTTCGCTCTGCGTTGCTTCTTGCACGAATAGCGCTGCTATTCGCGCTGCGGAGCGCCTTGCCAGCGAAGCGGCCCGCGAACAGGACCCCGACGGCATTCGCCCGGCGGAGCATCCCCGCTGGGCCGCTGCGCTCTGCGTTGCTCCTCGGACCAATAGCGCTGCGGCTATTGGCCCCTCGTCGCGCCTTGCCAGCGGGGCGCTTCGCCGGTCTCGGTGCTCGTCCGGGCCCGTCCACGGACCGCTGGCGCAGCGCCCCTCTCGGTGCTCGCGCGAGATTATCCACGGACTGCTAAGCCCGGCCAGGTTGGTCACCGCGGTGGCTATGATCGTCATGGGGATCAGGAACTCCACTAGGCCGCTCCCTATGCGCACCAGTCCGAGGGTGGCGGCCGCCAGCGAGAGCGAGTGCCCGACGGTGAAGGCCGTCACGAGGATCAGGAGCTCGCGCCAGCGAGCGAGCGAGTACGCAGCGCAGAGTACCGCGAGAAAGAGGATGTGGTCGTAGCCCCGCAGGTCGAGCAGGTGGTCGAAGCCCAGCCTGAGGTAGACGCCGAAGGTGCTCGCCATCGTGTAATCTACTAGTTAGCAAACCGTCGTCATGTCACCTGCGACCCGCTTCCAGAGTGTGACGGAGCCCCGCCCCGCCCGCCTGGCAGCCCGTGGACAAACCTCCCGCGCCTTGCCAGCGGGCGCTTCCCGGTCTCGGTGCTCGTCCGGGCCTGTCCACGGACCGCCAACGCTTCGCCGCTCTCGGCGCTCTCGCGAGATTATCCGCGGACTGCTAGTGATAGATTTGGAAACCGAAGTTGACGGAGCGCGGGTAGCCCAGGAAGACCTCGGCGTCGTCGGCCTGGTGGCTCAGACGGCGCGCTTGCGCCTCGGCTTCATCCCAGTACCCGTTGAATCTGGAGTTGTCGATCGCGTCCTGGATGTAGACCGAGTTGAGGATGTTGAAGCTGTGCATGAAGAGCTTGACCTTGCCCCCGAAGGGCGCGGCCATCTCGTCGGAGAGCTTGTACGAAGCGTGGAAGTCGAAGACGGTGTAGCCCGGTGCGCGCCATGACTGAACTCCCAGCTCGCGTTCGACGGTGCGCGAGAAGGGGTCCCAGTTGGCGTAGTGCTTGCCGTAGCTTCTACCGACAAGCTGCGCGTAGAGCCCGCCGGGCGGGAATACGGACAGCGCGTAGGCCAGCTGCATCTGGGGTGCGTCGCCGACGTACAGGCCGTCGACATAGAAGTTGTAGTTGACGGTGCTGTCGGCTTCTTCGGTCGTGAAGCTGCCGGTGATATTGTCGGTGTGCCTCCATTCGCCGAAGGAGAGCGCCGCGTCTATCCGAACGTAGTCCGATGGCTGATACGCCGCCTCGGCCTCCAGTCCCATGTGCCGGGCGTCCATCCCGAGCAGCCGGACGACCGCGTCCATGTCCTGGCCGAAGAAGTCGGGCGCAAACTGCCTGCCGGTGCGATCGTTCCACTGCGTGAGGTACACGTTGACATCGAGCGACATTTTCCGGTTCAGCGACCTATAGCGCGCCCCGACCTCGAAGGAGGCGAAGGTCTCGTTAGACGAATTCTCCACGAGGAGTCCGTTGACGTCATCGATCACCCCATCGAAGATCGGGATCTTGGAGACATAGCCGGCATTGCCGTAGACCGACCACTCGGGGGTGGCGTTTCGAACCACGCCGCCCTTGAGCTGAAATCCCGTCAGCGACCCGCTGCTCAGCTGCATCGGTTCACCCGCGTCGCGCGGAGCTAGACTCTCGTTGAAGAAATCGGTGAAGTGGTACGCGCTCAGTGACCACCCCGCCATCCCGTAGAGCGAGCCCTCGGGAGTGGACTTCTCCGCCTGCACATGCAGGCCGATCCAGTTGACGTCGTTCTCGTTGTGGTAGTGGATCTTGTCGCCGAGGCCTCGATTCTCGCCCTCCTCCTGGCTCCAGAAGTCGGAGCTGCACCCGCGCGAGCAATCGTTGAAGTGAGTGCCGCCGAGGAGGTCGCGCACCTCGCGGTAGTGCTCGATCGTGGCGGTGCGCCAGTCGATCCCGAGTTCGGCCCTGAGGTCGCCCTCGAACTCCTTCCGGAGTCGGGTGACCAGCCCCACCGTGTTCTGGTTGTTGACCGAGTTCCGCAGAATGCCGACTGAACCAGCGTCGCTGTTCCGATTGCGTTCGATTGTGGCGTTCCAGTCCGGGGAGCGTGTCCGGTAGGTGTCGTCCCACCTCCACGAACCGTAGCGGCCAGTTCCGCCGCCTCTGCCGCCGGAGTAGTAGGCGACCGAGTGGGCGGTGAGCCCCTCGCCCAGGCGGTAGTGCCAGTTGAGGTTCACCTGGGGTTTGTGGAAGTAGTTCTCCCGCTCGTTGAGGAAGCTCCGGTCGAAGCGACTGAAGGTGCCGGCCCCGGGACCCGTGCTTGTGAACTGGCGCCCCGAGTAGCTGGGATCGACCCCGCCGACGTTGGGGCTCCAGTGGCGGCCAGCCTCCGTGAAGCGGTCGAGCGCGGCCGGGTCGTAGTCCGGCATGGAGGCGGCGAATTCGCTGTCCAGGGTGGCGATGTTGAGCCGGTACAGGTTCTGGCCGTGCCGTTGCGGCGCGCCGACCGCGTAGAGCTCCAGGCGGTTGCCGTCGCTCAGCTTGTACTGCGAGGCGACGTAGTACGCCCAGGCGTCCGTCCAGGTGCCGTCGATGATTCCGTCGCCCGTCTTGCGCACCGCAGAGGCGGTGAGGGCGAAGTCGCCCACCGGCCCCGTCGAGGCCGTCATCGTCGTCTTGCGGAAGTTGCCGCTGCCGAATTCCTGCTTGAGGTTGTAGCCGGGCTCCCTGCGGCTGGGGTCGGTGATCACATTCAGGGTGCCCCCGATCGACGGGGTGGCCAGGTTTATGGCGCTCATGCCGCGCTGCAGCTGAATGCTCGTCGCGGCGTCGCCCAGTCCGTCCCAGTTGGACCAGTAGACCCAGCCGTTCTCCATGTCGTTGACTGGCACGCCGTTGATCATGACGGCGGTGTTGCGCTGGTTGAAGCCGCGCACATTGATCCGCGCATCGCCGGCACCGCCGCCAGTGACCGTCGAGTAGACCGACGGGGCCAGATTCAGCACGAGCGGCAGATCACGCGAGCCGAGCTGACTCTGGATCCTGGCCTTGGTAACCGTCGTGAAGGCCGCCGGGGTGGTGAGCGCCTCGGACTTCTCGGCTAGCACCTCGATTCCGCCGAGCACCAGCGCCGAAGGCGTCATCGCGAAGGAGAGGGTCGCCGTCCGGCCGGAGGCGATCACGACGCTCTGGCTCTCGCCCGCCAGCCCGATCATCTGGGCCTCGGCCTGGTACGAGCCCGCTGGCACCCGGGGGATGGCGTAGCGGCCACCCGCTTGCGAGAGACCCCCGTACTGGGCCCCGGTCTCGGTGTGGGTGAGTACCACGGTGGCACCCTCGACGCCCACGCCCTCCGATGTGACCGAACCCCTGACGGCGCCCGGCTGCTGCGCCGATAGCGGCGCTGTGGCGAGCAGCGCGACGACGGCTGCGCTGATTGTCCTCATTGGTAGGCTTCTCCCTGGTTCTGTGGTACGACCGGGTAGGACTCCGTGCCCGCCCGGTTCCGATGAGGGTCGGCGGCTCCGACCCGACGCCGCGCAAGATGCGCGGTCTCACAGCGAGGAATCGTCACGCAACCGTAACAAGATCGCCAATACGCGGGTGGCTGCAAGCTGGGGCGCTTCCACCCACCTGCGAGTGGCTGCCGGGGAGTGGCTCCGGCCTCCTGGGCCACCGGCGACCGCGAAGTGCTGCGGCGTCTTCTGACGACACCCGGCTGCTACCCGGACAGACGCGCCGCCCAGGCCGCGGCGCTCCCGAGGAAGTGCTCCAGCCGCTCGGCGGTCGCCGGATCGGCGAGCGACCCGTCCTCCGCAAAGGCCCTGTGCGCCTGGGAGACCCCGAAACGCGGCAGCGGCATTACCAGTGCGCCGACGTGCGCGAGTGCGCTGCGCAGCTGAAGCTGGGCGAGGGCCGTGCCGAACCCACCCGGCGTTGCGCCCATCACCGCGACCGGCCTGCCCTCCCAGGCGTTGGGTCTGGGGGGCCGCGAGACCCAATCGACAGCGTTCTTCATCACACCCGGCAGCCCCGCGTTGTACTCGGGGGTCGCGAGGATCACCAGGTCGGCGTCGCGCACTGCCCGTTTGAGCTCCGCCACTGGCGGCGGGTCTCCCTGGGCCTCGATGTCCCCGTTGTAGAGGGGAACCGACGCCAGATCGAAGGTCCTGGTACGAACGCGCGGCTCGCCGGCTCGGACAGCTGCTCGTAGGAGCGCCCGGTTGACGGAGCTGATGCGCAGGCTGCCCGCAAGCCCCAGGGCATTGATTGTGTTCAGGGGGTCACGTCTCCTAGCACTCCTCCGCAGCTCTCGGCGCTCGCGCGAGACTGCCGACGGACTGCCAGCGCCTTCCACCGATGGCCGACACGCACGCACTCTACAAGGCCGTCGCCGGTCCGACAACCGTCAAGCCGTCTCCCTTTGCTCCCGGCGGCGTCGCCGCCCATGGACGGCCAGCGTCCACCACCCGAGCGCCGCCGTCAGGTGGTAGCCATAGACCCGCCACCAGAAGGCGTAGACCCCCGGCTCGGCGGCCACTCCGGCCTCGGTGGCCGTCGCGACCGCGGGACCCACGGTGGCCATGAATCCGGCCTCGACGAGCCCCGCGCCGCCGGGTGCCGGTATCAGCGAGCCGCCGTAGATCAGGAAGAAGGGCCACGCGACTAGCGCGCCAGCGTCGACAGCCACCGCCGCCGGACCCAGCAGCGCCGGGAGCACGAGCAGCCGGGCCGCGATGTGCCCGAGCGTGGAGAGCACCAGGAGCGCCAGGTGCGGCCACCTCATCCGTTTGAGTGCCCCGGCCGCCGAGCGGAAGTCGGCTGCCGACCTTACTGTGCGCTCCCACCTGGCGGGCGTCATTCCCAGGCGGAGCAGGAGCCCGGGCGCCTTCGCGTCGCGCGAGGGAGCGACCCGGACCGCGACGGTCACCAGGGTCAGCACCGTCGCCGACCACACTAGAGGCCCGGCGAGCGCGGCGGGGGAAGCACCGACCGTCAGCGCCACCGCGACCGCCGCGAGAGGCACCATCGTGGCCTCGGCGAGCGCCTCGCCCAGGATCAGCGCTCCGATATGCCCGCCACGGGTGCCTCGGCGGTGCAGCACGAGCGCCTTCCCCGGATCCGCCCCCGACCGGAGCGGAGTGACCGCGGCCCCGCCGTCTGCGGCCAGCTGCGTCAGGGTGGCCGTCGGCAAGGTGATGCTGAGGCCTATGACCGAGCTCAGCACCAGGAGGCGCACACCCCTCAGCAGCACCTCGACGAGCGCCGTCAGGAGCGCCGCCCCGTGGTTTGCGAGAGGCAGCGACGCCAACGCCTCGGTCGCGGGGCCGTCCCGGGTCAGAACCACGAAGGACGCCACCACGACTCCGCCCAGGCTGACGGCGACGAAGATTCTGCGCTTCATCGGCTAGCAGCTGGTAGCAGCGCTACCGGCCCAATGGGAACGCAGAGCGAAGCCGCGGGCGGGAGCATCGTAGATCAACGTCTATCCACGGGCTGCTAAGTCGGGTCCGATCTCTTCATCCGGATCACTACGCCGACGCGGGCGACGATTCCGCCAACCGGCGGTACAGGTCGACGAGCGGCTCGGAGGTCAGCCGTCCGTCCCCCGCGTGGGGACCACGATCGCGTGCTCGACGCCGAGCTTCGCCAGTTGCGGTGCCTTGCCCTCCAGGCAGGTGCGCACCCCACCCGAATCCGACTCGGCGTGGAAGGAGGACGTCGACGACTCTCACGCCGCCCCCAGAAGCTCCTCGGCTTCGCTCAGCGCCGCTCGAGGGCGACGACCCGACCGCCCCGATCCTCGATATCGGCCGCCATCGCGGGGTGGCAGGTGAAGACGAAGAGCTGACGGCGCTCGGCCACCCGCTCCAGAAGCTCGAGGGCGCGGTCGCGGCGCCATGCGTCCCAGTTGACGAGGGTCTCGTCCATGAAGACCGGGAGTCGCTCGCCGTCGGCGTCGAGGTGATCGATCACCGCGAGGCGAAGCGCCATGTACACCTGCTCCTGCGTGCCCTGCGAGAGCGCGCCGACCGGGCGGGGCGCCGAAGCGACCGGTCCCAGGAGCTGGAGCGAATCCTCCGCGCCCTCGCCGAGCTCGATGCGGTCGTAGCGGCCAAGGGTGATGTGCCGCAGGTAGTCGGCGGCTCTCGGGAGCAGGTCCGGCTGATGGGCCTCCCGGAAGCGCCGCTCCGCCTCGGCAAGCACGCGCGCCAGCAGGAGGGCGCGGTCCCGCCGCTCCCGCACCTCGTCGAGCTCCCGCCTCGCCGCCTCGATCCGTCCCTGGATCCGATCGGCAGTCTCGCCTCGCTGCAGATGGTCGATCTCGGCCTCCAGAGTGGCGATCGCCGCCCGTGCTTCCTCCACTTGCTCGACGAGCTCGGCGATTCGCCGGTCGGTATCCTGCAGAGAGGCATCGAGCGACCCCCACTCCTCGCCAGCCCTCTCAGCCTCCTGAATCCGTGCCTCCGCCTCGGCCAGGTCGGGGTGCTCGCGCTCCACCTCCCGCCCTAGCTCGCGGGCTCTCGCCAGGGCACTCAGGCGCTCCTGGGCCTCGACTTCGCCGCGCACGAGGTCGCCGCCTCCGATCGCCTTCAGTCTACTCTCCAGCTCCCGCAGCGCCGAGATGGAGTCGTTGCGTTCGGCGTCCAGCTCTCGCAGCTCGCTCTCGATCCTCTCCAGCTGGCCACGCGTCGCATCGTCCCTCCCCTCCCGTTCGCCCACGAGCTCGACGATTCGCTCCAGAGTCGCATGCAGCTCGTAGTCGGGTACTCGGATGCGCTCCTCCTGGATGGGAAGACCGCCAAGGCTCGCCACGACCCGCTGTCGGGCGATGTGCTCCCCGTGCTGCAGCCTCTGGATCTCGCTCCGCCAATCCCGCCTCGTGGCCGAGAGCCGCCTCCTGTGTCCCCGGCGCTGCCGTCCGGCATCGAGCCAGAGGAAGAGAAAGACGGACCCCAGCAGCCCCAGCCCGAAGCCCATCCAGAGCACAGCGTCGGCGCTTGCCTCGATCCCCGGGAGGGGACTCAGCGCATCTGGGGCGTAGCGGGCCACCCAGGCGGCCGCGCCACCGAGCGTGAAGCAGGCAAGGCAGAGCGCCAGGCGCCACCCACCACTCGGCGCCGCTCCCGCCAGACGGAAGCGCTCGGCGTCGCGCAGCCCCTCCTGGGCGATTTTTCGCTCGGAGCGCCGCGACTGGAAGAGCCGCACCGCTTCGCCCAGCTCGCCGAGCTCCACCTTCGCGAAGGCCGCCCGGTTGACCTCGGAGAGAGGTGCCGCGAGCACACGCGCAGCCACCTCGCGCAGGCGCCGGCTGTCCTCCTCGCGTCCCACCACGCCGGCGACTCCCCTGAGCGACTCCATCCGCGCGGCCGCGGCCTCGGCAGCCTCGCTAAGCTCCGCTCGTCTCGCCGCGGGGTCGGCGGGGAGCCCCTCCAGCTCGTTCGCTGCGCCTGCCCGCTCCTCCAGCCCCCGGATACGGACCAGGCGGCCGCGCACGGGCGCCATCTGGACCAGACGCTCCACCTCTCCCCTCCGCCCCCGAAGCTCGGCCAGCTCGCCGCGCAGCCGCTCCAGATCATCCTCTGCCTGCCCTCTGGCAGCCGCCTTCTGGCGCAGTTCGCGGTCGCGCTCGACGGCCCCGCGGTGCTCCCCGCCCAGCCTGCGGATCCTCTCCTGCACCTTCCGCGCCCGGGGTCGGCCGCGCCGGTCCGGCCGCCATAGACGGGCGGCCTCACCCTCCAGCTCGCCCGCCACCACCCGTGCCGACCTCAGGTCAGGGGCAGCCATCGCGCTCACCAGGCGATCCTGCACCAGATCCCAGCTCTCGCGCTCGAGGCCCGCCAGCTCGGCAAGGGTCAGCGAGTAGACCTGCCGGAAGACGACCCGCGCTATCTGCCCGGTCTCGGGAAGGGGCCGGTTGGCGAGGTTCACCGAATCGTCCTCGGCCTTCATCACACCCCTGGGCGAGGAGGCAAGCCGGCGGCGGACCTCGACCACTCTCCCGTCGCCCATCCGAATCGCCGCCCACGCAGCCGCGTCGGCTCCGCTCCACGGCGCATAGGGGTGAAGTCTTCGGTTCGCGGGTCGAAAACCGTAAAGTATAGTTGTCAAAACGTCAACTAGAGTTGACTTACCGCTCTCGTTCGGACCCAGCACGGCCACGACCTGGGGTAGTGGGGCATCGCCGGTGGACAGTCGTTCCAGGCAGCCGTAGGAAGGGATCCGGATCGACTCGAACCTCACGGGCTGCTACCGACCGCTGACGAGCATGCGAACCAGCAGCTCCTCTTCGGCGCCCTCCAGCAGACGGCCGACGTACTCGTCGACCGTGCCGCCGCGGCTGCGGTCGAAGCCAGCCAGCTCTCCTTCGGCAATCCCGAGCCGCTCCTGGCCGGCCCGCACGCGGCCCGCGAGCTCGAGCGCCGCGCCCAGCACATCCTGACGCCCGGCGTGGTCTTCGACGAAGGCCGGGGGGTGGACGCCGCGAGCGTCGATCTCGCAGCCAAGCGCTCCGATCCGCCTCGCCACCTCGTCGGCGAGAGCCTCCCTCTCGTCCGGATCGGCCAGCTCGCGCCAGAGGGGCGAGGCCCCAGCGAGAGTGATCGCCGCCATCCACTCGGTATCGGCGCCGCCCCGGTCCTCGGCCCGCGCTCGCCTCCAGGCCCTCTCCAGATCCGCCGCCAGCTCCTCGACGGTCCCGGCCGAGGCAAGCTCCGGCGACTCCAGGGGCTCCCAGCGGATCGGCGACAGCTCCCTGAACTCCACCGTCGGCTGGCCGCGCACAGACAGGTCGACGAGGAGCGCGCCCCTCGGGCCGGTCTCCACGCCCCCCCTCCCCTGCAGGCTCCCCGGATAGTGAATGGGCGGGGCCGTGGAGAGCTCCTCCCTCTGGTGGACATGCCCCAGCGCCCAGTAGTCGAAGCCGGCGCCCCGCAGCCTCTCCAGGGCGGAGGGCGCGTAGGGGTGATGTCCGGCGGACCCGACCGACGAGTGGACCTGGGTGTGAAGGAGCGCCGCCTGGGGCAGGTCGGATCCCGCGACCGGCGCAAGGCGCCTCGAGAGATCATCGGTCACCGATGCGTCGGCGTGACCGATAGCCGCCACATGCCCCACGGTGCGGCCGCTCCGGCCCGCCACCGCGACGACGACCGGCTCGTCCCCCTCGGCGACGGTCACATTCCTTGGCCACGCGAGCGCACGTCCGGCCGCGGCGCAGCCTGGGTCGTGGTTTCCCGCCGCGTAGACCACCTGGATGCCCTCGGTTTCGAGTCGCCGCATCTCGGCCAGCAGGCGAAGCTCGGTCGCGAAGGAGAGCCGCTGTCCGTCGAAGAGGTCGCCTGCGATCAGCAGCGCGTCGACCCGCTCCGCGAGGGCCACCTCGACGCACCTCCGAAAGGCGTCGAGGGTAGCCTCCCGAAGCCGTCTTCGCGCCTCGCCCCGCCGGGTCGCGAAGGCGCTGTCCAGGTGGACATCGGCGATGTGGATGAGGCGCATCGAAAGGGTCGCGAGTGGAGTGGTGCACAGACCTCGGAAGGTAACGTCTGGCCATGGGGGCAGCCGCCAGGTAATCTAGGAGTCCGTGGATGAACCCTGACGAACACCGAGAGGCGCGCAGCGGTCCAGCGCGGATGCAGCGCGCCTCGAATGCCGCCGGGGCTTTGTCCACGGGTGCCTAGGCAGCGGGCAGCTGGCGGTAGGTAGGCCAGCCCCGCACGGTTGCGCCCGGCTTCATGGGCCGCGCTCTTCTCCATCTGCACTGCCCAACGCCCTGGAAACGCCATGACCGAGCCCGGCCACGCCCGCCAAGCCGCAGCCGACCCTCCCGTGGTGCGCAAGGTCCTTCGCCATCTGCGCCGCGCCGTCGACGACGACCGCTACGAGCTGCTGAGCACCTTCGCTCCGCGCTTCCTCGCCAAGGCCACGAAGGAGCTCCTCAAGGAGCGCTCCACCGCCGACCTGGCCCGGATGTGCGTCGATTCGCTCGACTTCCTGGATCGGAGCAGCCCCGATCGGGTCGATGTCGAGGTGGTCGACCCCGAGCTCGACGAGAACCGCTGGTCGACGCCTGTCACCGTTGTGCGCACCAACATCTCGGAGCGCCCCTTCATCATCGACACCATCCGGGAGTTCCTCTCCTCCCAGGACCTCCGGATCGGACACTTCGTCTACCCCCTCTTCGCCGTAGAGCGGGACGGCGACGGACGGGTAGCCAGGCTGCTGCCCTCGGGCGAGCGCGAGCGCACGGAGTCGCTCGTACACGCGGAGGTGGCCCGCGTCGAGGACGAGGCCACGCGCGAACGGTTGCGCGAAGAGATCGCCCACCGCCTGCGGGACGTGGTCAGAGCCACCGACGACTTCGGGCTGATGCTGGACAAGATCGGAGACGTCGTCTCGGAGCTCGGCTTCCGCATGCGCGACGTGCCGTACCGTCGCGACGAGCTGCGCGAGGTTCAGGCCTTCCTGCGCTGGCTGCGCGACGGTGGCTTCGTCTTCCTCGGATACCGCTCCTACAACGTCGACCGGCCTAGCGACGAAACGGGGAGCGTGGCGCTCGAACCGGGTTCTGGCCTCGGGGTCCTTCGGGACGACTCGTCGTCCAGCTTCGCCACCCCGGTCGCCCTGAGCGAGCTGCCCGCCGAGACGCGCGAGCTCGCCCTCTCCGGGCCGCTCCTGATCATCAGCAAGACGAACGCGCAATCGACCGTGCATCGAAACGCCCGCATGGACTATATCGGGGTCAAAAGGCTGGACCGCGACGGCGCGATCGCCGGAGAGCACCGCTTCCTGGGGCTCTTCACCTCGCAGGCCTACCACGAGTCGGCCCAGGAGATACCGATCCTGCGCCTCAAGTTGCAGAAGATCCTGGAGAGGGCGGGCGCAGGGGAGGGTTCCCACGACTACAAGGAGATCATCACGATCTTCAGCTCGCTCCCCAAGGAGGAGCTCTTCCTCGCCTCCTCGGACGAGATCGCCCAGGACATCCAGACGATCCTGACGCGGTACAACACCTCGGACGTCTTCGTCTCGGTGCGGCGCGACTCGCTCGGGAGGGGCGTCTCGATCATGGCGGTGATGCCGCGCACACGCTTTTCGGGGGCGTTTCGGCGCGAGTTCGAGAGCGTTCTGACGACTCGCTACCAGGCGGAGATCCTCAACTACCACCTCTCGATGGGGGGCGGCGACCAGGCCCGTCTCCACTTCTACCTGGGCGGCAATACCGAGACGCTCGCGGCGATCCGGGCTCGTGACCTCGAGGCCATCGTCGAGCGACTCACGCGCTCCTGGCTGGACGAGGTGCGGGAGCGGCTGATCGAGGTCTTCCCGACCGAGGACGCGGGACGAATGGCTCGCCACTACGCCGACGCCTTCGCGCCGGAGTACCAGGCCGCCACCTCTCCGGCCGCGGCGGTGCGCGACATCGTCGAGCTCGAAGCCATGAACGCCGAGGGGCGACGGGAGTCGGTCCTCTTCTTCGACGACACCGAAACCGGCGACAAGTGCGACCTGAAGGTCTACATCCGCCGCCGCCACATGATCCTCTCGGACTTCATGCCGGTGCTCGAGAACTGCGGCCTGCAGGTGATTGCCGTCTCGCTCTTCGAGCTCCGCGAGGAGGACGGCGAGGAGGATTCGTCGATCTACAGCTTCGACATCCAGACGGCGGAGGGCGACCGGGTCGATGTGGACGCGATCGGCGACGTGCTCGCCGAGGCCATCCTGGCGGTCAGGGCGGGCGACGCCGAGAACGACGGCTTCAACCGTCTGGTCCATAGCGGGGGAATGCGGTGGCGCGAGGTCGAGGTGCTTCGCGCATACGCCCACTACGCCTTCCAGATCGGCGCCGTCCCGAGCCGCGACGTGCTCCGGGACGCTCTGGCCGAGCACCCCCGGATCGGAGTGCTCCTCTTCGCGCTCTTCGAGGCCCGCTTCGACCCGGGTGGCGGCCCCCCGGGGTCCGAGCGCGACGCCCGGGCCAGGTCGATAGGGGATAGAATCGTGGAGGAGCTGGTGGGAGTGAGCTCGCTCGCCTTCGACCGGGCGCTCCGCGCACTCCAGGCCGTCCTCGAGAGCACGGTGCGCACCAACTACTACCAGACCGGAGGGAGCTCCCCCACCGAGCGCTCAGGCGGCGTGCCCTACCTCTCGCTCAAGTTCTCCTCCGAGCTGCTGGGGCGCGTGACGAGGAGTCGCCTCCTCTGCGAGGTGTGGGTGCGTTCGTCGCGGATGGAGGGGATCCACCTGCGCGGCGCCCCGGTGGCGCGCGGGGGGATCCGCCACTCGGATCGTCCAGACGACTTCCGCACCGAGGTGATGGATCTGGCGCTGACGCAGGTCGTCAAGAACGCGGTCATCGTGCCCGGAGGCTCCAAGGGCGGCTTCGTCTGCCGTCGGGCGCTCCCGGGCTCGGAGGAGATGGCCCGCGAGGTGCGCGAGCAGTACTGCACTCTCCTGCGCGGAGTCCTGGACATCACCGACAACCTGGGGGGCGAGGATGCGCCGCCGGAGGGTGTGGTGCGCTACGACGGCTTCGATCCCTACCTGGTCGTTGCCGCCGACAAGGGGACGGCGACCTTCTCCGACATGGCGAACGGAGTGGCTGCCGAATACGACTTCTGGCTCGACGACGCCTTCGCCTCGGGTGGGTCGAACGGATACGACCACAAGGAGGTCGGGATCACCGCGATGGGGGCGTGGGAGGGCGTGAAGCGGCACTTCCGCGAGATGGGCCGGAACATCGAGAGCGAGCCCTTCACCGTGGCGGGCATCGGAGACATGAGCGGCGATGTCTTCGGCAACGGGATGCTCCTCTCGCGCACGATCCGGCTGGTCGCGGCCTTCGACCACCGCCACGTCATGATAGACCCCACTCCGGATCCGGAGGCCTCCTACCGCGAGCGCGAGCGGCTCTTCCACATGGGGCGCTCCTCGTGGGAAGAATACGACCGCAAGGCGCTTTCGACCGGCGGGATGATCGTGTCGCGGGGCGCCAAGTCGGTCGATCTGTCGCCGGAGGCCAAGGTTGCGCTGGGGCTCGACCCCGAGATCCCCGCGCTCGACGGCGAGAGTCTCATTCGCGCAGTGCTCATGGCACCCGTCGACCTGCTCTGGAACGGCGGCGTCGGTACCTACGTGAAGGCGGCCTCCGAGAGCCACGCAGACGCCGGCGACACATCGAACGACGCGGTGAGGATCAACGCCGGTCAGCTCCGCGCCAAGGTGGTCGCCGAGGGCGGCAACCTCGGCCTGACCCAGGCTGGCCGGGTCGAGTACGCGCTACTCGGCGGGCGCATCAACACCGACGCACTCGACAACTCCGGCGGGGTCAGCCTTTCAGACCGCGAGGTCAACCTCAAGATCCTACTGAACGAGGCGATCAGAGAGGGGGGGCTGGCGCGCGAGGCGAGAAACAGGCTGCTGGAGCGCCTGAACGATACGGTGGCAGCGCTCGTCGTCGACGGCAGCGCGTCGGGATGCAAGGCTATATCGCTCGACGAATACCGGGCGCGGAGGGGGATGGACCACTATTGGGCTCTGATGGGCCACCTGACCCGCCTGGGGATCCTGGACCGCGACGCCGAGGGGCTCCCGTCGTGGGACGAACTGGCCGCGCGCAGGGGTGCCAACCAGTCGCTGACGCGCCCCGAGCTGGCGGTGCTGCTGGCGTATGCGAAGCTCCACCTTAAGGAGGCGCTCCTCGCCTCCGACCTCCCGGACGATCCGTCGGCGGAAGGCTACTTCCTGAACTACTTCCCCGCTGCGGCGGTCGAAGCGGTGGGCCCGGAGCTCGCCCGCAGGCACCGGCTCCGGCGCGAGATCGTGGCGTGCCAGCTCGCCAACCAGGTGCTCGACCTGATGGGGTCGGCGTTCATGGTGCGCCTCGGCAACGAGAGTGGCCGGAGCGCGGTCGAGATCGCCCGGGCGTGGCTGGTGGCGGCGAAGTTGACGCACCTCGAATCGCTGCTCGACGCGATCGCCGACCGCGAGAGCGAGGTCTCGGCGGCGGCGAGCTATCGCTGGACGATGGACCTGGCACGAGTGATGGACCGCACCACACGCTGGGTGCTTGCCAACGCCGACCCCGAGGTCTCCACGACCGCCCTGATCGAGGGGAGTCTGGAGGGCTTGGCGGAACTAAGGGGCCAGTTCCAGGAGATCGTGGTCGGCCGAGAACGCGAGGACTACGAGGCTCGGGTGGCCGCTCTCCTTCCAGAGGCGGGAAGCGAGGGGTTTGTCAGGGACCTGGCTTCGCTTCGCTTCCTGGACCACCTGCTCGAGATCCTGCTGCTGGCCCGATCCGCTGGGACGAGCCCCGTGAGTGCGGCCCGAGTCTACTACGGCGTTACCGAGCTGCTCAGGATACGCTGGCTCGCCGACTGCATCGAGGGGGCGACGAGCGACGACAAGTGGGAGCAGCGCTGGGCGCTGGCGCTGGTGAGCGACCTGGGCGCCATCCGGCGCAGGCTGACCGAAAGGATTCTGGCGCGGGGTGCTGCGGCTGACGGGATAGATGTCGGCGGCCCCCGGGGCCGACGCCGCCTGCAGCGCTTCCGCAGAGTCGTCGACGAGATCGAGGGGGACGAACAGATCACCCTGGCGGGCCTCTCGGTGGCGATTCGGGAGATCCGACGTCTGGTGCTCGCGGCGCCCCGCCCCGCCCTGGCAGCCCGTGGATAGTCTCTTGCGAGCACGGGCATTGTAAATCATGGATTACACATTGTAAAGCACAGTTTACATTATGGACGGGCAATCAAAGCGCTCAAGTCGGTCAGCGGAAGGCCGGAATCATGTACTCGACGAGTACATCCATCGTCATTCGCTCGTAGCGGCCCGCACCCGCATCCACACCGCGCCAGTTGTTGGTCGTGACGAGGACTAGGTACAGCTCGGGGACGACGACCACGTACTGCCCGCCGAAGCCCCAGGCGAAGTAGAAGGGCTCGCGGGCCTCGGGCACGACCCACCAGAGATGTCCGTAGGAGATTCCGCGCAGCGAGCCCGAGTTGGAGCGCCAATCGAAGTGCGCCGCCGATGTTCTCTCGACCCAACCGGCCGGCAGGATTCGGCGTTCGGCGCTGCTGCCCCGCTGGAGGAACAGCTGGCCGAGCCGTGCCAGGTCCCGGGGACGCAGATCGAGTCCCACGCCTCCGTTGTGGAAGCCGCCGGCGAGCGGCTCCCAGCGACTCCTCGCGATCCCTATGCCGCTGAAGAGCAGTTCGTCCGCCGCATCCGGCAGCGGCATGCCCGTGGCCTGTTCCAGGACCACGCCGAGAAGGTGCACGGCGGCCGAATTGTAGGTGAACAGCGCTCCGGGTTCCGCAACGAGGGGCCTGTCCAGCAGGAAGCCGATGTGGTCGTCCGACCGGATCCACTCCGAGTAGTCCCCGAAGCCCCCGGATTCGTCCCACTCCAGGCCGCTGGTCATCGTCAACAGGTTCCCGACGGTGATCGCCGCCTTCTCCGGCTCCAGGTCGCTGACCAGCGAGTCCAGGAATCCGCCGATGGGGCTGTCGACATTGCCGATGTCTCCCCGGTCGATGACGATACCGGTGAGCGCGGAGACCACGCTCTTCGTGACGGAACGCACGTCGTGCAGGTCGGCCGGACCGGCGCTGCCGAAGTACTCCTCCACGACCAGCAAGCCGTTCTTCACGACGAGCAGGCTCAGCATGCGGTCGTTTGCGCGTGCTCTCTCCAGCCCGGCGGCCACCAGCTCGGCGGAACCGCCGACATCCGCCACCGACGCCGTGGTCCACGGCAGCGCCAGGTCGATGTTCGGCGGCTCCAGAGGTGCCGGGTCGTTGCAGGCGGCCAGCAGGAGCGCCCCGGGCAGCGCAGGGTGACGAACCCACCGCTCACTGCGCATGCGGCGTCGGGCGGCGCGGCAGGCCATCAGGGAGGAGACGGGCACAAGGGGTCGGGTCCCGTCGTGTTATCAACCCGTCTTTTCACGAGTGGTCTGGGAAGCGGGGTGGCGTGAGGCGGTACGGACTCCGGTCAGTCTAGCTCGTCCGCAACCTGCTCGGCAAACCTCGAACCGGCCACGGCCGCGCCTTGACTTTGCTGACGTCGACCAAAGTGCCGAAGGCGGTGCGCCAGCGCCGGAGACCGGATTATGAGCACCCGACGAACCACGGGCACCCCGTTCCGGTCGCTTCGCTCCCTTCCCTGGGTGGCTCTCGAAGTGCGACAATTTCGATGGCCGGTAGTGTGACGTTCCGGCCATTGACACAGCGGGCGGACGAGCCACATCTTACCCACCCTCACGCTGGGAGAGGTCCGGGATGAAACGCCTTGCCGTGCTCGCCCTGCTCGCGCTCGCCTCGTGCGAGAGCGCGGAAGCCCCGGCCGCCTGTGGTCCCATCCCGGACGCGACCGTCAACGCGGGCGAGACCACCACCGTCGCGGCCTGCTTCAATGATCCGAACGGCGACGTTCTGAGCTACTCGGTCAGGTCTTCCGATCCCGGTGTGGCCACGGCCTCCATGTCGGACACCACCGTCACCATCACGGCGGTTGCGCCCGGAAAGGCGACGGTCACGGTCACGGCCTCCGATCCGGGCGGTCTGGAGGGCCAGCAGGACTTCTCGGTAACGGTGCCGAACCGGGCACCGGTGGCGGGGGATCCGATCCCCGACATGGAGGTAGTCGTAGGTAATGCGGTCGAAGTGGATGCCTCGGAGCACTTCACCGAGCCGGACGGGCAGGCGCTGGCCTACTCCGCCGTCTCGTCCGACACGGACGTAGCCACGGTGTCGGTGTCGATCAGCACAGTGACGGTCACGGCGCTGGCGGAGGGCACTTCGAGCGTGACGGTCACGGCCAGGGATCCCGGCGGGCTGGCCGCGACGCAGTCGTTCCATGTCACGGTCTCGTACCGGCCTCAGCGCCTGACGAACGAGCGTGGCGAGTGGCCCGTGTGGTCCCCGGATGGGGAGAAGATCGCTTTCGTGTCCGACCGCGACGAATTCGACGCCTACGATATCTATGTGATTGACGCGGACGGGGACAACGAGGAGCGCCTGACGGATTCCGGTGGCGAGCGGCCCGAGTGGTCCCCGGACGGGGATAGGATTGTCTTCATGTCCGACCGCGACGGTGCCTACGATATCTATGTGATTGACGCGGACGGAGACAACGAGGAGCGCCTGACGGATTCAGGTGGCGAGTTCCCGGTGTGGTCCCCAGATGGGGATAGGATCGTCTTCATGTCCGATCGCGACGGCGATGAACTCGAATTCGATATCTATGTGATGGACGCGGACGGGGACAACGAGGAGCGCCTGACGGATTCAGGTGGCGGGTTGGCAGGGTGGCCCCCGGGCGGGGTGTGGTCCCCGGACGGGGAGGAGATCGTCTTCATGTCCGGCCGCGACGGCGACGGCGAAATCTATGTGATGGACGCGGACGGGGACAACGAGGAGCGCCTGACGAACGCAGATGGCCTTGATGTCTGGCCCGCGTGGTCCCCGGACGGGGATAAGATCGTTTTCGTGTCCGACCGCGATGGCGATGAACTCGAATTCGAGATCTATGTGATGAACGCGGACGGAGACAACGAGGAGCGTCTGACGGAGGAGGGTGGTTGGTTTCCTGTGTGGTCTCCGGACGGGGATAGGATCGTCTTCATGTCCGACCGCGACGGCGACGAATTCGACTTCGATATCTATTTGATGGACCCCGACGGAGACAACGAGGAGCGCTTGACGGAGGAGGGTGGTTGGGCCCCCGTGTGGTCTCCGGACGGGGATAGGATCGCTTTCCAGTCCTATCGCGAACGCGGGGGCTTTGAATTCGACATCTACGTGATTCAGATCAAATAGACTGGTCCTTCCCCTCTTCTGGCGGGTAGCAGCTCGCGAGCGTAGGCCATCGGTGCTCGCGCGAGATTATCTTCGAACTGCTAACTCGTGAGCAACATGCTCGGCAAACCCCAAACCCGCCACGGCCGAGAGGTTGAAGACGATCGACGCGCCGGCCTCCCGTATGTATTCGATCTCGTCCGGGAACCTGGCGGCAGCGGCAATCTGGCCCTCGAAGGCCACATCCTTCATGCGCTCGAGTACGGCGAGCTTGGCCTCGCGATGCGGCAAGGCGAGCATGACGACCTCGAGCTCCCGCGTGCTCTGGAAGCGATCCCAGAAGTCTCCGCCCCGAGGATCGCCCAGGAGGACCCACCGCCCCTCCTCCTGGTGTCGCCGGACCTTTTGGGGGTCGAAGTCGAAGCCGATCACCCTTCCTCCGTGCAGCTGGTGCATGTGATCGTAGGCGGCCGTGCCGATGCGGCCCATCCCGACGATGGCGATCCTCACGCCATCGGTGTCGAGCTGCCCGTCATCGGGGAGCCGTGCGGATCGTTCAAAGCGCGTCCACAGCGAGCGGAGCGGCTGGTAGATCTCGTGGGCGGAACGGGTGAGCGCCGAAGTGACCGCGCAGGAGAGCGAGAGTGCGATCGCGAGGACGATGAGCCAGTGGGCGTCGAGCCAGCCGGCGGCGACCCCGACGGCGGCCACGATCAGGCCGAACTCGCTGTAGTTGGCCAGCGTCAGCGAGGCCAGGAGCGATGTCCGGGCGCGCACCCTGAAGCTAGTAAAGAGAACGAAGAAGAGCGCCGACTTCGCGAGGACCAGGGGTGTCAGGGCCGCGCCGACTAGGAACGCCTCGAGCGTCAGCGGCCCCGAGAGGCCGATGGAGAGGAAGAAGCCGAGGAGAAAGAGGTTCTTGAACCCGAACATGGTCTTTGCGACCTCTCCCGACCGTTCGTGGCCGGAGACGAGGACGCCCATCACCAGCGCGCCCAGGTCGCCCTTCAGCCCGACCACCTCGAACACCTCCGCGCCGCCCAGGGCGAGGAGGAGCGAGTAGAGCACCAGGAGCTCGCCGTGGCCGACCCGCTCGAGCACGAACGTCAGCACCCGGCGCAGGGGAATGAGAAGGAGGAGGAGCGGCGCCCACAGGGTCGGCCATCCGTCGGCAGCGGCCGCGAGAAAGGCGACCGCCAACAGGTCCTGGATGATGAGGACGCCGATCGCGATCTGACCGGCCAGCGAGGCCATCGCTCCGTTCTCCTCCAGCACCTTCACCACGAGGACGGTGCTCGAGAAGCTCAGGGCGAACCCGAGGAGGAGGAGCTGGCCGTACGATGCCACCTGGCTGGAGTCGAGTCCGAGGGCCAGCGCGAGCGCCAGAAGGTGTAGGACGACGGCGAATCCGACGACGCCGATCACCATCTGGAGGCTGGCCACCGCCCACACCCGCGGACGCGCGAGGGTGCGAAGGTTGAGCTTGAGCCCGACCGTGAAGAGGAGCAGGGTGATGCCGACGTCCGACACCTTGCGCAGGACATCGCCGCTCGCGATCCCGGACAGGTTGAGGGCGAACCCCGCCGCCAGGAACCCCACCATGGGCGGCAGCCCGATGCCTCTGGAGAGGAGGCCCAGGATGAAGGCCAGGGCGATCCAGGCGACATCGCCCAGGGCTATGGTGATCAGCTCGAAGTCCAAGTCGCGTTTCCTGCGGTCTGGCGCGGGGGGCTGTAGCGGTCAGTGGATAATCTCGCGCGAGTCCGAGCGTCATGACATGTCGGAGGAGAAGGTCGCGCGGCGGGGGCCGCAAGCGTCCAAGTCTCCTCGATGGGGTTGACCTAACCGCTATTTTAGTCGGAAATGCCGTTACCGTTCAGAATGCTGGTCACCAACATGTCCTCACCTTTCCGCGGGACCGTCCCGCTGCCCGTTCTCCGGCACCTCCGCAAGCTCGGCGCCGACATCCGCGACGCACGGCGGAGGCGACGGCTGCGCGCCGCCACGGTGGCCGATCGCGCGCTGATCAGCCGCACCACGCTGCACCGGATCGAGAAGGGCGAGCCGGGCGTCTCGATGGGCAACTACGCCACCGTCCTCTTCGTGCTGGGGCTGCACGACCCGATCGCCGACCTCGCGGACCGCCGCCGCGACCACCTGGGTCTGGACCTGCTCGAAGAGGGACTGCCGCAGCGCGTCAGGGCGTCGGGCACGCGCAGGCCCAGTGGTTCCGGCCGGTCGTAGGGGCGGCCTCGTGGCTCGCGAGGTATGGGTCCAGATGGACCTCCGCGGCGAACCGGTCCCGGTGGGACGCCTCTGGATGCGTGCGCGCGGACGACGGGAAAGCGCTTCGTTCGGGTACGCCAGCGAGTGGCTGGAACACCCGCTACGGTTTGCGTTGGAGCCAGCGCTGCCTCTGGGTCCCGGCGCCTTTCACTCGCGGGGCGGGCTCTTCGGGTCGATTGGCGACTCGGCCCCCGATCGCTGGGGGCGGGTCCTTCTCCGGCGCGGCGAAGTTCGTCTGGGCCGCCGCGAGGGCCGAACGCCGCGCACGCTCTTCGAATCCGACTTTCTGCTCCGGGTGGACGACGAGGTCCGGATCGGCGCGATTCGCTTCTCGACGGCACCCGGCGGTCCCTTCCTGGCCGAACCCCCCTCGGAGGGTGCGTGGGCGCGGCGGGTGCCTCCGCTCCTGGAGATCTCGCGACTGCTGGGCGCGGCGGACCGAGTGGGGTGCTCGGAGGAGGGGGATGAGGACCTGCGTCTGCTGATCGGACCGGGATCGTCGCTCGGCGGGGCCAGGCCCAAGGCGGCCGTCCGGGACAGGGACGGTGCCCTGGCGATCGCCAAGTTCCCGCACCGGGAGGACGACCGCGATATCGTTCTCTGGGAGGGCGTTGCCCTGGCGTTGGCGGCGCGTGCGGGGATCCGGGTGCCGGATTGGCGGATCGAGAGCGTCGCGGGGCGGCGTGTGCTCCTGGTGCGACGCTTCGACCGAATCGGGCGGGCGCGCGTCCCGTTCCTCTCCGCGATGACGATGTTGGGCGCGCGCGACAACGAGCTCCGGTCCTACCTGGAGATCGCGGGTGCCATCCGGCAGCACGGCGCCGAGCCGAGGGCGGAGCTGGCCGAGCTGTGGCGCAGGGTCGTCTTCAACGTGCTCGTGGCCAACACCGACGACCATCTTCGGAATCATGGGTTTGTGCGTTGGGGCGGTGGTCGTGGGCTGGTAGGTGGCGGGGGTGGGCAGACGGGCTCGGAAGGTGCCGAGGGCTGGTGCCTCTCGCCGGCCTACGATCTGAATCCCGTGCCGGTCGATGTCGGGCCGCGCGTGCTCTCCACGATGATCGACGAGCACGACGGACCGGCGACGCTGGATCGGGTGATGGCCACGGCCGAGTACTACGGTCTGTCTCTGGGCCGCGCGCGTGGGATCGCGGACGAGGTGGCGGATGCGGTGGCGCGCTGGCGCGACGAGGCGGTGCGGCTGGGGGCGACGAGGCGCGAGTGTGATCGGATGGAGTCGGCGTTCGCGGCGGGTGGGGGGTAGCCGGGCATCACTGGCGGACTGCGGGCGCCTCGAAGTCCTTCTCGATCACACCGAAATCCAGGGTGACCGTGGGATGGTCCGATTCAGGACCGCTGCCGAGCACGATGAAGCCACGCCCGGCAAGGCGGCCGATCTCGCGCATGAAGGTCCGGTCGGTGACATCCCGATAGGCCCCCCGGACGTAGGGCGAGCCGATGAGCTCGCTCAGACCGATCCGAATCGAGGGGTCTGGAGAGAACGGGTCCACCGGATCGGTGGCTTCGAGCAGGTAGCTGAGGAGGTGGTACTCGCGATCGTTGAGTAGCCGCCTCCGCGGGCTGATTCGGACGTTGAGCGCCTCGCGCATCTTCTCGCGGTAGACGAGTCGGTTGAGCTTGGTCTTCAGGAAATCGTTGATCCCCCGAAGTTCCGACTCGAAGCCCTTCAGGCCGAGGCGGACGAAGGGCGCGACGTCGAATGGTCGAGACCGCCGACACTCCTGTAGCTTCCGCCGGTATTCGTCCGCATTCCGGTAGAAGTAGTTCGACAGGCCGTAGAAACCGTGGACGTTGTAGCCGCCCTGGTAGAGGATGGCCGCCTCCACCAGTCGCGACACCCTGCCGTTCCCGTCGCCGAAGGGGTGGATCGTCACAAGGAAGAAGTGGGCGACCAGCGCCTGGACGACCGGATGTTCGCCTCGCAGTCTCCCGGTCGTCACGAACTTGACGAATTCGTCCACCAGCCTTGGGAGTTCGGGGTGCGGCGCCCCGATGTGAACGCCGCCCAGCTCCGGTGTCCCGACCTGCACGCCGTGCGAGCGCAGCTTGCCGGGTGTGTTGAGACTCTCGTCCGACCGTTCGGTCAGGAGCCGGTGCATCTCGTAGATCTCGTCCGCACGGAGCGGCGGAGTGCCCGGCGTGAAGCGAGACCGCACCCAACTCTGCGCCCGATCGGCGTTCCTGACCTGAAGGCGTACGCGGTCGTCGGGGTGGGCGCTCGCCGTGTCGGCCAGGAGCGCCGCGACCTGCTCTTCCGACATCGGATTCCCTTCGAGCGCCGTCGACCCATGGACGCTCCTGATCCGGTTGAGGCGGTCCAGCTGCGCCTTCCAGTCGGGAGGAAGCAGGAGGCTCATGGAGGCCTCCTTCCGTGCCTCGATGCTGACCAGACGAGGCAGCACATCGGGTAGCTCCATCGTGTACTCGAAGGCGAAGCGGGTCGAGTCCATCATCGTGACTTCTTCTGTGGCATGCTATCTGACATGATTTATGACGATGATAAGCTGTTATATTAGAGTACTATAGCATCTATAGATAGGTCAAGACTGACATTCTATCTGACAACCTTAACCGCGTGGTTGATTGTCGGGGAAGGGGCCCAAAGATGCTCGATGCCGATCCGGCCGTGGGGGCCCACGGGCGCACTGCCGCGGGAGGGCTTGCTCGTCCACGATAGGCTCCGCGACGAGCCCACCACCTCACGCCATCGCCACCTCAAGCCGCGCTTTCCGCTCCTCCCAGTCCGGCATCACCCGGCCCAGAAGACGGTAGAACGCCGCCCCGTGGTGCGGCTCGGCGATGTGGCAGAGCTCGTGCGCGCGGTGCCGGATGCGGTCGAGCGCGCGACGGACCGCGAAGTACTGCTGATGGCACCCGATCTTGCGGACGCCCGCGCTCATGGGAGCGGGAGCCGGGACGGTCTCGAAGGGCCTCACGGCCCCACCTCCCTCTCGATCACCTCCCACCGCCCCTTCTTGGTCGGTCCGACATGCCGGATGCGGCCCGCCCTTCGGAGCTTGTCGAGGTGGTACTTGACGCCCTCCGGCGTGAGCCCGACGCGGGAGGCCAGGGCGGTTCGGGTCAGTGTCGGATCGCTGTGCAGGAGAGCGACAATGCGGTCGCGGGGAGCCCCGGAGTCCGTGCTGCCGTTTCCTGGGTAGTCTCGCGGCCCGACGGGAACCGCATCCCTCGGCGCACCGGTCGCCAAATCCGCGTCACGAAGCCCTCACCCGCCTCGAACTCGGGCTCGCGCAGGCCCGCCTCCGCGCAGCGCCGGATCATGTCCACCGTTCCCGTGCCCATCTTCTCGATGTAGCGGAGCAGGTACATCGACTCGGCGATCAGGGGGTTGGCGGGGAGCGACTGATGCGCCACCCGCAGCTTCTCCACGGTGAGCGGCGGCGGCAGACGGCCAGCCGCCTGCTGGTCGGCTCCGACGTGCATCGCGATACCCGCCTATCCGCGGAGTGCTACGGAGAGCGCCTCGGACACGGCGTAGATGTTCACCTTCCGGTTGAACCGCTTCGACACGACCGGCTCCGCCGCACTGCTGATCCAGACCTTGAGCTCGGCATCCCAGTCGTTCACTCCGGGGGTTTCGATGGAGAACCTGCTGATGGAGCCGTATGGAAGCGACATGTACTCGACCTTCTTTCCGGTCAGCCCCTGTCGGTCAACGAGGATCAGCCGCCAGCCAGTGAAGATGAGCGTGTCGCGCCCAACCTTGAACCCGAGGTGGGCTTCCTCATCATCCAACATGATCGGAGAGGCGATCTCGCCAGCCTCGTCGCCATCGATCTGACCGGCGTTCCCAGTGATCGCCGACCACAGCACTGGCGTCTTGCTCATCGGTTTTCCCCATTCTCGTGCACCCAGTTCAGGGCCGGGGCCTCGCCCTTGTGAATGTCGGAGCTGTTATCGGCAACCCCGCTACTCATCAGACTCCGTTCCCCTCGCCTCCCGCACCGCGCTCACCCCTTCTCCACGGTCCCCCGTCGGATAACGCAGGACCCCCCCCATCTCCCCCACTTCCCCCAGCACCGCCCTCCCGGCCGCAGTGATCCGGTACCGTTGCCGACTGCTCGTCGGCTTGTCGGGGATCGTCATCTCGATCCACCCGGCATTTATCATGGGGCGCAGCACCTGATTCCTGAACTTGGTCCTGTCCCTCCTGCCAATGACCGCCATCAGCTCGGTCAAAGCACTCGCCGACAACGACTTCCGCAGAATCGCAACTTGGTGCCGACCTAGTGCCGACCTGGTGCCAGCCTGGTGCCCCGTCCGGTCCTTCCCCGCCCCCTTCGCGCCCTGACGGCTCACCGCCGGCCGAGGGAAAGTCACCGTCACCCAGTGGTCCGAGATGTCGAAGATCGGCGCGGCCACGTCCCACTCCCGACACAGGTCGCGGATGCGGCGGATGCCCGTGCCGATGTGCTCCACGGCGTCCATCCGGTGCAGAAGGCGGAAGAGGAGCCCGTTGCGCGGCTTGCTGCGCACGCCGAGCTCCGCCTCGGTCATGCCAGGCGGGAGGCCGCCCGGACTCACCACCTCCAGCCGATCGTGGAACAGGTAGATGTGGACCGAGGCGGTGGAGCGGTAGTCCCGGTGGGCGACTGCGTTGACCACGGCCTCGCGAATCGCGTCCAGCGGCAGCTCCGGGCGCTCCTGGCGGCGCACGGCCCCGGTGATGATGTAGTTCACGTTGATCTTGGACTCGATCCACGCCATCGCGTCGTCGATCATGGTGCACACGTCGCCGTCGAAGCCACGCCGGTCGATGATGTGCGTCTTGTCGGCGCCCCGGAACAGCCCGCACACGACCTCAGCGCTCAGGCTGAACTTCGTAATGTCCTTCGCTAGCAGCCACGCGCCAGCGTTGGTCATCCGGCCATCCGCAGCCAGCAGGTTGAGGTTCCGCAGCGCGGTTTCCGGCTCCATTCCCTCGGGGATCCGGGCCCTTCGCCGGAAGAGCGCCCAGTTGTCCTCGCCGATGTCCTCGTCAAGCGAGAAGCGGCTGCACGGCCCCTCGTCGAAGCGGATCGCGCCGACCGCGTGAAAGAGCTCGTGGACCTCGTCCCGCGACATCTGCTGCGAGGATGCGCCGTCGCGCATGAAGAACCTGCCGCCGAATGAGTGGGGCTTGCCGCGCTGCGGCGGCACGCGGATGCACAAGACCTCTCCGATGCTCTCGACCTCGACCGCGATCGGTGGATCCGCCGACCGCGCGATGGACTGGACCTGGGACTTCACGCGGTTGTGCCGACCGATCCCGACGACCGTGCCGTCGTCATCCACGCCGAGGAGGATCACCCCGCCCTCGCCGTTGGCGAATGCGCAGATCTCTCGCCCAAGACCGGACACCTTGCCGCGCTTGAACTCGGTGGCGTGGTCCTCTCCTGGGGCGATCAGGTCGGCGAGGGGCCTTGGGGTCACGGCTGAGGAGGGAAGATCAGGCATGCGCCAGCCGCCTGCTAATCGATTCCGCCATCCACCCGGGCATTACCGCCCGTGCGGCCGCGAGATCCTCCAGATCCTCCCGCGCGAGCTTCGGAATCACCGCATCCAGACTCGTCTCAACGTGGCGGGGGCCGAGCCATGCCAGGGCGCGGATGACCACGCCCGCCATCCGGTGCGGGGCCGTCAGCTGCCAGCGTGGCGCATGTTTCAGCTCGACGGGGTGCTTGCGGAAGTAGAGTCGCCGGTTGCGGCCTGACGTCAGGTAGACCGAACGGACCGGAACCCCCTCCGTCAGCCCAAGCCAGTTGGCCGCGCTGCCACCGGTCGGCACGATCGTCTCGCCCCAGAGCTCCGAGAGCGACTGAAGCGACTTGGCGATGCTCGGCGGAATGCGCCCGAACCGCGTTTCGATCGGCCGCATGTACACCCCGCGGCAGATCCGCAGGAGCTGCCCGGACCGCGCCAGCCGCGACAGCGCCTGGTCCACGGCCCCCCTCGAGCCCAGGTGCAGCAGCGCGCTCGGGCAGATCGGCGTGGCCTCCGGCTCGGCCTCTGCAAGCTCCATGATCCGTTCAGGCAGGCTCTTCATGGGTGTCCGCTCCCTCCTCCGTGTGTCAGAAACCCGGTAATCAATCTAACACCAATCCTGTCCCCGACCGGGGCGTCGCGGACTAGCAGCCCGTGGACATGATTTACAGTCACCGTGCCCGGGGCCTGGCTCTGCGTTGCTCCTCGGACAAATAGCGCTGCGGCTATTGGCCCTTCGTCGCGCCTTGCCAGCGGGGCGCTTCGCCGCTCTCGGTGCTCGCGCGAGATCATCCACGGACTGCGAGCCATCGCGACGCCCGTCAGCTCCCGATCAGCCACGCCAGGAGACCCGTGGGAGCCACCAGGAGGTCGGAGTCCCCCAGATCGAGCGCCCCCCGGGAGGCCATGATTCCACGCCAGCGCGACGCGCGCAGGGTTCGGGCACCCCTGCGCCAGCGATCGCCGTCCACGTACTTGGATTCGATGGCGACGTCTCCGAACCCGGGTCCCACGAAGTCGATCTCGCTGCGCGAACGCGTCCGGTGGTACAGAACGGAGTCGAAATCCGGATAGCTGGCGGGGTCGCGGCGCGCGAAGGACCGTAGCAGCGTCATTCCCAGCTGCTGCTCGGAAAGTCGGCCGTGATCGATGACCAAACTCCGACGAGGCGACAGGTGCGCGTACACCGGATCGGTGAAGTAGGTCTTCGGCTGCGCCCGGAGCAGGGGCCGAAGATCGCGCTCGGGGTAGCACGGCCAAGCGACGAACGCCTCCTGAAGCGCGACGATGCGGCGCCGGACGGTCTTGGCCTGCCCGCCGATGTCCGTGGCCACGTCCTGCAGGTTGGTCGGCGCCGCGAGACCTTGGGTCAGTCGCCGGAGAAACGCGACGGTCTGCGACCGGGGCCATCTCGCCTGTCGGAAGGCCTCGCCTTCGATGACGTGCAGCAGGCTCTGGCGGATCGGGTCGGGATCGCCTCGGTCGCGAGCGGCCACCGACTGCGGGAAGCCGCCGACTTGGCAGTACGCCCCCCACTCGTCGATCAGGCGCGGAAGCCACGGTGCCAGCGCGCGAACGGCCTCCTGCAGGACGGCCTGGTCCAGGTCGCGCACCGCAACGGGCCCGAGGTGGTCCGGGGGTGCCGGACGCGGATTCCGGCCGGCGCCGAGGCGGATGCGGAAGAAGTCTCGAAAGGACATGGGAAGGAGGACCCGGTCCGAATCCGGCGCATCGCCGCGCCTTCCCGCCAGAGCCTTCACCGCGTCGGACAGTCCGGCGGCGGACGATCCCGTCAGCACCACGGTGTCGACAGCGAACCGGGGATCATTGTCCCGGAGCCACTTGACCACCGCTGGCCAGTCGTCCCGAATGGCCGTCACCTCGTCGATGAACCAGTGGCGGTGTCCGGTGGGCGTGATGTCGTTGGCCGCTCGGACCGCCCTGCGGAGGTCGGCGGCAGCTAGGTCATCGGCCGCGAGGTGGACGATCCGGGCGGGGTCCGTTCCGCCTTCGACGAGACTCCGGATCTTCATCTTGATCTCGACGGACTTTCCGACCCGCCGAGGGCCGCGCAGGATGTAGAGGCCACCCCGGACAAGGTCGGCCAGGGCGCCGGACGAGTACTCGAAGGGCGCGTCGGCGGCTCTCCTGAGGTCGGCGTCCTGGAGCGTCCAAGCGTCCGGCCGGGTCCACCAGCTGGTCCCAGCGAGGATTGCGCGCAGCTCCTGAGTGGTCAATGGAGTCTTCGTTTATCTGGTTTATGGGACATACGATGTCCAATAATGGTAGCATTATGGGACATAACAGGGAATCCTTGGCACGCACCCGCAGGAGGCGCGTGAATCGCCTTCCGCCCGCCTTCGGCGTCCTGCTGCCCCCGAAGCCGCGCCGCCACTCGCAAACGGGTGCCTCCGCCACCGGGGCCCCGAACCGACCGCCCTTGCCTCCGCCCTGCGAGCGAGCAAATTTCAGCAGTGGTCCTGGTGCCCGATGGGCGCGGGCGCTAGGAGTGGCCGAATGAACGGAGTGGCGCGATGAAGCTGACATTTACCGAGAAGGCGCGCGACATGGTCTCCTCCTTCATGGACACGGAGGAGGACGGGTTGCAGGCGCTCAGAATCGCAGTGGAGGGGAGTCCCTTCGCGCCGAGCTACGAGCTCACCCTGGTGGATGCCGAGACGCGCGCCGAGGCCGATGTGGAGGTGGACGCGGGCGTCTTCACCGTGCTGGTGGACGAGGGGAGCGTGAAGAGGCTCGACGGGGCGGTGGTGGACTTCGTGGAGACGATCCAGGAGAGCGGCTTCCAGATCACCCCGGACCCGGATGCCTTCAGCTCGGAGATGGACGACGACGGCCCGAGCGGGGCGCTCGCCGAACGCGTCTCGCAGGTCCTCGACACCGAGATAAACCCCGCGATCGCCGCGCACGGTGGCGAGATCAAGCTCAGGGACGTCCAGGGCACCGAGATCTTCATCGAGATGGCGGGGGGATGCCAGGGCTGCGCAATGTCGCGGATGACGCTGCGGCAGGGCGTCGAGCGCATGGTCTCGCAGTCCGTCCCCGAGGTCACCGCGATTCACGATGTGACCGACCACGCGAGCGGCGACAACCCGTACTTCACCTGACGGCGCCGCGGGCCCGGCTGGGTCCCGTGCCCGCAGTCTGACGCTGTGGCCCACCGTACGCTGATCCGGGGCGCCACGGTCGTCCTCCCGGAGGGGGAGGCCCGGACCTCGGTGCTCCTGGAGGGCGGGACGATCGCGGGCGTGGGCGTCCCACCGGGAGCGAGGGTCGACGAGGAGGTGGATGCCACCGGCCTTCACCTGCTCCCTGGCGTGATCGACGACCAGGTGCACTTCCGCGACCCCGGACTCACCCACAAGGAGGACCTTCGCACCGGGAGCCGGGCGTGCGCCGCAGGCGGCGTCACCTCCTTCCTGGAGATGCCGAACACGGTCCCGCAGACGACCACCGTCGAGGCGCTGGAGGCGAAGCTGGCGCTGGCCAGACGGCGGTCCGTCGTCAACTACGGCTTCTACATCGGGGCCACGACCGGCAACCTGGACGACCTGATTCGGGCAGGGCGCCCCCCCTGGGCCTCCCGCACGCCCGGGATCAAGATCTTCATCGGGTCCAGCACGGGAGAGATGCTGGTGGACGACCAGGAGGTGCTCGAGGCGATCTTCGCCGAGACGACGCTCCCGATCGCCGCCCACTGCGAGGATGAGACCACGGTGCGTGCGAACCGGTCGCGTCTCCTCGCCCGGAAGGACGTCAGGCTTTCCGTCGAGGACCATTCGCGGATCCGCGATCGCGCCGCCGCGCTGACCTCGACGCGCAGGGCCGTCGATCTGGCGATTCGCCATCGGCATCGGTTCCACCTTCTGCACACCTCCACCGCCGACGAGGTGGAGCTGCTCGCGTCGCTGCCCGATCCGGATCGCGCCCTAGTCACGGCCGAGGCGTGTCCCCACCACCTCTTCCTCGACGACTCCGACTACGGCCGGCTGGGCACGCTCGCCCAGATGAACCCGTCGCTCAAGACCGCCGCCGACCGCCGTGCGCTCTGGCGGGGACTCGTGAGTGGCGCGATCGACATCCTCGCCACCGACCACGCCCCCCACACCCTCGCCGAGAAGGGGGCGCCGTATCCCGAGTCGCCCTCCGGGGTGCCTGCGGTCGAGGTCTTCCTCCCGCTCATGCTGAACGAAGTCGCCCAGGGCCGTTGCACCCTGGTGGATCTGGTCCGCTGGATGTGCGAGGGGCCCGCGCGGATCTGGGGGATCGCCCGCAAGGGTCGCATCGAGGAGGGCTACGACGCCGACCTGGTGCTCGTGGACATGTCGCTCGCACGCGAGGTCAGGAACGAGGAGCAGCTGACGAAGTGCGGCTGGAGCCCATGGCACGGGACCGTGCTGCACGGCTGGCCGGTTCGGACTTGGGTGGGGGGCGAGACGGCGTTCGCGCGGGGCGTGGTGGCGGACGAGCCGCACGGGAGCGAAATCCTCTTCGCGAGGGGCGCGAATAGCTAGCAGTAGCCCGTGGACTCCGGCGAGACAGGACTCCTCATTGACCGGGGGGCGGGCGGGCGGCTAGCTTGATGGGCTGGACTCGAATGGGTTGGGCAGGAAGCGGGAGTGGACTCAGGGAGAGAGCTGGACGATGAAGCCCACATACAGGCCGAGGAATCGCAAGCGCTTGAACAAGCACGGCTTCCGAGCGCGGATGCGCACCCGCGGGGGGCGTGCGACCCTCAATCGCCGCCGTCGCCGCGGCCGCCGGGCACTGGTCGTCCGGACGGGCTCGAAGTACGGCCACTGACCACCTTCTTGTCGGGGGAACACGAACGGCTGCCGCGCGCAGCCCGCCTCAGCCGTGGCAGCGACATTCGGCGGGTGCTCCGAAGCGGGGTTCGCAGGCGCACCCCTGCGCTGGATGTCTACATCGGTCTCCCTGCAGGCGACCGCGAGGAGCCTAACGGCGGTCGCTCCCTCCCCCGAGTTGGGTGGGTCGTCCCCAAGTACGGCGAGCGGTCGGTCTCGCGGAACCGCCTCAAGCGCAGACTGAGGGAGATCGCGCGCAGGAGGGTGCTCGCCGGGCTTCGGGCCGCCGGTAGCGATGCGGAGATTGTGGTGCGGGTTCGGAGAGCTGCCTACAGCGCCACCTACCGGGAGCTCGAGGCCCAGTGGACGGGGGCGATCGCGCCTGCCAGCCAGCGGGTGATCTCGTGCTCGCTCTAGCTGTTAGTTCCCTGATCCGCCTCTACCAGCTCACGGTGGGGGCGGTGAAGCCGGCGTGCTGCCGCTACCAGCCGACGTGCTCCGAGTACACGCGCCTCGCGGTTCTGGCGCACGGACCGCTGCGGGGGATGTGGCTCGGCGCCAGACGGATCGCCAGGTGCCATCCGTGGGGCGGCTTCGGGCACGATCCGGTGCCGGAAAGGCGGGAGCGCCCGGCCTCGCCGCCGGGGCCGCGCACGATCGGGGACGCGACGCCGTGAAGGCGCTCCCGAGGCTTCTCCTCGCCATGGCGCTCATGACGGCGGTCTTCGTCGTCACCAACCGGATGTTTCCTCCGGTACTCCCGGAACCCGCGGTCGAGCCTACCCCCGAGACCCCCGCCGGCGGTGCTCCCGAAGGCGAGGAGATCGACTTCGGCCAGGAGGTGGACGGGGTCGAGGAGACTGATCCTCCCTCCGAGGCGGGGCTTCCCGAGGGGCTGGTGCGAGACGAGGAGATCGTCACCGTCGAGACTCCGCTGATGCGGGTCGTCCTCAGCAGCCGGGGTCCGGCCCTTCGCTCGGTGGAGCTGATCGAGTACGAATCTCTCGCCCCCGGGGGCGGGCCGGTGCAGCTGGTGCCCCAGGGAATCGAGAGGCTGCTGGCGGGGACGTGGCGGGTGGGGTCGGGATCGGACGAGCTCGATCTGACGCGGCTCTCCCACAGCGTCTCGCCCGCAGAGGGTCTGCGCCTGACCGGGCCCGGCGAGACGGCCACGCTCACCTTCCGCTACGAACACCCCACGCAGCCCTTCGCCAGCGAGCTCCGCTACACCTTCACCTCCGACTCCTACATCGTGGGCGTCGAGGGGCGGCTCCCCGCACGGGCCCGCGCCGCGATCTTCGTCGACCTGGGCGTAGGGCCGGCCGTGAACGAGCTCCGAGAGGCGGACGACCGCGCCATGATGGCCTTCTCGGCGAGCCACGCCTCCGAGGGCATCCGCTCGCGTCTCTTCGGGAGGGTGAAGGAGCCCGAGGCGGTGACGGGGCCGCTCAGCTGGGCGGCGGTCAAGAGCAAGTACTTCGTCCAGGTGATCCTGGCGGGCGGGGGCGACGGAGGCGAGGCGACGCTCGCGGGGCTCTGGGCCGAGCCGGTCCTGGGCACCGGGAGGGTGGCGGTGCGGGTGGGGATGCCGATCGGCGCCGACGGGGGCTACCGGTACCGGGCCTACCTGGGTCCGATAGACCGCGACCGCCTGAGCGCGATCCGCGACGACCTGAAGGAGGTGAATCCGGTCGGATGGGCCTTCTTCCGCCCGATCATCAAGCCCTTCGTGGCCGTCGCGCTCTGGGCGATGCGGATGCTCCACGACCATGTGGGGCTGACCTACGGCTGGGTGCTGATCGCGATCGGCGTCCTGGTCCGGGTCGTCCTCTGGCCGCTCAACCAGAAGGCGATGCGGTCGCAGCTCAAGAACATGGCGGCCGCGCCCCTCCTGGAGGAGATCAAGCAGAAGTACGGCAAGGACCCGCAGAAGATGCAGCAGGAGACGCTCAAGCTCTACAGGGAACAGGGAATCAACCCGCTCGCCGGGTGCGTTCCCCTCCTGATCCCCTGGCCGATGCTCCTCGCGCTCTTCTTCGTCTTCCAGAACACCATCCAGCTGCGGGGCCAGTCCTTCCTCTGGCTCCAGGACCTCTCGGCGCCCGATCCCTTCTATGTGCTCCCGGTCTTCATGGCGGCCAGCCTCTTCCTCGTGCAGCGAATCAGCATGAAGTCGATGGCGACCGTCAATCCGCAGATGAAGATGATGATGTACATCCTGCCGATCTTCCTCCTCTTCATCTTCTGGAGATTCGCCTCCGGGCTGAACCTCTACTACGCCGCCTTCAACGTGGCGACGATTCCGCAGCAGATCCTGATCGCGCGGGAACGCAGGCGCGCGCAGGCGGAGGGTGTCGTGGCGGGGCCGGGGCCGAAGAAGGGGTAGGGGTGCCATAGCGGCCCGTGGACTGCTAGGGAGGGGAGCGTTGAAGTAGTCCAGTAGTGTAAGGTGTAGTTTACATTATGACATCTGTAGCTTACAAAGCGCAGCGAAATCTCCTCGACACCATCGTTGCGCAGGCGACACCGCCCGGAGTGGGCGCGGTGGCGGTTGTGCGACTCTCCGGTCCCGGTGCGCTCCGGATCGCGGCGCGGCTGGCGGGGCGCGGACGGTCGCCGCCCGACGGGTGGCGGGACCGCAGAGCACAGCTCACGACTCTCCTCTGCCCGCAGAGCGGCGAGGCTATGGACCGGAGCGTGGTGACGCTCTTTCGCGGCCCGGGGAGCTACACCGGCGAGGATGTCGTCGAGATCTCGACGCACGGCGGGTACGCGATACCGAAGAGCGTCGTCGAGGCGTGCGTGGCGCTCGGGGCGAGGCGTGCCGAGGCGGGGGAGTTCACGGCGCGGGCGTACCTGAACGGAAAGTTCGACCTGACCCAGGCGGAGGCGGTCGCGGATCTCGTCTCGGCGCCGTCGGCGAAGGGGCGCAAGGTGGCGCTTCACCAGATCGAGCGGGGCCTGGGGGATAGGATCGCGGCGCTGCGCGAGGAGGTCGTCGGACTGGGTGCGCTCCTCGTGCATCACATCGATTTTCCGGGCGAGGACGACGCGCCGACGCCCATCGCCGAGATCGCGGCGAAGGCCGGCGAGGTGGCTGACCAGGTGGAGCGCCTCCTGGCGACGGCGCCCGTGGGCGAGGCTCTGCGGGAGGGTGCGCTCACGGTGCTGGCCGGTCGGCCGAACACGGGGAAGTCGAGCCTCTTCAATGCGCTGATCGGGACCGAGCGCGCGATCGTGACCGAGGAGCCGGGGACGACGCGCGATGCCCTCGAGGCGCTGGTCGAGATCGACGGGCTGCCATTCAGGCTGGTCGACACGGCGGGGCTTCGGAGCGGTGGGGCCGGGAGGGTGGAGCGTATCGGAATCGAGGTGGCGCGGCGCTACCTGGCCGGAGCGGACGTGGTGCTGTACTGCCGGGAGGCGGGGCGTTTGGCGACGGAGGACGAGGAGTCGTTCCTGGCGGAGGTCGGCGCCCCGGTCGTGCGGCTCTGCACGAAGGCGGATCTGGGAGGCGGCCATCGTGCGTGCGACGATGGCGCGATCGCAGTGTCGACGGTGGGCGGCGAGGGGCTGAGTGCGCTCCGGGAGCGTCTTTGCGGGCTCGTCTTTGGCGGTGTGGTGGAGAGGTGCAACGAGGTGCCGGTGGTCACCCGGGCGCGCCAGGCACGGCACCTGGCGACGGCCCACGCCGAGGTCGGTGCGCTTGGCGAGGCGCTCGGTGCGGGAGTGCCGCCGGAGGTGGCGTCCGCGCACCTGAAGACGGCCGAGAGCGCGCTCGAGGAGATTCTGGGTGTAGTTTCCAACGAGGATGTGCTTGACCGGGTCTTCGGGGACTTCTGCATCGGAAAGTAGGCGCGCGTGCGACTGAGGTACGGCGTAGTGGTGGTGGGGGGAGGGCACGCCGGGGCCGAGGCGGCGGCGGCCTCCGCGCGGCTGGGCGTCGATACCGTGCTCGTCACCCCCGACCTCTCCAGGATCGGCCAGATGAGCTGCAACCCGGCGATCGGCGGGGTCGCAAAGGGCACCGTTGCCCGCGAGGTGGGAGCGATGGGCGGCGTGATGGCGCAGGCGACCGACGCGTCGCGCATCCACTTCCGGATGCTGAACCGCTCGAAGGGGCCGGCCGTGTGGGGTCCCCGCGCACAGTGCGACCGCGCCCGCTACCCGATCGCGGTGCGGCGGATTCTGGATCGTCTCGAGCGCCTCGACCTCTTCCAGGAGATGGCCACGGGTCTTCGGGTCGAGCCAGGGGCGCTGGCGGTGGAGACCCGCTCCGGGGTCGTCTTCGAGGCCGATGCGGTGGTCCTCACGGCGGGGACCTTCCTTCGCGGGCGGATACATATGGGGGGGAGCGCGTCGGGGGAGGGGGGACGGGCGGGAGAGGCGCCCTCGGTCAGACTCGCCGAGGCGCTCGAGGCGCACGGCGTCGAGGTGGCCAGGTTCAAGACGGGGACGCCGCCGCGGGTGGACGGCCGATCGGTCGACTTCGACCGGTGCGAGCGGCAGGAGGGCGACAACGAGCCCTTCCGCTTCTGCTACTACTCCCGGGAGCCGCTCCTCGAGCAGGCAC
This sequence comes from Longimicrobiales bacterium, assembly GCA_965205315.1. GTDB lineage: Bacteria > Gemmatimonadota > Gemmatimonadetes > Longimicrobiales > Gaopeijiaceae > Bin94. The sequence goes on from CBDBGW010000002.1 coordinate 179,517, forward strand.
CCTGCTGGATAACGTGGTCGGGCCGGGGCCTCAGGGAGATTGTGACGCGCAACCTGGGCCGGAGCGCGCTCTACGGGGGCGAGATCTCGGGTCGAGGCCCCAGGTACTGCCCCTCGATCGAGGACAAGGTGGTGCGCTTCCCCAACGCGAGGCGGCACCAGATCTTCCTGGAGCCCGAGGGTCTCGACACGACGGAGCTCTACGTCAACGGCCTCTCGACCTCGCTCCCCCCGGAGGTGCAGGTGGAGTTCCTCAGGTCAGTGCCGGGACTCGAGGAGGTCACGATGACGAGACCGGGATACGCGGTCGAGTACGACTACTTCCCGCCCCGGCAGCTGCGCCACACCCTCGAGATGAGATCGCTGCCGGGGCTCTACTTCGCCGGGCAGATCAACGGGACGACGGGGTACGAGGAGGCGGCCGCGCAGGGGCTCGTCGCCGGTGCGAACGCCGCGCTGGGCGTGCAGGGGAGGCCGCCGCTCGTGATCGAGCGCGATCAGGGGTACATCGGGGTGCTGGTCGACGATCTGGTCACGAAGGGTGTAGACGAGCCGTACCGCCTCTTCACGTCGCGGGCCGAGTTCCGGCTGCTCCTGCGTCAGGATAACGGGCCCTCCCGCCTGGGGACAGTCGCCTCCTCGGTGGGGCTCCTGACGGCGGAGCAGGGGGTGGCGCTGAAGGAGAGGCTGGCGGAGGAGGCGAGGGCGGACGCCTGGTTCCGCGAAGGCGTGCTCTCTCCCGGTGTTGCGAACGCGGCGCTGCCGGAGGGGAGCGGGGGGTGGGTGGAGCGTCCCATTCGGGCGCGGGAGCTGCTGCGGCGTCCCGGGGTGAATGCCGCCGGCATCGTCCGGGCGGCCGAAGTCGACGGTAAGGGCATCGGTGCGCCGCACTTCGATGCCGATGTGCTGGGGACGGTCGAGATCGACGCCAAGTACGAGGGGTACGTCAGGCGGGAGCTGGAACGGGCGGCGACGCTGCGGACTCAGGCCGATTTCGCCATCCCGGAGGATGCGCCGTACGAAGACTTCGTCACCATTGCGACGGAGGGGCGCGAGAAGCTCGCCCGCATCCGTCCCACGAACCTGGCCCAGGCGGGACGTGTTCCCGGGGTGTCCCCCGCGGACCTCCAGAACCTGGTGATGGAGATCAGGAAGATGAGGTCGGCGAAGGAGCGGAGACCGCGGGCGGGTGGAGAGGTCGGCGGCGGTGTTTCACGTGAAACACCAGGGTAGGGTTGTGGGCTGGGGGCTGGCCGGTCGAAAGGCGGGTGCTCCCCGCAGGGGAGGGCTGTCAGGCCCGCCACGTGGGGGTGTTGCCCTAAGACCTAGCAGTCCGTGGATGATCTCGTGCGAGCACCGAGACCGGCGAAGCGCTGGCGGTCCGCAAGGGGTGGTAGCAGCGCTACCGGCCCGAGGAGTAACGCAGAGCGGAGCCACGGGTATGGGAATTGTAAACCATGAATTACACAATGTAAATCATTCATTACAGTGTGGCGAGACGAGCGAAGCGGTCCAGCGGGGATACACCGCTGCTCGAATGCCGTGGGAGGTCTGTCCACGGGCTGCTAGTGCCCGGCGTCGTGTGGAGCTAGAGTGACCTGAGCCACACGATCGCACTCGCCAACCAGAAGGGCGGAGTCGGGAAGACGACGGCCGCCGTCAACCTCGCCGCTGCGCTGGCCCGCGACGGCAAGAGGGTGCTTCTCGTCGACACCGACCCCCAGGGCAACGCCTCGAGCGGGATGGGCGTCAGCGACAGGGAGACGATCCCCACGACGTACGATGTCCTGATCCGCGGTCTGCCCGCCCTGCGCGCGATACTCAGGGGCTTCGGACATCCGAAGCTGCACCTGCTCCCGTCGAGCCGCGACCTGGCGGGGGCCGAGATCGAGCTCGTCGAGGTGCGGGACCGGGAGGCGATCCTGCGCGGTGCCCTCGCCCCGACGCTGGAGCGCTACGACTACGTTCTGATCGACTGCCCGCCCTCGCTCGGCCTCCTGACGCTGAACACCCTGGCGGCGGCGGAGTCGGTCCTGATACCCATTCAGTGCGAGTTCTACGCGCTCGAGGGGCTCTCGCAGATCCTGGCCACGATCGAGATGGTGCGGCGCAGGATCAATCCGCGCCTCAAGGTTGGAGGAATACTACTCAACATGTACGACCGGCGACTCAGTCATGCGCGCCAGGTCGCGACCGAGGCCAAGAGACACTTCGGCGATCTGGTCTTTGACACGGTGATCCCGAGGAATGTGAGCCTCGCCGAGGCGCCGAGCTTCGGCAAGCCGGTGGTGGAGTATGCCCCGACGTCCAGCGGCGCGAGCAGCTTCGCTAGCCTAGCTAGGGAGCTGGCGGTCCGGCGGAGTCAGGGAACGAGCAGGAGCTGACACAGATATGTAAAGCCGAGATTACATTATGTAAAGCATTCATTACAGCACTGTGTCGTCACAGTGGGCATTGCAATGGCCAGGAGATAAGCAAAATGAGCCGACACGACCGACTTGGACGGGGCCTGGGCGCTCTCCTTGGGGAGTACGCGGCAGGCGACTCTCCCCGTACTTCCGATGAAGCGGCTCCTCCCCCGAAGATCCCGCTGCGGGCGATCGCCCGGAATCCGCACCAGCCCCGCAGGGACTTTCCGACCGACGAGCTCTCGGAGCTGGCCGCCTCGATCGAGGCCAACGGGCTCCTGCAGCCGATTGTGGTCAGGCGCGGGAAGGCGGGAGCGGCGTACGAGCTGGTCGCGGGGGAGCGCCGGCTCAGGGCGGCCAGACAGCTCGGGTGGACGGAGATCCCGGCCTACGTGCGGGATGTGGACGACCGCGCGCTCCTCGTTCTGGCGCTCGTCGAGAATATCCAGCGCGAGGACCTCGGGCCGCTGGAGGAGGCGAGGGGGTACGACGAGCTTCGGAGGGTCTTTGGATTGCGGCAGCGGGAGATCGCCGAAGCGGTGGGAAAGAGCCGCCCCGCGGTCGCGAACTCCCTTCGCATACTGGCGCTGCCTTCGTCTGTCAAGCGAATTCTGGAAGAGGGGACGATCTCCATGGGGCACGCGCGGGCGCTTCTCTCCGTCGAGGACCCGATCAGGGCGGCCGAGCTCGCTCGCGAGGCGGTGGCCGGAGGCTGGTCGGTGAGGGAGACCGAGAAGCGTGTGCGCAGGAGTCGGCACGACGCCAGCGTCAGCGATGACGACGGGGACGGAGAGCGCCGGAAGCGCGACCCAGCTGTCGCCGCGCTGGAGGATGCGCTGAGCGAGGCGCTCGGCGCACGGGTGGCTCTCCGGTGGACGGGCAAGGGTGCCGGGTCGATCCGGGTCTCCTTCAGCGATGCCGAGGAGCTGGAGGGGCTCTTCGCGGCGATCGCCGGCAGGGGCGTTGCGGAGGTGGTCGGGTAGCGTCAGGCAGTTGCGGGTGCGGCCATTCCCTTGACAAGCGCTTTGTGCCAAACGTCTTGAACTGAACAATCCGCTTCGCAGGCAGCCATGTCGTCCTCGTCCCCCATCAGGTACGGACCTTCTGTGGACCGCGGGGTCCAGGAAACGGCGACGCGGGGCGAATTGGGCGGGGCACCCCGTCGTCAGGGCACCCCGTCGTCAGGCAGGCTTGCCCCATGGCCCGGGGGCAAGGTACTTTCTGCTTCGAGGCGGGATTAGCCCGGCCCGGGGGTTTGAATTGAGCGCGCGAGGCCGGAAGGGGGCTCGAATGAAGATTGGCAAGCGATACGGACGCTCTTGGCTGCACCTCGTCGCGGTCCTGCTCGTTGCGGCGTGCGACTCCTCCGAGCCGGAGCCTTTGACAGAACGCGGGGTGCTTGCCTTGCTGCACGAGAGCACCGGCGGTTCAGAGTGGGGAAGCAGTGATGGGTGGCTGTCTGAGGACGAGATCGGCACCTGGTTCGGTGTGGAAACCGATGATGCGGGGCAGGTGGTCGCGATCGATCTTCGAGGAAACAACCTAGTCGGCCCGATTCCGCCCGAGCTGGCCAGCTTATCGAGTCTCAGACGCCTGTGGCTATCTGGCAACTCGCTGACGGGCCCGATTCCGCCCGAGCTGGCTGGCCTGTCGAGTCTCGAAGAGCTGTGGCTATCCGAGAACTTCCTGGCGGGCCCGATTCCACCGGAGCTGGGCAGCTTGTCGAATCTGGTGTTCCTGGAGCTCGACAACAACTCCCTGACGGGCCCGATCCCTGCCGAGCTGGGCAGCCTGTCGAGCCTTGCATCCCTAATGCTATGGCGCAACTCCCTTACGGGCCCGATTCCACCGGAGCTGGCCAGCCTGTCGAGTCTCGAAGTCGTAGGGCTATCCTACAACTTTCTGACGGGCCCGATTCCTCCCGAGCTGGGCGGCTTGCCGCGCCTCGAAGAGCTGTGGCTATCTAGCAACTCTCTGACGGGCCCGCTTCCACCGGAGCTGGGCAACCTGTCGGTCCTCCGTTCGCTTGACGTATCCGAGACAACGCTGGCGGGTCCCCTGCCCAATGAGCTGGTCGGGCTGTACTTGACCCATTTCGGCTGGTACGCTACGGGTCTGTGCGCGCCCGACGATCCAGCGTTTCTCAGCTGGCTCGGGTCTATCAGGTCCCACAGGGGCAGGGGAATCTGCACGGCGGGAGGGTGAGGTCGCGGCGGACGTCGGTCCGGTGCCGTCGCGCTCGGGCTTCGCTACTCGGAGCGGAGTCGTCGTGATTCCCCAGCTCCGGCAGCTCGTCGTCAGGCTTGCCCCACCGCCCGGGGGCAAGTTAGCTTCGACTTCGCGGCGTGATCAGCGCGGCCAGTGGGTTTGAACGCACGAGGCCGGAAGGGGGGCTCGAATGAAGATTGGCGAGGGATACGGACGCTCCTGGCCGCACCTCGTCGCGGTCTTGCTCGTTGCGGCGTGCGACTCCTCCGAGCCGAAGCCTCCTGGTTCGCCGGATCGCGAGGTGCTCGCCCTGTTGTACGAGAGCACCGGCGGTTCGGAGTGGGGGCGCGATCGCGGGTGGCTGTCCGACGACGAGATCGGCATGTGGTTCGGTGTGGAAACCGATGATGCGGGGCAGGTGGTCGGCATCGATCTCGGAGGAAACAACCTAGTCGGCACAATTCCGCCGGAGCTGGGCAGCCTGTCGAACCTCGGGTATCTGGATCTCGGCGTATACAGCGAAGGCCCGTGGCTACGTTACAACTCCCTGACGGGCCCGATTCCGCCAGAGCTGGGCAACTTGTCCAAGCTCAAGTACCTGAGCCTCGGTGCCAACTCCCTGACGGGCCCGATTCCTGTGGAGCTTGGCAGCCTGTCTAGTCTCAACGGACTGTTTCTGTCAGACAACTCGCTGACTGGCTCGATTCCTGCGGAACTGGGCAAATTGTCGAGTCTCCAATACCTAGCGCTTGGGCACAACTCGCTTGCGGGCCCGATTCCTGCGGAGCTGGGCAACCTGTCGAGCCTGGAATACCTCTGGCTAAATAACAACTCGCTTACGGGCCCGATTCCGCCGGAGCTGGGCAACCTGTCGAGTCTCAAACGCCTGTTGCTATCTGCCAATTCCTTGACAGGCCCGATTCCGCCCGAACTGGGCAACCTGTCGTACCTCTATGTCCTGGAGCTCGCCAACAACCTCCTTACAGGCCCGATTCCTGCTGAGTTCGGCAGCTTGTCGAATCTCCAAGTCCTGCAGCTATCTCGCAATCGTTTGACGGGCCCCATTCCGCCGGAGCTGGGCAGCTTGTCGTACCTCGGGGACCTGGAGCTCGCCGACAACTTCCTGGCGGGCCCGATTCCGCCGGAGCTGGGCAGCCTGTCGGCCCTCTTTTTCCTTGATGTCTCCGAGACGTGGTTGTGGGGTCCCCTGCCCAAAGAGCTGATTGGCCTGGATTTGCATTGGTTCTACTGGCACGATACGAGTCTGTGCGCGCCCGATGATCCGGCGTTTCTGAGCTGGCTCGGATCGGTCGAGAACCACGAAGGCGGGGAGATCTGCACGGCGGGAGGTTGAGGCAGCGGCGGACGTCGGTCCGAGCCTGAGGAACGACGCCTCTTCAATGGCCATGGGGCCACCGATCTCCCGGAAGCATCGCAGCCACTCGAGAGGCGGCCGCCCGCAGTGAACCTGGCTCTACCGCAACCCGCCTGCCGGGATGCCCCTGGTGATCGTAACGTTCGCACGCTCCTCGCCGGGGAGCGGGCCTCCGTCCCAGTCCCTGACGATCGCCTGGACCCTTCCCGTGACGGGGTCCGTCAGCACGGCCATCTCGGGCTCTCCATCACGTGTAAGCGTGTACTCCCCCTCCGGCCCGGTGAGCACCATCCGCTCCAGGTTGTCGGCCCACTCGCGCTCGTAGGGGATGAAGAACACGAAGCTGCTCCCCCCATGGTCGAGCGGAATCGGCGAGAACGAGAGGGAGAACCTCGTCTCCCCTTTCTCTCCGAGTCCCTCGACCCGGTAGGGGCCGTCGGACTCGGGAAGCACAACCGGCCCCTCCAGCACGAACGCCGGTTCGAGGGAGATACGTCCCTCCCAGACCCCGCCCCAGACCACGAGCATCTCGCCGCGGTCCGGACCCGGCGGAGCCTGTGTGTCCGCGTTGTGGTTGATGCCGCCGTCTCCGTTCAGCCGGTGGGTCATCGCCCGGTCGAACTGGTAGTCGCTGATCCAGATATGGTCGAAGCAGTAGCTCATGACGTCTCTGTACTGCCCCGGATCCAGCAGCATTCTCTCCGCCATGTCATAACCCCAGACTCCGATCGATCCATTCCCGTAGGGGTACTGGGGGTCCGGCCGGCCGGCGCCGCCGCAGGGGGCGTGGTACAGATTCATGGTGTGCCCCACTTCGTGCGTGTAGATGTAGTCGACATCGGACCCGACGCCCACCGGATAGCCAACGTAGGCGATCCCGGTGACACCCCGCAGGTTCCGGCTCACGACCCCGTAGTAGTACCCGCGTCTCCCCTCCTGCTCGTACAGAAATCTGATCTCGTTAAGCCAATACCCCCAGTTCACGATGTCTCGCAAATCGAGGCTGGTGGTGTAGGTCTCGTGGACCTCGACCTCCATCTCGCCCACCGGGAGGATGGTTCTGCCTAGGCGCAGCTGTTCGCTTTCCGGGTCCACTCCGTCCACCCAGTCGAAGACCGCCGAGTCTGGTGCAGGGCGAGAGATGGTCGGGACCAGAATGATGCGGTACACGGGCAGCTCCACCACGTCGAGCGCCATCGCGCCCTCGGGCGGATACCGGGTCTGGCTTTCCGGGGCCAGTGACATCACGCCCTCCGGATCGAGTTCCACCACCATCTCGACGCCGGGCTGAATGGCGGACCCCGGAATCTCGACGTTGTAGACCCCGGTCAGCGTCGATTCGTCGATGCTAGTGGCGATGCGCCCATCCCCCGGCGGGGTGAGTTGCTCGAAGACCACATCGTTCTCCCGCGTAAGCGTGACCCGGGCCGGCGAGTCCAGGCAGTTGACCTTGTCCGCCACCGCGAATACCCGCAGGAGGGCGGGCCGGCCCGCGATGAGACTCACGCTGCCTTCCCGGTTCTGCGTGGCCTGGGTCAGATAGACTAGCGGGGCGGTCAGTCCGATCTGACTGGGGTTCATGCAGTACGCCAAATCCGTCTCCAGCCCGGCCAGCCGCGCAGTGACACCCACCCAGCCGGTATCTTTCCCCGTCAGCGTTCCGTCCTCGCTCACATCCGCGACGGACAAGGGAGCGGCCCGCCAGGTCGGCGGCTCCACCCAGGTCGGAATCGGCAGGACTTCCCCGTGCTGGTCCTTGACCACAAACTCCAGCTGTGTCGGTTTCCCCACCGTGAACCGACCACTATCGGGGGGGAATACGGCCAACTCAGTAGGTATGCGGTCCGCTTTCATGGCCAGGTCGCCGCACCCGAGGAGAATCACCGTCCCAGCCAGCACCGCCTTCGCGAACGTTGCTTCGGTCATACCTGCTCCCGTCTTGCCACGATCTCTGCCCCGTCAGTTATGGACACCTTTAACTCCCGAGTCTGCACTACACGCCGGGACTTGATGCCCCGGAACGCTACCCTGGGTTCCGAACTCCGGTCGCCGTCCGGGTACGTCCCCGGACCATCGCCCGCCACCCTCACCGAAGGCCACCGATCCGAGCACGCCGAACATTCGGGAGCACCAAGCAGCCGCTCGAGATCCGCTGGTGCCGGGTCACGGGCGCGGCCAGCATGTACAGACGCCCCCCGATCAACACGGAACTCGCAGCGGTTGCCGTCGTCCGGCATCCGTAGCGCATCCTACCAGGTCGCCACGTCGTCGGTGTTTGGGCCGGGATGGTGGACACAGCACCTTCCCACTCCGGGGTGCGCGAATCGGTCCGGGGGAAGGGGATACAGAGGGGAGACCAGGGCTCCGCCATCAGCGGTCCGGCGGTCTACGCGCATTGGGAGTCGAAGTGAGAAGAAGAGGATCGGGCTGTCTAGAGCGTGGCAACGACGGCGAGTATCCGCGGGCGAAGCAAACGAGGCGGCCGACCCCGACAGGAGTTGCGGGAAACCTGTTTGGTGTCTCGTGGAGCACGCGGTCGGCCCCTGCGGAAACGGCGGCTCGCGCCGGCGCTGGGACTCGGGGGCCCGTCTACCGCAACCCGCCTGTCGGGATGCCCCTGGTGACCGTCACGTTCGCACGCTCCTCGCCGGGAAGCGGGCCTCCGTCCCAGTCGCTGACGATCGCCTGGACTCTTCCCGTGACTGGGTCCGTCAGCACGGCCATCTCGGGCTCTCCGTCACGTGTAAGCGTGTACTCCCCCTCTGGCCCGGTGAGCACCATCCGTTCCAGGTTGTCGGCCCACTCGCGCTGGTAGGGGATGAAGAACACGAAGCTGCTCCCCCCATGGTCCAGCGGAATCGGCGAGAACGAGAGGGAGAACCTCGTCTCCCCGTTCGCTCCGAGTCCCTCGACCCGGTAGGGGCCGTCGGACTCGGGAAGCACAACCGGCCCGTCGAGCACGAACGCCGGTTCGAGGGAGATGCGTCCCTCCCAGACCCCGCCCCAGACCACGAGCATCTCGCCGCGGTCCAGACCCGGCGGAGCCCGTGTCTCCGCGTCGTGGTTGATGCCGCCGTCTCCATTCAGCCGGTGGGTCATCGCCCGGTCGAACTGGTAGTCGCTGATCCAGATATGGTCGAAGCAATAGCTCATGACGTCTGTGTACTGCGCCGGATCCAGCAGCATACCCTCCGCCATGTCGTATCCCCAGACTCCGATCGATCCATTCTCGTAGGGGTACCGGGGGTCCGGCCCGCCAGCGCCGCCGCAGGGGGCGTGCCACAGGTTCATGGTGTGTCCCACTTCGTGCGTGTAGACGAAGTCGACATCGGACCCCACGCTCACCGGATAGCCGATGTTGGCGATCCCGGCGGTATCCAGCACGCTCGTGACCCCGTAGTAGTACCCGCGCCTCCCCTCCTGCTCGTACAGAACTCCGATCTCGTTACGCCAATACCACCAGTTGCCGAAGTTCCGCAGATCGAGGCTGGTGGTGTAGGTCTCGCGGACCTCGACGTCCATGTCGCCGACCGGGAGGATGGTTCTGGACAGGCGCATCTGTTCGCTCTCCGGGTTCACTCCGTCCACCCAGTCGAAGACCGCCGAGTCGGGTGCAGGGCGAGAGATGGTCGGGACCAGAATGATGCGGTACACGGGCAGCTCCACCACGTCGAGCGCCATCGCGCCCTCAGCCGGATACCGGGTCTGGCTTCCCGGGGCCAGCGACACCACGCCCTCCGGATCGAGTTCCACCACCATCTCGACGCCGGGCTGAATGGCGGACCCGGGAATCTCGACGTTGTAGGACCCGGTCAGTGTCGACTCGTCGATGTTAGTGGCGATGTGCCCATCCCCCGGCGGGATGAGTTGCTCGAAGACCACATCGTTCCCTCGCGTAAGCGTGACCCGGGCCGACGACTCCAGGCAGTTGTCCTGGTCTGCCACCGCGAATACCCGCAGGAGCGCGGGTCGGCCCGCGATGAGACTCACGCTGCCCTCCCGGTTCTGCGTGGCCTGGGTCAGATAGATCAGCGGGGCGGTCAGTCCGATCTGGTTGGGATTCATGCAGTACCACAAACGCGTCTCCAGTCCGGCCAGCCGCGCGGTGACACGCACCCAGCCCCCCTCTTTCCCCGTCAGCGTTCCGTCCTCGCTCACATCCCCGACGGCAGGGGGACCGGCCCGCCAGGTCACTGGCACCCAGTTCGGAACCGGCAGGACTTCCCCATGCTGGTCCTCGACCACGAGCTCCAGCCTCGTCGGTTCCCCCACCGTGAACCGACCGCTATCGGGGGGGGATACGGACAACTCAGTCGGTACGCGGTCCGCTTCCATGGCCAGATCGCCACAGCCTAGGAGAACCACCGTCCCCGCCAGCACCGCCTTCGCGAATGTTGCTCCGGTCATGCCTGCTCCCGTCTTTACCACGATCTCCGCCCCCTACGTTGTGGACACGTTCTCCCGAATCTGCACTACGCACGGGGTCTGGTACCCCGGAACGCTACCCTGGGTTCCGAACTCCGGTCGCCGTCGGGGTACGTCCCCGGACCATCGCCAGCCACCCTCACCGACGCCAGCAGGTCCGTCAGGTGCCGAGCTGGAACGGGAAATGTGGAAACCCCGGACGGAAATTCGGCGCGGCGATCTGCGAAGCGCGGTACCCGAGCGGGAGCGTTCATCGTCAACTTGCCCCACCACCCGGGGGCAAGTTAGCTTCGGGCTTGCGGCTCTCTAGCAGCCTGTGGGCAGGACTCCCACGGTAGGAGCGGCGGTGCATTCCCGCTGGGCAGCTGCGCTCTGCGTTGCTCCTTGGACCAATAGCGCTGCGGCTATTGGCTCTCTGTCGCGCCTTGCCAGCGGGGCAGCTTCGCCGGTCTCGGTGCTTGCGCGAGGCTGTCCACGGACTGCTAGCCGTGATCGGTGCGGCAAGGGATTTGACCGAACGAGGCCGGAAGGGGGGCTCGAATGAAGGCGGTCAGAGGATTTGGTTTGCATTCGTTGGCGGGCGGCCCCGACCTGTCGAATCTCAAAGGACTATTTCTGTGGAACAACTCGCTGACGCGCCCGATTCCTGCGGAGATGGGCAGGTTGTCCAGCCTTGAAGAGCTGTGGCTATCTGACAACTACCTGACGGGCCAGATTCCGCCAGAGCTGGGCAACCTGTCGAGTCTTAGAGACCTGTGGCTAAATGACAACTCCTTGATAGGCCGGATTCCCCCGGATCTGGGCAGATTGTCGAATCTCCGGGATCTGGGGCTCGCCAACAACTTCCTGACGGGCCCGATTCCCCCGGAGCTAGGCAGCCTGTTGCTCCTCGATTGGCTTGACGTCTCCGAGACGTCGTCGTTGGGGGGTCCCCTGCCCGAGGAGCTGGTCGGCCTGGATTTGGCCACTTTCCGGTGGTATGACACGAATCTGTGCGCGCCCGACGATCCGGCGTTTCTGAGTTGGCTCACCTCGATCAGGAGCCACAGCCCTCCTGCACGGTGGCGCTGCGAGTGAGGTAGTAGTGGCTGCCGACCGGCGTCGGCTCGAGCGTCTCGCGGAAGCGGCGCACGATCTCGCGGAGCGCCATCACCCCGAGCCGCCATGGTGGTCGTGACCCGGTTGAGCGAGATGCGGATGACCTGAGAGCGGTTCGCTCCCGGCTCGACGCGAGCGACGAGCCCGGTCCCCTGCAAACTGACCCCCCAACCCCGCGTTCTTCTCCAGTCAGCAAGCCGACTTCATCGAGCAGGGAGGGTGCCGCGGCGTTCGCCGCCCCCTGGAGCTGCCGAGCGGCCGCGAGCTGTCCTCGATCTCCTGCGCGAGGGTGACCCGCTCGGCCTCGAGCTCTCCGACTCCGCGGCCATGGTGCGGAAACCGAGCGACCACCGGTCAGGTAGGGCAGTGCATGTCGAATCGATGAGATCACTGACCGGAGAAAGAAATGCCGAGCTGGTCCTCACTTCCCGCAGTCGCCCTGCCTGCCTGCGTGCTCTCGGCCACGCTCCTGCTGCCGCCGGGAGAGGCCTCCGCCCAACGCCCGCCGAAGCCGGAGGGCCGGTCGCTGAACGCGGCCATCGCGGAGGCGAAGCGGAGCCCCTTCTGGCGCGCTGGTCATGCCGGTCCGCTACGGGCGGCCGACAGCCCGGTTCGTGTTGGATCTGCACCACTCTCGCACCGGGAGAAATCGTGGGCCGGGGAACCGAACGACGAGCCTCGCGATCTGGGCCTCGCCACAGCCCTCGGGATCGCCGCGGGAGATTTCATTGCATTCTCGCTTTGCGATGGCGATGATCTTCTTGCTTGGCTCTCGTGCGTGGGCTTCATGTCGTCTCCGGTGCCGGCGGCGGCCAACTGGATTGCCGGAGCGCCACCTGGAGCCGCGTTCGTAGGCTCGCTCCTCGGGACTGTGCTCGGATTGAGTGCCGGCGCAGCCGTTACCGCGGTGCTGGCAGTGCCTCTCTACATAGCTGCCCTCATTCCCGGCGCGATCACCTACTATGCCGTGCGCCTCGGCGTCACCCTGGCGACCGTCAGGCACCTCGGGCGCGACGATTGACTCCGACCTCGCAGCGCGAGCCTCCGGCACCCCCGCGATGACGAACACGCGGAGGAGTCGCTGGTCGGCTGGAAGCCCCCGTTAGCCTGGTGCCCTGCCGGTTTCCCTACGCCGGCCGCCGGGAAGGCCGCCCAGGACCAGTTGCACTCACCGCTCCACGATCTCGTGGAGGTTGATGATGAAGGTGAGCGCCTCGTTCGGACCAACCAGCCCGGGAATCCCCTCCCGACCATACGCCAGCTTTCCGGGCACGATCACCTTGTAGCGGCTGCCGACCGGCATCAGCTCGAGCGCCTCGCGGAAGCCGCGCACGACATCGCGGAGCGCCATCACATCGGGTTTGCCGCGCTCGAAGGAGGAGTCGATCACGGTCCCGTCCGGACGAGCGGTCGAGTAGTCCAGGAGCACGCGGTCCCCCCACTTGGGCTTCGGGCCCTCGCCCTCGGTTAGGATCTGGAAGCGGAGGCCGCTCCTGGTCGTGTAGTAGCCGTCGGCGTCGGGCACCAGGTCCTCGACTTGCGCGGCGCCACCGCAGGCAAAGAGTGCCAGGATCGTCGGTGCCGCCAGCGCCGAGCAACGCCATCTGTGCCAGATTGTACTCATCCGGAATCCTTTCCGCAGAGGTGAGGTGGGGCGGCAGCTCCGTCGCGCCGCCATGGTGATCGTCACCCATTTGAGCGAGATGCGTCCGATAAGGCCCAATTCCCGCCGACCACGATACCGCTGGCCGCGGCCTCGGGCCAGCAGTCCGTGGATAATCTCGCGCGAGCACCGAGAGCGGCGAAGCGCCAGCGGTCCGCGGACGGGCCCCGACGAGCACCGAGACCGGCGAAGCGCCCCGCTGGCAAGGCGCGACGAAGGGCCAATAGCCGCAGCGCTATTGGTCCGAGGAGCAACGCAGAGCGCAGCGGTCCAGCGGGGATGCTCCGCCGGGCGAATGCCGCCGGGGTCCTGTTCGCGGACCGCCTCACTGGCAAGGCGCGACGAAGGGTTGGTAGCAGCGCTACCGGCCCGAGGAGCAACGCAGAGCGCAGCGGTCCAGCGGGGATGCGGCGCTGCTCGAATGCCGTGGGAGGTTTGTTCACGAGCTGCCAGAGCTGTCGCCGCCAACCTCGCCGGCTGTCGCCAGATCGCCCGGAGGGCGCCCCCGCTCGCCGCCGCGCTGCTCGCCGGGTGCATGGCTGCCGATGCGCCCGGTCTCCGGAGCGGTGACCCGGCCCCTGCGCTCGCGGTCGCCTCGCTTTACGGAGAGCGCACGGTGAGACTCGCCGACTACCGGGGCCAGGTGCTGCTGGTCAACCTTTGGGCCACCTGGTGCCACCCCTGCCGCGAGGAGATCCCGTACCTGGGCGAGCTGTACCATCGCTACCGGGGCGACGGGCTCGCCGTGCTGGGCATCTCGGTGGACCTCCGCTCCGACGTCGCGGCCGTGCTGGAGTACGTGGACGAGATGGCTATCGAGTACGAGATCGCCCTCGATCCGGACCAGCTCTCGAAGGAGGCGCTCGCGGCTCGGGGGCTCCCCTCGACGCTGGTCGTCAACCGGGACGGGAGCGTGGCCTTCAGCTGGATAGGCCCGGTCCCGGAGGGAGAGCCGACCTTTGTCGCCGGGCTGGAGGCCGCGCTAGCGAGGGGTGGCGTCGAGCTCCCCGAGTAGTCTCGGCAGCTGCCGCCAGGGGGTCAGCCGCCACCTCTTCCGCAGCTGCCCGACGTCGCCTCCGTAGACGACCGCGACATGGCCGCCGCCGAGCTGGCCCCGCACCCGCCTGGCCCGCTCGAAGAAGCTCGCGGTCGGGGTGGCGGCCGATCTGGTCTCGACGAGCATCGTGTCGCGTCCCCGACCATCGTCCTGTCCCCCTCTGTGGACGACAAGGTCGATCTCGGAGCCGTGCCGGTCCCGGTAGAAGCGGAGTCCGCCCTCCCCTCCACGGTTCGCCCTCTGCTTCACGAACTCCGATACGACCCAGGTCCTGAAGATTGCGCCGCGAAGTGGATGCACCGTGAGAAGTCCGGGGTCGCGAATTCCGAGGAGGCGGCACACCAGGCCGGTGTCGTAGAAGTAGAGCCTCGGGGTTCTGACGACCCGCTTGCCGGGCGCTCCCGAGTGCGGGGGCAGCCGATAGACGATGAAGGCAGCCTCCAGCACGGATAGCCACGCCTTGGCCGTGGGCTGCGAAATTCCGCAGTCCGAGGCGAGCGACGAGTAGCGGAGGAGCTCCGAGGTGCGGCCGGCGCAGAGCTCCAGGAAGCGATGGAAGGCGGCCAGGTCCCCGATCCGGAGGATGGCCCTTGCGTCGCGCTCCACGAGGGTGGCCAGGTGCCGCCGAAGCCAGCGCATCGGCCCTAGGCCCCGGTCGAAGATGCGTGGGTAGGACCCGCTGAAGAGCGCCCGTTCGAGGGTGCCGGGACGTCGTTCGAAGCGGGTGATTTCGCTCCACGAGAGCGGCAGTAGCGTGAGGCTCTCGCTCACTCCCGAGAAGGAACCTTGGACCATCGGCGCAAGGTCCTGGGAACCGGCCAGGATCCAGCGTCCCGGCCTCGGATCGGCGTCCACGGATCGCCGAATGTGGGGAAGCAGCGCCGGCGCGCGCTGGATCTCGTCGATGAAGGCGCCGCGCGGGAACCTGCCGAGGAATCTGTGCGGATCGGCCTCGGCGAGCGCCCGTTCGTCGAGAGGTTCGAGCGATGCGTGGGGGAGCGCTGGGAAGAGCGTCCGACAGAGCGTTGTCTTGCCACTCTGGCGGGGACCGGCGACCGCCACTACGGGATGCTGGCGGGAGGCCTTCATGAGTGAGGCGGCTAGCTCTCGGCGGATCACGGCGACCCCTGCTCGGATGTGGGCTGGGCTATTTCAAGAATATACTTTGAGTTGGCCAATTGCAACTTGACACCCCCGACCGGGTACTACATCCCTTGGCGCTGCTGCGTCGAGCGAACCGCCCTGGAATCCGCCAAACGAGGCCGACACATGCCCCCACATCGACACGCCGGCACCCATCTGGCCGCTCTGGCGACACTCTGGACGCTCGCCGCGTGCGCCGCCAGGCCACCGACTGTCCAGAGATCCTCGTCGACCGAACACCAAGTGGCGACTGCTGGAAGATCCTCGGCCGGGGTGCCGGGCGTGATCGTCATGGCGCACGGGGGCGACGAGGGATGGAATGCCAGCGTCGAGGCCGCCGTGGCCCCCCTGCGAGATCGGCTCCCGGTGGAGATCGCCTTTGGGATGGCCGACTCCAACACGCTGGAGGCCGCGCTGGGCCGTCTCGCGGCAGAGGGGGTCACACGCGCTGCCGTGGTGAGGCTCTTCGTGTCTGGCGAGTCCTTCCTGCACCCGACGGAGTACCTGCTCGGCCTCCGCTCCGATCCACCGCGGGTGGCGATGATCGGACACAAGATGGTAGATGGTTCGACTGTGGATCCGATCGCGACCGACCTGGAGCTGCTCCTTGCCCGGGAGGGTCTTGCGGGATCCGACGAGGTGGCGGAGATCGTGACCGAGCGCGCTGCCGTAGCCGGGACGCCGCCTGGCGGGACCGGCGTCGTCATGATCGGGCATGGAATGGGCGACGAGGGGAAGAATCGCCGCGTTCTGGCGCGGATGCAGCGGACGGCGGGACACCTGCACGACCTCGGGTACGCAGAGGTTGAAGTCGCCACGCTGCGCGAGGACTGGCCCAAGGCGAGAGCGGCCTCGGAGGAACGGATCCGGAGGGTCGTGGCGAGGATGAACGCCAGCTGGGATACCGTCGTCGTGATCCCGTACCGCGTCTCCGGATTCGGTCCTTACGCACAGGTGCTGGAGGGCCTCGAGTACCTGGCGACCGAGGGCTTTCTGCCGCACCCCCGCATCTCCGACTGGATTGAAGCCCAGGCGCTGGAACACCTTGGCGAGGGTTCGACCGGAGCAGGCAATCACAATCAACCGAAAGTGGGACCCACTCAATGAGATTCCGTACCGAAGAGAGAAGCGCCGGACCGTCCGGCCTCCGCACTGCCGCCCTTCTGCCGCTGGCGCTGCTGGTGTTGGCGACGGGATGCGAGTCCACCGACCCCCCGGTCTTCGAGGAGGGGGTGATCGTGGTCGACGCAACCTCGGCCGCAGACTTCGCATACCTGAGCCTCGAGGGCGAGGGCGCGATCGTGATGCCCGCCGACCCCTCCTCCTCGACCGACTGGCAGATGGCGTTTCGGCGCTTCCAGATTCGCCTGAACGGGGGCGTCTCGGGTCCGGGTTCGGTGGAAGGGGACAATCTCGGAAACAACGCGAGCGCAACCGCCGAGATGGTCCTGGCCTTCACCACGGAGGACGGAGTCGCCGACTTCGAGGCCGTCACCGGTGCCGACATCTCCGGAGCGTCCTTCTCGGTCGATGCCCTGGTACCCGATCCGGGGGCGTCGTGGTTTCGCTTCGACCCCGTCCAGCAGACTCTCGTGGCCGATCCCGGAGCGGCCTGGAAGCTGCGCGAGTCGTCGGACCGCGGATTCGCGGTCTTTAGGGTGGTGGAGCTCACGATGGACGGCCAAAGGCCGCTCGGCGCCACCGTCGAGTATCGTCGGCACGGCGCGGGCGGCACCTTGGGCAGCTCGGCGACGATCGCTGCGGATATCTCGAGGGGACCCGCATTCCTGAACCTCTCCGAGGGTGTGCCCACCAGCCCGGCGGGTTGCGGATGGGACATCTCGGTCACGCCCGATCTCTCGATCGGGGTCAACGCCGATTGCGATGCCGGCACCTTCCCGCTCGACGCGGCCGATGACTTCAGCCGGGTGTCGCAGGCCGACGACGCGCCGGAGTACGCGGGCTACCTGTCGACGATCGGCGGGGCCTTTCCGGTCAGCGTCGAGGACGGATCGGGGATCTACTGGTACAACCTCCAGGAGAACAGCCGCATGTGGCCCACCTACAACGTCTTTCTCGTCAGAACCGGCGAGGGCGAGGTGTACAAGGTGCAGATCACCGGCTACTACAACGTGAGCGGCGAGTCGGGGCACCCCACGGTGAAGTTCAGGCGACTGCGGTAGCGCCATGATGCGGGGGGCAGCGCGGCTAATCCCCTTCGGCACGGGTGCGGTGCTCGCGTTCCAGGCCGTCCTCGCCCGCCCGGTGGCTGGGCAGGGCGACGGGCAGGTGCTCGATCGGGAAACCGGCGCGCCCGTGGCGGGGGCGACGCTGATCTGGTCTTTCAGCGGCGAGCCGTCCGCGCACGGGTGTGGGAGCGACTTGCACGGTGCGGGCGAGCGGGTGATCGCGGCTGTGCGCGACGGCCGCTTTTCGGTCTCGCCCGAGTGGGGGCCGGGCGTGTGCGCCCTCGTCCGGGCACCCGGGTACCGGGAGCGAGCGGTCGCGTGGGATGAAGGGGTGCGGGTCGGGTGGCAGATCGCGCTGTCACCGGACCCGCTCCTGCTCGACGAGTTGGTGGCTGGGGCGCATGGCCAGAGCGACCGGCGATCGTTGCTGGCTCTGCCGACAGCGACGATCGGGGCCGAACCAATCGCTGCCCTCGGCGCCGCGTCGGTGGACCGCGCGCTCGCCTGGGTTCCGGGGCTCGAGACCGCCGTGGGCGCCCCTACCGGTTCGGAGGTGCGCATTCGGGGGATTGGCGGCGCCAGGGTCCTGGTCCTGGTCGATGGGCACCCCGCACCCGGAGCGCTGATCGAGAACCGCGACCTGAGCCGGGTATCGACCACGGCGGTTCAGCGGGTCGAGATCGTGAAGGGCCCCCTCTCCTCCTCGTACGGCTCCGACGCCCTGGCCGGCGTTGTCAACGTGGTGACTCGGGCCCCAGAGCCGGGCTTCAGGGTCTTCGGGCGGGCGAGGTGGGGTGGGCTCGGCAGACGCGACGCGGAGATGTCGGCGGGGGGCGGCGGCCGACTTCGGGGAGTGGCCACTGCCGGATGGCGCCAGGAGGACCGAGTGCCGGGCCCCTTCGGCGCGGGTGCCGGAGTGGAGTCTCCGGGGCCGCTGGCGCGTGTGTGGGACCTGAAGACTCGGGCCGACTACGAGGCGACGGAGAGGTGGCGACTTAGCGCGGGGGTGACGTTCCTGCGCGAGCGGCAGCGCTGGCCGGTAGGAGGTGGGTTCAACGGGTTCAACGACAACCGCGGGCTCTCCGGCTGGTTCGACGCGCGGTTGACTGGGCGGGCGGCCGACGGGGGCGACGCGGCGGGTAGCTGGACGAGCACGCTCTTCCTGCAGGACTACGAGCATCTCTACCGGAGCGCGCGCGGTGCCAACCCCGTGGCTAGGAGTCCTTGGATGAACCCTGACGAAGACCCGCAGTGGGAGCGGGAGGCCAGGGTGACCAGCAGCTACGCCGTCGGCCTTGGGAAGCACACCCTAGTGGTAGGTGCCGAGGGGACTCGGCGCACGGTTCGGTCGCCCGACAAGCTGGCCGAGGAACAGGTCGCGGATCGCCAGGCCGCCCTCTTTGTGCGCGACCAGCTCGAAGTGGGCGGCGCGGTCGTGACCGCGGGCGCCCGCCTGGGGTGGAATTCGCGGTGGGGGACGCAACTTTCGCCCTCTTTGGGGGTGACGCGCCCCGTGGGCCGACGGCTACGCCTGCGGGCGAACATCGCCAGGGGGTTTCGAGCTCCGTCCTTCAAGGAGCTGGCGTGGAACTTCGCGAATCTCGGTGCCGGGTACGTGATCCAGGGGTCGGCCGACCTCCTCCCCGAGAGCTCGTGGAGCGCGTCGAGCGGGGTGGAGTGGACGCCTGCCAGCGCGCTCGTGGCATCTGCCGAGCTCTACTCGAACGAGATCAACGACCTGATCGAGCTAGCCCTCGCGGGGCACACTCCGGCGGGATTCTCCATCTACTCGCCGCGCAACCTGAGCTCGGTGGCGGTGCAGGGCTTCGAGGTGGCGCTTCGGACCATCACGGGCGCTGGTACCTTCTCGGCTGGCTACGCCTACCTGGATGCGCACTCCCGCGACTCGGGCACGCAGCTGAGTCGGCGCTCCAGGCACAGCGGGCAGCTGCGGGGGATGTGGACGGTGGACTCGCCGGTCGGCGCACGGTTGGACGCCGGGGTGCGCATTGTCGGCGAGGCGCCGATCGTGGGCATTGGCGGGATTTCGACGGAAGTGCAGGAGCGCCTCGCGAGCGTGGATGCCCAGCTGGCCGTGGAGCTCTGGGCGGGACTCGCGCTCTCCCTGGGCGCGGACAACCTGCTGGACGCTCGTCCCGAGGGGTGGCAGTCGCTGCTCGGGCGCCGCTTCCGAGTCGGTGTCGAGGTGGGGGAGGGGCGTTAGCGACGGCGTCGGGCAGGCTGCCGAAAATGGGGCAGAGCATAGCATCCCGGAGCGCCGATCAACGGCTGCGGAGCACCAACTTAGCCGCTAGCAGCCCGTACCGATCCCGGATCCCTGTGTTTGTAGTCCGCCGCCACCACGAGTAGAGTCCATTCTTCCATATCGACTTGCTCCACTCCGTATGGTCACTGGTTATGTCTTCCAGGCAGGCCAGTAGCGCGACAATCAGGGTGAGAGGCGAGCGACAATCAGGATGAGAGAGCAGAGGTGGCCGCGGTCGGCGCGAGCATCGGTGTTTTTCCCTCGAAGCGGCGAGACGCCGGGTGCCGGGCCGACATGTCACGGACCACCAGATGGAGCTCTACATGAAACACCGGAGGAGGGACCGTCCTGCGCTGGCTGCGGCGCGGGCGGGCTTCAGCACGGCGACGGCCTATCGGATCGAGGGTGATCCGCGGCGGCCGTCGGAGAGAAGGAGGCCGAGGGGGCGGAGGCGTCCTGATCCGCTGGCGGGGATCTTCGAGGAGGAGGAGGTGCCGCTGCTGGAGGCGAATCCGGGGCTTCGGGCGGTGGCGCTGTACGAGGAGGTGATGCGGCGTCATCCGGAGCTGCACCCCGGTGTCAGGCGCACGCTCGAGCGGCGGGTGCGGGCCTGGAAGGCCAGGCACGGGCCGGAGCGGGAGGTCATCTTCCGGCAGAGGCACGAGCCGGGGCGCCGGGGCCTGTCGGACTTCACCGACGCCGGGGCGCTGGGGGGCGTGCCGAAGGAGCACCGGACGGACAGCCTGTCGGCGGCGTTTCGGAACCTGAGGCGCGAGGCGAGAGAGGATCTGACGGGGCGGTACGAGGCGCTGCTGGAGGACTACGGGATGGAGGGGAGCCGCAACAGCCGGGGCCGGGCCGCCGGACTGGACGGGCGGCTAACCGGACACTCGGGGTGGGTCGGAATGGCCAGGGACTTGGTGGCGTCAGGGGCCAGCGTTTCCGCCGTCCAGGTCGCCGGAAGATTGGCCAGCCCACTACGCACGGGCGGAGCTTACAGGCCGGGGGGCTGTCGCCAGCTACAACCGCCAGGACTGACAATCGGCCAGCTTCACGGCGCACCCGATGGACAATCCGGCCCTATCCCCCCGGCACCCTTCCGGTCTTCCAAGCTGGCCGGTGCCATACGGGCGGGATCCCTTGCCGCTACAGCCCTCGACATGGTAGAAACCAGCCTCTGCAACGTGTTTGTTCGCGAAATTCACCCAACCCTACGCACACGCGCACATGGAGCGCTAGGGGGCCGAGGGGGGGGCAGCGGCTAGAATGGTAAGAACCAGCATTCTGGTTTGAGCCAATATCGTCTGAGACATCTTATAAACCACTCTACAAATTCGCGTATTTTTTGCCTTATCCAGTCGATTTTTTCCAATGCCCATTCAATATGCCTGACGTCAATGCCGCATACTCGCGCCGCTTCAACCGCGTCCCTACAATCCATTTCAAGCATATCTAACGTGTACCACAAGGCTATAGCGGCGAGAATTTTAGCGGATGGCTCGGGAATGCCCAGAATAATCATAACTTCTATCTCTGCCAAGATGATGCCGTTATGGCATCTGCGAATTGCTTGATTAGCAACCGCTTGTTCCCACTCGCCGCATTCTTCCTGCATCGCATGACTCTCAATCACGAACAAGCCGCAAGCCGTCGTTTCGAGCGCAGGGGGGGGAGGAGGGGGTGTAGGTGCCAATGCACCAGCGCTTGCTGGCACTGCGAACAACCACGCCGCGCACAATCCCGTGCGTAAATAGTATTTGCGTTTGAGCAGTGAGCATGCAATCCACAATGCCGCTATGACGAAGACGTGTTCCCACATCACAACACCGAACACAACATACACCGCCGCAACAACAGCGACAAGGGGCAGCATGACGTATTTGTTGGAAAACAACATTACAAACTGCTTGCCAAGGTCTTCGATCACGGGAGTAGCTCCAGGTCCAAGTCCACACCCAACGAATCGGCCAACTCTTCAAGTGCTGTTGTTATTCTTGCCTTATCGTCCCCAGGCAACGCCTCCCATTGTTCGGGGGTAATCATTTCCGTCCAGAAGTTTTGCCACAAGCGGCCATATGCGTCGAAAGCCGAACCGTCTAGCTCGATGTGGTCACCATAGTGTTGCTGCAACAGCTTGCGCTTACGTTCATCGACAAGTGCAGGGTCCACGGTGATCCGCTTACCGTCTATGTAAGCAGAAATGGTTAGTTCAGCAGGACCTTGTGCTGGTGGTGTCTTGGCAGCTTCTTTGCAGCCGAGCACCAGCGCAACAAGGGCCAGAGCAGCCAGTGGGGGGGGCAGTCTCGTTCCCATTTCAGCCATCGCCTTTCGTTCCGAAGGGTGAGCTTCGTGCGCTTCCGCACTATATGCACCCACCGTTTGGGGCGCAAGACCCGCCGCTTCCACTGTCGGGAGCACATTATCTGTCCGGTTTCGTAGCACATAGTCTGTCCGGTTCTGAACCTTCACCGAGGAGGGTGGATGAACCGGGCGGCGATGCTGCGGGAAGTGCGGATGGAAGCGTTTGAGAGGGTCTATGGACTGTGGCGGCGAAAGCGGCTGGTGCAGGCGCAGGCCGCGGGGCTGCTCAGGATGAGCGAGCGGACGTTCCGGCGCTGGGTGGCCCGGTACGAGGCGGAGGGCCCGGACGCTCTGCGCGACCGGCGTCTGGGGCGCTCGGCGCGCAGGGCGCCTCCGGAGGAGGTGGCGGCGGTGGAGGCGCTGTACGGTGCCGGGCACCGGGGCTGGAACGTGCGGCATTTCTACGTCGAGGTCTATGTGGCGGAGGGCGGGTCGCGGTCGTACACCTGGGTGAAGAACCGGCTTCAGGAAGCCGGGCTGGTGAGGAAGGGACGTAGGAAGGGTCCGCACCGCGAGCGGCGGGAGCGGAAGCCGGCGGCGGGGATGATGCTGCACCAGGACGCCTCGACGCACGAGTGGGTGCCGGGAGAGTCGTGGGATCTCGTGGTGACGATGGACGACGCCACGGGCGAGGTGCTCTCGGGGTTCTTCGTGGAGGAGGAGGGGACCTGGTCGAGCTTCCGGGGGGTGCGCGAGGCGGTGGAGGCGATGGGGCTGTTCGACGACCTGTACACGGACCGGGGCTCGCACTACTGGCACACGCCGGAGGCGGGCGGGAAGGTGGACAAGGACAGCCCTACCCAGTTCGGTCGGGCGATGGCGGAGCTGGGGATCGGGATGATCGCCGGATACTCGCCGCAGGCGCGGGGCCGGAGCGAGCGTCTGTTCGGGACGCTGCAGGGGCGCCTGCCCCAGGAGCTGGCGAAGGCGGGGATCTCCGGGATGGAGGAGGCGAACGAGTTCCTGAGGGCCTTCTGGCCGCGATTCAACGCCTCGTTCGCGGTGGAGCCGAAGGAGGCGGAGAGCGCGTTCGCGCCGCTGCTGCCGTCCATGAGGGCGAAGCTGCCCGACATCCTCTGCCTGAAGGCGGAGCGGACGGTCGGCAACGACAACTGCGTCGCCTACCACGGGAGGAAGCTGCAGATTGCCAGGCAGCGCCACCGGTGCCACTACGTGCGGGCCAAGGTGATGGTCCACGAGTATGAGGACGGCTCCATGGCGGTCTTCCACGGTGGCCGGAGAGTGGGGCGCTACGACGCCACCGGGCGGCCGCAGGGGGCAACGGAGGGAAAGGAGGCGGCGGCATGACCTCGATGCCCCGCCTCGCCGACTGTCTGTCCTCCGCTCCCGACGACCCGGAGGCCCGGCGTTCGCATGCGCACGAGGACGGCGGCGTGCAGTCGAGACGGTACCCCGAAGCCGGGGCGCCACGATGCTGCGGGGCGGCATCTGGACAAGGACGGGGCGGCTTCGTGAGAGCTTCCGCCGCCCTTCTCGGCTCGCTTCGCTCGCCTCGTCGGGCGGCGGAACCCCAAAGCGGACATTTCACATGCTCCGAAAACCGGACATTCTACTTGCTCCCAACAGACCCGCCGCTTCCACCCGCCGCTTCCGCCTCTCTCGGGCCGCACCGGCCAGAGGGGGCAGCGGTAGACCGTGCAGGCGAGCACTTGCCGGTACTTGGTGCCGGGTTCCGCCGGGTCGTAGGTGCAGTCCGCGCCCCGAGCGCCCCCAACCGGGCCGGAGGGACCCGGATTCCACCTACCCGTACGCTTGCCCACCCCGAGAAATGCGCTCTCCGTCGCTCTGTGCGATCCGATTCCGGGCCGTGAAGCCCATAGAGCGCCCCTAACGGTTTCGAAGCGATCGGGTCGGCCATGTGGCAGAAACACGTTCTCCGTTGCCCGGCCGGAACAGGGGACTGGACTCCACCTTCGCGGCGGCGTGCCAAGCGTCGAGACTCCAGACCGTCGAGGCCCGGAGGCACCCCGTGCGAGTTGTGGTCGACCTCGGCTGCCAGAGGTCCACGGTGGCCGCCCCGCCGGTCTGCTCGGCTAGGTTCTGGTCAACGGCGGCGCAGCGGCAACCCAGCCCCCTAGCAGCGCTCCGCCGCTCTACGGTGCTCGCGCGAGACCATCCGAGGACAGCTATTCCTCCGCCCCGTCCTCCTCCTCCTCCTCCGCCCGCGAACGCTGCCGCAGCCACACCCCAAAGCCCGCCACCAGCCCGAGCGGCAGGAGGGTGAGGAGCCCGGTCGTGGCCAGGAAGGCGATCCTCGCCTCGTCGTCGCGGTCGAAGCAGACGGGACAGGCGAGGGCGGCCTCGGGAAGAGTCGCCAGACCAAGAAGCGCGAGTGCGAGTGTGGCCTTCATTGGTAGTTCCCCGCCCTCACAGGTACACCTGGAAGTAGAGGAAGGGCCACACCAGGACCACGAAGTACCAGAAGATCGCGACCGAGGAGATCGCCTCGCGCGAGAGACTCGACCTGGCGGCCCGCACCCAGGCCCAGGTGAGCACCCCGATGGCGACTACGGCATGGGCGGCGTGCGCGCCGATGATCGTGTAGAAGAGAGACCCGTACGTCGATGATGTCATCGTGAGCCCCTCCCCGATCAGCGCCGCCCACTCGACCCCCTGCAGGAAGACGAAGGCGCTGCCGAGAAGCGTCGCCAGCGCCAGGAGTGCAGCCACGGCGCTGGGCGATCTCTCCTTCAGGTGCATCCGGTGCGCCGCCAGAAGGAGGATGCCGCTCGCCAGGAGGGCGCTCGTGTTCACCGCCGTCTGCTCGAAGGGCAGCCGCGGCTGGTTGGGGGGGGGCCAGACGGAGCCGACGGCCCGCGCCCTGATGATCACGAAGGCCGAGACGAAGCCGGCGAAGAGCATGATCTCGACGAAGACGAAGAGGATCATCCCGAGCACGCCATTCGAGACGACCTTCTCGCTGCGCCTCGGTCTGGGCCGGAAGGGCAGCACGGTCGTGTTGGCGGTCATGGCAGGTTGCTCCCGCTAGGAATCAAGCGCCTTGGCAAGGCGGGCGTGCACCCTGCCGACGCCCGGCAGTCGCCGGAGAAGGCCGACGAGCGGGCCCATCATCAGGCGCACCAGGGGACTGTGGCTGAGCGTCTCGAAGACGAGGATCAGCACCCCGATCGACAGGATGATCGCGACCGCGTTCGTCCCGACCGCCACCAGCACCAGGACGGTCCAGAAGGCGGCATGCGCCAGATTGTACCCGCCGGGGAGGAGGTTCTCGGTTGACTTGGTCGTGGGCACCAGGGTGACCGGCACCGCCTCGGCGACGTGCTCCGCATGGTCGTCGTAGTCGTCCTCCGCCTTCGCTATCCCGCGATCGATCGCCTCCTTGGCGGCCAGGTTCTCCCATCCGCGCCCCTCGTGAAGCTGGACATCGGGTGCGACGCCCCCCCAGAAGAGAGCCAGAAGGAGAACAGACGCGGCCAGGAATATCTTGGCGATCGGACGCTCGATCGAGAGGTGCATGAAGTGCTTGATCACCAGCCACGCCTTCCAGACCGCGATCCCAAAGGCAGTGATCAGCGTCAGCGTCACCCCGAGGCCCAGGCGAAGGCCGAAGAGCGAGACCTCCCGGTCGAGTCTCTCGCCCACCTCGGGCCCGGCTATGCTGACGGCGAGCAGCGCGAGGAGAAGCAGGTAGATCCTGACGTAGTGGTTGCCGAAGAACCCGGAGTCTTCTGAGTGGCCGGCCATCTCGTACCTCTACTTCGCTATGTAGAGCAGCGGGAACAGGAAGATCCAGACGATGTCGACGAAGTGCCAGTATATTCCGATGAGCTCGACGCGGTGCAGCTCGAGGTTGCGTGCCGCGTCGCGCGCCACGACCGCCATGATCACCGCCCCGGCGATCACGTGAAATGCGTGAAGCCCGGCCGCCGAATAGTAGAAGGCCCAGAAGCCGTTCGAGGTGATCGTGTACCCGTGGCTGATCTCGTACCACCACTCGTACGTCTTGACCCCGATGAAGGTCGCGGCTCCGCCGATCGTCATGTACAGGTAGCGCGCCGCCAGACGACCATTGCCACGCTCCGCCGCCTGGTGTGCAAGGACGGCGGTGAGGCTCGACGTGAGGAGCACGAGGGTGTTGAAGGCGCCAATCTTGGTGTTGGTGAGGGCGGCCGCGTCCGCCCACTCTGGGTGGCCGAGGCGGAACATCACGTACGAGGCGAGGAGCCCGCCGAAGATGACGACCTCGGAGGCGAGGACCCACCAGACGGCGAGCTTACCGGTGGCGATTCCGGTCGCGGCCCGCGTGGTCGCGATAGGTCTCATCGGGCACCCCGGCTATCGGGTTCGCTCTGCGGCCAGAAGTCGTCGTCCCGATCCGGCACGCTGTACTCGTAGGGGCCCCGATAGACGACCGGCAGCTCGTCGGGACGCCAGTTGCCGTGCGGAGGCGGCGACTCGGTCGTCCACTCGAGGGAGTTGGCCCTCCAGGGGTTCCTCGGCGCCTTCTGGCCGCGTCGCCAGCTCTTGTAGCAGTTGTAGAAGAAGATGAACTGCGCGGCGAGCATGACGAGCAGCGACACCGTTGCCACGATCCTCATGTTCTGGAACCAGGGGATGGCCAGCTCCGGGAAGTGCGCGTAGTTGTAGATGCGTCGGTGCTGTCCCCCCATCCCCAGCACGAAGAGAGGAATGAAGATGAAGTTGAAGGGGATGATCGTGAGCCAGAAGTGCCACTTGCCGAGGCGCTCGTCCATCATCTTCCCGAACATCTTGGGGAACCAGTAGCTGAAGGCCGCAAAGGTCCCTATGATGGCAATCGGGAAGAAGGTGTAGTGGAAGTGCGCCAGCACGAAGTAGGTGTCGTGGAAGTAGATGTCGGCACCCGCGGCGCCCAGGAAGATACCGGTGACGCCCCCTATCAGGAACTCGGCGATGAATGCGAGCGCCCAGAGCATCGGCGTGGTGAGCCTTATCGAGCCGCCGTAGAGCGTTGCGATGTAGACGAAGCACATCTCGGCAATTGGGACCGAGATCAGCAAGGTGGTGACCGTGAAGATGTTGGCCATGCGCGGATCGATGCCCGCGATGAACTGGTGATGGGCCCAGACGAAGAAGCTGAGCACCCCCGTCGCCACGATCGTGAAGATGACGATCCGGTAGCCGAAGAGCTTCTTGCGCGCAAAGGTCGTGATGATCTCCGCCACGACCCCGATCGCCGGTAGGAGCACCACGTAGACCTCGGGGTGACCAAAGAACCAGAAGAGGTGCTGCCACAGAATCGGATCGCCCCCGGTCGCCGGGTCGAAGAACCCGGTGCCGAGCGTCTGGTCGAAGATCAGCATGATCGCACCGGCCAGCAGCGGACCCACCGAGAGCATGAAGAGGATGCTTGCCACGACGATCATCCACACCACGATCGGCACGTCGAAGGCGCGCATGCCGGGCGCCCGCGAGTTCATGAGGGTGGTGATGAAGTTGATCCCGCCCAGGAGGAAGGCCACGAACTCGAGACCGACTCCGACGACCCAGAGCGTGCTCCCGAGCGGCGTCAGGTTGTAGGTCTCGTCGGCCGAAAGCGGCGGATACGCGGTCCATGCTCCGGCAAAGCCGCCTCCCTCCACGACGAGCGACGCCAGGATGACGATCGTGCTCAGGAAGAAGATCTGGAACGAAAGTCGATTGATCTTGGGGAAGACCATGTCGTCCGCCCCGACCATCAGCGGAATCAGGTAGTTCCCGAAGGCCGCAAGGAGCACCGGCATTGCGACCCAGAAGATCATCAGAGTGCCGTGGTTGGTCACTAGGGCGTTGTACTCGCCCGGCGAGACCATCCCGAAGCCAGGCACGTTGATGCCGGGGAAGGCGAGCTGCATGCGAAAGACGTAGGCCATGAACCCGCCGATCAGCGCCATGAACATGCCGGTGAACATGTACTGCATGGCGATGACCTTGTGGTCCGTGGACCAGAGGTACTTCAGCCATCCCTCGGGGCCGTGGTGCGCGTGGTCCTCCTCTTCGTGGTGGGCCATCACGGCGACTGCGGGTTCGGCCACTTCGCTCTCTCCGTTCTCGCTACTCTGCGGGCGCCGCGGCGTAGGCGTCGGGCGTGTTGGCCTCGATCCACGCGGAGTGAGTCGCGGGATCCTCGACCATGACCCTGCCCACCATCACCCCGTGCCCAAAGCCGCAGATCTCGGCGCACTGGACGTCGAACTCCCCAATTACGGTCGGCTGAAACCACCCGGTGATGCTGCGTCCCGGGACCGCGTCCTGCTTGATGCGCCATACCGGCACGGAAAAGCTGTGCAGGACGTCGAGCGCCTCGAGCTTGAAGTGGTATAGCTTCCCGTTCTCGACGTGCAGCTCGTCGACGGTGAAGATGTCGTCGGGCGTGTCCAGCTCGGCGTCCGCGCCCGGGTGCTGGAAGGTCCACGCCCACTGCTGGCCGATCACGCGAATGACAGCGTCCGGGTTCTCCGGGAGGTCCATCTTGATCTTATGCCAGACCTTGAAGGAGACCACGACGATGAGAACATCGAAGGCCAGCACCGCGAGGTGGGGATAGGTGATCCACCGCTTGTGCCGCTTGTTGGTGCCGTCGATGTAGTCGGCCTTGCGCCCGGGCCTCTCCCGGAACTTCACGATGAAGTACATGAAGACGAATTCGGCGGCGAGGAACCAAACCCCCACCGCTACGAGCACGAGAAGGATCAGAAAGTCGATGTCCGCCGCGTACGACGAGCCGATCCTGATCAGCCCGATGTCGTCGAAGAAGTGCCCGACGCGCTCCATTAGACCCACCAGTCAGCTCCCTTTCTCACTGCAGTATAAAGGTGTAGATCACCGCCACCCCGATGAACCCCACCGCCAGGCGGAAGGTCCAGACGAGCGTCTTGCGGGCGAAGATTATCGCCTCGTTGGACTCGTCGGGAGGAGGCGGCGGAATTGCTGCGGCGAGTTCGATGTGCTTCGGACCTGGGGTGGGGTTTCCTGTAGCCATTTCGGGTCAGCGGCTGAGCGTGTAGACGTAGGCGGCGACCGCGCGCACCTGTTCGTCGGTGAGCGGTCGGCCGGCACGGGGCTGCATCACGCCGGGATACTGCGTGGGCTGGGGGACCCCGGCGACGACGACCTCCACGATCGACTCGTACTCCCCGTCGATGTTGAGCCACTCGGCGTCGGTAAGGCTGGGCGCCAGCGGACCTCCGGTTCCCTCGCGCAGGTGGCAGGTGAAGCAGATTCCCTTGGCGCCGTTGAAGATCTCCTGGCCCTCCTGCGCCATCGCCAGCGTCACTCCCTCGGGCAGGATCGCCGGATCGACATCCACCGCGTCGAGTGGAGGCGGAGGCGGAGCGGCGACCTTCCTCGGCAGGCGCTGAAGCGACATGACGTAGGTTGTGACGTTGCGAATCCGATCGGCGGTGAAATCGGTCACCGGTGCGCGCATGGTGGCGCCGGCCGCATCCCCCACTCCCCTGGCACCGTCCCGGTACTTGGCGATCGAGGACTCCAGGTACCAGTCGTTCAGGTGCAGGAGCGAGGGGGCGTCCAGCTCGCGCACACCGGTCTCGACCCCGCGGCCGTCGCGGCCGTGGCAGTTCGCGCAGAGAGCCAGGTACTCCGCCTCGCCCGCCTCCAGGTCGCCCCCCTCGATGGTGGGCGGCGGATCGGGGATCGGCAGACTGACGATGTACTCGACCACCGACTCGATGTCGCCCCGGTCGGCGAAGAGCGCACGCGACATCGGCCGCATCCGAAGCCCTTCGAGGTCCGTGTGGTGATAGCCCCGGGCACCATCCTGGAACTTGAGTAGCTGCGCCTTCAGGTACCAGTCTGAGGCACCCGCGATCGCCGGCGCCGCCAGCTCCTCCCTCCCGGCGCCGTCCTCCCCGTGGCAGGGAGCGCAGGCGTCGTAGATGAGCTTCCCCCGGGCCAACCCCGGCTCGGAGCCCCCGCACGCCGATAGGAGCACGGCGATTGCGCCAGTAGCGGCCGTCAGGTGTCCTGCGGAGTGTCTTGTCATTGCCCTCGCTGAGGAAATTGGCGCCTCGCCGCCGCGGTGTAAGTTCGTGGGCGACCCGTGCGGAGGCAATGGCAACGACCGATGTGGGTGCGTCGGAGTCGGAGGGGGCGTAGCCGGTATCCGCCGTGCATCATTCGGGGCCGCCGGATCTGGTGTAGAGGAGTAGCACACCGTTGGTGCCGCGCCCACCGTAGAGGAACCCGGCCTCGATCGGGTTGATCACCTGGAGCCAGCGCACATCCTGCGGGTTCAGCTCTTTCAGGAAGAAGATCGCCTCGGGGACCGGGCCGTCGTTCAGGCGCACCTGGACCATGTTGCAGGCGTTTGCTGCGCCGCCCCTGCGCCGCCGCTGCACCTCCACGCAGAGCCCCTCCCTCACCAGCCCGTGGGCGTCGGGCACCCAGACGGTCCGCACCGAGAGGCCGGGGGTGGAGGAGGCCCTAAGCAGCGACGCCACATCCGCCACGCGCGGCAGCACCGAGTCGACCTGCGCCTCGGTCAGCCCGGAGAAGCGCGTTCCCGGGGTCGTGTAGACCTCCGGCGCACCTCTGCGCCCGGTGACGACGAGCGGCGCCAGCTCCACCGCCTGGGGTGCCAGGTGGATCTCGAGGCCCAGCGCCTCGCGGCTAAAGACGGTCAGCGAGTCGATGCGCGGCGCGTAGCCGAGGTGGTCGGTCCTGATTGCGTGCACCCCCGGGGCGACCCCCGAGAGCGCGAAGCGCCCCGCGCTGTCAGCCAGGAGGTCTCGGTCGGCGCCGAGCACACGTACCCGTGCGCCGGGGAGCGGTGCCCGGGTGGCGTGGTCGAGGACCGTTCCCGAGATCTCCACCGGGTCGGCGATCCGGATGCTCAGGTCGACGATCTGGGGGCCGGGACGCCCGACCAGGTGCGGCCTGGACTCGCTAGTGCCGAAGTGGGCGGTCAACGACGGTTGGAGGACGCTCACCAGATTGCAGAAAAGGTACCTTCCGGTCCGGTCGGTGCGGGTCTCGACCACCCGGGGCGGTGCTCCCGCCCTGCGGCGGTGGGCAGCTGCGACGCGCGCCCTTGGCAGCGGCACGCCGGTGATCTCGTCGGTCACGGTGCCTCCTACCGATACGTCGCCGTTGCGTCCGGCGACCGCGCACCTGATGCCCAGCATCGTCTCGTGCGACGGTACCGCAAGATTCGCCTCGGTCTCCTCTTCGGCCGCCACCAGAACGCCGGTCTCCCCGGCCCCTACGCCGAGCACGCCCAGGCGGGGGTGGAAGAAGGTCAGGCGCTGCGCCCCCGGCGGCACACCCTCGATCCGGTAGCGTCCCCGCTCGTCGGTGTCCGAGACGGCCGGCGTCCCGACCACGGCGACCCTTGCGCCCGCCAGCGGAGCCTGGGCGGTGCTGTCGTAGACCACCCCGAAGATCGTGCCGGCCGCCCTCCCACCCTCCTGTGCCGTCGCCACCGCACCCCCCGCCGAACCCACGATCGCAGAGAGCAGCAGCAGGGATCGGGCCGTCCCGCGCCCAGCTAATGGCGATTGGCCGACGCGAGGCGTGGAGAGTCGATCCACGGGCCGCTATGAGCCGAGGTGCTCGCGCGCCTCCTCGAGGAGCACCGGCAGGAGGTCGGCGTGCCCCGTCTCGGCGCTGTACTCCGGCAGCCCGGAGGCCACTTCCTCCGCGTAGGCGTCGACGAGCGTGCGGTAGTGCCCCCGGGCCCTGGCCTCGTCCCCGGCGATCAGCGCCGCCCGCGCCGCAGCGGCGAGGCAGAGGAGATGGGTGGGTCTGACCGCCAGCCCGGCCTCCGCCACGGCCAGCGCCGAAGCCCCGTCGGCGGCCGCGGCGTGAAGGAGCGAGAGGTGGAAGCGGTCGTCGAGGGAGAGGGCGACGATCCGGTCGTACGAGGCGATGGCCATCGGGAGGAAGAGCGTCGCCTGGGCGGTGTCGCCGCTCTCGAGCGAGGTCATCACTCGCGCGAAGAGGCGGTCGGCGGCCTGCCGGGGGGTCATCGAGCCCAGATCCACAGCGTTGGTCGGTCCGAGTGCCCCGGGCGCCCCTATCGCCTCCGGCTGGACGGCCTGCGGGGGCACTGCGGGCGCCGATCCACCCTGGCGGATGAGGAGCAGCGCGACTGCGACCAGGACCACCGCCGCCACGATGCCGCCCGCCGCCCAGACTACCCTCGGCTGAGCGACCGCACCGCGGCCTGCCGGGCTCCGCAGGCCGCTTCCACAGACGGTGCAGAAGCGGTCCCCTACCTCCGACGGCGACTCGCAGGCGGGGCATGGCGGACCCCGGAGCGCCGCGCCGCAGCGGGCGCAGTAGTTGGCGGCGACGGCGTTCTCGGGGTAGCGGCACGCCGGGCAGGTAACCGAGGATCCGTTCTTCATGCGGCTCTCAGAACCCGGTGGGCGAGTCGACGAACCGGGACTGCACGCCAAAGTGGTCCTCCAGGAGGCCTGCAACCGCCCTGACGCCCCCTACCTCGGTGGCGTAGTGTCCGCCCAGGAGGAGCGAAACCCCGGCCTCGCGAGCGTCGACGGCGCTGTGATGGCCCGCCTCGCCGGTGATCAGCGCATCCAGCCCCGCGGCCCGGGCCTCCGGCAGGGTCGATCCTCCGGCACCCGTCACGATCCCCACCTTCCTCACCTGCTCGGGGCCGCCGGGAACCACACGCACCGGTCCGCCCAGGTGGTCCGCAAGGGATTCGCGAAGACCAGCCAGGGAGACCGTCGCGACCTCGCCCATCCACCCGACCGGGGAGCCCCGGTAGTCGCCGAAGGGCTCCAGGTCGCGCACGCCGCACCCGCGCGCCACGAGCGCGGCATTGCCGACATCCGGGTGTCGGTCGAGGGGGAGGTGGCAGCTGTAGAGCGCTGTGCCGCTCCCGATCAGACCCCTGACTCGCCGGTACAGCGGCCCGGTGAGCGGCTGCAGGCCGCCCCAGAAGAGGCCGTGGTGCACGAAGAGGAGATCGGCCCAAGGGCCTGCCCTGGCGATGACGGCCTCGCTCGCGTCCACGGCGACCGCGACTCGCTCGACCGTCCTCGGTCCCTCGACCTGGAGGCCGTTCAGGGCATGGGGGTAGTCCCGAGCGCCCTCCACCCCCAGGTAGCCGTCCAGGAACCGGGCAATCTCGTCCAGGGCTACGGTGTGGGTCCCCGACGCTCCACCCGAGCTACCTGCCGTGGCCAAGCTTCCCCTTGGCGACTCCTCGCGACCTGCCGCCTCCCTGCCTATCGGTCAGTTGTGGCTGGGTGGCCCGGGTGGTCGGCTGCTGGGACGCGTCCTTGGGACCGATGCTGACGTTGCCATTCACGATCCCGCCCTCGTCCAGCCTGATGCGCTTGGCGCGAACCTCGCCGTCGACTACGCACGTCGCGTGCAGCTCGAGGCGGGAGTCCACATCGAGAGCACCCTTCACCTGACCGGCGATCACGGCGTCCTGGGTCCGAATGTCGCCGGTTACCTGTCCGCCCTCACCGACCACGACGGCCTTGTCTGCCCGCACGGAACCCTCCAGGCGGCCCTCGATGCGCACGGTGTCGGTGGAATGACAGTCTCCGACGACGCGCATCCCAGGTCCGATGATGGAGATGATCTTGTCGGATGAAGTCGCCGTCGCCGATCGGCCTCTAGACATGTTGCCCGCCCTGTTACTCGCTGTGGAAGGTGGCCGCGCCCTCTAGCGCGCGCTCACGGACGCGTGACCATGGTGAAGGGGTCGATAGGCCGCCCGTTCCTCAAGATCTCGAAGTGGAGGTGCGGGGCGGTAGACCTGCCGCTCGATCCCGAGAGCGCGATGACCTCGCCCTGGCGCACATCCCACCCCCGGCCGGGGACCAGGTAGGAGGCGTGCCCGTAGCGGGTGCGGAGACCGTTGCCGTGGTCGATCAGGATGAAGAGTCCGTAGTCGGGGTCCTCGGCCGCCTCGATGACCACCCCGTCGCCCGCCGCGCGCACGTACGATCCACTCGGCACCGCTATGTCGATGCCCCGGTGGTCTCCGGCCGCGCCGCCCAGGTGCGTCCGGGTAAGGGCCCCGGCGACTGCCAGCGGCCACGCGGTCGGCTCGCTCGTGCCGCTGGCCACCGCCATCGTCGCGCCTTCGGCCGCGTCGGTCGGCAGTGGCACCCAGAGTGCCGAGTCGATCGAGCCGCCGGTCCGCAGTCGCACTTCCAACTGCCCCTGTTTATCCTCCAATTGCTCCACGCGCCGGACCACCTCGACCACGCGGGATTGCTCGAAGAGGAGCGAGTCGACCCGGCGGGCCAGCTCGTCGGTGGTGGCCGCCTTGCGGGCGAGCGGCACCCAGGTGGCCGTGACCGTCGCCATCAGAGCGAGGAGGATCGCGGCCATCACGCCAAATACCCACAGGCGCCGCCGCGACAGTCCGACGGTGCGCGTCTTCGCGCTCCCGCCCGGGACCACCATTACGGTGACGCCATCCGCACGCTTGGCCGCGGCCCTGTTGTCGGTGCCTCTGGAAGCCACTCTGAAGCCTCTGGGGTTTTGGGGGGCGGTTGCAGCCCGCCGACTGGTCGCCCGCCGGGAACCGGAAGCTATCCGGTTTCCGGCGCGAGGGCTAGCGGGCTAGAACCTAGAAAACATAGGCAGTCCGTGGATAATCTCGCGAGAGCGGCGAGCCGCCCGCTGGCAAGGCGTGGCGAAGCGGTCCTCGGGGGAACGCAGAGCGAGGCCAGGGGCACGAGCATTGTAAACCATGGATTACATATTGTAAAGCGCAGATTACACTGTGGCAAGCCGCGGAACTGGACTTTGTAAAGTATGGATTACACAATGTAAATCATACATTACAGTATGGAGAGGCGAGCGAAGCGATCAAGCGGTGGTGCAGCGCTACCGGCTGGGGCCGCGGCCTCAGCGCAGTGCGTCCTCGTCGATGAAGGGGGCGAAGCGGAGCGCGAAGGCGGGAAGGCCGATCTCCTCGGCGACACCTCGGGCCTCGGCGGCGAGACCGGGATCGGGTGCCCCACCCCGGCGGCCTAGGCGCGCGATGGCCAGCGCCACCCGCAGCCACGAGAACGCGTTATCGTACAGGCCCCCGCGCGATGCGGGCGACCGCCTCCCCCAAGAGCAACTCCAAGACTCCACCACATGACCACGCCCACCCTGAACCGGATCGCAGACAGCAGCTGTGGCATTGGGTGGAGCCCACCAAAGCAGGCAGTGCTCGACCGGAAGGCCGCACTGGACACCTGCCTTGTCACCAGTAGCGGGAACGCCGCCCGAGGCTTGTCGTCTGCAGAACCGCAGTCGCGTCGGCTTCGGATGGACGACGCCGTGACGAAGGCCAGCCTCCAAACCCACTCGGTCAGCGAATGGGCTGCTCAGGGGACGGACCGAACACGGCGCGGACACACGTAGAGGCGTAAGCTAATGGGTCAACAGAGCGAGACCAGTTTCGAACCGAGGACTGTGGACAAATGGATCAAACGGGCCCGGGACGGCCGAATCGCCGTCGCCGACTTTCAGCGTAGCTTTGTATGGCCGCCGGAGAAAGCAGCCCGGTACATCTACGCGATCCTGCGGGGACGGCCGGTGGGTGTGTACCTGATCCTGAACTCGGCCGAGCCGCCGCAGTTCTCGCCGCGCCCATTCAGCAACATGGATACACCGCTCGACAAGGTGCAAGAGTTGGTGTTGGATGGACAGCAGCGCTTGAGCTCGCTACTGCACGCACTCTATGAGCATCGGAGGTCGCGGTTCTTCATCGAGGTCGAGGATTTCGCTGCAGAGCAGCTTGCGGTGAAGAATGTGATTGCCTACGGGAAGAACACCGCGGATGCGATGAGGCTGACGGAGGCCGCAGAGGCCTTTCGGTCCCAACTCATTCCCGTTGATGTCCTGCGAAGACTGAACCCTGGCGAGAGTTCGGATCTGCCGCTGACACAGTGGTGCAACGACGTGATGGGTGGCGTCGACTCGTTCGAGACCTATTCGCAAATGACTCGATTCCAGAACAAGATTACTCAGTTTGCGGAAGAGTGTTTCTTCCAGCGACAACTCCGTTTCTATCGACTCTCGGAGGGCACGTCTGCCGCGGAGGCGACCGAGATCTTCGTGGAAACGAATACCTCCTCGATGCAGATCAAGAAGTTCGACGAGCAGGTGGCGAAGGTGCGTGGCGGGGAAAACCAGGACTTTCGCAAGATGATCGGCAAGGCCCGCCGGGATAGCGAAGTCCTACGGTATTTCTTCCCCGGGGACGAGGAGCAGGTCATCCCCAAGATCGGTACGTGGCTGCTCAAACTGGGCTGCCTGCACGTGGGGGAGCCCCCCAAGAGGGGACTCTATGGAGAGGGGAGGCAGTACCTGTTCAGGAGGGGCCGCGAGGACGGCGGAGTACCCGAGAACTTCCACGCTGTGGTAGCCGACGTCGAATGGGTTCTCAAGCGTGTTTCGGACATGGGCTCGCCGACTGGGTCAACCCTCCCGAGTTGGCCACCGGTACATGTCCTTGCCGCCGCCAGATCGTGCTATTCGGCCATCCAGGATCCCGAGGAGGCGAACGCAGCGCGGCGACTGATCGATGCATACTATTGGCGCTCATTGTTCACGGGTCGATACGAACAGCGGGCTAATGACCGTCTACGCAAGGATTTGGACGAGCTCTTGAAGGTGCTCCGGGGCGAAGAACCCAATGCGATAACCATGCGCATCTTTAGCGATCGGCATCACCCTCTCTATCGCGCCGAGTGGCTAGCAGAGAGCGCGGGATGGATTGGGAAAAGCCGGCTAGGCAAAGCCCTGGTCGCGGTAGTGATGGCGTCCCAACGGAGACCGGTCGATTGGATCACGGGGGAACCGCTCCGGGCTACGCATGTCCGACAGCTTGAGCAGTCGAGGAACTTGGACCGGCACCACGTCTTCCCTAGGAACGTGTTGCGTACAGCCGGTGTGCCCGAGGGTGAGATCGACAACGGACTGAACGGTGTGGTCCTGGATAAGCGTACGAATAGGCGGTTTTGGAAGTACCCGCCACATGAGTATGTGGTCAACGTCACCAGAAGAAAGGGGATCACGGAGGAAGAGTTCTACGAACGAATCACCGGACATCTAGTTCCCCACGAGGACATGATAAGCACCAAGGGTGAAGTCATTACTCGGTACCGGCGGTTCCTTAAGCACAGATCGGAGTTGCTAGAGCAGAGGATAAGGGATGTCGCGCAGCTACCGGGCCAGGCTTGACGATAGGCCACCGGCAAATTCCGGCATCATGTTAGCCCGTCGCGGCACGCCCGTTCGC
The DNA here is from genome assembly GCA_965205315.1 of Longimicrobiales bacterium. GTDB lineage: Bacteria > Gemmatimonadota > Gemmatimonadetes > Longimicrobiales > Gaopeijiaceae > Bin94. The sequence goes on from CBDBGW010000002.1 coordinate 216,959, forward strand.
GCGGGAGGGGGGCCGTAGCCGTATGTGGCCAACCGGTCGCTTGGCTTGCCGGTCGAAGCACGCCTCCGCGATCGTGACGCCTAGGACCCCCAAAACAAGGGGATTATAGCGCAAAGTAACCAGACGGCCCTACTCCGTCCGGCCCTCCCGCTCGCGGACGTGCCGCCAGTCGGTCCGCTTCTTCGGGGCCGTTGCCAGCAAGGCACGGGCGATGTTCTCCGGGCTGTCGGGGATCGGCTCTGGTAGCGGATACTCCACCGGTCGGCCACGGGGCTTGACTGACTTCTTGGTGGTCACTTGGCGCTCTTTCGCTTGTTGTCCGCCCTGCAAAGCACTTGGCAATTCTCCGGTACGGTCTTACCGCCCTTGGCCCATGGCGTGATGTGATCGGCGTCCATTTCGGCTAACGTGAACTCGTCACGGCACACGACACAGCGTCCCTTCTGCCGCTCATAGATTCGGCGCTTCACCTTGTCGTCGAACGTTCGGAGGTTCAGGTGTCGTTCGTCACCAGTGAGGATGTAGGCGTAGATGCCCGGCTGTCTCTGAACCTCTTCGTCCTCTATGAGTCTTTGTGTCTCGGTTTCGGCAGCCTCGGGGTCTGGTGGCATGTCCCGGTGATCATCGTACAGGGCTCCCCAATTCACTCGGCGCGTCAGCTTCGGGCGCGTCTTGAACCATGACTCGGCCCATTCGATCACAGCCCGGAAGTGTGCCCATAGAGGCTTCGCGTTAGCGTCATGCTGGTGGAGGGCCATGTATCCCTCGATGTCGCCGCTGCTGATCCACTTGACCGCCGTCTCCAAGTACTCCTGCCTGATGGCGTTCCCCGAGAGGTGGTCCTGGCCGATCTTGTAGGCTGGCCCGTTCAACCTGCTAAAGTACCGCTTGGCATCCGTCACCCAAGAACCCGAGTACACCGCATTGCGCAGCTCCTGCGGCGTCAGCCTTTTCCCAGCTATGTTGATCGTCTTGAACCATTCCAGCTTCTCGCTGTCTTTTCCGGTACAGACGTACACCATCAGCTCGTAGTCCAGTATCCGACTGGCTACGTCAGACTGCTGGTTTTCGAAGAACAGACCGCCAACAGTGAACTCGCCCTCGACGTACTGCGCGATCGAGATGGTGCGCTGCTGACCGTCGATGATCTCGAACGTCCCGTCCTCCCGGTCAGCCCAGTACATCACGTTGAGCGGGAATCCCTTCAAGATCGAGCCTATGACCGCAGCACGATCCTTCCCATCGTATATGAACTCCCGCTGGTACGGTGGCCGGATATCGAGCTTGCCGCCGTACCCGAGCACTCCACCCTCGCCGTCGTCCTGGTAACCCTCCACCAACTCCTGAACCGCCACCTCCATGCGCTCCACCTTCACGACTCGACCCTCTTGTGGCGGATCACGATGCGAGCGTACTTCCTTTGTCCTTGGACATAGAATCGGTTGGCCTCAGGCCCACTGTGGCCCGTTATGACTTCATGGTCCATTCCGACGATCTCAAACTGGTCGGGATTGTACTTGTCCAAGAACGTGATCGGCACACCGATTGCCCCTTCATAGTTCTCAGGAATCTCCGCCGTGCTGTCCACGCTGATCGCGTCGTAGTTGTCGTACCTAGGGTATTCCTCCGGCGTGTACCGCTTGTAGAGGATCAGGTCTTCATGTCGCTTGGCGTGGTCCAGATTCGTGAACCACATCACGCCTGACACGCGAATCATTCCTTCTTTATGGTCGGCATCGCTTGCATAGTCTTCATACGTTGGCGCGATGAAGTGCGCGCAATTCCTCTCGAACCCGCGTCCGAGCCACAACTGGTTGCTCTTAATCAGCGGGAAGATATCCTTGTACGTCATCGCATTCTGGTGACCGATAATCAGGAACTTCTTACTGTGCTCCACCAGTTGGGCGACGTATTCGCGGAACAACGAGAACGGCGGATTCGTCACCACGATATCCGCCTCTTCTAGGATATCGATGCACTCTGCACTTCGGAAGTCACCGTCACCGGCGAGGTTGGTCAACCCGATATCTTCGGGTCTCGGGATACTCTCACCCTCCCGGTAGCCGTCGTACTCCAGCTTGACGGCCCGCTGGCTGTCGTGCCGGGAAAACAGGTTGGGGTTCTGGTTTCTATAGCAAGTTGCCACCAGCTTCTTAAGACCAAGCCCTTGAAACTTGAGGGCGAAGTACTGCCAGAAGTTGCTGATTCGCGGATCATCGCAATTGCAGTATACCACCTTGCCTCGGAAGTGCCGCTTGTAGTGCCGCAGCTCGTTCTCGATATCCGAAAGCTGCGTGTAGAACTCGTCGTACTTGCTACGCTTGGCTTGGTGGAGTCCCCCGTTCTTGCTCATGTCGCCGACGCCGACAGGCCGGTAACGGCGGTCAGGTCGGTGAACCGGAGCCGCTTGCCGTCGAGCCCCTTGGCGATGACCCGCATCTGGTCGATGGTGTCGAGCTCCCGGATGTTGTGCCGGCCGCAGAACTCCGAGACGTACCGCTGAAGGTGCTTCGGGCTCAGCCGGTGGAACGTCCCCTTGTGCGCTCTCTTGAGCATTGACCAGAAGCTCTCCACGCCGCTCGTGTGGATCGTCGCGCCCTTCAGGTACCGGACGTACTCGGAGGCGCTGTGCTTGACCGCCTCGTGCTCCCGGCCCGTACCATGATACGCGCTCGCGCCGTCCGTGTACAGCGCAGCGTCCGGGCTGGCGTGCTCGTCGACGAAGCCGGTTAGCGTGGGCCTGTCCACGGACTCCACGACCCGGGCGGCCACCTGCCGGGTCTGCCGGTCCTTGACGGCAACGACGGCCGTCTTCCCTGCCGGCCCCCGGCCCAGCCCCGCCAGCTCCTCCCGCTTGGCCTTGCTCATGTAAGCCCGCAGCCAGCCGAAGTACGCCTCGTCCGCCTCTACGGGGCCAGCGAACGGGCTAGCCCCGGTCTCGTCCCATGCCTGCCGGAGCCGGTGCGCGAGATGCCATGCGGCCTTCTGGGTGATCCCCAGGTCCCGCCGGAGCTTCATGCTGGCCCGTCCCTCGAGCTCGGTGCTCATCAGGTAGATGGCGATGGCCCATATCCGCAGCCCGAGCTTCGTCCGCTCCATGGCCGTGCCCTTGGTGACGCTGAAGAACCTTCGGCAGTCCCGGCACCGGTGCGTCTGGCTCGGGTGCTTCGCCCCGCTTTGCACGTTCAGGCTGCCACAGTCGCAGCAAGCGGGCTCGCCGCCCCACCGAACCTCCTCGAACCACTCCCGAGCGGCCTCGTCGGTCGGGAACAGGTTCATGACCTCGATCAGCGACAGGCCCTTCCGGTAGTACTTGCCCGGTGCCTTTCCGGCTTCGGCGGCCATCGGTCTCTCTCCTCTGGGGGGTCAATCTCCTCTGGGGGGTCAATGCAATTACATACTAATAGTAACCGCAGCGCCGTGAGCGCGCAACCCCCCCCAGGGTCCGCCTCTTGACAGGGGCGTTTAGGGGCGCCATGCTCCATGAAGGGACATGGCGATGAGCACTTCGGAAGCAGGCTCCACGGGCATGGCCGTGCCCGCTTGGGTCGTGGCGGAGCACATACTGTGGCTTCGCCGAGACCGTTCTACGACTCAGTTCCAGCTACAGAAGCTCATCTACATCGCGCATGGCTGGTCGCTGGGCATCACGGGATGTCCGCTTGTTCTAGACCCAATTTTCGCGTGGGACTACGGGCCGGTGATCCTGGACATCTGGCACCGCTACCGGGCTTACGACGATCGCCCGATCACGCTACAGGTGGTGGATAGATCCGATTTCCTGACGGACGACCAGGCAGACCTTATTTCGGCTGTGGTTGATGCTTACGACTGCACTTTCCAAGAGCTGTTCGCCATCACGCACCACAAGAGTACTCCATGGTCACAGGTGATGCGAACAGAAGGGCGGAACGCACAGATTTCAGACGATCTGATCGCGGCGCACTACGAGAGGCTGGCCGGAGATCCTGATTGACGCACATCGAGAGAATCCAGCGGGGTAGGGGTCGGGAGGAACGCGTTGGCACTACCCATAATGAGGTCCAGCTGTCCATCCAGACGGCACTGAGCGAAGCCGGGATCCTAGAGCGCCTCGTTAGGCTGGAAACCGAGATGGAGCACCGAGCCACGAAAGAGTACGTTTCTGATGTGATCCCCAAGGGCGTGGCGGCCCTAAAAGATGACATCAAATGGTTCTTCTGGATCCTGGTCTTCATCGGGGCGACCGCCATTGCGCTAATGGCGAAGATGATCTTCGCCGACTAGCGGCACACAGCCCCTCGCTGGTTACTTTGCGCTATAATCCCCTAAAACAATGGCTCCTGGAAAGAAAGGCGTCCTTACCCCTGAGCGACTCCATGAACGCGTGGCTACGGTCCAGGTCGATCGAAGTCATGGCGGCCGGGCGCCACACAAGCCGCTGTTGCTACTGTTGGCGCTCGGCCTAGTCAAGTTGGGGCCGGAAAGGCGACTGATACCTTACAAGACTGCGGAGGAGCTCTTCAAGCAACTGTGGAATGAGTTCGGGCGACCGGGTGGCCGACCTCGCGTCGAGTACCCGTTCGGCAGATTGAGAAACGACGATCGTCTGTGGGAAATACCCAAGGAATCACAGCTGTCCACGGGACGAAAGGAAGAAATCAAGGTCGACGAGGCAAAGCGCCTTGGGATCACGGGTGGATTCCAACAAGACATCCACGATCTACTATTCCAGCACCCTGAGATTGTCTCCCGCACTGCTCAACATGTCCTTTCCGATCATTTCCCGCCCACGATCCATCGCGACATCCTGGAGGCAGTGCAAATCGCTCCGTGCGCTCCGGGACCGCTGGCCTGGGAATACGCATCCGTCCCCGGAAGAGCTAAGAAGGTTAGGAAGTACACTCCCCGGGACCCACGATTCCGCAGGAACGTTCTAGAGGCCTACGGCGACCGATGCGCGGTTTGTGGGCACGACATCCGATTCGGCAACCGTGTACTTGGATTGGAGGCTGCGCATATCCGATGGCACTCTCACAATGGCAGAGATGTGGTGCCGAATGGTCTAGCACTCTGTTCGGTACACCATAAGGCATTGGACGCTGGGGCATTGGGCCTAGACTCAAAGGGTGGCAGTGAATATCGAATCCTTATATCACGCAAGGTGAGTGGTAGAAGTCCGGCTGCAACGCGGCTGCGAGATTTCAGCGGGAAGCCGGTTCGACCACCGGTTCGTTCATCTAACGCGCCTGATCGTAGATTTGTTGAGTGGCATCGCATGGAGGTGTTTCACCCGTGAGACCAGTGAGCTCTCGCCGTCGCGACTTCACGAAGGAGTGCTGCTAACCTGTCAACGGACTGTTGTCAGGGATCCTCCAACAGGCCCGTCACTGTCCCCCTCTACTAGCACGGTCATCACCAGCTCTTCTAACGCCTGCGGACCAAGCAGACTCAACTCCCGCATCCCTTGGTGTGCGGCGACCCGTCGGCAAGAACGGCCAAGATGCTTGGGCTTCTCCAAACGAGACACCCGCCCGTCCTCGCGAGCGCTTTCCACCTCCAGCGCAAGAGTCAGCAGAAAGGCCTTCCGAACCTCGACTGCGCCGAACGTGGAATTCCGTGACACGATGCGGTCGACGATCTTCTCCCAATACGTCTGATTGATGCGCAGCACGTTCCCCACCAGACGTGCAATGTCATCATCTCTACCCGCCACTTCTTCCACGATCCACTCGCGCCACCAAGCGCGTGCAAACGGGCAGTCAACATACACCGTGCGTTTACCGCGAGCCTCGGGAATCCCTCCCATCCGCAGAAGGATCGTCCGAACACAATCGTCAATGACCTTTGCGTCCGGCTCACTCTGGCCCCGCAAAGCCCTGTCGATTCTCGCTGCTCCACCGGAGAGGTTCCCACGTTTGGCGGCCAGGTACACGGCCTTGATTTGATTCCGCTCAATAGAATCGCAGGTATAGCTGGCCCAAAACGTCGAACGGCATGCGGTCGCAGGTGAAAGATTCGCCAGGGTCTCGTAAACTGTTTGCTCGGTGTCCGCCGGAGCCATCCAATACTCGAACTCCGTTAAACGGCCTGGCAAAGGCCGAGGCTGCGCATCGCCATCCCGCGCAAGGCGCGACATATAGCCTAGAAACGACGAGTTGCCGGCTCGAACCACTTCGAGAAACTCGACTTGTGTCCGGTCGCCTTTCTTCCTTAACAGCCTGCGCCGAAAGGTCGTGTAGTCCGTATCCCGGAACTCTCGGTACTCGCGAACGTCTGACACCGGCGTCAACGTGCGACGGTCCCAAGTTGACATTGGTGTATCAAGGACGTCGTGCCCATCATCGCAGTATTTCCTCGTCAAGGTTGTGAGGGAAAAGTGCCGTTGCTGCTTCCTCAGGAGCAAAGCCGTCGTCGGTCCAAGCGCTGCCGTGTTTCCCCCGCACATGGGCGGCCAAGGCAACGAGAGTACGCTCTTCTTCGACGTTCTCCTCTTGGGGGTAATGCTCGCGGAGGTACGCAAAACAGGCTGTCACGATGGTAGTCATGACGTTACGGCGCGTTGGTGACCGAGGATCGGCATTCTTGAGAAACCGGTGAAGATGCGGACCTACCTCCGCGACAAAGCAGGAAGATTCGTTGGCGTATTCCACCTTGATACGATTTCCATAGTCTTCATTCAGGCGGATTCGAAGCATGCGTGTAAACGACGAGCGCAGGTCGAAGACGTGTCCGACTGCAAGACGTAAGCCCTCTCGCAAATGGACTTCGATCCCGTCCCAAATCTCATGCACCCCGTCCCGGTCGGCGTCGAGTCGAATACCACGAGGATGGCGGCAGTACACGAGAGGTGTAAAAAGCGGAGGCTCTCCCATCTCGGCCCTATCCCAACGAATCGTGTGACTAGGGACATCGGATCGGTGGGTCTTGCGGTAGAATGACTTGGGTGAGGACACGATACACGCGTATCCGGCGACACTTTCCCTCAAGAGTCGCTCAAGAAGCGGCGCATGAGCGACGCGGTGCGTTAGAGTTATCGATTGTTCGTCGTTGCCGCCGACAATCGCGGTCCGATAGGTCCCGCGCGGAAAGGACATGTTGCCGTCCTCAAGCAATGGATGGCCGTGCGCGCCAATCGAGTTGGCACTGGCCGTGGCCTGAACAACCAGCGATGTCTTCACTGGCTGTTCCGGTCCTCCGCCGACTGGGCAGGGTCCCCGTCGAGCAGGTCGACCTTCAGCGATGGCTCTACATCGGTCCAGTCGGCAAACGCGCCAGAGGGTCTGTAACCTAGCTCGATCGAAACGGAATCGCCTTTCTCAAGCTTGCCAAGGCGAACCGCGATCACAGGTCCATCGGGCACCGCAGCTTTCATTGCACCGGTACGTGTCCTCCGACGAACCAACTGGTTGTATTCCGCTCGAACGCCGTTGACTACGACATCACTCAATGTCACTGGAGCCACCTCGTACCACAGTTGATCGCAAGTAGCGTCGACGTTCTCATCGACGAGAAGCCGAAGAACCGTATCTCCACAAGTCTCGTTGCAGGTGATGTGAATCCGTCGCCTTCCGTGGCCGACGGGAGCTGACGCAACAGTAAACGCCGGGTAGAGCACGGGAGTGCGGCGCGTACGCGGCCGATTCGGCGGATACGGTCCCGGTTCCGGCTTTGGCTTGGGCCGAGGTGGGGTATCGGGATCGGTCGCTCTAGACCGCCATACTGCGGCGCGTCGACTTACTACGGTCGGTGTGCCCCAAAACGCAGGCGACTTCGTTCCCGGGGCATCGTCGTTCCTCCGCGAGTCGATCACGAGCACATCGTCCACGTCGAAGTCGTCGGAACTAACCTGCGGCAATGTCTCCTGCAACCAGCGACGGATTTCGCCAAGCACGCGTCGAAGTTCCCGTCTCTGGTTTGGATCCAAGTCCTTGGGACGCAACGCATCATGGAGCGGTCCCTCGGCTAGCTTGACCAACTCGTAGAGCTCGCCCCCTTCTCGCTCTTCCAGCACGAGAAGGGCGTGAAAGGGCTCGTAATTCGTGAAGTGGCCTCTGTGAAACGCCGAGGTGTCTCCGGTGATCCACATCCCGTTCCGACAAAGATCCACTCGGCTCATGTAAACACCTGTGCGTAACCGTACCTCAAGGGCTCCGCGCGTAGTGCTTACGCGATACCGCTGGCCCTCGTCAAACGTCCGTAAAGCAGCATCGGCCTTCTCTCCGCTCAAGAACGCCCTCGATCGGCGGCGATCGCTGTACCTCGATAGCGTCTCGCGAAGGGAGTTTCGATTTAGCTCCAGTGCTTCCGTGCCATTTCCGACACTATCCCTCAGGTCTTCAATTGTGACAACAAGCTGCCCCCTGGCGATGGCCACGAAGAAGTTGCAGGCTGTGGCTTCACCCACCATGTCTTCGAGCGTTCGATCGTGTTCGCCGAAGTGATTGAAGGCGGGCAGAATGACCGCTGTCCCATGGCTCCACCACCTTTGGATGTCGTCCAGCGGAGCCAAAATGGCTTCCGGAATCGCATCTCCCTCCGCGAAGTCAAAGCGGCGGTTGCGCATCGAGAGCGCGAAATATCCGCTAGCGGAGCTAAGAATGTGTTCGTGATCGCCCGGATGGGAAGCCAGTACGGCGTGGCCAGCCGCAATTCGGTGCCCGTCATCGCCGATACCCCCGTAGAGTGAGTATCGAAGATCGGAGGCTGGAATCGCGACGCAGTGGCCGTTGCCATAGGTCCCCGCGCCTCCGGACGGCTTAACGCTCACGCCGTCACCCAAAAGTGCTTCCATACGCTTCGAGTCCAGCCCGACCCCGTTGTCAAGCACCGTGAGAACATCGACCGTGCCGCTGGCCAGAGCACGGCCAATGCGATTTCGAACCAAAGCTGCTTTGGGTGCATTTCCGACCCATTCTTCCTGGTACTTCACAGCGCATTCAAAAGCCGCTCGGTAGCTTTCGATGCCGGGGATAGCGTCCACCTCGCATCGGGTCAGCCGAAAGCGAACCTCGGCAATCGGTTCCCCGGCCTCCAGCGCGGCGTCAAGAGAATTCTGGACGAGCTCGCGTACCACCGCCGCTGGCCGAAGGTCGTCAAATGCAGCGATCCCGGCGGGTGTGAACCCGACTCGGGTCGCATTGGGCCAGAACCGAAGATCAGGCTGCGTACGTAGGTTAGTACTTGTCATCGAGTGTCCATTCCCGGACGATTGGGGCGATGGCCTCTGCCGCAGTAGAAATGTCAGCCTCGGTGGTGAATCGCCCCAAACTAATGCGCACGGCGGTGTCGGCCACTTCTGGAGCGAGCCCGAGCGCCACCAATACGCGGGATGGAGTGGATGTGGCCGAAGCACACGCGCTACCCGTCGAGATGGCCACCGCCGGTGCTGCCTCGCGCACGACCGTGTCTGAGGACACGCCCGATAGCCCAAGGCTGAGGCTGCCGGGAATCCGGCGAGTCGGATGCCCAAAGAGCTGGACCGAGATTCCGTGGGCTTCCAGAGCGGCGACGAACTGGTCTGATAGCACGGCCATTCGCCGCCCGTCCTCCTCGGTCTCTCGGAGGGCGAGTTCGCAGGCCGTCCCGAATCCTGCGACCAACGGTACGGGTATCGTTCCGGGTCGCAACGCCATCTCTTGACCGCCACCCGTTAGAATCGGCGCAATTGGGGTGCCAGCGCGTACGTAGAGAGCACCCACACCCGCCGGTCCATATACCTTGTGTGCCGAGATGCTCATCAGGTCCACGCCCCACGTGTCCACGTCAATGGTGATCCGACCTGCCGCCTGTGTCGCGTCGGTATGAAGAAGTGCACCGGCGCTCCGGCATCGCGCAGCGATCTCCGCCAACGGTTGTACGACACCAATTTCGTTGTTGGCCGCCATAACCGACACAAGCAGCGTCGGCGTCTCCAGCGCGCGATCAAGGCGATCCAAGTCGATCAGGCCATCCGCCCCGACGGGAAGGATAACAGGGTCCCAACCGGCGTTTCCGAGATCCACGACGGTCTCTAGCACCGCGGGGTGCTCCGTTGTCAAAGTGACGATACGGCGTGCTGGTGAACCCCCCCGCAGTTCGGCTGAGTCCCTGTGTTTGTTCGCCAGCCGCCGATGCAGCCTGGATCCAGGAGGTGTTCGACAAGCTAGCGCGGAGTCAATCGCGATAGCCGCCGCCGCTCCTCGAATAGCTAGATTGCAGGCCTCAGTCGCACCAGACGTAAAGACGACTTCGTCGTCGTCCCCGTTGATGAACCCGGCAACCTGCGATCGTGCGTGTCGAACGGCATCCGCCGTCCGCCAGCCGTAGGTATGCCCGACCGAATGCGGATTCCCGAAGTCCTCCGTGAGGAAGGGGAGCATCACACGGCGAACGCGAGGATCCAACGGTGTCGTAGCTTGGTAATCTAGGTAGACGGGTCTGGCAGTCGCAGGCTCGATACCGCGCAATGCCGGACGGAGTCCCTGGGAAGTCAGTCCGTGCAATCGCATGGAAGGCCCGCGCGGCTAAACGTTTCGTTCCCACCAGCTACCAAATGCTCTACTATGGTCTCAAACAGGAGTCCTCGACTCCCCAAAAACCCTACGTGGGTCACTTCGGGTCTGACGGTCGGTCGCCGCTCCTCCCTCAAGTCGCGCGCATACATGTTCTCTATTCGGTGCCACCACGCCAGATCACTCGGTGTGTTGTCGAGTGTGCCGAAGCCTTGTAGTTCGGATCCGCCAGTTTCTCTGAGATGCTCAAGGACGCCACGCAAGTTGGGACCACCCTTCAAAAAACAGAAGACGCAGTTGGACAGACTCACCGGCCGAGGATCATCCCCCGGACTCGCTCCCGGAAGGGAGGTGGGAAGATCGAGGGTCCATGGCTGACGGTCCCAATACTCGTTGACTTGGTGAGCAGTGACCCCTAGGTCCGCAAGCGGCATGTAGACATGCTCGCCTTCGTATCCGGGCGCGTTGTCTTTGCTTCGTACCCACACGCGCTGCACTCGAGCCTGCTCGTCGCCACGAAGCCCGATGAATGCGACATACTCGGCCCCGTGGGCAAAGTCGGCACGATCGCCAAAAACCTTGTCCGCCAAAGCGGGGTTGCTGTAGGGGCGCCAACCGGGGGAGAAATCCTCGAATCGTTGCGCTGGACGGAAATGAGGCCGGGCGAGTGCGAACGAACGCTTCTTCTTGAAGGTGTTCAGGGGGACACGGCCACCGTTGCGCCGGTGGCGGCGATGTAGCGAGTCAACGTCAATTCTAGGCTCGTGGCCGTAGTGACCCTCACGAGAGATCGCGTCCTTGCTCGCGAGCCAGTCCGAGAGAAACTCTCTGGTCGTTCGAAGTTTCATGCTCACCGTGCAAATACGCGTGAACTGATTCGGGACGAAGCCCCGCCAGGAAAGTAGCTCCTCGAAGACCTCGCCTCGCCAGTGAAACCCCTGGGGGTTATCCGGTGACTGCGGTTCGTCGTTCGCAAGCCTGTAGCTCTCGATGCGAGTCCATTCGCCCCCGCGAACATCCTCGTAAGTCTGGTATTCAACCCAAAAGAAAGGGATCCCCGCGGCTCGCGTGGCTTCGGCGCAACGGCGAACGAATCGGTAGGTCTCAGGGTGCTCAGCAGACGTGTTGTTGAATACGACCACATCGCCTCGGCCCGCCTTGAGCACTCCACCCTGGAGCAGGCTGAACAGGAGCATTCCGCTCGACCGGCCACCGGAGAACTTGACCACATGCGGCAACCGCTCGTGCCTCTTGGCACGGTAACGAAGCACGACACCGGGCTCCCCACGAACCTGTGTGCTCGGGTGGAGCCCGCCAACACGCGGCGTTTGAGTTGCGAGTGCAACGCGCGAGCCCGTGGTAACCTGCTCGCCGTCCACCGGCCGAACCCTCGCGATGGCACGTCGATCATTCATCCTGGTGCGAGGGAGCTCTTCTCGGTCCACCTGAACGATCGGGAGTGCCTTCACGCCATCACCGGTCCGCACGTGCGATCCCGCACACGGCGTACGTGCCTGCGGTCGAGACAGTCCCGCGCGTCGGTCTCGACGCGGGAGACTTCCCCCCGGGAGGACGGCCCCCCAACCACTGCACATGCTCGATTACCGGTTCGTCGCAAAGGGAAGAGCACATTCACGGGGGCGTCACCCTCCACCGTCCAGAGTGCGTTAGCCCGCTCGTCGATCGTCGCACATGGCTCCATCATCGCGTATAATGGCTCGCCCTCCTCCCGACGCGGCGGCACGACCCTGGGGCGGCCCACGATGGCGGTCTCGTGGTCGATTCGCTTCCCACTGGCATCAGTTTCGCGGACGAATCCCGCGTGTTCCATGATACGGTCAGACAGGCTCTTCATGGCTTCCTATCGCTCCGAGCGTAAGAATCGGTCCAACAATATAGCGGTTCTCTCCGGGACAATCGGACCGGACCTCGGATGCCAAGGCTGAGGAACGCGCGGCCCAACTCGGACGGAGGCGCTGGATGATGCCACTGGCGGCGGCGTCCGTCGAGGCTGTCTCCATCGCCCAGTTCCCGAGGATCGTCCTCGCCCGGAAAAGCGGTCTCGCGGGCGCTCGGAACCCCGACGACCTCGACCGGCGAGCCGTCCTTCTTCAGCGCCTCCCATAGCCTCCGGTGCCGGTCCCGCCACTAACGGGGCACCGGGGTCGACGTGGACGAACACGGTGCCGCGGGAGTCCAGCGCCGCGGGCATCCCGCGCGGGAACCAGCGCCGCACACTTCCCGCCGCCCCTGGGTGGACCCGGACGGGCATAAGGACGGGTGGATGCCGAGCGCCTCGAACGCGCCGACTGCCTCGAGCTCGATCGGGAGCAAGAACGGGCGCGGATGCCCGATCACGCGGTCGAACGAGAGCTGGGGGCGCATGACCACTTCGTCGAGGCGATCCTGCGCTCGGAAGAGGGAGACCGACGGTGGTCGCTGATCTGAGGGACGCGAACGGGCGCTCAGTGCCGAGGACGTCCACAGAGCCCTGTTGGCTCGGGAACCGCCGCGACCGGGAACGCACCGACGCTGGGGGACGCTCCTCGGCGAGACTTGCGAACTCTTTCGTCACGAACTCCATGGCACGTCAACCCAGACAGGGTGTCGGCAAGCCGCGCAAGGGAGGCAGGAAATACGCCATCCCCACGTCTCGTCGGGACAACGAGTTGCCGGACTGGGGTTCAGCCACCCGTTGCCAGTGAGGGCTCGACAGAGGTTCTGCGTCCTGCGAGGGTCCCTTTGTGGCAGGACGTTCAGGACGTCGGGCAGAGGTCCAGCCAGCCAGCAAGTCGCCAAGGAGGCGCTATACTTGTGGAGTCGATCACGCGCGGAGATGAGGAGCCTTGAAGGATGCACCAGAAGGAACCCGTCGGAGCCTACGCAGGGCGACCCGGAGGGTCGCCTCGACCTCGGGGGTGGGGCTGCATATCGCATGTTCGGCACTCGCTTTGCACTCTGGAGCGACCGGAACCGTGCCGTCGTCTGGCTTGCGCCTTCCATGGCCCCCTTCTACTCCTTCGGGAATCTCCGATCCAGATGGTCTGTCTCACGTTCGCCGCGTCCATGTTCTGCCTTGACAGTTCCATCTCCCTCCCCGAACAGAGCTGAGGTCAACGGTGCGAGATTATACGAGACGGGTAATCGAAGAGAGAGCCCGATTGGATTTGCAGGATCGCGTCGAGGCACTCTCTAGAGTTGTGTGCCGAATCCGTGAGACGATGTCGAGCCGCGGTGTGCTCGCTTCGGGGTTTACCATCGCTGAGATTCGCGACGCCGTAAGGAGTGAGGCACATGTGCGTGGCTACCTGATCTGGCAAGCGGTCGCACGGGGCTTGACCGCCGATCGCACACCACTGACCGCTACGTTGGCAGCCGAAGCCAAAGCTCTGGTGCAGACACTCCTGCAAGAGCACTCCGATGATTTGCAAAGACACCTAAGTAGTGCCCATGACTTGACTTCGATTGGGAACGCCGACCGGGCTTCTGATCTGATCGCACCGGCGCTAGATCGAGTCAACAACGAGATCGACTACGCCCTTCTGTCAGCCCCCGGTGAGATCGAGTCCCGTAGTTCCGACAGTGTCGTAAACGTATATCAGAGCCAAGGAATCGTACAAACTGGTGCCCACTCCATCGCGAATCTCTCTGTTGCCTTCGGGGAGGACGAGAAGCGTCAGTTAGCCGAGGCCCTGGACCTTGCCCGGCAATCACTTGATCGTCAACCGGACGGCGATTCGCCGGAGCGCAGCCAAGCGCTCGTTCTCGTGAGCGAAGCCGAAGCGGAGATACAGGAGGCACAACCGAACCTCGTCAAGCTACGTGGTATGCTCTCGGGAGTCGCGGCCACAGTCCGGACACTCGGTGCATCTCGTGCGGCGCTTGAGGCCCTCAAGGCTGCTGGAGCTCTCATCGGTCTCGATCTGCCGTAACCTCACCATCTGAACCGAAATCGTTTGGCCGTGGCCAACACACGCGAGCACCCCACCACGCAAGACGTTGCGCCGCGGGCGTCCCCGAAATGATCTTTCATAGACCCCTGCCACCTGCTCGGCGCCTGGTAGTTCGCGGACCAGCCTCCGCGGCTCCCCGAGTGCGCCGAGGCAACCCGGGAGCCCCTCCTTGACGACTGCGACCCTGCCGACCGAGCCGGACACGACTCTCCGCGCAGCCCTTCTCCGCCTTGGCGGCCGCGCCACCCTGGGCGATGTCGTATCGGCCACGGGAATGCCCGACGACAGGGCCGAGACGGCGCTGAGGGGCCTGCTGGAGACGCTTCGCGGCCACCTCGAGGTCACCGATTCCGGCGAGCTCCTCTACCAATTCGATCCAAAGCTGGTCGCACGCGACCGCGAACCGTGGAGGGTCCGCTTCCGGAGGGCGGTCTGGTCTGCCTTCAAGACCGGGTTCAAGGTCTGGACGGCGGTGATGCTCGTCGCCTACTTCGTGCTCTTCGTGCTGCTCATCGTGGCGATGATGGTCGCCGCCTCGAAGGATCGAGACGGCTTCGGGGGACGCCGGGGAGGCTTCGGGTTCGGGGACTTCCTGATTCTCCACTGGATCTTCGGCGGCCGGGGATGGCACCGGGGCAGCCTCTACTACGGCGACAGCTACGCCCGCAGGCTGCCGAAGGAGGCCCAGCCGCCCTTCTACAAGAAGGTCTTCGCCTTCATCTTCGGCCCCGAGGAGCCCAAGCCGACCCAGCAGCAGAGGGACCGCAGCGTGCTCCAGCTGATCAGGGCCCGCAGGGGCGTGCTGACGGCCACCGAGCTGGTCGCGCACACTGGCCTGCCCCTGGCCGAGGCGCAGGAGGAGATGGGACGGCTCACCGGCGCCTACGGCGGCGACCCGCGCGTCTCCGAGGGTGGCGAGATCGTCTACGCCTTCCCCGGTCTCATGAAGAGCGCCCATGGAAGGGTGCGGGCCGCCGAGCCCAACCCGGCGTGGCTCAGGCTGGAGTACCCGAAGAAGCTGACCGGCAACGCCGGGGGAGCCAACGCGCTCGTCGGGTCGCTCAACGGGTTCAACCTAGGCGCCTCGGTCGTTCTGGGGCTTGGTCCCGCTCTCTCCGGCACGCCGGTCGATGCGCTCTGGTTTTACGGAGTGGGCGTCGTGCCGGCCGTCTTCAGCACAATGTTCTTCGGCATCCCCCTGGTGCGGTGGTTTGGTCTGCGGGCCGAGAACGAGGCCCGCAAGGGGCGCAACGTCCGTCGCCTCCTCGTCGGCCATGTCTACGCCGGGAGTGTGCGCAAGGTGCGCTGGCTCCCGGTCTCGGGGGCCGTCGAAGGTGTGATCCGGCGGCTCGAGGGGTGGAGGGTGCCGCCCGACGAGGTGACTGCGGAGCTCGAACGCCTTGCGGCCGAGTTCAACGCCGACGTGGAGGCCGCCGACGCTGGGCTGCGCTACCGCTTCCCGGAGGTGAGGGGGAGCATGGTCGAGGCCGAGCTGATGCGGAAGCTGGGTCTGGACCGGCAGAAGCTCGGCAGCGTCGTATACTCGACCTCCGACGGGAGCGCCGCTGCGTCGGAGCGCGACCGCAGAGCATTCGACCGCGAACTCGCGCACGCCGATGTGAAGCTCTCCCGCTACCTCCCGTCGCCCGACCGAGTTGGCTACGAGGAGGACTTTGAGGTCGTGTTGGCAGGGGAGGCCCCCGTCAGGACGCGTCGCCCGCCCCGCTCTCGATCTCGGCCTCGATGGCAGTGAGGATCCTGACCCACCACTCCAGCGGCTGGGCTCCCGGTGCCGGGGCGCCCTCGACGAGGAAGTAGGGCGTCCCACGCGCTCCGAGGCGCCTGCCGGCGGCGATGCCGGCCCGGAGGCGGGCCATGGGTCGCCGTTCGGAGACGCAGGCCTCGATCTCGCTCCGGTCGGCGCCAGCCTCGGTCGCCAGCGCCGTGACCGCCGCAACCGGATCCGCATCGCGCCGCCACAACCTCTGACGTTCGTAGATCAGGCGGCTGACGGGCGCGAATAGCCCCTGCTCGCCAGCGCACTCGGCCACCATGGCGGCCGAGGGGCTCTTGGGGAAGGCCCCGCTGAGGTACGTCACATACCTCCACTTCACCCGCCCCGGCTCGATGAAGTCGCTCAGCAGGGTGGGGAAGGTCTCGAGCTGGAAGCGGCGACAGTACCCGCACCCGTAGTCGCTGAACTCGACGACCGAGATCGGAGCTTCCGGCGAACCGTACAGGAAGCCCAGCTCGTGCAGCGGGATCTCGTGGGCTCCGGGCCGTCGCGAGAGGGCGCTGTCGGCAAGGAGCTCCGGGGTGAGGCCGGGGGCGGGGATAGCGCTCCGCCCCTCGGAGACCTCGGGCGCGTCGCCGCTCCCCGCGCTCTCGCCAGCCCCGCTCCCTCCACACCCGAGCGCAGCGACCAGCAGAGGGGCCGTCCACAGCTGCGATGGACGGCTAGATGCCATCTGGATCATGTTCTCCTGTCCTCCTCTTCAGTGCAGCGCTCAGCAGGAAGGCGACGGCTGCGCCGGCGAGGGCCGATACCACCACCAGCTTCGCCAGCGAGAGGTCGACGCCCCCCTCGGTCTCCCCCTCTCCCTCCGCGGGCCGATATGCGCGGATCCGCCTGGCCTCGTCCTCCAGCCCGCACTCCGCGCACGACACCAGCCCGCGGTCGCGAGTGGTCCGGTTCGAGTACCCCATCTCGGCCCCGCAGCGCGGGCACGGAAGGCCGGCCGAGAGGGGCGCGACGAGCTGGTAGAGCGCTCCCTTCGAGAGGCCCAGCTCCCGGGCCAGCCGGTTGACCCCCGCCTCGGAGCTCCAGTAGAGCTCGTTCGTGCGGGCGGCCACCTCGGTCGACTGCCCCTCGGTCCCGCCTGCCCCGTGTGGAGTGGAGGCCATGCTGGTAAGATATACGCCGATGAGGATATACACCCGACGCGGCGACTCGGGCCGGACGGCGCTCTTCGGCGGTCCCCGGGTGGCGAAGGACGACATGCGGGTCGAGGCATACGGCACGGTGGACGAGCTGAATGCCGCTATCGGCGCGGCGGCGGTGGTCGCCAGGGTGGCCAACGCGGTGACCAGGCTTCCCCTCCTTCAGTCGGACCTCTTCGCGATCGGCGCCCACCTGGCCACGCCCCCACCAGAGGGGAATCGGCCGTCGCCCAGGCTGCCCTCCCTGCCCTCAGGCCGGATCGCCGAGATGGAGGAGTGGATCGACGAGGCGCTCGGCGAGGCAGGGCCTCTCCGGAACTTCGTCCTTCCGGGGGGCAGCGGTGCCGCGGCGAGTCTGCACCTGGCAAGGGCCGTCTGCAGGAGGGCGGAGCGCAGGGTTGTGGCGCTGGCCGCCGCCTCGCCCGTGGACCCGCTGATCGTCCGGTACCTCAACCGGCTCTCGGACTACCTCTTCGCCGCCGCCCGAGCCGAGAACGCGGTCGCTGGCTGCGGCGACGTGGAGTGGCATCAGTGACCGTGGAGCACGAGCGCATCGAGCTCGCCCCGCCGCACGGCGACGCGATCCGGGCCGACCTTCGCCGGAGGGCGGGGGATGATCCGCGCACTGCGGTGCTGGTCGCGCACGGCTTCAAGGGCTTCAAGGACTGGGGGTTCTTTCCGTACCTGGGGGATAGTCTCGCCCGGGACGGGCACGCGGTCGTCTCCTTCAACTTCTCGCTGAATGGGACGGGCCCGGAGCTGGTGCACTTCACCGACCTGGATGCCTTCGGGCGCAACACCCTCTCTCGCGAGCTCGAGGAGCTGCACTGGATGATCGACTGGACCCTCGCTGGCCGGTGGCGGGGCGGTCGGCCAGTGGATTCGCTCGGTCTCCTGGGGCACAGCCGAGGCGGCGGGGTGGCCATCGTCGCGGCGGCCGAGCGTCCGGAGCTCTCGTCACTCGCAACCTGGTCGGCGGTCTCCAGCTTCCACCGCTGGAGCGAGGCCCAGGTGCGGGAGTGGGAGACCCAGGGGGTGACGTGGATCGAGAACGCCCGCACCGGACAGCGGATGCCGCTCTACAGAGCGCTCTGGGACGACCTGCGCGAGAACCGGCTGCGTCTCGACGTGCTGGCCGCTGCCGCCCGGGTTCGCTCCCCCTGGCTGGTCGTCCACGGCGAGGATGACCTGACAGTCCCCGTCGGGGAGGGCGAGCGGCTGGCAGACGCGTCTCCGGCTGCCCGGCTGAGAGTGATCGGCGGGTCGGGCCACACCTTCGAGGCGACCCACCCCTTCTCCTCCTCCACCCCGGGGCTCGACGAGGTGGTCGACGCGACGCGGGAGCACTTCAGGGTGAGTCTGGAGACAGACGGGTAATCGGCACCTGGGAAGCCGACGGAGTGTTGCGAAGGGGATTGCGTTGGGTGATCATTCGGGTCTGGCAGACCTTCCAAGGGACGCCGGCAGGGGCGCTACTGAAAGGGCGGAGTGGTGACGTACATAATCACGGAGCCGTGCATCGGCACAAAGGACGCGAGCTGCGTCGAGGTCTGCCCCGTGGACTGCATCTACGAGGCCGACGACCAGTACCTCATCCACCCGGACGAGTGCATCGACTGCGGGGCGTGCGAGCCCGAGTGCCCTGTGCAGGCGATCTTCCCGGACACGGATGTGCCCCCCGAGTGGAGCGACTACATCGAGAAGAACATCTCCCACTTCGAGTGACCGGGAATGAAGAGAGGGGGCGACCACCTTCGGCCACCCCCTCTCTCGGGTCGGTCAGGGCGGAGCGAGCTAGCGCCCCATCCACCCTGATCCGCTGCTAGCTAGCAGCTAGATGCCCAGCTCTCTGAGCCTCTCCAGCCTGATGTCGGCAGGGACTTTCTCGTCCGGAGTCAACTTCTCGGTCCTGTCCTCGACTACGGGCTCAAGCCGATTGTTGCCTTGCCGCAACAGCGCCAGGCCGGCAGCGACCAGGGTCGCCGCTCCCAACAGGTTGACGGTTGACTTGCGAATGGCTCACCTCCTGCGTCCGTGAGTGCCTCTATACGGCGCCGATCGGCGCCACGGATCAACTAGGAATGAGACCGCAAATGCCGTGCCAGGGTTGTCGGCGGGCCGCTAGGTGCTATCGGGCAGCGCTCCGGGCACCCGTCCCCCGTTGGCGCGGCGTAGGCGAAGGTGTCCACATTTCGCCCCCCACCCGAAAAAGCGACCGTCCGGCGGGGCTCCCGCGGGCTGCTAATTGCCGACCGTTGTCACCACGATGGCACCTCCCTGCACCCCGGTGCCGAAGCGCATCGTCGCCTCCGTGGCGCCCAGGTACCTAATCGATGCGACCTGTCCGACCGGAATCTGCGCCAGGTAATCCGACGCCGGTCCGATACGACTCCCGTCGCGGACGACGGTGGGGTCGCCTGCCCTGCCCTGGAGCCACCTGGGGCGGAGCCTCTGGACCGCGTCGTAGCAGTCGAGGCTGTGGTAGTCGGCCAGCTCCTCGGCGGTGATGAGGTTCGGGTCGCGACGCGGTGCCCCCTCCCCGCCGCCTCCGCTTGCGCAGCCAGCCAGGGTGATCAGGCCGAATGCCACCGCCAGAGCGGTCCCCGGCCCGATCCCGCCCCTGCGACTCTGCTTTGTGTACTGGGCTCCCATCGCCTCCTCCATTGATTGCTGGTGCGTGCCTCTGCCCACGGCTAGCTGACGTCCAGTCCCGCGCCGGTTCAGCAGCCGGGGTGGGGTCCTAGCAGCCCGCGGAAGAAACCCTGACGGCATTCGAGGCGCGCTGCATCCGCGCTGGACCGCTGCGCTCTGCGTTGCTTCTTGCACGAATAGCGCTGCTATTCGCGCTGCGAAGCGCCTTGCCAGCCCGGCGCAGCGCCCCTCTCGGTGCTCGCCTGGGTTTATCCACGGACTGCTGCCTCAGTGACATTATGTGCGTCCGCAGGGGCCTTGGTGTCAAGTGCGGCAACCCGGGGTGCTCTCTGGTGGAGTGAGGCGCACCGTGCCAGAATGTCCGACGATGCCGTGGTAGTGGGCTGTGGTGGTCGCTCTATTGGATTCTGACCGAGGAGGACGCGCCTCGCCGCTTGGCGCGCTGAGGCCCGCTTGTAAGTGCTAGTTGAGGAGCACTGGCGGGCGCTGGCGGCTACGAGCGCTCGCATGGACACGGTCGATGCGAGCACCGCGATGCTAATCGAGTTCGGGGATTACGAGTGTCCGTTCTGCCGGGATTCCCACGCGCACCTGGAGGCCGTCATGGAATCCCACCCGGAGGTTACGATCGGATTCCGCCACTACCCGCTGACAGCCATCCACCCGAAGGCTGAGGCCGCCGCGAGCGCGGCGATCTGCGCCGAGGAGCAGGGACGGTTCCCGCATTTGCATTCGCTGCTCTACGAGTCGGCGGAGTGGCGGGACACTGGCGATTGGAGGACGCTCGCCGAGATGGTCGGCGTGGGCGACTTGGCTGCATACGAACGCTGTCTAGGGAGCGAAGTCGCGGGGCGGAGGCTGGAGGAGGACATGAGACTCGGGGACGCGCTGGGGGTCACCGCAACCCCCACTTTTTTCTACCGGTTTGGGGACCAATACGGGGCGCATATCGGACTTGCGAACGAGGAACAGCTCCTCGAACTGATCGGACGTTCGCGCTAGAATGAGATGGCTGGCGGACGCCCCACGGAGGCCGCTGGCGAAAGCGATGCTCGCCCTTTCCTGCGTGGTGCTCTGCGCCGCCTGCCGGGACGAGCCATCGGACCCGGGGGCCACGGATCGTGCGGCGGCTGCGGACCTCTTCTCCGCGTGGCCTGGTGACGAGTCGTTCCGTGTCGCTGCGGAACCGAGCCTGGTGGTGGGAGCGGACGAGTCTCTCCCGCTGGGCAGGGTCACCGGAGCGGTCTTCTTCGGCGAGGGCATCGCTATCGCCGATGCTCGGGCGTACGAGGTCCTGGTACTGGATCGAGCGGGACGGCTACTCTATCGGCAGGGCGGGCAAGGAGAGGGTCCCGGCGAGTATATGTATCTGAATGGGATCGCTCGCCACGCGGACGGACTGGTCACCTCGGACACGTACCACTTGCGACTTACCCGGCTCGACGCGTCCGGGAGGTACGTCGAGCAGGCGAAACACAGATGGTACGCTTATCACATGAGCAGGATCGTGGGGGGCTTCGGAAGCAGTGCGCTGGTCGAAACCTGGGCCCCGGGATGGCGGGGTTCCTCGCCCGCCGGGCCGATGGAGATCCGGCAGCCGGTGACATATGAGATAGTTCGTCTTTCTGACGGGGAGGTCGTCTTCGAGGGTACTCGTCCCGGTCAAGAGCAGTGGGCGTTGAGGGAGGTTTATAACGACGCTGGTGACTTGGCTCACGGCGGGGAATCCGTGGTCTTCGGACGGACTGCCGTGTCTGCCACCACCGATCGCTACGCCTACCTGGCGGATACTGACTCGATCACGATCACGCGTTACGACGATGCCGGCATTGCCGAGGAGTTTTCACTGGAGCAGCCCCGAGAGAGCGCCGAGGCAGACTGGGTGCAGTTGGTCAGGGATACCCTGCGGGCGAACGAGTTCATATCGGAGTTTGGCCTCCGCCTGCTCGAGGATCTGCCGGCCCGCGCCACCCTTCCCGCCTTTTCCGACATGATGGGCGGTGCCGACGGCCTGCTCTGGATCCGGGAATACCCCAACCCGCTTCAGGAGGAAGTGGTCTGGGTCGGTTTCAGCGAAGCGTGGGAACGGAAGAAGCGGATCACGATGCCCGTGCGCCTGAACGTTCTGGATATTTCGGAGGACCGGGTACTCGTCCAGGCGAAGGGCGCCCTTGACGAGGAGCTGGTCGAGGTCTACCCGCTGGTGCGCTGATGGCGGCGAGGGCGCTCCAGCAGTTCGTTGATAATCTCGCGCGAGCACCGGGAGCGGCGAAACGCTGTTAGCAGCCTTGGCGCGACGGCCGCACGAGGCGCGGTGTGTATCGCCTCCGAGAGCTCCGCGTGGCTCTGCATCCGGTAGCTGTTGCCCCGGATGTTGACGATGTGGCTCCGGTGGAGCAGCCGTTCGAGCAGCGCGGCGCCCATGGTAGCATGGGGCCACCCGCCACCCGGGCCTCGAAGGGGGCCGGGACGTGCAAGATCCTCTACCGAGATGCCGTCGGACCAGTGCGCCCCTCGTCAGACCCGTGGACGCAGCCGAAGGGTGCACACTCCTGTTGAACCTATGCGGATTCCGTCATAGTTCGGCCTATCACCTGGCAGGAAGCCACTAGCGTGACGCCGGACCACGCGGTAAGCGGGCAACTATCGATGCGTGTGCCCCAGGGACCCGGCCACTCCATTTGCTTCCAACAGACGCCCTCTCCTCCTTGCGCGAGGTCCTCCATCACTATAGGTATGGCACATCAGCCCGCTCACGTGACATGCTGCCGCCGTTTGGGGGCTATTTCTCTGTCCCGGAAGGAGACGTGACACTTGTCGTGAAAAAGTGCGATCTTTCTGTTGTTGCCAAGATTCCGGCATGGGCGGTTGGGCGCACCGAGGAGCGCGTGGCCCGGATGGAGGTCCCGGGAGACCTGGCCCGAGTGAAAGGTGGCGGAATCGAGTATTGACTGATATGACAGCTCTGCAACTCCTCTGGATTCTCTCCCTGTGCATCGTGGGGGATGGCGGCACCCAGCCGCTGGTTGACAGGGAGCAGCCGACGTGGGTGACCGAGGGCGAGTACCGGTTCGGCGATGCGCCCGGCAAGGACGTGTTCTTTTCATGGCCCCACATAGTGGCCGATCCAGAGCGGAATCGTGTATTCGCCGTGGATCCTGCAAACTCGCAGGTCAGCGTGTGGACTCCCCAGGGCTCCCTTCTCTTCGTCGTGGGCGGAAAGGGAGAGGGCCCCGGGGAGTTCGTTAGCCTCGGGGACTTGTTTGTGGAGGCGGACGGGAGCTTCTCGGTGCAGGAGACCGGCCGATCCCGCTTCACGTATTTTACTTCCGATGGGGAGTTGGTAAGAGCGGTACGGGGTCCGGGAACGATCGTCGGCTATCAGGGTGTCCCCGTCGAGTTGCACAGACCGAACGAGGACGGGGTCTACCTGGGCGTTCCCCGGTTCCCCGCGGAGCTCGAGGTGGGAACGGACGACATTGGACCCGTCGAGCGGCAACCCATCGTGCGAGTCAGCGGTTCCGGCGGCGGCGAGTGGATCGAACCTGAGGTGTTGCTGTGGCTGGACCGTCGCAACAGAACCCATGTCATTAGGTTTCCGAACGGCGAAGAGATGTACGGTGCCCAGCCGTTCGGTGATCCGGATCAGGTGCGATTCGAGCCCGGTGCGGCGGTGGTAATGCGACTCAACGAAGTGCCCGGTGCCGTCGAACTGATCGAAGTCAGCGCCGAGGGCGACACCGTGTGGCACCGGCACCTACGCTTAGAGCCACGGAGGCTGACCCCGCGAATGGTGACGGAGGCGATCGAAGCGACGCTCGACAGATGGGCCGGTGTGTTTCCCGAGATGCCGAGAACGAGGCTTCGCGAGAAATACGAGGCGGCTCTACATAGGCCCGAGTTCGTCCCGCCGGTGGAGGGACCGCCGATTCTGGCGTCGTCGGGCGAAGTGTGGCTAAGGACCACTGAGCGGTCGGACACGCTCAGGGCGTATTACGTGGTGCGAAGGGGCGATATGGGCGGGGATCTCCGCCGCGTCCTCTTGCCCGAACGACTGTGGCTCAACGACGCGACCCGGACACACGTCTGGGGGGTCGTGCTGGATTCGCTGGAGCGGCCGCAGGTCGTCGGGAGGAGGCTGGTATTGCGATGACGAAGCGGGCGGTCTGACCCGTCGCACGGCTGGCCGGGAGCGGTTCATCCACACCACCGAGGAACAGCTCCTCGCACTCATTGAACGGTAGCCATTGGATGGCCGTGACGCTCCTGCACCGCAGACGGCTGGCGGGATCGCTCCTTGCCGCTCTCTGTCTGGCACCCGTTGTGGGCTGCCGGTCTACCCGCTGGTGCGCCGATTGGGATGCCCCGAGTACGGGAATTGTAAACCATGGATTACACAATGTAAAGCATAGATTACATTATAAACAGGCGAGCGTAGCGTCCACGGGCTGCTGGGACTCCTGCCCGGTGACTCCCACCGCTCATGCGAAGAACTCGCCGACGAACGCCGTGGCCGGATTTGCGGCGAGCTCGTCGGGCGAACCGCTCTGGACCACTGCGCCCGCCTCGAGGACGTGCACCTGCTTCGCTCCGAGCCCCCGGAGATCGCGCACATCGTGAGTCACGATCAGCGAGGCCGCCCGGCAGGCCGCCAGGTGGCGGGCCAGGAACCGACGGGTCGCGGGACGGGCACCCGCGTCGAGCGCCGCCAGCGGTTCGTCGAGGACAAGGAGATCGGGATCGGCGACTAGCGCTCTCGCGAGCGCGACCTGCTGCCGCTCCCCGCCGGAGAGGGTGGTGGCGGTACGCCGGGCGAGGTGCTCGCATCCCAGGTCGCCCAGCATCGAGAGGGCGGAGCTCCGGCGTTCGCGGCGCGGCGGCCGCGGCCGGTTCGCAACCAGTCCGAAGGCCACGTTGTCGAGTACGTCGAGGTGCGTGAAGAGCCCCGATCCCTGAGGGACGTAACCGACGCCCCGTTCGCCCGGGGGGAGAGAGAGCCCCGCACCGGAGTCGTAGAGGATCCGTTCGCCCACCCGGATGCGGCCCGACTCGGGGGTGTGGCCCCCGCAGATCGTCCGGAGCAGGGTGGTCTTCCCAGCGCCGTTCGGCCCGATCAGGAGGGTGGGTGAACCATCGCCGCAGAGTCGTGCAGAGAGGCGGAAGCTCCCGGCCTTCGCCCGCACGTCAGCCTCCCAGGGTGCCCTCACCGGGCGCCGCGCACTGCCAGGGCCCTCGGCACCATCCGCAGGGGGACCAGCAGGAGAGTGCTCGCCGCAGCCAGGAAGAGCGCCAGCGCGACCGCCGTGCGGCTGTCGGACTCGAGCGCGGTGTAGATCGCCAGCGGCATCGTCTGCGTGGCGCTCGCCAGATTCCCGGCGAAGAAGAGCGTCGCCCCGAACTCTCCAAGTGCCCTCGCCCACGAGAGCGCCCCGGCGGTGACCATCCCCGGGAGCGCAATCGGCACGGCGACCCTGAGGAAGGCGCCGGCCTGGGACTGCCCGAGGGTGCGGGCCACGATCAGGAGGTCCTCGTCCACGGAACGGAAGGCGGTCGCCGCACCCTGGATGTAGAAGGGCGCCGAGACGGCGACCTGCGCCAGGACCACCGCGATCGAGGTGAAGGGCAGAGTGAGGCCGAGAGCAGCCAGAGGCGGGCCGAGGAGGCCCGAGGGCCCGAGGGCCTGGAGGAGGGCGATCCCCATCACGGCGGGGGGCAGGACGATGGGAAGGTCGATCAGAACTTCGGCGGCGCGCTTCAGCCTGCCTGTCCCCCGGGCGAGCCACCAGGCGAGAGGGGTACCTGCGACCGCGATCACGAGGATGCTGACAGCGGTAGTTCGCGCGCTCAGGGCGAGCGCTGGCAGGAAGAGAGGGTGACGGGCTCCGGCCGCGAGGTCGGCAGGGGTGGACGCAAGGACAAGCGCGACGATCGGAAGCGCCGTGAAGAGGAGCATCGGGAGCGCCCACGCGCCCGCGCTCAGCCTTCGGAGCATGGCTCTTCGGGTGGGAGGAAGCCCTCCCGGAGGAGGCTCTCGCGACCGGGCCCCGTGGCCACATAGCGGAGCCATTGGCGTGCCGCCCGCGGGGAGGGGGAATCGGCCAGGATCGCCATCAGGTACTCCGCCCGCACATTCGCCCACTCCGGGATAGGAACCTCCCGCACCCTTCCTGGCCGGACATCGGTCCGGTAGACGATCGCGGCGTCCGCGGCGCCCATCTCGACCTTGGCCCGGACCAGGCGGGCGTTCCCCTCCTTCGAGACGACCCTCTCGAGCAGGGCCTCCTCGAAGCCGAGGCCGAGCCTCTCGCGAGAGCGCTCGACGACCTCCAGCGTGTAGCCGCCGAGCGGCGTCGCATCCGTCCCGATCACCAGGCGCTCGGCGCGTGGCAGCTCGGCGAAGCTCCCGATCGCTCCCGATCCGTTTGCTGGCACGATCACAGTCAGCTCGTTGCCCGCGATCGGGCGATAGTCGGCGACGAGCCCCGCGTGCGCCAGCGCCTCCACATGGCGCCGGTCGGCCGAGGCGAACACATCCGCGGGGGCACCCTCCTCGATCTGGAGCTTCAGCACATGGCTGCCCGCAAAGACGAGGCGGAGGTCGACACCTGGGTGGTCGGCCTCGAAGGGCGCCTCCATCCCGGCGAATGCGTCCGACAGCGACGATGCCGCGAATACGAAGAGAGGCTCCCGCTCGCCGCCCCCGCCGCAGGTGGCCAACGAGACCGCCGCCGGGAGCGCCAGCAGACTGCGGGCAGCCGCCAGCAGGCCAGCCGCCCTCACACAGCTTCTACGGTGCCGACCTGCCCGCTTACGGAGTGATCGTAGCGCGCATCCGATCGGCATCGGCGCCAAATTCCGGATCTGCGAGCGTCTCGAGCACCCGGGAGACCGGCGGAGCGTCCGCGCTCTCGGCCGGAAGCACCAGCGCCTGGTGCCACCTGGCCAGCTGGACGGTCCGCAGGCGCCTGGAGGGCAGCGCGCCTTTCGCGGCTGCGATCGCGGCGTCGGGCCCGTCGTCGCCCTCCAGCTGAAGTCCGGCGATGTGCACGAAGCCGTCGGCGAGGAGCTCGAGGGCGCGACGATTGCCGGAGGGGAGCCACCGCGCCTGCAGCTCCGCAAAGCGACGATTCGCCCTGCTGGCGGCGACGCCGAGGAGCGGTGCGCGACCCGCCACCAGGACGCCCTGGGCGAGCTTGGCCTCGCTGAAGAGGGGGCTCACGCTCGCCTCCGTATCCGTGTGCGAGACGAGGACGCCGTCGGCAGCCTCCGCGCCAGCGGGTGGCAGCCGGTGCGCCACCCAGTCACCCGCGACCCGCGCCAGCGCCACCCGCTCGCTGCCCAAGCACCCGTCGGCCTCGCGGGCGAGGCGGGCCTGCAGGGCGTCGGGCGGGGTCAGGTGGAAGATGTCCTCGACGCGGCACTCGAGCGCACGGGCAAGGCGCAGGGAGAGCATCGTCGAGGGCGCGTTGCGTCCCCCTTCGATGGCGACGATCGCCTGACGGGAGACTCCGGTGCGCTCCGCGAGGGCGGTCTGGGAGAGGCCGGCGGCCCTGCGGCGCGACCGCAGGCGGGTATCGAGTCGAAGATCGGACATGGCTGTAGCTCCTGGGGAAGTCCTCTACGCAAAGTAATCGGGAGATTACATAATGTAAACTGCGATTGTCATTTTTCAAGCTACCGGTGTCGTCGACGCCTCCCCAACCGAGCCCTTCCCCCTGCCGGCGGGGTGCTTCGCCGCTCTCGCCGCTCGCGCGAGACTCTGGGGCGTGCCGCGCTCGGTAGATTCGATCCATGGCCAGCGACAACGCCGTCGAGATCCGGCCCCTAGTCACCCGCGGCGAATACGAGGAGTGCGTCGCGCTCCAGCGAGAGGTGTGGGGCGATGCGTACTCGGAGATCGTGCCGGTCACCGTGATGGAGATCGCGGTGCGGGTGGGGGGGATCTGCATCGGCGCATTCCGGGGGAGCGGCGAGCTGGTCGGCTTCGTCTTCGGGGTGACGGGGCCTAGCAGTCCGTGGATAAACTCAGGCGAGCACCGAGAGGGGCGCTGCGCCGGGCTGGCAAGGCGCGTCGCAGCGCGAATAGCAGCGCTATTCGTGCAAGAAGCAACGAAGAGCACGGCGGTCCAGCGCGGATGCAGCGCCCCTCGAATGCCGTCAGGGTTTCTTCCACGGGCTGCTGGGTACGGCGCTCTGACGCACTGGTCGCACATGCTGGCAGTGAGGGAGGGGTGGCGCGGTCGGGGCCTCGGCGTGCGTCTGAAGCTCGCCCAGCGGGAGTCCGCGGCGGCTCTGGGCGCGCGCTGGATCCAGTGGACCTTCGACCCGCTTGTGAGTCGCAATGCGCACTTCAACCTGAATCGTCTCGGGGTCTCGGTCGTCCGGTACGCACCCGACATGTACGGGCCCTCGGGGAGCGAGCTGCATCGGCTGGGCACCGATCGGCTCGTCGTGCGCTGGGACCTTGCCGAAGAGGTGGGCGCGACGGCCCAGACGGGAGATAGCGCCGAGGTGGCGATCCCCAGCGACATCGACGCCGTGCGGAGGCGCGACCTCGACGAGGCGCTTGCGTGGCGCGCGGCGAATAGGAGGGAGCTTGGGGGGCTGCTGGAAGACGGCTACCAGGTGGTCGGCTTCGACCGTGGCGGCGACTTCGGACGCTACCTCCTCGTCAGAGCGGCGGCACCTGGTCCCCCGGGCCGGGCGGACGGCTGATGCGCGTCGGCGTCGTGGGTGGGGGCGTGGTGGGTCTGGCGACCGCATGGTACCTCACGGAGAGGGGTGCCGATCCCTTCGTGGTGGATGCAGGCAGCGTCGGAGGCGGGTGCTCGCGTGGCAGCCTCGGGTGGATCTCGCCGACGCTCTCGGTGCCGCTGGCGGGACCGGACCTTGGGTGGAGATCTCTGGCCGGGATGCTCAGGCGCGACGGGCCGCTCTACATTCGGGCGGCGGCGCTCCCACCGCTCCTCCCCTGGCTGGCCGGCTTCCGGCGGCACTGCACCGAGTCGGCGTGGACGAGGGGGATAGCTCGGCTGGCGGCTCTGAACGAAGGGACGATGGGGCTCTACGATGGTCTGGCGGTCGCCGGGGTCGACTTCGAGTTCGCCCGCACGGGCATCCTGATCGCCTTTCGGGATCGGAGGAAGGCCGAGCAGACGCGGACGGAGCTCGGTGCGGTGTCCGAGCTCTCCTCCACCCGGTGGCGCGAGGTCGACGGAGCCGGGCTCCAGGAGCTGGAGCCGCTCCTGAAGCCGGGGTTCTCCGAGGGCTTCCTCCTCGAGTCGGACGGCCATCTGCGTCCCGAGTCGCTGACCGCCGGGCTCGCAGCTGCGCTCCGCGGTCGCGGCGTCGAGCTGGTCGAGGGGTGCCGGGTGGACGGATACAGGGAGGATGGCCGGAGGGTGCGGGCGCTGACCTCGGCCGAGGGCGAGATCGATGCGGATGCGGTGGTACTGGCCGCCGGGGTGGGGACGGTGGAGCTCGCCCGGGCCGCCGGGCAGGCGCTCCTCCTGACGGCGGGGAAGGGGTACACGGTCACGGTGGAGGCGCCGACCCGGCAGCTTCGGAGACCGCTGATCCTCGGCGACGAGAAGGTCGGCATGACGCCCTTTTCCGGTGCAGTCCGCTTCGGGGGGACGATGGAGCTCTCGGGGGTCAACGACCGTCTGGACCCCAGGCGCATCGCGCCGCTTCGCGACGCGGTCGGGCGCGGGGTGGAGATCGCCGAGGCGCAGAGCGGCGGCGTCGAGTGGGTGGGGATGCGGCCGATGCTCCCGGATACGCTGCCGCTGGTTGGGCGGATCGCGTCGCGCCGGAATGTCTTTGTCAACGTCGGGCACCAGATGCTGGGGCTGACGCTCGCGCCGAGCTGCGGCAAGGCGCTGGCCGAGATGGTGACGGGGTGAGGGGGTTGGGGGGGGGAGTGGGAGCACGGGTCGGGGGTGGTGGACATCAACCAGTAGATCCATCTGGTTGCGGGTGTCAGCCGTGTGGTGTCTTCTTCGTCAAGTGCGCGCCCAACTTGTCGTGGGACAAGACTACAGGGAGTGGTAGACGGCCAGCAGTCCTCCAGACTAGATTGGCAGCCCGCCAGCATGTCGTTCCCCAACCGGCACCGCCCAAGGGAGTGATGGAAGGTCGAGTGAGTCGCGCGACAGTGGAGAGCTGGATCGCCGGTTTCGGACTGGAATCCCAACCGCATCCAGAGCATGATGCCGAGTTCGAATGGGGCCTCCTGGTCGGCGGGCAGGCCTTCACGACCATCGTGGCTCAGCGGCGCTCGGACTTCAACTACCTGGCCGTTCAGGCAACCGTTGGGGTTTCTCCTCAACACCAGGCGGTGGTCCGTGAGCTGGATCAGGAGTCAAGAGCGACCTTCCTGCTCGACCTGCACCTGGCTCTTCACCACCAGTTGGTCGGTCATTCCATCGAGCTGGATGGGGCCGGAGCGGAGGACGAGCCCGGTCTCCCGGTTCGGGTGACAGTGGGGACCAACCTGACCCAGGAACAGATCGGGCGCGCGGACTTCTTCAAAGCGAACCACGCCATCCAGACCGGAGCCTCGATCGTCGCGCTAATGTTCCAGAAGCTGGCTCACAGGAAGAGATGGCCATGATAGTGGCGAGCCTCAAGCATCAGGTGCCGGTGAGCTCGTCCACGCATGCGGGGGCCTGGGTGCCGATCCCGAGTTCCGCCGAGCTGGATTCCCGTGTGGTGGAGGGCGCCGCAGCCTGGAACGGCGTTTCCCATGCCGAACCAACAGCCTCGACGGCGCACCCTGCGACGTCGATTCGACCCGCCATCCGTACGTGGTTCGATCAGGCGGGAGCCGAGGGAATGCGGGCTCCGGTCGAGCACATGAAGCGCCTGGCCCGCCGACTTGAGCCGCGGGCATTGTTCAGCGCGCCGGAGGTGGTTTCCGTAGCGGACGAGGACGGTGTTGAGTTGACCTCCGTCGTGGTGGATGTCTTCATTCCGGAGGAATCGGACGGGATGGCGTTCCGGGATTCGTTCTTCGTAGCATTGGCCGACGCCCTCCGTACGCGCGACCTGGGACGCCTGGCCGTGGGAGTCGGGCGGTTGGGTCCGGCTGCCTGACCTTCGGCACGCGTGGCATTCGACCCTGTAGAGTTCGTTGAGGCCGGCCGAATTCTCTTGGCCAAGGCTCCGGCCAGCGAAGCGGCGGCCCGCACGGCTTGCGGAAGAGCCTACTACGCCGTGTACGGAAAGCTGCGGATCCGGCTGCGCCGAGCTAAGGGAAAGGCCCCAGGACACCTCTTCGGGCCGCGGGGGCGCCACGGCGATGTGATCAACGCTCTCGCGAAGGGGTCTGCTCAGTTCAAGAGCATCGCAGCCCAGTACCGTAGACTCCACATCAGACGGGTGAAGAGTGACTACCGCTACTCGGCCCCAGTGGTGCGCCAGGACGCCGAGAGAGCCCTCAGCGACGCCGACTGGGTCGCCTCGCGGCTGACCAGCATTCCGGAAAGGGATTTCAGGTCTTTGCCGCTGGCCCCCCATCGGTAGCGGTCACGCGCCCCATGACGATCCACCCCCGCGGCCGCCCGCTCTTCATCGTCGACAACAGCGTCTCCGGCTGGACCGGACTCCGTTACCTGGAGGAATGGTGCGGCATCGCGAAGTCGTTCGACATCGCAACCGGCTACTTCGAGATCGGGGCCCTGCTCGCTCTCGACGCCGAATGGCAGGGCCTCGACAAGATCCGGATCCTGATGGGTGCGGAGACCACCCATCGCACGCGGAAGGCGCTCCTCGAAGCGATCCGGCACCGGGCGCTCGACCGGCTAGACCTGAGCCTGGAGGAGGACAAGAGGCCGAATCCCTTCCTGCACGGCGTCCCCGCCGTCCTTGAAGCCCTCCGCTCCGGGCAGATCGAGTGCCGCGTCTACGATCGCGACAAATTCCACGCCAAGAGCTACATCACGCACGCCAGGCTCGAGGTGGTGGGCGCGCAGGCGCTTGTCGGCTCCAGCAACTTCACCAAGCCCGGCCTCACCGAGAACGTCGAGCTCAACGTCCAGGTGCAGAGCGCTCGCGAGGTCGCGCAGCTCCAGGAGTGGTTCGAGACGCACTGGAGGCGCGCCCGCGAGGTCAACGACGCCGTCATCGAGACCATCTCGCGCCACACTCGCCTCCATTCGCCCTTCGAGGTCTACGCCAAGGCGCTGCAGGAGTTCTTCCGGGGCCACGAGCTCACCGCGACCGAGTGGGACGAAACCCGCTCGAAGATGTTCCCGCAGCTGGATCGCTACCAGCAGGAGGCGTACTGGGCGCTCATGAAGATCGCCCGGCGGCACGGCGGTGCCTTCCTCTGCGACGGCGTGGGTCTCGGCAAGACATTCGTTGGACTGATGCTGATCGAACGTCTCGTGCTGCGCGAGGGAAAGCGCGTCGTTCTCTTCGCGCCGAAGGCGGCCCGCGAAGGGGTGTGGGAGCCGCACCTGCGTGACTGGCTGCCACACATCGGCGGTGTGGGCGGGGGCGCGGACTTCAGCAATCTGGCGGTCTTCAACCACACCGACCTGGGGCGCACGGGCGACTTTCCCGAGCGCTTCCGGCGCATCACCGAGCTTGCCGACGCGGTCGTCATCGACGAGGCCCACCACTTCCGGAATCCCGGTCGGCGCGGCGACCCCGAACGCGGCATCCCGCCGTCCCGGTACCACCGCATGTTCGACCTGCTGGACCAGAGCGAGCGTCCCAAGACCGTCTTCATGCTGACCGCCACCCCGATCAACAACCGCCTGAGCGACTTCCGCCACATGGCGGAGCTCTTCACCCGGCGCGACGAGCGGTACTTCGCGCGCACGATCGGGGTCAACCACCTGACGGCGCACTTCAACCGCATGGAGAAGGCGCTGCGCGCCCGGATGGGCACGGACGCCGCACCGGTGCAGGTGGCGCTGGAGCTGGACGACGCCCACGACATCCTCGGGTCCGACGCGATCTTCCGCGAGGTGGTCGTGCAGCGGAGCCGGGCGTACGCGCGCGATAGCCAGATCCAGGAGCACGGCGAGGCGGCGGCGTTTCCGGAGCGCAAGGCCCCCCAGGTCGCCTCCTACTCCGTGCGCAAGAGCTACGGCGGCATGCTCGACCTCTTCGAGAAGGCGTTTGCGAGGCGCAATCCCCTCTTCACGCTCCCGATGTACTACCCGTTCCACTGGTACACGGGGCCGGACACCGACATCGACCCCCTCGAGGAGGGTCGTCAGAGGCAGGTCGTCGGGCTGATCCGCACCAACTTTCTCAAGCGCTTCGAGAGCTCGGTGGCGGCGTTCGAGCTCTCCTGCGATCGCCTGCTCAAGAAGCTGCTCGCGTTTCTGGAGGTCCACAGCGAGAGCGACGCCGAGAAGAGGCGGCTGACGCGCTGGAAGGCGCAGAACTCCGAGGTCCTGGGCTTCGCCGCTCAGCGCCACCTGGCGCTCTGGGGCGACGAGGGCGAGGGTGAGGACGAAGAGGACGGCGAGGATGTGGTGCCCGAGGAGATGTTGGCCACGGTCGAGCGGCTGGACCGCAGCGAGTACGATGTCGGCGAGATGATGTCCGAGACATTTCTGGACCTGGGCCAGATCGCCAAGTTCCTGGACGAGGCTCGCAAGTTCGAGCCCAGGCACGACGACAAGCTCCGAAAGCTCGTCCGCCTGCTGAAGTCGAAGGTGCTGGCTGGCGAGAAGGTCCTCGTCTTCACGGAGTTCGCCGACACGGCGCGCTACCTGGCGCGGGAGCTGGAGGCGGCGGGACTGGAGGGGCTGGAGCAGCTGGACGGGTCGTCCAGGAAGAACCGCGCAGAGGTGATCCGCCGCTTCGCGCCCTACTACAACGGGGCCGACCCGGAGCTGGAGCTGGGCGACCGGGAGGAGATCCGCATCCTGGTCTCGACCGACGTGCTCTCCGAGGGGCTCAACCTTCAGGACGCCACCCGGATGATCAACTACGACATCCACTGGAACCCGGTGCGCCTGATGCAGAGGATCGGACGCGTGGACCGGCGCATGAATCCCCGGGTCGAGGAGAGGATCCGCGCGGAACGCCCCGAGGTCGCGGCATCGCGCGGCACGGTCCGGTTCTGGAACTTCCTTCCCCCGGACGAGCTCAACAAGCTGCTGACGCTCTACCGCCGCGTCACCCAGAAGGCGCTGCTCATCTCCCGGACGCTGGGAATCGAGGGCCGAAAGCTCCTCACGCCCGAGGACGACTACGAGGCGCTCAAGGAGTTCAACCACGCCTACGAGGGCACGCGCACGTCGGTCGAGGAGATGCACCTGGAGTACCAGGCGCTGCTCAGGGCCGACCCGCAGCTCGAGGCGCGGCTGTCCGCCTTTCCGGGGCAGATCTTCAGCGGGCGGAGGCGTCCGGCCAGGGGGACGCGCGGGGTCTTCTTCTGCTACGCGCTGCCCGCGCTCGACAGGGAGAGGGGCGAGTTCACCGAGGAGGCCGGATCAACGCGGTGGTATCATTGCAATCTGGCCGATGATACTATCGTCAGCGACCACGGCGAGATCGTCGCCAGCATCCGCAGCACGCCCCGGACGCCCCGCCGTTGCACCATGGAGGAGAAAACGCTGCTGGACGTTCGGAAGCAGGTCGAGCGCCACGTCAGGAACACGTACCTGAAGCGCGTGGATGCCCCGCTGGGGGTGAGGCCGCGTCTGGTCTGCTGGATGGAGGTGGGGTGATGGTGGGAGTCGGTGTGGACCGCCGCGACTGGGACACGGCGAGGCTTCGGATCGCGCGGGAGCTCTGGGTCCTGAGTGGACCTATCGGTATCGGCTCATCAAGGGCGACGGCGGATCGGTTGTCGCGTCGATCACCGCGCTGGCGCAATGGGAGATCGGGGGCTTGTTGGTACGGGCGATGGACAGAGCTGGGGCGGACGGATAGGAACGGAGCGCGGTGATGGCCTGTGACTACGACGCGATACGCCGAGAAAACCAACGCCGATACGGAACGGACATTGGTCGGATCGGGGACCTGCTCCTGGCTAACCGGTATGGTGACCGGACGCAGTTCATCTACGAGTTGCTGCAGAACGCTGAAGACGCACTCGCTCGCAGGACAGCCTGGCAGGGTTCGCGAGCCGTCTCATTCGAGCTTGACGCGGACGCCCTGCGCGTGTCGCACTTTGGTGTACCGTTCGATGAGGCCGACATTCGCGGGATCTGCGGTATCGCCGAAGGTACCAAGGGCCTGACGGAGATCGGACGGTTCGGGATCGGCTTCAAGTCCGTCTTCGCATTCACGGAGCGACCCGAGATCCACTCGGGCTCCGAGGCTTTCGCGATCGAGAGCTACGTGTGGCCGGTCGAGACGGCTCCGGTGAAACGGATGCGCGAAGAGACCGTCATCCGCATTCCGCTCAAGGATGGCGACCACGCTGGCAAGACGGAGATCGCGGACGGACTCTCACGGATCGGTGCGACCTCGCTGCTGTTCCTCCAGGAGATCAGGGAGATCAGTTGGAGTGTCGATGGTGCCCCTGTTGGCCTCTACCTGCGAGGAGAAGTGGAGGAGGATACAGGTGTGCGCCGCGTGAATGTCGTTGGCCAGCAACGCGACGAGCCGGAAGTCGATGAGGAATGGCTGGTGTTCTCACGGCCGGTTCGCACGGAGGGCGGAGAGTTGGGGGGCCATGTGGAACTCGCATGGTTGACCAGGGAGGACGAAGACGGTCACAAAAGGCTCCAAGCCGTGAAACCCTCACCGCTGGTCGTGTTCTTCCCAACCGTGGTCGAGACGCACCTCGGATTCCTGATGCAGGGTCCGTACCGGACAACGCCGAGCCGCGACAACGTACCCCCGCGGGACGAGTGGAACCGGATGTGCGCGCGGGAGACCAGAGCGCTGCTGGTAGAGAGTCTGAGGTGGTTGCGAGACAGGGATAGGTTGGACGCGACCGCGCTCGCCTGCCTTCCGCTGGATCCGGCTGCGTTCGAGGAACCGATGTTCCGCGAGCTGTTCGAAGAGACGAAGGAGGCACTACACCGAGAGGAGCTGCTGCCGGCACTCGGCGGCATCTATGTGAGTGCCGAAGACGCCCGGCTGGCCCGTGGCGCAGAACTCCGGCAACTGCTGTCACCCGCCCAACTGGCTGCCTTGGATGGTCGGTCGCGGCCGCTTCATTGGCTCGAAGGCTCGATCTCGCAAGACAGGACGCCAGAATTGCGGAAATACCTTAGGCAGGAGCTTGATGTCCGAGAGTTCACGCCGGAGGCGCTGCTGACACGCATGACGTGCGCGTTCCTTGAGGAACAGACTGACCAGTGGATCCAGGGTCTCTACGAGTTCCTCGCTGCCCGGCCTGCGCTGGGTCCGCGTCTGGCGCCGCTGTCCATCGTTCGGCTCGAAGACGGATCACATGTGACGCCCGCCGTCGGAGAAGCGTTTCTGCCTGGACCGGTTGAAACCAGCTTCCCGACGGTGCGCGCAGACGTCTGCCGGACGGACGAAGCGCGAGCGTTCCTCAGGTCGTTGGGCCTTGCCGAACCCGACCCGGTCGACAACGTGATCCAGAATATCCTCCCGAAGTATCGGGAAGTAGTGGAGTTGCCGGAAACGGAGTATGCGTCTGACGTCGGCCAGATGCTCCGTGCGTTTGAGACGGACTCCCGAGCGCAGCAGGATCGTCTCGTGAAGAGGCTGGCCGAAACACCTTGGGTAAGGTCTGTCGACGGCTCAGGTCAGCATGCGTTGTGGGCGAACCCCAGCGAACTGTATTTCGCGACGGAGAGCCTCCGCAGGCTGTTCGATGGCGTCGGCGACGTGCTGCTCGTGGATCCCAACATCCCGTGTCTCCAGGGGGGGGAGGCCCGCCGAATGCTGCGGCGGGCGGGCGCAACGCGATACCTGAAGCCCATCGCGGTCGAGTGTGATCTACCGAAAGAAAAGTTAGATGAGATCCGGCGGCGGGCAGGCTTGGAGGACATGACTTGGAGAACCCTCGAGGACAAGACCATCCAGGGCTTGGATTCGCTGCTCGACAGATTTGAGGTGTTAGAGCCGAACGAGCGCCGAAGCCGTGCGCTCGATCTGTGGGGCGCACTGCTCGACCTCAACAAGCGTCGTGGCTCGCGGCCCTTCGAGGGTGCCTACACTTGGGGCTGGCATCGCCTGAGGAGGGTTGCGCCGTTCGACGCGGCCTTTGTCCGCACGCTCAACCAGAGACGGTGGATACCGGATTCGTCGGGCGACCTATGCCGTCCAGGATCCGTTGCTTTCGAGGAGACCGAGTGGGAGCCCGACACTCTGCTCCAATCGAAGATCCGCTTCAAGCCGGGTTTGCTGGACCGGTTGGCGAGGGAGGCAGGGATCGAGCCCGCAGCATTGGAGTTGCTCCGGAAGCTGGACGTGACGAGCGAGGCCGAACTGCGCAAAGCGCTCGGGGTCAACCCATCTGGGAAGGAGCCCGCCGGAACAAGGAACGGTGACTACAGTTCGCGACCTCAGGACGAAACGCGCACTACCATGTCCCCTACCGAGCCCCGTGTCGATGAGGACACATACGATCCCGAGCCTGAGGAGCCATCCCCCAACCCGGCAGTCCCGCGTGAGTTCATCTCGTACGTCGCCGTCACGCTCGAAGACGAGACACAAGCCGATCCCGATGGGTTGACGCAGTCCAAGCGCATGGGTCTGGAGGACAAGGCGATCGAGTTCATCCAGAGTCGAGAGCCCAACTGGAAGCTCACCGAGGCGAACAATCCGGGTTTTGACCTTTACGAAGGCGCCACCATCGAAGAGGCGACCCGTTGGTGCGAGGTCAAGGCGATGACCGAAACGCTCGATCATCGTTCGGTGGGGATGTCGAGCACTCAGTTCGAGTATGCGCGGAAGCATGGGAACGCGTACTGGCTGTACGTGGTAGAGCGGGCGGGAACGAATGCCGCGAACTTGGTTCGCATTCAAGATCCGGCGGGCAAGGCAAAGACATTCACCTTTGATCGAGGTTGGCGCGACGTCGCGGAGCGCGGTGGCAGGAAGCCCTGATGATGTCCCGCGAGGAGGTCAAGCGAGTTCAGGGCGGCAGGGGACACACGTCCCGAAGGAATCAGAGCCCGATCAACTGTATAAGACGGGCCAGGTACCGGTCGTGCCTGGCCGCCCGCCTGAGGTCGGCAAGCTCGAATCGCCTACTCAACCCCGTCGCGCTCAGCGAGCCCTTGTCGTAGCCGTCCCAGAGCTTCTTCAGCTGGGGTAGCGCCCCGTCCGACGGGATTGCCCGCGCTTCGTGCCCTCGGTGCATGCGCACGAGCAGCCCTTCCAGATTGGGGGTCAGCAAGACGACCTCCAGCTTCCCTTTGGCGGCCGCGATGGCATCGCGGCCAGCGTTGCGATCCTGCTCAATGCGGTCTGCGTCCAGAAGCACCAACCGCGCCTTCAGCATCCGCCGGGCCGGGTGCCGTTCCAGGCGCCGCCGGGCCTGATCGACCACTTGGAGGGAATCACCCCCGGAGCCCTGCTTCACATCCAGATGGAGATGGAGCCGCTGACCGTCGCAGACCCGCTGAAGGAACTGGACGAATGCTCTGTCGCTCTTCCCCTCGACACCGACGAATATGGCGCGCCGGACCCTGACGCCACCTCGGCGGCGCACCACAGGCTATCCGATCCTCGGAAGTCCGCCCAGCATGCCGCTCCTGTACTTCGGGTAGAGTCGCACATCCCGCCGGAGACCCCGGAGATCCTGCGCCCCGTACACTCGCGTGGCACCGCAGTCGGTCTTTTCGACGATGAAGACCTCCTCCTTCTCGAGGTCGTCGAGAAGGCCCACATGGTGCGACGAGATCAGCAGCTGCGCGTCTCGCGCGTTCGTATCCCGCGACCGGAACCAGCCCAGTATCTCCGCCAGCATGTCGACGTGGAGCGCACCATCGATCTCGTCGAGAATGGCCAGTCCGGTCCGGATGAGCGCAATCCGGATCAGCGGGAGGATGTGGAGGAGTTGCCGGGTGCCCTTGGATTCCTGATCGAGGGTGACGCGCGCTGCCAAACCGTTGTGACTGAACAGGATCTGCTTCTTGCCGGGCGAATCGACGACTCCGAGGTCGGTGATTCCCAGGTCGCCGCGACGGACAAGTGTTCGCGCCCAGCGCCTCTCGTCTTCATGGGATTCCAGCCACCCGATCAAAGTGGAGGTCTTCAGCTGAGAGGTATCGCTCCCCGCGAGGTTGCACGCGCCCAGTAGCAGGTCCATCATCAGCCGGGCAAAGCGGGCTGCGACGGGCACGTTGACGAGAGCGAGGGTCGCGATGGCGGATCGACTGCGCTCAACGCCTCTGAGTCGATCGTCCCGGGCCGTAAGCCCGAAGTCCGTCGAGGCGTAAATCGGTTCGCTTGGCGCTGGACGCTCCAGGAGCCTCCGCCGCCTTCCGTTGGGGAAGTGCCAGAGCGTTTCCCGCTCAACGACAATCGAAGTCACTCCATCCTGGTCCAGCGGACGTCCGATGGTCAGCTCGTAACGGAACCGGCGCGCTCCCTGACCCGGTGCCAGGAAGTCTGCCTCCCCCTCCAGAGCGAAGTGGGTGGGCGCAGAAGAGGTGTCTCGCGATTGGAACGGCAGCACCGGGCGACTGGCCGGCGACGATGCGATGATCCCGAGGTCCGTCAGCGCATTCAGCAGTGTGGTCTTGCCAGAGCCGTTGGGTCCCATGAGGACGGCGACCGCAGGCAGTCGGACGCCCGGCCTCGCGGCGCTGGGTCGAAAGCACGGAAGATCGGGAGCGGTGCGCGGAATCCGTAGGTCCAGCGTGACCTCTTCTCGGATGGATCGGTAGTTGGAGACCGAAAACGTATGAATCATAAGTCGATAATAACAAAAATACGTCATCACGGGAAGCATCGGGTGGCTTCGCGCCCTCGAAGTCCCGGTGGCCACCGTCGTTCCGCGGGTCTATCTTCCAGACGCTGGTCCGGGCATCGTGACCTGTCTGACCGACCTTGACGGTGCCACGATTGGGCCCAGCCCTGACGCAGAGGAGCAAGATGGAGGACTACCGGCAGGCTCGGAAGGAATACCAGCGCCTCCAGAGGGAGATCCTGGAGAAGCGAGCCGCGGAGGCGGGGAAGCGCGTTCGCCGCGTGATGAAGCGCATGGATCGAGCGCCCAGCCTGTTCCGGGGAGCGCGCACGCGACCCATTAACCCAGCGCACGAAGCCTGACCCCACCGACCCACCTCCACAACCGCCTCGCCTCCATCCGGCGCTTTGACCAGCTGGTTGCCTTTCTGCGGGACGAGCTTTACTGGCCGATCGGCCGGGAGGACTTCCACGAGCTCACCTTCGACTACACCGCCGAAGAGCTCGGGATCGACGCGAACAACGCGGCCAAGATCCAGGAGATCAAGCGGCTGCGGCCCCTCGTCGCGGGTCAGCCGTGGGGCGTCTTCTTCGTCAAGTTCGCGCCCAAGCGGCTGCCGGTCGTGGCGCTCCGCCGCATCCTGTCGCAGGTGGCGATCAAGACGCGCCCGCAGGCCCACGCCGCCGATCGACCGAGCTGGGCTCCCGACGACCTCCTCTTCGTCTCCAGCTACGGTGATGGCGACCACCGCCGGATCGCCTTCGCCCACTTCTCCAAGCCCTCCTCCACGCGCGCCCTCCCCACCCTGAAGGTGCTTAACTGGGACAACCGGGACACGGTGCTCCACCTGGACGACGTGGCCCGGAAGCTCACCGAACACCTGTGCTGGCCGGACGACGAGGACAACGCCGACGCCTGGCGCGAGCAGTGGCGCGCGGCCTTCCAGCTGCGTCACGGCGAGGTCATCAACACGTCGAAGGTGCTCTCGGCCCGTCTGGCGGAGCTGGCGCGGGCGATCCGAGACCGAGCCCGTAGCGCCCTGAAGATCGAGTCGGAGTCCGGCCCGCTCACCCGGCTGATGAAGGCGTTTCGCACCGCGCTCCTCGACGACCTGCACGCGGA
This sequence comes from Longimicrobiales bacterium, assembly GCA_965205315.1. Classification (GTDB taxonomy): domain Bacteria; phylum Gemmatimonadota; class Gemmatimonadetes; order Longimicrobiales; family Gaopeijiaceae; genus Bin94. Next base: position 257,911 of record CBDBGW010000002.1, read on the forward strand.
CGGGTTCGCCGACATGTACGCGCAGACCATCGCGTACGGCCTGCTCTCGGCGCGCATCGCCGACCCGCAGCGCCGGACCGCCGACGGCCTGACGGCGCACCTGCGCACCAACCCGTTCCTGGGCGAGCTGATGGAGGCGTTCCTGCACGCGGGGGGACAGCCGGACGAGGACGAGGCGGACTCGGTGGACGGCACGCGCATCAACTTCGACGAGCTGGGCACTGCCGAGGTCGTGGAGCTCCTCGACCGGGCCAAGATGGAGGCCGTGATTCGCGACTTCGGCGACAGGAACCCGCAGGAAGACCCGGTCATCCACTTCTACGAACACTTCCTGGCCGCATACGACAAGGAGCAGAAGGTGAGCCGGGGGGTGTTCTACACGCCCAGACCGGTGGTCTCGTACATCGTGCGCGCGGTGGACCGGCTGTTGAAGAGCGAGTTCGGACTGGACGACGGACTTGCCGACACGACGACCTGGGGCGAGATGGCGGCGCGCGGCAATGTGGACGCGATCCCGGATGGAACGTCGCCCAGCGAGCCCTTCGTCCAGATCCTCGACCCCGCCACGGGGACCGGCACCTTCCTGGTCGAGGCGATCGGCCTGATCCACAAGACGATGACGGACAGGTGGAAGCGACACGGCCACGGCTCCCGCAGGATCAAGGCCCTCTGGAACGACTACGTGCCGAGGCACCTGCTGCCGCGCCTGCACGGCTACGAGCTACTGATGGCCCCGTACGCGATCGCGCACCTCAAGATCGGGCTCAAGCTCTACGAGACCGGCTACCGCTTCGGCAGCGAGGAGCGGGCGCAGGTCTACCTGACCGACGCACTGGAGCCGGCGACGGACACCTCGCAGCTCGCCATGGACTTCCTGCCGGCGCTGGCGCGCGAGGCCGAGGCGGTGGGTCAGATCAAGCGCGGCCGGCGGTTCACCGTGGTGATCGGGAACCCGCCATATCTGGGCGAGGCCGGACGGGGCGGCAAGTGGATCGCGTCGCTCATGCGCGGCAAGGAATTGCCGTCGAAGCGGAAGACCGCGAGCTACTTCGAGGTGGACGGCAAGCCGCTCGGCGAGAGGAACCCCAAGTGGCTGAACGACCTGTACGTGCGCTTCACGAGGCTGTCGCAGCACCTGATCGAGCGGTCAGGTGCGGGTGTGCACGGCTTCATCACCAACCACAGCTACATCGACAACCCGACCTTCCGGGGGATGCGCTGGGCGCTGCTGTCAGCGTTCGACTCGCTCGCGGTGCTGGATCTGCACGGTAACGCGAAGAAGAAGGAGACCGCGCCCGGCGGAGGCAAGGACGAGAACGTCTTCGACATCGAGCAGGGAGTGGCGATCGGTCTGTTCGTGAAGGACGCGCTGACGAGTGGGACCAGGGCGTCGCGGGCGGGCGCCGCCGAAGTGCTCCACCACGACCTGTGGGGCGCGCGGGCGGACAAGTACGCACGGCTGATGATCGAGAGCGAGGGGAGTGTGAAGTGGGCGAAGGTTGATCCTCGGCCCACGTTCTACCTGCTGAAGCTGCTGGAGGGGGATGTCGGGGAGGAGTACGACGAATGGACTTCGGTGAACCAGATCTTCCCGGTCAACTCGGTCGGGATCGTGACCGCGCGGGACGCGCTGACCGTGCGATGGTCAAGGCGAGAGATCTGGGGCGTGGTGCGGGAGATGGCGGAGGGGGCAGAGGAGGACGTGAGAGCCAAGTACCGGCTTCGCGACGTGCAGGACTGGAGAGTTGCGTGGGCACAGCAGGATCTGCGGGGGTCCGGGCCGTCCCAGGCCAAGGTGACTCCGATCCTCTACCGGCCCTTTGACACGCGCTACACGTACTACACGGGGGAGTCGCGCGGCTTCCTGTGTCGTCCCCGGGCCGACGTCATGGGGCACATGCTGGAGGAGAATGTGGGGCTTTGTGTCGGTCGTGCGGGGCAGGTGATCGGCCCGGACGGTTGGGATATCGTGACCGCCTGCTCGTCCCCTACGGACTTCAATTTCTTCCGTCGCGGCGGCAACTGCCTCTTCCCCCTCTACCTCCACCCCGGCGTCGGCAAGTCAGGCGTCCTCTCCTTCAGCCCCTGGCCCAAGGGCAGGCACGGCCGCAGACCGAACCTGGATCCCGGCTTCGTCGAGCGCCTCGCGCAGGCCGCCGGTCTCCGCTTCGCCAGCGACGGCACCGGCAACGGGAAAACCACCTTCGGCCCTGCGGACATACTCGCGTACATCTACGCCGTCTTCCACAGCCCCGACTACCGAGCGCGATACGAGGCCCACCTCAAGCTCGACTTCCCACGTGTGCCGCTGCCCGGCAGCCCCGAGCTCTACCGCCAGCTGGTCATCGGCGGCCACCACCTGCTGGACCTTCACCTGATGGAATCGCCCGACCTGGACGACCTCATCACCGACTACGCCGGCCCGAGAAACCCCGTGGTCGGGCGGGTCGGATGGTCGAACGGTACCATCTGGCTCGACGCCGCGAAGACCAACGCCCGACAGCGCCACCGCGCCACGGTTCCCGGTCAGTACGGCTTCCACGGTGTGCCAGAGGAGGTCTGGGACTTCCAGATCGGCGGCTACCAGGTCTGCCACAAGTGGCTCAAGGACCGGAAGGGTCGAACCCTTGCGGAAAGCGAAATAGTTCAGTATCAGCGGATCGTGGCCGCGCTCTCGGGCACCATCACTGGCATGGCCGCGATCGACGGCGTGATCGAGTCGTTCGGCGGGTGGCCGGGGGCGTTTGCGGGTAAGCCACGGTCTCCCGGGAAGGCGGCCGACCTGGCCGAAGTCGCCGAGAAGGGGCCGAGCTACGAGCCCGGGCGGGAAACACGGGAGTCCTGACCCGTGAGGAGCAGTTCGAAGGCACGACCGCGATTCGCTGACGGATCAGCGAGGTCCGTCCTCCTATGAGCAGTGCCCGCCTAGGTGGAGGTGGAGCGGCGACGGGAGCCGGAATGGACTTCCAGGCGCGAATCAGCGCGTGGGCCGCGGCGCATATGCTTGCCGAAGAGAGCGTGGAGCCTCCTTTCGGTCTCGGCGCACCCGTCGTCCGCGTGGCGTGTGAGGTCGATCAACCGGTCGATGACCTCGTCCTCACTGCGGGTGACGGGAGCGCAGCTCATGTGCAAGTGAAGCGTACTGTGAATCTCGCGGTCAGTTCCAGTAGCGGGATCGCCTTGGCCCTTGGTCAGTTCGTGCGCCAGTTTCTCGAATGGCGGACCGCAAGGGAGACGGAGGTACCTGCCGGCCCCGCCCGGGAACGGCTTATCCTGGCTGTCGGCGCCGCTACGCCCGGCACCGTCCGAGTCACGCTCCGCGAGGCGCTGAACCGCCTCCGCGACCTACCAGGAGACGAGTTGCCCCGCGGCGGACTCAACCAGAAGCACCAACAAGCTCTAGGAGTTGTCGCCGCCCATGTTCGGGCATCGTGGGTGGCCGAGACGGGTTCAGACCCCGGTGACGACGACCTCCGAGCGCTCTTGCGCCTCGTGCACATTCAAGCGGTCGAGGTTGGCCAGGGAGAGGGAGATGAAGGGCTGGCCAAGACGATCCTACGGTCGAACGTGCTGATGTCTCCGGGTCAGGCCCGGCAGGCATGGTCACTGCTGATTGACGAGGGCCAGAGACTGATCCGAACGCGGGCCGAGGCAGACCGGCCCCGATTAGTTGACGTTCTGAACTCGGCTGGTGTGCCGGTGAACGCCCCGCCGAGCTACCGAGCGGATATCCGGCGTCTCCGTGATCACAGCGACCGAGTCGCAAGGATGCTGGCCGATCACGCGGACATCCGGCTTGGAAGCACTACCGTCAAGATCCAGCGGCCCTATGTGCCCGTACTCCAAGATGCCGCGGACTCCGGTTCGGTGCTTGTCGTCGGGGAGCCCGGGGCAGGCAAGTCTGGAGTCCTGTACCCGCTCTTCGAGACCTTGAAGGACGAGGGGCGATACGTAGTGCTCTTGGCCGCCCAGCATCCTCCGTTTTCGAGTCTGGGCAGTTTCCGAGACGAACTGCAGCTCGATCACGATGCCGTGGACGTGCTTGCGAACTGGCCCGGTCAAGAGCACGCCGTTCTGCTGGTCGATGCCCTGGATGCGGCGCGCACGGACGAGTCGGCCCAGGCACTCCGCACTCTCATCCGAGAAGTCCAGCGATGTGCGGACCGATGGAGCGTGATCGCTACGATCCGCGAATACGATGCCCGATACAGCTCGGAATTGGATGCCATCTTCAGGGGCACGCCACCCGACGGTCCCACCCCCCCGCTCGGTGGGCCGCATTTCTCCCGAGTACGTCATGTCGTGATCGGGCGGTTGACGGACGACGAGCTGCGACAGGTCGGCGACACCGGCGCCGAGAGTCTTGCCACCCTCATCAGCTCGGCCCCAGAGGCCGTCACCGAGCTCCTACGCGTCCCGTTCAATCTGTGGCTGGCGGCCGAACTACTGCACGGCGGCGCCGAGCCGCGGGCGATTCGGAGTGCTGGGAGTCAGCTCGCCCTGCTCGACCTCTATTGGAAAGAGCGCGTTCTGCAGGGTCACAGCCCGCGCGACGGTCCGGCAAGGGAAGCCGTACTTCGCGATGTGGTTCGGGCCATGGTTAGCGGTCGCGCTCTACATGCGGACCGTGATTTGGTGGCGACGGTTGAGGCAGGTCCTCACATCTCTGATCTCCTTTCGGCGGGGGTGATCGTGGAGTGGCAGCCGAGCCAGCACCGCCCTCCCCGAAGCGCCACACTCGCGTTGTCCCATCATGTGCTTTTTGACTACGCCGTCGCACGGTTGCTGCTGAGGCGCAGCGTCGATCGGTTTGTGGGATTCCTTGAAGGAGATCTCGGTTTCGTACTGCTCGGCAGACCCAGCCTGGTGATGCACTTTCACCACCTGTGGGCAGCCGCCGCGCCAAGTGCGGAGGAATTCTGGGAGACAGTTCTAGCGGTTTGCCGATCCGCTGTCATCCCAGATATCGGTAAGCTCGTGGGTCCCGGCGTGGCTGCGGAGATGGGAATGGTCATCGACGAGTTCGAGCCGCTTCTCGGTGCCCTGATGGATCCGAACGACCCAGTGCGTGAGGCTGCGGAGAGCGCGTTGGCCCACTGCGTTCGGGCGCTTCTTGCGGAACGCGGTGTTGGGCCGGATTCCTACGGGCTGCTGTGCGATTTGGCGGAACGTCTGCTCGATGGGGGGAGGATCGAAACCGTCTATCCTGCCTCTTGGATTCTGTGGAAGCTAACGGACAAGGGCGATCACTCGTCTTCTGAGCGCATCCAAGCGGGAGCGTCCAGTCGGCGTCTGCTTACCTTCGCGTGGGATCAGAAACGGTGGGATTCGGCCCTTGTGGGACGATCAATACGATGCGTCTGCCGAACGTTTGCGACGGACACAGCGGCATCAGCGAGACTCCTCCGGCGGGCCATCGAACCAGCCCATCTGGCTCAGCACGGCAGTGATGAGTTGTTCACGCTTGCGGACGCCGTGATTTCGCTTGTTCCTCACGATCCCCTCTTCGTCGGCGATCTCTACCGATCAGCGTTCGGATACACCGAGGTTTCGGACGCCCAGACCTACATGCGGCGGGGTGTAGTGTCGTTCACGTCGAACCGCCGTCAGGACTACCAGTTGGTGCTCTCTCGATTGGTCAAGTCGTTCCCCGCGTTCCTGGAGAAGGAGCCGGAAGAGGCTTTACGAGCCATGAACGGCGCGTTGGAGTCCTATATCGCGCGTCGCCGAGCCTTGTCGGACGAGGATGTCCGCCGCTTCGTCATTGAGGAGATGGATTGTCAGCTGCTGGCGGACCACAGCATCTACTGGGGCCGACGAAAGAGGGCGCATCCAGATCAGTACGCGATTCAACTGCTTGACGCCGTGGAGCAGCGACTTGATGAGCTCGCCGAGCGACGAGAGAGCGAGGCGGAACTGGCCCAGCTATTGGACACCGTTGTTCGGACATGTCGCCTGGCTGCCGTATGGTGCCGACTCTTCGCGTTGGGATCCCGTCATCCGATTCGGGTCGGGCTAAGGATCCGAAGCGCTGCATGGGAGCACGCCGTCCTCATGTGTCCGGACACGATTCTGGAGATCGGGACAATGATCGGTTCTGTGGCTCCGCACTTGGCCCGTGCTGACCGAATGCGGATTGAACGTGCCATCCTTTCGATCCCAGAGGCTGCGTCACACGAGCGACAGCGGTGGGCGGAACACACCCGGGGCCGCCTTCTCGGATGTCTCCCGAGGAACACGGTCGCGACATCGGAAGCCCGTACCCTGCTGTCGGCGTTGCGGGCAGCCGATGCCGTGCCTCCGAACAAACCAGATTTCGATTTTGAAGTCACTAGCAGCCGGTTCGGTGAGAAGGATCAACTCGCCGAGATGGGAGTACCGGTAGATGCTGGCCCGAACAGGCGGGTGCGGGAGCTCGCAGCACCAGCGAAGGAGTTCGCTGGCACCTTCAGCAATGAGACACCAGGCGAAGAAGCGCTCGCCGACGTGCTCCCGCACATGAGGCGGCTGCACGTGGCACTGGCAACCGCCGATAGCGATGGCGTACACGAACGGCAGTCGGAGTACGCGTGGGGTCATCTCGCAGGAGCGTGCGCATCGATTGCGAAGATGAAGGATCTTCGTTGCGATGAAGACGCGGGTGCCTTCGTGCGCGACGTACTGCTGGAGGCAAGTTGGAACGAGGTCCCATCGGTCGAAAGCGATGCGGACCGGCGGTTCGTTGAGCCTCATTGGGGAGGACCAGCCGCGCGCATCGAGGCTGCATCGGGTCTCTCGAGGATCCTTGGTAGTCCCGCGTGTGACGATTCCGGTGTTCTCGATGCTGTGGAACGGCTGGCCGCTGATCCGGCACCGTCGGTTCGATACCAGGTCGCCGTCCGGTTATTATCGCGCTATGCTGCAGATCCAGAGTGGACGTGGCGGATGGTCGAACAAATGGCTGGTGACCGGAGCATCGGGGTCAAGCGCGGCTTGGTGGAAGGGCCGGTCTATAGTCTGAGGGGTGCGGACCCGGCGCGAGCCGCGAAGATCGCCATCGATATCCGGCGGTCTGTGGCGGGCGTGTCTGAGGGGGGCGAGGTGTCGAAGTCATGTTTGGGAATCATGCGCGATCTGTTCTTGTCGGGTATGGACGATGCCGCGTCGGCCGTGATCGAGGGCATTGCTGATGACCCGGTTCGTCACCTGGACGAAGTCGAATACCTGGTGCGCGGGTTCGATGAGGTTCTCGTGGCTGGTGCGATTGCTCCTTCGGATTCCGAGCGAGACGCAACCCGTGGACGAAGTTGGCGTTTCCTACTCGGCGTCACGGAAGCGGTGGCCGCTGCGTTTCGCCTCGGAGTCGACCAGCAGGGAGGCACCGACGTTGGCGACGAACGATTGACTGAGGAGCAGCTGCGGAGTCTGGCACAAGTGTTGGACGGGGTGGGCTGGAACATCTACTTGGCTTCTGGGGCTCATAAGCGCGACGAGGATCCGAGCACGGAGGTGCTGCGGCGCCTCTACGTCGAGTCCGGCGAGGTCATCGAGGCTCTGGCTGACGTGGGACTGCCGCAGCTCAGTCACCGCCTGATGGAAGCGCTCGAGGTGTTTGTTCCCATCGACCCGCGACGCGTGTTCGGCCACGTTGCGCGCGTTGTCCTTGGTGGACGGAAGGGAGCCTACGAGTACGACCCGATGGCCGAGGAAGTGCTGATCCGGATCGTCCATCGATACCTGGCTGACCATCGTGAGATCTTCCAGAGAGACGAGGAAGCTCAGGAGCATCTGATCGGAGTGCTCGATACGTTTCTCGCTGCGGGGAGCGAGGATGCGCGCCGGTTGGTCTACGGGCTGGACCAGATATTCCGGTAGATGGAAATGGCTCGAATCAGCCACGACCCTCCAGCTTCATCAGGTGCCCACCCCGGCGAAGCCGTCCAGTTGCTCTGCCAGCGAGGTCTGGGACTTCCGGACGGGTACCAGCTCTGCCACAAGTGGATCAAGGACCCAAAGGGACGAACCCATGCGGAAAGCGCAGTAGTTCGGTACAAAGCGGATCGTGGTCGCCGTGGCCCGAGGGAAGTTGATCGTCCGCATACGTACTAGTCTCGACGACCGGTCATTTCTCGGCAAGCATCGCCGCCCAGCTCTACACCGCCACACGTCGAGGCTCGATCTGCTCCGCGATCTCGCGGCCCGCTTCGATCTCGGCTCGGCGCGGCTCCCACGTCTTCTGCAGGTTGAGCCAGAGCTGCGGCGTGGTCCCGAAGTGCCGGGATACCCGTAGCGCCGTGTCGGCGCTCACCCCTCGCTGTCCGTTGAGAATCGTCGTTACCCGGTTGACCGGGAGACGCCAAGCACCTTCGCGAGTGCGGCCGCCGACATCTCCAGCTCGTCCAGCTCCTCGCGGTCAGCCGTGACAGACGGGCGCTTCTTTGGCTTCTTCGAGGGGCGGTAGCGGTGCAGCGCCAGCGCTACCTGCGCGGGGCTGGCGTTGCCGTAGTCCGCCTTCAGGGCCTTCCGGCGCTTCACCCGGCGTCCTTCGCGGCCATGGGGAGGTCGGACAACGCAGGGCCGCCCTTCGGCCTTGGCTTCACCTCTATGGGGGGGGGTCGTTCGTCGATCACACCGTCGAGGTGCCGCCGTAGGTCGGCGATGTCCCTTCAGGGTCGGCGACGTCTCTCCTGACGGGCTTGACTGCCTCCTGAATCGCCTTGGCGATCCGGTTGCGATCCTCCTGTGTCAGATGCATGGTGGAGGGGACTCTCCTGTGGGGTGGACTCTGTGGGAAGTGTGGATCTGACTAGTCCTCCAGCCGAGTCAGGCTGATGGTCACGTCGCCGTCCGTCATGGCCATCTTCCCCTCGATCATCGTGGGGGTGCTCCGCTTCCCGGCATAGGTGATCTTGGTCTCCTCCCCGATGTCCTCAAGAGCAAGATCCAGCGCCACTGCCTGCGTGTCAATCTTGTAGGTTCCCGTGATCGTCGCGGTGAACGCTAGGTCGCCTAGGCGGAGGGTGGCGGAGCCCGACAGAGTGCCGTCCCGGTCTGTGAGCTTGAGCTTGAGGGCGTTTGACCAGGGCTCGCTCTCGCTCCCGGCGCTCTCTCCTGCCCACGTCCCCGTAAGCGGACCGAGCGGCTCCGTTCCCCCGCAGGCGGTGGCTAGCAGGGCCACGAATGCAAGTGTGGTGAGTCTCTTCATGGGTCATCTCCTCCTGTGTTCGGCGGTGGGGTACACCTGCCGTCCAGTATAGATACACCATCGGTTCCGCTTCCGTTCACCCATGACGGCCACGCTCCCGGTTAGGGCCGCTACGGTCTCCTGCAGGTCAGTCGCGAGCCGTGTCGCCGCCTCGTTCACGATCCCGGCATAGTCCGCGCTTGCCGCCGAAGTACGCCTCGTCCACCTCGACCGGGCCGGACATGGCTACTGCCCCCGCGGCTGCGAACGCCTCCCGGATGCGCTGCTGCATGAACCAGGCGGTCTTGTAGCTGACGCCGATGTCGCGGTGCAGCTTCATGGCGGCCACGCCCTTGAGGCTCGTCACGTCGAGGTAGATCGCGTAGACCCACTTCCGGATCGGCATCTTGGACCGCTCCATGAGCGTGCCAGTGCGGACGCTGAAGTAGCTCCGGCAGTCGGAGCACCAGTAGGGCATCTTGGCGTGGCTGGCGTCCGTGGTGCGGATGGATCCGCAATGCCCGCAGCACCGCTCGGTCGGCCAAGCCACAGCCTCGAACCACTTGACGGCGGCTTCCTCGCTGGGGAACATTCTGCCAGGTCGAACAGCGAGACTCCCCTGCGGTGGCTGTCTCCGGGTGCCTTGCTTGCCATGTCCGACTCCAGTCTCGGGGGCGGTAGCTCCGTACCCTGAAGTGGTCGCCTTTCTCCCCTGTACGGGCTTCCACGGTGTCCCGGAGGACGTCTGAAGCTTCCAGATCGGCAGCTACCCAGCTCTGCCACAAAGTGGATCAAGGACCCGTAAGGGCCGAACCCTTGCGCAAAGCGCATTAGTTCAAACCACCGGGCCGCAGCCCAGGAAAGCGGCGCCCGAGCCGGTACCGAGTCGACCACGGATCCAATCGCTCGCCGGGGCTCATGAAATCCCATTCGGGCGCCTGACACTATACCGCAAACATTTAGCTCAGCACGTTGAGCGATCGCCTGATCTCATCCTCGCTCAACCGTCCGGCGCGCCGCAACAGCCGAGCGCGGTCAACGGTGCGGACCTGGTCAGCCACCACGAAACCGGCCCGTCCTTCGAACGAGCATGGGATTCGGAACGGGTAGGGGTGTCCGCCGGTGGTCATCGGCACCACAATAAAGGCGCCCAGGTGATCGTTCAGTTCGTCGGGCGACACCACCACGCAGCGTCGTGTCTTCCTGATCTCCCGCCCGCGGGTGGGGTCCAGCGACACCATGTAGACGTCGCCCCGGCGCAGGGCGCCTACCACTCCCACTCGAAGGTGTCGAAGTCCGTTGGAGCCGGGTCGTCCAGCAGGCCGGTTTCGCCGCGCTCTCGCATTTCCTGCGCGGCCGCGCTCCATCCGTCAACGAGGTCTCGCCGCAGGTTCGATCAGCAAGCCGGACGCTGTGACTCGAAGTCGAAGCGGGCCTCTGTCGAGTCCCGCTGCCTCGATGAACGCCTTGGGGATCCGGACCCCGCGCGAGTTGCCGATTCCGATGAGCTTTGTCGTCACCGCCCGCACACCTCCCTTCGATGACTCCGACCAGATCACAACGTGACTACAAAGTAATCACCTGCTTGTCGCGATTCGACCAGCCGGACCTTCGTCTTAGACGGGAGCCGCCTCCGCCTACGGTCCGAGCGCCCCGATCGGAATCACCCCCACCCCGTCCGGCCTGACATGCCCGTATCCGCCCGCCACGATCACCCCCAGCGCCCGGGGCGGTCCCACCACATCCGGGTCCACTCGCCCGGCGAGCCTGAGCAGATTGCGGGCTCCCTCCTCCACGGCCCTCGGTCCCAGCTTCACCTCGAAGGCCGCCCATCGTCCGTCGCGGCCCCGCACGACGGCGTCCGCCTCGAGGTGCCCGTCCTCGCGGTAGTGGAAGACCTCGGCGTCGGCGGCCTGGGCATAGACTCGGAGATCGCGGACGACCATCGACTCGAAGAGCAGCCCGAGAAAACGGAAGTCCCGCAGCAGCCGCTCGGGACCCGTGCCCAGCGCGGCCACGGCCAGCGACGGATCGACGAAATGGCGGACGGGACGCTTCCGCAGGACTGCGCGCGAACGCAGGTGGGTCGCCCAGGCCGGCTGGTTCTCGACGATCATGATCCGCGCGAGAGCATCTAGGTAGTCCGCAGCGGTGTGCGGCTTCATGCTCCCGTTGTCGCGCGCGCCCACGTCGGCGATCAGCTTCGAGGTCGCGACGGCGGTGCCGACGTTTCGGGCCAGCGAACGCAGGAGGAGCCGCACGCGCTGAGGGTCTCGGCGAACGCCGTCCACGGTCCGGATGTCTGCGCGGGCCACATCGTCGACCTGGCTGCGATTCGCTCGCAGGGCGCGACGGAGCGGCCAGTCCACGCTCTCGGGCCATCCTCCCCGGCAGATCAGCTCGGCGACCTCGCCGACCGGGATCGTGTGGTCGCCGGCGGCGGGTGCCTCTCCCGCGAGCAGGCACCTGAGCGAGATCGCGCCCGAGGAACGCCCCGACTCGTGAAGCGACATGGGCCGGAGACGCAGCCGGACGATGCGGCGCATTCCCGTATGCCGGGTGGCGTCGTCCGCGGGAAGGGCCGAGCCAGTGAGGATGAACTGCCCGACCGCGCGCCGGTCGTCGACGGTCCGTCTGACGTGATTCCAGATCCGCGGCTCCAGCTGCCACTCGTCAATGAGGCGCGGCGTCGGCCCCCTCAGCACTTCGGCCGGATCGGCCGCGGCCAGGTGACGTGCGTCGTCGTCGATGTCCAGCAGGACTTCGCTGGCCGAGAACTCCCTTGCGGTCGTGGTCTTGCCGCAGCCCCGAACGCCCTCGATCACCACGCAGCCAGTGGCGCGGAGAAGGTCGCGTATCTCCTGATCTGCGGTTCTGGCGAGGTATCGCGGCATGATTGGGGGGGTTGTGGGGAGGGGGTGCGTACGGCGGAAGATACCTGGAACGCGTGGAGAGCCGCAACTCCGGTAACGGCAGGAATATGACTGATACAGCGGCAGAAATATGGCTGGCGCAGCGGCAGATTTATGGCCGCGAACCTTTCACGCCCCAGACCGACCTAGCAGCGCGCCTTGAAGTAGGATGCGTTGATTGTCTCCATACGACCAGTCTCGATGACCGGATATTTCGTGTCGAGCGTCGCCGAGTGCCCGGCCCCGTCGCCCTGGAGCTGCAGGGGCCATGGTACTTGTCTTGGTACCTAGTCCTCATGTATGTTAGCCTGCGACTGTGAGAAAGAGGCATCAGAGGATCCTGGAGAAGGTGCTTGCGCACCCCCCGCCTCCCAACTTGCGATGGCGGGAAGTCGAGTCCATGCTGCTCGCGTGTGGGGTCGAGATCGTGGAGCGATCCGGATCACGCATGGGGCTGAAGCTGGCCACTCGGCGGATGGTGGTTCACCGCCCCCATCCCGGCCCGACCGTGGGCCGGGCGACGATTCGGGACCTCGCCGCATTCCTAGGATCCGCGGGAGTACAGCCATGATGGAGTACAAGGGGTATGTCGCCGAAGTGGAATTCGACGACACCATCGAGATCCTTCACGGTCGTGTCGTCAACAGCGGCCCGCATCCCATAGCGACCTTCCAGGCCATCGACGCCAGGGAGCTTCGGCGGGAATTCGAACGATCGATCGACGAATACCTCGCGTGGTGCGAAGAGGACGGCGCGAGACCGCAGCCTCCCTTCTCGGGCAAGCTCAACCTCCGGCTGGGGACCGAGCTTCACGCCGCGGTCGCGGCGGCCGCGGCCGCGAGGCGGATGAGCATCAACGCATGGATCGTGCGGGCCGTGCGGCAGGCGACCGGCCCGCGGGAAGGATCGTCCGCCAAGGCGCGAAGGTAAGCGTCGGGACCGCCGTCCGCGCTACCCCCCGGGCACGCCCGGGGCTGCGCGACCGATTGGCTGAAGCTACCCCTTTGCCCGCCGCCCGAGGTCGGTCAGGCGATACTCCTGGTTCGGGGCGTTCGGTGCGTCCGGGCGGGTCATCTCGATGTAGCCCCGCTCTAGAGCCGGAAGCAGATAGCGCTGCCTGAACGACTTACGGTCCCGCAGGTCGAGCGCCGCCATGATCTCCCGCCGCGACATCGTGCCCTGGAGCGCGGAGAGCAACCGGACGACCTGGGGGGTAGCCTGGGGGGTGAGTGCAGCCAGATCGCTAGCGATCCGCGTATGGTGCTGATCCGATTGACGCGCCGGAGTCGCAGATCCTGCATCACGCCCGCGGTCTCGGCCCGGCCGATGGCTTCGCCTATCTCCTCGACGCGCCCAGTGATCGCCGGGGTGATCGCGTAGGGTGGTCTGCGCACGGTCCGAACTCCGTTCAAACTCGCTCGCGCATCAGATGGGCCAGCTCACCAGATCCGGCGTACTCCAAAGCCGTCCAGCGCCTCGTCGGCAGAAATCACGGCCAGGTTCCGTGCCAGGGCCTGCGCGGCAAGCATCCGGTCAAAGGGGTCGCGGTGGGGTCCCGGCAGCCATCCCGCCCGCTCGGTGTCACGGACTCCGACCGGGAGGGGCACGAGGCCCTGATCTCGAATCATTCCGGCGACATCGACGGCGACGGCGCTGGCACCGGGGAGCCTGCCGAGCCTGGATTTGGTCGCGATCTCCCATGCGGACGCCGCGCTGACGATGATGTCGTTCGCCTCGTCCGCTATGGCGAGTCGCGCGCGGCCCGAGAGGCGGCCGCTGTCCGCGATCCACCAGAGCAGGGCGTGGGTGTCGAGCAGCAGCGGCACCCCTACCTGCCTTCCCAGGCCCTTAGCTCCTCATCCGGCAACGGGTCGAAGAACGAGTCCGGGATGACAACCTTGTCCTTGAGCAGATCGGGTACCCGTCGTCCCTGCGGTGCGACTGCCACCAGTCGCGCGACCGGCTTTCCGCGCCGTGCAACGACGACTTCCTCCCCCGCCTCGACCCGCGCAAGGAGGCGGGAGAGCTGGGTCTTGGCTTCGTGAACGTTGACTGTGAGCATGGATCTCTCGCCCCTCTCGCTCGGATTGCGGTCATGAACGGAGGGCCAATCTAGCTAGGTAATCGGACCAGGTCAAATGGAGGAAGGGCGACCGTCCCAACGCCGGGGTCCGTGCCCTGACCGCGCTCCCGATCCTGCCCGTGCGGTGTGGATTCCGTGAGTCCTGACCCCCGATAAGGGCCGAACCCATGCGGAAAGCGCAAGCGCCACGAGCCGGCGAGCGTCGGTTCCCGGCAGCTGGCGGACTCGGGACAGGTGCCCGCCGTCGACCTGGAGCGGCACGCTACCACCGCGGACCGCTCCACTTTAGCTTGACTATCTCGGAGCGTCCTCCACATCGGTAGAGCCGCTCTTTCTCCTCCCCGGCCAAGCGGCTGTGGGGCGGAGAGCTGCTGGAATGAGTCCAGCTTGCCGCCCTCGTGGAGCTGGGGCGCGGTCCATCGCCGGATGAAGGTGAACGCGGGGTCAGCGCTTAGGCGTGTCCCAGCAGCTCGCACCCTATTCGCGCGATCCGGGTGAAGTGGGCGTCGTAGGTGAGGACGACGCTCGACGTCCGCGCGGCGCAGGCGGAGATCCAGACATCGTTGGTCGGGAGCGGCGTGCCAGCCCTTCGCAGATCGGCCATGAGCTGTCCGTACGCACGTGCGACCGTATCGTCTACTGGAACGACGTCCACGAGCGGATGGGCAAGGAAATCTCGGGTCCGCGCCAAGTCTTCCGGGCGTCCTCCCGTCAGGGCGTACCCCATGTGCAGCTCGCCCAGGACGACCGTGGGAACCCCGATCCAGCCGGCACCGTCAATCTTCTCGGTGGTCGCCGGGTCTCCGCGCCAGTGGCCGATGTAGGCCGATGTGTCGAGGCAGTAGCGCGTCACCGCCACATCTCTTCGTCGATTTCCCCCAGCGGAGCCATGGCTTCTTCGAGCTCGCGAGCCCGCTCCCGGCTGAGGCCTCCCGCGAGTCGAGCGAGCCCGTTGGAGCGGGGTCTGCCGACGCCGAGCGCTTGCTTGAGAAGGTCGATGACGGTGCGGTTCAGGGAGTGACCGCGCCGCAGCTTCTCGTCGTCGATGGCCTCGGCAAGGTCGGGAGGGATGTTCCTAACGGTGATGGCCTTCATGATGACTCCAACGAAGTGCATTCAGACGACAGCACAAGATGACTGCACCATGGCGTCACATCAAGTGTCCGACGGTCGGGCGCGTCGGCCGGTCGTCCAGTCCGAGCGCAGCGAAACACGAGCGAGAGGACGCTCGCGTAGCACCCCTCGCCCGCCGGAAGCGTGGCCTCCTATCGCCCGGGCATCGCACGCAGCATGTACCGGTCGAACATGGTTAGGGAAAGTTAGGGACGGTTAGGGACAATTCTGGCCATAACCGCGTATAACCGACCATAACTCCAACTAACTGCTGACAGCTCCGCCAATAATCTCGAGGTCATGCCGGCCGCGGGACCCACCTCAGGCAGCGTCGTGCCGCTTGATCCAGTCGCGCAGGGCGTGGTCGATCCGGGTCTGCCAGCCCCGACCCCCAGCGCGAAAGTGGTCGATGACCTCCTGGGACAACCGGATCGTGGTCGATACCTTCGGCCGCGCCTTGGGGGGACGCCCCCGGCGGACGGGTGCCTTGGCGAACTTCTCGGGCCAGCCATCCCGCGAGAGGTCGGGAGCGGTGTCGGGGTCAATACCTCGGGCCGTAGACCCGTCGTTCTCGTCCATTTGCCCTCCTCATGCTGATGATCCTGTGTGCGTCGTCGCGGGGAGTGCACGCATGATTAATGTTACTACAGAAATATGCTGTCAAGGATGGTTCCGTTCGCTGAACGACCTCGTGACAGCGGACGCCGCCCCCGACCCCGGTGCCCCCCCGGCCCGACGGGTTCGCCTGCACCGCAAGACGACCAGCTGATCGAACGCCGGAGCGTATGACGATGCGGGGATCGATCAGAGTACCGTAAGACGGAAGGAAGAGACGGAGACG
Organism: Longimicrobiales bacterium; assembly: GCA_965205315.1. Classification (GTDB taxonomy): domain Bacteria; phylum Gemmatimonadota; class Gemmatimonadetes; order Longimicrobiales; family Gaopeijiaceae; genus Bin94. The sequence goes on from CBDBGW010000002.1 coordinate 274,023, forward strand.
GGACCGGGACGAAACGCTCCCGATCCTGCCAGCGCGGTGACGACTCAGTCTGCACTGACCCGGAAGGGGCCCCAGAAGGGCCGAACCCTTGCGGAAAGCGCAGTAGTTCAGGACCAGCGGATCGTGGTCGCCCTGGCCCGCGGTGGCGAAGGTCGCGACGGTGCCCCGCGAGCCGCGAATCCGCCATTGAAACCGCCCCCCCGAGCGGGTAAATTCAGGGTGCCGAAACCCTCTTCGGCCCCCCCCTACCGCCGCTCCCAGCGGGGCGTCTCTCCGCTGCGGATCGATCCCGCCTCCAATCCCACTCCGGATGACCGAAGACACCCGCGCCGACATCGGACAGAGGATTCTCGAGCGGATCCTCGAACAGGAGATGCGCGAGTCGTTCATCGACTACTCGATGAGCGTCAATGTGCAGCGGGCGCTGCCCGATGTGCGCGACGGGCTGAAGCCGGTCCACCGGCGCATCCTCTACGCGATGTCCGAGCTCGGCCTCTCGCCCGGGCGCGCCTACAAGAAGTGCGCCACGGTCGTCGGCGAGGTGCTCGGGAAGTACCACCCGCACGGGGACGGCGCCGTCTACGACGCGCTTGTGCGGATGGTGCAGGACTTCTCGCTCCGCTACCCGCTCGTCGACGGGCAGGGGAACTTCGGCTCGGTGGACGGCGACTCGGCGGCCGCGTACCGGTACACCGAGGCCCGCCTGCAGCGGATCGCCACCGAGCTGCTCGTCGACATCGACAAGGAGACGGTCCCCTTCGGCGAGAACTTCGACGGTCGGCTCAAGGAGCCCACCGTGCTCCCCTGCAAGGCCCCCAACCTCCTGATCAACGGGTCCTCCGGGATCGCGGTCGGGATGGCCACGAACATCCCGCCGCACAACCTGCGCGAGGTGGTGGCGGGGCTGCTGGCGCTCATCGACGACCCCGGTCTCTCGCAGGCAGGGCTCGAGGAGATCGTAAGGGCGCCGGACTTCCCCACCGGCGGCCTCATCTGCGGCACAGACGGCGTCCTCGAGGCGTACCGGACCGGCAGGGGCCGGATCATCATGAGGGCGGCCGCGACGATCGAGCACTCCGACGACGGCCCGGCGCGGATCATCGTCACCGAGATCCCGTTCATGATCAACAAGGCGCGGCTGATCGAGCAGATCGCGGCGCTGGTGCGCGAGAAGAAGGTCGTCGCGATCCGCGACCTGCGCGACGAGTCGGACAGGGACGGGATGCGCGTCGTGATCGAGCTCAAGCGCGACGCCGTGCCGCAGGTGGTGCTGAACCTCCTCTACAAGCACACCCAGATGCAGTCCACCTTCGGGGCCATCTTCCTGGCGCTGGTGGATGGCGTGCCGAAGATCATGCCGCTCCGCGAGATGCTCCAGCACTTCGTCGACCACCGCCACGAGGTGGTGGTGCGGAGGGCCCGCTTCGAGCTCAGCGCGGCCCGGGAGCGCGAGCATGTCCTGGAGGGGCTGCGCATCGCGGTCGACAACATCGACGAGGTGGTGCGGATCATACGCGGGTCGCGCGATGCCGCCGAGGCCTCAGTCGGGCTGCGGAGCGCCTTCGAGCTCTCCGAACGGCAGGCCCGCGCCATCCTCGACATGCGCCTCGCCCGCCTTACCGGCCTCGAGATGGAGAAGCTCGACGTGGAGCTGGCCGAGGTGCGCGAACGGATCGCCGAGCTGGTGGCCATCCTGGGCGACCGGAGTCTGCGGATGGAGCTCATCAAGGACGAGCTGCGCGAGATCGAGAGGAGGTACGGGGACGACCGCCGCTCGCGGATCGTCGAGTTCTCGGGCTCGCTGGAGGTGGAGGACCTGATCGCCGACGAGGAGGTGGTGATCACGATGTCCAGGCAGGGGTACGTGAAGCGCATTCCGGTCGACACCTACCGCGCCCAGAGGCGGGGCGGACGGGGGCTCCGGGGGATGGAGACGCGCGCCGAGGACTGGGTCGAGCACCTCTTCATCGCCTCCACGCACGACTACCTGATGGCCTTCACCGACCTGGGCCGGTGCCACTGGGTGAAGGTCTGGGGGATTCCGCACGGCGGCCGCTATTCGAAGGGGAAGCCGATCGTCAACTTCCTGGAGCTCGCCCCCGGCGAGAAGGTGGCCTCGGTCCTGCCGGTCCGCCACTTCGCGAGCGACCGCTTCCTCCTCTTCTGCACCAGGAACGGGGTCGTCAAGAAGACGCCGCTCTCGGCCTACGGGAATGTGCGCGCGGCGGGGATCCACGCCATCAAGTTCCGGGGTGACGACGAGCTGATCGATGTGCGGGTGACCGATGGCTCGAACCAGGTCGTGCTCGCCACCCGGCTGGGCAAGGCGATCCGCTTTCGCGAGTCCGACGCCCGCGCGATGGGGCGGGTCGCGGGGGGGGTGATCGGTGTGCGGCTGGCGGAGGGCGACGAGGTCGTGGGAATGGTCGTCGTGCGCCGCCCGGAGGAGACGCTCCTGCTGGCCACCGAGCACGGAATGGGGAAGCGGAGCGAGATCGGGGACTATCGCCTGACGCGGAGGGGCGCCCAGGGGGTCATCGGCCTCAGGCTGACCGAGAAGTCGGGCCCGGTGGTGGCGGCGAAGGCCGTGACCGACGACGATCAGCTGATGGCGGTCACCCGGGGCGGGGTCGTGATCCGGCAGCGCGTCTCGGAGATCAGGGTGATCGGACGGGCCACACAGGGTGTGCGCATCGTGAACCTGGACGACGGCGACTCGCTGGTCGACGTGGCGCTGGTGCCTGGGGGGGACGAGAGCGAGGGGGCGGATGGCTCGGAGGGCGGCGAGGGGGAGATCGCCGAGGAGCCCGTGGCCGCCGAGGAAGGCCGGGATTAGCGGCGCCCTCGTATCGCTCGACGAGGTTCGGGGGGCCCGGCGGCGGATCCGCGCCGATGTGCTCCGGACTCCCCTGATCCCCGACCCCCACCTCTCGGAGGCGCTGGGCACCGAGGTGCGCCTGAAGTGCGAATCGCTCCAGCGGACGGGGTCCTTCAAGGCGCGCGGCGCCTGCAACTTCCTCGCGAGGCTGACGCCCGCGGAGCTGGAGCGCGGGGTGATCACCTACTCCTCGGGCAATCACGCCCAGGCGGTCGCGCTGGCGGCGGGGCTCAGGGGAACGTCGGCCGTGGTCGTGATGCCCACGACGGCGCCCAAGGTCAAGGTAGAGGGTGCGGAACGGCTGGGTGCGCGGGTCGAGCTCGCGGGCACGACCTCCGAGCACCGCCGGGCGCGTGCGGAGGAGATCGCGGCTTCGGAGGGCAGGGTGATGGTGCCGCCCTTCGATCATCGCTGGATCATCGCGGGCGCCGCCACGGTGGCGCACGAGGTGTTCGAGGAGTGGCCGGAGGTGGAGACGCTGGTGGTTCCGATCGGGGGTGGCGGGCTCGCCTCCGGGTGCGCGGCGGCGCTACGGCGGCTGAAGCCGGAGAGCAGGGTGGTCGGCGTCGAGCCGCACGGCGCCCCGACGATGCGCAGCGCGCTCGAGGCCGGGAGGCCTCTGACGCTGGAGGTGGAGGGAGCGCCCGATACGATCGCCGACGGCCTCGCGCCGATTCGGGTAGGCGACCTCACCCATGCCCACGCCGACGCGCTTCTGGCCGGGGTCGAGCTGGTCGGCGACGACGAGATTCGCCGCGCCGCGCTTCACCTCCTGGAGCGGGCCAGGCTGGTCGTCGAGTTCTCGGGCGCGGCCACCGTGGCTGCCCTCCTCGCCGGCCGGGTCGGCACCCCCGGGCGGAGGACCTGCGCGGTGCTCTCGGGGGGCAACATGGACCCTGCCCTTCTGGCGGGGCTCGTGGGACAGGGGGCTCCGTTCATGGAAAATTGATGCTGTGTGATAGCTCCCTTGGGCGATTCCGCCGACACGCCCCAGAATCGTGCTAATTTCCGGATTGCCGCTAGCGACACTCGCTGATGGCTCTGACAATCCCAAACTCGTTCAGGCCTAGAACCTTTCATGCTGATCGATCTTGCGAAGCCGTACAAGTCCATCGAGACCCTCGTGGCCGACGAACTCCCGGATTTCGCCGTCCTCATCGGCCGCAACGGTGCGGGCAAGACCCAACTCCTCCTGGCCCTCGCGGAGGGGTCGGCCGTGATCCCCGACGTGAGCGTGGACGAAATCGAGATGTATGACATGGTCTCCTTTCGTCCGCCGAACACCAGAGCCGCAAACCGGCACGCCAACCAATTCGCCATTGCCACGGCCGACGCCTACCTGATAGGGGCACCTGGAAGCCGACCGCCTATAGAAACTGCTACTGCGATTTTCGAGCGATTCGCCGGAGACATGGAGCGGGACTCTCCTGACGAAAATCGCGACGACTTCGCTTGCACACTAAGGGAGGAAGTGCGGTGCTTGGGGGATTTCGCCATATACGCCCGTGGCAACCAGCCAACTCCTTATCATGTTGAGCTGTACAGAGAGGTCATGCACCCCCTCATCCCTGAACCGCCGAGGAATCGGCGGCAGGCCCAGCCCAAGAACCGCTTCAACGGCAACCGGGCGGCGCTACTGAGCACCGCGATGAAGCTGGGAGGCAAACTACCCCATGAGTTGAGTCGGGACGACATCATGCATGCGGCGCAATACGAGGGCGAAACACTCGGAAACGCCATCAGTGCGGTGTTCACCGCCTATAAGGTCGATCAGTTCATCTGGGCGCACAAGAGGATCGAAACGACGGGGTCTCCCAACTTTACGGACCTTATCGCTGGATACCGAGCCAAGTATCCACCTCCGTGGAACATCCTCCGCGAGGTGTTATCCGAAATGCGGGATGTGGCAGGAGACGACGGGCTTTTCGACTTTGAGTTCTCCGACCCAGATGACTATACGATCCATATGGGCAACTATGAGCAGTTCACTTTCAAAGCCGAAATGACGAATCGAACCACTGGCGCCCAATACGAGCTTGATTCCCTGTCTTCCGGTGAAAAAATCCTCATGGCGCTGTGCCTGTTGTCTTTCAACCAACACTTGGGCCGGCGACGCCCAAGACTCCTTCTGCTCGACGAACCGGACGCGGTGCTGCATCCGTCGATGGCAACGGCACTGATCACGACATTGAAATCCCTGCTATTGCCGCAGGGCACGAAGGTCCTGATGACCTCCCACTCGCCCATGACTGTGGCAACCCTGGACGAAGCTGATATCTTCCGTGTCCTAAGGACCGGCGGGCGCGTGAGCATCTCGCCCACCACCAAGTCGGCGGCGATCCACGAGCTATCCGAAGGTCTCGCGACCGTGGACACGGGACTCAGGATCGCAGCGTACGACGAGGCAAAGGTGACGATTCTTACCGAGGGGCACAACGCCCGCCACCTCAAGAAGTGGGTGCAGTTGAATTTTCCTCAAGACGTCCACGTCTTCGATGAACTTGCTGAACACAGAAGCGCAGGCCAGCTCCTGACATACGGTCGGCTGCTGGGGAAGATGAAGACGAACACGCACTTCGTAATCGTCTGGGATTGCGACGCGACTGGCGAAGCGGAGACCCTGCGTAAGGAACTGGCTATCGCTGCCAACGTGACGCCGTTCGCCTTTGCGAAAAGGAACAACGAGATTGCCCGAAAGGGCATCGAGAATAACTACGACGAGGAGTTTCTTGAACCGTTCTCGTTCAAGAAGGTAAGCAACGACAACAGGGTGCTAGGCCGCGAGCTGCGACGGGGCTGCAAGACCGAGTTTGCCAACCACGTCCTCCAGAACGGGACTGCCGAGTACTTCGTTCACTTCCAAGACCTGCATACCCTCGTCAGTGCGATTCTCGGCGCGCCCGGCCAACCCGCCTCTCCAACTGCGCCAGAGCCCAGTCCCGGAGCGAATGCGAGCGACTGACGGCTGGCGAGGTCTCCCCCGCCCTTATTCCACGCGCGCCTCCATCTCCGCGAACGCCTCGTCGCGGGAAACCGTGTCGGCCAGCAGCGGCGACTCCCGGTCCCACACCTCCCTCTCGGTTCGTGATCTCAGCGCGGGCGCGTCGTAGACGAAGCGGATGTCGTAGATGGCGTACAGCCTCTGGAACATGCGGTTGTAGTCGAGGACCGATTCCGGTGGCGGCTGGCCGGGGTACACCCCGCAGTCGGCCGGACCGCCTCGGGCCTTCACCAGCGTAAGTCCGCAGGCCTCGTAGCGGGAGGGATGATCGCGGAGGTCCCCGCGATCCGAGAGCCGCTCCAGCGCGCGACGGTAGCGGCGGATCGGTTCGGCAAGTCCGCCACCGGAAAGAACCGCAACATCCTGCGGGTCGTACCGTCCGTCGTCGAGGCGGAAATGGGCCGCCGGTGCGGGATCGTCGGCTTCGTTCGCGCGCAGCACATGCCAGAAGGCGTAGACCAGCGCGGGATACGCCATGTGGAGGTTGGTGCAGTCCCCCGCAGCCTCCTCCATGCGGTTGGTGAGGTTGCGGAACGCGTTGTGGCTGCCCTTGAGAGACACCGCGAGCACAGGGCCGATCGTCGGAACCGTCACCGTTACGTCCAGCCGCTTGGTCTTCAGGCCCCCGAGGATCGTCCGCTCCCCGGCCTTGGCCGCGCCGGGGTCATGGTGGAGAAAGACACCGGACCGGGTCCGTTCCACGGTGATCGGAGGCCTCGGCCGGATTCGATCGGGATCGAATCCGCCCTCAATGACCAGCCTACAGGCTACGTACCAGTGCAGCGCGAGGATGTGGCGACTGGTCTGAACGCTGGAATCCGGAAAGGCGAATCGCACGAGCGCGTCCCCTAGACTCGTAAGCACCGGCGCCTCAGGCGGCACGGACGTGCCTCCACCTCCGAAGCTCCCGCGTCCCGCTGCGCAGCAGCTCGCACAGTTCCTCCGAGAGGTCAAGCCCGGGCGCGAGGAGCACCCGGCGCGCCGCGGCAGGCTCCATCTTGAGGACGCCGCCTCCTAGGGAATGTCCCTCGATTTCGCACGACAGCGTTGTCAGCTCGTTGCGCCAAGTCCGGACGTAGCGCATGGGGTCCGCGCCGTTCAGGAACTCCACGGCATGAACCGAGTTGGTGCAGGTCACGCCCGCCGAGTTGCCGACTAGGCGGGGGCCTCGACCGGACATGATCGAGAGAAACGCGTGGGGCGTGCGCACGTCCGGGACGGCGAACCACGGCCTCCGGTTGCTGCACTTGTAGGCTCGGCGTGCGTCCCTCGCCCCTGCGGATTCCAGATAGGCCTCCACCGCTCGGGGCAGAGCCATCGCCCCCGCCAGATCCAGCAGGAGCACGGGGCGGTCGTCCGCGATCCACGACCTCACCACATCGTGGTCCACGTCATCCACCGCCAAGTCGCGGTTGGAGCGAACCGACACGCGAAGCAGCTCCCCGGGGATGCCGAGGGCAGCGGCGGCGCTCGGTCGCAGGTGGAAGAAGTCGTTGGCACCGGTCACGTAGCCGATCCCGACCCGCGCCACACTGCCGAGACGGCGGGCTGGCGCGCGGACCGCCAACCCCAGATAGGCGGATCGGATCGCCTCGGACACCAGGAGGGCACGGAGCCGGTAGCCCCATCGGCCCAGCTCCTCCTTCGACACGGGCTCGAAGACCCAGGCGCGGTTGTCGGCGCTAAGCGAGCCGAGCCGTGCGAAGTGAATCGCTTCCGACCGTCCCCCGAAGCCGGACGCCCGCAGAAGCCAGCAGTCCTCCGAGAGGTCCGGGAAGAGTTTCTGGCGCACGGCGATTACCTCTACGCGCCCGAACGCACCCAGGAGATACCGGACCACATCCCTCGCGTAGACCGCGTGCCCGATCTCCGCCGGGACCACGAACGCCAGGCGTCCCCCCGGCTGCAAGAGGCTGGAGGCCCCGACCACGAACGGTGCCCACGACGAAGACAGCCCGGAAAGCCTGACGCCCAGCCCCGCGCAGTACTCCAGAGCCCGCCGTCGGGCCCGGCCGCCAAACCGCTGGTAGCGGATGAACGGCGGGTTGCCCACCGCGGCCGCGAACCGGCGATCAGTGCGCGCGGCCCACTCGAAGAAGTCCGAGGTGACCACTTCGGCGGTCACTCGCCGGGAGGCCTCGGAGGCCGCTACGGGGTCGATGTCGACGCCCACGGCGTTCTTCAGTCCCGCGAGGAAGCGCCCGTCGCCGCACGACGGGTCGAGAACCGGGCCGCGCGGCTCCCCCTCCGTCGCCCAGGACACCAGCGCCCGGACGACCTCGGGCGGCGTGTAGTAGGCACCGAGATCCTTGCGACTGATCGGCTGGGACATGCGCGGTGGACCTGTGGGGAAAGGGCTGCCGTGCCAGTCTTCCAAGGTAACGTCGGCACCTATGGGGGCTGCAGACCTAACCCCGCGCAATCCGATCCAGGAATTCCCCCTCCTCGCGGGTGAGCGCCCTGGGGCCCATCCGCCGGGCCTTCTCCAGGAGCCTCTCGACCTCCCGGCGGTTGACCTCGTGCAGCGTCGCGCTCCCTATCGACACCCACCTGGCCATCTTCTCCGCCTCCACTGCGGCCGAGGGCCTGCGAGGCGACGACCGCCCGACTACCGCCGCCCGACGGCGACGTTCCCACGCCTTCAGGATGAGCCAGCCAGCCGCGAGTCCCCCCAGGTGGGTAAAGTGGGCTATCCCGTCGCGGCTCCCCGAGAAGCCCGCGTAGAGGCTCGCCGCAACGAGCAGGATCGCCAGCACGCGCGCCTCGACCGGCAGAATTCCCCAGATGTAGATGCGCTCGCGTGGCCAGTAGCGGGCGAAGCCGGCGACGACCCCGAAGATCGCGCCCGACGCCCCCACGATCATCGAGTACGGGGTGGCGATCGACAGCACCGCGCCGCCTACGCCGCACCCCAGGTAGAAGCGCAGGAACGTCCTGCTCCCCAGACGCTCCTCGAGCCTGGGACCGAAGCAGAGGAGCATCAGCATGTTGAGGAGGATGTGCGCCATCCCGCCGTGGAGGAACATGTAGGTGACGAGCGTCCACGGCCGCGTCAGGACCAGCACCGGAATGAGCGCGAAGGTCTCGACCATCCCAGGCAGCGCAGCCGATGCCAGGAACGCGAGTGCGTTCGCGATCATCAGGCGCTTCACACAGGGGGTGATCAGCATGCTGTCCTCTCCACCCTATCCACGGGCTGCTAGGACCCGCGAAAGACGGGGCTCCGCTTCTCGAGGAAGGCCGACATCCCCTCCTTCATGTCCGCGGTCGAGGCGAGGAGGCCGAAGAGGTTGGCCTCGAAGGCCAGCGAGTGCTCGATCGCGCTCTCTTCGGCGCGGTAGAGGGAAGCGAGCGCCAGCCGCACGGCGATCGGCGCGTTCGCGGCGATGCGCGCGGCCAGCTTCCGGGCCCTCTCCATGAGCTCGCCGTGCGGCACCACCATGTTGGCGAGCCCGATCTCGCTGGCCCGGGCGCCGTCGATCATCTCTCCGGTCAGGATCAGCTCCGTCGCACGCCCCAGACCCACGAGGCGGGCAAGGCGCGCGGTGCCGCCGTAACCGGGAATGATACCGAGCCCCACCTCGGGGAGTCCGAAGCGGGCCTTCTCGCTCGCCACCCGAAGGTGGCACGCCAGCGCGAGCTCGCACCCCCCGCCGAGCGCGTAGCCCCCGACGGCCGCGATCACCGGCTTGGGGAAGCGCTCGATCCGGCGGAAGACCTCCTGCCCCGCGCGGCTCACCTCGACTCCACCGATGGGGTCCATCTTCGCCAGCACCCCTATGTCGGCACCGGCGACGAAGGCCCTCTCCCCGGCGCCGGTCAGCACGACCGACCGAACCGCCGGATCGTCCCCGAGCTCGGCGAAGACGGCGTCGATCTCGGAGATCACCTCGGGGTTCAGCGCATTCAGCTTCCTCTGCCGGTCGATCGTCACCGTGGCCACCTGGTCCGCCGCTACGGCCGTGACGTATCGTCTCTCGCTCATGGTTGATCAGCTCCGGGGTAGTTGACGCTCGGCCACCGAATGTAGCAGCGCTACCGGCCCGAGGAGGAGCGCAGAGCGAGGCCATGAATACGAGCGTTGTAAACTATAGACTACACATTGTAAACTATAGATTACATTACGAAGCGGCCCAGCGGGGATGCAGCTCTGCTCCCGCCGGGGAGGTTGTCCACGGGTGGCTAGTAGCGTACCTGCACACCGAGCTGGGCCCGGCGCGTATCGCCCAGCCCGCTCCGGATCGTGCCGTCGAAGTTGAAGAGCAGCGATCCCTGAGCGGTGTCGAGCCGGTTGTCCGCGTTCGTGGCGTTGAAGACCTCGAGGACGGGCTCGAGGCTCCAGCGGCCGGGCGCGGCAAAGGCCCGCGACACCTTGATGTCCCACGTCAGGAACGCGTTGTCGCGGCGAAGCGTGTTTCGCTGCAGGACTCCACCCTTGGCGCAGAGGCGTTCCGAGGGCGCGTCGGCTCGTTTGCCAGGGTCGTCGCACTTCCCGGAGACGGGCGACGCCGAGTGGTAGCGCGCGATGTTGCCGACCCGAACCCCGCCAGGCAGGGAGAGCGCCAGGTACCCCGTCGCCTTGTGGCGGCGGTCCCTGTCCGACCACCCGTACTCGGGTTCCAGGTTGGCGGCGTCGGCGTAGCGCAGCGTGAAGGGGTCGCGCTCGTTGTCGTCGTCCGAGCGGTCGAAGGAGAGGGTGTAGCTCGCCTCCATCTCGACGAGCCCTCCCAGCGCCTCGCGGCTGGCAATCGTGGCGGTCAGGGCGTGGTACCTCGACCGGGCAGAGCTCTCGAGCACGGTCAGCGTGCCGACTCCTCCGCCGCTGGGATGCGTCCCCAATCCGAAGGGCGGCCCGAAGGCCGGGTCGTTGCGGTTGATGAAGCGGAATAGGTGGTCGGTGCGAGCGTGCTGGTACGAAAGAGAGGCTGCAAGGCTCGGGGAGAGCGCCCGATCGACCTGGGCCCCGAACGACCAGGTGCGGGGCAGCTCCAGGTCTTTCGCCGTGACGTGTATGTCGGGGAGGAAGGGCTCGGTGGCGCTCCCATCTATGAGCTCGCCGATCGCAGGCGGCCCCTGCCCGGGCAAACCGAAGCTGCTGCGGAAGAGGATCTGCTGGAAGGCGCCGTTCGTGGTCACGCTCTGCGCGAAGACGAGGATGGGGATGCGCGAATGGTATGCGCCGGCGTTCAGCCGCAGGGCCGTGCGCTCCTCGCCGGTCAGGTCCCAGACGAGGCCGAAGCGGGGCTGGAAGTTGTCCAGATCGTCCGGAATCTTGCCGTCCGATGGAAAGCGTGGGTCGTCCAGGTAGGGGGCGTAGAAGGTCGCCTCCGGCTCGACCACGATTCCGGGGTGCCAGCTGCCCTCCCAGCGGAGTCCCAGCTTCAGCGTCAGCCGGTCGCTCGGCCTCCAGGTGTCCTGCACGAAGAAGGCCAGTTCGGCCATGTCGAATTCACCTAGGCCCAAACGGTCGGGTGCCACCCCCGGCACCGTTCCCGACTGCAGATAGGTGAGCACCGGCCCGGTAATGCCGGTCCCCTGCGGGCACTGGCCGCTCGCGCTGTCGGAGCCGTCCGAGCAGGTGACATAGCCGGGCCCCTGCGTCACGAAGTTGATGAACCCGTCGACCGAATCGAAGATGTAGCGCCCGTTGGCGAAGCCGATGAACTGCTGGGAAACGCCCGTTCGGTTGTACTCGACACCGGTCTTGAAGAGGTGCCGGCCGCTGAGCCACGACCAGTTGTCGACGACCTGCAGGCGCGTGTCGTAGCCAGGATCGATGGGGAGAAAGAAGGGCATTCCGATGCGAAAGCCGTCGACGGAGTCCATGGCGATGTCGGGAAAGGGCCGGCCGCCGAGGGCACCGAACTGCGGGGTCGCCGGCGGGCTCGCGCCCGGCATGAGCGGGCCGTCGTACCAGCGCACCCGGTCCTCGCGGGCCCACTGGAGGCGCAGTTCGTGGGACAGCGCGCTGCTGAGCAGCGACCGCCAGCTGGCGTTGAAGGCGTGCGCCTCGTCCGTCTCGATCCCGTTGGCCGAGAGCCCCCAGGAGTCCACGTCGAAGGTACCGTTGAACTGCTCGGACCAGTTGTAGTTGTACTTGAAGGAGAGCTGGTTGCTGCCGTCGAGGTGGACATCGGTCTTGACGAGGAGCGCACGCGCGTCGTCAGTGCGATCGATTGGACCGAACTCGGAGTCGAAGAGTCCCGGCCAGCGCTCGACAAGAAAGTCGCGCAGCCGATTCAGGTTGTCGGGATTGGCGACGCGACGCGACGACTGCTTGGTCTCGGATGCCCGCTGCTCGTCGTACGCGAGGAAGAAGAAGGCCCTGTCGCGCGCAATTGGGCCTCCAAGGGTGAAGCCCAGCTGGCCGCGGGCGAAGTCCGGCTCTCCGGTACCCGATGCGGAGGGGTGTGCGGCCGACACGCCGTCCCACTGGCCGAAGTAGTGGGCCGAGCCCGCAAGCGTGTTGGTGCCGGACTTCGTGACTACGTTGACGAAGCCGCCGCCGGATCGGCCGAACTCGGCCGTCGCCCCCTGGTTTACAACGACCATCTCCTCGATCGCGGCCTGGCTGAAGGTGAAGGCGGGCCGCTGTCCGCCCCGCTGCTCGCCGAAGAAGGGATTGTTGAAGTCTCCCCCGTCCACGACGAAGTTGTTGAAGATCCCTCTCTGGCCACTGATGTTGACCTCGTCGCCGTCGGGACCCTGTGAGATCGCAACGCCTGGCGTCAGCAGCGCGAAGTCCAGAAAGTTGCGGCCGTTGTTCGGGAGTGAATTCACTGTCGGCTCCGGTAGCCGCGTGAGGCTGGTCGTCTCGTCGCCGCGCAGGAGACGGTCGGGCCGTCGGCGTACGGTGATCCCCTCCAGCTCGACCGGGCCGAAGCGGAGGACGAGGTCGTGCTCGTCGCCCACCCGGAGGACCAGGCCTAGGATCCTAGCCTCGCCAAGTGGGCCGCCCGCGGACGCCGAGACGTCGTATGTGCCGAGTGGCAGGAGGGGCCGCACGAAGGTGCCCGAGGCGGTCGTTCGGACCGAGGTTGCCAGGCCCGTCTCGCGGTGGCGGATCTCGACCGTTGCACCCGCGACCGGGGCGTCGCCCGGGTCCACCACCACTCCGCGAATCACCCCGGTGGTCGCCTGGCTCTGCGCCGAGAGGCGATGGCCGGATGCGGTCACGACGAGAGCGAGGGAAATCACAGCCAGAGCAGTGAAGACCACGGCAAGAGCGGCGAAGGCACAGCGACCGCGGCGTCGGCGCGGCCCCAGCGGGTTGTAGCGTGTGATCATCGGAAAGGCGGGCATCTCCGGCTAGGCTGTGCGTTGCTACCAGTCTTGATAATATCGCGCGAGCGCCGCGAGGGGTTGAGCGTTAGGCTGGTAGGCGCGCCAGCGTGCATCCGCGGGCTGCACGGGAGCTGGTAGCAGCGCTATCGACCCAAGGAGCAACGTAGCATGGGAATTGTAAATTATGGATTACATAATGTAAAGCAGAGATTACACTGGCGAGAGGCGAGCGAAGCGATCTAGCGGGGAAGCAGCGTTGCCAGGGGGCGCTAGCAAGGCCGCGGTGACGATTGAACCTATGCGGATTCCGTAGTAGTTCGACCCATCGGCCGAAGGTCCTGGCCACTGCGCGCTAGAAGTCCGTGGATAATCGCGCGCGTGCACCGAGAGCGGCGAAGCGCCGGGCTGGCAAGGCGCGACGAAGAGCCAATAGCCACAGCGCTATCGGTTCGAGGAGCAACGCAGAGCGCAGCGGTCCAGCGCGAATGCAGCGCTGCTCCTGCCGTGGGAGGTTTTGTCCACGGGCCGCTACGGGCCGGGGCTCGTCCCCCCGCCAGTCATCGCACTCCACGCGTCGCGGTCCGGCACCCCGCGGCTCCAGCGCACCACGTGGCCGGGCGGCGCTGGCGGCCTCTCGGCGAAGTCGCCCCGGATGGCGCGTACCTGCCCACTCCGCGCGTCGCGGATCAGCGCCATGGTCGCCTCCGTGTCGCCGTCGAGGGTGAAGAGGGCGTCCCCCGGACCGGCCAGGACGAGGCTCGCGAGCGCCTCCCACCCCGGCTCGACGGGCACGAGGAAGATGAACATTCCAGTCCCCTCCTCCGCGTCCGCCGGCTCGTCCATCTCGAACGAAATCGAGAAGAGCTCCCGCCCCGCCCCGTCCAGCCCCGTGAGCGTGTAGTCGCCACGCGCCTCCGGGAGCAGGCTCCGGCCCTCCACCAGCAGCGCCGGGTCCATCGACAGCTCCCCCGACGCACTCCGCATGCCCCACACGAGCAGCGACGGCCCCGTCCGCCGCCTCGCCTCGCCGTGCGACATCTCCTGCGTGGTCCTGTGTCCGAATGCGTTCGTGAAGTGGTAGTCGCTGACCCAATACGGCCAGCAGTAGGTCATGAGGTCGTTCGCCTCATCCTTGTCGATCAGCGAGTCGCCGCGATGATCGTAGCCCCAAGCTCCTATGCTCCCGTCCTCGTACGGGTAGCCGGGATCGACATAGCCTGGACCACCGCATGGAGCGTGCCAAAGGCTCAGGTTGTGCCCCAGCTCGTGCGCTATCGTGGGGGCCCACGGGGTGGAGGCCGACGAGGTGCCAGGGCTATATGCGACGCCCGACACATCCGAGAACCGCGGCATCAGGCCCATCCAGTGGCCGGATCCGCTCTCGGCGGCCCGAATCGCAGCGGTCCGGCGCAGCACCGCGAACCCGCTGTCGCTGTCGATCTCGACCGGGTCGTGGTCGTCCACGCTCACCTCCTCGATCGGGAGCAGATCGTAGGTATAGTAGAGGAGCTCGTGGTCTTCCTCGTCGTCGGCCATCTCCTCTACGGTTTCGATCACCGACGAGTCGGGGTCCTCGGTGTAGAGGAACGGGATGGCGGTGAGCTCGAAGTCGGGAACGCCCTCCACCCCCAGGTCGAGCTCGCCGCTCTCCGGGATCCGCTTGGCGGTGAGGATCTCGGCGTCGATCGTAGAGTCGGGGTCGATCTCGATCACCACCGAGAGTCCCTCCTCGATCACCGAACCCGGAATCGTCACGTTCAGCGACCTGTCGAGCGACCCCTCGTTGATCTTGGTCGGGATCGGCTCGGATGTTCCCTCGATCTCCACCGAATACGTCTCGTCGTCGTCGACGTAGAAGGTCGCCGTCGCCGGAGGAAGCGTCTCCGTCGTCGTGCGGGTGGCGGTTACGAAGACCCTGAGGAGACCCTCCCTCTCCGCCACCACGGGCACCGGATGACCTCGCGACTGCACTGCCTGCACCAGGTAGGCGTCCGGAGGAGTGTAGGCGCAGAGCGTGGCCCGGCGTTTGGGAATGTCCCTGTACCACTCCAGCAGCGCTTCCGGCACGCACACGTCCGTCCCGTGCGCGAGGAATTCCTCCAGCGACGTCAGGTTGGAGAAGCTGGACGGCAGCTCGCCTTCGAGGTCGGCGTTTCTGTACAGCCCTAGGATCCGTAGATTGCTCAGGTCGCCCAGCTCCGCGGGGATCGAGCCGGAGAGGCCGTTGTGGTGCAGGTGTAGCCCTTCAACCCGACCGTCGGCATCCGTGCTCACCCCGTACCACGCGTCAAGGGGCCTGTCGGTCAGCCAGTTCCAGTTGTAGGCCCAGTTGTCTCCGTCGGTTTCGTCGTACAGGATCTCCAACGCTTCCCGGTCGGTGGACTTCCGGACGATGGTGACGAAGGTCTGGGTTGCCGAGGGGCCGCCGTCGGAGGCCGTCACGGTAGCCTCCATGCTTCCCCTCGCCACCCCCGTGACCGCTACGGTGTCTCCCGATACGGCGACGGTCGCAACATCGGTGTCCGAAGAGGTAGCGGAGTAGCGGAGGTCGTCTCCGTCTGGATCGCTGAAGTACTCGGCGACCGCGATCTCGACCGTGGTGTCGACCCTGATCTCCAGATCGTCGATCTCCCCGACTGCCTCAGGGGCACCGTTCCCATCGCAGCCGACGGCCCACAGGGCGGCCGCGACCAGGACGGCGACGGCGCAGAAGCCGCTCCCCGCGCTACAGGCCATTGGCGCAATCCGCACCGGCATCTCATTCACCTGTCGTTGTGGGTGGGAGGAGCATCCGACGGACGCCACGGGCTGGCGCCCGCCCTCCCGCCAGACATCACACTCCACGCGTCGCGGTCCGGCACCCCGCGGCTCCAGCGCACCACATAACCTGGCGGCGCGGGCGGCCGCTCGGCGAAGTCGCCCCGGATGGCGCGCACCTGCCCGCTCCGCGCGTCGCGGATCAGCGCCATCGTCGCCTCCGTGTCGGCGTCGAGGGTGACCAAGGCGTCCCCCGGACCGGCGAGGACGAGGCTTGCGAGCGCCTCCCACCCGCGCTCGACCGGCAGGAGGAAGACGAAGATCCCGGTCCCCTCCTCCGCGTCCGCCGGCTCGTCCATCTCGAAGGAAATCGAGAAGAGCTCCCGCTGAGCGTCGTCCAGCCCCTTGAGCGTGTAGTCGCCACGCGCTTCCGGGAGCAGGCTCCGGCCCTCCACCAGGAGCGCCGGGTCCATCGACAGCTCCCCCGACGCACTCCGCGCGCCCCACACCAGCAGCGACGGCCCCGTCCGGTGCCCCTCCCCGCCGTGCCACATCTCCTGCACGGTCCGGTACCGATGCACCTTCTCGAAGTGGTAGTCGCTGACCCACTCTGGCCTGCAGTAGGTCATGAGGTCATTTACATCGTCCTTGTCGATCAGCGAATCGCCGCGGTGGTCGTAGCCCCACGCGCCTATGCTGCCATCCTCGTAGGGGTAGTCGGGATCGACGCTGCCCGGATTCCCGCACGGAGCGTGCCAAAGGCTCAGGTTGTGCCCCAGCTCGTGTGCCATGATGTAGCCCTCGGTGACCGACGCCGAGGCGGTGCCGGGCCGTCTTGCGACGCCCCCCACATCCGAGAATCTCGGCATCAGGCCCATCCAGTATCCTGACCCACCCTCTGTGGCCCGGATCGCAATGGTCCGACGCAGCACCGCGAACCCGCTGTCGCTGTCGATCTCGACCGGGTCGTGGTCGTCCACGCTCATCTCCTCGATCGGGAGCAGATCGTAGGTGTCGTGGAGGAGCTCGTGGTCCTCCTCGTCGTCGGCCATCTCCTCCACGGTCTCGATCACCGACGAGTCGGGGTCCTCGGTGTAGAGGAACGGGATGGCCGTGAGCTCGAAGCCGGGCACGCCCTCCACCCTCAGATCCCACTCGCCACTCTCCGGGATCCGTCTGGCGACGAGGATCTCTGCGTCGATCGTCGAGTCGGGGTCGATCTCGATCACAACCGAGAGACCCTCCTCGATCGCCGAACCCGGAATCGTCACGTTCAGCGACTTGTCGAGCGACCCCTCGTCGACCTCGGTCGGGATCGGCTCGGATGTTCCGTCGATCTCCACCGAATACGTCTCCTCGTCGTCGACGTAGAAGGTCGCCGTCGCCGGCGGCAGCGTCTCGGTCGTCGCGCGGGCGGCTATGACGAAGATCCGGAGAAGAGCCTCCTTCTCCGCCACCACGGACACCGGATAGCTCAGCGACTGCACCGCCTGCACCAGGTACGCGGTGGGATCGTCGCAGAGCCTGGCCCGGCGATTGTCGATATCCCTATACCAGTCCCACAACGCGGAGGGCACGCACAAGGCGGTCCCGTACGCGAGCAGCTCCTTCAGCGACGTCAGGTTGGAGAAGCTGGACGGCAGCCTGCCTTCGAGGTCGGCGTTGTTGTACATCCTGAGGATTTCAAGACCGCTTAGGTCGCCCAGCTCCGGGGGGATCGGGCCGGAGAGCTTGTTGTCGTCCAGCAGGAGCCACTCGAGGCTGTCCAGCTCGCCCAGCTCCGGGGGGATCGGGCCAGTCAGATCGTTGCCACCCAGGCCTAGTTGCTGCAGACTGCTCAGCTCGCCGAGCTCCGGGGGGATCGGGCCGGAGAGATCGTTGCTGCTCAGCGTTAGAGCCTCAAGGTTGCTCATCTCGCCGAGCTCCGGGGGGACCGGGCCAGTCAGATCGTTGCCACCCAGGCCCAGTTGCTGCAGACTGCTCAGCTCGCCGAGCTCCGGGGGGATCGGGCCGGAGAGACTGTTGCTGCTCAGCGTTAGAGCCTCAAGGTTGCTCATCTCGCCGAGCTCCGCGGGGATTCGGCCCGCGAGGTCGTTGCCGTCCAGCGAGAGCACCTGGAGTGTGCTCAGCTCGACCAGCTCCGGGGGGATCGGGCCAGTCAGATCGTTGCCAGCCAGGCCTAGTTGCTGCAGACTGCTCATCTCGCCGAGTTCCGCGGGGATCGGGCCAGCTAGACTGTTGAGTGGCAAGAGTAGCGACTCTAGCTTGTTCAGCTGCCCCAGCTCCGGGGGGATGGGGCCGGAGAGATTGTTGATGGGCAGACTGATGCCCGCTACCCGACCGTCGGCGTCCGTGTACACGCCGTACCACTGATCAAGGGGCCTGTCGGTCAGCCAGTTCGTGCTGCGGGTCCAGCTCCTGCCGCCGGTCTCGTCGTACAGAATCGCAAGCACATCCCGGTCGGCGAGGCGGACGGTCGCGGTGAAGCCCTGAGTCGCCGAGAGGCTGTCATCGGAGGCGGTCACGGCGATCTGCGCGCTCCCAGCAGCCACCCCCGTGACCGCCAGGGTGTATCCCGAGACGGCGACGGTCGCAACATCGGTGTCCGATGAGCTCGCGGAGTAGGATAGTTCGTCCCCATCCGGATCGCTGAAGTAGTCCGTGAGCGCGATCTCGACCGACTCCTCGATGAAGGTCTCGACGTCCGGCATCTCCCCGACCGCCTCAGGCGCACGGTTCGGCACGATCACCGTTAACTCCTGCTCGGCCGAGAGGCCGCCCGGATCCATGGCGGTCACGGTCACCGTGGCACTGCCCCCGGCGACACCCGTCACCTGGACAGCAGCGCTCGAGATGGCAGCCGTCGCGATGCCCGGGTCCGACGAGACCGCCGCGTACAAAAGGACATCTCCGTCCGCGTCGCTGAAGTACCCTGCGAGATCCACCGATTCCGTGCTCCCGGCCTCGACCGTCAGTCCCGGAATGCTCCCCACCGGGACTGGCGGCTGGGGCTCACCGCAGCCGACGGCCCAAAGGGCGGCCGCGACTAGTACGGTGACGCCGTAGGTGGCCGGGACACTCGCGGGACTGCTGGATACTGAGCCTGAAAACATGTCGCCCACGCTAAGGCGTGCGTCCTTCATTCGCAAAACCGCTCGCCCTCGCCCGGCTACCCGTACCGCCCCCGTGGAGATCGTGATGCCGATGGAGGCGCTCTACGGGCTCGCGGTGACGGTTGAACCTATGCGGATTCCGCAATAGTTCGGGCTGTCGGCCGAAGGTCCGCAAGCCCGAACGCGCTACGGGCCGGTGCCCGCCCTCCTTCCAGTCATGGCACTCCATGCTTCGCGGTCCGGCAACCCGCGGCTCCAACGCACCACATGGCCCGGCGGCGCGGGCGGCCGCTCGGCGAAGTCGCCCCGGATGGCGCGCACCTGCCCGCTCCTCGCGTCGCGGATCAGCGCCACGGTCGCCTCCGTGTCGGCGTCGAGGGTGACCAAGGCGTCCCCCGGACCGGCGAGGACGAGGCTCGCGAGCGCCTCCCACCCCGGCTCGACGGGCAGTAGAAAGACGAAGATCCCCGTCCCCTCCTCCGCGTCCGCCGGCTCCACCATCTCGAAGGAAATCGAGAAGAGCTCCCGCTGAGCGTCGTCCAGCCCCTTGAGCGTGTAGTCGCCACGCGCTTCCGGCAGCAGGCTCCGGCCCTCCACCAGGAGCGCCGGATCCATCGACAGCTCACCCGACGGGCTCCGCGCGCCCCATACGAGCAGCGACGGCCCAGTCTGGCGCCCCGCCTCGCCGAACGACATCTCCTGCCCGGTCCTGTATCGATGCGCCTTCTCGAAGTGGTAGTCGCTGACCCACTTTGGCTCGCAGTAGGTCATGAGGTCCTTCGCCTCATCCCTGTCGATCAGCGAGTCGCCGCGGTGATCGTAGCCCCATGCGCCAGTGCTGCCGTCCTCGTACGGGTACTCGAGATCGACACCCCTCGGATCGCCGCATGGAGCGTGCAAGAGGCCCAGGTTGTGCCCCAGCTCGTGCGCCATTACCGAAGCGTCGGGTACAGAGGCCGAGGAGGTGCCGGGACGATCTGCGGTGCCCCGCACATCCGAGAACCACGGCATCAGGCCCATCCAGTATCCCGACCCACTCTCGGCAGCCCGGATCGCAGCGGTCCGGAGCAGCACAGCGTACCCGCTCCTGCTGTCGATTTCGACCGGGTCGTGGTCGTCCACGGCCATCTCCTCGATCGGGAGCAGATCGTAGGTGTCGTGGAGGAGTTCGTGGTCTTCCTCGTCGTCAGCCATCTCCTCCACGGTCTCGATCACCGACGAGTCGGGGTCCTCCGTGTAGAGGAACGGGATGGCCGTGAGCTCGAAGCCGGGCACGCCCTCCACCCACAGATCCAGCTCGCCGCTCTCCGGGATCCGCCTGGTTGTGAGGATCTCGGCGTCGATCGTCGAGTCGGGGTCGATCTCGATCACAACCGAGAGACCCTCCTCGATCACCGAATCGGGAATCGTCACGTTCAGCGACATGGCGAGCGACCCCTCGTCGACCTCGGTCGGGATCGGCTCGGATGTTCCGTCGATCTCCACCGAGTACGTCTCGGCGTCGTCGATGTAGAAGGTCGCCGTCGCCGGTGGCAGCGTCTCCGTCGTCGTGCGGGTGGCGGTTACGAAGACCCTGAGGAGAGCCTCCTTCTCCGCCACCACGGGCACCGGATGGCTTCGCGACTGAACCGCCTGTACCAGGTACGCGTCCGGACGAGCGTGGGCGCAGAGCGTGGCCCGCCGCTTGGAGATGTCCCTGTACCACTCCAGGAGCGCTTCCGGCACGCACATGTCCGTCCCGTGCGCGAGGAATTCCTCCAGCGACGTCAGCTTGGAGAAGCTGGACGGCAGCTCGCCTTCGAGGTCGGCATTATTGTACACCCTGAGAATCGCAAGACCGCGCAGTTCGCCCAGCTCCGGCGGGATCGGGCCGGAGAGACCGTTGTGGTACAGGTGTAGCCTCTCAACCAGACCTTCGGCGTCCGTGTACACGCCGTACCACGCGTCAAGGGGCCAATCGGTGAGCCAGTTCGTGTTGTTGGTCCAGTTGTCTCCGTCGGTTTCGTCGTACAGGATCTCCAGCACTTCCCGGTTGGTGGGCCGCCGGACGATGGCGGAGAAGGTCTGGGTTGCCGAGAGGATGCCGTCGGAGGCCGTCACGGTAACCTCCGCGCTTCCCGTCGCCACCCCCGTGACCGCCACGGTGTCCCCCGAGGCGGCGACGGTCGCAACATCGGTGTCCGAAGAGATCGCGGAGTAGGATAGTTCGTCCCCATCCGGATCGGTGAAGTACTCGGCGAGCGCGATCTCGACCGTCATGCCCCCCCTGATCTCCAGATCGTCGATCTTCCCGGCCGCCTCGGGGGCACCGTTCTCACTGCAGCCGACGGCCCACAGGGCAGCCGCGACTAGTAGTCCGCGGATAAACTCGGGCGAGCACCGAGAGGGGCGCTGCGCCGGGCTGGCAAGGCGTTTCGCAGCGCGAATAGCAGCGCTATTCGTGCAAGAGGCAACGCCGAGCGAAGCGGTCCAGCGCGGATGCAGCGCGCCTCGAATGCCGTCAGGGTTTCTTCCACGGGCTGCCAGTACGGTGACGCCGCAGGTGGCCGGGACACTCGCGGCACTACTGGACACTGAGCCCGAAAACATGTCGCCCACGCTAAGGCGTGCGTCCTTCATTCGCAAAACCGCTCGCCCTCGCCCGGCTACCCGTACCGCCCCCGGTGGAGATCGCGACGCCGATGGAGGCGCTCTATGGGCTCTCCAGCAAGGCCTCGGTGACGGTTGAACCTATGAGGATTCCGAAATAGTTCGACCCGTCGACCAAGGGTCCTGGCCACTGCGCGCGATAATCTCGCGCGTGCACCGAGAGCGGCGAAGCGCCGGGCTGGCAAGGTGCGACGAAGGGCCAATAGCCACAGCGCTATCGGTTCGTGGAGCAACGCAGAGCGCAGCGGCCCAGCGCGGATGCAGCGCCCCTCGAATGCCGGGGGAGGTTTGTCCACGGGCTGCTACGGGCTGGGGCTCGTCCCCCCGCCAGTCATCGCACTCCACGCGTCGCGGTCCGGCACCCCGCGGCTCCAGCGGACCACATGGCCCGGCGGCGCGGTCGGCCTCTCGGCGAAGTCGCCCCGGATGGCGCGCACCTGCCCGCTCAGCGCGTCGCGTATCAGCGCCATGGTCGCCTCCGAGTCGCCGTCGAGGGTGAAGAGGGCGTCCCCCGGGCCGGCCAGGACGAGGCTCGCGAGCGCCTCCCACCCCGGCTCGACAGGCAATAGGAAGACGAAGATCCCGGTCCCCTCCTCCGCGTCCGCCGGCTCGTCCATATCGAACGAAATCGAGAAGAGCTCGCGCTGAGCGCCGTCCAGCCCCGTCAGCGTGTAGTCGCCACGCGCCTCTGGGAGCAGGCTCCGGCCCTCCACCAGGAGCGCGGGGTCCATCGACAGCTCCCCCGACGCACTCCGCGCGCCCCATACGAGCAGCGACGGCCCCGTCCGGCGCCTCGCCCCGCCGAACGACATGGCCTGCGCGTTCCGGTACCGATGCGCCTTCTCGAAGTGGTAGTCGCTGACCCACTCTGGCTCACAGTAGGTCATGAGGTCCTTCGCCTCATCCTTGTCGATCAGCGAGTCGCCGCGATGATCGTAGCCCCACGCGCCTATGCTGCCGTTGCGGTAAGGGTAGTCGGGGTCGACGTTGCTCGGACGGCCACATGGAGCGTGCCAAAGACTCAGGTTGTGCCCCAGCTCGTGCGCTATCGTGCCGGCATTCGTGCGTGACGCCGAGGAGGTGCCAGGCCTATCTGCGATGCCCCACACATCAGAGAAGCTCGGCATCAGGCCCATCCAGTATCCCGAACCACCCTCGGCAGCCCGGATCGCAACGGTCCGGGCCAGCACAGCGAGACCGCTCCTGCTGTTGATTTCGACTGGGTCGTGGTCGTCAACGGTCATCTCCCCGATCGGGAGCAGATCGTAGGTGTAGTGGAGGAGCTCGTGGTCTTCCTCGTCGTCAGCCATCTCCTCTACGGTCTCGATCACCGAAGAATCGGGGTCGCTGGTGTACAGGAACGGAATGGCCGTGAGCTCGAAGTCGGGCACGCCCTCCACCCCCAGCTCCCACTCGCCGCTCTCCGGGATCCGCCTAGTGGTGAGGATCTCGGCGTCGATCGTCGAGTCGGGGTCGATCTCGATCACCACCGAGAGACCCTCCTCGATCACCGAGTCGGGAATCGTCACGTTCAGCGACTTGTCGAGCGACCCTTCGTAGATTCCGGTCGGGATCGGCTCGGATGTGCCGTCGATCTCCACCGAATACGTTTCGTCGTCGTCGACGTAGAAGGTCGCCGTCGCCGGAGGAAGCGTCTCCGTCGTCGTGCGGGTGGCGGTCACGAAGACCCTGAGGAGACCCTCCTTCTCCGCCACCACGGGCACTGGATGACTCCGCGACTGCACTGCCTGCACCAGATACGCGTCCGCAGGACGGTCGGCGCAGAGCGTGGCCCGGCGCCTGGAAATGTCCCTGTACCACTCCAGCAGCGTGTCCGGCACGCACACGCCCGTCCCGTACGCGAGGAATTCCTCCAGCGACGTCAGCTTGGAGAAGCTGGACGGTAGTTCGCCTTCGAGGTCGGCGTTGTTGTGCATGTGGAGCCGCAAAAGCTCACTCAGGTGGCCCAGCTCCGGGGGGATCGGGCCTGAGAGATTGTTGGCCCACACGTACAGGTGCCGAAGCTCACTCAGGTCGCCCATCTCCGGGGGGATCGGGCCGGAGAGACTGTTGCGTTGGAGGTATAGGTAGCCAAGTCTGTCCAGGTCGCCCAGCTCCGGGGGGATCGGACCGGAGAGATCGTTGTCGTGCAGGTATAGGTAGCCAAGATTGCCCAGGTCTCCCATCTCCGGGGGGATCGGGCCGGAGAGACTGTTGGAGTACAGGTGTAGCCACTCTAGAGTGCTCAGACTGCCCAGCTCCGGGGGAATCGGGCCGGAGAGACCGTTGTAGCCCAGGTGTAGCGTCTCAACCCGACCGTCGGCATCCGCGCCTACCCCGTACCACTCGTCAAGGGGCCCGTCGGTCAGCCAGTTCGTTCTGTAGGCCCAGTTGTCTCCGTCGGTATCGTCGTACAGGATCTCCAACACTTCCCGGTTGGTGGGCCACCGGACGATGGCGACGAATTTCTGCGTTGCCGAGAGTCTGCCGTCGGAGGCAGTCGCGGTGATCTCCGCGCTTCCAACAGCCACCCCGGTGACCGCTACGGCGTCTCCCGAGCGGGCGACGGTGGCAACACCGGTGTCCGAAGAGTTCGCGGAGTAGCGGAGGTCGTCTCCGTCTGGGTCGCTGAAGTACTCGGCGAGCACGATCTTCATCGTTGTGTCCACCCTGATCTCCAGATCGTCGATCCCCCCGACCACCTCAGGGGCGCCGTTCCCGTCGCAGCCGACGGCCCACAGGGCAGCCGCGACCAGTACGGTGACGCCGCAGGTGGCCGGGACACTCGCGGCACTACTGGACACTGAGCCCGAAAACATGTCGCCCACGCTAAGGCGTGCGTCCTTCATTCGCAAAACCGCTCGCCCTCGCCCGGCTACCCGTACCGCCCCCGGTGGAGATCGCGACGCCGATGGAGGCGCTCTATGGGCTCTCCAGCAAGGCCTCGGCCTCTACCCCGATGGCCTACCCGCATGACCTGCTACCCACCAGAAGAGGGAAAGAACCCATCCTACTTGATCTGAATCACGTAGATATCGAATTCGAGTTCATCGCCGGCGCGGTCGGACATGAAGACGATCTTCTCCCCGTCCGGGGACCACACGGGCAGCTCGCCGGGATCCGTGGCCGTGACCGTCACGCTCGAAGTGCCCGCCGTCAGCGCCGCGACCGTCACCATTCTTGCCGACACCGACACCGTGGCTACGTCCGTGTCGGACGAGACGGCGGAGTAGGCCAGCGTCTCCCCGTCCGGCTCGGTGAAGTACGGTGACGCATCCACGGCCGTTGTCTGGCCGACGGCGACCGTGACGGGAGGCATAGCGCCCTTCGGCTCTGGAGCCCGGTTCGGCACCGTCACCGAGAAGGCCTCCTCGCCCTTCAGGCCGCCCGGATCGGAGGCCGTGACCGTGACCGTCGCTTTTCCGGGCGCAACCGCCGTGACGGTAACGGTGGTGTCCGACAGGGACGCCGTGGCCACACCGGGATCGGACGACTTGACCGAGTAGCCCAGAACATCGCCGTTCGCATCGGTGAAGCAGGCCGCGACATCGGTGGTCTCGCCCGCGTTGACGGTCGCGTCCGGGATGGGACCACAGGCGGCCGGGGCCTCCGCGCTCTCGCAGGCGGCGACCGCGACCAGGACGGAGACGCCCAAGGCGAGGCGAAGTGCACCGCGCGCTCGGCGGCGTTGAATATCTCTGCGGCGGTAATCCACAGGCATGGCACGCCTCCCGTTGGCAGGTTGGCATGGGTTGCCACTCTAATCTGCAGGTTGGCTCACCCGCAATAGTCTGTGCGCCGGCTCTGTGCCAGGGCCGGAAAGTGACCGCCGCGTTCGACGGTGGAGCAATCACGTCGAACGCCGGGGCGCTGAGCCCCTCCAGCACGTCGATCTCCTCTCTCGCCGGTCCGAAAAAACCCGCCACGGCCCTCACTCACTCACTCCGACGCGCTCGGCTACCCCCGGCCAACACCTCAACCTTTCCCCTCAGGCCCCCGGCTGCCATGTGGTGAGAAATGTAAAGGCATGGTCGCGATGCTATGGCATGCGCCCTTACCTTCGCAAGAACCCCTCGCCCGGCTACCGGTGCCGGTCCTGGGATCGTGACGCCGACGGAGGCGCTCTACGGGCTCGCGGTGACAGTTGAACCTATGCGGATTCCGCAATAGTTCGGCCTATTGCCTGAGGGTCCCTCGGGCCCCTGCACGCTACGGGCCGGCACCCGTCCCCCTGCCAGTCATCACGCTCCATGCATAGCGGTCCGGCACCCCGCGGCTCCAGCGCACCACGTGGCCCGGCGGCACGCTCGGCCGCTCGGCGAAGTCGCCCCGGATGGCGCGCACCTGCCCGCTCCGCTCGTCGCGGATCAGCGCCATCGTCGCCTCCGAGTCGCCGTCGAGGGTGAACAGGGCGTCCCCCGGGCCGGCCAGGACGAGGCTCGCGAGCGCCTCCCACCCCGGCTCGACAGGCAATAGGAAGACGAACATTCCGGTCCCCTCCTCCGCGTCCGCCGGCTCGTCCATATCGAACGAAATCGAGAAGAGCTCGCGCTGAGCGCCGTCCAGCCCCGTCAGCGTGTAGTCGCCACGCGCCTCTGGGAGCAGGCTCCGGCCCTCCACCAGCAGCGCCGGGTCCATCGACAGCTCCCCGGACGGGCTCCGCGTGCCCCACACCAGGAGCGACGGCCCCGTCCGGCGCCTTGCCTCGCCGCGCCACATCTCCTGCACGGTCCTGTGCCCGAAGGCGTTCGTGAAGTGGTAGTCGCTGACCCACTCTGGCTCGCAGTAGGTCATGAGGTCCTTCGCCTTATCCTTGTCGATCAGCGAGTCGCCGCGGTGATCGTAGCCCCATGCGCCAATGCTGCCGTCCTCGTAGGGGTAGGCGGGATCGACACCGCTCGGATCGCCGCATGGAGCGTGCCAAAGGCTCAGGTTGTGCCCCAGCTCGTGCGCGATAATCCAGGCGACGGGAACGGAGGCCGAGGAGGTGCTGGGAACTCCGTCAGCGACGCCCCGCACATCCGAGAAACTCGGCATCAGGCCCATCCAGTATCCCGACCCGCTCTCGGCGGCTCGAATCGCAATGGTCCGGAACAGCACAGCGTACCCGCTCCTGCTGTCGATCTCGACGGGGTCGTGGCCGTCAACGGTCATCTCCTCGATCGGGAGCAGATCGTAGGTTTCGTGGAGGAGCTCGTGGTTCTCCTCGTCCTCCGCCATCCCCTCGACATCCTCGATCACCGAAGAATCGGGGTCGCGGGTGTACAGAAACGGAATGGCCGTGAGCTCGAAGTCGGGCACGCCCTCCACCCCCAGGTCCAGCTCGCCGCTCTCCGGGATCCGCTTGGCGGTGAGGATCTCGGCGTCGATCGTCGAGTCGGGGTCGATCTCGATCACCACCGAGAGTCCCTCCTCGATCACCGAATCGGGAATCGTCACGTTCAGCGACCTGTCGAGCGAACCCTCGTCGATATCGGTCGGGATCGGCTCGGACGTGCCGTCGATCTCGACCGAATATCTCTCCTCGTCGTCGACGTAGAATGTCGCCGTCGCCGGTGGCAGCGTCTCCGTCGTCGTGCGGGTGGCGGTTACGAAGACCCTGAGGAGAGCCTCCTTCTCCGCCACCACGGGCACCGGATGACTCCGCGACTGCACTGCCTGCACCAGGTACGCGTCCGCAGGACGGTCGGCGCAGACCATGGCCCGCCGCCTGGGAATGCCCCGGTACCAGTCCAGCAGCGTGTCCGGCACGCACACGCCCGTCCCGTGCGCGAGGAATTCCTCCAGCGACGTCAGCTTGGAGAAGCTGGACGGCAGCTCGCCTTCGAGGTCGGCGTTGTTGTGTAGGTAGATCCGCTCGAGACTGCCTAGGTCGCCAAGCTCCGGGGGGATCGTGCCGGAGAGACCGTTGCGGTGCAGGTACAGGTACCCAAGATTGCTCAGGTCGCCTAGCTCGGGGGGAATCGGGCCACTGAGGTCGTTGTAGGGTAGGTATAGCCGCTCTAGGTTGCTCAGGTCGCCCAGCTCCGAGGGGATCGGGCCGGAGAGATTGTTGTCCCACATGCTTAGCCATTGAAGACTGCTCAGGTAGCCCAGCTCCGGGGGGACCGGGCCGGAGAGATTGTTGCTGTGCAGGGTGACGTCCGTGACCCGACCGTCTGAGTCCGTGGCCACCCCGTGCCACTCGTCAAGGGGCCAGTCGGTCAGCCAGTTCGTGTTGTCGGCCCAGTTGTCTCCGTCGGTTTCGTCGTACAGGATCTGTAACACTTCCCGGTTGGTGGGCCGCCGGACGATGGCGGAGAAGGTATGGGTCGCCGAAAGGCTGCCGTCGGAGGCAGCCGCGGTGATCTGCGCGCTCCCAGCAGCCACCCCCGTGACCGCTGCGGTGTCTCCCGACACGGCGACGGTCGCAACATCGGTGTCCGAAGATCTCGCGGAGTAGACGAGGTCGTCTCCGTCTGGATCGCTGAAGTACCAGGGGAGCGCGACCTCCACCGTCATGCCTTCCCTGATCTCCAGATCGTCGATCTTCCAGACGGCCTCAGGGGCGCCGTTTGGCACGGTCTCATCGCAGCCGACGGCCCACAGGGCAGCTGCGGCTAGCGCGGAGACGCCGAAGGTGGCCGGGACACTCACGGTACTGCTGGACACTGAGTCTGAATACATGTCGCCCACGCTAAGGCGCGCGTCCGTCATTCGCAAAAGCCCCTCGCCCGGCTACCCGTACCGCTCCCGGTGGAGATCGTGACGCCGACGGAGGCGCTCGGCGGGCTCTCCAGCAAGGCCATGGTGACGATTGAACCTATGCTGATTCCGTAGTAGTTCGGGCTATCACCCGAAGCTCCACGGGCCACGGGCGTGCTACGGGCCGGAGCTCGTCCCCCCGCCAGTAATCACACTCCATGCTTCGCGGTCCGGCACGCCGCGGCTCCAGCGGACCACATGGCCCGGCGGCGCGCTCGGCCGCTCGGCGAAGTCGCCCCGGATGGCGCGCACCTGCCCGCTCCGCACGTCGCGGATCAGCGCCATGGTCGCCTCCGTGTCGCCGTCGAGGGTGAACAGGGCACCCCCCGGACCGGCCAGGACGAGGCTCGCGAGCGCCTCCCACCCCGGCTCGACCGGCAAGAGGAAGACGAAGATCCCGATACCCTCCTCGGCGTCCGCCGGCTCTTCCATATCGAACGAAATCGAGAAGAGCTCCCGCTGAGCGTCGTCCAGTCCCGTCAGCGTGTAGTCGCCACGCGCCTCCGGGAGCAGGCTCCGGCCCTCCACCAGGAGCGCCGGGTCCATCGACAGCTCCCCCGACGGGCTCCGCGCGCCCCACACCAGCAGCGACGGGCCCGTCCGGCTCATCGCCCCGCCGAACGACATCTCCTGCACGGTCCGGTACTGATGCGCCTTCTCGAAGTGGTAGTCGCTGACCCACTCCGGCTCGCAGTAGGTCATCAGGTCCTTCGCCTCATCCTTGTCGATCAGCGAGTCGCCGCGGTGATCGTAGCCCCACGCGCCAATGCTGCCGTCCCCGTAGGGGTAGGCGGGGTCGGGCGAGCCGGCACCACCGCATGGAGCGTGCCGAAGGCTCAGGTTGTGCCCCAGCTCGTGCACCATCGTGCCAGCATTCGTGCGTGACGCCGAGGAGGTGCCGGGAATTCCGTCAGCGACGCCGAATACATCCGAGAAACTCGGCATCAGGCCCATCCAGTGTCCCGACCCGCCCTCCGCGGCCCGAATCGCAACGGTCCGGTACAGCACGACGTACCCGCTCCTGCTGTCGATCTCGACTGGGTCGTGGTCGTCCACGCTCATCTCCTCGATCGGGAGCAGATCGTAGGTGTAGTGGAGGAGTTCGTGGTCTTCCTCGTCGTCCGCCATCTCCTCTACGGTCTCGATCACCGAGGAGTCGGGGTTGGCGGTGTACAGGAACGGTATGGCCGTGAGCTCGAAGTCGGGCACGCCCTCCACCCACAGATCCAGCTCGCCGCTCTCCGGAATCCGCTTGGCGGCGAGGATCTCGGCATCGATCGTCGAGTCGGGGTCGATCTCGATCACCACCGAGAGACCCTCCTCGATCGCCGAATCGGGAATCGTCACATTAAGCGACCTGTCGAGCGACCCCTCGTCGATCTCGGTCGGGATTGGCTCGGAGGTGCCGTCGACCTTCACCGAATACGTCTCGTCGCCGTCGACGTAGAAGGTCGCCGTCGCCGGCGGCAGCGTCTCGCTCGTCGTGCGGGCGGCGATGACGAAGATCCGGAGAAGAGCCTCCTTCTCCGCCACCAAGGGTGCCGGACGGCCCAGCGACTGCACCGCCTGCACCAGGTACGCGGTGGGATCGTCGCAGAGCCTTGCCCGGCGGTTGTCGATATCCCTGTACCAGTCCCACAACGCGGAGGGCACGCACACGCGCGTGCCGTACGCGAGGAACTCCTCCAGCGACGTCAGGTTGGAGAAGCTGGACGGCAGCCTGCCTTCGAGGTCGGTGTTGTGGTGCACCCTGAGAATCTCAAGACTGCTCAGGTCGCCCAGCTCCGGCGGGATCGGGCCGGAGAGGCCGTTGTCCTCCAGCAAGAGCCACTTGAGGGTGTCCAGGTCGCCCAGCTCCGGGGGGATCGGGCCAGAGAGATTGTTGTGGTGCAGGTATAGGTACCGAAGACTGCTCAGGTCGCCGAGCTCCGGCGGTATCGGGCCGGAGAGGCCGTTGTCGTCCAGCAAGAGCCACTTGAGGCTGTCCAGGTCGCCCAGCTCCGGCGGTATCGGGCCGGAGAGGTCGTTGTTGCGCAGGGAGAGGAGTAAAAGACTGCTCAGGTCACCCAGCCCCGGCGGGATCGGGCCAGAGATACTGTTGTGGTACAGGTATAGCTCCCGAAGACTGCCCAGGTCGCCCAGCTCCGGCGGGATCGGGCCGGAGAGACCGTTGTAGCCCAGGCGTAGCCTCTCAACCCTACCGTCGGCATCCGTGCTCACTCCGTACCACTTGTCAAGGGGCCCGTCGGTAAGCCAGTTCGTGTTGTCGGCCCAGTTGTCTCCGTCGGTTTCGTCGTACAGTATCTCCAGCACTTCCCGGTTGGTGGGCCGACGGACGGTGACGACGAAGGTCTGGGTTGCCGAGAGGCTGCCGTCGGAGGCAGTCACGGTAACCTCCGCGCTTCCCCTCGCCGCTCCCGTGACCGCTACGGCGTCACCCGAGACGGCGACGGTCGCCACACCGGTGTCCGAAGAGTTCGCGGAGTATCCCAGGTCGTCGCCGTCTGGATCGCTGAAGTGCTCGGCGACCGCGACCTCCACCGTCGTGTCGACCCTGATCTCCAGATCGTCGATCTTCCCGACCGCCTCGGGGGCACCGTTCCCATCGCAGCCGACGGCCCACAGGGAGGCCGCGACCAGAACGGCGACGGCGCAGGCGGCCGGGACGCTCGCGACAGTGCTGGAGCGTGAGCCTAGAAGCATGGTCGCTACGCTAAGGCGCGCGTCCCTCCTTCGCAATAGCCGCTCGCCCGGCTACCCGTACCGTCCCTCGATGTAGTCGGCCGTCTCGGAGTGCCGGGGCGACAGGAAGAGCTCCTCGGTTAGCCCGTGCTCGACGATCCGGCCCATCAGCATGAAGACGCACTCCTCCGACGCGCGCCGCGCCTGCGCCATGTTATGCGTGACGATCAGGATCGTGTACTCGCCGCGCAGCTTCCAGATCAGCTCCTCGACGGCCTCGGTACCGGCGGGGTCGAGCGCCGAGCACGGCTCGTCCATGAGAAGCACCTGGGGCTTCACCGGGAGGAGCCGTGCGATGCAGAGCTTCTGCTGCTCCTCGAGCGAGAGTCCGGTCGCGGGCCTGTCCAGACGGTCCTTCACACTGTCCCAGAGGAGGACCTGGCGGAGCGACGACTCCAGAACCTCATCCTCCTCCGCTGCGCTCACCCTGCGCAGCCGCGCTTCGTGCAGCCGGAATCCGAAGAGGACGTTCTCGCGGATCGAGATAGGGAGCGGATTGGGGCGCTGGAAGACCATCCCGATCTTCTTGCGCACCTGCACGAGCTCGACGTCGTCCCCGAAGATGTCGTGTCCCAGGACGTAGACGCTTCCGGTCGTGCGCACGTACCCGAGCCGCTCGATGATGCGGTTGCACGTCCGGAGCAGGGTGGTCTTGCCGCACCCGGACGGCCCGATCATCGATGTAATCATCCCCCGTCCGACCCCCAGATCGACGTTGAAGAGCGCCTGGAAGTCGCCGTACCAGAGGTTCAGCCCCCGGGTCTCGATGGCGAGGTCGCCGCCGCTGGGGGCCCGCGGGCGCGATCCCCCCGGGCTATCCATAGCGCCCCTCGATATAGCCGGTGGTCCGCTCGTCCCTCACCGCGCCCCCGAAGAGATCCTCGGTGTCGCCGATCTCGACCAGCTCGCCCATCAGGAAGAAGGCGGTGCGGTCGGCCAGGCGGCGCGCCTGCTGCACCAGATTCGTGACCAGCACTATGGTGAGCTCGGAGCGAAGCTCCTTCAGCACCTCCTCGATCCGCATCGTCGTCACCGGATCGACAGCGATTGAGAACTCGTCCAGGAGGAGCAGCTCGGGCTCCTGCGAGAGCGCGCGGGCGATCGTGAGGCGCTGCTGCTGTCCCCCCGAGAGCAGGCTTCCCAGAGAGTCGAGCCGGTCCTTGACCTCGTCCCAGAGCGCGGCGCGCCTGAGGCACCTCTCGACGACCTCGTCCAGCTCGGCCTTCCTGCGGATCCCGCGCAGCCGGGGCGAGAAGGCGACGTTCTCGTAGACCGTCAGCGGCAGCCCGACCGGCAGCGGAAACACGACCCCGATGCGTCGTCGCAGAGCGTACTCGTTGCGCCAGTCGTTGACGTTCTTCCCGTTGATGCGGATGCTCCCCTCCACCTCCATCGCCGGGTTGAAGGCGTCCATGCGGTTGAGAGCGCGCAGGAAGGACGTCTTGCCGCTGTTGGCCGGCCCGATGATCCCGAAGATCTCGTGGCGGTGGACGTCTAGGGTGAGGTTGCCCAGGACGCGCCTGCCGCCGTACGCAATGGAGAGGTCGCTGACCTCGATTACCGGCGGCTCGTCGTACGCCGGGCCGGCACCGTCGTTGGCGACGGCTGCCTCGTGGGTGGGCCCTACCACTTCTTCAGCCCCCTGAGGTAGACGCGGAACCCGATCGACACGGCGTTCATCAGGAGCACGATGGCGATCAGCACCAGCGCCACCCCGAAGGTGAGCTCCTCGGGCACATTGGTCGCCTGGGTCGCGATGTAGTAGAGGTGGTACGACATCGCCATCGTCTGGTCGAGGACGCTCTCCGGCAGGAAGGCCACGAAGGCGGTGGCGCCCGTGAACATGATCGGCGCTGTCTCTCCGGCCGCGCGCGAGACCTCGAGGATCACGCCGGTGAGGATTCCGCTGACCGAATTGGGGAGCACCACCTTGCGGATCGTCTGCCAGCGGGTGGCCCCCATGTTCAGGCACGCATCCCGGAAGGCCTGCGGCACCGCCTGCAGCGACTCGCGGGTGGCGACGATCACGACCGGCAGCGTCATGATCGCCAGGGTGAGGCCGGCGGCGAGGATCGAGGCCCCGAACCTGAAGAAGAGCACGAACGCCCCCACTCCGAAGAGCGCGTGCACGATCGACGGCACCCCCGCCAGGTTGATGATGGCCAGGTTGATGGTCCGGGTGAGCAGGTTGTCCGGCGCGTACTCGCTCAGGTACAGCGCCGCGGCCACGCCGAGCGGCACCGACGCCAGGAGCGCGACGACCACCAGCCAGATGGTGCCCACCAGCGCCGGGAGTATGCCCCCCGCCGTCATGTTGTCCTTCGGCGGGGTGAAGAGGAACTCCCAGGAGATCGCCGGCCCGCCCTTGACCACCAGCGTGCCCACGATGAGGAGCACCGGAATCACGAGCGCCACCGTCATCAGGCAGAAGGCGGCCCGCGCGACGCTCTGGTTGCGGTAGCTGCGTCTGTTCAGGTGCGTAGCGGCGAACATGGGCCGCTTACTTCTTCCCGATTCCGCGGACGACGATGTCCGCGGTGAGGTTGATTGCGAAGGTGACCACGAAGAGGAGGATGCCCAGGGTGAAGAGGGAGCCGTAGTGGTTCCCTCCCGTCACCGTGTCGCCGAGCTCGGCGGCGATCGTCGCGGTGAGCGCGCGCACCGAGTCGAAGACGCTGGTGGGGAGGTTGATGGCGTGGCCCGAGGCCATCAGCACGGCCATCGTCTCCCCGAACCCCCTCCCGACCCCCAGGAGCACGGCGGCCAGCAGCCCGTTCCGGGACGCCGGAATCACCACCTTGACGATCACCTCCCAGCGGGTCGCCCCCAGCGCTTCCGCCGCCTCGCGGTAGGTGTCGGGCACCGCCTTGAGCGCGTCCTCGGCGATCGTGGTCATGATGGGGGCCGCCATCAGCCCCAGGATCAGTCCGGCGTTGAGGACATTCAGTCCCACCGGGATCTCGAAGGTCTGGATGATGAGCGGGTTCATGATCGACATCCCCACGAACCCCCACACCACCGACGGGATCGCCGCCAGCATCTCCACCAGGACCTTCAGCGTCTCGCGCGTCTTGCCTCTGGCGAACTCCGCGATGAAGAGCGCCGCGCCCAGCGACAGGGGGACCGACAGGAGCATCGCGAACCCCGTCACGCTGGCGGTGCCGACGATCAGCGCCAGCGCCCCGTAGGTCGGATTGTTGGAGGTGGGCCGCCACGCGATCGAGGTCAGGAATTCTCCCAGCTTCAACGGCCCCAGGACGAAGTCGAGACCCTCCTTGGTGATGAAGACGAAGATCCCCACGATGAAGACGATCGCCGAAATGCCCCCGACGAAGACGAGAAGGCGGGCGGCACGATCCACATGCCATGCCATGTCCCTGCGATCCATTGCGCCGATGCCCGCCCCGGCGCTGCCAGCAGGCGTCACTCGTCGTCCCGCACTCCGAGGGTCTTCATGAGGCCGCGCAGGCGGGCCATGAGGGCACGGTACAGCTCCTCCACCTCCGAATCGGCAGCGACTCCGTCCTCCGCCAAGTCCCACTGCAGCACAGCCGTCCGATAGGGAACGTCGAAGTGCGGCGATGGGTCCAGGCCGATCCCCACAACCACATGGTAGTGCGGGCCCACGTCGAGCGCATCGTCAAGGGAGCGAGGGGAATCCCCCTCGGGCAGCGCCACCCCCCGCCGCCTGCAGAAGGCCGGGAGCCTCTCGTCGAAGGCGGGCGCGGGCTCCAGCCCGGCCGACCGGAAGCGCCCTGCGTGCGGATAGGTTTCCTCGATTGCGATCTCAGCGAGCCTGCTCGCGAGAGAGTGATCCCCGTCGACGAATAGGATCCGGTACCGCTTCTCCTTCTTGCGTCGTCCCGTGACGGCGAAGAGGGTCATCTCGCACGCGTTGTCGGCCTGTTCCGCCGTCCGCTGCAGGAGCCTGAAGACGAGCAGCGCCCCGAAGAGGTCCCGCGCCGGACACTGTTCCGACTCCGCCGCCGATATCAGTCCCTCGACGGCATGGGGATAGATCGCGGCAGTCTGCGAGGCGATGCCGTGCGAGGTTCGGGCGCTGTCGGGGTCTCCCTCGACGAAACCCCTGAACGCGGTGCCGAGCGCCTTGCAGGCGTGCGCGCCCATCATCGCGATGTTCTGAGCGAGAGCGTCGGGAAGCGGCGTCTCGATGTCGCGCGCCACCCGGCAGATCGCCACCGAGTAGTCGCCCACCCGTTCCAGCGCCACTGCGAGCCGCAGCACGGCCGAGGTGAACCTCAGGTGACTTCCGCTCGGGAGGTGGCGCGCCACGAAGAGATGGCAGAGGTGGTCGAGGGCCCGGGTCGCCTGATTGGCCGCCCGGTCCTTGATCAGCGTCTCGTTGGCGAGTCGCGGGTCGGAGTCGAGAACCGCCCGGACGCTGTGCCGGAGGTTGTCCTCCACCTGTTCCGCCACCGCTTGGAGGCGGTCCCGAATCTCCTGCAGGTCCGCCTCCAGCCGCTTGTCGTAGAGGCTCACGCGCACTCCATCTCCGTGTGGGGAGCGTAGCCGCGCTTGAGGATCACGCACTGGCCGTCGGTGGAGAGTATCCAGTCCATGTACGACCTGACCGCGCCCTGGGGCTGGCCCGCCGTGTACATGAAGAGCGGGCGCGCGATGGGGTAGCTTCCGCTGACGGCGGTGGCGACGGACGGTTCGACGCAGTCGCCGGCCTCCTCAATCGTGACGCAGGGCATGCGCACGTGTTCGGTCGCGTAGGCGAGTCCGCTGTACCCGATCGCGCAGGGGGTGTTCTCCACCAGGTCGACCACGTCCTTGGAGCCGTGCATGTCCCGGGAACCTAACTTGTACTCTGCGTCGTCGCCCAGGACCGTCTCCTTGAAGTAGACGTAGGTGCCCGAGTTGTTCTGCCTGCTGACGAGCACGATCTCGTCGGAGCCGCAGCCGGGAACGCTCACCCCCAGCTCCGACCACTGCGTGATCATGCCGCCCTCGCCGTAGATGCCCCTGAGCTCGGCCAGGCTGAGGCCCTCGATGGGATTGTCCTCGTGGACGTAGACGGCGAGCGCGTCGTAGCCGACGATGAATTCGACGGGCTCGACACCATTCTCGCGGGCCAGCTCGATCTCCGATTCGCGCATCCTTCTGGACGAGTTCGCGATGTCGACGGTGCCGTTGATCATCGCGGAAATGCCAGTGCCGGATCCGCCGCCCGTGACCGCGACCGCCACCTTCGCGTTGACCGCGGCGTACGCTTCGGCCCAGGCCTGGGCGACGTTCAGGAGCGTGTCGGAGCCGCGGTTCTGGATGACCGCCCGCTGACTCCCATCGCCCCGGCCTCCGCACGCCGCGACCGTCAGCGCTACGAGCGGGACGATCCGCTGCGCGATATGCTTCATTTTGTCTCTCCGTTTCTCGATCTGGACGATGGAACTCTAGCAGCCCGTGGGCAAACCTCCCACGGCAGGAGCAGCGCTGCATCCCCGCTGGACCGCTTCGCTCGGTGGTCCTCCTCGGGCCGGCAGCGCCGCTACTAGCCCGAGTTCCCCAGGGCAGCCCCGGCGGGTCAGTAGTAGAGGTAGCTCTGTATCTTGCACGAGTAGTGCGTGGACTCGGACCCTTGTCGGTAGATGTCCAGGTTGGCGCCGATCCGGTTTCTGCCCTTTATGTAGAGGAAGATGCCGGGGGTGACGACCATCCCGGCGTCGGCGGGGGCCATCCTGTCCGGATCTCCCCAGCTGACCCGCGCCATCGGCTCTATCGCCTCCAGCCGCGACCCCTCCAGCGGGAAATAGCGGCTCAGAACCCCCTGCCAGGCGAGGAACCGGGGCGGCCCGTCCTCCGTCGATTCCAGCCAGTTGGCACCGGCAACGAGACCAAGCTGCAGATGCGTCCCGTCGCGGAAGCCGCCGAGCTCGAGGTCCGCTCCGAAGGCGGTGGCGGCCTGGCTGCTGTCGCGGGAGTCGAGGTAGTCGTGTCTGGACACGTTTCCCGCAAGCGTCACGGCGTCGGTCAGATCCAGCGACAGGCGGGCGGCCAGCGACTTGCCCGAATTCTCGTCGGTCCCCGATGTGCCCGTGCCGTTGGTGAGCGTCGCCATGTAGCGGACCCGTTCGCCAAGCGATCCGTCCACCTTCACACCGATGTCGCGGTCCGAGTATCCCAGCTTTTCGGTGAACCGGCTGAGCGAGCACACCCCGCCCACCCCTGCGCACGCCTCCAACCCGTCGATTCGACCGGTCCTCTCCACCACCACGATCTCGGTGGAGCTGTTCAGCTCGAAGAGGTCGAAGGCCCGCTTGAACTGCCCCATCGAGACCCTGAAGGCGCGGTCGAAGCCGAGTCGGAAGTACGCGTCCTTCAGCTCCAGCTTCCCGCCCCCGAAGTCGGGCTGAACGCGGGCGTCGAGAAGCGGCGTGACGCGCACATCGATGGTGAGCCGGGCGCGGCGCGTGAAGAAGTCGGTGGCCTTGCCCTCTTCGGCCGAGCTCGTGGCGAACTGCGTGTGGAGACGGCCTCCGAAGCGAACCTCCCCATCTCGGGCGCTGATACCCGCCTGTCCCGCCAGCGCCGTGGGGAGGGCGGCGACGAGGGAGAGCATCAGCAGTCCGTGGATAGTCTCGCGCGAGCACAGGGAGCGGGGATGCCCCGCCCGGCGAATGCCGTCGGGGTCCTGTTCGCGGGCCGCCTCGCTGGCGAGGTGCCGGGCCGAGAGGGAGAGATACCTTTCCACTGGCTGCCGTGAGCCTCCTGTGTAGTGGGATCGGCGGTCGGGCGGGGGAGCGTTGGTCCCGTCGCCAGCTCCGTGTGACCCCCTACGACAGAGGCCCCATGTAACGTATAGCGCTACCAGACAGGTGCGAAGCGGTCACATTCGGAGGTGTGCGCAGCGGCCGCGCATCGATTGAGTGTAAACCACGCATTACATAATGTCATGTAGAGTTTACAGTACTGTTCCTCGGCTCCCCGCCGGGCGCTGCTGCACCTTCTCGGGGGGGTCGGGCCCAGCAGTCCATGGATAATCTCGCGCGAGCACCGAGAGCGGCGAAGCGCCCGTCGCCCCGTTGACTCCCGTCGCCCCGCTGGCGATCCTTCCGGGCTGTTAACCGTTCCCGCGTAGCTCAGCTGGTAGAGCAGACGGCTGTTAACCGTCGGGTCGCAGGTTCGAGTCCTGCCGCGGGAGTACTCAAGGAGAGGCCATGTCCCCCGCTCTTCCACACCGTAGTCGCACCTTCGCGGACCTCCTAGTCGCCATCTCGGCGGCGTGCGCCGCGTTGGTCTGGATGCCGCACTGCCTTGCAGCGCAGTCGGGGTCGCTTGGCCACGCCGTGGCGTTCGTCGCCTCGCAGCTCATGGTGGCCGAGCCGACGACGTCCTTTCGTCCGGGCTCGGTCTACCTCTACGAGGAGTCGGGGGGCGTGTGGGAGGTGGCCGGTGCGCTCCGCGCTCCGGATGCCGAGCGGGCCGACGGATTCGGCACTCTGGTGGCGGGCGACGGCGGGACGCTCTTCGTGGGGCAGAGGGGCGGCCCGCTGCACGTCTTCGAGCGGAGCGAGAGGGGCGAGTGGCGGCACAGCGCGACGATCGAGGACGATGCGATCGCCGGACTCGATCCCGATTGCCGCTTCGACGGGTACTGCGGCACCGACTTCGGGCTGAGCATCGCCGCCTCGGGAGGGTGGCTCCTGGTCGGGGTGACCGAGAGAGGGAGCGAATCGGCGAACAGGGGCGAAGATGACGGGGAGGTCCCTGGAATCGTCTACACGTACCGGCGCATGGAGTCCGGGAATTGGGCGAGGCACGGAGTGATCCAGCCAGCGGACGGCGTTGGCGGCGACCGCTTCGGCGCGACGCTCGCCCTCTCGGGAGATGGCCTCCTCGTCGGATCGCCCGGATGGACGACACCGGATGCGGACGCCGAGGGAGCGGGGCGTGTGCACCACTATCGCCACGATGGCGGCGAGTGGACCGAGCTCCAGGAGATCGCCGATGCGACCGAGGCGGGTGCGGGCTTTGGGGCGGCCATGGCGGCCTCGGGGGACCACCTGCTCGTCGGGGCGCCGGGGGCCGATGGGAGCCGCGGCCGCGTCTTCAGCTACAGCTGGAGCAGTGAGGAGTCGCGGTGGACCGGCTCAGGTGAGCCGCTGGCGCTCGCCGCCGCGGAGGAGGGCGACCGCTTCGGCGCGGCGGTCGCCTTTGCTGGCCACGACATCTGGGTCGGGGCGCCTACCGATCGCGGCTACGAGACGGGGTCGGTGTTCGTCTTCGAGGGCGACGAGGACGGCCTGCGGTCGTCGGCACCCCGGCGCATTCGGCTGTCCCCCTCGGAGACGGTCGGGAGCGACCGCTTCGGGGCCCTGATCGCAGCGGGTGCGGGAGTCGTAGCGGTGGCGGCGCCCGGCATGCACCACAGAGCCGGTTCGGTCCACCTCTTCGGGCGCGACGAAGGCGGCGCCTGGGAAAGCCTCGCCGCACTCACTAGCGAACCCGACGCCCTTTCGACATCGCTGGCCGGGGGTCCCCACAGCTGCAGCAACGGCTGGGTCGGACCCTTCGCCTGCGAAGGCGTCGGGCTGCTGGCGCACCTTTCGACGGCCCAGCTCAGAGATGGCGTCCGCGGCCGCGGCGTGCGCACCAACGACAACTGGGGGTGGACCGACGCGGAGACCGGTCGCGAGTATGCCATCGTCGGCCGCAACGACGGCACCTCGTTCGTCGACATCACCGACCCCACCGACCCTGTCCTGGTCGCCGACCTTCCCAAGACTCCCGGCACGCCTCCCTCGCAGCTCTGGCGGGACATCAAGACGTACCGCGATCACGCCTTCATAGTCGCAGATGGTGCGGGGGAGCACGGCATGCAGGTCTTCGACCTTACGCGGCTCCGCGATCTGCCGGCCTCCGAGATGCCCGCGCTCGTGGAGCCGGACGCGCGCTACGCCGAGGTCGCGAGCGTGCACAACATCGTGATCGACGAGGAGACGGGCTTCGCCTACGCGGTCGGCAGCCGAGGCGGGGGCGAGGCGTGCGGCGGCGGCCTGCACATCATCGACATTCGGGAGCCGACGCGCCCGAGCTTCGTGGGGTGCGGCTCCGACGAGAGCATCCACGACTCGCAGTGCGTCGTGTACCGGGGACCCGACGAGCTCTACCTGGGGCGCGAGATCTGCCTCAACTCGAATGGCGACATCTTGGAGATCGTGGACGTCACCGACAAGGAAGACCCGGCGACGCTCTCGAGCGGCTCCTCGAGCAGCCCCGCGTACATCCACCAGGGCTGGCTGACGCCCGACCATCGCTACTTCTACCAGAACGACGAGGCCGACGTGATCGCAGGGAACGCGGCCACGACACGCACCCTGATCTGGGAGCTGAGCGATGTGGAGGACCCCGTGCTCGTCAGGGAGTTCATGGGGTCTGAGCCCGCCAGCGCCCACAACCTATACCTCAAGGGCGACCTGATGTACCAGGCCAACTACCTCCACGGCCTCCATGTGCTCGACATCTCGGACCGGGAGAATCCGCGCGAGGTGGCGCACTTCGACACGGCGCCCTTCGACGAAGGGCCGGGCTTCGGCGGGGCGTGGAGCAACTACCCCTACTTCGAGTCCGGCACGGTGATCGTCACCAGCATGCAGGAGGGGCTGTTCATTCTGAGGACGGAGCCGGAGGGGGCGGAGGCGAGCGCGGCGGCGGAGGAGGGGGCGCGGCCCGCCGGTTGAGCCGGCTCGTACTCGACACGGACCGCGTCGTCGAGGAGGCCCGCGCGGTCGGGTTTCAGGAGGCGGGTGTGGTGGCCAGGGCCGAGAGCGAACATGTCGGCCACCTGGAGCGCTGGCTCGCAGCCGACCTGCACGGCGAGATGGGGTACCTGGCGACTTTCGGCGCGGTGGGGCGCCGCGCCGATCTGAGGCGCACCTTCCCTGACTTCGCCAGCGCGGTGGTCGTCGCCCACTCCTACGCCGACGACGAACCCTCGAGCTCGCCCCACGACCCGTCGAGAGCGATTGTCGCCCGCTACGCACGCGGCCGCGACTACCACGGTGTGGTCGCCGAGGGGCTGGAGGATCTGGCGAGCCGTCTTCAGACGCTGGCGGGCCGCCCGCTCCGCCATCTTGGCTACGCCGACACCGGCCCCATCATGGAGCGGGAGCTCGCGATGAGGGCCGGGATCGGCTGGTTCGGCAAGAACACCCTCCTGATCGACCCGCGGCGTGGCTCGTACTTCTTCCTCGGGGTATTGCTGACCGACCTGGAGCTGGAGCCCTCCGCACCCTTCGAGCGGGAGCACTGCGGCTCGTGCCGGAGCTGCCTGGACGCATGCCCGACCGGCGCGCTCCTGGGGCGCGACGAGCGGGGCGCACCCGTGATGGACGCCAGCAGGTGCATATCATACCTCACGATCGAGCTGCGGGGCCCGATCCCGGAGGCGCTCCGTCCGGCGATCGGCAACCGGGTCTTCGGGTGCGACATCTGCCAGGAGGTGTGCCCGTGGAACCACCGCTTCTCCGCGCCCACCGACGAGGCCGAGTACATGTCGACGCCTGGTGGTCCGAACGGTCGGTCGCTGCTGGCGCTAGCCGCCGAGCTCCTCGATACCTCGGGCAAGGCCTTCCTGCGACGGTACCGAGACTCGCCGCTTTCCCGGCCGCGGCGAAACGGCATGCTCCGAAATGTCTGCGTAGCGCTTGGCAACTGGGGATCCGACGAGGCACGTCCGCTCCTGGATCGGGCCGCGAGGGACCATTCGCCCCTTGTGCGCGAGCACGCCGAGTGGGCGCTTGCCCAGCTGGACAGAACCTCGAATCGAGCGTCCGGCAGAGCGCGAAGAGAACCGGTGGCTCTTCCGTTGGCACGTAGCCGACCCGCCCGAGCAGTCCGCGGGTGATCTGGCGCAAGAATTGTAAACCATGGATTACATATTGTAAAGCGTAGATTACAGCACGGATAGGCGAACGAGACGGTCCGGCGCGGATGCAGCGCGGCACGTTTGTCCACGGGCTAGGGAACCCATCGCCCGACCGGGTGTACCGGTAGCGGCGCAAGGTATGGTTGCGCTAGCCTGTTCAAAGGGGTCCCCTGCTCTGGAGGAATGACGATGCGAAGAATCCACCGCCTGGCCCTCCTCTCGACGATCGCCTTCGCGATCCCCGGGGGCGCTGCGGCGCAGCAGATGTGGGACGAGGTGCGAAGCGAGGCCTTCGGGGCGCTGAATGTCGCGATTCCAGTCGGCGAGTTCGGCGAACACGTAGAGCTGGGGGGCGGTGTGGGCACCGCGGTCGTCCTCTTCCTCGACCCCGAGCGGCGCGTCGGGGTGCGCACCGAGGCCGGATACATAGTCTACGGATCCGACACGGAGAAGCGTCGCTTCAGCCGCACGATCCCCTTGGTCGAGCTCGATGTGCGGACCACCAACCAGATCCTGTCGGCGGGCATCGGCCCGCAGATCTACCTCGGGACCGGGAATCTGAGGCCATTCGTCTACGGCACCGTCGGCTTCGCGTACTTTGCCACGACCACAACGGTCGAGCCGGAAGGGTCGGACATCGAGATCGCCAGCACAACCAACTTCGACGACTTCCAGCTGTCGCTCAACGCGGGCGGCGGGATCGCTGCGGTGATCCACGGGGGAGATAACCCACTGTCGCTGAGCCTCTCGGCGTCGTATCAGCGAAACGGGCTCACCGAGTACCTGACGGGCGGCAACGACGATCTGTACCGTGGCCCGGGCGGTCGCTGGGAATTCAGGCCCAAGGAGAGCGAGGCCAACCTGATCACCTGCAGGCTCGGGCTCTCGGTCGCGCTGGGGCGACGCTAACAGTCCGTGGATAATCTCGCTCGAGCACTTAGACCGGCGAAGCGCTGGCGATCCGTGGACGGGCCCGGACGAGCACCGAGACCGGCGAAGCGCCCGCGGGCAAGGCGCGACGAAGCGGTCCGGTGGGGATGCAGCGCGCCTCCTGCCGCCAGGGTTTCTTCCACGGGCTGCTAGGCCCCTCTGTCGGGGCAGACGTGTCGTCGGCCCTCGATCCAAGTCCCCAATCCAAGTCCCCAGCCGAGTTTGCAGTAGCCGCTCACCGTCTTCCCCCTCCTCCCGCGGCTGGGCGCCGATCCCAACGTGCGCAACGAGGATGGCAGGACCCCCATGGACTACGCGGTCGAGAACCTGTGGCTGGAGGGTTGGGAGGTGGCTCGGCGCATGCACGAGGAGATGCAGAGGGGTGGGAGGAGCGGTAGTTTGCGCTCAGGGAGGTGGCGCGGTGAGCTGGCACCCGCCGCCTAGGCCCGCCAGGAGTGTCAACTCCACTTTACAGAAAGTAATCCGAAGTTGACAAAAAGGTGGCCATGAAACCGTTGACTATCACGATCACACCCCTGTTCGTGCTCCTCGTCGCGGCCTGCGCAGGAGCGCCGAGAGGGTACCGCCCCACCTGCGACGACTGGGGCGAGCAGCGCTTCTTCTGGTCGGCTTCCGCGCAACTCGTGCGCGCATGCCTCGAAGCGGGCGCGGACCCCGATGCGCCCGGCGACAGGGGGAGAACCCCGCTCCACTGGACGACGGTATCGGTCGACTCGGCGGCAGTTCGGGCGCTGTTGGAGGTGGGCGCGGACGTCGACGCGCGCGACAACGTGGGGAGAACCCCTCTGCACGTTGCGGCACGAAGACGGAACCCCGATGCGCTCCTGCCCGAAGTCGTCGCGCTCCTGGTGGAGGGGGGTGCCGACGTCAATACGGCCGACAACCGCGGTGGCACACTGCTCGAAGAAGCCGCCAGGAGTGGGAATCCGGCCATAGTGGCGATCCTGCTGGAGGCCGGGGCCGATGTCAACTTGCCGGACGGTCGCAGGACCACTCCGCTCCACGAGGCCGCCCGAAGGGGGAACCTGGACGTCGTCAGGATCCTCCTGGAGGCGGGGGCCGACATTCATGCGACGGGTCCGGGCTACACGCCCTTGCACGTTGCCGCCTTCGAAGGGGCTGCGGAGATCGTCCACGCTCTGCTGGTTGCGGGAGCGGACGTCAACGCTGGAGCCGGCGACGGCTACGGCACTCCCCTGTTGCGCGCCGTCCGGACCCGGAGGGCCGGGGAAGCCGCCGTCATCGTACTGCTCTGGGCGGGCGCGGATCCCGACGCGCGGGACGAATGGGGCAGGACCCCGCTGTACGAGGCCGCCCATGCCGACCGCCCGGCGGCCGTTCGCGCCCTGCTAGGGGCGGGCGCGGATCCGGACGCGCTGACCGACCACGGCGAGTCGCCGCTCCATGCCGCGGCGGTGTATGCAGGCCCCGAGGTCATCGCTCTTCTGGCGGACGCGGGTGTGGACCCGAACGGACTGGACGGCCACTCCCATGCGCCCCTTCACGATGCGGTGCTTTCCGGGAGGTACGGCCGGTCGCGGGAGGAGCGCTGGAAGGTGCGCACATCCGCGTTGCTGGAGGCGGGCGCGGATCTGAACGTGCGCACCGCCACGGGCGACACTCCCCTGCACCTGTCGATCCACCTTCCCGGCTTAGAGGGACGGCCCGACACGACCGCGCTGTCCTGGCTCGTTCGGGCCGGGGCAGACCTGAATCCCCGCAACGAAATGGGCCAGACGCCACTGCACACGGCCCG
This sequence comes from Longimicrobiales bacterium, assembly GCA_965205315.1. GTDB lineage: Bacteria > Gemmatimonadota > Gemmatimonadetes > Longimicrobiales > Gaopeijiaceae > Bin94. Next base: position 318,789 of record CBDBGW010000002.1, read on the forward strand.
CGCTCTCCACAACCTCCCGGCCGTGCGCAAGCTCCTGGAACTCGGGGCCGACCCCGAATTGCGCGACGATGCCGGCAGGACAGCCTTTGCCGTCTGCTATTGGACCGCGGGCTGGGACGCATGGGATTTTCTCGCCAACTCGCCCCCAGAGAGCGTGCAGGGGTGCCTGGAGAGCGGGGTCCAGGTGGACGCTCGCGGCCCGGACGGCGTCACGCCCCTGGCGGGGATGGTGTCCGCGCGTGGTTGCTGCGCCGATATCGCGAATGTCCTTCCCCCGTTTGTGGCTGCGGGCGCGGACGTCAACGCTCGGGACACTCTGGGCAGGACACCCCTCCACCTCGCCAGCGGAGCCTACGGCACGATCCCGACGTCCGTCCTCGCGGTCGTCATTCCGACACTGGTGGATGCGGGTGCCGACCCGAACGCGCGCGACTCGGAGGGCGCGACGCCGCTGCACGCCGCGGTGGCCTGGCGAGGATCGAGCGACACCGTGCTGCACCTCCTGGCGGCGGTGGGCGCGGACCTCGACGCCCGCAACAACCGCGGACAGACACCGCTGCACGCCGCGCTGGCCATTGACGATCCCACCAAGGTCCGCACGCTCCTTTGGCTTGGGGCCGATCCGGCGGCCCGGGACAGTGCGGGCAACCTGTTCGATCCGGTGGCCTGCGAACGCTGGGGCACCCGCACCTTCTTCGCGTTTGCCACCGCCGATGTCGTGGCCGACTGCATCGAGGCCGGAAAGGACGTGCGGGCCGTGGTCAATTCGAACCCGTTGCCGCTGCCGCTCATCCATCTCGTCGCCTGGACATCGGATCCCGCCGTGGTCTCCGTCCTGCTGCGCGCCGGAGCTGACGTTCACGTGCGCGACGGCCATGGCACGACAGGTTTCACGGCCCTGCACCGCGCCGCAGCGAACGGTGCCCCGGGGGTAGTGCGTACCCTTCTGGAGGCCGGTGCGGATCCAGACGCGGTGGCGTCTCAGCACATGGTTTGCCCCATAGTCGCCCCCTGCCGAGGGGGACGGAGCTGGACCCCGTTGTACTCGGCGGCAGGTAATCCGGATCCCGGCGTCATGGAGGCCTTGCTCGAGGCGGGAGCGGACCTCGACGAGGCCATGGAGCGGCAAACGACGCCGCTGCACGGCGCGGCCAGGAACCCGAACCCCGCCGTCACCGCAGCCCTGTTGGAGGCCGGAGCGGACGTTAGTCCCCCTAGGGACCCCGAAACGCCGCTGCACATAGCCGCCAAATCGAACTCGAACCCCGCCGTGTTGAAGCTCCTGGTGGAGGCCGGGGCCGACGTGAACGCGCGCGACTACGACGGCTACACGCCGCTTCACGTGGCTGCCGGGAACAACCCCAATCCCGAGATCGTGGCCGCGCTGGTTGCCGCCGGGGCCGACGTCAGTGCGCGGGACCCGGACGGGTACGTTCCCTCCGGGCGCAGGACGAACGACCGTACACCGCTGTTCATGGCGGCGGCCCCCCAGAGCGGGGCGACATGGAACGCCCCGGTCGTCGAGGCGCTGGTGCGCGCCGGCGCGGAGTTGGAGCAGACGGACGGGTCCGGCCGCACACCGCTGCACGCGGCCGCGCTTTGGCATCCCGCCGTCTTCCCCCTGCTCGTGCGACTGGGTGCCGACTTGGACGCGCGCGACGCGGATGGCAGGACCCCGCTTGACTACGCGCTGGAGAACCGATCGTTGGAGGGGCTGGCGGAGGTGCGGCGGATGCGAGAGGGCATTCGGGAATCCACACAGAGGGGCCGGGGGTCGGAGTGAACGGTGAGGGCCACCTTCGGAGGAGCGGCGGTGCCCGGCAGCCGTGACCCACGAACCCGCTGGACGCCTACGCGCGGGTGCGCCCAGCTTGACGGAACCCGCCTGCGGACCGGGAGGGGAACAGGCCGCACTCCGACCACGGTAGGACATTGGAACCTTCGTGGCCGCGGTGGCCGCGAGCGGCCACCCCGCGCGCCGAGGCTGCCGTCCCGGGCGGTGGCGTTTCACGTCACAGAAATGTAAAGTGCGGTTGACAAGAAGTAATCGGAAGTTGACATGTGGAGGGAAATGAGACCGCTGACCAGGCCGATCACAGCGACATTCCTCCTCGCCATGGGCTGCACGGGAGGGCGCGGCCCGACCCCGGCGGCGGCCCCGGAAGTGGACCCCCCAGTGGACTCGGCGGCGGACCTCCGAGCGCCCCCGGAAGTGGATCCTGCTCCCTTGTACGGCGGCGCGCGCGCCGAGCTGCCGTTGAGACTGCTGGCCCTGCGAGCGGATCCCAACGCCAGGTATGATTGGGGCGAGACCCCGCTGTACAGGACTGCATGGGCTGGCGACCCGCAGGCCATCCGCGCCCTGCTGGAGGCCGGCGCTGACCCGCGCGCGCTCACCGATTACGGCGAGTCCGCGCTTCATGCCGCGGCCCGGCGGCGGCTCCCCCACACCCCCGAGGTCATCACTCTGCTGGCGGACGCCGGGTTGGACGTGAATGCGAGAAACGCGAAGGGGCAGACGCCATTGCACCTGGCGCGCACAGACGACAACCTCCCGGCCGTCCGCAAGCTGCTGGAGCTTGGTGCCGATCCAGACGCGCGCGACAATGCCGGCAGGGTCGCCGTCTCCGCTTGTGTCTGGGACGGAGGAGGAGGTCTTCGCGGATGGGATTTTCTCGTTGCGTCGCCGGTCGCAAGCATCCGGGGGTGCCTCGAGAGCGGGATCCCAGTGGACGGGCGCCACGAGGAGGGCGCGACCCCGCTGGCACTGTTGATCTCCACGCGTGCCTGCTGTGCGGACTTCGAGAATGTCCTTCGGGAGTTCGTGGCCGCGGGCGCGGATGTGAATGCGCGCGACGACCATGGCAGGACCCCCCTCCATCGCGCGGGACCAACAATCGTGACCTCCGCGCTGCTGGAAGCCGGGGCCGACCCCGGTGCAACTGACTCGGCGGGCTCGACCCCAATGCACATTGCGGCAAGCCGCGGCCGGGGCGCCAAGGCGTCTCTGCTGGCCGCGGCTGGTGCGGACGTGAAGGCACGCGACAACCGCGGCCAGACCCCGCTCCACCTTGCCCGCGACCCCGCGACGATTCGCACTCTCCTGCAACTCGGGGCCGATCCGACGGCCCTGGACAGTGCGGGGACTGTGGCCGATCCGGCCGCCTGCGCGCGCTGGGGGAGTGAGGCGTTCTTCGCGTTTGCCACCGCCGACATCGTGGCTGGGTGCATCGCAGACGGGGCGGATGTTAACACCGTCGTCGCCGCACCCTGGGTGCCCGCCCTCTTCACTGCCGCCGCCTCGACGCCCGATCCCGCCGTCGTCTCCATCTTGCTCGAAGCCGGGGCGGATGTCCACGCACGTCACGGAATGTGGCAAGACACGCCTCTCCACCACGCCGCCCGGAGCGGCACGCCGCAGGTGGTGAGAGCGCTGCTGGAGGCTGGCGCGGATGTGGACGCTCGCGAAGACAGCGGTGAAACGCCGCTGCACTACGCCGCCCGGAGCGGTACGTCGGAGGTGGTGAGAGCGCTGCTGGAAGCCGGAGCGGATGTGGACGCATGGGCCAAGGGTTACGCCGTCGACTGGGGTTGGGGCTGGACCTCGCTCCACCTGGCCGCCAGGTCGAACCCGGATCCCGAAGTCGTGAGGGCGTTGGTGGAGGCGGGCGCGGAGCTCCATGCCCCTGGCGAGGAGAGCTACTATCACGGCAATACTCCGCTGCACTACGCGGGCGACAATCCGAATCCCGATGTTGCCGTCGCCCTGCTGAGCGCCGGTGCGGACGTCAAAGCCCTCTCGGCGACAGGCCGGACGCCCTTGCACGAGGCCGCCGCCAATGCCCCGAGCCCTGCGGTGATCGAGATCCTGGTTGCGGCCGGGGCTAACGTGAACGCGCTCGACTCCAACGGGTACGCGCCCCTGCACTCCGCCGCCTTGTACAACCCCCGCCCGGAGATCGCGAGTGCGCTGATCGCCGCCGGAGCCGACATTAACGCGCGGGACCCCGACGGGTACGTTCCCCCCGGCCGCGCGGCGAACGACCTAACACCGCTGCTCATGGCGCTGTATCGGGGCTGGGCGATTATCGCGGGTCAGCCGATTCCCACCGGGCGCAGTGTAGCGGTAGTCGAGGTGCTGGTTCGCGCTGGCGCAAAGCTGGAGGAGGCGGACGGGTCCGGCCTGACCGCACTGCACATGGCCGCCATATGGACGCCCGCTGCCTTTCCCCTGCTCCTGCGGTTCGGTGCCGATCCGGACGCCCGCGACGCGAGTGGCAAGACACCCTGGGACCACGCGCTGCGAAATCCATCGCTGCAGGGACTGGAGGAGGTGCGGCGCATGCGCGAGGAGATGCGGAGGGGCTGGGTGGAGCGATAGCTTCCCATCCAGTGAGGTAGCGAGGTGAGCGGAGCGGCCCAACGGATCGGCTGTTGGAGCAAGGAAGGCGGAAGAATGAGACGATTCGTCCTGCTTGCCGCTGCTGCGCTCCTGCGCGCGGCTCCCGCGTCCGCCCAGGTCGAGTGCGAAGACTGGGGCGCATCGGACTTCCTCACCCAGGCGACTGCCGAGCAGGTCACGCAGTGCCTCGAAGCTGGCGCGGACGCGAACACTCGGTTCTACCACGGGGATAGGCCTCTGCATCGCGCGATGGGGAACGAGGATCCCGCCGTGGCCACCTTGCTGCTGGAGGCGGGTGCCGACCCCCATGCCGAGGATTACCGTGGTTGGACTCCGCTGCACCTTGCGATCCAGTGGGACGCCGACCCCGCAATCGTCTCGGCGCTCATCGCGGCCGGGGCGGACGTCAATGCGAGCGGATGGATAGGCCGCACTCCTCTGCACGGGAACCCCGGGCCCGTCCTATTCGCCGAACTGCTGGCCGCCGGCGCCGACGCGAATGCGCGGGATGACACCGGTTACACGCCGCTGCACACCAGCCGCGACACCGCCACGATACGCCTGCTCGCGGAGGCGGGCGCGGATGTGAACGCGCGAGACTCCCGTGGCATCACTCCGCTCCACGCTGCTTCCATCCGTCCAAACCTCGACCCGGCCCGGCGCTTGATCGAACTCGGTGCCGATCCGCTGGCGAGGAACGAGGAGGGGGAAGCACCGCTTCATGTGGCGGCGTGGTGGAACGAGAATCCCGCCGTGGTGGCCCTGCTCCTGGCAGCCGGTGCCGATCTGGCGGCCGGGGACGAATGGGGGAGAACGCCCCTGCATGTGGCCGTCGAAGAGGGCGACACGGTCACGGTGGTGGTCGCGTTGCTGGAGGCCGGAGCGGACGTGGAAGCGCGTGACGGCCAGGGCCGCACGCCCCTGCACCACGCACTGTGCGGCTCTAGGGAGGCTGCAGTGCAAGCGGCGGAAGTCCTGCTGGCGGCGGGTGCGGATCTGAACGCCCGCGATTATGAGGGCGGGACCCCCCTTCACCTGCATTGCTGGTCCGACGCCACGGTACCTGTCATCGAGCTGCTGTTGGCGAATGGCGCAGACCTGAGTGCCCGTGACAACCGGGGCTTGACGCCGCTCCATGCGTCTGCCTGGAGGTCCTTCGGTGACGCTGCTGTGGTCAGGCGACTGATAGCGGCGGGCGCGGATGTGAATGCCCTTGACCAGTCGGGCCGGACTCCTTTGCACTGGGCCGCGTCGCCCACCGCGGTCACGGCGCTTGCGGAGGCCGGTGCGGATGTTGACGTGCGTGCACAAGGTGGGGAGACTCCGCTGCAAGTGGCGGCCGGGAGTGACAATCCCCAATTGATCGACGCGCTCCTTGCAGCCGGAGCGGATGTGGGGGCGAGGGACGGGCGCCGATGGACTCCGCTGCATGGGGCGGCGGCATCGAATGACAGTCCCGAAGTGGTCGATGCGCTCCTGGCGGCCGGAGCGGATGTGGACGCCCGGGGTCGAAACGGGGCGACCCCCCTGCATGCGGCCGCTCGAGATAACGACAATCCGTCTGTGATCGCCGCACTCGTCGCCGCCGGGGCGGAGGTGGACGCCCGGGGTCGATACGGAGCGACCCCCCTGCACTGGGCCGCCCGACATAACGACAACCCGTCTGTGATCGCCGCACTCGTCGTCGCCGGGGCGGAGGTGGACGCCCGGGATGCCGAGGAGAACACCCCTCTGCACCTTGCACATTCCACCCCCGCCGTGTCGCGAAAGCTCCTGGAACTGGGGGCGGATCCGCTGGCGCGCAATGATCTCGGTGAAGTGGCCGGCCCCGGCAGTTGCGAGAACTGGAACACCCCCGACTTTGCGCGGGGTGGCGACGTCGAGGCGGTGGCCGCGTGCGTCGCATCCGGCGTGGATGTGAATGCCAGGGACAAAGGGGGTGACACACCCCTCCTCCACGCGGTGTCGAACTGGGATACTGCGGTGGTGGTCTGGCTGCTGGACGCCGGCGCGGACGCTGGCGCGGGCAACACCACGGGCTGGACTCCTCTCCACGAGGCGGCGTCCGGTGGGAACTTGACCATCGTTGGGTTGCTTCTGGGGGAGGGCGTGGATGCGAATGTCCAAGGCGGCGGGGGTACGCCGCTGCACGCCGCGGCCGCGCGGAATTACCGTCCAGATGTGGTGAGCGCGCTCCTGGCGGCGGGGGCGGAGGTGGGTGCGCGGGACGGGAGCGGTGCGACCCCGCTGCACAAGGCCCGGAACCCAGATGTCGTCAACGCGCTCGTGGCGGCCGGGGCGGATGTGAATGCGCGGGACCTTCGCGGAAGAACCGCCCTGCACCATGCGGCGGAGCATGGCCCCATCGAGCTCGTCACCGCCCTGGTGGCGGCGGGGGCGGATCCGAATATGCCCGATATCGAGGGGAACACGCCGCTGCACGTCGCGCGGTCTTCCCGGTTGGGGCAGTCGCGGCGGTGGGGTAGACCCATCTTGGAGCAGCTGGTGGAGCTGGGGGCCGACCCGTCCGTGCGCAACCACCGGGGCGAGGTCGCCTACTCCACCGACCCCGTGGCCGCGACAGAATGCGCAGGGTGGAACACCTATGACTTCATGCAGGAAACGACTGCGGAGGCCGTTGCCGCGTGCCTGGAAGCCGGGGCGGAGATCGACGCCCGGAGTGACAACGGCGAGACCCCGCTGCACCTGGCGGCGTCGGCGGGCAAGCCACGCGTGGTATCGCTCCTGCTGGAAGCCGGGGCGGAAGTGGACGCGCGCGGCAACGAGGGCGGGACACCCCTGCTTCGGGCGCTCTTCGGTGCCACGTTCGGGAACGAACTCACGATCGCCGCGCTGCTGGATGCCGGCGCGGACGTCAATGCACGCGACGACCGCGGCGAGACCCCCATACTCGAGGCAGCGCATTGGCAGGACGCCGCGGTTGTCGGCAGGCTGCTGGAGCTCGGCGCCGATCCGAACGCCCTGGGCCCACTGGGGCGTCCACTTCACAGGGCCCTCTGGAGCTCCCCGACTCCAGAGGTTGTCCTGGCGCTGATCGGGGCCGGCGCGGATGTGAACGCAACGAACCGGGACGGTGAAACCCCCCTTCACATTGCGGCTCGGCGCGGCAGGAGCTACGACAGCGAAACAGCCACGGCCGCGTTGCTGGAGGCGGGAGCCGACGTAGACGCTCGCAGCGGCGACGGTGAAACCCCCCTCCACAGGGCCGTCGCGGGAGGTAACCTCGCCCAGGTGGATGCCCTGCTCCGGGGTGGCGCCGATGCCAATGCGCGCACCCCGGACGGCGACGCGCCCCTGCACCTGGTGATTCCACGGGAGATGCCGTCCTACCCGGAAGGCATCGGGATTGAGGGGATGAGTCCGTGGGCAAGTGAACGGTCGCGGCGAGAAAACGTCCATACGCCGGACGAGGAGACGTCCCGCCGCGACGCGGCCATGATCGCTGCCCTGGTCCGCGCTGGCGCGGAGATCGAGGCACGGGGCATCATGGAGCTGACCCCGCTGGAGCTGGCCATGAGAAACGGGCGGCTGCGCCTTGCCGCTAGGCTGCTCGAGCTGGGGGCACGGCGGCCAACTCCTGACGTAGGGCGAGGGGGAGTCCTTCCCCTCGTGTGTGACTGGGCGAACTCCGCCCTCCTCGGCATCGCTCCGGTCGCCACCCTCGAGGGCTGTCTGGAGCTGGGCGCGGAGGCTGGTGCACGCGACCGGGACGGCAACACTCCGCTTCACATGCTGATGCAGGGATTGCAGTGGAACCACTCCTTTGTCCAGGCCGCGACTGCCACCCTTCTGGCGGCCGGCGCGGATGTCAACGCGAGGAACGGCGGCGGCGCTACGCCCCTTCATGTGGCTTCGGGGCGCTGGGGCCGTCCCGCCATCCTCGAGTTCCTCGTGGAGGCCGGAGGCGATCTCCACGCACGTGACGAGAGGGGGAGAACGCCGCTCCGGGTGGCCGTCAGGGAGGAGAACTCCGCTGTGATCGCTCGCCTCTTGGAACTCGGGGCCGATTCGACGCTGGTGGACGATTCGAGCGGGGTTTACTTGGCGGAGCGTTGCGAGAGCTGGCCCCTGCCCGAGTTCTTCCGCCACTCGACGGTCGATGTGGTGGCCAGCTGCATCGAGAACGGGGCGGAGGTGACCTCGAAGGCCCCCTCCGGATGGGGGATGTGGGGCACCGATTCCAGACGTGCCAAGTACTTTGTGGGCGGCCATACGCCTCTTCACGTGGCGGCCGCATGGGCCCGTGACCCGGCCGTGGTCACGCTGCTGATCGAAGCGGGTGCCGACGTCGGGGCTAGCGACCGCGACGGCCACACACCGTTGCACTACGCCGCTCTCGACAACGACAACCCCGCCATCATCGCCGCGCTCATAGACGCGGGGGCCGAGGTGAGGCGGTTGGCGGCCCTCGGCAGGACGTCGCTCCACCAGGCGGCCTCCCAAAACCGGAATCCCGAGGTTGTGGCCGAGCTGCTGAAACGTGGGGCCGATGTCGCCGCCAAGCTCGCGGGGGGCAGGACCGCGGTCCACGAAGCGGCGCGGGGCAACCCGAACCCTGCGGTTCTGATCGCTCTGCTGGAAGCCGGCGCGGAGGTCAATGCCCGTGGCGGCAACGAGACCGAACGGAATCCGTGGTGGGGCGATCTCCATCGCTCGATCGCCCTGACCCCGTGGGGCGGAACCAACGGGGTCTCCGAGTTCGCGGGAAGCCGGACCCCGCTGCACGAGGCCGCGGTATCGAACAGCTATCCCGCGGTCGTCGCGGCACTGATCGAGGCGGGGGCCGACGTGCACGCCCGCGCCGCCCTGGATCGCGAATACGAGCCGGAAGCGACTCCCCTCTACTGGGCCGCCTCCGCCAATCCGGACCCTAGAGTGCTGGAACTCCTCGTGGATGCCGGGGCGGAGGTGAACGCGCCAGCCGGTTCCGGCCGGACGCCGCTGCATATCGCGGCGCTGCGCAATCCGGTGGCGTTTCCGACGCTCGTGGAGCTGGGCGCCGATCCCGAAGCGCTTGACCGGGAGGGCAGGACCGCGGTCGACTATGCGATCGAGAACCTGTGGCTGCAGGGTTGGGAGGTGGTGAGGCGGTGGCAGGAGGAGAGAGTGAACCCCCGCCTCCACGACAGCGCCGGGAACGGGCCGTCGGCAGCGGCAAGCAGCTAGCAGCTCGTGGGCAGACCTCCCACGGCAGGAGCAGCGTTGCATCGCCGCTGGACCGCTATCGCTCGTCTCTCCACACTGTAATGTATGCTTTACAATATGTAATCCATGATTTACAATTCCCATACCCGTGGCTTAGCGCTTCCACGCTCGCGCGAGATTGTCCGCGGACTGCTATTCCCCGCCGGGAGCCTTGGGAGCCCCACTGCACTGTTCGCCTGCGGGGGTGCGGTTGCCGTCGGAACAGCGGATCGCACGAGAGCTGAATCCCGGCATTAGCCGGAACCGCCCGGCCTTTCCCGCGAGTTGCGGGCGACCGCCACGCCTCGGTACCGTGATCCTACCCGGACGAGGTGTCCACAACAGCGGAGCGACCCAACGGTCGGCTGTTGGACCGAAGGAAGGCGGAAGAATGAGACGGTTCCTCGTGTTTGCCGCTGCTGCCCTCCTGCGCGCGACTCCTGCGGTCGCCCAGGTCGAGTGCGAGGACTGGGGCACCTGGCACTCCTTCCCGGCAACTGCCGAGCAGGTCAAGCGGTGCCTTGAAGCTGGCAGCGATGTACACGCACGATACGACGCTGGCACGACCGTCCTCCACATGGCGGCAGGTCGGCGGGAAGCCGCCGTGATCGACGTGCTGATCGAAGCTGGTGCCGACGTCAACGCACGGGACGCGAACGGCCGGACTGCGCTGCACGCAGCGGCGGCCGCGAGCATCTGGCCGGAGGTGGTCTCCGCTCTGATCGCTGCCGGTGCCGATCCGAATGCCCGCGACGCTGGTGGCAACACGCCCTTGCACGAGTCCGCGGCGAGCGAGTTCCCCGACGTGGTCCTGAAGCTGCTGGAGCTGGGCGCAGACCCGTCGGCCCGCAACGACGAGGGCCGGGTGGCCGATCCGGCGGACTGCGAGAACTGGAGCACCCGGGCTTTCGCCGAGGTCGCGGATACGGGGACGGCGGCCGGGTGCGCCGAGTCCGGTTGGGACGTCAACGTGCGAAACGCCGACGGGGACAGTCCTCTGCATCAGGCCGTGCGGGCCATGGATACGGTGATGATTGCGTCGCTGCTGGAGATCGGCGCGGATCCCGATGCGGCGAACGACGAGGGCACTACCCCGCTGGAAATCGCGCTCACGGAGAACCCCGCCTGGAAGAAACTCGTGCGGGGTGCGGTATCGGATTCAGGTGCGGTGGACAATCTGGACACGGCCCCTCGGCGCTATGTCGCCATTGACCCCGCTGCCGCGATCGCGGCGCTTCTGCTGAACGCGGGGGCGGATCCGAGTGTGAGGGACCGGTCCGGCGGAACTCCCCTCCACTGGGCGTCATCACGCATGGACTCCAGGGTGATCGCCTTGCTGGTGCGAGCGGAGGCGGACCCGAACGCATTGGACGCCCAGGGCCGGACCCCCCTTCACGAGGCGGCGGCGGGCTTCGGTCACAACCCCTCGTTCATCGGGGTACTGGTGGACGCTGGAGCCGACATCGACGCGCGTGACCAGAGCGGCAGGACTCCGCTGCACGTGGCGGCGGCCCGAGGCTGGCAACCCGAAACCGTTGCTGCACTGCTGGCCGCCGGTGCCGATCTGACCGCTGTGGACTTCGAGGGCAACACACCGCTGCACGCATCGTGGTCCAACTTGAACCCTGCGGTCGTCACCACCCTGTTGCAGCTGGGCGCGGATCCCACGGCCCGCAACAACGAGGGTCAACTGGCCGATCCCACCAACTGCGAGAACGCGAGCACGCAGGGGTTCGCCCGGGCGGCGGACGACGACGATGTGGCCAGGTGCTTCGAATCCGGCGCGGGCGTCAACGCGCGAGACTCCGATGGCAGCACCCCGCTCTACCACGCGGTCGACAACGGGAATCTGGCCATGGCGGTTCGGCTGCTGGATGCGGGTGCGGACGTCGATGCTGCGGAAGACTGGGGCCGGACACCGCTGCACAGAGCGGCCCACCGGCGGGACACCGCCATTGTCAGGGTACTAGCTGAGGTCGGGGCGAATCTGGATGCGCGAAACACCCAGGGTGAGACCCCATTGCACATTGCATCCCACAGTGGCGGCGACGGGACCGCTATCGCGACTGTCCGGGTACTCGTGGAAGCGGGCGCGAATCCGGATGCGCGGGACGACTTGGGTAGGACGCCCCTTCACAATGCGCGTAGTCGTGGCGTCATCATGGTGCTGGTGGCGGCCGGGGCGGACACCGGCGCGCGGGACGATTACGGAAGGACACCGCTGCACGCCGCCGGGTCGAATCGAAGCGCCGCTGTGATCAAGGCGCTGCTCGCCGCCGGTGCCGACCCGGAGGCTCGGGATCGGGGGTGGGGCGGCACACCGCTCCATGCGGCGTTGCGTGGGGAGGGCGGGGAAGCTGCGGTGGCCGCATTCCTGGCGGCGGGCGTTGATGTGAACATCCGGGACGACTCGGACAGGACACCCTTGCACATCGCTCTCTCCCACCCTGATCCCGCCGTCGTGGCCGTGTTGCTTGCGGCTGGCGCGGACGTTGACGCGCGCGACCGCAGCGGCCGGACCCCACTGCACTCGAACCGGGATCCTGCTGCCGTGGCGGCACTCGTAGCCGCGGGAGCGGACGTCAACGCACGCTCACGAGGCGCGGATACCCCCCTGCACGACGCGGCGCGTTCGAGCCCCTCCTCCGCGCTGGTCGCCGCCCTCCTGGCGGCCGGTGCGGATGTGAGTGCCCGGAACGGTGACGAGAGGATCGCGCTGCACGAAGCGGCGGATTGGGGAGACGATCCTGCCGCCATTGCCATCCTGGTCGAGGCTGGTGCCGATGTGAACGCCACCGACGACGAGGGGCGGACCCCGCTGCACGAGGCCGCCACCGCCACCGGTCGCAAACCGGAGATCGTCGCCGCGCTGGTTGCCGCGGGCGCGGACGTGAACGCGCGTGACAACACGGGCAACACGCCGCTGCATGCGCAGTGGCTGAGCGGCAGGGCGGCACTGGACCCGGCTATGGTCGAGAGGCTGCTCGAGCTTGGTGCGGATCCCCTGGCGCGAAACGACCTGGGCGAGGTGGCCGATCCCACCCACTGCGAGAACTGGGGCAGTCCATCGTTTCTGGCGGCAGCCGCGGCCCAACAAGTCGACGCCTGCCTGGCCGCGGGCCGTGACATCAACGCCCGGGACGACCGTGGCGCCACGCTCCTGCACCATGCGGCCGCGAGGACGGACTCAGTTGCCGTGGTCCTCCTGCTGGAAGCGGGTGCGGACCCCAACGCACGCAACCACCGGGGCGAGACGCCGCTGCACAATTGGCGAGCGATCATGGACACCGCGATCGTGTCGCAGCTGCTCGAAGCCGGGGCGGACGCCAACGCCCGCAGCCACGACGGCACAAGCCTTCTGCACGTCGCCTCCGGTGCCGACGTGGTCACCCGACTCCTGGAGGCCGGTGCGGAGGTCAACGCCCGCAACTGGACGGGAGCCACGCCGCTCTTCGGGGATCGTGGTGAAGATGTCGTCAGGACGCTCCTGGCGGCCGGAGCGGATGCGAGGCTGGTGGACGCCTGGGGTCGAACGCCCCTGCACTTCCACTGGGGCCACGGCCTGCTGCTGGCGGAGGGTGCGGATGTGGACGCGAGGGACTTCAGGGGACGGACCCCCCTGCACGAGGCGGCCGAATACGATCGTGGATCCGTCATCGCCGCGCTGGTGGCGGCTGGTGCCGATGTGAACGCAAGGGACGCCATGGGCAACACGCCCCTGCATATCGCCTGGCACAACCACAACTCCGTCGTCGAGAGGCTGCTGGAGCTGGGGGCGGACCCAACGGCGCGTAACGACCGCGGCAGGACCGCCGAGCCGCGCAAATGCGATAACTGGGACACCCGGTTGTTCAGGGAATACGTCGACCTCGAGGGGTTGCGGGAATGCGTGGCCTCGGGCTGGGACATCGACGCGCCCAACTCCGCTGGCGAGACGCCCCTGCACAAGGCAATCGGGAGGTGGCACCCGAACGCGGACGAGCGTGCCGTGGCCCTGCTGTTGGAGCTGGGGGCCGACCCGAGCGTGCCCGATGCTCACGGGATGACCGCGTTGCATAGGGTGGCCCAGAGGGGCAGCGGCGCTACCCGCCTCGCGGCGCTGCTGCTGAAGGCTGGCGCCGACGTGAATGCGCATGACACTCACGGTGCGACTCCGCTGCATCGTACAACGGAGAATGACGCTCAGGGTGTTGCCCGTGCGCTCCTCGATGCCGGAGCGGGTGTGAACGCGCGGGACGAGAGCGGCAACACCCCGCTGCACCGGGCTCTCCGTTACCGACCCGCCGACCTCGTCGCCGCAGTACTGCTGGAAGCTGGCGGGGATGTGAACGCGCTCAACAATTCGGACGAGACGCCCCTTCACGCCGCGATGGGATCGTCGTCCGAGGAAGCGGTCGCCAAGCTGCTGAAACGGGGCGCGGACCCGAACGCGCGAGCCGCCGACGGGCATACTCCGCTGCACGTCGCGGCCCGGTCGTACGAGGTCACGACACCGATGTTCGCCGCGCTGCTCGAGGCTGGCGCGGATGCGAACGCACGGGCCGCGAGCGGCGAAACCCCGCTTCACCTGGCGGCTGCCGACAATGACGACATCGCACACCTTCGGGCCCTGGTGGCCGGTGGGGCGGACGTCAACTCGGCTGATACCCTGGGTGAGACCCCGCTGCACCGCGCGGTAGCGCGGCAGAGCCTCGCCACCGCAATGGCGCTCCTGGAGGCTGGTGCCGACGCCAACGCACGCGCCGGCAACGGGGACACCCCCCTGCACCGCGCGGTTGCGACTGCGAAGGACCGCCATTTCTCCTTTACGACCCTTCCCTACAACGCACCGCCATGGTTTCCTTGGGGGAACCGCCCCGCAGAGCCGCTGGCCTCCCACCAGGACACGGCGCTCGTCGCCGCGCTCGTTCGCGCCGGGGCGGACATGCAGGCACGCAACGACGGAGGCGAGACCCCGCTGGGAAGCGCCGCAAGGCATCACAACGGCCTGCTCGTCGGCAAGCTCCTGGATTTGGGAGCACCCCCGGAGCCGGGTGTGACGGCACCGACCCCTTCCGCGATACCGGTGTGCGACTGGGCCAGCCATCATCTCTTCGCCGTGGCTCCGGTTGTCACTCTGGAGGGGTGTCTGCGCTCCGGAGCGCAGGTGAGGATCGCCACCACCTCCCGGGGCGAGACCCCGCTGCACCTGCTGATGCGCAACCTCGCATGGACCGGGTCCTTCGCCCCCGCCGCCATTTCGGCGCTGATCGGAGCGGGGGCGGACGTCAACGCGCGGGATGACGGGGATGATACCCCGCTGCACCACGCCGCGGGGGACCCTGACGCAGTGGCCGCCCTCCTGGCCGGTGGTGCGGAGGCAGACGCCCGCGGCCGGGAAGGTCGCACGCCCCTGCACGTCGCCGCCGGGGCTCGCTTCGACAACACCGTCACCGCCACGACGCTCCTGGACGCCGGAGCCGATGTCGATGCGCCAGACGACTCCGGTGCCACGCCCCTGTACTGGGCGTCGGGACGCTCGGGGCACCCCTCCATGGTCCGGCTTCTGACAGCAGCCAGCGCCGAAGTGAACGCACCCGCCGACAACGGCGAGACTCCGCTCCACCGAGCCGTGCGCGAGCAAAACCCCGCCGTCTCGGCCCTCCTGCTGGAACTCGGCGCCGATCCCACGCTGGCGGACGACTCGGGCACCGTCGCCGACGCCGCGAGCTGCCACCGATGGCCGGATCCGGTGTTCTTCCATCATGCCACGGCGGACATCGTGGCCAGCTGCATCAAGGCTGGCGCGGAGCTGAACGCGGAATCGCACTACGATCATGTGCGAAACCCATCGGGCCGGCTGGAATCGTACGCACCCGGCTCCACAACGCTGCATGTGGCGGCCGGATGGACCAGCGACCCCGCCGTGATCAGAGTGCTGCTGGAGGCCGGAGCGGATGTGAACGCGCGCAACCGGCGCCACTACACGCCCCTGCACTACGCCGCCCGCGACCAGAGCGATCCCGCCGTCGTCGCCGCCCTGGTCCGGGCCGGGGCCGAGGTGAACGCCTGGGCAACCGGGCCGCGCCCCGGCTACCACGACCAGTGGGATGTCACCCCATTGCACGAAGCCGCGCGGAACCGGAGCGCGGCCATCGTCGCCGCGTTGCTCGATGCGGGGGCCGACGTGAATGCGGTGGCGGCCGGTGGAGGGGTGCCGCTTCACCGCGCGGCCGCCGAGAACGCGAATCCGGCGGTGATCGCCGAGCTGGTGAGCCGGGGAGCCGATGCGAGCGCGAAGCTGCCGGGGGGCAGGACTCCGCTTCATGAAGCGGCGGCCAGAAACCGCAACCCGGAGATCCTGGCCGCACTCCTGGACCTCGGCGCCGAGGTGAATGCGCCTGGCGCCAGCGATGACGTCTGGTCCGATCGGGAGAGCATGCCGGCCTTTGCTAAGTCGATGCCCGTCATCACTACCCCGTGGGGCGTACGCGTCACCCTGTCGGACGTGGGAATCCGGACCCCCCTGCACGAGGCCGTCATGGGGCACGGTGACTCCGCGGTGGTTGCCACACTGATCGCAGCCGGGGCCGACGTGAACGCTCCCGGCGACCTGGACCGCATGTTCGAGCCCGCCGCGACCCCGCTCTACTGGGCCGTATCCGCCAACCCCCACCCGGCCGTGCCGGGGCTGCTGGTACGGGCCGGGGCCGACGTGAACGCCCGTAGCGGGGCAGGGTGGACGCCGCTTCATCTGGCTGCTCTCCGCAACCCCATCCTCTTCCCGGTCCTCCTGGAGCTAGGAGCCGATCCCGAGGCCGTCGACCGGTACGGAAAGACTCCCATGGACTACGCGGTCGAGAACCTCTGGCTGCAGGGATGGGAGGTGGTGAGGTGGTGGCAAGAGGAGAGGGGGAGGGGTGAAGAGGAGCGTTAGTGCTGAGCGAGGGTGGCGCGGTGAGTCCCTGCTGGCACCCGCTGCTGGGCCCGTCAGGAATGTCAACTAAACTTTACAGAAAGTAATCCGAAGTTGACATGTGGAAAGCGATGAGACCGTTGAACGCGACGAGCACAGCGACGTTCCTGCTCCTCGCCGTGGGCTGCACGGGTGGGCGTGGCCCGACCCCGGCGGCAGCCCCGCAAGTGGACCCGGCGGCGGACCTCCGAGCGCCGCTGGCAGCGGATCCCCCAACCGACCCGGCGGTTGACCCGCCGACCGACCCGGCGGCCGACCCGCCAGCTGCCGCCACCCAGCCCACCTGCGACTCCTGGGCCGAATGGAACTTCTTGGAGTCGGCCTCGGCGGAACTCGTGCGGGCGTGCCTCCAGGCGGGCACCGACGTGAATGCGGTGATCGAAGACGGCCACACGATCCTGCACCGCGCCGCGGCGTGGGCCGATGGCGGAGTCACCGCACTGCTCCTGCAAGCGGGCGCGGACGTCAATGCGCGTGACGACGATGGCGAAACGCCGCTCCACCTAGCCGCCGAGAGCAACGATCTGGACGCTGTTACGATCCTGCTGGAAGCTGGCGCGGACGTAAATGCTGCCAGCGACTACTGGCGGTCCACGCCCCTGCACGCCGCCGCTGGCCGCCAAAGGGCGGAAATCGTGAGCGCACTGCTGGACGCCGGGGCCGACGTCAATGCCGGTGCCAGCGGGCTCGCCGGCACTCCATTGATGTCTGCCGCCTGGGCCGCCGGCGGTACGATCAGCGAAGCCATACGTGCCCTGCTGGGAGCTGGCGCCGACGTGAACCTCGCGAATTCGAGCGGCGATACCCCCTTGCTGTGGGCCATGAACCGTCCTCTTGGCGGTGCGCCCGCCGAGTTGCCGTTGAGACTGCTGGCCCTGGGAGCGGATCCCAACGCGAAAGGTGATCGGGGCGTGACCCCGCTGTACGAGGCTGTCACGGCTGTGGCAGACGGCCCGGAAGTCATCCGGGCTCTGCTGGCGGCCGGCGCGAACCCGCGCGCGCTAACCGACCAAGGCGAGTCCGCGCTTCATGCCGCAGCCCGGCGGCGGCTCCCCCACACCCCCGAGGTCATCGGCCTGCTGGTGGAGATCGGATTGGACGTGAACGCCGGCGATGAAACGGGGCAGACGCCGCTGCACATCGCACGGGCATACGACAACCTCACGGCCGTTCGCACACTCCTTGGGCTCGGCGCGGACCCCGACGCGCAAGACAATGCCGGAACAGTTGCCGACCCCGGCTGCTATTGGAGCGGAAGGGGCGATCCCTTCAGCGGATGGGATTTTCTCGCCGCGTCGCCGGTCGAAAGCATCCGGGGGTGCTTCGAGAGTGGGATCCCGGTGGACGCACGCCACGAGGAAGGCGCGACCCCGCTGGCACTGTTGATCTCCACGCTCGCCTGCTGTGTGGACTTCGAGAATGTCCTTCGGGAGTTCGTGGCCGCGGGCGCGGATGTGAATGCGCGCGACAACGAGGGCAGGACGCCCCTTCATCGCGCTTCGTACGGGCCGGTTCCCCCGGACATCGTGACCTCCGCGCTCCTGGACGCCGGGGCCGACCCCGGTGCACGCGACTCGGCGGGCTCGACCCCAATGCACATCGCGGCAAGCGGCGGCCGGGGCCCCGAGGCTTCCCTCCTGGCCGCAGCCGGTGCGGACGTCAACGCACACGACAACCGTGGCCGGACCCCGCTCCACCTCGCCCGCGGCCCCGAGACGATTCGCACTCTCCTGCAGCTCGGGGCCGATCCGACGGCCCTGGACAGTGCGGGAACTGTTGCCGATCCGGCCGGGTGCGCGCGCTGGGGGAGCGAGGCGTTCTTCGCGTTCGCCACCGCCGACATCGTGGCCGGGTGCATCGCAGGCGGCGCGGATGCACACACCATCGCCGATGGGTCCCAGGCTACTGCCCTCCTCTTCGCTGCCGCAGCCTCGACGCCCGATACCGCCGTCGTCTCGATGTTGCTCGAAGCCGGGGCGGACGTTCACGCACGTGACGGATTCCTGCAATACACGCCACTGCACCACGCCGCCCAAAGTGGTACGCCGCAGGTGGTGAGGGCACTGCTGGCAGCCGGGGCGGATGTGGACGCATGGGCCAAGGGCTTCAACGTCGACTGGGGGTGGGGCTGGACCCCGCTCCACCTCGCCGCCAGGTCGAACCCGGATCCCGAAGTCGTCAGCGCCCTGGTGGAGGCGGGCGCGGATCTCCATGCCCCTGGCGAGGAGAGCTACTACCGCGGCAATACCCCGCTCCACTACGCGGGTGACAATCCGAACCCCGATGTTGCGGCCGCCCTGCTAGGTGCCGGTGCGGAGGTCAACGCCATCTCGGCGAGAGGCCGGACGCCCCTGCACGAGGCCGCCGCCAATGCCTCGAACCCTGCGGTGATCGACGTGCTGGTTGCAGCCGGGGCCGACGTGAACGCGCTTGACTCCAACGGCTACGTGCCCCTGCACTCCGCCGCCCGGTACAACCCCCGCCCGGAGATCGCGACCGCGCTGATCGCCGCCGGAGCCGACGTCAACGCGCGCGACCCCGACGGATACACTCCCCCCGGCCGCGCGGCGAACGACCGGACACCGCTGCTCATGGCGTTGTATCGGGGTGGGGGGGTTATCGGGGGTCAGCCGATGCCTACCGGGCGCAGTCTTGCGGTAGTCGAAGTGCTGGTTCGCGCCAGCGCGAAGCTGGAGTACGCGGACGAATCTGGCCGAACCGCACTGCACATGGCCGCCATATGGACGCCCGCCGCCTTCCCACTGCTCCTGCGGCTGGGTGCCGATCCGAACGCCCGCGATGCCAATGGCAGGACACCGTGGGACTACGCGCTGCGAAACCCATCGCTGCAGGGACTGGAGGAGGTGCGGCGCATGCGCGAGGAGATGCGGAGGGGCGGTAGCCGTCGGAAGAGCACTGACGCTGGGACGCCTGACTCCTAGCAGCCCGTGGAAGAAACCCCGACGGCATTCGAGGCGCGCTGCATCCGCGCTGGACCGCTTTGCTCTTCGTTGCTTCTTGCACGAATAGCGCTGCTATTCGCGCTGCGAAACGCCTTGCCAGTGAGGCGGCCCGCGAACAGGACCCCGACGGCATTCGCCCGGCGGAGCATCCCCGCTGGGCCGCTGCGCTCCGCGTTGCTCCTCGGGCAGATAGCGCTGCGGCTATTGGCCCTTCGTCGCGCCTTGCCAGCGGGGCGCTTCGCCGGTCTCGATGCTCGCCTGAGTTCATCCACGGACTGGCAGCCCTGCGAGACCCTCATCCTGACGAGGACCGAAGACCGGCAGCCGCGGCACTCCGCGGCCTGCTGCTAGCGGGAGTCGAGCGCTTCGAGCATCGCCTTCATGCGGCTGATCTCGGAGCGCTGATCCACCTGAATGTCCGATGCCAGCCGGAATACGGTGTCGTCCAGGGCGGCACCGTCGGTCGCGAACAGCTCCTCGACCATCGTGACGGCGCCCTCGTGGTGCATGATCATGTACTCGAGCAGGAGGCGGTCGTACTCCCCTCCCTTGGCGCGACCGAGCTGTTCCATCTGCCAATCGCTGAGCATCCCGGGAGCGTGCAGCGCATGGGCGGCCGCACGCTCCCCATGGTGGCCGTGGTAGTGGCTCGCGTCGACCTCGCCGGTCTCCAGATCCACTGTCGGCACATCGAGCCCCCGGTCGGCGAGCCAGCTCTGCATCAGCTGGATCTCGTCGCGTTGGGAGACGAAGATGCGGGCGCAGAGCGTCCTGATCGACTCGCTCCCCCCGGCCGTCGGAGCGAAGCTGGTCATCGTCAGCGCCTGGGCATGGTGCGCGATCATCCCGACCATGAAGCGGGCGTCGGCCGGATGGTGCTCGCTGGCCGCACTCGCGACCCGAGCCATGTAGAGGGTCTCGAGACGCGCAGCGTCCTGGGCGCTGGGACGGCTGGGGGAGGCCTCCGACGTCTTTTCATCAACTCTGGACGCCTGCTCCGGCGCGCCGTCAACCGACTCGGCGGCCCCCTCCCCTCCGTTGGCGGCCCCAACGGGGGGCGAGGGCTCGGCCGATGGCGGCGGCGAAGCCGCGCACCCAGCCGACACGACGGCGGCCACGATCGCCGTCACTACGACGGGGGCCGGACCCCTCACTGCCAGACGCCCCCTTCTCCCAGCCGCCCGAGCGCATCCATCAACACCCCGACCTTCTCCGGGTCCGACGCACTCGGGGCGGCATCGGCGAGGGCCTGGGTGACCTCGGAGAGGATGGCGCTCCTCGACGTGCCCGACTCCATCTCGGCCGCGTCGATCCGCTCGCGTGCCATCTCGATCACCTCGCCGTCCACCCCCTGGCCGCGTTCGAGCTGGTCCAGGTAGGCCTGCGCCAGGGCGAAGGTCGCCGGCCATTCGAAGATCGGCTGACCCTGCGAGTTCATCTGGTTCAGCCGCACCGACTTGGCGGCGTCGATCTCGTTCTGCGTCAGCGCCTCGCTCGGCAGCAGCTCGAAGATGTCCAGCCCGCGCACGATCTCCGAGTTGACGATCACGCCGTTGTACCAGTAGACCGACCAGGACCCGGCCATGCGCATCCGGTCGGGGTCGAGCGGGCCACGGTCGTGGTAGGCGATCTCGAGCGGATTGGCGGGGTCGGTCCAGTCGAAGATCGAGATGCCGCCCTGGTACCACCCCTGGACCATGATGTCGCGCCCGGGAATTGGGATCAGAGAACCGTTGTGAGCGACGCAGTTCTCGAGTACGGTCTGGGGCACCGGCAGCTTGTAGTAGCTCTGGAAGACAAGGTCGCCGTCCTCTATCGCGAAGATCGCGTTCGCGCCCCACTCCACCGGATCTCCGTCACGGCAGCGCGGACCGCCGCCCCCGCCCCACTCGTCGCTGAAGAGCAGCTTGCTGCCGTCGTTGTTGAAGGTGGCGGAGTGCCAGTAGGCGAAGTTCGAATCGGCGACCTCGGCGATCCGCCTTGGATCCACGGGGTCGCTGATGTCGAGGAGGAGGCCATACCCCTGGCACGCACCCCCGGCGAGTCCGATCGCCGGATAGACCGTAATGTCGTGGCACTGCGTGGGGCCGGTCGCGTCCTCGCCGCCGCCGCCGTATCGCGCCACCATCGCCTGGAGCGCTTCGCGCACGGATGCGCTGTCGGCTGCGGTGGCCTCTCCCTCGCCCCCGCGCTCGGCGACCGCGCTGTCCAGCATCGGGCCCGTCACCTGTTCGGGCACCAGGATTCGAACGCCCCCCACCTCGACGACGAATGCGCCTTGCGCCTCCGCCGCCTCCATCTCGGCCTCGCGCTCGGCCGCAGCCGCCGCGTCCACCGGCGAATCGCCGTGCCGTGGCGGCGCCACCAGGCCGTCGAAGATACGGGGCGAACTCACGATCGCCGCCGACCTGGGATCCGCCAGCGGCACGCGAATGACCTCGATCCTGAAGAGGGCCGTGTTTGGGTCCTCCTGGGGCGAGGCGCCGGAGCACCCCGGCAGCTCCTCGGCGGGACGGACCGGCGCCGACCCGGAGACGTAGATGTAGACGTTCTCGTCGTCGCCAGGGTGCTCCAGCACGGTGTGCGTGTGCGAACCCCGGCAGGTCTGCACATTGTGGATGTACTCGGGATTGGCGATGTCGGAGATGTCGAAGATGCGGATGCCGCGCAGCCGCTCCGCGCTGATGGCTTCCTCGATCGGCTCGTCGCCGCAGTCGAGGCGTCCGCCGAAGCCCTCCCCCGAGACGAAGAGCAGGTCGCCGAAGACGGAGACGTCGTTCTGCGAGGCTGGGCAGTAGTAGCTGACGACCGAGACCGGCTCCGTCGGATCGGAGATGTCCCAGACCTGTATGCCGTTGTAGTTCCCCTGGATCGCGTACTGGCCGGTGAAGGCCAGATCCGAATTGGTGGCACCGACGAAGGGTTCCTCGGGCGGTGTGGTCGAGAGCAGCCGGAGGTTCCAGATCGCCTCGCCCGCGTCGAAGACGCCGGGTGCCAGGTCAAGGCGCGGGTCGGGCGCGGGAGGGTTGACTACGAGTCCGGGCGACGGAGCGTCCCGGGTGGCGAGCATCTCGGCTGCTCCCGCCTCGTTCGCCCCTACGGTCTGGGCGGCCTGCGCCTCCCCTGGATCAGCGCCCATGCTGCCGGTCTCCACCGGGCCGCCGGAAGTCGCACAAGCGCCGGCTACGAGAATCAGGGTCGCTGGCGTGAGCGCGCGGAGAGCGGTGCGGGGCGTGTGCCGAGCCCGCGTGGGGTTCCCAAGTGTCATGCTGCCTGTCCTTTCGTGGTGGTCGAAGCGGAGACTATCATCGGTGGTAGACGGACCCCTCGCAAGGGCGCGGAGCGGAATCCGGGGAGGTGCGCTCCTCGTGCGCGACGGCGGGCTCGCCGCCGAGTCGCCTCCACCCCGCGTCAGAGAGCTCCCCAGCGGTGGCTGGCCTCGCCGGGGGCCAGCGCATGCGGTTCGGGAACGATCCTTGTCTTGCAATTTCTCCCCAAAGTGTAAGACAACGGGCTGTCGGGGGCTGCGAGGGCGGTCGTCGAGGGCGACTGCGAGCGTGGAGTGGTGCGAGGCAGCCGCACGGCCCCTGCGGGGTGGCTGTTCGTGATGTAAACTACAGTAGACATTGTGGAAACTGCGCTTGTCGGGGCAATCGTGCGGGCCGTCGGGCTAGTGCCTTAACGTCCGCCTCCCCCATCCGCCACGACAGTGGAGGAACACTACTCCCTCAGGAGGTGGATGCGGAGGAGGCAGCCCGGGCAACTCCGAGCCTTGACACCAAGTTGCAGGCGGTCTACTCTGTTGGCGATGGGCAGACTCACGTACACAGTCTCTTGTTTGCTGGCGCTCCTTCTTGGGGGCTGCTCGGCCGAGCGGCCGGCAGGGGAGGCGTCCGAGGAGGGTCGGTCGCTTGTGCTCTCCGACTCGGTGTGTGCGCGACCGGAAAAAACCCTCTTGTCCAGCGCCGTCCTTCCGGATAGCGTATTCGGCCGCATCAGTCATTTGGATTTGCATTCAGACGCGTTCGCGGTGGTTGATGCACTTGGCAAGTTCGTTGCGGTCGTCAGCTACGACCTTGATGTGTTGCAGGTGGTTGGGCGACCGGGCCAGGGACCCGGAGAGCTTACCGGTCCGGTGGCCTCACGATTGGATGATCGTCGCATCTTGGTAATGGACCAGGCATCACGCCGTATCTGGGCGTACCACCGTGCGCTCAGTGAGGGTGTTGGGGCACAGCAGAGCGGATTTGAGGAGTTGGCTGTGGATCTCCGAGGTGGTCTGCGTGCTTCGATGGGAACAGACTTCGCGGTCCTGGAAGATGAAGACATCGCCATTCCGGTCCACGAGGGCCGGACGTACGTCGCTGTTGCGAGGGCATCGGGGGAGCGGATCAGCAACGTCGGTCCCGTGCATCGGGCCGAAGCAAGCGGGAATCAGCTTAGGCGCGTGTACGACCGAGTCGCGACCTTCGACCACGGCTTGCTGGTCTGGGACGACGACGAAGCCACGCTGATACTGTTCGCGGATCGCCAGGAAGAACGATGGCGCCTGCCCGATCCATATCGCCGGAGGGATGAGCCTCGCACCATCCACGAGCCTGATGGCCGTGGTGTCGCCATCTCGATCGGACAACCAAAGATGGCGGGCTGGACGACCGCACAAGAATCGGTTTGCATGGCTCTTCGATCGTTCGGAGTTCGGGACGAAGTTGATTTGCTCTGGTTTGCCTGGGATGGCGTTTCCGCGCCGGTGCTTCGGGCTATTGACACGGGCACGCCCGGCGAACCTGTCTCCTGCGGTTTGATCGGGGAGCACCTATTGTTGGTCAACGAAACTGAGATACAAGTGCTGCGGCTGGATGACTCCGGGCCGTGCCAAGCCGAGAGCCGGCTCCGATGATGATCGCGTCGTAGTCATGGTTCATGGGTTCAGTATGATCTACGGACCTCGTCCTTGACCTACTTGATCTGGATCACATAGATGTTCCAGTCGCCGTCGCGGTCGGACCTGAAAGCCATCCTGGTCCCGTCCGGGGACCACACGGGAGAATCGTCCCGGGAACTGTGCTTGGTCAGGCGCTGAAGGTTGCTTCCGTCCACATTCATCACGTAGATGTCGAGGGGGCCGTCGCGGTACGAGGCAAACGCGATTCTGGTCCCGTCCGGGGACCACCGGGGCAGGTACTCGTCGGTTTCGCGGTGGTTCGGCAGGCGCCGCACAACGCTTCCGTCCGCGTCCATCACGTAGATACCCCAGCCACCGTGGTGGCCGCCGTGGCGGTCGGAGTGGAATGCAATCATGGTCCCGTCCGGAGACCACACGGGACGCATGTCGGCCCCACCGTGGTTCGTCAGACGCTCAATGTCGCTTCCGTCCGCGTCCATCACGTAGATCTCGAAGTTGCCGTCGCGGTGGGAGTTGAAAGCGATCCTGGTCCCGTCCGGGGACCAGTCGGGCGATCTATCCTCGGCACTGTGGTTCGTCAGCCGCTGCACGTCGCCTCCGTCCGCATCCATCAGATAGATGTCCCGGTTGGCGCCGCCGTGGCGCGTGGAGCTGAAAGCGATCCTGCTCCCCACAAGCGCGGCGAAGAGGCGGGGGGAGGGGGACGAGGGAAACCGGATCATGGATCGTTCTCCTTTCTCGGTGTGCCCGGGGCCTCTCGACGGAAGGCCTCTGGGGCTGCGGCCTCTGCCAGCAACTTGGCTACCCGACGTCGAGAGCACAAGGGGAGCGATCGCCCCCCGCTCCCGGCGCCTTCCCGCATTGTCCGCGCTGCCGTCACCGCGTAGACGCCCTTGCGCGGTGCCTCGCGCATCACTGCCGACAGCGCCATCCCGGTGTCGCCAGCCTCGCCCCCGCCAGCGCACAAGGTTCGGGAGAGTTTTTGTCTCGCGTTTTCGTCCCCAAAGTGTAAGGCAACGACTGTCGGCGATGGCCTGGGCGACTGCAAGGTAAGCGGTGCTCGCGCGAGATTACCCCCGGACTGCTGGGCAACGGTTGGTCGCAGGTAGCTGTCATACTCGGCGTGGCTGCAGTATCGGAGCCGGGTCCGCACCCCGGAGCGTCGTCTGGGAGGATTTGCCATAATGGTCGCTGTCAATCACCGGTTGAAGCTGCGCCTGGGGGGCCTCCTGGGCCTCCTTCTCGCCCTTCCCGCAACGGCCGAGGCCCAGCGGGGGAGCATCACCTACACGCGCTCGATGAAGCTCGACATCGAGCTGCCGCCCGAGATGAGGAGCTTAGTGCGCGAACTGCCCTCCGACATTGCGCACGAGGTGCTCCTGCGCTTCGACGAGACAGCGTCGCTCGTCACTGCCCAGGGCACCGCCGAATTCGGGGGCCGACGGGGTGCACGGGCGCGGCGGGGCGCAAGTCGGCGGATCGAGATCGTCGAGTCCCTAGGGCCCGGCGAGCTCGCGGCCGCTCTCTCGGCGGCGCAGAGCTTCGCCGGGGGGGGCATGGGCGCGATGCGGAGCGCAGCGGCCGAGACCTACACCCGCTTCGCCGACGGCATCATGGTCGAAGCGCACGACTTCCTGGGGCGGCACTTCAGGGTTCGCCGGGAGCGACCGGCCTTCGAGTGGCGGCTCACCGGCGAGCAGGCCGAGCACGACGGCTACATGGTGCTCCAGGCCACGACCGAGCACGACGGTGCCCAGGTGGAGGCGTGGTTCACTCCCGAGATCCCTGTACCCGGGGGACCGGATGTCTACGGAGGACTCCCCGGGATGATCCTGGTCCTCTCGCTGGACGGGGGCGAGTCGAAGTTCTTCGCCACCGAGATCGCGCTCGACGAAGAGGAGTTCGAGCCGATCGCCGAACCCACCGAGGGGGACGAGATGACTCCCGAGGAATTCGACCAGATGGTCGAGGAGAAGCTGGAGGAGTTCCGCTCGATGGGCGGCATGAGACGCCGAGGCCCCGGGCGCGTAAGGTGAGGGCGGTGCTCCCCGCTCTCCGCGGCCTGCTCGCCATCTGCGCACTCGGGCTGGCTGGCACATCCGGGTCGCTCCAGGCGCAGGAGGAGTACCACGTCACGGGCGTAGTGCATGACACGGCCGGTGCACCCATCTCCGGGGCGATGGTCGTTGCGCTGACCGCGGCCGACTCGGTGCTCGCCAAGTACGCGCTGACCACCGGCGAGGGCAGCTTTCGCCTGGGCGGCCTCCCGGCGGGCGCGTACATCCTCCAGGTCACCCTCATCGGCCACCAGACGGTGCGCCGTCCCTTCGAGCTCGCCAACTCCGACATTGACGCCGGCATCGTGACGATGCGGGTGATGGCCATCGAGATGGACCCCCTGGTGGTGAGCGTCGAGCAGGTGCCCTTCGTCGTCCGCCGCGACACGCTCAGCTACAACGTGGCGGCCTTCGAGACGCCGCCCAACGCGATGGTCGAGGATCTGCTCAAGCGCCTTCCCGGCATTGACGTGGACAACGACGGCACGATCACCGCCCAGGGGGAGGAGGTCGAGAGTGTCCTGGTTGACGGACGCGAGTTTTTCGGCCCCGACCCGACGATCGCCACGCGCAATCTGCCCGCCGACGCGGTAAGGCAGGTCGACGTCTTCGACAAGCAGTCCGACGTGGCGGAGTTCACCGGCATCCCCGACGGCGACGACGAGCGCACGATCGACCTCAGACTGCACGAGGACGCGCGCGCGGGTCGCTTCGGCAGGGTGTCGGGTGGCTTCGGACAGGACGTGAACAACGAAGCGCGCATCGGGACGGCAGCGGCCAACGACCTGCGATACGAGGGGCGGCTGAACATCAACCGCTTCTCGCCCACCATGCAGCTCTCGCTCGCCGCCAACACCGACAACGTCAATCGGGAGAACTTCGCCGCCAGCGAGCTCTTCTCGTCGCTGGGTGCGCTGGGCCAGCTGGGGGCGTTTGGCGGCCAGGGCAGGGGCGGCTTCGGCGGTGGCTTCTCGGGAGCTCCGGGTTTCACGGAGTCGCTCGGGGTCGGCCTCAACGCCAACCGGGACTTCGACGACTCGGGTTGGATTCGAAGCAGCTACTTCCTGAGCCAGATCGACAATCAGCGGGACCAGCTGCTCCAGGAGCAGGCCCTCTTCGGAGAAGACGTGGCCTCGCTTTCCACGCAGACCGGTGCCAGCAGCTCCGCCCGGTCGAGCCACCGAGTGAATCTGAACGCCGAGTACTCGCCCTCGCCCAGACAGCGGCTGCGCCTCCGGGCAACGGTCAGACGGGGCTCCTCGGACGCCTCCTCGCTCTCGGAGCGCACGACCGTCACCGCCCAGCCGCCACCGCTCAACACGGCGAACACCGTGAATGTGACCGACGGCGAGGAGTGGCGCGGCAATGCCCAGATCACCTGGATGCGCCGCCTGAGCGACGGGGGCAGGAGCATCGTGGCCGAGCTCCGCAGCGGCATCGAGGACTCCGACGAGGACACGGACCACCGTTCCACGATCACTGCGGCCCAGCTGGGTGGCGGCGACGACGTCGTGCGAAGCCTCGTCCAGCAGCAGGAGAGCGATCTCCGCACCCTCGACAACTCGCTCCGTCTCTCGCTGACGCAGCCGCTCGGCGAGCGCTACACGATCGAGGCCTTCGGGCGGGCCAGCGCGGTCGACCAGCTCCAGGACCAGGTTGTGAGCGACGTGACTGACGGCGAGCCGGTGCGGAACCTCGAACTGAGCTCAGGCTTCGAGCGACTGTACTCGTACGCGAACGTGGGGGCGCGCTTCAGCCGAGAGGCGGAGGAGTCGTGGATCACCGCCAGCGTGTACGGACAGCGATCTTTGCTCGATGGCACAATCCCGGACCGCGACACCACCATCTCGAGCGGGTACACGCATCTGCTCGGCGAGCTCGACCTGCGGTGGCAACCGAAGGAGAGCCACACGATCAGCACGGGGTACAACACCTCCACCCGCGAGCCCTCGCTGTACGAGCTTCAGCCATTTGTCGACAACCGCAATCCGACTAGCATCTACATCGGCAACCCTGACCTGCGGCCGGAGTACAGCCACCGACTCAGGGCGGACTATCGCTTCTTCGACGCCTTCAGCTTTGTCAACCTCTTTGCGAGTGCGAGCGTGAACTACACCGGCAACCCCATCGCCAGGGAGCGCACCTTCGACGAGCGCGGCGTCCAGACGGTGACCTCGATCAACACCGATCCCGAGTGGGGGGGGAACTCCTTCGTCTTCTTTGGATCGCCAGTGCGGAGGCTGGGCGTCGATCTCGATGTGAGGCACATTGCCAGCTACTCGAGGGGCTGGGAGCTGATCAACGGTAGCACGAGCCAGAGCCGCACGGTAATGAACATGGCGGGCATCGGAGTCACGAACCGCAATAGGGAGGTCTTCGAAGTGCGACTGAACGCAAACTTCACCTTCCACGATGTGGACTACTCGCTCAACCAGGACCTGAGCCGCAGCTACGTCAACAGCGAGTACGCGGCAGAAGGGACGCTATACCTGGGGGGCTGGACGATTACCTCGTCGCTCGAATGGACCCGCTACGACGACGATCTCTACAGCCAGGGCGCTGGGAGCGGCGACGACGGCTACTCGCCGGGCCGCGACGTGGCGCTCCTGAACGCTGGCATCACGAGGCGGCTCCACGGCGATCGGGTCGAGGTCGAGCTAAGCGCCTTCGACCTCCTGAATCAGAACCAGACCGTGAACATATCGAGCTCCGGCAACTTCATCCAGGAGTCCCGGACGGAGTCGCTCGGGCAGCATGTGATGCTGCGCCTAATGTACCGGCTGGCTACGAGCGGAGCGGGGCGGGGGCGCAGCCGACCGGAGGCGCGGGGGAGGTAGGACGGAGGGATGACTGTCGCCGGGCGGCTCTCCGCTCCTGTGGCTTGTCTGGCAGTCCGTGGATAATCTTGCGCGAGCACCGAGAGCGGCGAAGCGTTCTGCTGGCAAGGCGCGACGATAGGGCCAATAGCCGCAGCGCTATTGGTCCGAGGAGCAACACAGAGCGAAGCGAGGGGCATTGGCATTGTAAACTATGAATTACAAATTGTAAAGCGTAGATTACAGTATGGAGAGGCGAGCAAAGCGGTCCAGCGGAGATGCAGCGCCGCTCGAATGCCGTGGGAGGTTTGTCCACGGACTGCTACACCCAGCCCGCGGAGTGGGCGCACTCTCCGTCGCGGCTGGCGTCGGGCTCTCTGCCTGCTCGGGATCGCCGTCCGGCCCGGCGTCGCCCGTCCAGATCTGGAGCGACGGACTCTTCTACGACTGGCGCGGGGTTCCGGCAGCCGTTGCCGACTCGGCGGGGGATGCGGCGGAGGGCTCGGCCGTCGATCTTGGCGCTGTCCACCTGCACGACGACCCGCAATTCCTCCACCTGCTCGCCGAGGTGGGCGACACGGTGACGATCCAGGCGATGCCGGGCACGCTCGAGGTGGTGATGGAGATCGGCGGCGATCCGGTGACGGGAAACTCGTACGGCGGAGTCGAGGGCGCCGACCTGGTAGTCGTGCTCTCGCGGTTATGGGGCAACGGAGGATCGCGGGGAGCGGGGGTCGGAGTTCGGCGACTAGGAGGAGACGATCCCGAGAGCGTCGAGAGCGCCTCCTCGGTCGGACTTCTCGTCGCCCCCACGCACTCGTCGTATCGCTTCGAGGTGCGCCTGGATCGCCGCGCGCTCGCTGATTGGAGCGGGATCGAGACGCCAGCAGCGGGGGACAGCATCGCGGTGCGGCTCCGTTTCCTGGCGCTCGACTCCGTCGCCGACGAGACCGAGACCTTCCACTATCGCCTCGCCACCTCCCCTGGGGCGGATCCGCCGCTGCTTCCGGCTAAGTCCGTGGCGCGCACACCCGGCACCCTCCGCGTCGTAGCGTGGAATGTCGCCGACGGCGGCTTTCGCGATCGCCGCCCCGCGTTCGAGCGCGTCGTGAGGGGGCTGAGCCCAGATGTTGTTCTGCTGGACGAGGTGCACGCCGACGTGACGATGTCCGATCTGGAGCGCTTCGGCGACAGCCTCGCGCAGGGGTCGGGACCCAAATGGCGATGGTGGCTGGCGGGGGGAGGGGGCAGACAGCGGACCGTCGTGGGCGCCATGGGGCTGGAGCTCCTCGGAGACCCCTCGCTCGTGCGGCTCGCCCACGAGCCCGGGGCGCTCGAACGGTGGCTCCAGCGAGTGGGGAACGAAGCGGAGTACCCCGGCATGCCGCCGCCCTCGATGCTGGCGCAGGCGGAGGCGGAGGGGGGGCTGTCTGCGACGGGCGCGTGGGTTGCCTGGGGCGGCCTGGAAATACTCTTCGTGCCGGTCGATCTGCAGAGCGCGGGGTACGACGGATCTCCGCGCGACCGCCTGCGCCAGCTTCAGGCGCGGACGCTGAACCGGGCGCTCGCTGCGGCGCTGGCCGACCGTCCCGGAGCGGCGTTGGTCGTAGGGGGCGATCTGAACCTGGTCGGATCCGCCCGCCCTCTCGAAGAGCTGCGGGCCGGCCTCGAGGTCGGGGGCGGCAATCTCCAGGTGGCGCCGGTCGAGCGGCTTCGGGACCGCTCGCTGGCGACGTGGCGGGGCCTGGATCCACGCGCCCCCTTCTCGCCCGGTCGCCTGGACTACGTGCTCTACCGAGGCGGCGTGCTGAGCTTGGAGCGGGCGTTCATCTTCGACGCGGAAGACCTGTCGGCAGAGGCGCTGAAGCTAATCGGCATTCACGCATCGGATTCGCGCGCCTCCGACCACCTCCCCCTTGTCGCCGACTTTTCGAGGCGGTGAGGGGCTTGCCGCGGTCACGCTGGCCATCTCGGGCCCGCCGCCCGTACAGGGCGATCCGCTCCGCCGTCGCGCCGAAGTCCTTCAAGTCGGCTTCCGCCCCGGCCAGCACCGCCGCCGCGGTCGCGCCGTCCTGCACGCCCTCGCGCAAGGCCGGACTCCCCCAGAGGATGTCGATCGGGGGCAGAGTCTCCTCGTACTCGTACGGCGGTTCGCGCCACGAGAAGTCGCGAGGGGCGAGTTCGCGGGCCGCCACGAGGATCTCGATGGCGGTGCGGACCGGCTCGAAGGAGTGGTGGTCCGCGACGTGCAGCTGGGCGCCGCCGCAGAGTCGGCGGGCGTGCTTCTGGAAGGTGGGCTCGAAGTGGCAAGGGCGGAAGCGGACGCCGGGGAGGCAGGCGCGGACGAGCCGCGAGGTCAGCGCCTCGGGGTCCAGCCAAGGGGCGCCGAAGATCTCGAAGGGGCGGGTGGTGCCCCGGCCCTCCGACAGGTTGGTGCCCTCGAGCAGCACCATGCCCGGATAGACCAGGCAGGAATCGGGAGCGGGGAGGTTCGGGCTCGGCATCACCCACGGGAGGCCCGTGTCGGGCCAGAGCATGTCGCGCTCCCATCCCCGCATGGGGATGACTGCGAGATCGCACCCTATTCCACGCTCCTCCTTCAGCCAGCGGGCCATCTCGCCGCAGGTGAGCCCGTGCCGAAGCGGGATGGGATGCAGACCTACGAAGGACTCGTAGCCGGGTCGCGGCAGCGGGCCCTCCAGCGCGATCCCACCGATCGGGTTGGGGCGGTCCAGGACCACGAAGCGCACCCCCTCCTCGGCGCACGCCTCCATCGCCAGCGCCATCGTCCAGATGAAGGTGTAGACCCGGGTGCCTACGTCCTGCAGGTCGAAGATCAGCGCGTCGATGCCATCCAGCATCGCGGGAGTCGGCTTCCGCACCTCGCCGTAGAGGGAGTGCACCGGCAGGCCGGTGACCGAATCCAGGTAGTGGTCCGACTCGACCATGTTGTCCTGCTTCTCGCCGCGGGCGCCGTGCTGGGGTCCGAAGAGCCGCCGCAGCTCCAGACCGGCCGAGAGGAGCGCATCGGTGCTCGAGGCCAGCTCGGAGGTGACCGAGGCCGGGTGCTGGATCAGGCCGACCGGACGCCCTCGGAGGAGCTCAGCCACCCTGGCCGCATCGCTACCCGCCTCGTGCGCCCCGGGCCCGCCGCCGAGCGCCAGCGCCAGCGCCTCGACGCCGCATCGGACGCGTGGGGCCTCGGAGATGCGCGACGGCCGCAACGTCGACTCGTCGTCTACAGGCAATATGGTGCGCTCGTCCATATGCCGCCGCTACCCCGCCTTGCCTCCGGGGCTTCGCCGGCCTCGGCGCATGCGCGAGGCTATCGACGGACTCCTCGCCGCAAGCAGGACCGCCAGCGCCAGCGCCGCGAGCAGCGGCCAGAAGGTGTCGGCCCGCACCTTCCAGTAGAAGTGCAGCACCCCGAGCGCGGCCGCCGGATAGACAAGGCGGTGGAGCTTCAGCCAGCGCTTGCCGAGTCGGCGAATCCACCCTCTCGTGGATGTGGCCGCCAGCGGGACGAGCAGGAGCAGAGCGGCCATGCCGGCCGTGATGTAGCGGCGATCGCGCACGTCCTCCAGTATCGCGACCACTCCGAAGAGCTTGTCGATCCCGGCGTAGGCCAGGAAGTGCACGGAGGCGTGGAAGAAGGCGAAGAGCCCCAGGAGGCGGCGCGCCCGCGCCAGTCGGTTCCACCCGGTCAGGCGGCGAATGGGGGTGACGGCGAGCGTGGCGAGGAGGAAGACGAGCGCCCACCGCCCCTCGACCAGGATGATCGTGTCGACTGGAAGGAGGCCCAGGCTGCCCCTCACGAAGCCGACGATCAGGTAGGCGACCGGCGCCAGCCCGACCGCCCAGATGGCACCCCTCAGGACCACAAGCCGGCGCTTGGCGGACCACCATCCCCGTCCAGCGCCCAGCCGTCCGCTCAGAAGTGCTTCCCCAGGTCCATCCCCTCGTACAGATGCGCCACCTCGTCGGCGTACCCGTTCAGGAACTGCGTGTCGATGCGGCGGTACCCGAAGAGCCTGCTGCCGTCTATCCGCTTCTCGGTCGCCTGGCTCCAGCGCGGATGGCGCACCTCCGGATTCACATTCGAGTAGAAGCCGTACTCGCGCGGGCTGTCGCTCGACCAGGTCGTCCGCGGCTGGTCGCGTACGAAGCTCATCCGCACAATCGACTTGACGCTCTTGAAGCCGTACTTCCACGGCACGACGAGCCGCAACGGGGCGCCGTTCTGGTTCGGCAGGGTCTTGCCGTAGAGGCCGACCACCAGGAACGAGAGCGGGTGCTGGGCCTCGTCCAGACGCAGGCCCTCGCGGTACGGCCACCCGATCCTCGGCTTCCACCGTCGCTCCGGCATCTGGTCGGGGTCCCACAGCGTCTCGAAGGCCACGTAGCGGGCGCGCGGCTCGACCTCGGCGCGGCGGATCACGTCGGCGAGGGGAAAGCCCCGCCACGGTATCACCATCGACCACCCCTCGACGCAGCGCAGCCGGTAGACCCGGTCTTCGAGCGTGGACGGACGGATGAAGTCCTCCAGCGCGTAGTCGCCAGGCTTCGCGCAGAGCCCGTCCACCCTCACCGTCCACGGCTCGGTGACGAGCGTATGGGCATTGCGCGAGGGGTCCTCCTTGCCCAGCCCGAACTCGTAGAAGTTGTTGTGGGTGGTGATCTCATCCCAGCTGTTGGGCTCCTCCTCGCCGTGTGTCGGCGCGTCTTCGGCCGCGACGCGCCGGCCCAGGAGGGTGGCGGCCCCGATTCCCGCCGTGGCACCGAGGAACTTCCGCCGGTCGAGGTAGGTCGACTCCGGCGTGATCTCGGAGGAAGGGACTTCGCTGGACCTGCGGACCCGAATGACCATGCGGGATCGTCGCTCCGTCTCATGGGTGGAGCCTGCATCATCGCCCGGCCCGAAGCCGACTGTCAAGCGGCCGATGCTACCCGACCTTTGCGACCACGGGCCCCCGGAGCTAATTACAGTCTGCCCCAAGCCGGTCGCTTCCCCACCATCCCGACCCAGGTGCCCTGCCCTGCCCGCGAGGCGTCTCCCCATGTCCGCACCACACCTCCTCCGGAAGTCCCCGCCCGTCGGGTCCGAGGCTGCTGCACGGAGGCCCGACGCCGTGATTATCGGCAGCGGGGTAGGGGGCAGCATGGCTGCCCACGCCCTCGTGGAGGGGGGCATGAAGGTGCTGATGATCGAGCGCGGGGAGCACGTCGAGCGCGGCCAGCACAACTGGGCCCCCGACGCCGCCTTCGAGCTCAGCCCCTACTTCAGGATGGAGAGCCACTATCGCCTCCGGGGCGATAGCAGGGGCCGCAAGGGGACCTTCCAGTGTGTCGGCGGACCATCTCTCTTCTACGGCGGAGTGGCGCTCAGGCTCCGGTCTTCGGACTTCGAACCGCACGCTGAGATCACCGGCGCGAGCGGCGCGAGGTGGCCCATCTCGTACGCCGATCTGGCGCTGCACTACGAGAGCGCCGAGGAGCTGCTCGGCGTGGCTGGCCGCCCAGCCGCCAACCCCTTCGATCCCGCCGACGAAGTTGCGTACACCCGTAAGCCGCCCGACCTCAGGGGCCCAGCCCGGCTGGTCCACGACTCTGCCACACGGCTGGGGTTGCGACCGACGCACCTGCCGCTCGCCATCGACTTCGAGGGGGCGGATTCGATGGGTGGCGGTGGAGACGGCAAGTGCGCCATGTGCGACACCTGCGACGGCTACATCTGCGCCGTCGGTGCCAAGCGGGACCCGGCTCAGGCGGTGCTTGGCGGACTCGTCGGGCGCGGCCTGACCCTAATGTCCAACACCGTGGCGGTTCGCATCCTCTGGAGCGGACGGCGCGTAGACGGGGTGGTCTGTCTGGACCGGAGCACCGGACGCCGGCGTGTCTTCTCGGCCGATCGGTACCTTCTGGCTGGCGGGGCGCTGGGTTCGCCACACCTGGTGCTGGCGTCCGGCCTGGAGGCCGTATCGCCGGCCCGCGACTGGATCGGCAGGTGCCTGATGCGTCACAGCAACATGATCGTCTACGGTCTCTTTCCCTCCCCCTTGGCCGACTCCGACGCCTTTCACAAGCAGGTGGGGATCTTCGACCACTACGGCCACACCGCCTCGGAGCCCAAACTCGGCCAGCTGCAGTCGATCCACCCGCCCCCGCCGGGACTCGTCGCCCGGATGGTCCCCCGGCCGCTCCGGCCGGTGATCCCGCCTCTCCGGCGACGGATGGCAGGCCTCCTCGCAATCGCCGAGGACGAGCCCCGCCGCGATAACCACATTGCCGTCTCCCGCTCCCGGAGCGACCGCTACGGGATCCCGAGGGCCACGATCACCCACAGCTACACCCGCCGCGATAGGGCGGCGCGGCGCAAGCTGGCGGCCGTCGCGCGGGCCGTCCTCAAGGAGGCTGGGGCGATCGTCGTGCCGTCATTTAGGATCCGCACCTTCTCGCACGCGGTGGGGACGCTGCGCATGGGGGCGGATCCGGCCACCTCGCCGCTAGACCGGTGGTGCCGACTCCGGGGAACCGACAACCTCTGGGTGGCCGACGGCAGCTTCATGCCCCGCTCAGGCGCGGTGAATCCCTCGCTGACGATCGCAGCCAACGCGCTGCGCGTGGGCAGTGCGGTGGCGGGCATGGGCGTGACGGAGTCTGCAGGACTGACGGAACCGGGCCGGGAGGCGACCGCTCCGGGCCGGAGCCGCGCGGGGTTCGCGGCGTGAGCGCCCGACAGGCGACGCCTCGCATCCTGATCGTTGGCGCCGGTTGGGCGGCCGGTCTGCACGCCCGTTTGCTCGCCAAGCACCACCGCGAGGTCGATCTCTACCACTGGTCCCGGCGCGCGGCCCCGGCCCAGGCCCTCGCGGCGAAGCACGGGGGCGAGCGCATCGGGGGCGAGTGGACCGACGCGGTGGCCGACGAGCGGATCACGGCGGTCTTCATCACCACTCCGCCCGACACGCACCGCGAGATTGCGCTCGCGGCGCTCGCCGCAGGCAGGGACGTAATTGTCGAGAAGCCCGCCTTCCTCGACGTGGCCGAGTTCGACGCGGTGGAGCGGGCGGTCGCCGACTCTGGCCGCCAGCTCCTGGTCGCCGAGAACTACCTCTACAAGCCGCTGCTAGGTGCAATTCGCCGAGTGGTCCGCTCGGGCGCACTGGGTCAGGTGCGGTTCGTCTCGATCGGCGCGGTCAAGCATCAGGTTGTCACCGGATGGCGCGCCGACCCGGCGCGGGCGGGGGGCGGCGCCCTATTCGAGAGCGGCATCCACTGGGTGGCGATGCTCGACGGAATCGGCCTGACTATCCGGAGCGCCCGCGCCTTCTTCCCCGATGCTCCGGGCGGACACGAGCGCAGCGTCGTCTTGGTGGTCGAGTACGAGGAGGGCGCGGCGGGGGTGCTGACGCACTCCTGGGAGATTCCCGGCCTGCTACGCGGGGTGCGCCTGTCGAGGATCTACGGCACCCGCTCATCCCTACTCTTCGAGTCGAACGGCCTCTTCCTCCTGCGCGGCCACCGCCATCTGTCGCTCCCCGGACTTTCCGATATGCTTGGCTACCGTGCGATGCTCCGAGATTTTGTCGGGGCGCTAACGACCGGCAGAGAGCCGGAGTTCACCCTTGCCGACGCGCGCAGGTGCATCGCGATGATCCAGAACGTCTACATGGAAGACGCCCCTCCGAAGCGGGGGCAGGAGCAACCGTGAGTCTCGTAAACGAACTGCTGGTAGGGATGGCCGCAGGCGCTCACATCTCGACGTGGGGCATGTACAAGGACTCGATCCACGAGGGCTTCACAGTTCCTCGCTATCTGCGGAGCACCTTCGTGGGTTTGGTCTGGGCTCCGATCATCGCGCATCTCGCCGACCTCGACGCCACCACCGCGGGCGGGATGGCGCTCCTCTTCGGCGTCACCTACGCCGCCGAGCGGGCCACGACCGAGTTCTGGAAGACCTTCATCCGCGACGAGGACCAGTCGAAGTACTTCATTCCGATGCAGTTCCACGTCTTCGGACACGTCCCCAGGAATCGCCTGACCCGCCTCATAGTCGGCCTGGGCTACGTCGGCGTCGCCTGCGTGGCAGTCTGGGCGGCGACCCGGTTGCAGCCCCCGCCCGGAACCGAGGGCCCCCTCTGGCAGGTCCTGCTCGTGGCCAGCATCGGCGGGTGGTACTCCGCCTGCGGCGGCGCCTTCAAGGACGCTCCGATCGAGGGTTTCGAGTGGTTCAAGTTCTTCCGAAGCCCTGTGTCGGCGATGCTCTACGGCTTTCTGGCGTCGCAGCTTACGAGCAGCTATCTGCTCATCGCCCTGGCCGGGATCGGATATACGGTCGCCACCCTCGAGAGCTACAAGACCTTCTTCTTCCCCTCGAGGCCGCGCGGGAAGTTCGCTGGCAAGCCGATCACCCACCCAGAGATGCTCGCCACGCGACAGAAGTTCGTTCCTCTCTACGTGGCGATCTGGGTTGGAATCGTGACGGTCTTCGTCCTGGCGCTCACCTGACCTGCCGCCCAGCAGTCCTTGGATAATCTCGCGCGAGCACCGAGGCCGGCGAAGCGCCCCGCTGGCAAGGCGAGACGAAGGGCCAATGGCCGCAGCGCTACCGGCCCGAGGAGCAACGCAGAGCGAAGCAACGGGCATGGGAAATTGTAAACCATGGATTACACAATGTAAATCAGACATTACAGTTTGGGGAGACGAGCGAAGCGGTCCAGCGGGGATGCAGCGCTGCTCGAATGCCGTGGGAGGTTTGTCCACGGGCTGCTAGGTCAGCCGACAGCCTCCCAGAGCTCCCCGAAGCGCATCGCCATGCGGGGCCCTGCCCCCTCGTCCTCGTGCTTGAAGAAGACGAACGCCTCTCGCCACCTAGTACGTCGGAGCGCCGCCGCCCACCCCTCCAGCTCCGCACGCGAGTAGCCCGGCCGACGTAGTCTTGCGTACCCGAAGGGGGCGGTCTCGACGACCGGTGGCTCGTCGTCGCCCGTGTCGGCGACGACGAGGGCCGCCGCTGCGTCTGCCAGGGCCTGGTGAACCTCGTCGCTCTGCCAGCTCTCATGACGAAACTCGAAGGCGGCGCGCACAGTGGCCGGCAGCAACGCCAGAAACTCCCGGAGTCGAACGACATCCGCCCGCAGGGAAGGCGGCAGCTGAAAGAGAATCGGCCCCATCCGGTCGCCCAGGCCGTCGGTGGCCGTACGGGTCAGGTACTCCAGCGGCTCTTCCGCATCCCTGAGCCGCTTCATGTGCGTGATCCTGCGACTGGCCTTCAGCACGAAGGAGAAGGACGAGGGCGTCTGCGAGGCCCATTTCTCCAGCATCTCGAGGCGCGGCAGGCGGTAGAAGGTGCTGTTGATCTCGACGCTCGAGAGAGTGCGCGAGTAGTGTTCGAGCATGCGGGCGGGCGGGAGCTTCTCGGGGTAGAAGGTCCCCCGCCACTCCTTGTAGGAGAAGCCGCTGGTGCCGGTCTGGAGCAGTGGCCGGAGAGAGTCGCGGCGCACCTCGCCGACCGCGCTGGCCCGACACGCTGGGCAGCGGACTGTGACACGGTCTCGCACGTAGGCGACGTCGTCCCGCGGCCCGGCCCGGACGACGGAGCAGCTGGCGCCGCACCTGGGGCAGCTGGGCGGCGACGCCGCCAATGCGGCGCCCCGTAGCAGCAGATCGCGCTCCTTGGCGGTGTAACTCACGGCAGACCTTCCACGGCAGGAGCGGCGCTGCATCCCGCTGAACCGCTCCGCCCCCCTGAAACCCCGACACCCCCTTGGCCAGTATCTTACCAGTCGCCGAAGTCCCCCTATGGCGGGCCCACAGCTGGTCGGGTGACAGCCAT
This sequence comes from Longimicrobiales bacterium, assembly GCA_965205315.1. Taxonomy (GTDB): domain Bacteria; phylum Gemmatimonadota; class Gemmatimonadetes; order Longimicrobiales; family Gaopeijiaceae; genus Bin94. The sequence goes on from CBDBGW010000002.1 coordinate 357,928, forward strand.
AATGAACAATGAGATAGGAGACGCCCGATGGGAACCCTCAAGACCGTCTGCACCGTGGCCGCCGCCGGTGTCGCTGGCCTCATAGTCCTCAAGCTCCTGGCCGCCCTGGCACTACCCCTGCTCGGCATGCTCTTCGGACTCCTCGGGCTCGCCCTCAAGGTCGGGCTGGTTGCCGGTGTCGGGTACCTGGTCTACCGTCTCGTGCGCCGCCGGCGGAGCGAGGCCCCTGCCTAGCGACCGACGGACGGCACATCGTCCAGCAGCTCTAGAATGTGGGCCGCCGCCCGCCGCGAGACCCCCCGATTCCTCTCCAGCACGCTCCGTCCCCGGCTCGCCACGGCGGCCGCGGCGTCGGGCTGCTGGATCCATCTGGCAGCCACCTCCATCGGGTCATCCGAAACTGCCACTCCCCCGGCTGCGACGAGCTCGTCCACGATCTCGGCGAAGTTCTCGTAGTGCGGCCCCACAATGGCGGGCACCCCGGCGGCAATCGGCTCCAGCGGATTGGAGGCGCCCATCGGGACAAGGCTCCGGCCCACGAAGGCCGCGTCGGCGAGGTGGTAGGCGGCTGCGAGCTCGCCGATCGTGTCCAGGAGGAAGACTCTGGCCCCGGCACCCGGCTCGGCTCCGCCGACGGTAGCGCTACGCCGGGGCATTTTGGGGGCCAGCCGCGCCACCTCCTCCCACCGCTCGGGACGTCTCGGCGCAAGGAGGAGCTGGCAGCCCTCGGGGAGCGTCTTTACGAGCGCCTCCTCCTCGCCAGGGCCGGTCGATCCAGCGACTACTAGCGGACGGGAACGGTCGATCCCGAGCGCCGCCGCAATCGACCGCGCAGCTTCGCAGTCCGCAGGGGCAGCGGAGCCAGCGTCCCACTTCAGGCTGGGAGCGACCAGGACACGCTCTGCGGGAACTCCTAGCTCAACGAAGCGATCGCGGTAGAGTTCGCTCTGCGCCTGTACCTGGGCCAGACTCCGCATCATCCGACGCGCACATCGCCTCCAGCGGCGATACCCACGCCAGCTCCGCCCCGAGAGTCTCCCATTCACCACCACGACCGGGATGCGCATCCGCGAGCACGCCGCCAGGAAGGACGGCCACAGCTCCAGCTCGGCGAGCACCACGAGTTGGGGGCGTACCGCGTCCAGGAAGCGGCTCGTCATCCAGGTGAAATCGAGGGGGTAGCGCACGACCTCGTGGCGGCCTGCGTGCGTGCGCCTCGCCACCTCGACCCCTGAGTTGGTGGTGGCGCTCACGACCACCTCCGGGCGGAGCTCCGACTCGGCAAGCGCCTCGACCAAGCTACGAAGGGCGACCTGCTCGCCTACGCTTACTCCATGCACCAGGACACGCGGGTTAGACCCGCCGCGCCCGGGCGCGTCCACCCGGCCGCTCCGCTCGCGCAGCGTCGTGAGGGCCTCGCGAGGGGAAGATCGTCGCCGGAGCGCGTAGGCAACCACCGCGAAGCCCAGAACCAGGTTGCGAAGCAAACCGGTCATGGCAGGAGGCGCCCGATTAGATTGGGCGCATGGCGAGAGTCCGCAATCGACCCCTCGGGTGAGCATTCTTCACCTCGAGACGGGTCGGTGCCTCTACGGCGGGGCGCTCCAGGTCCTCTACCTCGCACGGGGGCTCCGGGAGCGTGGCGTCGAATCGGTGGTCGTCGTGCCCAGGGGCTCCGAGGTGGCGTCGGAGGCACGCAGGCGGTGGCTCCGCGTCGAGGAGTTTCCGTATCGGGGCGAGGCCGACTTGCTCGCGCTCCCACGTCTGGCTTGGCGCTTTAGCAGGCGCGACGTGCAGCTGGTGCACCTCCACTCGCGAAGGGGAGCGGACACCCTGGGGATGGCTGCGGCGCGGCTGGCCCGTGTGCCGGTCGTCTTGACGCGCCGGGTCGACACCCCGGAGCCCGCGTGGGTGGCTGGCACCAAGTACAGACTCTGTCGCAGGGTGGTGGCCATCTCGGAGGCGGTCAGGGAGGTCCTCGGCGAACAGGGGGTGCCGACCGACAAGATATCGCTCGTCCGTTCGGCCGTTGACCCATCCGACTGGCAGGAACCGCTCTCGAGGGCCGAGCGCGATCGCGAATTCGCCCTGCCGTCGGGGGTGCCAGCGGGCGCGATGGTGGCGCAGTTCATCCCGAGGAAGGGCCACTGGGTCCTGGTGGACGCGCTGGCGACTCTCAGAGGCAGGGGAATGGCACCGCCAGCGATGGTGCTCTTTGGGAGGGGTCCGCTGGAGGACAATGTGCGACGCCTCGCCGAGGCGGGGGGCGTAGCCGATCTCATCCGCTTCGCTGGCTTCCGTTCGGACCTGCACCGGTGGCTTGGCAGCTTCGACCTCTGCGTGCACCCGGCGCTCCGCGAGGGGCTTGGCGTCGCCGCGTTGCAGGCGGGGGCAGCCGGGGTGCCGCTGGTGGCTGCACGGGCTGGCGGCCTGCCGGAAGTCGTCGGACCGGAAGGCACCGACGCTCTCTGCCCCCCAGGGGACGCAGGAGCGTTGGCGACGGCGATTCAGGGCGTCCTGTCGGACCCGGAGCGCGCGAAGGCCAGGGCACAGCGCGCACGCCGCCGGGTCGAGAGGCTCTTCTCGGTCGGCGAGATGGTGGAGCGCAACCTGGAGATCTACCGGGAGGTGGTGGCGTCGAAGCGGTGCCCAGCGGGGTAGCACACCCGGGCCTGCGTGGGCGAGGAGCCGGGACTAGCAGCCCGTGGACAAACCTCCCACGGCATTCGAGCAGCGCTGCATCCCCGCTGAACCGCTTCGCTCGTCTTCCCGCACTGTAATGCATGATTTACATTGTGTAACCCATGATTTACAATTCCCATACCCGTGGCTTCGCTCCGCGTTGCTCCTCGGGCCGGTAGCGCTGCTACCAACCCTTGCGGACCGCAGATGCACCCTGGCGGCATTCGAGGGGCGCTGCATCCATGCTGGATCGCTTCGCTTCTGCGTTGCTTCTTGGGCGAATGGCTCCGCCATGCGCCCCGCGCAGCGCCTTGCCAGCCCGGCGCTTCGCCCCTCTCTGTGCTCGCCCGGGCGCAACCGCGGACCGCTTCGTCGCGCCTTGCCAGCGGGGCGCTTCGCCGCTCTCTGTGCTCGCGCGAGATTATCCGCGGACTGCTGGGGCTTCCCATACCGCCGGTGGCGGGCGAAATTGGGGGCACGAACCACAACCCACCCCCAAGGAGCGGTGATGAACAAGAACGAGATGGCTAAGAAGCTTGCTGCGCACACCGAGCTGACCCAGGCCCATGCGGCTCGGGTAATCGACAAGATCTTCGATCCTGTCCACGGTCTGGTCGCCGACGAGCTAGGTGTCGGAGGCAAGGTTGCCATCGGTGGCTTCGGAACGTTCGAGGTCCGCGAGCGCGCTGCGCGGATGGGGCGCAACCCGCACACCGGCGAGGAGCTCGCCATCCCTGCCAAGAAGTACCCGGCGTTCAAGGCCGCTAAGGGGCTGAAGGACCGCGTAGCCTAGTAGCCGTGGGCAGTCTCGCGCGTGGAGGTATTCTCCATGGGCTGCCAGGGCTGCTCTTCGGTGCCGCCCAGGGAGCTGCCCCGGGGAGGAGAGATGTCCATTGGGCGAGTTCGCGACGCCCGCGCTGATCGGTCAGGTCGTGGTGCTGGGTGGGGCCGTCCTCTTCGTCTGGGTGGTCTTCCGCGAGTTCGTGCGGATTGCGATCAAGATCGCCGTGCCCGTCGGGATCCTCGCGGCCCTCGCGATCTGGAGCGGCCTGCTCGACGGGACGACGGTCGGCGGAGTGCTGGCCTCGGTTGGGGAGGGCGTGGTCGCGGGCGTGCTCTCGCTGGTGGAGTGGATCGCCGCCGCGGCGGCCAGCATCAGCTGATGCACCTAGCAGCCCGTGGACAGACCTCCCACGGCATTCGAGCAGCGCTGCATCCCCGCTGGACCGCTTCGCTCTCCTTCCCACACTGTACTGTATGATTTACGTTGTGTAAGCCACAGTTTACAATTACCACATCCGTGGCTTCGCTCTGCGTTGCTCCTCGGGCCGGTAGCGCCGCTACCAACCCTTGCGGCCCGCAGATGCACCCCGGCGGCATTCGAGGGGCGCTGCATCCATGCTGGATCGCTTCGCTTCTGCGTTGCTTCTTGGGCGATGGCGGAGCCATTCGCCCCGCGCAGCGCCCTGCCAGCCCGGCGCTTCGCCCATCTCTGTGCTCGCCCGGGCGCAACCGCGGACCGCTTCGTCGCGCCTTGCCAGCGGGGCGCTTCGCCGCTCTCGGTGCTCGCGCGAGATTATCCATGGACTGCTAGCCAATGGGGCTGCAGGCCGCTCCAGATACTTGGCACGATGCCCGACAATCGTTATTCTCAGCCTGACTCACCGCCAGTGGTCGGCTGCCAGGGGGGAGTGGCCGGGTGCGTGGCTAGCGCCTGTCTCCCCAGGCCTCCCGCTCACGGCCTGTCGGCCCTCCTGGCGTACCTTCCAGACCCTCGGGCCGTGCCGTCCGCTCCAAGGTACCACCGTGCGGAGCGAAGACCCGGTGGAAGGGCACACATACACCAAGCGATTTCAAGGGGTAAGCAACATGAGATACGGAATGCTGCTCGCTGGCACCTGCCTGGCCATGGCCCTGCCTGGATCGGCCCAGGCGCAGGGCACGCTGACCGGGACGATAACCGACGCCGAGAGCGGGACCCCGATCGCGGGGGCCGAGATCACGCTGATCGACATGAACATGGGCGCGAACTCTCTCGATGGGGGGCTCTTCGAGATTGTGGACATCCCCGCTGGCACGCACGACGTGGAGGTCCAGCTGCTCGGCTACCAGGCGGAGCGTCGCCAGGTGACGATCGTAGACGGAGTGGTCTACCAGCTCGACATCGCACTGATGGTGAGCGCCGTCACTCTGGAGGGACTGGTGGCGGTGGGCACCCGCGCTCAGCCCAGGACGGTCACGGAGTCGCCGGTGCCGGTCGACGTGATCCCGGCGGCCGAGATCGTCAAACAGGGCGACACGGACTTCGCCAACCTGATCCGTAACGTGGTCCCCTCATTCAACGTGAACACCCAGCCCATCAGCGACGCGGCCACATTCGCGCGTCCCGCCAACCTGCGCGGCCTGGCGCCCGACCACACACTGGTGCTCGTCAACGGGAAGCGACGCCACCGTACTGCGGTCATAACCTGGTACGGCAACGGCCTCGCCGACGGCTCGCAGGGCCCCGACCTCTCCCTCATTCCCGGTATTGCGCTGCGGCAGGCCGAGGTGCTGCGCGACGGCTCGGCGGCCCAGTACGGATCCGACGCGATCGCCGGAGTCATGAACTTCGCCCTCAAGAACGACCGCTCCGGCGGTGCGATCGAGCTCAAGACCGGCGGCTACCTCAGCGCGGGCGGCGATGGCCCCGGCAGCACCAGCACACGGGTCGACCGCGGCCCCCTTCCGGGCGATGGCGACATGTACACCGTTGCGGGCAACTTCGGGCTGCCGCTCGGCGAGACGGGCTTCCTGAACCTGACCGGGGAGTACGGGAACTCGCTCCCGACCGACCGAAGCGTACAGCGCGACGACGCAACTGCGCTGATCAAGGCTGGCAACACAGACGTGCGCGATCCGGCCCAGATCTGGGGGTCTCCCGAGGTCATGAACGACATCAAGGTGTGGGCGAACACCGGGTACGTCCTCGACAACGACATGCAGGTCTACGGCCACGGCAGCTACGCGAGCAAGCAGGTGGAGGGAGGCTTCTACTTCCGTAACCCGAACACCCGGAGCGGCGTCTTCGGCACGAGCGACGACGACGGCGCCTTCCTCCTGGTGGGCGACCTCCTCGACGCGGAGGACGGCGTACTCGATGGGTCGGCGGGCTGCCCCAGAGTGGCGGTTTCGGGTGGCGTCGTCACCGATCAGGCGGCGTGGGACGAGCTCATGGCCAACGACCACTGCTGGACCTTCCAGAAGATGTTCCCCGGCGGATTCACCCCGCAGTTCGGCGCGAATGTGTTCGACGCCTCGGCCGTGGCGGGTCTGAAGGGGGTGGACGGCCAGCTCCACTGGGACGTCAGCGCCGCGTGGGGCAACTCCAACATGGACTTCTACATGTACAACACGGTCAACTCCTCGCTGGGTCCGGACCAACCCTGCGCGACCGATCAGGAGCTCTCGCCGCATGTCCCCGATGACCAGAGGTGCACGCCGTACTTCAACCCCGGGATCTACGACCAGCAGGAGACCAACCTGAATGTGGACCTCTCCTATGCGATGAACGAGAGGGTCAACCTGGCCGGCGGTGCCGAATTCCGGAACGAGCGCTTCGAAATCGTCCCGGGCGACACTGCGAGCTGGACCGAGGGGTCGCTGGCCGAGCAAGGCTTCACCCCGGGGTCGAACGGATTCACCGGATTCGGTCCGCTGACCGAAGGCAACTGGAACCGGAACAACGTCGCAGCCTACGCCGACGTGGAGCTCCGCGACCCGGAGGGCGCATGGACCCTGGGCGTGGCAGGCCGCTTCGAGCGTTTCTCGGACTTCGGCAGCACCAGGACCGGCAAGTTCGCCGGCCGCGTGAGCCTGTCCGAGGAATTCGCGCTACGGATGAGCGCGAGCACCGGCTTCCGCGCGCCCACGCCCGGGCAGTCCAACGCCTTCAACGTATCCACGATCTACGATCCGGTGATCATGGACCTGACGAACAACGGGACGATCCCCCCGACCTCCGCTCTGGGAATGGAGTACGAAGGCGAGGCGCTAACGCCGGAGACCTCGATCAGCCTGGCGTGGGGCGGCGTGTTCGAGAGCGGCGGCCTGAGCATGTCATTCGACGCCTACCAGATACAGATGTCCGATCGGCTCACCTTCTCCCAGGACTTCAACCTCTCCCCAGGAGACATCCAGCGGCTGCTCGACGAGGGAATCATCCGGCCCGGCGGCGTGCTCGCGAGATTCCGCTTCTTCGTCAATGACTTCGAGACGAGGAGCCGGGGGATCGACTGGGTGGCCGCCTACCGGGTTGCTCGCGGCGACGGTTCCTCCACCGCCTTCAGCACGGCATGGAACCTGAATCGCACTGAGGTCACTCAGCACGACACAATTACATTGAGTAAAGGCCGCATCCGCATCCTGGAGGAGGGACTTCCCAACATTCGGGGCAACATCGCCGTCACGCACGCGATGGCGTCGGGCACCAGCATCCTGGTACGGGCCAGCCACTGGGGAGGCTACTTCGACGGCGAGCAGCCGTACTACGACCCCGACGATCCCTACTACAGCCCTGGGGATCCCGAGTACGACCCGGCCGAGCCGAAAAAGCTAAAGACCATCGACTACGCCCCCCGAAATCTGATCGACATCGAGGTAACCCACCCCGTCATGGACAGGTGGACGCTTACGGTCGGCGCCCAGAACGTCCTAGGCACGTATCCGCAGGAGTATCCCGGCGCGGCGGCAGGCGTCGGGAACACCTACGGGCAGTTCACGCCCTTCGGGTTCAACGGCGGCTTCTACTACACCCGGCTGGGGTATTCGTGGTAGGCGCACACAGGTTGGGGTAGGCCGGCCGGAGGACGGGTCGGCATGGATGGCGTTCGGCGGCCCCGGGGACTGCGTGTCCTCGGGGCCGCTTTGCCGTCTTGGACTGGCGCAACTCCGCGGGTGCTCGCGGCTGGCTGTGTGCACGGGATGGTAGTCGCGCTACCGGGCCAAGGAGCAGGGGCAGGGCGAAGCCCCTGGAGCAGGCATTGTAAATCACGGATTACATATCGTAAAGCAGAGATTACACTGCACTTTGCGCGGGGGAGCTGAAGGGACCTACGGCGGATGCAGAGCGGCTCGAGTCACCCATGGCCGCGGTCCGGCACCCTACAGGACGGGAAGGAGCTGCGTTCGCTGGCTTGTGTCCCTCGAGGGATTGCCGCAGTAGCCTCTGGCCACGAGGTGGTCCCCACCGGCCCGCTACCGCACCGGTTCCAGCCTCACGATCGACGGCCCCCTGCGGGCGTCGAGCGCAACGTAGATGAGGCCGTCGGGGCCCTGGCGCACATCGCGTACCCTGCCTGCCCCGGTGAGAATGGTCTCGCTCGCCACCACCCTGCCGTCCTCGATCTCCAGGCGGTCGATCCGTTGCCCAACGAGTCCGCCTGCCAGCAGGTTCCCCCGCCACCTGCGGAACTTGTCGCCGGTGTAGAAGGCCAGCCCGGAGGTGCCGATGGAGGGCGTCCAGTAGTGGAGCGGCTGCTCCATCCCGGGGGCGTGGGAGGAGTCGTGGATCCGCGTCCCCGAGCCGTAGTTCACTCCATAGCCGATCACCGGCCAGCCGTAGTTCGCGCCCGCCACCGCGACATTCACCTCGTCGCCCCCCTGCGGGCCGTGTTCGGTAAGCCAGATCGCGCCGCTCTGCGGATGGACGGCGAGTCCCTGCGAATTCCTGTGGCCGTAGCTCCAGATCTCGGGGAGAGCGCCGTCGCGACCCACGAAGGGGTTGTCGGCGGGCACCCGGCCGTCGTCGTGCAGGCGGACGACCACCCCGTGGTGGTCGGAGAGCTTCTGGGCGGGGTGGTTCTCGAGGTCGCCTCTGGCCCTAGGGGGTACCTGCCGATCGCCGACCGTGATGTAGAGGAACCCGTCCAGATCGAAGGCCAGCCTGCTCCCATAGTGCCCACGGCCCCGCGAGGCGGCCTCGAAGACCTCGCCGATAGGCGCGAAGCGATCGCCGTCGTAGATGCCCCTGACTACGGCCGTCGTGCCCCAGCGGTGGTCGGGGGTCGGCTTCGAGTAGCTCAGGTAGATCGTCTGGTTGGTGGCGAAGTCGGGGTGCGCCACCACGTCGAGGAGCCCACCCTGGCCGCGGGCGACGACCTCGGGCACACCCGGGACCGGTTCGGGGAGGAGTCTGCCACCCCGAATGACGCGCAGCCGCCCCGCCCGCTCGGTCACGAGGATCTCCCCGTCCGGGAGGAAGGCGATCGCCCAGGGAGCCTCGAGCCCCGCGGCCACGGTGACGACCCGGAGGTCGTGGAGCTCCGTGGGATGGAGGTCCGGCTGGGCCGCCACGGGGGTGTCGGGGGCGGCAAGCACCCCCGCGGCGACGGTGATCGGCAGTCGTCTGGTCATCGGGAGGTCGGGTGGCAGAAGGGTCGGAGGAGTGCCCGAAAGCTAGCGAGCAGAGTGGTCGTCGGCAGTGCAGAAGCCTAGCCAGAAAGGCCGCAGCTCGGACGCGGTGCAAGTGGAATATGGTTCAAATGATACCGTCCAAACGATTCGATGACAGTATCTTAGATGCTCCAAACCACGGAGCGAAGAGCCGTCAGACGGTCTCCAGGAAGGCGCAGCCGCACCAGCGACACCCGCAGCGATCCCGCCTCGAGCGCCCCGGTAAGTGGTCCCCAAAAGGAGGACCGCAGCCGCCCGTCGTGGCCCCGTCCGAGTGGCGCAGCTTGCGCCTAGCGGCCCCGTCGCCTCATATTGAGTCGTCGGCCGTGCCGCCTGCTCGCGGCACCGGCCGGCGGCGAGGGCATCGTTTCACCCTACTGCAAAGGAGATGTCTAATGTCCAATCGCTACTGCCTTGGCGGTGCCGCTGCGGCTCTTGCGCTCGCCCTGGGCGGGCTCGGGGCCACAGGCCTGTCCGCCCAAACCGGCACCGTGACGGGCGAGATCACGGCGGCCACCACAGGGGCGCCCGTCTACCAGGCCTTGGTGCGGGTCACCGAGACGCTGGTGACTGCGGTCAGCAACCAGCGCGGGAGGTACGTGCTGCAGAACGTCCCGGTCGGTGTGTACACGATGACCGTCCACAGCATCGGCTACACGCCCCAGGAGCGGGAGATCACCATCACCCCCGGGGTGAGCTTGATAGAGGACTTCGGGCTCGAGGTGTCAGCAACCGAGCTCGAAGGGCTCGTCGTCAAGGGCGGGAAGCTGATCGACCGGAAAAAGCTCGGCGTATCCCTGCCGACCATAGACGTGGACGAGTTGAAGGAGATCGTGCCTGCCCAGAACTTCATCCACGTCATGGAGGGCAGGATTCCCGGCGTGAAGTCGATCGGGAGCACCGGCGGAGTCGGCTCAGGCCGGGAGCTACGAATCCGGGGCACTGACTCGTTCGGATTCACCGCCCAGCGTCCGGTGATCTACATCGACGGCGTACGGTACGACTCCCAGAAGGAAGACTGGGGCTACATGCGCGGGGTCGCATGCTGCTACTTCTCCGGCGGTGGCGGAGAGGATAGGCTCTCCGACCTCAACCCGGAGGAGATTGACCGCATCGAGGTCCTGAAGGGGCCGGCGGCGGCGACTCTCTTCGGATCCGAGGCCTCGGCGGGAGTGATTCAGGTGTTCACGAAGCGCGGTCAAAGCAACACGCCGGCACAGTTCACGCTGAACACGACGCTGGGACGTAATCGCCTGCGCGCAAATCTGCCAACCACGCTACGTCCGCAATTTGGATTTTTCGACGAGGACTCGGTACTGGTCGGGCCTGCTGCGGATCCCAACGAATCCCTAATCGAGAATGGCCTGATTAACGGATACGACGTGACCGTCTCAGGCGGCTCGGACAACATCACCTACTTCGTGTCGACCGGCATCTCGTACGAGGAAGGATCGGTGAAGCCAAACGATCAGACTCGTGGCAGCGTCCGCGTGAATCTCAACTGGACCACATCAAACACGATGTCAGTGGGAATCACATCTGGATTTATTAGGAACAGGATTTGGGTTGTGCAAGCCGGTGCCAATCCAAATGGCGTCTATATGAACTCGCTCTACTCGGATCCGCGCGAGGCAACGGAGGAAGACCCCGAGTGTTGTGGCGTTCAAGGTGTGGGTGTGATAGCGGCCAGAGAGATAAAGACGTTTTCCGACACCGACAGGTGGACCGGTCGTGTTCAATTGACCTACACACCTTCCCACAGCTTCATTCACCAGTTGACGTTCGGGCTTGACGACGTGACCGACCAGAAGAGTCGCCACATGCCGTTCGGCAACTTCTACGTTGGAATCGGCGAGACCGGGGAGCGTAACCTCGGCTACCGGGTGTCGAAGAAGTTCACGACGGACTATCTGTCGACGCTCGACTACGATCAGCTTTTCGGGATCAGCTTTCTGACAGGCAGCCTATCGGCCGGAGCCCAGGGCTACTGGGATGTGGCGAACATGAGTATGGGTACTGGGAAGCGGTATTCCGCTCCGGGCATTGAGTCCCTTCAGGGTGCCGCTCTCGTATATTCCGACGAGGCATACGAAGAAATTCGCAATGTAGGCTTTTTCCTGCAAAACCGTTTCGATTTCTCCAATGACCTTTTTGTTACCGCCGCAGTGCGAGCTGATGGCAATTCCGCCTTCGGCAAGTCCTTTGGCCTGCAGGTGTATCCAAAGGCCGATGTAGCGTACAACGTCCCGTCGTCGGCGCTTCCCGGCGTATTCTCCAATCTGAAAGTCCGTGCGGCCCTTGGCATGGCTGGCAAGGCACCGGGGCCCTTCGATAACCTACAGAGCTACTTTAGCGGCACAGTGATGGGCGACCTTCCGGCGGTCAGGGTAGCGAATGCAGGCAACGAACTTTTGGGGCCGGAGAACAAGGTAGAGTTGGAAACCGGCTTGGACATTGGCCTTTTTTCGAATCGCATTGGACTAGAACTGACCTACTATGACGCGGAGGTCGTCAACGGCCTGTACCCCAGTCCCATTGCAGCCAGCCAGGGGGCGTACCGCAGGGTCGAGAACTGTTGCTCCTTCTTGAACAGAGGGGTTGAAACTGCGTTGTCAGCCTCAGTGGTCGATATGCCGCAATTCAGCTGGTCGGCCAGTTTGGCCTACGAGTGGAACATGAATCGGATTACGAGTTTCGGTGACAAGGCCCAACCCGATTCAATGCCCTTGTATGAGGAGGATGAGGCCACGGGCTACTGGTCGCATGTTGGTTGGCGGTACGCAAATGAATTTGGCGGGTGGTATGAGTTGCAGCCGCTGGACAATGTCTACGGAGAGGACATTCGTGGCTACTTCGTAACCGAGGACGGTGATCCGGTGCACAAGGTCACGCACTTTCCGTTCCTCCGCGGACTGGCTCAGCCGCGCCATATGGGTTCTATATTCAACACATTCCAGTTGGGCAACAATCTCAGGGCGTCGATACAGTTCCGCGGCGAACTAGGTGCCGTGTTTCAGAACTACACCTATCGGGACGGGATGCAACTCTGTCAGTGTTTCGACGACATTCTCACGTGGGACCCGCTTTTGTTGCCGGAGGGAGCAAGTCCGACGGATCGAGTTAGACGACAGTTCTCCTATGACTCGTTGGTCGACTACTGGTACGTTCCGCATATCGATAGACGCGACCACATCCGCCTTCAGGATGTGTCGATCGTCTACACCGTGCCGCAGGTGTTTGCCAGCAGACTCGGGCTTGACCGCACGACTGTGACCCTGTCGGGGTACAATCTCCACTGGTGGGACGACTGCCGGTGCGAGGACCCCAATAACAAGAGTTTTGCCAACGACACTGGAGAGCTTTCCACCATTTCATCGTTTGGCGTCCCGCAACCTAGGAGGTTTCTCCTTTCGGTTCGAACGCGATTCTGATGACGCTGGCATATATTGACGATCGCACGACGTTGTTATGTGTGGCACAATAGGACACCGCCGTGGTTAAGAGGGAACGAATTCGAGACAAAAGGACTGTAAGATATGAACTGGCATAGGGCAGGTGTTGGCGTCGGCGCAGTTGTGGTGGCGGTGGGCCTCAGCGCATGCGATCTGCTGCGGGTAAAGGACCCGGGTCGGTATGAGGAGGAGGATCTTCTCACGGCGCTCGAGGCAGTTGGCAACACTGCGGAGGGCAATGCGCACAAGTGGATGAACTGGTACGTGATTTGGCAGGAGTTGCTCGGTGACGTGCTCAACTTCCAAGGTCCGATAGAGTATCATGATCAGTATGCGTTAATCGACGACGGACGTGTTGAATTCAATACCTATCCGGTCGCACGGACGCCAGCGAATTCCCGCTATGTGGCGTACAACTTTCCAGACGGAATGGCCGAATCCCGTTGGTTGGCGCATAAGGCATGGGAAATCGCGGAGTTGGCGTATGAGAAAGGCGATTCCATGGAGGCGGAACTCGAGTTTGAATCGTCGTTTCTGGCGGCACAGATCAAGTTGGGATGGGCTTTCAACAACATGTACCTTGGGTTGTTTTCCTGTGAGGGCGTGCTTGGATCGCCAGACGACGAGGGTGGTGCCGAGATGTACCTCGACGTGCAGATTTACGACTCTGCAGCGTCGCTGTTCACTGACGTAATCGAGATCATGGGACGGGTTGATCCGTTCCTGATCGAGTTCCAGGACCGTGACTACCTGAACGCTGCGCGCACCGGTCGCGCGCTCATGCGCATGCTCGCGGGCGACTACGAGGGCGCGGTGGCGGACGCGGCAACCGTTCCAGATGGATTTCGCTACGATGCCATCCTGGGCGGCTCGTTCGAGCACTGGAACCAGATGTATTGGCTGGGATTCCAGTTTAGGTACTTTATCTTGCACGACTGGGTCATTCCTGATACACTCGGCCCGATGTATAGTGGCCCGCTGCCGGATCGATATACCGGCCTGCCGGATCGACGAAGGGAAGTTCAATATCTGCCGAAGCCATTTTTCGGGAATAACCCTGAAACTCGTCTTCCTAGGAAATACGGCGGTTCGACTAGCGGCATGTCGATGGTAAGTGCGGTACACGCACGTTTGATCGAGGCGGAGGCGATGGCTGTCTCGGGCAACTTCCTTGGGGCTATGAACGTGTTGGACGCAATGAGGTTGGAGGTGAATCTTCCCGCAATTCCTGTCACGCCCGAGAACGAGGTGCAGATGCTTGATGTGCTGCTCTGGGAGCGGTATGCGTGGCTGTTTGTGGAGGGTTGGCGGCAACCCGACCTTCATCGATTTGGGTTGACACGCGCAGTGTTCGAAGCATTGAACGACTACGACAGGCGGGGCATTGGGAGGCCCACTAAGTTCCCAGGTAGTGCGCGCGAAGCATGGCTGAATCCACTGGTTGCAAATGACGCCACGCAGAGGTGCCACCCGAACGCCTAGAGTGTGGTAGACTTGGTCTGACGCATCCGGTTATTGGCAGATGTAGCAGCTGCGGTCCCGTGGCCGTTGTTTGAGGAACGGGAGGCCGCCCGAGACAGGGTGGCCTCCCGTTTGTCGGTTGTGTAGTGGTGGGCGTTTCGGATGAACAGGGCGGGGCACGAACGAGGCGGTCTCGGCCGACCTACATTTGGTGACGCGACCTACGCTCCAGGGGGAGCGGTTCGAATCGGCGTTGACCTTCCCATCCTACCTGGAGACGGTGGAGCGGAACGAATGGCTCTGGCGCAGCGTCTATGAGCGGGCGCAGGTGCCGGCTGGCGTGGTCGAGGATGCCCGCGCGGTACCGGGACGGTGGAGGATGCTGGCGTTAAGCGAGGACTGGTGTGGCGATGCGGTCAACATCCTGCCTGTGATCGCCCGTCTGGTGGAGGCGCTTCCAGATGTGGAGCTACGTGTCCTTTCTCGGGACGAGAATCCCGACCTGATGGATGCACACCTGACCGACGGACGGAGCCGCTCCATCCCAGTCGTGATAGTGTACGACGACCGCTACCGCGAGGTCGGCTGGTGGGGACCGAGGCCGCGCGAGCTGCAGCGGTGGGTGAAGGCGGATGGGATGCAGCTGGAGAGTGGCCCAAGGTACGCGAAGGTGCGGCGGTTCTACGCCCGCGACCGGGGCCGGGCGATATTGATGGAGGTGGTCGAGTTGCTGCGCGCGGCCGCGGAAGCGGCCGCCCGCGACGGCGACGTGGAGTAGGGGCAGTGGACGTCGTCTTCGCTCATGCTCGACTGCTCCCGTCGGGGCGCAGGGTGCCCACGAGGGGAAAGTGGTCGGACCCGAAGGTGGTGTCGAGGCGGCGACACTCGAAGCGCCAGCCGCGCGGGGCGCTCGCCATCAGGTAGTCCGACTTGCGCAGCCTGCCCCCGATCTCGAAGCGGTGGGTCGGGCGGAGGTCGGGGTCCCGGGGGAGCGGGAAGCGATGCCGCGCCATTCGGGAGGCTTTCTGACGATGGCCGCGTAGCCAGGTGTTGAAGTCGCCCCCCAGGAGTGCGGGCGTCGGCTCGGGTGATCTGCTCCCGGTGGCGGGAAACTCGGCCAGAAGGGCCTCGGCCTGGCGGCGCTGGACCTGCCCGCATATCCGCCAGGCCCTGGTCCAGGCAGGCCGGTTGTCGAGGTGCGCCGAGCAGAGTGCCACCTCGGTGCCGCCCACCTCTACCGTTGCCGCCACGGCCGCCCGCCGCTGCCGCTCCATCGGAAGCTCGATGACCCGTAGTCCCCGGAGCGGCACCGTGGCGAGGATGGCATTGCCCCGATCCTCGGCGGGGTCCTCGGGCCCCCCGTTTCGCATCGACGGGGCGTAGCAGAGCGACATTCCGCTGCCCAGCGCGAAGGCGGCGACCTCGGTACGTATTCGGCGACCTGGAAGGGCGATCCGCCTGGCCCACCGGCTCGTCGGACCTAGCTTCGGAATCGGCGGCCCGGCGGCGTACGCCTCCTGGAGAAGCAGCACGGTGGTGCCGCCATCCTCTATTGCGTCCCGACTGCCGAGCCAGCACACGAGGGCCTCGAGATCGCCTCCACCCACGGCCATGTTCCACGCCACGACGGTGAGCGGCCATCCCGCATTTTCGCCCACCGCCGCGCCTGCGACCCGCACCGGCCCCACCCCTTGGCGCCAACCGGCCAGCCGCTTCTCATCCGCCACCGGGCCTGATCGGACCCACTCCACCAGGGGCGCTACGCGCCCTTCCAAGTCCAGCGTCGTCCGCCAGATACGGTTCTCGTCAGGAGTGCCGGTCATAAAGACAAGTTACTGGTGGCACATGGCGGCGAAAGTCGATAGCTTCGCCCTTCGATGGGAATCCTGCGCCGCTCGCGGGGCCGCTTCTGGCTCCGTTTGTCTCTGGCGGGCGCCCTGGCGGCGCTGGCCGCTGCGGCGCACCCCGCTCTCCAGCCGGCACCCCCCCCGCCGCCTCCGCTCCTGGAGATCGAGTGGGAGCCGGCTCGTCCAGCCGAGGGCAGCCTCTTCCGGCTGCGCGTCGCCCCGAAGGTGGTCGCTCCTGGCGAGAACGCCGAAGGCAGTGACGGCAATCGCGCCGAGCTCGTTCGGCTGACGGGCGAGGTCGGCCAGCTCCCGCTCGCCTTTCACCGCTCGGGTGCCTGGCACGAGAGCCTCGCGGCAATCCCTGTCGACGCCCCGGACACCGTACCGGCCTGGGTGCGGGGCGAGTTCGCCGACGGTCGCTCGCGCTCCCTGTCGGTCTGGATCCCAGTCGAGCCAGTCGTATACGACCACGAGAGGCTCACCGTCGCCCCCCGCTTCGGTTCACCGCTGAGTGACGCCGACCGGGCGCGGCTGGACCGCGACATCGAGATGGCGGCCCAGGTGTCGCGCGACGCCCTCGCCGATCCCCCGCTCTGGTTGTCAGGGGTGGCCATGCCGCGGAGCGCCCGCATTACGAGCCGCTTCGGCACTGGCCGTGAGTTCAATGGCCAGGTGACGAGCCGCCACATGGGGCTTGACCTCCAGGGGGCGGTCGGCGACACGGTGGTCGCGGCCGCCCGCGGCGTGGTCGCCCTAGTCGAGCCCTTTCTGCTCGCGGGCAACGTAGTCTACCTGAACCACGGGGGCGGGCTCGTGACGGGGTACTTCCATTTGAGCGCGCAGCTGGTGCAGGTGGGCGACACCGTGGTCGCGGGGATGCCGATCGGGCGAGTCGGCAGTACCGGCCGGGTGACGGGGCCGCACCTCCACTGGGTGGTGCGCTTTGGCGCGACGAGCGTCGACCCCCTGAGCCTGGTCGCGCTCCTCCCGGGAGCGGGACCGTCGTGACTGGTCGTCCCGTAGTGCTGATCATCTGCGACGGCTGGGGGGTGGGCGCGTCCGATCCCGACCAGGCCAAGCGCCAGGGCAACGCCGTCTGGATGGCGAGCACACCAGTCCGCGAGCACCTCCAGGCCCGCCATCCGTGGTGCCTCCTCGAGACATCGGGGCGAGCGGTGGGGCTGCCGGAGGGGATGATGGGCAACTCGGAGGTCGGCCACCTGAATCTGGGTGCAGGCAGGATCGTGGCGCAGGAGCTGGTGCGCATTGACGAGGCCATCCGCAGCGGCGCCTTCATGCAGCTGAAGCCGTTGGTTGCCCTTGCCGACCGGCTGCGGAGCCGTGGTGGCCGCCTGCACCTGATCGGCCTCTGCTCCGACGCTGGCGTTCACAGCCACTACGGCCACCTGGAGGCGCTCCTCAGGTGGTCCCGCCACGAGGATCTGCCGACCTGGGTCCACCCCATCTCCGACGGGCGCGACACCTCGCCGACTTCGGGACTCGGCTGGATCCGGAGGCTCGAGTCGCTCCTGGGCCGGGCGGTCGGCGATGGTGCCCCCCGGCAGCGCATCGCATCGCTCTCGGGCAGGTACTACGCGATGGATCGGGACAGGCGCTGGGATCGCACGGAGGTTGCCTACCGCACCATGGCAGAGGCCGCCGGGCCGAGAGTCGAGAGAGCCTCCGACCATCTCGAGCGATGCTACGAGGAGAGCGTCACCGACGAGTTCGTCACCCCGGTTGTCATCGACCCCCGGGGCGCGATCTCGCCTGAAGACGGCATTGTCACCTTCAACTACCGCGCCGACCGCGCACGGCAGCTTGTAGCCGCTCTGACAGACCCCGCCTTTCCGCACTTCGAGCGGGCTGGCGGCGTCTTCGCCGACCTGGTCGCGATGACCCGCTACGAGGACGACTTTCCTCATCCCGTCCTCTTTCCGCCGCGCGAGCTGGCCCACGTGCTGGGCGGAGTGCTCGCCGCTCGGGGCAAGACGCAGCTGCGCGTGGCCGAGACCGAGAAGTACGCGCACGTTACCTACTTCTTCAACGGCGGCGTCGAGGCACCCCTTCCCGGCGAAGACCGCAATCTGATCCCGTCGCCACAGGTCGCCACCTACGACCTGCAGCCGGAGATGTCCGCTTGCGAGGTGACGGACGTGCTACTCGCGAGGCTGGAGGAGCGGGCGCACGACTTCGTGCTCGTCAACTACGCCAACGCCGACATGGTGGGGCACACCGGCGACCTGAGGGCGGCAGTCCGCTCGGTCGAGGTGGTGGACACCTGCGTGGGTCGGCTTCTGGAGCGGATCGATTCTCTCGGGGGCGTTGCGCTCGTTACCGCCGACCATGGCAACGCGGAAAGGATGCTCGACGAAGACGGACGGCCGCACACCGCGCACACGACCTTTCCGGTGGAGTGCTTCCTGATCTCCCCGGTGGGACGACGGGCGGTGCTGGAGGACGGGGTGCTGGCCGATGTGGCGCCGACGGTACTTGAGCTGATGGCATTGCCGCAGCCCCCGGAGATGACGGGACGGTCGCTGCTCCGCGGCGGCGAAGCCGCGGGACTCCCAGTCCGTGGATAATCTCGCGCGAGCACCGAGAGCGGCGGAGCGCTCCGAATGCCGTGGGAGGTTTGTCCACGGGCTGCTAGCAAGGTCGCGGCCTTGAGGACCGCTGGCGCGTCGCTGGCCGCAGCCTTCGTCAGGGTGGTCGACCGCGCCAACGCTCGCCTGGGACGGGTGGTCTCGTGGCTCGTCTTCGCGATGGTGCTCATAGGCGCCTACAACGCCGCCGCCCGCTACCTGGGTCGCTTCATCGGCGTGAACCTGAGCTCGAACCTCTACCTCGAGCTCCAGTGGTACCTCTTCTCTCTGGTCTTCCTGCTGGGCGGCGCCTACGCGCTCAGGGAGAACGCCCACGTGCGCGTCGACGTCCTCTACGGCCGCCTGGGACGGCGAGCCAGAGCGACGATTGACTGCATTGGAGTGCTGCTCCTGCTTGCACCATTCTGCATCTTCATCCTCTGGGTCTCGTGGCCCTCGGTCAGAAACTCGTGGGTGGTGCGCGAGGGATCGCCCGATCCTGGGGGACTGCCCCGCTACCCCCTCAAGGCCGTCATCCTCGTGGCCTTCGCCCTGCTGCTCGTTCAGGCGTGCTCGGAGCTCCTGAAGCAGCTGCGGCTGCGGGGAAGGGGAAGTCCGAACACCGGCGGGGAGGGCCGGGCAGCGGACCGTGCGGAGGCGGGGCTGTGACGGGGGCCCGTTGATGGAGGCCAACCTGCTGGCACCACTGATGTTCGTAGTGGTCTTCCTGATCATCTTCAGCGGATTTCCGGTCGCCTTTGCGCTGGGCGGCGCCTCGCTCCTCTTCGCCTTCATCGGCGTCGAGATGGGACTCTTCGACTGGAATCTCCTCTACGCGATGCCCGAGCGGATCTTCGGCGTGATGTCGAACTACGTTCTGCTCGCGGTCCCCTTCTTCATCTTCATGGGCCTCGTGCTCGAGAGGGCGAAGCTGGCCGAGGATCTGCTGACGACTATCGGGACGCTCTTCGGGCGGCACCGGGGAGGGCTTGCGCTGGGGGTCGTCATCGTGGGCGCGATGCTGGCCGCGGCGACGGGTGTGGTGGGCGCCTCGGTGGTGGCGATGGGGAGCATCTCGCTCCCGGTGATGCTCCGCTACCGCTACTCGGCGCGGCTCTCGTCGGGGGTGATCCTCGCCTCGGGCACCCTGGGGCAGATCATCCCGCCGAGCATCGTGCTCGTCGTCCTCGCCGACCAGCTCGGCATCTCGGTGGGCGATCTCTTCATCGGGGGGCTCGTGCCGGGCCTCATGCTGGCGGCGATGTACGCGCTCTACGTCGTCGTCGTGGCGGTGGTCAGGCCCGAGGCCGCACCGGCTCTGCCGCGAGAGATGACCGATCTCGACTGGCGCGAGCTGCTCAGACGGGTGGTGGTCGTGATGCTTCCCCCCCTCCTCCTCATCCTGATCGTGCTGGGCTCGATCTTTGCCGGGGTCGCGACCCCGACCGAGGCGGGCGCGATCGGGTCGGTCGGTGCCATTCTGCTCGCTGCCGCACGGCGACGGATGTCGATGGCGGTCCTGCGCGGGGCGTGCGTTGGCGCCACCAAGCTGACCACGATGGTGATGTTCCTCCTGATCGGTTCGACCGCATTCGCCCTCGTCTTCCGCGGCCTCTACGGCGACATCTGGGTGGAGGATCTCCTGACGACCCTTCCCGGTGGGGTAGTCGGACTCCTCCTGGTCGCCAACCTGACGATCTTCGTGCTCGGCTTCTTCCTGGACTTCTTCGAGATCGCCTTCATCATCATCCCGCTCCTGGGGCCTGCAGCGGCGCTCCTCGGGATCGACCTGGTGTGGTTCGGCGTGATGGTGGGGATGAACCTCCAGACCTCGTTCCTGACGCCACCCTTCGGCTTCGCCCTCTTCTACCTGCGCGGCGTGGCTCCCCCGGAGGTGAAGACGACCGATCTCTACCTCGCGGTGATTCCCTTCATCGCGATCCAGCTGATCGGGCTGATGGCGATCGTCCAGTGGCCGTGGCTGGTGACCGGGCTGGTGGACTAGCAGTCCGTGGACAATCTCGCGCGAGCACCGAGAGCGGGGATGCAGCGCCATTCCTGCCGTAGGAGGCTTGTCCGCTAGTTCCCGAATGCGTAGGTGAAGTTGACCAGCGGCACGCAGCACCCCGAATCGCTTCCTGAACCCGCACCGACGATAGCGACCTCGGTGGCTATTTGATCACCGATGACACGGATTCCAAACGAAAAGATGAAGCCCGCGCGCTCAGGGAGTATGTAGTTCTCGGAAATTAGCTTGATCCGCCGGTCGGACCGGATCTCGCCGCCGAACATGAACGCCGGCTCGCGGTCCAGATCGCGTCCAGAGTAGAAGTAGCCGATGCCGGCGGACACAGCCTCGTCCGTGCTGCCGAAAGTCCCTACGCCGTAGACGATCCCGACACGCTCGTCATCGAAGAAGAAGGCGAGCGTCCCGAGCGAGATGCGCGCCCTCGGCCCATTGACGAGCAACACCTTGGGGGCGACGTAGAAGGGCTCAGAAATTCCCAGGAGAACAGGCGCCCCCGCGCCGATCATGATGCGGTCGGTGAACCCGTATGCGCCGAACGGGAAGACGAAGATGTAGGTGCCAAGGTAGGCCTCCCCCTGGCGCAGCGTTCGACCGGTAGCGGTGAAGAACAGCCGGCTGCTGCTCGGGTCCTCATTCCAGAATTCGCCATTCACGACTCTCCCGGTGGCCGGAGTGAGGGCGACTATGTGCGATCGCTCGATCTCGAGGCGACCACCGGCTATGGTGGTCAGAACCACCTTTTCCTGATCGACGGCCACGATTGTGGCAAAGGTCATGGTGCCGTCGGAGAGGCGGACCTGGTAGATGGTGTCGCTTGGATCCGGAATGTCCGGCCGTACCTGGGCGCGAGCCTCGGCCGGGGCGAGCGGCGCCGCCACCAGCACACCGGAGGCTAGGACGAGAGCACGTAGGAAGGACGTGGACGACAGGTGGATCAGGCTGCTCATGATGCTCCTTTTGGGATTGCCCGCCGACAGTTCGTGGCTTGAGTTGGCCGAGTACCGGAAACGATCTCCAGCTCAGGCGATAGTGGAGGGTCTCGCGTCCGCGAAGGCGAAGCCCGCGAAGCGCAGCTCGGCCGCGCCGAACCAGCGATATGAAGCCTCCTTGAAGGATCGCCAGTGGTCGTACACGGTCCTGTACGTGGCGTCGGCGGCAGCGGTTTCCTGAAGGATCTCGGCGGTCGTCTCCCTAGCGCGCGACATGATGTCGTTGGAGAATGGGCGCAGCTGGGTTCCTCCCGCCACCAGCCGATCAAGGGCAGCCGGATTGCGGGCGTCGTAGGTGTAGAGCATCCTGCGCGCCGAGACCTGTGCGGCGACCTCGAAGACGGTCTGGTACTCCGGCGGCAGCTTGTCCCACGCCGCCCGGTTCACCTCGAAGGACACCGAGGCGGACGGCTCCCACCAACCCGGGTAGTAGTAGTACCGGGCCGCCTGGTGGAGCCCCAGCTTCTCGTCATCGTAGGGCCCGACCCACTCCGTCGCGTCGATCGCGCCGCGCTCCAGCGCCGGGTAGATGTCGCCCCCAGCCAGCACCTGCACGGTGACGCCCATCCGGTCCATGACGTCGCCCCCAAGGCCCGGGATGCGCATCTTGAGCCCCTTCAGGTCCGCAGGCGACTCCACCTCCCGCCGGAACCAGCCTCCCATCTGCGCACCGGTGTTGCCACCTGGGAAGGTGACGATCCCGAAGTCGGCGAAGAGCTCCCGGATCACCCCCACTCCGCCGCCCTCGTTCAGCCAGGCGTCCTGCTGGCGGGCGGTCATCCCGAAGGGCACCCCCGTGTCGAAGGCGAGCGCGGGGTTCTTGCCGGTGTAGTAGTAGCTGGTGCTCTGCCCCACCTGCACGGTGCCCTGCTGCACCGCGTCCATTACCTGGAGGCCGGGAACCAGCTCGCCCGCGGGGTAGGCGCGGATGCGAAAGCGCCCGCCCGTGAGCGCCGAGGTGATCTCGCCTATGCGCTCGGCTGAGCCGTAGATGGCATCAAGGCCGCGCGGGAAGCTGGAGGCCAGCCGCCAGGTCACACGGGGCTTGGTGACGACGTTGGGGCCGCTCTCCGAGGCTCCGCTCTCGCCGCCGTCTCCGCCGCAGGCGCTGACCAGGCCTGCGCCCGCGACTGTGGCGGCGGCCCGGCCCAGGAAGCCCCGACGGGCCAGCGAGTCGTCGCCCGGGGGCGGCGAAGCGACCGCCTTTGCGGCTGCGCTCAGCTCTGGAGTATCCGGCGCACGCACGGAGCGGGGGGTGGCGGCGTCCGCCGTCGGTGCGTGGGCGTCGGTGGCCGGGACGACGGTGTCGGCTTTCTGCTGGGTCATGAGGGCCCTCGGGGAGGAGGTCGATCGCGGGAGGGGGCTGGCAGTTCCGCCGCCTTGCCCTCCCTGATGTACAGCTCGCGCTTCGGGTAGGGGATTTCGACACCTGCCTTGGCGAAGGCGATCATCGCGTGCTCGGTGATCTCGTCGGCGATCCGGCGGCGTTCCCGAGCCTGCTCGATCCAGACCCGCAGCTCGAGCTTGACCTCCGACGGACCGAATCCGCGCACGATGACGATCGGCAGAGGGTCGTTCTCGACGCCTTGGACCTGGAGGGCCTCCGCGACGAGGAGCCGCTTCGCGCACTCGATGTCGGACTCGTAGGCACAGGCGAATGGGATGCGCAGGCGGATCCCCGCTCCCGACATCGTGTAGTTGATGATGTCGCGCCGCATGATCTCGTTGTTGGGCACGACCACGACCAGGTTGTCGGGATTCCGGATCTTCGTCGCGCGCAGCCCGATCTCGATCACGTCGCCCCAGGTGCCCGTCTCGCGCGGCGCGCTCCAGAGCTCGATCCGGTCGCCGACCTGGAAGGGGCGATCCATGATCAGCAGCACTCCGGCTATCAGATTCGAGAGGGTGTCCTTGGCCGCGAGCGAGAGCGCCAGGCCGACGACGCCCGCGCCGGCCAGGAATGGCGCGATCTCGATGCCCAGGTAGGTCATCGCCAGCAGGACGCCGAGCGCGATGATCGTAAAGCGAATCGCACGGTTGATCATCGGCCACGCGGTCTCGTCGAGCATGGTGCGGTCGCGACGCGAGACGATCCTCTTCTCGAAGGCCCTGAGCAGGTTCCCGACGAAGCTGCTCAGAGGAATGAAGACCACGACGATCCAGATGCCCCACACCCAGTCGGCGGGCTGCCTGGCGTAGGGTACCCACTGCCCGTCGGCGCCCTCGGTGCCCAGCACCGGCTGCCAGAAGCCGACGACTCTCCAGGTCGTCCAGGCCACGATCGTCATGCGGAGCACGCGGCCGACCGCGTCGACCAGCTGGTCGTCGATCTCCGTGCGTGTCCTGGCCGCTATCCGGTGGCCTGCAATGCGCACCACCCAGCGGCAGACGAAGTAGGCGGCGATCCCGAGCACGATTGCACCGACCGTGGGCGCCACCCTCAACTCGGAGTAGGCGAGCGCCACACGCCACCATGCTCCCAGGTCGCCGAGCTCGAGTCCCAACAGGTTCATGCAGACAATCCTCCGCTTGCGCGGGCCGGGTGTCAACCGGCCACCTCGCACAGCCCGACCCAAGGTCGGACTTCCCCTTGCCGACGTGGATACTGTTGACCACGGCACCGGGCGGATAGCTGTTACCTTTCTCCGTCGCCACGGGCGGCGGCAGTGAGTGCCCAGAGCCAAGACTTGGACGATACGACGGACTTTTCCGCCTTCGGCCTCTCGCCGACTCGACTTGATGCGGTAGCGGCGCTGGGGTGGACGCGCCCCACCCCCATTCAGGAGAGGGGCATACCCGTCGTCGCCAGCGGGCGCGACGTGGTGGGGATAGCGCGCACCGGCACCGGGAAGACAGGCGCCTTCATGATCCCGGCGCTCGAGCGGACTCGCGAGGGCGGCGGCCTTCAGGTGCTCGTCCTCTGCCCCACGCGCGAGCTCGCCCAGCAGGTGGCCGAAGACACCAGGGCTCTGGCGCGCGGGACCGCCGTGCGCGTGGCGACGGTCTACGGCGGGGTCGGCTACGAAGCGCAGCTCGAGGCGCTGGCTCGCGGAGACGAGGTGGTGGTCGCCACCCCTGGGCGCCTGATCGACCTTCAGCAGCGGGGCAGCGCCAAGCTGAAGCAGGTGCGGATTCTGGTCCTCGACGAAGCCGACCGAATGCTCGACATGGGCTTTCGGCCCCAGATCGAGCAGGTCGCGCGGGGGCTAGGGCGCAATCGGCAGACGCTGCTCTTCTCGGCTACGATGCCCAACGCCGTACACGCTCTGGCGCTGGGCATGACGAAGGACCCGATGTGGATCGAGGCTTCGCCGCCGGGAACGATGGCGGAGGGCATCTCCGAGGTGGCGTATTCCGTGCGGCCGGAGCGCAAGCCCGACCTGCTGGTCCACCTCCTCGCCCAGCCAGGATGGGATCAGGTGCTCGTCTTCACTCGCACCAAGGTCGGCGCGAACGCCCTGGAGGCGCGGCTCGCCAAGGCCGGGATCTCCTGCGACGTCATTCACTCCGACCGCCAGATGAGCCACCGCACCCGCGCGATCGACCGCTTCAGCGGGGGCAAGGTGCGCGTGCTCGTGGCGACCGACATCGCGCAGCGGGGTCTGGACATCGAGGGCATCTCGCATGTGGTCAACTACGATGTCCCGCTTGATCCGGGGGACTACGTGCACCGCATCGGGCGCACTGGCAGGGCTGGTGCCACCGGTGGCGCCGTCACCTTCGTAACCGCATCCGACCTGGGGGCTTTTCGCGCTCTCGAGCACCAGCTGGAGAGGCGGATCGAGAAGATCCACCACCCGGAGTTCGACTTCGCAGGCGGCGCCGTCGCCAGGACCAAGGAGCGGTCGGGAGCCCGCTCACGGTCGGCTAGCCGGATGGGTAGGCGCGCAGGAGTGCGGCTGGCACCGGAGGAGCTGGCGGAGCTGCTCAGCTTCGACAATTAGCGTCGCGCGGGCCGGGGCACTGCCAAGGCGGGAATTGACAGATAATCGGCATAATCTGTCACACGCAGCTGCCAGCAAGCGCTGCCAGACACAGCTGCTGGCATAATCTGCCACATAAGGCCGGGTGACCGGTCGGGACGGCTAACAGCCCGTGGATAAACTCAGGCGAGCACCGAGAGGGGCGCTGCGCCGGGCTGGCAAGGCGCGACGAAGGGCCAATAGCCACAGCGCTATTGGTCCGAGGAGCGACGCAGAGCGCAGCCACGGGTATGGGAATTGTAAATCGTGGTTTACACAACGTAAATCAAACATTACAATTGGGGAGACGAGCGAAGCGGTCCAGCGCGGATGCAGCGCCCCTCGAATGCCGTCACGGTTTCTTCCACGGGCTGCCAAGTCCGCGCGCCCGTCACTCCTCCTCGGCAGCCGCCTCCGCCTTGATCTTCTCGGCTCGCATGGGGGGGACCGCGTCGTAGCCGAGCAGCTTGCGCCGGTGCGTGCCCCTTCCCTGCGTAATCGAGCGGAGCACCGATGCGTAGCGGTGAAGCTCCGCCTCGGCGACCTGCGCCCTGACGACGGTGCGGCCGCTCGCCGGCTCCATCCCGAGCACCCGCGCCGAACGGCCGTTCAGGTCACCCATGACGTCGCCGACGTACTCGTCGGGCACCGTGACGGTGATCTCGACGATCGGCTCCAGCAGGACCGGCTTCGCCTTCTCGGCGACGGCTCGGAACGCGTACGAGCCGGCCACCTTGAAGGCGATGTCGGAGGAGTCGACGGAGTGGTAGGAGCCGTCGTAGCACTCCGCCTCGAAGTCGACCAGCGGATAGCCGGCCACGACCCCCTGGGTGGCCGCCTCCTGTATCCCCCGGTCCACCGAGGGGACGTACTTGGTGGGAATCACCCCACCCTTGATCGAGTTGACGAACTCGTAGCCTTCGCCCCGGCCGCGAGGCCGCAGTCTCACCCAGCAGTCGCCGAACTGGCCTCTTCCGCCCGTCTGCCTCTTGAAGCGTCCCTGCCCCTCGGCCTCGGCCGTGATCGTCTCGCGGTACGCGATTCGTGGGGCCTCGGTCTCGACGGACACCCCGTACTTGCGCTTCATCCTCGCGAAGCTCACGTCGAGGTGCAGCTCCCCAAGGCCCCGTGCGATCGTCTGGCGCAGCTCGGGGTTGAAGTGGGCCACGAAGGTCGGATCCTCGTCGTGGAGTTTGCTCAGCGCCTCCCCCAGCTTGTCCTCGTCCGCCCGTGCGGCCGCCCTCACGGCGGTCGAGATGTCCGGCTGCGGAAATTCGACGCCCGCGATCGTCACTGGATTGGCCGGAGCGCTCAGGGTGTCGTTCGTCTGGGTCGACTTGAGCTTGGCGACCACCCCGATGTCCCCGGCGTGCAGCGCCTCCACCTCCACACGATCACGTCCCTGCGGAATCGCAAGGTGGTTGATCCGCTCGCTGGCTCGACGCGCCGCGTTTCGCAGCTCGGTGCCGTTGGCAACCATCCCCGAGTACACCCTGAAGAGAGAGAGCTCCCCCACATGCGGCTCGGTGCTCGTCTTGAAGACCAGCATGCTCGCGCTCTCGTCGTCGGCCGCCCTGAGCCGCACCGCGTCGCCTTCCTCGCTGGTCGCCTCGACCTCGGAGGTGCCCGCGTGCGGGGCGATCGCGACGAGGCGCTCCATGAACTCGAGCACCCCATACGACTGGCCAGCCGCGCCGCAGAAGACCGGCACCGCATCACCTTCGGCCACGGCGACGGCGAGAGCGGCGAGCTTCTCCTCGACGGTTATCTCGTCGCCCTCCAGGTAGCGGTCGAGGAGCTCCTCGTCGGTAGTGGCTAGCGTCTCCATGAGCTCGGTCGCCCACTCCTCCACATCGTCGACCAGGTCGTCCGGCACCTCCGCCTCGCGGTACCTGCCGGAACCATCGGGCTCGTGCAGGTGAGCCTTGCCGGTGAGGAGGTCGACCACGCCGCGAAAATCGGCCGCCGCGCCTATCGGCAGCTGTACCGGGACGGCACCGGGGGCCAGGGATTCCCTGAGCTCGCCCAGCGCCCGGTCGAAGCTGGCGTGCATCTTGTCCATCATCGACACGAAGACGATCCGCGGCAGCGAGCGGCGATCGCACACCCTCCAGGCGAGCTCGGTGCCGACCTCGACGCCCGTCGCGGCACCGACCGTGACGACCCCGCAGTCGGCAACGCGGACCGCCGCCGCGGTCTCGCCCGCGAAGTCCATATAGCCGGGCGTGTCGATGAAGTTGATCTTGCTCTCCCCCTGCACCGCGTGCGCGACGGTCAGCTGCATGGACATGCCGTGACCCGTCTCCTCCGGGGTGGTCATCGTCAGGGCGGTGCCCGCGTTCACGTCGCCCTTGCGCGCTGTGGTGCCGGATGCGAAGCAGGCCGCGTCGATGAGGGTCGTCTTTCCCGACCCACCGTGCCCAACGACTGCCACGTTGCGGATCTGCTTCGTTCCAAAGGAGTTAGCCTGGGCCATGTCGCCTCCATGCTGGGGCCATGTCGCCTCCCTGCCGAGCGTTTGTGCCGAGCCCGGGCAGACACCGCCGGACCAGGACTCGGAGCCTGATCACGGGCGCGGGCGCGATTCGCTGCGCGCCGGATGCCTAGGCAAAGAGTGGGATTCTAGAGCCGCCCCGCGCGGGCGGTCAAGGTGCCTGCGGCCGGAGAACCCGCCGGACGGCATCGTACGGACGGCTGGAGCGCGCCACTTGACGGTCTCCTTTCGTTGTCCATAAGCTTGCCGGTCTCGTGCCAGTCGCGGCGCTGCTCTACCCTAGTCCGGGTGGCCCCTGCCTGGCACGGTCGCGCGAGCTCGCCACTCCGATCCCGAACCCGCTGCATGAGTGACGCCGATCGGTTTCTAGCAACCAACCGCGCCTGGGCTCGGCGACTCGTGGAGGCCGACCCCCGCGCCTTCGAGCGCATGGCGGCCGGCCAGGCGCCCGAGGTCCTGTGGATTGGGTGTTCGGACAGCCGCGTCTCTGCCACCCAGGTGATCGACCAGCCACCGGGAATGGTCTTCGTCCACCGCAACATCGCCAACCAGGTGGTTCCCTCGGACCTGAACGCCCTAGCGGTCCTCCAGTACGCGGTGGAGGTCCTCATGGTGCCCCACATCGTCGTCTGCGGGCACTACGGCTGCGGTGGCGTGCAGGCGTCGCTGGCCGCTCCCGGCCACGGCGCGGTCGCGAGGTGGCTCCGGCACCTTCGCCAGGTGCGGCAACTTCACCGGGCCGAGCTGGCCGAGCTGCGCGGTGCGGCCCGCGAACGGCGCCTCGTGGAGCTCAACGTGATCGAGCAGGTGCGCAACGTGGCGCGGTCCGGAGTCGTTCGGGACGCCTGGGAGGCGGGCGCACGCACCACTCTGCACGGCTGGGTCTACGACGTTTCCGACGGACTGCTAGCGCCGCTCTGTCGCCAGTCGCACGGCGGTGCCTCGCTGGAAATCGCGCCGGATTGAACAACGGGTTCGTCGCCCAGCGGTGTGGTGCCGTGCGGCGCATGCCTCAGGAGTCGTACTTCACTCTCACCAGCGCCAGCCTCCCCAGCTCCGGCGCGCCCACGAACTCCCGGTGCAGGTTGTTCAGCGCGTTGTAGACCGTGAGTTCCAGCCGCGCGTTGGGCTGGAAGGGGAGCTGGTAGCCGGCGGTCAGGTCGAGGATGTCGTAGGCATCCACCGGCCCCGCGAAGACGCCCGACCGCATGTCGAAGCCACCCGAGAAGCGCCAGCGTCCGTCGAGGTGGAAACCGCGGGCGCGGTCGGTGAAGGCAACCGCCAGGGACCCCTTGTGGCTCGGCGCGTTGAGGGAGAGGTCGTTGCTCCCGGGGCACTCGCCGTCGTCGTCGAAGTCGAAGCATTCGCGGCTCTGAAACGAGTAGCCCGCGGTCAGACTCAGCCGATCGGAGGCCAGGACCTGCATGGAGAAGTCGGCCCCCCGGTAGCTGGCCGATCCGAAGTTGCGGGAGGTGATGAGCAGGTCGGGAGCCTCGAACTGATCGGGAACGACCACTCCCACCGGTACGGACGCCAGCCCCGCCGCGAGTTCGGCCACCTGCTCCGGCGTCACCAGCCCGGCCCGGATGAGATCGGCCAGGCGGCTCCCCAGGAAGGCCCCGGCGGCTGTCCCGTCCAGGAACACGTTCGGCGACTCTACCTTGAGCGCGCCGACGAAGTTCTCGACATCGGCGGTGTACACGTCGACGGCCAGCCTGACGCGGTCGCTGATCAGCCCCTTGTAGCCCACTTCGAAGGTGTTGAAGGTCGTGGGGACCAGGGCGGGGACATCGCCGGGTCCCTGGTCGAGGGGGAAGATGTCGCCCCCTTCCACCCCGAGCGCCTCCGGGTCGAGGCGGCGGAAGACGGTGGCAAGCGCCGGATCGCCGGGTTGGTCGCCGGGGCCGAGGACGTACGGTCGCAGCGTCTCCGGGACGAACTGCACGACCAGCGCGTCCCAGAAGAGCGCCGCGTTGGCGGGGAGCCGGCCCTGCAGGAACGGCGAACGCATGCAGAGCTGCATGTGTCCGCCGGGGCACCGGTCCGAAAAGGTCAACCCGTCCGAGGGCACGCCGAATGCGCGCAGGGGGTAGCTGATTCCCGGGGCGATGGGAAGCACCCCCGTTTCGATGTCCAGGAAGAGCGACGAAGTCCCCGGCGTGGCGAAGGCGCGGTTGTAGGTGACACGGAGGTTGTGGCCCTCGGCGGGACGGAAGACGATTGCGGCGCGCGGCGAGACGTTCAGCTCCGCGAGCCGGTTGTGGTCGTCGGCGCGCAGCGCGGTCACTAGATCGACCCGTTCCCCGAGCCGGGTCTCGGAGTGCAGGTAGGCACCCGCTTCGACGATCACGTCGTCGTCTTCGTTGCGCCCGTAGATCGTGCCCTCGGAGCGCGGTTCGACACGCTGCCAGTCGAACCCGTAGGTGAAGCTCTGCCAGCCGCCGAGTTCCAGCCCGTGCTGCACCTGGGCCGCCGTGGTGCGCGACCGGTCCACGATGGGGAGTCCGCTGCGCAGCAGGTAGCTGTTGTCCCCCGAATGGGTCTGGTTGAGGAAGAACTGCCCGAAGAGACGGTCCTTCAGCACCCGGACCTGCCCGTAGCGGTACTGCCAGTCGTGTGTCTGCGACGACCCGATGCTGGTGAGGTTGATGCTGCTCAGCGACGTGTTCAGTCCCCCGGATACGATGAATTCGCCGTCTTCCGCGAAACGGTAGTCGGCGCGGAGGTCGGCGAAGTAGCGTTCATTCAGCGGATTGCGCACGCCGATGCGCGGATGGCCCGGGTTCTCCTCGCGGGCCGCCACCTCCCAGGGGTCCTCGTACTCCCAGTCGTTGGCGCGCAGGTACTGGCCCGAAACCTTGAGGCCGAACCGCTCCGATACCCGGTGGGCGCTCCGCATCAGGAACTGGACCAGGGAGCGCTCTCCCCCCGCCAGCGAGGCCGTCGTGCCCGGCCGGTCGATCGGCGAGTGCGTGATGATGTGCATGACGCCCTCGGCCGCGTTGGGGCCGTAGAGCGCGGCGCCCGGTCCGCGGGCAATTTCGATGCGCTCGATGTCCATGTCGGTCGCCGGGATCATGTTGATGGCGTTGATCCTGAGCGCAGGGATGCGCGCGTAGCGGTTGTCGACGATGCTCAACAGGCGCCCCGAGGCCACGTTGTTGAAGCCGCGCACGACCACGTAGCTCTGGGTGATTCCGGTCGTCGCGAGGTCGACCCCCGGGAGAGTGCGGATGTGGTCGGCGGGGGTGGGCGCGATCATCCGCGAGATCTGCTCCCCGCTGAGGGTGGAGACCGAGGCCGGGGCGTCGAGCTCCTTCTCTTCGCGGCGTGAGGCGGTGACGACGAGCGGGTTCAGGGCGAGCGCGAGCGAGCGGAGCCGGATGGCCACCGGGAACGCGGCACCGGCCTCGACGGTGAGGCCGTCCGTGCGGGAGGTCTCGTAGCCGATCCGGGTCACGACGATGGAATGGGTGCCGGCCGGGACGGAGAGGCGGAATTCGCCAGCCGAGTCGGTCGCCCCCGTAGCGTTCTCCTGCCCCAGCACCTCGATGGCGGCACCGGCAACGGGCGAAGCTGTTTCCAGATCGACGACGATCCCGGTGATCGTGCCCTGCTGGGCGGCCGTGGGGGTGGAGCGGAGCAACGCGAGAATCGCAAGGAGGAACGACCCGGACAACGTCCGCACTCCGGTCATTGCATTCGGCCTTGCTCAAGTTGTGGACCCAATGTTGCGAGCTGACGCGGGGGTAGAGTAAGGTGTGGTGAAGTCGATCTGCAAGCCCTTGGCCCGGGCCGCCGTGCCGCCACGGTCCGGCGGCTGGCGTCGCCGGGAGCGGCGCGGCCCACCACCACCCGCCGAGTCGCACCCGCCATTGCCCCGCGCCGCGGTCAGGCGTGGGCTAGAACAGGCGGGCGGATTCGTCCCCGGCCTGCTACGTTTCCCGCGCTGGCCCCGGAGAGTTCAGCCCGAACAGAAAGCGTTCAGCCTGAAGAGGAAGCGTTAAGGGCCGTGATGGACTGCGCCGGGGAGCCACGGACTCGGCCGGGAGCCAAGAAAAGTCATGTTCACATGACAATTTGTAAACTCTGTTTGACACCTTGATCTGAGGGGGAGCCAATGATGAACCGTCTGATCCTGCCGGCGGCGCGAATGGCGGCCGCCATCGCCGTCTTCGTTGCGCCGTTCGGCTACGCGATCACGGGGGATCACGCCGACGTCCTGATGGGAGTGGGCGGCGGGATCGGGGTGGGCGTGGGGGTTGTGTTCCGGGGAGGTTCGCGGAGCAGGCCGTGGATAGGCGTCCTGATCGGGTCGATCGTCGGGATGGCGATCGCGCTCTTCGCCGGCGGGTTGTCCGGCGACCGATGGGGGCTGATCGGTCCGTCCACGATGGCTCTCGCAGTCGGTCTGGTCGTCGGACTGGAACGGGCCTCGATCTCCGGCTACCGCGACGTGACCCGGGAGACGTTCATCGTGGCCGTCCTCCTCACCCTGGGATTCTTCCCCGCCCACGTCGCGAGTGGCATCCTGCTCGCCGTACGGGAGTCGGGCTTCTTCTCCCTCTACACGCTGATCCTGGTACTGCCCGTCTTCCTGACGCCCTGGGTCGCCTTGCCAGCTGGCCTCCTCAGCCACCGCCGCGAGGGATGGCGCGACCGCCGTCCTCCACTCCTGCTGATCCTCGGCGTGGCCGCCCTGACCGCCGGGTTCGCCCTGATGATGGCTACCGGGGTCCTCGTGGAAGGCCGCGGTCACTCGGGTCTCTCCCTGGCGTTGGCAATCGGCTATAGCCTGGGAATCGTTGGGTTAGTGCTGCCCGTGGGAGCGTTTCTCCTCGGAAGGAGCGCCATCACCTGGCTGCAGCCGCGGCTCGGCGTATACGGCCACCTCGCCGACTACCTGCGCGTCATGTGGGTTCCGATCGGCGGGTTTGCGGTCGGCTACCTGACGATCATCGTCCTCTTCGCCGGGTTCTACGGAATGCTGGAGCGCTTCAGCCCCGGTGCGTTTTCGGGTGTGGAGAGCGGCGCCGGGATCACCGACTGGCTGTCCTTCTCCTTCTTCACCGCGCTCGGCCAGGACTTCCTGACCGTCTCACCGGACTCCGTCGGCGCGAAGATGCTCGTCGGCGTCCATCTGATCCTCTCGGCGGGGTGGGTGGTCGTGCTCTTCGCGGCGGTGATGACCTCGATCGGGCCGAAGCTGGAGCGGATTGCGCGGCGGCAGGGGGTGGATTGAGGGGGGTGACTTTCGCTCGAACCGCCGATCATGCCCCTTGTGGGGCGGCGCTGTGGTATGATCCCCGATGAGATGTTGTTGACAAAGTACACACAATGGGTGACGATTGGGTATGGCCGACAGCTTCGATTGGAACGCGGAGAAGAACAGACGGCTCGCCGACGAACGAGGCATCTCGTTCGAGCGCTTGGTCTTCGCAATCGAGCGAGACGGCTTGGTGGACGTACTGGTACACCCCAACCAGGCGCGGTATCCGGGTCAGATGATCTACGTCGTCGAAATCGAGCGGTATCTCCACCTTGTCCCGTTCGTGATCGCCCCGGACGGCACGCGATTCCTGAAAACCATCATCCCCAGCCGGAAGGCTACGCGGGAGTATCGAAGAGGGCGAGAGCCATGAGCAACCAGTTGAGCGCCGACGAGAGGAGTATCCTGGAGCGTTTCGAGCGGGACGAGCTTCCCCGCGCCCCGGGCGCCGAGCACGAGATTGAGGCCGCCCGCCAAGCGGCCCGCAACACCTTCAAGAAGACGAGGCGGGTCAACCTCAGGGTCACTGAACGCGACTTCGACCGTGCTCACGCCCGTGCTCGCGAGGAGGGTATCCCCTGCCAGACGCTGCTGTCGAGCGTCATCCACAAGTACCTCTCCGGTCGCTTGGTCGAGAGGCGATAACCTGCCCTTTTCGGGCCGAAGCAGCAGGACGAGGCCGCGCTGGCGGTCTTCGTATGAGTACGATATACTCAAGTTATGAGTAAGCGACTACAGGTGGTGATGTCCGACGCCGACCTCGAGGAGATCCGCGACGCGGCCGGACGCAACAACCTCACCGTGTCCGCGTGGGTGCGGCGCACCGTGCGCGACGCGGCGGGGCGCGAGCGGCGCGGCGGTGCCGCCTCTGTACACGAAGCGCGCCCCGACTATTCGGTGTTCAAGCCGGGTACGCTACGCTACGTCACGATCGAGGCGAGGGTGACGGAGCACGACGTCGAAGCCGTGCGCCGGCGCTACGGGCTCCGCAGCTGGAAGGCGGCCGCTGAGGAGGCGGTCTGCAGGCAGGCGATCGTCCCGATGACCAAGGAGGAGGCGCTGGCGATGCAGGGGGTCGGCTGGGACGGAGATCTCGACGAGATGCGCGACAACGACCCGATTGAACTGATCGACCCGCTCGAACCGATCGAGTAGCCGTTGATCGTCGACACGTCCGCCTGGGTTGAGTATCTGCGGGCGACGGGTAGCCGGACCCATCTCACCCTCCGCTCCGGTGTTCAGAAAGGCGAGCCGATCGCCACTCCGGCACTCGTGGTGACGGAGTTGCTCTCCCGCTGTCCCAACGAGCTCCGGGCCGCCAATCTCCTACAGCTCCTCAGCCGCTTCGAGATCGTGATTCCAGACTCGCTGAGGGACTATCGGGCCGCCGCGCGCATCCACCGCGTCTGCCGCCGGGCTGGATTCACGATCCGATCGACGGTCGCCTGCATGGTGGCCGCAACCGCGCTGGGGGATCGCCGTCCGCTGCTTGCGGGGAACCGGGACTTCGCGGTGATCGCACGGTACACGGAGCTGGAGCTGGTGATGCCGCCGGATTCCTGCGAGCCGAAGCCGAAGGAGCCTCCGCGGGAGTGGTCGGGGGGGTAGGGGGGTGGGGGCGACTCGGCCAACCCGGGTCGCGCACGCAAATGCCGGATACCTACTTCCTCCTCCACACGCTGGCCCAGGCGAAGTGGCCACAGGAGGGATCGGGCTGGCAAGGTCCGGCTCATCGACGCCACCTCCTTCTCGTCTCCGCTCAAGAAGAGCCTGAGGAACAAGCGGCGCTACATTCCGCCGGAGAGGGCGGCAGACATTCTAGCGCTGCTCGGCGACCACGCGCACGGCACGACCCGCACGGTGTCGAAGGACGACGAGGACGAGGAGGTCACCGGAGTCGGCACCCCCTACTTCCATGCATCCGGCAGGCGTCGCACCACGACGCTCTCGACCCCGTTGTCGTCTTCCTCGACGTACGCGGCCAATCCACTCTGACTGACAGCCCACGGCAGATCCTGCATCACTACTGTGCCTATGTATCGTCCGCCATCTGTCATGAGGTCGATCGGTCCCCTCTCCTCCGCATCGTTCCCCCGTCGCCGCACCCAGACGCGGCCATTCGGATCGGTACGGACGCCCGTCACCACAGCTATCTTATCGGCAAACGGCATCTCGTATTGCACTAGTGGCAGCGTTCCACGCGCTTCTTGCTCTTCCAGCCACGCCTCTCGATCTGTGGCGTTACCGTCTTTGCGTCGATCCCGCGACGTATCTCTTGCTCCACTCGCCCGTGGCGATCCAACACCGTTAGCCGATAGTCTACGCCATAGTGAAACACAATACGGCCATTTGGTAGCATTCCAAATCGTGGTGAGGCTCCGTACACCGGTCGTCTGCGCACTACCATATCGCCAACGCTGATCTCCCGTAGGGGCTCAATGCTGACGCGCGTCACAACCGTGGGCACGCCACCGTTATCGAGATTGTGACACCACACCGATGCGCTCGCACTGTCGTCGCCGAAGGGATACGTTTCACTGAGCCAACATACGCTGCCGTCCGCCCCGGCACCTATTCCCGTGGACAACCCTTCGATGTCACGGTACGAGGCAGACCTCGCATATTCACCGTCCTTGAAGGCAATCAACGTCCGTCCTGCATCGTCCACCACCACCTCTCCCACCGACGATACGACCAGATGCCGCGGTCCCGTGAACTCACCCGGACCGTGTCCATCACGTCCGAATGTCCGCACGAACCGGCCCTGTGCATCGAACTGAACAACTCGGTTGTTTCCGCCATCTAGTACGTACAGGTTATCACTGCGGTCAAAACTCATGTCGCCGATGCGGTAGAACATCTCCCAGTGTTCACCGCCCGACCGCCCGACCGTATAGACCGGCGTTCGAGTGTCGGCAAGAACGCGATCCACTGTCGGCAACGTCGATATAGGCACCTCCTGCGCAACGCCGCGAGGACCGGACACGGCACTGCTGAGCAGTGTAAGGAGCACGGGCACTGGGCCTTGGCAACGACGGACGACTATCCTCGTGATCCGCCTCATTTCGGCAGCTCCGTATCGACTAGCTCGTTCAGTGAGCGCCGCGACTGCTGCGCTGCGTACAGTCAGCATCAACCATCCACGGAGTCGCGAGGCGACCCTCCCCCCGACTCCACCCCGGTGTGCGCGGAGGGCTCGCCCTCGCCAGGGCGGTACAGCTCGTGGCGGCGCGACGCGGGCACCACCTCGCCGCCGACGCGAATGACCGGCTCCTCCGCAAACCCTTCCGTCGGCTCGAGCGCGGCCTCGGTGTAGCGGCTGCCGGCGTTCCAGAGCACCCACCCGTCGATGCCGGCATCGTAGGTGGCCTGTATCTGGGCTCGCACCTCCGGCGCTCCGTAGCTGGGCGCTCCCAGCGTGAAGTCCTGGAGCCAGGGACGCGTCGCCCCGGCCCCCTCCACGGCGGCCGACCGCTCGACCGCCCGCTCCAGCGCAGTGCGCACGATCTCGTACGGGCGGGCGTTCGGCTCGGCGTACCCGAAGCTCATCGTCGCGTAGTGGCTCGGGTAGACCATGGGAAGAGCGGCATCGACGACATCGATGAACGACTCCCAGTGCTGCCCGATGCCCACATCGGTCGTCGCCGAGGTGGTGACGCCGAAGACGTCGGCCGTGACGACGGCGCCGGTCCCCCGGAGCTCATGGCGGCTGTAGGCCAGGAATTCCCGCACCACATCGCTGCGCGTGCGCCCGTCGTACGCCGGAAACCGCGCGTGCGCCATCCTCCGCGCGGGCGCGTCCGGAAAGCGCACGTAGTCCCACTGGATCTCCGGGAAGCCAGCGGCGACCGCCTCGCGGGCAATTGCGACATGGTACCGCCAGACCTCCGGGTTGTAGGGATCCAGCCAGACGGAGCCCCCCGGCCCGATCCAGAGCCCGCCCGCCGAGTCCTTCACCGCCAGCTCCGGTCGCGCCGCGGCGAGTACGGGGTCCTTGGCGATCACGATGCGGGCGACGGGCATGACGCCGGCCTCTTCGAGCTTGCCGAGGAGCCAGTCGAGGTCGGGAATCCGGGCCCCGGAGGCGCCGGCACCGACCGCCAGGGGCACCGAGGTGGGGTAGCTGACGATCCCGGTGGCGTCCTTGACGTCTATGACGAAGGTGTTGATCTCGGTTCGCTCGGCGAGCGCCAGCAGCTGGGCCATCCGACGGCGCGAGCCCGCGGACCAGGAGTTGACGTAGATCCCCCGGACGTGCTCTGGTCGCTCGAAGTGGTACCTTCGCGCCGATTGGCCCGCCCGCTCCGGGCCTCCTTCCGCTGCCTCCGGGCCTCCTTCCGCTGCCCCCGCCCCCTGAGCGAAGTGGTCCCGGGAGCTGCCGGAGCCGAAGCCCGCGCTCCCGGACGAGCTTCGGTCGCCCGCCCCCTGGAACCCCACACCGGGCGCCAGGACGAGCAGCCCAGCGACCAGGAGTCTGTGGATGAACCCTGACGAGCACCGATGCAGCACGCCTCGAATGCCGCCAGGGCTTTGTCCGCGGGCTCCTAGCATCTTCATGTACGAATATACCGGGGCTACCTTACCTTGCCTGCGGCCCGGCACCGGGCCCACGGGGCCATAGCTCAGCTGGGAGAGCGCTGGCTTTGCAAGCCAGAGGTCACCGGTTCGATCCCGGTTGGCTCCACTGACCCGAAGCGCACCCCGTCGTCCCCTCTCGCCGGGGAGACAGCGAAGGACCCGCCGACGGGTACGCTGGCGAAGCCGGGACGGGGACTGCGGGGAGCCGCTATCGACTCCTAAGCGAAGCCAGGTTGGCGAAGATGCGGATCGCACCAGGGACGCCGGCCGGCAGCTGTCTGAAGAAGGCGATCCC
Source organism: Longimicrobiales bacterium (assembly GCA_965205315.1). Lineage (GTDB taxonomy): Bacteria > Gemmatimonadota > Gemmatimonadetes > Longimicrobiales > Gaopeijiaceae > Bin94. The sequence continues at coordinate 396,003 of CBDBGW010000002.1, forward strand.
GGTGTAGACGTAGAGCCCGTCGCCTACCGGCGCCACCAGAAGCGCGCCCGCCTTGGGGTCCTCCCCCGGATCGGCCATCTCCATCACGGCCTGGTAGCGGGCGTCCCACTCCGAGGCGAAGTACAGGCCGCGCTCCTGCACCCAGCCCTCGAAGTCGTCCGGACCGATGGCGTTGGGTGTGTTGAGGACGGGCGACCCGGGCGCCGTCACCCTGACCGGAGCGCCCTCGTCGGTGACGCGGTCGTGGGGCCTCCGCATCGAGAGCGGATACGGCGCGAACCCGCCCGTCGCGAAGTCGTACTTGTTGTACTGGACCACGACAGTGCCGCCCCGGCTCGCGAAGTCGAGAAGCGCCTGGTTGGCGGCCGCCAGCTCCGGGCGCGTCTCGTAGGCGCGGATGCCGAGGACGATCACGTCGTAGCGGGCGAAGTCCTCGCTTCGCACCGCGCCCGCCCCAAGCTCCTCTACCTGCATGCCGATCTGGCGGAGCACGTCGGCCCCGTCGTCGCCCGAGCCCATCACGTAGCCGACCCTCAGCTCCGAGTCGGCCGCGACCGGCACAACCGAGATGCGCGTGGCCGCATCGCGCGCGATCGCCGCTCGCGGAATGTGCGGATGGTCGATGATGTTCATGGTTGTGACATATTCTCTGGCGAATCTGTCACCATCCACACACGCCTCGACAGATAGGCCGTCCTTTCTGACACAAACGGCGTCGGAACCCGGACTCTCCTCGCGGGCGATCGCTCGGAAGGTGTGGGCACCCTCGGGGGGGAGGCTCTCCGGGCGTACCTCGAAGGAGAAGGAGGCCGCGGCGCCACCCGGCTCGAGCGCGAAGCGCTGGCTGGCCGGTTCGACCGACCACCCCTCCGGCCCCTCAAGGCGCAACGTACCGGCCCGCGCCGCCTCGGAGACGTTGGCAAGCGCCACGCCGACCGTTCGCGTCCCCCCGCTGCCCGCAGGCCAGACCATCCAGGGGGGATCGACGGCGACGTCGACGGCCGGCACGACCAGGGGGCGCCTGCGGAACTCCCCAGTCGTCCGGTCGACCCCCACATGCTCGCCGCTCCGCTCGACCGCGAGCTTGGCGCCGGCGACTTCGAGCGCCACCGAAGCCCGGATCGGGGGCGGACGGAAGGGCTCGGCCCACAGCTCGCCGCCCTCTGGCCACCTATAGAGGTTCCCCGTGCGCTCCCCGGCCAGGTAGTAGGGCGAGGAGAGCGCCGCATCCCTGGGGACCGTCACCCTCCAGCGCTGGCGTCCGACCTCCCCGGGGGCGACCGCGCCGCCTGCGGGGAGCGCGACCGCGGACATCCGAAACCGGCCGGGTGGCGGCCACGCCTCCGCCTCTGCCCGCGACCCACGCCACCCCGAAGGGAGGAGGAGTTCGGGCGTCACCCCGGCCACGGGAGCAGCTCCCCCATTCCAGACGATCACGTCGACCAGCGCCGACTCGCCGGGCACCAGCAGCCCCCGTCCGACCCGGAGCTCGACGACGACTCCGGCGGCGGCCAGCGCCGCCTCGGAGAGCTGGGCGAGACGCCCCTCCAGGAGTCGTGCGTCCGCCTTGTCCGCAGTGCCGTCAAGTATCTCCCGGAGGATTCGCGCGCCCCCCGCCAGCGCAACCGCCGCCCCTTCGGTTCCGCCGCCCGTCATCCCCTCGCGCGCCGCAGCCAGCGCCCGCCGGTATTCGGCGATGCGTTGCTCCGCCTCCGATGCCCCCCCGTTGGAGGACGGAGCGCTCAGCTGCCCGGCAAGGGTCGTGTCGATGCCCGCGAAGATGCCGTCGTCGTCGGCCGCAACGACCCGAGACTCCTCGAGGCGCAGCCCGCTCGCCCTCGGTCCCATCAGCTGGGCCGCGCCCATCTCCTGCGAGCGGTGCTGGCTGCGGCTCTCCATGGCGAGCTGGAAGTGGGAGCGCCCCAGGACCGGATCGAAACGCCCGGTCGGGAGCGCAACCGTCGCCTCCTCGGGCGAGCGGCGGACCAGGCGGTAGAGCTTGAGTGGGGTCCACGCCTCGGCCCCGCGCGCGGCCAGCTCCGGGAAGCGCGCCGGGTCGCCGGACGCCTCGAAGGCCTCGCGCGCAACCACGCCGGCGAACTGGTGATGGCCGTGGCCGTCTCGCGGCGTCCCCGAGAAGACCGACACGACCACCTGAGGCCTGAAGGTGCGCACCACATAGACGACATCGCGAAGCACCTCGTCGAAGGGCCAGAGCTCGATCGTCTCCTCGAGCGTCTTCGAGTACCCGAAGTCGTAGGCGCGCGTGAAGAACTGCTCGCCGCCGTCGAGGGCTCTGGCCGCCACGAGCTCGCCGGTGCGGATCACGCCGAGCCCCTCGTGGAGCCTGGGACCGATGAAGTTCTGGCCTCCCTCGCCGCGCGTCAGCGACAGATAGGCGGCCTCGACCCCCATCCCGCGCGCGAGCTTGGCGAGGAGGGCGGTGTCTTCGTCGTCGGGGTGGGCGCCGATCATCAGCACGCGCTTCACGCCGTCGAGCTGGCGGAGTTGGAGCGCCGCCGCCGCGAGTCCCACGTCCTCCTGGCCGGAGAGCGGCTGGGCGGCGAAGGGGATCCACGCCACGAGGAGTCGCCATACGAAGGCGGAGGGCAGCGCTCCTCTAGCAGCCCGTGGACAACCCTCCCACGGCATTCGAGCGGCGCTGCATCTCCGCTGGACCGGCAGGAGCCGGGCGACCCCTGCCGCGAAGGCGGCTAGTTGCCGCCGGCCACGGGGGTGCCCCGCGTCGGTCGTCCTGAACATCTCTCCTCTCCTCCCACGGGGTTGTCGGAGCTCTTCGCGACTTCGATGGAGAGTTGCGCGCGGGCTTCCCCGCGTCAACTTCCTCGGGAGGATGGCGGGGGGACCATTGCGCATTGGCCGACCGTCTCCAAAGTTGGGGGCATGGCCCGTTTTCGATTCTTCCCGCTCGTCGCCGCCCTGGGTGTCCTGTCCCTCTCGGGCGGGGCCGCCGCGGGGCAGTCTATGGAGAGTGCGAGGGCCGCGTACGAGGACGGGCGCTTTGTCGAGGCGGCGGACATCGCCGAGAGCATCGGCACCCCGGAGGCCTATGTCCTGGCAGCGCGCTCGCTGTCGACGCACGCCTACTACGAGGCGTCCGAGGAGGACTGGGAGGCCGTGATCCAGCGGGCGATGCGGATGGGCGAAGAGGCGATCCGGGCCGACTCCTCGAGTGCGGAGGCCTACTTCTCGATGGTTTCCGCCGTGGGCCGCTACGCACAGGGCAAGAGCGCCTGGACCGCGCTGCGCGAAGGCCTGGGCGGCAGGATCAAGGACCTGCTCGAGATCGTGCTGGAGATCGATCCGGATCACATCGATGGCCTTACGGCGCTGGCCTGCTGGCACGCCGACGTCGCCGCCGAGGGCCGAATCGCCCGAATGATCTACGGGGGCAAGCGCGAGGAGGCGGTGGCGCTCTTCGATCGCGCCCTGGCGCTAGCGCCCGACGACAAGGACCTGCTCCTCCAGTACGGCGTCAGATTGCCCGACCTGGACAAGGATCGGGGCGTGGCGAGAGCCCGGGAGATGCTGGAGCGGGCTGTTGGCCTGCCCGTGCCCGATGCCCAGGCGAACTACGTCCACTTCGAGATCCTGGACGCGCTGGACGCGCTGGACGCGCTGGACGAAGGCTAGCAGCGCAGGAATCGTCTCGCGCGAGCGCCACGGACCCGCTCGGGTGGTGGGGGCCACCGCCCCGCCCCTGACAGACATCGACCCCGACAGACAGTCTTGACCTGGCCCCTCCAGGTGGCGATACTGTAGGGCTAGTGATTTGGTTCGTAGCCTACAATGACGGAGAATTGCTATGAGAAGCGGCGATGAAATGCTCGCGCGAATCGTTGAGAAATCCACCGTGGACGCGGAGTTCAGGCAGCAGGTTCTAGCAGATCCGAAGACTGCGATCACCCGCGAATTGGGCATTACGATTCCCGATTCGATGGACATCAAGGTCCATGAGAGCGACATGCAGACGGTGCATCTCGCGTTGCCGCCGGACCCGCACATCACCGAGGAGCAGATGGAAGCCATCTCGGCCGGGCTCTGCTGCTGCTGGTAGTGGCGGCTGGCGGTCAGTTGACTTCTTCCGAATCCCGGGCTTCCAGATGCCTTTCGTGAACGCCTGAATATGGGCGGCCGCCCCTCCGCGCCGCAGGCTGCGGAGCGGGCGGAGTCCGGGGTCGCTCGCTCGTGAGTTCGGGCCGTCGGACCAGACGATCCGGGAGATGGGTTCGGCGGGCGGAGCTGGACGAGGGGCGTCGGGGCGGCCGGCTGGCCGACGGGCAAGGCGCGGGCGCGTCGGGAGGCCGAGCTCGGGGTGAGGGTCCTGACCATTATCCACGGACTGCTGGGTAACGGCCCGCGCCCGACCCGGTGAGGCGGCACTTCTCAGCCGACGGCCCCCGACCGGCTGCGGGCGGCTGGCGTCGCGCATGTCCGCGCCGTGGTTCGTGGGCCGCCTGATCCTCCCGGATGCCAGCCGCTCTGGTCGTCGACACGCTGGCGATAACGGTCGAGCGCCTCCGTCCGGCGACTCCTGTCGTACAAGAGGCTAGGAGTCCGTGGATGAACCCTGACGAGCACCGAGAGGCGCGAAGCGACGGGCTGGCGAGGCGCGACGAAGCGCGAATAGCAGCGCTATTCGTGCAAGGAGCAACGAAGAGCGTAGCGGTCCAGCGCGGATGCAGCGCGCCTCGAATGCCGCCAGGGCTTTGTCCACGGGCTCCTAGGCCGTGCGGCCTGAGGCGATGCAGCGCCGGGGCGGCCGCACCCCTCCGGGCACCTCCGGCGAGCTCGCTGCGTCCAGGTTGCTCGTCGCCTCTCAGCCGTTGCAGGGGGCGGGCCGGACTACCGGCCCGAGCCACCGAGCCCGTGACCTGCTTCAACGGTGGCGTCAGGGCCTGCACTGCGCACCCGGACGTGCTATGTTTCCTCGATTCTCCGCTCAATCCGAATGGGATTTTCCTTGCTCGATACTCGGTGAGGAGGTGCTGCAAGGGTCGTGTTCACCAATCCACTTGATTCGTTTCACAACACCGTTGCCGAAGCAAAGGAAGAACGCGAACAACTCGACCGGCTGCTGACCGTTTCCACGCCGCGAGAGCGCCTGCTTGTCACGGTCGGCGCTCTCCTGTTGGTCACCTCGATCACATGGCTCCTGTTCGGCAGCATAGCCCGCAGCTTCGCGATCGACGGCGTACTCGAAGAGCCCGGCGAAAACCTGTCCGAAGCCGCCCGCTCCGTGCAGGCGCTGGTCTGGGTCGAGAACGACATTCTGCCCGAGATCACGGCCGGGATGCCGACGGTGATCGAGTTGGGTATGGCGAATGGAGAAGCGGAGACGATTGTTGGGGAGATTGCGACGATTGCCGCCGTTCGCCTGCCCGAGCTTCCAGCGGCTTTCGAATCCGCAGCGCCGGTGTCGGTCCACCGCCTCCAGATAGTGCTCGACGAAAGTCGTGACCTGTCTTCCATTGCGGGTCGGAAATGCCGAATCGTCATCGAAATCGGCACCCGTTCTCCGATCGCACTCCTGCGGCCGGGGCGATCATAGGGCATGCCGTTGATCGCCTTCGGAGGAGCTGGCAGCAAGACCACCGCAAGGTCCAAAAAGCAGAGGATATCCACACCGATTCTGTTGCAGATGCACGCGTCGGAGTGTGGTGCCGCCTGCCTCGGCAGCATCCTCGCCTACTTCGGACGCTGGGTTCCGCTGACAGAGCTGCGGGAAAAATGCGAAGTGAGTCGGGACGGGAGCAGCGCGGCGAGCATCATGCGCGCCGCCAGACACTATGGTCTCGAATGCAGCGGGCTCAGTCTGCGCGCCGATCAACTGGAAAAACTGCCGTTGCCGCTGATCGTGTTCTGGCAGTTCAGCCATTTCCTCGTCGTCGAAGGGTTCGACAGTCGCAACTTCTATCTCAATGATCCGTCCACGGGGCGGCGCAAGCTCTCCGCCGAGGAATTCACCAGGGGCTACAGTGGAATTGCGCTCCGATTCAAGCCGGGACCCGATTTCGAGCCCGGCGGCGAACGGCCGGGACTGTTCAGACAACTGCACACCCTGCTCGCCGGGTCATGGAGCGGACTCGCCTGGGTGATCGCCTGTGGCCTCATGTTGACGTTGCTGGCCCTCATTGTTCCTGCATCTCTGGGCGTATTCGTGGACGATGTCCTGGAAGACCGGGGGCGCTGGGGCGGCATCGTGACGGCCCTGCTCGGCGGCGGCGTCCTCGTCTATATCCTGTTCCTTCTCAAGCACCGGTTCCTGAAGCGACTCGCAGTCAGGATTTCGGTGACCGGCTACAGTCGAGGCTTGTCGCGGCTGCTGCGGTTGCCAGTGGAGTTCTTTGAACACCGGCTTGTGGGCGATCTGACGGATCGAGTCTCGTCGATCGACAGAATCGCGAGGAATCTGACGGAACAGTTTCTTGTGCTCATTATCGACATGGGAATGAGCGCCGTTCTGCTAATCGCCATGTTGCTCTACGATGTCCGGCTCACACTGGTCGTGCTCGTTCTGGGCATTATGCACGGCGTGCTGGCCCACTTTCTGAACGGCCCCAGAGCCGTTCGAAGCCAGGCGATGAGGCGCGAACAGGGACTGCTGATCGGCATTGGCATGCAGATGCTGAACCATGCCGACAACCTGCGCATGACGGGATCGGACGACCATTTCTTTTCGCGCTGGACGGGTCATCAGGCCCGCGAGCTGCATGCGCGCCAGCGCTACTCGGAGCTGGGTTCCGTCAACGCCGCGCTTCCGGGTCTGATCGCCGCCCTTCGAAGCGCGGCGATCCTAGGCGTCGGCGGAAGTCTGGTCCTGGCTGGGGAAATGACCTTGGGGGCGCTCGTCGCGTTCTACATCCTGGGCGAGATGTTTCTGGCACCGATCGGGCGATTCCTGGAGTTCGCCGAGAGGCGCCAGGCACTTGAGACCGATCTGCAGCGACTCGAAGACATATCAGAGACCGCCGAGGACCCCGCCCTCATCCGCCGAAGTCTGGAGGAGTCGATTCCCACTTTCAAGGGCCGGCTTCAGCTCGCCGGCCAGCTTGAGCTGCGAGACGTGACCTTCGGGTTCAACAAGAGCCGGCCGGCTCTGATCAAGGACTTCAACCTTCTGATCAGGCCGGGGCAGCGGGTTGCCGTGGTCGGTCCCAGCGGTTCGGGCAAGTCGACCCTCGCGCGTCTGATTGCCGGTATCTACCAGCCCTGGTCGGGCGACATCTTCTTCGATGGCCATCCGCGGGATGAGATTCCCGACGGGGTGCTGCGCGAGTCCATCTCCATGGTGGATCAGGAGGTGGTGCTCTTTTCCGCATCCGTGCGCGACAACATCACCCTGTGGAATCCGGCCGTTCCGGACGAGGCCATCTTCGCGGCGGCGCGCGACGCCCGGATCCATGACGAAATCCTACTTCGGCCGGATGGGTACTCCACCCGGGTCGAGGAGGGCGGCGTGAATTTCAGCGGCGGGCAGCGGCAGCGGCTGGAGATCGCCCGCGGTCTGGTGGGCAATCCCACGTTGCTCATTCTGGATGAGGCGACCAGCGCCCTCGATGCAGCGACGGAGGAATACGTCGATGATGCCCTGCGGCGTCGCGGTGTCACCTGCCTGATCGTTGCGCACCGGCTGAGCACCGTGCGGGACAGCGACGAGATCATCGTGCTCGACAAGGGCGTCGAAGTGCAGCGCGGGACGCACGACGAGCTGATGGGGAATCGGGACGGAACGTACTACAAGCTGGTCAGGTCCGGCTGATGCGGGACACGAGGCCGGAACACACGTCCATCGCGGAACTCGCCGCCAGAGCCGGCGAATCCGTGCCCTGCGCCGGCAACCTGCCCGTGAAGCTCGACGACCCGGACACCGTCTGGTTCATCGACCAGGGCGCCGTCAATCTGTTCCTGGTCGAATTCAGGGACGGGGTGGATCATGCGGCACCGCAGCACCTGCTCCGCCGCGATGCGGGCTGGTTGCTGCCGGGCGTCGCACCGAACGGACCACGCGAGGGGGAAGACACCACCCTCAGCCTGGTCGCCAAGGGGTCGCCGGGCACAATTCTGAAGCGCCTGCCGGCATCGCTGCTGTCCGAGGTCGATCCGGCGGAGCTGGCGGAGCAGACGGATACCTGGGTGGCCGCGATTACGGACACCCTCTCGCGCTTTGCGAGTCACCGTCCGCGCCCGACGGCGCTGGCCGAGCCCGGTCTGACACGGAGTCTGGCCCCCTGTACGCTCTCCGTACGACGAGGCGTCGTATGGGTGTCCGAACCGCCACGCGGCGCCTGGCTCTTCATGGGCCTGGTCGACCAGGCGACACTTGCCGAAGAGAGGGGCCTGCACGAAGCGGTGATACCGCTGACGCGGGCAAGCTGGCTCACGCTCTCGGACGAGGTGACGCTCTCGTGCAGTTCGACCGAGACGCTGGCACGGCAGGGCACCCTGCTCTCGGCGCTCGCATCCTTTCACGCGGTCGCCTTCGCCGTGGAGCGCCTGAACCGGGTACTGGCCGTGGTCGACCATGCTAATCTCGAACGTGCGCGGACCACGAGCCGCTACACGGCCGAGAGAGCTGCGCGGCAGCGGCTCTTCAACATCTATGATCTGCCGATCGATCGGGACGTAAGCGTTGAGGACACGTCGCTGGCGGACGCGCTGCAGGTGATCGGACGCCGTGAAGGGATCGATTTCAAGATCCCCGTGCGCCCGGGATCGTCCGGTGCCCCGGTCAGCCTCGTTGACGTTCTCGACGCGTCAGGCGTGCGCGCCCGGCGCGTGCGCTTCAGGAACGAGGGCGCCTGGTGGCGCGGCGACAGCAACGCGATGCTGGCATTCCGCACCGAGGACGGCCAGCCTGTGGCGCTTCTCCCGGGATGGTTCGGGCGCTACCGGGAATTCGACCCGGTCAGCAAGCGCAGTGCCCGGATGACGGCGGACCGTGCCGCCGCGCTGGCCGACGAGGCCTGGGTGTTCTACCGGCCGCTGCCCGTGGGGAACGTGCGGCCAGCGGAGCTGCTGGGATTCGCGCTGCATGGATCGGCCGCGGATCTGGCGCGGCTGGTGACGGCCGGCCTTCCGGGCGGCCTGATCAAAGTGGTGCCCGCACTCGCGCTCGGGTTCGTCGCGAACCAGACGGCGGGCGGCGGAACCGCCGGAGCGCCCTATCTCGCGGCTATGGCGGTGGCGGGCTTCGGCCTGCTCGGCGCCCTGCTGCACCTGCTTCAGAGCACGGCGATGACGCGGCTCGAGGGGCGCTCGGCCTCGCGCGTCGAAGCGGCCTTCTGGGACCGCCTCATGCGCCTTCCGCCAAGCATTCTGCACCGCCATCCATCGGGCGATCTGGCCATGTCGGGGATGACGTTCCAGAATCTTCGCGACGGAGTACAGGGCGTCGTTGCCGACGGCCTGCTGTCGGTCCTTTTTCTGCTCCCGGTTCTTGGTGTCATCTTCTTCTACGATGCTACCTTGGGGACCGTAGCCCTCGCCTTCGGCCTGGCTTCGCTCCTGATCACGGTTGTCCTGGGGCTGCGCCAGATTCCCCCCTGCGGGCGGATGATCCGCGCGGCACGGCGCGTCTCCGGCCGGTTGTTCCAGATCGTGGGCGGCATCAGCAAGCTGCGTGTGGAAAACGCGGAAGCGTCGGCTTTCGCCATGTGGGCCCGGGACTACCGAGAACAGAAACGCGCCGAGCTCGAGATGGAGGCGCTCGACGGACATTCGCGCGCATTCGGTGCCGCGCTCCCCTTTCTTGCCGCCGGGGTCCTGCTGGCGGTCGTGGCCGCGGGCGACGGGGACCTTCCGGTCGGCGATTTTCTCGTCGTCTACCTCGTCCTCATGGCCTTCCAGTACGCCATCGCCCGGCTCGGCGAGTCCCTAGGCACCGTCGCCGCCATGCTCCCGGCGTTCGACCAGATGCGCCCGCTCCTCGCCGCGGTTCCCGAGACCGAGGTCGAAGGAGCTCCGGTCGAGTATCTGGGCGGCGACATTCTCTTCGACCGCGTTTCCTACCGGTACGATCCCGACGGTCCGCTGGTCCTCGACGATGTCACGATCCACGCCCGCCCCGGGGAATTCGTCGCGATCGCGGGCGAGTCCGGCGCCGGCAAGAGCACCCTCTTCCGGCTGGCGCTCGGATTCGACCGGCCCACCGCCGGCGCGGTCTATTTCGATGGGCGCGACCTGAGGCACCTGAACCTGAAACAGGTGCGCCGCAGAATCGGCGCGGTGCCGCAATCCGTCGGGCTTCATCCCCTCGATCTCTGGGACAATCTGGTCGGTCACCACGGTCAGGTGGCCAGTGACGAGGTGTGGGCAGCGGCGCGAGTCGCCGACGTCGAAGAGGAGATAAGGGGCATGCCCATGGGCATGATGACCATGGTCGGCACGAGCGGGACGGTCCTGTCGGGCGGCGAGAGTCAGCGCGTTTCGATCGCACGGTCGGTGATCGGCAGCCCCCGAATCATGCTCCTTGACGAGGCGACCAACTGGTTGGACAACGAGAGCCAAGCCAAGGTCATGCGAAACCTCACCGCCCTGACCTCCACCCGGATCGTCATCGCGCACCGCCTGTCCACGCTGGAACGGGCCGATCGCATCTACGTGTTGCAGGCCGGAAGGGTCGTACAGAGCGGCTCCTTCAACGAACTCATGGAGGCCGACGGGGTGTTCAGAGACCTGGTTAGGAGGCAGGTCGCCTAGCAGTCCGTGGATAAACCCGCGCGAGCATCGAGAGCGGCGAGGCGCCGGGCTGGCAAGGCGCGACGCGTGGACGAAACCCTTGTATCAAGAGCTGATGAGGACAGCGGCTTTCGCGAACGCCTTCTCCGGAACCCCAGGGAGACCATCGAGAAGGAAATCGGCGTGACGCTGCCCGAAGATCATGAGATTCAGGTGCACGAGGAGACGTATACCCGGACGCATGTGGTGCTCCCGCCACGAAGCAGGCTCAGCGAGGCCGAACGAGAGGCGGCGAGGACCGGTGCGGCATCGCTCGAGTTTCTTCGAAGGACGCTTCACGACCCCGCGCCGCCTCTTCGCCCCCCTGCGCCGAGAGAGGAGGGGGCCCGAAGCAGCGGGGCCACCTCCGAGGCGCTGGCCAGGGCGGCGAGGGAGGGGATCCGCCGCGGGCTTGCCTTCCTGGGATCCACGATCGACGATAATGGGGCCTGGCCCTGCATCCGATTCAATGTGGCCGACCCGGAGATCCCAAGGCACTTCGAGAGGCCTCCCTTCGTGTCGGCTCTCTGCGCGCTTGCCCTCGAGAGCTCCGATGAGCCGCAGGCCGGGGCGATATGCACCGCCACGAAGGCATATCTCATCGACACCATTGAATACCCCGGATGGTGGCGGTACTACCGTCACCTGCCCCCGGATCTCGACAGTACCACACTCTGCTCGCTCGTAATCGGGACGCACCCCTGGATCTGGCTGGGGAGGAACGTCCCGGGGATGCTGGCGAACCGCGATGAGGAAGGCCGCTTCATGACCTGGGTGTTGGCGGAAGACGAACCCAACGTCGTGTCGCGCTTTCGTATCGAGGCTGACCCGGTCGTCAATGCGAATGTCCTCGCCTACCTGGGCGACCATCCGGGAACCAGGGATGCCCAGCGATGGCTGAAAGCCCTGGTGACCGAGGACCGCCTCGAGGGCTCGTCGAAATGGTATCCCGACTCGGTCACGATCTACTACGCGATCACACGCGCGATGATCTGTGCGGAGCCCGCCCTCGGTTCCCTGCGCCCGATCCTCGCGGATCGTATCCTCGGCCTACGTGACGAGGAGGGAGGATTCGGCAATGTCCTTCAGACCGCTCAGGCGGTGTCGGCGCTCTACAACATCGGAAGCCTCGAGAGCATCGACGCGAAGCGCGAGGTGGAGAGACTGATGAGCTCGCAGCGCGGGGACGGCAGCTGGCCGGAGCTGCTCGCGTTCGGTGACCAATCGTTGAAGTGGGGTGTGGTAGGGCAGATCGGGCATGGCTCCGAGGCCGTGACCTCTGCGTTTTGCATTGAGGCCCTGGAGCGTCTCGTCGAAGTGTTGGGGGTCTGAGCGTGCCGGGCGGGCGGCACGAATACCCTGTATGACAACGGAGAAGCACGCGCGGCCCCGGCACCGGATCCTGACCCGAACGACTCGTGCGGACCGGGGCATTGTGGAGCTTCCCGCGCTCACCCCGCACCTCCGATTCCACGATGTCGGCGAGGCGCAGGTGCTTCTCGTCTCCGAGTCGTTCAATACGCTGCTGCACGGCAAGCTGCACCGCGATCTGCTGCCGCTGCTCGACGGTCGGCACCCCTGGGACGAGATTGTCGCGGCCCTCGAGGGCACCCATGCGGCGACCGATGTCCTTGCGGCCATCGCCGCGTTCGCGGCCAAGGGCTACCTGGTCTCCGCCGATCATGCCATGGACCGGTGCGAGGCAGCCTACTGGTCGTCGCTTGGCGCGTCGCCGCGCTGGGTAGAGGAGCGGCTGGCGCATTCTCGCGTCACGGTTGAGGGTGGCGACGGCGGGCTCGTCCGGCATCTGGAGGCGAACGGCGCCAAGGTGGGAGGCGGCGAGCCGACGCTCACCGTTGTTGTCTGTGGCGACTATCTCGAGGCACATCTCGCGGAGGTGAATCGGTGCCAGCTCGAGGCGGGAGCACGGTGGACGCTGGTGCGGCCGAGCGGCATGGAGCCGCTCTTCGGCCCCATCTTTCGGGCGGACAGGCAGGGACCTTGTTGGGAGTGCCTCGCGTACCGCCTGCGTAGCCATCGGGAAGTCCACGGTTTCCTGCGCAACGTTGCTGGCGAGGAAGCGGCCTTCAGGCCGTTCGCGGCTCAGCCCGCGGTCCTGGAAGCGATGTACGGGCTGATCGCGGCGGAGATCGTCAAATGGCTGACGCTGGGTGAGTTGGCCCCGATTCACAAGCACGCAATCGCGATGAATGTCGCCACATTCGCAAGCTCGCAGCATCGGGTCGTGCGTCGGCCGCAGTGCCTAGCTTGCGGCGACGAAGCCTTGCACCGGCCGGATCGACTACCGGTTCCGGTGTCTCTGAAGGCGAGCCCCAAGGCCCATCGCAACAGCGGCGGCGCGCGCGCCGTGGCGCCGGGAGCCACCCTGGCGAAGTACCGTCACTTGGTGAGCCCGATCAGCGGCGTGGTGACCTGGCTGTCACGCACCACCGAAGAGGCCGACTCCTGGCTGCACGTCTACTGGGCCGGGAGCAATCTCGGGATGAGAAGCCGGAGCCTAAGTTCGCTCAGGCGCAGCCTGCGCAGCAAGAGCGCTGGCAAGGGCAGCACACGACAGCAGTCCAAGGTCAGCGCCCTCTGCGAGGCGGTCGAGCGCTATTCGGGTGCCCGTCATGGGGACGAGATCCGTATCTGCAGGCGACTCATCGATTTCGCCGGGAGAGAGGAGGCGATTCACCCCAACGAGGTGCAGCTGTTCAGCGAGAGTCAGCTCGACGACGCAAGGAGCATCAACGCCAAAGGGCACCCCTACAACATCGTCCCGCCGCGTCTCGAGCCCGACGCCGAGATCGACTGGACGCCGGTGTGGTCGCTGACGCAGCAGCGGCACCGCTACCTGCCGACATCCATCCTCTACAGCATGTCGGCCGAGGAGCGCGGCCCCGGAGACCTGATCGCCGATTCGAACGGCTGCGCTGCGGGCAACACCCTGGAAGAGGCCATCCTGCAGGGATTCTACGAACTGGCCGAGCGCGATGCGTTCGCTATCTGGTGGTATAACCGGTTGCGAGTGCCGGTGGTCGATCTCTCCAGCTTCGACGACGAGTACGTCGCAGCGGCCTCGGACTACTACCTCCGCCACGAGCGCGATCTATGGATGCTCGACGTCACCTCCGATATCGGTATCCCCACCTTCGTTGCGCTCTCGCGCCGGCCCCACGCCCGGACCGAGGACATCATCTACGGTGCCGGGACCCACTCAGACCCGCGCATAGCAGCCCTGCGCGCGCTCTGCGAGTTGAACCAGTGCCTCACCTGGCTGCCGCGTCCCGGGGCGGAGGACGGCCGGCCCAGGATCGATGATCCGCTGGCCCTCTGGTGGTGGAAGACCGCCCGGCTCGCCGACTGTTCCTGGCTGGCACCGGTATCGGACGAGCCGCCCCGCAAGGCTTCGCAGTATCCGGTGAACGAATCGGCGGACACGCGCGAGGATGTGGAGAATTGCCGCGCGCTCGTCGAGGCCAAGGGCATGGAGTTCCTTGTGCTGGATCAGACGCGTCCCGATATCGGCATGCCCGTGGCGCGGGTCATCGTGCCAGGCATGCGCCACTTCTGGGCAAGGTTCGCGCCTGGGCGCCTGTACGACGTGCCTGTCAGCATGGGCTATCGCGAGTCCCCGCTCGCCGAGGCCGACCTGAATCCTGCGCCTGTGATCGCGTGAGGAGAACCGGCACAGGGAGCAACACAGAGCGAAGCCAGGGACACTCGCATGTGTAAACCACTGGGGTCTGTCCGCGGGCTGTTAGAGACGGTGTTGCTCCGTGCCGGGGCCGCTTGGGCGGTCGTGCTGCTTGCGGCCCTCTGCGACACTTCGGTCGGTCAGGCCATGCAGCTGAGCGGCTACGTCCAAACCGTTCCCGTCGCCGGGACCCGTGAAGGCCAGTTGAGCGAGTTCAACCGGGTACGACTCTTCGGTGAGTCGGGAGTGGGCACATTTGGATTCGGCGCCGCCTACGAGCATGTGCTGACGTTCCGCCGCCTCGGCAACGTGCCCGAGTTCCACCTCGGCGCGGTGCCGGGCGGCGGCGAGTGGCTCCGGCTCCAGTGGACGCCGGCGGAGCGGGACCACGTCGTCTGGCAGCACCGATTTGATCGCCTATACGTCCGTTGGGAGAGTGAACGCCTCGAGATCAGCGCGGGGCGGCAGGCGGTGTCGTGGGGCGTCGCGCTCTTTCTCACGCCGAGCGACCCGTTCACGCCCTTCAATCCTGTCGACCCGTTCCGGGAGTTCCGGGCCGGGGTCGACGCGGCCCGACTCCGTTTCTTTCCGAGCGCGCTGAGCGAGGTCGACCTCGTCGTGCGGCCGACCCGGTTGCCAGCGGGCGAAGAGGTGGTGACTGCGCTGATACGCGGCCTCACGACGGCGCGGAACTGGGAACTCTCCGCATGGGGCGGGATCGTGTACGGCGATCCGGCGGCGGCTCTCGGTGCGGCCGGGTCGGTGGGGAGCTGGGCCGTCCGAGCGGAGGCCGTGCTGCGCTGGCCGGACCGGGTCGTTCTTCGCGGCACGCTCGGCCTCGACCGGCAGCTTCAGGTCGGCGGGAGGGATCTGACGCTCGCGGTCGAGTACCAGCGCGACGGCCTGGGTGCGGACGGACCAGACGCGTACCTGGCCACGCTGAAATCGGCCACATTCCTGCGTGGCGAACATCAGGTGCTCGGACGGGATGAGACGGTCGTCCGGCCGTCCTACCAGCTGCATCCGCTCTGGAGCCTGAGCGGTCTCGTGCTCTGGAACCTGAACGACCTGAGTGCAACCACGGGAACGAGCGTCGCCTACTCAGCCAGCAGCGATGTGACGGTGACCACGGGCGGATTCCTCGGTCTGGGTGACGACGACGCGACGGACGCCCGTCCGCTGCCCTCCGAGTACGGCTCGGCGGGACTGTCCGTGTATCTCTCCCTGAGTTGGTACTTCTGAGCGGGGCACGGCAGCGCCGCTCGAATGCCGTGGGAGGTTCGTCCACGGCTGGCTAGGTCGGCCGGGAGTCGCGCGTCCGCCCCAAATTCGCGCCCAGACCGTGGGCTATCTGCGCGAAGCTGCTCATGGGAAAGAACGCGCACTGCCGCTCCCAATCCGCCGGATCGGGGATCCGCGCGTCGACCAGTTCGATCATATCGTCGAACTTGCGCAAGGCGGAACAGTCCACGGCCAGTGGATCGGCGGCCTCCCGGTGGTTCGGCCACACACGGTCCCGGGCGTTGCGCCAGAACGCACTGTCGTACTTCGAACCACATGAGTAGTGCCAACCGACGAACAGGCCGGCCAGAAGCGCGTCGGTGACCAGAAAGCGGTTGATGACGGGTGTGTCGCCCTGCACATATTCCGCCGGCCGGTGGAACCGCATGCGCAGAACCAGCGCGACCTGCAGTTGCGCCAACCTGATAGCGGTCGCTTCGAGCGGCTCCATGAAGGCGGCGGCATTCCCGACGCGGACCACCGCGCCGTCATAGATCCGGCGGTGGACGAAATTGGGAAACGGAATGACACCGCGTTTCTCGAAATCCGACACACCCTCCTCCGCAAGCAGCTCGTCGAAGTCCGCCTCGACTGCATCGAGATCGGACACGTCCTTGTTGAAGACATAGCCATAGGATGTGTGCACGGTCAGCGGAATGACGAACACCCATCCATGCGGACGCGCCACCGCACGGGTGTACGTGGGTTCCCGGACCGGCGCGTTCGGCGGCGCCTCGATGACCGGGGGGCAGCGGCGTATGGCGGCGCAGTTCGTGGGGATGAAGGAAATGTCGATGTGCTCCTGCGGGTCCAGTTGCCGCGGATAGCCGCGGGCATCGAAGACCAGGTCGTAGCGCTCGGACTCACGGCCCTCGAACTCCACCTGTGCGCCTCCGTCGACCCTCCTGATCGCGGTCACCCTCGCGTCGATGTGGCGGGCCTGCGTACTCGCGCACAACAGATCCGCCATCACGTCGGCCGACAGGTGGTAGGCATAGGCCACCTGTTGCGGCGTGAAGTAGTGAATAAAGTCCTGCCGGAGTCGACCCCATCCCTCGAAGCGGTTGCCGAACTTGCGGGTGCCGTTCAGGTGTTGCTGAATCGATTCGTGGGGCAATTGCAACAGTTGCTGCAGGTCGCGGACCAGAGTGGGCCAACTTCCTTCGCCCACGCCGATGATCGGAATTCGTGAATCGTAGATGTGGTGCAGCTCGTGATCGCGCTCCGGGTGCAACCGCGATACGCTGGCGGCGGCCAGCGCGCCCGCGGTGCCGCGGCCGACGACTGCAATCTTTCTGCACGACCCGCTGCCGAGTTCCTTCACCGTGGTGACCTCCCTAGCAGGACATTCGCAATGTAAACCGCAAGCCCGCTCGTGAGGCTGACATCAGGGCCCGATGGCACCCGAAAGCACCATGTAGACATAGGCCTTGATCTGTTCAAGCCGGTCTCCAGCGATGACCAGCTTAATGTGGTGAATTCCGCGCAACAGCACAAACCGCCCGGTTCTGCCATACAGAATGGTCGGTTGCGAGACCCAGCCGACCAGCGCCGCGACCTTCTCCGGCACTACACGGTCCTCGTGGCGCAGGGCATCCAGCACCGGCTGCCAATCCGTGAGGCCATCCATCCAGACCCGCGAAGCAGCCGCATATCTCTGCTTGACTATCGGCGTCAGGCCGAGCGTCGGACCGACGCCATCCGCATTCGCGTCGACGTTCACCCCGGTCCTGACGATGTGCGTGCGCTCGCCGAAGCGTGCAAGCACCGTCTCCACGGTCGCGATGTTCCCGGGCCAGGCAATTTCCTCGAGGAAGGAACGGACACCCCGCGGCCCGGTAAAGCCCATGATCGCCAGGCGGACCGTGCGCGCGCGCGACGGAAACAGGCCGAACGAGTCGAGGCGGGTGTCCTCCGGTTGCGCCAGGTAGACCCGCTCGGCGTTCCGCCGCTCCGCCGCGCTCGGTTCCAGGTCGTGACAGGCCACGAGTCCGTCAACCACGACGCCGACGTCGTGCTGCTGCCCGGCACCTCCGGCGATCATGCGTTCGTTGGGCCGCAGGAACATCCCGGGTAGCGGATCGCCCTCGCCCTCCGTGCCGATGTCGCATTCCAGCATCAACTTGCGGCCGACAATCGCGCGGAGGGGCGAGTCCGCGGCCTCCATGATGCGAAACAGGCGACTGACCGCCGCTGCCGTGCGGTCCGACGGATCGCGTCGCGCCTTCTCTTCGAAGAACGCGCCCGACCGGTTGCCGCTCGCCAGCGAGACGCCGAAATCCGCCCGTGGCTGGCTGTCGCGCAGCGGCAGCTCGAAACCGAATGGCTGGGCACCCATGGTTATCGGCAGGGTCCCCGCGCGTGCCAGCAGGTGTTCCCACTCCGGCTCCCCGATCAGAACGGGAGAGATCCTGTCTCGGAGGTGTCCGAGCAGGTCTTGCATGGTGGCGCCTTCATCCGCCAGTCGCTCCTGGCTGATTGCTATGGCCTCGTGGATGTCCATCGCTCGCCTCTCAGGCGATGACCCGGCGGGGTGCAAGCCACGGGCTGCTAGGATCGGCGCTCGTCGTCACGCACAGAGCCGTCGACCATGCGAACCAGACGCCGAGACCGCTCCATGACGCGGCTGTCGTGGGTGGCGAAGACGAAGGTGACTCCGAGGTCGCGATTCAGCTCGCCCATGACATCGAGGAGCGCTTCGCTGGTGACCGAGTCGAGGTTCGCCGTCGGCTCGTCCGCGAGCACCAGGGCCGGACGGCCAGCCACCGCACGCACGACGGCGACCCGCTGCTGCTGGCCGCCGGAAAGCTTGCCCGGGCGCCGGTCTTCGAGCCCTTCCATTCCCGTCCGCGCAAAGAGTCCGCGGACCCGCGCCCGACGCTCCTCCGCGGGCACGCCCTGGAGGAGCATCGGGAATTCCGCATTCTCCAACGCCGTGAGCACGGGGAGCAGGTTGTAGGCCTGGAAGACGAAGCCAACCTCCTCGAGTCGGAGCCGCGCCAGCTCCCGGTTCGACATGCGGCTCACCTCGCGCCCGGCGACCCAGACCCGTCCCTGCGTGGGACGGGTCAGGCCACCGATCAGATTAAGCAGCGTCGTCTTCCCGGAGCCCGACGGCCCCGCAAGCGCGGTGAACTCGCCACGCTCTATGGTTAGGCTGACGTCGCGGACCGCCTGCACGGATTCGGCTTCCTGCTCGAAGACCTTCCAGACGCCGTCGGTCCGGGCGGCTGCCGTGTTGCGCACTGCCATCACACCTCGATCCTCCTTTCGCGCCGAGGAGCCGGCGGGAGAGCGGCTACCGATCGAACTTCATCGCCTCGGCAACGTCGACCCGGGCGGCGCGCAGTGCCGGATAGACCGAGGCGAGAATGCCAATGCCGAGAATGAACGCGACAATCTGGACGATGCGTCGTACCCCGAAGATCGGAACGATGATAGGGTCAACGGCGACACCCGAGAATGTCAACTCGTCAATGTCCTGCATGAAGACCGATGTGTCGAGCCCGTCGCCGAAGAAATACCAGGTGCCCAGGAGTCCCAGACCGACGCCGACCAGCCCGCTGACAGCGGACATCGTGAGGCCTTCGATGAGAACGACGGTGCCCGTCTGACCCGGCGTCAGCCCCTGCGCCTGAAGCACGCCGAACTCGCGCTGGCGATGCATCACCGACATCAGCACCGTGTTGACGATCCCGAACGCGATGATGACGAACAGGAACCCCTGAATCACGTAATTTCCGAACTCGTCGATCGCGATCCCCGCGGCGAGGACAGGGTTCGCCTCGCGCCACCCCACCACGCGTGCCTCGCCGCGTTCCACCGGTGCCGCCAGCGCCAGCGCCAAGCGGTCGGAGACCCATCGGGTCCTGCCACTGCTCTGCAGCACGACCGCGACGTTGGTCACGTCGCTCCCGGAACCGAGCCACTCGCTGGCTGTCGCGAGCGTGATGTGGATCGTCGCCTGGTCGATGGCGGCGACGCGGCTGCGGAAGATTCCTACCACATGGAGCAGCTGCCCCGTAATCTCGCCATCGGCGCCCTGCGCCTGCACGACGAAGCGCGATCCGATCCCGAGTCCCAGGCTGCGGGCCAGATCGGTGCCAACATAGGCCGCCAGCCGATCATCGGGCTCGAGGTAGCGCCCTTCGACCACCCCATCGTCGATCATGCCGAAGCCCGCTTCGGCGACGGGGTCGACCCCCACGATCTGCGCCGGGCGCGCACCGGCCGCCGAACTCGCCAGCCCGTTGATGCCGAGCCTGGCGGACGTGCTCAGGACGTGCGGCGCGATCTCCGGAGAGGCCAGCGCCCGCTCCGCGGCGCGGCTGACGTTCGCCGTCAACCGGTCGTCGATCTGGCGGCGCAGCCGGTACTCGGGCCGCTCGACGGTCACGTGTCCGCTCCCCATGCGCACACCGGCATCGACCCACTGCTCGTGGCTGCCGTCGTCGATCGTCATCGACCAGACCAGGAATGCGCCGCCCACGATCATCGCCGAGGCGGTCAGCACCGTGCGACGCAGATGACGGCGCAGGTTCCTGAGGGCGAGCCGGACAAGGACGCGCAGGAGCACGGCTACACGCCCGAGAGAGTGTCGGCAGGCGGCACCCGCGCCGCACGGATTGCCGGGTAGAGGGCGGAGACGAGTGCCGTGACGATCAGGCCGATGGTCGCCCAGCTCCATGCTGGCACGTTGGTCCCCAGACGGAGACTCGGCGTCAGCAGTACGCCCTCCACGGTGAGACTTCCGGAGAGCCATCCAAGGTCGGGCGGCGCCGTGGAGAACCAGACCAGCAGCGGCACCGTGACGACGGTCCCGAGGGCCAGCCCGATGACGCCGGTCGCGACCGCCTCGGAGAGCACCGTGCCTACCACGGACCGCGGCGATGCGCCCAGCGCCAGCATGACGGCGAACTCGCGCCGGCGTTCGAAGGTGGCCATCAGCGTAGTGTTGGCGATGCCGAAGCTGGCGACCGAATAAATGAGGACGATGAAGATCCAGTACGTCGCATCGGCGAGCGCGACATACTGGGCAAGCACCGGATTGAGCTCCGTCCATGGCGCGACCGACATCGCCCGTTCGGGGGCTCCAAGGGAGGCTGCGAGGCGGGTCGCGGTCAGGTCGGCTTGCGAGGGATCTTCGGTGCTGACCGCGATTTCGTGGACCCGACCCGGATCGAGGGCCACGAGCGTCTGGAGGTCTGCGAGTGGCATGACCATGGTGCTGGCATCGAACTCGAGCAGGCCGGTCCGGAAGATGCCGGCGACCGTGTACAGGTCGTTGCCCATCGAGCCGTCCGCCGCCGAGGCGACGACGACGAGTTCGTCCCCGACGCCCAGCTCGAGCTGACGCGCCATCTCCTCTCCCACAACGGCTTCGTATCGGCCGGCGACAGGCAGGCGGCCCGCTGCCAGGGGGTCCAGAAAACGGCTCAGCGCCACCTCGCGCTCAGGATCGACGCCGAGCAGAACGCCGGCCAGTGTCGCTTCGCCGGAGCTCGCGAGTCCGCTCGCGTACACGCGCGGGGCGGCGGCCAAGACCGAGGGATCGGCCTCGATGGTCCGCAGGATCTCCCCCACGTCGGCCCCCTCGCGGCCGCCGATGGTCTCGTACAGGGAGCGCTCGGGCCGGTAGTCGGCATCGTGGATCTCGATCGGTCCACTGACGAGCGATGTGGCGTTCTCGACGAGTTCCGTCGAGACCCCCTCAGCCCACCCGACCATGAACACCACGGCAAAGTAGCCGACCCCGAGGCCGAGCACGGTGAGAGCTGTCCGCTTCCGGTTGCGGCCGAGGTTGCGCCACCCGATTCGCCACAACCGGCCCGTCACGCCCCGCTACCTCCCGCGCTGCAGGGTCCGGAGCGAGAAGAAGGATGGATCGACGTCGATGTCGAACTCGAGCTCCTCGTAGCGGATCGTCGTGCGTTCGTCCGGCTTGTCCGCCGGGCGCATGTTCATGACCCTGGGAACGATCCGTCCGCTGAACTCGGTGTAGTCGCCGTGCTCTATGGTCCTGGCCAGCTCGCCGTTCTCGTCGAAGAACTCCGCGCGGAGCGGCATGTCGTCGGACTGCCGGATCCTGTACGCGATGTGCCCCCAGACGACGGGTGCCTCCGGCTTGGGGGTCAGGCGAAAGTCCCAGACGGCCACACCGTCCGCATCCTCTCCGTCGAACACGAGTTCGATGTCGTAGTCCTCGACGAGCCTGCTGTCCTTGACTAGGTCGTCGTTGGTGAAGTGCGATCCCATCCACGATCCGCCCATCATCGAGGCAGGAACCTTGATCGTCCGATCGACCCTGGGGAGGTAGTTCCAGATGTCCTCGGCGGCCTTCAGGGTCGCCGTCCCGGCTTCCCTCCGCGGCGCCCGCAGGCGGACGAGCGAATAGTCCGTGCCGAGCGACCAGATCTCCATCGTCATCCGCCGCTCCCAGTGCTCGGTCACGATCTCCATCGTCGCGAGGCCGCGGCTGGAATCACCGCGCAGCATCCTGTCCACCCGATCGATGATGGCGCGCGGGTCCAACTGGGCCCCGGCCGGCACCGCGACGGTCATGTGCAGGATCGCGCCCGCAAGCGCGAGGCACATTGCCGTGCCGCGCCTGCGCGGCCCCTGGAGTCCCTGGCGTGTTCTTGGCATCTGAGCGCACCGTGCCGCGGTCCAACGGCCCGTGGTCAAAACCGTCCGCAGCCGTCCCTGACACCGGCTAAGCTGAGGCACACGATGTCTTCTGGCAAGGATGACGGCGATGGCGATCGGCAGGCGGGCGAAGCGGTCCAGATGCAGCGCCGCTCGGACTGTGAGGCCGCCGCGCGCCCCGCCCTCCATCTGGCACCAGCCAGCAGCACACATTATTCTGTTGGACGGATGCGTTCTGCATGGCGAACAACCCTAGGTGGGGAGTGTCCCGATGGAGGAAGCAAGCAGTTCCGGCATGCGTGTGGTGGAGCCCTCGTTGTCCAACGCGCTCCCGCACTTCGCCCCTCTCTTTGTCTTCCCGCTCGTAGTCGTCGCCGCCGCCAAGGGCGGGTGGTGGATCGCGGCTCCCATCGTCTTCTTCATGCTCGCGGACCACTTCGACCGGCTCTTCGGGATCGAGGAGCGGAACATGGATCCGGCCACGACCGCCGAGAGCCAGCTCTTCCTCTACAAGCTCTCGCTCTGGCTCTGGGCCGTTCTCTGGCCTGTGGTCTTCGTATTCGCGATTCTGCAGATGGCCGCTGGCCACCTCTCTCTGTGGGAGATCGGGCTCATGGTCGTCGTCGTGGCGATGGTGGCGCAGTCGGTGTTCGTCGTGGGCCACGAGCTGGTTCACCGTCGGGCGCTCTGGGAGCGCCGGCTCGGCGAATTCCTTCTGGCTTCCGTCTCCTATCCGCACTACGCGACCGAGCACGTCTACATCCATCACCCCCGCGTCTGCACGCCGCTGGACCCCGGTTCCGCTCCCAAGGGCCTCGGCTTCTGGCAGTACCTTCCCCGCGAGGTGGCGAACAACCTCCTCGGCGCATGGCGGTTCGAGCGCCGCCGCCTCGCGCGCCGCGGCCTACCCATGTGGCACTACACGAACGCCTTCTGGCGCTACGCCGTCGAGCTCGCCTTCTGGTACAGCCTGATCTACGCGATCACCGGGTGGGTTGGCATCGTGGCATTCGTCGTCCTCTGCGGCAGCGTGGTCTTCTCCATGAAGATCAGCAACTACGTGCAGCACTACGGGCTAAGGCGCATCCGCATGCCCCAGGGGAGGTTCGAGCCGGTCAAGCCCAGACACGCCTGGAGCGCCGCGTACAAGTTCACCAACTGGCTGTACTACAACATGCAGCGCCACGCCGACCACCACACCTCCAACCGGCGCTATCCGCTCCTGCAGCACTACGGGGAGGCCGACTCGCCGCAGCTGCCGAGCAGCTACATCCAGATGAATGGCCTGGCGCTCTTTCCCAAGCGGTGGTTCGAGCTGATCGATCCCCTGGTGGACCGCCAGCGCGCACAGTTCTACCCGGAGGTCGACGCCTGGAGCGCCTACGACAGCAAGGCCTTCGCTGCGCGCCCCGACGCCTTCGGCGCGATCGCCGAGATACACGCCTCGTCCCCGATGCTGGCCGAGTGGATCGACGAGACCCCGGAGCTGCTCGACGTGCTTCGAGACCGCGAATTCACCGACCTGGAGCTGCCTGAGGGGGTCGGGCTCGACCCGGAAGCCGAGGATATCGCCCGCCGCGGTCTCGCGAGGCTCTACTGGACGCGCGAGCTCGGCCCGTCCGAGATGATGGAACAGCTCGACGACATCCACACGCAGGACGCCGGCGAGGCGGTCGACGCGGCGCGGGAGTGGTCCAACGGCAAGGTATTCCAGATCTGCATGCATGGGATTCGCGACAGCCTGACCGCGGACGAGACGGGTCTGGCGCTGTCGCGCGTCGCCGAGGCCTCGATCGCCAAGGTGCTGGCGGCGGTCGAGGAGGACTTGGAGGACCGGGGCGTTCCAAGCGGGAGTGGCGGGGTGATAGTGGCCGTGTCTGGACCGCTCGCCACGGAGAACGCGGCTCCGGGCACGAAGCTCGACGTCGTCTTCGTCCGCCACGGTACGGCGGGCCGGTTTCATGAGTCGCTGATCCGCCGTTGCCAGAGAGCCATCAGGGCTCTCTCCCGCCGCAACCTGCTGCTCGTGCAGCTCCCCAAGCGGGGCGGCGTTGGCGAGGTGCTCTCGATGGCGGCGTTCGAGGAGAGGCTCGGGAGCACGGGGTCCGACAACGGCGGCGCGGCGTTGAAGGAGGCGCGCTGCGTCTTCGCGTCGGGCGATCCCGGGGTCCGCCGCCGCTTCGAGAGCCTGCTGCGGGGCGGCTCGGGGCGACCTGCGGCCAACGGCGCGCATGCAGGTGCGCCTCCGGGGGGTGAACGCTAGCAGCCCGTGGACAAACCTCCCACGGCATTCGAGGCGCGCTGCATCTCCGCTGGACCGCTTTGTCCACCTGTCCATACTGTAATGTATACCTTACAATATGTACTTCATGGTTTACAATGCGAGTGTCCACAGCTTCGCTCTGCGTTGCTCCTCGGCCCGGTAGCGCTGCTACCAAGCCTTCGTCGCGCCTTGCCAGCGGAGCGCTTCGCGCCTCTCGGTGCTCGCGCGAGATTATCCACGGACTGCTAGCCGACGGGTGGCCGATAAGGGCCTCTGGCGATCCAGCGCGGGTGCAGGGCCGGTCGAACGCGGTGGGCGGTGGCCTGATCATGCTTGTCGTCGCGCGCGGCAGTCGTCACGTCTATTCCCATTTCGGACGCTGAAGCGACGACGACGCGGAGGGTTGAAGGTGAACTGGATACTGGAGCATTGGCCTCACTGGTTTGGCGCTGGAGCCGTAGGTGCGATCGGGCATTCAACATGGCGCTGGTATCGGACCAGGAGCTTGGAACAGAGGCTGACGGACTCGATCGAGCAGAGAATGTTGGCGGTGGGAGCAGCGGTCAGGGAGGAGATAGGAGAAGTTGTAACCAAAGCATTGAGAGAAGCGGTGAAGGATATTCGACAACATTCAGAGGATTGTCGTTGAGGTTGGTTCACCCCCTGGTTGTCCTCCTCCCGCTCCCCCCTCTCCTCCTCGCCGCCGCCCTGCACGGCGCGGTCTTGGCGCAGACGCCGGACACGCTCCCCCCCGACTCCGCCCGCGACGCCTACCTCGACGAGACCGCCCGCCGTCTCGTGCTCGGCGCGAAGGCCGCGCGCGACACCTCCCGGCACACCATCGACGCCTATACGGCCGTCATCCGGGAGCGGGTGGGCGTCGAAGCTCCCAGCTTCCGGCGCGACCGTCCCTGGGTGAGCGGTGAGCGCGCCGTACGCATCCGGTGGTCGCGCGAGGAGCCCAACGTGGCGCATGTGCTCGGGGCGCGGCTGCGGCACCCGGGCACTTCGCCCGGCGACTCCGAGTTCTTCCCGGGCCTGCGCGTGGAGCGGTACGCGGCCGACCCGCTCGGCGATCCCTTCAACTTCGGCGTGGCCGTCTTCACGGGTACGGACACGGCCGCCAGCGCCATGCGGAGCCCACTCCAGTCTGGCTCGGAGTGGTACTACCAATACCGCTCGGGTGATACCATCACGGTGCGGCCCGCGGACGGCCGGGTCGTGCAGGCGGTCGCCGTCACCGCGATCCCGCGCTATCGCAGCATTCGCCTCCTCTCGGCGATCCTGTGGGTCGACCCCGAGTCCTTCGCCGTCGCGCGCGTCGCCTACCGGCTGGCCAAGAAGGTCGACCGGGAGAGCTACTGGCACGTGGGACGGGGCAGTCTCGGGCTGTGGGTAAGGTCCGGGGCGGACGGCGCTGCGTCCGGTCCGAGGGACAGCCTTCCCGGCCTCTTCGGCCGGCTCGTGAGCGGTGCCTTCAACAACGCGATGCCGCGAGCGGAGATGGACATCACGACCGTCGTTGCGGACTACGGGCTCTGGGAGATGCGCCACTGGCTGCCCCGGAGCGTCAGGTGGAAGGGGTACATGGGCGTGGACGAGGGCGCCAACGCCACCGACGTTGTTCCTCCCGACATCCCGATGACGATCGACTGGACGGTGGAGATCGAGGACATTCGGGAGCGTGGGGCGGATGCGGTCCCCGGAACCCCGGAATCGGCTGCCGAGGCTCTGCGCCTATGGCGCCGGGAGGGCGACAGCATCGGCGGCGACGTGGGCTCCGAGAATCCCGCGGAGACGGTGACGATCATCCCAGCCGACCGCGAGGCGCTGGCCGCGAGCGGCCTCCTGCCGCCAGCGCTCTGGGATGAGGACCGCGGCGACGACGAAGCGAAGCTCGCCGGGCTGGCATCCGAGCTGGAGGCCGTCGGTACCGGAGAAGGCGGCGGCCATCCGGAGGCCGTGAGCCCCTGGTACTTCTTCCCTCCCGGCAAGACGCTAAGGCTGCTGCGCTACAACCCGGTGGAAGGCGTCTCGCTGGGCACCCGTCTGCGCCGGGACTTCGGCTGGGGCACGGGGGTGCTGACAACCAGAATCGGGACGGCCCGCCTCCAGGCGCCGGACATCGACCTCACGGTGCTGCGCGACCATCCTCGCCGCCGGGTCCTGATCTCCCTCTACCGGGCGCTCAGGGGGGTCGGGCTGGGTGGGGGCGGCGACGACTCGCCGGGTCTCTACGAGAGCGGGGAGGCCTCGGACTTCCATTGGTCGCACGGTGCCGCACTCCGGATCCTTCCCGCGAGCGGCGACAGGAACTGGCTCTCGCTCCGCCTCTTCGCGGAACACGACACCGATGTCGGGAGCGACACGACCCGCAACCGGGTGGGGGCGTCGCTGGCGTGGAGGCCGTGGTGGGGCGGTGCCCGGTTCGGGTCCGTGGGCGGTGGGGGCAGCGCGGGCGTGAGGGGGTCGGTGGGGGACAACTCCCACCTCAGGGCGCTGTTGGAGGGTGCGCTGGTGGTCCCCCTGCCGCGACGCATGTCGCTGGGAGTGCAGGCGGGCGCGGCGCGCGTGTGGGGCGAGCCCGTACGGCAGGACCTGTGGCGCATCGGCGCCACGGGCGACTGGCTGCGGGGACACGAGGGTGGGGTGCGGGTGTCGCGAATGGTGATGGGCAGGGTGGACCTGCAGCGACCGCTGGGGTTTCTGCGCGCTTCGGTCTTCGGCGACTGGGCGCGGACGGGCGGGGCGAACCACTACGCCGCGGGCGCGGGGCTGGTCTTCATGGACGGGATCCTGCGGTTGGATGTGGCGAGGGGGATTCGGGGGGGCATCGAGGGGGGCGGGGGGCCGGCGCTGAGGGTGCACCTGCTGGGGGACGCGTTCTTCTAGGGGGCAGTCCGTGGATAATCTCGCGCGAGCACCGAGAGCGGCGAAGCATTCCGCTGGCAAGGCGCGACGAAGAGCCAATAGCCGCAGCGCTATTGGTCCGAGGAGCAACGCAGAGCCAAACTAGGGACACTCGCATTGTAAACCATGAATTACATATTGTAAAGCGCAGATTACAGTATGGACAGGCGAGCAAAGCGGTCCAGCGGAGATGCAGCGCTGCTCGAATGCCGTGGGAGGTTTGTCCACGGGCTGCTAAGGGTCCGGCATGGGAATGTCGGTCGGCGAGTCGTCAAGGATAGCTTGACGACTGCCAGAAACGGCAAGCAATGTCGATTGTACTTGACATAATGACAATTGCAGTTGTCATTTGCTGCCTATTCGCGTGGATCCGGGAACTTCGACCGGGTGCGCGGGTGGTGCTGGGTGGAGCCGGTTCGGTACCTCTGGCCGGAGACCGGGTAGGGGTCGTGGCCCTCTCAAGGTTGTTCCGGGCAGTGCTCTGAGAGGCGTTTCGGCGGCTCCGCCGGGCTGCCGGCGAACCCTCTTCGCCGAGTCACTCGGCGGCCGACACCGGCTGGTAGTCCTCGCCAGTCATCGGCTCGTGTCGCTCCCACTTGCCTTGCATCTCGATCAGGACGCGCTGGGTAGAGAGAACGGGATACGGCAATGACGCCTCCGGCCGGTTCATCCTGACGACACGGGCCGAGTACCGGGAAGGCGCTTCGGCCATCGCCGTGGCCAAGTCGCGCACCAGGTAGCGGGGAGCCCAGCCGATCATGTGGTAGTCCTCCGTCTGGATCTGGACGGCCACTCCGTCGCGCGGGTTCGTCAACTCAAGCGTGACGTACAGCGGCTCGCCGGGCTCGAGTGCGGCCAGTCGCTCCTGGGCGGCGGCGTTGACGTGTCTCCAGCCGTGCAGGAAGAAGCGGCACGAAAAGGAACCGTCCCGTCCCTTGACAAGCTTCGGGAAGACCTCGTAGGCGTCCGTTACGCGGTGGCCGCCGCTCGTGGACAGGATTTCGATCGGGTCGGCATCGGGGCCGAGATCCATGGAGCGCAGGTAGTGGTCCCGCTCCGGCCTCCGCGGGTTGATCACCCGGTTCCGGAAGAGGGGGAAGAGGTCGGGCGCGGTGTACTCCCTTGCGAGCTCCGGGAACTCGAGGAGCAGGGGGAAACCCGCCTCCCGCTGTGCCCGCTGCGCTCCCAGCGTGTAGCGGAAGCGGTACCATGCCGGCTGCACGGCCGCGTCCAGACGGCCGACGGGGAACCATAGACGCGTGTCCGCGCTGTCCTGCCAAGCGAGGAACAGGGTGCGTTTGTTCATGGAACCAACTCCAGTAGCCGGTCGCGATTGTACCGAATCAGGGACGTGGCAAACTCCTTGGCCGACGTTGACATCCAGCCGGCGGGGATCTGATCCATGATCTCGACAACGTCCGAGTCCCGCGAGGAGGACAGCCGCTCCAGCGGCGTCTGGAAGTAGTGCCCGATTGTCGGCATCGAATCCCTTACCAAGTCGAGCGGACTCGGACCGCGTCCTGTACCGCCAGGCAGGTAGATGGCTCCGCGGGCCTCGGCGTCGGGGTCGCGCCTTTCCCACCGACAAAGCACTGCGTGCCCCACCCGTCGCCACAGCCCGCCATTCCACTGGACCGCTTGAAATCATCATGATATTTTCAAGTTTATGTTCAAGCGATCACTCGTCCTGCCCCCCAAGCGGCACGGAGACGTTCTTTCTGTGGGGACCGCGTCAGGCGGGCAAGAGCACCCTCCTGCGGGAGCACTACCGGGACGAGCGCTGGATCGACCTGCTGAAGAGCGACGAGTTCCGGCGCTACGCGACCCGCCCGGAGCTCCTGCGCCAGGAGCTGGAGGCCGCTGGCGACCAGCGTGGGCGGCAGGTCGTCATCGACGAGATCCAGAAGGTTCCCGCGCTCCTCGACGAAGTGCACTGGCTGATTGAGAACCGGGGGATGCACTTCGCCCTCTGCGGATCGAGCGCCCGGAAGGTCAGGCGGGGCGGTGCGAATCTGCTCGGCGGACGTGCCGTCCGATATGAGCTGCGGGGTCTCACCGTGTCCGACATCGTCTGGTGCCTCGAGTACCAGATCGAGCCAGCGTATCACGAGCCGGACTCGGTGTTCGACGGCATCGACGCACCGGAGGGTGTCCATCGTTTCCCCCTGAATCCCCCGTGGGGCTGGAACCAGTACGACATCCGGCAAACCTGGCTCTGGAACCTGAACTGACTGGCTATGGAACCTGCTAACTGAGGGAGCGAGAAATGAGAAGAGCTAGAAGCATTGCCCTGGCCGCCGCCGTCGCGGCGGCGATGCTGGGCTGTACGGGACCGGAAAGCCCGGAAGGCGCCTCTTGCGAGGTCACGCTCGGGCCTCGGGGCGACGGGATGCCGGACCTTGAGATGCAGGTCGGGGATACGGTGAGGGTGCCCCTCAAGAGCCACTTCGGACCCGTCGGATGCCTAGAGCTCTGGGAGTACCACCATGGGGATATGGTCGGCATCTACAAGATCGGATCGTCCGACCCGGCGGCGGTCGCCGTCTCGGTTCCGGGAGGCGATCTCGAGACCGTCGCCCTCGAGATCGTCGCCATCGGGGGGGCGGACTCCGTGCGCGTGGCCGTGGCGGTAGGTGCCGGGAGCTCGGCATCCTCGGCATTCCGCTATCCGCGAAATCACGAGTTCCTCGTGTCGGTACGGCCGCCCGCCGCTGGGCGCTGAGGGGCCGCACGGCGTAAGGCAGGCCTACCCGGCGTGGGTACAATCGGGGGTGCCAGTGCGCGAGAGAGAGCGCGGGAGATGGCGGCAACCGTGGCGCTGTGGACGGCGAAGACCCGCGCGCCGTCTTCGAGGCGCGCCACAAGCTGCTAGTACACCGGTTCAGAAGTTCGATGACGTATTGTCATGCCGCATGGGGAAGTGAAGTGGGCTTGGAGCTGGGGATTCGAGCCATCAGACGGTTGAGGTCTCCGCGTGTGAAGGTCCATTCGAAGGGAGGCGATCTGCTGGTAGTGGTGCTGGAAGCCAAGAATACGCTGGGCGACTTCGTCCTGGGAAGCGAACTGAGCGGGCGTGAGGGCTTTGCGCTGGAGGATCGAGAAGTAGATCTCGATCTGGTCGAGCCAGCTGGCGTGCTTGGGCAGATGTACGAGGGTGAGGTTGGGGAACCGGCTCTGGAGCCGGTCGGCGGCACGCTGGCCGCGATGGATCGTGCCGTTGTCGACGACCCAGAAGACGCGCTTGGCAGAACGATAGGGTTCCATGGCCATGACCAGCGCGACGAGCGCATCGAAGGCGACGATGGAGATCTTGCTGACGACTTCACCGAAGAGCCGGGCCCGGTGCACGTCCCAGGCGGCGATGTAGGCGCAGACGCCGTGGCGCCGGTATTCGTGCTCGACGCGAATCGAGCGCCCGGGAGCCGGGGGCAGGATCGGGTGAGAAGTGCTGCGAATGGGAATCTGCGTCTTCTCGTCGGCACTGATGACGAATTCGTTGGGCGTCAGTGCACGGCCATCCCAGCGCCGGTGATAGAGGCCGAGGGCGCGCCCCGCCCTGGTCACGAAGTCCGGATCGCGTGGGAAGATCCAGCTCCGCCGGCTCCAGGGACGCAGCGCATCCTCGTGGAGCCACCGCCAGATCGTGACCCCGCTGATGTCGGCGACGATCCCTGCCTCCAGCACCTGGCGGCGCAGTTCCGAGCGACTGAACCGCGACAGCGGCAGGCCCAGCTTGGCGGGCAGTTCACACGCGAGCGCCTTCACTTCGGCGACGACCCGAGGGGGAAAAAGCTGGCGGCCGACCCCTCCGCGAACGATCCTCGAGTCCGTCAAGGCGTTCGAGGAAGAAGCGCTTTCGCCATTTGCTCACCACGGGGCGAGCCAGGTCGAGACGCTCCCCGATCTCCTTGTTCTCGAGTCCCTCGGCGGCGAGCAGCACGATCCTGGCGCGTACCACTTCGCGATACGATAACGTATAGCGGCGTGATCTCGCTTCGAGGACACGGCGCTCCTCGGGGGTCAGGGCGATGACATACGGACTGGTTCTGGGCATTCTTGGCCTCCTGGTTGAACCAATATGGTTCCAGAGGCCTGTGGACGCCAGTCTGTCGATACGTAATCATATTTATGTTCGCGTCTACTAGTCTACGAATCCGTGGAGGGGATTCGGGCGGCCCTCGAGACCGTGGCGGCTGGCCTGTTGGCGCGGCGCGAATAGCGATTTTACCGAGCGTTTACCGATAGCACAGCACCCGAACTCGCTCGCGAACCTGTCGCGCAACGGACGCCCGAAGGGCGCGAGGAACCGGGCGCGACTGCCTACGCTGCAAGAGGTGGCGAAGTCTGCGCACGTGCGGAAGGCGTGGAAGCGGTTGGTGTCGTTGATCGAGTCCGAAGACGAAGCGGAGCCCTTCGGGCGGCGGGAAAGGTGCTCGACTACGCCTGCGGGCGCCCCCGGCAAGCGGTGGACGTGGCGACCGAGGGCGCGCTACCCGAGGGCGAGTTTGCCGCCCTGTTGGGACTGGACCGCCCCCGCCCCTGCTCGTGCAACGGCGAATCTGGCGGCGAATGAGCGCGGCCCCGGACGGCTGGCGTTGGACGCCTGGGGGAGGTGGACGGGCGGGGGGGTGATCGCAAGAGCCGCGAGTTCAAAAAGGACGGCCCGGAACGTGGTCCGGGCGCGCAAGTACGTCCGGCGGGCGCGCAGGTTGTAGATGTGGCCGTTCGAGATCTCGGCCAAGCGTTCGAAGCGCTCGTCGCCGAAGATGTGGAACATGCGCCACAGGATCCTCCTCGTCGCCGGTCCCGAGAGCTGCCCGAAGGCCTCGTCCACCTCGGCCAGCAGCAGCCCGTCGGCGGTCGTGTAGACTGTGGCGAAGGGCCGCGCCGGAGGACGCAGCCGGTGGTCGCGGATGCGGCCCGTCCGGCGCTGCTGGGCGATCAGCCGGGTCAGCTGGGCGCCCGAGTAGCCGGTGACCTTGGCAAGGTATCTCCTGACCAGGCCCTTACCAGCCCTGGACAGGCCGAAGTGGTAGCGGAACCGGACCAGCGTCCGCTCAATGAACTTGTAGGCCGCCTTGCGGTCGTGGGGTGTGATGTCCGGTCAGGAACCCAGACGAATCCGAATCGTGCTGATTGCCGACGCCTGATCAACCGACGATCAAGCGGCGTCCTTCGGCCGGGATGAACGCCCCGGCGTCGCGCCTTCTCAATGGTGCCTGCCAACCGGCGTCGAGGTGAGTGAGCGGAGACATATTCCCATATGGCGCATATGGTCATATGGTTTGACTTGACGTCCGCCGTAGACGATCAGCCGGAGAGGTGGGGCTACCGGTGCGGAGCACCTCGCCAGCCGGAGACCGAGTAGCCACGATGGCGAAACGGCGGCCCCCTCCAGATAGACCGCCGCACCCGAGTCAGGGCGTGGCAAGTTCGTAGTCACGCACCAGGACATCGGCTGGAAGACCCCATTCCTTCGCGAGCATGCGGATCATGGCGAGGGAGAGGGGGCGGCGACGGCGAAGCACTTCCGAGGCATGGGATTGCGAGCCGATCAGCTCCGCCAGATCCCGCTGCCGCAGTCCGCGAGCCTCCATAACGTGGCTGATCGCCGAGATCGGGTCGGGCGCGTCGATCATCCAGTGCTCCGACTCGTACCTCTCGACCAAGGTCACCAACACCTCCAACCTGTCAGACTCCGGCGTGCCCGGAGCGACCCCCATCAGGTTGTCGATCTCGGCCAGCGCCTCGTCGTAGTCGGTCTCGTTCCTGACTGGCCTTATGGTCATTCTGGACTCCTCTCTACACCTGTGTGGCGTCGATCCGATCGTACTCCGCGTGGGTCCCCACGAATCGCACGAAGCCGATTCGACGCGAGTAGTCGAAGCGAACGACCAGTCGATGCCTGTTACCGCCAATGTTGAACACCACCCGGTTGCCCGCGACGATGCTGGCGTTTCCGTACACCGCCTTGACGTCCGCCGGAGACGACCAGTCGGCCTTCCGGGCGACCGCGTACCATGCCTTGAGGGGCTGTTCCGCCCTGGGCTCTCGTTCCCAGAAGGTCCGAAGCGTCCTCTTCGCGATGATCCGCATGGAACGAATCTAGACATCCCCGTTCGGGATGAGTAGGGTCGTCCGTATTCCGGCGAACCCCTGAACGAGGACCAGAAGGCCGACCTGAAGCGCAGGTTCTCGCGCCTGGACGTGCTCTCCCAGTCCGAACAGGCGATTCGAGCCGAGGCACTCGCCATCTCCGAGCACTTCCGCCGCCACCGACCGGATTCAATGTGCAGCTGGTAGGTCCCCTGTCGCTTCCTGCTGGAGATGAAGGAGGGAGCAGGCGCTCCCGCCGACCGTGGCCGGAGCGCAGGGGTTCAAACCCCCGGCGCCATCAACCCGTGCGCCTTCGGCAGAAACTCCGACATCATGCGCGCAAAGTGCCGGTAGTACTCGTCCCAGGACATCCCGTCGAAGTCCCGCGGGTTCGCCTCGATGTTCCCCTCCAGCCGCCGCGCACAGAGAGCCTCCGCCACCACCTCCGCCAGCAATACCCGGAAATGGAGCTGGTCCTGCCCCGGATACTGCTCCGACTTCGGCCCCAGGTACCGCTTGAGCGCCGGGTGCCGCGCCCCGATCTCCAGCACATTCTTGTTCCATCGGTAGCGCAGCGCGCCATGGTTCACGTCCTCCAGCTTGATGACGATGCCCGTGCCCGAGGCTGGCGCGGCCCTTAGCTCGGTCTCCGCCTCGTGGTCCCCGAGGCGCGCCGTCACCCCGGTCGGCACCGCATCGTCGTCTAGGACCGCCACGGTGAGCTTGCACACTGCGACGCCCAGGGTGGCGTTCAGGACCAGCCTTCTGGCGCCCGATACACGGAAATCGTCCGAGGACAGCTCGAGATCGAACTCGCGGCCAGCCGAGCGGGCCAGCGCCGTCGGCGCCAGCAGCCGGATGCTCCTGCGGGAGCCGCCACGGATGCGGTAGCTCTTGCGCTCGAACTGAAGCTCCGTGACGTCCGTGTACCTCTCGGCCTCCGAGGCGAGGACCGCGATCGTCGACTCGGCCCTGATGGGACCGACACGCGCCTCAAGGCCGGTCGCGGGCGTCTCCGTCAGCGCCCTGACCGACCATGTCGCGCGCAAGGCACCCTCCTGGGCCTCGACGGGTTGCAGCGGAACGCTGGGCCGCTCCGCCCGAATGTCGTCGGTCAGGCACTCGACCTCCACGAGCGCGCCTTCGGCGATCTCCGGGAAGGCCTTGCGCCGCACCGTAAGCCAGCACTTGAGCGACTGCTCCCGGACGACCTGCGCGTACTGCGGGCTAAGCGAATACCCATGGATCTGAAACCGGCTCCCCGTCTCCTTCCGCTTCGGATCTCGGGACATCTCCTCGTCGGAGTAGTCCTCCATGAACTGATTCGCCGCCTTTTCGAGGGCGTCGAGGCGCTTGCGCGTCTTCTGGCTCTCCACGGTCCGCGCCCGCTCGCGCTGCTCCCGCGTCCGCTCCTCCTCCACCAATGGCCGGAGCAGTGTGAGCGCCCGTTCGTAGAGGGCCGCCACGAAGGGGTGATCCGGGATCAGGCCCGACTTGCGCGAGGGGTCCAGGATCGGAACCGGGTTGTTCGCCGGATGCCGCCTACCCTGCGCCTGACGCTCGTCGTATTCGTTCCAGAGATCGTCGATCGCCTCGCAGGTGAGCCGGCCGTGGAACCACTGCGCGTGGGCGTCCCACTCCAGACTTCGGTCGAAGAGCGTCGCCTCGTGAATCGCGTGTCTCGACTTGACCAGGATCCCCCCGAGCCGGAACCGGTTTCTCTCCGACTGGAACTTCCTTCTCGCCCGATAGATCACCAGCTTGGCCTTCGCACCGCGGTACCCCGGTACCGCAAACGTCTGGGAAACGCGCCTCTTGCCGGCGGGCCGGTGAAGGCTGACCTCGCGGTCCTTCCCCTTCGTCAGCCCCCGGGCCACCAGCGTGGTCTGCTGCTGCCAGACGATGTCGCGAAGGCGCACCAGACTGGCCACATTCGGCACGAGGGTGTCGATCTTCGGGATCCGGTGGGTGGGATCGATCTCGATCGTCACCACCGTGCCGGTGCCCTCGCCGATCGCCAGGCGCTTTCGGATCGCCGGAGTGACCTTGCGCGAGTTGTCGGCCTCGTACTCCATGTTCGGGAAGATCCGGCAGGTGTGCATGCGCCCATCGCCCGCGATCGATTCGAAGGTGACCTTTCCGAGCGCCGCGATGTCCTTTGCGCCGCGGGAGTTGGTGCCGCGTACCGCCTTCCCTTCCTCCATTCCGCTCACCCTCCCGCCGATCCGGCCGAGCTTGCGGTTCATCTGCTCGGCGGTCATGCCATCCGCGAAGTCGCGCACGCGCAGGATCGACGACTGGCCCCTTCCCCGGCGCCCCAGCTCGATCTCGACCCGTCCCGAAGTCCGGAGGATCTGGTAGCGGTCGTCGGAGTTCGTGACGAGCTCGACGATGGCGTCATAGACATCGCGGATCGCCAGCTTCGCGTCCTGGACGACCCGTCTGGATGCAACTTCCAGCTGTCTTCGCTTGACGGCGGCCATGGGTAGAAGGTCGGATCGCCGTTCGCCGTTTTCAAGCTCGGCGCGTCCAAGCCACGCGCGACTGGCCGCGTGGACACGAGGGTGCGGTGCGGGTGTCGCGAATGGTGATGGGCAGGGTGGAGCTGTAGCGGCCGCTGCGGCTTCTGAGTGTCGGTCGGCGAGTCGTCAGGGAAAACTGACCACTGGCAGGAACAGCACGCGATGTCGATTCTAGTTGACATAATGACAATCGCAGTTGTCACTGGCTGCTTAGGGAGACTACCCGACCTGTTCCGCCAATTCCTCCACCATCGCTGCGAGCCCCACAGCCTCCACGTCCCCCGGCAGCGGATAGCGTTCGTCCCCACCGTACACCACGAACGCGCGGTCGGGGCTGACGTCATCGAGCGCGGTCCGGAGCGACCTGCCAGGCGCCTTGGCGATCCCCCGCTTGACCTCCACCGCCCACACCGCGCCGCCCGGCAACTCCAGCACAAGATCGACCTCGACACCGGTCGCCGTGCGGTAGAAGCTGGCCTGTGCTCGGTCGGAGGCCGCACGGATGAGGGTTTCGACGACGAACCCCTCCCAGCTTTTCCCGGCGACCGGGTGACCTAGGACGTCGTCCCAGGTGTCGAGGCCGAGGAGCGCGTGGATGATGCCGCTGTCGCGGATGTACACTCTGGGTGACTTCACCAGCCGTTTGCGCACGTTGACGTGTAATGGCGGCAGGCGGCGCACGAGAAGCAGATCGACCAGGAGGTCGAGGTAGCGCACGACGGTCTTTCCGTCCACGCCCAGGCTGCGGGCAAGGACCGACGCTCTCCAGAGTCCGCCCTGCGAATGGGCCAGCATGGTCCAGAAGCGGCGTAGCGTCTCGGCGGGGATGCGGGGTCCCAGCATCGGGATGTCGCGCTCCAGGTAGGTGCGGAGGAAGTTCCGGCGCCAGAGCGCGCTGGCCGCCTCGTCCGGGGCCAGGAAGCTTCGCGGGAATCCTCCGCGGGTCCACAGGCGCTCCGTGTGGGCCCGCTCCACCTCCCGGATTTCCAGCGGGTCCAGGGCGAGGTAGCCGATCCGTCCGGCTAGGCTTTCGCCGGATTGTCGCATGAGATCCATCGAGGCCGAGCCGAGGATCAGGAAGTGGCCGGCGCGCTCGCCGTCGCGGATGCGGTCGTCGATGATGCCCCGGAGCGTTCGAAACAGCTCGGGGACGCGGTGGATCTCGTCGAGCACGACCAGACGGTTTCGCACCGAGCCGAGGTAGCCGCGCGCATCGGAAAGGCGGTCGAGGTGGCGGGGGTCTTCCAGGTCGAGGTAGAGGCCGGGCTCGGGCCCGCCGGTGTGGCCGGGCGCGTCGGCGATGGCCCTCGCGAGCGTCGTCTTGCCGACCTGCCGAGGGCCGAGGAGGGCGACGGCCGGGAAGAGGGCTAGGTGTTGCTCCAGATGGGTCTGGAGGATCCGGGGGAGGATTGGCGGGTCCATGGTGTGAAATATCGGTATACCATTCCGAATTTGCAAGGATATTCCACCACACGAACACCCCGGCGTCGCGCCCTGTCACGGTGTCTGCCGAGCGGCATCGAGGTGGGCGAGCGGAGACATACTCCCATATGGCGCATATGGTCATATGGCTTGACTTGGCATCCGCCGGAGACGACCAGTCGGAGAGGCGAGGCTACCGGTGCGCGGCGCCCTCGCTGGCCGGATGACCGGATGGCCCCAATGGCGATACGGCCGCCCCCACCGGATAGGTCGCCGCAGCCAAGTCAGGGCGTCGCAAGTTCGTAGTCGCGCACCAGGACATCGGCTGGAAGACCCCATTCCTTCGCGAGCATGCGGATCATGGCGATGGAGAGGGGGCGGCGACGGCGAAGCACTTCCGAGGCATGGGATAGCGAGCCGATCAGCTCCGCCAGATCACGCTATCGCAGTCCGCGAGCCTCCATCACATGGCTGATCGCCGAGATCGGGTCCGGCGCGTCGATCACCCAGTGCTCCGACTCGTACCTCTCGACCAAGGTCACCAACACTTCCAGCCTGTCGGACTCCGGCGTGCCCGGAGCGGCCCCCATCAGGCTGTCGATCTCGGCCAGCGCCTCGTCGTAGTCGGTCTCGTTCCTGACCGGCCTAATGGTCATTCCGGACTCCTCTCTACACCTGAGTGGCGTCGATCCATCTCCCGGTTGGCTTCGATCACCATTGCCACGGCTTCGCGAAGGTTCGACCGTGCCTCTTCGAGAGAAGCGCCCTGGGTGTTGGCACCGGGAAACTCCTCGATGAAGGCGATGTAGCCTTCAGGAACCTTCCTGAACACCGCCGTGCATTGCAGGTCCACAACATGCCTCCTAGCTGTCAGCCTGGCTCACTCTCGGCAGGATCGCGCGCCTGCGGTTTCTTCCAGGACGGTAATGGATGCGCCGTTCAGCCTCAACAGGTCCATCAGGATCGGTGTCGTACCGATTTAGAAATGTCCTCCCTTAGCGAAGTAGAAATGTCCTCTTTCGGATCATGTTCGGTCGGCGACGGAACGGGATCTGGGAGAGGAGCAGATGGACTTGAGTCTGGAGGAGAGGGATCGCATCTCGGTGCTCAGGCAGGTGAGCGAGGGAATGCTGGCGGCGGCGGTCGGCGCTGAGCGGATCGGCGTGACGCCGCGGCACTTTCGGCGGCTGCGCCGGAGGTTCGAGGCCGAGGGCGACGCGGCGGTGATTCACGGACTGCGCGGGCGGCGGTCGAACCGGGCGCTGCCGCGGGAGCTTCGGGAACGGGCGCTGGAGGTCGCGAGGGAACCGCTGTACCGGGACTTCGGGCCGACACTGCTCGCCGAGCACCTGGCGGGGGGCTACGCCCTGCGGGTGAGTCCGGACACGCTACGGAGCTGGATGCTGGATGCTGGCCTGTGGAAGCGACGGCGCAGGCGGGCCAGGCACCGCAGGCGGCGTCCGCGGCGGGCGGCGCTGGGCGAGCTGGAGCAGTGGGACAGCTCGGTGCATGCGTGGCTGGAGGACCGGGCTGGGGAGTTGGTGCTGATCTCGATCCACGACGACGCGACGAGCCGTCTGATGGCGGCGCGGTTCGTCGAGCGCGACGATGGGGCTGAGAACCGGCGGGCGATCATCGGATGCCTGCAGCGCCACGGTCGCCCTTTGGCGGTCTACACGGACCATGCCGGGCACTTCGGGCAGTGGCTGACGAAGAGAGAGGAGCGGACCGACACGATCATCTCACGAGCGCTG
Organism: Longimicrobiales bacterium; assembly: GCA_965205315.1. Classification (GTDB taxonomy): domain Bacteria; phylum Gemmatimonadota; class Gemmatimonadetes; order Longimicrobiales; family Gaopeijiaceae; genus Bin94. The sequence goes on from CBDBGW010000002.1 coordinate 435,336, forward strand.
GGCGAGTTGGGGGTCGAGGTGATCCTGGCAGGCTCTCCCCAGGCGAAGGGGCGAGTCGAGCGGACCTTCGGCACGGCGCAGGACCGCCTGATCAAGGAGATGCGGGTGGCAGGGGTCTCCTCCCTCGGCGCGGCGAACCGTTTCCTGGCCGACTACTGGGTTCCGTTCTGGAACCAGCGCTTCGCTGTCGAGCCCCGGGACGACCTCGACGCGCACCGGCCCCTGCCGCCCGGCATCGACCTCGAGGCCCTCTTCGCCGAGACGTATACCCGCAAGGTGGCCCGCGACTTCACCATCCGCTTCAGGAACCGGTACTGGCAGGTCCCGGAGGGGGAGGCACGGAGCATCCGGCCGGGTGACGAGGTCATCGTCGAGTCCCGTCTCAGCGGGGACCTGCACTTCAGGCTCGGCCATCGCTACCTGGCGGTCGAGTCCCTGGGTCGCGCCCGCCGCCCGGCGACACCCACGAAAGCTCCGCCCCCGAGGCCGCGACAGCCGAGGTCGAAGCCGCCAAGGCCCGCACCGGACCATCCATGGCGGAAGCAGATCCACGCGAGTGCCCAGGTGGCCATCGCCCGGCGGAGCCAGCGGCTCGCGGAAGAGGCTGCGCGAAGCAACGGGCGGCCTGCGGAGCCGTCGGACGCCGTACCTGCGATCGTCCCGGATGGCCGGGGACCTCGCCGGAGGACCGATGTGGGGCAGGTATGACCACCGCCTTGTGGTCCCACCGCCCGGCCAGGGCCGGGGTCGGCCCCAATCCAACGTCGCCGTCGGCAACCCCCCCCGATCTCCGGGCCGGGCAAGCCCGTCCCTCCGATCGGGGTCCATACCCACCCCACCCCCTCCTGCTCCGGCTGGCTGGGGGTGGCAAACACCACCCAGGGGAGGACATTTCTATTCCGCTCTACCCCCGGACATTTCTATTCCGGCTTGACAGGTGAATTGACCGCTCCCCTGGCACCCGTTACCATTCCCCATACTTTCTCCCCGCCCGACACGCCGAGAGGCCTCGGGCGGGGTTATTTTATTCCGGATGGTCGATGAGCGGCGAGCCTATCACCAAGCGTGCGGTCGCCACGCCGACCGATACGGGATCCAGACTTCGGTACCGACCCCGACCTGAAGAAGGCGATCTGGGACTGCTTCTGGTTCCTCCGCGACCACATGGCCCGCAACGGGCTGGTTTCCTTCGCCCACACACCATATCATTTCTGACATGACGACCACGAAGAAGACGGCCAACGAAGACTGGCTGAGGCCGATTCTCAACGCGAATCCGCAGATCCACCGGGCCACGCTCGAACGCGCCCGTCAGGTCGAGGAGCAGCTGGCGTCCGTCGGCATCAAGCTGGGCGGCTACCGGCTGGATCATCCTCTTGGTGGCCCGATGCAACCCAGCCAACAGCCGCTTCGGACCCGAGCGAAACGCTGACGGGGTGCGCCAGCGCAGGCTGGCGGAGCGTGGCGGGGCTTGGTGACCGACCGGGTGATCGCCGGGCTGGACGGGCGAACTGCGCCGACGCTTCAATCCCATGTCAGGACGCGCGCGGTCGTCGCTCGGCAGCGAGCCGCCTCCTGACTCCGGTTACCCGGACGCGGTAGTCCACCAACTCCCGGCAACGCTCCGGTTCCGAGCGATGGTTCCGGGTGCGTTATCCGCTCGCTGAGGTCGTGAAGCAGAGGGATCCCAAAGGACCCGCCCATTCAACCATCCAGACGCCCGGACCCCTCCCCCATCTTGGAGTCCCCGTCCATCACGGAGACTCCATGCACGACGCCTTCCTCAAGTCGGTCTTCGCCGACCGCCGCATGGCCGAGGTACTCGTCCGCCGCCACGCACCCGAGTGGGCGTCAGAGGTCGACTTCTCGACGCTCCGTGCGGAATCCACCGGGCTCGTCAGCAGGAAGACGCTCCAGCATCGACATCCCGACATGATCTGGTCCGCCGACACCGTCAGCGGCGGAAGAATCCTGTTCCTGCTGGAGTTCCAGCGCACCGTCGAGCGGCTCATGTCCCTGCGGACGACGACCTACACCGCGCTCGCGCTCGAGGGGATCGCCGCAGGACCGGACTTTCGTCCCGGAGATCCGCTCCCGGAGTTCGTCTACTTCGTCCTCTACCACGGCGACCACCCCTGGACTGCGCCTGCCCGCGCGGCCGACCTCTTCCAGTGTTCCGACCCGACCCGATATCGTCTGGTTCCGTGGAGCGGGGCCGAAGGCGGCGACCGATCGCCCGGCGACCTCGCCACTTTGGTTCTCGGCCTGGCGCGACACCTCTCGCCGGAGGACATGGCCGCGCAGCTTGCGGCCCTGCGACTGGCGGTGGAAGAGCACCGGGATGCGGGTCTGGAAGCCTTCATGTTCGATAGGGTGGACACCGTGTTAGAGTTGAGGGGCTACTACGAGAAACTGAAGCTGGGAGGAGCGACGACGATGGCCGAGATGATCGACAGACTTCAGCGGGATCTGGACGAGCTAGTCCGGCGGGGGGCACGGCGGGGTCGCCGACAAGGTCGGGCCATGCTTCTGCGTCGGCAGATCACGCGGAGGTTCGGTGAGGAGACGGCCGGGAAGCTGTCCAAGCTGCTCGACGGTCTGCCCGATCCCGACGGCATCGACCGGGTCACGGACGCGCTGATCGAGTGCGGCACGGGCGAGGAGTTCGTCGAGCGGGTGCGGATGGCCTGAGGGCGGGCTGCGCCGGATTCGATGCGGCCGCCTCCTGCGGCCTTCGGTCTCGGACGGCCTTTGATCATCCCCCTACCGTTGCCGCGTCGAGAGGTGATCCAGATCGAGGGGGTCACTCTCGACGGCGTTGTCGGATCCTTCGGTGGCCGCCGCGGCCGCGTCCGCGGTCAGCGGACGTTCGGCATCGGTCCGAAACAGAAACCAGTGTTCGCCAATGACGCAGCCGCCCTGACGCCAAGCCGATAGCTGCCGGTCGACCTGCTCGCGGCCCGCATCGTCAATCGCTTCCACGCCCGGTGTTCCGTACGGCTCGAGCGGCCCGAGCGCGGCCGAGATCGCGATGTACGCGCTCGCTCTTCGCGTCGATCAGCTCTTCCGGCGGCAGTGGTCGGCGCGCAGCCCTGGCCTCCGCACTGAGTTCGGCGCGGAGCAGGATCACGCCCCTTGCGGGCCGGGATACGGAGGTCGTTCCTTCGCGGATGGCTGCCTGGTGCAGTGCGGATTCGCGAAGTAGAGTGTGAAACACGGCCTCGAGGTTGCCCGGCCCCTGACGGGTGGTCACCACCGGCCCGCCCCAAGTCGGACCCTCAGGTGCGGGACTCGGACGAGCGCCCCTGTCTTGCTGGGCGATAACCGCGATCTGGAGGGGCCTGCGACCGGTGGACGTCTCCTGACGGCGGGGACCGGTTGCCGACTGCGGCGCCGGGCGTTAGATCGTTGGATCATGAAGCCTACTGTGAAGCAAGCCCTGCTCCGGCTCTGCGTTCCCGCAGTGTGCGTGGCGGCCCCGGCCGAGGTCTCGGCCCAGCACGTCTTCGCCTCCACGCATTCGGCGACGTTGCCGACAGCGGCCGCGGTCGGCAGGGGGGTCGTCCTCGTCGAGGTCTCCCACCGGTTCGGCTACCTGTCGGACGGACCCGGCGATCTCTGGGGGCTGGACGGGTTCGTGATCAATCGCCTCGGCCTGGCGTTCGCACTCCACGACCGCTTCGCCCTAGGGATTCTCCGCTCCAACAGCACGGACAACCTGGAGTTGAACGCGCGTCTCGCGGGACTGGCCCTCGACGCCGCAACGCCCCCCGTCGAGTTCGCACTGCAGGCCGGTGTGGCGTGGAACCTGCAAAGCGACACCGTGGACGATCACGGGGGTCATCAGCACTACATCCTGCCGGGCGGCAACGGGGGAGGCGCTCGCGACGACGAAGTGGCCGAAGAGAACGAGATGCAGGCCTATGGGCAGGTGATCGTGAACGCGCTCTTCGCCGATCGCCTCGCGCTGGGCGTGGTGCCCACCCTGCTGTGGAATCCCCGGATTCGGAGCCACGACCCGGAGGCCGCCGTTTCAGTGGGCGTGAACTGCCAGCTGTACCTGGACCGCACCTGGAGCCTTATCGGCGAGTGGATCGTCAGCCAGCCCCGGGAGGATCAGGAGTACGACTCCGGGTCATTCGGCGCCGAAATCCGCACGAGTGGGCACTTCTTCAAGCTGCTCGTCACCAACCAGCACCAGATGAACCCGACCCAGACGCTGGCCGGCGCGGCCGAGGACTTTCTCGATCCGGAGTCGTGGCGGTTCGGGTTCAATATCGAGCGGAGGCTTGGAGGGCTGTCCAGGTTGAAGTGAGGGATGGGCGGGGACTGCCGGTGCCCTGTCAGGGGCCGGAGATGCCGCCGGTCAAGCCGACCGGATTGCGGGGGCGGCGCGCGCGGGGACGTTCGTCGACACGCTGATCGCGCCCACCTTCGAGAACGCGGTCACCCAGGCGCTCCAGTACCCCGGCATCTCGGGCCTCCCCAACAACAGCATCCTGCTGGAGTTCGACCAGGACCATGCCGAGGAGATTCCGAGGCTGGAGCGCGCGATGCGTGTGGCGGCCTCGTCGCGCTTCAACGCGGTCGTCCTTCGCTCCACCACCTTCCGATTCGGCTACCGCTCGTCGATCCACCTCTGGCTGACCCCGGAGACTCTGCCCAACGCGGCGATGATGCTGATGCTGGCCTACATCATCGTCGGGCACCCCGAATGGAGAACCGCCGAGATCCGCGTCTTCGCCTGCATCGGCACGGACGGAGACGAGCGCGAGGCCGACCAGCTCTCCGCCCTCGTCGACCAGGGGCGTCTCCCGATCGGGAGGAAGAACGTCGAGATGCTGCCCGTCGAGTCCCAGGCCAGGATCGAGAAGGAGGTGGAGCGCCGGTCATCCGACGCGGATCTGGTGATCGCGGGCATCTCGGCCGATCAGATGGGGGAGGGAAGCCTGGCCGAAGTCCTACAGAGCCACAGGGCCGCGAACGACGTCGTCTTCGTGCACTCCGTGGAGGAGATCGTCATCGACTGACCCCGACGGCGCACGCCGGGTCCGGTTCGGCGGTCCCCTGACGGCATGGATCGAATTCCCATTCCCAATCCCGGACGATCTGACGCCCGGGTTTTCCAATGGCGGATCCGCGAGGCTTCAGAAGGGCCAGAAGATCGGGGTCACGAGCATGACCACCGCGAAGACGACGGCGGTCAGTGGCAGTCCCACGCGCAGGTAGTCGGTGAACCGGTAGCCGCCGGGTCCCATGACGAGGACGTTCGCTGGATGGGAGACGGGACTGGCGAAGCTCGCCGACGCGGCCATCGCCGTGGCCATCATCAGGGGATACGGGGAGACGCCCAGGCTCTCCGCCGTTCCCAGCACGATGGGAGACATGAGGACCACGAGCGCCGCCGTCGGGATGACCTGAGTCGCCAAGGAGGTGACGAGGAACAGGGCGCCCATGGCGGCGAGAGGCCCGAAGTCCCCGACCGTCCGTACAACCGCCTCCGCAAGGAGCGCCGAAGCGCCCGCCTCCTGCAGCGCCACGCCGAGGGGAAGCATCCCGGCGATCAGGAAGACGGCCTGCCACTCGATGGACCGGTAGGCCTCCTCCATCGTCAGACACCCCAAGAGGATCATGAGGGCGGCGCCTCCCACGGCCGCGATGGAGATCGGCAGCCACCCGAGGAGGACCGGCCCCAGCGCGACGCCGAGGATCAGGGCCGCGACCGGTGCCTTGCGACGCCGGGGCGGCGTCTGTACGCCCTCGGTCAGAACGAGGAAGTTCGGATCCGAGGCGAGGACGCGCAGATTCTCGCGAGCTCCGTGGACGAGCAGCGCGTCGCCGGAGCGCAGCGGCAGGTCGCGGAGCCCGGTCCGATGCGGTCGCCCCTCGCGCCAGATCGCGAGCACCATCAGCCCGTACTTCCTCCGGAAGCTGAGCTGGCGCAGCGTCTGCCCCACGAGTCTCGTGTGGGGCGAGAGGACGACCTCCGCGATCCCTATGTGCTCGGTTTCGAGCGTCGCGCGCTCCGCCGCCACCTTGCCCTCGACCTCGATCCCTCGGATTCCCTTCAGCGTGGACAACCCTTCGGGCCGGCCCCTGACGACCAGCAGGTCCCCGGCCTGGATGCGCTCGCCGGGCCCCGGCATCTCGATCGTCCGGCCTTCGCGACGGACGCTGATCACCCAGAGCCCCAGAGAGGCCCCCAATCCGCATTCCTTCAGCGTCTGGCCCGCGAGGAAGGAGTCGCGGGGCACCCGGACCGCGAAGAGTTCGTCCTGAATGCTGTAGAGGTCGATCTGGTCGGCGGCCGCGACAGTCAGCGCCTCGTGTGCGCCCAGCTCCTGGACTCTCTCCGGTGGACCCTGGACGAGGAGCGTGTCGGCGGGCTGAAGGGCCACATCCTGAAGGGGACTCGGCAGCGACCTCCCCTCACGCCGGATCGCCATCACGCGAACCCCGAAACGGGCCGCGAAGTCCACGTCGCGCAGCGTGCGTCCCGTCAGCTCGGAGCCGCTGGGCACCCCGACCTCCGCGATTTCGAATTCGGGAGAGTCCAGCACCTCCACGCCCATCCCGGCTTCCTCGATGTCGAGCGCGCTGCTCCCCTGCAGCTGGTGCAGCCGGTCCACGGGCCCCTGGGCGACGATGCGGTCTCCCGCGCGGAGTCGGAAGTCCGGACCTGGCAAGGGTCGGGGGCGCCCGTCCCGGATGACGGTGATGGCATGGAGTCCGGCCACGGACCCGAGCCGGATCTCACCAAGGCTCTTTCCTGCAAGGGGCGAAGCCTCAGGCAGCCTCAGGATGATGAACCGCTCGTTCAGCCCGTAGATGTCCGGCAGCACCCGCTCATCGTCTCCTGCGGGGCCGCCGACCCCGATGCGGCGCTTCGGCAGCAACCTGGGTACGGCCACGAGGACAAAGACGAAGCCCGCCGCCATCACGACCAGCCCTACCGGCGAATAGTCGAAGAGGCCGAACGGCTCGAGTCCCTCGGTTCGGAGTGCCTCTGCCACCAGGATGTTGGGCGGGGTGCCGATGAGGGTCGTCAATCCACCCAGGAGGCACGCGTACGCGAGTGGAAGAAGAAGCCTCGAGGGAGGGATTCCGGTCTCCTTCGAGAGGTCCATGACGACGGGCAGGAGGATCGCCGCCACGCCCACGTTGTTCATGAAGGCGGACGCCACGCCGGCGGTCGCCATGATGACCAGGATGATGCGGGCCTCGCTTCCGCCCGCGAAGCGTATGATCTGCCGCCCGACCATGTTGGCAATGCCGGTGTGCGCGAGCCCCCCGCTCAGCACGAAGACGGCCCAGACGGTCACGACGGCCGGATTGGAGAAGCCGGCGAGCGCCGCGGCCGGTTCGATGAGCCCGGTCACGGCAAGGAACACGAGCGTGAGGAGCGCGACCAGGTCCATTCGGAGTCGCCCGTGCATGAAGAGGACGATGTCCACCACCAGAACCGCCAGGACGAGAACGAGCTCGACCCTCATCGCGTCACTGCGCGTGTTCCCGGGGTCACGGCCCAGAGAGGGTCGGTCATCCCGCTACCGGCCCGCGGTCGGGCGCGCCCACTCCGGCACCACCGCCGGATCGATCTCGAAGACGGCGAGCCCCAAGGCGAAGACCAGCGTTGCGATTACAACCACTCCGAAGAGGTTGAGCACGATCCCCGCGCGCGCCATCTCGCCCACCGTGATCCGCCCGCTCCCGAAGACGATTGCGTTGGGCGGGGTGGCCACCGGCATCATGAAGGCGCACGACGCCGAGAGGGTTGCCGGGATCATGAGGACGAGGGGGTGCGTCCCGGTCGCCACCGCCACCGATGCGAGGATCGGGAGGATCATCTCGGTGGTGGCGGTGTTGCTTGTGAATTCGGTCAGGAAGGTGAGCGTCGCGCAGACGATGAGGATCGTCGCGAAGACCGGCAGGCCGCCCAGGACCTCGAGGCGGCTGCCGGCCAGCTGCGCCAGCCCCGTCTCCTGGAAGCCAGCCGCCAGCGCGAAGCCACCCCCGAAGAGGAGCACGATGTTCCAGGGGAGGCGGGGGATCACATCCGGCCCGAGGATCCGGGTCGCGCCCCCCTCCCGGTTGCGCGCGGGCACCAGGAAGAGGATCGAGGCGAGGGCGATCGCCACCGTGCCGTCGTCGATCAGCCCCGGATCGGGGAGCAGACGGGACCAGCCGGGCAACGTGAGGAGGCCCAGCTGCAGGTCGACCCGGAAGACCCAGAGGAGCGCGGTGGCGGCGAAGACCCAGAGCACGGCGCGTTCCTCGAAGGTGACCGGACCCAGGCGGGCCCGCTCGGCCGCCACCACCTTCCGGTCCACCGCCAGCTCTTCCGGCACGCGGTGGAGTACGCGCGTGATAAGCAGCCAGGCGGCGACGAGCATGACCGCGCCCACGGGCAGCGCCATGGCGAGCCACTCCCCGAAGGCGATGGGGGGCGCCTCGGGGAAGAGGATCTCGAAGATGCGAACGAAGGAGAGGTTGGGCGGGGTCCCCACCAGCGTCGTGATCCCCCCTACGGTGCACCCGTACGCGATCCCGAGCATGAGCCCCGCCGAGAGGTGTCGCGACCGTTCCCGTCCGGCCCTGCTCTCGATCTGGAGCGCGATTGCCAGCCCGATCGGGACCATCATCACCGCGGTGGCCGTGTTCGAGATCCACATCGACAGGAAGGCAGCCGCGATCATGAACCCCAGCACGATGCGGGCGGGGCCGCCCCCCACCGCGTGGATGATCCCGAGCGCGATGCGGCGGTGAAGCCTCCACTTCTCCATGGCGAGCGCGATCATGAACCCGCCGAGGAAGAGCACGACCGTGCTGTTGAAGTAGATCGGCGCGGTGTCGCGTCCCGCCATGATCCCCAGGAGCGGGTAGAGGGCGAGCGGGAGGAGCGCCGTGGCGAAGAGGGGGATCGCGTCGGTGACCCACCAGATCGCCATCAGGAGCGCTACCGCGGCGAGACGGCTGGCGGCCGGGTTGGAGGCGTCGACCGGGAAGAGGAGCAGGAACAGGAAGACGGCGGGGCCCAGCCAGAGGCCGATCGTGCGGCTCCGGGAGCTGGCGCGGCGCTCAACGGCCATGCGGATCCCGCCGAGTAGCCGGGCTCAGCGTCCGCGCCACCAGGGTGGCCGCGCGGATCTTCGCCCTGGCGATCGTTCGTCCCCAGGCACCGATGGGGTGTCGCCCTGAGACCGGCAGGCGTTGAGAGGCCGCCAGATCCGGCTCCAGCACCTGGCGGCGAAAGGAGCTGATGACCGCAGCCGACCGGAAGACGGCGACGACCTCGGCCAGGAAGCCGTGGTAGCTCATCAGGTCGAAGTTGGAGGAGCCGGTGATGAGCGCCCGGTCGTCGATCAGCATGCACTTCATGTGGATCATCCCGCCCCCGTACAGCCAGAGGTGGACGGGGGAGCGCGCGGCCTCGGCGAGGAGGTGCCTCTGCAGGTACGCCTTGTTGTTGTCGCGCGGGGTGACGAAGTGGACCTCGACCCCGCGATCCGCCGCGGCTGTGAGACGCCCCGTGAAGGGAGGGGACACGTAGGGGCCGATCATGTGAATCGAGTGCTCTGCCCGGTCGATGATGCCGAGGAGCCCGCCGTAGAGTTCGTGGTTGCCCTTTCCGGGTAGGTTGTGCAGCTCCAGCTCCAGCTCGGGAAAGGACCTCGACGACGCCTGCGACCGCCCTTCCCAGGAGTGCAGGAAGTCGCCCTTGAGGAAGCGGGTCACCTCAGCGTGCTCGATGCGCACCATCAGGTCGTGCCACGCGAAGTTGTGCTCCGAGAAGTTGAGGCCGCCCACGTAGGCCACGCGGTCGTCGAAGAGGACGAGCTTCTTGTGGTCGCGTCTGAGGATCCTTCCTCCCAGGAGGCCGAGGGGACGCCCAAAGCGCACGCCGATCCCGGCGGCGCTCAGGGTCCGCACGAGGCGCCGGGTGCTGCGGACCTCGTCGCGGAGCGCGCGGTCGAAGAGGTTGTGCGGCGCCGCAAGCCAGCGGTCGTTGTGGTTGGCGCGGGTGTAGGAGTCGATCAGCAGCCTGATGTCCGGAGCCCGAGCCGCGAGCAGCTCCTTCGCAAGCTGCTCGCCCACCTGGTCCCCCTCGAAGGAGTAGGTCTGGATGTACACGCAGTCGCGGGCGCTGGCCAGATCGGCCCGGATCGCGCGCCAGATTGCGGGCGAGTCCACCAGGATCGTGACCCTCGGACGATCTCTCACCGACGGTGGTCGTGTCTCAGAGAGCACCGTGGATGGCGCTGCCCGCCGCCACCGCCGAATAGCCGATCACGGCGAAGCGCACGCCCCTGCCCACCAGCCCCACGATGATGAACCAGGTGAGGCTCATGCGCAGCGCCCCTGCAGCGAGGGAGATGAGGTAGAAGGGCGGGAGACCCACGATGGCGCTGACGAGGACGAGGGTGAATCCCGCCCCTTCGAGCCTCTTCGTCCTCTGGGAAGCGGCTTCCAGACGCTCCCGAGCCTTCGCCGGGAGTCGTTCCGGGAGCCAACGCGCCCCGGCGTAGAGTCCGACCTTGGCCACAATCTGCCCGGCCGAGCAGGCGACGATGACCGGCGCGACGAGTGCCGTCGGCGCGGCGACGGCAGCCCCCGCGACAAGCACCTCGGCGTTCACGAAGGGTACCAGTCCGCTCAGGACGGACATCACGAACGCCGATGTCAGTATTGCGATTTCCGCCATGGCGTGTCTCTCCCTGGTCCTCGGCCCGCCGGACGCCGCGAACACCATACCGGCAAGCCCGCGCCGATGCCACCGCTAGCAGCCCGTGGACAGAACTCCCACGGCATTCGAGCGGCGGAGCATCCCCGCTGAACCGCTTCGCTCTGCGTTGCTCCTCGGACCAATAGCGCTGCGGCTATTGGCCCTTCGTCGCGCCTTGCCAGCGGCGCGCTTCGCCGCTCTCCTTGCTCGCGCGAGTCTGCCCACGGACTGCCGCAGCCCGTGGACAGAACTCCCACGGCAGGAGCAGCGCTGCATCCCCGCAGGCCCGTGTCGCTCAATATGTAATGTGAAGATTACATAATGGCAACTGTAGTATACATTCTGTTGCCGCCCCGGTGGCCACGCCCCGTCGTCGAATTACCTTTTCGTACTCCGGGAACCCACAATAGGGGGGTGCTTCCTCATGAAGTCCGCAACCTCCGGGCCACTGGGCTGCACGACACACGGGATCGGTCCCGTTTCCGACCTCTTCAAGCACAGAGAGGCGCGTAGATGAGTACTGGCGTCGATGAACGGTCATCGCACCGTCGCGCAAAGCTCCCCCCGTACCCCGAGGGGTGGTACTTCGTCACCGACCGCAGGACGCTGGCGAAGAGGAAGCTGATCGAGAAGAGATGGATGGGCGAGGAGATCGTCGCTTGGGTGGACGGGGAGGGCCGCGTCTGCGTAGCCGGGGCCTACTGCCCGCATCTGGGGTCGCACATGGGGCCGACGGTCGGTGGCCTGGTGCGCGACGGCTGCCTGGTATGCCCCTTCCACGGCTTCACCTTCGACACCACCGGCAGGTGTGTCGCCGTGCCGCACGCTCCGGCCCCCAGGGCCGCGAAGCTGGAGGTCTACCCCACCCACGAGATCCTCGGCATGGTCTTCGCCTGGTGGGGGAGCGAGGGAAGGGTGCCGCAGTGGGAGCTGCCCGAGTCGCCTCCCACTGGCGCGGAGTGGGGCGGCCTGCGCTCGACGACGCTGCGATTCAGGGGCCACCCCCAGGAGACTACCGAGAACTCGGTGGATGTGGAGCACCTGGCGTACACCCACGGGTATCACGACGTGGAGATCACGGCCCCCCTGAAGATCGATGGCGCCTACCTGAAGAGCTGCTTCGACTTCAGGTACGTGCACAGGATCGCCGGGGTGTTCAGGGTCGTCGCCGAAGTCTCTGCCGTCACCCACGTCCACGGGCTCGGGTACTCCTTCGTCGAGATCCACGAGAAGTCGATCGGCATGGATGCGAGGCTGTGGGTCCTGGCGACGCCGGTGGGTGACACCCAGCTCGAGCTGACGCTCGTCACCCAGGTGCGGGAGATCCGCAGGCCGGGCAAGTTCCTCGCAGGACTCGGCTTCCTGCCGGTGCCCTGGCGCCACAGGGTGATGACCCCCTTCTACCTGAGACAGGAGAAGCACTTCGTCATGCAGGACGTGGTCATCTGGGAGCACAAGCGCTACACCGTCCCGCCCCGGCTCTCCCGCGCAGACGGCCCGATCGGGAAGTTCCGCCTCTACTGCCGGCAGTTCTACCCCGAGCTGCCGTTGCGGGCTGGGAAGGTGCGGCGAACGGGCACGGCCTGATTTCGCCAACAGTCGCCGCGGAGATGGCCGCACGGGGACGAAGTCCGGACGGCATTGGGCACGCTCGTCGTCCACGGACTTCGATGCCCCGCCGCGTTGCCATAGTCGGAGGCGGAATCTCCGGGCTGGGGGCGGCCTGGGGGCTCAGTCGCCATCCCGACCGCTTCGACTTCGCGCTCTACGAGGCCCAGGACCGGATCGGCGGGAACGCGGTCACCGCCGACATGCCGCAGGACGGCGGCGGCTCGATCCCCTTCGACATCTCGGTCACCGCCTGCATTCCGTCGGTCTACCACCACATAGTGATTCTCCTGGAGGAGTTCGGGATCGACCTGCTCGAGACCCGTTTCAGCTACAGCGTGAGGTACCGCGGCCAGCTCTACGCCCACGACTTCGACTCCGAGATCAGGGAGCAGCTTCAGCCCGAGATCGAGCGGTTCCAGCGGGTCCTGGCGCATCTGCACCGCTTCGGTTGGCTGACGCGCTCCCGCTCGAAGCTCCTGAACGCGCTCAACCCCTTCAACTACGTCAGCATGGGGACGGTCCTGAATCTGGCTGGGCTCTCCGGGGACTTCAGGTATAAGGTCCTGAAGCCGATGTTCGTCAACTTCCTGATGGCGACCAACGTCTTCGACATGCCTGCGGCGCTCTTCTCGCGGTACCTCGAGTTCTTCGACATCGAGTCCGCCACCCCGATGCGGACCTGGGACCGGGGAACGAGGCGCATCTACGAGAATCTCACCGCCGGCTTCCGAGAACGTATCCACCTGGGCCGCCCCGTCCGAAAGGTCTACCGGTACGGCACCCACGTGGTCGTCGAGGACGAGGAGGGGACGCAGGAGCGCTTCGACGATGTCGTTTTCGCCTGCAACGCCAACCAGACGCTCATGATCCTGGACCGCCCCACCCTGCTGGAGCGCTACATCCTCTCGTCCGTCCGCTACGAGAGCGAGCTCCACAACCACACCGTCGTCCACTCCGACGCCTCGGTCCTCCCCGACAACGAGGTCAGGCCGCTCGCGACGCGGAGCAATCACATCGAGCAGTACGGAGCGCGCCCGGACAACTACGAGATCACCTACATCATGCACAACCAGCAGCCGTGGGTAGGCGATTCGGACAAGCCGTGCCTCGTCACCTACAACCCGATCACTCGGATCGACGAGGAGAAGGTGGTCGCGCGACGGTGGTTCCAGCACATCGTCCACGACGTGCGGCAGATGGCGTGGCTCGTCCCCCTCTTCCGCTTCATCCAGGGTAGGCGGCGGAGCTGGCACTGCGGTGCCCACACCCTTGTGAACAGCCAGGAGACGTGCTTCGTCTCAGGGCTCGCGGCCGCCACCCAGCTGGGCGCTGACTATCCATTTGACAACGAGGAGGCGCGCCGTACCTTTAACCACTACGGGAGCATCCTGCACGGCTGGCGGTTCAGGAAGGCGCGGGGTTGAAGGGCGCTTCTATCCGGATCCGGCGATGGCACCTCTAGCAGTCCGTGGATAAACTCAGGCGAGCACCGAGAGGGGCGCTGCGCCAGCGGTCCGTGGACGGGCCCGGACGAGCACCGAGACCGGGCATCCTTCACAGCCCGGCGGCGGAACGCTTGTTTTCGGGCCGTAGGGGTTTCCGGGCCAGGAAACAATACAGCGGCGTGAAGATGCCCGTCCTGCCGCCCGTGACGTACGCCTCCGCGGTTCGATCAAGGAGTCGGACGACCTCTGCCGACCCGTTCGGAAAGAGCCGCAGCACCTCGGCCAACTTAGACGCCGCGATGAAGGCCTTGCGGCCCCAGGGAAGCCTGCGCACCGCGTTCCCCAATGTCCCGTGGCGACTCTCCATGGGTTGATACCAGGGCGTGGAGGGTCCTTCCCGGACCTCCCAGTCGCTAGCCTCCACAACTTGGAATCCCGCCCCTTCGAGAGCGCGATTCACCTCCCCGAAGGTGGCGATTTCGTGCAGCGCAATGCCGCGCATGAGGTCCCGCCTGATGGCCCGGTGCTGGCCGTCCCGCGGATCGAACCGATCCGTCAGGCACATTTCCTGACCCCAGAACAGGGCACCCGGCTTCAGTACGCGAAATATCTCCGCGAAAGCCCGTTGCTTGTCCTGCGCATGGCACGTCGACTCGATGGCGTAACCCCTGTCGAAGGAGTCGGCCTCGATGGCGCTCATGTCCGCGAAGCTGCACTTCCTGAGATCGGTCATGTGCTCCAGCCCCGCCTCGGCGTTCAATTTCCTGGCCTTGGCCAGCTGGATCCCATTGATGTTGATTCCCACGACCCTGACACGCCCCTCACGAACGACACGGCGCATGGGACCGCCGATTCCACAACCGACATCTACCACCTTCATGCCCTGTCGCAGCTCCAACCTCGAGATCATCGCCCGCTGGTGCCGGACCTTGGACTCCTCCAGGCTTTCGTTGGGCGTGAGCGGCGCAAAATGCAGGGATTCACCCCATCCCCACACCATGAATTCGTTGCAAAGCTCGTAGTAGTCCCTGACCGTTTCCGCGTGGTCGTAGGTGCCCGCGCCTGTGCCCTCCGACACCGCGCGGTCAAGCCAGCCGTCAAAGTGCCGGACTCGACGCGCGACGCCCGATCCCGCGTGCGCATTTCTCAGCGCCTTCGCCAGTTCCACCAGTCGCATTCTGGTTAGGCCTGCTAGGGCAGCTCCCGCCTCTGCTCTACGATGCGAAACCTCAGCTTCTTGCTGGGCTTCAGCGACGGAAACGGATTGAGTCGGAGCTTCCGGACGTACTTCGCCGGCCACACCTCGATCTTGAAATAGTGCGCCAGCATCAGCAAGTTGACCGCCAGATGCATCTCCATCCACCGGGTGCCGAGACACCTGTGCGTACCCAGCCCGTACGGGGCGAACCCCATGCTGTGATGCTCACGACGCGATGGCAGGAAGCGGTCGATGTCGAACTTGTAGGGCTCGGAAAAGACTTCGCTCATATAGTGCGTGGCGGTCATGGCGATGTGGATCCGTTCCCCCACGGGCAGCTCGTAGTTCCCGATCGTGCAGGTATTCATCACGTTGCGAACAGACATGGGCACGATCGGGTACATGCGCAGGCATTCCATGAGGAAGCGGTGCGTCACGTCGAGATTGGCGGGGGTCAGGTCCTCCTTCGCGGGGTCATCCTCGGCAAACAGGGCATCCGCTTCGGACCGGATCCTGTCGTAGAGGGCCGGCTGCGAAGCCATGGCGTAGACCAGGAGGCTGAAAGTGTCGCCGAGATAAACGCTGGCAATCAGGGCCGCGGAAAAAGAAAAGAGCAGGTTGGACTCCGGGAGAAACTGCGGGTCGCTGGCGTGCAGGCTGAGGTAGTCGTCCACCAGGTTTCGCGGCCGATTCGCCCGCTGGGCGGGTGTATGGACCCTCAAGACCCGCTCCATCAGCGTGTCCAGGGCAGCTGCCCGGCGTTTCATGCCGGGGGTATTCAGCGTGAACCTGGGCAGGGTCCTGGCGATGTGCACGCTGAGGGCCCGTTCCTTATAGACCATCAGGTCGTCCATGAGATCCTGCGTGTCGACGCCGATGAACAGCGGCGACAGCTGCGCGTTCACCATTGCCCGGCTCATGGACGTGGCGCGGTAGGAATCCCCAACCGTCAGGGTCGACATGTACGCGCGCCCCCTGTCGTAGAGCTGGTCCAGCTGCCCTGCCAGCCTCGCGCGGGAATAGGACGGCGACAGGAACTTGCGAAGACGGAAGTGGTCGGCCCCGTCCAGGGCGGGGAGGACACCGGCCGCGCCGTAGACCTTCTCAAAGTCGGCGAAGTAGTCCCTAGTTCTCAGGTACCTGCGGCCACGCTTGTGCACCCATTCATTCGTCTCGAGTCCGGCCAGGAAGATCATGCGCTCCGAAAAGGGAGGACGGACCTGGAACACCGGGCCGTATTCCTCCGCGAGGTTCCCGAAGAGCGCGTTCAGGTTGCCGTCTCGGACATGCGGGTTGCGCAGCAGCCTGGAGAGCGGAACCGTGGGGATTTGCTTGGCGAAGGCAGCATGTCCTCGGATCGGGCCGGCGAAGCTCTCGGAGACCGCATCGGCTATGGACCGGCCGATCAGGTCCAACTGACAGATGAATCCTATGCGCTCCTCCGCCGCTTCATCAAGTTCGAAAATCAAGCGAAAGACATCGCAGGTGTTGACGAGGCACACGATGACGACGTCTCTCGGCTCGGGAATCTCGTCGGTGAAGATCACGTTGCCGATGCGCGCCTTGACGAACTGGTCGTTCGTGCCTTCCTCGGACATCCCGTACCGTTGCCCATGCGTGATAAAGGGAGCCAGCGTCCAGAATTCGCCCTCGTGGTGTTGGAGGATGTTCCGTTCAACCAGACGCTCCAAAGTCAGGTCGACGATCGACTCCGCGCGGGGGGCGAGCCGTTCGATCCAGTACCGGGCATTGTGTTGGCCTGGTTCGTCCGCGATCTCCTTCAGGATGGGGTCCAGGACGGGATCGCCCGTTTCGGTCCGGTCCACCACGTACAGGGATGTCAGGTCCGAGTCGAGCCGCGACCGGAAGGAGAGTTCCGCCAGCACTCCGCCGACGACGGCGCAGTTCAGCCGCCAGCCGGGTACCTGGTGGAAGTACCCTCCCTTCTCGTCGATAAGCATGAGGATGAGCTCGTCGGTTAGGCTCAGGTACTCGGCCTTCAAGCTCTCCACTGTGTCATTCATCGGTTCGCTCCTTGCCGCGGTCGAGACGCTCATTCCCACCGTATTCATGAACCTCCGGGCCGAAGGTCATTTGCTTGACCAAAATTGAGGGGCCGAAAGACCTCCCGCAACCCCCAAGGGCGTTCGCGAGGCGACTGGGGGCGGTACGGTCGTGGAAAAAGCGGCGATTCGAGTCCGGGGGAAGTAGTTTGTCGGTGCCCGGAGACGCCTCGGCATCGTTTCGGCGCCGGTGCTCGGGGAAGCGGTAGGCGCGGCGATGCGCCCGCGCCAGCCAGACGCCGTGCAGGGTCGCGAGTCCGCGCGAGCATGTGCCGGTGCGCCGAAGCGCCTACGGCGGTCATCGTGATCCGGTGCCCGGAGACGGTGAACCGCGCTGCGGTGCGAAGGAAGCGTTCGCGGCGCGCCCGAAGCCCCAGCCGGGCCCGGTTATGCGCTCCAGCACGGATGCAGCGCCCCTCGAATGCCGTCACGGTTGCTTCCACGGGCTACTAGGGCGGGGGCTATCCGGCGCTCGCGGTCGAAGGACGCCGTGACGGCGTCAGGTGCAGATGTAACGCGCATAGCGCCGGAACAACCATCATGAGTATAGCCGTGGTGAAGATGATGCCACAACCGAGCGACGCGGCGAACGGTATCAGGAACTGGGCCTGAATGGCGCGCTCCAGGATCAGCGGCGTGAAGCCTAGGAACGTGGTCAGGGAAGTGAGCATGATCGGACGAAAGCGCCCCTTGGCACCCTCGACGATCGCGGTTCTCGGCGGGACGCCTTCCCTGAGTTTCTGATCGATGAAATCGATCATGACCAGGGAGTCGTTCACCACCACACCGCTGAGACCGAAGATCCCCATGAAGGAAATGGCGCTTAGCGCTACTCCCAGGATCCAGTGGCCCAGGATCACGCCGATGAACCCGAAGGGGATCACGGCCATGATGATGAACGGCTTGGTGTATGAACGGAGAGGGATGGCGAGGAGCGCAAAGATCAGGATCAGGGCGATCACGAACCCGCGCTTCAGGGCGTCGATGGACTCCAGTTGTTGCTGCTGTTCGCCCCCGAAGGTGTATGTTAGGTCCGGGTGCTCCGCCGTCAGATCCGCAAGGATCGAACCGGCCAGAATCTCGTTGGCTTCGTCGCCCGAGATCACCGAGGCGTCCACGTCGGCGGTGACTGTGACGACGCGGTGGCCGTCCCTGCGCCGCAGCGCAGACGGCGACACGCCCATGCCCAGCGAGGCCACACCGATGATCGGCACCTTGTCCCCGCCCGGCGTACGGAGCAGGTAGCCTTCGATATCGGTGATCGAGTTCCGCTCTTCCGTGGGCAGCCGAACATAGGCTCGTACCTCTTCGCGGCCGCGCTGCACCCGGACGGCCTCTGCGCCGAAGAACGCGGCTCTCGCCTGTCCGGCCAGATCTTGCACGGTGAGGCCGAGGGTCCTTGCTTCGGGCCGCAACTCCAGCTGAACTTCCGGGATGCCCGGGACATGATCCGACCGTATGTCGTAGACGCCTCCCAACCTGCGGAGTCCGTCGACCACCGAGTCGGCGATCAGGGCGAGGCGCTCGGGGTCCGGATGGGACAGTACGGCCTCGACCGGATTCCCCAGGGTGAAGATCTCGCCGCTGAAGGTGATGCCGCGCACATACGGCGGCACACCCACCTCCTCCCGCCACGCCTGCACGACCTCTCCGGTGGAGATCCGTCTCTGCTGCGCAGCGAGGAGTTTGAATTCGATGGTGGCGATATTGGCCTGCGGATTGAGGGTGGGCTGCGGGTTGAGTCCGCCTTCGATTCTCGATCCCAGCCCCACGGTCACCGTGACACCCGCCAGCAGCGGTGGCGCGTCTTCAGGCCGGCTGCGAGAGAGTCGTTCGATGACCCGGCGGCCCGCAGCCTCCAGCTCCCGCGCCACTTCGTACGTTCTCTGAGCGGTGGTCCCGTCGGGCATCTCCAGCACGGCCGTCGCGAGATCACCCTCCACATCGTCGGCCAGCGTGATGGGGACGATTCCCGCAGGCAACAGGGAGATGCTCAGCACGAGCATTCCGACGGCCCCCGACATCGTCACCCCGGGCCGGGCCGTGGCAAACCGCAGGGCCCGGTCCAGGGGCCCCTGCACGAACCGCTGCAACTGGAGATCGACACGACTCTGGAGTCCCGAAAAGAACCGGTCGAAGGCACTGCCCGGCACCCACTCCGGACCGGGCAGGTGGGACAGGTGGTTGGGCAGGACAAACAGCGACTCCACCAACGAAACCAGCAGCATGGCGATTATGATGATCGGCAGAGCCCGCCATACGTCACCGACGCCGCCCGGGATGAACAGCAACGGGACGAAGGCCACCGCCGAAGTAAGGACTGCGAACGTCAACGGCACCTTGATCCGCCGGACGCCGCGTATCGCGGCCGCGACCCCGGGGGTTCCGCGACTGCGTTCGCTTTGAATGCACTCGCCTACCACTATGGCGTCGTCAACGATGATCCCGATGGCGAGGACAAAGGAGAAGAGGCTGATGGTGTTGATCGCCATGTCGAGTGCCATCATGACGGCGAGGGCGCCCAGGCCCGAAACGGCGAGGCCCACGGCAACCCACAGGGCAAGCCGCACCTGAAGAAACAGGCTGAGGGCGACCAACACCAGCAACAGACCCAGAATCCCGTTCTTCAGAAGGAGATCGGCGCGTTCCTTGTAGGCCTGGGATTCGTCGTTCCAGATGGTGATGCCGACCCCGTCGGGTAGGGCCGGGATCACCTCGTTCGCCAGGTGCTCGCTAACCGTCGTAGCCACATCCATCACCTGCTCGCCACCGGCCCTGTAGACCTCGACGAATACGGCGGGCTGGTTCTGGTGACGGACTATGAGGTCTGACTCCTGGAACCCGTCGCGCACCTCGGCGATGTCGCCGAGGCGCACCAGCGTGCCGTCGCGGCCGCTGAGAAGGACGATCTCCTCGAAGTCCTGCTGGTCGTAGTTCTGTCCGAGCGTACGCACTCGAACCTGGGACTGCCGGGTATCGATGCTGCCGGCGGACAGGTCGAGCGAACTGCGGCGGATCGCGCCCGCAACGTCGGTAAGCGTGAGTCCCAGGGCACTCAGCCGGTGAAGCGGCACCTCGATGGAGATCTCGTAGTTCCGCACCCCGCTGACCTCGACCTGGGAGACGGAGGGCAACGCGGTAAGGTCGTCCTCGATCCGGTGCGCCAGTTCCTTCAGCGACCGCTCGGAGATGTCGCCGTGGACGATGAGCCGAATCATGCTGAAGCGGTTGTCCATCTCGTGGAACCGGGGTCGTTCGGCACCGGCCGGAAAGGACTGGACACGATTGACGGCGGATTCTATGTCGTCCAATGCCCGATCCATGTCCGTACGGGAATCCATCTGGACCCGCACGGAGGCTATGCCCGGAGCCGCTACGGACTTGACCGCCTTGACGTCATCGAGCCCGCTGACCTGGTCCTCGATCTTGACGACGATCGACTCCTCGATCTCCTCCGGCGTGGCCCCGGGATAGGCCATCGAGACTTCGATGTGGTAGAAGGGGGTGATGGGCCAGGCTTCCCGCTCGAGGCCGGTCAGGGACAGGAGTCCGGCCGCAACGATGCCCACCATCAGGAGATTGGCCGCAATGCCATTGTCGGCCATATAGGCGAGCGGGCCGGACCGCTCGCGGCGGTCACCCGGTTCGGGACCCCCGTCGGGATTCATCGCACCGGGTCAGTCTGGACGCGCATCCCTTCGGCGGCGCACTGAAGTTGTCCGGTGATCACCGCCTGGCCGCCTCGCAGGGCGCTGGGAGCAGGTGCACGGAGACGATGATCACGACGCCAATTCGGGGGAGCGTCGGCCCAGCCTCGACCTTCCGGCTCCGGCGCCAGGACGCGCAAGGGAGCTACGGTCGCCGCGATCCCGAGGTCGATAGTGCCGACTAACGGCGAGGCTGCTGTTGCGCATGACAGTTCACTCCCCGGAGGTCGACGTACCCTACCGAAACTCCACCCCTCCACTCGATTGTGGCGGGACCGACATCTGGCGTCAACCTAACCGAGAGCGGTGAGGTGCCGGGCTGGCAAGGCGCGACGAAAGGGGAGGAGCGGGGCTATTTGCCCGAGGAGCAACGCAGAGCGAAGCGTGGGAGCCACCGAATGTATACTGCGCTTGACATAATGTAACGTTGTCTTTACATCGAGAAACGATGAAGCGGAGTGGCCAGCCTGGAGGCATCGCCGCTCGAATGGCGGGGGGTCGTCTTGTCCGCGGGCCGCCGGCGGGAGGGGTGGGAAGCCCGCCGGGAGGTCGCGCTATGGACTCCCAGTGCGGGGGGCGGTGTGGGAGGTCAGCTCGCGCACGGCGAGTCGTCCGATAAGGGGCTTCACCCGGGCTCGGTCTTCCGTTTCTTCCCCGCGAACGTCCCCCACAGGATGACGGCGAGGAAAGCTACGGCCGCGAACGCGGCGACGATCCACACCGGCGAGAGCACCCACCACCACGACCAGTCGATGTGACCGGTGAGCTTCAGCGCGACAAAGAGCAGGGTGAGCAGCGTGATGGCGTTCGGACTTTCCACGCTTCTTTCCCAACGCGGGCGCCGCGCTCTGGTACGACGGGGTTCCGGAGTGTCCTGTGCTTCTGTCATTCGTCGTATCCTCTGGTGAGCTGTGGAGTGGGCTGCCGTCGCCGATAGTGGGTCGCAAGTATCATACATGACCCTTCCGGGCTGGAGGGCTTTCGCAAGCGAGGCGGGGTGACGGTGTGGCGGCGGTGCGAGCGGGCCTCCCGAATGGAAACGGTCCTCCGCGGCCGAGGCGCGCTGAGCTGGCCAGCCAGCTCAGCGCGCCTCGGCGGAGCGAGCGCCGCGAAGGCACCTGGACTCAGGCCACGCGCACCCGAATATCGCCGCCATGACGATTGCCGAGGCCACGCAGTACCTGCACCACGCGCCGATCACCACGGCCTCCAGGTAGGTCAGGTAGGCGCTGAAGAGCACCCCCACCAGCGCCCCGGCGAAGATCAGGAGAGCGACGGCTCTGGACCCCGCCAGGCCCTCGCCGAGACCGAGGAGCGCCAGAACGAGCAGCGCTAGGTACCCGGCGACTCCGATCGCCGATACTGGCACCGGGCCGATGGTGGCGTACTCCGACGACTGCACGGTGGCGCACTCGCCGGACCCGCACGGCGGCGGCGGCGTCCACCCCAAGGCGGCAGAGAGGAGATAGAAGGCCAGGAGGGTGCCAACCAGGGAGAGGAGCGCGATCGCCATGCGGTTTCTGGGAGGCGAGCCCCCTGTACCGGAGCGGGGGGCGTGCTCCAGCTCTCCGGACGCCGATCCGGCCTCCGGACCGCCAGCGCTACTCAAGTCCCGCCAGGGAATCGATCGCCATCTGAATGTCCAGGAAGCTGGCACCCCCCAGCTGCAGCAGCGGCGGACCGCCGCGGTAGGCGAATAGGGCGGGCGTGCCGCTGACCCGGAGCTCCTGCCCCAGCCTCATGTTCGCGCTCACCACCTCTGCGTGGCGGTCGCTCCGAAGGCAATCCCGAAATGTGCTCCGGTCCATCTCCAGCTCGTCGGCCAGCTCCCTTAGATGGCCAACGGCGCTCCCGAGCGGCGACCAATCCTCCTGACTCGCGAACACCAGGTCGTGATACTCGAAGTAGAGGCCCTGGTCGCCGGCGCAGCGAGCGGCCCGAGCCGCCAGGAAGGCGTGCGGATGGGGGACCGTGAGCGGAAAGTCGTAGTACTCCAGCTTGGCGATTCCGGTCGATATGTACGCATCCGCCAGCTGCGGCTTGACGAAGAGGCCGAAGTGCCTGCACGCGGGACACTGGTAGTCGCCGAACTCCATGATGGTGACGGGAGCGGCCGTATCGCCGTACACGCCAGCCGGACGTGCCAGCTCTATCAGCTCCTGCTGGTCCATCTCGCCGAGCTCGACGGGGAGGACAGCACCTCCGCCCCCGCCGCGCAGCGCATAGTAGACGATCGCCGCACCCACTACCGCCACGCCACCGAATACCAGGTAGAATGTCCTCACGCTGCCTCTCGCTCGCTTCCCGCGTCCGCGCCTGTATGCTCTTCCCAGGTGGTCGACCTAGCTCCACCATCATCCCAAAGGTGACAAAGATACGGTATCGTGGCTACCCTGCGCCCCCGTCACCCCTTGGGCCGCTCCCCCTGCAGCTCGGTGATGTCCACGTCCCACCGCGCGTCGCCGAGCAGGTGCTTCACGAAGTACTCGGCCCGCAGCCAGAACCAGTAGTCGCTCATGTTGCCGAAGCCGTGGCGCTGACCGGGGAAGACGAAGATGTCGAAGCGCTTGCCGGCCTTGATCAACGCCTCGGCCATGCGGAAGGTCCCGGCGTGGTGCACGTTGTTGTCGATGTCGCCCGTTGTGAGCAGGAGGCGCCCCCTCAGATTGGCGGCCAGATCCGAGTTGCGGTCTATCTCGTACTCGAAGCCGACGACCGCGCCGGTCGAGTCGGTGACCTCCTCGATGCCGTGGTGCTTCTCCGACCACCAGGCGTTGTAGACGTCGTTGTTGTGGTTGCCGGCCGACGAGACGGCCACCTTGAAGAAGTCGGGGTAGACGAGCATCGCGGCCGTCGACATGAAGCCGCCGCCGGAGTGCCCGTAGATGCCCACCCGCCCGAGGTCGATGTAGTCGTGCCGGTCGGCGAGCTGCTCGATGGCGACCTTCTTGTCCTCGAGGCCGTAGTCGCGGAGGTTGCCGTAGCCGTAGTTGTGGTACCACTTGGACCGCGCGGGATGGCCGCCCCTGTTGCCGACCGTCACGACGATGAAGCCGAACTGGGCCAGCGCCTGCTCGTAGGCGTTTAGCGAGAACGACTTCGAGACCGACTCGGTCTGCGGCCCTGGGTAGACGTAGGCGACGATCGGGTACTTTCTCGCCGGGTCGAAGTCGTAGGGCTTGTACATGACTCCGTACAGCTTCGTAACGCCGTCGCCCGCCATCACGGTGTAGGGCTCCGGGAAGGCGTATCCGGCTTCCTCGAGCGCCGACATGTCGGACTGCCCGAGATCGAGGATCCTCCCTCCCGAGGCACCGTGAAGCGCCGCGGCCGGGCGCGTGTTCACCCGCGAGTAGTTGTCGACGAAGTAGGTCGCGTCCTCGTTCACCGAGACGCGGTGGTCGTAGTCGCCGGGATTTAGGAGCCGCAGGCCGCCTCCGTCCAGACCGATCCGGTAGAGGTGCGAGTAGTATGGGTCCTCCCCCTCCTCGCGACCGTTCCCGCGCACCAGGGCGTACCCCTCCTCCTCGTTGACGCCCGCCACGCCGCTCACATGCCACGGCCCCTCGGTCAGCCGGCTCCGAAGCGTCCCGTCGCTCCCGTATCGGTAGAGATGGGCCCACCCGTCCCGCTCGGACCACCAGATCAGGTCGCCCCCCGTCAGGCGATACGGCGGCCGGTGCTCGATGTAGGTGTTCAGGCGCTCCTCGATCACGACCGCCACCTCGCCGGTCGCCGGGTCGGCCCGCAGCACATCGAAGCGGCGATGGTCGCGCGAGTGGCGGTAGAGGTACAGCTCGTCGCTCCTCTCCGAGAGCCACTGCGAGAAGCGGATCGCGGAGGGGTCGGAGCTGTAGCTGGGAGGTTCGCGGTAGATGCCCATCCGCTGGTCCTTCCAGGCCCCGTCCTCGATCTGCGTCATTGTCCGCGACTCCATCTCGAAGACGTGCACGGTGGTCTGGGTCACCTGCTCCTCGCCCGGCATCTCGTACCTGTAGCTTTCGAGCTTTGGGCGCTTGTCGCCGACCGCGTGCACGACCCAGAGCTCCCGGACCTCGCGGCGATCCCGACGCGCAAGCGCGAAGTAGCGCGAGTCGTGCGACCAGACGATCCCCGGCGACTGGCGCTTCTCGTACTCCTTCTCGGTCTCCTCGTCGTTGTCGCCACGACCCTGCCGGCCCCACGGAAAGTGCTCCTCGCCATCGGTCGTCAGCTGCACCTCCTCGACCTCGACCTTCTCCTCGGCCCGCTCGACGTCGTCGCCGGTCTTCCCGCGCCTCGCCTCGAGGATCTTCTCGTACTCCCCGTAGCTCATCGCCCAGAGGTTGAAGGAGCGGCTGAAGACGACCCATGCGGTGTCCGGAGAGACGCTGGCCCAATCGGGGTGTGTGATCGGCTTCTCGTAGTCCTCGAGCTCGCGGAGCGTGCGGGCCGCCACGTCGTACTCGAAGTAGTGGACCTTCTTGCGGGTGCGCTTGCGACCGTCCTGGCGCTCTTCGTCGTCCTCCTCCTGGTCCTGCTCCTCGATCTCCTCCTCGTCCTCCGTCTCTTCCTCCTCCTCGACCTCTTCGTCGAGCGACGACTCGACCTCGAAGCGCAGCGTCCCCTCGTCGATGAAGCGGATGTCGCGAATCGGGAGGTGCTGGGCGTCCCAGGGATCGCGCGTGATCCGCGTCAGCTCGGCGGCGATCCGGTCGTTGTCGAAGATCTCGGTGCGGCTTCCCCGCACGGGGTCGACGAGGTAGTAGCTGGTGCCGGCCGAAGACTTCCACTCGTACCAGAAGCGGTCGCTGTCGTCGATCCAGCGCGGCGACACGCGGGTCGAGTGGAGCAGCTTCCTGACCTTGTAGGGCGCGAAGCGAGCGGCGAGCTCGTAGTTGGCTGGGCCCGGGCCCTCGGCACCGGCGGAGGGGACGTCCTGGGCCTGGGCGGCGGATCTGGGGTGCGGCGACGCCAGCGCGAGGAGGATCGCCAGAAGGGGCGGCGTGACAGGAATCGGCCGATGTGGGCGAAGCATGCGCGGACTCCGTTAGGGGTAGGGGGTGACAGTCGGTGTGTAAAGATTACATTACAAAATGTAAACCGTAGATTACATGTGACAGAGGTACCCGCTACCGGTCACGGTCTCTCGGTTGCTTGCGAACCCGGTTGGCTCGTCCTCGGCCAGCCGAGCCTTCCCTTTCGAATACGATGTCGGCACCGTTCGGCTCGAAGGGGATCGCTACGGTCGCGGCGGTGCCGGTCTCGTCGAAGGAGAAGGTCACCAGGCCGCTCACCGCGAGGAGCGCCGGGCGCGAGGAGATGCGGAAGATGTCGTCCCGGCGGTGCTCCAGACCAAGACGGAACTCGTCGTAGGCGATCTCGAGCCGGTCCGCGCCAGCGGCGATGCGCACCTCCATCGTCCCGTAGGCCGGGTGGCTGTAGCGGCCGACGTATGCCCCGAGCTCGCGGGTGGGTTGCGCCCCCTGGGTCCCGCGCTCCCCGTCGTCATCCGCACTCTCCGCTGCACGGGACCGCTGTTCGGCGTGCAGCTCGCGGCTGCGTTCGCTCCAGTCGATCTCGGGGAGGCCCAGCAGCCGGTCGAAGAGGGTGTAGGTCACGATCATCGGGGCGGGGTTCGTGCCCCCGGAGCGGTTGGTGAGGACGATCACCCCGATCCTCTCGTGCGGCAGCCACGACATCGCCGAAGCGAAGCCGTCGACGCCGCCTCCGTGCGTCACCATCGCACGCCCCCGATAGCTGCCGACCTGGAGCCCCAGCCCGTAGCTCGACTGCCCCACTTCGCCGTGCCTGGAGCTCCCGGGGATCGCGGAGTGGGGCCGCTGCATGAGGGCGGAGCTCTCGGCCGAGAGGTGCCGCCGACCGGCGAGGACGCCTCCGTCGAGGTGCATCTGGATGTACGCCAGCATCTCGACGGCGCTCGAGTTGACCGCCCCGGCGGGACCGATGGCGTCCATCTCGCGGAAGGCCACCCTCTCCAGCTCCCCGTCGGTCAGCAGGTAGGGAAGCGCGTGGTCGCCCGCAGCTGCGATATCCGCCACCGAGGTGTTTGAGCGGGTCATGCCGAGTGGCCGGAAGATGCGCTCCTCGACCATCTGGCCCCAATCTACCCCCGCCACCCGCTCGGCCAGCTGTCCCGCCGCCATGAACATCAGGTTCTGGTACTGGAAGCGGCTCCTAAAGGACGCGTTGGGCTCGAGGTGTTGCAGCCGCGCGAAGAGCTCGGACCGGGTCACCGGTCGGCCGTACCAGACGTGGTCGTGCCGAGGCAGCCCCGACTGGTGCGTCAGGAGGTCGCGGGCCGTCATCTCGGCGGTGGCGAAGCCGTCTCGGAGCTGGAAGTCCGGGAGGTAGTCGCGGACCGGTCGGTCCCACTCGATCGCGCCCTCGTCGACGAGCATCGCCAGGAGCGTCGCGGTGAAGGACTTGGTGTTAGAGCCGATCGGCATGACGGTGTGCCCGGTCACCGGGAGGCGCGACTCCAGATCGCGGTAGCCGTACCCCTGGGCGAGCACCACCTCGCCGCCCCGCACCACGCCGACCGCAAGACCGGGAAGCTGCCACTCGGCGATGACGCTGGCCGCGAACCCGTCGAAGCCGGCCAGCGCCTCGGCGACGGGAGGGAGGGGTGCGACCGAGGTGGTGGTCGAATCGACCGCTCCCGGTCCGCGGTTCCCCACCTGGGCGGCTGCCGCTGGCGATTGCGCGCAGAGCGCGGCGAGCACTCCGCAGACGACGCCCGGTGCGGTTCCAAGTCGGCTAATGTCCACCCTCGAAATATAGGAAGGTGGACGGCGCGGACGCCTCCGCGCCGTGTGCTCCTCCAGGATTTCTGGACGATGCTGACTCTGGGAGACCACAACCTCCCCCCGGTGGACGGGATTCGCGTGGTCAGCGGGCACGACATACTCACGGAGATCGCTCCGTTGTGGCGGCCGGACGAGCCCGCATCTTCGGCGAAGAGGGACCTCTCCGCGCAGGAGACGCTCCTGTACAGCAGTACGGCATTACGGTTATCATGGTATCCATGAAAGCCACCATCGACATTCCGGATGACCTCTACAGGCAGGTCAAGGCGGAGGCCGCGTTGCGAGGGCTCACCGTCCGCGAGGTGACGACCCGGCTCTATCGGCGCTGGCTGAAGGAAGGTGGGGGAGGAAGAGCCCGGGAAGCTCCGTCGGTGTGGCTTCGCTCCTGGCTGGACGAGGCCGACGAGGCAATCGGGCGCACTCCACCGGGTCCGTCGGCGAGGCGGGAGTTGGCGAGGGACCGGGGCCGTCTGGGGGGTGAGTGAAGACACTGGTCATCGACGCAAGTGTGTGGGTGTCGGCGGCCGATGGGAGCGATGGGCTGTCGGAAGTCAGTCGGAGATTCCTTTCCCTGGTAGTGCAGCTGGAGGTTCCGATTGCTCTTCCCGATTACGCGGAACTCGAGGTCGCGTGCGCGATGGCTCGCCGGCTGCGTGATGCCGAGCAAGGGCGCCACCTCGCTGGGCGGATGCTGGAGTCTCCTCTGGTTACGACGCACGCATCGAATCGGGCAATGCTGCGGAAGGCCGTGGAAGTTGGGACCCGGAGGTTCCTTCGGTCCGGGGACGCCCTCTACGCCGCGCTCGCTGAAGAGCTGGAGTGCGAGGTGGTGGCGTGGGATGGAGAGCTGGTTGAGCGGGCAGGGGCGCTGACGCCCGCGGAGTGGATCGCGCGCAACTTGTAGAGTGCTGATCGCGGATGGAAGGCGCGG
Organism: Longimicrobiales bacterium; assembly: GCA_965205315.1. Taxonomy (GTDB): domain Bacteria; phylum Gemmatimonadota; class Gemmatimonadetes; order Longimicrobiales; family Gaopeijiaceae; genus Bin94. The sequence continues at coordinate 463,823 of CBDBGW010000002.1, forward strand.
TCACTGGCACGACATGGTGGTCCACGATCTCCAGATCCCCAGGCGTCGCCGTTCCGCCAGTGAAGTCAGGGTGGGGGGGCCTGCGGATCGGGACTGGACTCCAGACTGTTACCTTGTTGGTGGGCAAGGGGCCTCCGAGACGGGGCCTGCGCCACTACCACCCCAGCAACCCAGGAGCTGGATTCAGTAAACTACGGTTTACAAAACGTAATTTCCGCTTTACATAGTCGAAGCGAGCAGGAGGGTGCCCGATGAGAACGCCTACCATCTCCACCCAGTTGCCCATGTCGGGTTTCCGTGCCTTGCGACGGCCGTCGGCGCTTGTGGCGGGGGCGCTGCTCGCCGCCTGCAACGGTCCGCCGAGGGTCTGCGGCGACGAGATTCCCGAGCAGGAGCTCTTCACGGGCGAGGATGTGCGTCTGGAGCCCTGCTTCGTGGACCCGGAGGGGGAGAAGCTCACGCTAGCGGCCACCTCGTCGGAGGAGCCGGTCGCGACCGCGCAGGTGTACGGGCTCGAGGTCAACATTCAGGCGATCTCGCCCGGCGACGCCGATGTGACCGTCACGGCAACGGATCCGGGCGGGCGGAGTGCCTCGCTCGGCTTCGGAGTTCTCGTGCCGAACCGGCCGCCCCACGCGGATGGCGAGCTCTCCGAGATCGGGATGCTGGCTGACGACACGACGGAGCTCCCGATCGACCTCTACTTCGCCGACCCCGACGGCGAGCCGCTGACCTTCGCGGCGACTTCAGGCGATCCCTCGGTGGCGAGCGCGTCGATCCGGGACTCGTCCACGCTCGTGGTCAGAGGGCTTGAGGACGGCGCCACCACGGTGACGCTGACGGCGACCGACCCCGGCGAGCTGACGGGTGAGCGGACGGTCGACGTCAGGGTGCTGGAGCCGGTGCTCATCTTCCGGGACGACTTCGACAGCAACAACTATGAATGGGCCTTCAACTTCGCCACGCGCTTCTTCTACAGGGACGGCCTGCTCCACCTGGGGAGCCGTGCCTCCTACTATTTTGGACTGGCCAAACGGTGGGCGAATGTGGCGGAGTGGGAGTTCAGGGCGTCGGGTGGCGTCACCGAGGGTGGGGACGGATGCTCCGTTGGGCTATTGTCGACACATGACCGCTTCATCGGTCTGGCTTCCTTCGCCGAGGGGTCCTACACGATTTACGGCTCGGGCCTCGGCTATGAGCGGGAGCGGGGCAGCTCGGACGCCGTGAGGATTGTCGGGGAGCGCACCGAGATGATCTGGACGTCGAGGCTCGGCGTGATGACGCTGGCAGCTGGCGAGACGGTGCTGGCGAGGCTGGATCACGAGCTGTTTGCTCCCTCGTCGCCAGCCCTAATGGACGACGCCGGGCTGACCATTTACTGTGACGACACCGACAACAACGCTCTCTACGACTGGGCCGATCTGTGGGCTATCGAGGCTGGCGACGAGCCGTAGAGGCTGCTGCTCGAGCGCTGATCCGGGCCCGATCGCGGACCGATTCCCAGCGACGCTGCGGGTGCGCCGCGTCCCTGCCTGACCGCAGATCGGGTCGGCCTTCTGCGACCGCTGGGGGGGTGGCGGAACTGAGGCTCTTCGGGTCGGTGCTGCGCGACGACTTCGGGCCCGACAGCGACGTCGACGTTCTCGTCCGATTCTAGGCGGGGCGGACGGTGGGGCTGTTCGCAGCCGCCACTCCCGTCAGCTGGCTGGCACGCCGCGAGGCTCGATCTCGCGTTCGATCTCCCGCCGCGCCGGTTCGGCGTCGTCTAGGTCATACTGGACCTGGAGGCCGATCCAGAATTCGGGCGTCGTGCCGAAATAGTGCGCGAGACGAAGCGCGGTGTCCGTGCTGATGCAGCGCCTGCCTCGGACGATGTCGTTGACACGCGGCCAAGGTATCCGCAGCGCCTGGGCGAGCCGGTAGACGCTCAGTCCCAAGGGTCGCAGGAAGTCGTCCCGCAGGATCTCGCCGGGATGAACCGGGGGAAGGTGGCCGGGGGCGGCCACATCCGAGAAGTCCACGGCCCTCTGGACCACATCGTGCCGGCTGATGGTCATCCGTCACCTCGTTCAGTGGTAGTCCACGATCTCCAGATCCCGGCCGTTGCCGTTCCGGCGGCTCGAAGGGGAGAAATTCAGCTTATGGTATAGTTGCTTGTTCCTACCATTCCTCAGTATACTTGGTGTGAAACACGAAGTCATCCCCAACCACCGTCCTCTACCATGAAATCATCGACCCGGCATCCCGACACCGAACGCGTCCCGATCGACCGAGCCGGACGCCTTGTCATCCCCGCGCGATTCCGCGATGCGCTGGGCATCCGGGGTCGTCAGACCGTTGTCGTCGGCCTGAGCGGCGACAGCCTGCGGGTGCGCACCCTGAACAGCGCCTTGGAACGGCTCCAGCGAATCGCGAGACGCAAGAATCCGGATGCCGCGCGGGCCGTGGACGACTTCATCGACGACCGGCGGGCCGAGGCGGTGAGGGAATAGGGTGGCGGCGACCCTCCTGGACGCCTCTGCGATTCTCGCGGCGCTCTATGAGAAGCCCGGATTCGCACGCGTTGGCGACGCGCTCGGCGAGGGGGCGGCGACTTCCGCGGTCAACGCGGGCGAGGTGGCGGCCCATCTTCGCGCGAACGACTGGAGCGCCGGGCAGGTGGCGGATGTCTTCGACGACCTGAGCATCGAGGTCGTGCCTTTCGATCGCGAGACCGCGCTCCTGAGCGGTGCCTATCGCCCCCGGACCCGCCACCTTGGACTCGGCCTTGGCGACCGTGCCTGTCTGGCGACGGCCCGGCGGCTTCGGATCCCGGTGCTGACGGCGGACAGGGTGTGGGAACGCATCGACCTGCGCGGCGTGGAGATAGTGGTCATCCGTTGAGCTGGGTCACCTCGCAGTCCGTCGGAGGGTGATTTGGTGCGATTTGGTGCGTCCCGGTGGCCGAATGGCCCCGCCGAGGTACCGAGGCCCTTCCACTCGGAAACCGTGCTTCGTAAAGCTGGAATCCGGGTATCCCTCATGGAGGTGCGCATGACAGCTGACCGAATCCTGGAGCTGGCGGTTCGCCCCGCGGTCGGGAAGGAAGCAGGGGGGACCAGCCGGGTGTCCGGCACCCCAGCCTAACCGCGGCGAATGGACGGCCGAGGTGACGAGGCCGGTCTCCCGTCAGCTGGCTGGCACGCCACGAGGCTCTATCTCGCGTTCGATCTCCCGCCGCGCCGGTTCGGCGTCGTCTAGGTCATGCTGGATCTGGAGGCGGATCCAGAATTCGGGCGTCGTGCCGAAATAGTGCGCGAGACGAAGCGCGGTGTCCGTGGTGATGCGGCGCCTGCCTCGGACGATGTCGTTGACACGCGGCCGGGGTATTCGCAGCTCCTGGGCGAGCCGGTAGACGCTCAGTCCCAAGGGTCGCAGGAAGTCGTCCCGCAGGATCTCACCGGGATGAACCGGGGGAAGGCGGCCGGGGGCGGCCACGTCCGAGAAGTCCACGGCCCTCCGGACCACATCGTGCCGGCTGATTGTCATTCCGTCACCTCGTTCAGTGGTAGTCCACGATCTCCAGGTCCCAGGCGTCGCCGTTCCACCAGTGGAAGCAAATCCGCCACTGGTCGTTCACGCGGATGCTGTGCCGACCCTGGCGATCGCCCCTCAGAGCCTCAAGGCGATTGCCGGGCGGAGCCCTCAGGTCGCCAAGACGCTCGGCCGCGTCAACCATGAGTAGCTTGACTCGCGCTCTCCGCTGGATCTGGTGCGGCAACCCTCGTGCGACCACTCCCGCAAAGACGGCCGCAGTCCTCTTGTCGGCGAAGCTCCTGATCATGTCCGGCAACCTAACGTAACGGCAGATGTTACGTACCAGCAAGTCGCCTCGATGGCTTGGTGCGGGAGCGTAAATGGGGCCACTCCGCTTCGGACAAGCGGCTCGCCGGCACCGGAACACGGCTCGCATGGAATGATGCCCGGCGTGAATCCAGGCCACGTCACGCTGGAAATATGAGCATCCAGAGTTCATATTTCTGGGAGTCGACTTCCGCTCGATCCACACTCGACAGCAACGACTATGAATGAAATGAATGAATGGTCCGTCCACTGCGGCCCGGAGCTCGATCTTCTGGTCGTTCGCGGACACCGCGGGCGCGGATTCGAGTTCGAGCGGACGGACTCGCCAAGGGTCACCTCATCCATGCGCTTCCGCCCGCGAGATCCTCGGATTGAGCGGCATCGACGTGGTTCACGTGGGGGACCGCACCTTCCCCCTGGCGAAGGGATTCGCGCGGTAAGCGGACGCGACATCCTGAGGGAGATCGCTCCGCTGTAGCTTTCGACTGTCGCGGACTCCGGATTCGGCAGCCGGAATGGGAGGATTCCAGGGCCCCCCACGGGGCCCTCAGGTCGACTTCTCGCCGTGTCCAGGTCCGACGTCAGGTGCCGGGTGCGTGGATCGCGTCTGTCTGAATCGTTCCCACTCCCTCGTGAACTTCGTCTCGTCCGGGGCCAGTCGGGTCGCGTTGGCATACGCATCGTCCACCGCCGAAGCCGACTCGCCCAGCCAGCGCCAAGCTCTCGCCAGCTCCCTCCAGGCCCAGGCGTGTCTGCGGCGCGGGGCGTCCATGCGCAGAAGGCGTTCCAGGAGAATGCGCGCATCGGCCAGCAGGGTGCGGTTCCGGTCGGTTGCGCCTTCGCGGTGGGCCTGTCCGGCCAGCGACAGCTTGTTCTGGGCGCACTCCAGCAGCGCCTGGGGATCCTCCAGGATGGCGGGGCCAGCGACGCCGAACAGTATCGCCGCCATCTCGGCGTCCCGGAGCCGTCTGGCGACGATCGCCGCCCCGACCGCCTCGCGGGGGGACAGCCTCCCCGCGGCACGGACCAGGAAACGCAGCACGCGATCGCCCTGGCCGTCCGCGACCAGCGCTTCCAGCCACGGGACGATGACTTCGGGGCGCCCTGACCCGGAGTCCATGGACAGCGCGGCCTCGATCATCGGCTCCGCGCGGTCCAGGTCGCCTCCGGCCACCAGCTGGCGGATCAGCTCCTCCGCGAGAACGTGCGACGCGGGATCCTCGCGCCATGCGGTCTCGAGTGCTTTCCGCGCCTCCTCGCCCCGTCCCACCGCACGCAGCTCGCCAGCCCTGCGGATGGCCGACTCGGCGCTCAGCCACGGGTTGGCGAAGAGCGTCGCCTGGAAGAACGTACGCTGCTCGTCAAAGAAGAACTGCGGTGGCGGCGAACCGTTGCGCTCCATCTCCTTGTAGACCTTGCCTAGGCCCGTGAGACGCTTCTCGGCTAGTCCGAGCTCCTTGAACAACTCACCGATCCGCGGGTTGCGGGGCGGAACCAGCGGCGGCGCGGCTCCCGGCTGGAGATGGTCGAGATCGATTCCGTGGACGGGCCCCGGGGTGCTTCGGATGTCGATGCGGTCCGACGCTACGCGAACGAGGGTCGTATGGGGCGAGTCGACACCGTAACCGCGATGGAACACGGCGTTCACCAGCACTTCGCGAAGCGCGTCCTCCGGATAGCTGGAGCGACTCTGAGCGCTCGCCTTCCCCGGCACCTTGTCGACCCTCGACGCGATCAGCTCGCGGCGCAGATAGTCCAGACACCCTCGAACCTGATCCGCGAGGCCGCCCTTGAACGTCTTGTCGCGAAAGGTGTCGCCAGCCGGGCCGGACTGCAGGACGCTCGTCTCGATCGCGGCACCCGGAAACCAGCGCGACGGGTCCCGGGAGAAGAGGAGAAGCGCCACGTTGAGGGGCAGCTCGTGGTTGTTGACACGTCTGACCAGGTCCATCTTCCGGTAGATGTGCCGCGCGTGGGGCTCGTCCGACAGCGCGCTCCCGCAATCACGCAGATGTTCCCGGACCTTCGTCTCGCTGATGTCATCGACCGTGGCGTCGTTAGCCGTCCGGGAATCCCAGGGTACGATGGCGGACTGTTCGAGCAGCTGGGTCAGAAGACCGTTGGCTTCGGCGTCCACCGTCCTGTTGTCCACCCGAACCCAGTACTTTCGGGGCCCTCGTTCCCCGTCGGGAGCTTGGTGCGGCGGGGTCTCGCTGGCGGGTGCCCAGACGACCAGAATCCTGCTGCCGCCCTTCTCCTCCCGGGAGATGCGGGGGTCATACCGCGGCTTCATCGTCCGGCACCTTCCCCGGATCCAGCGATCCGCCTCGTCCATCTGCTCGGGAGTGAGTCCCCTCGGCGGCAACTCGGCAAGGCCGTCCTTCTCCGCGACGCCGAGGACGACATATCCGCTGCCGTGACGCCTCAGGTCGTTCGCGAACGCGCAGATCGTCTTCAGCACCTGATGGCCCGTGACCTTCGGGTCCCACGTCGCCTTGAACTCGATGCGTTCGGACTCGACCGTGCGGGCGTGGAGCAGGTCGTCGAGGTTGATTCGGAGGTTGCTCACCGGGGCTTGCCGTTCCCGCTTCGCAGCTGGGTTCTCGAGGTCGTTGTCGGGCTCACCAAATGTAATCTCCGCCGTCATTTCATCGGCCGCCGGGACCGGGGAAGGGGTCGGCGTGGCGGGGCGGCCCCGCCATCCAGAGGGGGCGTGTCCACCGTCGCCTCGCACAGCCGGAGCTCAGGGATGTCGCCAGCGGTTGGAGACGTAGGGGGGTTGCGGATCGGGACCGGCCTTAGCATTATACCTCAGCGGTAAGTCAGGGGGGCCTCCTAGAGACGGGGGCCTCCTAGAGACGGGGGCCTCCTAGAGACGGGGGCCTCCTAGAGACGGGGGCCTCCTCCACCACCACACGGAGAGTGAGGTCCCGAATGAACCTGCGAACGATCTTGGCCGCTGCACCTGCGGCCGCCCTGCTGGCGCTGGCCGCCTGCGCCGAGCCCCCAACCCCGACCGCTGCGGACCCCGCCGGCCTTGGTGCCGGGGGTTCGGCTCTGCCCTCAAGCCCAGGGGGAGAGTTGGCCGTGGCGAACCAATCCGAGTGCTGGATCATGAACCGATTTGATTCCCTGTACTTTATCGGGCCCAAGGATGATCGCCCCCAACCTGATTCCGCTACCACAGTCGCTGTCGCCGAGGGGAACGCGGACGGTTTGGAGTTGCCCCGCTATGGCGGACGCCATTCCATTTGGGCAGCCTTAAGGAGGTGAGCCATGGCGGGAGGCAGAAGGGGGCGGTATCCGCCCGAGTACAGGGAGCGGATCGTCGAACTGGCTAGGGCAGGGCGCAGTCCCAGGTCGCTGGCCCGGGAGTTCGACCCGACGGCGCAGACGATCCAGAACTGGGTCCGGCAGGCGGAGATCGACGAGGGTCTCCGAAGTGACGGCCTGACTACGGAGGCGCGCAGGGAGGTGAGGGAGCTGAGGCGGGAGAACCAGCGCCTGCGGATGGAGCGGGACATCCTAAAAAAAGCCACGGCCTGGTTCGCGAGGGAGAGCGGATCGATTCCCAGCGGGGGTATGCGTTCATGAAGGCACGCCGGGCCATCTTCCCGATCGCAGCCATGTGCCGGGTGCTGGGTCTCTCCTCCAGCGGGTACTACGACTGGCTGCGGCGTCCGCCCTCGGCGCGGGCGCGGCGCGACGCGGAGCTCAAGGACGGGATCCGGGCGAAGTGGGCCGAGAGCGGCGAGACCTACGGCAGCCCTCGGATCCACGCGGCGCTGGCGGCCGACGGCGAGCGGACGGGCCGCAAGCGGGTGGCGCGCCTGATGCGGGAGCTGGGCATCGAGGGCGTGACGCGCAGGCGGTTCCGGACGGGCACGACGAAGCGGGACCCCAGGGCCAGGCCCGCGCCGGACCTGGTGGAGCGGGACTTCTCGGCCCAGGGGCCGGACCAGCTCTGGGTGGCCGACATCACGCAGGTGCGCGCGGGGACGCGCTGGCTGTACCTCGCCGTGGTGCTGGACGCCTGGAGCAGGCGGATCGTGGGGTGGGCGATGGACACCCGGATGCCGGCGAAGCTGGTGGGCGACGCGCTGAAGATGGCGGTCTGGTCGCGGCGGCCGAAGGGCGGGGTTGTCCACCACTCGGATCAGGGCTCGCAGTACACGTCGCTGGAGTTCGGCCAGCGCTGCCGGGAGGAGGGGGTCGTGCAGTCTATGGGCTCGGTCGGCGACGCGTACGACAACGCGATGTGCGAGAGTTTCTTCGCGACGCTCGAGTGCGAGCTCCTCGACCGGCGGACATTCTCCACGGCGGCCGAGGCGAGCCGCGAAGTCTTCGGCTTCATCGAGGGCTTCTACAACACGCGCCGACTCCATTCCTCGCTGGGCTACCGCTCGCCAGCGAACTTCGAGAGACTCGGTCGTGCGGCCTGACGGTAGCCTGCGGGCACCGGGCGGTGGAAGCTCCCCGAGCATCTCCGGCCCGCTCGCGTCGTCGGACTCGCTCGTCGCATCTCTCTCCCGAGAGCAGGAAGCATCCACACCAGACACCATCAACCCAAACAACCAACTGTCCGCGAAAACGGGGCAGCTCCAGTTTTTCCCCGGCCGTGTTCTGGTATGAGGGGGATTGCCCGGCAGCGCGGCTGCATTTGGAAATTGACACCGTGTTTGGTCTCCACGGAACACCAGAACCGGAACCTGACGATTTTGAGCTGTGGCGTGGAACCAGATATGTCAATCATGGTGACAACGATCGTCCGTACTGGCTAATGACGTACCGTCCGTTCGTCAAATACGAAGAGAATTACGAGGTCCGGCTGGAGCTCGTGCAGTATGTCGATGGCTACAGGCACGTGCATGCGTCGTGGACAGACTGGGTCGGTTACGGGCCCGCCGGCCAGAAATGCTGGGTTTACAGAGTCAAGCCTATGATGCCGGGACCTGCACTTCCAATGTCTGGGCTCGTCAACTCGGAAGCCTGCAAACTCCCCATTACAGTGGATCACTCCCAATTTTGAGGTAGTCGTAGTGAGCGCCCGCCCCGGACGCAAGATCAAGGGGCGGGTGCTCCGCGGCCAGCGCTAACGGGATCCCGAGGACTCGCTTGTTCCCAATCCCAGCTTCACCAGCATGTGCTGAACCCCGAAGTGGCCTCCATCAAGGTACACGCCCAGGATAGTCCGGGTTGTCCAGACGCCGCTCGCAGGCGCAGCGAAGGGGGTAGACGAGGAGGGCGGGGCCGACCGGAGTCAGCGCTCGCGGCTGTGACGCGGGCCGCAATAGGATGCGCCGACCTTGACGGACGGTCAGAGCGCACCGCCGGTGAACCACGAGACCTCCGGTGGGCACCTGGTCGTCAGGAACATCGACTCACGAGGGGCTTGGCCTCAGGGAGCCCCGCTGGTGGCACCCCAAGGCCGAAAGACAAGACGATCACCGCACACCGGGGGCGCTGACCGACCACCAGCGGGTTCATCGTCGCGAGGCGGACGCAGCCCAAGGTCGTACTGACCTACCTTTGGTTGGACGACACCACCCCACTAACGCCCACTCCACGACGAGACGGGGAGACCGGGCGCGAAGTGAAGACCGGGCGCGAAGGAAGGCGGGACGGCACCGGGAGTGGCCTAGTGGCATCCACCCCGGCACCGTCCGAACCCGTCACTCGTACTGCATTACCCTTGAAGCCAATCTACTGAGTACGGAACGGAATATCCACAAACTCGAAGTGCCCTTCCATCTCATCGTAGCGCTGCAAATCGAAATCGCCCTCGGTGAACTCGGTTGCGTAGACGAGTATCTCACTTACTCGTGAAGCAAGATTCGAATCTTCCTGTGATGATATGTTAGTCACCCAAACTATCCCCTCGATGTCCGTATCCGCAAAGAATTCGTCATCAACTCGATCAAACAACACTTCTCCATCGGCGGTAGCACGCGCATGCCCACTCGTCATGGAAAACGTAACCTGAACCTCGTCGAATGAAGTCAAAGCATCGGCGGAACCCACGGACCAATCTTCATCGAGTTCCCAGCCGTTCCCAGTCCACACAAATAGCCAATTCCAGTCCGCATTGAACTCACCAATTAGGAACATGTACGTGCGGTCGGCTGTTCTCACCTGGATTCCGCCTTGTGCTCCGGCATCAGGCTCGACCACATCAAGAACAATGAAAAACTCGCTAGCCACGCCGCCGAACCCTCGTCCAGCGAGCGCCAGGAGACCTTCCTCGGTAGATGTGAGTACAAGATGTCCATCCTCCACCTCGGCACGGCCATTGACAATTTCCCAGTCATCCAGTGAGGCCTCGGAATCAAATGGCTCGTCAATCACCAAGGTCGCCGACAACGCATCAAACGTACCCGCGACATCGAACTCGCCATCGGAAGCGGTCACGGTAATTTCCGCACTGCCTTCACGCGCTAGCAGCGTAAGCGCTAACGTTGAATCGGTGACACTAGCGTCCACAGTGGATGGAGACGAGGAAGCCACGCTGTACGTGAGCTCCTGTCCATCCGGATCAACGAAGTGCATTCCCAAGTTAATCACAATGGCCACGGCTGGCACCAGAGTGACATCGCCAATAGGGTCAACCAGCTCCGGCGGCCGATTCGGCACGAGCACCTGGAAATTGACGCTCTCGGACTGCTCGTTCTCGTCGGTGGCAGTCGCTGTGACAGTTGTCTGACCAGGCGACACTCCTCGGATCCACACGGAGCCACGGGTAAACGCCTCAACAATCGATGCGTCGCCGGAGGAGGCTGAAATACTCAGGGTGCCGCCGCTGGGATCCTCGAAACATACGGCCGCTACGCTCGCATCCTCACCGACGTTGATGGTCTGCTGGGGAATGGACTCGCTGCCGGCACAGAGCTTCGGCCCCCCAGAGGAGCACGAGAGGGCTACCAGGGTTGCGGTTGCGACGGAAAGCGGTAGGGTGGTCCGCATCGTGGGTTCCTCCTTCGAGATTGGGATGGCAGGGGGGTTGAGCCCAGACTGCGGCGTACCCCGAGACCGCGGCGACCATTCTAGCGGAATCGGTGCCGGGAGCGCAAGCCGCGTCTGGGGAGCGTCTGGGGAGCGCCCCGCCATGGACTGGGCCGCCCCGGGCGGTTTAGAATGTCCGGGCCGGGAACCGGGATCCCCGCACCCCCGCTCGCCGACCTCGACGGGGTCCGGCGACGCAACCCAACCGTCCAGGACAGGAGATGAGCGCGTGAGAAGCCCCGTACTCGCAACACGACCCCGGCTGTGGGCAGGAACGAGCCTCGCGGCACTCCTGGTGGTGCCGCTGATTGGCGGCTGCCGGGAGCTGCCGCTGGCGCTCGGCGACGACAACAGCATCATCGTGACCGCCTCGCCGGAGCTCTGGGGCGAGGTCGAGGCGGCGCTGGTCGGCGGGCTGGAGCGTACCGTCTTCACCGTGCGCGACGAGAAGACCTTCACGGTGACGTGGGGTGACTACGGCGGCGAGGACTGGGTGCGTCTGCGCCAGCTTCGGCAGCAGCTGGTGGTGGGCTCGCCCGAGGATCCATGGATGGCCAGAGCGCTCGCCAAGGCGGACGGGCCGGTGGCGCCGCCGGCGCTTCGGCAGGTCGAGGACGTGTGGGCGCGAGGGCAGGTCGCCACCCTGATGGTCGTCGAGGAGGGTCGCGAGCGTGACGGCGTCATGGAGCTAATCCCATCGGCCGCCGAGCTTTACGACGAGTGGTTCCGGGCCCGCGCTCTCTCGCGCATGTTCGTCACCCGTCCGGATTCCGCGCTTGCCCGCTCGCTCGCCGGGCATGACGGATTCTGGGTGCTGGTCCCAGAGGTCTACGACCACCGGATCTCGGACTCCGTCCACATCTTCAGGAACGACAACCCGGACCCCTCGGAGCTGATTCGCCAGGTCGCCGTCACCTGGCAGAGCCCGATAGCGCCCGAATTCGGGGTGCCCGAGCTGCTCGCGTGGCGCGCCGAGGTCGTGGACTCGCACTACGGCTACCCGCAGATCGTCGACACGACCCGCAGCCTCGAGAGGCGCGTCGCCCTGAACGGAAGGGAGACGCACTCATACCAGGCCGTCTGGCAGAATCCCCCCGGCGAGTACCCGGCCGCCGGCCCCTTCGTGACGCACGCCGTCCTCTGTCCGGAGCAGGACCGCCGCTACCTGATCGACGCCTGGCTCTACGCCCCCGGCCGCGACAAGTACGAGTACATGATCCAGCTGGAGCAGCTCGTCGGCTCCTTTGCCTGCGGCGACGGGGTGAGGCTGTAGCGAGTGTCCTTCGTCCACCTCCACACCCACTCCGAATACTCTCTGCTCGACGGCGCCAACCGCCTCCGTGACCTGGTGCGGAGGTCTTGCGAGTACGAGATGCCGGCTCTCGCGCTCACCGACCACGGCTGCCTCTTCGGGGCCTGGGCCTTCCAGAAGCTGGCCCGCCAGAACGGACTCAGGCCGATCGTCGGGATGGAGGCGTACGTGGCGCCGGGCGACAGGTGCGCGCGGGCGCTGGCCGGGCCGGAGGGGAGGGCGCACTACCACCTCGTCCTCCTGGCGCGCGACACGGAGGGCTACCGGAACCTGATCAAGCTCTCCTCGATCGGGTACACCGAGGGCTTCTACTACCGCCCCCGCGTCGACCGAGAGACTCTCGCCCGCCATTCGGGAGGGCTGATCGCGACGTCCGCGTGCATGGCCGGCGAGCTCGCCCGCCACTTGGCCGCGGGCCGCGACGACAGCGCGCGCGAGGTCGCCGACTGGTACGCGAACGCCTTCCCCGACCGCTACTACCTGGAGGTGCAGGCGCACGGCACGGAGGGCCAGGCCGAGCTGAACCAGAGGGTGTTCGCGCTGGCCGAAGAGATGGGGCTGCCCGTCGTCGCCACCAACGACGCGCACTTCCTCGAGAGCGGCCACCACCCGGCGCACGACATCCTGGTCTGCATCGGCACGGCGAAGAGCCACGACGACGACGACCGGCTCCGCTACGACGGCGGCCTCTACCTGAAGTCCCCCGAGGAGATGGCCGAGGCCTTCCCCGGCCGCGACGACGTGATCCACAACACGCTGAAGATCGCCGACGAGGTGGCGCTGACGCTGGAGCGCAAGTACCGGCTCCCCTCCTTCCCCCTCCCCGAGCGCTTCTCGGATCCGAACGACTACCTGGTGCACCTCGCCGAGGTCGGCGCCCGGGATCGCTACCTGGGCGAGTCGGAGCGGGACGCTGCCGATCTTCCGGCCGAGGTCCGCGAACGCCTCCGGTACGAGCTCGAGGTCATCCTCAAGACCGGGTACGCGGGGTATTTCCTGATCTCGTGGGACTTCATCCGCTGGGCCCGCGAGGAGGGGATCCCGGTCGGGCCCGGAAGGGGATCGGCGGCCGGGTCGCTCGTCTCGTACGCCCTCGGAATCACCGACCTCGACCCTCTTGCGCACGGCCTCCTCTTCGAGCGCTTTCTGAACCCGGAGCGCATCTCGATGCCCGACATCGACATCGACTTCTGCTACGAGCGCAGGGGCGAGGTCATCGAGTACGTGCGGCGGAAGTACGGGCGCGACGCGGTCGGGCAGATCATGACCTTCGGGACGATGAAGAGTCGCGCCGTGATTCGCGACGTGGGCCGGGTGCTCGGCTTCGAGGTCGGCGAGACCGACCGGATCGCCAAGATGATCCCCAACCTGCCGCAGCACAGCTACTCGGTGGCCGAGGCGGTCGAGAAGGTAAGGGACGTCAAGGCGCTCTACGACTCCGACGAGCGCCACCGGCGCCTCTTCGACTACTCGGTGACGCTCGAGGGGCTGGCGCGCCACGCCTCGGTGCATGCGGCGGGCGTGGTCATCGCGCCGGGGCCGCTGAGCGACTTCGTGCCGATCTGCACCCAGGGCAAGGGGGCGAGAAACGGCGCCGCGGCCAATGGCGGCGACGGCGCTCCCGACATCGTCACGCAGTACGACATGACGTGCCTCGAGGACGCCGGGATGCTCAAGATGGACTTCCTGGGCCTCAAGACGCTCACAGTCATCCAGGACGCCGCGGCTGCGGCCGGCGTTGACACTCTGGACGGCATTCCCCTCGACGACGAGGAGGTCTACCGCATGCTCGCGAGTGGCGGGACGGCGGGCGTCTTCCAGTTCGAGTCGCGTCTGGCGCGCGACAAGCTGCGGGCGATGCGCTGCGACCGCTTCGAGGACCTCGTCGCGACCAACGCGCTCATCCGTCCCGGCCCCCTCGATTCGGGGATGACCGACAGGTACATCCAGCGGAAGATCGGCAGCCAGCCCGTCTCCTATCCGGCGCCCGGACTCGAGGAGATCCTGGAGCCCACCTTCGGGATCGTCGTCTACCAGGAGCAGGTGATGCTGATCGCGGCCGCGCTCGCCGGCTACTCGCTCGGCGAGGCCGATGTGCTCCGGAAGGCTATGGGAAAGAAGGACGCCGCTCTCATCCGCGACGAGCTGGCGCGCTTCCGCGAGCGGGTGGTCGAGCGTGGCCTGAGCCCCGCTAGGGCGCGGGAGCTGGCGAGCCAGATCGAGACCTTCGGGCGCTACGGCTTCAACAAGTCCCACTCCGTCGCCTACTCGCTGATCTCCTACCGCACCGCCTGGCTCAAGCGTCGCCACCCGGCGAAGTTCATGGCCGCGCTCCTCTCGTCCGTTCTTGACAAGACCGACGACATCGTCAGGTACATAGGCGAGTGCCGCGAGATGGGCACCTACCACCCCGATCTGGACGAGGGGCTGGAGGTGCTCCCCCCCGACGTGAACGAGAGCGGCTGGAAGTTCACCGCCGTCTCCGACTCCAGGATCCGGGTCGGACTCGGCGCGGTCCGGGGAGTCGGGATGGCGGCCGCCGAGTCGATCCTCGAGGCGCGCGAGGAGGAAGGATCGTTCGAGAGCTTCTTCGAGTTCCTCGAGCGGACCGATCCCCGGGCCCTCAACAAGCGCGCCTGCGAGGCGCTGATCGCGGCGGGTGCGCTGGATTCGCTCGGCCACCGGGCCCAGCTCCTCGAGGGGTTGCCGGACGCACACGCGGAGGTGTCGGCCCGGCGCCAGGAGCGCGAGCTGGGCCAGGCGTCGCTCTTCGGCGCGGTCGGGATCGAGCGCCCTGCTCCCCCCCTGCCGGCGGTGCCGGAGTGGACCGAGAGGAAGCGCCTCGCGAACGAGAAGGAGGCGCTTGGCTTCTTCATCTCCGGGCACCCGCTCGACCGTTTCCGCCAGGTGGTGCGCGTCTTCGACGACCCGGAGGCGGGGGAGCTGAGGGAGCGCACCGGCGATTCGGTCGAGATCGCCTGCGTGGTGACCGGGGTGGCGCGCCAGATCTCGCGCAGAGACGGCTCGGAGTGGGCGAAGATCGCGGTCGAGACGCTCGGCGGCACCGCGACGGTCCTCGCCTTCAGGGATGTATGGCGCTCGCACCGCGAGGTGATCGTCGACGACGCGGCAGTGCTCCTGAGGGGCAAGGTGAGCGACCGGGAGCGCGACGAGGATGACCCCCCGGTCTTCCTGGACGGTGCCGAGCCGCTCTCCGAGGTGCGCGACAGCGGGCGCCTGGCGGTGAGGATAACGCTCGCGCCCGACGATCCGCTCCCCGGCGACGTCTTTGGGCAGGCACGCGCCCTGATGGAGGCGAATGCCGGGCCCGCGCCGGTCGAGGTTGCCATGGCGCCCGGTGCGAAGGGTGCGGCTGCGGTGCTTAGGTCCCGGTCTCTCCGAGTCAGCGCCCGCCCCGAGACGATCCAGGCCCTCGAGGGTGTCTTCGGAAGGGGGCGGGTGGGGCTGGCCAAGGCAGGGTAGCCAGCCTTCCGATGATCGTGGCACTACGCGTGATATGTCATCTACAGATTACATAATGTAAATCATAGTTGACACACGAGAACCATTCATCCGCTAGGAGGATCATATGAGGAATGCCCTTGAAGCTGCACGCCACGCCACGAGAATGGCGCTCGGCCTGGCCACTCTGGCACTGTGCACGCCGCTGGAGACGAAGGCGCAGGACGCCGAGGACGGCGGCGACCAGGTGCGCTTCGTAGGCGACTGGACAGGCACACTCGACCTGGGTGCCATGCAGCTGCGCCTCCGCTTCGTGCTGAGCGCCGAGGAGGAGGCGCTCTCCGGCGTGCTCTACTCGGTCGACCAGGGCAACGCCGAATTCCCGATCACGACCATCGACACCAGCGGCGACACGATCTCGATCTCCGTGGCTCCCATCGGGGCCGCCTACACGGGTACGATGGGGGCGGATGGCGCCACCATTTCGGGGACCTTCTCCCAGGGGGGCCTCAACCGGCCCCTCGTCCTGGCACCGTCAGAGGAGGGGGAGACCGAGCCATCGCGCCCCCAGGAGCCAGCCGAGCCGTACCCCTATATGACCGAGGAGGTGTCGTTCCCCAACCCGGAGGGCGGACACGCGCTGGGCGGCACCCTCACGCGGCCCTTCGAGGACGCCCCCTTCCCGGCGGTGGTGCTCATCTCGGGATCGGGCCCCCAGGACCGGGACGAGGCGCTGGCCGGACACCGGCCCTTCCTCGTGCTCGCCGACCATCTTGCCAGGAACGGAATCGCGGTCCTCCGCTACGACGACCGGGGCGTAGGCGCCTCGGGCGGCGACTTCTCCCAGGCGACCACCGAGGACTTCGCCACGGACGCGCTGGCGGCGGTGGCCTACCTGAAGGGCCGCGACGACATCGACCCGGGCGCGATCGGCCTGGCGGGGCACTCCGAGGGCGGGCTGGTGGCACCGATGGCGGCACTGAGGTCGTCCGATGTGGCCTTCCTAGCCCTGATGGCCGCTCCGGGTGTGGACGGAGCGCGAATCCTGATCGCGCAGGGCGAGCTGATCGCCCGCGCCGGGGGAGCGACCGAGGAGGCGATCGCGGCGAATCGGGCGCGCCAGGAGGAGGTCTTCGCGCTTCTCAGGGAGGAGCCGGATCCAGCGGTGGCTGGCAGTGCCGTCGAGGCGGTGGTGCGCAGAGCCCTCGCGGAGGCGAGCGAGGAGGAGCTGCAGCTGGCGGGGGTCACCGATTCGGCGTCGGCCGAGGCGGTTGTCGCTGGCCAGGTCAAGCAGGTCAACAACCGCTGGTTTCGCTTCTTCCTGACCCACGACCCGGCCGCCGTGCTGGAGCGGGTGACGGTCCCGGTGCTCGCGATGACGGGCGAGAAGGATCTGCAGGTGCCGCACGAAGAGAATCTGAGCGCGATCGCGGCGGCGCTGGAGCGGGGTGGCAACCACGCCTACGAGGTGCACGCGCTCCCCGGCCTGAACCACCTCTTCCAGCACGCGGAGACCGGCGCGCCGAGCGAGTACAGCTCAATCGAGGAGACATGGTCGGTCGATGCGATGCGGCTCCTCTCCGACTGGATTCAGCGGACGACCTCCGCCGCCACCCTCCAGACCCCCTACTAGCAGCCCGTGGACAAGCCTCCCACGGCATTCGAGCGGCGCTGCATCTCCGCTGGACCGCTTTGCTCGCCTGTCCAAATTGTAATCTACGCTTTACAATATGTAATCCATGGTTTGCAATGCGAGTGTCCCTAGCTTCGCTCTGCGTTGCTCCTCGGACCAATAGCGCTGCGGCTATTGGCCCTTCGTCGCGCCTTGCCAGCGGAGCGCTTCGCCGCTCTCGGTGCACGCGCGAGATTATCCACGGACTGCTGGCACCAAACGGAGGCGCACCCGATTATGCTAGGATGCGGATCTTGCCTGGCTTCACATGGTGTCCACGGACTGCTGGGGTCTGGCGCGGGCTGCTGGCGGTCGCAACGCTAGCGGCCCTGCTCCCTGCGCAGGGTGCGGCCCAGCCCGTGTCGGGTGTGGTCGTGGAGAAGGACGCGGGCACTCCGATCCGGGGAGCGATGCTCATCCTGATCGACGGTGACGGCGTGCTCGTCGATCGGACGCTGACCGACGCCGCGGGCAGGTTTGTGGTGCGTGCCCTCAGTTCGGGGCCTCACCGCATCGAGGTCGAGAGGATAGGCTACGCCGACTGGTCAACTGCCCCCTTCCGTCCGGGGAACCTCGGGCCGGACTTCACCGTCGAGGTCCCCCCGGAAGCAGTTTCGCTGGAGGGGCTGCGCGTCGAGGGAGCCCGGCGGTGCGAGTCCCTTGGGCATGGCCAGCCAGCCACGGCGCGCGTGTGGGAGGAGGTCCGCAAAGCCCTTGCGACCGAGTCGTACACCCGCGAGGCCGGACTCTACAGCTACACGCTCCGGCGCTTCTCGCGTCGGCTCGACCGCAGCGGCGAACATGTCCTCGCGCGGGCGTCGCGCACCTCCGAGCGGCTGCCGTACGCCTTCGCAGCCGGGCCGATCGACCAGCTCATGGCCCGGGGATTCGTGCAGCCGACCGACTCGAGTAGCGTCGTCTACGCACCCGACGCCGAGACGCTGCTCTCGGCTCCATTTCTCGAGACGCACTGCTTCGGGCTCCGCGAGGGAACGTCCGGGAGGATAGGACTCGCCTTCGAGCCAGTTCCGGGTCGCACCGTGCCGGAGGTAGCGGGCGTGCTCTGGTTGGACTCCGATACGTGGGAGCTGGAGCGTCTGGAGTTCCGCTACCAGAACCTCCTGGGGGGACGCGAGACGGGCAGGGCCGGTGGCGAGGTGGGATTCATGAGGCTGCCGAACGGGGCGTGGATCGTACGCGACTGGCGGATCACGATGCCCATGATGAAGCAGCTTCTGCGCGGCCGCCTCAGGCGCATTGGCTACGCAGAGGAGGCTGGCAGGACGTGGCTGATCGCCGACCGATCGGGCAAGACGGTGATCCACGCCGAGAGTCCCACCATCTTCGGCGTGGTGACCGATTCGACCGGTGACCTGCCGCCACCCGCGCCAGTCGTTGTGAGCGTGGTCGGGACAGGCCGCGCCGTCACGACCGATCCCGACGGCTCCTTCGTGATCCCGGACCTGGAAGAGGGCCGGCACGCGCTCGCCATCCAGCACCCCGCGCTCGCCGAATGGGGGCTGCCCGCACCCGTGGTGTCCACTGTGGAGGTCAGGCTCGGCGAGGTAGCGCAGGCCGAGGCCCGGGTGCCGACGCTTACCCACGCCGTGGCCGCATCGTGTGGCGGACCGCCTCGTCCCGAGGGTACGGTCGCCTACCTCGGCCGCATCGTCGCTCCCGGAGGCGTGCCCAGGGAGGGAATGGAGGTCGTCGCGAGATGGCCGGCCGAGTCTAGCTACAGTGGGCCGACGGTGCCGATTACCGCCGTCGCCGACGAGGGGGGGGCGGTCTCGGGGAGCTGGCGCGTGCGCACCGACGGCGACTACGCCACCGCCACCACGACTACCGACTGGCGGGGCCTGTTCCTACTCTGCGACCTCCCCCCCGGGCTGGAGATGAGCCTGACCGTGGGCGACGACGCCGACGAGGCGGTCGCCGTCGCCGAATTGTTCCGCGTCAGGGGCGGGGCGGGCGCGGTGACCGAGACGCTGATCGTTCCGGAGTGACGCGCTCCGGGGGGACACGCCCGGCGCTGGAGGCCGGGGTTGATTTGCGCCGGTCGCCTAGCGGCCCGTGGACAACCTCCCCCGGCATTCGAGGCGCGCTGCATCCGCGCTGGACCGCTTCGCTCTGCGTTGCTTCTTGCACGAATAGTGCTACTATTCGCGCCGCGAAGCGCCTTGCCAGCCCAGCCCAGCGCCCCTCTCGGTGCGCGGGCGAGGTTAACCGCGGACCGCTAGCTTTGTCGGCGTCCGGCCAACCTCGCGCTGGGTTCGGGCGGCGCGCTGTACGCAGGCATCACGAGAACCGACGACCACGCCTCGCCCACCAACGCAGATGGTAGAGCTGACCGAAGTCACCAAGTACTACGGGCCCAAGCGGGCGCTTGGCCCGGTCTCGTGCGAGATCGGAAAGGGTGACACGGTCGGATTCCTGGGGCTGAACGGCGTCGGCAAGACGACGCTGCTCCGCATTCTGGCGTGCGGACTGCGACCGTCGTCGGGCCAGGTCGAGATCGACGGCTTCGATGTGCTGCGCAGTCCGCACGAGGTGCGCAAGCGGGTTGGCTACCTCCCCGAGACGCCCCCGGTCTACCGCGACATGACGGTCCGCGACTACCTGGCATTCGCGGGGCGGATCAAGGGAATGACCGCCGAGGCCATCGCCAGGAGGGTGCCCGAAGTCGAGGAGCGGACGCGGATCTCCGAGGTGAGCGACATGCCCACCGGCCACCTCTCCGAGGGCTTCCGCCAGCGGGTGGGGGTGGCCCAGGCGATCGTCCACGAACCCGAGCTCCTCATCCTGGACGAGCCGACGCACGACCTGGATCCGGTGCAGATCGTGGAGATGCGCCGGATGATCCGATCGCTGAAGGACTCCCACACGATCCTGATCTCGAGCCACATCCTGCCCGAGATCAGCCAGACGTGCGACCGGCTCCTGATCCTGGACGATGGCGAGATCGTCGCCACCGGCACCGAGGCAGAGCTGAGCGAGACGCTCGTCCGCACCCGCAGGATGGCGGTCACGATCCGGCTTGGGGGCAGCGACGGCACGGACCGGACCTCGGCCGACGCCGAGGCGGCGATTCGCGGCGTGACGGGAGTCACCCGCACCGAGGTCGCCGACGGCGGCGGCGACGGGGCCGTCACCTTCGAGGTGGAGAGCGAGGAGGACCTTCGCGGCGCCGTCTGTCGGGCCCTCGTCGAAGGCGGGCACGAGGTGATCGCGCTCGCTAGGTCGGAGCGCGGGCTGGAGCGGGTCTTCGTCGATCTGGTGGGCGGAGAACGGAGCTGACGATGGGCGCGACCGGCATCATCTTTCGGCGCGAGCTCGGGGCGTATCTGCGCTCGCCCATGGGGTACATCGTCGCCGCCGTGGTTCTGCTCCTCGATGGTGTGCTCTTCTACGCGGTGGCGCTCGGCCCCAACGCGGGCCAGCTCCTCTCGGGCGAGGCGCTGAGGGGCTTCTTCTACAACGCGAGCGGGATGACCGCCGTCGCGGCCGTGGCGCTGTCGATCCGCCTCATCGCCGAGGATCGCCAGACCGGCACCCTCCTCCTCCTCGAGACCTCGCCGGTGAAGGACTGGGAGATCGTGCTCGGCAAGTTTCTGTCGGCGCTCGCCTTCCTCTGGGGGATCACCCTGGCGACTGCGTACATCCCGCTCCTCCTCCTCGTCAACGGCAAGATCGCCCTCGGCCACATCCTGGTCGGGTACCTGGGGATGTTGTTTCTGGGCGGTGCCGTGCTCGCGATAGGGCTCTTCGCCACCGCCCTGACCCGGCACCAGCTTGTCGCGGCCGCGGTGGCGTCGGTGATCACCGGGAGCATGTTCCTCTTCTCCACGCTGGCGCGGGTTGTGGGGGCACCCCTGGCATTTGTCCTGGATGCCCTGACGCTTCACGACCACCGCTGGACCGGATTCGGTTCGGGTGTGCTGAATCTCAGCGACGCCTTCTACTACGCCGCGGTGGCGTACTTCTTCCTGTACGCCGCGACCAGGGTGATGGAGCTGAAGCGATGGGAGTAGCCAGCCCTCGTCCCACCTACCTGCTGGTCGGCGGACTGGTGGCCGTCTACCTCGGGTGGCGGGTCCTCGATGCCGTCTCGGCGCTGCACCTTCCGCTGGTCTTCCTGGGAGCTGCGTGTGCCGTCGTCGCCACGCTCTGGCGCCTGAACCAGTGGCGTCGGGCCGACGGCGACGAGCGCTCCATCGCCACTGTCTTCGCCCTGGGCAGCATCGGCTGCATCGCCGCGCTGGCCGCCTTCGTGCCCTCCACCGGCGAGGGTCTGGATCTCCTCGGGGTGGAGTTTGACCGCCTCGCGAGAGAGATCGAGTTTCGCCGCGTCTTCATGGTGATCGGCCCGGTGCTCCTCTCCATCTCGCTACTGCCCGTCCTGGGCGCGCAGTGGGCGGTCGGCAGGGGCGGCACCGAGGGCTCGCTGCCGGTGGACGCCTTCCGGGTGCGTGGGGTCTCGGCGAGTGCGCTCAGCCTGGGTCTGGTCGGTGCGGGGCTCATGATGGCCGGGTACTCCACCGGGGTCCTCGACCGTACGGCCGACTTCAGCTACTTCAAGACCTCGGAGCCCGGCGAGGCGGTCGTGAACATCGTGCTTGGGCTCGAGGAACCGCTCGAGGTCGCCCTCTTCTTCCCCCCCGTCAATCCGGTCAGGGAGCGGGCCCTCAACTACTTCCGCGATCTCGCGCGGGCTACCGAGAGGGTGACGGTGCTCTCCTACGACCGCTTCGGCGATGTCCAGGCGGCGGAGGAGTTCGGGGCGCGCCGCGACGGGATGATATTTCTCAGAACAGAGGGGCGCACCGAGGAGATCGTGCTCCCCGTGGAGCTGAGCGACGCGCTCCGCAACCTGAAGACGCTCGACGGCAGCGTGCAGCAGGCGCTACTGCTCCTCGTCCGGGAGCGACGTGTCGCCTACCTGACGATCGGCCACGGCGAGCTCAACGACCCGCTGGGGCTGGACCCGGAAGACGATCCATTGGACAGGTGGCTTCAGGACGTTCGCGAGGGCCTCGATGCCGGAACCACGCCGCCGCCCCTCCTGGATGGCCTCCGGAAGCTCCTCACCGGGATGAACTACGAGACCTTCGATTACGGGATCAAGGACGGTCTGGGGAGCAGGATCCCCGACGAGGCGGCCATGGTGCTGATCGTCGGGCCCAAGACGCCCTTCCTCGACGAGGAGATGAACGCCGTGGGCGAGTATCTGGATCGCGGCGGATCGCTGCTGGTGGCGCTCGAGCCCGACTCGGACTTCGACTTCGCGGCGCTGGGCGACCGCCTGGGCCTGGAGTACGACGATGCGATGACCGTCGACGATAACATCTTTGTGTCGGAGCGTTTCACGATCGCCGACCGGCGCAACATCGTCACCAATCGCTTCTCCACCCACCCTTCGGTCACCACGGCGTCACGCCACGGCGTCAGAGCGGGCGTCCTGATGGTTGGGCCGGGCCGCCTGACCCCCGTGGAGGGGGCCGAGGACGTTAGCGCCACCGTGACCATCAACAGCATGCCGAGCAGCTTCCAGGATCGAAACGGCGACTACACCTTCAACGAGGGGCACGAGGAGAGGTCGAGCCACGGCCTTGCGGTGGCGGTCGAGGGGAGGATGGAAGCCGACGGCGGTGCCCTGACCGAGGCCGCCGAGGGGGACGAGCCGGTCGACCAGGACGGGAACGATCGGCCCCCTTCGCTGCGGGCGCTCGTATACGCCGACGCGGACATCTTCTCGGAGCGGGTGATAAGGAGCCAGCGCCTGCAGTGGGAGCTGGTAAGCGACGGTGTGCGCTGGCTTGGCCGCGAGGAGGAGTTCGCGGGCGAGGTCGTTTCGGAGGAGGACGTGCCGATCCGCCACACCAATGCGGAGGATGTGATCTGGTTCTACGGGATCATCTTCGGGGCGCCGACGCTGGTGCTCGCCGCGGGCGTCGTGCAGTACCGCCGTCGCCGCACCCATGCCAGCCGGGGCGAGGCATGAACGGCCCCTTCCTGACCGCCGATCTGAAGGGGCATACCGCCTTCTTCGCCGCGGCCGCCGTCCTCATGATCTTCACCTGCAACCGCGGCGAGATGCTGGAGAGGGCCAGGGATCTTCCGCTGATGTGGGATCGCGACACCGCCGACTTCAGACTTCTCGACTACAGCACCCCAGTGTTGAGTCTCACGATCGAGCGTCGCACCGACGACGGGCGCGAATACTACTACTGGGGCACCCAGACGCTCGTCGCGGACCCGTCCGAGGAGCTCGAGTTCCCCGTGGGGTGGGCGGGAAGGGCGGTAGTGCCCCGGGTTGCGGCGCTCAGGGCCCTGCGCGACCTGGGCCCGCTGTCGCCTGACCAGCGGGAGAGCTACGGGATCGAGGGCTCGGACGCCTCGCTCACCGTCGGCTTCGGCGACGAGCGGCGCGAACTGGTTGTCGGCGACTCGGTATTCGGGGGGGACGATCGATATGCGATGGAGGTCGCCACTGGCCGTGGGATGGTGATTTCCCGCGAGGTCATCGATCCACTGCAGAGGGGCGAGGGCGCCGTACGGGAGCGGGAGTTGCACGACTTCGCCCGGGATAGGATCGCCACCGTGGTCGTGAACGCCGAGGGACGGGAGCGCACGATGGAGCGGACGGGCGACGGCGAGTGGACCGCACCTGGAGCGACCGATCCCGACCTCGGCTTCGCCAACTTCATGGAGCGCGTGAACGAGCTGGGGATCGACGGCTTCAGGGACCTCCCCCCCGCCGAGTCGTTGAAGCTGCTACTCCGGATCGACTACCTCGACAGGGACGGCGACCCCCTCGCCTTCGTGGAGGTGAGCCGCGAAGAGTCGGCCGAACGGCCGAAATACTTCATCCGGAGCGAGCGCACCCGCATCATCGCCCGTGCGCACAGAGTCCTGACCGACAGGGTGGAGCAGGCGCTAGCGGACCTCTTCTAGCAGCTGGCTGAACCACTTCGCTCGTGCGAGATTATCCACGGACTGCTGGCTACCCGATCCAGTAGCTCGCCTTCACCATGAGGACGTTGTCGGCCGACTGCTCCATCAGCGTCCGGAGGTCGCTGCCGAGCGAAAAGCCGCCGTCGGAGGCGTAGTGGTCGCGCCCCTGCGACCATACGGCGAAGAGGGTCGATCCTGGCCGGTACTCCCACCGGAGCACGGCATTCGACCGGAACTGCTTGAAGTTGAAATCGGGCGCGTAGATCGTCTCGGGGGTGCCGTCGCCATTGATGTCGGCGCCGAGGTCCCCATCTGCGTCGGTCCGGACGCCGATCGGCGCAAAGCGATCGGCGAAGGCCGCCGCGCGCGGCTCCACCACCTGCCTGTACTCATCGTACGACCCCGCCGAGACGAAGGGCTGCGCGTAGAGCTGTAGCGACAGCTCGGGAGAGAAGGTCCAGTCCGCCCGCAAGGTCATCCCCGTGGTCGTGTGCGCGAGCCGGGCGAAGAGGTAGTGCGCGTCCCCCAGGTCGTAGCGCCCCACCCACTGGGCACCCTCCTCGCTCCAGTTCAGAAATGGGCCTGCCGCAAGCGTCGCCCGCGACGAGGGCCGCCACCTCAGCGTGGCGTCGACCCCGTAGCGCCTGGAGTCCGAAGCAGCTGTAATTCCCCAGTTGCCACCGACACGGAGCTGCACGTCCTTGCGGTAGTCGGACCCAAAACCAAGCCAGCCGCCCACCGACGGATCCACCCGCAGGAGCGGCCCGCCTCGGAGCGCCGTGTTGCTCAGTCCCCAGCTGGTGGCCCTCACCCCCGCGTAGGCGCGCCAGAAGCTCCTAAGGGTGACGTTCCCGTTGATGTTGCCGCCCATCTGGTAGCGGTCGCCGCCCAGACTCCGGGGCATCCAGCCATTCAGGTTCACATTCCAGCGCTGAAAGGGGCCGCTCGGCCGGTAGTGCTGGAATCCGATCCAGATGTAGGGCGACACAAAGTCGGTTTCGCGCATGAACCCCAGGTCGTTCGCATCGAATCCGGGTGAACGGGCCATGGCGCCCGCCGCGAAGCGCCAGTACCCGCCGGAGATCTTGCCGAAGATCGTCGACGCGGCCCATCCGCTGAGCGAGCTACGGGTGGGGTCGAGCTCAAGGTGGTCGGCGTCGGGGCGCTGGAAGTAGCGTGCCGGGGATCTCTGCGTTCGTTCGATCGCCGCTGCCGAACCTCGAACCGTCGAGCCCAGCAGATAGGCTCTGAGCACGAACCGGTCGCCTCCGAATCGGTGCCGACCATCCGCGCCAAAGGCATAGGCATCGGAGTGGATCGCCAGCTCCTCGGCGGCTCCGGCGTCGCGTCGGCTCCAGGTGGAGATGAGGCCGACCGCGCTCCGGCCGCCACGCAGGTCCCTTATGGCCCTCGCCACGCCGTAGTGCGCCGAGGGCTCCACGAGCTGGTCCTCCAGGCGCCCGCCGGAGTCGGCCAGGCGGGCATCCTCCCGGCGAGTGACGGCGTGCAGAAGCCCGAGCGACCACCCGGAGTCTGTCTTCCCCGACAGCTTGAGCGCCCCGAGGATCCGGGTCTGACGGGGCACATCGGCGTAGGCCGCGCTCGATACCGCTCCCCGAGGGGCCCTGCCGATCCTCCGCGAATAGAAGAGGCCCTCGTCCTCGCCGTCGTCACCCGGCGAGAAGCCGAAGGCGAAGATGTTCGCCCCCTCGACGAAGAATGGGCGCCGCTCGTCGAGGAAGGTCTCGAAGGCGCTGAGGTTGACCCGGGCCGGGTCGGCCTCCACCTGCCCGAAGTCCGGATTCACCGTCAGGTCGAGCGTCAGGTCGGAGGTGATCCCGTACTTGGCGTCGGCGCCGAGCATGGACGAGAAGTCGCGGTCTGCGTGGAAGGGGTCGTCGGCGCTCCCTGGGGCCGCCTGCACGCTGGCCAGCGAGTAGGGCGTCACCTCGAGGCGCATCGGGGGCGAGATGCCGTCCAGACCCACCAGCTTTCCGAAGCGCGACACCATGGCGCCGTCGCCGCGCGATATAGGTGCCCAGAGGCTCGTCTCCAGATGGCGGCCGACATAGCGCACGAAGTTGAGCCCCCAGGTCTGGCGAACCGCGCCGTCGAAGCGGAGCTGCGAGTAGGGGATACGGAACTCGGCGGTCCATCCGAGGTCGTCGGTCTGGGTGGCGACCTCCCACACCGCGTCCCAGGAGTCGTCCTCGTTCGTGTCGTCGAAGATGTACGCATCCGACTTGACTCCGGCCGGATTGACTCCGAATCGGAACGCCGTGCGTCGATCCAGGTAGCTGTCGATCACCACGTCGACCCAGTCCGAGTGGGGGCGGTCGTCGCGCCGCGCGAGCCTCCGCACGATCGAATCCGGTGCCGTGTCGAAGGCGCGGATCCCCACGTAGAGCGCTTCGGGCCCGTAGAGCACCCGCGCCTCGGTCGGCTGGGTGGGTACGGCACCCTCGTCGGGCTCGAAGACCACGAACTCCTGGGCCACGGAGGCGCTTCGCCAGTCGGCTTCCCCGAGCGCGCCGTCGATCTGCGGCGGAGGACCGCTCAGTCGGTGGGCCTCGAGTGTGGGAGGTGGAGGCCTACCGTCAGGGTTCATCCACGGACTCCTGGGGCCCTGGCCAACGGCCGCCTGCGGTAGAGCAAGGGCAATGGTGGCCGCAAGCAACCCGTGGGCGCATGGTGCCGAGAGCGCCCGGCTCACTGGGGAAATCCTCGCATCTCGCAACAACACCACCCTTTCTGCGCCCTAGCAGCCCGTGGACAAACCTCCCACGGCATTCGACGGGCGCTGCATCCGCGCTGGAATCGCTTCGCTTCTGCGTTGCTCCTCGGACCAATAGCGCTGCGGCTATTGGCCCTTCGTCGCGCCTTGCCAGTGAGGCGGCCCGCGAACAGGACCCCGACGGCATTCGCCCGGCGGAGCATCCCCGCTGGGCCGCTGCGCTCTGCGTTGCTCCTCGGACCAATAGCGCTGCGGCTATTGGCCCTTCGTCGCGCCTTGCCAGCGGGGCGCTTCGCCGGTCTCGGTGCTCGTCCGGGCCCGTCCGCGGACCGCTGGCGCTTCGCCGGTCTCGGTGCTCGTCCGGGCCCGTCCGCGGACCGCTGGCGCTTCGCCGCTCTCGGTGCTCGCGCGAGATTATCCACGGACTGCCAGGGCTCCACCCGGCGTCGCGCAACCTGGTTAGGATAGCCTACGCGTCGGGAGGGATGCCTGCCCCTCGCGGACGGCCGGAACGATGACGGAGGAAGGAGTCGAGATGTTGCAATCCCGCCCCCGCATCGGTCGGTCTTTCTTCAGGGCTCACGGCCTCGGCAACGACTACCTGGTGCTCGGTGCCGGCTCCGGTCCCACCCTCACCCCGGAGCTGGCGCGGCGCATCTGCGATCGGCGCCGCGGAGTTGGCGCAGACGGCATCGCGGTGGTGGTGCCGGACCCGGATGCCGACGCGGGGCTCCGAATTTTCAACGCGGATGGGAGCGAGGCGGAGCGGAGCGGAAACGGGATGCGCATAGCCGCCCTCTTCCTGCACCGGAGCGGTGGCGCGAGGGGCGAGTGGGTGGCGCTGGCGGCCGGGGGCGACACCGTACGCGTGAGGGTACGGGCGACCGACCGCGAGGGGGTGTGGGACGCCCTGGCCGAGATGGGTCGCGCCTCCTTTCCGAAGCGCCCCCCCTTCGTGGCGTCTGGAGCAGTCGGGAGCGGGGGCGAGGTGGCGATCGCCGTGCCCAGCGGTCTTGGTACCTCCGACTCTGGCGCAATCCGGTCGATCCGTGTCACTCCGGTATCGGTGGGCAATCCGCACGCGGTTGCCTTTGGCAACGGGTGGAGCGACGAGGAGGTCGAGCGCTACGGCCCGCTCATCGAGCGGAGCGAGGCCTTTCCGCAGGGTGCCAACGTCCACTTCGCCGAAGTTGTCCGAGGAGGCGGGCTGTTCCTTCGCATCTGGGAGCGAGGCGTCGGGATGACGACATCGTCGGGGACTTCGGCGTGCGCGGCCGCGGCGGCCGCCGTGAGGGCGGGACTGGCGCCGAGAGGGGCAGTGGCAGTAAGAATGATGGGGGGGGTAGTCAGCGTCGAGGTGGCCCCCGACTGGTCGCTCCGACTTAGGGGCCCTATCGAGGAGATATGCGAAGGGGAACTCGCACAGGGCTTTTTCCGTGTACGGTGAGTGACATCCGTGCGCACGGTGAGTGATTTCGACACAACAGATGTAAAGTCCAATATACAAAACGTAAACTAGAGGTTACAAATGACACATTCTCGCCATGGTCTGTCGCCACTCTGGTTAGGGATTCAAGCCCGTAGGAATGCAAAGAACCGCTCCCGGCTCTCGGCTGGGATCCTGCTCCTCTCCGCGTGTGGGGTGGGAGTCGGGGTGCCGACGGGGGCTCACGCCCAGGAGAGCGGCAGCGTGGAGGGGAGCGTCCACGATGCGGAGACGGGTGCGCCGCTCGTGGGAGCGGAGGTCTTCGTCCGCGAGCTCGGCATCGAGGCGCGGAGCTCGGCAGAGGGCGTGTTTCTGCTCGACGGGCTGCCGCCGGGCACCCACGCGATTCTCGTCCGCATGTCCGGATACGCCGACGAGAGCCACTCCGTGGAGGTGGCGGCGGGAGGTGTGGTCGGAGTCGAGGTGGCGCTCGGTCGCACGGCCGTCCACCTCGAGGAGATCGTGGTTACCGGCACCGCATTCTCGGACTCGCCGGTGGAGGCGCCGTACTCGGTGGCGGTGGCGGGCCGGAGGACCATGCAGGAGCAGGGCTCCCCGACCGCTGTCGACTTCTTCCGGAACCTCGCCTCTAGCGCGGGGGTGCTCGGGGACCGGCAGGGGTGGTACACGACCCGCCCGGCCAGCGCGGTCTCCGAGGCTTCGGCCAGCGTGAACCTCCGGGGGATCGGCCCGTCCCGCACCTTGGTGCTGGTGAACGGCCGGAGGCAGGTCTACGTGCCTGTGCGGCTTGCGGGGGGGCGCTTCGTCGATGTGAATGCCTTCCCCGGAGTCGCGCTGGAGAGGATCGAGGTCGTCAAGGAGGGAGCCTCGGCCGTGTATGGCTCCGACGCGGTGGCGGGTGTTGTCAACTTCCTGACCCGCAAGGACTTCGAGGGTGCGGAGGTGAGCGCCTCGCACGAGTGGTTCGCGGGATCGGGCGAATCTCAGGTGGGAGGCATCTGGGGCAAACGCCTGGGCGAGGGCGCCCACGCCGTCCTCTCGGCCGAGGCCGCACTCTCGCAGTCGCTTGGGCCCGAAGAGCGCGACTGGGCGCTGCGCGGTTTCGAGGGTGCCGGCGGATGGTCCTACACGGGAAACCCAGGCGCCTTCCTCTTTCCGAAGCTGACCGGCGACGAGTCGAAGGAGGAGTTCTCGGCGGCGCTTCAGGATGCGCAGTTCGGCGGGTGGGGCGGGGTCTTCGTCGATCCGCAGTGCGAGGCCTTCGGCGGCCATGTGGAGGGGGAAACCTGCCGCTTCAGGTACCAGCCCTGGGACAACCTCATCCAGGAGACCCGCCATCTCCGG
Organism: Longimicrobiales bacterium; assembly: GCA_965205315.1. Taxonomy (GTDB): domain Bacteria; phylum Gemmatimonadota; class Gemmatimonadetes; order Longimicrobiales; family Gaopeijiaceae; genus Bin94. Next base: position 493,590 of record CBDBGW010000002.1, read on the forward strand.
GTCTTCGGCGAGCTGAACGGAGAGCTCTCGACCGGAACCCGGTACCACGCCGAAGCGCTCTGGGCGGATGCGACCACCCCGGGCTGGATCACCACTCCCTCCTTTCCGCCGATATCGCCGTACAACGGTGCCCAGGTCCTCGAGCCCGGCCACCCGGGCCGACGGGAGTTCTGCCGCGTTCACGGCGCGAGCGCGGGCTTCGCCTCGACGGAGAGCTGCCTGGAGGACGACTGGTACTTCTACGGCCGCCTCGTGGGGAACACCGGTCCTGGACGGGCGCTGGACCGCGGCACGGGCACGCAGCGCTTCTCCGCGTCGCTCACCCGCGATCTCGGCGAGTCCGGCAGCGCCCTGGAGTCGTTGGAGGCTGCCGTCGGCTACTCCCGGTCCACGGGCAACTGGAATCTCCCGGCCGAGTACGCGTATAGGAAGTTCCTGGCCTTTCGGGGGTTCGGGGGGCCGGAGTGCGGCGTGGATGTGGTCGTCGACCCCGACAGCCCGTCGCGGATGGCGCTGGGCGCTCTAAACGGGGCCGCTCCCGGCGAGGGGGCCTGCATGTACTACAACCCCTTCAGCAATGCCAACCAGCGCTCCGCCCAGCCGGGCGCCCGGTACCTGGATCAGGACAACCCCGACTACGTGTCCGAGCTCGCCAACAGCGAGGAGCTCCTGGACTGGATCAACGAGGTGGTCAACCTGGACAACGCCGCTAACCTAATCGTCGGAGACCTGATGGCCCGAGGCTCCATGCCGGCCGGTCTCGGCCGCTACGCCCTCGGGTACCAGTTCCGTCGGGTGGCCGTCTCCGGCGACCCCAACGAGCCCGGCGACCTGTCGATCAACCCCTGTCCGGTCATCGGCGACAAGGATTGCTTGGAGAAGGCCGGAGCCTTCACCTTCACCTCTGGCCACTTCGCCTACAGCGACGATCAGACCGTGCACCGCCTCTTTGCGGAGACGCAGGTGGACCTCGGCGACCGCATCCACGCCCAGATCGCGGCCAACTTCGAGTCGCACGGTCCGGTGAGCAGCTTCGACCCCAAGGCCGCCGTGCGAATGGAGATCACCCCCGAGCTCGCGCTGCGCGGCTCCGTTCAGACGACGATGCGGACGCCGTCGGTGGACGACCTGAACGAGGACCCCTTCACATCGCTCGAGTACGTTGCCGAGGCGGGAATCTACAAGGCGATGGACACGAGGGGCGACAGCGAGCTGGTGCCCGAGCGGGCCCTGACCTACAACCTCGGGGCCACCGTGCGCCTGCCACGCCTGCGCGCCACGGTGGACTACTGGAGCTACGACTTCGAGGATGTCATCGACGTGCTGCCGGCAGGAGGCGTGACTGCCCTCTACGCGGCCGGGGGCGGCTCGCGCGACGCGGTCAAGGACCTCGTCTTCTGCCCCGACGGGAAGGGCACCGGCACCTGCGAGGTGAGCGCGCTGGAGCGCATCGAGGTGAGCTACGTCAACTGGCCCGGGATCGAGCTCTCGGGGCTTGACTGGCACCTTAGCGCCCGTTTCCCTGTGGGCGGCGGGGCGGGCGGCGCTCCCCGCAGTGCCAGGGTGGTCTCGCTGGGCACGAGCGGAACGTACCTGGCGGAGTTCTTCGTAAAGCCGCTGAAAGTGCCCGGCACCGACATCCAGATATTCGACAGCCTGAGCGCCATCGGCCAGCTCAACTGGTACAACCCCATCGCCCCGCCCCTTCCCGAGCTGAAGTCGCGCCTCTGGCTCGGCTACCACATCGGCGACTACAGCGCCGTGAGCTACGCGAACATGGTGTCGGAATACAGGAACGAGGCGTTCGAGGGCGACCCTGACCGGGAGGCAATCGACGGCTTCGTCACCATCGACCTCGGCATGATGCGGCGGTCGCGCAGCGGAATGGACATTGCCCTGTCGATCCTGAACGTCCTTGACAGCCCGCCGCCGCTCGTCTTCTGGGAGCAGTCGTACGACGGCTTCACCCACAGCCCGAAGGGGAGGCGCGTCAAGATGACGCTGACCTGGCGGCCCGACGGCTAGCAGCCGGTGGGCTAACCTCCCGGGCTGCCGAGGCTGACCGGGGGCGGAGCGACCCGCCGTTCCCGGCGCTCAAAAGTCCGCGGTGGCTCGCTACGGGGGGTAGGTCGGCGCTTCCAGGGTGCCCGCGCGGGTGCGCTGTGTCCGCGGGCTGCTAGCTGGCGGCGGCCTGCTCGCCGACGGCCTGGATCGCCTTGTCGGCGGAGTCGAAGATCGGGAGGATCTTGTCGAAGCCGCTTGCCGCGAGCACCTTGCGGACGCCCTTCGTCGGCCGGCTGAGTGCGAAGGCGCGCCCAGGTCCCTGGAATCGCTGCGAGGTCTCGAGCACGACTCTCAGGCCAGCGCTGCTCAGGTACGTGACTTCTTCGCAGTCCAGCACCATGGCGCGGTCGTCCGGCTCGATTCCCGACATCAGCGCAGCCTGCCACTCGATGTAGTGGGCGCTGTAGACGCGACCGACCGGCTTCGCAACCAGGACTCCCGAGTCTCTCGACCAACCGATCTCAATATCCATGCAGTTCGCCTCGATGAGGGTGCGGAGGCGCACGGCGACCCGATGCCGCCTCTGTCGTCGATGCCCCCGTCCGTCGCAGCGCGCGAAGAGGCCGCGTCGGCAACCTGGACGCCAATGTAAGCGCAATGCCGCTGTCGGGAAACACGGGCTGCTAGGCTTGCCCCGGTGCGCGGACCCCCACAGCCTTAGGAGGCAGCGGCACTGACCGTGCGAGACTATCCACGGACTGCTGGGCGTGTTCTCGGAACCGGGGGGGTCATGTCTTCGATGGAGCGCAGGGTGTTTCTCAGGAGCCTCGCATCGGCCGGAGGGGTCGCAGTCCTCGCTCCCTCCCTGGCCGGACTGGCGAGATGGAATGGGCCGGCGGCTGGTTCGACGCGCAGGCGTGGCCTAGGTGACTTCATCGAGCCGTACGGCCCGCTGGCGCGGAGCGCCGAGTGCCCCGAGCTGGAGATCCCGACGGGATTCAGGTGCGTGCGGATCAGCACCGGCGGCGAGCGGTCGGCAGTGCGAGACGGGCTGACGGTGCCCAACGCCTTCGACGGCATGGCCGCGTTTCCGCTCCCAAACGGCAATGTACGCCTGATCCGGAATCACGAGATGGTGGACGGCGCGGGCAGCGGGGCGGCGATTGGAGATCCGTCGTACGACCCCCTGGCGAGCGGCGGGACCACGTCGCTCGAGGTGAGAATCTCGGAGGACGGCGAGGGCGACCTCGCGGTCGAGCTCGTTGACGAGTTCGTATCGCTCGCCGGCACGGTCGTGAACTGCGCAGGCGGCACGACGCCTTGGGGGAGCTGGCTGTCGTGCGAGGAGAGCACCTGGGGCGCCGAGGCCGGGTTTGCCAGGCCGCACGGGTACGTATTCGAAGTGCCGACCGGCGCAACCGGGCCGGTGGATCCGGTTCCGCTGAAGGCCATGGGGCGCTTTGTGCACGAGGCGGTGGCGATCGACCCGGCCACCGGGGTGGTGTACGAGACCGAGGACACCTGGTACGTGCCCGATAGGCTGCCGGGCGCCGGCCTCTACCGGTTCCTCCCCAACGACCCGGAGGTGCTCGCGGCCGGGGGAAGGCTCCAGATGATGGCCGTCAACGGGAGGCCAGGGTACCTGACGGCGCGGGGCCAGGAGGCCGGCACCACACTGCCGGTTCACTGGGTCGAGATCGACGATCCCGATCCTCCGGACGCCGAGGCGGACCGTCTGGCCGTCTTCAGGCAGGGGGTGGCCAGGGGCGCCGCCCGCTTCGCCCGCCTCGAGGGGGCCTTCTTCGGCGACGACGGCATCTACGTCGTCTCGACCAACGGGGGAGACGCCGGGGCGGGACAGGTCTTCCACTATCGGCCCCTTTCGGAAGATGGGGGCGAGCTGGAGCTCGTCTTCGAGTCGCCGTCGCACGATGTGCTCGACAGCCCCGACAACATCGTCGTGACGCCGAGGGGTGGCCTCGTGATGTGCGAGGACGGGAGCGGCGAGCAGTACGTTCGGGGTCTCGACCGCGAGGGTCGCATCGTGAATATGGTGAGGTCGCCGCACGAGGAAGGAGACGAGCAGCCGGGTGAATTCGCCGGGGCGTGCTTCAGCCCCGACGGACGGGTGATGTTCCTCAATGTGCAGGGAGGCCGCAGAGCCGAGGAGCCACGGCCGAGCGCGACGTACGCCATCTGGGGCCCATGGGCCGACGGACCGCTCTAGCAGCCCGTGGACAGACCTCCCACGGCAGGAGGCCGCGCTGCATCCGTGCTGGACCGGCACGCCCCGCGTTGCGTCTTTCGGGCACGCCGTGGCCAGATTCGGCGTGTATTCTGTCGATAAGGTGACTTGGAGCACGAATCGTGACAGATAACTGGCACAATCTGTCACAGACCTCGGCGTGAGCGACCCTCAGCTCCCCGAGATCCCCTCCCTGGCCGAGCTGGGGATCAGCGAGTCCGACATCGAGGCGATCGAGGGTGCGAGCGAGGCGGATCGCGAAGATCCGCCCAGGGAGGCCACCCGTCCACCACTCCCCATCCCGTGGCGGGGGATGCGCGGGCCGGTCACCCTCCTCATTCTCGTGGCTGCGGCCTTCCTTTCGAGCTCGCTGCGACTCCCGGCCGCAGGGCCCGCCGACCTTCCCGACTCGGCCTTCTCCTCGGGCCGCGCAATGTCGCACGTGGAGCGGATCGCATCTCGGCCGCGTCCGCCCGGCTCGCCCGGCCACGCGTACGCCCTGGAGTACATACTCGCCGAGCTGCGGGCCCTCGGACTCGAGCCCGCGGTGCAGACGACGACCTCGATGCAGTCGGTGGGGCCGTCGTTGACCGCCGTCACTGTGCGCAACATCTTCGCCCGGCTGCCGGGGACGGCGTCGAGCGGGCGAGCGGTCCTGGTGACCGCCCACTACGACAGCCGGGGAATCTCGCCTGGCGCCGCCGACGACGGGATCGGGGTGGCCGCGATCCTGGAGTCGCTTCGGGCGCTGGTGACCGGTCCGCGCCTCGCCAACGACCTGATCGTGCTCGTCACCGACGCCGAGGAGCTCGGGCTGCTCGGGGCGAGGGCGTTCGTGGACGAGCATCCGTGGATGGAGGATGTGGCGCTGGTGATCTCGCTCGAGATGCGCGGCGGCGGCGGCCCGGCGATGATGTTCGAGACCGGCCCCGAGAACGGCTGGGTGGTGCGGGCCTTCGCCGAAGCGAGCCCCAGGCCGGTGGCGAATTCGATCGGCATCGAGGTATACCGGCGCATGCCGAACGACACCGACTTCACGCCCTTTCGCGAGGCGGGCGTGCAGGGGCTCAACTTCGCGGGGATCGCACGCGCCAACGTATACCACCAGACGACCGACACCCCGCGCAACCTCGACGAGCGCACCCTGCAGCACCACGGCATCCAGACGCTGGCGATGCTCAGGCACTTTGGCGACGCAGCTCTCGACGCCGTCAGGGCACCGAACGCGAGCTACCTGACGCTTCCGCTGGTGGGGATGGTGGTGTACGGCAAGCTCTGGGTGTGGCTGCTCGGAGGAGCGGTGGTGGTGCTCTGGTTTGCGGCCTTCGCGGCAGCCAGGAGGGGGGGGCTGCGCATTGGCGGGGTGCTGACAGGGCTCGGCGTGTATCTCCTCTCGGTGAGCGCGATCGGGGTGGGAGCGGCGCTCCTCTTCCGGTGGGGACGCGGCGTCCACCCGGAGTACGGTGCGCTGCACGCCGGTTCCTTCCACAGCGAAGGGTGGTACGTGCTGGCCCTGGTCGCCGCGTCGTTCGTGCTCGTGGCTCTCCTGGCGGTGGCGCTCGGCAGACGTTTCTCGGCGGCCGAGCTGGCGGTCGGGGCGCTGGTCCCCTCGGTTGTGGTCGCCTCCGTTGCCACCGCGCTCTTCCCGATGGCGGCCGTGAACTTACAGTGGCCCGCGCTGGCCGGTTGTCTGGCGGCGCTCGCGGTCGCCTGGCTGCCGCGGGGACGCGTCCCCGGCCACCTCCAATGGGTCGCCACGGTGCTGGCGGCATTGTTGGTGGTCGCGGTGATGACGCCGCTCGTCGAGGGGGTGTGGCTGGCGATGGGGATGCGGCTGGCCTCGGTGGCTGCCGGGCTCGCGACGGTGGCGTTCCTCTCCATCGTGCCCCTCCTCGCCGTGCTCGCAGAGCCCAACCGGTGGTGGTTTCCCGCCTCGGGGGTGCTGGCCGCAGGAGCCTGCCTCGCGCTGGGCATCCGAAGCGCCGAGCCCTCCTCCGACCGTCCGGCACCGTCGACGCTCGTCTACCTAATGGACCGCGAGAGCGGCGCGGCCAGCTGGGGGACCAACCCCGCGCGCCGCCCGCCGGACCCTGGCGCCGCATGGGTGGCGAGCTCCCTTGGACCCTTTGGCGCGCTGCTGGAGGCGCCGGAGCGGTACACCCCGGCGCGGATCCCGTACGCGCTCTCGCCCGCCGAACTCCTGGACGCCCCGCCCCCGCAGGTCGCGTTGATGCCCGACTCGGCGGTCCCGCACGGCACCGCCAGGGTCTCCGTTGCCTCGGCAATCGGAGCCGAGATGCTGCTCCTGTACCTAGGCGAGGTGGGTCCCCGGCTGGTCGCCCTCAACGGGAGGCCGCTCCCGGGCGGTGTGCGTACGCTCCGGGTCGAGCACTGGGGTGCGCCCGAGGGCGGCGGGCTCGTACTCGACTTCGACATCGCCGCCGGAGGGGGCGGGGAGGCGGGTGCCGATACGGTGGGCCGCGGAGGGGCGCTTGCCCTCTCGGTGGTCGAGCACCACCTTCGCCCGGCCGATCTCTTCGAGCGAGACTACTTCGCGCGGCCCGAGCAGCTGACACCGAACGTCCGCCTCCTCTCCGACCGAGCGATGATCCGGACGCGGTACTCGGTCGAGGTGGCGAGCGGTCGGGTGGCGATCGTTACACCCGAGGCGCCATGAAGTTCGGGGTGACGGGGTTTGCCGGCTCAGGCAAGACGACGCTCTTCAACGCGATGACCGGCCTGGACGCGCCGGTCGGAATGGGGGGCACGACCAGGGTGGGCACGGTGCGGGTGCCGGACCCCCGCCTCGACTTCCTCTCCGGCCTCTACAGCCCCAGGAAGACCACGCACGCGACGATCAGCCTACGGGACGTCCCCGGCGAATACGGCGCCGGCAGGCGCGTCCTCTCGGCTCGCACCCTCCAGGCGATTCGCGACCGTGACGCCCTCTGCCTTGTGATCCGGGACTTCGCGAATCCCGCGCTGGAGGGAGACGCCGACCCGCTGGGCGAGCTACGATCCTTCCACGAGGAGTGCGTGCTGGCCGATCTTGGGGTTGCGGAGCGCCGTCTGGACCGAGCGCGCAAGGAGCGGGCCGATGTGCGCGAGATCGACGCCTTCGCGACGGCGGTCGGCGCACTCGAGGCCGGGAGCGCACTCAGGCAGCTCTCCACCGACGAGCTGCACCGGGGTTTTCTGCGCGGGTACGGAATGCTGACCGATCTTCCACTCCTGGTGGCGCTCAACGTCGTCGAGGAGCGGGCAGGGGAGCCGCCGCCCTCGGAGCTATTGGCCGAGGTGGCGGCGATCGGCGGATCGGCAATGGTCCTATCGGCGAGCGTGGAGGCCGAGATCGCCTCGCTGGCACCGCAGGATCAGGCGGAGTTCCTGGCCGAGATGGGGATTGGCGAACCCACCCTCGCGCGCTTCATCAGGTGCGCCTACGAGCTCGCGGACCTCATCTCCTTCTTCACCGTGAACGAGGAGGAGGTGCGCGCGTGGCCGATCCCGAGGGGCACGGTGGCGCGCGTTGCGGCCGGGCACATCCACAGCGATCTCGAACGCGGCTTCATCCGCGCCGAGGTCACCCCCTGCGGGGCGCTCGCCGAGTGCGGCTCGGAGAGGGTGGCCAAGGCGCGCGGGTTGGTGCGGATCGAGGGCAAGGAGTACGTAGTGGCCGACGGCGACATCGTGCATGTCCGCTTCAACGTCTGACTCCCGGAGCCCGTGATTCTGCAGTGCCTCCGGCGGGCCGCTCCATCACCGTTGCCGGAGGAGCAACGGACTGCCAGACCCGGGCACGGTGACCGTCTAGAGGAGAGGCGGAGCGTCGGCGTACTACAGCGCACACACACGAAGAGAGCCCGGCGGCCTGTCCCCCCCGGACAAGACCGCCGAGTTCTCTCGGTACCGCCAGAGCCCTTCTGCCGCTAACCCTCCCTAGGACTGGGCCGCGACAGTGATCTCGATCATATCGCCAACGTCGGGGTAGTCGAATTCGTCGTCAAGGAGCCTGATCGTGCCGCCTTCGTCCGGACCGGTGTTGGGCAAGAGCTGGCGCGGCGCCTGGTACCTGTCCAGGCCGGGCTCCCCATTCACCTCGGTGCCTGCGTCCCACAGATCGATCGTCCCCGTCACGTCGCCCGTCAGCCGAGCGTCGCCGGAGAATAGCGCGATCCCGTTCTCGTCCGGCGCAAAGAAGACGTCGTTGGACTGCAACAGCATCATTGCCAGAGAGAGCGCCTCGCCGTGGACGGCGACCGCCTGGAAGGTGTAGCTCTCACCGGGGAAGAGCGGAGCGAAGAAGTCAAGCGCCCGGAAGCCGCCAGCCACAGCGATATCTGTAGCGAGCGTGATCGGGTCAGCGTCCTCTGCCATCGCCTCTATCCCAACCGTTGCAGTCGTGCCGGAGTTGAAGAGCAGTCCCGGCGACTGGTGCGTGGCGAAGACGCCGGGGGCGATGATCTGCAGCACACCCGTGTTCGCGCTCACGTACTCTGCGAGGGTCCCGGCGGCCCCGTCCTCGGCCAGCGCTTCGAGGCCAACCCCGGGCTCCTCTTCGTCCATTTCGAAGAGCGGAGCGTAGCCGGCGACGAATACGCCCGGCGCGATCGGCACGTCCATGCACTCGCCAGCGATCGTCTCGATGGTGTGGTCCAGGCTTACGTTCTCGATCGTGACCTTGAACATGTAGGGGCCGGTCGACTCGATCGTGACCGAAATCACGGAATCCACCTCCGGGAGGGTGCCATATTCGTCCTCGGCCAGGCGCACCAGGGGATTGGGGTCGTCGGCGCCCGTGTTGGGACCGCTCTGGCGGGATAGCTGGTCGGCTCCGGCGCCGGGCTCCTGGTTGATCTCGGTTCCGGCGTCCCAGAGCATGATCTGGTCGGTGACGTCTCCGGTCACCTGGTCGTGGCCGTCCCAGAGCGCGATCCCCTCGGGCCCCGGCGCGTAGAAGAAGTCGTTCGAGTGGACCATCATCGTCGCGAAGCTGAGGCGCGCGCCCGGACCAGCCCTGAACTCGAACTCGTAGCTCATCCCCATCCCGGCCCAGCCGGGCTCGCTCTCGCCCACGGGGGTGTCGAAGGAGCCGGAGGAGAAGTACGGGTAGGCGGTCGCCACATTGGTGATCGTGACGTCGAAGGTGTACTCGACCCGCAGCCCCTCGAAGGCGGCGTCGTAGGTCTCGCCAACCCTGACCGAGAAGGTCACGTTCTCGACTGCGAACTCGTAGCGGACTTCATTCCAGCCGGAGATCGCGATCGCGTAGTCGCCCATGCGCATGTTGGAGAAGGTGAAGCCCCCCTGCGCGTCGGTGGTCGTCGTCTGCGCCTCCACGCCGGTCAGAGCCACCGAGATGCCGCTGAGCAGCATACTGTCCAGCACCGCATCCCTGACTATGACGGTGCCGCTGACCCCGGCGGTCCTGATGTAGTCGCCGGAGAAGTCCACCTTCGCGTTCTCCGAGCCCTCGCCCACTGTCGTGCTGGCGGACTCCTCGAACTCGGTGTCGGCCGGGTGGCCACTCATGGTGACTTCGTAGTCGCCCTCGAGCACGTCCCCGAAGCTGTAGGCACCGCTGGCGTCGGTGGTCTGCGTCCCCTCGCCGGGATCAAGCGTGATCGTGACGCCGGCCAGCGGCTGGCCCTCGAGCATGACCGTGCCGCTGACGGTACCGATCACCGGGGTCATCTTTCCTTCGGAGCAGCCCGCAAGGAGGGCCGCCGCAATGGGAAGTGCCACCATGGAGGATGTCGCCCCGCGGGCTCCCCCACGACCGCTCCGGTTCGTGACTCTCAGCATTTCTGGTCCTTTCTGGTTTACCGACATTCGGCGGTCACGCCGAAATCGAGGTGGCGGGCCGCCATCGACCGCACAGCCAACAAGAGACAACCATCCACGGAGAACCGCAAGGGAGAGACGGATCCACGCGGTCCCGCCGAGCCCGACCGTCCCCGACCGGGAGTGTAGTATAGCGCGTCTAGCAGTCCTCGGACAGGACTCCCACGGCAGGAGCGGCGCTGCGTCCCCGCTGAACCGCTTCGCCCCGTGCCGCCTCCCACGGACTGCTGGGTCTCCGCCGAGCGCCCCCGGAGTCTGCGTCGCCCACCTCGTGGGATTATCTTTCCCGGCGTGGCCGGCTGGCCGACCAGTGCGAATCCAGGGAGAGAGGGGCGCCAAGCTCATGCGCGTCTTCCAGCGGATGGGAGAACACAACTACGAGAAGGTAGTATTCTGCAGCGACGAGGACTCGGGACTCCGTGCGATCACCGCCATTCACGACACCAGGCTGGGCCCCGCGCTCGGCGGAATCCGGATGCTGCCGTACCCAACGGAGGAACAGGCCCTCCACGATGTGCTGCGGCTCGCGCGCGGGATGACCTACAAGGCGTCGATCAGCGGGCTCGACCTGGGGGGCGGCAAGTCCGTGATCATAGGCGACCCCAAGACCGACAAGAGCACCGAGCTGCTTCGGGCCATGGGGCGCTTCGTAGACTCGATGGGCGGGGAGTACATTGCGGGACAGGACATCGGTACCAACTCGTACGACATGGCCGTGATTCGCGGTGTGACGGAGCACGTCGCGTGCGTGCACGAGTCGGCGGGAGGCGCAGGCGACCCGTCGCGCACTACCGCCTACGGGGTGAGCTGCGGCATCCGCGCCGTCCTCAAGTCGACCCAGGGGAGCGACTCGATGGCGGGCCGCCAGATCGCGATCCAGGGGCTCGGCAACGTCGGCTTCGCGCTCGCCCAGTTCTGCGCCGAGGCCGGAGCGAGGCTGACCGTCTCGGAGATGGACGAGCCGCTGGCGGCCAGGGCGGCCGACGAGCTGGGCGCCGAGGTCGCCGGCGTGGACGAGATCTACGACACGGAGTGCGACGTCTTCTCCCCCAACTCGATCGGCGGCGTGGTCAACGACGACACCGTGGGGCGCCTGCACTGCAAGGCGGTCGCCGGGGGTGCCAACAACATCCTCGCCGAGGCGCGGCACGGCGACGCGCTCGCCCGGAGCGGGATAACGTACGCGCCCGACTACCTCGTCAACTCCGGCGGGCTGATACGCTGCCAGGAGGAGGTCTTCGGGCGCCCCACCGAGGACTTCGCGATCTACTCGAGGGTGTCGCAGATATACGACCAGACGCTGCGCGTGATCAGGCTGGCCGGCGAGCAGGGCATCAGCACCTCCGCTGCCGCCGACCGGATCGCCGAGGAGAGGATCGCAGCGGCCGGGTGACCGGGCAGCCCCGCGGACAGACCCCCTCGTCGGGGTGGGCCGCACTATGACGAACGAACACACCCTGGTCGTTCTCGCGGCTGGCACCGCCACCCGCTTCGGGCGCCTCAAGCAGCTGACGCCGGTCGGGCCAGGCGGGGCCGCGCTCCTCGACTACTCGCTATACGACGCCGCACTGGCGGGGTACTCGCGCTTCGTGCTGGTGATTCGCGAGGAGCTGCGGCGCGCCTTCGACGACCACCTCGCTCCTGCGGCGGCGGCGGGACTGGATCTGCGCTACGCCTACCAGTCCCTTCTTCACCCTGGGCTCGTCGATGCTCCGCCCCCCGGGCGCAGCCGGCCCTGGGGCACGGGACACGCGGTCCTGGCGGCCGCGGGCGAGCTTGACGGACCCTTTGCGCTCTGCAACGCCGACGACTTCTACGGACGGGGCGCCTACGCCCAGCTGGTAGCGGCTGTGCGGGACGCGGAAGCTGAGGTGCGTGCCATGGCCACCGAGGGCGAAGGTCGGCGGGCGCTCGCGCGTGTTGTCACCTACCCGATGGTCGACACCCTCTCGGAGAGCGGCGGGGTCTCGCGCGGATTCTGCGAGGTTGCCCCCCCCGACACCCTCGTTCGGCTCACCGAGGGGCTGAAGATGCGCCGCTCGGGCGACCGGGTGCTGGGCCACGACGTGAAGGGCCGGCCGGTGGATGTGCCCCTCTCGACTCCCGTCTGCACAAACCTCTGGGGATTCGTGGGCCGAAAGGCATCGGGTGACAGATTCGCGGCAGAATCTGTCCCACATCCTGCGTATGATGTCATTTCTCTACTCGAGAGATGCTTCGCAGAGTTCCTCGCGATCAATCTCGGGACAGATAAGGAGTATTATCTGTCCGAAGCAATGAACGAGCTGATTGCCCGCGACCTAGTCGGCGTCAGAGTTGTGCCGACCGAGGAGCGGTGGCTCGGCGTCACCTTCCCCGAAGACCACGGGCCCGTGGCTGACGCTCTCCGCGCCATGGTGAGGGCCGGGGTCTACCCGGAGCGCCTATGGGAAGGGTCGGGGGAGCGCTTGGCCGCTCGCGCGAACCTACCCGCCCACTGAAGCAGCCCGTGGACAAACCTCCCCCGGCATTCGAGGCGCGCTGCATCCGCGCTGGGCCGCTTCGCTCTGCGTTGCTTCTTGCACGAATAGCGCTGCTATTCGCGCCGCGAAGCGCCTTGCCAGCCCGACGCAGCACCCCTCTCGGTGCTCGGGCGAGATTATCCACGGACTGCTAGCTGACGCCGAGTGCAGCTTGCCCCCCTCGACTGGATAGTCGTTGCCCTCTACGGGGTGACGGTCGTCGCGATCGGGCTGCGTTTCGCCCGCCGGGCCGGGGCCGGAGCGGACGAGTTCTTCCTCTCAGGGCGCAAGCTTCCCTGGTGGATGCTCGGGACCTCGATGGTCGCGACGACATTCTCCACCGACACGCCGAATCTGGTTGCCGACTTCGTGCGCCGGGGCGGTGTGGCGCAGAACTGGTCGTGGTGGGCCTTCCTGATCACCGGGATGTGCACCGTCTTCTTCTATGCGCGTCTCTGGCGGCGCTCGGGTGCGCTCACCGACATCGAGTTCTACGAGCTCCGCTACTCGGGGAGGGCGGCCGCCTTCCTGCGCGGCTTCCGCGCGATCTACCTGGGCGTCTTCTACAACGTCGTGATCATCGCCACGGTGACGCTCGCGGCGACCAAGATCGGCGGGGTGCTCCTGGGGCTGAGTCCGCTCCAGACGGTGCTGATCGCCGGATCCGTGACGATGCTCTACTCGGCCACCTCGGGGCTCTGGGGAGTCGTCGCCACCGACCTGATCCTCTTCGCGGTGGCGATGGTGGGGTCGATCGCCGCGGCGGTCTTCGCCCTTCAGCAGCCGGAGGTGGGCGGGCTGGCGGGACTCGTCTCGAAACCCGAGCTGAGCTCCGCGATGCGGCTCCTCCCCGACTTCTCCGACTGGAGCGTCGCGCTCGGCATATTCGTGATCCCGATTGCGGTGCAGTGGTGGAGCGCCTGGTACCCGGGCGCGGAGCCGGGGGGCGGGGGGTACGTCGCCCAGCGGATGCTCGCGGCCAGGAACGAGAAGGACTCGATGAAGGCGGTCCTCTGGTTCAACATCGCTCACTACGGGCTGCGCCCCTGGCCGTGGATCATCGTGGCGCTCTGCTCGATGCTCGTCTACCCGGAGCTATCCGACATCCAGGCGCGCTTCCCCGCGCTGGACCCCTCGCTCGTGGGCAACGACCTGGCGTACCCGGCCATGCTGGTCTTTCTGCCAGCCGGTCTCCTCGGACTGGTGGTCGCGTCGCTCGCGGCCGCCTACATGTCCACGATCAGCACCCAGCTCAACTGGGGATCGTCGTATGTGGCGAGCGACTTCTACCGCCGCTTCGTCGATCCGGGGGCGAGCGACCGGCGGCTCGTGGCGGTCGGGCGCATATCGACGGTGGGGCTGATGGCGCTCGGCGCCGCGGTGGCGCTGGCGCTCGACACCGCCGGGCAGGGCTTCCAGATCCTCCTGCAGATCGGGGCCGGGACGGGCCTCGTATACCTGCTCCGCTGGTTCTGGCACCGGGTGAACGTCTGGAGCGAGCTGGCTGGGATGACGATCTCCCTGCTGGCTGCCATTCACTTCGCCTGGGTGCACCCTGCGCTGGGTCTCCCGTCCCTCGACTCGTGGGAGCAGCTGGTTGTCGGCGTGGCGGTCACGACTGCTGCCTGGGTCGGAGTCACCCTCCTCACCCGCCCGGCGGACACCGCGACGCTGCAGCGCTTCTACGACCGGATCCGTCCGATGGGCCGGGGGTGGCGCAAGGTGGTCGAGGTCGGCGAGGGGCCCATCGAGGCGGGAGGGCTGGCCGCCACCGTGCTGGCGTGGTTCCTGGGGTGCGTGCTCGTATACGCGGCGCTCTTCGGCACCGGCTTCATCCTCTACGGGCAGGGGATTGCGGCCACGGCGGCAGTGTCGATCTCGGCAGCTGCCGGGTTTGGGCTCTGGCGGCTTCTGCCGAAGCTGGGCTGGTCGGGATAGGGGGGTCGTGTCACGACGTTCCAGGACGTGTCACAAGGTGTCGGTTTGTGGAACACCGCTGCCAGTGGCTTGTCGGGGGCCAGGATCGCTTTCACGTCCGGGGGGATCTACGTGATGAATGCGGACGGGAGCGACGTGGAGCAGCTGACGAACAACAGCGCCGATTGGTGGCCCACGTGGTCTCCGGACGGGGCCAGGGTCGCTTTCTCGTCCGACCGCGACACCAACGGCGACTGGAGGGATATCTACGTGATGAATGCGGACGGAGGCGATGTGGAGCGACTGACGGACGGTTACATCTACGGGGCCTGGGACCCCGCGTGGGACCGAAATCGCTTTCGAGCGCAACCGCGTGATCTACGTGGCGTCCATCGCGGTCCGGTGATCGTGCCCGGTGGGTGCCTGCCCTGCCACCGTTGAGGTTCCCACCTCGCCGGTGCTGTCGGGTATCCCCGACAGCGGTGCTGGCATTGTAAATCGTGGATTACATATTGTAAACCATACTTTACAGCAAGGACTTGCGAGCGAAGCCGTCCAGCGGGGATACGGCGCCACTCCTGCTCTGGGAGCTCTGTCCACGGACCAGCTAAGTATGGTGGTGCCGCTCTGACATGGTCAGCCTGGCCGCCAACGCCCCGATCTCGCGCACCGGAACGACCGAGATGCGCTCTTCCAGGTCGTAGGGGCGGTCGCCGGGGTAGACTATCCAGAGGTGGTCCAGCCGGAGGTCGGCTAGGGCGACGCGCATGGAGCGAGTGGTGCCGGGCGCGTCGGCGTACTTGCACTCGACACCGTAGCGTCGGCCGGCGTGCAGCAGCAGCAGATCCAGCTCGGCACCGCCGTGCGTCGCCCAGTAGTACGCGTCCCGGATTCCCGAAGACGCGAGAAGCTGCTCGATGACGAATCCCTCGAAGGACGGACCGCGCTTGGGGTGACCAGCCAGATCGTCGGAGCTGGAAAGCCCCAGGAGCGAGTGCAGCAGCCCCGTGTCCCTGACGTACACCTTGGGGGCCTTCACCTGCCGCTTCTTTAGGTTCTCGAACCACGGCGGCAGGACCCGGACCATGAACGCCCCCGCAAGCAGGTCCAGATAGCGTCGGGCCGTCCCCTCGCCGGTGCCAAGCGAGCGGGCGAACTCGGCGCCGTTCCACGTCTGGCCATGGTAGTGGGCGATCATCGTCCAGAACTGTCGCAGCCGCTCGGCGGGAATCGTGATGCCGAGCTGCGGGATGTCGCGCTCGAGGAAGGTGCGAACGAAGTCCCGGCGCCAGAGTGCCGAGTCCTCCGTCGTGGGGGCGAGAAAGGACCGAGGAAAGCCGCCGCGCAGCCAGAGCTCGCGCCACGACTCGCCGCCGGTCTCCTCCAGCGTAAACCCACCCAGATCGACGAGGCCAACGCGACCGGCCAGCGATTCCGAGACGCCCCTCACCAGAGCGGGCGATGCGCTGCCGAGCAGCAGGAAGCGGACACCGGACCCGGCGCGGTCCACCAGTACCCGCAGCGTCTCGAACAGCGCGGGCATACGCTGCACCTCGTCAATCACCACCAGGCCAGCGAGACCCCCCAGAGTCTGCTCCGGCGCATCAAGCCGACGCCGGTCCACTGCCGACTCCAGATCGAAATATGTGCTGGGCTCGTCCGCTGCTATGCGGCGGGCCAACGTGGTCTTGCCGCACTGCCGAGGCCCGGTAAGCGCCGCGCAGGGGTGTACGCGCAGGGCGGTATGCACTTCTCGGGTGGGGCCGGGTCGCTCGACGAACATGACCCCTGAACTGTACGGCGCTGGGCTGCCTCGGTCAACATTCGGGAAAATCCCCTGGTGGTTGACGGATCTTCACGAATAGCAGGCGAAAACCGCGAATAGCGAGCGAAAACCGCGCGCCTAGGGTGCCTCTTCGCCGCCGCTCCTACCCCGGGCCAGCCTCCCTTACTCCACCCTCAACCTGACCCTCAAAGGCACGGAAGTTGCCCCTGAACATATTCGCAAGCTCGGCCGCGGCGGCATCGTAGGCGCCCCCATCAGCCCATGTCGCTCGAGGCCAGAGCACGTCTTCCGGCACGCCCCGGACGCGCTTCGGAACGTGCAGGCCGAAGACCGGATCGACCGCGACCGGGGCCTCGTCCAGCTCGCCACCAAGGGCGGCGTCCACCATCGCGCGGGTGTGGGCCAGATCAATGCGGGACCCCACTCCGTAGCGACCGCCGCTCCACCCGGTGTTGACCAGCCACACCTTGGCGCCGCGCTCGCGCAGCTTCTCGCCCAGCAGATTCGCGTAGACCGAGGGGTGCTGCGGGAGGAAGGGCGCCCCGAAGCAGGCGCTGAAGGCGGCCCGCGGCTCGGTCACGCCGCGTTCCGTCCCCGCCACCTTGGCGGTGTACCCGGAGAGGAAGTGGTACATCGCCTGCTCGGGGGTCAGGCGGGCGATCGGCGGCAGCACCCCGAAGGCGTCCGCAGTGAGGAATACGACGTTCTCGGGGTGTCCCCCGATCCCGGACCGCACCGAGTTCTCGATGTAGTGGAGCGGGTAGGAGGCCCGCGTGTTCTCGGTGATCTCGGCCGAGTCGTAGTCGATCTCGCGGGTGCGTTCGTCCACGATCACATTCTCGAGGATCGTGCCAAAGATGCCGGTGGCGCGATAAATCTCCGGCTCCCCTCCTGGCGAGAGGCGGATCGTCTTGGCGTAGCAGCCCCCCTCGAAGTTGAAGACGCCCTGGTCGCTCCAGCCGTGCTCGTCGTCGCCGATCAGGCGCCTCGCCGGATCGGTCGAGAGCGTCGTCTTGCCGGTGCCGGAGAGCCCGAAGAAGAGCGCCGTGTCGCCCCGCTCGCCGATGTTGGCGGAGCAGTGCATCGGGAGCACGCCCTGGGCCGGAAGGAGGAAGTTGAGCGACGCGAAGATCGACTTCTTGATCTCGCCCGCGTACTGGGTTCCGCCGACCAGCACGACCCGCTCGCCGAAGTGCACCACGATGAAGGCGCCCGAGTTGGTGCCGTGGCGTCCGGGGTCCGCCTGCAGCGAAGGCGCGTGGAGAACCACGAAGTCGGGCGCGAAGCCGGCCTCGTCGCCCGGCGCCAGGCGCAGGAACATGTTGTGGGCGAAGAGGTCATGCCACGGACTCTCCGAGACGACCCGGACGCCGATCCCATAGCGCGGATCGGCCCCGGCGCGGGCGTCGCGCACGTATAGGTCGCGGCCGCTCAGCCACCTACGGACGTCGTCCTTCAGGAGCGCGTAGGACTCCTCGGAGATCGGGACGTTGACCGCTCCCCAGTCGATACTCCCGCTGCTCGACGGCTCGCGCACCACGAAGCGGTCGTTGGGCGAGCGCCCGGTGTGGGGCGCGGTGACGGTGACGAGGCCGCCTCCGGCCGCGAGCCTGCCCGTGCCCAGCCGCAGCGTCTCCTCGTAGAGCGCCGCCGCCGAGAGATTGCGGCGCACCGTCCCCCTGGGGGTCAGTCCATGTTCCGTTAGCTCCACCCTGCAACTCCATCGATGCTGATGCGGGTCGGATCCCCTGTGGGCCACCCGCGCGGCCCTGCCGACCGCCTAATTTCGTATTGTCGGCACTCCGTCAACAGTAACAGCGATCCACCACCCTATCCGTGACGACGAATCTCGCCGCCTCCCCGCGCCACCTGGCGACCGTTCTGGTCGGCTTGGGCGCCGCCGTCCATTCGGGCGCGTCGGCGCAGGAATCCACTCCCGTCGGTGCCGCGGAGGATGGGAGCTGCGATGGGCCTGTCGTCACGCGGGTCTTCGTCGACAACCACCCCGTCTACTACCCAGCGATCGACTCGGTGGGCTCTCGAGGACTGGTGGCCCGTACGGGGGACTGGGTGCGTTCGACCGCCAATCTACTGCATCACCGCACGCGCGAGGGCTTTATCCGCCGCGAGCTGCTGCTGGACGAGGGCCACTGCTTCGATCCGCTCCTCGCGGCGGAGTCGCAGCGCCTCCTCCGGGAGCTTCCCATCATGGCGGACGCGCACGTCTACCCCGTGCATGTGGGCGAGCGGGAGGTGCACCTGGTTGCCGAGACCCGTGATCGGTGGTCGCTCAAGCTGGATGTGCGATGGGAGTACGACGAGCGCCTGCGAATCACGCAGGCCTCCTTCGACGAGGAGAACTTCCTGGGCGTGGGCGTCCTCCTCGGTGCCTACGCGACCGAGCAGGACGAGCGCCGCGACCTGGGGATCCGGCTGAGCGCCCTGCAGCTGCCCGGCACAAGGCTCGACGCGCGGGCAGGCGTCGGCAGGACCCGTACGGGCAGCTTCATCTACCAGTCGCTGACCTATCCGTATGTGGGCGAGGTCGGTTCCTGGGCGCTGACCGAATCGTACTCGATGCGGGAGGACCAGTTCCGGTACAGCGCGCCCGAGGGGACGGACTTCGGCCATGTGAACCTGCCGATCCAGTCCCGCACGGCGATCGCCGCCATCTCCAGGCGGTTCGGCGCTCCCGGCAGGCTGTCGGTGCTAGGTGCGGGGGTCTCCTGGGAGGAGGTGACCTTCGACGGCTACCCGGACAGCGTCATGGTTGTGGTGGACTCCGACTTCGACAACCCGAAGCGCGCGGATGCGGCGACGGCGGAGGCAGTCGAGCCGCATGTGCTCGGTCGGAGGGCGCTCCGCCTGAACGCGCTCGCCGCGAGGCGCAGCGTCAGGCATGTGACCGCGGCGGGGCTAGATGCTCTTCGAAACGACCAGGAGGTCCGTGTCGGCGCACAGCTTCTGGCGACGGTCGGCACCACGGTGGGCGGTGGGAGGTGGCTCTCCTCGGACGGCAGGTTCCACGAGGTGCGGGGCACACTCTCGCTCTTCCTCGGTGCCGCCGGGGGGCGCTGGGTGGTCAACTCGACGCTCGAGGTGGGGGCGGCGCTGCCGGTCCTGGGAAGCGCGGGCTCGGGTGCCGTGCGCGACCTGCTCGCCGAGACTGGCACCCACCTCTACTGGCGACCCGGAGCCGCTCCCCGGCACACGCTCCTCCTGGCTCTGACGGGCGTTGGCGCCTGGCGGAGCTCGCTGCCATTCCAGGTGAACATGGGCGGCCCCCACGCCCTTCGTGGCTACGATCGCGACGCGCTCCCGGTGGCCCGTCGGGTGGTGGCGCACCTGGAGGATCGGGTGCTCCTAGATGGCCCATTTAGGGAGCAGGTGGATCTGGGGCTGGCCTTCTTCGTCGATGCAGGTGCGGGGTGGGGGGACGGAACGCCCTTCGGAGTGGACACGGGGCTGAAGCTCGCGGCTGGGGCGGGCCTCCGGATCGGAGCGCCAGCCGGTGCCAGACGCGCGATGCGCCTGGACTTCGCGGCGCCGATCGAGGACGGCGGGCTCGGGAAGCTCCAATTTCGGGTGGGTGTCGACGCGATCAGCCTGCTCGACCGAATCGGTGATCGGCGGGCCCGCCGGGGTCGCACCCCCAGTCCCTTCGGAGCCCTTCTGGGACGCTAGCGGGCCGTGGTCTAACTTTTTCCGCGAGCACCGAGACCGGCGAATGGCTGGCGGTCCGTGGACAGGCCCCGACGAGCACCGAGACAGGCGAAGCGCCTTGCCAGCCCGGCGGCCCGGCGAACAGGACCTCGACGGCATTCGCCCGGCGCATCCCAAATGGGCCGCTTCGCTAGCCCGTACTGCATTGTAATTTACTCTTTACAATATGTAATCCGTGGTTTACAGTGCCTGTACCTGTGGACCGCCAGCGCTTCGCCCCTCCCGGTGCTCGCGCGAGTCTCCCCACGGACTTCGGCAGCCCGTGGACGACCCAGGTCTACCGTGCTCCTACGCGTGGCGGAATGCTCAGCCGTCATCCCTGCGCGTTAGCATGACCATCTCGCGGACCCTCACCTCGGCCGTCGGGATCGTCACGCCGTCGCGCTCGTAGGAGTCGTACTGCAGGTGCCCCTCGACGTAGAGGCGGTCGCCCTTCGAGACGTAATCCTCGGTCACCTGGGCGAGACGGCCCCAGAGCTTGACGCGGTGCCAATCGGTTCGCTCCTCGGGCTCCTCTCCGCCGGTTCGCCAATTGGTGGCCAGCGACACTCGGGCCACCTTGGCCCCCGAGGGGGTGACGCGCACATCCGGGTCGCTCCCCACGTTGCCGACCAGGATGACCTTGTTTACCGAACGACTCAACTTCGACCTCCCTTGCTGGTGCGGAGCCCGCCCGACGGTCCGGATGGGTGCGCCCGGCCTCTGCGCTCCGCAGCGACTCGTTGTGCCTGCCCACTTGCCTGTAGTCATAGGTTGCACCTCGGGAGGGGGCGGAAACATGACGGATTGGGACTGGAGTCAGGCGAGGGTGACCGACGATTCGCCGGTGGGCGGTGGCCTTTGGGGATCCTTATCCAGGCCCTTCTTCGTGGCCCCCCATCCGGGGCCGGGAAGGGCACAACCCGTCAGAGAAGGGCGCTGAAGAGCCCGGCTGCGTTCTCGGCGAGCCTTCGCGGCCACGGGCGCGCCTCCCAAGCAGCGCCCTCGACGCGCTCGCAGTCGTTCAGGTATCCGGTCTGCAGAAGCCGGAGCTCGGAGGCGAAGTCGCTGCTGTAGACGAGCGTGCTCACCTCGAAGTTGATCTCGAAGCTGCGACGGTCGAGGTTGGCGGTGCTCACCATCGCGAAGTCTCGATCCACGGTAATCGTCTTTGCGTGGAGCAGGCCCCGCGTGTACTCGTGCACCTCGGCACCGGCCTCGAGGAGGGCTCCGTAGAAGCTCCGGCTCGCCAGCGCCACCAGCGGGGAGTCGTTGCGGGCTGGGACGACGATGATCGTGCGCACGCCTCGGATCGCGGCAGTCGTTATGGCGGCGAGAGTCCCCTCGTCGGGAACGAAGTACGGCGTCGTCATGATCAGCTCCTCGCGGGCCATGTGCACGGCAGACTGGATCACCCGCACCAGGGCCTGATTCTGCGAGCTCGCCCCGGTGCCGACTATCTGCACGATGCGGCCGTCCGGGTGGGCGTCGGGGACTGTGCCGACGAGGTGATCGAGGTACTCGGCGCTGTCCATGTACCAGTCCTCGACGAAGAGCGCCTGCAAGTCGTGCACGGCCGGACCCTCGATTCGGAGAGTCGCGTCGACCCACGGGGCGAAACGCGGCTTGGGGTGGAACGACTCGGCCGCCAGGTTGTGGCTCCCGGTGTAGCCGACCTGGCCGTCGATCACCGCGATCTTGCGGTGGTTACGCATGTCGAGGCGAATCGTTACGATCTGCGTGATGCGGGTGGGGAGCGCAGCCACGACCCTGACTCCGGCCGCCCGCAGCTCGGCGGCCAGCTCGGACTTCAGGAACGTACCCGAGCCAGCGTTGTCGACCAGTAGGCGGCACTCGACGCCCCGCCCCGCCGCCCGCTTCAGCGCATCGGCCACCGCGCGACCGACGTGATCGTCGAGGTAGACGAAGAAGAGCAGATGTGCATGCACTTTGGCGCTGTCAATGTCGTCGATAAGCGACTGCATCAACGACTGGACGGAGGCGAGAAGCGTCAGCCGGTTGCCCTGCCTCGGGGGGGTGTCGTCGCCGAGACGGGCCAGCCTGGCGATCGCCTCGGTTCCCCAGGGGACTGCAGTCGGTACGGTCGCCTCTCCCTGCGCCCGCCGCGCGGCCGATCGGATGCTCCCCTGTATGACTCGGTGCCGGTGCCTCCTGCGGCTCCCCGCACGGACCTCCCCCACCACCGCGTAGAGCACGATCCCCACTATCGGGACCGCCACGATGACCAGGATCCATGCCATTGACGACGGCTGGCGCGCACGCGGCCTCAGCATGACGAAGACCACGCAGACTGCGTTGACTGCGATCAGGGCGGCGGCCGGGAGTAGGCCAGCGAGAGCTTCGGGCACGCTGCCGGAGACTTCCGACTAGGTGGTTCCGGCCGACGGACGGGAGGAGGCCTGGCCCGAGACATCGCTGGGGAAGCGGACTACCCTTGCGGGGTGCGCCTCGGCTTCCAGGAAGCGGAGGAGTCCATCGGCCGAGACGGCAGTGGTCATCGAGTTGTCGAGCGGGTGGAAGTTCATGGGTTCACGCTCCAGCATCTCGGCGTCCAGCGCCACCTGCACCACGCCGCCTACGTCGTTCACCACGGCGAAGGGCGATACCGAGCCGGCTTCTATGCCGAGGAAGCCTCGAAGCCGCCGCGCACTGCAGAAGGTGAGGCGCTTGGTGCCGAGCTCGTTGGCGAGCCAGCGCAAATCGACGCTGCGCTTGGCAAGACACGACACCAGCCAGTGCCGCTCCTTCTTGTCGCGCAGGAAGAGGTTCTTCGTGTGTGCGCCCTCGACCTGGCCACGGAGCCTTGAGGCCTCCTCCACCCTGAAAACCGGGGGGTGGTGCACGGTCGTGTGGCCGACTCCGAGCTCGTCCAGCCGCCGGAAGAGGTCGTCCGGCCCCTTGGGGGGCGAAGGGTCTCTGATCTGTGGCATGGAGTATCGTCGCTAGCAGCCTCGTTCCAGAGCAAGTCCGCCGACCGCTTGCCAGGGGCCAAAGCGCCCGATCGTTCCCTCTTCAGCGCCGCTCGAGGAGAATTTGCCTCGCGGGGCACCGACGGAGTACCTTGGACTGCGGCTCGCCGAGGACCCCGCCCCTAGTCCTCAGGTAGTCTCGCGGGGGCGACGGGAAGCGGCGAGGCCGCTGGGTGCCGGGGGACGCGTCCACAGGTTGCTAGCCGCTTGGAGGTTCAGATGTTGTCCAGCAAGGCGCGTAGGGCGTCCGGCGCAGGTTCGCAGGCTGGCTCCGCGGTCCCGGCCGCCCCGTCGGGAGGGCTGGTGCGCAGGATCCGTGGTGCCGCCAAACTTGGGCGGAGCGCAGCCCTATTGGTTCTGGTCGCGCTCATGGTGGCGTGCGAGTCCGAGCCCGAGTGGAAGCGACCGGCGCCGAATCTCTCGGGCGTGTACGACCTGGTGTCCTTTTCGCTTCTCGATGGCCCCACCTATAAAGCGCCGGAGGCGACGGGGATCTTCGAGCTGTCGCGGGACTACGGCGAGGATCCCGGCCAAGCGACAGGCGACTTGAGCCTGGATGTAATAGTGACGTCTCTCGATCCGCCCCTAGAGGTGGAGTACTACGGGCAGTACGTCAACTACAACGACGGCACCTGGAGGCAGTGGAGGGTGGCCGAAGCCCAAGGCACCTACAACCTCGATTTCTCCGCAGAGGTCGGGGACACCACGCTGACGATCTCGCTCACGGAACCGGCCGCCGCCGTGGCCACCTACATCTGGAGGCCACGGTAGTGTCGGCCTCCGACCACCCGGTGGATAGGCCTCCCGCGTCGTTCGAGCGGCGTCGCGTCTACGCCGGCACCTGACTCTAAAGCCTCGCGGTGTAATGACTACTTTACATAATGTCATGTATGGTTTACATTTAGATTCGAGGTTGGGGCGAATTCTCCGGACCTTTGCGCTGGCTGCGGCCCTGTGGGCGGCTGGGTGTGACTCGAACGAGGCGCCGGTCGCGACGGGCAGCATTCCCGGCCAGAGCGTGGTGATCGGGGAGACGGCAACCTTTTCGCTCGACCAGTACTTCAGCGACGCCGACGACGACCCGCTCACCTTCGACGCGACTTCGGGGACCCCGGCGGTGGCTACGGTCAGCGTCTCCGGCCAATCGCTCACGGTGACGGGAGTCTCCCAGGGGACCGCCGACATTACCGTCAGGGCGACCGACGCCGAGGGTCCCCCGGCCAGACAGACTTTCACCGCAACCGTGCCTAACCGCGCGCCCGCGGTTTCGAGCCAGATCCCGGACACTGAGCTCCATGTCGGCGATGCGGTCGAGGTGGACCTCGCCGGGCACTTCGCCGACGCGGACGGCGACGGGCTCTCCTACACGGCCGCCTCGTCCGACGAAGGCGTCGCCGAGGCGTTGGTATCCGGCGCGGAGCTGAGAGTCGCGGCACGCCGCCAGGGAAACGCGAGCGTGACCGTCACCGCGACCGACCCCGGCGGGCTGTCGGTACAGCAGGGCTTCGCCGTGACGGTTCCCAACCGTGCGCCCTCGGTGTCCAGCGAGATCCCGGACGCCGAGCTCCATGTCGGCGATGCGGTCGAGGTGGACCTCGCCGGGCACTTCGCCGACGCGGACGGAGACGAGCTCTCCTACGCGGCAACCTCGTCCGACGACGAGGTCGCGACGGCGTCCGTGTCGGGCGCCTCCCTGACCGTGGCGGGTGTAGGCCAGGGTTCCGCAAGCGTGACCGTCACGGCCACCGACCCCGGCGGGCTGTCGGTCGAGCAGAGCTTTGCCGTGACGGTCCCCAACCGTGCGCCCTCGGTATCCAGCGAGATCCCGGACGCCGAGCTCCATGTCGGCGACACGGTCGGGGTGGAGCTGTCGGAGCACTTCAGCGATCCAGACGGCGACGAGCTTACCTACACGGCAACCTCGTCCGACGACGAGGTCGCGACGGCATCCGCGTCGGGCGCCGCTCTGAGCGTGGCGGGTGTGGGCCAGGGTACCGCAAGCGTGACCGTCACCGCCACCGACCCCGGCGGGCTGTCGGTCGAGCAGAGCTTCGTCGTGACGGTCCCCAACCGTGCGCCCTCGGTGTCCAGCGAGATCCAGGACGCCGAGCTCCATGTCGGCGACACGGTCGAGGTGGAGCTGTCGGAGCACTTCAGCGATCCCGACGGCGACGAGCTCTCCTACACGGCAACCTCGTCCGACGAAGGCGTGGTCGCAGTCTCCACGTCGGGCGCCTCCCTGACCGTGGCGACTGTGGGCGAGGGAGTCGCGACTGTGACCGTCACCGCCACCGACCCCGGCGGGCTGTCGGTCGAGCAGGCCTTCGCAGCAACCGTCGAGCAGCCCAACCGGGCACCCGAACCGGTAGGCGAGATTGCGCCTGTGGAGATCTTCAAGGGCGGGGAATTCGCCCAGGACGTATCGCAATTCTTCACCGACCCCGACGGCGACGAGCTTACCTTTGCCGCCCGGTCTTCGGACGTCAAGGTGGCTACGGCCGGCGTTGCCGGCGATGTGATGACCGTGCGCGCCGTCGGCGAGGGCGAGGCCGAGGTCGTGGTCACGGCGACCGACCCCGACGGACTCTCGGCCACCCAGAGTGCCCAGGTCTCGGTGGTGAACCGGGCGCCGGAGGTGGTGGAGCCGATACCCTCGCAGACGCTCAAGGCCGGGAGGGCGGTCACGCTCGACGTCGCGGGCAACTTCACCGATCCCGACGGGGACGAGCTCTCCTACGCGGCCGCGAGCGCCGACACGCTGATTGCGGTCTCGACGATCGACGGCGCCGAGGTCGAGATCAGAGCCGTCGGAGCCGGGGATGTGGCCGTCGCGATCATGGCGACCGATCCGGGCGGGCTCTCGGCCACCCTGGAGGTGGAGGTCACGGTCTTGAAGAACCATCCCCCGAGGGCCGTGGGCGAGCTGGAGGACCACATCCTTGTCACCGACGACACCGTCGTGGTGGACGTCGCCGACCTCTTCACCGACCCTGACGACGACGAGCTCTCCTACGCGGCCAGGAGCAGCGACGACCTGGTGGCCACGGCGGAAGCGGACGGCTCCCAGGTAACGATCGTGGCGACGGGCGGCGGCGCGGCCACCGTCACGGTCCTCGCCACCGATCCGGGAGGCCTATCCGACAGTCTGAGCGCCTCGATCGGAGTCAACCCTCCGGTGGTGGCGGACACTCTGCCAGTCCACGACCTCTTCATCGTGTTCGAGGAGGGCGAGTCCGAACCCGACACGCTGAGCAAGGTGGTCCTCGATGTCTCCGACTACTTCAGCGACCCCGACGGCGACGAGCTCACCTACTCCGCCTCGACCGAGCACGACAGCGTGGCCGAGGTCGAGTCCGTGGACGGCAGCGTGGTTACGACCGCGCCGGTCGGGGTCGACACGGCGTCGCTCTGGGACAGCACCACCCTCACCGTGACCGCCACCGACCCCTACGGCCTCTCGGTCTCGCAGGAGGCCCAGGTGCGCGTCGCGCACGCCGACTACGGGGCGTGGGACAACCTCGAGATCACCGAGGAGGGGAAGGTGATCCTTGCCGGGCTGAGCTTCTCCGGGTGCTTCCCGCTCGATGGGTTCGTCTACGGCGACACCGTCTACACCGTGCACCGGTCCGAATGGCAAAGGCAGGAGGGCACCGGGTGGGTGCAGGTGGCGGAGACGTACAAGGAGCTGGAGGTCTGCACCTTCGACGATCTTCCCGACGAGCCGCCTGGCGTCTACCGCCTAGTTGGCGAGGTGACGACCTGGCCAGCCGACACCGCCGACACGGACGAAGGAGACACCGTGCGCGCGCTCCGGAAGTCCGAGAACACGATCGAGATCGAGGACGAAGCGCCGCCTCCACCCTACGCCTCGGCTCCCGGTCGTCCGTCGTCGGGCGCCGGGGAGCCGCTCCGCGCCCGGGGCTTGGTAGCGGTCGCTTCTGGTCGTCGCAGCCAGCGAGGAGCGCAACCCTGATCTGAACCGGCTGTGCCGGTACGGCTGCTAGCCGCCGCCCCGCTTCCTTAGCCACGCCACCACCGCCAGGAGGAGCACCGCAAAGACCACCAGGAAGGTCGCCACGGCCAGGATGGCGGGGCTGATCTGCTCCCGGATGCCAGCCCACATCTGGCGCGGTATGGTGCGCTGCTCGACGCCGGCCATGAAGAGCACGACCACGACCTCGTCGAAGGAGGTGGCGAAGGCGAAGAGGGCCCCGGAGATCACGCCCGGGGCGATGAGCGGCAGCTGGACGCGCCGCACGACGGCGAAGGGACTCGCGCCGAGCGAGGCGGCGGCCCGGTTCAGGTTGCGGTCGTAGCCCGCAAGGGCGGCGGTGACGGTGATCACCACGAAGGGAATTCCCAGAGTCGCGTGCGCCAGGATCAGGCCAAGGTGGGTCTGCCCCAGACCGATCCGCGAGTAGAAGAAGAACATTCCGGTCGCCGAGATGATCACGGGGGTGATCATCGGCGAGATCAGGAGGCCGGTGACGAAACGGCGGGCTGGCATTGCGGGGCTGGTCAGACCCAGAGCGGCCAGCGTGCCGAGGGCGGTGGCAAGGACGGTCGCCGAGACTCCGATGATCAGGCTGTTCACCAGGCTCCTGCGCCAAACCTCGTTCTCGACGATCTCGCGGTACCACCGGAGCGAGTAGGCCTCGGAGTCCAGCCGGAGCATTCCCTCGGTGAAGGTGAAGTACGGCTCGGCGTTGAAGCTCAGCGGGACGATCACCAATATCGGGGCGACCAGGAAGATCAGCACCGCGACGCAGTACGCGACGTAGGCCGCGCGGCCCAGCTGTCCGGGGCGAAGCAGCCGGGCAGGTGCGGACGGCCCCACCGTTGTCACCCGGTCATCACCCCAGACCGAGGCGCTCGACTCCCACGAGCCGGTCGTAGAGCACGTAGAGCGTGAGCACGCCGGCGAGCATGATCCCCCCGAGCGCAGCGGCGAGACCCCAATTGAGCGAAGTCTGCATGTGGTAGGCGACCATGTTCGAGATCAGCTGGCCGCTGCTCCCCCCGACAAGGGCCGGCGTGATGTAGTAGCCGATCGCCAGGATGAAGACCAGCAGCGTTCCGGCTCCGACGCCCGGCAGCGTAAGCGGCCAGTACACGCGCGCGAAGGCCTGGGCCGGTCGCGCGCCCAGAGATGAGGCCGCCCTCAGGTACTGCGGCGGGATCCCGTGCATGACCGAGTAGAGCGGGAGCACCATGAAGGGCAGGAGCACGTGCGTCATCGCCACCACGGTGCCGGTCATGTTGTAGATCAGAGCCAGGCGGCCGTCCTCGCCGACGAGCCCAATGGCAGCCAACAGGTCGTTTATCACGCCCTGCCTCTGGAGGAGGACGATCCAGGCGGTTGTGCGCACCAGGAGCGAGGTCCAGAAGGGCACCAGCACGAGCGCGAGGAGGAGGTTGGCGCGCCCCGGGGGCGAGGTGGCGATGAGGTGCGCCAGGGGGTACCCCAGGACCAGGCAGATGACGGCGATCGACGCGCTCACGGCAAGTGTGCGCCAGAGGAGCGGCAGGTAGATACGGCGATCCTCCGGCTGGCGGGCCAGCGATCCGTCGGGAAGGCGGCGCATGTCGAGGGCGCCGAGGTAGTGCCGCAGCGTAAAGCGCTGACCTGCGGCGAGCACCGCGTGCCAGGTGGCGGGGTCGGACCACGCTTCGTGCACGCCCGCCATCGCCTCCCGCCACGGTCCTTCGCTCACCCCCTCGAGGGAGCGGGCGCTTCTGGAGACGACGCTTCGAAGACCTCCCTGCACCCTGTTGAGGGCACTGGCCACCTTTCCCAGCGATCTGTCGGCGCGCGCGTCGACGAGCTCGCGGGCCATCGCCGCGAACGCCTCCTCCGAGGGGAGTCCCTGGCCGTCCCAACTCTCGAGCGCCGAGATCGTCTCAGGCAGGGCGTCGGCCACCGCCGGGTCGTGGATCGAGCGCACCAACATCGCCGCCAGGGGCGCGACGAAGGTGACGACGATGAAGATCAGGAGCGGCAGCGCAAGGCCGACCGCCCGCCGCCGCTCCCGGCCCTGGTGATTCAACGCGTCAGCGGGCGAGCCACGCGCTGAAGCGCTCGTTCAGCTCGTCCTGGTGGTCGGCCCACCAGCGCCAGTCGAACCTGAGCGAGTGCTTTGTGTTCTCGGGGGTGGCTGGCATGTGGGGGCCCATCTCCAACCCCGTGAGCACATGCTTCCCGATCATAGCCGCGCCCGACTTGCGCGCGGGGGAGTACGAAATCCTGCTTCCGATCCGCGCTTGGGACTCGGCGGTGGTCGCGAAAGCCAGATAGCGCAGCGCCTCTTCTAGGCGGGGGGTGCCGGCGACGATTCCGAGGACCCCGATGTCGAGCATCTGGCCGTCCCAGACGATCTTGAAGGGCTGGCCTTCGAGCATCTGCGCGTTGAAGATCCGCCCGTTGTAGGCGGTGCTCATTACCACCTCGCCGTCCGCCAGCATCTGCGGCGGCTGCGCGCCAGCCTCCCACCACACGACCTGGTCCTTGATGGAGCTCAGCTTTGCGAAGGCCCGGTCCTGCCCTTCGGGCGTGCCCAGAGTGGCGTACACCTCGTCCGTCGGGACACCGTCGGCGATCAGGGCGAACTCCAGATTGACCTGCGGCACCCGCCGCATGCCACGCCGGCCCGGAAACCTCTCGAGGTCGAAGAAGTCGGCCATCGTGGCAGGCTGCTCCTCGCTCTCGAGAGTCTGCGTGTTGTAGGCGTATACCGTCGACCAGAAGAGCTGGCCCACGCCGCACTCCGCATGGGCGTCCGCCACGAAGTCGTCCACGGCTGGGACACCGTCCGGCCCAGGGGGCAGCTTGCCTATGTCCACCAGCTCGAGGAGCCCCTCGTCGCATCCGCGCGCCATGTCGGCGATCTCGAGGTCAACCACATCCCACTGGATGTTGCCCGCCTCGACCTGCGCCCTGATCTGAGCGAGCCCGCCGTTGTAGTCCTCGACTACCACTCTGACGCCCGTCTCCTGCGTGAATGGGAGGTTGACGCCCATGTGGACGGCCCGTCCGTACGAACCGCCCCACGAAACCGCCGTCACCGATTGGGCCTCCAGCTGCCGGGGCGTTGCAATTCCAGCGACGGCCGCGGCCGCGACCGATACGAAGAGGGTCGATCTGATCATGTCTGCTCCATGGTGGAAGTCAGTCTTGCACTGGTTCGAAGTTTAGGGCGCGGCAGTCCGTGACCGTCCACGCGATGCGGACAGTGTCGCCCACCAGGACCCCGCCGTGCCCTGCGACGTTGGGAATCTTCGCCACTAGGTTGCTGACGCCGCAAGCCGCCATGCGGACGCGGAGGTGGTCGCCCACAAAGGCCACGTCGCGGATCGTGCCCCCGACCTGGTTCTGGTAGAGGCCCAGATCGGGATTCACGGCGACGCGCTCAGGTCGAATCGAGAGGGTCACGCTGTCGCCCGGCTTGCACTCGACTATCCTGAGCGCTCGGACCCGCTCCCTGCCGACCTCCACTTCGCAGAAGTCGCCGTCGACCGCGATCACCGTGCCGTCGAGGTGGTTGTTCTCGCCGATGAAGTCCGCCACGAAGGACCGTTCCGGCTCCTCGTACAGCGCCTCGGGCCCCGCGATCTGTTCGACCGCACCCGCCCTCAGCACGGCGATGCGCTCCGACAACACCATGGCCTCCTCCTGGTCGTGCGTCACGTACACGACGGTCACGGCGAGCTCGCGATGGATGCGCCGGATCTCGTACTGCATCTCTTCGCGCAGCCTGCGGTCCAGAGCCCCCAAGGGCTCGTCCATCAACACCAGGCTCGGCTCGAAGACGAGAGCGCGAGCGATCGCGACACGCTGCTGCTGGCCACCCGAGAGCTGTCCGGGCCTTCGCTTCTCGAGACCTTCGAGCCGCACCAGACGCAGAGCGCTGCCCACGCGTTCGCGGCACTCGGCCCTGGCTAGGCCGCGCACCTCGAGCGGGAACGCGAGGTTCTCCTCGACCGACATGTGCGGAAAGAGGGCGTAGTTCTGAAAGACCATCCCGATCCCGCGACGGCGGGGCGGCAAGTCGTCCACGCGGCTACCGTCGATCCTGATGATCCCGGATGTGGGTGCCTGGAAGCCGGCCAGCATCGTCAGGATTGTCGTCTTGCCGGAACCCGAAGGACCCAGCAGCGTCACGAACTCGCCGCGGCGCACGCGCAGGTCGAAGCCCTGCACCGCCATGGTGCGGCCGTCGTAGCTCTTGGCAACCTCCTCGAACTCGACATGCACTGCCTCGGCTCTGGAGCCGTCTCCGGCACCCTTGTCCGCCGCGGAGCCGATCAAGCCTCTTCCCCGCGGCGTCCGTTGCCGTTCGCACGCAGGTCGCGCCGCGCTTGCACCTCGCGCATCAGATCGTGGATGCCGACGACGCGCATTTCGCCCTCCTCGTCCCGGAGCGTGATCGTGTCGCGGAAGATGTTGACGCCGACCACCCTCTCGCTCCCCCGCGCCGTCCTCAGCACGCGGCCTTCACGCGGAAACCTCCGGCGTGCTTCCACGTACGAGTCGTGCTCGTAGCGCAGGCAGCACATCAGCCGCCCGCAGCACCCCGCAATCTGGGCGGGATTGAGCGAAAGGGACTGGTCCTTGGCGAGCTGAAGGCTGATCGGCTTGAGCTCGGGGAGCCAGGTGGCGCAGCAGAGCTCCCGACCGCATCGCCCCACGCCCCCCAGCAGCGCCGCCTCGTCCCGCACCCCGATCTGCTTGAGCTCTATGCGGGTCCTGAAGGACCGTGCCAGATCGCGCACCAGCTCTCGGAAGTCGACGCGGCGCTCGGCCGTGAAGTAGATGATCAGCTTTCTGCGATCGAACTGCCACTCCGCGTCGCTGACCTTCATCTTCAGGCCGTGCTTGGCGACCTGCCGACGGGCCTCTCGCAGGGCGCGGCCGTCGTCGTCGTCCCGGTAGCTCGCCCGCTGCACCTCCTCCGGTCCCGCTCGACGCAGCACCCGCATCGTGGGGTTCGGGGTACCGCACTCGCTAGTCGAGCATTTGCGTTCGGCGATCGTGCCGAGCGCCGTGACCTCGCCGAAATCCTCCCCTCGCTCCGCCTGCACGATCACCCGATCGCCGGGAGTCAGATCCAGACCCGCCGTAGAGTAGTAGCCCCTCCTGGCACCCTTGAACCGCACCTCCGCAAACCCGTTCATCCGCCCCTCAGGAGCTGCCCGCCTCGACCCATGTCCCGAGCGACTCGTACTTCGCCCAGCGGCTGGCCAGGAGCTGATCCGTCTCCACCTGTCCTAGCTCGCCAAGGTGGCGGGAAAGAGACCTGGAGACCGACTGCATGGCAGCGTTGGGGTCTGTGTGGGCGCCGCCGGGCGGCTCGGCGATCACCTCGTCGGCAACGCCAAGGTCGAAGAGGTCCGCCGAGGTCAGGCGCAGCGCGCTGGCCGCCTTCTCGCGCTGGTCGGCCGAACGCCAGAGAATGGCCGCGCACCCCTCCGGCGAGATCACCGAGTAGATCGAGTGCTCGAGCAGGAGGATGCGGTCGGTGACCCCGAGCGCCAGCGCCCCTCCCGATCCCCCCTCGCCGATCACCACGGAGACGCTCGGCACCCGCAGCCGCGCCATCTCGCGCAGGTTGGTGGCGATCGCCTCCGCCTGCCCCCGCTCCTCGGCACCGAAGCCCGGGTAGGCGCCGGGTGTGTCGATCAGCGTCACGACCGGACGGCGGAATTTGGCCGCCGTGCGCATGAGGCGGAGCGCCTTGCGGTAGCCCTCCGGGTGGGGCATCCCGAAGTTGCGGCGCAGATTCTCCTTCATGTCGCGCCCCTTCTGGTGGCCGATCACCATGACCGACTCGCCGTCAAGCCTCGCCCAGCCGCCCACGATCGCCTCGTCGTTGCGGTAGCGGCGATCGCCCCGGAGCTCGAACCAGTCGGCGAAGACGCCCTCGATGTAGTCGAGCGCGTAGGGACGCCTGGGGTGGCGGGCCACCTGCACCTGTTCCATCGGGGCGAGGTTGTGGTATGTCTCGTCGCGGAGTGCGTCCAGCTTCGCCGAAAGGACCTGCAGCTCGTCGCCAGCGTCCAGGCCCCGCTTGGCGGCGCTGTCGCGAAGCCGCGCGACCTGGTCCTCCAGCTCGACGATATCCCGCTCGAATGCAAAGTGCGCCGTGCCTGACACTTCGTCGCTGCTCCTCCCAGTCGGGGCCGGGTCGCCACACCCTGGGGTGGGGACTCCGTGCAACATCGGTAGGATAAACTACAGCCGAGCCTATCCTTGCGACAGCTAGGCAACCATGCGCGGCACCGGACCTGTCCCAGCGGTCGAGGATGCGTTCGATAGCTCCACGTTTGGACGTCCATGTGTATGGGAGGCGCTACTTCGGTGCTGGCAGGCAACCGGCCGTTGGAAGAACGATCGCTGAGCCGCGTGGGTCGGACCCGACGTCTGAGGGTAGCCTACGGCGCGGTGCTGGGGACGGGGATGCTCCTGACTTGGGTGATCGGTGCCGTGGGTCTGATCGGTGTGGAGGGCGATCCCTTCGACGTGCTCTACGGCGGCGTGATCGGTGTTGCGGCGGTCGGTGCCCTGGTGGCCCGTTTCCGGCCCGCCGGAATGGAGCGAGCTCTCTACTGGGCGGCCGTGGCGCAGTGCCTTGTGGTGGTCGTCGCGCTGATCCTGGGCAAGCAGCACCACCCGGTCTCGTCAACGCCGGAGATCGTCCTCTCGAACGGATTCTTCGTGGCGCTCTGGGTGGCGTCCGCGAGGCTCTTTCGTAGGGCGAGGGGGTGAGGGGTGTGGGGCTGCCTCGCCGGACTCAGCGCGACCTTGCGAGCATCGGCCCCAGGGGGCGTCCACCAACTAGGTGAAGGTGCAGGTGGTAGACTTCCTGGCCTCCGTGATCGCGGCAGTTGATCATCACCCGGTACCCGTCCTCGGCGATCCCCTCCTGGCGGGCTAGGGCGGAGGCCACGCGGAGCATCCTGCCGAGCGTCGCCTCGTCATCCTCGGATACGTCGGCTAGCGTCGCAATCGCCCTGTTCGGCACTATCAGGATGTGGATCGGCGCGAGTGGGCGGATGTCCCTAAAGGCGGTGACGAGATCGTCCCGGTAGACGATGTCGGCGGGAAGCTCGCCGCTCACGATCCTGGCGAAGAGGGTGGCCTGCGTCATCGGGTGTTCGTCAAAGTCGAATGGTCCACTAGCACGATTGTGTCTCCCTCCTGGATGGCGTCGACGACGTGCATCCCCTCGACAACCTCTCCGAGGACGGTGTAGTCGGCGTCGAGGCGCACGTTGTCGACGAGGTTGATGAAGATCTGGGCGTCGCCTGTGTCGCGACCCCGCGTCGAGAGGCCGACCGTGCCGCGCCAGTGGCCGTGGCTGGAGATTTCGTCGCGGGTGTACGGACCGTCGCCGGAGTACTCGTTGCCATTCGGGCTGCCACCCTGCACCACGAAGTTCGGGACTACGCGGTGGAAGGTCAGGCCGTCGAAGTACCCCTCGCGGACCAGACGCGATAGGCGGGCCGCGTTGGTGGCGGCCAGGTCGGGCCGCAGCGCGATGACCACCTCGCCCATGCCGTCAGCCATCTGGATCCGGATGCGCTCTTGCGCGAGCTCTGCCAGCTGAGTGGGCGTAGGCGTTGGCAGGCGCGGGAGCGGCACAGGTGCGGCTGCGTGCGACTCGCCGGTGGATGCGCTCAGGGTCTTAGCCGCAAGCTCCGCGACGGCCCGGTCGTAGTCGTGGAGGTAGGGGTCGAGATCGGCGCTCTCGAAGCCTCCGAGCCCTGCGATCGCCTCGAGGAGAGCCACACGGGCGTCGCGCTCCGTCTCGCGCTGCCGGGCGGTAAAGCGACCTAGCGCCGCTAGGAGAGCCGAGGTCGCGTCCGCGTCGTCCGGCGCCGTGTGCTCGCCGAGGAGCCCGGCGGCGGTCATGACGAGCTGCGGGTCGTCGGATGCGAGCGCGTCCAGGTACAGGTCGCGCCCTCCGCCCGCGACGGCCGCTCCGAGACCCTCCAGGGCGGCCGCGCGGACATTCGCATCCTCGCCTGGGGCGCCCAGCTCCCTCAGCTGCTCGACGGCCCCCGCCTTGGAGGCGGCGAGGGCCGCCCACCTGCGGACCGACGGATCGCCGTGATCCGCAAATGCCCCGATCCGTGCCGCCGCCTCTCCGGGGTCGACCGCCGCCAGGGAGCGGAGTGCTCCCGCGGACCGCCGCCACCCCCCCGCAACCGACTCCAGGGAGTCGGCCAGAGCTATCAGCAGCGAGCGTTGCGGCACGCGCTCCGCTCCAGGACACTCGCTCGCCGCCAAGGTCAGAGCCGTCGCCCAGAGGCGCGGGTCCGGGTCGGCGATCGCATCCAGGATCGGTTCGCACCCTCCGCTCGGCCGGACCCGGCGGACGTACGCCCGCAGCGCCTCGACCCGAACACGCGGATCGGGGTCGCCCAGGCCGGACCGGATCACCGCCTCGCCCCCTGCTCCGCATCGGCTCGACGCGACCATCACCTCGCGCCGCGTACCCCAGTCGGCGGAGGCGGGCTCCGCCAGCCGGACAGCATCGCTACCCTCGGCGCAGAGCAGGACCGACCACGCGATCCTACGTGCACGCAGGGTCGCGAGCGCCCCCTCAGGGTCCAAGCCAGTCTCGTCCTCGAGCTCCGCCAGCCACCGGACCGCCGCCACGATCCCAGGATCGAGGGGTGCGCCGATCTCGCCGCCGCGGGCAAAGGCAGCGATGCCGCGCGCCACCCCCAATCGAGCCGCGTGCCTACCCTCGCCCCCGAGCTCCCTGGCCACCCCCGCAATCGCGACGAGCGCCTGCACAGCCGTCGCGCGCTCCTCGACCTTCGCGAAGCCGAGCCTCCCCAGGCTGGTCGCGAGCGAGCCCAGCGCGCGCCCGTCGGCTTCGAGCGGTGCGCGCGCCGCGAGCAGTTCGACCACATCGCCAACTTCCTTGCCGTGCACGGACTGGGCGACGGCGAAGGCCGCCGCCGACCTGACCGCCGCGTCGGGGTCGTCGAGCAGGTCGGTAAGGAGGGGCGTCCACGCAGGGTCCTCCAAGCGCCCCAGCGCCCTCGCGGCTGCGGCCCTGAGCCATGGATCCGACCCCTCCAGGTGCGCCAGCACGCGCACGAGCCCGACCTCGCCGCGCGCGTCCTCTTCGGCTACGATCTCGGCGTAGGCCGAGTCCCTCTCGGACGGCCTCCCGCCGGCGTCGCCGGGTTCGCCCGCGTCCCCCGTCCCGCACGCCGAGAAGAGCAGCGCTGGCACCACCAACGCTAGCAGTCCGTGGATAGTCTCGCGCGAGCACCGAGAGCGGCGCAGCGCCCCGTTGGCAAGGCGCGACGAAGGGCCAATAGCCGCAGCGCTATTGGTCCGAGGAGTAACGCAGAGCGTAGCGGTCCAGCGGGGATGCAGCGCTGCTCGAATGCCGTGGGAGGCTTGTCCACGGGCTGCTAGGCCCCCGTCGCGCCACCGAATCGCGGGGCGGCCATCTCCCACCGACCGTCGCTCGTGGTGCATCACTCGCCCGGAACCCAGCCGAAGCGCTGCCATGAGGCCTCTCCGGCATCGTCGAAGACCACGCCCTCGCTCTCGAGCAGTGCCCTCTGCCACTGCGCCATCCCGGAGACCCGCGAGGTCGAGATGGCGCCCCGCCGATTGACGACTCGCCACCACGGCACGTCGGTCCCCGACGGCAGGTGGCTCAGAGCATACCCCACGCCGCGGGCGGCGCGCGGCTCGCCCGCCAGAGCTGCAACGCTGCCGTAGTTGGCGATTCGGCCCCTGGGAATCCGCCGCACGCAGTCGTACACTCGTTCGGAGAATGCGCTCATCCGGCAACAAGCTATGGGGGCTGGCCGGGGGCCGCCACGGCGCTGACAGGGCCGAGGCGGTCACGGGAGCGGCGCTACCGGCCCAAGGAGCAGCGCAAGGCGAAGCTATTGGCAATTCGCATTGTAAACCATGGATTACATATTGTAAAGCGTAGATGACAGTATGGACAGGCGAGCAAAGCAGTCCAGCCGAGATGCAGCGCTGCTCCTGCCGGGGGAGGTTTGTCCACGGGCCGCCAGGACGCCGCCAGCCCTGCGGGCCTACCCCCGACCCTGAAGTTCATGAACAGGCCCACCCGAAACCTCTTCTCGCGCTCGCCCCGTAGGGCCGACGCACTGGAGCGCGTCCGGTGTCCGCCCGAGGACGCGCCTTCACCGGCAGGGGCCGTAGCGCCCCTTGGGAGGCCATGCCATGATCAGACTAGGTGCAGTCCGGATCCTTGCCACCCTAGCCGCGACCGGCGCTTCGGCGTCGCCCGCCTCCTCCATGGCGGTCGCCCAGGCGGTCGCCGAATTAGGCAGCCGATCGCTCAGCACGGCTGTCGAAGAGGTGCGGAGGAGCCCCTTCCACGCCCGCCGCGCCGCTCCCTCGACCGAAGCCCTAGGGACACCGCCCGGAGCGCCAGTCCTCGCCGTCGGCCGCCCCGCCGCCCTGGCCGGAGCGCCCGCCTCCGACACCACCGTTGAACCGGCGAACTTGTCGAAGGTCTTCCTTGCCTCCTGGGGTGCGGCCGCGTTGTCGCAATACCTCGGACTGGGATTAGCAATCTCGGCCCCCTGGCCGCCCTACATAGCGATGGGCGGTGCGGCTGCCATCGTTCTCCCCGCCCTTGGCGCGGGGTTCGCCGGCGCGCCGGGCGGAGCAGCGTTGGAGGGGTCTCTGGTGGGGCTAGCGGCTGGCATTGGCACGGGAGTCGCGGTGAGCCATATGGTTGGCGAACACCATAAATGGGTCACCTTTCTTGCCGCGTCTTCGCTTGCACAAGCCGGGATCATCACCCTCTTCACCTGGTGGGGCTGAGCGCGACCACCGCTAGCCAGTGCTTCGATGCCAGCCCCGTCACGGGGCTACCCCCGATCCTGAAGTTCATGAACAGGTCCAGGCGAAATCTCTTCTCCTGCTCGCCCCGTGGGGCCGGTGCACCGGGAGCGCGTCCGGTGTCCGCCGGAGGACGCGCCGTCACTCGGCAGGGGCCGTAGCGCCCCGTGGAGGCCAGCCATGATCAGACCAGGTACAGTCTGGCTCCTTGCCACTCTAGCTGCGACCGGCACGTCGGCAGCGTCTGTCTCTTCCGTGGCCGCCCAGGCGGTCGCCGAACCGGAGAGCCGATCGCTCAGCGCGGCCGTCGAAGAGGCCAGGGGGAGCCCCTTCCACGCGCACCGCGCCGCTCCCTCGACTGAGGGCCTCGGGTCACCGCCCGGAGACCCGATCGCCGCCGTCGGCCTCCCCGCCACCCTGGCCGGAGCGCCCGCCGACGACACCACGGATGCACCGGCGAACTTGTCGAGGGTCTTCCTTGCCTCCTGGGGTGCGGCCGCGGTGTCGCAGCTTGCGGGGCTAGGACTGTTGTTCGGTGCGGCGTATGGCCCTCCGGGAAGTGCTTCCTCACTCCGGGTAGCGGCGGCGTTTGCGGCTCCGCTCGTGGTCCCTGCCGTCGGCGCGGTGCTCGCTGGTGCGCCGACCGGAGCAGCGTTGGGCGGGTCTCTACCCGGGCTGGCGGCCGGCATTGGCGCGGGAGCTGCGGTGGCAGGCATGGTTGGTGGGGACTCCATCGCCAGCGTCGTTGCCCTCCTTGCCGCGTCGTCGGCTGCGCATGCCTGGGTCATCACCCTCTTCACCTCGTGGGCCGAGTACGGCTACCGCTAACTGGAGCTGCGGCCCCAGGACGCCGCCAGCCCGGCCACCCTACTCCAGCACGCCGTCCTCGATCAGGTGCGTCGCGGCCTCCCACTCGTCCAGAGGCGCCTTCCACTCCGGGTCGCGGATGCGGCGCAGGTAGGTGATCTGGGCCAGATGGTACATGTAGTGCTGGGCGATGTGCAGGACGGCGGGTCCCAGCCGCGCCCCGGCGGTGCCGTCAAGGAGCGAGCTTCGTTCGGCCGTCAGGTCGGCGTCGGTCGCGCACCTCTCCACCTCGTCGATGATCTGGAGCTGGATGACCCGCATCCGCTCGGCGATCAGCTCCGGCGGTCCCGGTCCGTCCTCGGCGATCACCGGCTCGACCCCGAGCCGCCGCAGGAACCAGATGTCCACCCGGTACATGTGACGGCAGATCTTCCCGATCCCGCGCACCCCCGCCGTCGGACTCCAATCCAGGTCGGCTTGTGAAATGCCGTCCAGGACCGTAAAGAGGGGCAGCCGCGCGGCCTCGAAGATCTCGAGTGTGCGCCCGACTCGGGGTGGTCGGGAGGCTGCTCGCTGCACTCTGACGGTCATGGGTTGAAGATCGTGGCCCCGGAACGTGGCTCGCAAGGGGCATAGGAGCTATCTTCCGACACTCCATGGACTTCTCCCTTCGCACTCTTGGCCGCCATCCCCTCCTCATTCACGCGCTCCCGGCACCTCTTGCCACCGGTCCCGCTCTCGGCGCTCCTTCTCGCCTGCGGGGCTCCCGCATCAGACGCGCCTGCCCAGGACGACCATGTCCACGGCGACCACTCCCATGATCACGGGTCGGCGCCACCAGAGCTGATCACCTTGGCGGAGGAGCAGCAGCGGAGGATGCCCTTCGCGGTCGAGGTGGCCGAGGAGCGGAGCATCCGACGCACTCTGCGTGCAGGCGGCGAGATCGTCGCTCCGGTCGGAAAGCTGGTACAGGTCGCCACGCCCGTCTCGGGGCTCGTGACGACCGATTCGCCGATCCCCGCCGTGGGTCGGCCAGTCGTGGAGGGCGACGCCCTTGCATTCGTCGCGCCCACCAGCACCGACCACTCCTTCGTCCGTCTGCGTGCGGACGCGATGGAGGCCCGGAGAGAAGCGGAGCGGGCGGAGCGTCTCTTCGAGTCCGGGGCGATCACAGGCACCCGTCTGGAGCATGCGCGTCACGACCTGGAGGTCGCGGCCGCCGCTCTCGCCGGCGTTGGCGGCGAGGGTGCCGAGCCCGGTGCCGGCGTCGATCCCGACCGGGGACTCTTCGCGCTCCGCACACCCATCTCGGGGGTCGTTGCCGCACGGCATCTGGATCCGGGCGAGCACGTCGAGGAGGGACAACCGGCCTTCACGGTCGTGGATCCGTCCACGGTGTGGTTCCTGGCCAGGGTGCCGTCGCCGGAGG
This sequence comes from Longimicrobiales bacterium, assembly GCA_965205315.1. Classification (GTDB taxonomy): domain Bacteria; phylum Gemmatimonadota; class Gemmatimonadetes; order Longimicrobiales; family Gaopeijiaceae; genus Bin94. The sequence goes on from CBDBGW010000002.1 coordinate 533,666, forward strand.
TCCCTCCGCTCGACGAGCTGCGGGGCGCGTGGTTCACGGTGGAGGGTGGCTCGCTCGTCCACGCCACCTCCGAGGTCGTCTCGGTGGGCAGCGTGGTCGATCCGCTGACGCGCACGGTGGAGGTTCGTTTCGCGGTGCCGAACCCGGATGGCGCACTCAGGGTGGGAATGCTGGCCGACGGGCGACTTCAGGTAGGGGAGCCCGTCTCCGGCGTGGCGGTCCCGGTCCGCGCCATACAGGACGAGGACGGGCTGCCAGTGACGTACGTTGCCGTGAGCGCCGAGACCTTCGAGCGCCGCCCGGTCGAGGTTGGACCCTCCGATGGGAAGTGGGCTCTCGTCACGGGGGTGGATGCTGGCGAGCGGGTGGTCACGACGGGAGCGTACCAGGTGAAGCTGGCCTCGGTGGGCGACGCCGCCGTGGGCCACGGCCACGTTCACTAGGCAGCCCGTGGACAAACCTCCCACGGCATTCGAGCAGCGCTGCATCCCCGCTGGACCGCTTCGCTCTGTGTTGCTCCTCGGACCAATAGCGCTGCGGCTATTGGCCCTTCGTCGCGCCTTGCCAGCGGGGCGCTTCGCCGCTCTCGGTGCTCGCGCGAGATTGTCCTCGGACTGCTAGCGGGACCGTGGGAGGGACTTCGCGGGGAGCTCTGACGGCTTCCACCTTACAGGCGGACGGCACCCTCTTCGACCGGGCGGTGGCGGCTTCGCTGAGGCACCGCCTCCTGACGGTCTGCGGCGCGGTGCTGGCGCTGGCGGCTGGCGGGTGGGCCGCGGCAACGCTTCCGGTGGACGTATTCCCCGACCTGACGGCGCCTACTGTCACCGTGCTGACCGATGCGCACGGGATGGCGCCGGAGGAAGTCGAGAGCCTTGTCACCTTCCCCGTCGAGGCCTCGGTGACGGGGGCGCCGGGCGTGCGCCGCGTGCGCTCGAGCTCCGCGCAGGGGATCAGCCTCGTCTGGGTGGACTTCGACTGGGGGACGGAGATCTTCCGGGCACGCCAAGTCGTTGCGGAGCGCCTGCAGCTGGCCGCCGCCGGTCTGCCGGATGGGGTCGGACCGCCGGTGCTCGCGCCGGCAAGCTCCATCATGGGGGAGATCATGCTCGTCGGGCTCGCCGCCCCCCCGGCGCTGCTGATGGACGCGCGGACCGCCGCCGACTGGATCGTCCGTCCCCGGCTTCTGGCGCTCTCTGGGGTGGCGCAGGTGGTGCCGATCGGGGGTGATGTGCGCCAGTACCAGGTGCTGGTCGATCCCGCCCGGCTGCGTGCCTACCGGGTAGGGCTGGACGAGGTGCTGAGAGCGGCGGCAGAGTCGAATGTGAATGTATCGGGCGGGCTCTACGAGTCGGGTGGTGGCGCGGTGGCTATTCGTGGCATAGGGCGAGTGCGCGGGGCGGAGGAGATCGGGCTCACGGTGATCCGCGTGCGGGGTGGGGTCCCGATACTTGTCCGGGACGTGGCCGAGGTGCGCATAGGACCGGGGGTGAGGCTCGGCACGGGCTCCGTGAATGCCACCGGGGCCGTCGTCCTCTCCATCCAGAAGCAGCCCGGCGCGAACACGCTCGACCTCACCCGTCGGATCGATGCCGAGCTGGATGCGATCGCGGCCGACCTTCCCCAGGGCGTCACCCTGGAGCGCGAGATCTTCCGTCAGGCCGACTTCATCTCGCTGGCTGTGGAGAACGTCTTCACTGCGCTCTGGGAGGGTGCCGCGCTGGTCGTTGCAATACTGCTGCTCTTCCTCTGGAGCGTCCGGACGGCGGCGATCTCGGTCCTGGCCATCCCCCTGTCGCTGTCGCTGGCCGTCCTGGCGCTTCACGCCCTTGGCGGCACCATCAACACGATGACGCTGGGCGGGATGGCGATCGCGATCGGAGCACTCGTGGACGATGCGGTCATCTTCGTCGAGAATGCCCACCGGCGCCTCGGCGACAATGCGCGCCTGGAGCCTCATCTCCGCCGCTCGGCGCTGGTGGTCATAGCCTCGTCGGCTCGCGAGATCCGCACTCCGATCCTGAATGCGACGGTCATCATCACGATCGTCTTTGTGCCCCTCTTCTTCCTCTCCGGAGTCGAGGGGCGGATGCTCAGACCGCTCGGCGTAGCCTACATCGTGAGCATTCTGGCTTCGCTCCTGGTCGCAGTCACGATCACGCCCGTCCTCTGCCACCGCCTCCTGCCCCCCGCGGTCGCGGCCTCCAAGGGCGGCTCCTGGCTGATGCGCACCGTGACCGGGGCCTACGCACATGTGCTCGACCGTACGCTCCCGCGTCCGCGAATGGTGGTTGCGGCCGTCGTGCTGCTTCTCGCCGGGACGCTGGCCATCATCCCGATCCTCGGGCGCTCCTTCCTCCCCGCCTTCCAGGAGGGGTCGCTGACGATCTCCGTCGTGAGCCTGCCGGGGACCTCGCTCGCCGAGGCGGACGCGATCGGCGCTCGGGTCGAGCGACAGCTGCTGGCGCATCCTGCCGTGGCCTCCACCTCCCGCCGCACCGGGCGGGCCGAGCTGGACGAGCACGCCCAGGCGGCCTACGCCTCCGAGATCGACGCCCGCCTCGACCTCTCCGATCACGAACTGGCGGAGGTCATGGCCGAGCTGCGCCACGAGCTCGAGGGCCTCCCCGGCACCAACGTGACTATCGGCCAGCCGATCGGGCACCGGATCGACCACATGCTCTCGGGCACCCGGGCTGCCATCGCCGCGAATCTCTTCGGGCCCGACTTGGCGCAGCTGCGCGAGCTCGCCGCCGCCATCGAGGCAGTGGCCGACGAGGTGCCGGGGCTCGTGGATGTGGCGGCCGACCAGCAGGCCGAGGTCCCTCAGCTGCAGATCCGGAGCGACCGCCATGCGATGGCTCGCCACGGCGTGACGCCGGGGGTTCTGGCCAGGGCGGTCGATGTGGCATTTCGGGGCGAAGAGGTGTCTGCTGTGCGCGAGGGCCAGCGCTCATTCGACCTGGTGGTCCGGTACGGCGACGAGCACCGCCGGGACGCCGCCGCCATCGGCAGCTCGCTCGTAACCACGCCGACCGGCGCGACCGTGCCCCTCTCGCAGCTGGCCACGATCGTCCCGGCAAGGGGCCCGAACGCCATCTCGCGCCAGAACGCCCGGCGCATGATCGCGATCAGCGCCAATGTGGCCGGACGCGACATCGAGGGTGCGGTCGCGGAGCTGCAGGCGCGGGTGGAGGAGGAGGTTGCGCTCCCGCGGGGCTACCAGATCGAGTACGGCGGCCAGTTCGAGTCCGGCAGAGCGGCCGCTAGGACCATCTCCGTACTGTCGGTCTTCTCGATCGCCGCGATCTTCCTCATCCTCTTCCAGAGCTTCGGCTCGCTCGGCATGGCCGCACTCCTGATGGTCAACCTGCCACTTGCGCTCGTAGGCGGAGTGCTGGCGGTCTGGGTGACGGGCACCACCATCAACGTGGCGACGCTGGTGGGCCTCATCAGCCTCTTCGGCATCGCGGTCCGAAACGGAATACTGCTCGTCGCCCGCTACCGCGACCTGGAGGCCGAGGGGGCGGCCGCGGCCGAGAGCGTTCGCCGAGGTTCTCTGGAGCGTCTCGCGCCCGTCCTGATGACCGCCCTTACCGCCGGACTCGCCCTGGTGCCGCTGGCGCTCGGGATGGGCGACCCTGGGAAGGAGCTGCAGGCACCGCTCGCGGTGGTGGTCCTGGGCGGTCTCCTCACCTCGACCTTCCTCAACATGCTGGTCGTACCGACGCTCTTCCTGCACTACGGCCGAAGACAGGACAAGGCGTCGCGTTCACCTTACATTGTGTAAACTTCACATTACAGCAGCTGGAGTCGGTTCCGGTGCCCATCGCTGATGCCTCGGACACAGCGGGTTCGCCATTATCTTGGACGAGGAGCATTGTTGGCCCAGTTCGCGAGTGTCGGAAGCAGCTCATGAGAACGCCCTTGTACGAGCGGCCGGAGGATCTGGAGACCCGGATCGACGGCGCGTGGCTGTCGCCGTCGGATACTATTGTAATATGAAGTGTACATTATGTAAACTGTGGTTTACATCACTGCTCCTCGCTGGGTGCGGCAGTGGGGCCTCTTCGAGAGCCCAGATCGACGATTCAAGGCGGCCTCCACCCCCTCCCGCGCCGCCGGCCGCCGCGGTGTCGACCTCCGGCGATCCCAGGTCGGACTCCGCACCTGCCTCCGATCCCGGGGAGGCGCTGCCACACGGCGGCGACGAGTCGGCACCCGCCCCTCCGAGTGCGCCCGGGTACCCGGCGGCGGTGCTGATCGGGGCGCGCGTGGAGGACGTGCGAAGCGACCCAGCCGAGATCGTGATACAGGTCGGCGACTCGGTGGCGCTCGGCGAGGAGCTGTCCCTGGTCGCCTACGACGCTCGCGACCAGCCAGTCCGGGGCGTGGTGGTGCGGCCAGCGCTAGAGAGCCGCTTCGCCGTTCTGGAGAGAGGATACCTCCGGGGGCTGACGGAGGGTACGGCCGAGCTGCGCATGGCGATCCGGGTACCGCCCGCCAGCGGTACCGGGCCACCCGAGGTGCGGACATTCTCCGCCCCCGTGGCGGTGGTGGGTCGGCCGGTCGCCAGAGTCGAGATCGCGGATCCGGGGATGCGGCTCATGGTCGGGACCGTGGTCGGGCTCCAGGCGCGGGCGTACACCGCCGCCGGTGACCTCCGCACCTCCGTCTCGGTAGAGTGGCGGAGCAACCGGCCGGACCTGGTCACCGTGGACGAGCGGGGTTTCGTGCGGGCATTGCACTCCGGTACCGCCACGGTGTACGCCACCGCCGAGGGCGTCGAGGGGAGGCTCGTCCTGGAGGTTGACGAAAGCGCGGTCGCAGCGGTCGAGGTGACCGGCCCAGCGCAGGGACGAACAGGCGATGTGCTCCGCTACCGCGCCGTTGCTCTGGACGCGGATGGCAACGAGGTCGAGGGTGTGGCGGCTCACTACTCGGTGGCGGCGGTAGGAGAAGGGGCAGGGCACGGTGCGCTGATCTACCAGGACGGCGGATTTGTGGCCGAGCGTGCGGGCCTCTACCGCGTTGTGGCCGCCGTTGGCGGACGTTCGGGCGAAGCCATCGTCGAGGCGGTCGTGCGTGGCGTCGGAGCGGATGCCCGGGTCGTCGGGCGCGGATCGGTCCTCGACCGGCCGATCGCGGATCTGTGGGCCTTCACCGGCACCGATGGGCGCGACTACGCCTACACGGGCACCCGCTCGGAGCGGATGCTGGCGTGGGACGTCACCAACCCGGCGAACCCGACGCTGACCGACTTCGTGGAGGTGGACGCGCGGGTCGTGGGCGATGTCACGGTCAACGCTGCCGGGACCTTTGCCGCGATCACCCGCGAGGGTGCGTCCGACCGCGAGAACGGCATCGTGGTCCTCGACTTGGCCGATCCGGCCCATCCCGTCGTGGAGGACGACTACACGAAGGGCCTGAAGGAGGGGGCTGCCAAGGTGCTGTTTGCTGATAGCCTCCTGTGCGTGGTGCCCACCGGTTCCCCCGAGCTGCACATCCTGGACGCATCCAATCCGAAGGACGTCGAGGAGGTGGGACGATGGGGAATCGAGAGACCGGGCGCACGCCTGAACGATCTCCGGGTAGCCGACGGCCTCGCCTATCTGGCGTACGGGCCCGATGGGGTCCAGGTCCTCGACGTGGGGGATGGTCGCTGGGGCGGCACGCCGAGCGACCCGGTTGCGGTCGGCGGCTACGCCCACCCCGAGGGCAGCTCCAGGGTTTCCTTGCCGTACACGAGTGCCGACGGGCACAGCTACCTGTTCGTCGTCGAGGAGACGCTGGTCTGCGAGGCGTGCGCCTCGGGAGCCGGTAGGCGTGGCCACCGATCGCACGCACTCGTCCGTGTGCTCGACATCGGCGATCCGACGGCTCCACGCGCCGTGGCGCGCTACGAGGTGCCGGAGGCGGCTGCCCGCAACCTGTGGGTGGAGGGCGACCGCCTCTACGTCGCCTACGGCCGCGCCGGGCTGCGAGTGGTCGACATCTCGGGCGAGCTGCGGGGCGATCTGTATCGGCAGGGCCGCGAGGTCGCCAGAGTCCCCACCGGTGCCCCCGACGGCCGCATCGCCAATTCGCCGATGGCCACCGGCGTTCAGTTCCACCGGGGAGGAATCGTGGTCTCGGACCGCAACTCGGGGCTCTGGGCAGTCGAGCTGGATCCGCCAGCGGCGGCTGGCGTCGGGCGCTGAGAGGCAGCTTCTGGTCGCTCGGACTCGCGGGCCGTAGTATGTCACCTACCGCGACTTCGCGCGGCCGGAGCGACGACCTTCTTCACCGGGCCCGGGAGGGCTGAGCATGGCAGACCAGAGAGGAACCGAGTTCGGACGGGGCCTATTCCGCAGCCACCCACGGGGCCTCCCCACCCTCTTCTTCACCGAGATGTGGGAGCGCTTCTCCTTCTACGGGATGCGGGCCCTCCTCGTCCTCTTCATGACGGGAGCGACGATCGGCGAGAACCCGGGGCTGGGATTCGACCTGGTCACCGCGACCGCCATCTATGGGCTCTACGGCTCGCTGGTGTACCTGCTCGCGCTCCCGGGCGGTTGGGTCGCGGACCAGCTCTGGGGCCAGCGCAAGGCGGTATTCGTCGGCGGCTGCATTATTGCGGCCGGGCACTTCAGCATGGCGGTGCCGACGCGCTTCACCTTCTTCCTGGGACTCGTGCTGATCGTCATCGGCACCGGGCTGCTCAAGCCGAATGTGAGCTCGGTGGTGGCCGACCTCTACCCCGAAGGCGGGGCCCGCCGCGACGCGGGGTTCTCGATCTTCTACATGGGGATCAATCTGGGCGCCATGGCTGGTCCGCTGCTCTGCAGCTTCCTGGGCGAACAGGGCAACTGGCACTGGGGGTTTTCCGCGGCCGGATTCGGGATGGTCCTCGGCCTGATCCAGTTCCGGCGGGGCTACGGGCCGCTGGGTGACGCCGGCCTCCTGCGCACGGACAAGACGCGAGAGCAGCTTGCCCGCACCGCCCGCACCTTCTACGGAATCTGCGTCTCGGTGGCGGTGGCGCTGGCAGCCTTCGGCCTCCTCGTGTCCAACGGCACCATTTCGCTCTCGCTCACCGACATTTCCGACAACCTGGCCATCGCGATCCTCGTCATCATCGCCCTCTACTTCCTTTACGTGGTCGCCTGGGGGGGACACAGCGGCGGCGAGATCAAGAAGGTCCTCGTCATCTTCTGGCTCTTTCTGTGCGCCGCGCTCTTCTGGTCGGGATTCGAGCAGGCGGGCTCGTCGCTCAACATCTTCGCCCGTGACTTCACCGACCGGACCCTGTTCGGCTGGGAGTACGGCGCCTCGGCGCTGCAGTCGGTCAACGCCTTCTTCATCATCGTGCTGGCCCCGGTCTTCGGGTCGCTCTGGGTGTGGCTCGCCAGACGCAACGCAAATCCCTCGGTGGGGGTGAAGTTCGCCCTCGGCCTGATGGGCCTTGGCGCGGGATTCCTGGTGATCGCGTGGGGTGCGGCCAATGCAGGCCCCGACGCGAGGGTCTCGGCGGCATGGCTGGTCGTGATGTACTTTCTGCACACCGTCGGCGAGCTGGCGCTCTCTCCCGTCGGGCTCTCCGCCATGACCAAGCTTGCGCCGGTGGGCCGCATCAGCCAGATGATGGGCGTCTGGTTCGTCGCGGCTGCGCTGGGGAACCTCATCGCCGGACGGGTGGCGGGCCTGCTCGAAGGCCTGGAGCCGTCCCCGCTCTTCATGAATGTGGCGATGATCGTCGGCGGGGGCGGGCTGGTGGCGCTGATCGTGAGCCCGTTCGTGCGTCGTCTCGCGGGGGATATCGAGTAACAGGCTCGAATGCTCCCATCATTCGGCGTCTGAGCTCGCGGGCGAGCTCCTTTCGGTCGCCTGCCAGCACCGGCCGGCGTCCGAAGCGGACGGTGCACTCGACGCGGCGCAGCGCCAGCAGCCCGACGAGGTGCGACACGAATCCCACATCGCTCGCCCAGCAGACCCGGTCCCGGGCCGAGGCGCCAGGTGCCCTGTAGGTCAGCGTCACCCAGTGGACGGGGAGCCCCCGCGCAGCGGCGTCGGCTAGGAGCGCCGACTTGAATGGCAGAATCGTCTCGCCGGTGGTGCTCGTCGCCTCCGGGAAGACCAGGACCCGGTCCCGCCTCGCGAGCGCCTCGAGCATCCTGCGGCGGACTCCCAGCACGTCTCTCTTGGTGGCCCGGTCCACGAATATCGTGCCTCCCAGCGATGCCAGCGGCCCAAGGTAGGGCCAGCGCCTGAGATCGGCTCGTGCCACGAAGACGGTCGAGGCAACCGAGTCCACCACCGGAATGTCGATGTAGCCCAGGTGGTTGGAGACGACGATCGTCCCGCTAGGGGGCGGCCGGCCCTCGACCCTCACTCGGACACCCACTGCGAGCAGGAGACCCCGCGCCCAGATCCGCTTGGCAAGGCGACGAGCACCAGCCCGCCTCGCGGCCCCCGATCGTCGATAGAGGACCGTGGGTGCCCAGCTCGCGAGCAGGAGGGCGGCGACCGCGGTCGTCCAGGCAAGCCCCGCGCCCGCGCGGGCTAATACGCGGAGCCATCCCGCCAGGCGGCAGGAGTCCGTCTGGGAGACTGTCAGCGACACCCCTGCCTCAGGCCCGTCTCACGCTGGAATCGCCCTCCTCTTCGGGCTCGCACGTACATGAACAGGGATCCGGCTTGTCTGCGCAATCGGGAATCGGGTACCTTGTAACGACTCAGTTCCCGGTTCGCGCACCCCTGCACTCCCTCTAGCAGGACGCTAACACCCTCGTCCATGTCGCTCTGGAACAAGCTCTTCGGCGGTCCTGCCAGGGCCGAGCAGATCGACTACTACGAAGAGGGACTCGCCCTCGCGCACGAGGGCAAGCACCACGAGGCGCTCACCTCGCTGCGTCTGGCCCTCAGGGAGTCTCCGGGAGACCCCATCGTCCTGCAGCAGATCGCGATCGCCTACACCAGGATCGGGATGGAGGCGGAGGCGATCAAGACCTACCGGCATGTGCTCCACAGGTACCCGGAGGAGGCTGGCGCCCACTACGGCCTCGCCTTCGTGCTGCTGCGGCGGGGCGAACCCGACCAGGCGGCGGAGCACCTGGAGCACTTCCTGGCCAGCCACCCGACGGACGAGGAGTCGCAGGCGCACGTCGACTACGCGCGTCGGACGCTGGGAGAGCTGCAAGGGGCCGACGAGGATGGGGAGGCGCAGCCCGAGGCCGATGCGAGCGCTCATGGAGGCTAGACTCTCCTGGACGGGATCGGGGCTCGTCTTCGATGGTGGCCCCGCGGGTGGCCCCCAGATCGTCGTCGACGGGGACTCCGCCACCGGTCCGTCGCCGATGGAGCTTGTGCTGAGCGCGGTCGCCGCGTGCATGGCGATCGACGTCAGGGTCATCCTCGGGAAGGGGCGCGTTCCCCTTGACGCCCTCGATGTGGTGGCGCGGGCTGTGCGGCGCGACGAGCCGCCTCGCCACTTTACGGCTCTGGAGCTGACCTTCCGCGTCGCTGGAGCGCCGCCCGGGAGCCGCGAGAAGATCGAGCGGGCCATCGAGCTGTCACGGGAGAGGTACTGCTCGGTGCTCCTCTCGCTACGCAGCGACCTCGAGCTGCATACCGCCGTCGAGGGTGTGTAGAGTGAAACCGTGACAGATAGTGGCCAGAATCTGTCACATGTAATCTCAAGAAGCGGGCACGGCACTGCGCCGGGTCCCGATAAGAGCGAAAAAAGATGCCCGAGAACACCGAATACTACGCCAATCCGGCCGACATCCCCGCTGGCACGCTAGCGGAGCTCCTTGTGGACGCGGTCGAGGAGCACGGCGACCGGCCCGCATACGGAGGACCCGGCGACTCGGGGCTCTCGTATGCCGAGGTGCAGGACCATGCGCGGAGGGGTGCGGGGGCGCTTCGGAAGCTGGGCCTCGGGCGCGGGGAGAGGGCCGCCATCCTCTCCGAGAACCGTCTCGAATGGGCGCTCGCGGACTGGTCGTGTCTCGTTGCGGGCGTCGCCGATGTGCCGATCTACAGCACCCTGCCCCCGTACCAGGTCGCCTACATACTCGAGGACTCGGGGGCGACGCTGGTCTTCGTCTCCGATGCCGAGCAGCTCGCCAAGGTGCGAGCGGCCGCCGCCGGCCTGACGCGCGAGATCCGAGTCGTAGTCTTCGATCCCACGGCCGCCGAGGGCGACGCGATCTCCTGGCCCGACTTCCTCGCGATGGGCGACGACTCCGCGCTTTCCGATTGCGTGGCCGAGGCGAGACGCGCCGAGCCGGACGACGTCGCGACGATGATCTACACCTCGGGCACCACGGGGAGGCCAAAGGGGGTCATGCTGACGCACGCCAACCTGACCTCCAATGTGCGGGCGACCGAGCGCGTCATCGAGATCGGCACCGCGGACTCGAGCATCTCCTTCCTGCCGCTCTCCCATGTCCTGCAGCGGATGGTGGACTACCTCCTCTTCGCCAGGGGGTGCACCGTTACGCACGGGTCGATCGAGACGGTGGCCGACGACATGAAGCGGCTTCGGCCGACGCTCCTGGTCTCGGTGCCCCGCCTCTATGAGAAGGTCTACCAGCGCGTGCAGGCCGCCGCCGGACTGAAGGGCCGGCTGGTGGCGTGGGCGACAGGGGTTGGACGGCGGGTCGCGCTCTGCCGGGAGTCCGGGGCACCCCCTGGTCTCTCGGTGCGTATGCGGTATGCGGTGGCCGACCGGCTCGTCTTCGCCCGCATCCGCGAGGCGGTGGGGGGCAGGCTACGCTTCTTCGTGAGCGGTGGCGCGGCGCTGGCACCCGAGATCAACCGCTTCTTCCTGGGCGCGGGGGTCACGATCCTCGAGGGGTACGGCCTGACCGAGACGTCGCCCGTAACCAATGTGAACACTCTGGAGCACTTTCGCATCGGCACCGTTGGACGGCCCGTCCCCGGCACCGAGGTCAGGATCGCAGATGACGGCGAGATCCTGATCCGTGGCCCCCAGGTGATGAAGGGCTACCACGGTCAGGAAGAGGCCACGCGCGCCGCGATCTCGGAGGACGGCTGGTTCAGCACGGGGGACATCGGCGAGCTGAGCGAGGACGGCTACCTGAGCATCACCGACCGCAAGAAGGACCTCTTCAAGACCTCGGGCGGGAAGTACATCGCCCCCCAGCAGATCGAGAACCTGCTCAAGCAGTGCGCCTTCGTCGAGGAGGCGCTTGTGATCGGCGAGGGGCGGAACTTCCCCGCTGCGCTGGTAGTTCCGGCCTTCGAGCGCCTGGAGGCCTGGGCCTCCGAGGCGGGCATTCGAGGAGAGCGGGCCGAGCTCGTCGCCGACTCCAGCTGTCAGGGACAGCTCCAACGGGAGATCTTCGCGTCGGTGGAGGAGCTGGCCCCCTTCGAGACGCCGAAGAAGATCGGTCTGATCGTGGAGCCCTTCGACGTGGAAGCGGGCACGCTGACGCCGACCCAGAAGGTACGCCGCTCGGCGGTGCAGGCGATGTACGCCGGGCTGATCGAGACGATGTACCGGCCGGAGTCGCTGGACAAGACGCTCTTCGTGGCCTAGCAGCCCGTGGACAGACCCCCCACGGCTGCGGCGAAGGAGACGGCGACGCCGGACGGCGGCACGGTCGTCACCGTGCTGATGACGGCGCCAGACGCCAGCTCGGCCGAGGGGATCGTGCGGGAGCTGCTGGACCGGGGGCTGGTGGCGTGCGGCAACATCATCCCGGGCGCGGTCAGCATCTACCGGTGGAGGGGCGGGCTCGAGCGTGCCGACGAGGTGGTCGTGATCCTGAAGACGACCGACGGACTCGCAGAGCGTGTGGTCGAGGCCGCCCGGGCGAGCCACCCCTACGATGTGCCCGAGCTCCTCGTCCAGGAGGTGGCCGGGGGCAATCCCGACTACCTGGAGTGGGTGCGAAGCGAGTGCGACGGCGATGGACTTGCGAGGACGTGACCGCATGGTCCTGAAGGTTGTGGGTGCGCTCCTAGCACTGGCGATCGGAATTTGGATCGGAATGCCTGGCAAGGCGTCGGGCGAGGGCCGAGGGAGGAGGGGGAAGGCCAGGAGCGCTCGAAGCGAGGGTGTGCCCGGCGAGGCCGACGGCGTGCACTCCGAGGAGGGGCTGCAGGAACTCGAGCTGCTACTGGGTCGCCCCGATGCCCGTCGGCGCAGAGCGAAGCGCCACTTCACCCCGCTCGACCTGCTGCGCAAGGAGCGTCGCAGCTCGCACCGCCGCCGTTCGCGGCGCTACTTCCGCACAGCTCCTCCCGAGGCTGCCTCCGATCGTGGAGACGCTACGACAGGAGGGAATTCAGGGTGAATGTGGCTGCGCCTATCGCCGCCCCCAGGGCGTAGCCGAGATAGACGATCGCCCTCAGCTCCCGCTGCGCGACTCCCCGGATGATCTCCTCCATCCTCCTGACGGGCAGGTTGACGACCTTTGCCTCGACCCGGGCGGCGATGTCGATCCGGTGCACGAGCCCCGGTGTCTGCGACTGAAGCCACTGCCAGAGGGGCTCGCTGAGGGCGCCCTCGATTCGGTGCGCGGCGCCGGGAGGAAGGACGCGGGCAGGACGCCCGAGCGGACGCTTCAGCGCCGCGACCGCCATCGCGTGCGCGGACTCCCGCAGCACTCTCTCCGCCAGCTTGCTCCTGGCCGCGCGCACCGACAGCCCCGAGAGCGCCTCGGCCGGTACGCCCGCGAGCACCTCCCCCACCTTGCGGCCCGTGGCCCTCTCAACCTCCTCCTCGAGCTTCGCGGCCAGGAAGCTCCGTGTGGCCGGGGTCCTCAGCTGCCCCAGGAGCCACCGCACCGATGCTTCCCTCGTCTCGGCGACCACCTCGCCGTGGCCCTCCAGGAACTCGCCGAGCGGCCGGTCGAGGAGGTCGGCTATCGCCTCGCCGATCCCCCTGCCGATCACCTCTCTGAGCGGGTCCTCCGCGAACATGACCCGGATCTGCTCGGCGCCGTGCGCCTCGAGCGTATCGATCACCTGCCTCACGGTGTCCTCGGTGACGATCAGCCGCGTCAGGACGCGCTTGTGCAGCCGGAGGTCGTCCAGGAAGCGGTCGAGGAGATCGCGCACCAGACCCTCGAGCCGCCGCCTCGTCGCCGGGTTGTCGAGGGCACCGCTCAGGCGCTCGATCGCGAGTGAGACGTAGGCCTCCGCAACCCGCTCCAGCAGCTGCGTCGTCCCGCCAGGCAGGATGTCGCGCACGGCCAGTCCGGCCCTCATGACTCTCTCGGAAGCCGCCTCCACAAACTCCGCAAGCGCCCTTTGCAGCCGGTCGCTCTCCACCGCGGCCTCGAGCCATCGCTCAGCAGCGGTCACCAGCCCGACCTCGCGCGAGAGCGTCGAGAGGTCGCCGAGGGGCTCGTCCGCCGCTAGCTCCAGTAGCTCTCCGGTCCGTGCCTCGATGGCGTCCTCGAAGGCCTCGGAGTGCAGGTACTCCCCGATCCTTGCCACACCGTGATCGACAATGTCCGCTATGATCTCTCCGACCTCGGCACGCGCCTCGGGGCCGAAGAGGTCTTCGATCGGGCCCCGCTCGACCTCGAGCACCTCGCCGAAGAACCTGGCAAGCCCCTTTTCGAAGGCGTCCTTGAACTCGGGCTCGGCGAGTACACGGGTCAGGTCCTCCGAAGTCAGGAGGCGGGTGCCGACCGTGCGCCCGATCGCCGCTGCGAGGCGCTTCTGGTTCTTGGGAATCGCCCCGTACAGGAAGCCGATGCGCCATCCCGCCACCTTTACCGGGCGGAGCGGGTGGAAGAGCATCCAGATCGCCAGCGTGTTGGTCAGCCCCCCGGCGGCAGCGCCCATGAGGACCGAGACGCCGGCTCGGAGCAGCGCCTCGTTCACGAGCAGCTCCTCACCGGCCGGCGAAGCGACGCAGGAATCCCCGCACACGCACCTCCGCGCCGTCGACCCGCACCTCGCCCTCCACCTCGAAGCCGCCTAGCTCGGGGAGGACCCCGCCCTCGCCGCCAACCGCCTGCAGCTGCGACGCTACCGGCTCGATCTCGCCGACGAGCGTCCCGTCGCCCGAGTCGAGGGTCCACGAAACCGGGACCTCGAGCCCTACCGATCCATAGGTGGCCGTCTCAGTCCAGGAGAGTGCCACCGCAGGCCATAGCGTCTCGTCGTCGCCCTTTAGCGCCCACGCCCGGTGACTGCCTGCGCCCTTGCTCTCGGCCACCAGGAGGTAGAGGGGGCCGTCGCCCACGAGGAGCAGCCAGCCCGGAGGATGGCTCTGGCCGCCGGGGACGGTCGCGAAGGCGTCTATTGCCACTCCGAGGTACTCCACTTCGGCTAGGCGGGCGCGGGCCGTGTGTAGCCGGTAGGTGTCGCCGCCACTGCCCCTCCACTCGGCAATGAGCGCTCCGGGGCGCACAGAAAGATCCCGAATGCCCTGGCGGTAGTACAGCTCGCGCACGACGCCTCCGTCGCCGACGATCAGGCGGGCCTCCTCGCCTCGGGGCAGGATGCCCCACGGGGAGCGAGAGGGGGGAGTGCTCCACTCCTCGTCCGCGAACTGCGACCACCGGCCGCCGCGCCCGAGCCAACCCCGGAGCGTGCGCTGCACACCCTCGCCGGTGGATCGGTTCTCGAAGTCCCACGGCACGATCATTGTCTGCCGGTTGGCCATGCTCAGGAAGGCGACGGTGCGATAGTAGGTCGACTCCGCGCCGGCACTGGCCGAGTTGGGTGCCGCCGGGCCCGTCCCAGCGGAGTCGCCTCCGCCCGGTGGACGCTCGTCACCCCCCGGGCTGGTGCAGGCAGAGGCTCCGAGCGCCAGCGCTAGCAGCCAATGGACGATCCCGCGCCAGTACCGCGGGCTGCACGGGCTGGTAGCGCCGCTACCAGCCCGAGGAGCACCGCGGAGCGAAATCATGGGTATGGGCATTGTAAACCATGGGTTACACATTGTCAAGCGTACATTACAGTATGGGTGGGCGAGCGAAGCCACGGGTAAGGGTATTGTAAGGTACCCACGGACTCCCAGGAGCCCGTGGACAAAGCCCTGGCGGCATTCGAGGCGCCCTGCATCCGCGCTGGACCGCTGCGCTCTTCGTTGCTCCTCGCACGAATAGCGCTGCTATTCGCGCTTCGTCGCGCCTCGCCAGCCCGGCGCTTCGCGCCTCTCGGTGCTCGCCAGGGTTCATCCACGGACTCCTAGCTACGCGGTGTGCTCGACCTGAGACCAGGGGACGACTATCTGGTCCGGCCGCACGGAGAGCTCCCGGTCCAGCACCCTGAAGAAGGTCCGGATGCGGCGGCGGTTGACGCCGAAGTCGCCCCACCTGTGTACCCCCCGCGCGGACATGTCGACTCGCGTCTGGCCGTCGGGGTCCAGCGTCACCGAGACTAGCGCCTTGGCCTCCAGCGGCACGAGCATGGCCCTCACGTCGACCCTGATGATGCCGAGCTCGTCGTCGCTGCTGACGAGCTTCCATCCGCGCAGACCCCCGTGTGCCAGCAGGAGGGCGGCCCTCCACACGGTGTCGAATGGAATCGCGTAGGTTCGTCCAAGGAGTGCAGGGTCGCTAGCCTCGGGGCTCGTGCGTGCCGACTTCTCGGTAAGCCTCTTGTACATGCTCGCCGTTCGGAATGGGGTCCCCGCCGGGTGGCTTCGACTCTACGGAAAGCTGTCGCAGAGGACCTTGCCGGGTCAACCGAAATGGCCCGGGTTTCGAGCCGGGTTCTTTCGCCTGGGGCACCGGGCAGCCAATCTTTGATGCCCGGCCAGGCGCGGGCGCTAGCAGTCCGCGGATCTCGCGTGTGCACATGGGAGGTTTGTCCACGGGGTGCTAGACCGGACCGGGGGCAATGGCGATCGGAGTCGCAATGGACGAGAAGCGGTTGATGCACGACTGGAACACCGCCGACGCGGATGGCCCGTCGTGGCGCAGGAGCGTCGAGCTGGACGACGAGACGCTGCGCGACGGGCTTCAGTCTCCTTCGGCTATCGATCCCCCTGTCGATGTGAAGATCCAGCTCCTTCACATGATGGACGAGCTCGGAATCCACACGGCCGACATCGGGCTGCCGGGCGCGGGTGCCAGGGCAGTCTCGGACATGGTGCGGCTCTGCGAGGAGATCCGCGACGCCAGGCTCCGGATCACCCCGAACTGCGCTGCCCGCACCATGATGGTGGACGTCGAGCCAGCCGCCCGCATCGCCCAGAGGGCGGGGATCGCCCTGGAGGTGTGCACCTTCATCGGGAGTTCGCCGATTCGCCTCTTCGCCGAGGGCTGGACGCTCGACCGGATGCTGCGCACCGCCGAGGAGTCGGTGTCCTTCTGCGTGCGCGAAGGCCTGCCGGTCATGTTCGTGACCGAGGACACCACGCGGGCGGACCCCGAGACGCTCGCCACGCTCTACGGAAGCGCCATCCGGTGGGGGGCGAGGAGGATCTGCCTATCCGACACGGTGGGCCATGCGACGCCGGCGGGTGTCAGGGCGCTAGTGCGTTTCGTGCGCAGCGATATCGTGGCGCCTTCGGGCGAGGAGGTGAAGGTCGACTGGCACGGGCACCGGGACCGGGGTCTCGGCCTGGCCAACGCGCTGGCGGCGATCGAGGCGGGCGCGGACCGAATCCACGGAACCGCCCTCGGCATCGGGGAGCGCGTCGGCAACGTCGAGATGGACCTGCTCCTCGTCAACCTCGTGATGGCGGGAGTGCATGACGCGCCACTCTCCCGGCTGTCGGAGTACTGTGCGGTCGTGGCGCGGGAGATCGGCGTGCCCCTCCCGGCCAACTACCCCGTGCTGGGTCGCGACGCCTTCCGGACGGCGACCGGGGTGCATGCCGCGGCGATCGCAAAGGCGAGAGCCAAGGGTGCCGACTGGCTCGAGGACCGGGTCTACTCGGGCGTTCCCGCCTCGCTGGTTGGCCGCGAGCAGGAGGTGGAGATCGGGCCGATGTCCGGACTCTCGAATGTCAGGTACTGGCTCGGGAGGCGGGGCTACGACGCAAGCGACCAGGAGCTCTGCAGGCGCATATTCGATCGCGCCAAGGGGGCCGACCGGACTCTGGGAGAGGACGAGGTGCTGGCGATCGTGCGCGGGGCGGGTGAACCTGTGGAGGCGCAGCGAGGGTAGGGGGCTGCCTGCGCTCGAAGCTGGCCCACATGGGTTCGTGGATCGGGACGGTACCGGATCATCGTGTCGTACATGCTCGAGCAACCTCGCTACATTTCTCCCGGCCAGGAGATGATCCTCGTGCTGCAGAATCTCGAGCGCATCGGGGACCTGGCCACGAACAATGCCGAGGACGTGGTGCTGCTCGTCGAGGGGCGCTCGATCAAGCACGGAGGCGGAGCGTAGCAAGCAAGATGAACGCGTCCGGCGGCAGGGGGCCGCAGACCGATGCGGAGTGGAGGCGGCGACTGACCCCGGAGCAGTACCGAGTCACCCGCCGCGGCGGCACCGAGCGAGCCTTCACCGGCGCCTACTGGGCACACAGGGAGAGCGGCGTCTACCGGTGCGTGTGCTGTGGGGAGAACCTCTTTTCCTCGGGCGACAAGTACGACTCGGGGACAGGGTGGCCGAGCTTCACCCGCCCCTCCACGCCCGAGTGCGTCTCGGAGCGGAGCGATCTGAGCCTCATGATGCGGCGCACCGAGGTGGTCTGCGCCAGCTGCGACGCCCACCTGGGTCACGTCTTCCCGGACGGTCCGGGCCCGGATGGCGCCCGCTTCTGCATCAACTCGGCCTCACTGGCCTTTGAGCCGGAGGAGGTCTTTCCGCGGGCCGACAGGGCACGCGACCCATGACGCCGACGATCACGCTTATTCCGGGCGACGGCGTCGGTCCCGAGATCACCAAGGCGGTCACGCTCGTCCTCGGCGAGGCGGGGGCCCGGCTCCACTACGACCGGCAGGACGCCGGCGTGTGCGCGCTCGAACGGCACGGAGACCCCATGCCGCAGGCCACGATGGATTCGATCGAGGCCAACGGCCTGGCACTCAAGGGACCTCTGGCCACGCCCTCCGGGGGCGGCTTCCGCTCGGTGAACGTCGCCATTCGCAAGGCGTTCGACCTGTATGCGAACGTTCGCCCGGTATCTTCGATCCTGCCGGGGCTGCGCTACCGGGATATCGACCTCGTGCTGATCCGCGAGAACACCGAGGGGCTCTACGTCGGGGTCGAGCACTCGATCAGCATTGCAGGGGACAGGAGGGCGGCGGCCGAATCGGCGATGATCACCACCCGATTCGGGTGCGAGCGAATTCTGCGCTTCGCCTTCGAGTACGCGATTGCAAATGACCGCTCCAAGGTCACGCTGGCGCACAAGGCCAACATCCTGAAGCACACGCAGGGCCTCTTCCTCGAGATGGGCGAGTCGATGGCGCCCGAGTACGCCGGGCGCGTGGCCTTCGAGGACAGCATCATCGACGCGACGGCGATGCACCTTGTGCTCGACCCCTACCGCTTCGACGTGCTGGTAATGGGCAACATGTTCGGCGACATCCTGAGCGACCTGATGGCCGGGCTGGTTGGCGGGCTCGGGTTTGCGCCATCGGGCAACATCGGCGAGTCTTGCGCGGTCTTCGAGGCGGTGCACGGATCCGCTGCGGACATCGCTGGGCAGGGCGTCGCCAACCCAACCGCGCTCCTCCTCTCGGCGTGCATGCTCCTGGACCACATCGGCCAGGGGGAAGCGGCTCGTCGCATTCGCACGGCGGTCGAGGCGGTGGTCCTCCATGGAGACGCGCGCACGCCGGACATGGGCGGGAGCGACGACACCGGCGCCTTCGCGGCCGCGGTGGCGCGGAGGCTCGGGTGAAGGTGCACCGGCGCCCCGGTTGTGGCTGACCGGCGTGGAGAAGCTTCGTCCCGGTGGAGACGACCTGAGGTGCACGAGCTGCGGCGGTGCCCAGCGGGCGCGGGATCTGGACCGGATGCTCTGGTGCGACGGCTGCGTGGTGCGGGCCCGTGCCAGGGCCAAGCGAATCGGGCTGCTGAGCGGAGTGGTCGTGGCGGTTGGGCTCGCGAGCTGGATCTACCTCGTGCAGCGGCCGTCCGCGATGCTGATAGGGGGGTGGATCGGGGCCGTGCTCGCCACCCTCTGGCTAGTTGCGCGGGCGGCTACCGAGCTCTCCTACGGCGTGCTCAGGGCGCGCCGGCGCTCCGGCAGCTCGTGGACCATTAGAGCGGCGCCTGGGCGGTCTCGACGATCATCCACGGAGGGCTGGGCGAAGACCAAGGTGAAAGGGTAGACGGTGGCCGACAGATTCGACGGGGTCGACTTCTACGACATCGACTCGCTCCTCTCCGAGGAGGAACGGATGGTGCGGGACACGATCCGGGAGTGGGTGGAGGATCGGGTCGTCCCGATCATCGGGGGCGCCTATGTGGAGAGTCGCTTCCCGACGGAGCTTATCGGGGAGATCGGCGAGCTGGGGGTCCTGGGGGCGAATCTGCCGGAGGAGTACGGCTGCGCGGGGCTGAACAACGTGGCTTACGGCCTGATCATGCAGGAGCTGGAGCGCGGCGACTCGGGCATCCGTTCCTTCGCCTCGGTGCAGGGGGCGCTGGTCATGTACCCGATACGCGCCTTCGGCTCCGAGGAGCAGAGGAGGCGCTGGCTCCCCGAGCTGGCCGCGGGGAGGAAGGTGGGGTGCTTCGGGCTGACCGAGCCCGACTACGGCTCGAATCCCGCCGGGATGATCACGCGCGCCCGCGAGACCGACGGCGGATGGGTGCTGAATGGCGCCAAGATGTGGATCACCAACGCCTCCATGGCCGATGTGGCGGTCGTCTGGGCACAGACGCGCGAGATCGGCGACGCCAAGGGCATCCGCGGCTTCGTGGTGCCCACCGACACCCCCGGGGTGAGCGCCCGCGACCAGAAGGGCAAGCTGTCGCTGCTGGCCTCCGACACGAGCGAGCTGGTGCTCAGCGACGTCGAGCTCCCAGGCGATGCGCTCCTCCCGGGGAGCGCCGGGCTGCGTTCGCCGCTGATGTGCCTGACCCAGGCGCGCTACGGGATCGCGTGGGGAGCGGTGGGGGCCGCGATGGCGTGCTTCCACGAGGCGCTGAGCTACTCGCGGGAGCGCGTGATGTTCGACGGCCCCATAGGCGGCAAGCAGATCCAGCAGGTGCGCCTCGCCGACATCCTCACCGGGATCACGCAGGGGCAGCTGCTATGCCTGCGGCTCGGACGGCTGAAGGACGAGGGCGCCATGACGCCTCAGCAGGTGAGCCTGGCCAAGCGGGCGAACGTCGACATGGCGTGCGACGCCGCCCGGGAGGCGCGCAGGCTGCTCGGCGCGAATGGCATACTGGCCGAGTACGCCTCGATGCGCCACATGGCGAATCTGGAGTCCGTGTACACCTACGAGGGCACGCACGACATCCACTCGCTCGTTCTGGGGCAGGCGGTCACAGGGATCGCGGCGTTCTGACCCCGGCCGCCGCGGGCCAGCGGCCCGTGGAAACCATCCACGGACCGCCAGCCAGGAGCCGAAACAGAGGCCCCCTCGCCTAGATGGCCGGTCACATTCTGGTTGCTCTGTTCGAGGACGTCTACGGTAGGGTCGGGCCTACCAGTACCCTCCCTGGGTGGAGGCCCAAGGGCAGGGCCGCGTCGCAAAACTCCCATCCTTCCCAAATAAAACAATCGACCTGTGCTGGGAGCGCCTCTTTGCGGGGATCGAGGGGCACCTCGAAAAACAGCTTTTCGGACATGTGCATTTCCCCCGGCGGGGAGCCGCCTTCAGTGAACGGCGTGACGGTGACATCAAATTCAATGCTGTCAGAAAGCCCTTCCGGGTCTGTGGCTGTGATAGTGATTGTGGTAATACCAACCCCAACACCATGCACATTGGTCCTTTCGCCGTACGGGAACACACCTACCACCTTTGCGATCGTGGTGTCGCTTCTGCTGCGGTACACGAGCGAGTCACCGTCGGGGTCGTTGAATTTGTCGTTGACGCTCCCTTGCTCTATCCATCTACCAACCTGCACTGTGGAATCGGGAATGGACCCCACGGCGATCGGGGCCCGGTTGGGAAGCTCGACCGACACGTAGAAGCGGTGGACGGCAAATTGGTTCTTCGAGTTCCCTGCCTCCACCCGCACGATCGCCGAGTCTACCTCATCCACGGCGGTGACCGTGAGAGTGACCCCCGCAATCGAGACGGTAACCGCTGAGGAGGCCGAAGAACTGGCGGTGTAGCTGAGCTCGCGGCGGCACGGTTCGCCGAAGTAGTGTGGGAGGGAAATCTCCTCCACCTCCCCGATCAGCATCCGGAGATCCGGCATCTCGTTCAGAGCCAGAGGGGCAAGGTCGCAAACCTCTTCCTCAGGTTCGCAGCCCGCCCCGGACAAGACGAGAAGCGCCATAAGCCCAGTCACTCTGCTCTTTCGACAATGCAGCGGCATCGCAGCCTCCTTGGTGAGAATCGGCACTCCGAGGCGGTCCGCGCATCCGCGGATCGTCCACTCTCCTGTAACCGGACAGTATAGGGAGTCGCGGCGGTTCCGTCCAGTGCGAGGGTCGGAAGCTCTCGCGCAGCCGCCTCGGCCTTGTCCAGCAGCCTTCCGGTCGCATCGTAGCGCCCCAGCCTCCGGGTCCCGTGGACGACGGCCGTCGCGACGCCCTCTTACTCTTGGTTCCGGGAGGGAGGAATGTCCGGTCGCGGCTGGCATCTGCCGGAGCTCCTTGGCGGAGGCCAGGAGGGTGGGGTGTCGCTCCTGGTTCGGGACGGGCCCGGCGTTCCCCGCCAGCCAGGGAGGAGGTCGAGACCAGAGCGCCGCTCGAATCCCGTGGGAGGTTTGTCCACGGGCTGCTAAGCAGCGCCGACGCCGACGAACGTGCGGTGGCCGGCCGATGTGCGCGACCGCCGCCCAATGCAACAGCGGGAGGCGGTCGGAGTCAGCCGCGAGCGCCGGCCCTGGTCTACGGAACCTCGCAGGCCTCGGAATCGCGAAGTTCGGAGCCGACAAGAAGATACAGCCAACACTTGGTATCGTTCATAAACTCCCTGGAAGATTCCAAGTGTCTGACGTCATAGACGGTGCCGGCGACGTTGTCGAAAAGCGACAGCCACAGGGTGTCCACCATCCAGGACCGACGACTTTGTGCCCAAAGACCCCAATGGCTGTCGATTTGACCACCGGCGGGCGGGCCACTAAATGTCATAAACCAAGCCGGCCACTGCCCCGGTGACCCTTGCCCCTCCGAGAGCCACAACAGATAGGGGGGGAGCGTCATGGGCCAAACGTGGTACCAATTCGAATGCCATGGGGACATCCAGATTGAGTCCAATCTTAATTTCCAATTCTACCCCGTACTCCTCACGTGTCGGGCAGTAATCCGCCGTCCAGAAGATCATCTGTGGTTGGTTGTCACGCCTCCCCTCCAGGACGGTGGAGGTACCGTTAAACGGGTCGGGCCGTGGAGGGGGGCCCTTGGCGACTCCCCTTCGCCCTTCGAGTACCCAGGGCCCGGGGTTCCCACCCTGATCCGTCTCGGTTGTTGCGATCCTGCACAAGGGCCACTCCTCCGCTATGGCTCGCATACCCGACCCGGCGGACGGCAGCACCGGAGCATCGACACCAAGGTCTGCAGGGCCCGCAGCGGTCGGGATTGGGGGTTCGGCGCAGGTGGCCAGCGCCAGCAGGGCGGCCGCTGGTGGAGCGGCCAGGGTCGTTCGCAGCTTCATTCCGGGCCTCACTCTCCGCGTGGTGGTGGAGGAGGCCCCCCGTTCCTGGGAGGCCCCCAAGACTTACCGCTGAGGCATAGTGCCAGGCCCAGTCCCGATCCGCAAGCCCTACCCCACCTTGACTTCATCTGCGAGGGATGCCCGGAGCCCCCGCTCGCCTAGCCGTCCGTCACGGTGACACTCACATAGTGGATCGCAGAGTCCCCCTCCGGGTCTCTGGCTATAACAGTGATGGTGGTGCTGCCAGGAATCCCCCCCGCATTCACGCGGAGACTGGTGCCTGCCATCTTCCCCGTCGCGATTTCGGGATCGGCAGACGGACAACGGTTTCTGTCCTCCGGGTAGCAGTATCTGAGCGGGTCGCCGTCGGGGTCGAAGAACCTGTGGTCGATGCTGTCTCTCTCGAGGAACCTCTGGACGGGCAGTACGACGCCACGGATGGAATCCACGGCGATCGGGGCCCGGTTGGGATGCTCGACCGACACGTAGAAGCGGTGCACGGCAAATTGGTTCTCCGAGTTCCCTGCCTCCACCCGCACGATCGCCGAGTCCACCTCATCCACGGCGGCGACCGTGAGATTGGTCCCCGAAATCGAGACGGTAGCCGCTGAGGAGGCCGAAGAACTCGCGGTGTAGCTGAGCTCGCGGCCGCACGGCTCGCCGAAGTAGTGTGGGAGGGAAATCTCATCTACCTCCCCGATCAGCATCTGGAGATCCGGCATTTCGTTCAGAGCCAGAGGGCCATAGGGGCAATCCTTTTCCGGTTCGTCGCAGCTCGCCCCGGACAAGACGAGAAGCGCCATAAGCCCAGTCGCTCTACTCTTTCGACAATGCAGCGGCATCGCAGCCTCCTTGGTGAGAATCGGCACTCCGAGGCGGTCCGCGCGTCCGCGGATCGTCCACTATCCCGTAACCGGACAGTATAGGGAGTCGCGGAGGTTCCGTCCAGTGCGAGTCGGAGCAGGGAGACTTCCGGTACCTTTCTCCCATGATCGCCGTCGGGGGGCTAGGCAAGTCGTTCGGGGACCTCACACTCTTCGCTGGCGTCTCGTTCCGCGTGGTCGCCGGGGAGCGCTTCGGGCTGGTAGGCGCCAACGGCTCCGGGAAGACGACGCTCCTGAAGATCCTGGCGGGCGACATCGCGCCGAGCGAGGGCACGGTCTCGATTCCGCGCCGGACGCGCTTGGGGGTGCTCCGCCAGGACCGCTTCGCCTACGAGGACGAGTCGGTGCTGAGCGTCGCTCTGATGGGCAACCCCGAGCTCTGGGAGGCGACCGTCGCACGCGAGGCGCTTCTGGCGAAGGCCGGGGATAGTTTCGACGCGGCCCGCTTCTCGGAGCTGGAGGAGACCTTCGAGCGTCACGGCGGCTATACGGCGGAGGCGCGCGCCGCCGAGATCCTGGAGGGCCTGGGGGTCGCCACCGAGCTGCACCAGGACCCCCTCTCAACGCTCTCCGGAGGCCTCCGCCTGCGGGTGCTGCTCGCGCAGGTGCTCGCCGGTGCTCCCGACGCGCTCCTCCTCGACGAGCCGACGAACCACCTTGACATCCTCTCGATTCGGTGGCTGGAGCAGTTCCTGCGGGCCTTTCGAGGGGCGGTTGTGGTCATCAGCCACGACCACCGCTTCCTGGACCGGGTGGCGACCCACCTTCTGGACATCGACTACGAGACGGCGACCGTATACCCTGGCGGCTACAGCGGCTTCGTGCGCGCCAAGCGGGAGGAGCGCGAGCGCCGGGAGAAGGAGATTCTGGTCAGGCAGCGCGAGATCGCCCACCACCAGCGCTTCGTCGACCGCTTCCGCGCCAAGGCCAGCAAGGCGCGGCAGGCCCAGAACCGGGTGCGCATGATCGAGAAGCGGGCCGAGGCTCTGGTACAGCTCCCGCAGAGCTCGCGGCGCACCCCGCGCTTCCGCTTCGAGCAGGCGCGCCCGAGTGGCAAGGAGGTGGTGAAGGTGGAGGGCGTGAGCAAGTCCTTCGGCGACAATCGCGTCCTCGATGGGATCGACCTCGAGGTGGCCCGGGGCGACCGCCTCGCCGTCGTCGGACCGAACGGGGTGGGGAAGTCGACGCTGCTCAAGGCGCTCGCCGGACGCCTGGCGATCGATGCTGGGACGATCGTGTGGGGGTACGAGACACGCCCGGGGTACTTCGCGCAGGATCCCAGGGACCATCTGGGCGGATCCCGGTCGGGGCAGACAGCCGAAGGGTGGATCGGTCGCCTCGTGCCCGAGAAGGGGGTTGGCTACGCGCTGGCGCAGCTAGGACTCGTGCTCCTCGGGGGCGACGATGCAAGGAAGCCGATCTCTGCGCTATCGGGGGGCGAGGCGGCGCGACTGGTCTTCTGCGGGATCATGGTCAGGAATCCGAATGTGCTGCTCCTCGACGAGCCCACCAACCACCTCGACCTGGAGTCGATCGAGGCGCTGGCCGCCGCCCTGGAGGAGTTCCCGGGCACCCTGATATTCGTTTCGCACGACCGCTGGTTCGTCGAGCGGCTCGCGAACCACATTCTGGAGATCATGCCTGGCGGCGCACGCTCCTACCGGGGCGGCTACCGCGAGTATGTCAGGCGCCGGGGCGACGATCACCTGGACGTGGAGGCTGCGGTAGGGCGGGCCCGGCGCAGAGGTGCGCGGCGGGAAGAGGGCGATGGCCCTGGCAAGGGCAGGGTGGCCCGCGCACAGGTCGGCACGAGGCGTTCGCCGGCCGAGGCGAGGCGGCTTGCCGCCCGCGCCCGCGAGCTCGCCGATCGGGTGGACCGGGCGGAGGAGCGCCTTGGCGAGATCGACGCCGTCTTCGCCGATGTCTCGTACTACGAGCGGGCAGATCGCTCCGAGTTGTTCGGACTGGAGAGGGAGAGGCGGGAGCTGGCCGCGCAGGTCGACAGGCTGATGGCGGAGTGGGAGGCGGTGGAGACCGAGCGCGGGTCGTAGCCGCCACCGCACGGGCTGCCGCTTCCCCATTAGTTTAGGGAGGGCAACAGGGTCGTCTTGGGATGGAGGCCGCATGCCAGAAGGGGGTGACGCGCTCAGCGTTCTGAAGTTCGGGTCGTCGGTGCTCAGACGGCCGGAGGACTACGCCGACGCGGCCCGGGAGGTCGGGGCCGAAGTCGAGGGCGGCTGCAAGGTTGTGGCCGTCGTCTCGGCGATGGCGGGCACGACCGACGCGCTCCTGGCGGCTGCGGAGCGGGCGGTGCCGGCGGCGGGCGACCCCGAGTTGAACTTCGTGCTGGCTAGCGGCGAGGAGATGTCGGCCGGAATGCTCGCTCTGGCGCTGGCCGCTCGCGGCGTCTCCGCCCGTGCGTTCACCCGGTCGGATGCTCCGATCCACACCCGGGGCCCTCTCGACAACGCGGATCCCGTCGGTCTGGAGGCCGAGCCCATCCGCTCCCACCTCGAGTCGGGCGACGTTGTCGTCTATCCGGGATTCGTCGGGGTGGATGCCACCGGAGAGCCGTCGCTCCTGGGCCGGGGAGGGTCGGACATGACCGCCATCTTTCTCGGCCACCGCCTTGGCGCCCGCGAGCTCAGGCTCGTCAAGGACGTCAACGGCATCTGCGCAGCCGACCCGAGGGAGCGCCCGGACGCTGTGCCTATGGACTATATCGGGTGGGAGGGTGCCCGCCGGATCGGCGGCGGCGTCGTGCAGGAGAAGGCGCTCGCCTACGCAATGCGGCACGGCGTGAGTTTCCGCGTGGCCTCCCTGGGGGGGGGCAGGGGCACCTGGGTCGGGAGCCCTGCCGAGGCCAGCCGCCCACCCGCTGCGCTGGCCGGCTAGCGGTCCGTGGGCAATCTCGCGCGAGCACCGGGATTCGCGAAGCGCAGCGGCCCAGCGGGGATGCAGCGCGCCCCTGCCGTGGGAGGTTTGCCCACGGGCTGCTAGTAGTCGGTTCCTCCGGCGGGCGGTCGCGCCCGATAACGCTCGTAGAGCCGCTCGTGCTTGTTGTCTAGCGACGCCTCCCTGCCCAGGATGAAGAGCCCCGTCACCTGGGTACGGATCTCGAGAGGGTCCCCGTCGGCGATCATCAGGTTGGCGATCCTGCCCGCCTCGATCGTGCCGAGGCGGTCGCCGAAACCCAGCATCTCGGCGGCGTTCCTCGTCACTGCTGCGATCGCGGCGTCTCTCGGCAGACCGTACGGCACTGCCTGCGCGGCCTCGTACGGCAGGGTGCGCGAATCCGAGGAGCCGAAGGTCGCAAATGCGATCCGCACCCCGGCGGCGTGCAGCTTGCCCGGATTGGCGTACGCCTCGTCGTAGGGCTCGTCCGGGCCGGAGGGGAGCGACTGGGTAGGCGATAGCACCACGTCCACGCCTGCTTCGGCCAGCCAGTCGGCGATCCGCCACGCCTCCCGCCCTCCGGCGATCACGAAGCGGAGGTTCTGCCGTCTGGCCCACTCCACGGCACTTCGGATGTCGCGCTCGCCATTGGCGGCCAGGAGCACCGGCATCTCGCCTCCGACCACCCTGGCCATCGCCTCTGCCTTGAGGTCGCGCTCCGCCATGGTGCCCGCCGCGGCCGCGGCATCGTACCTCCGCGCCGCCTCCAGCCAGGCGTCGAGCTCGGCGACGGCCTCGCGGTAGCGCTTCTCGGCCGCCTTCCAACCCCCCTCGCCGCCACCTCCGCCGCGGCCGAAGCCGCCGCGCCGGCTCGGATAGGAGATCGCCATCGCAGCGCCCAGATCGATCGCCATCTCCTCGATCGTCCACCCGTCGAGGACAACGAGCGAGGCCTGACCGGGCACCCTGCCCCCCTGCGGGACGGTCAGCGTGTGGGTGATCCCATTGGCCCTGGCCACCGGGATGTGCTCCGAGGCCGGGTGGATCGCGGTGGCAGCCTGCAGGTGCGGCTTGTAGGCACCCTGCTCCCGATGGTCGTTCGTGACGCTCACGGCCCCGACCTCCGTCAGGCCGAGCCGACTCGCCGCGTCGAACATCCCGGGGTACACGTGCTGACCGGTCGCGTCGACGATCTGGGCGTCGGCGGGCACCTCGACGTCGGTGCCCACGGCGGCGATCTCCCCGGCCCGGATGACGACCGTCCCCACGAAGGGGTCGCCCGCCAGAGTGTGGATCGTCCCCCCGGTGATCGCGTAGCTCTGCGCGGCCACCGGTGCAGCGGCGGCTGCGCCCACCAGCGCTACGGCGAGCGCAATTCTGACACCAGTCATGGCCTCTCTCCCATGTGCTTCTCGATGAGCGCCGCCCTCTCCGCCTCGATGGCGGCCTGGCGCTCGCGGTCCATCTCGATGTCGAAGTACAGCTTGCCGTCCACGTACGTCTGGAGGGCCTTGGCGTAGACGCTCAGCGGGTGCCCCTCCCAGACGACCAGATCGGCGTCCTTCCCTATCTCGATCGAGCCGACCCGGTCGTCGATGCCGAACTGCTTCGCCGGATTCAGCGTCACCAGCCGCAGCGCCTCCTCCTCTCCCATCCCGCCCCACCTGATCGCCTTGGCGGCCTCCTGGTTCAGGTGGCGGATCTCCTCGCCCGAATCGGAGTTGACCGAGACGAGGACGCCCCGTTCGGCCATGAGGGCAGCATTGTGAGGGATCGCCTCGTAGGCCTCGACCTTGTACGCCCACCAGTCCGAGAACGTCGAGCCGCCCGCCCCGTGGGCCGCGATCTCGTCGGCGATCCGGTACCCCTCGAGCACGTGCTGCAGCGTGCGAATGCGGAATCCGAACTCCTCGGCCAGGCGGAGAAGCTGGAGGATCTCGTCGGCGCGGTAGCAGTGCGCGTGCACCCAGCGTTCGCCCCTCAGAATCTCGGCCATCGCCTCCAGCCTCAGATCGCGCCTGGGCGGCACTCCCCGTCGATCACCCGCCTCGAAGGCCTCCCACTCCTCCATGTAGGCGCGTGCGTCCAGGAACGACTGTCTGATCACGTCCTGCACCCCCATCCGCGTGGCGGGGTAGCGGTCCGGATCGCGGTCGCGCGTCGTGTTCTCGCCCAGCGCGAACTTGATCCCCTTCCGTGCGCCGATGCGCAGATCGTCGGCGTCGGCGCCCCAGCGCAGCTTGATGACCGAGTTGCCGCCGCCGATCGGATTCGCCGAGCCGTGCAGGATGTTGATCGTGGTGACTCCGCCCGCGAGCGCGCGGTAGAGGCCGATGTCCTCCGGGCGAAGCACATCCTCGATCGTCACCATCGCGGAGTTGTTGAGCGTCCCCTCGTTGATGCTCAGCGCCGCGAGGTGGGAGTGCGCGTCGACGATGCCCGGCGTGACGTACTTCCCGGCCGCGTCCACGACGACGGCGTCCGACGGGGCGCTCAGGCCGCTGCCGATCTCGACGATGATCCCGTCGCGGACCAGTACGTCCGTATCGGCCAGCGTGCCGTGCGAGCCTGTGAGCACCGTCGCGTCTCTGATCAGCGTGACGGGGTCGTCGCGGTAGGGCCCGGTGTTGGCGCTCATCGGTACCGGCGCGTCGGAATCGGGGTCTGCCGCCTCCTCCGCATCGTCCTCCCCTTCATCTGCCTCGGCCCCGTCGTCGAGATCCCCAACCGCGGTGCTATCGGCCTCCTCCTCGCCGTCCTCGACTCCACCGTCCGCCTTCTCCGCCGCCTCGCCCTCCTCCACCTCGAAGAGCTCGCCGTCGACCACGACCATCTCGATCCGCGAGTCCTCGTCGAGCAGCCCGCCCGAAGCGACGACCAGGTTGGCTATCTTCCCCTCCTCGATCGATCCCAGCCGGTCGGCCACCCCGAAGATCTCCGCCGGGGCAAGCGTCAGCGCCTCCACCGCGATCTCATCGGAAAGCCCCTGGGCCACGGCCCGTCGAACCGCCGCCAGCGCCTCGCCGGGCCCGCTCAGGCCACCGGTGTAGAAGGCGAAGGGGACCCCCGCCTCGGCGAGCGCGGCCGGCGTGGTCGGGGCCCGGTCGTACCTCCTCAGCTCGGCGAGTGTCGGTCTCCGCTCCGGGTCGTCGTCCTTCGGCGGCTTGGGCCAGTCGAGGTCCACCAGAGCGGCCACTCCGGCATCGGCCAGCAGCTCCGCCCCCGCGTACGCCTCCTGGGCGCCGTAGACGATCGGACGCACACCCATCTCGCCGGTCGTGGCGAGCGCCCTGCCGATATCGGAGCGGCTACTGGCGGGAAAGAGCGTGGGCCAGCCCTCGACGAGCTGCGTCCGGATCGGCTCCAGCGCCCGGTCCCACTCGGGGCGGCGCTTCCCCAGCGGGTCGGCGTCGTAGTCGGCCCATGCGCTGTGGTAGTGCGCGGCGTCGTAGTAGAGCTGCTTGAGGTATGCGAAGACCCCCATCGCGCTCCCCGGAAATCCCCGGTACACGCGGGAGCTGTCCCGCAGGTTGACCCGCATCGCGACCGACGCCGCCACGACCATCTCGCGGGGGCGCTCGAATGAACCCAGGTTGAGGACCGACGCCTTGCCCGGCACTAGTCCGGCGTGGGGTGCGCTGACCACCGTGGTGAAGCCGGCCTCGCGCCACCTCTCGAAGCGG
Source organism: Longimicrobiales bacterium (assembly GCA_965205315.1). Lineage (GTDB taxonomy): Bacteria > Gemmatimonadota > Gemmatimonadetes > Longimicrobiales > Gaopeijiaceae > Bin94. Next base: position 563,786 of record CBDBGW010000002.1, read on the forward strand.
TCGTCGCCCGCATCGATGCTCTCTGCCCCAGAGAGCCAGGGCGTCGTGCCCGGCCGGTCCTCCGGACCCCACGAGTGGCGATCGTACTCCTGATCCGCGCTCCGACGGGTGGGTGCCGCCCCTCCAATTCGGCCGTGCCCGAGGGTGGTGAAGGCATCGAAGAGGCCGGGGTAGACAGTCCTGCCGGTCCCGTCGACGATCCACGCGCCGGGTGGCGGCGAGACCCCTGCGCCGACGGCGACTATCACCCCGTCGTCGATCACGATCGTGGCACCCTCGAGCGTTGCCCCCGACACGGTGACGACGCGCGCCCCCTGGATCGCCAGGAGAGGTGGCCCCTCCGGTCGGGTGGGCTGCGGCTGCGCCGCAAGCGACGGAGATGTCAGAGCGGCGACGAGGGCGGCGGTCAATGAGACTGCCTGTGGGCGTGACTGCGGCTGCATGGCGCTCCTTGGGCCGGTCGGGTTTTCCTGCCCGGGCGACGGCACTCCGACGCCCCGGGAGTGCAACATCTTTACTGACGAACAGCCCGCGGACAAGCCTCCCACGGCATTCGAGGCGCGCTGCATCCCCGTCGAACCGCTCCGCTCGTCTGTCACAATGTAATGTATGCTTTACAAATTGTAATCCATGGTTTACAATGCCTGTACCCGTGGCTTCGCTCGGCGTTGCTCCCGGGCACGAACGGCAGCGCTCGGCGCTGCCCCTCGCGCCAGTGGCGCTTTGTGTAGATTGCGGAGCGTCTCGACGGGAGATGGGCAGGTGCGGCGTGGTTGGGTGCAGTCGCTCGGTGCAGCCGGGTGCGGTCATCTCGCCAAGGGCGCTGCCGCCACGACGGTGCCGACACGGTGGATCGCATGGACAGCTGGAGAGCGGAGGACAGGTGAGAGGAACGAGATCGACTTCGGCCCCGCAGTCGGCGTTGCCTCGCTCCCTTGCCGCCTTCCTCGCGCCGGTCCTTCCGCTCGTGCTCGGCGCGTGCGATGGCGAGCCGATGAAGCTTGGCGACCCGGTGCCTTCGAGCGTTCTTGTCCTACCCGCGGAGATCACCTTCACCTACCTGGGCCAGGAGGAGCCCCTCGGTGCGAAGGTCTTCGACCAGTACGGGGAGGAGATCGACACCACGACCGACTGGTCCACCACCAGCGAGGGGGTGATCGAGCTGGAGGTGGACGCTCTGGGGCCTATCGTGACCGCCGTGGCAAATGGTGCCGCCCGGCTGGAGGCGAGGGTGGGGAGCGTCACCGGCGCGGCCTCGCTCGTTGTGGCTCAGAGCCCGGCGCTCCTCGAATCCGCGGGTGGCGACGGCCAGACCGGTACGCGGGGCGAGACGCTGGCCGAAGTGGTCGGTGTCTACACGGAGGATTCCGGGGGATCTCCGGCGGAGGGCGTCGAGGTGGCCTTCCTTGCGGCCGAGGGAAGCGGCGAGTTCGGCGACAGCGTTGTCCGCACCAATGCGGAGGGAATCGCCGAGACGACCTGGACGCTGGGCGCGGCTCGCCGGCAGTCCGGGGTGGCTGCCGCGGGGGAGTTCGAGGTCGCCTTCACCGCCGAAGCCACCTCCGACCCTCCGGAGCCCGACTACGCGCTGATCGGCGAGCTGGAGCCCGCCAGATCGGACCCGCTCGACAGCGAGGTATTCGAGATCCGGGCGTTCATCGCCAATCTCGGCGACGGGCCGGGGCCGCCCTCCTTCTCCGTCGAGGTGACTTCGGAGGGTGCCGAGACCCACTCGGTCGAGGTCGGGCGAATCGAGCCGGGCGACACGGCCGCGGTGGTCGTGCCAGCCGGTCCGCTCGAGGCGGGGGTCCGCTGGGTGGAGGTGGCAATCGATCCGGCGGACGCCGTCGTCGAGTGGGACGAGGGTAACAATGCCGACAGCGTCGAGCTTCGCGTTGTCAGCCAGCGGGAGATCCGACTCGGCGAGAGCGTCACGGTCGAGTCCGAGGAGCAGGGGAGCGTCTTCCTCTTCCGGGTCGAGATCGGGGAGGCGTCGGAGGAGGCGCTCAATGTGGAGCTGAGCGGGGGAAGCGGCGACGCCGACCTCTTCGCCCACTACGGAAGGCGCCCCGACTACCGCTACCGCTACCGGTGCTTCTCGATCGAGGGCGATACCGACGAGGCGTGCCAGCTCGTGCCGACCCGCGCCGGCATCTACCACATCGCCGTCCACGCCTTCACCGCCTTCGGCCCGTCGGAGCTCAGGGTCACCCTCGGCGGCAGGGAGGTCGAGCCCTTCGACATCGAGCTGGTCTTCCTGGAGGGGGGGAGCGCGTCGGAGCGCGAGGAGGTCGAGGATGCGGCAGAGCGGTGGGAGGATATCATCGTGCGCGACGTCTTCGACTGGGACCACGAGGAGTTCGATCCGGTGCCTGCGGGGACGTGCGGTCCCGGATCGCCGGCCGTTTCGGATCTGGTGGACGACATCCGCATCTTCGTCACCTTCGACTCTATCGATGGCAGCGGCGGCGCGATGGCGAAGTCCGGCCCCTGCTGGGTGCGGCCGTACCCGCTCGAGGGGGGCGAGGGGATCTGGCTGCAGCCCACGCTGGCGGCGATCGTCATCGACGAGGACGACCTGGCCGATCTGGATGAAGATCTGGTCGACGCCTTCATGCAGCACGAGATGGCGCACGCGCTCGGCTTCGTGCCAAGCCTCTGGAACCGGCACGACCTGCTTCGCGATCCATCGCTCCCCGACAACCGCGACGCCGATCCGCACTTCGACGGCCCCGAGGCGCTGGCGGCCTTCGACGCCGCCGGGGGGAGCGGCTACGAATACGGGAAGGTGCCGCTCGAGGACGGAGCGGTTGATGGCGTCTCGGACTCCCACTGGCGGGCCGATGTCATGGGCGATGAGCTGATGACTCCCAGCCTGAGCGGCGACGAGCAGCCGCTGAGCGCCATCACGGTCGGGGTGTTCCACGATCTGGGCTACGAGGTGGACCCGGCCCAGGCCGACGACTTCACCCTTGCGTCCGAGATGAGGCTCGGCGAGCCGCGAATCGTACCTCTCGGCCATGACATCGCGCCCTTCCCCATCCGGGTGTACCGCGCGGTTGGCAAGCGCCTGGACGCTGAGCGTGAGCGACCGGAGGGAGCGGTCCCCGGGGCCGAACCGGGCCGACCCCGGTAGCCGGGGATCGGGGACGGATAGTCATCGACACGGTGGTGGTTGACTCGAACAGTCCTGGGACGGACCGGTGAAGGGCACCATCGCGACGATCGCCGACCTGCTGGGCGGCGAAGCCAGGCGGAAAGACCTGGGCCCCCTGATCATCCTGCGCTCCGGGGCGCTCCTCGCGCTCGTGGTGGCGCTCTTCTCGGTCCTCTTCCACCTGGTCATGGCGGCGGAAGGGCAGGAGCACGAGTGGTTCACCGGTGTCTACTGGACGCTCACCACGATGAGCACGCTGGGGTACGGGGACATCGTCTTCCAGTCGGCTCTCGGTCGCGCCTTCAGCATGCTGGTGCTGGTGACCGGCGTGATCCTGGTGCTGATTGTGCTCCCCTTCGGCTTCATCAGGCTGATGATCGTCTGGCTGGAGGCACAGCTCAGGACCCGGGTAGACACGCGGGTTCCACGCCACCTGAAGGGGCATGTGATCGTCAGCATCTACGACGATGTTGCGGACGAGCTGGTCGGGCGCCTCACCCGCGCGGGGGTCGAGAGCGTGGTCATCGAGGCAGATCCGGTGCGGGCCGCCTCGATGCACGCGGACAAGGTGCCAGTGGTGCGGGGCGATCTGGGGATGCGGGCCACCTACGAGAACAGCGCCTTCGGGCGGGCCAGGCTCCTCCTGGCGAATGCGTCGGACGTAGTCAACACCAACATTGTGCTTACCGCGCGCGAGGTCTCGGAGAGGGTGCCAATAGTAGCCACCGCGGCGAATGCCGAGGGCGAGGCGGTGCTCAAGCTGGCCGGGGCGGACCAGGTTGTGCTGACGACCCGTCGGCTGGGGAGACAGCTGGCGATCCGGGTGCCGGTCGGCCCGGCGAAGGCGCTGACGGTCGGACGCTACAAGGGGATCGCGATCGCCGAGTTTCCGATTCGGGACACGCGGCTTGGCGGGCTGACGCTAAAGGAGGCGGCGGTTAGGACGCACACCGGCCTGACGGTATTTGCGATCGCCAAGCGCGGTCACCTGGAACCGGGGCTGCCCGGTACCGTGCTCCGGGAGGACTGCATTGGGCTGGCGGCGGGGAGCCGCGAGCAGGTCGACGCCCTCAACCGCTACCTGGCCGAGGGGGCATCGGAGGGCGGGCGCGTGGTAGTGATCGGCGGAGGGCGCGTGGGGCGCGAAGTCGTGAGGTCGCTCGATGCGCGCGGGGCCTCGGTGGGAATCGTGGACCGGAAGCCGTCGCTCCGGGACGCACTGGTCGAGATCGCCGACGAGGTGACGATCGGCGACATGACCGACAAGCGGGTGATCGAGCAGGTGGGGATAAGGACCGCCTCATCGCTGGTGCTTACGACCAACGACGACGCCACCAACATCTTTCTGGCCGTCTACTGCCGCAAGCTGAACCCCGACGCGATAATCGTCAGCCGGGTGACGAGTCCCGCCAACGTCGAGGCCATCCACCGCGCCGGCGCCGACTTCGCGGTGAGCGACTCCGAGATCACGATCCAGTCCATCCTGGCCGCGGTGCGAGGCGGCCAGCCGATGATCCTGGGCGAGGGGCTCGACCTCTTCGGCGCCGAGGTGCCGCGCTCGCTCGTGGGGAAGCCGCTCAGCGACAGCGACATCCTTGCCCGCACCGGACTCGCCGTCTTCGCCGTCGAGAGTAGGGGCGCCGTCGAGGCCCACCCGAGGCCCGACCGCATCCTCGGGAAGGGCGAGCGCATTCTCTTCGTGGGCACGGTATCGGAGCGCGACGAGTTCGAGCGCGTGTTCGGCTAGGGCAGGAAGCCGTGGGCATGAGTAGTGTAAACTGTGGTTTACAAAGTGTAAAGCATGAATTACAGTATGGAGAGGCGAGCGAAGAGCTCCGGCGGGGATGGGAGCGCCGCTCGGAAGCCGTGGGAGGTTTGTCCACGGGGTGCTACCTTCCCTTCCACAAGGGCGCTTAGCTCAGCCGGTTCAGAGCGCCTGCCTTACAAGCAGGAGGTCGGCGGTTCGAATCCGTCAGCGCCCACTTCGCAGACGGCCCGTCGATCAGAGCTTCGATTGGAGGAATCGTGGAGACCCAAGCCACCGCGCTGATAACCGACCCGATGGGGGTCTTCGCCTTCCTGGCCGGTATCGTGGCCCTGGTCTTCTGGCTATCGGGGACTCGGCGCCTGCAGCCGCTCTTCCGAGTGGTGCCTCCGGTGATCTTCGTCTACTTCCTGCCGATGCTGGCGACCACCGCGGGGATCACCCCCTCCTCGTCCCCGCTCTACTCGTGGACGGTCCCCTACCTGCTCCTCTTCGCGCTCCTCCTCCTGATGGTCTCGGTGGATGTGCGGAGCATCCTGAAGCTCGGCCCGACGGCGCTCTTCATGGTGGCGGCTGGGACGTTGGGGATCGTGATTGGCGGTCCGATCTCGCTCATGGTCTTCGGCGACTGGCTTCCGGCGGACGCCTGGACCGGCTTCGCGGCGCTCGCCGGCAGCTGGATCGGCGGCACGGCCAACATGGTGGCGATTGCCGAGAGCGTGGGAACCTCCGCCGACGCGATGGGGCCGGTAATCGTGGTCGACACGGTCGTCGGCTACGGCTGGATGGGGATCCTGATCGCGATGGTGGGCTTGCAGGAGCGCTTCGACCGCACTGCGCGGACCGAGGCGATGGGGGAGGCCAGCCGCCGCCTGGAGGAGCAGAGGGACGACCGCCGCCCGCTTACGCTGCGCGACGCGCTCCTCATGATCGGCTTCGGGATGGCGGGCGCGGTCGTGGCGGAGCGAATCGGCGACATGCTCCCGGCGATGGGCGACCCCACGATCGTGAGCGCCACCACCTGGGCGGTGCTGATCGTGGTGACGGGTGGCCTGGCGCTCTCCTTCACACCGGCTCGGCGCATCGAGGCGGCCGGCGCCTCCCACCTCGGCTACGCGGCGCTCTACCTGCTGCTGGCCGGCATCGGCGCCAGGGCCGACCTGCGGGCGGTGCTGGATGCGCCGATGTACCTGGCGGCCGGAACCCTCTGGATCGCCATCCATGCGGTGGTGCTCCTGGCAGCGGCTCGGCTCGTCAGGGCGCCGTTCTTCTTCGTGGCGACCGGGAGCATGGCCAATATAGGGGGCGCGGTGTCGGCACCGATCGTGGCGGGAGTGTACCACCGCGCGATGGCGCCGGTCGGCCTCATGATGGCGGTAGCTGGCTACATCCTGGGCATCTACGGCGGTCTCGCCTGCGCGTGGCTACTGGGTATGGTGGGCGGCTAGCCGGTCCTCCCCCTGAATCTGCGCCGCCACCGCCTGCACCTCGTCCAAGACCCGCAATAGGTTCTCGCTCCAGAGCATCGCGATCTCCTCCTCCGTGTAGCCTCTGCGGACCAGCTCGAGGGTCACGTTGAAGGTCTCCGACGCGTCGTCCCACCCATTCACTCCGCCGCCGCCGTCGAAGTCGGAGCTGATCCCGACGTGCTCTATCCCGATCAGCTCGACCATGTAGTCGATGTGGTCCACGAAGTCGGCGACTTCCACCTCCTCCTCGGCCTTGGTCCTGTCGACAAAGCTCCTGACGGGCACGGCGTGCACCACCCCGCCATTCGCCGCCACCGCGTGGAGCATCTCGTCGTCCAGGTTGCGGCTGACGTCGGCCAGGCCCCTGACGGAGGAGTGGGAGGCGATGACCGGCGCCCGCGAGAGCTCGAGCGTCTGCATGATCGACTCCTTGGAGGGGTGGGATATGTCGACGATGATGCCGAGTCGGTTCATCTCGGCGATCGCCAGGCGCCCCATCTCGCTCAGGCCGCCGTGCATCCAGTCGCCCTCCTCCTCGCCCGTATGCGAGTCGGAGAGCTGGTTGTGACCGTTGTGCGCGAGCGACATGTAGCGTGCGCCCATCTCGTGGAACTCCTCGATCCGCCCGATCTCCTCGCCGAGCGGATAGGCGTTCTCCACCCCGATCATCGCGACCAGCCTGCCCGCGGCCGCGATGCGGCGGGCCTCGTCCGCAGTGAGGGCCACCTCGATGCGCTCCGGGGCGAAGTCGGCGGCGAGGCGGTGTATCGCCTCGAACTTGTCGATCGCATTCGCGTAGGCGGCCGCGTACCCGTCGGCGTCCAGCGGCCCCTGGCGGGTGTAGACGACGAACCACCCCACATCCAGCCCGCCCTCCTCCATCTTGCCCAGCGTAGCCTGGGTGGGCAGCTCCATCGTGTAGTTGCGTTCGACGGTGAAGTTGTCCGTGTCGATGTCGATGTGCGTGTCGAGCGTCAGCACGCGGTCGTGGATCGCTCTCGCCCTCTCGAGGAGCTCCTCGTCGCCGCCGGTCTCCTGGGACGAGGCGAGGCCGGGCGAGAGAACGATGGCGAGGAGCGCACAGAGCGTGCCGAGACGCTCCGGACGGTGTGGCCGATGGGGCTGGTGGTTGCGCATCTTATCTCCTGGTCCTCCGGGGCGTGGCTGGGGGAGCGGCTGGATCCAACCTAGCGGTCCGTGGATAATCTCGCGCGTGCACCCGCGGGCTCGAGGAGCAACGCGGAGCGAAGCCACGGGTGCGAGCATTGTAAACCTTGGATTACACATTGTAAAGGATACATTACAGTACGGACATGCGAGCGGAGCGGTCCAGCGGGGATGCAGCGCTGCTCGAATGCCGTGGGAGATTTGTCCACGGGTTGCCAAGGCCAACGGCGGCTCACGGCCCCGGCGGGGCCCTGCCTGCTCAAGACTTGGAGGAGATCGGCGCCTGTACCACCGCATAGTCTGCATGACCGAGGAGTCCACCGAGATCCTCTACCGCCTGGGCGAGGAGGACCGGATCGTCGGCATCTCGGGATTCACGGTGCGACCGGCGCGCGCGAGGAGGGAGAAGCCGAAGGTCGCGGCCTTCACGAGCGCGAAGATCGACCGCATCCTGGAGCTGGAGCCCGACCTGGTGCTCGGCTTCTCCGACATCCAGGCCGAGATAGCGGCCGAACTGATCAGGAGCGGCGTCGAGGTCTTCGTCCTGAACCACCGGTCGGTCGCGGAGATCCTGCGCACTGTTCGGGTGATCTCGGCGCTGGTGGGGGCGACGGAGGCGGGCGAGCGGCTCGTCGCCGAGCTGGAGGACGGCCTTGCGGATGTGCGAAGGAGGGCCGAGGCGCTCCCCAGACGCCCGCGGGTCTACTTCGAGGAGTGGTACGACCCGCTCATCTCGGGTATCCGCTGGGTCTCGGAGCTGATCGAGCTGGCGGGTGGCGAGGACTGCTTCCCGGAGCTCCGCGGATCGTCGCTCGCCAGAGGCCGGATCATCTCCGACCCGGGGGAGGTGGCGCGGCGGCAACCCGACGTGATCATCGGATCGTGGTGCGGGCGGAAGTTCCGCCCCGAACGGGTGATCGCCAGGGAGGGGTGGGGGGAGATTCCGGCCGTCAGGGGCGGGCATGTGCACGAGATCAAGTCCGCGCTCATCCTGCAGCCGGGTCCCGCCGCGCTCACCGACGGGGTCGAGGCCATCCACCGGATCGTCGCCGGGTGGGCGGCCCGTGGCTAGCGCGGGGGTTCACAGGTAGCCCGCACGGTCGCACGCTTCCCGGACCCGCGACTCGGCGGTGCGCCACTCCAGCTCGGCGAGCGAGCGGAGGAGGCGCCAGGCGGGCGCCTGGCTGACCGCCAGGTACTCGTTGCCCGGGTCCTCGCGGATCTGGCCGGGCTGCACCGTGACCGATAGGCAGAGGCGGAGCGCCGCGAGCGGGAGGGTCGCCGCGCACTCCTCGGGCGAGAGCGGCGCGACCGTCGAGTAGCCACGGGCGATGGCGCACACAGCCGCCACCGGGCCGGAGCGGTCCATCATGGCGTAGGCGGCGGCGATCGCCACCTCGGAGGCGCGCCAGCCTAGCTGCACGTCGCCGAAGTCGATGATGCCGGCAAGGCGGACCCCCGACGGCGAGGGGCGCACCAGTACGTTGTGGCCGTTCCCGTCGCCGTGGACCACCGCGCGGGGGAGCAGGTGCCGGAGCGGTGCCAGGCGGGCGAGCGAGCGATCCACCGTAGCCGCGACGAGCTCGGACCCCCGCCCCACTTCGGGAAGGCAGCGCCGAATGGTCTCCGGTGCGCCCTCCATCCGCCAGGCGAAGTCGCGTTCCAGCTCCGGATGCTCAAACCCCGCCAGCGCCGCGTCGACGCTGGCCAGAGCGGCGCCCAGCTCCTCGAGAAGCGACGGCGGCACGGCAGCGCCAGCCCCGGCGAGAGCCTTCCCCTCGATCCACGTCATGGCACAGGCCGTGTGCGGAGCGCCCGCGTAGCTGACGGGAACCAACGCCGGGTGTGCGGGGTAGCAGGGTCGAGCGCCCGGCGCTGCGCCAGGCACGTCCTCGGGCGGGAAGTCCAAGGGTGCAGGAGGTACGAGCGTGGGAACCGAGACCGGCAGCTCCGCAGTCGCCAGATGGTCCAGGCAGGCCGCCAGCAGCTCCGCGGCGGGCGTCCGGCGCGCGCGCGCGAGCTTCAGCAGGAAGCACCCTCCGGACCCAGAGATGCGGAAGTTGCGGTCGATCTCGCCAGCCAGAGGGTGCACGGTTCCGTCAAGGCCGAAGGCGCGGCGGGCGATCTCTCCGGCCTCCCGGACGAGGTCGGTCTTCGGGGTCCTCAAGGTGCCGGGGCGACTGGGGTGGAGCGCCTCGGGCTGTGGTTCCGGTCGAGGCAGAACTCGGGCATCTGGAGCCGGTGACCTTGCGTCAGAGCGACGGGGACCCAATAATGTAGGCGAGCACAGAGGGCGGAGTTGTGTCCCGGCCGGGCGGTCGGGCTGCAGCGGGTCCGGTGTGGTCGGTCCCAGCGGCGCTCGGGATGGGCGCCTTCCGGGACATTGGGCGCACTCAGGCCGCCGCAGGGTTGGCTCCGCAACCCATTACCAAGCGAGGTGAGCATGGACAGACAGCTACTGTACAGATCCCGGGGGACCGGGGCGAAGCGGGAAAGGTGGGGGCTGCTCGTAGTGGCGGCCGGCCTTGCTCTCGCTATGGCCGCCACGCCGGCGGCGAGTCAGGAGTCGGGTACGGTCACCGGCGTGGTGACCGACGAGGCCACAGGGCAGCTGCTCGAGGGCACCCGGGTAACCTACGAGGGCGGCGCTCAGACGGCGCTGGCCACCCAGGCCGGCAGGTACGTGCTGCCCAACATCCCCGCAGGGACGCACACCCTCACCTTCGAGCTGATCGGCTACGAGTCGGTCACGGTGGAGGTGGAGGTTGTTGGGGGTGAAACGACTGGGCGCGACATTACGATGATTGCCGGCGCGATCCGGATGCAGGACCTAGTGGTCTCCGGAGTCGCACGCGCCACGCCCAAGCCGAAGCTGCCGATCGTTGTCGAGAAGCTCGACGCGGACGATCTACCGGTGCCAGCGCTCTCGACCGAAGCGCTCCTAGCCGCGAAGCTGCCGGGAGTGAAGGTAGTTCGAGGCAGTGGACAGCCTGGCGCATCCAGCGACATCTTGCTGCGCGGTGCCACATCCATCTCGGGCAGCCAATCCGCCTTGTTTGTTATTGACGGGGTCATTAGCGGGACCTCGCTCGATGACCTATCCTCGCTCGATATCGAATCCATCGAGCTGGTAAAGGGTGCGGCTGGGGCCTCGCTATATGGATCCAGGGCCGCGAACGGAGTAATCGTCATTCGCACCAAGCGTGGCGGCGGATTCGCCGGCCAGGACTACAGTCGCATCGTGGTGAGGAACGAAGTAGGCGGTGACCAGCTTCCCGGCAGCATTCAGCTCTCCAACTACCATCCGTGGTGCGTCGTCGAGTCGGGGGAGTACGCGGGGTATCTGTGTGACACACGCGACAATGCAATTCCGGACTTCCTGGACTCGCTGGCCCCCAATCCCGCCCTCGATGGGCCGTCCACCTCGGAAGCGTTCCAGGACAACGAGTGGCCATCGCATATGCAGCGATACGATCACGTCGACCGCATCTATACGACCGGCGTCTTCACTTCCAACTACGCGGCTACGGAAGGACGCGACGGCAACACAAGCTACCGTGCCTCGGTCGAGCGAAACGACCAGCAGGGTGTGCTGTCGAACTGGAACGACGGGTTTCAGCGCCGCGGCTTTCGCCTCAATCTAGACCACGAGGTTCGTGACTACCTTTCGATCTCTGTCAGTACCGCGTACAATCACCTTGACCAGGAGGACATCGGCGGCAATCCATTCTTCCGCCTGACCTTCATGGGTCCGTATGTGGACCTCTTGGCGCGTGACAGCTCTACGCTGGATGATTCCTTCTGCCCGGACGTTGGCTGCTTTCACTACAACCCGGACAAGCTTTCCAACGAGGCGCATCCGCTATACAATCTCGAGCTTCACGATAACCGCGATAAACAGGAGAACCAGAGAGCCAGTGCCAACATCATATGGCGCCCCTATTCGTGGATGGACCTGGAAGGCACTTTCGGCATCGACAAGAATTGGACGCGGCAGAACAACCTCACTCCAGAGGGTTTGCTGTCCAGGGACGGAGACCCTGGCTTGGGCGGTCTGTTCAAGGATCAGTACATTGCAACGCGCGTGAACTCCGACGTGACACTGTCCATGAGTCGCGCCTTCGGCGATATCGCGACCAGGACGCGCCTGCGCTATCTCCAGGAACTCGAAGATGCCGAGTATGTGACGGTCGAAGGCTCCGATTTCGTCGCGGAGAACATCCCCAGGATTAGCAATTTAGTGGATGTCAGTGGTGATTCGTGGAGTACGACGGAGCGGGCTGAGGGCGTTTTTCTGATTTCCGGCCTCGAGTACCAGGGGAAGTACATATTCGATGGCGTTGTGCGATGGGATAGATCCAGTCTCTTTGGTCCAAAAGAGAGAGACCAGGTGTATTGGCGTACAGCAGGGGCTTGGCGTCTGGACGAGGAGCCCTGGTGGCCTCTGGCTTCTATCAACCAAATGAAACTCCGCGCTGCCCTGGGCACAGCCGGCAGGCGACCGGCCTTCTGGCACCAGTACGAGTCCTACATAATCGAAGGCGGCGGCCGGATCTCTCCGCAGACGCTTGGCAACACTGGGCTGAGACCACAGCGCTCAACCGAGCTCGAAGCTGGTGTAGACCTGTTCATGTTCGATAGGGTTGCGGCCGAGATCACGTATGCCGCTACCACTTCAGAGGACCAGATCTTGAGCGTGCCGCTTCCGTCTCCGGTCGGGTTTGATCGGCAGATTCAAAATGCCGGCACTATGTCGAACAGCACCTGGGAAGTGTCGGTGAGCGCACCGATCATCTCGACTGCGGATGCCGGATGGGATTTTCGGGTCAATTTCGATCGTACCCGCCAGCAGATTGACAGCTTAGGTCCTCCTCCCTTCAGGTCCGGGTTTTTCTACTACAGGACCGGCGAGAAGTTCGGTGCCTTCTACGGCCAGGTGTGGGCCACCGGTTGCGAAGGTCTGCCGAGGTTCAGCGAAGACCCGGCTACGCAGAGAAACATTTGTGAGTCATACTTCGCAGTCAACGACGATGGTTTGCTGGTGTACACCGGTGGGTACAGGGTCACAGACGGCATCAGCGGGCTGTTGTGGGGTACGGACACTACATTTATTGTGGAGTACTTCACGTTCGAGGACGAGTTAAGGACGGCCAGCATTGTGTACAGATGGGGAATGCCCATTCCGGTATTTGGTCAAGATCCGACGGAGACCAAGAAGACTTGCGATTACGGGATTCCGATCGAGGCCGGATGTGGGCCTAGTCAGTACATGGGTAACACAACCCCTAACTTCAACGTGAGCCTGATGAACACCTTCCGTTGGAGGGGGTTGCAGCTTTATGTGCTGCTCGATGGCGAGTTTGGTTCACAGATTTACAATCGAACGCGTCAATGGGCTTATCGCGAGAAGCGATCTGGAGATCAGGACCAGGCTGGCAAAGCTGACGAATTCAAAAAACCCGTGGCGTACTATGAGAGTCTCTATAACGTGAACGCTATGAATTCCTGGTTTGTTGAGGCCGGTGACTTTGTGAAACTCCGGGAAGTGTCTTTGACTCATTCGGTGTCGCCACGCATGTTGGACTCCTACTTCGGTGGACGAGTGAGCAGATTGGAAATTCAGTTGATTGGACGCAACCTACTGACCTTCACAGATTACAGCGGGTACGATCCCGAAGTAGGTTTTAATGACGGTGAGAACAGAGGTGGCGGGTCGCAGGCGATCGGGCGAATCGACACCTACCAATATCCGAACTACAGGACAATTAGCGCCAGTGTGCGATTGGTCTTTTAGCCATCGTTTGCACGGACTCGCCATAGACGACATAAAGACAAGGATTTCGATATGAAGTACGTGATTTGCAGGATAGCGACATGCGTTGTGGCACTCGGAAGTGCGAGTGCGTGTCTCGACCTGGATGTAGAGAATCTGAACAATCCCGATTATCGAGATGTGTTATCAACGCCAGAAGCGATCGAGTCACTCGTGCGGGGAACGTTCATCCCGTGGTGGCATTCGGACAACAACCGATGGCCTGCGATGGCGATGCAGGTGGCCGCGGACGGCACGAGCTCTGCCTGGGGAAACTACGGTATGCTTGACGCGGGTTCCGAGCCTCGGGTGCCATTCAACAATTTTTCGACCTATACCTACAGCGAAGTCAACGAAATTCCATGGAGTTGGACATCCGAGGCACTGTCGTCGGTGCTCGAGGGCTTCAAGGCTGCACGCAATCCCGAGATGGAGTCGCGGATGGTTGCGGACCTTGGACAGTCGGGAGTCGAGCGGTTGGACGCTTTTGGCGTTTTGGTGCAAGCTCTGACGCTCAGCTCCCTGGCTACTATTTTTGATCAGGGGTATGCGGTGACCGATACCATGGATCTCGTTGATTTGAGTGAGCCCGATAAATATCCGGCGATCTGGGATAGGGCTCTGGGGCTTTACGAGGAGTTCTTTCAGCTTGCGCAGGGTGGTGATTGGCAGGTTCCGGCCATTTGGGTTGGTTGCAAGGAGGACTGGTCGCCTCAAAAAGCGATGCAGATCGGCAGGGCATATCGGGCAATTTACACAGCGGCAATGGCTCGCGATCCAGAGGCGCGGGCAGCAGCCGACTGGGGTGCTATTCGAGCGGATGCGACCGCTGGCCGGACGCGCTTTGTTGGAGCATTGGCGTTTAACGACAATTGCAACACTGCGTGGACGGGTAGTAAGTACCCTGTGCCGACCATTCCGGACTGGGGACGCGCGGACTACCGTTGGATCGGACCGGCGGATGCGTCCGGGGGATGGGAGAGATGGATTGCATCGGATCTAAATGACAGGACGATGTTTCGCATCGATACCGACGATCGACGGATAACTTCTGGCGATCCCGAGAGTGATGGCACCTATTTTCAATACACTGCGACGTGTCCATTTCCTCTCGATCGAGGAGTGTACCACTGTTCGCACTACAGGGAGAAGCGTTGGGACTATATAATCGAAGAACAATTCGTGACGGATTGGCCTCTTCTCGACACGGCTGTTTTCGACTTTCTGATTGCAGAGGCTGATTACCGAAGCGGTGATCTGACATCTGCGATGGAGATGGTAAACAAGTATCGGGTAAACAGTGGAGGATTGCCGCCGTTTAATAGTCCTTCGGGAGTCGCCCCGGGCGGGCGACGTTGCGTTCCGCAGAATCCCGACGGGTCGTGTGGCGATCTTTGGGCGGCTCTGAAGTACGAAAAGCAGATCGAAGTCCATGCGTACGGGGTGAGCAATAGTCACTTTGTTGATGATCGTGGCTGGGGCGACCTGGTGGAAGGGACGTGGGAACAGCTGCCGATCCCTGGCTCGGAGCTCCTACTCCTCGGACTCGCGAACTACACGTGTCCTTGCCGAGGTGACGGTGGTGGGGCGGCGAATGCGGACGGTGGTGCGATCGCAATGGGGTTGAATCGCGATGGCCCGGCTTCTGAGGAGGAAATCCGGGAGAGGCTGGCGCTAATGAACGCGCGCATTCAGAGTGAATTCGGATTTAGGAGCCAATTTGCCAACGGTCGGCATTAGGGCGATGGGCGGAAAACGGATGTTTTGGCCATTGGGTACGATCCACCATCCTGGTGTTCAGAGACGGCGGGTCGCAGGGTGGTTGTTGCCAGGATGCGGGGCGTTGGCGATTGGGTTGGTGATGGCGGTGACGGCCTGCGCAAGCAGCGGGGTATCGCCGGGTTCGGAAGGTGTCTGGCGTGAGGACATGGGACGCATGTCGAGAGAGACAATGGTTGCGGGCCTTGATCGGATTGTGCGTAAACATGCGTTGAAAGTTGATCGTGAACAGGAACGGAATCGTGAATTTGTCTACGAGCTTGCGTGGATATCTCGCGACGTCACCGCCGAAGAAGAGGTGTTTGGAGTCACGGATGCCCGGAATAGAATCGTGATTCGCGGGCGCACGTCGGGCGGTGTAGCCGGTGGCACGGACGCGGACGTGATGAGCAGGGAGGTGTACCGTGTCTCGTGGGAGCTTCAGAACGAGGTGGTGAGCGTGACCAACCCGGAGTGGCACTCTGGGAGGATTCCGGAGTTGGTGGTTGAGAGGTTTCGGCCAATATTTGCGGACTTGGGGATGGAGATTAGATCGGGATTGAATCGATAGTAATCGCATAGCTCGGAGGTAATCGCTATAGTTGCGACCACGACGGCAAGGAGGCAATAGAGGATGCGGGGGCTGCGGCTTGTTGCGTGGCCCCCGCACTTGATTGTAGCCTGCATCGGCTTTGTCGGGGGGCCACAGGTGGAAATTGTCGCTCAGGATGGGCGTGCGGACATCTACGAGCGGGGACGCGGGTATATTCAGGCGGGTGACAGCCTCGCCGCTCTGGAACTTTGGATCGGCGCCAAGGACAGCCTGACCGAGGCGCGGTCCGAAGACCCGAGAATTGGTCGGGCATTCGTCGAGGTTGTTGCGGGCCTTGAGTTGCCGGCGTACGAGGATCAAGCTACGCGGTTTTTTTACTGGGGTCTTTCCGCGAGAACGGCCGCACAGGAACCGTACAGATTAGAGGTGCTCGCCGAGGGAAGGCGGACCTTTGTGCTGGTCGACTCCGTAGGGGCTGAACACTGGTTTGTGAGGGGAGAGGAGGACCCGGTCGCGTTGGCGCTGGCGATCAAGCGTTTTTGGGTGGAGCGCGATCCGTCGCCGACGACAACGGTCAACGAGCGGCTCCTAGAGCACTGGAGGCGGATAGCCGAAGCGCGAGAGCGCTATACGCACACGAACCGATCGGTTTACGGCACCGATGACCGGGGCGTATTTTTCGTGAAGTACGGAACGCCCGACCGTGTTGTGAACGGAATTATGTCTGTCAATCGGTCGGAACAACGCATGATCGGGATTCCGCAGGTGGTGTTGGACCGCTATGACCGGTTTCCGCGGTTCGAGGTATGGCGTTACGCTGGACTGGAGCGGCGCGACTTTACCTACTTCCTTTTTGGAAACGAGGGAGGATCGGGTGAGTTTCGTCACGTGGAGGGGGTGCATGAACTTATTCCGTCGGGAGCGAGGAGCTTCAACGTCTCGGGAGATGCGATGCAATCTGGAGGCGCGATCAGGGGGCGACGGGCGGTGCACTATCTGGAGTGGGCCTACTACCAGGATGCGGCGCGGATGGGTGGACCATACGGGGAGCGCGCAGATGAGCTCGACCGGATCTGGCTGGGACGGGCGGAACCGCACGATGCCGCGATGCGCGCGACATCTTTTCGGTACGCCGACAGTGATCGGCGTCGGCTCCAAGTGCCGCGGCCGCCGGTGCTATCGGCGTACGAGGACTCGCCGAAGAGCGTGCTCTCGGCACAGAGGGCGCGTATCGTCGACGGTGAGGACCCGCTTGTGATGGTGCTGGCGGTTTCTTCCCCGGTGTGGAGGCCGGAGGTGGTCGACGGCGATTTGTCCGACACGGTGGAGTTGGACGAATACGCCAGCAGGCACACGGTAATTGCTCGCAATCACAACCTGGAGGAGGTTGCCCGTGGCGACATGGAGCTGATCGAGGAAGACGGTAGCGTGTCGCAGCTCGTGCTGCGGCACGTTCGCTCGCTCGGGCACCTGACAGTGGCGGTTGAGCATAGGGTGGAGGAGTTCGATGGGGGAGTGGGGACCGGGGAGGAGGCTGCGGACACTGGTGCTGTCCTGCCCGGGCATAGCCACTTTACCCTCGATCCGCCGCTCGCGCGTAGGCCAATTGTGTCCGAGGTGAGCGACCTGATCGTCGGGATCGCCCCGCAAGCGGGGCTGCTCCCAGAGAACATGCCGGTTCCCCTCCTGCCGGCGACCCGACTCTGGCGTGAGGACCTGCTGCGCGTCTACTTCGAGATTTACCATCCTGTCGGAGCGGGCGATGGCGTAGGGCGGCAGTTCGACGTTCGACTCCAAATCCTCCGTCGCACGACCGACCCGTCGGGCGACGGGGAGCTGGAGGCTGCGACTGCCGCGATCGTGATGACTCTGGAGTCGGTGGCACCCACTGGAATGCATTACCTCGATCTTGACCTCCGCAACGAGGAGTCCGGGCCTCTGGAGGTCGTTCTGGTCGTGACGGACACTGCAACCGACGAGACGTATGTGCGCACCGCCCCGATCTTTCTCCTGGACAGCTGAAGTATGCGACACATGGGGCCGAGTGGCCGCGGCGGACCGCATTGGCAACGCAGCGGCGGACTTGCCTGGCGTACAGCTCTCGCCCTGTTGGCACTTGCCAGCATAGCCCACCCAACCAGGTCCTCGGCCCAGGCCGCGCGCACGGATGACGAGACTAGCGGTCAACTTCGGCCGTGGCAGCTCGGCGTGTGGGTCCAGAGCGGCATCATGAGGGCTTTTGGACGCTTGGCGACGAACCGGCTGCCGGATGGGGTAGCCGCCCGACTCGACGTTCGTGCGGAGCTCGAGTCCGCGCTGGCGCATTCTGGCGGGCTGGAGTTGTGGTTCCCGACTCAGGGCTTCTCGGTCCGCACCGGATGGGAGACGACCACTGGCGGAACCGCCGAGGGCTTCCTGGCGCTGTGCGATTTGGCCGATTGCATCCCCGAGTCCGTATCGGCTACGACGGCTACGATGAGTGGGCTAGTCATCGAAGTGCGGGTCTTCCAGACATCCCCGGAACAAACAGTCACGCCGATATTCACAGTTGGGTACGGACGCCGCTGGTACAGCTTCGGCGACGTCGATTGCGCGGATCTTACCGAAGACCCGAGGATCATATGCGACGCGATCGCCGAGGTGTTCAAGAGCCCCGGGTCGCACTCGGTCCTCCGCGCCTCAGCAGGAATAGGCACCTATCTGGGTCGTGTTCGTGCCGATCTGGCTGCGAGCGCAGCAGGTGGCAACTACTCGGGAGGAGAGGGACAGACTTTGGGTAGGTGGTACCCAGACGTGCGGGTTACGCTGGGGGTGGGTTTGGTGGTGTTCTAGTCTAGTCTAGTAGCGGTCCGTGGATAATCTCGCGCGAGCACCGAGAGGCGCGAAGCGCTCCAGCGGAGATGCAGCGCTGCTCCTGCCGTGGGAGGTTTGTCCCCGGGCTGCTAGCTCCTACTCCGGCGGCTGCGCCCGGAGCAGGTGCTGCACGAAGTAGTCCCACCGGCGCCGGGTCATGTACGCCTCGCTGCTGAATCCGTGCCCCCGGTTCGGCAGCATGATCAGATCGAAGTCCTTGTCGGCCGCGACCAGTGCGTCCACCATCAGGAGCGTGTTGTAGACGGGCACGTTCGTGTCCATCGTGCCGTGCGCCAGAAGGAGCTTCCCCTCCAGGCGATCGGCGAGCAGCTGGTTCGCCTGGTTGTCGTAGTTGGTTGTGCCGTCGCCATGCCTCGTCAGCAGCCCCTGCCACTTCTCCCCCCAATCGTCGGCGTAGTTGCGGTTGTCGTGGTTGCCAGCCTGCGAGACCGCGACCTTGTAGAGGCCGGGGTAGCGGAGAATCCCGGCCGTGCTCGCGAAACCGCCGCCCGAATGCCCCCAGATCCCCACCCGTTCCAGGTCCATCCACGGGTGCCGCTCGCCGAGCTGCCGGATCATCGCCACCTGATCGGGGAGCCCGTTGTCGCCCATCTTGCCGTAGTAGGCGTCGTGAAACTTCTTTGAGCGCCGGGGCGTCCCCATGGCGTCCACCTCGACGACGACGAATCCCAGCTCGGCCATGGCCTGCTTGTCGCGCCTTGCCGCCCGAAACGACCGGGTGCGCACGCTCCCGGACTGCGGCCCCGGATAGAGGTAGTTGACGACAGGGTAGCTGCGAGAGGCGTCGAAGTCCGTCGGCCGGTACATCAGGCCGTGAAGGTCGGTCTTGCCGTCGCGCGCCTTCACCACGAAGGGCTCGGGCGGACGCCATCCCATCGCGACGAGCTGCGAGATGTCGGCCCGCTCTAGCTCGACGGCCACATTGCCCTCCATCTCGCGGAGCACCGCCACCGGGGGCGACACCGGCGTCGAGTAGCTGTCGAGGAAGTGCTCGCCCGAGGGGGACAGCGTGACCGCGTGGTCGGCGCTGTCGGGGGTGAGGAGGCGCAGCCCAGCGCCGTCGATCCCTACCCGGTAGAGGTGCCGGAAGTACGGATCGCCGGGCTCGCGCCCATTGCCGACGAAATAGACGATCCTTCCCGCTTCGTCAACGTGCAGAACGCGGTGAATGTTCCAATCGCCGCCGGTGACCCTTCCCAGGAGCTCGCCGCTCTCCAGGTCGTAGCGGTAGAGGTGTCCCCAGTTGTCACGCTTCGAGTACCAGAGCACCTCGCCGGACCCGTGCAGCACGCGCCAATTCGGAGTTCCCGGCCCCGACTCGAAGAACGTCTCCTCGCGCTCGGTCAGCACATCGCGCACCTCGCCCGTCTGGGGGTCGGCGATCCGCAGCGTTGCGACCTTGTGGTCCCTCGACGACGAGACAAAGGCGAGCTTGGCGCCGTCTGGGCTCCACTCCACGTCGAGAAAGGCCCCGCCCCGGCCCGCCACATGATCGGTGACCGAGGAGCGGTGCGGATCGGGCGGCATCTGGAGGCGCGTCACCCGTGCGCCACCGTCTGCGTCTCGCCGCGACCCGCCCGGTTCCTCGTCGACGTGAATCACCACCCTCTCGATGCGGAAGATCACGGTGTCGCCCGGGAGCGGGTACCGCCACGACTGAAGCTCCGGGTGTCCGACCCCGGTCGTCGCCATGTGCATCATCCCGACGCCGCGCCCGTCGTGCTGGAAGGTGGCGATCATCCTCGAGTCGGGGGACCAGAGGAGGACTGGCGATTCGCGCCTGATCCACCCGGCGTTGTTGGTCGCGTAGCCGTAGTCGTGCACGCCGTCGGTGGTAAGCGGCCACTCGGTGCCGTTCTCCAGATCGCGCAGCCACAGGTTGTGGTCCCGGATGAATGCGGCCCTCGTCCCGTCGGGTGAAGCGATCGCGTTTGGATCTGTGGGTGAAGCCGGGGCAGTGGCTTCGCAAATGAAGGACTCGAGGCCGCAGCGGTAGCGCTCGCCGCCGTCGACGACCTCGGCCGTGAGTGCGACAAGCCCGCCGCCTTCGCCCAGCTCGAGTGCGTCCACCGGGATTGCGAAGGCGGAAATGGAGGTGTCGGCGGCCTCGCTCAGCGCCTCGGCGAGGCGTTCGTGGTCGAAGGCGCGCTCCCGCACCCCGACCGCCGCGTCGACGAGCACGAACTCGGTGCCATCCGGGATCGTGTTTCGGTACCAGAGGCGACCGTCCGCCAGCCACTGGGGCCGTACCGTAGCGCCGAATACCAGCCGCGAGGTGTTCGGGGCCAGGAAGGACTCGGCGCGGGCGTAGTCCTCCCTGGTGGGTGCGTCCGGCCGCTGCTCGGCAGCAAGCTGGGCTGAACCGGAGGTGGTCAGCGCCCAGAAAACAAGACAAGGACGGATGGACTTCACGTTCGGACTCTCGCCAAGAGCACGAGGCCCACCAGGAGGAAGATCATATTGGGCGCCCACGCCGCCCAAAGCGGAGGGAGGCCGCCCGCGATCCCGATGGCGCCGCACAGCCTCAGGAGAAGGATGTACACCAGCGTCGATCCGAGGGAGACACCGACCCCGAAGGCCGCGCCTCCCTTCTTGACCGTGGTGGCGAGCGGCGCTCCGAAGAGCATGATCACGAGCGTCGCGGCCGGGATCGCCAGCTTCTGCTCCCGCCCCACGAGCAGCTTGTTCGGGTCTCCCCCGGAGCGGTAGACGCTCTCCGCCTGGCGCCCGAGCTCCTCGTACGTCATCTCCTCCTCGTCGGGCGGGTCCTGCAGGAGGTCCTGCGGCGTCTCGTCGAACCCCGTCCGCCGATAGTTCAGGAAGGCGAAGGTGCGCTCGCGCTCCTCTTCCGGGTAGACGCGTCGCAGGTGGCCCTCCCTGAAGGTCCACCCCTCCTCATCCTCGTAGGTGGCCGTCCGGGCCCACATGTGGGTCAGGACGCCGTCCGCGTCGGTGCTCTGCAGGATCACACCGCGCATCGCGCCACTCGATACCCTGAGCTCCTGCACATTCAGCACTTCGCCATCGTCGGTTTGGAAGACGAAGTTGTTGCGCCAGTCGCGCCGCATCTCGACTTCGCGGAAGATCTCGGCTGCGCGGCGGTTGGTGGTTGTGACGAGGGTGCCGAGGAAGAAGGCCGCCACCGTGAGGATCGCGCCTATCGGCCAGAGCGGCGCCACTAGGCGGTGGAAGGAGATCCCGCCCGCCTTGGCCGCCTGGATCTCCCGGTGGACCGTCATCGAGTGGATGGTGAAGACGGTCCCCACGAGCGCGGCGACCGGAAAGGACCAGAGGACGAACTTCGGGTACTCGAAGACGTAGCCCCAGAGGATCTCCTGCATCGAGAGGCCGCGGTCGATGTAGCGTCCCTGCTTGGCGGATTGGTCGCCCAGGATGAACATGACCGGCACGCTCAGCACGAAGAAGGTGAAGATGCGCACGAAGGTGCCTACTACCAAGCGGTCCAGCTTTCGCGTCACCGCCGTCGCCTCCGCGGCATCAGGCGGGCGAGCGTGCTCCGTCCCTCCAACCAGAGCTCCCGCCACCCGCTGTCGCGAGACGAGGCTGTCCACCTCCCGATGCGCGTCGCTAGGAGGCCGCCGATGACGATCAGCCCGATGCTCGGAGTCCACATCGCCCAGAAGGGAGTTGCGCGGTTGCGGTCGGCCCAGTCCTCGCCCGTCGACAGGCCATACTGGTAGATTCCGATCACCAGCGCCGAGACCACGATCACCATGCTGATCCCGCCCCTCGGGAAGCGTACCCCGAGCGGCATCCCGATCAGAACGAAGATCATGCACGCGCTGGCTATCACCAGCTTCTTGTGGAACTCCACTCCGTACCGGTTCGCCTGCCTTCTGAGCGAGTCGTAGCGGTTCTGGCGTGCGTGCGCCTCGAAAGAGACGCGCCGCGTGGGACCGTCGGCCCCGGCGATGTGCGCTGGCGACCGCATGCCACCCTCGGGCGCACCGACCTCCTCTCCGAGCGCCCGTTGCACGGCGGTGAGCGTTTCCGCCCGCGACGCCTCCGCTAGCGAGTCCAGCTTCGTCGTCCTAAACGACATCGAGTCCCAAAGCATCCGCACCGGCATCTCGCGGTCACTCCGGTAGCTCCCGTCCTCGGCCTCGAAGATGTCCGCGACGCCCCGCAGCACGTACACCTGCTCGTCGAAGGACGTCCGCCTGAAGCTGCCGGGCTCGGCCAGGGTGCGGACCTCGTAGGAGTGTCCGTCGTAGAGGCGCAGCTGCAGGTCGGTGAAGGCACCGTTCATGTGCATCGTGCCGCGGTCGGCGTACGTTGTGCGTCGAGTCGCCGCCCGGCTCAGGTCGTGGATGACGACCTCGCTCAGCGAACTCGACTCCGGGTCAATCGCGGCGGCGCTCAGGTAGTAGGGGCCGAGGCCGCCCTCGCCCCTGATCACATTCACGACGCTCTCGCTCAGCTGGAAGGTGGGACTCTTCTGACGGATCGCGATCTGCAGGTTCTTGAGCCGGTGATTCGCCTCGGGCAGCACCCTATCGTTGAAGAAAAAGGTCGCCCCGGTTAGGACAATCCCCATGAACATCGTCGGCAGGAAGAGGCTGCGCGGCCGTACGCCGCCACCTGACATCGCCACGATCTCGCTGTTCGCGGCCAGCTCGCTGAAGGTGTAGAGGACCGCCGGGAGGACGGCCATGGGGAGCGTGAGGGCTATCGTGTGGGGGAGGGTGAGGATGAGCGCCTCGAAGATGATCTCCTTTGGGAGCCCCTTCCCGGCAAGATCGTCCAGCCGCTGGGCGACCGCGTTCACGAACATCAGCCCGGTGAGCAGGCTGAAGGTGAAGAAGAGCGGACCCAGGTGAGACCGTATTATGTAGCGACTGAGTATGCTCATGGCGAAATCTAACCGAACCCGGCGAGGCTCCCGCTCCGGCAGTCCGTGGACGAACTCGCGCGAGCACCGAGAGGCGCGAAGCGCCCGCGGTCCGTGGACGGGCCCGGACGAGCACCGAGACCGGCTAAGCGCCCCACTGGCAAGACGCGACGAGGGGCCAGTAGCCGCAGCGCTATTGGTCCGAGGAGCAACGCAGAGCGCAGCGGCCCAGCGGGGATGCTCCGCTGGGCGAATGCCGTCGGGGTCCTGTTCGCGGGCTGCCTCGCTGGCAAGGCGCGACGAAGCGGTCCAGCGGGGATGCAGCGCGCCTCGGATGCCGTGGGAGGCCTGTCCACGGGCTGCCAGGGCACCGGCAGCCCGGAGTGGCCCCGTGCGCACACTCTCCTCGCTCTTCGCCGCCCTGGTCTCGTCGCTCTCACTGCTTCCGGTGGGGTCTGTCGGCGCATCGGGGCAGGGGCGGGACGCGCCCCCTCCCAGTGGGACGCACTGGGCGGCGCTGGCTTTGCCTGGGATCGACACGCCGACCGTCAGCCTGGGGCTGGCCGAGATTCCGGTGGCCCTCATTTCGCGGGCCTCTCCGCTCTCCGCCGGCAGAACCCACGCCCCCCCGGCCGCGGTGCCCGCACTCCCCGACTGGAACCGTGACCGCCTCCTGCGCTTCGGCACCCTGGGGCGTGCCATCGGCTACGCCTCGATCCCGGCGCCGAGCGGCCTCGCACCAACCGGCACCCAGCGTGCGGCCGCGCCTGGCCGCCTTCGCAACGACTTCGCCGACCTGGGTTTCTCCGTGCGCGGGACCGCACGGCTGGGGGGGGACTGGTCCTCCTTTCGCCCGTGCGACGAGGCGGTGCAGCTGACGTGCGGCGTCCCCCTGGTTCCCCGCATCACCCCGGACATCGTCTTTTCGGCAACCGCGGACGGAACCGTCGCCGACCGCATGGTGGTCGACGTCGACTACGAGCAGACCCGCACCTTCGAAGGTGCCAACCGGATCAACGTCGCCTACCAGGGGCGGCCGGGGGAGGTGCTCCAGCGCCTCGAGATCGGCGATGTGAGCTTCGAGCTGCCCCCGTCGCGTTTCCTGCTCGAGGGAATTCCGGCGGGCGCATTCGGCTTCCAGGGCGAAATGCAGATCGGTCCGGTCGCGGTCAGCTCCGTCTGGGCGCAGCAGGCCGGCGAGGTCACTACCCGTCGCTTTCGGCTGGGCGCCGCGGACGAAGCCGTGCTCCTGAGCGATACGATCGTGCTCGACGACGCCGACTACCTGGACGGGCAGTTCTTCTTTCTCCTCGATCCCGAGCGCATCCACGACTACCCGCACATCGACGTGCTGGCGCTCACTCCCTCCGACTCGGACGCACTCGACGCGCCGGGTGGCGGGCCGATCCAGCTCTACCGCTCCGAGATCGATCCGTATGCACAGCAGCAGGTCGAGGGGCACATCCTGGCCGACGCAATCGCCGTCCTCGGGGCCGACACCGTGGTGGAGTCGGCGTGGTTCCGGTACCTCCAGCCCGGACGCGACTACCTGGTGCACCCGAGCGGGCTCTGGGTAGCGCTGCGGTCGCCGCTCCTGGCCGACGAGATGCTGGCCGCCACCTACATCGCGGCCAGCGGCGACACCGTGGGGAGCTACAACCCCGAGGTGGTGTACAGCGAGGGTGGCAGCCCGACGCTCCGCCTCCTCAAGGCTTCGGCTGGCCAGCACCGGCCCGGACGCCCCACCTGGCGGACGGAGATGCACCAGGTCTACCGCGTCTCCTCGGCCGGCGAGGTGGACCCTGCCTCGATCGAGCTCTCGATCTCCCTTGGCGAGGAGAGCGCCGGGCGCACCTTCGCGCGCCGCCCGAATGGCGAGACCGTGACCTATCTACGCCTCTTTGGACTCGACGAGGAGTCGCCGCGGGACCTCCTGGACGCCTCGCACGTGTACCGTCCGGCGCTCGAGTCCTTCGAGGACCAGCCGCCCCTTCCCGGCAGCTTCATCGTCTTCCCGACGCTCGAGCCCTTCGCAATGCCAGCACCACTCGGCAGCCTCGAAATCGACTCGCTGGAGGTCCAGCGCCTACTGGGCGAGAACCGCAACTACCGCATCTATCGGGCCGACGATCCCTACGAACGCGAGTACGGCGGGGTCTTCCGCCTCAACATCTCGTACGAGGCACGGGGCGATGGGGTGGTTTCGTCGCTGGCGCTCGGCGCGGTCGGAATTCGCGAGGGGAAGGAGCGGGTGACGCTCGACGACCGGCGCCTGATCCGAGGGGTCGACTACACAATCGAGTACGACATCGGCGTCATCACGCTCCTGGAGCCGGACGCCCTTCTGGCGGCTGGCGGAAAGCGGGAGCTGGAGGTGACGTGGGAGCAGAGGAGCTTCGTGCAGATCGCACCGTCGTCGGTCTTCGGGGTGAACGCGCGCTACGACCTGGGCGACCATGGGGAGGTGAACGCCGTCGGCCTCTACCAGACGGAGGACCGGCTGGTTCGGCGGCCGCGCCTCGGTGTCGAGGCGAGCGCCGTGGGGTTGGGAATGGCGAGCGGCCGCCTGGCTTTCGACGTACCGGCGCTGACGCGACTCCTGGGGGCGATCGGGGGGATCGGCGAGGACGAGCGCTCGTTGCTCAGCATCTCCGGCGAGGCGGGTATCTCGGTCCCGAACCCGAACACCCAGGGCACCGTCTACCTGGACGACTTCGACGCGGCCAACCAGCGTCCGATTTCATTGCAGAGCCCCCAATGGCGACTCGGTAGCCGCCCCGCCCATAGGATCGGTGCGGAGGACGTGCTCCCGTCCGAGCTCTCGGCGGCGAATCTGGCCCGTGCGACGTGGCAGCACGTATGGATCGTCGAAGATCCAGGCGGGGACAGCCTGGGCGTCTTCGAGGGGTTCCACCCCAGCAGCGACATCGACAAGCAGATACGGATCACCGGCACCGCGGTCCGCGACCCGGGGCTCTTCCTGCGCTTCGAGCCCGACGGCGGTACGCAGGGCGCGGCCTGGTCGTCTCTCACCACGGTGCTGAGCACGTCGGGGACGGACCTTACCAAGAGCGACTTCATCGAGTTCTACGCACGCGACAGCGTTCACCTGTCGCTGGTCATGGACCTGGGTGTGGTGAGCGAGGACGCCTTCTTCGTCGACGCGACCGGCGCAACCGAGGGTTTCAAGCGGTCGGGGTCAGCCTGGGGCCAGGGGCTTCTCGACCAGGAGGCCAACCCGCGCCGCGGGGAGGTGTGGGGGACGGAGGCTGACGAGGTGGGCGTCTGGGGAGAGGCGTGCATGGCCGAGAGGGGGCGCTTCTACCAACTGGGGGACCCGAACGCGAACTGCACGCGGGGCAACGGCCGTCTCGACAGCGAGGACCTCGACAACGACGGCAATTTGGACACGGTCGAGCGGTATCGGCGCTTTGTGGTGGAGCTGGACGGCTCCTCGCCCTTCGTCGTGAGGAACCGAGGCGAGACGGGCACCGAATTTCGGCTCTACCGGGTGCCGCTGCAGGACGCCTCCGCCACCGATGTGGGGCCCGCGGTCGGAGACGCGGATATGCGGGCGGTGCGGCACCTGCGGATCACTGTCGTCGGGAAGTCTCCGGGGACGTTGGTGCTCACCCGCATGGCGATCGTGGGGTCGACGTGGATCAGGCGGTCGGAGACGGGGGTCCTGGAAGGGATCGGGGGTGACACGGCGACGGTCTCCGGGAGGGTGGAGGTGGGTCCGGTATCGCGCCTCACCGTCGGGGACGCCTACTCCTCGCCCCCTGGGGTGATCGAGGAGCTGGACGACCCCGGGGCCGCGCTCGCCGGGCAGGGAATCGAGTTCGGCGAGCGGTCGCTGGCGATAGCGTTCGACGATGTGGCCGACGGCAACCGGGCGGAGGTGTACAACCGTTTTACGCAGCGTCCGCGCGACTTCATGTCGTACCAGGAGGCGCGTCTCTGGGTCGTCGCGCCCGTTGGAGGGTTTGTTCCGGAGCTTCCGGCCTACTTCTTCCTGAAGATCGGCACCGACGACCAGAACTTCTACCTGTATCGCAAGCCACTGGAGGGGACCGAGACGCCAGGCATGGCCACCGCCGAGGAGTGGAGCCCGGAGGTCGTGATCTCCTTCGAGGAGTGGCTGAGGCTCCGGCGCGAAGCGGAGGTGCAGTTGATAGCCCAACCCAGGCGGCCGGACGATCCGCCTCTGGTGATCTGGAGCGCCGACAGCGCCTACGCGATCTATATGCAGGACCGGGGACGGGCTCCGAATCTGGCGGCAGTGCGGGAGATGAGCCTCGGCGTGGCCAACCACACCGGGGGGACGATCACGGGAGAGGTGTGGGTGGACGAGCTGCGTCTGGCGAGAGGCATCCGCGACGCGGGGATCGTCTCGGCGTTCGACGCAGAGGTGCGGGGCGGCGAGTTCCTCTACGCGCGCGCCTCGCTCCGGGACAGGAGCGGCTATTTCCGACAGCTGCACGCCACCCCGACCTTCCAGGACAACCGCAGGACGGACGCGCGAACCACACTTCAGCTCGGTCGCCTCGCCCCCGACGGGTGGGGGATGCAGCTCCCGCTCACGGTGACTTGGGAACGCGAGGACCAGTCGCCTATCTTCCTGGGGCAGAGCGACGTGCGCGTCGACCGCCTGGAGGTGCGGCGGCCGGGGTACGAGCATGCCCGTGCCGATCTCGCCCTCTCGCGATCGGGCGTGGCCGACGAGGGACTCTGGGGAGCTGTGCTAGGTGGCCTCGACGTGCGGGCGGGGGTGGGCAGCTCGTCACTAAGGACGATCACCACCGAGAGCGAGGGACGCACCGTGGATGGCACGGTCGCATACGAGCTGCTGCCGGCTCGCCGCGACCTGGCCCTCTTCCCCGGCGGTGTGGGCGACCTGATCCGCCGCGTCCTGCCGCGCGGAGTAGGCGAGAAGCTGGCGGGCGCGCGCCTGCAGTGGCTGCCCACCAGCGTCTCGGTGCGCGGCGGCTTCGCCGACCGCGAGCTCTCGACGTGGCGCTTCGACCGGATCGTTGCCACCGACGCGGACACGGCCGTCCGCGCGACCGAGGCGCCGCGCAGAGATGCAGCCCTCTCGGTGCAGGTCGTCGCCAATCCGCTTCCCTCCCTGACGGCCGAGGGCGAGATGCTGAGCGGTCGCGACCTCCTCGGGGTTGAGGAGCTGGCCGACGACGAAGGGAGCCGCCGACTCCTCGGCTCGGAGCGCAGGAGGGTGGCCGGCGTCGATCTGGGGTGGGAGACGGACCGCCGTCTGCGGACGCGGGTCGTCTTCGAGCCCAGCGTCGCCGAGTGGACGACGACCAGATTCGAGATGTCGACGGTCTACCGGTCTGAGCGCAACTCGGATCTGATCGAGGTGCGCGACACCGCGCTGACGCTGCTCCGCAACGTCAACGGGCAAAAAGCGATCGTGGCGACGCTCGAGATCGACCCGGCCGGGGCTGTAGCCGAGCGCGAAGAGCGCAGCTGGGTGGGCGTCCTGGCCCGGGGCCTCGAGGTTCTCTCACTCAGCTACGAGAGCGGACTCGTCTCGCGCTTCGAGCGCGAAGCGGTCGACCCGGGCTTCGGCTACGAGATCGGGTGGGGTGGCCGCGACGACTTTCTCCTCATCGACGGCGACTCGGCCTCGACGCTGCACGACCGGGAGCTCGTCCGGATCGGCGGAGGGCTGCGACTCCCCAGCGCCGCATCGATCTCCGTCGGCTACGAGCACAGCCGCGACCAGAAGCTGGACTCCCGCTCCGATCGCCAGGACCGACGCGAGGTGTGGCCGGATCTGACGCTGTCGATATCCAACGCAGCTCCCCCGCTCCTCTCCGGCTTCCTGCGCTCCCTGACGCTTCGGGCGGGGTACCGTCGCGAGTGGCGCTCCTCGATCTTCGGCGAGGGTGCCCGCCAGAACCGCCGCCGGGAGGAGCGCGCCACGCCGCTCCTCCTGACCCTCCGGCTCCCCCGGGGCGCTTCGGTCACCTACAGGGGCCGCTTCGACGCGAGCGAAATCACGGATCCGACCGGGCACACCAACAGCGAGCGCACCGCGCACTCGCTCTCGGCATCGGCATCGATGCCGTCCCCGGTCGCGGCACTCCGCCGCCGCCGGGCCCCGATGCGCATTGCGCTGGGCCTCGCCTACCGCGACGAGCTCCGTTGCCGAATCCAGAGCGAGGCGGGCGACGGAGGAGATACCGGAGGACCGCCAGGAGGACCCAATGAGCGGTGTGCTCCCTTCGTCGACCGGCTCTTCCGCGAGGCCTCCATCACCGTATCCTCCCAGCTGCGCGACCACGGTATCGGTGCGCGCCTCCAAGTCGTCGACCAGCGCTCCTCCGTGGGCCGGCAGGCCGGAGTGACCCGCTTCCAGCTCGAAATATTCGGCGAGTTCCTGCTCACGCCCGACCTGCTCTCGGCACGCTCCCCGTAGCCCAGCAGTCCGTGCGTAATCTCGCGCGAGCACCGAGAGCGGCGAAGCGCCCCACTGGAAAGGCGCGACGAAGCGGTCGTCCACGGGCTGCTGGATTCCACCCGGCCCAATCCGCCATTCGGCCGCCCCGGCCAGGGGGCGACCTTGGCACTCCCGGCGAGGAGGGGCGTGGGCCGAAGGGGCTGGCGCACCAACCGAGGCGCGCATGGCTGCACCGGCGAGCCGGCTGACAAAGGGAGCGAGCTATGACCGAGCGCGAGCGCACCAGCATGTTCAGCGCGGGGGTGATTCTCGGCGCGGCCGCCCTGATCCGCTTCGTTGTGCTGGCACCCGACGAAGGGGCGGAGCTCCTGGCCGAGCGGGGGTCGATCGCCGACAGCCTGCTGGCGGCGGGCGACTCGGCGGCCGCCGAGGGCGAGCGCAGGAGCCGGCCGCTGGGGGAGGACGAGCAGATCGATCCCAATACCGCCTCCGCCGAAGAGCTGGACCGGCTCCCCGGGGTGGGGCCGGCCACCGCCGAGCGGATCGTGCGGGAACGAACCGAAGGTGGTCCCTTCGCGACGGTCGCCGACCTGACGCGCGTCTCGGGGATCGGCCCCAGGTCGGTCGAGCGATTGCGGCCGCACCTGCGCCTGGCCACTGGTGCTAGGCCTCGGTCGGCGTCGGGAGCGGGGCTCCGGTCAGCCGGTGTGCGGAGCGGGACAGCCCGGCAGTTGTCGGCCCCGGTCCCGCCGCCGACCGCCCCAGCTGCCGTCCTCGACCTGAATCGCGCCACCGTCGAGGAGCTCCTGGCGCTTCCGGGCGTCGGGCCGGTCATCGCCGAGCGCATCGTGGCGCTTAGGGCCTCGCGTGGCCGCTTTGCCGACGTCGCCGAGCTGGAAGAGGTCCCGGGGGTGGGCTCGAAGTCTCTGGAGCGCATCGCCCCGCTGGTGAGGGTCAGGTGAGGGGGGCCGAATACGCGGCCGAGAGCGATCGGCTTGGAGAGCTCCTCCGGGAGATGGTGGAGCGGGGCGCCTCCGACCTGCACCTGACGCCGGGCCGCGCACCCACGCTCCGGGTGGACGGGGCACTGACGACGAGCCGGGACGACTCGGCGCTGGAGGCCGGCCACACCCTAGGTCTCGTCCGCTCGGTCCTCACCTCGCTGCAGCGCCGTCGCTTCGAGGACGACGGCGAGCTGGACTTCGCCTTCGAGGTGCCCGATCTCGCCCGGTTCCGGGGTGCCTTCTACCGCCAGAGGGGGGAGTGCGCGGTGGCGCTCCGTCACATACCGACGAGGCCGCCGACATTCGAGGAGCTCGCTCTCCCCCCGGCGCTGGGACGGCTCGCCGAGCGGTCGAGGGGGATGGTCCTCGTCACGGGGCCGACCGGGTCGGGAAAGTCGACCACCCTGGCCGCGCTCGTCGACGTCATCAATCGGCGGATACGGGGGCACATCCTGACCGTCGAGGACCCGATCGAGTTCCTGCACCGGTCGCGGCGCTGCCTGGTGAGCCAGCGCGAGATCGGGACGGATGCGGAGAGCTTCTCCTCGGCGCTCAGGCATGCGCTTCGCCAGGATCCGGACGTCATCCTCGTCGGCGAGATGAGGGACCTCGAGACGATCGCCGCGGCGCTGACGATCGCCGAGACGGGACACCTCGTCCTCTCCACACTGCACACCAATTCGGCGGTCGACACGGTGAGTCGCATCGTGGACGCCTTCCCCGCCGAGCAGCAGTGCCGCGTGCGGAGCCAGCTGGCGTCGGTGCTGGAGGGCGTCGCCACTCAGATTCTGGTGCCGCGCGAGAGCGGTGGCGGGCGCGTTGCCGCTGTCGAGGTGCTCGTCTGCACGGGAGCGGTCAGGGCTGTGATTCGCGACGATAGGTCGCACCAGCTGCGCTCGCTGATGCAGGCGGGTCGCCGCCACGGCATGCAGACCCTCAACGATGACCTGGCGAGGCTCTACCTGGAGGGGCGCATCACCCTTGGGGCGGCGCTGGGTCGCTCCCCGGACCCGGCCGAGCTCAGGCGCCGAACGGGCGAGTCTGCGGCGGAGCCCGAGAGCGCGGGCGGTGATCGGGGCGGATGGGGCTAGCGCTCGCTGGTCGAGTCTCGTCGAGGGAGGTGGCGGCCTTCACGCGGCTCTTGGCGACTATGGTCGCGGCGGGGCTGCCCCTGGTCCATTCGCTGAACGTGCTGGCGGGGCAGCAGGAGCGGCGGCGTTTTCGCGAGATTGTCCGCCAGGTGGTGGCAAGCATCGAGGCGGGGGAGAGCCTAGCCGGGGCGATGCGCCGCCATCCGGGGGTCTTCTCAGAGCTGGGCGTCAGCATGGTGGCGGTGGGAGAGGCCGCCGGCGCACTCGACACAGTCCTCGCGCGCCTCTCGGAGTTCCTGGAGGAGAGCCGCGTGATGGCGCGCAAGGTGAAGGCGGCCCTCGCCTACCCTGCGATGATCGTCGCGGTCTCGGTTCCGGCAGTGGGCATAATGCTGGCCATAGTGGTCCCGACCTTCGAGGGCATCTTCGCCCAGACGGGGGCCGCGCTCCCGATTCCCACGCGGGCAGCGATCGCCGCCTCGGATGCGCTCCGGGGCCATTGGTGGGTGCTGGTAGCGGCGGCGGCCGCCCTCGGCGCGACCCTGCACCGATTGCGCCGCACCCCGCGGGGACGCCTCACGACCGACCGGCTCCTCCTGTCTCTGCCCCTCCTGGGTGGGCTGGTCCGGAAGGCCTCCGTGGCGCGCTTCGCCCGCTCTCTCGGGACGCTGGTCTCCTCCGGTGTGCCAATTCTGCAAGGACTCGAGATCACGGCGAAGACCGCGGGCAACCGAGTGGTGCAAGACGCGATCGCGAGGTCGCGGGCCTCGATCGCAGGCGGCGCGACGATCGCACAGCCGCTCGAGGCGTCCGGCGCCTTTCCACCCATGGTCGTCCGGATGATCGAGGTCGGAGAGCAGACGGGTGCGCTGGACGACATGCTCCACCGCATCGCCGACCTCTACGAGGAGGAGGTCGATGTGGCGCTCGAGGCGGTGGTCGCGATGATCGAGCCTGTTATGATCGCGGTGCTCGGCGTCGTGGTGGGCGCGATCGTGGTGGCGATGTACCTGCCGATCTTCGAGATGACCGCAATGGTGGGGTAGCACCCCTGCAGCCAACTTCCCGCTCCAGACGCGGCGGTCGACGGATAGGCGAGCGGAGTGGTCCAGCCACGGGTACGGATCTGTAAACCCTGGATTACACATTGTAAAGCACACATTACAATACGGGCAGGCGAGCGAGGTGGCCGTCTCCTGAAATTGGGTTGGTCGTCACCCGTGCGGTCTGGCCCTTCGGTAGCTAGGTTGCCTGCCATCGCGGTCAGTCGCGGCCCGGCGGCGGTCCCGTGTCACCCTCAAGGAGCTGTACGCAATGGATTTCATCCAGCGAGTCGTCGATTTCCTGACCACGCATGTCGTGGAGTTCGGCATCCCGGTCGGGGGCGAGGACATCCCCCTCATGGTGATCATCCTGCTCGGGATCGGGACCTACCTCACCCTCAGGCTCGGTTTCGTACAGGTCACGCGGCTTCGGCACGGGGCCGCGGTGGCGTCGGGCAGGTACGATGATCCCGACGACGAGGGGGACGTAACCCACTTCCAGGCCCTCACGACCGCTCTCTCGGCGACCGTCGGGATCGGGAACATCGCGGGCGTGGCGCTCGCCATACACTGGGGCGGTCCCGGTGCCCTCTTCTGGATGTGGGTCACCGCGGCGCTGGGGATGGCGACCAAGTACTCCGAGGTCACCCTGGCCCAGAGGTACCGGGTGCACGAGCACGAGGGCGAGTGGGCGGGGACCGTCTCCGGCGGGCCCATGTACTACATCGAGCGGGGGCTGGGGCCGAAGTGGAGGTGGATGGCGGTGCTCTTCGCCCTCCTCCTGGGGATCACGGCCTTCCTCACGGGGAACGGGATCCAGGCGAACACCGTCGCCGACAACCTGGAGACCCAGTTCAGCATACCGGTCTGGGTAAGCGGGCTGGTTACCTCGGGGGTCGTCGCTGCGGTGATCCTGGGAGGCATCTCGAGGATCGGACGTGTCACGGCGGTGCTGGCGCCCGCGATGGCGGTGATCTACGTACTCGGCGCTCTGACCGTGATCGTCATGAACATCGGCGACGTGGGGCCGACCCTCGCGCTGATCTTCCGCGAGGCCTTCAACCCAAGCGCAGGGGTTGCGGGGACGGGCGTGGGGGCCTTCCTCGTCACGCTCATGTGGGGCGTGCGGCGCGGTCTCTTCTCGAACGAGGCGGGGCAGGGCTCGGCGCCGATCGCGCACTCGGCGGCCAAGACCGACGAGCCCGTGTCCGAAGGGGTGGTCGCGCTCCTCGAGCCCTTCATCGACACGATCATCATCTGTACTATGACCGGCCTCCTCATCATCATGACCGGCGTCTGGCACGACCGCTTCGAGACCGAGATCACGCTCGGCGGCGGAGACCTCTCGTACCGGGCGGTGCAGGCGGACGGGGGCTACGAGGAGATGTCGCCCGATGCTCCCATCCGTATCGACGCCGGGGCGCACGTGGCCACCGGACCCAGCGACCCGCAGGTCTCGTGGCACGAGGTGCCGGTGCAGATGCTCTCCGTGGACGAGGCGCAGACCCAGCCCTTCAGCGGCGTGATCGATCCCTCTTCGGGCGTGGCCAGAGGAGACGACGGACAGACGTACAAGTCGCTCCACGGCATGGCGGTCGAGAGCGGAGCGCCCCTCACCATGGAGGCCTTCCGGCGCGGCCTGTCGCCCTTGGGCGACTGGGGACACTACATCGTGGTCCTGTCCGTGCTGCTCTTCGCGATCTCCACCGCAATAGCGTGGAGCTACTACGGCGACCGCTGCGCCAACTACCTCTTCGGCGCGAGGGCGATAGTTCCGTACAAGACCATATTCGTGATCCTGCACTTCGTGGGGGCGGTGCTGCCGCTCAGCGTCATCTGGGGCATAGGCGACATCTTCCTTGCGATTGTGATCGTGCCGAACCTGATCGCACTGGGAGTCCTGGCACCGCAGGTGGTGGAGATGACCAGGGACTACTTCGAGCGCAAGCCGTGGCTTGAGGAGAAGAGCGGCTAGCTGTACCGTTGGCAGGGTCCCTGAACGCAACCGCATGCCCGAAGAAGATAGGAGACTACGACGATGGCCTACCCGTTCGAGCTGCCCGGCCTGGGCTACTCTCCCGACGCGCTGGAGCCGCACATCGACGCCCGCACTATGGAGATTCACCATGGGAGACACCACGCGGCGTACACCTCCAACCTCAACGCCGCCCTCGAGGGCCACCCGGAGCTGCACTCGAAATCGGCCGAGGAGCTGGTCGCCGACCTGTCGTCGCTCCCGGCAGCGATCCAGATGGCGGTGCGCAACAATGGGGGTGGGTTCCTGAACCACAACCTCTTCTGGGAGGTGATTGCGCCGGGCGGTTCCAGCGCGCCGGAGGGCGGGCTGGCCGATGCGATAGCCGGGAAGTTCGGGAGCTTGGGGGACTTCAGGGCGCTCTTTGCCCAGGCGGCGATCGGCCGCTTCGGTTCGGGATGGGCGTGGCTCTCGGCCAGCCGCACCGGGGAGCTAGAGGTCATCTCGACCGCCAACCAGGATACCCCGCTGATGGAGGGCAAGGTGCCGCTCCTCGGGCTCGACGTCTGGGAGCACGCCTACTACCTCAACTACCAGAATCGCCGTCCCGACTACGTGGCCGCCTTCTGGAAGATCGTCAATTGGAGTGCCGTCGGGGAGCGCTTCAGGGGGCTGTGAAGATGGAGGCGAGTCTCTCGCCTTGCTGTTCGATCTTATCGCGGGGTTATCCACCGACTGCTGGTAGTGCGCAAGGACGGAGGCGATGAGCGCAGATCTTGCTTTTGCCGTTGTGGCCTTTACAAAGCTTCTGGTCGTCTACAATCCGCTCAGCGCGATGCCGATGTTCGCGGCATTCACGATCGAGGACACGACGCGGGACCGCCTGCGGGTCGCGCTGCTGGGAGTGACGACTTCGATCATCGTGATGGCGGTATTCGCCTTCGCCGGCCATTGGATTCTCGACTTTTTCTCGATCACCACCGAGGCCTTCCAGATCGCCGCGGGGGTGATCTTCTTCGGAATCGGCTCCGACATGCTTCAGGCCAAGCGTTCGCGGGTGAAGACCACTAGAAGGGAGCAGGACGAGGCGGCTAGCCGCGACAGCCACGCGATAATACCCCTCGGGCTGCCGACGCTTGCGGGGCCGGGCGCAATCGTCACCGTGATCGCCCTCGCTGGACTCGCAGAGGGAGGGGCGCAGCTCGCCTCCGTCTACCTGGCCGCCTTCCTCGTTGGCGCGGTCACCCTGCCGTGCCTCATGCTGGCGCCTGCCATGCTCAGGGCGCTCGGGAGGACCGGACTAAACGTGGTGACGCGGATCATGGGGCTCCTGGTGATGGTGGTGGGGGTGCAATTCCTCATCAACGGGGTCGGAAGTGTGTTGGAGTCGTGGGGATACTGGGGGTAGCGAGCTGGAGACAAGCCTGAATGGGGGCTGCTAGGGCTTGGTCCGACGAACGATACACCATATGTTTGCTTGGCCGCCCGTGGACACGCCTGCTTCGCTCTCGCTTCTCGTGCGAGGTTGTCCGCGGACCGCCGGTCATGGGTGCAAAGGGCAAGGTTGGGCAGCTCAGGGGGCGTTCAGATGGCTCGGTTGAACCCGGTACGCGGGTCGAGCGGATCGCGGTGGCGGCCGCTCTCTGCCGCCCTCATTCCCCTACTGGCGATGGCCGCGGTTGCGGAGCGGGCCGCTGCCCAGAGCCTACGCGGCGGATCGGCGTCCATGAGCGCGCAAAACGCCAAGGCCCGCCAGTACGACTACACCTTCCTGACCAATCCGGCGCACGTTCGGCGATTCGTCGACCTCGGCCTCCTCGTTGGGATCCGCGGCAACCGTCACTACCGCCTCGACAACGAGGTCTCCTTTCCGTATGCGCGCCCGGAGGTGAAGATGTTCCTGGAACGTCTTGGCCGACAGTATCATTCGGCGTGCGGCGAGCAGCTCGTGGTCACAAGCCTGACCCGCCCGCAGAACCGTCAACCGGGCAACTCCTCGTCGCTATCCGTTCACCCAACCGGAATGGCGGTGGACCTTCGCCGGAGCCTCGTCCGCAAGTGTCGGTCGTGGCTGGAGGAGGTGCTGTTGCACCTGGAGCGCGTTGGCGCGGTCGAGGCCACCTATGAACGTCGTCCCCCCCACTATCACGTCGCGGTATATACGCAGGACTACGCTCGTTACGTGGCAGCTCTCGGTGGAGGCTCCCGCGTCGCATCCGCGCTGGACAGCTCCCCTCCGCAAGTTGTCGGACCCGCGGCGGAGGAGACGATGCTTCGCTACGAGGTGCGCCGGGGCGACACGCTCTGGGACATCGCCCGCACGTACGGCACGACCGTGGACAAGCTCAAGTCGGCCAACGGGCTCGCCGGGAGCCGCATCTATGCGGGCCAGCTGCTGGAGGTGCGGGTCGAAACCAGGTAGGGATTGCAGAGCCGGCCCGGCAGAAGAGATGCAGTCAGCGTGGCATCCGCGCATTCAGTGACCAACCTAGAATCCGGCGGGAGATCGCCCGCGCCGCGCCCATTGACGGCTTCGATCGTGATCCCCGCCTATAACGAAGTTGCGACGGCCGAGGACCTGCTCCGGCGCGTGGCCGCGGTGCCCATCCCCAAGGAGGTGATCGTGGTTGACGACGGATCGTCCGACGGCACCCGCCCGCTCCTTGAGGCGCTAAAGGACCGGGGTCTGATCGACGTGCTTCTCTTCCACTCGGAGAACCGCGGAAAGGGGGCGGCGCTGAGAACCGGGTTCGCCTGCGCAAGCGGAGACGTAGTGGTGGTGCAGGACGCCGACCTCGAGTACGATCCCGGTGCCATACCCCGGCTACTCGATCCGATCGCCGAAGGAAGCGCCGACGCGGTCTACGGCTCGCGCTTCATGCGCAGGAACAGACACGCCCACTTTGCCGCTCATGCCTTGGGGAACCGGGCCCTCACCTGGCTCAGCAACCTGCTCACCGGGCTTCGCCTGACCGACATGGAGACCTGCCAGAAGATGATTCGGCGCGACCTCCTCCAGTCGCTCCCGCTCTCGGTGGATCGCTTCGGGATCGAGCCGGAGATTACCGCCCGTCTCGCGCAGGCGGGGGCCCGCATACGGGAGCTGCCCGTAAGCTACGACGGCCGTTCGTACGCGGAGGGGAAGAAGATCGGCTGGCGCGACGGGGTGGCGGCGATCTGGTTCATTGTGCGGAGCAACCTACTGAGCCCCAAGGCACCGCGTTGGAGCGGCGGGGGGGGGGGCGACAGGGAAGGGGGTGGAGCGACGGCAGGGGAGTGACTACGGCCGAGGGCTAGGGGTGACAGATTTTGTCCTCGGGCTGCTAGAAGTCCGTCGCTCGTCTGACGCTTCTCGGCAGTGCTCAGATGGCCGAGAATCCGCTTGTCCCGTTTTGCTATCCCACCGCCCCCGGGTCGGCCCCATTCTCGGGGCGTGACGTGTAGACCCCACGGTCGTCGCAGCCGGCGGACAATCTCGCGCGAGCCACGTGGGTGGCCCACTTGAAGAGGAGCGAGGCGGATGAGGACGAGAGAGGTGGCTTGGCATGGGTGCGGACCTCCAGGAGGTTCGAGGCGTGTCTCGGAGGTACGGACGCCCGGCTGGCCGGATCGAAGGGGCTTCACGCTTGTGGAGCTGCTCGTCGTGCTGGTGGTGATCGGGATCCTGGCGGCGATCGCCGTGCCGCAGTTCACCAAGGTGCGGGAGCGCGCCTACTACGCGACGCTCCAGGCCGATATCCGCAACCTTGCCGCGCAGCAGGAGCTCTACTACGCCACCAACTACAGCTACACGAGCACCCTCTCCGACCTGGGCTTCGTCACGTCGCAGGGCGTAACGGTGGCGGTGACGGCGTCGGAATCCGGGTGGTCGGCCACCGCCGAGCACGACGGCCTCGGTTCCGACGAGGGGTGTGCGGTCTACTACGGGAGCGCCACCGCGCCGACGGTCGGCGGGATGTCGCCGGCCGCCGAGGGGCAGGTAGCGTGCACCACCTGACTCTCCGTGCGCCGACGGCACCGCGCCCGAACAGCACGGCTGCCACTCGCCGGTCACCTAGCCAGCCCCTAGCAGCCCGTGGACAGACCTGCCACGGCATTCGAGCGGCACTGCACCCGCGCTGGACCGTCCACGGACTGCTGGGGCATTCGGGTGCCTCGCTCCTCGAGGTCGTCGTGCTACTGGCCGTAGTAGCCGCTCTGGCACCGACTGTGGTCCGCTCCGCCGCCGGGCTTCGCACGGCGTTCCATCTGCTGCGAGCCCAGGAGGATGCCGCCCGGATCCTCTCGGAGGCTCGCTGGGTGGCGGTGGGCACGGGAGGAGCAGTGGTCGAGGTGACCGCCGATCCCCCCGGCGGTGTCCTGATGAACGCGGCTGGCGACACGCTCCGGAGCGTGGACTTTGGCGAGGGCGGAGTCTCACTCGGGCTCTCGCGAGGTCGCGCCAGCAGCCGCCTCCGTTTCGGCCCGATGGCGCTGGGTCTCGTATCCAGCCAGACGCTGACCTTTTCCCTGGCAGGGGCGGAACGAAGGCTGGTCGTCTCCTCGCTCGGAAGGGTGTCGCGGCGGTGACTGGCCTTCGCCGCGTCAGGATCGCAGTCGAGCGCAGGGCTGCAGATGCGTCGGGGACATCGCTCGTGGAGCTCGTCTTCGCGGTGACGCTTCTGGGCGTAGGGCTGACTGCGGTGGCGTCGCTCACGGCCCTGGCCGCGAGGGAGCTGGCGACTGCCAGCGCTCTGGACGAGGCCCACGGCTACCTGCAGGCCTTCGTAGACTCCGCGTGGGCCGCGTCGGCGCCAGGGATCGAGGCGGGATCGCGGGCTCACGAAGTCGGCGTGCTCTCCTGGCACCTGCCTCAGGCACCGGGGGCCCCCGCGTGGGCCCGCTTTGAGCATCACGGACTCGCAGAACCTGTCCGGCTCGACTTCTTCGCCCCGCCGTCGTCCGGCAGCCGCTGACTGCAAGAGCAGCACGCGGATGATCTCGCGCGAGCACCGAGAGCGGCGTCCTCCGTGGGCTGCCGCGGGCAGCTCGACCGGTTCGCACGGCTTCGCGCTCGTCGAGGCGTTGGTTGTGGGCACCGTATCTCTACTCGTGGTGCAGGCCGCGTGGTCGGTTGCGGCAGCCCAGAGCGCAGTCGCCTCCAGGGTGGTGGCCGGCGCGGAGGAGCTCGACCAGACCCGCCTGATCCGCCACCTGCTCTCTGTCGAAATCGCCAGCGCGGAGGGACGCGGCGACCGGAGCATAGGTAGTGGCGAGCTCCGCCTGAGGGCGTTTCGGGGCGCCGCCTTCGCCTGCTCGGAGCAGCCGGCCGCGGGCTGGGCCGTGGCGACGGATGGATACCGGTCGCCGAACAGCGACAAGGACTCGGTACTTGTCCTCTCGGCCGACGGACGCTGGCGTGCATCCGCCCTCGCGCATCGCTCCAGCGCCGGTGCCCGCTACTGTCAGCCACTGAAGGGGTTCGTCACGGAGGTCTGGCTCCTCGACCCGCCTCGGCCAGCGGCTCTAGCTGGCATCTACTTCGAGAGGGGGGGCTACCGGTTTTCCGGTAGTGCCCTCCGCTACCTGGCGGGGAGCCGCTGGCAGCCGCTGACGAGCACGAGAATTCAGACGGAGTCCTCGACGATAGCAGCGTCTGCGGGCGGTGCGGTCGAGACGAGCGTGGCGTGGGACGGCCGGGGCCTCGATCGGTTGGCCTCCACCTGGAAGTCGTGGAGTCGACGATGACCCGGCGGGGTGCCTGGTGCACCGACGAAAGGGGGGGATTCGCCCTGGCGATCGTGCTCATGGCGCTGCTCGTCCTCACGGCTGTGGCCAGCGGCGCGCTCGTTGCAGCGTCGGGGCAGCGCCGGGCCGCCCAGATGGCGGGGAAGTCGGTGGCCGCTCGGACGCTGGCGCGGGGCACCGTGGAGCTAGCGCTGACGGAGCTCGGCGGCTGGGCCTCGGCCAGCGTGGGCGACACCGCCGAGGTCGTTGCGCAGGGCACGGCGGGGGTTTCGATCGTCTGGCGGGTAAGGTCGATGCGCATCTCGCCGGAGTACCACCTGGTCGTGGCGGAGGCGGGGCCCGAGAGCGGCTTCCAGATGCGCGAAGCGCGTCTGGTATGGTGGCTGGACCCGCTGACGAGGGTCGCAGGCCACGCCGCCGTGGTCGAGGCCGACTCGGTCCATCTGGACACGGGGGGCAGAGTGGAGGCGGATTCGCTGCTCGCGGCGCGGGGGGCACTCCTCGGGTGCGACAGCGCCCAGGGAGGAGCAGGCGTGCTCGGAGGGATCGCGCCCGCTACCGGTGCGCTCCCTGCACCGCCCGAGTGGGGAGCCCACGACGGGGACGGTAACTTCGAGGGCCTGAGGCTGGGGTGGCTGGGTAGCTCCGAGCTCGCTGCCTTCGCAGCCCATGGGGTTGCGCCGGGCGGGGTTTGGAGTCCGTCCTGCTCCGACTGCTGGGCGGGTCTGGTCTTCGGATCGGGCGACCTGGAGCTGGCGGCGTCGGGAGCCGGGCTGCTCCTGGTCGATGGCGAGCTGGCCATTGCGTCCGGTGTGCGGTGGACCGGAATGCTGGTGGTCTCGGGCGATATAGAGCTGTCGACCGGCGCGGAGGTCGTCGGACTCCTGCGTGCGGGCGGCGTCGTCAGAGTGGCCGCGACCTCCGCCGTCCGGGGATCGGTCTGTGCGGCCATTGCCGCCGTCGAGACCGCCACCTCGCTGGCCCGTCCCATCCCGGCGCCCGAGCGCTCGTGGCTGGTGCCCCTCCCACCTGCCGCGGGGTAGGGCGATGGCGTTCCGTGCCTCGCGGCGGAGGACGTCGGCTGGCCTCGATGTCGGGAGCGGCTTCGTCAAGGTTGTGGTGGTCGACCATGCGGGGGATCTCCCAGAGGTGGTGGGTGTATCGGTCCGGCCGGTGCCGGAGGGCGCGATCGTGGACGGCGAGGTTGTCGACCGGAAGCCGGTAGCCGACACGGTGCGCGGGGCTATGCACGAGGTCGGTGCCAAGTCTCGCGACGTCGTCGCCGCGCTCGGAGGTCACGATGTCTTCGTCAAGAGGGTGGGCATGCCCAGGATGAAGGAGTCGGATGCGCGAAGCGCGGTTCCGGTGGAGGCGAAGCGCCATGTACCCTTCGATCTCGCAGGCGTTCATCTCGACTTCGAGATCCTGCCCCGGCCACCTCGCGGGGACGGCACCGGCCTGGAAGGCGGACCGGCGGACCCGGAGGAGGAGATGGACGTGCTCATCACCGCCGCCCAGCAAGACCGCATCGAGGAAAAGGTGGCGCTCCTGGCGGCCGCGGGGGTGCGGCCAGCGGTGATGGATGTCGAGGCCTTTGCCCTCTACAACGCCCTGGCGCACAACCACCCCACCGCCACCGAGGGAGTTGCCGCGCTAATCGACATTGGGCACTCGACGACCAACATCGGCGTGCTCGAGGACGGGGTGCTCGCCCTCTCGAAGAACCTGCCGCTGGGATCGCGCACCGTCGCCGAGTCGCTACAGCTCGAGTGTGGCCTCTCTGCCCCGGAGGCCGAGAGCGTGCTTCAGGGTCGCCGCCGCATTCCGGGCGCGCACGGGGTGGTGACGGAAGGGGTGGCAACCGGCATCAGGCGGGCGTCCGCCTATCTCACCGGCCGAGAATCCGGCCATGGTATCGGCAGGATCTTCCTGAGCGGAGGCGGAGCGTGCATTCCCGGACTCGCGCGGGCGCTCGCCGAGAGCGTCAGGATCGAGACGAGGAGAGTCAACCCGTTCGAGCGCTGTACGCTACACGGAGATGCGGCGTCCCATCCGATCTTCGACCGTGCCGCTCCGATGCTGCTCCTTTCCGTCGGTCTCGCACTGCGGGCCGTCTAGCAGCCCGTGGCCACGGACCGCCAGCGCTTCGCCGCTCCCGGTGCTCGCGCGAGACTATTCACGGACTGGTAGGTGGCCATGCTGGAAGTAGATCTTCTCCCCGGGGGCGGATGGTCACGAGATCGCACGTCGCCGCGGTCCCGATCAGTTGGGAAGGGCCCCATGGCTCTCCTTGATCCGTGGGTGGGCGGGTCGGCCCTGGCCATTGTCGCCTCCGTTGGCCTTGGTACCTACCTCATTCTTCCCCTCAGGACCGAGATGGCGGCCGTCGAGAGTGCCCTGAGGGTCGCGGTTGCCGACTCTGTGAGCGCTGCGGCCGTAGCTCTGACCGTCCGGACGGTCGAGGCACGGCGCGACTCGATCGCGGCCAGGGTCGCCCTGATTCGGAGGATCGACGACGACCGCTACAGGTGGCCCAGGATCCTCAGCCAGGTCGCCAATGCCCTGCCCTCGGATGTCTGGCTCACGCACCTAGCCCAGGTCGATGCATCCAAGCGCATCACCCACTTCCAGATCGAGGGCGTGGCACCGGACAACCTCGCGCTGACAAGATTCTGGGACGCGCTGGAGTCGGCCACGGCTATCGGCGGCGTCTCGCTGCTCGGCACCGAGGTCGTTGAGACATCGTCCGGGCGGGGCCTTCTCTTCGTCCTTCAGGCCGACTCGCAAGACCCCGGTGGCCCGCCCCCGGCGACGCCCGGGCACGAGGAAGGCCGATGAGGGTTCTTCCGCCCGACCCCACGCGCAGAACCGCCGTCCTACTCGGCCTGTTAGCGGTGTCGTGCCTCTTCCTGGCACTTCAGTACCTGCACCGCCCGGCCCGGAGCGAGCTGGACGCGGCCACGGCGCGGCTCGATCGCCTGCGAGAGGGCGGTCGCCATGCCGAGGTCGCTGCCGTCGTCGGGCAGCCCGAGCTGGAGGAGCGGCTCCGGGAGTACCGGCGACAGCTCGAAGCCCTGGAGGATCTCATCCCGGTGGCCAGCGAGATCGGGGTTCTCCTTCGGGCGATTTCGGATGCGGAGGAGAGGACTGGGGTGGAGGTGACGGAGATGCGGCCGGAGACTCTCGACGAGGGCGAC
The DNA here is from genome assembly GCA_965205315.1 of Longimicrobiales bacterium. Classification (GTDB taxonomy): domain Bacteria; phylum Gemmatimonadota; class Gemmatimonadetes; order Longimicrobiales; family Gaopeijiaceae; genus Bin94. The sequence goes on from CBDBGW010000002.1 coordinate 607,654, forward strand.
CACTACGACCGGCTGGGCTACGAGCTCGCGGTGCTGGGGAGCTACCACGCGATCGGCGCATTCCTCGCCGAGATCGCCTCGCTCGAGCGGATAGTCACTCCGGAGGAGTTGACGATGACGGCCGCCGGTATGCACGCCACCGGCGACGACCGGAGTGCCAGTGTCGTGGCCAGCTTCCGCATTCGCACCTACGTGGCCCAGGGGATGCACTCGATGGGACTCGCCGAATTGCCCAACAACGCCGGAGCGCCGAGCCCGTGACGGCACAGGCAACGAGAATCGCCGTCGCCGCCTCTCTGCTCTCGGGCCTGGTCGCCGCCGACCAGCGCCGGGCTCTGGGGCAGGATCTGCCAGCGGTGCCGCCCGGAGCTGCGCTCGCCCAACAGCGTGCGGCTATGATTGGGCGCGACAGATTCGCCTACCCGACCGGGTGGCGCAGGGACCCCTTCCTGCCCCACTCCACCGCCTCGTTCGCCCTGCGGTCGGACGAGGCGAGGCTGGTCGGCGTCATCCACCACCCCGACGCCGCCCGCCGTGTGGCTATCGTGGAGTCGGCCAGCACGTCCGAGGACCCCCTCCCGGCGGCGATCGCTTCGGGCCGCTCGACCTTTCGCGTGAGCATCGGCGATACCCTGCAGTCGCTCGTAGTGGTTGGGATCAACGAGGACAACGTCGTAGCCCGCGACCTTGCTGCAGCTGACCGGCTGACGGTGTGGGCGCTGCCCCGATTCGAGGAGAGGAGTCCGGTCAAGTGATCTTCTGGCATACACGGCCCCGCCCCGGCCTCGGCGCATTCGGCCTCAGACTCAGGGTGGGTGTCGGTGCGCTCCTTGCCCTCTCGGCACTGACCTCCAACGCCCGCGCGCAGCCCCCCTCTGGGCGAGCGGGCGAGGCGACCCCCAAGGCCGACTCGCCCATCACAGTCTCCTTTGCCGAGGCGCCGGTTCGCGATGTCCTCTTCGCCTTCGCCGACTTTGCCGACATCTCCATCGTCGCCGACGCGGAGGTCGAGGGTCTGGTCTCCGCAGAAATTCGAAATCAGCCCTGGCGAGAGGCGCTGCGCACAATCCTGGAAGCGCACGGCCTCCTTGCCAGCGAACACCGCGGCATCATTCGCGTTGCGGACGCCGCCTCGGCCCAGGCGCGCGAAGCGGTGGATCCGCTCGACTCGCGCACCTACCCCGTGCGCTACGCAGAGGTGGCCGATGTGGCCGAGGCCGTGCAGGCGCTCCTGACCGATCGGGGCCGGGTGTCCGTTGCAGCCGAGAGCAACACGCTTGTTCTGACCGACATCCCGAGGGCGCTCGACGCCGCTACCGAGCTGGTCGGGCGGATCGACCGGCAGGCGCCTCAGGTCGACATCGCTGCGAGGATCATCTTCGTAAACCGCGCCGAGCTCGAGGGTCTGGGGGTCAGCTACGACCTGAAGGACTCACGCGGCAACCAGCTCAACGCGCTCGTTCCGGGGTTCGCAGACCTGAACGGCGACGGCGAGATCACCCTCCCCGACGAGCAGGTGCCGCGTGGGACCGACGTGGTATCGCTTGGCGGAAGCTCGATCGCCGCCCTCGGCAACGCGGCCAGCAGGGTGCTCAACCCCACACTGTCGATCCTCGCGTCGCTGGCCATGGGGCGGAGCACGCTGGTCTCCTTCATCGACGCCCTGGAGTCGCTCGAGCTGACCGAGATCGAGGCTCGGCCGTCGGTTCGGGTCATGAGCAACCGTACCGCCAGGATCGTTGTCGGCGAGGAGACCCCGGTGCGGGTGATCGACGCCGGGGCCCATCTGCAGGGTGGTGGGCAGGGCACCAACTCGGTTCCGGTGGCGACCGTCGACTACAAGGAGACCGGTGTAATCCTCGAGGTCACGCCCCGCGTCACGGATGCTGGCGAGGTCCTCATGGCGCTCTCCGCCGAGCGCTCCTCCGCCGACCTGGCCCCTTCCGACGTGGGAGTGGTCTTTCGGCGGCAGCAGGCCGAGTCACAGCTCCTGGTGGGGGACGGCGAGAGCGTCGTAATCGCAGGGCTAACCGTCACGGAGCGGGGCGAGATCGTGTCCGGGATCCCGCTATTGATGCGCCTGCCGCTGGTGGGAGGACTCTTTCGGTCGCGCACGGAGTCGAGGGTGCGCCGGGACTTGGTGATCATGGTGACGCCCACGATCGTGGACAAACCTCCCCGCGGCAGGAGTTGCGCTGCACCCCGCTAAATCGCTGCTTTCCCTTTCCAAAATGTAATCCATGCTTTACAATATGTAATCCATAGTTTACAATGCACGTACCCGGGGGCTCGCTCTTCGTTCCTCCTCGGGCCGGTTGCGCTGCGACCAGCCCTTGCGGCCCGCAGATGCACCCTGGCGGCAGGAGGGGCGCTGCATCCATGCTGGATCGCCTATCCACGGACTGCTGGGCTACTCGCGCGCCCCAACATTCCCCATCTTCCCCGCCATGCCACTCGGAAACATTTCCTTTCATACCGGCGGCGAGTCGCACGGCCGCGCCCTGGTGGCGGTCCTGGAGGGCGTCCCCGCCGGGCTGCCGCTGGATCCGGCCACCGACATCGACCCGGAGCTCCGTCGTCGGCAGGGTGGCTACGGCCGGGGACGGCGGATGCAAATCGAGTCCGACCGCGCCGAGCTGCTGTCGGGGGTGCGGCTGGGCACCACCCTGGGCTCGCCGATCTCGCTCGTAATCTGGAACAGGGACTGGGAGAACTGGGGTACGGCGATGGCACAGGGCACCCCCGGCCGGGAGGGCAATCCGAAGGCGCTCCGGCCCGTCTACCTGCCGAGGCCGGGCCACGCCGACCTGGTGGGGGTGCTGAAGTACGACCGTCGCGATGCGCGCGATGTGCTGGAGCGGGCCTCGGCCCGCGAGACCGCGGCGCGAGTGGCGGTGGGGGCGGTCGCCCGCACCCTCCTGCGCGAGGTCGGGGTCTCGATTGGGAGCCACGTCACACGCATCGGGGGAGCGGAGGCGAGTCCCACCGCCGAGCTTCCCGAAGCGCTCAACGCCGCCGCCGACAGCTCCCCGGTCCGCACCCTCGACCCCGAGGCCGAGAGGGCGATGATCGCCGAGATCGACGAAGCGCGCCGAGAGGGCGACACCGTAGGCGGGTGCTTCGAGGTGGTCGTACGAGGTCTGCCCGTCGGCCTCGGCTCCTACGTATCGTGGGACAGGAAGCTAGACGGGCGCCTCGCCCAGGCGGTGGTCTCGGTGCACGCGGTCAAGGGAGTCGAGATCGGCCCCGCCTTCGGCAATGCGGGGCGCCGGGGGTCCGAGGTGCACGGCGCCATCGTGCGCGACCCGGAGGGGAGTCGCCGTGCGGGCGGGTTCGCCAGGGCCGCGAACCGGGCGGGCGGTCTCGAGGGCGGGGTGACGACGGGGTCGCCGCTGGTGGTCCGCGCGGCGATGAAGCCGCTATCCACGCTGGTGCGACGCCGTCTGCCAAGCGTGGACCTGAGCGACGGGACCGCCGGCCGAGCCACCGTCGAGCGAAGCGACGTCTGTGCCGTCCCCGCAGCCGCGGTGGTCGTCGAGGCGATGGTGGCGCTGGTGGTGGCCGACGCCCTCATCGAGAAGTTCGGGGGGGATTCGATGGGGGAGCTGCGGCGCAACATGGACTCGTACATGGAGCACCTCGCAGCCCGCGGCTTCAAACCCCGCAAGCCGGGCGGCGGTTAGCAGCCCGTGGACAAACCTCCCTTGCCAGCGGGGCGCTTCTCCGGTCTCGGTGCTCGTCCGGGCCCGTCCACGGACCGCTGGCGCTTCGCCGCTCTCGGTGCTCGCGTGAGATTATCCACGGACTGCTAGGCGTGCTCGGCCAGGCGGAGCGAGCAACGGCCTCGCAGATCCCCTCCACGGTGTCCCGCGTGGTGCTCATCGGCTTCATGGGCGCGGGCAAGTCGACAGTCGGGCGGATGCTGGCCTCGGCGATGGGGTGGGAGTGCGTCGACCTTGACGACGAGATCGCGGACCGAGAGGGGATGGAGGTTCGGGAGATCATCCGTCGGCGGGGGATTGCGGTCTTCCGCGCGGTCGAGTCCCGCGTGGGCCGCGAGGTGCTTCGGCGGCACCGTGCAGTGATCGCGGTGGGTGGCGGCTGGCCGAGCGAGCCCGGGAATATGGATCTCCTGGGGATGGGGACGCTCTCGGTGTGGCTCCAGGTCACCCCCGAGACCGCGCTCCAGCGGCTGACCCGCTCCCGAGCACCGCGGCCCCTCCTCGGGTCGCCCGATCCACTCGCGCAGGCCGAGTCGCTCCTGGCGGCCCGGAGTGCGCACTACCGGCGCGCGGCGTTGGCGGTGGACACGGAGGGCCATTCACCCCACGATGTAGCAGCCCGGATTCTGGAGCTTCTCCGATCCGGGGGGGCGAGGGCGCAGGCAGCCCAAGCGAGAGACGGAATGTTGGCAGCAAGAGAGAGGGCAGGAGAACTGTGAAGCTGGTGATCGTCGAATCGCCCGCGAAGGCGAAGACCATCGGACGCTTTTTGGGCTCGGAGTACCGGGTCGCCGCCTCGTACGGCCATGTCCGAGACCTGCCGCGGTCCGCACGGGAGATCCCGGCCAAGTACCGGAAGATGCCGTGGGCGCGGTACGGGGTGGACACCGAGGACAGCTACAGGCCCATCTACATCGTGCCGGCCGAGAGCAGGGAGCGCATCGCCGCGCTGCGCAGGGCGATCAGGGGCGCGGACGAGCTCCTGCTTGCCACCGACGAGGATCGCGAGGGCGAAGCGATCAGCTGGCATGTGGCCGAGGTGCTGAGGCCCAAGGTGCCGGTGCGCCGGATCGCCTTCCACGAGATCACCAAGGCGGCCATCGAGGAGGCCCTTGCGAACCCGAGGCCGGTGAATAACCGGCTGGTGCGTGCGCAGGAGGCCCGTCGCGTCCTGGACCGCCTCTTCGGCTTCGAGCTCTCGCCCGTTCTCTGGAGGAAGGTCCGCGCCGGGCTCAGCGCCGGGCGCGTGCAGAGTGTGGCCCTCAGGTTGGTGGTGGAGCGCGAGGAGGAACGCCTCCGCTTCAGGTCGTCGGAGTACTGGAGGGCCATCGCCACCCTTGCGGCGAATGGAGGCGAGTTCGAGGCCGCCCTCTTCCGGGTGGGGGGCAGGCGGGTGGCCGAGGCCAGGGACTTCGATCCCTCCACCGGGGCGCTCTCCGGCAGGTCGAATGCGATGGTGATCGGCGCCGAGGCTGCCAAGTCGATCGCGGCCCACGCCCCCGCATCCCTCCCGTGGCGGGTCTCGCGCGTAGAGGACAAGTCGGTCCGGCAGCGGCCCCGGCCGCCCTTCACCACCTCGACGCTGCAGCAGGCTGCGAGTGGTCGGCTGCGTATGTCGCCCGGGGTGACGATGCGCGTCGCGCAGACGCTCTACGACGGGATCGACCTGGGCGGGGGCGACCGCGAGGGAATCATCACCTATATGCGCACCGACTCGGTGACGCTGTCGGAGAAGGCGCTCGGCGACATGGGCGCACACATCCGGAGGGTGTACGGTTCGGATTCGCAGGGGCGCAGCTACTACAGCGGCCCCCGTCGATACACGACCAGGTCCAAGCTCGTGCAGGAGGCGCACGAGGCGATCCGGCCCACCGTAGTATCCCGGACACCGGAGAGCCTTAGGTCCCGCCTGGGGAAGCGGGAGCTCAAGCTCTACGACCTGATCTGGCGCCGCACCGTCGCGTCGCAGATGGCGGATGCGGAGGTGGACCGCACGACCGTGCATCTGACTGCGGCGATCGGCGAGCCCGGTGCCGAGAACGAGCATGTCTTTCGCGCGAACGGGTCGGTGCTGCGCTTCCCCGGCTACCTTAAGGTCTGGTCAGAGAAGCGGAAGGACCAGCTGCTTCCGCCGATGGAGGAGGGAGATCCGATCCGCGCCGCCGATCATGCCGACGGGGTCAGGCTCCTCAGGGTCGAACCCGAACGCCGCGAGACCAAGCCTCCTGCCCGCTACACCGAGGCTGCGCTCGTCAGGAAGCTGGAGGAGGAGGGGATAGGGCGCCCTTCGACCTACGCATCCACGCTCTCGACCCTCCAGGAGCGGGACTACGTCCGCAAGGCGTCGGGGCTGGTTCCGACCTACGTCGGCATTGCGGTCAACCAGTTGCTGCGAGAGCACTTCGGCAAGTACGTCGATGTCGGCTTCACGGCGGCAATGGAGGACCGTCTGGACGAGATCGCCATCGGACAGGGGGAGTACAGGAAATTTCTGGACTCCTTCTATCGGGGGAGCGGCAACGGAGGGGGCCTCGCCGACGAGGTCAGGGAGAAGCTGCCGGAGATCGAATACCCCGAGATCGAGATCGGCACCTGCGCCACGAAACGTCTCCCGGTTCGCGTGCGCATCGGACGACGAATGCCTTTTCTCCAGCGGGGCCAACCCGAGGACGGCGATCGAGCGCAGATCCCCGACGACCTCCTCATCGAGGATCTCACGATCGACAAGGCCTGCGAGCTCCTCGACCGCGGCGACGATCAGGGACCGATCGAGCTTGGACGTTGCTCCGACACGGCTCTCGCCGTGTACCTGAAGAGCGGCCCCTACGGCCAGTATGTGCAGCTGGGCGAGGATCGACCGACTGGCAGGGGCAGGCCGAAGCCCCGCCGCACCAGCGTACCCAAGGATACGGATCCCGCCGACCTGACTCTGGAGTACGCGCTCGAGCTGCTCTCTCTGCCCAGGGTGCTCGGCAAGGACCCCAAGACCGGAGAGGAGGTGCGCGCCAACGACGGGCGCTACGGACCCTATGTGCAGCTTGCCAAGGAGTATCGGAGTCTGCGCTCGCTCGACCAGGCCCTCGCCATCACCCTTGACGAGGCGCTGGCCCTCCTGGCCCAGCCGAAGCAGCGTAGGACCCGCACCCGCAGAGTCCTCAAGTCGCTCGGCCCGCACCCGGAGACCGGGGCCGAGGTCGAGGTGCTCGCAGGGCGTTACGGACCCTATGTGAGCGACGGGAAGGTCAACGGCAGGATCCCGAAGGAGCGCGCGCCGGAGTCGGTGACGCTCGACGAGGCGGTGAGGCTGCTGGCCGAGGGTGCCGAGCGCCGCAGGCAGGGGCGGGGCCGGGGGCGTCGTCGCCGTGGCGCCTCGCGGCGCTGATCTCTCAGGGTGGCACCGGCACCGGTAGCGGTAGCGGGCGGCGGGCTGGCCGGGACCGAGGCCACGCTGGCGCTGGCCCACCGCGGCCACGACGTCCGTCTCTACGAGATGCGCCCGCACGTCGAGACGCCGGCCCACCGCACCGCTGTTCTCGGCGAGCTGGTCTGCACCAACTCCTTCAAGAGCGAGCTGCCCGAGAGCGCCCACGGCCAGCTGAAGCGCGAGATGAGGTGCCTGGGGTCGGCGCTTCTCGATGCGGCCGACGAGAGCCGGGTCCCGGCGGGTGCCGCCCTGGCGGTTGATCGCGAGCTATTCGCAGCGGCGCTGCAGCGCCGCGTGGAGGCTCATCCGCGTGTGGAGGTTGTGCGCGAGGAGCTCCGCGAGCTCCCCTCGGGCCCTGCCGTCGTCGCTACCGGTCCTCTAACCTCCGGTGCCCTGACCGAGGCGATAGCGAAGGAGCTCGGCGACGACGGGCTCGCCTTCTACGACGCAATCGCCCCGATCGTGCACTCCGACTCCATTGACCGCGGCGTCGCCTTTGCGGCGGGCCGCTACGACCAGGCGGCGGACTACCTGAACTGCCCGCTCGACGCCCCGGAGTACAACGCCTTCGTGAGAGCGCTCCGGGCAGCGGACAGGTACGAGGGCCACGATTGGGAGGAGATCCCCTACTTCGAGGGGTGCCTGCCGATCGAGGAGATGGCCGAGCGCGGGCACGACACGCTGCGTTTCGGCCCCATGCGCCCGACCGGCCTGCAGGATCCGAGGACCGGGCGTCGCCCGCACGCCGTGGTGCAGCTTAGGAGGGAGGACCGCCGCGGGCAGATGCTCAACCTGGTCGGCTTCCAGACCAGGCTCAGGACTGGGGAGCAGCGCCGCGTCTTCGGGATGATCCCGGGGCTGGCAGATGCCGAGTTCCTACGCTTTGGGTCGATTCACAGGAACACCTTCCTGAACTTCCCCGGACGCCTGGCGCCGTACGGAGCGACTCCCCAGCGTCCCGACGTCGTCTTCGCCGGACAGCTCACCGGCGTGGAGGGGTACACCGAGTCCGCGGCCTCCGGCATCCTGGCTGCGATCGTCCTGGACCGCATTCTCGCCGATGGGGAGCCGCCGCTGCTTCCCCCACCCGACACGATGCTCGGCGCCCTCTACCGGTACCTTCGCCAGGCCAATCCGGACAACTTCCAGCCGATGAACTCGAACTGGGGGCTCGTGGACCCGATGCCGGAGGCACCCCGCAGGAAGCTCGACCGCCGTCGCGCCCTTGCCGCGAGGGCCGACGCGTCCTTTCGGCGCTGGGCCGCCGGAGTCGGGGTCGCGCCCTCCGGCGACCCTTGCCTCGCAGCCGCCACCTCGGCATGACCGCCGAGGTCGCCCGCTTTCTCGCCCACATCGAGGGCGTGCGCGGCCTATCCGGGCACACCGTCGCCGCCTACCGGCGCGACCTCCTGGAGCTGGAGGCGTTCGTGCGCGTGTACCTGGGGCAGGACGACTTCGAGTGGAGGGAGGTCTCCCGCGAGGTGCTCCGGGCCTTCCTGGGCGAAGCGGTCCGCCGTGGACTGGCGCCGCGCACCATCTCTCGCAAGCTCTCGTCGGTGCGTGCCCTGCTGCGCCACCTGCACAGCCGAGGGGAGATCGCCTCCGACCCGGCCCGGCTGCTGCGCGGCCCCAAGGCCGACCGCACCCTGCCCAGGCACCTCCGCGCCGATGAGGTGGGGGAGCTCTTCGGGTGGCTGGAGGACCGTGCATCGAGCGAGGACACGCTCTACGCAACTCGTCTCCTGGCGATCCTCGAGGTCCTGTACGGGAGCGGTCTGCGCCTCTCCGAGCTGACCTCTCTCGATCTGGCCTCCCTCGATCTCGAGGTCGGGCAGCTGCGAGTGGTCGGCAAGGGGCGCAAAGAGCGGATCGTCCCGCTGACGGCGTCGGCAGCGCGAGCTCTGGGCCCCTACCTGGCCCACCGTCTGGAGGTCGTCCGGCCGGGATGCTCGGCGCTCCTCGTGAGCAGGCGCGGCAACCGTCTCTCAGGTCGTCAGATCCAGCGCGACGTGGGGGCGGCGATCGCCGACTTCGCCCGAGGTGGCGGCGTCTCGGTGCACTCGCTCCGCCATACCTTCGCCACCCATCTCGTCGACGCCGGCGCCGACCTCATGGCAGTCAAGGAGCTCCTCGGCCACGCCTCGCTCAGGACCACCCAGGTATACACGCACACCTCCAAGGAGCGGTTGAAGAGGTCCTACCGGAGGTCGCACCCGCGGGCCTAGCGGCTCTTCACCCACCCGCACGGGCGCTACCCACCCCGCTCGCGGGCCACGATCTGGGCGGTAGGGGTACTGAACCGGGGGCGAAGCGGCTGCCGCCGACACCAAGCCAGATGGAACTAGTGCGGGTTTCTGCATCAGTTGCGGCGGCGTGGAGACACCCCGCTCGCGGGCTACGATCTGGAGGGTAGGGTACTGAACCGGGGGCGAAGCGGCTGCCGCCGACACCAAGCCAGATGGAACTAGTGCGGATTCCGCATAAGTTGCGGCGAAAGGGCGGCAATGCCCAGTGCTCACCCCCCTTGCCGAAGACGGCTCTTCACCGCTCGCTGGCCACTCACCGCTCGCTCGCGCGAGATTGTCCACGGGCTGCTAGCAGCCCGTGGACAAACCTCCCACGGCATTCGAGCAGCGCTGCATCTCCGCTGGACCGCTTCGCTCGCTTACCCATACTGTCATCTATGCTTTACAATGTGTAATCCATGGTTTACAATGCCCGTACCCGGAGCTTCGCTCTGCGTTGCTCCTTGGGCCGGTAGCGCTGCTACCAGCCCTTCGTCGCGCCTTGCCAGCGGAGCGCTTCGCCGCTCTCGGTGCTCGCGCGAGATTGCCCACGGGCTGCTAGCTTCAGGGGCCACCGAGGCTACCCCTTGGCGCGGGGCCAGCCCGCGGCGGACCCCGAACACCTCTACCCTCGTCTCAACTCCCGAATGGCCTATCGCAATCCCCCGGCTTCGTCGGTGCTTCCCGGTCAGCCCGTGCATGCAACCACCGTGATCGCGGTCGCGCGCGAGGGGCGCGTCGCGATGGCGGGCGATGGTCAGGTCACGATGGGGGAGACGGTCGTCAAGGGCGCTGCCCGCAAGGTCCGCCTGCTCAAGGACGATCGGGTCCTGGCCGGCTTCGCCGGGGCCGTGGCCGACGCCTTCACCCTCTTCGCCAAGCTGGAGGGCAAGCTGGAGCGGTGGCCCTCGAACCTGCCGCGTGCGTGCGTGGAGCTTGCCAAGGAGTGGCGGACCGACCGCTACCTGCGCCGCCTGGAGGCGCTGCTGGCGGTCGCGGACCGGGAGCATCTCTTCCTGGTGGGAGGCGATGGCAATGTGATCGAGCCGGACATGCCAGTGCTGGCAATCGGCTCCGGCGGCGGGTTCGCATTGGCTGCGGCCCGGGCGCTCTACGCCTCCTCCGAGCTGGACGCACCGACGATCGCCCGCAGAGCGCTGGAGATCGCCGCCGACATCTGCGTCTACACGAATCGCGAAATCACCGTACTGGAGTTGGCCCCGCAATGAGCTCCCGCGCCGTAGCGTCCGAGTCCACCGACACGCACCAGGCCGCCACGCCGCCCGAGGCGCCCAGGTGGATCGAGCCGCTCACACCGCGTCAGATCGTGGCCGAGCTCGACAAGTACATCATCGGCCAGTCGGACGCGAAGAAGGCGGTTGCCATCGCGCTCCGCAACCGGTGGCGCAGACAGCAGGTCGAGGAGGATCTGCGCGAGGAGATTCTCCCGAACAACCTGATCCTGATTGGGCCGACGGGGGTAGGGAAGACCGAGATCGCGCGTCGCCTGGCCCGCCTTGGCGGATCGCCCTTCATCAAGGTCGAGGCGTCCAAGTTCACCGAGGTCGGCTATGTGGGCCGGGATGTCGAGTCGATGATCCGCGATCTGGTCGACACCGCGGTCGCGATGGTCCGCTCGTCGCGCGAGGAGGAGGTGGAGGGCGAGGCCGAGCGGCAGGTGGAGGAGCGGCTCCTCGACCTCCTGCTCCCGGACTCGGCGGCCGCCGCTTCCGGGGTCGGGGGTGGGCCGGGGGCGGTCGCGGGTAGGGGTCCCGGAGGTGTGGGGTCGGGTGGCCAGGTCTTTGTGGCCGGACGCGCCGGGGAATCCGCCAGCACCCGAACGGCCGACCCGAACAGCGACCTGGAGCTCGCGGAGCGCCGCCGCCGGACCCGCGAGAAGCTCCGGAGACTCCTCCGCGATGGCCAGCTGGAGGACCGGACGGTCGATGTGGATGTGGCGCAGGGAATGCCGATCGGCGGGATGATGTTCCCCGTCGGGGGGATGGAGGGGATGGACGTCAACCTCACCGAGATGCTGCAGGAGATGCTCCCGAAGCGCACCAAGCGGCGCACCGTCACCGTCGCCGAGGCGCGCCGCATCCTCTTCCAGGAGGAGCTGGACCGGCTCGTGGACATGGACGAGGTCGTCAACGAGGCGCTCGACCGGGCGGAGGAGACGGGGATCATCTTCCTCGACGAGATCGACAAGGTGGCCGGCGGCAAGGGCGGGGGGGCGGTGCCCGACGTGAGCCGGGAGGGGGTGCAGCGCGACCTGCTCCCGATCGTCGAGGGGTCGAATGTGCAGACCAAGTACGGCTTCATCCGCACCGACCACATCCTCTTCATCGCGGCTGGCGCCTTTCATGTCGCCAAGCCCTCCGACCTCATACCCGAGCTGCAGGGCCGCTTCCCGATTCGCGTGGAGCTGAAGAGTCTCGGGGCGCCGGAGTTCGCCCGCATCCTGCGCGAGCCCCAGAACGCCCTGGTGCTGCAGTACGGAGCGCTCGTCCGTACCGAGGGCGCCGAGGTGGAGTTCACCGACGAGGGAATCCACGAGATCGCGACGATCGCGGCGGATCTGAACGACCGGATGGAGAACATCGGCGCCCGAAGGTTGCGCACGGTCCTGACCACGCTTCTCGAGGAGCTGCTCTTCGACCTGCCCGAGGAGGGGAGCGGCGATACGCTGGTGGTCACGGCCCCCTTCGTGCGCTCGCGCCTCGATAGGATAGCAGCCGACGGTGACCTCAGCCGCTACATTCTGTAGAATTGTAAACTGTAAATTACATAATGTAATGTCTGCATTACATTTAGTTGACAGATTGTGGGCATAATCTGTCAGACGGACCCCTGGAGAGGACGCTCCGAGGTGACCGAGCCCCGTCACTTCATCGAGATCGCCGACTGGACGAGCGGCCAGCTACAGCGCCTCCTCGACCTGGCTGGACGAGTCAGGGACGGTGCCTTCGCCGACCGGCCGCTGGAGGGTCGCACGGTGGCGATGATCTTCCAGAAGCCCTCCACCCGCACCCGGGTCAGCACCGAGGTGGGGGTCGCGCAGCTGGGCGGGCACGCCCTGATGATCTCGGAGCTCGACTCGCAGATGGGACGCGGCGAGAGCGTCTCCGACACCGCGCGGGTGCTGAGCCGCTACATCGACGCCATCCTCATCCGCACCTTCGGCCACGAAAGGGTGGTCGAATTCGCCAGACACGCCACTGTCCCCGTCGTCAACGGGCTGACGGATCTCGTGCACCCCTGCCAGGTGATGGCCGACCTCATGACGGTCGTCGACGAATTCGGCCCCGACCTTGCCCACCTGCGTGTCGCTTGGATCGGCGACGGCAACAACATGGCCAACTCGTGGCTCAACGCCGCCCTGCGCTTCGGGTTTGCCCTCCGCCTGGCATGCCCTCCCGGCTACGAGCCGGATCCACGGATCATGGGCCGCGCCCCAGCCTCCCAGGTGGAGCTCGTTCGCGATCCGGAGAGGGCCGCAGAGGGTGCCCACGTCGTCACGACCGACGTCTGGGCCTCGATGGGAGACGAGGGCGAGAGGGAGGAGCGGGCGGCGGCCTTTGCGGGATACCGGGTCGACGAGCCGCTGATGGCGCGTGCGCGCCCGGAGGCCATCTTCCTGCACTGCCTTCCGGCGCACCGGGGAGAGGAGGTCGCGCCCGAGGTGATCGACGGCCCGCGTTCGCGCATATTTCGAGAGGCCGAGAACCGCCTGCACATTATCAAGGCCATCCTCCTGGAACTGATCCGTTGAAGCCACGACCGTGAATTCCCCACTGGCCAGAACCCCGCTGTACGACGTGCACATCGCGCTGGGGGGCAAGATGGCGCCCTTTGCCGGCTACTCCATGCCGGTCCACTACCCGACCGGAATCCGTGCCGAGCACGAGGCGGTGCGCACAGCCGCCGGCATCTTCGACGTCTCGCACATGGGCGAATTCGTCGTGCGGGGCCCCCAGGCCGAGGAGCTGGTCCAGCACCTGACGGCGAACGACGTCGCTTCCGTTGCGGTCGGGCAGGCGCAGTACTCGGCGCTCTGCAACGAGCGCGGCACGGTCCTCGACGACCTGCTGGTGTACCGGTTCGCCGACCGCTTCATGCTGGTGGTCAACGGCGCCAACCGCGACAGGGACTGGCGGTGGGTCCGGGAGCACAGCGCGGGCTACGACGCGGAGGTCGCCGACGAATCCGACCGGATCGCCCTCATCGCCCTACAGGGGCCATCCAGCCAGGATATCCTGGCCCCGCTCGTCTCGATCGACCTCTCGGCGCTGGGGTACTACCGCTTCGGCGAGGCCGAGGCCTTTGGCGCCGATGTCGTGGTCAGCCGCACCGGCTACACGGGCGAGGATGGCTTCGAGCTGTACCTGGAAGCCGAGGCGGCGGCTTCGGCGTGGCGGACGCTCTCGGAGGCCGGCGCTCCCACCGCACCGCTGCCCGCCGGTCTGGGCGCCCGCGACTCCCTTCGCCTCGAGATGGGGTACGCGCTCTACGGCAACGACCTAGACGAGCACCACAATCCCTTCGAGTCCGGGCTGGGGTGGATCGTGAAGCTCGACGCGGGGGACTTCGTGGGGCGCGACGCTCTTCTGGCTACCAGGGAGCGCGGGGTGGCCACCCGCCTGACCGGTATCCGCCTTCTCGAACGGGGATTCCCGAGGCCCGGCTACGAGCTGGTGCAGGGGGACGAAGTGGTCGGGCAGGTGACTTCCGGGGTATACAGCCCGACGCTCGGGGTCGGGATAGCGATGGGGTACCTGCCCACTGCGGCGGCCGCTCCCGGCACCGAGGTCGGCGTCCGGATTCGCAACCGCGTGATTCCCGCGCGCACCGAGCGACCGCCCTTCTACAGCGGGGGCTCGATCCGGAGGTAGGTTGCGGCATGGCACGCTCCAAGATGGCCGGGACCGTACTCGTGACCACTCACGATCTGCCGCTCGCGGGTGCACTTAGCGACGGATTTCGGCGGCAGGGGTACGAAGTCGAGCTCTTCACACCCACCGAGGTGGTGGCTGCCGTGGACGAACCGGTCCTGCTGGTGCAGACCGGCGGTGCCCGGACGTCCGCGTCGCGACGCCACGCCCGGCAGGCCGCCGAGCTCGGCGTGCCCGTCTTCGCGGTGACGGGTCCGGAGGAGGAGGCGTCCTCCCTGCCTGAAGTGTCCGCGAGCTTCGCGACCCCGGCCGACGCCGAGGAGATAGTCCTCGTCGGCAGCCGCACGATCGAGCGCGACCGGCTGCGGCGCGCGACGGGGATAGTGGGCGATACCGACGCCATGCTCGAGGTGGTCGAGCGGATCGTGCACTTCGCCCCGGTCGACGCGACGGTGCTGATCACGGGGGAGTCGGGGACGGGCAAGGAGCTGGTCGCGCGCGGCATCCACGCCCTCTCGCGGCGTCGGCACCGCGCCTTCATCCCGGTCAATATGGCGGCGCTCTCCGAGACGCTCCTGGAGAGCGAGCTCTTCGGGCACGAGAAGGGGGCCTTCACCGGTGCCATCGATTCCCGCAAGGGACTCTTCGAGCTGGCGGACCACGGCACGATCTTCCTCGACGAGATCGGCGAGATGCCCCTCCAGACGCAGACGAAGCTGCTGCGCGTGCTGGAGCAGCAGGAGTTCCACCGGGTGGGCGGCGAGAGGCTGAAGCGGGTGGATGTGCGCATCCTCGCGGCCACCAACCAGGAGCTGGAGGAGCTGGTGGCGGCGGGCACCTTCCGCCGCGACCTCTTCTACCGCATCAACGTCCTCAACGTCGAGCTGCCGCCGCTCCGCCGCCGACGGGGCGACATTCCGCGCCTTGTGGACGCCTTCATCCGCGAGGCGAGCGAGCGCCACGACCGTGGCCCCTTCCAGGGGATCGACAGGGAGGCGATGGAGATCCTGGCCAGACATCGGTGGCCGGGCAATGTGCGCGAGCTGCGCAACCTCGTGGAGAGCATGGTGATCCTAGCCCCAGGTCGGCGGATTCGTGCCGAGGACATTCCCGAGGACGTGCGCAGGGGAGGGGGGGCGCTGGCGCTTGTTCCGACGCCTGCGCGCGACCGGGTCGTGCCGGACGACGGCCTGCAGACGCTCCGCCCCCAGCTCGAGCTGCTCTTTCGCACGATGATGGAGATGAAGGTCGACATCGACGACCTGCGGAGGGACTTCGAGGAGTTCAAGGCCGAGGAGGA
Source organism: Longimicrobiales bacterium (assembly GCA_965205315.1). Taxonomy (GTDB): domain Bacteria; phylum Gemmatimonadota; class Gemmatimonadetes; order Longimicrobiales; family Gaopeijiaceae; genus Bin94. The sequence goes on from CBDBGW010000002.1 coordinate 623,277, forward strand.
GCGGGGTCGGGTGCTGGTTGGCGGGCCTCGCGGCGAGGTGGCGTCGGCGCAACCGTTAGGTGGCGAGAGCGAGCCGGTCGCGGCGGGAGAGCTGCCGCCTGCCATCGATGTGGGCGACTTGGCGGGGTCCGAGAGGCCTCCGTCGGATCCGGCACCGCCGGATGTGGATCCTCGGTCGGAGGGCGGTGGAGTCTCGACGCTGGCCGAGATGGAGCGCGAGGCGGTGGCGGCCGCGCTTCGGGCCACCGGGTGGAATCGCCGCCGGGCGGCCGAGATCCTCGGGATCGGGGAGCGCACCCTCTACCGTAAGATCAGGAAGTACGAGCTAGCAGTCCGTGGATAATCTCGCGCGAGCACCGAGGGCTGGTAGCAGCGCTACCGGCCCGAGGAGCAACGCAGAGCTAAGCCCCGGGCACAGCGACTGTAAACCATGGATTACATATGGGGACCTCGATTAATTGCCGATTCGCGGCGATTGAGGCATGTGTAACGCCACAGGGGTTTGCTGGTCGTAGACGGGGAATGGACAGGTTCGAACACTGCTTGCCGACATTGGCCCGGAAGAATTGCAACGGACGACCGCAAAGCCTGCGGCTCCTCTTGTCCGGCACTGTTTCTGGGACCGGCTCCCGGTGCGGCAGACCCGTTGGGAAGCGAGTGGCTACGCGGTGGCCAGCGCCGCGTTCTCCAGGTGCGTGAATCTCCGCATGTTTTAGGCCAGGTTCCTCAGGCCGATGTGGGCCCGCGCCCGCATGGCCCCGATGCTGCGCACCAGCGTTCCGCCCATGTCGTTCGCCTGCGACCCGAAGACATGCTCCACCCGCGCCCGCACTCTTGCCTTCGTCCTGTTGCCCTGCTTCTCGCGCCTAGTCAGCTTCTTCGCCGCCGACCCCTTCCGCATGATCCTGCTCTCTTACCCCAGCTCCTCCAGCAACGCCTCGACCTCCTTCGAGCGGTACGCCTTGTCGGCCCATACCGGGGCAGCCGTGTTGTCCGGGTCCAGCACCTCTCCGATCACCTGGCTGTCGTGCGTGGCCGCGTCCGTCACCGTGTAGCGGCGCACCAGCTTGTGGCGCCGGTCCGTGGACACATGGTTCTTGTAGCCGTAGTGGCTCACGCCGTTCCTCTTCGTCCACCGCGCGTCCAAGTCCTTCTGGGCCAGCCTGTTAGCGGATCCTTCCACCCAGCCCCCCGGAATATCGCCCGCCTTGATCTCGGCATTCTCCTCCTTGCTGTTGCGCTGTGTCGGCACCGGCACGATCGAGGCGTCGATGATCTGTCCCCCCATCGCCTGGTAGCCCCGCTCGCGCAGGAAGGCGTCGAACATCCCGAACAGCTTCTCCACGATCCCCGCCCTCGCCAGGCGCTCCCGGTACAGCCACACGGTCGTCGCGTCTGGAATCCGGTCCTCCAGTCCCAGGCCCAGGAACTGCATAAAGGTCAGCCGGTCCCCCATCTCGTGCTCGAGCGCCTCGTCCGACGGATTGTACAGCGCGCCCAGGACGATCGCCTTGAACATCAGCACGGCATCCCACGGCTTGCGGCCAGCCGCAGACTTGCGCTCGCCGTCGGCCCTCCGCCAAACCGCCTCGAGCACGGGCCGGAAGTCCTCCCACGGGACCAGCTCCCCGATCATCGCCAGATGCCTGCCCCGCTTCTCCCCCAGCTTCCGCCGCCTGCCCTCGGCCGCCACATCCGCAAAACTAGGTTGACTGCCGTCGCGCGCTTGTGCCACTCTTGTCCTCTCCCGGTTTCCGATGTCGTTCCAGGCTGTCAAAATGCCTTATGCAATATCGCACCAGAAGCCGGTATTGTAAACCCTCTCCGGGTTGTCTCTTCACATGCTAAAGAAAGCCATTTTTCGAGGTGCCCATATTGTAAAGCATGGCTCTCCTTCGTTCACAGCCAATCCTGAACTCAATCGCACCTCGGGCCGCTCCAAGCCAGCATTCCGCGCAGCCAGTCATCGAATTCGACTGAGTCCGGGGCACACAGGCCGTCATTGTAAGAGTTTCGCCGTCAGGGTCGCTGAAGTACCCCACGATATCGACGGAGTCAGTGCTGCCGACCTGGATCGTCAAGCTCGGGCATGCTCCCGACTGGCTCTGGGGGCTGGGGATCGCCGCATCCGACCACCCAGGAGGAGGCGGCGGCCAGAACGGAGACGCTCCAGGCGAGGCGGAGAGCGCCGCGCGTTCGGTGGCGTTGAGCATCGTGACGGTAGTTCAGGGGCATGGCACCGTTCCTGTTGGCGGGCCGGGTATGTGTTGTCAATCGCACCTCGGGCCGCTCCACCAATCCATTCCGTCCAGCCAGTCATCGAACTCGACTGTGTCCGGGGCACAAAGGCCGTCATTGTAGTACCAACGGAAACGCGCTAGCGACGATAGGTCGAGAAAATCGAGTGGAATCGGGCCGTTCAGATGATTGAAGAAGAGGTCCAGGTCCTGGAGATTCGACAGGTCGCCCAGCTCCGGCGGAACCGCGCCGGTTAGCTCGCTGGCGCCGAGATCCAGCACCTCGAGATTCGACAGGCCACCCAACTCGGGCGGAATCTCGCCGGTCAGCGAATTCCAGGAGAGATCCAGCCACACGAGATTCGACAGCTCACCCAGCTCTGACGGAATTTCGCCGTTCAGATAATTGGAGCCGAGATACAAGTGTTCGAGATTCGACAGGTTGCCCAGCTCTGGCGGAATCTCGCCGGTGAGCCTAGAGATGGCAAGAGACAAGTACTCGAGATTCGACAGGTTGCCCAGCTCTGGCGGAATCTCGCCGGTGAGCCTAGAGATGGCAAGAGACAAGTACTCGAGGTTCGACAGGTTGCCCAGCTCTGGCGGAATCTCGCCGGTGAGCCCAGTGCCGGCGAGAGACAGGTATTCGAGGTTCGACAGGTCGCCCAGCTCCGGCAAGATTTCGCCGGTTAGCGAATTGTGGCCGAGAGACAGGTATTCGAGATTCGACAGGTCGCCCAGCTCCGGCGGAATCTCGCGGATCAGAAAATTTATGGCGAGTGACAGGTATTCGAGATTCGACAGGTTACCCAGCTCCGGCGGGATTCTGCCGGTTAGCTGATTGTCGGCGAGATTCAGTGTTTTGAGAGTTAACAGGTTACCTAGCTCGGATGGAATTTTGCCCTTTAGCCGATTGCTGCTGAGACTAATATGCTCGAGACTAGACAGATTGCCCAGCTCATCGGGAATCCGGCCGGTTAGCGAGTTGTGGCCGATAGCGAGATCCGCGAGACTTGAAAGGTTGCCCAGCTCCGGCGGAATTTCGCCGGTCAGCTGATTGTCGGCGAGACGTAGCGTATCGATGCGGCCGTCCGCATCCGTGCTCACTCCGTACCACTCGTTTATCGGCGCGTCCGTCAGCCATCTCGTGTTGTCGGCCCAGTTGTCGCCGCCCAGTTCGTCGTACAGTATCTTCAGCACTCGCCGATCGGGGGAGCGGACAGTCACCGTAAAGGCCTGCGTCGCCGAAAGCCCGCCCGGGTCAGTCGCCGTCACCGTCACGTCGGCGGTATTCCACGACACGCCACCCAACGTGACCGTGCTCCTCGACACGGACACAGTCGCCACCGCGGCGTCCGATGTGGCGGCCGTGTAGATGAGCGCATCACCGTCTGGATCGCTGAAGCTGCCCGAGACATCCACCTGTGCCTCCTCCCCGACCAACACCTCGATGTCCTCGATCGGTTCGGCAGCCACGGGCACTCGGTTCGGCACCGTCACCGTGAAGGCCTGGTCGGCAGATAGCCCGCCGGGGTCCGTAGCGATGACGGTCATCGTGGCGTTTCCCGCCGCAACCGCCGTCACCTCCGCCGCGGCACCCGATACGCTGACCGTCGCTATGCCCGCGTTGGACGAGCTCGCCGCGTACGTGAGGGTTTCCCCGTCCGGGTGGCTGAAGTACCCCGCGAGATCGACCGTCTCGATGCTGCCTACCTCGACCGTCAGCTCCGGTATGCTCCTGACTGCAACTGGCGGCCGGCCGTCGTTGCCGCACCCAAAGACCCCAGGCAGCGCCGCGACCACGACGAAGACGCCCAGGGCAGGCCCGAGAGCGCCGCGCGTTCGGTGGCGATGAGTATCTCGGTGGCGGGAATCTACAGACATGGCACGCCTCCTGTCGGCGGGTCGATAGTGCCGGCAATGTAACCTCGAGGATGGCCCATACGCAAGAAGGTGGGCAGCCGGTGGACGGAGTGCTCATGAACACTGCGATCGCGAGCGCCGCGGCCCCGGTGGCGATGGCCCGAGCCATGAGGCCACCGGTGCAGTCGGGGCGCGACGCCCACGTTGCGGGCCGAATGGAAGCTGGGGAGAACGCGGTTCCGCCGCCACGTGCGGGAATGCTGGACGGCTGCTAGGCACTACGTGGGGCGGCTCCCACGGTACTCGTCACTATTCGCGCCCTGGCAGCTCGACGTTATCGCGGCTCGCGCGTGCGACACCGTGCGCTGGCTGCCGTCCCAGCCAGTCACGAAATGAACTCAATCGCACCTCGGGCCACTCCATTCCAGGAGTCCGCCCAGCCAATCATCGAACTCGACTGTGTTCGGGGCACAAAGGCCGTCGTTGTCACCCCAATGGAACAAGTGCAGTGATAGGTCGAGGAAATCGGGCGGAATCTCGCCGGTGAGAGAATTGCTGCCGAGATACATACTTCCGAGATTCGACAGGTCGCCCAGCTCCGGCGGAATCTCGCCCGTCAGCGAGTTGCCCCATAGATCTAGGATTTCGAGATTCGACAGGCCGCCCAGCTCGCGTGGAATCGGGCCAGTCAGAGAATTGTGGGCGAGGTAAAGGAATTCGAGTTTCGACAGGTCGCCCAACTCCGACGGAATCTCGCCGGTTAGCGAATTGAGGTTGAGATCCAGCCACTCAAGACTCGCCAGGTTCCCCAGCTCCGGCGGGATTTCGCCTGTCAGCGAATTGTCCCAAAGCCACAGAATGTCTAGATTCGACAGGCCGCCCAGCTCCGGTGGAATCTCGCCGGTTAGCGAATTGCCCCATAGAACCAGCGCATCAACCCGGCCGTCCCCACTGGTGCTCACCCCAAACCACTCGTCAAGGGGCTCGTCCGTCTTCCAGTTCGTATTGTCGATCCAGTCGTCCCCGCCCAGTTCGTCGTACAGGATCTCCAACACTTGCCGCTCACGGAAACGGACAGTCACCGTAAAGGCCTGCGTCGCCGTAAGCCCGCTTGGGTCAGTCGCCGTCACCGTCACCGTGTCGATACCCTCCGACACGCCGTTCACCGTGACCGCGCTCTCCGACACGGACGCTGTCGCCACGCCGGAGTCCGATGTGGTGGCCACGTACATGAGGACATCTCCGTCAGGGTCGCGGAAGTACGCCGCAAGATCGACCGACTCGGTGCTACCGACCTCGACCGTCAGCTCCGGCATGCTCCCGACCGCAACTGGCGGCTGGGGGTCACCGCACCCGACCAACCACGAGGCGACCGCAGCCAAGACGAAGACGCCCGAGGCGAACCGGAAAGCACCGCGGGTTCGGGGGCGATAATCCACAGACATGCAACGCCTCCTGCTGTTGGATCGATGTGAGTTGTCAATTGGTGTTGGCCCACGCGCAAGAAGCTGGTGGGCAGCCCGTAGCGGGCGGCTGGTCGAGCACTCGGAGTTCCTGCGCTTCGGCCATCACTGGGGCTTCCGGATCCGGGCATGCATTGCCATAAGAGCCCCGCGCCGGCTCGCGTATACTGTAATGTATACGTTACAATTTGTAATCCGTGGCTTACATTTCTCGTAGGCCTGGCTTGCTCTGCGTTGCTCCTTGGTCCGGTAGCGCTGCTACCAGCCCATGCGGCCCCAAATGCACCCTGGCGGCATCGAGCAGCGCTGCATCCCCGCTTCGCCGCCTTGCCAGCGGAGCACCTCGCGCCTCTCGGTGCCGATGATCGTGGACGGTGGAGTGGGGACGGCGTGCCCACGAACCGCCGATCGCTAGCGCCACCGACCTGTTGGCAATGGCCCGAGCCAGAAGGCCAGCGGTGCAGGCGGGACGCGACGCCTACGTTGCGAGCCGCAGGAGGCCACGCAGATCGCGGTTCGGTCTTCGCTGCGTGCCGAAATGCTGGACGGCCCCTAAGCACGCCGTGGGGCGGCTCCGACGGTATTCTCCATTCGTCGGTTCCTAGCAGCCAGGTGCTCCGCCCGCCGCCCGCCCGCGCGACTTCGTGCGCTGGCTGCCGTCACAGCCAATCCTGAACTCAATCGCACCTCGGGCCGATCGAAATCCCGATTCCATTCAGCCAAACATCGAATTCGTGTGTTCGGAGCACAAAGGCCGTCGTTGTCGTGCCAATCGAACCAGTCTAGCGACGATAGGTCGAGGAAATCGAGCGGAATCTCGCCGGTCAGCAAATTGTCGTCGAGCCTCAGATCCTCGAGATTCGCCAAATCGCCCAGCTCGGGCGGAATCTCGCCGGTTAGCGAATTGCCGCTGAGGTCCAGATCCTCGAGATTCGCCAGGTCGCCCAGCTCGGGGGGGATCGCGGTCAGCGAATTGTCGTCGAGGTCCAGATCCTCGAGATTCGCCAAGTCGCCCAGCTCGAGGGGGATCGCGGTCAGCGAATTGTCGTCGAGATCCAGATCCTCGAGATTCGCCAGGTTGCCCAGCTCGGGGGGAATCTCGGTCAGCGAATTGCCGCTGAGATCCAGCGTCCGGAGATTCGACAGGTTGCCCAACTCGGGGGGAAGCTCGCCTAGATAATCGCGGCTGAGACCCAGGTGCCAGAGGTTCGACAGATTGCCCAGCTCGGGGGGAATCTCGGTCAGCGAATTGCCGCTGAGATCCAGCGTCCGAAGATTCGCCAGGTTGCCCAACTCGGCAGGAATCTCGCCGGTTAGCTGATTGAATGAGAGGTACAAGTGTTCGAGATTCGACAGGTTGCCCAACGCGGGGGGAATCTCGTCCAGATAAGTCTCGCTGAGACCCAGGAGCTCGAGATTCGACAGGTTGCCCAGCTCCGGCGGGATCTTGCCGGTCAGCGAATTGACTTCGAGACCCAGGAGCTTGAGATTCGACAGGTTGCCCAGCTCCGATGGAATCTCGCCGGTTAGCGAGTTGTCGCCGAGATACAGGTAAACAATCGAGCCGTCCGCGTCCGTGCTAACCCCGTCCCACAGCTCAAGCGGTGCATCCGTCTTCCAGTTCGTGTTGTCGTCCCAGTTTTCGCCGTCGAGTTCGTCGTACAGGATCTCCAACACTTGCCGCTCAGTGAGGCGGACAGTCACCGTAAAGGCCTGCGTCGCAAGAAGCCCGTCCGGGTCAGTCGCCGTCACCGTCACGTCGGCCGTACCCTGCGACACGCCGCTCACCATGACCGCGTTCCCCGACACGGACGCCGTCGCCACCTCGGGGTCCGATGTGGTGGCCGTGTAGCTGAGCGCATCGCCGTCCGGGTCGCCGAAGTACCTCGCGAGATCGACCGAACGGGTGCTGCCGACGTACACCGTCAGCCCTGGCATATCGCCGACTGCAACTGGCGGCTGGGACTCGCCGCACCCGACCACCCAGGAGGCGGCCGCGGCCAGGGCGGAGACGCTCAAGGCGAGCCGGAGGGTGCCGCGGGTTCGATGGCCGTGAGCACCTCGGTGGTGATAGTCTACGGACATGGCACACCTCCTGTCGGCGGGTCGGTATTTGTTGTCAATCGCACCTCGGGCCACGCCAGACCCATAGTCCGTCGAGCCATTTATCCCATTCGATTGTGTTCGGCGCACAAAGGCCGTCGTTGAGATCCCAGAAGAATCGCCGAAACAACGATATGTCGAGAAAATTGGACGGAATTTCGCCGGTTAGCCGATTGCCTGTGAGATACAGGAATTGGAGATTCGACAGGTCGCCGAGCTCGGGCGGAATCTCGCCCGTCAGCTGATTGTCGTTGAGGTGTAGTGTTCCGAGGTTCGACAGGTCGCCCAGCTCGGGCGGAATCTCGCCCGTCAGCTGATTGTCGTCGAAATTCAGTGTGTCGACGCTCGACAGATCGCCCAGCTCGGAAGGAATCTCGCCGGTCAGCGAATTGTCTGCGACATTCAGCGTTTGGAGACTAGACAGGCCGCCCAGCTGGGACGGAATCTCGCCGGTTAGCGAATTGTGGTGGAGGGAGAGGGTTTCGAGATTCGACATGTCGCCCAGCTCTGGCGGAATCTCGCCGGTCAGCGAATTGTGGTGGAGGGCGAGGATTTCAAGATTCGACAGGTGGCCTAACTCCATTGGAATCTCGCCGGTCAGAGAATTGTCTGCGACACTCAGCGTTCGGAGACTAGACAGGTCGCCCAGCTCTGGCGGAATCTTGCCGGTCAGCGAATTGTCTGCGAAATTCAGCGTTTGGAGACTAGACAGGCCGCCCAACTCGGGCGGAACCTCGCCGGTTAGCTCATTGGTGCGGAGATACAGCCACTCGAGATTCGACAGGTCACGCAGCGCCGGTGGAATCTCGCCGGTCAGCCTATTCTCGCTGAGCGACAGCAGCTCGAGATTCGACAGGTCACCCAGCTCCGGCGGAATGTCGCCGGTTAGAGCATTGTTGTTGAGAATCAATTCGAGGAGATTCGACAGGTCGCCCAGCTCCGGCGGAATGTCGCCGGTTAGAGCATTGTAGGAGAGCACCAGCTGTGTGAGATTTGCCAAGTCACCCAGCTCCGGCGGAATCTCGCCGGTCAGAGAATTGTACCATAGAGACAGATATTGGAGATTCGACAGGTTACCCAGTTCGGGCGGAATCTCGCCGGTCAGTCCACTCCAGTCGATGCCTAGGTGTTGGAGATTCGTGAGGCTGCCGAGCTCCGGCGGAATCTCGCCGGTTAGCTGATTGCCGGATAGATATAGGCGTTGGAGATTCGTCAGGTTGCCCAGCCAGGGCGGAATCTCGCCGGTTAGCATATTCCTGCCAAGCGACAGGTATTTGAGATTGGACAGATCGCCGAGCTCGGACGGAATCTCTCCGGTCAGCGAGTTCCAGGAGAGAGACAGGTGTTCGAGATTCGACAGAATCCCCAGCTCGGTCGGGATCTCGCCAGATAGCCCATTCCTGGCGAGACGCAGCGAATCAACCCGGCCGTCAGAATCCGTGCCCACCCCGTGCCACTCGTGGAGCGGCGCGTTCGTCATCCAGTTCGTGTTGTTTCGCCAGCCGTCGCCCCCCAGTTCGTCGTACAGGATCTCCAACACTTGCCGCTCAGTAAGGCGGACAGTCACCGTAAAGGCCTGCACCGCCGAAAGCCCGTCCGGGTCAGTTGCCGTCACCGTCACCGTGTCGATACCCTGCGAAACGCCGCTCACCATGACCGCGCTCCCCGACACGGACGCCGCCGCCACACCGGTGTCCGATGTGGTGGCCGTGTAGCTGAGCGCATCACCGTCCGGGTCGCTAAAGTACTCCGCGAGATCGACCGAATCGGTGCTGCCGACGTACACTGTCAGCTCCGCCATATCCCCGACTGCAACTGGCGGCTGAGGCTCAACCGCGGTCTCGCCGCAACCGGCCACCGAGGCGGCGGCCGTGGCCAGAACGGAGACTCCCAAGGCGAGCCGGAGAGCGCCGCGCGTTCGGTGGCGGCGAGTGTCCCGGTGACGATAGTTCACGGACATGGCACCCCTCTTGGTGCAGGGCCGGTACGTGTTGGCAATCTGCCATGAGGTTGGCCCACGCGCAAGAAGCTGGTGGGCAGCCCGTGGCGGGCGGCTGGTCGAGCACCCGGAGTTCCTGCGCTTCGGCCATCACTGGGGCTTCCGGATCCGGGCCTGCATAGACATGAGAGCCCCGGGGCCAGCTCGCCTATACTGTAATGTATACGTTACAAATTGTAATCCGTGGCTTCCATTTCTCGTAGTCCTGGCTTGCTCTGCGTCGCTCCTTGGTCCTGTAGCGCTGCTACCAGCCCATGCGGCCCCAAACGCAGTCTGGCGGCATCGAGCAGCGCTGCATCCTCGCTTCGCCGCCTTGCCACCGGAGCACCTCGCGCCTCTCGGTGCCGATGATCGTGGACGGTGGAGTGGAAACGGCGTGCCCACGAACCGCCGATCGCTAGCGCCACCGACCTGTTGGCAATGGCCCGAGCCAGAAGGCCAGCGGTGCAGGCGGGACGCGACGCCTACGTTGCGAGCCGCAGGAGGCCGCGCAGATCGCGGTTCGGTCTTCGCCGCGTGCCGAAATGCCGTACGGCCCCTAAGCACGCCGTCGGGCGGCTCCCACGGTATTCTTCATTCGTCGGGGCCCTGGCGGCCCGACGTTAATCGCCGCCCGCGCGCGACGACGTGCGCTTGTCGCCGTCACAGCCAATTCTGAACTCAATCGCACCTCGGGCCACTCCATTCCAGGAGTCCGTCCAGCCAATCATCGAACTCGATTGTGTTCGGGGCACAAAGGCCGTCGTTTGCGTTCCAACGAAATAGCCACAGCTCCGATAGGTCGAGGAACTCGGGCGGAATCTTGCCGTTGAGAGAATTGCTGCCGAGATACATACTTCCGAGATTCGACAGGTCGCCCAGCTCCGGCGGAATCTCGCCCGTCAGCGAGTTGTCTTCAAGATACAAGTAGACGAGATTCGACAGACTCCCTAGCTCGGACGGAATCTCGCCCGTCAGCTCATTCCAAGCGAGATTCAGGCTAATAAGACTCGATAAGTTGCCGAGCTCTGGCGGAATAGCGCCCGTCAGCGAATTGAAGGCGAGAGACAGGTCAATAAGACTCGACAGATTGCTGATTTCCGGCGGAATAGTGCCCGTCAGCGAATTGCCGCCGAGAAACATTTCCGTGAGATTCGACAGGTTCTCCAGTTCGGACGGGATCTCGCCGGTTAGCGAATTGTCCGAGAGAGACAGTGCCTCGAGACTCGACAGACTCCCCAGCTCGGACGGAATCTCGCCGGTCAGCGAATTAGCGGAGAGGGACAGCCTCTCGAGATTCGACAGGTCGGCCAGCGCGGAAGGAATCTCGCCGGCCAGCTCATTCCAGGCGAGATCCAGGTCGATAAGACTCGATAGGTTGCTGAGCTCCGGCGGAATAGCGCCCGTCAGCGAATTGGGGCCGAGAGACAGGTCAATAAGACTCGATAGATTGCTGAGCTCCGGCGGAATAGTGCCCGTCAGCAAATTGCCGCCGAGGTACAAGTCGCGAAGATTCAGGAGGTTGCTGAGCTCCGGCGGAATAGCGCCCGTCAGCGAATTGCCGTCGAGGTACATTTCCTCGAGACCCGACAGACTCGCTAGCTCGGGTGGAATCTCGCCATTCAGCGAATTGAAGCCGAGACCCAGGTATTGGAGATTCCAAAGGTCGCCTAGCTCCGGGGGAATCCCGCCGGTTAACGAATTACCCCCGAGATACAGCGCATCAACCCAGCCGTCCGCATCCGTGTTCACCCCGTACCACTGGTCAAGCGGCGCATCCGTCTTCCAGTTCCTGTTGTCGGCCCAGCCGTCGCCGCCCAGTTCGTTGTACAGGATCTCCAACACCCGCCGCTCATTGGGGCGGACAATCACCGTAAAGTCCTGCGTCGCCAAGAGCCCGCCCGGGTCAGTCGCCGTCACCGTCACGTCGGCTGTGCCCTGCGACACGCCGCTCACCATGACCGCGCTCTCCGACACCGTCGTCGTGGTCACCCCAGCGTCCGATGTGGTGGACGAGTATGTAAGGACGTCTCCGTCGGGGTCGCTGAAGTACCCCGCGATATCGACGGAGTCAGTGCTGCCGACCTGGATCGTCAGCTCGGGCATGCTCCCGACCGGCTCTGGCGGCTGGGGCTCGCCGCACCCAAGTACCCAGGCGGCGACCGCGACCAGGACGGGGACCCCCAAGGCGAGCTGGAGAGCGCCGCGCGTTCGGTGGCGGCGAGTGTCCCGGTGACGATAGTTCACGGACATGGCACCCCTCCTGTTGCCGGGTCGATACATGTTGCCAGTCTGGCATGAGGTTGGCCGATGCGCAAGAAGCCAGGCAGCCCGCGGACAAGCCCCGCGCGGCAGGAGCGGTGCGACATCCCCCGCTCGACGGCTTCGCTCGCCTGTCCACAGTGTAATGTCTGCTTTACAATATGTAATCCATGGGTTACAATGGCCTTACCCGGAGCCTAGCTCCGCGTTGCTTCATGAGCGAGTGGTTTCGCCATGCGTCCCGTGAAGCGCCCTGCCAGCCCGGCGCCTCGCCGCTCGCGGCGCCAGTGAACGCGTACGCGCGGGTGGGCACAGTGTCCCACGCACGTGACACGATGGAGCGGAGGGTGGACGGCGTCTTAGGCACACCGTGGGGCGGCTCCCACGGTATTCTTCATTCGTCGGGGCCGTGGCGGCCAGACGTTATCGCCGTCCGCGCGCGATGTCGTGCGCTGGCTGTCGTCACAGCCAATCCTGAACTCAATCGCACCTCGAGCCTTTCCAAGTCCTGAGTCCGTCCAGCCAATCATCGAATTCGCTCGTGTCGGGAGCGCAGAGGCCGTCGTTGTCGTACCACATGAACACCTCTAGCGACGATAGGTCGAGAAATTCGCGCGGGATCTCGCCGTCTAGCCGATTGCGGTAGAGAGACAGGTATTCGAGATTCGCCAGCTCACCCATCTCGGGCGGAACCTCGCCGGTTAGAGCATTGTTGTTGAGGCTTAGGATTTCTAGATTCGGGAGGCTGCCCAGCTCCGGCGGAATCTCGCCGGTCAGCGAATTGCGTTCGAGATGCAGCCACTTGAGGTTCGACAGGCTGCCCAGCTCGGGCGGAATCTCGCCGGTTAGTTCATTGGAGTATAGTCCCAGGAGTTCAAGATTCGACAGATTGCCCAGCTCCGGCGGAATCTCGCCGGTTAGCTGATTGGAACTTAGAAACAGCCATTGGAGATTCGACAGGTCGGCCAGCTCGGACGGGATCTCGCCGGTCAGCGAATTGTCCGAGAGAGACAGTGCCCAGAGACTCGACATACTCCACAGCTCGGATGGAATCTCGCCGGTCAGTTCATTCCGGGCGAGAGCCAGATACTGGAGACTCGACGGGTTGCCCAGCTCCGGCGGGATCTCGCCGTCTAGCCGATTGCGGTAGAGAGACAGGTATTCGAGATTCGCCAGGTTGCCCAGCTCCGGCGGGATCTCACCGGTTAGAGCATTGTTGTTGAGGCTTAGGTCTTCTAGATTCGGGAGGCTGCCCAGCTCCGGCGGAATCTCGCCGGTCAGCGAATTGAAGCCGAGACTCAGGTATTCGAGATTCGCCAGGTTGCCCAGCTCCGGCGGGATCTCGCCGGTTAGCTGATTGGAACTTAGAGACAGCCTCTGGAGATTCGACAGGTCGGCCAGCTCCGGCGGGATCTCGCCGGTCAGCTGATTGCTGTAGAGAGTCAAGTACATAAGACTCGACAGCTCGCCCAGCTCGGGCGGAATCTCGCCGGTCAGTTCATTCCGGGCGAGATCCAGATACTGGAGACTCGACGGGTTACCCAGCTCGGACGGGATCTCGCCGGTTAGCGAATTGAAGTCGAGATCCAGATACTGGAGACTCGACGGGTTGCCCAGCTCCGGCGGGATCTCGCCGTCTAGCCGATTGCGGTAGAGAGACAGGTATTCGAGATTGGACAGGTCGCCCAGCTCGGACGGAATCTCGCCGGTTAGCGAATTGCCGTCGAGAGACAGGTATTCGAGATCCGACAGAATCCCCAGCTCGGGAGGAACCTCGCCGGTCAGCTGATTGTCGACGAGACGCAGCGTATCGACCCGGCCGTCCGAATCCGTGCTCACCCCGTACCACTGCTCAAGCGGTGCATCCGTCAGCCAATTCGTGTTGTCGGTCCAGTTGGCGCCGTCCAGTTCGTCGTACAGGATCTCCAACACTTGCCGCTCAGTGAGGCGGACAGTCACCGTAAAGGCCTGCACCGCCGATAGCCCGCCCGGGTCAGTCGCCGTCACCGTCATGTCGGCTGTACCCTGCGACACGCCGCTCACCGTGACCGCGCTCGCCGACGCCGACGCCGTCGCCACGCCGGCATCCGATGTGGTGGCCGTGTATGTAAGGACATCTCCGTTCGGGTCGCTGAAGTACCCCGCGAGGTCGACCGACTCGGTGCTGCCGACGTACACCGTCAGCTCCGCTATATCCCCGACTGTAACTGGCGGCTGAGGGTCAACCGCGGTCTCGCCGCACCCGACTACCCAGGGGGCAACCGCCGCCAGGACGGAGACGGTCACGGCGAGCCGGAGAGCGCCGCCGGTTTGATGGCGACGAGTGTCTCGGTGGCGACAATCGGCAACCATGGAACGCCTCCTGCTGGCGGGTCAACGCAGGTTACCAAGCTAGCCTTGAGGTTGCCCTATGCGCAAGAAGCTGGGCGGCCCGACGATCGTTGCCCCTCTCGGTGCTCACGCGAGTTCATCCGCCGACCGCCAGGAGCGCGGCCATGGCGCCTAGCAGCTCCACCGTGCCCTCTCCGGTCCGTGCCGAGCTCGCCACTACCTGATCCTCCGAGACGCCGAGGCGTCTCGCCAGCCCAGCCCGGAGCCCCGTTTCCCGGTCCCGTGCCCTGAGCTTGTCCACCTTGGTCAGCGCGATCAGCGTCGGCACTCCGGTCTCGGCCAGGAATCCCACGAATTCCAGGTCACCCGCGGTGGGCGCATGCCGCGAGTCCACCAGATACACCACGCCCCTCAGCTGCTTGCTCCCCTCCAGGTAGCCCCGCACCAGCGCCCGCCACGCGTCGCGTGCCGCCCTCGGCGCCTTCGCGTACCCCGACCCCGGCATGTCCACCAGGTAGAAGGTGCGGTTGACCTCGAAGAAGTTGAGCGCCTGCGTCTTCCCCGGCGAGGCCGACACTCGCGCCACTCCGCGCCGGGGACGCCCCAGGAGGCGGTTGATCAGCGACGACTTGCCCACATTCGAGCGCCCCGCGAAGGCAACCTGGGGGAGCTCGCCCGGAAGCGGCTGGTCGCCGGCGACCACCGATCCGGCGAACTCCACGCTGCGAATGATCACGACAGCTGTTCCCCGTCAGGCCCGCGTCCGCAGCCAGACGCAATATGTATACTGTACATTACAAAATGTAATGTTTGCTTTACATCAGGATGGTTGCGCGTCAACCCCGCGAGCACCAGCTTCGCGCCCCGGTGCCCGCATCAGAGCCTCCACCAGCACTTGGTCCATCGTCTCGGCCGGAACCAGCTCGACCTTCGCCCGCACCTCGCGGGGGAGCCGCTCGATGTTGCGGGTGTTCGCCGCGGGGAGGACTACGCGCCTGATTCCGCCTCTCAGCGCTGCCACCGCCTTCTCCTTGATCCCGCCGACGGGAAGCACGCGCCCGCGCAGCGTGATCTCGCCGGTCATCGCGACATCGGCGCGGGTGGGCGTCCCGGTGAGCGCCGAGATGAGCGCGACGGCCATCGTGATCCCCGCCGAGGGGCCGTCCTTGGGCGTGGCCCCCTCGGGAATGTGAATGTGGATGTCGAGCTCCCTGTGGAAGTGCTCCGAGAGCCCCAGCCTCTGCGCCCGCGACCGGGCGTAGGTGACCGCCGCGAATGCCGACTCCCTCATGACGTCGCCCAGCGTGCCGGTGAGCTGCACCTTGCCGGAGCCGGGAACGACGGCCACCTCGACCTCCATCACCTCGCCTCCGGCCGCCGTCCACGCCAGTCCGCAGGCGATGCCGGCCCGGTCGGCACCCTCCTCCCGGCCGGGTGGCAGGTGCACCGGCGGGCCGAGGAGCTCGCGCAGGTGGACGGCCTCGACCCGGCTCTTCTCCGCTCGGCGGCCGTCGACCACCCCGCGTGCCAGCTTGCGCGCCACCCGCGAGAGTCTGCGCTCGAGCTCGCGCACTCCCGCCTCGCGCGTGTACTCGGCGATGATCCTCTCGATCGCCTCGCCGGAGACTTCGGGAGAGAGAGGCTCGATCCCGGAGCGCGCGACCTGCCGCGGCCATAGGAACTGCTCGGCGATCACCCGCTTCTCCGTGTCCAGGTACCCGGGCAGGCGAATTACCTCCATCCGGTCCCTGAGCGGGCTGGGGACATCGCCCAGCGTGTTGGCGGTGGCGATGAAGAGCACATTCGAGAGGTCGAACTCGAGCTCGAGGTAGTGGTCGGCGAAGGAGTGGTTCTGCTCCGGGTCGAGCACCTCGAGGAGCGCGGCCCCGGGGTCGCCGTGGAAGTCCCGCGCCAGCTTGTCCACCTCGTCCAGGAGAAAGACGGGGTTGCGGGAGCCGCACTTGCGGATCCCCTGGAGGACACGCCCCGGCAGAGCCCCGACGTAGGTGCGCCGGTGGCCCCGAATCTCGGCCTCGTCGCGAACGCCGCCTAGGCTGATCCGTGCGAACTCTCGCCGCAGGCAGCGGGCTATGCTCCGGCCCAGCGACGTCTTGCCCACCCCGGGCGGTCCGACCAGACAGAGGATCGGCCCCGGGAGCCTCCCCACCAGCGAGAGTACGGCGATGTGGTCCAGGATCCGCTCCTTGACCTCGGCCAGACCGTAGTGCGCACCCTCGAGCACCGCCGCCGCCCGCTCCAGGTCGACGCTGTCCTCGGTCTCGCGCCCCCACGGCAGCGCGACGATCCACTCCAGGTAGGAGCGGATGACCGCGGCCTCCGGTGCCACCGGATTCAGCTTGCGTAGCCTCGCGAACTCCCGCTCCGCCCGCTCGCGGGCCTCGTCGGTCAGCTGCGCGTCTCGAATCTCGGCCTCCAGATCGGCCCACTGAGGATCGTCGGCGCCCGAGAGAAGTGCACCGAGCTCGTCGTCGAGCGGGAGCCTCGGTGCCCCTTCCTCGGGCTGAATGCGAAACTGCTCGTCGAGCTTGGCCTCGATGCGGAGGATCTCGACCTCGCGGACGAGCATCTCGCGGAGAAGTCCGAGGCGCGCCCGGCCGTCGGTCTGCTCCAGCAGCTCCTGCCTCTCGGCGGTCCCGATCAGCAGGTGGCCCGAGATGAGGTGGGCGAGACGCACTCGATCGGAGATGTCGGCCGTGGCGGCGATCACCTCGTTCGGGATCTTGCGCGAGAGGCGGACGTAGTCGCGGAAGAGCGCCGCTACCTCGTCGGAGAGTCGATCCAGCTCCGGATCGTCCGGCGGGTCGGGCTCGAACTCCCACTCGGTCAGGAGCCCGACGCTGGCCCGGAGCGGGCCGCCCGGAGCGAGGAAGGACTCGATGCGCGCCCTCCCCATCCCCTCCATCACGACGCGCGCCGTCCCGTCGGCGAGAATGGAGACCTGGACGACGCGGATCACCGTTCCGGCCGGGTAGAGGTCGTCCGGGCCGGGATTGTCGACTTCGGCGTTGCGCTGCGCCACCAGGAGGGCCACCCCGCTCGCCCCCCGAGCCTCCTCGAGCGCCGCCACCGAGGCTGGCCGCCCGATCAGGAGCGGCACCACCATGTACGGAAAGAAGACGAGATCCCGAAGCGCGATGACGGGCAGCTCGTCGGGAATCTCGAGGGAGCCATCGAGCCGGTGGAGCGTCGCCATGGGTGTCAGCCCCGCGACCGCGCACAGCGCACGCTCGCCGAGCGGACCCTGTCCACCGTGCCGCTAGCGGTCCGTGGGAGGTTTGTCCACGGGCTGCTAGGCTTCTTTCCTCTGCGCCTCGGGCCGCAGCACCAGGAGCGGCGGTACCGAGCCGGTGACGCAGTCCGGCGTCACCACGACCTCCCGCACATCCTCGCGCGATGGCAGGTCGAACATCACGTCGCGCATTATCCGCTCCATCACCGCCCGCAGCCCCCTGGCGCCGGTCCCCCGCGAGAAGGTCTGCCGCGCGATCTCGGCGAGCGCGGCCGGATCGAAGGTCAGTCCGATCCCCTCCAGCTCGAACATCTTCTTGTACTGCCGCACCAGCGCGTTCTTAGGCTCCTGCAGGATGCGCACCAGCGCCTCCTCGTCGAGATCCTCGAGCGGCACCGTCACAGGGAGCCGGCCGACCAGCTCCGGGATAAGCCCGTAGCGCTGCAGGTCCTCCGGTTCCAGCCACTGCAGCGGATTGCCCCCGGTCCCGTACCGGGTATCGGCACCCTCCGCTTCTTCGTCGGGATCTTCCCCGCCGAAGCCGATCTGGTGCCTGCCGAGACGGGCCTCGACGATCTTGTCCAGCCCCTCGAACGCCCCTCCGCAGACGAAGAGGATGTTGCGCGTGTCGATCTGGATGTACTCCTGCTGGGGGTGCTTGCGACCGCCCTGGGGGTGCACGCTCGCCACGGTCCCCTCCAGGATCTTCAGCAGCGCCTGCTGCACTCCCTCGCCGGAAACGTCGCGCGTGATCGAAGGGTTCTCGGACTTGCGCGCGATCTTGTCGAGCTCGTCGATGTAGACGATCCCCTTCTCGCAGTCCTCCAGACTGAAGTCGCTCGCCTGCAGCAGCCTGACCAGGATGTTCTCGACGTCCTCCCCCACGTATCCCGCCTCGGTCAGGGTGGTGGCGTCGGCGATCGTGAAGGGGATCTTCAGCACCCGCGCCAGCGTCTGCGCCAGGAGCGTCTTGCCCACGCCGGTCGGCCCGACGAGGAGCACATTGGCCTTGTCGACCTCGACGTCTCCCAGTCGCCCCTGCCCGTGCACCCGCTTGTAGTGGTTGTAGACGGCAACGGCGAGGGATCGCTTAGCCTGCTCCTGCCCGATGACGTAGTCGTCCAGGAACTCCTTGACCTCGCGCGGCGAGAGGGAGGTGGAGGCTGCGTCCCGGCTCTCGCGCTCGTCCTCCTCGGCGAGGATCTCGTTGCAGAGCGAGATGCACTCGTTGCAGATGTAGACCGACGGCCCCGAGATGAACTTCTTGACGGACTCCTTCGACTTTCCGCAGAAGCTGCAACGCAGGTGCTTGTCGCTGGACATCCTAGTGGTCCGTGGATAGAGCCGCCCGAGCGCCGAGAGCGGCGAGGCGCTGGATCCCCCGGATGAGCGCGCTCACTGGCCGCTGGGACCGTCGGCGTCGCCGCGGCCGTCTCCCTTCCAGAGCACCTGGTCGACCAGGCCGTACTCGACGGCCTCCTCGGCGCTCATCCAGCGGTCGCGGTCCACATCGGCCGCGATCTTCTCGAGCGATTGCCCCGTCCGTTCGGCCAGAATGCGGTTGAGGCGCTCGCGGCGACCCAGGATCTCCTTGGCGGCGATCTCGATGTCGGAGGCGGTGCCCTGGTACCCCGAGGAAGGCTGGTGAATCATGACGCGCGCGTTGGGAAGGGCGCTGCGGCTGCCCTTTCGCCCGGAGGCCAGGAGGAGGGCCCCCATCGAGGCCGCCATCCCGACGCAGTAGGTGGCAACGGGCGCTCGGATGTGGTTGATCGTGTCGTAGATCGCGAGGCCCGCGTACACACTGCCCCCCGGGGAGTTGACGTAGAGGTAGATGTCGCGGTCGCGGTCGTCGGCATCGAGGAAGAGGAGCTGCGCGACGACGATGTTCGCCACCTGGTCGTCGATCGCGCTCCCGATGAAGACGATGCGATCCATCAGAAGGCGGCTGAAGATGTCGTAGCTGCGCTCGCCGCGGCTCGTCCGCTCGATGACGTACGGTGGGTAGGTCGACATGGGCGGCTACCTCCTAGCAGCCCGTGGACAAACTGCTGGGGGAGCGGATCACGGTGCCTCCGAGACCTCGGAGGAGGAGCGCAGCAGGGCGAAGACCCGTCGCTGCATCAGCTGTCGGGCTAGGTCGGTGATCCCTTCCGACTCGGCGAGGCGTGCGCGAACCCGCCTGGGGTCCTCGCCAGCCCGCTCCGCCAGCGACTCGATCTCCCGGTCGATCTCGGCTTCGGCGGGGTGCAGACCGTGCTCGTCGGCGATCCGGTGGAGCATCAGGTCGCGCTTCACCGCGTACTCTGCCGTTGAACGGAGCGACTCCCGCAGAGAGTCCGCCTCGTCCCCGGCGATCTCTGCCATCCCATCGATCAGAGCATCGGTGTAGCTCTCGACCATCGACTCCGGCGCGTCGAAGGGGTTGGCGTCGATCACCATCGCGAGGAGCTCCCTGTCGAGCTCGCGCTCGGCCCGAATCCTGGCCTCGACCTCGAGGTCGTGCGCGATGCGGCCGCGCAGGTCGTCGATTCCGCCGCCGGCGCCTAGGGATCGGGCGAAGGAGTCGTCGTCGGGGAGCTCCGGCGTCCGGCGGGAGAGGAGCTCGATGCGCATCCGCTGCACCGTCCCGCGCCGAGCTGAATCGGCGAAGTCGTCGGGAAAGGCCACCTCGAAGTCGCCCTCCTCGCCGACCCCGAGGGTGGAGATCGCCTCCTCCATCCCAGGGAGCGCGGACCCGTCGCCGAGCACCAGCTCGTAGTGGCGCGTCTCGGCCTCGCCATTGGGAGCCCCGTCGAGGGGCGTCACCGAGACCTCCACCTGGTCGCCCGGCGCGGCCTTGCCCTCACTCTCCAGGTGCCACGTCGCACGCTCGCGCCGCAGCCTCTCGACAACCCGGTCGACCGCCCCCTCCGCCGCCTCGATCCGGGGCCGCGTCAGCCGGAATCCACCGATCCTGTCCAGCCTGATGAGGGGCCGCACCTCGAACTTCGCGCTGAAGGTGAGGGGGCCGTTCGCGGGGTACTCCACGCCAACGATGTCCACGTCCGAAACCGGCCTGAGGTCCTCGGACCGGATCGCCTCGGCGCAGGCGCTCCGCACCGAGCGGTCGACCGCTTCCCGTTCAATCGCGGCCCCGAAGCGACGGTCGATCACCGACCGGGGTACGCGGCCCCTCCGGAAGCCCTTCAACCTGAGTGTGGAGGCGTACTCCGACGCCACCGCTCCCCGACGGCGCTCGACATAGCTGCGCGGCACGGTGACCTCCAGCGTCCTCCGGCACGCTCCGTCCTCGGTCAGCCGTGCCTCGAGCGTTCCAGAGCCGTTCCGTTCCGCCGGCACCCGGTCTCCGCCCCTCCGGCTCATGTCGCGCAACTACGCGCGCAACTACGCCAGTGCGAAAGGGGGGACTCGAACCCCCACGGCCCGAGGCCACAAGATCCTAAGTCTTGCGCGTCTGCCAATTCCGCCACTTTCGCTCCCTTGTCCGGCTGGTCCGAGCCCGGCCACTCAGCAGACCTGCCGCCCGGCCCGGCCCGACAGCCACAAAGCTAAACAGAAACCGCCCAAGGGGGGGCGGCCGGGGCCTTGGCGAGCCGATCCACCTGGCCGGGATCGACTTCGGTCGGGCGACCCGCAACATCGCCCCTCAGTGATGTCCGATCGGCTCGAACGCCTTCTGCCACCCCACCGTGAGCAGCCAGTCGGTCTCCAGCTGGGGGCCGTTGAGGTTCTGGTAGACCGGCAAGTGCCACTCGACGGCGATCCGGTGACCGGCAAGCGGTCCGCTACGCATGTAGAGGTTCAGCCCCAGCGGGATGTCCACGCGCGTCCCTCCGCGCAGATCCTCGCGCACGGTGGGGACCATCATGGAGTGGTGGTGAGGTTCGTCGTCGTGCGAGTCGTGGTGAGAATCGCCAGTGGTGGTAGGCTGCGTCGCGGCCGGAGTGGTTGCCCCAGCGGCGCACCAGCGTCCGCCCAGAGAGGCTCGCCAGCTCCGAAGCCCTAAGCGCGAACCACGCGGTCGTCTCCAGCTCGTTGCCGCGCCTGTACCCGAGCGGCGGAGCGCTGGCAAGGATGAGGCCGGCGGTGCTCCCAGCGCCGTGGGAACCGGGCACTCGCCGACGCAGTCACAGGGAGGAGAGGGGGCGGAAAGGGGGTCCTCGGGTGCCGCGCGATCGGCCGAAGGCGCCTCGTGGCCGTGGTGCCCCCCACCGTGGTCGCTCCTCGCGCCGTGGCCCACGCTCCCGGCGTGCGCCCCGTGGCCGGCCCCGGTCCCATGGTGCGGACACCCCAGCCCCACAAGCGCCGACGCCGACGGCAGGGCGAGCGCGAGCAGGACCAGCAGCCCCATGAGCCTCTGGGCAGTGCGCTTCCGGGGTCGGGTGGTCACGCAAGCGGCACCACCGTCGAGCCACGCATGGCGCGGTCCCGCGTCAGGAGGGGGACGCCGTGCACGACGCTGGTGGCGGCGATGATCTCGTCGGCGGGGTCTCCCCGGAAGTCCAGCCGGGTCGAGGCGAGCGCAATCGGTAGATCGAGGGGCCAGACATGGATTCTGCTGAGGGCGCGGACAACCTCGCGGTCTTCGAGATCCATCTCCAGACGGCCCAGCTGAACCAGTTTCGCGATCTCCCACAGCACGATCGCCGACACCGACCAGCGATTGCGGTCCAGTAGCTCCAGCTCGGTCACCTTCAGCCGCCCCGCGAGCGCGTGGATCAGGATGTGCGTGTCAAGGTTGATCATCGGCGTCCCAGCGAACCCCCGTGGTCATGATGTCGCCCCGGACCGTGATACGGTCTCGCAGGCTCCCGATCAGGCGTGAGTAGCCCTGCTGGTAGGGCAGCACCCTCGCGACCGGCCTGCCGTGCTTGGTGATCACCAGTCCGTCGGGCGACAGGCGGTCCAGAAGGGCCAGACACCTCTCCTTGAACCGGGTCGCCCCGATCGTCTTCGGCTGCATGGTTCGCGCTCCCAATTCGTGGGCTGACTGGACATATTATATGACTGGTTGACAAAAATGTCCAGTTCGAAAAAAAGAGAACTGGGCCCTCCCGGCCGAGCGCGCCGCCCGAACGCTACATCGCCGTGGCTCCGGGCCCGTCCGTGACCGGCCTGTCACGGTCCACGATCCCGGCGGCGGACCCCGCAATCAGCGGATCGGGGCCAGTGACCACAACTTCGTCCTTGTCCGGGTACTCGAGCCGTGCAAGGAAGAATTGCAGCGCGGCGATGCGGGCGCGCTTCTTGTCGTCCGACTTGATCACGGTCCACGGCGCATCGGCGGTGTCGGTGTAGAAGAACATCGCCTCCTTGGCCTGCGTGTAGGCGGGCCACTTGTCGAGGGCGGCCGTGTCGATGGGCGACACCTTCCACTGCTTGAGCGGGTCGGTGCTGCGTCGCTCGAACCGGTGCAGCTGCTCCTCGCGCGAGACCGAGAACCAGAACTTGAAGAGGGTGATGCCGCTGTTGACGAGCATGCGCTCGAAGGAGGGGCACTGCCGGAGGAACTCCAGGTACTCCTGTCCGGTGCAGAAGCCCATGACGCGCTCGACGCCCGACCGGTTGTACCAGGAGCGGTCGAAGAACACCACCTCCCCCGAGGTCGGCAGGTGCTTCACGTAGCGCTGGAAGTACCACTGGCCCCGCTCGACGTCGCTGGGCTTGTCGAGGGCCACGACGCGGGCGCCGCGCGGGTTGAGGTGCTCCATGAACCGCTTGATCGTGCCGCCCTTGCCGGCCGCGTCCCTTCCCTCGAAGAGGACGACGATCTTCTGGCCCGAGTCCTTCACCCAGCGCTGCGCCTTGAGGAGCTCGACCTGCAGCCGCGCCTTCTCCCGCTCGTACGCCCGCCGCTTCAGCTTGGTCTGGTACGGGTATTCGATGATGGCCTCCTGACTCTGTTCGTACGGTCCCCTGACGCGACGGGGGGCGGCTCCCGCCGCCGACCACCGGGGTGCTGCCCCACGGTGTCACGGTCGGACGGCGCTTGCTGCCAGCCAATGTGGCCGGTCCGCGGCGGTTTCGCTATCCTCTGGCGGCGCGGGAACTGAACCGCAAGCAGAGGAGAGCGTTCGCGATGAAGAGGACTGCCGGCCGTTGTGCCGTGATACTGCTCGCCGTGGCAGCCGCCGTGGGCACGCCCGCCGCGGGCGCCCAGCAGGTGCTCGTGATCGACACCGCGGTCGGGCGGGTCATCATCGACGACGAATGGCGCGCCATCCGCACCATGGAGGACATGCCCCTGGACCGCACGAGGGGAATCCTCTACGTCACCGACGCCGAGGAAGAGGAGGAAGGGGTCATGGCCTTCTCCCTCGAGACGGGCGAGTGGATCCGGACCATTCCGACGCCGGAGGGCGACGGCCCCCGCGAGCTCCCGCAGGGCATATCCGGCATGTCGCTTGGCCGCGACGGGGGGCTCCACGTGGCTGGCTTCGTGAAGGTCCTGGAGTTCGACCCCATAGGCCAGTACGTCGGCAACTGGCACCCGCACGCAGGCACGATACACGGAGTGTGCGACTTCGGCGGCCAGCCGACCGCGGTGGGCTACGGCGGCGTGGTCCGGCGAGCTCCCGACGGAGCCGCCGAGCGCTTCGGCCCCGGTATTGTGGACCATCGCACAAGAACCACCGAGAAGACACGGGATGGTCGTGTCACCACCGCATCCGGCTCCCCTCCCCGCATCGCCTGCACGGCCGATGCGGCATACGTCCTGGCGAGCTCCGGGGATGGCGCGGATTCGGTGTTCGTGCACCATCGCGACGGTGGGGCGAGGAGGTGGGCGGTCCCGGCCGAGCTCGCCGAGGCGCTGGACGACGACTGCAAGGTGCAGGTCGAGCACTTCTCCATCGAGCTGCCCTGCACGACCTGGCCCCGCTACCGGAAACCGCATCTGGACGGCCAGGGCGACCTCGTGCTGATCGGTCATGACGTGGAGGTCCCGGGTGCCGTCATCGATCCCGAAACCGGCTGCTACGCAGTGGTGCGCAAGCCGGGAAAGACATTCGACTACGGCGCCATGAACGTCTACCGGGACAGCGTTCTCGTCTTCCGCAACGTTGCCTGGGGAGACGACCGGGGCGCGGCCACCCTCTCGAGCTCCGCCAACCGGGTCTCCCTCCACCCGCTCCGCCGGGTCAGCGGCGAGCCGTGTCCGGGGATGCTCCCGTCGGTGGGCGAGGGGTAGGGTGGGGGGGGCCGCTCACAACCGGCTCCTCCACGGCGCCGTGATGGCTTTCATCGCGTAGCGAACGAAGTCCGCCAGCCCCGCGGCCCGCCTCCAAGAAGGCAGTGAAGCGCGGGTCGGTTGTGCACATCTCGGCGAGCCCTCCGTGCATCCTGTGGTTGCCGCCGGTCGCCGGGGTCACCGCCCGTTGGGTGTCCGACGTCGTACTCCGGGTCGGGCTCGGCGACCTTTCGTGCCTCCTGCCAACGGAGACCTGGGCTCCGCGCACCGCGCCTCCGGCGGTCCGGTACTCGACCGTCACGCCTTCCACGAGTAGGCGATGGAACGCCCGGTTGCGGGACTCCAGCGTGGAGCCTTCGGGGCGAGTGATCTTGCGAAAGGCGTCGGCGAGGGCCTCGGGGGGGAGGGCCGGGTTGAGGCGGGCGAGGGAGGCGCGGAGACGGTGGTGCAGGACAATTTCCGTGTAGTCCGTCCGTTCCGCCATGTCCGAATAGGGGGCGATGTCGGGACCGTGGGCGATGTGCCAGCCGAGGACTTCGAGCCATTCGAGCGCGGCGGCCTCGACGGTGGATTCGGTGGAGTGCGTCATGGGGTTTCCGAGAGGAACGTCAGTGCCACCAGACCGCCCAGCCCTTGCGCCGCAGGCGGCGGGCCATGGCCTTCTCCCTCTCCTCGGCCTCCGATGCGGGAACCGGATTCAAGTGCTCGTACGCGCTCGCCATAAGGTACATCCCGTACTTCCTCGCGATCCGGGCCGCCTTGTGGCCGCTCCTGTGCTGACGGAAGCGTTCTTCAGGGTCGAGGGCAGTCTGCCCCACGTACACGCATGGCTTCCCAAAGAGGACCCTGTGCCGTTAGTGCTGGTTCCTCGCCATGAACCTCCTGTCGTCGAGGACGGACTTGCCCTCGTCGGACTTGCCAAGGCGAATCACGTAGAGGTACCTGTCTGCCATCTCGCGTCTCCTGCTCATGGTCTCATGTCGGCCCGCAGGCCAGCCGTTTCTGCGTGAGCCAGAGGATGTCCTGCTCCGGGCGCACTTCGAGCGGGGTGTCGTCGTGCGGGGTCGCGTTGTAGAACACGACCTCCGCGTCCGGGGAGGGCGGGTCGGTGTCGCGGGGTTGGGTCACGGTGGCCAGCTCACTCTCCTCCGAGGGGCACTGCCGGAAACCTGTGCGATATTCGCAACAGTTGCTGGGATCGGCAAGTCGCGCCGCACTCTGGCGTGACAACCCTGAAGGGGAGTTGAGCGGCGAGTCCGTTCACCGTAGGTTTCGCGCGGGGCCGGTGGGTCGCCACGGCCTCGCGGCCGAGCGCCCCATGCACTTGGGCGCGACAATTGTAGGCGGAAGGCAGCCATGAGACTGAAGGTCGTGGTTCACCGGGCGGAGGAAGGCGGGTACTGGGCTGAAGTTCCGGCCATACGCGGATGCGTGTCGCAGGGCGAGTCGATGGACGAACTGCTTAAGAACGTCCGGGAAGCGATCGAGGGCTGCCTGTCCGTGGATGCCGCGGACATCCCTATCTCCGAGAATGATCGAGTCATCGAGATCGCTGTGTGAAGGTCCTGAGCGGCAGGGAATTCTGCCGACTCATCGAGTCGCGCGGGTGGCGCCTGAGCCGGATCAAGGGCAGCCACCACATCTACACCAAGACCGGAGTGGCGGCTCGGATCTCGGTCCCCGTCCACGGCAACGCCGACCTGAAGCGAGGATTGCAGCGGCACCTGATGGGGATTGCCGGCATCGATCGGTCGGAGCTGTGAAGTGGAAGTACGCGCGCGGCGGCCTCCAGAAACGCGCAGCCCCCGTAGCTGTGGCCTTTAGCTGCAGGTAAATCGCCGGGCGGCGCGGCCCACCCGCCTGAATCAGCAGATCGACGCTGTCTCGATCAGGCTCCGGCACCGAGGTCGAGTAGCCGGCGCGTGCCGCCAACGCCCCAACATAGACGGGTGACAACGCTTCCTTGCGGTCAGCTCCGGTCAGCTGCGTACCCATCAGGCTCCTGCCTCCAGCGGCTGCGCCGCCTCGGCCACGCGAATCTCGCCCGAGACGAGTTTGGGGAGGAGGGTGTCGCGGAGGACGGCGAGGGTAGAGGCCTGCTTCGTGTTCTCGGCAAGCTGATCATGGAGCGGGTGGCTAAGGCGCCCGAACGCCTGCAGGATCGGCCTGGAGGGCACAAGTACCGATAGCGGGCGGAACGCCTTCTTGCTGATCTCCGGGAACGTAGATCCCCCCGCGATGTCCTTGATATGACCGAGGTTGTGGTAACACCAGAACAGCACATACAGGTTCGGTAGCCGCCGCTCACACCTCATTGCAATGAACCCTTGGTTGACTGCGGTCGGCACCTCGGCAACGGCCAGGTATCCAATCGGAGCACGCGACGACATCAGAACCGTGCCGACGGGAAGCGTCCCGGAGCTGATCCTCCTCAGTCCGGGGTCCGTGATCTTGCGGCTCGTGTCCAGCAAGACCGGAGACCGCAGCTTCGAGAGATCCTTGGGCGTGGCCCAGCAGTGCTGTCCTTCGGACCAGTACGACGGTTCCCTGGTGCTGGGGGTGGATCCGCCGACTGCATCGACCTCTTGGCCGATTGTAGACACCTCCCACCCCTCAGTACCTCCGCGCGGTGCTCCTCGAAGGCGCCCGATTGTACTTCAGGAAGACGAGCCCAAGCACGACATGCTTGTACTCGGCGGCGTCCATCGAGCCGCGGAGCGCGTCGGCCATCGCCCACAGCTCGGCCTCGTAGCCGGTCGCGGCTCCGCTGTCAGCCTGTCTGCCAGCCATCTTCGCCCCCGTCTACCTTCCCGTTGCGCCGTACGGAATCATGGAACCAGATTCCAACCAAGATAGGACAGGGAGCGCGGTACCGTACACCACCATACGTTCCACGACAGTCACATGCGCGGGGCAGATGCAGTAGACTTGACACAGTGTGACCGATCACCGAGACTAGTCATATGGAAACCATCAACGCATCCTACTTCAAGGCCCGCTGCCTGGCGATCCTCGACCGCGTGCGGGAGACGGGCGAACGCATCGTGATTCTCAAGCGGGGCCGGCCCGTGGCCGAACTCTGGCCCCCCAGCCAAGCCGAATCGGAGCACCCGCAGTCGGAGCTGAAGGGCACGGTTACCGTCGTCGGTGACATCGTCGGTCCGGTGGTGCCGGAGCACTACTGGGACAGCCTGAAGGGCACGGTCGAGATCAAGGAGCCGGGCGGAGAGGCCAACCCTCCCGGGAAGCAACCCCACCGGACGGGCGGCGGGTGACCGCGCTGCTCGACACCCATGTCCTGATCTGGTGGCTTCAGGGCGAGGGCCCGTTGTCGGCGGCGCAGCAGCGCGTCCTGAACGCCGCGGACAGGAACTCGCCGCTACGGGTCTCCGACATCTCGCTCTGGGAGATCGCGACGCTGCACGGCCTGGGCCGCATCCAGCTTGCGGTGCCTCTGCGCGAATGGCTGGAGAAGGCGGTGGCCCCGCCCCTGGTTCGGCGGCACGGGATCTCGCCTGCGATCGCCGCGGACGTGGCGGCGCTGCCCGATTCCTTTCACCGTGACCCGGCAGATCGGATACTGGTCGCGACAGCACGGATTCTCGGGGCGACGCTGCTGACTCAGGACCGTCACATCGTCGAGTCGGGGCTGGTCGAAACACTCGGCTGAGGCTGCAGCCGTTTGCCTGCGACCAACACCGTGGCCGCGGCACAGAGGACGCCTCGTGGCCCCATCCCTCCCGCGGTTCTTCTCTGGCCGAGCCATTCGCCCGAGCCGGAGAATTCGCCGATGCGGCCCAGGTGAGGGTCGTAGGTCAGGAGCCGGTCCCCGACCCACGCGATGGAATAGATGCTCCTGAACTCGCCGGGCCCTTCGCCCCCTCGCCCGAAGGTGCGCAGGTGCTCACCGTCCACACCGAAGACGCGGATCTCGTGGTTTGAGCCGTCCGCGACGAAGACGGTCCCGTCGGGGCCCAGGGCGACGGCGCTGACCCAGCCGAACTCGTCGGGGGTCGCCTGTTCCTGAACCGACTTGGGGCCGATCGAGACGACAGGGGTGAGGCGCCAGGCGGGTGGAGTGCCGGTCGTGGCGACGTGGACGACACCGTTCACCGTGTCGAAGGTGGTGGAGAGATCGCCGGTCGTGGGATCTCGCTCTTCGCAGGCGGCCGACAGCGCGATCGCCAGGGCGGCCATTGCGGATGAGACGTGCCGGGGACGGGTGTGGGTGAGCACTGTGACTCGGTCGTTGGTGGTTGGAGGCGTGCCGACCAGTTGGGCCGCCGCCACAGGCGGCTGCCGGGACCGTTGCCCATGACACTGGTTCAACACTAGCGTCCCCCTTGACGCATAGTCCAGGCAGCCGGAAGCATCGCCACCCGGCTCTCCGACGGCAGCCGACCGGCGAAGGACGTTTCCGAGGGGAACCGGCCGCCGCCGCGATAGTCCACCTCGATCCTGTAGCGCACCACCCGCTCGACCCCCAGTTCGTCCGTGGCCACGGCCCATACGTGATCGCCGTCGAAGACGGGATCGGGATGGCTGCGGAACCCGTCCGGCGGCGCTACGACGCCCAGGTAGCTCCCGTCGGGCTCGAAGACGTCGTAGCGGGTGGACTCCTCCCAGGTGACGGGCTGCGAGAAGCGGTCCTCCGGGTCGTGACTCTCGTTCTCGACGCGCTGTCCCGCGGTCGCGAGCCGCACCCAGATCCGGCCATCCCGGCCGGTGAGCAGCTCGTTGAAGACCGGCTTGTGGTCCGGGATCGCGGGGCCGTCCCAGCTCCAGTCCGGGACGGTGAACCGGACCATCCGTACAAGGGATTCGCGCCGGTAGTCGCGCTCCTCGCCGGACACCGGCACCGGGTCATAGGCGCGTTCGATGCGCAGCACGCCGTCGTCGCGGACCAGGTCGACGCGGTAGTCGGAGGAAAGGCCGGTGAGGAAATGGCCGCTGGAGTGAACGGCCCAGTAGAACCCGGGTGTGAAGGGCACGAACGATGTCACCGAAGCGTTTTCCGTTGCCGCGCTGACGACGACGGGTTCATAGTCGGTCGTCGGTTCCGGGAGCGTATCCAGGTGCGTTCCGTCGGGCCCCAGGACCAGGATTATGTCGTCCCAGTCCTGATCGCTGGTCAGGAGGAACGTTCGTCCGCGCACATCGGTGTAGAGAGGGGACCCGGCCCGGTAGGTGTTGCCGGAATTGTACTCCCATTCGTCCGTCTCTCCCGATTCGGGGTCGAAGACCTGGACCCGCATGTTCCCCGGATCACGAACGAGCAACCGGCCGCCTGGGAGTACGGCGATCGCCTCGGCGCGCTTGAATTCGCCCGGTCCCTCTCCTTCCCTGCCCAGCGTTGCCAGGTAGGTGCCATTGGCGTTGAAGACACGGACATGGCTCGCCTGGGTGTCGAAGACGTAGATGTTGCCCTCGCCGTCCACGGCCAGCGACCCGATCCGGCCGAAGAGGTACTCGTCGGGCCCGTCGAGTTCACCGATCGAGACTTCGGGGACCAGCCTGGCCCCGGCGGCCCACACGCTACCCGAGAGGGTGCGGACGATCGTTGTGTCGCCGATCGTGTCGATCTCGACACGGGGGCCGGTGTGCGGGGGATCGGAGCCGCAGGCGGCGAGGGCGAGGGTAGTGGCCGCGGCAAGCAAAGGAAGGCGGGCTCGGATGGTTCGGCTACGCCGCCATCCTGGGGCGCAATTCCGGCGGGATCGGTTGACTACGCTCGTCGCGACCGGATCCCGTCGTCCGGGTGGGCTTGTAACCATCGCTACGGATCGACCCTCGGCGTGACGACAAGAATGAGCACGGGTTCCTCGGCGGTGCGGCGGGCCGACCCCAGCACCACCCTCTGGCCGTCGCGGATCGTGACCGAGGCTTCGAGCAGCGGAAGTTGTTCGGTTCTGTTTCTTGTCGACAACCCGATCTCCCGCGTGATCATGTCGGTGAGGACCACCCTGGCGCGGACGGTCCCGGTGGAACGCCGTGAAGTGAGGTCCGCCTTGATGGTCAAGGGTGTCTTGGAATCGCTCGGGTAGATCCTCTGCGATCCCTGGCCGGTCACGTAGGTACCCTTGGAGTTGAGGACTAGGCCGACGTTGAATACCGAGGTCGACAGTAGCCGGTACCCCTGGAAGTTGAAGAGCTTCCTGAGTTCGCCCACGACGTCGCTGATCTCCGGGTCCTCGTCCGTGAATCCATCCGCCTGGACGAGATGGAAGGTGAGAAGCACGTTGCGGATATCCGGCGCACTCGCTTCACCCTCCTGTGCGTTCGCAACGCCCGCAAGCACCCCCAGGGCCAACACGCCGATCAGCCCGCATCGAATACTCCTCTTCACACTGTCATACATCAGTCGCTCTCCTTCGGGTTGAGTAGCCATACCACGGCGATGTCGGGATCGGTCGTGGGAAATACCGCGAAGGGCCGGTCGGCCTCCACGTCCATCTCGCTCACCATGCTCGGTGTCCTGGATTCGGGCGGGGGGATGAGCGTCGCGACCTCTTCCACCGTCCCTCCACCACGCATCAGGATCAGCGCGGCGATGGCGGCGGCGGCCGCGAAGGGCGCCACGGTCCGCCAGTTCCAAACGGGCCGCCGGGGTGTCGGCGGAGCCTTCCCGTGTATCGGGGTGGGGAGCCTCCCACCCACCTGCTCCGCCATCGCCGCGAGGACGGCGTTCATGTTGCGGGCGTCCCGGGCGATCCGCTCGGTGCTCCGCCGCTCTTCTGGATCCGGCCACGAGCTCTCCTCGAGATCACCTTTCAGGATTCGATCCGGCCAGTCGTCGCGATGGGTCATCATCCCTCCTAGTCTCCATATCCCCTGCCCCGCGCAAGCATCTCCACGCGCATCCGACGCCTCGCCCGCAGCAGGTGCACCCGCAGCGTGGTAGGGTTCATCTCCAGCAGCTCGGCCGCCTCCCTCGGTGTCAGACCCTGCAGGTCCACCAGGTCGAAGGCTTCCCGCTGCCTCATGGGCAGCTCCAGCAGGAGTGTCCGAATCAGCCCCATGGTTCTCTTCATCTCGATGTCATCCAGCGGATCCTCCAGCCGGGGCGTCTCCGCCCGGGCCAACCGCTCCGCCTTCTCGGCCAACCGCCTGTCCCGCCCCCTGCTCCGCTGGTGATCCAGACTCGCGTTCCGGGTGATCCGGTAGACCCAGCTCGTGACCTTGGACCGGCCATCGAATCCCTCGGTCGATTCCAGCATTCTCATGAGCACTCGTTGCGCGACGTCTTCCGCATCGTTTGGATCCCCGGTCATGACCAGCGCCCACCGGCATATCAGAGGACGGAGAGCGCCCGCCAGCCTGCCGAGCGCCTCTCGTTCTCCCTTCCTGGCCCTCTCGGCCAACTCCAGGATGTATTGGTCGGAGAGCATGGCGCTCTCGGTTCTCGTTCTCCTCGTTGGGCTTCGAGGAGTGGGACGTCGGGAAGGGGCGGAGCGTTTACCCGGCCCGCGAGGGTAGTCGACGGGAACGGTGGGTGGAAGGCGGGCGGTAGGGTCCGTCTAGCTCCGCCAGAAGATCGGGATGAATATGCTGGCCGTCACCAGGAGGATGAGGTTGAGCAGGCCGCCCACCTTGACGAAGTCCGAGAAGCGGTATCCGCCCGGGCCGAAGATCATGACGTTGGTCTGGTAGCCGAATGGAGTGACGAACGACGCCGATGCGCCGAACATGACGGCGACGAGTAGCGCGTAGGGGTTCACGCCGGCCTGCGTTGCCGCCAGGATCGCGACCGGGGTCAGCATGACGGCCGTCGCCGCATTGGAGACGATCGCGGTCATCGAGGCGGTGACGAGATAGAACGCCGCGATCAGCCCGACCTCGCCCAGAGGCGCCGTCAGCCCCACCACCCACCCCGCGAGCATCTGCGCCGCCCCGGTCGCCTCCAGGGCCACGCCAAGCGGAATCAGACCCGCCAGCACGAAGATCACGAGCCACTCCACCTCGGCGTAGATCTCCTCGACGCGCACGCAGCCGGTGAAGACCATCAGGCCGACCCCTGCGAGCGCGGCGGTCATGATGTCCAGCACGCCGAGACTGGCGCTGAGCACGACGCTGGCCATGATGGCCGCGGCGACGCCCGCACGCGGTCTGCGCCCGGCAGCCCGCACTTCGCCGATGGGCACGAACCCGGGTTCGTCGGCGAGGCGCGCGAGGGCGTGCGCACTTCCGTGCACCAGGATCAGGTCGCCGACGCGCAGCCGGAGATCCGCCAGCCGTTCCGTCACGGTGACGCCGTGCTGCTGGACGGCAAGGACGGTCGCCTCGTAGCGCTGCCCGAAGCTCGACTCGCGAAGAGTGCGGCCCACCAGCGTCGATCCGGGGGCTAAGAGGAGCTCGACCAGGCGGCCGCCTTCGCTCGTCACGTCGCGTCCCTGCCTGGCCCCCTCCCCAGGGATCGTGAGCCGCTGGCGGCGTGCGAGGTCGACGAGACGCTCCGCCGACCCTTGCACATACAGGATGTCCCCCGGGCGGATGTGCCGGTCTCCGTGCGGTGCGGTCACCTCCCGGTCGCTTCGCTCAATGTCCAGGACCTGCACGTCGTACCGTTCGCCCCATCCGAGCTCGGCTAGGGTCTGTCCGTTCGCGGGCGAGTCGTCGGGCACGTGCAGCTCGGTGACGAAGCTACGAACGTCGTACTTGCTCGACAGGTCGGGTGGCCGGGTGCGGCGCGGCAGCAGCGCCCGCCCCGCGGTGAAGAGATAGAGGAGACCCACGGCGAGACAGATCAGCCCCATGGGGGTGATCGAGAACATCCGGAGCTCGTCGAAGCCCCGCCTCATCGCCTCGCCATGCACGACGAGGTTGGTGGAGGTTCCCATCAGCGTGACGGTGCCGCCGAGGATGGAGACGAAGGACAGCGGCATGAGATACCGCGACGCAGGCTCCTCGGCCTGTTCGGCGAGCGCGACGAAGACGGGTATGAAGACCATCACGACCGCGGTGGTCATCAGAAACGGGGAGAGGGTCGCGCAGACGAGGCAGAGGACGAAGAGGCGCATGTACTTGCCGCCGAGGGGGGCGGTCCTCGCCCAGGTGCCGATCGCGGAGACGAGGCCGGTCTTGCGGAGCCCCAGCCCCAGCACCAGCATCGAGCCGACGGTGACCGTCGCACGGCTGGAGAGCCCCGAGACGGCCTGGGCCGGCGTGAGGATGCCGGTGATGAGCAGGACCACCGGAACCGCCATGGCGACCTGGTCCAGTCGCATCCGGTCGAGCGCGAAGAGGACTAGCGCTGCGAGCGTCAGCGCGAGCACGAAGGCGATCTCGATAGTCATGCCGGAGATACTCGGCCCCCGTCCCCGTCTGCGCCACCCCGGCGCTTCGCGGGGGAGCCCGCCCGCGGACTACCTGGGCACGCGGATGTTCACCATCCTCCTGTCGCCGTAGCCGCCCTCGCCGTCCGGACACGCTGCGATCACCGAGACCACGCTTCCGGGCTCGGAGTCATCGAGCGCCCCGCGCCAGTCGCCGACATCGCGGGTGGGCCGCCGGTTTACCTCGGTGACCACGCAGCCACGCCTTAGAGCCCGCTCCCACGCCGCCCCGCCCGCCTGCACCTCGAGGATCAGCACTCCGTCGGTGCTCTCGAGGCCGAGCTCGCGGGCCAGCCCGGAGTCGATGTCGCGCACCTCGACGATCCCGATACGGTCCGCTGAACGGCGCGAAGCTGCGCTCGCCGCCGCGGGCTCCCGGCGGAAGGGTGCCTCGCCGAGCGTCGCCGTTATCTCGAGTGGCGAACCGTCGCGGTAGACGGTGATGCGCACCTGGTCGTGCGGTGCCTTGAGCGCGATCTTGTGCTGCAGGTCGTTCCCCGACAGTACCTTCTCCCCGTCGATCTCGGTGATGACGTCGTACTCCCTGATCCCGGCCCGCTCCCCAGGTGCGTCAGGCCCCAGGCTCTGCACGAAGGCCCCTGCCACCTCGGGGAGCCCCAGGTACTCGGCGTCGGCCTCGTCCACCGACTCGATCGTCACGCCTAGAAAGGCGCGCCGGACCCGGCCGTGGGCGACGAGGTCCTCCATCACCCGATGGGCCAGGTCGATCGGAATCGCGAAGCCGTAGCCCTGATAGACTCCGGTGCGGCTGACTATCGCCGAGTTCACGCCGATCACCTGTCCGCGCAGGTTCACCAGAGGTCCACCCGAATTGCCGGAGTTGATGACCGCGTCGGTCTGGATGAAGTCCTCGATGGCGAACTCGGGCCGCGCGATGGCGTCTGGATCCTGGCGCAGGCTCCGATTGATCAGGCTGAGCGAGCGCCCGAGCGCCGAGACGATCCCGGCCGTCACCGTGTAGTCCAGATCGGGGGAGGGGCCGCCCTGTGAGAAGCCGGGGTTGCCGACCGCCAGCACCCACTCGCCGACCCGCACCTCGGCGGAGGACCCCAGCGACGCCGTGGGAAAGTCCTCTCCGTCGATCTTGATGACCGCGATATCGGTCGTCGGATCGGTGCCGACGACCTCGGCGGCGAACCGGCGTCCGTCCCTGAGAGATACGGTGATGCGCTCCGCCGACTCCACGACGTGGTTGTTCGTCATCACGTAGCCGTCGGCCGACACGATGAAGCCGCTGCCCCCCGCCGGCACGATGTCCGAGACGGTATCGAGAGGGTGGCGGCGGAAGAAGAAGTCGCGGCCGTCACCGCTGGGGCGCACGAGCCGCCGCTCGCGCATCGCCTCGACCATCACCACGGCCGGGGTGACCGCGTCGGCGATGTGCACGAACGACTCGCTCAGGTCGAGCGCCGGCTGCACGCTCGCGTCGGCGAGCCTTGGCCCAGTGTGCACGACGAGCCCCCCGCGTGCGGGCCCCGAGAAGCCGAGCTGCGAGACGAGGGCCATCCCGAAGAGAAAGCACGCCGCAACCGACAGGGCGACCTTCGTCTTCGCTCTCAGTGGATCGTACATCTCGTCGCTCCTTTTCAACGACCCTTCGTTGCCACGCGGGCTGCGGCGCTGCTATCGCCCGCCCTCCTCCTCGACGATCTCGTAGTCGGCGTCGACAATGTCGTCCTCGACCGGCTCGCCGGAACCCTCCTCTGACGCCTCGCCCCCATCGGCTGAGTTGCCGCCCCCGTCCGTCTCGGTGGCCGCCTCGGCCGCCTGCGCCTGGTAGACCTCCTGGCCGGCGGCGCTGAAGGCCTGCATCAGCTCGTCGCGAGCCTCGTTGATCTCGGCCGTGCTCTCGCCCTTGAGCGCGTTCCTGCCCCGCTCGAGGGCCTTGTCCAGGCGACCGCGCGTCTCCTCGGAGAGCTTCTCCCCCCACTCCGACGAATCCTTCTCGACCTGGTAGACCAGCGAGTCCAGGTTGTTGCGGGACTCGGCCGCCTCGCGCCTCTCCTCGTCCTCGGAGGCGTACTTGTCGGCGTCGCCGACCATCCGGTCGATCTCGGTGTCGCTGAGCCCGCCCGAGGCCTCGATCCGCACCTTCTGCTCCTTCTCGGTCGCGCGGTCCTTCGCCGAGACGTGCAGGATCCCGTTGGCGTCGATGTCGAATGCGACCTCGATCTGGGGCACGCCCCGGGGTGCCGGGGGAATGCCGGTGAGCTGGAACTTCCCGATGGTGCGGTTGTCGATCGCCATCTTGCGCTCGCCCTGGAGCACGTGGATCTCGACGGTCGTCTGGGTGTCCTCGGCGGTCGAGAAGACCTCCATCTTCTTCGTCGGAATGGTGGTGTTGCGCTCGATCAGAGTCGTCATCACCCCGCCCAGCGTCTCGATCCCGAGCGAGAGCGGCGTCACGTCGAGGAGCAGCACGTCCTTGACGTCGCCCGCGAGGACGCCGCCCTGGATCGCTGCGCCGACCGCCACCACCTCGTCGGGGTTCACCCCCCTGTGGGGCTCCTGCCCGAAGAACTCCTCCACGATCTGCTGCACCTTCGGAATCCGGGTCGATCCGCCGACCAGGACGACCTCGTCGATGTCGCCCGGCTCGAGACCGGCATCGGAGAGGGCCTGCCGCATCGGCGGGATCGCCCTCTGCACCAGTTCGTCGACCAGGCGCTCGAAGTGGGCCCGGGTGAGCTCGTAGTTGAGGTGCTTGGGCCCCTCCTGGGTCGCGGTCACGAAGGGCAGGTTGATGTCGGTGGAGGTGCGCGAGGAGAGCTCCATCTTCGCCTTCTCGGCGGCCTCCTTGAGGCGCTGGAGCGCCATCGAGTCCTGGGAGAGGTCGATCCCCTGGTCGCGCCTGAACTCGGCCACCAGCCAGTCGATGAGGACCTGGTCGAAGTCGTCGCCGCCTAGGTGCGTGTCGCCGTTCGTGGCCTTCACCTCGAAGACCCCGTCGCCGATCTCCAGGATCGAGATGTCGTAGGTGCCGCCGCCCAGGTCGAATACGGCGATCTTCTGGTCCAGCTTCTTGTCGAGGCCGTACGCCAGCGCAGCCGCCGTGGGCTCGTTGATGATCCGCCGAACATTCAGGCCGGCGATCTTGCCCGCGTCCTTGGTGGCCTGGCGCTGCGCGTCGTTGAAGTAGGCGGGCACGGTGATCACCGCATCGGTGACGGTCGCGCCCAGGTACTCCTCCGCGGTCTGGCGCATCTTCTGCAGCACGACGGCCGAGATCTCGGGCGGGGTGAAGGTCTTGCCGCCGTGGGGCAGGTCCACGACGACCCTGTCCTTCGCGTCGCGCGACACCTTGTACGGGACCCGCTTGCGCTCGCTCTCCACCTCCGAGTAGCGCATCCCCATGAAGCGCTTGATCGACGAGATCGTGTTCTCGGGATTGGTGATCGCCTGCCGCCGCGCGACCTGTCCCACGAGCCGCTCGCCGTCCTTGGCGAAGGCGACGACGGATGGGGTGGTGCGCCCTCCCTCCGAGTTGGGGATCACCGCGGGCTCGCCGCCCTCCATGACGGCGACCACCGAGTTGGTCGTTCCGAGGTCTATGCCGATAATCTTGCCCATCGCTCTGACGTCCTTTCCGGGGTTCTGGAATCCAAGCGATCGAAGCGCGCTTGGGGAGCGCCGTCCTCCGGGATCGTCCGAAGGCGACCTTCCG
Source organism: Longimicrobiales bacterium (assembly GCA_965205315.1). GTDB lineage: Bacteria > Gemmatimonadota > Gemmatimonadetes > Longimicrobiales > Gaopeijiaceae > Bin94. Next base: position 660,970 of record CBDBGW010000002.1, read on the forward strand.
GGCTAGCGCAAGTTGCTTGCCCGGAGCCGATGGGGCAAGCGTGCCCGTTTCAGGGACACTCCGGCAGGATTAGGGCAGCCAGTCTGCCATTTTGGCAGGAAATTCGATGCGGTATCTGCCATTTTGGCAGGAGTCGGAGGGGTGTGGTGCGGGGGCGGGCGGTGTGGGCGGCCGCAGTTGCTGGCAGCGCAAGCAGGGGACTAGCTTTGTTGCCGCGCAAGGAGGCACAGGCCATGGCAAGCATCACGATCCGAAACCTCGACGACGACGTACGGACCCGCCTGCGGGTGCTGGCGGCCAGCAACGGCCACTCAATGGAGGAGGAGGTCCGGCAGATCCTCCGCAAGGCCGTCGGCCGCGCGGAGAGATCCCGAGATCTGACGAGCATCATCCGATCCTACTTCGGACCGGAAGGCGGCGTGGAGCTGGAGTTGCCCGAGCGCGGTTCAGCGCGCGAGCCGCCAGCCTACGGGTGCGCTACGGTGCCGCCATTCTCCCGTCGGGTCGGCGGCGCGAGACGCTCTTCTTCAAGATCGACGCGATGCTGAACGACGCCTTCGAGGGCCGGGTGCTTCCGTTCAACGGCGATGCTGCCCGTGCCTACGGCTATATCGCCGCCGCGCGCCGCTCCGCCGGGCGTCCGGTGGCTTCGGCGGATTGCCAGATCGCGGCCATTGCGGCCGCTTCCCGGATGAGGCTCGCGACGCGCAACGTTCGCGATTTCGAGGATATGGGGGTAGAGATCGTGAATCCCTGGTCCGGTTGATGAGAGTCAGGATCGAAGCCTTCTCCGGAGTCACGATCGACGCCCTGATGAAGAGACGCCTTCCGAGGGTACGCGGTCCGACTTATGTGCCCGGCGGCTGGCAAAACCGATCACTCCGCCAACCGTTCCGACAGCATCGGCTGCCAGGGCAGGCACCCGGCCTTGCCCAGCTAGCGGTGCCCGCGCGGTCGCCGTAGCGCCGGATCGTCCCGCAGCTCCGTGGCGTAGCAGTGGCCTCGGCTGGCTCCGATCCTGATCGACCTGTTGAAGCTGAACGGCACATCCATTATCTTCACCCCCGACGTGATGGCTGGTAGGTGTTCGCGATTCTTCTAACACATTGAATCTAGAACACTTACCGCCTCACGTCGCCCCGCTCCACCGACCGCTCGTGAATAAGGCGGGATCAGGGAAGACAAGCTCGGCCTCGACGAGGTCTATCTCCAAGCCAAGAAATACGCCAGTGGGAGCACCGTGGGCGTTGGCGAGATCCGGAACTTCGTCGGAGCGCTGGTGGGAGCGCGCGCGCAGAAGGGGGTTCTCGTCACGACAGCCGACTTCACTGCCTCCGCCGAGGACTTCGCCGCCCAAAGCCCGAAGCGCGTGGTCCTCATCAACGGTCGAAGACTCGCCCGGCTGATGGTACGACACGATGTCGGTGTCCGTGTGCGCGACCCACATCGGCCTCCGATTCTGATCAAGGCAATCGACGAGGATTTTTTCGACCACGGGTGAGTCACCCAGGACCGGCTGGGGCGAAACGACAGGTTCCGTACGGTATTCGTGGTCGAAACAAAGGTGTCCACCTGAAGGAATCAGAGGATACCGAGTACAGGCGATTCATCTTCGACGTCTGCGGCGAGCACACCCGCCGGGGTGGCCGATTCTGTAAGGGTCTGACCACGGCTTTGCGGCGAGGGCTTCCGATTGGGGGGTTACCTTTGGGGGTCTTCACGCGAATCGGTGCGGGGTTTCGGGCATAGGGAGGTCGGCCAGGCAGTGATACAGATTGGTTGCACAGCTGTCGGCGGTTCGGAGTCCGTAGGCTCGTCGCATGACCACCTTGGCCTTGTTGTTCATGCCTTCCACGGCAGCGTTGTTGATCCGGGCGCGGAAGTAGTTGAGGGCTAACTTGATCTCAAATGTAAACCACAGTTTACGAAATGCATAGTGTAGTTGACATTCTGGATTGCAATCGAGCCGCGGTTGCCCATCGCCAGGCGACCACCGACTCGCTTCCGAACGAGCCACCCGTCGCCACGCCAGCCCGCCGTCCCCCCATCCCGGTTGACGAGAACGCTCCATGCCGCCGAGAATACCGATTGGCCAACGGTGTTGGCCGCGCTCGTCCCGGAGGGGCCACGGGCGGCGCGGACTCCATCACCTCGGGCCAGCGAACCAGTCTCGGAAAGGAATCGACATGGGTTGGGAGCGCTCGGACATGGCGGACGGTCCGCCCGAGCTCATTCGGCGCGCGGGGGACGACGGGAACGCCTTCGCCCTGACCGGGCCATCCCGGCGACAAGCGGAGCGTTGAGCTGACCGTCGGCGACCTCGCGACGCTCCTCGAGCCCACGACCATCCTGGGTCTGGAGAGCACCCTGGAGCTCGCATCCGGGGCGCACCCGGGCGCAGTCGCCGAACCGGCGCGGCCGGACGGCGGGTCGGGGATGGCGGCGAGGCTCAGGTCGCTCCTTGGGATTGGGCTCCTGGCTGTCGGGGCCTGGGCGCTCAGCGTCGACCGGCGGAGGGTGCCGTGGCGAATCGTGCTCTGGGGGCTCGGGCTCCAGTTCGTCTTCGCGCTCCTGATCTTGAGGACTCCCTTCGGCGCGGCCGTCTTCGCAGTCGCCAACGACGTCATCATGGCGGGGGTCGGGTTCACGCTCGCCGGGGCGGAGTTCATCTTCGGCGACCTGGTGCGGAACAACGTGCCGGTCGGCGTCGGCGAGCCCGGCAACGGGGACTTCGTCGCAGAGGGGCGCCAGGTGGCCCGCACCGGCGCGTTCGTGGCCTTCAACGTCCTGCCCACCATCATCTTCTTCGCCTCGGTCATGACGGTGCTCTACCACCTGGGCGTCATGCACCGCGTCGTCGGTGGAATCGCCTGGGTCATGCAGCGCACCATGGGAACCAGCGGCGCGGAGACGCTTTCGGCGGCCGGGAACATCTTCGTCGGCCAGACCGAGGCACCCCTCCTGGTGAAGCCATTCATCGCGGGGATGACGCGGTCGGAGCTGATGTCCGTCATGACGGGCGGCTTCGCGACGGTCGCGGGCGGGGTCATGGCTGCGTACGTGGGAATGCTCGCCGGGTTCTTCCCCGACATAGCCGGTCACCTGATGGCGGCGTCGCTCATGTCGGCTCCAGCTGCGCTGGTCGTGGCCAAGCTGATGGTCCCCGAGGTGGGACAGCCTGCGACGGCCGGCCGGTCGGCTGCACGGATCGAGCGGCCCGACGTGAATGTGATCGGGGCCGCGGCCCGGGGGGCGAGCGAGGGGATGTCGCTCGCGCTCAACGTCGGGGCCATGCTGCTGGCCTTCCTGGCGATGATCGCGCTCCTGAACGCGGTGCTCGGGTGGGTGGGCGGACTCGTCGGCCTGGAGGGGCTGACGCTCGAAGGGATGCTCGGGTGGCTCCTGGCGCCGGTCGCCTGGTTGATGGGTGTGGCCTGGGAGGACGCGGCTACGGTGGGATCGCTCCTGGGACTCAAGACGGTGGCCACCGAGTTCGTCGCGTTCCTGGGCCTCGCCGGCGAGATGGCCGACGGATCGCTTAGCGCGCGCTCTGCGACGATCGCCGCCTACGCCCTCTCCGGGTTCGCCAACTTCGCCTCGATCGCGGTCCAGATCGGCGGGATCGGGGGAATCGCGCCGTCGCGCCGCGAGGATCTGGCGCGGCTGGGCCTAAGGGCCATGATCGGGGGATCGATCGCCGCATTCATGACGGCCGCGATCGCGGGAGTGCTGATCTGACGGGCCGCTCGGGCCGGGCGGGGCGCATTCGCGAGTGGGCGCGGATCCTCGGCGAGGAAGGGGGAATGAACCCCGCGGTCCACCTCGTGCTCGGGAGCGGTCTGGGCGAGGTGGAGCGGGTGGTCTCCGATCCCACGCGCGTGCCCTTCGGCAGGCTCCCCGGCTTCGTGCGCACTTCCGTGCAAGGCCACGACGGCTGCTTCGTGCTCGGGCGCGTCGGTGGGGTCGAGGTGCTCGTGCAGTCGGGGCGGGTGCACCTCTACGAAGGGGCGGAGCCCGATGCCGTGGCCGCGCCGGTCAGGGTGGGACGGCGGCTGGGCGCCGAGATGCTGATCCTGACGAACGCCGTGGGCGGCATTCGGTCCGACCTGCACCCGGGTGGGATCGTGCTCGTCGAGGATCATCTGAACCTGATGTTCCGACCGGTGCTGACCGTGCCTCCGCTGGAGGGCGAGGCACCGTTTCCCGACCTGAGCCGCCCCTACGACCCCGGGCTGATGGCGCTGGCGAGGTCGATTGCCCGCGAGATGGACATCGAGCTGCCGCTCGGCGTCTACGGGGCGGTGGCGGGGCCCAGCTTCGAGACGCCGGCCGAGGTGCGGGCGCTCGCCGCCGCCGGTGCCGACGTGGTGGGGATGTCGACCGTCCCGGAGGCGACGGTCGCCAGGGCGGGGGGACAGCGCGTCCTCGCGCTCTCGGTGGTGACGAACCGGGCGGCGGGGCTCGCCGCCGGGCCGATCTCGCACGCCGACACGCTGCACCGTGCCGACGAGGGGGGCAGGGTGCTCGCTACCCTCCTGACCCGCCTGGTGGGGGCTCTCCCGGCGGGTGCGCCAGCGGCGGGGGCGGAGCGAAGTGGTTGACCGGGGTTGCGCCAGCCCCCAGCTCGGGCGCGGTCGCTATCGCGCTTCGGACCCAGCGCACCGCGGCGGCGACCGCCTGCCGCACCTCCGTCCCCCGGGCCAGGGCGGCCGCTATGGCGGCGCTCAGGGTGCACCCGCCGCCGTGCACGTCGCCTCCGCCCAGCCTCGGGCCGCGGTAGGCGAGCTCGGACTCGCCGTCCCAGTAGAGATCCAGCACCTCCGCGCCTGGAAGGTGGCCTCCGGTGACGAGCGCCGCTCCCGCCCCCATCTCGACGAGCGCCCGCGCCGCCTCGGCCATCTGGCCGGGGCCTGCCACCTCGCGTCCTGTCAGCAGAGCCGCCTCCGGGAGATTGGGCGTAACAACGGCGGCGAGCGGCAGCAGGCTGCCCCTGAGCTCCGCGACCGCATCGGGCGCCAGCAGCTCGTCGCCGCTCGTCGAGACCGTCACCGGGTCCAGCACATACGGGCCGAGCCGGGCGTTCCTGATCGACGCGGCGACCGCGGCGACGACCTCGGCCGTGCCCAGCATCCCCGACTTGACGGCGCGGGGCGCCAGATCAAAGGCCACGCTCTCGATCTGGGCCGCAACCATCTGCGGCTCCATCGCATGGACGCGCTGCACGCCGACCGTGTTCTGCGCCGTCACCGCGGTCACCGCCACCACGCCGTGGACGCCCCACTGGTGGAAGGTCCGCACGTCGGCCTGCAGGCCCGCGCCGCCGCCGCTGTCGCTCCCGGCGATTGTCAGCGCGACGCTGGACCGCTTCGTTCGATTGTCCATAATGTAATCTACACTTTACAATATGTAATCCATGGTTTACAATTCCAGTGTCCCTCGCCTCGCTCTGCGTCGCTCCTTGGGCCGGTAGCGAAGTGACGGGGATCAGCCAATCTAAGGAGCGCCTGGCGCGTCGCCTCGCCTCGCGGCGGGGGCGCGAGCGCACGGGTCTGGCGCTCGCCGAGGGGCCGGAGGTGATTCTCGAAGCGCTTCGGTCGGAGGTGGAGGTGCGGTGGCTGCTCCTCGGGGAGGAGTACCGGAGCGGCCCTCGCGGCCGGGAGATTGCGCACGCCGCGCGGGAACGGCAGGTGGAGACCCTTCTTGCGACGGACGCCGCGGTCGCCCGTCTCTGCACCACCGAGGCGCCGAGGGCGGCGCTGGCGTGCGTGGTTCCGCTGTCCCTTGAGCCAGCCTCGCTGTCCCAGGGGCGCCACCTCCTTGCCGTCGGCGTGCAGGTGCCTGGGAACCTGGGCGCTCTCGTGCGCTCCGCGTGGGCGCTGGGCCTCGACGGAGTCGCGATCGGCCCTGGTACGGTCGACCCCTGGAATCCGAAGGCGGTCCGCGCCAGCGCGGGCTCGGTATTCCACCTACCGCTCCTGGCCCCGCCGCCCTGGGTGGGGGGAGAGGTGGGGGGCGGTGCCTCGGCTGCTCCTCCCGGAGGCGTGAATCTCCTCTACGCGGACGCGACCGGCACTCCCCCCGAGGAGGTGGCCGAGGCAAGAGAGCCCGACTGGGTGCTGGTCGTGGGCAACGAGGGCCGGGGTATCGCACCGCTCCCACGCGGGCCTGCGCCCCTGGTTGCGGTCCCCCTGGCGCGGGGTGCCGACTCGCTCAATGTGGCGGTCGCGGGCTCGATACTGATGTACCGACTGATGCAGCTGAGCGGTCCAACCGGGCGGGAGCGGCGCCGCGAGGGTCTGGACCGGTAGTCGTGGAGGAGGCGTTCTCCGGGATGGGGCCTAGGGGGCCGCAGCAGCGCTGCGAGCGTCCGGACCGGTAGTCGTGGGCGAGGCTTGGCCGGTGGCGGTCGCGGCTCTGCTCGGCGCGTGTGCCGGGTCGCTTCTGAACCTCTGCGTGGAGCGATGGCCGGCTGTCGGCCCGGTCCCGTCGGGGTGGCCGAGGTGCGCGCGCTGCTCGGCCCGGATCGACTGGCGTGGAGTGGTCCCGGTGGTCGGCCACCTGGCGGCTGGGGGCCGGTGTCCCCGCTGCCAGGAGAGGCGGAGCCTCCGGTACCCCCTGGTGGAGCTGGTCTCGGCGCTGATCTGGGCGCTCTCCCTCCTCCACCTCGGCGCGACCGTGGATGCGGCGCATGCCGTGCTCTTCATGACGATTCTGCTCGGCGTCGCCGTCTCCGATGCACGCACCTACATCATTCCGGACCAGTTCACCTTGGGGGGAGCCGCGCTGGGCGTGCTGCTGGCGCCGCTGCCAGGGGGCATCGGGTTAGGCGAAGCGGTGGCGGGCGCTGCGCTCGGCTTCGGCCTCCTCTGGATCGTCGCTCTGGGTGCCAGGGCCGCCCTGGGGAGGGAGGCGCTGGGCGGCGGCGACATCAAGATGATGGCGATGGTCGGCGCCTTCCTCGGTCCGGCGATGGTCCCGCTGGTGCTCTTCATCGGCGCGCTCCTCGGTTCGGCTATCTTTGGCCCCGTGTCGCTGAAGACCGGCAGGCCGGTGCCCTTCGGTGTCTTCCTCGCCCTGGGCGCGGCGATCGTCTACCGGTGGGGAGACTCGCTCGCGGCGTGGTATCTGCAAGGTGTTCTCGGTTTCGGGTGAGCTGGCAGCCATTGAGTCTAGGACCGCGCCATTGACGCCATTGAGTTGAGGACCAAATAGCATGACGCAACCAACTTCCGGAAGGACGGCGACTGCGCCGGCTGCGGGCTCCGCGTCCGTAGCGGAGATCCTCGGATCGCTCGGGCTGGGGGAGCGGAACCCGGGGGGATTCGCTGGCGAGTGGATCGGCTCGGGTCCCGAGCGGGAGGCCCGCACGCCGATCGACGGATCGTGCCTGGCGACGGTCGCTCACGTCACCGAGGCCGAGTACGACGCGATCGCCGCCCGGGCGCACGGGGCGTTCCTCGAGTGGCGCCGCCTGCCCGCGCCCAGGCGGGGAGAGGTGGTGCGCCAGCTGGGCGACGCGCTTCGCGAGCGGAAGGCGGCGCTCGGAGCGCTCGTCACCCTCGAGACCGGGAAGATCCGGAGCGAGGGCGAGGGCGAAGTCCAGGAGATGATCGATCTCTGCGACTACGCCGTCGGCCTGTCCCGCCAGCTCTACGGGCTCACCATGGCGAGCGAGCGTCCCGACCACCACATGCGCGAGCAGTGGCATCCGCTCGGAGTGGTGGGTGTGATCAGCGCCTTCAACTTCCCCGTGGCGGTGTGGTCGTGGAATGCGGCCATCGCGGCCGTCTGCGGAAACGCCACGCTCTGGAAGCCGTCGGAGGCCACCCCGCTCACTGCGGTGGCGGTGACCGGGATCGCGGAGCGGGTCTGCCTGGCCAATGGCGTCGATCCGGCGGTCTTCTCCCTGGCGGTGGGGAGCGGCGCGACGGTGGGCGAGCGCCTCCTGGCCGACCGGCGGCTGCCGCTGGTCTCGGCGACGGGTTCGTGCGCGGTCGGGAGGCGGGCGGCCCAGGTGGTGGGCGGGCGGCTGGGCCGGACGATCCTCGAGCTGGGGGGCAACAACGCGATCGTCGTCACGGCGCACGCCAACCTGGATCTCGCGGTCCCCTCGATCCTCTTCGGCGCGGTCGGCACGGCGGGGCAGCGGTGCACCAGCACGAGGCGCGTCATCGTTCACCGCTCCGTGCAGGGCGAGCTAGTCGAGCGGCTGGTGCGCGCCTACCGGGACGTGCGCATCGGCGACCCTCTCGACGCTGGCACCCTGATGGGGCCCGTCGTGAACCGCCGGGCCGTGGACGACCTGCTGGAGGCGCGCCGCCGGGTGGTGGAGGAGGGGGGCGAGATCCTGTACGGGGGTGAGTGCCTGGACGGCGACGCGTACCCGGGCGGCCTCTACGTCACCCCCTGCATAGCCGCGGCCGAGAACCACTTCGCGATCGTGCAGGAGGAGACCTTTGCGCCGATCCTCTACATCGTCGGGTACGGGAGCGCCGACTCCTCCCGGCGGGCCTCGGTCGGCGAGCTGGAGGAGGCGGTCGCGCTGCACAACGGCGTGCCGCAGGGCCTCTCTTCGGCGATCTTCACCGACCATGTGCGCGAGGCGGAGTACTTCCTGTCGCACCGGGGCAGCGACTGCGGGATCGCCAACGTCAACATCGGGACATCGGGAGCCGAGATCGGGGGGGCGTTCGGGGGAGAGAAGGATACCGGAGGGGGAAGGGAGTCGGGCTCGGACTCCTGGAAGGCGTACATGCGTCGCCAGACGAATACGGTCAACTGGAGCACCGAGCTGCCGCTCGCGCAGGGGATCGAGTTCGGGTAGGGGTCCGTGGGCTGGACCCGTATCCGGGGTGCCCGCGCTCGTGAGGGGCGGTTCCCGCTCTGGCTGGAGACGCCGGTTCGGAAGCCTCCGCGGCAGCCACCCTTTGTTCGTGCCGGGTCTATGTGGTAGCTTCGGTAGGGACCGAAGTCATCCACTAGACGGCCACGGGGAGCATCATCATGCGCGAGACGGAGCGGTCCTCGGAAGCGGAGAAGGCACGTAACGAGATCGTGGAAGCTGGGCTTGCCCTGCCGGGCATCCCGGAGATGCTGCGTGTGTACGGCGGCTGGGAGTCGGCCAAGAAGGGACTTGATTCCTATCATCACCTCCTGAAGCTGTACCGCCCAAGCTGCGTAGCGACGAACAACGCCAACAGGTGGATTGACGATGCCCCGATGGGGACAGATCCTTGAGGAGCTGAATCGAACTCTACCGCCAGATTTCGACGGGGTCAGGAGGCGGTATCTCGACCGGCTGCATCGGCACACCGATCGAACCGTCGTCCTCTATGCTTCGGGATGGCTTCAGAAACCGGGAATCCCATCGGGTCTCACGTCGATCAACGATGAGGATATCCACGCCCTCATGGAGGTTACCGCAGGAATAGCGAGCGATAATCTGGACCTGATCCTCCATAGCCCCGGGGGCTTTCCCGAAGCTGCCGAAGGGATCGTCACCTACCTGCGCAGCCGATTTCAGAACATCCGCGTGATCGTCCCACAACTCGCCATGTCTGCCGCGACGATGATTGCCTGCGCAGCCGATGAGGTGGTCATGGGCAAGCACTCCTTCCTCGGTCCCGTGGATCCGCAGTTGCCAATCGGCGATCAGCTTGTCCCTGCGGGAGCGATTCTCGACCAATTCCACCGAGCCCAAGAAGAATGCGCAAATCCCGCGAAGCTGGCGGCTTGGCTGCCCCTGCTACAGCGATACCATCCGGGACTCCTGAGCCAGTGCCGTCGTGCCGAGGAGCTGTCGAAGGAGTTGGTACGGAGTTGGTTGGGGACATACATGTTCCCGGACACAGAGGACCGTGAGCAACTGGCCGAGGACATCGCGGAGTGGCTTTCGAATCACAGGACGTTCAAGAGCCACAGCCGACACCTATCGAAGGCGGTTCTCGAGGAGCACGGGATGATCGTCAGCGCCTTGGAGGACGACGATGATCTTCAGGATCTCTGTCTCTCTGTGTTCCATGCGGCGACGCACACTCTCAGCGCTACTCCAGCAGCAAAGATCGTCGAGAACCACGAGGGGAAGGCCCACATCAAGCAGGCCAATCCCGTCGCAGTGAACATCCAGGGCCCGATTCAGTTACCACAGCCACAGCCGCCAGCACCTGACCCGAATGCGGCTCCCGCCTAGCTGGCCCCTCGCGATATGAAGTCTCTTCTCCTACAAACCGCGATCCGGCGAGAGTGGTTTTCCCGCTGACCGCGAGCCGCGGATTCGAGGATCAAGCGGTAGCGATCTTTCCGGCGTGAGGATATACCCTCCCAGGGACTGGGTCGCCGGTGGGACCTCGACCCACCGGGCCCGGATCGCGCTCACAACGGAGAAGGGATCCAGAGAGCCGACGTCTCGGCCCACACCCACATGGCCCACGCGAGGACGGGTGCAAACCCAAATGCCATTTCGGATCAGACCAACGCGGAGCGACTCGTGTCGAGGTTGACCAACCTTCTTCTGCAGCTAGAGAAGCAGGATCCAGAGCTAGCGGCCGACCTGAAGCGCGAAGTGGACGCGCTTTCCGGGCGGCGTGCGTTCGGTCTCAACTTTGAGCGGCACATCCCCGAGACGGTCGAACTGGCGGGCCGCCCGGTGCGCAGGGGCGATAAGGTCCGATTCCTGCCTAGGCGGGGCGAGGAACCGTCTGGGGCCGACCGCCGCCTGTGGCGGGTTAGCCGGATTTGGCGAATCACCGGAGGGAAGCGCTTCGCCGATCTGGTGCCCCACCAAGATACGCAGGCGAGCGCCACTAGCGGACCCGTCGAGGACTTGGTCGTTGTTGCAGAGTTCCGCGATCCGGTCTTCCCCGGGATGGTGTCCACCGGCAAGGTGGAGCGGGGTGGCAACAAGCCGTTCCACACCGTCATCAACGCCGAGAATTTCCATGCACTCCAACTCCTGCTCTACACGCACGAGGGGAAGGTCGACGCCATCTACATCGATCCTCCCTACAACTCCGGGGCGAGGGACTGGAAGTACAACAACGACTACGTGGACAGCGAGGACGCCTACCGTCACTCCAAGTGGCTCGCGATGATGGAACGGCGGCTCAAGCTCGCCAAGCGGCTGCTCAATCCCGACAATTCCGTATTGATCGTCACGATCGACGAGAAGGAGTACCTGAGGCTGGGGCTGTTGCTGAAGCAGGTGTTCGAGGCTAGTCGCGTCCAGATGGTGAGCATCACGATCAGTCCCCGGGGAACCAACAGGGCCAGTGAGTTCTCGCGCGTCGACGAGTACGCTTTCTTCGTCTTCCTCGGATCGGCAGCAGTCCAGGCGACGGCTCCGCTTGACGGGGACGAACAGGAGGTGCGCTGGCAGTACCTTAGGCGCGGGCAGAAGAAGTTGGTTCGCGGTTCACGTCCGAATCAGTTCTATCCAATCTACGTGAACATTCAGAACGAGCGGATAGTCAAGATCGGATCACCGATGAAGACCGACGAGCCCCTGGCCGGTGTACCTGATGTTCGTGGTGCTGTGCCGGTGTTTCCGATTGATCCGGATGGCCTTGAGAAGATATGGGGCCTCACCCCTGCGACGCTTCGAGCGGCGCTGGTAGGGGGTTACGTCCGAGTGACGCCAGGGAAGGGGCCTCAGCCGTACACGATCTCCTACCTGACGACCACGAACATCAAGCTCGTTGAAGCCGGAAGGAAGCTCCGGGTCATCGGGATGCGCCCAGACGGCTCCAAGATCGTTGTATTTTCGGGCGGTAAACCGGAGCGGCGCAGTACGGTATGGCGAGATGGTCGTCATGATGCGGGTGCCCACGGCACGTCAATCCTGCGCGCCCTGCTCCCCGATCGATCGTTTCCGTTTCCGAAGTCTCTCTACGCAGTTGAGGACGCCCTGTCGACGTTCGTTGCCGCCACACCCCAGGCGGTCGTTCTCGACTTCTTCGCTGGCTCGGGGACCACCGCACACGCCGTGATGCGCCTCAATCAGCAAGACGGCGGACAGCGACAATGCGTCCTCGTAACCAACAACGAGGTGTCAGCGGACGAACATGGGAGGCTCTGGAAGCAGGGTTTGCGACCGGGCGACCCCCGTTGGGAGGCACTGGGGATTTGCGAGCGCATTACGAAGCCCCGTGTGGCGGCTGCCGTAACTGGGAAGACGCCCAGTGGAGAGCCAGTCGAAGGATACTACATGTACGACCTCCCAATTGCCGACGGGTTCGAGGAGAATGTGGAGTTCTTCACGATGACCTACGAGGCACCCCGGCCAGTAGCTCACAACCGGGCGTTCAACGCGATCGCGCCGCTTCTGTGGATCAAGGCCGGGTCGCAGGGACGCCGGATCGAAGTGGCGTGTGACGACTACGATGTGGCGGACACTTACGGTGTGCTTTTCGATCTGGACGCTTCCGGAGGATTCCTCGCGGCCCTTCGCCGAGCTCATACCGTCCGAATGGCATTCGTTGTTACGGACGATGACCGCGCGTTCCAAGCGGTGTGCGGCGAACTGCCGGCGAGGGTGGAGGCCGTGCGGCTATACGAGTCGTACCTCACCAACTTCACGATCAACACGGGTCTGGGTTAGCCGTGCGGTACACGCTGAAAGACTACCAGGAGGACGCTGTCGCCGATGTGCTGGAGCTTTTCGCTCGGGCGCGGGACGACTGGCATCGATGGCAATCGCCGGTAGCATTCTCGTTGACGGCAACGACCGGCGCGGGGAAGACCGTGATGGGGGCAGCCGTGATCGAGGCGCTCTTCCACGGCAACTCGGTCCTTGAATTCGATTCCGACCCCGGCGCCGTCGTGCTGTGGTTTACCGACGACCCGTCACTCAACGAACAGACTCGGTTCCGCCTGTTGGACGCGTCGGACCGGCTCGCCCACTCGCGACTAGTGGTTATCGAGAATACCTTCAACCAAGAGAAACTCGAATCGGGCAAGGTCTATTTCCTGAATCGCCAGAAGCTGGGGAGTAAGTCGCTTCTGGTCAGGGGAACGCCAGAAAACCCTGCGGTGGATGCCCAGCGCGAACTCCAGCCTATGCCGGATGCGCGCTCTTACACGATGTGGGACACGCTGGCGAACACCATCGCCGACGAGCACCTATCCCTGTACCTCATCCTCGACGAGGCCCACCGGGGCATGAAGCAGCCTACCGGCCGAGATCGGGCCGAGAAGGCCACTATCGTGCAGCGGCTCATTAACGGTGCCCCGAGCGTACCTCCGCTACCGATCGTATGGGGCATCTCCGCTACTGTCCAGCGCTTCAACGAGGCTATGGAAAGGGCTGAAGGACGGACCACGTATCCTCACGTGGTCGTTGACCCCATTCTGATTCAGGAGTCCGGCCTGCTCAAGGATGACATCCGCTTGGACTTCCCCACCGAGGCGGGTGAGTTCGACACCGTGCTGCTGGCTCGCGCCGCGCGGAAGGTGAAGGAAGCCACCGCCCGATGGGGCGCCTACGCCGAGCGGGAAGGCATGGCGGCGGACGTGGTCGTGCCGCTCTTGGTGGTCCAAGTGCCCAACACGCCCTCGAACGAGTTGTTGCTATCCGCGGTCGCCACGGTCCAAGAGGCGTGGCCGGAACTCGACGACCACATGATGGCCCACGTCTTCGGCGACCACGCCCCTATCAACGTCGGTGGGTACTCGGTTCCCCATGTACGGCCCGAGACTGTACAGGACCGCTCCTACATCCGGGTACTCTTCGCAAAGGACGCCATCTCCACCGGCTGGGACTGCCCGCGCGCCGAGGTGCTTGTGTCGTTCCGCCCGGCGCAGGACGAGACTCATATCACGCAACTGCTTGGTCGGATGGTCCGGACACCATTGGCCCGGAGGATCCCGGGCGACGATATGCTTAACTCGGTTGCGTGCTTGTTGCCACGCTTTGACCGACCGACGGCCACGAAGGTCGCGCAGACCATGATGGGCGAGCGGGAGGCGGACGCCGACGGCACCGGTGGGGGCGGCGGCCGGCGCGTACTCCTGGCTCCGGTCGACATGGTCGCCAACAGCAACATCCCGGAGGCGGTTTGGGAGGCTCTTTCTGAAGTCCCCTCGCAGACGTTGCCACGGAGGGTGGCCCGTCCCCTGAGGAGGCTCATGGCGCTTGCCCAAGCGTTGTCGCGAGACGGGCTGAGGAAGGACGCGCGCAAGGAGGCCTATGGGAAGCTCTTTGCGAAGCTCGACGGCCTGGCAGCCCAGCACCCAGAGGAAGTGGCAACCGCCAGTAAGGGTATCAGCGAAGTGCGTGGAGAGACCTTGTTTGCTCACGTCGCCGCTGGCAAGCCGTTCGAGTACCTACCTTTTTTGGCGGTCGCCGACGAGAAATCGGTCGAGGCTGACTTCAGGGCGGCCTGTCGCACGCTGACAGCGGACCTCGCGCGCAAGTACGCGGACCATGTCGCTGTAGCGGACGAGCACGATGACGGCCTGTTCGACGCCCATGTGCGGGTCGCCGCTCTGGCACAGGTCGAGGATGTCCCTGACGCGCTTGACCGGGAAGCCGAGAGGATAGCCAAGCGATGGCTGTCCGACTACCGGGTGGAGATCAAGGGGCTTAGCGACGAACGGCAGGCGGTCTACGCCGAGATCAGGAGCATGTCCCCGAAGCCCTCGACAATCGACGTCATGCGGCCCCGAGTCCGTACGGAGGAGACCCGCGACGCGGACGGCAACGAGTTGGCGACCCGTGCCAGACACCTTATGTCCGATGGCAAGGGCGAATTCCCGGTCGGCTCATTGAACACCTGGGAAATCGAAGTCCTCGACGTGGAGATGGCGCGGCGAGACTTCCAAGCTTGGTATCGGAACCCCTCCCGTCCCTCGGGCGATGCGCTTGCCGTCGCCTACCAGAATGATCGTGCTGAATGGCGACGGATGTGCCCGGACTTCCTTTTCTTCCACGACACCGACCCGGTGAAGGTCTCAATCGTCGACCCGCACGGCCTCCACCTCGCCGACGCGCTTCCCAAGCTTCGCGGCTTGGCGGGGTTCGCCGAAGAGCATGGCGAGTCGTTCCACCGGATCGAATCCGTCGCACGTATGCCGGGTGGAGTCCTTCGCGTTCTCGACCTTATGGAGCCTTCTGTTCGAGAGGCTGTCGCCAAAGCCGATGATGCGGAGATTCTCTACCAGAGTGAGGCGGCGGCGGACTACTGATCCGGAGTTGCTCGCGCTGCCAGTCTAAGCCACTCAGCAGGCTAACGGTCCCAGCCAGCCTCGAGAAGGTGCTCGTCGAGGTTCTGACGCTGGTCCGCACGGAATCGTGCTAGGGTGGTCAAGACAGCCAAGAACATACGGAACCCGGCGGTGTGTCTGGACTTGAGCCGATTCGTGTCCGCCCACCACCGATGTCGGATGAACACCTGCGCCATGGCCCGGCGACACGATTCCGGGAGCGGGAGCGCCAGCTTGGTGGACGACGGTCGTGGCGGGTCGTTCGGCAGGTCCGGCCAAGCTAATGGGGGACGGCTCAGAAGGGGGATCGGAGGTCGTGGCGTGCCACGTCATCTGGCGCGCCCGGTCTGTGACGTTAGAATTCGCAGGTGAAGGCACGGGGACATGGGGCTCGTCGACTTCGTCCCTAGGCGAATCAGGAACCAAGTCAGCGCCGCCAGCACCAGCGCGACGCCCGTAAGGCCCAGATCGGAGGGCGCAAAGATGCATCGACAACACGTTACTTCGAGCAACATCTCTTCTGTTGGGTACGACGCATCGCATGGAACTCTGGAAGTGGAATTCCACGATGGGAGCATCTATCGTTACTCTGATGTCCCGGCTTCGGTCTATCGAGGCCTGCTTGACGCAACATCGAAGGGCTCATACTTCCACGCCCACATTCGGACCACCTACCGGTATCGCCGACTGAGATAGGGCTTGTCATGAACATTCGGGAAATACGAGTTAAGAATTTTCGCTCCTTGCGCGATGCCACACTATCGTGCGATCGCCTGACGGCTATTGTTGGTCGAAACGGCACGGGGAAGTCGTCGTTTCTTCGCGCCTTGGAGCTATTCTATGACCAATCCGCGATGGCAACTCGCGACGATTTCTACAACGGCGACATCGATCAGGACATTTCCATTACAGTGACGTTCTCGGATCTCACACCCGACGCGCTTCGTCTATTTTCTCCGTATGTGGACAAAGGTACGCTTTCCGTCACGCGAGTGTTTTCAGGCAAGCAGGGAAGGAACAACGGAAAATACTACGGTATCCGACTGCGAAACAAGGAGTTTGATCTCGTCCGAAATGCTGGGGGGATGCGAGCGGTTACAACCGCGTACAGGAAGCTCCAGGCGGACCAGCCAGAAAAATACGGATCACTACCGGCGGTCACCAGAGGAGCCGACGCCCTGACCGCGCTTAACGATTGGGAGATTCGGCATCCGCGGGCGTGTAGCCCGACCCGCGACGAGGGTCAGTTCTTTGGGTTCAAAGGTGTTGGGACGGGATACCTGGGGAAGCACACTACGTTCATACGCATTCCGGCCGTCCGTGATGCGCTGTCCGATGCCACGGAGGCACGAGGGTCCTGCATGACGCAGCTCATGGACACGGTCGTGCGTGGAACCCTCGCGGCACGAGCCGACGTGATGAGCTTCGAAGCAGACGTAAGAGCACGGTACGTAGCGCTATTTGATTCCTCGAAACTAGAGGAGCTACAGGGCTTGGAGTCGCAGCTGGCTGCGACGCTAGGTCAGTATGCGCCCAATGCGGGGATCACTCTGGACTGGTCACAGCTTGACGGGCCGCAGATTCCGCTGCCGCAGGCCAATGTGAAGCTCTCGGAGGACGGGTACGAGTCGGCAGTGGGACGAGCGGGACATGGCCTTCAGAGAGCCTTCATTCTTACCGCCCTGCAGCATCTTGTGGCGACGCAAGTTGCTGATTCGCGCGAGAAGGCCAGCGGAGAATCGGGTGAAGCCACGTCCGAGGCAAGCAGCGACGATCTTCCCAGCCTCGTCCTCGCCATCGAGGAACCCGAGTTGTACCAACACCCCAGCCGTCAACGCCACATGGCGTCTGTGTTGTACGAATTGGCCATGGGTTCCATTCCAGGTGTCGCAAAACGGACTCAAGTGATATACACGACGCACGCGCCTCTCTTCGTAGGGCTTGATCGGGTCGATCAGGTAAGGCTCCTCAGAAAGCGGGGTCATAAACCGACGCAACCACCGGTCACGGCGGTTCACGCTACGAGCCTGGCACAGGTTGCGGAGGAACTCTGGAGCATTTCGGATCGGAGGGGAGCCCAATACACGGCCGATACGCTCCGGCCCCGTATGCAAGTCCTCCTGACCCCGTGGATGAACGAAGGGTTCTTCGCGGATGTAGTCGTGTTAGTAGAAGGAGAAGGTGATCGCTCGGCGCTACTCGCCGTTGGGGAATTGGAGGGCCATGACATGGAATCGATGGGGATCTGCATCGTACCGTGTCGTGGTAAGCGGAGCCTGGATCGTCCAACGGTCGTGTTTCGAGAGTTAGGTATTCCTACATACGTAATCTGGGACAACGACAGTGGTAATCGTAATGCAAGGCCTGAGGACAACAGACACCTGCTGCGACTTGTCGAAGCCGAGGAGCAGGATTGGCCCGTGGGAGTCTGGGACACACATGCTGCCTTGGATGGGAATCTCGAGCGCGTGCTGAAGCGAGAGATATCGGAAAGGGACTTTGAAGCGCTGCTGAGTGACCGACGGAGTGAATTCGGGATGAGGAAGAAGCGGGCGCGGAAGAACCCGTTCATCCTTCGGTCGATCATCAGGGACGCGAGCGCCAAGGGGCTACGGAGTCGCACACTAAGCGAGATAGTGAACGCGATCATTCGGATCCATCCCATGCACGGAGATTGAGGGCGAGATCGCGGACGGTAGCTGTGGCAGATGAGGTGGTGCGTCGGAGGGACCACGCGGATCCGCCCGGCGCTCTCTAGGATTGACCTGGGCGTCGCGTGGCAGGATTCGGCCATTGGGTGTGTCACACGCTCGCCACCTCGTCGTGTGTGGCCACGCGGGTGCGGGACGTTGGGGCACCCGGACGGCGAGCTGGGCACGCCCAGCGGTCTCCGGGCCCCGTGGTGGGCGAGGGCTCGACAGGGCAGGAATTGTAAACCGTGGATTGCACATTGTAAAGCGTACATTACAATGTGGAATTGGACCGCTATGTCGGACCCCTTCGTTTTGGGCAGCCGAAGGAGGTGAGCCATGGCAGGAAGCAAGGGGGCGGTATCCGCCCGAGTCCAGGGAGCTGATCGTCGTGCGGGAATCGCTCAGGCGGCCTCATACACCACCCGCCCCTCGCGAAGCGCATCGCGAATGACCATGCCGTGGGAGTCGCGGTAGCGCTCCAAGTCGTCTGGAGACACCACGATGGCGTCGACCGCGGCACCGACGCCGCGCAGGTTCAGATAGATCTCACCCATGAGGTCGAGGGCGTCGGCCCCACTCCGGACGACAAGCAGATCGAGATCGCTGTGCGGCCCCATCCGGCCCTGGGCCGCCGACCCAAACAGGATGATCTTCTCGGGCTGCGCCACCTGCACAACGCGCCGGATCACTCTGTCGAGCACCGCCCCATCTACGGTTCCGTCCATCTCACTCTCCCGCCAGTATGTTCACATCGCCGAAGACCGGGCATCCGGTCCCCGCCTTCACGGCCGCACTGTGAAGTGAACCTGTGCGCTTCCGGCACTAGTTCGGGCTCCGGCTCTTCACCTGTCGTGGTGGTGGGGAGCATCGGGAGCTGAATCATAGGGCGGGCCGGAAGGCTCTCGCAAGCGAGGCGGTGTGGGGGCGAGTGGCGCCGGAACTGCTCGACTGCCCGTTCCAGGCCGATACCCCGGCGAGGGCTAGAAAGGGGCTCTAGGATGTCATTTCCCATTTGGTCCGCCTAGTCATCGCCCAGGGAAAGACTCCCCCGAGACCCGTGCTTAGCGACTAGCCTAGCACTGCCGCCAGCTTCCATCAGAACACGGTGACAACGATTCCCGGCCGGGGTATCGTTCATGACGGCGGACTGGGCCTATTATACCCGCCGACTCCCTCTGAACCCAATCGTTCGCAACCACCATGTACACCACTTGCACGTTGGGGTGAATCCGTGACCCTAAAGCGTTGCGATACAACATTATAGGTATGCGGTCATATCTCACGTTATCACTATTACCGTCACTTGGCGTTCCGGCGGCTCGCACAGCGTCAGCACCGGACGCGACTGGATCTCGTGGGACGAGCACACTCCCAGATGTTGGAATGCTAGGGGGCTGTCACCCGCTCGCGGTCGCGGAGAATGCACCCTCGGCATCCTTGAGTCGGCGCCTTCAAATGGTTAGCGAGAGCCATCGATCCGACCGCCCTGCGATCCGCAGCGACGAGGCCACGAGAAGCTGACGCGTTAGCGCGGAACGGACACGGAGGGCGTCCGCTCGGCAGAGTCTACCGTCGGCGGCACCAGAATACGCTTGGTGATGAGAGCACTCAGAGGACGGAGCAGGATCAGGATGTTGTACGTTGTATCGAACGCTTCCGCGACGCATTCGTGTTGGAGCCCGTTGGAGTCGGCGAACGGCAGCGACACAGGCTGGGTCATTCTGCGGCCAATGGGTACGACCGACCAAAGTGAGTGGTCGGGTGTGACCGTTTCGATCGAGGGGCGGCCGAATCGTGTGAGGAAGGACGATGACGGTTCGACGCGTCGAACCGTCGCGCGGAGGCCGGTGCCCTCGGTGTTTTCGAGTCGGTTGAGAATCAGACCGAGACACGGCCTCGGGCTCGTACGCGCGTACTCACGAAAGGAGGCGTACACCGAAGCGCCGAATCGCCTGGAAAGGGTGATCGGTGTCTTGATCTCGAAGGGGTAATCGGCGGCGTGTTCGGCGAAGGTACGGCCCTTGAACAGCAGGAACCGCGCGAAGTTGTTGGCTTCACGTTCAAACTGATCCGCGACGGTCGGGTCCAGGGTCTTACGGCAGTCCTGGAAGAACCGGAACATCTTGCGGTGCGTGGGAAGGTCGTGATGCCCGACCTCGTGCAGCTTGAGGAAGGTCTGCTTGGCCGCCACCAGGGTATCGTCGATATGGATGACGGCTGCGGCGGCATCGTAGACGCCGAACACCTTGCTTATGGCGGACTTAACGAGGGCACCCGCATCGGCCGCCCTGTCCCTGACGAAAGAGAGGATTGCGGCACGGTCGAAGGCGCTGTTCTGGGCTACGTGGACCTTCGCAGCGGAGAGGATGTCGTCGACCGGGACCGGGAATTCGTTCCAGGCATCTGCGCGGTCGAGGAGTCGGTGGGCTCGCTCCTCGACCGCGCGGAGATCCGCGGGGTCGAGCCTACTGTCGTCAGGTCGAATCATGGCGTCGCGCCTTGCTGCGTATGAACTGAAGGAACCGTAGCAACTCCGATTCCTCTTCCTCCGTCAAGTTGTACTCGGCGAACGTCGGCACGCGCCCGTGGCGGTCACCGTCCGAGCGGCCCGAGGGTGGCATGAGATAACCGGCCTTGGCCATCAAGTTCTCGAAGCTGATGGCGTAGATTTCGGCCAGTGAATGAAGGACATTTGGTGAGGGTCTACGAATCTTGTCGTTCTCGATCTGGCTGAGGTAGGCGTTCGAGACACCCTTGTTGGTGGCTTCCTCCACTTCACGCAGGGTCATCTTCCGGTCCGCACGGATGGAGGCGAGATACTGTCCGAGTGTGGGACTCATGCTGCATCCCTCCGAGACGGGGGGCTCCATGCACATCTTCCTCGACGGGCGTTTCCTCAGCCTCCAGTCTAGCTCCGGCCCACGGCAGGATCAAGCATGCTCGATCTGCGCTTGACATCACAAGCACGCTCGTGCACATTAGCAGACGCCGCTGGGCCGACGTGTCTCAAGCGGACCACCTCCATATCGCGAGGTGGTAGCGAAGGCCCGGGGGCGGCGCGAGACGCTTGGATGTGGCGCCGGGGGCTTGAGCCCCTGGGGCGAAACGGTAACCATCTCAGGAGGTGATCGATGTCGCAATTGAAGATCAGCAAGGTGTCGGAAGCCGGGGAGCGCTGCTGGGGAGTGGAACTGCTCGGCGAAGGGGGCGCCCTACTGCGAAGCCAGGAAGGCGTGAGCAGGGACGAGGTGATGTCTGTCGCGGAGAGCCTGAAGTCCGAGGGGCCGGGGGCACCGGTGGTGGAGGCCGACAAGGTGCAGCCGGGTGAAGCGGCCTGGGTGATCGAGAAGGCGTGGGGAGGCTGGGCGGTCCGGTTCACACCGGTGAAGGAGACCTCGTTCCAGTTGCTCCTGAAGCTGGACGGGGGAGGCGAGCCGCCCAAGGCGGCAGCGGAGGCGATCACGCTCGTCAAGAAGTGCCTCGAAGACATGGAGATCGTATGGGGTCCGCCGATTGCCATCAAGATCGACAACGAGCCGCACGAGGCGCCAGAGAACCCGATGTCGGCGAATGATATTCTCCGCCTGGGCGGTCTCGATCCTGACTGCAACTACTTGGTCCAGATCAAGGACGGCGAGAGGATTCGGTACGAAGGGAAGGGCGAGGAGTTGATCTTCCTGTACGAGGGAGCGGCGTTTGTTGGCCACTACACCGGGCCAAAGGGCGTTTCCCAACTCGACGGATAGCTGGTGAACCAGACACTCGTCGGAGGAGCGCTTTTCGCCGAGCAGCTGCGGGCGGCGGGAATGCGTGTCGGGGAGTTAGGCGACGAGCACGTCATGATCCCAGGGTACCGTGTTCCTGACGGCAAGTTCGAGGGGCTAGTGGTCGACATCGGAATCGTGGTACCATCCGATTTCCCGCTGTCGCCGCCGTCCGGTCCACATGTTCACAAGCTGATCCACGCGAACCGCTCAGATGGTCCACACCCTCGCGGTCACATTCATCGGAGCGCAAAGCACAGCAAGCACTTCGGCGACGGCTGGCAGTACTGGAGCAGGCC
This sequence comes from Longimicrobiales bacterium, assembly GCA_965205315.1. GTDB lineage: Bacteria > Gemmatimonadota > Gemmatimonadetes > Longimicrobiales > Gaopeijiaceae > Bin94. Next base: position 682,924 of record CBDBGW010000002.1, read on the forward strand.
CCATCCGAACTGGACGTCGGGCGCGAGAAACGCGATCCGGTACATGGAGCACGTCCGGGCGCTTTGGGAGAGCCAGTGAGTTCGGTCAACTACAGCGTGGTGATGACGACCGAAGCCGCCGCGGCGTTGCGAAGACATCTTCTGCGACACATCAGGAAGGGACAGCGGCAGGAGGACCTTTGCTTCGCCTTGTGGAAGCCGAGCACCGGCAGGACGCGGACGACCGCAGTGTTGACGGAAGTCATTCTTCCGGCCGTGAACGAAAGGCGACTGCATGGAGGCGCGAGCTTTCTGCCGAATTATCTGGACCGGGTGGCGGAGGCCGCGATGTCGAGGAACGCCGGCATCGCACTGCTACACAGTCACTTCACACCGGGATGGCAGGGGATGAGTGGGGAAGACATCGACACGGAGCGAAGTACCGCACCTTCGATATTGGGAGAGACGGGCCTGCCGCTCGTCGGCCTGACCATGGGAACTGATGGAGCGCTGAGCGGGCGTTTCTGGATTCGCGTAGGGCGGCGGGAGTACGAACGTCGGTGGTGTGGGACCGTTCGCGTAGTCGGAGGTGATTTTGACGTGACGTTCATGGACGAGCTCGCACCTAAACCGAGGTTCAAGGAAGAGCTGAAGAGGACCTACTCGGCCTGGGGTGAGGAGAAGCAGCACACGCTCGCCCGGCTGCATTGCGGTGTTGTCGGTGTCGGAAGCGTGGGCGCGATCGTAGCGGAGAGCTTGGCACGAATGGGCGTCGAGACCATCAGCCTGATCGACTTCGACAAGGTGAAGACACTCAACCTCGATCGGCTTCTCCACGCCAGCGTGGACGACATCGGGCGGTTCAAGGTGGAACTGGCGGAGGAGCACCTGTCCAAGCATGGGACTGCCGACGGTGTAGACGTGAGACCGAGGAGGATGGCGGTGACCAGAGAGAGCGGCCTGAGGGCGGCACTGGATTGCGACGTGCTGTTCAGTTGCGCGGATCGACCTTGGCCGAGACAAGTGCTCAACATGGTGGCGTTTGCCCACCATATTCCGGTCGTAGACGGCGGCGTGCACGTCCGCGTTAAGTCGGATGGGTCGATGCGGGGGGCCGAATGGGGCGCACACGTCGCGATGCCGGGCAGGGCATGTCTGGAATGCCTCGGCCAGTTCGACCCGGCGAACGTCACGCTAGAGAAGCAAGGTCTGCTTGACGATCCCACGTACATCGAGCGGCTTCCCGAAGACCATCTGCTGCGAAGGAACGAGAACGTGTTCGGGTTCGCGCTGTCCGCGAGCGGGATGATGATCTGTCAGTTTCTGAGCATGGTCGTGCAACCTGTTGGGATCGGTAATCCGGGGGTCCAGACCTATCACTTCGCGACCGGGATGATGGACACCGACCTCAGTTCCGCGTGTACTGCAGGGTGCCTGTTTCGCGAGCATATGGGGACGGGGGATCGCTTCCCCTTCCCGGTGGTGGATGCCGACGAAACGAATGTCGAGCCCAGCACCGGGCAGGCGCCGTGGTGGACGAAATGGCGTCTTTGGGTGAAGGACCGGCTATGGCTTGGGGCACGAGTTGGTTCCGATCCGGGGAGGAGCTCTGGAAGAACCGGGAGAGGCGGCTAACCAGAGGACATCGGCTCGAACGGGAGAGACAAGGCGCGACTTTGGAAACCGTTGCGAGCTAACGGCGACGCACTAGCCTACTCGCTTCGGGGCGAGATCGACGAGCCGGGCGCGCGCACCGGCGTAGATATGGGCGGCGACGGATGCGAGCGCGAGCGCTGTGTTCAGCGTAAGCCCGGATCGCGGTCGCCGGGACGGGATCTCCCACCCAAGAGACGAGTCGTCCGAGCCGGTGGTGCGCATCGCCACCCCGGCTGCGGTCTTGGCAAAGACGACAATTCCCGCCGCCAAAACGGAAGGCCCGGCGCAGTGGCTTACAACCGCCTGGAGATCCAGACGGCCCGACCGACGACGCAGACCTCCTCGGCTGGACGTTCGTAGCTGTCGTATTCGGGGTTGAGGGACTTGAGGACAACGCGGGGCGGGTCGGATTGGGGGATGTGCTCGATCCGCTTGGCGACGAGCCCCATGCCATCCCAGATGACGAAGATGCTGGGCGGCACCGGTACCTGCCGACTTACGTTGATGAGGATGCGGTCGCCGCTGGAAAGCAGCGGCTCCATCGAGTCGCCGTTGATCGCCATCCTTGGTCTCGCATTCCCAGATCACGAGAACGTGCCAGCCCATTTCGCGGAGTGCAGTCTGGTTGACTCGATCACGGCAAGCGTTCCCGTCCAGTTTGGCCCGCCAGAATTCTCGAGGCTCGGGCGACTTCGGGATCCGATTCCGCGAACAGCCCTCGTGCCGATGCCAGAAGCAACCGTGAACGAAGATCACCTTACGTCGCGGGCGGAATACGAGGTCTGGGCGGCCCGGCAGGTCGCTCGCGTGAAGACGGAAGCGATACCCCAAGCCGTGTACGATCCGACGAACCCGCATCTCGGGTTTCGTGTCCTTGGACCGGATTCGACTCATCCGTTCGCTGCGTTCACGAACCGTGAGCGGATCGAGGCTGCTGTGTTCCGGGTTGACGCCCCGGCGAAAGTCGGCGCCACCGGTACGGTTGAGGAAGCTGGTCTCTGGCATATGGATCCAAGGCGGCAAGATCGGGGCGTCCCATCGTGGGCCTCGCGACAACCAACATTACGGAATGCCCCCGCAGGCCGCTATCGCCGGGCCGGGAAATCGTGCCCCACGCCTACTTGGTGGCTTTGATGACGTTTCGCCATCTGCCCCAGCCCTATGGTCGCCGAGCCCGCCATCACCTTTCCCCTTGTCACTCAATGGGGCCTACAAGCAGGGCCTGAATGGGCTCGCGAGAGTCAGGATTCTCAGGGGTCGGGGCTTGCCTCTCAGCTAGTCATCGCGCGGGCGCATGATACATCCGCCAGACACTCCTCCAGTAAAGGCAAGACGGCGATTGAACCGCCGACCGGCCACGAACGCCATCACGTCCAACTCTTCATAGATCTGGTTTGCAACGTGGTAGAGTGGAGTGTCCGCCTTGACCATGGCTTCACCGAAGATGTCGGCGGCCTCTCGAGCGTCGATCACGAAGCCGTGGTCCTTGTAATCGTATACCAAGCGTCTAGCGATCTCTGCGTTTGCTTTCGCATCCAATGGTGAGGACCTGTTGGCGAGCAGGCGCTCGGCGTACTGAGCTGCGGAGCCAGCGGCGCGCTCGAGGTGTCCGATGACGTTTACGGGTAGGGACTTCGATAGGTAGTCGCTGATCATCGCCCCGGAATTAGGGTGGAGTGATGCGATTTCCGCGAGATGCTCCAGTGAGTGTTTGACCGCCAGCGCTGGCATGCGGTTGAATTGGGGGTCTATGGGCCCGAGTTCGCTGAGGCTACCCATGTGGATCACATCGGCGCCACAGCAAGTCAGAGTGGCGGCGGACTTGGCTTCGCGAGGAACAGCAACCTCGAATCGGCCGGTCGTGTGTTCCCGGCAAAGCTTGCCGATGAAGTAGGCCGCAGCGATGTCGCCGCCAGGCGACTTCAAGATCAAGAGTATCGGCCGGTCCTGGTCGACCGCTGCGAGCGCACGGTAGATGCGGTTGGCGTCTGACCTCGTGACAATGATATCGTCGTAAAGGAAGACTAAGTTGTAGCCAGCAATGCTGTCATCCTGGTCTACGATTCGTGCGATACGTCGCTCAACCGCGCTCTGTAGATCAGCGCCTGAGGCGTCAGACTCAAGTGCGAAGAAGTCTACTGGCGGGGGCACGGGAGGTGGTGCTGGCGCGACAGGTGGGGCCTCTCCCGCTTCTTCCGATGTTTCATCAGGAGTCGGTGACGCCTCCTCTGCCGCTTCGGTTGTCGCTGATCTGGCTTCTCGGGTTGGCATGGTGTCCTCGTTTTCTGGGCGACTCGTCACGCGACCTCGGCTGCACGCAGCACGCAACCGCCCCCGGCCGAGGGGAGCAGCTGCGATGATCGGCTAGGCTCCTATAGTAACATGGAGCTTTATCTCAAGGGAGAAGATCCTCCGTCGTTGGGTAGCCCGTTCCCCAAGGCCTCGTCGTTTTCGTTGCCCAGAGGACTGACCATGTCCCTGGGTAGTTGCCCTGCGGCCTAGTACTCACTCCACCGCTTCATCACCTCCCGGCGACTCTCCAGCAGGTCCGAGCGCGCGTAAGCCGCTTCCACCTTGGTCTTCACGACGTGGGCCAGGGCGGCTTCCGCGACCTCCCGCCGAACGCCCGTCTCCGAGCACCAGTCCCGGAACGACGACCTCATGCCATGGGGAACGCACGGGATGCCGAAGCGCCGCAGCTGAAGCGACATGGTCGCGTCGCCAAGTGGCCGCAGCCGCCGACCGGGGAAGACCAAGCCGTTTCCGTCCCCAAGACCCTTCGCTTGGTCCAGCACCTTCAGGGCTCCCGAGGACAGCGGCACGCGGTGCTCGCGCCCCGACTTGGTTCGGTCCTCCGGAATCGTCCAGACTGCCGATTCCAAGTCGAACTCCGGCCACCTTGCCATACGCACCTCGGCACGCCGTCAGGACCAGCATCTCTAGCGCGAGCTTCGCACTGAGAAGCGCTTCGGACGCGCGAACCCGATCCAGCGCCGCCGCAACGTCGCCGTGTGGCAAAGCCCGCTGATGCCGGACGCGGACGCCGTTGTTCGGCAACGCCGCGCTGATGGCGTCACCAGCCGGATTGTCCTCGCGGCATCTCTGCGCGACCGCCCATTTCATCACGGCCCCGATCCGCTGCCGCACCACCCGTGCCGTCACTCGCTTCTGGTTCCAGAAGTCGTCGGCGAGCAGCGCCCCCATCACGTCGGCTGTGGTGATCTCGTTGACCCGCTTGTCGCCAAAGCGGGGCACGGCGTACCTACGCAACGTCCCTCGCCATTGGGCCTCGTACCTGCTCCCCGATCGCCACGACGGCCCGGTGATCGCGATCACCGTCTCCACGGCCTCGGCGAAGGTGGGGATGCCACCCGAACGGGGATCGCGCCCTTGAGCAACCGTCCGGCGGTTCTTCAATGCCTTCTCCCGGGCCTCCGCCAGCGTCACGACCGGATACGCGCCGAGCCCGACGTTGACGGGGTGGCCGTGAATCCGCAGTCTTTGGCTCCACGTCTTGGATAGTCGCCCGGTAGTGGTCGGCTTCACGAGCAGGGAAAGCCCGAAGCCGCCGCGGCCGTCGCCGTAGCGGCCGGGTCGCTATGAGCGCCGGGCGCTTGAGGGCGAGTTATGGCGCCTGGAGCAGGCGTGGCGAAAGGCCGAGGAGATCGCGGCGATTGCCGATGATCTGCTACTTCCCCAGGGGGCCTCGGACTTTGTCGCCAGTCACGGAGCCGATGCCGCGAAGCGGGCGACTCCGTCTCGCCGTCCTCGCCAGGGATCTGCGGACACGAAAGGGGCCGAATGAGCAACCTCACTCTCACCAGGGAAGGCGAGACGGATATCGTCGCGACGCGCCGTTTCAAGTCCTCGCCTGAGGCGCTTTATCGCGCACACACCGACCCGGAGCTTATCCGGCGGTGGGTGCTCGGACCGCCCGGATGGTCAATGACGGTGTGCGTGAACGAGGTTAGCCCCGGGGGGCGTATCCACTACGAATGGCAGAACGAGGATGGATACCGGTTCGGGATCACGGGTGAGGTGCTCGAGATCGAGTCTGGCACGCGCATCGTCCACAGCGAGCGGATGGAGCTGGACGACACGACGGCCGAATACCGCGTTGAGACCCGCTTCGAAGCCGACGGTGAAGGTGCTCTGTTGACGGTGCGCATGGTCTTCCCCGATGAGGCGACCCGAGAGACGATGATCGAAACCGGGATGGAGGACGGCATGGAGGCGAGCTACGCACGCGTCGATCCCTTGTTCGCGAGCCCCGGTGGCCAATGAGCCCGAATTGTCGATCGGCATTGAAACTGGCACACTTTCGGGCATCGAATGTGGCACACTCCGTGAGTCCCCTGCGGAGGCTGGCGGGGGACCGGGCCCCCTCTGACCCCCAGGACATCCGGTGGAGGGCAGAGCACGAGAAGACCGGATACCACACCGGACGCCGGTGACCGCCGAGGCCCTCGCGGTTCTGGAGGTCAACCACTCACGCGGGTCGTCGCGCGGAAATCGCGCAGGCGGCCTCATAGACCACCGATCCCTCCCGCAACGCGGGTTTGACGATGAGAGCGTGGCTGTCCCGGTAACGTTCCAGATCTTCCGGAGTGACCACGATGACGTCGACCGCAGCGCCGACCCCGACCAGTTTCCGGTAGATCCGTCCAGCCAGCTCGCGCCGATGGACTCCGTCCTTCACCACCAGCAGATCTATGTCGTTGCGAGGCCCCATCTCGCCCCGCGCCGCGGACCCGAACAGGATGATCTTTTCTGGATCGGCGGCCTCGACGACGCGGCGGACGACGTCGTCGAGCACCGGCCGGTCCAGCTTTCCACTCTTCGCGTTGCTCACTCTCCACTCAACCGTCGACGAGTCTGGGAGAGGTCCCGCAGGAACGACCGCACGCCATCCAAGGCCGGATGATCGAGGTCCCAGTATCGCTTCTGGGCGGCCACGCCCACAGAGACATGCGGGTCCGGCCGTGTCGCCAGGAAGGCATGGGCGAACGCCTTGTCGGGACGCTTGATCTGCGACCCGCCGTCACGCTCGGCGCACTTCAGGAACTCGTCGATGCAATCGGCAACCGGCGTGCCCTTCACCGTCTCGCTGAGCAGCGACTCCAGCATTCCCGGGTTCGTTCCGTCGGGAAGGATCAGCACGGATACCCGTGGGGGACCGTCGGCGATTGTGTCGGGCACACTTGGAGCGGGCAGTCCAGCGTATTCGAGGGCACCGCGCACTCTGGCGAGGGCGTCACTTGCTGGTTTCTCCTCGGCGTCTCGGACGATCCCGACCGCAGTCACGTTGACGAATCCGGGAGCCCTCGCGAACATCTGCAGGAAGCTCCGCAACTCGCTGACGCTCCGGTAGTTCTGAACCTGCACGCCTTCTTCGACTCCCATGTGCCTCACCAGCGCCAGGAACCAGTTCCTCCCATCCTTGCCCTCGACCAGAAGCTGGATGGGTTCCGTGATCTCGGCGAGGCGATGCCGAGTCTGGGCCCCGTTCGTGGGCGGCATGTCGAACCCGGCTACCGTACCTCGAAACCATGGTGCATCGCACCCTCGATCGACTCCGAATCGTACGTGACGCACCTGGCTCCGTCATTGTCGGCATCAAGTCTGTGTAGCACCAGGTCGTGTCCGGGCGACGCGCGGTAGGCGGCGGCTATCGCCTCGTAGCTGTGGGTTGTCGCGATGACCTGGGTGTCGAACCGCTCCGCGGTCGTGTAGATGGCCTTCCAGACCTTCTCGAGAACCGAGTGATGGAAACCGTTCTCGATCTCGTCGACCAGCACGACGAGCCCGCGGTCGTGCGCCATGGCCAGCACCAGCCTGGCCAGGCGGTTCACTCCGTCACCCAACACGGCAAGAGGAATCTGCTCGGGAAGACCGATGTCTCCCCACAGCGTGTACCCGCCCGGGCCGGGGAACCCGTCCAACGCCTGCAACCTGGGCTCGATGATCTGCAGAGCCTCCACGACGAGATCGGCCTGCTTGCGGACACGCAACAGGCCGAATCGCTTGATGTCTTCCTGCGGACTGTCGGCACAAGACGTGAGCAGGACGCCCGGGACCACAAGCGGTTCGCCTTCGACCTTCGCCTCTGCACCGTCTTCTCCGACCGAGGCGCGGCTTTGGACCGATCTGGCGAGTTGTCCCTCGCGGGGTGACACCCGCAGCACGAAACGCAATTCGGACGAGCCCGGAACGCCGCGATGCGTGTCGCGACTTGCGGACGCCCCTCCCAACCTCCCGGAATAGCGGTGCTCGATCTCCAGACGGAGCGACCCGTGCGTGGTGTGACTGCCGGAAATCGACACCGGCTTCGACACGTCAAGGTCGGAGAACAGGGGCTGCCACAGCGCCCGCACATCGTCGACCGTACCCGCACGTACGCTGACGCCCCCGCGAACGACGTTGGCGTTGACCGCTGCTTCGGGCTTCCCCCCATGCGCCAGCAGAAACACCGCCTCCAGCAGGCTCGTCTTCCCTGAGTTATTCCGGCCCGCGACCAGATTCACGCGCCCGAGCCGCTCGACTTCCAGCGACTTGAGCCCGCGATAGCCCGACACTTCCAGTGAAGTGAACACGGACCCGGCTACCGCCTCGCCACCGCGCACCCGGCCCGTCGACCGACCGCACCGCCGTTCCCAGCCCGGCCTGAGCTCGCCCCGTTTCCCATCCAAGGCTCCTTCCGTCCGTTCCCGTGATCCAGAGTCCGTGCGTCCATGGGGCCAATATACCCAGTCCAGACCAGCGTGCGACCTTGGGGATCCCCTCACGAACCCTTGTCCCCAACCAGCTCCCCCATCCATTGTAAACCATGATTTACACAGTGTAAAGCACACTTTACAATGTGGCTAGCCGACCGGCACTCCGAAGCCAAGGGTGTAGGTAAAGGAGGTGTTCCTGACCTCGCCCCAAGAGTCAGCACGCAGGTCGAAGAGACTGATCGTTCTCAGCGCGTCAAGGGAGATCCTGTACCGCCGATCGGTGACCGCCACCTCGACTCCAACCCCGAAGGATGCGCCGATGTCGGTTGGGGAAATCACCAGGCCATCGTCAGAGCACTCCGTCTCGTCAGCGTCACCGAGATTGCCGGTTGTGCACTTCACCACACCCGCCACCGAGGCTCCCCAGAGCAGGTGCGCCGATACCGACCGCCTCGGATCTGTGCCTGCCTTGAGGAGAGTGTGGAACTCCAGGAGGCTGAGGCGCATCTCCTGACTGGCTTCGGCATCTCCCAGGCCAGCGGCCGCACCCTTTTCCGTGTGACTCACGGCAAGCTGGATCGCGAGGGGACCGGTCAGCGGAACAGTCATGGCGGCACGGACGCTGCTCCCCGAAATCGCATGGAACGATCGATTTCCACGGACCTTCACGAAGGTCGAACGGACGCCTCCGGCGTGGACGGAGAGGACCTCCTGCGCCGCCAAGGGCGCTGGAGCCGCTGCGGGCCCGACGGCTAGCGACGCCGCGAGGAGCGCTAGCAGTCCGTGGATAATCTCGCGCGAGCACCGAGAGCGTCGAAGCGCCCCGCTGGCAAGGCGCGACGAAGGGCCAATAGCCGCAGCGCTATTGGTCCGAGGAGCAACGCAGAGCGAAGCGGCCCAGCGGGGATGCAGCGCCGCTCGAATGCCGTGGGAGGTTTGTCCACGGGCTGCTACTAGCGAGAGGGGCTTCATGGGCACATCACCTCGGTGGTGACGATAGATAGGTAGCTGACTCACTGAGCGAGACACGATACCGCGTGAGATGGTACAGCGCAGGCAGGCAGTTCTTCTAATCCGGTTCCAGCCGCGTCGAATCCGGCAGCGGCCACTCATCGGTCGCCTCGGGCACCATCTCGCGGCTCTCGATCAGGTACCGCAGAATTGCGTCGTATTCGCCGTCCGCCAGGCTGCCGGGAGCCTCGTGGGGCATGGCCACCCTGAGGTAGCGGTCGAGCTGCCCCACGGTGGAGTACGCGGCCAAGACCCCGGGCGTGACCGCGGCCCCGATCCCGTTCGGCACGTCGTGGCAGTAGCTGCACCGCACCGTGTAGGCCCACTCGCCGTCGACAGCGGGGGTATCGGCGCCTGGCGAGCAGGCGACGAGGCAGGCTGCCGCGGCGATCAGCCGACCACGCCGGAGACCGCTGGCGGTATTGGCGAGCGTGTGGGCGAACATGTATGGGTGAGCAGTATATGAGTGTATGGGTAGGATGGGTCGCCGAAGGTTGCGTCGACAGCCGCGGCTAGCAGTCCGTGGATAACCTCGCGCGAGCACCGAGAGCGGCGAAGCGCCCAGCTGGCAAGGCGCGACGAAGGGCCAATAGCCGCAGCGCTATTGGTCCGAGGAGCAACGCAGAGCGAAGCGGTCCAGCGGGGATGCAGCGCTGCTCGAATGCCGTGGGAGGCTTGTCCACGGGCTGCTATACCACCTCCACCGGGTGTGCCAGCGCCACATTCAGCAGGTAGCCCTTCTCGTTGTAGACACCCTCGAGCGGCTGGGTCTCTCCCGACGCGTCGGTGGCCCGGGTGCGCAGCACATGTTCCCCAGCCGTGGCCTCCCACACGAACTCGAAGCGGCTCCAGGCGTACGGATGTTCCGCCGACGCCCCGATCAGCCGCGCCTCGCCCCACGGTCCATCGTCCGCGCTCCACTCCACCCGCGCCACCGGTCCTTGCGGCGAGTAGGCGAACCCCCTCAACCTGTGCCTCCCGGCACCTATCCGGGCTGGCCTCGGCAACGCCAGCGCGCTCTTCACGCTGCCCGTCGTGATCGGCGCTCCGTCGGCGGGCGCGTACCATTCCGCAGGCCACTCCTCGCCCACCAGCACGTACGACGACGTGTTCGCGCGCACCCACACCCTCTCGGTCGCCACCTCGACGCGCCCCACCCACTTCACGCTCGACGACCCCACCCACCCGGGCACCACGGCGCGCACGGGAAAGCCGTGATCGGGTGGCAGCGGCTCGCCATTCATCGTGAGCGCCAGGATCGTGGCCGGGTCGAGCGCCTTCTCGAGGGGCATGGGGCGCTCCCACGCCCCGTCGTCGAGCCCGATCACATTCACCTCGAGCGCGTCCTCGCGCACACCCGCGACCGCCAGCACGTCGGCGAGGCTGGGGCCGCTCCACTCGGCGCATCCGACCGCGCCGGTGCCCCACTGGCTCCCCGCCGCCGTGCGCCCGGTGACCGACTGGAAGAAACCGCGCCAGTTCCCCGCGCACTCGATGTAGGCGATCAGCGTCTGGCTGGGGAGCGCGCGCAGGTCGTCTAGAGTCAGACGAACCTCCGACCTCGCGCCGGGCCCGCCCACCGAGAGCAGATACGAACCCGGGTCGATCAGCGGAGTGGGCGCGTGATTGCGCACGAAGAAGAGGTCGTTCGGGGTGAGGAGGCCGTCGAGCTCCTCCAGGCGCGTCTCCAGGTTGGTGCCATGCCGGATGAACCGCGCGGGATCCTTCACCCAGATCCCGGCCGCAGCGTCGCCCCCGCCTCCGGCGCCCGCCCCGGGGGCCAGCTCCGAGCCATCGCCGGTCCCCGAACCGCCTTCTCTTGCGCCCTCGGGCGCACAGGCGGCCGCGCCCACTCCCGCCGCCATCAGCGCCAGCGCCTCTCTCCGGCTGACCACCTCCGCTCTCCTCTTCACAGACACCCCCCGCTCACGGATCGCTGCAGTCCCGCTGGTACCCGCAGTTCAGGCAGGTGACCTTGCAGTGCCGCTCCACCGTCACGCCCCCGCAGAGCTCGCAGAGGCCGCCTCGGCCCAGCTCCGCGCTGAACCTCCGGCCGAGCTCGACGTAGTGCTCGGCGCTGCGGTCGATCCACCCGGCGGCCGCCTCGCTGAGAGGCCTCACCCGGCCGGGGACACCCGCCACCATGCTCCCCGGCGGGATGGTGGCGCCCTCCCTGACCACGGTGCCGGCCGCGAGCACGCACCGCCCCCCCACCTCGGCGCGCTGCAGGATCACGGCACCCATCCCGACCACCGTGCGCGTCCCGATGCGGCAGCTCTCCATGAGTGCGCCGTGGCCGACCGTCACCCCCTCCTCCAGCACGGTGGGGCCCTGTTCGCTCGTGTGCACCACCGAGTTCTCCTGCACGTTCGAGCGTGCCCCGATCCGGATGCCGTTCTCGGAGTGATCGCCCCGGAGCACCGCCCCGAACCAGACGCTCGCGCTTGCCCCGACCACGACGTCGCCGATCACGACGGCGGTCGGCGCCACGAAGGCCGACTTGGCGATCCGGGGCGAGCGCCCCCCAAAGGGGATGATCCGGGCCAACCGGGCGTCACCTGCCGCGGCTGGGCGCAACGCGACGGATGCGCGCCCGGATCACCTGCGTCTCCGATGCCTTGACGACCTCGATCTTCACACCCTCGGCCTCGAGAATCGTCCCCGGCTCCGGGACCCGTCCCAGCTCCTCGAGGATGAAGCCGTTCAGCGACCTGTTCTCGTCCTCGGGGAGCGACACCCCGAAGCGCTCGTTCAGGTCGCGTAGCTCGGCCCCGCCCGAAGCGATCACCTCCTCCGGCGACAGCCGGGTCACCGGGTCCTCGTCGACGTCGGTCTCGTCAACTATGTCTCCGACCAGCTCCTCGAGCACGTCCTCCAGGGTGATGAGGCCGTCGGTTCCCCCGAACTCGTCGGCCACAATGCCGACGTGCACCCGGCGGGCGCGGAAGTCGGCGAGGAGCTTCGCGAGCGAGAGCGAGCCGGGAAGGAAGACCGGCGGGCGGGCCAGCTGCGAGAGAGGCGTGTCGTGCTCTCCGGCCACGTACGCCCGGTACGCATCCCGCACGTAGAGTATTCCGGTCACATCGTCGATGCTCCCGCCGTACACCGGGACGCGCGAGTGGGGCAGGTTCTCGAGCTCGGGGATGACATCGGCCAGGGTGCGCGAATCCTCCAGGGCCACGATGTCGACGCGGGGCGTCATCGCATCCCACGCATTCAGCTCGTCCAGCCGGAAGGCCCGCTCGATCAGCCGGGTCTCGTCCGACTCGACGACGCCGGCCTCGGTCCCGATCTCGAGCACCTCTCGGACCTGCCGCTCCTCCTCCGAGGCCTCCTCCCTCGGCGACCGGCGCGACACCACCCGCCCCAGCGCCTGCAGTGGGCGCAGCAGACGACCCAGGAAGGCTCCGATCCTGACGAGAATCGGCGCCCCGAACAACGCCACCCTGACCGGTGCGCGGGCCGCGAGCTTGCGCGGTGCGAACTCGCCCAGAACGAGGATCGCCGTCACCACGGTGAAGCCGCCGATCCACAGCGCCCGCCCGCCCCAGACGACGGCGACCGCACCCGCTCCCGCCGCCGTGGCCAGCAGGCTGCACACCACGCGGGCGACCCCCAGACGGGCGATTGCGGCCCGGTCCGAGCGCAGCGCCAGGAGCGGCCCGGCACCCGCGAACCCCTCGCCGTCCAGTATGCGCGCCCTGGACTCGCTGATCCCGAGCACCGCGGCGAGCGTCGCGGAGAGACCGCCCGAGAGCGCCAGCAGGACCACGAAGGCGGCCACAAGCGCTTCGATCAACGTCAAGGCGGTGCTCCTTCGTGCGCCAGCACCCGAGACACCCCCGCGTAGGCTGCTAGCGGCGAGCCGAATTGTGGAATCACTGTCCTTCGATAATGGGCGAAACCGGCCCCAACTCCAAGTGTGGCGGGCAGGCCCACGATTCCCGCCGACTTGACAGGCCGTCCCTCCACCGCCTACGGTAAGGTCGCCCTCATCGACCATTCCCGTCAGGCCGTCAGGAGGGAGGGGTGCCCGAATGAGACTGCGGAAGCCGATCTCGGCGTTTCCCTGCGTTGCCGGCTGCGTGCGACCCCGGCCCCGAGCTGGCCGAAGGATGATCCCATTGCCCCGACGACGATGCCTGGTGTCGAACCGCGGCGCGCTGCTGCTGTGTCTCGCGGCGGGGTGCGCGCCGATCCTCGGTGGGTCCGTTAGCGCCCAGTCCGCCAACGCCCAGCAGGTCGATCTCCTGCAGGCAGGCGAAGTGGCAGGCAAGGGCGCAAACCCACTTCTGAGGGGCGCAGACGCAACCCTGGCCGGGGGGATCGCAGTTGGGTTGCCGATTGCCGTGGTCTTCGGCCTGGATGGCGGGGTGGAGGCGGTCATGGGGCTGCAGATTGCGCCTCTCCTTGCCCACTTGTATGCGGGCGATGTGCGACGCGGACTCAAGCCCGTGGCGCTAACGGCGGGCGGATTTGGGCTCTTCGAACTCGGTCTCCACTTATCGGGGGCCTCGTGCCGGCGCGAGGCGAGGAGGTCGGGGCCACGAACGCCCGTGGCGTGCCCGCTGAGCTTAGGCGCTGTCGGGGTGTTGGGCGTCTCCGCATTCTGGGGGGGCTGGGGCTGGTCGATGGTGTCGGCAATGCTGACGGCGTGGCAGCGGCCAGCTTGGAACGGGGGAGTGGAGCGCCCCCCCTTCGTTGACGCGAGCCTCGATCTCGGGGTGACGCCTCAGGGGCAGTTGGCCATGGGGGTCGCGCTGCATCTCTGACGCGGCGGGTCTGTCCACGGTCAGGTAGCCCGTCCCGCGGCCGCGCCGCCGAAGCCTCGGTCCGCGAAGCCCCGGAAGGCGAAGTAGAGGCCGCCGAAGCCCGCGCCCGGCAATGGACAGGACTTTCGGTTGCCAAATTCCTCGCACGCGTTAGCTTTCGCCGGTCTCCGCGCCCTGCGGAGCCTTGGTCTGGGTTACTCCGGCACGGCGTCCGGCGTGGGTGCACCATGGGGACCTGAGGAGACAGCGTGAAACACCTCCGCGCCCGCAGGCGAAGCGTAGGCGCGCCCGTTCGCCACTACGGCGAGGCGGCGCTTGGGGTGGCCTGGGCGCTCTCGATCATCGTCTTCGGCTGGGCTGGACTGGCACTCGACGGGCGGCTCGGAACCACACCTCTCCTGGGCATCGCGGGAGCCATCCTGGGCATCGCCGGGGGGGCCGCGAGCCTGTGGGCGAGGGCTGCGCAACCCCGTGGGCCCCAGTCCGTGCGGACCCCGCAGCCAGCAGAGAGCTCGTCCAGCGATCGCCACGAGGGGGAAGCGGCGCCTTGAGGTCTTCGCTCTACTTCGTGGGCACCGCCGTGGCTGTGGTGGCGGTCGCCACCGTGGGTGCCTTTCTCCTGGGCGGCGAGGGTGCCCGGCGCTCCACCGCCGCCGCCGGGGCGCTGACCCTCGCGACGCAGCTCCCCGCCTCCCTCGCGCTGCGCGGGTGGCGATCCAGGACCGACCGGTTCCTGGCCGCACTCGCGACCGGCTTCGCGATGAGGGTTCTCGTACTCCTGGGCGGGGTTGTGGCCGTGGTCGCGACCGGGTGGGCGGAGCCGCTCCCCTTCGTCGTGGCGCTGGGGGGCTTCACGATCGGCCTCGCCTTCGCCGAGCCGCTGATCGAGTACCGCCGCACTGCCTCCGTCGGGGTGCCATCCGCCAAGTGACAGGCGCATCCCTGCCCCTCCTCGGCGCGACTCCACAGGAGCACGGCGGCGACTTCGACCTCGGCGAGATGCTGGCTCACCACATCCTCAACTCGAACAGCTACGAGCTGCCGCTGATCGGGGCGGTGCGGCTCCCCCAGTGGGACCCGGTGGCGATCGCCGGCCTCCAGGTGGATCTCTCGCCGACCAAGCACGTCGTGCTCCTCCTGATGGCCGCCGCGATCACCTTCGTGACGATCCTGGGGGCGTCGCGGACCGTAGCGGCGCAAGGCGTCGATCGGGCGCCCAAGGGGCTGGCGAACGCCATCGAGGCGATCGTCGTCTTCCTGCGCGACGACCTGTGCAAGGAGTACATCGGGCACGGCTACCAGCGCTTCGTGCCGCTGATCCTGACGCTGTTCTTCTTCATCCTCGCGATGAACCTCCTGGGGCTGGTCCCCTGGGGAGGCTCGGCCACCGGGAATCTGGCCGTCACGGCGGCGCTCGCTCTCGTCACCTTCGTGGTCACCGAGGTAGCGGGCTTCTTCAAGCTGGGACCGAAGGGGTACCTGAAGACCATCTTCTTCGCGCCACCCGGAACCGAGGGTGCCGTCAAGTACCTCATGATGGCGCTGATGACGCCGGTGGAGATCCTCGGCAAGATCGTCAAGCCCTTCGCACTCGCCATGCGGCTCTTCGCCAACATGACGGCGGGTCACCTCCTGATCTTCTCGCTGCTGGGCTTCATCTTCTTCTTCGGCGACCTGGCCCTTGGCCGCTGGTTCATCGCGGGGGGCTCGTACATCTTCGTATCGGCGATCCTGGTGCTGGAGCTCCTGATCGCGATGATCCAGGCCTACATCTTTGCGCTGCTCTCCGCCGTCTTCATAGGGCTGATGCAGCATGAGCACTAGCACCCCGTGGACAGACCTTCCACGGAATCCGAAATGGAAACTCTGCATTACATATTGTAAACTATGCTTTACATCGGGTAGCCGCACGCCAGGTGCGAGCTCGGCGCTCTGATCCAACTCAAACGGAGGTAACGACACGACAATGTTCGATTCAACTCTCAACGTGCTCCAGGACGCGGCGGGCGCGGCCGCGTCGGCCAAGAGCAACATGGCCCTCCTCGGCGCGGGGATCGGCGCGGGGCTGGCGGCGATCGGGGCCGGGATCGGCATCGGCCAGATCGGGTCCGGAGCCACCCAGGGGATTGCACGGCAGCCGGAGGCCGGCGGCGAGATTCGAGGCCTCGCGATCATCCTGGCCGGCCTGGTCGAGGGCGCGGCGCTGATCGCCATCGTCGTCGCACTGCTCTTCCTCTTCGTCCTGTGACCGGGGCGTTGTTCGAGACCGGCGCCCGCCTCTCCGCGGCGGTCGCCGGGGCCCTGCCGAGCGCTGCGGCTGAGGAGGGGGGCTGGAGCCGCCTCTTCTCGGTGGAGTGGGGGCTCTCGGTATGGACCCTCCTCACCTTCGGAACGCTCCTCGCCTTGCTGGCCAGGTACGCCTGGAAGCCGCTGATGGCGGCTCTCGAGGCGCGCGAGCGGAGCATCCAGAGCGACATCGACGAGGCCGGGCGGCAGCGCACCGAGGCGGAGGCGCTCCTGGCCGAGCACCGGGATCAGATGGCCGAGGGCCGCCGCCGCGCCCAGGCGCTCATCGCCGAGAGTCGCGAGGCGGCCGAGGAGCTGCGCAGACAGCTCGAGGAGAAGGCCCGCGAGGAGGGCCGGACGATCATCGCCAACGCTCGCCGGGAGATCGAACGCGAGCGGGATGCGGCGATCGCCCAGCTGCGCCGCGAGGCGGTGGAGGTCGCGATGGCGGCCGCCTCCAGGCTCCTGGAGGAGCGGATCGACGGCGAGCGGGACCGCCGCCTGGTGATGGACTACATTGACGAGCTCTCCGTCTCTGGCGAAGGCGGCGCGTGGCAGTGAGGGAGGAGACCGTAGCGCGAAGCTACGCCGAGACGCTCTTCGAGCTGGCGGGGCGCCACGATGGGGTCGAGGCCTTCGGGGCCGGGCTGGAGCTGGTGGTCGCGCTGATGGACGACCCGCTGACGCGCGAGTTCCTTCTGACTCCGCGCGTCGCCACGGCCGAGAAGAAGGCGGCGCTGGGCCGGTCGCTGGAGGGTTTTGTGCCGCCGATGCTGCTGCGCTTCCTGCAGGTCGTGGTGGAGAAGCGGCGGCAGCGGCTGCTCCCCGCCATGGCCTCGGCCTATGTGGAGATACTGGAGCGCCACCTGGGGCGCCGTCGGATGGAGGTCACCGTGGCGCGGCCGCTGTCGGCCGTCGACCGGGAGGACCTGGAGGCGCAGCTGTCCTCGGCGACGGGGGCGGAGGTCGTCCCGCGCATCGCGGTGCGGCCGGAGATCATCGGGGGGATCGTGATCCGAGAGGGCGACACCCTGTACGACGGGTCTGTGAAGCGACGGCTCGACGCCATGAGGCGAAGGCTCATGGACGCCGAGCTTCGAACTTAGCAGCCCGTGGACAAACCTCCCACGGCATTCGAGCAGCGCTGCATCTCCGCTGGACCGCTTTGCTCTGCGTTGCTCCTCGGACCAATAGCGCTGCGGCTATTGGCCCTTCGTCGCGCCTTGCCAGCGGAGCGCTTCGCCGCTCTCGGTGCTCGCGCGAGATTATCCACTGACTGCTAGCGAGATAGACGGGGGAGAAGAGGAACACATGTCCGATTCAGGGCTCCGGGCGAGCGAGCTCAAGAGCGTGCTCCTGGCCGAGATCGAGAGCTTCGAGGAGGCTCTCCACTCGGAGGAGGTGGGCGAGGTTCTCGAGGTCAAGGACGGCGTTGCCCGTATCTACGGCCTCTCCAGCGCGATGGCGAGCGAGATGCTCGAGATCTCCTCCGGCGAGAGCGGGGAACGGGTTGCCGCCCTCGCGTTGAACCTGGAGGAGGACAACATCGGCGCGGTCGTGATGGGCGACTGGGAGGGGCTGCGCGAAGGCGACCAGGTGCGCCGCATGGGCCGCGTCCTCGACATCCCCGTGGGCGACGGCTACCTGGGGCGCGTGGTGAACGCGCTCGGCGCCCCCATCGACGGCGGAGCCGCTATCGAGACCTCGGGGAGGCGCCAGATCGACGTGGTAGCCCCGGGGATCGTCAAGCGCCAGCCGGTGAAGGAGCCGCTCCAGACCGGAATCAAGGCGATCGACGCGATGATCCCGATCGGGCGGGGGCAGCGCGAGCTGATCATCGGGGACCGCCAGACCGGGAAGACCGCCATCGCGATCGATGCGATCCTCAACCAGAGGGGCACCGGAGTCCTCTGCATATACTGCGCCGTCGGCCAGCGTGCCGGGATGGTCGCGGGCGTCGTCGAGACCTTCCGCGAGCACGGCGCCATGGACTACACCGTCGTCGTCGCGGCGAACGCCTCCGACCCCGCTCCGATGCAGTACATCGCGCCGTACGCGGCGACCGCCCTCGCCGAGCACTTCATGTGGGAGGGCAGGCATGCGCTCGTCGTCTACGACGACCTCTCGAAGCAGGCGCAGGCGTACAGGCAGCTCTCGCTCGTGCTCCGCCGTCCGCCTGGGCGCGAGGCGTATCCCGGCGACGTCTTCTACCTGCACTCCAGGCTGCTCGAGCGGGCCGCCAAGCTCTCCGACGAGCTCGGGGGCGGCTCGCTCACCGCGCTCCCGATCATCGAGACGCAGGCTGGCGACGTCTCCGCCTACATTCCCACCAATGTGATCTCGATCACCGACGGTCAGATCTACCTCGAGCCCGACCTCTTCAACTCGGGCGTGCGCCCGGCGGTCAACGTCGGAATCTCCGTCTCGCGCGTCGGCGGCGCGGCCCAGGTGAAGGCGATGAAGTCCGTGGCTGGGCGCCTCAGGCTGGACCTGGCCCAGTTCCGCGCCATGGAGACCTTCGCGCAGTTCGCCTCCGACCTCGACGCGGCCACCCAGCGGCAGCTGGCGCGCGGCCAGCGCACCGTCGAGATCCTCAAGCAGCCGCAGTACCAGCCGGTCCCGGTGGAGCGGCAGATCGTAGCGATCTACGCCGTCACCAACGACTACCTGGACGATTTCGACCTGGAAGACGTGCGCAGATGGGAGCGGGGCTTCCTCGAGTTCGCCGAGAGCCGCTACGACGACGTCCTGATCGGGCTCCGCCAGGAGGGGCAGCTCACCGAGGACATCGAGGGGCGCCTGCGCGAGTGCATCGAGGAGTACAACCGGATCTTCACGGCCGAGTCGGAGCAGGCGGCCCAGGGGGCGGCGTAGCGTGGCCGGAGCGGGCGCCCGGGAGGTCATGCGGCGGATCAAGTCGGTCAGGAACACCCGCAAGATCACCCGCACGATGGAGCTGGTGGCTACCTCCAAGCTCAAGCGGGCCATCGATCGCATGCAGGCGGCCCGCCCCTACAGCGACGCCCTCGCCGAGCTGGTGCGGAGCCTCCACGCGCCGTGGCTGGAGCGGGAGCACCCCCTGCTCAGGCAGCCTGGCGAGACCAGGCGTGCGGCCGTCCTCCTCCTGACCGCCAACCGGGGCTTCTGCGGGGCCTTCAACGCCAACCTGATCCGCGAGGCGCGTGCGATGCTCGATGACCTGGCCGATCGGGGCGTGGCCACCGAGCTGCACGTCGCCGGGAAGAAGGGCCTCTCGTACTTCCGCTTCCGCGGCGTCCGGATCGCGTCGGCGACCACCGGAATCGGCGACGCCCCCACCCCCGAGGACGCCGAGGAGCTGGTGGCGCCGCTGCGGCGCTCCTTCGAGGCGGGTGAGCTCGACGCTGTCCACATGGTGAGCTCCGAATTCCGCTCGGCGATGTCGACCCCGCCGCGCACAACCAGGATGCTCCCCCTGGAGCCCGTTGCGGGCGCCCCCTCGCTCGACGCATACATCGTCTCGCCGCCGCCCGAGGAGCTGGTCGGCGCGATCCTCCCCAGCTACCTCCGGATGGCGGTGTACCGGGCGCTGGTGGAGAACGCCGCCGGGGAGCAGGGCGCGCGCCGGGCCGCGATGAAGAGCGCGACCGACAACGCAGGCGAGATCCTCGAGAATCTGACCCGCACCTACAACCGGGCCCGGCAGGGTCAGATCACCCAGGAGATCGCCGAGATCGTGGGCGGTGCCGCGGCTCTGGAGTAGCGGCCAATGGTCGAAAAATTGTAAATGCGAGTTCACATAATGACAACCGTAGTTGACACATTCACTCATGGAGAGTGCAGCGAGCATGGCTGACGAGAAGAGCACCGGCCGGGTCGTCCAGGTGATCGGACCGGTGCTGGACGTGGAGTTCCACCCCGACCACCTGCCCGAGATCTTCAACGCCCTTCGCCTCTCCACCGAGAGCGAGGATGGGGGCGAGATCGAGCTCGTGGCGGAGGTACAGCAGCACATCGGACGCTCGCAGGTGCGGGCCGTCTCGATGAGCTCCACCGACGGGGTGCGCCGGAGCATGGAGGTCGTGGACACCGGCCGCTCGATCGCGGTCCCGGTGGGGGAGGCCGCGCTCGGACGGATCCTCAACGTCCTCGGGGAGCCGGTCGACGAGCAGGGGCCGGTCGCGGGCGGAGCCGACGTCGAGCGGTGGCCGATCCACCGTCCGGCGCCGAGCTTCGACGACCTGGAGCCCAAGACCGAGATCTTCGAGACGGGGATCAAGGTCGTGGACCTGCTGGCGCCGTACGTGAAGGGGGGCAAGACGGGCCTCTTCGGGGGGGCCGGCGTCGGCAAGACCGTCATCATCATGGAGCTGATCAACAACATCGCCATGGAGCACGGCGGTCGCTCGGTCTTCTCCGGGGTCGGCGAGCGGACGCGCGAGGGCAACGACCTCTGGCTCGAGATGAAGGAGTCCGGCGTCCTGGAGTCGACGGCGCTGGTCTACGGCCAGATGAACGAGCCGCCGGGCGCGCGGCTGCGCGTGGGACTCTCCGGCCTCACGATCGCCGAGTACTTCCGCGATGTGCAGAAGCAGGACGTGCTCCTCTTCATCGACAACATCTTCCGCTTCACGCAGGCTGGCTCCGAGGTCTCGGCGCTGCTCGGCCGCATGCCGTCGGCGGTCGGGTACCAGCCGACGCTCGGCACCGAGATGGGGGAGCTCCAGGAGCGCATCACCTCGACGCGCGAGGGGTCGATCACCTCGGTGCAGGCCATCTACGTACCGGCGGACGACCTCACCGATCCGGCGCCTGCGGCGGCCTTCGCCCACCTCGACGCCACCACGGTCCTCTCTCGCTCGATAGCCGAGAAGGGGATCTACCCGGCCGTCGATCCCCTCGACTCGTCGTCGCGCATCCTGGATCCGCAGTTCCTGGGCGACCGGCACTACCAGGTGGCCGGGCACGTCAAGGAGATCCTGCAGCGCTACAAGGACCTGCAGGACATCATCGCCATCCTGGGGATGGACGAGCTCAGCGAGGAGGACAAGATCATAGTCGGGCGGGCGCGCCGCATCGAGCGCTTCCTCTCGCAGCCCTTCTTCGTTGCGACCGCCTTCACCAGCATCCCCGGCTGCTACGTGCGCCTCGAGGAGACGATCGAGTCCTTCGAGCGGGTCGCCTCCGGCGAGTTCGACCACCTCCCCGAACAGGCCTTCTACATGAAGGGGGGGATCGAGCAGGTCGTCGAGGCCGCCCGCGAGATGGGCGCCGAGGCCTGACCGGTGCGGCATCCGATGAAGAGCGTCCTCGCGCGCCAGGGTGGAGGCGGCTGAGCTGATGGCGACGGAGACCAAGTTCATGCGGCTCAGGGTGGTGACGCCCGAAGCGGTGGTCTTCGATGGGACCGCGAAGTCGATCGTGGCGCCGGCCTGGGACGGCTGGGTGGGGGTGCTGCCGGGACATGCGCCGCTCCTGACGCTGATCGGCGAAGGGCCGCTGACGGCCGAGTCGGAGTCGGGCGACAGAAGCCGGCACCACATTGCTGGCGGGGTGATGAAGGTGGAGGCCAACGAGGTGACGGTGCTCGCGGACCGGGTCGGGTAGCAGCCCGTGGACACACCGCCCACGGCATTTTTTCGAGCAGCGCTGCATGCCCGCTTCGCTCGTCTCCCCACACTGTAATGTATAGTTTACATTGTGTAATCCATAGTTTACAGTGAAGCTCGACCTGCATGTGCACTCGACGGCCTCGGACGGCACTATCTCGCCCGAGGAGGTCGTGGAGCGTGCGATCGCCGGCCGGCTGGATGTGCTGGCGCTCGCCGACCACGACACCGTCAGGGGAGTCGGGCCAGCCATCGCGGCTGCCAGCGGGCGACCGCTCCAGATCATTCCGGCGGTCGAGATGAGCAGCACCTTCGAGGGCGAGGACATCCACATCCTGGGCTACTTCGTCGATCCGGAGTCCGAGGCCTTCGCGCGCCACGCCCGCCGTAGCTACGAGCGCCGCGACGCACGCATGCTGGAGATGACGGAGAGGCTCCGGGAGCACGGCATCCCGGTCTCGCGCGAGCAGCTCGACGCCCAGCGCGGCTCCTCCGCCGTGGCCTACTCGCGTCCCCACCTAGCCCGTGCGCTGATCGAAGCCGGCCACGCGGCCAACATCCGGGACGCCTTTGCGCGCCTCATCGGGAACGACTGCCCGGCGTACCTTCCGACCGAGGTCGCGACCCCGGAGGAGGTCACGCGCACGGTCAGGGAGGCCGGCGGGATCCCCGTCTGGGCGCATCCGCCCGCCGAGCGCTTTCACGAGCTGCTGCCACGGCTCCTGGACGCTGGCCTGCGGGGGTTGGAGGTCTACCGGGCCACACGCACCTACGTCAGCGTCGCCGAGCTCGAAGAGGTGGCGCGAAGCAAGGGGCTGCTGGTGACCGGCGGCTCCGACTGGCACGGCCCCGGTGGCGGCACCGAGCTGGGCGACTTCTACGTGACGGGCGACGAGGTGTCCGACTTCCTGGCGGCCGGGGGGATGTAGGGGGAGCGAGGTACGTGCTCCCGCAAGAGCTGAGGCATGCAGTTGACCTGTTGCCAGCAATAGAGCGAACGGACTCCAGATTGCAGAAACCGGCTGGCGACAAGGCGGGAACACGGAGTTGAGCATGACTCTGCGATCATCCCTACGGCCAGGTCCCCTGCGGAGTGAGGGTACGGTCATGACCCGCGGATGGACACGGGCGTCACCAGTACTGGCGTCGGTTGTCCTCGTGCAATTGGCCGTTGTGTCGGGCGGCGCGCAGGAAGTAGTTGAGATAGGCGATCGCGTCACCTGTTCCACCTGCGTGATCGAGACAGGTCCGTCCGTGACTCTCGCTCCTCCCGAGGACCGACTCTGGTTCAGGAGCGTTCCGATGCCAAGTCTTGCGCGCGACCGAGAGGGCAACTACATCGTGGCTCCTGTCGTAGGCGATGAGCTGATCGCCGTCTTCGGAGCGGACGGCACCTACCGGTCATCGTTCGGCCGGTTCGGAGAGGGCCCCGGTGAATTCCCGGAGTACACCATCTGGCTGCCTACGGAAGTCGGAGGGGGCGATACCTTGTACGTGATTGCACGTCCCGACGTCCTCCACACGCTTGCCCCCAAGGCCGAACGCAGCCTGGATCAAGTCCGGCTGCCGCTCCCCGTGCGAGATGTCGTGGTCCTGAGAGGCGGGACGATTGCTGTTCAGGGCAATGTTCGCACGGCGGCCGGGATCACGACAATTCAGTTACTGCGGCCCGACGGGACCATCGAGGCCAGCATTGCAGCCGCCGAGACGGATGCGGACCAATGGGAGGAATGGAGAAACCGTCCAGAAAACTTGAGCGGCACCAGGTGGGACATGAGGCGCGTTCTGGCCAGATCAAACGATCACGTCGACATCTGGAGTGCGCCGTACACCCGCTACAGCGTCTCCCGCTACGGGCTTGACGGAACGGAGAAGATTCGCATCGAACGGATCTCGGAGTGGTTTCGGCCGTATTCCTCCAGGTCACCCGGGGCCCCTGTCAGGGCACCCACCGAGCCGAGCGTGTCGGGCGTCCACCAGGACGCGGACGGGCTACTCTGGGTGGCGGTTCAACGAGCTCCGGCGTCGTTTTCGCCCATTGCCGAACAACCAGGTGACGGCGAGGGAGCACCCTTGGATCCCTACCGGGACATGAATCGATTCCTGCACACCACGGTTGAGGTACTCGATCCCGTGGCAGGGGAGCTGGTGGCACGCCGCGAGTTCGATGAGTACGTCAAATTCGGCCTCCTCGCTGATTCAAGTGGGCAGGTTGAAGGCTAGCTTGCCGCATACGAGGTAGGCCATGGTGATGAAGTTGTCGGCGGTGCGGTATCCGCGCGCGCGCACTTTGGCGGCCTGGACGAGGGAGTTCATGGCTTCCAGCATACCGTTGCTGATCCGGGATCGAAGCCAACGGAGGATTCCGGGCGAGTGCCTGCGGATGGTTCTGGCCACCCTGGCCATTGGCGCGAGGCCGCTGTGCTCGGCGTGCAGGCACCACACTTCGAGGTGAAGCGCGGCGAGTTCGGGCGGCAGGTCCCAGAACTCCTGGAACGCGAGCTTGAGCCGGTAGGCCTCGGCCGTGTCGAGGGCGAGATGCGCCGGATCGAGGAGTTCGTCCAGACGTTCTCGCTGGTCCGGGGTCAGGCGCTCCGGATTCCACAGCCACAGCCACCGGCTCCGCTTCAGTTCCGGACGCCCCTTCTGCTCCGCGCGGCGCACCTTCTCCACCGCCTCGTTCAGCAGCTTCACGACATGGAACCGGTCGAAGGTGATCTCGGCGTCCGGGAACGACTCGCGCGCTCCCTTCATGTAGGCCGCCGACATGTCCATGCACAGCTCCCGGACTCCGTCCCCGCTTCCCCCGTGGGCCTCGAGGTCCTTCCGGAACTCCGTCAGCACCCCCCATTTGCGCCCCGGGGTCGCGTAGAGCAGCCTCCGCCCGTCCAGGTCCGCGAAGAAGGTCACGTAGCTGTGGCCCCGGCGGCACGCCTTCTCGTCCACTCCCACCGCCCGCACGCTGCCGTGGTCCGCCGCCGCTCTCGCCTCGTCCACGTGGTGCTTGACGATCCGCCACAGCCGCGTGTCGTGCTCCCCGACGATCCGCCCCACAGCCCGCACTGGCATCTGCGCCGCCATCGCCACCACGAGCGCCTCGAAGAGCAGGGTGAACCCGCTCCTCGGGCGAGCCCACGGCACCCGAGCCCGGCGGACCCCGCACGAAGGACACCTCACCCGCGGCGCCGGCGCGTGCAGGAAGGCCTCGTGCTGGAAGAAGTTCAGGTGCCGCCACCGCTTCCAGGCCGTGTCGTACGCCTTGCAGCCCCCGTCACCGCAGCCACCGCACTCGAACACCCCTCCGGCCTCGAAGTTCAGGTGCAGATCGAGCCTCCGCGCCTTCGGGTCGAACTCGGCCTTCTCCACGTACCAGGGATTCTCAAGCCCCAGCGCCTGCTCGAACAGCTTCGTCCGCTCCACAGCGATTCTCTCCCGCCCGCTCCCCTCGGTCGGCTCCCCCTGCGGAAGCCGGGGATCCGGACGGCGAGGCTCCGCAGGGATCCGGATCAGGCACCCCGGTCCTGTTCGCCCAATCTCCCGATACCGGAGCCGTGTCGAAAGGCCGTCCGCACCTTCCACCCCTACTCCCTGTCAAGCGGCAGTACCCGTAGCCGTCGCGCCGTCAACGGTGCTGTACGTGGAGTGTGTCGATGGTCACCACAAGCTCCGGCGGCACATCAGCGACGCTGGCAGCCTTTCAACCCTCACCCATTCGGAACAGCGAGGAGCCCAAATTCGTCCGCACTCCGGGTGACGACGTGTCCATATATTCGCTGCATCCGGACGCCCTCGGCAATCTGGATTGCACCATCAGGCCGCTGAAGCTTCGGCGGAATTAGCGGGCTCGAAGTCGGAGGCCCGCGCCGATCGGGCTGGAGAGCATCGAGATGGCCGTCAGCGGTCGTGGGGGAGACCCGATGTCCTGTCCCGGGACGCCTTCGTCCATTCGCACGCGTCCGACGGCACTGTCTCGCCCGAGGAGGTCGTGGAGCGTGCGATCGCCGGTCAGCTGGAGGTGCCAGCGCTGTCGGACCGCGACACCGTCAGGGGAGTGGGGCCAGCCGTCGCAGCTGCCAGCGGGCGACCGCTCCAGATCATTCCGGCGGTCGAGATGAGCAGCACCTTCGAGGGCGAGGGCATCCACATCCTGGGCTACTTCGTCGATCTGGAGGCCGAGGCCTTGGCGCGCCACGCCCGCCGCAGCTACGAGCGCCGCGCCGCCGGCGGGATCCCCGTCTGGGCGCATCCGCCCGCCGAGCGCTTTCATGAACTGCCGCCACGGCTCCTGGACGCCTGCCTGCGGGGGTTGGAGGCTACCGGGCCACGCGCACCTACATGGGCGTCGCCGAACTCAAGGAGGTGGCGCGGAGCGAGGGGCTGCTGGTGACCGGCGGCTCCGACTGGCACGGCCCCGGTGGCGGCACCGAGCTGGGCGATTCCTACATGACCGGCGACGAGGTGCCCGACTTCCTGGCGGTCGGGGGGATGCAGGGGGAGCGACCCAGGAGGGGGACCCTCCCGCCCTCTCCGAAGGCCATTGACTTCCGGACCAAACTCGATAGCTTCCGAAGCTGTCCGCCGTACGTCCCGCCAATCCGCCGCACCAACTGCGGTGGGTCGGTCGGGTGGGCCCGGGGTGGCTGTGCGCACCCGGCGGCTCCCGTGCGCGGGCGGGCGACACGCTGATTGACAACTGAGGTAGATAGAAGAGTAGGTGCCTTAGGTCGCTCCGGCCGGCCTCGAGGCGGCTCGCCCCGTGGGGGTGGCGGCCTCGGAGTGTCGGTGGAGCGTACGTGTTGGAAGGCAGAACGGTGAAGTGCCAGCTCCGAAACGACGAGCCTGGCGCGGCGTGACCAGAGAGGGTCGCACCGGGCCGGGCCAGAGAACAGGGGCTGGTCAAGCGAACAAGTGCACATGGTGGATGCCTTGGCACAGACCGGCGACGAAGGACGTGGCAAGCTGCGAAAAGCCTCGGGGAGCTGCAAGCAAGCTTGGATCCGGGGGTATCCGAATGGGGGAACCCGGCGGGAGCGATCCCGTCACCCCGAAGGGGGAGCCAACCCAGGGAACTGAAACATCTAAGTACCTGGAGGAACAGAAATCAATCGAGATTCCCAGAGTAGCGGCGAGCGAAAAGGGAAGAGCCCAAACCCGGGCGAGGTGACTCGACTGGGGGTTGCGGGGCTGCATCGCGCAGGCGGACCGAAGCATAGCGGAACGGTGCTGGAACGTACGACCACAGAGGGTGAGAGTCCCGTACGCGAAATGCGAGTAGGCGAGCCGATGTGGACCCCGAGTAGGCCGGGACACGTGAAATCCTGGCTGAAGCTGGGAGGACCATCTTCCAAGGCTAAATACGAGTCTGTGACCGATAGTGAAGAGTACCGTGAGGGAAAGGTGAAAAGAACGCCTGACGGCGAGTGAAATAGACCCTGAAACCGTGTGCATACAAGCGGTCGGAGCCCGACTCGCGTCTCCGGATGCGAGGGTGGGTGACGGCGTGCCTTTTGCATTATGATCCGGCGAGTTACTCCTCGTGCGCGAGGTTAAGGGCCTCTGGTCCGGAGCCGAAGCGAAAGCGAGTCTGAATAGGGCGGCGAGTGCACGGGGGTAGACCCGAAACCGAGGCGATCTATCCATGGCCAGGGTGAAGCTGGGGTAACACCCGGTGGAGGCCCGAACCGTTGTGGGTTGAAAACTGCTCGGATGAGCTGTGGATAGGGGTGAAAGGCCAATCAAGCTCGGAGATAGCTGGTTCTCCCCGAAATATATTTAGGTATAGCCTCAGGTAATTGTCTGGAGGAGGTAGAGCACTGGATGGGCTAGGGGCCTTACCAGGTTACCGAACTCAACCAAACTCCGAATGCCTCGCAGATGTATCCTGGGAGTCAGTGAGCGGGCGATAATGTCCGGTCGCGAGAGGGAAAGAGCCCAGACCGTCAGCTAAGGCCCCCAAGTTCATGCTAAGTGACAAAGGATGTGGATGTGCAGAGACAGCTAGGAGGTTGGCTTAGAAGCAGCCATTCCTTTAAAGAGTGCGTAATAGCTCACTAGTCAAGTGGATCCGCGCCGATAATGGTCGGGACTCAAGCATGGCGCCGAAGCTACGGATGACGCAAGTCATGGTAGGGGAGCATTCTCTGGTCGGAGAAGCGGACCCGGGAGGGCATCCGTGGAGAGCAGGGAAGAGAGCATGCCGGAATGAGTACGCGATAAACAGGGTGAGAATCCCTGTCACCGAAAGCCTAAGGGTTCCGGAGCCAGGCTTATCCGCTCCGGGTTAGTCGGCCCCTAAGCCGAGGCCGAAGGGCGTAGGCGATGGGAAACAGGTTAATATTCCTGTACCGACCAAGCAGCGTTTGACCGCGAGGGGGGACGCGGAAGTGACAGGACCGTCGGGTGGTGGAATATCCGATGCAAGGTGGTAGGCGTTGAGAGGGGAGAAAAGACCTCTTTAGCCGAGCGCCGATGCCGAAGGGGATATATCCCTGCAAAGGGTCCGTAATCATGCCGCCAAGAAAAGCCTCGCGCGGGAGCTGCTTGGACGACCGTACCGCAAACGGACACACGTAGGCGAGGCGAGTAGCCTAAGGTGCTCGAGTGATCCGCGGAGAAGGAACTCGGCAAATTGTCCCCGTAACTTAGGGAGAAGGGGAGCCTGTGGTAGGTGAACCAAATGCTAGGGGAGCCGAAGCAGGCCGCAGAGAATCGGCCCGAGCGACTGTTTATTAAAAACACAGGTGTCTGCAAAGTCGCGCAAGACGACGTATAGGCACTGACGCCTGCCCGGTGCCGGAAGGTAAAAGGAAGGGGTTAGGGTGCAAACCCGAAGCTCTGAACTGAAGCCCCGGTAAACGGCGGCCGTAACTATAACGGTCCTAAGGTAGCGAAATTCCTTGTCGGGTAAGTTCCGACCTGCACGAATGGCGTAACGACTTGGGCGCTGTCTCCTCCGCGAGCTCGGCGAAATTGGAGTATCGGTGAGGATACCGATTACCCGCGACAGGACAAAAAGACCCCGTGCACCTTTACTGCAACTTGTCATTGGGTTCTGGCTTTGCATGTGTAGGATAGGTGGGAGACTATGAACCGTTCTCGCTAGGGGACGGGGAGTCATTGGTGAAATACCACCCTTACAATGTTGGGGCTCTAACCCGGAAGAGTGAATCCTCTTTGGGAACAGTGGCAGGTGGGTAGTTTGACTGGGGCGGTCGCCTCCCAAAATGTAACGGAGGCGCGCAAAGGTTCCCTCAGCGCGGTCGGCAATCGCGCGAAGAGTGCAAAGGCATAAGGGAGCTTGACTGTGAGACCGACGGGTCGAGCAGGAACGAAAGTTGGCCTTAGTGATCCGGCGGTTCCGAATGGAAGGGCCGTCGCTCAACGGATAAAAGGTACGCCGGGGATAACAGGCTTATCGCCCCCGAGAGTTCACATCGACGGGGCGGTTTGGCACCTCGATGTCGGCTTATCGCATCCTGGGGCTGAAGAAGGTCCCAAGGGTCGGGCTGTTCGCCCGTTAAAGCGGTACATGAGCTGGGTTTAGAACGTCGTGAGACAGTTCGGTCTGTATCCGTCGTGGGCGTTGGAGTATTGAGGGGAGCTGCTCCTAGTACGAGAGGACCGGAGTGGACTGACCACTCGTGTACCGGCTGTTCCGCCAGGGGCATCGCCGGGTAGCGACGTCGGGAAGGGATAACCGCTGAAAGCATCTAAGTGGGAAGCCCCCCCCAAGATGAGTACTCCCAGGCCCCTTTTGGGGGGCCTCTGAAGGGCCGTGCGAGACCAGCACGTTGATAGGCGGCAGGTGGAAGCGTGGTGACACGTGCAGCCGAGCCGTACTAATGGCCCGTGAGGCTTGACCAGCCATCCTGATCTGGGATGCCTTCTGGCACGTAGGGTGCCTCTCTTCGTCTACCTTGGTTTTTTCGCTTGGCTGGTGGCCAGAGCGCAGGGGCCACACCCGATCCCATCCCGAACTCGGAAGTAAAGTCCTGCCGCGCGGATGGTACTGCTGGGGCAACCCGGTGGGAGAGTACGTCGCTGCCAGCCTGCTCTTTCGCGCTCCGTGCGGTGCCTGTTAGCCGCGCGGGGCGCGTGTCGTATGTGGGTACGCCATTTGGGGACGGCGCTGGATGGGCGCTTCGGTTGCCGCGAGGAGTCGGCTCGTGGTCGCGCGGTGGTCTGCGGCCGTCATCACGGCACTGATTACGGCCACGCCCGCTGCTCCTGCGTGTATGGCGGCAGGGGCGTTATCGGGGGTGATTCCGCCGATCGCCACCACGGGTGCGTCGACCGCTTTGGCGATCCGGGCCAGCCGTGCGACCCCGATGGCGCTCCCCGCGTCGGGTTTGGTTGTGGTTGGGAAGACCGGGCCGCACCCGATGTAGTCCGCGCCGCTGGCGATGGCGGATTGCGCCCTGGCGACCGTCGAGGCAGAGTAGCCGATCAGGAAGCCAGGCGGTGCCAGCTCTCTGGCGTGGGCGACGGGCAGGTCATCGGGCCCGAGGTGCACTCCGTCGGCACCGACGGCGAGCGCCACATCCAGTCGGTCGTTCACTACCAGGAGGGCACCGGCGTCGTGGGTGGCTCGTCGCACGGCGTGGGCAAGCGGCAGGACGTCGCGGGGGGGGAGCTCCTTCTCGCGCAGCTGCACCGCCGGGCACCCGGCCCGAAGCGCGTCGCGGACGACCTGCACGATGTCGCGAGGCGCCGCGAGTCGCCTATCTGTGGCGACAATCAGTCGAAGTCTGGTTGGGGCGGAGCGCATTGGAAACTACAGTATACAAAATGTAAACTACAGGTTAC
Organism: Longimicrobiales bacterium; assembly: GCA_965205315.1. Lineage (GTDB taxonomy): Bacteria > Gemmatimonadota > Gemmatimonadetes > Longimicrobiales > Gaopeijiaceae > Bin94. Next base: position 713,737 of record CBDBGW010000002.1, read on the forward strand.
ATTGCCGGAATGAACGGGCCCGTCCAAGGCCGCCGAAGCGCAGGGGCGTGGTCGCGCTAACCGCGTTCGTCCAGATGTCGGGCCCTCCGTACTGCTGCATTGTGCTCCTCGAGGGTCTCCGAAAAGACGTGCAGGCGGTCCTCTCCCCGCACAAAGTAGAGGTAGTCGGTGTCGATCGGGCTCATGGCGGCGTCGAGGGCGACCGCGCCCGGGGCGGAGATGGGCCCGGGAGGAAGCCCCGCGTGCGTGTAGGTGTTGTAGGGGTGATCCCTGACGGAGTCCATCGCTGCGTGGAGTAGTCGCGGTCGATGGCCGTCGGGGAGGGCGTAGTGGACCGTGGGGTCGGCCTGAAGGGGCATGCCGATGCGCAGGCGATTGTGGAATACGCTCGCGATCGTGGGCATCTCGGAGATGTGTCCGGCCTCGGCCTGGACAATCGACGCCAAGGTGACCACCTCCTGCTCGGTCATCCCCGAACGGGCGAGCGCGTCGCGGCGGTCGGGGGTCCAGTAGGCCCGGTAGCGGGCGATCATCGCAGCGACGACCCGTTCGATTCCAACGCCCTCCGCGAAGCGGTAGGTGTCGGGAAAGAGGTAGCCCTCGAGTCCAGGGCCCGGTACCTCCCAGCGGGTGTGCAGCTTGCCGTCGTCGAGTGCGTCGACCACCGAGGCCGAATCGGTCCCGGCGGCCTTGGCGATTCGGGGTGCCATCGCGGTCAGCGTCATCCCCTCGGGGAAGGTGGCGGGGTAGGTCACGACGGTGCCGCGAGAGAGTGCGTCGTAAACCTCGGAAAAGCCCGCACCCCGCGCGAGCCGATAGGTGCCGGCCTTGACCGAGCGGTCGAGTCGCCGCGCGCGCCCATAGATCCCGAAGAGCGTCGGCAGGCCGATCACCCCGCGCTGAGCCAGGATCTGCGGCACATCGTTGTACGGGGTGCCGATCGGTATCTCCACGAGCACCTCCTCGGCCGGACTCTGCGACACGCACCCCTGCGCCGCCCAGACGACCGTGAGCACGAGCAGCCCGTCGCGTGCGGTCTGGCTAACCCGAGCGCTCTTCAACGGGGGATGCCTCGGCCGGACGGTGCTCGTCGAGCCACTCCTGGAGGATGATTGCCGCTGCTGCTGCATCTATCCTCGCCTTGTCCTTCCTATGTCTGCCGATTGGCCCGATGGCGCCGATCCTGGCCCGCGCCTCGACCGAGGTGCACTCCTCGTCGACGAGGTGTACGGGCAGACCACTCCGGGCCTCCAGCCGTCTTCCAAAGTCGCGCACCTCTTCGGTCCACGAATTGTCGCTACCGTCGATCGCTCTCGGAAGACCCAGCACCAGCTGCGCCACGCGCCGACCGCTTGCGATCTCCAGGATTCGAGCCGTGGGCGGACGCTTGCCCCGCCGCCTCGGAAGCGTGCAGAGCGGGGTGGCCAGCGTCCGGGTGGGGTCGCTCAGGGCCAGTCCGATTCGACGGGTCCCGTAGTCGATCGCGAGGACGCGCCCACTGTCGCGCTCGGGCTCCGCCATGCAGTCAGGCACTAACTGGCAGCGCCGCCGGGACGGAGCGCCGCGGCGTTGGCGGACCAGCCCCCTTCGCACTCGACCAGCAGGCCCGCATCGCGCAGGAAGGCCAGATCGCGGCGCAGCGTCCGGCGCGACAGATCGGCGTAGGGTTCGGCGACGCCGGTGTTCAGGTCCATCATCTCGTCGAGCCCGAGAGCGCCGTCGAGCGGGAGGGCGAGGATCAGCTGTCGCCGCCTCGCCAGCACGCTTCGCTTCCGCGACGCGCCTGCGGCCAGCCGCTCGCGAACCAGGCACCGCCAGCTCGAGCGCAGACTTGCGTCGGCCATCTCCGCCATGACCTTCCGCACTCCGCCCGCAAGCCCTGCCACGCCGTACTCGACGAAGGAGGTGAGCGACCGGTCGCGCCGACAGCGGTCCATCGCACCCGCGTACTCCTCCTTCGTGCGCAGGTAGAGCTCTGGCAGTATGTGCGATGCGACCGTCGGGCACCCTGCGGCAGCGAGGACATGGCCCTCGATCAGCGCTGCGGCCGCGCGGTTGCCACCCCGGAAGGGGCTGATCGCCAGGATGTGCGCGTGGGCGGCCAGCGCCCGCACGACCGACCGCCCGAAGCGGGAATCTCTTCCGCCCTCGGCGAGCTCCCGGCTCAGCCACGCGATCAGCTCGCCGACGACCTTCGGCACCTCGGCCGCGTCCGGCGCGCCCTCTGGCGTGGCACAGCGCCTGGTGCGGTACCCTCCGGCACCCCACTCCCGGGGATCGTCCGGGCCTCCTGCGAGGAGGAGGTGCGCACCGAGGAGGGTGTCGGCGTCGAGGAGGGGGTTGTCTTCCGCTTCCCCCGCCACCTGGACTCTGTCGTGCAGCCGCCGCATGGCGGCTGCGCAGTCTTCCGCGAGCTCGCCGCTCCCTCCCGGCACTTCCGGCCGATCGTCCTGGAGCGAGGCGATCGCCCTGGCAGCCCGCTCGAGCGAGGACTCCCGGAGCCGCCGCCGATCGTCGGGGTGGAGCGGCATCGCCCGGATCGCCGACGCCATCGCGTCGCAGCGCCCGAGCTGGTAGCGCGTCCGGGGCGAGATCCCCCACTGCCGCCTGAAGCGAATCCGCCCTGCAGCTGCGCTCACGTCTTCCTCCGAGCCGGGTATCGTGTCCACCGCTCCGAATTGACAGATTCAGGGCACTATCTGTCAAGTGCGTGCTCAGGGGTGCCACCGGAAGCGGAGGGGTGCCGCGCGGGCAGGGCGCAGGGGTCAATCGCCGGCCCGGGCTTCCCACCTCCGGGCCGGACACCGGCATTGGAAGCGCTCATACGGTGACGCTGGGGTCGGAGCGCGGCGGGGCCGAAGCCGACCTGACGGGCGCGCGGCCCGCCTACGCTTCGCTGGCGGTGAACAGCAATACGAGCATTAGCACGATGGCGGCGGGAATCCACGCGATCGTGAGCGGCCCGGGAGACACGAGACTCGGGAGCTCCCACCCCGGTATGCGCGCGCTTGTCAGCCACTCCTGAAGCGACCTCCAGGCATTCTCCGGAAGGCGGGCGACGATCACTCCCAATCCGATGGCCGACGCCGCCCCCGCAATCCAGATCGGGAGCGGCGCTAGCCCCGAACCATCCGACCGCATACGGATCCGGGCTTTGAGCCAGATCAGATAGGGGTCCGGCAACTGAGCCGGTGCCGAGTCCACGGTTTGGCCGAGCTCGATCATCCATCGAATCGCGGTGCTGGACTCCCTGCACGAGTCGCATCGCGCGACATGAGCGGTCAGCTCGTCGCTCCACCTTCCCGCCCGTGCCGCCCCGATCACGGATTCCCCTCTGGGGCATGGATTTGTAATCATCGCACGTCCTCCGGACCCCACCCGTGGCCCTCCAGAATCCCCGCCAACCTTCTGCGTGCCCGATACAGCAGGACGCGGACGCTGTTCTCGCCGATGCCCATCGAACCAGCGATCTCGCGGTGGCTGGCCCCCTCCACATGCGCCAGCCAGAGAAGCATCTGTTCCCTCTCCGAGAGCCGGGCGAAGAGCCGTTCCATGTCGAGCGTCAGGTCGTGTCTCGGGCTCTCCGAAACCGGCGAGCTCCATCTCTGTCGGTGTCTTCGCTCGCGACCCACTCTCCGCCCGTGGTCGGCAACCAGCGTCCGGACCGTCTTGTAGAGGTAGGACCGTACCTTTCCGATGGCCGCATCGCTCATGTCGGCGCGGAGCAAGCGGTAGTAGGCTTCCTGCAGAACGTCATCCGCCAACGCCGAATCCCTCACCGCTAAGTGCAGGTAGGCTCGAAGCCGCGGCGCCGTGCGCTCGTAGACCCGGCGGAATGCGGCCTCGTCCTCATGCATCCGCTGCTGACTGGCGCCACTGGTCAGACAACTTCTTCGAGATAGCGGCCGCAGCGATGAGCCCGACCCCGAGCGCCGTCGTCCCGACGCCGGGGTAGAGAAAGCCGTCTTCCCACACCATGAGCACGAGGAAACCGAGTCCCAGCGCGGATGAGACGACTCCTGCGGAAAGAACAGCCAGGATCATCCCGTGCCGGTCGGACTCGAACTGACGTAGGAACTGCTTGCCATCCTCCGTTTCGATGAACTCCGCGAGTTCACGGCCCGACTGGAACTTGGCCAGCAATTGCTGCTGGGTCTCGGCTTGCCTCGCCAGCCGAACCTGATTCACCCTGGCCCTCAGCCAGACGATCCCCACTACGGCTGCGAAGAACCCCAGTGCCACCAAAATGCCTTCCACTTGTCACCTCTCGACTCGTGCGTGCGTAGCGATCCTCCAACGGATCTCCCTTGCCGGAGCGGCGGGATTCCCTGTTCTGCCCGAACCGGGAACGCTTCCCCACCACCGGAACCCCCCTTCTCCAACTATGTAAGACGTTCGACGCACGCAACCGGTTAACAGCCGCGGTGGAACAGGCCAGCGGCGAGGTTGGCGGATCCCGTCGGGCGTGCGCCGGGCGTGCGCGGCTGCGGCGCTGTTCGCCTGCATGTGCTCGGCGTGAACTCTCTGGTTCCCTTGACAGATTCAGGGCACTATCTGTCAATCTGCGTGCTCACTCGCCTGCGCGGGGGCAACCGACGGGCACTCCAACCCCTTCAAATGCCACCGCCCAACCGTGAGATTGGATTGCTGGCAGTGGTCCTGCGTCGAACGATCTGCGAGGCGTCGGGCTAGCGCAAACACGGAGATCCAGGAGTCGCCTCGTGTCGTCGTACAGCTACGCACAGATCCCCGCCGACGGCGGGAGGATCCTCGGCGACACCGGCGACCGAGTCGTCCCCGACACGCCGATCGTCCCCTTCATCGAGGGGGACGGGACAGGTCCCGACATCTGGGCGGCGACGAGGAGCGTGGTCGACGCAGCGGTGCAGAAGGCGTACGGGGGGGCGCGCCGGATCGCGTGGATGGAGGTCTACGCTGGCGAGAAGGCCCGCAAGGTGACTGGCGACTGGCTCCCGCAGGAGACGCTGGCGGCGCTGGCGGAGTTCAGGGTGGCGATCAAGGGGCCGCTCACCACTCCGGTCGGCCGCGGCATCCGCTCGCTCAATGTGGCGCTCCGGCAGGCGCTGGATCTGTACTCGTGCATTCGTCCGGTGCGGTGGATCCCCGGCGTGCCCTCGCCGGTGCGCGAGCCCGAGAGGGTGGATCTGGTGATCTTCCGCGAGAACACCGAGGACGTCTACGCGGGGATCGAGTGGGCATCGAGGACTCCCGAGGCCGAGCGGGTGCGCGACTTCCTGCAGGGGTCGATGGGTGTTTCGGTCCGCGAGGGGAGCGGGATCGGGGTCAAGCCGATCAGCCCCTTCGGGACCAGACGCCATGTGGCGGCCGCGATCCGCTACGCCCTCTCCCGGGGCAGGGATTCGGTCACCCTGGTGCACAAGGGCAACATCATGAAGCACACCGAGGGGGCTTTTCGCGACTGGGGATACGAGGTGGCGGCCGAGCGCTTTGCCGACTCCACCGTGTCGGAGGCGCGCCTCGGGGAGGGCGAGGAGCGGCGGGGGCGCGTCGTCGTGAAGGACCGGATTGCCGATTCGATGTTCCAGCAGGTGCTCCTTCGTCCCCACGAGTACTCGGTCCTTGCCACGCCCAACCTGAATGGCGACTACCTCTCGGATGCGTGCGCGGCGCAGGTCGGCGGGCTCGGGATGGCGCCGGGCGCCAACGTCGGCGACTCGGTGGCGCTCTTCGAGGCGACGCACGGAACCGCGCCCAAGTACGCGGGGATGAACCGGGTCAACCCCGGATCGCTGATCCTCTCGGCGGAGATGATGCTGGATCACCTCGGCTGGGAGGAGGCGGCGAGAGCCGTCGGACGCGGCGTGGAGGGGGCGGTCGCGGCTAGGCGGGTGACCTACGACCTGGAGCGCCAGATGCGGGGCGCGACCCGGGTCTCGACATCCGGTTTCGGCGAGACCGTCGTCGAGCAGATGTAGAACGGCAGTGCAGCTAGAGCTTGCCCACGCCCCCCCGGAGAGCGTAGAGACCCCGCTGATGGTCGCGCTCGTCGCGGCGGACCGTCCCTTCGAGGATCTCCGGGATCTCGACGCGGCCTCGGCAGGAACTCTCTCGCTGGCCGCGGCCTCCGGCGACTTTCGCGGACGCCCCGGCGAGCGTTTGCTGGCATACGGGGCCGATGGTAGCGGACCACGCCGGATGCTCTTCCTCGGGGTGGGCGATGCTGCGTCCGCCGCACCGGAGGAGCTCCGGTCGGCGGCTGGCAGGGCGGTGCGGGCGGCCGAGCGCTGCCGGGTGACGTCGCTTGCCCTCTGCGCCGACCACCTGTCGGACTCGGTCGACGAGGCGTCCGTCCAGTCGCTCGCCGAGGGTCTGGCGCTCGCCTCCTGGCGCTACGACGAGCTCAGGTCGCAGGGAGCGGCCGAGGGCGAGGGCACCCTCGAAGACACTCCTCCTCCAATGGTGGAGTCGGCGCTCATCGCCGGCAGGCGGGCGTCTGGCTGGGAGGGGGCGCTCGCTAGGGGCAAGCTCTTCGCCGACGCCGAGAACTGGGCTCGCACGCTGCAGGCCCGGCCGGGCAATGTGGCGACCCCGTCGCACCTGGCCGCCGAGGCGCGGCGAATGGCCGAGGAGGTGGGTCTCGAGTGCACCGTTTTGGGCCCCGAGGAGCTGGAGGAGGAGGGGATGGGGGCGTTGCTCGCGGTGTCGAGAGGGTCTCGCGAGGAGCCCCGCCTCATTGTGCTTCGCCACCGGGGAGGAAAGTCCGGCGAGGCGCCGCTCGTACTGGTCGGCAAGGGCCTTACCTTCGATGCCGGGGGGATTTCGCTCAAGCCAGCCAAGGGCATGGAGAAGATGAAGTACGACATGTCCGGGGGCGCGGCCGTCCTGGGAGCGATGCTGGCGGTCGGGCGCAGCGGCCTGGAGGCGAATGTGGCGGCGGTGGTGCCGTGCGCCGAGAATCTGCCCGGGGGGATGGCGACCAAGCCGGGCGATGTGGTGCGCACCCGCGCCGGCAAGTCCGTCGAGGTTGTGAACACGGACGCCGAGGGGCGCCTGATCCTCGCCGACGCGCTGGACTACGCCAGGGAGTGGAGGCCGGCGGCCGTCGTCGACTGCGCCACCCTCACCGGGGCCTCCGTCGTAGCGCTCGGCCACCACAGGTCCGCCCTCCTCGGCAACGACGGCGAGCTTGCGCGGGAGATCCTCGCCGCGGGGGAGCGCTCCGGCGAGCGGTGCTGGCGGCTGCCGATGGGTGCCGAATACCGCAAGCAGCTCGACAGCGAGTGCGCCGACCTGAAGAATGTGGGCGGGAGGGCCGCCGGGACGATCACCGCCGCCTGCTTCCTGGCCGAGTTCGCCGGAGACGCGCCCTGGGCGCACCTGGACATCGCCGGAACGGCCTACGGCAGCAGCGACCGGCCGTACCTGCGCGACGGCCCCACGGGGGCGCCCTGCCGACTCCTCCTAGAGTGGCTATGGGCGCGGGCGGGCCGATGAGGTCGAAGAGGCTCCTGGCGCCGCTGCTCGCACTCCTGGCGGTGTGGGCGGGCGAGTCGACGGCGCAGGACCCGCCCGACTCGGTCGTGGTCGAGTCGGACTCGGCGGACGTGACTCCAGACTCCATTGCCCTCCCCGCCGACTCGGTGGTCTCGGCGGCCGACTCGCTCGAGGGCGGAGGCGGCGATCCGGGAGTCGAGGCTCTGGACACCTTGGCCGTCGAGGCACCGGACACCTTGGCCGACGATGCACCGGGTGCCGGAGATGGCGAGGTCACCGCTGCAGGCGACACCTTGCCCGCATCCGCTGGCGACAGCGTCGCACACGACACCCTGCCGCGTCCCCCGGTCCTTCCCTCGCTGCCGGACCCGACACCCGCCGACCCCATCGCGGGCGTCTGGGAGTGGGACCGTAGGGAGCTGCTGGGGGTGCGCGGGCAGACGCTCTGGGAGCTCCTGGCGGACATTCCGGGGCTCATCGCCGTGAGGAGCGGCGACTTCGGCCATGCCACGGCGGTCTTCCCGGTAGGGTACGCCGGGGGCGGGCTACGGCTCTACTACGACGGCGTGGAGCATCTGCCGCTCGAAGGGTCGCTCCCCGACCTTGCGCGCATCCCGCTCTCCGGGCTGGAGAGCGTCAGGGTGGTGCAGCGCCCTGGGGGCGTCGAGGTCCGGCTCCGCCGTCTCGTCCACGCCGATGGCCGTCCGTCGTCGCTCATTGAGGCCGGTACCGGTGACCTGGACACCAACCTCCTTCGCGCGACCTTCTCCCTTCCCAGCCTCTTGGGCGGGAAGGGGGCGCTGGCGCTCGATCGGCTCGACACGCAGGGCCGCGACGACCCGGGGTCGATGACCGGCTTCTGGTTTCGCTACAGTGTGCACTCCGGCGACCGCGCCGGCCTCCGCTACGAGCTGCGGCGCATGGCGACCGATCGGGTCGCATTCGAGGATTCGCCGACGGAGGCCTCGCGCTCCGACTGGACGCTGCACGGACGCCTGGCGGTGGCGGATGGACTCCTCGCCGAGGGCTGGGCGACCGGCGCCTCGGTGGCCGCGGACGACACTACCGAGTCGTTCCCCTTCTCGGCCGAGGCGCGGGGGCAGCGCGGAGTGCGCCTGACCGGAGCGCGGGGCGCCCTCTGGGCCAGGATCGCCGCTCGCTTCAACGAGGGCGAGGGCGTGGCCGACAACGAGCTTGGCGCGGAGCTCGCGGCGCGCGCCGGCGTCTGGGGGGGGGTCAGCGCGAAGACTTGGAGGGAGTCGTGGGACGAGCGCACCGGCACCGGGTACTCCGTGCGCGGATGGGCTACGCCGCACCCCTTCGCCGCGCTCTTCGTCGAACACGGCCAGGGTGCCCGCTCGGTCCCCTTCCTGGTCCCGCTCCCCCCCGAGGAGCCCGACACCGTAGAGGTCGGCGACACAGTGGAGGTCGGCGACACCGTCGAGGTCGACGACACCGTGGAGGTCGCCGAGGAGCGGACTAGCCGCTTCACCGATCGGACCGGCACCCGGCTCGGCGCGCGCGCCCGCTGGCGGGGCTACGAGGCGATGGTCTCGCGCCTCTGGATCGAGGCGGACTCGGTGTGGCCCACGGAGCTGCTCTTCGACCGGGGGGGGCTGGTGCTCCCGCAGCTGCCCCGTCGCGGCTGGGAGGTGGCTTGGAGGCTGCCCGTCTGGCCCAAGGGGATGGCGCTGACCGGCGAGGTCCACTTCTGGGAGAACGCCGACACCACGGAGGCACCCCCTCCCTACTTCCCCGACTACATCTACCGGGCCAGCCTCTCCCTCCACCGCACCTACCTGGAGAGCGGCAACTTCGAGCTGTGGGTCGACCTCGGGGTGCACGGACGCCCGCCGATGAACATCCCGATTCCGGAGGATACGCTCCTGCTGGAAGACGACGAGGACCCGGTTCCGCAGTTGGTCCCCTTCTACCAGAACTGGTACTTCCGCCTTCAGATGCGGATACACACCCTCATTATCTTCGCGACCGTCGAGAACTTCACGCTCCGGGAGAACAACCAGGACCTGCCAGGCTTGCTCCTCCCGATCAACCGCGGCATGTACGGGGTGAGGTGGTCGTTCTGGAACTGACCTCGGCCCGCAGTCCGTGGATCATCCCACGCGAGCGCCGGGAACGGCGAGTTTGTCCACGGGCTGCCAGGCGGGGCGGGCGCGGACGATGGCGGGCCAGCCCGTGATCCGTAGCATGACGGGGTACGGGGCTGGCGAGGAGACGCTGGCCGATGGGAGGTCGATCTCCGTCGAGATCAGGACCGTCAACCACCGCCACCTGAATGTGCGGGTGCATCTCCCCAGTGGCTGGCAGCGCCTGGAGGAGGGGGTCGTCGGCCTCGTGCGGAGTGCGCTGGCGCGGGGTAGCGTCACGGTGGCGGTCGGCTGCGAGGGCGGCGGTGTGGGGGAACCAGCGCCCGTTCTGGACCTGGATCGCGCCCGGCACTACGCGGAGCAGTTGCGGGCGCTCTCTCGCGAGCTCGCCTCCGGGGAGGTCGACTACCGAGCCGTGGTGTCGGTGGAGGCGCTGGTGCGGCTGCCGGGCGTGCTCGCCGCCTCCGAGTCGGTGGCCCCCATGGTCGACGAGGAGGCGCTCGGCCGGTGCGTGCTGACTGCGCTCGGCGGCGTGGTGGCGATGCGCGAGGCCGAGGGCGGTCGACTGGAGAGTGCGCTTAGGCAGTGCCTGGGGGAGATCGGCGATGTGCTGGACGCGATCGAGGCTGCGGCCCCGGCCCGCCTCCTGCGCGAACGCGATCGCTTGCGGGCCAGCGTGGCGGTTCTCGCCGAGAGGCCAGAGGTGGACGAGGAGCGGCTCGCCCGCGAGATCGCGTACCTGGCCGAACGGTGGGACATCGCCGAGGAGATCGTGCGGATCAGGTCGCACATGGCGCTCTTCGCCGATACGATGAGCGGTGCCCAGGGGACCGGAGAGGCGGGGGGGCCAGCCAGGGTGGGAAGGCGCCTCGGCTTCGTCGTGCAGGAGATGAACCGCGAAGCCAACACCATCGCCGCGAAGGCGAACGACGCGGCGATCTCCGCCGCGGCGGTTGCAGTGAAGGACAAGCTGGAGGTCGTCCGCGAGCAGCTCGAGAACGTCGAGTGACGGGCGAGCCCGCCGCGCTCGTCCTGGTCGGCCCTTCGGGCGCGGGGAAGACGACCATTGCGAGGCGCGTCGTGGCGAGCCGTCCGGACCGCTTCGCATTCTCGGTGTCGGCGACCACCAGGAGACCACGCCCCGGGGAGGAGCACGGTCGCGAGTACCTCTTCGTGTCGCGAGCCGACTTCCGGGCGATGGTCGCGGCCGGCGAGCTCCTGGAGCACGCGGAGGTGCACGGCGACTACTACGGCACGCCCTTGGCGGGCATTCGCCGCGCGGGGTGCCGAGCTCCGGTCCTCGACATCGATGTGCAGGGTGCCGCACAGGTGCTGCGGCATGGTCTGGGCGCATGCGTTATCTTCATCGTCCCCCCGGATGCGGCCGCGTGGTTCGACCGCCTGGGCGGCAGGGGCACGGAGTCGCCGAGCCAGATCGTGCGCCGCCTGCGCACCTCGCTCGGGGAGCTTGGAGGTGCCTCTGGCTTCGGGTGCTTTGTCGTCAACGACGCGCTGGACCAGGCGGTGGCCGACGTCCTGGCCCACTGGCGGGGAACGCCTCCGAGACGGGTCGGAGCGCCGGAGGCGGCGGCCCTCTGCCGCGATCTGGAGGCGGGTGCGCGGGCCGAGATCGCACGGCTGCGGGCGCTTGGGGGGAGTGCGGCCGCCGAGCGGGCCTCCGACCGCGCAGATGAGGCCAGGGTAGAGGACAGCTAGCAGCCAGGAGAACCGATGAGGGTATTCACCGCCGCCGAGGTGGCCGAGCAGAACCAGAGCAAGTACCAGGGCGTCCTCGTGGCCGCCAGGTACGCCCGCGAGCTGAACATCCTCCCGATGGAGGCGCGCCCGCTGGCCGACCAGAAGAAGCTCTCCACCCGGGCCCTGGAGGCGATCACCTCGGGACAGGTCGAGTACCGACTGGTCAGGCGCCGCCGACCGGAAGCCGAGTAGCTGGAGGTGGAGTCCGGCGTTGCGACGCCGGGCGCCCGGGTGCCGTCGCCACCCTGGGCGGGCAACCGGGTCGTGCTGGGGGTCTGCGGAGGCGTGGCGGCGTACAAGTCCGTCCAGCTGGCCCGCGACCTAACGCTGCTGGGCGCCGAGGTCGACGTGGTCCTGACGGACGCCGCCCGCCGCTTCGTCGCGCCCCTCTCCTTCGAGGGCGTTACCGGCCGGGGTGCGCTGGTCGATCTCTTCGCGGTCGGCGGCGCCGCTCTGCACATATCGCTGGGCCGCGACGCCGACTGTGTCTGCATCGCGCCCGCCACCGCCGACTTCATCGCACGGGCAGCGTCCGGACGTGCCAGCGACCTCCTCTCGACTGTGATGGTCGCCGCCGACGCTCCGGTGGTGCTGGCCCCCGCCATGAACGACCGGATGTATGCACACCCCCCCACGCGCGAGAACCTCGCGACGCTCGCGGCCAGGGGGTGCTCGGTCGTCGGCCCTGTCGCCGGCCCTCTGGCGGCGGGCGAGGGGGAGGGGCTGGGAAGGATGGCAGCGCCCGGCGACATCGTGGATGCCGTGGGCCGGGCTCTCGGGCGCGAGGGTGCTCTGGTCGGCGCCAGAGTGCTGGTGACCGGCGGCCCCACCCGCGAGCACCTCGACCAGGTCCGCTACTTCGGCAATCGCTCCTCCGGCAAGACGGGGGTGGCGCTGGCCCGCGCGGCGTGGATGCGCGGCGCCGAGGTGACGCTCGTGACCGGGCCGTGCGCGCTTCCGATGCCGTTGGGCGTCGAGGTGGTGGCGGTAGAGTCGGCACGGGAGATGCGGGACGCGGTACTCGATGTGGCCGGGAGCGCGACGGCGGCCATCTTCTCGGCGGCCGTCTCGGACTACCGCCCCGCCGATCCCACTCGGGGCAAGATCAGGCGGAGCGAGGTGGGGGACAGCTGGTCGGTCGCGCTCGCCGCCAACCCCGACGTGGCTGCCGCCGCGGTCTCGGCGATGAAGCCGGGGTCGGTTGCCGTCGGCTTCGCGCTCGAGGTCGACGATCTGGTGTCGCGGGCCACGACGAAGATCCGGGAGAAGGGGTTCGACCTGATCGTGGGCAACCTCGCGACCGAGCCCGACAGCGGCTTCGAGGCGGATACGAACCGGGTCACGATCGTGCATCCGGACGGCTCCGCCCGGGAGCTGCCGCTCATGGACAAATTCCGCGTCGCCTGGGAGGTGGTGGAGATCGTGGAGAAGCGGGTGGCGGCGCGTGAATCCTGAGGTGCGCGGTGCCTTCGCGGCCTACCTGGAGCAGCGCCGCCGCCTCGGCGAACCCGATGTGGTGCTCCACGGCCTCGATCGAAGGCAGGCGCTCGCCAAGCTGGCGCAGACACCGAGGCGGATCGTCTCCGCGGACTCTGCCGGACCGTCCGCCAGCCCTGCCGGCCTCGCGCAGGTCGTCGGCGACCTCGACCACGATCAGCTGCGCGATGCCGCGCTGGCCTGCACGCGCTGCCGCCTCTCGGAGGGTCGGCAGCACGTCGTCTTCGCCGATGGCAATCCGGAGGCGCGGGTGATGGTTGTCGGCGAGGCGCCCGGCGCGAGAGAGGACGCCACCGGGTTGCCCTTCGTCGGCCAGGCGGGTCGGCTCCTGGATCTGATGCTCGCCTCGGTGGGGCTCTCCCGGCGCGAGTCGGTCTACATCTGCAACGTCCTCAAGTGCCGTCCCCCCGGAAACCGCGACCCGCTCCCCGACGAGATCGAGAGCTGTGCGCCGCTCCTCAAGAGACAGATCGAGGTCGTGGACCCCGAGGTGCTCGTCGGCGTCGGGTCCTTCGCCGCGAGGTGGCTCGTGGGCCGGAAGGGGCCCCTCGGCAAGCTGCGGGGCGAGGTGCACAGCTACCAGGGCGTTCCCCTCGTGGTGACGTACCACCCTGCGGCGCTCCTTCGCAACCCGAGCCTCAGCCGTCTCGCGTGGTCCGACCTGCAGCTCCTCTGCCGAGTGATCGACGGAGCGAACAGTGCCGCATAGCCGCTCCATGGATAGGCGAACGAAGCGGTCCAGCGGAGATGCAGCGCGCCTCGAATGCCGTGGGAGGTTTGTCCACGGGCTGCTAGAGGCAGGGGGTCGGCGATGAGCGGCCAGCCGTCCCCGGAGAATGGCCGCGACCGCCAGTCACCCACAGAGCAGAGCTACGACCGCCAGCCGCCCTTCTCTCCGGAGGCGGAGGCCTCGGTGCTCGGCGGCATGCTGATCGACGGCACGGCCGTTGCCCGGGTGCTCGAGTTCGTCGACGACACGATGTTCTACCGGGAGGCGCACCGGCGGATCTTCCGCGCGATGACGCGCCTCTTCGAGAGGGGCAGCGTCCTGGACATCGTGACGATCTCCGAGGAGCTCAAGAAGCGGGACGAGCTCGAGGGATCGGGGGGCATCGACTACCTGTCGTCGCTCCTCGACGCCGTGCCGACCGCGGCCAACATCGAGTACCACGGTCGCATCGTGAGCGACAAGGCGATGCTGCGCCGCCTGATCGACGCGGCCCAGACGATCGTACGCGGGGTCTACGAGCCGGACGACCGCGCCGTCGACGAGGTCCTCGACCAGGCCGAGCAGCTCGTCTACCGCGTATCGGAGTCGCGCAACCGCGAGGGCGTGGTGCGGATCAAGGAGGTGCTCTGGCCGACATTCGCGCACATCGAGAAGTTGCAGGAGTCGCAGGGGGGCGTCTCGGGGATCGCGACGGGCTTTCGGGATCTCGACCGGATGACGACCGGTCTCCAGGCCGGGGACCTGGCGATCGTCGCCGGGCGTCCCTCCATGGGGAAGACCTCGTGGGCGCTCAATGTGGCGCAGACCGCTGCGATCGAGCACGAGGTGCCGGTAGCGATCTTCAGCCTCGAGATGTCCAAGCAGCAGCTCGTGCAGCGCTTCCTCTGCGCCGAGGGGCGTGTCGACTCGCAGAGGCTCCGGATGGGCCGCCTGGCCCCGGAGGAGTATCAACGCCTGGCGCGAGCGGCGGGACACCTCAACGCGGCGCCGATCTGGATCGACGACTCGGCGACGGGGGGAGTCCTCGACATGAAGGCCAAGTCGCGCCGCCTGAAGGCCGAGGCCGATCTGGGGCTCGTAGTGGTGGACTACATTCAGCTGATGTCGGGCACCACCCGGACCGACAGCCGCGTGCAGGAGGTCTCGGAGATATCGCGTGGGCTGAAGGCGCTCGCCCGGGAGCTCGAGGTGCCGGTGATCGCCCTCAGCCAGCTGAGCCGCGCCCCGGAGCAGCGGACCGACCGGCGCCCCCAGCTCTCCGATCTGCGCGAGAGCGGGGCGATCGAGCAGGACGCCGACCTGGTGATCTTCCTCTACCGCCCCGAGTACTACCTCGGCCCCAGGGACAGCGATGGGAAGGACATCGAGGGGGCGGCCGAGCTGATCGTCGCCAAGCAGCGAAACGGCCCCACCGGCAAGGTGGACCTCTTCTTCCACAAGTCGTACACGCGCTTCGATTCGGTTCTGGGGAGGGCGGAGCCGCCGGAAGCGGTTGCGTGACGGACGCCGCCGCAGAGTGACAGCGTTCGCGAAGGCGCCCGGGAGGCGCTCCGGGGTGGCGGTGCTGATCCCGGCCGCTGGAATTGGTGCGCGGATGGGCGGGTCGCCCAAGACAGTCATGGAGCTAGGTGGCCGGACGCTCCTCGAGTGGGCCGCCGACGCCTTCCTGGCCCGGGGCGACGTGGTCGAGCTGGTGGTCGCCCTCGCCGACGAGGATCACCTGGTCGAGCGGCTGCGGCTCGACCGACGGGTAGGCGTGGTGGGGGGGGGAGACGACCGGTTCGGTTCGGTGGCCAATGCGCTAGAGGGGGTCTCCTCCGGGGCGGAGATCGTCGTCGTGCACGACGCGGCCCGGCCATTCCCCCCGGAGGGGGTGGTGGACAGGTGCGTGCAGATCGCCGACGGGGGGTGCGGGGCGGTGGCGGGAATCCGCGCCGTGGACACCGTCAAGATCGCCGACGAGGCGGACCGAATCGTGCGTACCCCCTCGCGCAGGGAGCTGTGGTACGCCCAGACGCCGCAGGCCTTTCCGCGCGCCCTCTTCGAGAAGGCCGTCGCGCTCTGCCGGAGCGCCGGCGTCTCGCCGACCGACGACGCCTCGGCCGTCGAGGAGATAGGCGGCGAGGTGCGCATGGTGCTGTCCTCGGCGCTGAACCTGAAGGTCACCTACCCCTCCGACATCGCCGCCGCAGAGGCCTACCTGGAGCGGGGCCTCGTGCCGTGACTCTGCTGGCAGCCCGCGGACAAAGCTCCCAAGGCGTTTCTATGGATGAAACAAGGCCAGTACGCGCGGCGCGATTCAGCCCTGCGGGCTGGCCGCTCGCGGCCATGGGAGATCATAGTGGCGCTGCATCCCCGCGGACCGCTGCGCTCGCCTGTCCATAGCGTAATCTATGGTTTACAATATGTAAACCGTGGTTTACATTAGACTTGCCAGTAGCTGCCAGCCGCCACCCCCTTCCGCTGGGCCTGTCCCATCAGGTCGACAGCCACTCGGGACCGCTCGCGTCTCTCCGACACCCCCGCGATCCACTCTATGGATCCGCACCTCTTCCAGTCCATCGGCGTTCTCACCAACCGAGACGATTCTGCCCTCGGTGATCGCCATTACTCTGAGCCCCTCCGGCAACTCCACACTCCCGATACTCTCTCCACTCTCCGTGAACACCCGCCAATTCCCACTGCCAGCTCCCTCTGGGAGCCTATAGTCCTGTGTCCAGATGTAGCCAAGCGCGTCCACGACAATAGCGTGCGCAAAGGGGATCGATCGTGCCATTCGCACGCTATTGCCGATTCCTTCCATCATTCGCACCTCGATGTCCCCAAGCTCTCCACCGATCCGTACGATGCCCGCCAGGGTGCTCGCTACCCACTCCCGCCGCGTTGCTCTTCCACTCGGATTCACTTCGACTTCCAGGAGCAGCCGACCCTTTTTTCCATCTTCTCTGTGTACAATTTCCAGGCTTGGATCCTCGCTTGTTCCCACGACCAGACATTCGCCAATAGCCACGCCTATCGGTCTGGGCGTAAGTAGTGCGTGTCGCATCATCGGCATTCCCTCGACCAAGAAATGCGTCGCCATCGCTCCCTGAACCTCTGTCAGCCGTTCGTCAACCACAAATCCTTCTCCCAGCGTGACAAAACCAACGGTATCTCGGGCCACTCCATCCACATCCGCACCAAGCATTCGATCGGCTTCCCTCGCATACCAAGCGCCACTAGCAAATTGGCCAACATCACTGATCAGTCTCCCCGACTCCCGATACCCAACTCGTTTTCCGTCGACCAGTCTGCCGTCAAGAGTCCATTCCGAAAGCCTCTGTCGGCCATCGTCAAAGACAAAGAGCCGACCTCGCGAATCCACCACTACTCTGGCAACGCGTGCAAACTCTCCAGGTCCTTCACCTATCCCGCCGAACGCTTGAATGACACGTCCTTCCGTCGTATGAACGGATATTCTCCCGCGCTCCTGGTCGGCGACGACGATGCTGCCGTCCGGCGCCAGAGCGACATCCACGACATACGCAAACTCGCTCCCAATCTCCTCGCCCGAACGACCGAAGACCGCCACTGGCTGTTCTCCAACCATCCACTGGTCAGCGACACTTTCCGTATCCTGCACAGCAGCCGTCGTTCGCTCCGCCCACGCAACTGCCGTCACCAGGAGCACAACGTGTAACATGTTCAATCGATACAAATCCCTTGTTACTTCCATTTCTCATTCCCTTCAAAGGTATCTGCCTGACCGAACCCCCGCTCTCGGCGCTGGACCCGCCGTCACCCTACCAGGGCGCCGTGGGAGCGTCGGCTGAGTTTCGTGCGTGCCATCATTCGTCCGACGTGAACCCTGCATATCCCCGCCCCTATCTCGTCCGATTCCTCTCGCGAGTGATCGACTGCACGATTTGCGCGAGGGAAACTTCGCCCGGACGAAGCGTCTTGGCCACCGCTGGCACTCCCGGAGCCCTGTGGTTACGTTCCCTATTCGCCGCTGGCGTGGAGCGCCGCAGGCGGGAAGCTGGCTGGCGGGATGAGCCAACAACTGGACGATAGGCAATGGAATCCTCGTACCTGGTATGGATAGCGGTCGCCACCGTGGCGGCTCTCGCACTCCTTTTCGTGTCGGGGAGGATCTCTTTCGGATGGGGGGATGGGCTGCGCGGGCGGCGGAATGTCGAGATGTCGCTCGATTCGGGTGTGCGCCACCTCCTCGACGGCTATCTGAGCGAATTCGCGCGCCGTCTCGGATGGGACGACGAAGCGACCGGGAAGCTGCGCGCTGCGGGCGAAGAGGTGCTCATGAGCCTGGCCGGGCAGGATGCGGACGTGTCGGGACTGCGTCGCCTGCGGGTATCGGTGCGCCAGGAGAAGGGTACGGCCGTGATGGAATTCCTGGCCGCACCGCAAGGGACGAACTTCGAGAAGCAGATCAGGCTCCTCGAACAGCACGCTCTTCCAGCCGAGGAGGAGCTGTCGCTTCGGCTGCTCAAGCACTACGCCTCATCGGTTCGCCACCGGCACTACCATCTGAACGATCTGGTGACGGTAAGGGTGGAGCGGTCGCGGTAGGGGGGCGGTTGCATCCGTCCTGTGGATCCGGCGCTCGCCGCGCCAGTTCTTTCGGCAATCGCGGCAGCCATGTCAGCCGCTGGTGTCCTGCCGCTGGTGGGCAGACGACATGTGCCGCGAGTCGCAATCGGGTGGGCTCATGCGCTTGCCGCGGGTGCGATGGTGGGGACTGCGTTCGTCCTGATGACGGCGGCTCCGAACCCCAGTCTGGATGTCGCCGCGCGGACACGCTGCTCGGGATCGCCTTCGTCCGCTTCACGAACATGGTGTCGGGCAACCAGGATTTCGATCTGGACAGCGTGGGCGCTTTTCCTGAACGGAAGGGCCAGACCCATGGTGGTCGAATCCTCCCTCCCTCGACGAGGACGAACTGACGTACTCCCGCGAGTCTCCGCGTCCCTCCGTCGAGTCCCCGGCTTCGAGCTCACGGCCATTCCATTCCTGTACACCGAGGACCCCGACTCGTCGGTGATCGAAACCGTCGAGGAGATGGCCGACGACGAGGAGGACCACGAGCTCCTCCACGACACCTACGATCTGCTCCCGATCGAGGAGATGAGCGTGGACGACCACGACCCGGTCGAGATCGACAGCGACAGCGGGTTCGCGGTGCTGCGTCGGACCATTGCGATCCGGGCCACAGAGGGTGGGTCAGGATACTGGATGGGCCTGATGCCCCGGACGGGGCCGTCGCTGCTGGTGTGGGGCGCGCGGAGTGCGTCGGGGGAGCTGTCGATGGACCCGGCGCTCCTGGTGGAGGGTCGGAGCCTGCTGCCGGAAGCGCGTGGCGGCGACTACACGCTCAAGGGGCTGGACGACGCTCAGCGGGAGCTCTTCTCGATTTCCTTCGAGATGGACGAGCCGGCGGACGCGGAGGAGGGGACCGGGATCTTCGTCTTCCTCCTGCCGGTCGAGCGCGGGTGGGAGGCGCTCGCAAGCCTCGTCCTCGCCGGTCCGGGGGACGCCTTGGTCACCCTCGACGCCGACACGGAGGCGACCATGGCGCTGATCCGCGACGCGCGGAGCGGGCAGGTGCGCGCCATCCGGGGCGACTTCGCCGAGCGGCCGCCCGCGCCGCCGGGCCATGTGGTGCGCTGGAGCCGCGGGGTGCCGGACCGCGACGCGTGGAGGGTGATGACTGGCGGGAGGGCGGGCGCCGGTCCGTAGCCCTTAGCGCGCAAGAGCCCGAGGGCCCTTCAGGCAATAGCCCGAACTATTACGGAATCCGCATAGGTTCAACCGCCACCGCGGCCTCGCTAGCGAGCCCTTGGAACGCCTCCTTCGGCGTCACGATCTCCACTAGGAGGGGCACGGCGGGATGCCCATTGAGATTTTGTCGCACGACAAATCGGGCATATCTTCGTGACAAGTGAGCGATACGCGGCGAAGACACCGCATCCGGCGCGCGAGCGCCGCGCACGGCCTCGCAGGTTGGGAAAGACGAAGAGAATGGCGGGCGATTCAGGCGAATTGAGGAAGGAGATCGAGGCGCTCCGGGAGCGCGTGTCGAGACTGAGCGCCGCCGTGCTGCGCGCGAGCAGCAGCCTGGACCTCGACACGGTGCTGCTAGAGGTCGTCGACAGCGCGTGCGCCCTGACCGGGGCGCGGTACGGGGTGATAGTGGCCGTCGACGGGGCCGGGAGGATCGGAGAGTTCGTGACCTCCGGGTTAACGCCCGCGGAGGAGAGCAAGATGGCCGCCTGGCCGGACGGCCCGCGGCTCTTCGAGCACTTCAGGAGTCTTGCCGCGCCAATTCGCGTGGGGGACATGCCCGCCTACGTCCGTGCGCTCGGCTTCTCGGCAGATCTGATGCTCTCCAGGACGATGCTGGGCGCACCGCTACACCACCGCGACACGAACGTCGGCAACTTCTTTCTCGCCGAGAAGGAGGGGGGACGGGAGTTCACGGGCGCAGACGAGGAGGTGCTGACGCTCTTCGCCGCCCAGGCGGCGATGGCGGTCGCCAACGCCCGCGCGCACCGCGATGAGAGTAGGGCGCTGGCGGACCTGGAGACGCTGATCGAGACATCGCCGGTCGGCGTTGTGGTCTTCGACGGGGGAAGTGGCGAGCCGGTGTCGTTCAACGCGGAGGCGCGGCGGATCGTCGAGGATCAGTTGGGCATGCCCGGACGCTCCGCCGAGGAGTTGTTGGAGATCGTCACCTGTCGCCGGGCGGACGGGCGAGAGGTCGCCTTGGCGGAGTTCCCTCTTGCACAGCTGTTGAGCAGCGCGGAGACGGTGCGCGCCGAGGAGGTGACGCTCCTGGTCCCCGATGGACGGAGCGTGACGACCCTGGTCAACTCGACACCGATCCAGGCGGGCGACGGCACCGTCGTGTCGGTCGTGGTCACGCTGCAGGATCTGGAGCCTCTGGAGGAGCTGGAGCGCATGCGTGCCGAGTTCCTTGGGATCGTGAGCCACGAGCTGCGAACGCCGCTGATCTCGATCAAGGGCTCCACGGCAACTGTTCTGGGCGCGTCGCCGACGCCGGAACGCGCCGAGATGCTGCAGTTCTTCCGGGTCATCGACGACGAGGCCGACCGAATGCGCGGACTGATCGGCGAGCTGCTCGATCACGGACGCATCGTGACCGGCACCCTGTCGGTGTCGCCCAAGTCGGCGGAGGTCGCGGCTCTCGTGGACAGGGCGCGGAGCACCTTCCTGAGCGGCACGGGACGGCACGATCTCGCCATCGACCTGCCAGAGGATCTGCCGCCGGTGCTGGCCGACCGGGCTCGCATCGTCCAGGTCCTGAACAACCTCCTGTTCAACGCCGCGAAGCACTCTCCCGAATCTTCGCCCATCCAGATCGAGGCGACGCGGCAGGGCGTGCATGTCGCGATCTCCGTAAGCGACAGGGGCCGCGGCGTGCCACCGGATCGGCTGTCGCAGCTCTTCCGCAAGTACGCGGCGCCGGCTGGCGGAGTCCCGGAGCCGGGCGAGGCGGGGGCTGGGCTCGGCCTGAGCATCTGCAAGGGTCTGGTGGAGGCGCACGGGGGCCGAATCTGGGCCGAGAGCGACGGCGTGGGACAAGGCACACGATTCACCTTCACCTTGCCGATGGCCGAGGAGCCGGCAGCCGCCCCTGAAGGTCTCGCCTCGGCTGGACCGCGGGCAGCTCGGCATGGAGAGGAGGCGACGCGCATCCTCGTGGTCGACGACGACCCCCAGATGCTGCGGCACATCCGGGATGGGCTCGCCGGGGCGGGCTACGCGCCGGTCGTGACCGGGGACGCGAAGGAGGTGGCCAGCCTGATCGCGACGCACCGACCCGGTCTGGTCCTGCTCGACCTGCTGCTCCCCGGGACCGACGGTATCGCGCTGATGGAGCGGATTCCGGAGCTGAGCGACCTGCCCGTCATCTTCATCTCCGCCTACGGCCGGGACGAGACGATAGTCCGGGCGCTGGACGCGGGGGCGGCCGACTACATCGTCAAGCCGTTCTCCCCATCGGAGCTGGCGGCCAGGGTGCGCGCCGCCCTGAGACGCGCAGCCGGGCCGGAGCCGTTCGTCCTGGGGGAACTGAGGATCCGCTACGACCGACGCCGGGTCGCCGTCGCAGGCCAGGCCGTGGAGCTGACCCCCACCGAATACGAGCTGCTCCGCGTGTTGTCGGTCAACGCGGGGCGGGTACTGACACACGAGTCGCTCCTCCGGCAGGCGTGGAAAGGCGGAGACCGACGCCCGCCAGACCCCAAGCTGGTGCGAGCCGTCGTAAAGCGGCTGCGGCGCAAGCTGGGAGACGACGCGGCCAACCCGTCATACATCCTCAACGAGCGCGGGGTTGGCTACCTGATGCCTGCGGGTCCCCGATGAAGGTCATTGCGGGGGCCCGAACACTCGGGCCCCGAACCGAGTCTTGCCGAAGCGGTGCTTAGAGCACTTCCTGCCGTGATATGCTCGAGCACCACTCCTGCCAGCCCGGAACCTCGCCACTAGCGGTGCTCGCGCGGCGCCGGCTGCCTGCCGTCTCTTCGGCGGAACGCCCGCTAGCCGCAGTCCGGTGATGGATCCGGCGCTCGCCGCGCTCGTTCTTTCGGCGATCGCGGCAGCCATCTCCGCCGCCGGGGTCTTGCCGCTGGTGGGCAGACGACATGTGCCGCTCATCGCAATCGGGTGGGCTCATGCGCTTGCTGCGGGTGCGATGCTGGGCACTGCGTTCGTCCTGATGACCGCGGCTCCGAGCCCCAATCTGGATGTCGCCGCGCTGGGCACCCTGCTCGGGATCGGCTTCGTCCGCTTCACGCACATGGTGTCGGGCACCCAGGACCTCGACCTGGACCGCGTGGACGAGGCCAGCGAAGGGTACGGGTACAAGGTTCTCCTCGTGAACGCCCTCCACTCGGCCTCCGAAGGGGTGGCGATCGGGGCGGCCGTGATGGTCAGCCTCCCGTTCGGAGTCTTCGTCGCACTTGCGATGGGGATGCACAACGTACCCGAGGCCACGGCGCTGTGCGCGGTGTTGCGGGCGCGCGGCGTACGCCTTCCCCACGCCGCCGGTCTCGCGGTTGTCAGCAACGTCCCGCAGATCGTGATGGCGGTCGTCGCCGTCGCTCTCATCCAGGCTGCGCCTCTCCTGCCGTGGGCGCTGGGCTTCGCCTTCGGAGCGCTGGTCTACCTTGTGCTCGCGGAGCACCTGCCCGAATCGTACCGCAAGGCTGGACACACCACGATCGCGCTCGTCGTCATCGTCGCCATGGGAATCGTGGTTCTCATCGGCGGCGGACATGGGGGCTGACGCTCGTGGCGCCGTGGGTCGTCGTCGGCATCTGCGGGCTCGCGACAGCGCTTGCGACGGGGCTGGGAGCGATACCGTTCGTCTTCCTGCGGAAGCTGTCCCCGAGGGCTGCAGCGGTCTCGACCGCGCTCGCTGCCGGACTCATGCTGGGGGCGAGCTTCGGTCTGGTGGCCGAGGGAACGGCCCACGGCGGTTGGCAGACGCTGGCGGGCGCGGTCGCCGGGGTCGTGTTCATCCTCGTCGCGCAGAGGATGCTCGAAGGCCACAAGCTGGATATCGGTTCCGTCCGTGATGCGGACTCCAGGCGCGTGGCACTCATGGTAGTCGTCATGACCGTCCACTCATTCTCGGAAGGGGTGGCGGTCGGCGTCTCCTTCGGAGGCAGCGTCACGCTGGCGACCGTGATCACGCTGGCGATCGCCGTGCACAACATCCCCGAGGGCCTGGCGATCAGCGCGGTGCTGCGGTCGCGCGGAGTCCCCGTGTGGAAGTGCGCTGGCTGGAGCGTCTTCTCGTCGCTCCCCCAGCCGCTGATGGCGGTCCCCGCGTTCCTCTTCGTCGACTCGTTCCGGCCGACGCTGCCCTACGGGATCGGATTCGCTGCCGGCGCCATGGTGTTCATGGTGCTGGCCGAACTCCTGCCAGAAAGCTACGAGACCGAGCGCAAGGCGACCGTGGCGCTCCTCGTGAGCCTCACGTTGGTTGGAATGGTCCTCTTCCAGCGCGCCATCGGCTGAACTTCGGGAGCGTCCCCGTGGGACGCGCATCGTAGCCCGGCGTTTCGGAGTCGGAACGCGAAACATCATCCTTCTGCCATTCGCTCGCAGGTCGATAATGTAATATTTGATTTACAATATGTAAACCGTGGTTTACAGTGCCCCAGGCGGGAATAGGCCTGCCCAGCCCTGGCAGCCCGTGGACAGAGCTCCCACTCGACGGCTCGGGTGCCGTTGCGGGCGATGCCCGGGAGCGGCGTTTCGGAGGCGTCGCGGGGGCTGGCGGCCGGACTTGGAATGGCAGGGAGGCTGAACGGGCTGTTCGCGTCCTCGATTGGGTCACCGTATAGTCATACGGTACGGATTGCCGATATCGACATGGTCGCGTATTGCCATCCACATCGTGCCGGACATATCGTGGCCTCCCGTGGAGAGTCCTGCCGGTTCGCCGCAGCGTCGGGAGTCCCGTTGTTCGCCCCTGAAGTCAGGACCACTTCCAAGGTGAAGCGCCTCGCCATTGTCTCCGTGCTCGCCCTCTCCGCCTGCGAGGGCAAGCAGGCCCCGACCGCTTGCGGCCCCATCGCGCAAGTTGCGGTCAACGCGGGCGAGACGGTCGTCGTCACCGCGTGCTTCACCGACGCGAACGAGGACATGCTGAGCTACGCGGCGACGTCTTCGGCGCCTGCGGTGGCCACGGTCTCGATTTCCGGCACGGAGATCACCGTCGCCGGGGTGGCTCCGGGCAACGCCTCGGTAACGGTCACGGCGACCGATCCCGGGGGGCTCAAAGGCGAGCAGAGCTTTCGGGTCATGGTGCCGAACCGGGCTCCGCAGCCCAGCGGCACGATGTCCCCGGTCACGGTCCCCGTTGGCCAGTCGAGCTCGGTGGATGCCTCCTCGTACTTTACCGAGCCGGACGGGGAGACGCTGGTCTACACCGCCGCCTCGTCCGACTCGTCCGTGGCCACGGTGTCGGCGGACGGAGGCACGGTGACGGTCGAGGCGCTGGCCAAGGGCACGGCCGACGTGACGGTCACGGCCGCAGACCCTGGCGGGTTGTCGGCGGCACAGGCCTTCGAGGTGACCGTCCCAAACCGAGCGCCGGAGGCGGGCGATCCGATCCCTGACATGGAGGTGTTCGTCGGGGACTCGGAGGAGGTGGAGGTCTCGGAGCACTTCACGGACCCCGACGGGGACCAGCTCACCTACGCCGCGGAGTCGTCGAGCCCGGGCGAGGTGGGCGTAAGCGTGTCGGGAAGCACGGTGACGGTCGAGGCGGTGGCCCAGGGTTCGGCGATGGTGACGGTGACGGCGAGCGATTCGGAGGGGCTTGACGCAACGCAGACCTTCGAGGTGACGGTCCCGAATCGTGGGCCCGAGGCGGTTGGCGAGATGCCGGACGCCGAGACCTTCGTCGGGGAGTCGGTTGAGATCGTGCTCGAGGGGTACTTCAGCGATCCGGATGGGGACGATCTTGCGTACACGGCAACTTCGGCCGACGAGGGCGTGGCGACCGTCGGCGTCACGGGCGCGACTCTCCGGGTGGCGGGCGTCAGCCAGGGCACCGCGACGGTGACGGTGACCGCCACGGATCCGGGCGGGCTCTCGGCCGAGCAGGAGTTTTCGGTGACCGTGCCGAACCGTGGGCCCGAGGCGGTTGGCGAGATGCCGGACGCCGAGACCTTCGTCGGGGAGTCGGTCGAGATCGTGCTCGAGGGGTACTTCAGCGATCCAGATGGGGACGACCTCTCCTACGCGGCGACCTCCTCCGACGAGGGGGTGGCCACGGCCTCCGCGTCGGGCGCCTCTCTGACGGTGGAGGCCGCCAGCCAGGGCACCGCGACGGTGACCGTGACCGCCACGGATCCGGGCGGGCTCTCGGCCGAGCAGGAGTTTTCGGTGACCGTGCCGAACCGGGTGCCCGAAATCTCCGACCCGATCCCCGACGCCGAAGTCCATGTCGGCGAGTCCTCCGAGCTCGCCCTCTCCGACCACTTCAGCGACCCGGATGGGGACGACCTCTCCTACGCGGCGACCTCCTCCGACGAGGGGGTGGCCACGGCCTCCGCGTCGGGCGCCTCTCTGACGGTGGAGGCCGCCAGCCAGGGCACCGCGACGGTGACCGTGACCGCCACGGATCCGGGCGGGCTCTCGGCCGAGCAGAGCTTCACGGTCACCGTGCCGAACCGGGTGCCCGAAATCTCCGACCCGATCTCCGACGCCGAAGTCCATGTCGGCGAGTCCTCCGAGCTCGCCCTCTCCGACCACTTCAGCGACCCGGACGGCGACGACCTCTCCTACGCGGCAGCCTCCTCCGACGAGGGGGTGGCCACTGCCTCCGTGTCGGGCGCCTCTCTGACCGTGGCGGCCGTCAGCGGGGGAGCCGCCACCGTGACGGTCGCAGCCACCGACCCGGGCGGCCTCTCGGCCGAGCAGAGCTTCACGGTCACCGTGTCGAACCGGGCACCCGAAGTCTCCGACCCGATCCCCGACGCCGAGGTCCATGTCGGCGAAACGGTCGACGTGGACCTCTCGGGGCACTTCAGCGACCCGGACGGCGACGACCTCTCCTACGCGGCAGCCTCCTCCGACGAAGGGGTGGCCACGGCCTCCGTGTCGGTCACCTCCCTGACCGTGGCGGCCGTCGGCCAGGGAGCCGCCACCGTGACGGTCACAGCCACCGACCCGGGCGGCCTCTCGGCCGAGCAGAGCTTCACGGTCACCGTGTCGAACCGGGCACCCGAAGTCTCCGACCCGATCCCCGACGCCGAGGTCCATGTCGGCGAAACGGTCGACGTGGACCTCTCGGGGCACTTCAGCGACCCGGACGGCGACGACCTCTCCTACGCGGCAGCCTCCTCCGACGAAGGGGTGGCCACGGCCTCCGTGTCGGTCACCTCCCTGACCGTGGCGGCCGTCGGCCAGGGAGCCGCCACCGTGACGGTCACAGCCACCGACCCGGGCGGCCTCTCGGCCGAGCAGAGCTTCACGGTCACCGTGTCGAACCGGGCACCCGAAGTCTCCGACCCGATCCCCGACGCCGAGGTCCACGTCGGCGAGACGGTCGATGTGGACCTCTCAGGGCACTTCGCCGACCCGGACGGCGACGACCTCTCCTACGCGGCCAGCTCGTCGGACGACGGTGTGGCGACCGTCGCCGTCACGGGGGACACCGTCGCCGTCACGGGGGTGGGGACCGGAAGCGCGGAGGTCACCGTGACGGCTTCAGACGGCAGTCTCTCGGCAACGCAGACCTTCGTCGCAACCATCGTCCGGAGCGACCGGGAAGTGTTGGAGATCCTGTACGAACATACCGACGGAGACAACTGGACCGACAACACGAACTGGCTGACCGACAGGCCCCTTGACGAGTGGTACGGGGTGGGCACCGGTGCTGGTGGTCGAGTTGAGGTGCTCCAGCTGGCCGCCAACAATCTCACCGGCCCGATACCCCCGGAGCTGGGCCACCTGAGCAATCTCCGGTACCTACACTTGCAATCCAACAGTCTAACCGGCCCGATCCCCCCGGGGCTGGGCAACCTGAGCGATCTAGTCCAGCTCTTTCTGAACTCCAACGATCTCACTGGCCCGATCCCCCCGGAGCTGGGCGACCTGAGCAGTCTTCAGTACCTGTGGCTGGCCGCCAACAGTATCACCGGCCCGATCCCCCCGGAGCTGGGCAACCTGAGCGATCTTTGGGGCCTGTACCTGAGCAGCAACAGTCTCGCCGGCCCGATCCCCCCGGAGCTGGGCGACCTGAGCAGGCTTTTTTTCCTCAGCCTGAACTCCAATGACCTCTCCGGCCCGATCCCCCCGGAGCTGGGCAACCTGAGCAGTCTTCAGTACCTGTGGCTGGCCGCCAACAATCTCGCCGGCCCGATACCCCCGGAGCTGGGCGACCTGAGCAATCTCCAGTACCTACACTTGCAATCCAACAGTCTAACCGGCCCGATCCCCCCGGAGCTGGGCAACCTGAGCGATCTAGCCCAGCTCTTTCTGAACTCCAACGATCTCACTGGCCCGATCCCCCCGGAGCTGGGCGACCTGAGCAGTCTTCAGTACCTGTACCTGGCCGCCAACAGTATCACCGGCCCGATCCCCCCGGAGCTGGGCAACCTGAGCGATCTAGCCCAGCTCTTTCTGAACTCCAACGATCTCACCGGCCCGATCCCCCCGGAGCTGGGCGACCTGAGCAGCCTTCAGTACCTATACCTGCGGGGCAACAGACTCACCGGCCCGATCCCCCCGGAGCTAGGTGACCTGAGCAGGCTTTTGCGGCTCCACATGTACAAGAACGCCGACCTCGAAGGCGAGCTGCCGTCCAGCTTCTCCAGCCTGACGTCGTTGGAGGAATTCCTCGCGCACGGGACGGACGTGTGTGTGCCGGAAACGCTGCTGGACTGGTACTGGGACATTTCCAAGCGCCGGGCCATGCTCTGCGCTCCACCAGACGCGTACCTGGTGCAGGCAGTGCAGTCGCGAGAAGACCCAGTGCCTGTGGTGGCGGACAAGGAGGCTCTGCTCAGGGTCTTCGTAACCGCCACCCGCACGACGACGGAGACGCTGCCACCGGCGACGGCGACCTTCTACGTCGACGACGCCGAGACGTACTCGGTGGAGATCGACGGAACATCCGAGCCGATCCCGACCGAGATCGACGAGGGGTCGCTCGACAAGTCGCTGAATGTGACGATTCCCGACTCGGCGATCGAGGAGGGGCTCTCGGTGGTGATCGAGATCGACCCCGACTCGACAATCGACGCCGAGATCCTCACCACGAAGCGGATCCCGGAGAGCGGCGAGCTGGATCTGGGGGTGGGGGGCGTTCCCGACTTCGGGCTCACGGCCATTCCGTTCCTCTACACCGCCGACCCCGATTCCTCGGTGATCGAGGATGTCGAGGGGATGGCTGACGACGAGGAGGACCACGAACTCCTCCACTACACCTACGATCTGCTCCCGATCGAAGAGATGGACGTTGACGACCACGACCCTGTCGAGATCAACACCAACCGCGCGGGCTTTGTGCTGCAGCGGACTAGGGCGATCCGGGCTGCCGAGAGCGGGTCAGGATACTGGATGGGCCTGATGACGAGATTCTCGGATGTGGGGGGCGTCGCCTACGTGTCCGGCACCTCCTCGGCGTCGGTCACGAATGCCAGCCTGATAGCGCACGAGCTGGGGCACAACCTGGGCCTCTTGCACGCTCCATGCGGCGGTCCGAGAAGTGTCGATCCCGCCTACCCCTACGAGGACGGCAGCATAGGCGCGTGGGGATACGATCACCGCGGCGACTCGCTGATCGACAAGGATGAGGCGAAGGACCTCATGACCTACTGCAGGCCGGAGTGGGTCAGCGACTACCACTTCACGAACGCCTTCGGGCACAGGACCGTGCAGGAGATGTCGTTCGGCAAGGCGAGGAGCCGGACCGGGCCGTCGCTGCTCGTGTGGGGCTCGCGGAGCCCGTCGGGGGAGCTGTCGATGGACCCGGCGCTTTTGGTGGAGGGCCGGAGGCTGCTGCCGGAAGCGCGTGGCGACTACACGCTGACGGGACTGGACGACGCTCAGCGGGAGCTCTTCTCGATCTCGTTCGAGATGGACGAGCCGGCGGACGCGGAGGAGGGGACCGGGATCTTCGTCTTCCTCCTGCCGGTCGAGCCGGGGTGGGAGGCGCTCGCGACCCTCGTCCTGGCTGGCCCAGGGGACGCCGTGTTCACCCTTGACGGCGACACGGAGGCGACCATGGCGCTGATGCGCGACGTGCGGAGCGGGCAGGTGCGCGCCATCCGGGGCGACTTCGCCGAGCGGCCGCCCTCGCTGCCCGGCCATGTGGTGCGCTGGAGCCGCGGGGTGCCGGACGGCGAGGCGTGGAGGGTGATGACCGGCAGGGGGACGGGTGCCGGCCCGTAGCACGCCGGGGCCGAAGGAGCTTCAGGCGACAGGTTGAACTATTGCGGAATCCGCATAGGTTCAATCGTCGCCGTGGTCTTGCTGGCGAACCCGTGGAGCGCCTCCTTCGTGGTCACGATCATGCGGCACACAGACTCGCCGAACCCAAACGGGTCGATGGATTGGCGGGGGGCCGAGGCGTTGGTGCCCCTTGCGGATTCCCAGCGGATCCCGGACTAACTATGCAAATCAGTTATACCGTGTTAGATTTGCATGGCAATGACCCAGCCCACGATCGTCCCCCGCGAGGCCCAGGCCCGAATCGAGCACCTGCTGGCTCGCGCGCCAGCCGTCGTGCTGACCGGTCCTCGGCAGGTTGGCAAGACGACCGTCGCCTTCGAATTCGTGCGTCGGCGCGGAGCCGCCTACCTGGACCTGGAACGGCCGCGTGATCGGGCCAAGCTCTCGGATGTCGAGGACTACTGTGAGCGCAACGCGGACCGGCTCGTGGTGTTCGACGAGATCCACCGGGTGCCCGGTCTCTTCGAGCCACTCAGGGGGATCATCGACCGGCGCCGCCGGGAGGGTCGGCGGGTCGGCCACTTTCTCTTTCTCGGGTCCGCTTCGGTCGACCTCTTGCGGCAATCAGGCGAGACCCTGGCCGGACGCGTGGCGTTCTGCGAAATGCAGCCGCTCAACGTTCGCGAGGTCACTCGGGATCCCGCCGCTCTCTGGCACCGGGGCGGCTTCCCGGAGAGCCTCCTGGCGGCCGGCGACGCGAGCAGCTTCGAATGGCGGTTCGATTTCATCAGGAGCTACCTCGAACGCGACATCCCCGCGCTGGGTCCCCGCATTCCGGGCGAGACGCTACGTCGCTTCTGGACGATGCTTGCCCACAGTCAGGGGCAGTCCTTCAACGCGTCGCGGTTGGCCGGATCGCTCGGCCTGACAGGAGGGACCGTCGGGCGTTATCTGGACCTGATGGTCGACCTGCTGCTGGTGCGCCGTCTCGTATCGTGGCGGAGCAACGTCGGAAGGCGCCTGATCAAGGCACCCAAGACCTACCTGCGGGACAGCGGAATCTGCCACGCCCTCCTAGGAATCGACACACTCGACTCGTTGCTCGGCCATCCCGTCGCGGGGGGCAGCTGGGAGGGATTCGTGATCGAGAACATCCTTAGCGGCCTCCCGGCGCATGTGGCGTGCGGGTACTATCGCACCGCGGGTGGCGCGGAGATCGACCTGATCCTCGACATGGGCGGCGGCGAAGTGTGGGCGGTCGAAATCAAGCGAAGCACGGCCCCCAGGGTTTCGCGCGGTTTTCGAAGCGCGTGCGAAGACGTCGGACCGACGCGTCGGCTGGTGGTGCACGGCGGCGACGACAGCTACCCGCTGCGCGGTGGGGTGGAAGCGATCAGTCTGGCGGATCTGTGCGGGGAGGTGGGGGGGTAAGCAGCGATTGGCGAGTGCTCTGCCGCGACCTCCGCGAGCGGGAGAGGGCGCAAGGATTGACTGAGGGCTAGCAATCGTCGTTCACAGGGCTTGGTGAATGGCCGTGCCGGGCCCCGATGCAGTCCGCCAGCAGCTGTCCAGCCTGTCGCCCGTGTCCCCCGCGATCTTCCCGCAGTCTACCCAGCCCCGTCAGCGTGCCCTTCATCGAGTTATCTCGGTGGAGGCCCGTCATTGCTCAAACCAGGTCGATGGCCGTGGCGGACGCGCCGCCCGCCAACCTCCGCATGGCCGCGAAGGATCGCTAGGCGACGAGCGTCCGATAGTCCTTTTCCTAGACCCGGTCCCGGGCCAGGACTCTTTCGCCGCCGCCGCTTCAGCTTCCTGACTCCCACGCCCAGGGGCGCGCGCATCTTCTCGTAGAGCATGAACAGGTGCTCGGCACGTTCGCGCTCGGTCGCGAAGCCCCGGCTGCGGTAGAGCCGGTCCACCTCACGGTCGATGGCCTGGTGAGCGCGGCGCAGGGTGGGCGGCATGAGATCCGGGTCGTAGAGGTCGGCCAGCGTGGCGTCGGGGAAGGCGGCGCGGGCGTCGAGGACGGTCTGCGCGAGGGATTCCAGCTTGGTGGGGGTGATGTCCCGGCCATACTATTCTTGAGTATTTCTACTCAAGAGTGTAATATACCCTCATGAAACCCTTCGAGCGCCCCCACGGAAAAGCCCTTCTCGCCCGACTCCGCGAAGAGCCCCAGTGGCTGATCATCGTCACCGGACCTCGTCAGACCGGCAAGACGACGCTTGTCAGCCAAGTCCTCCGGCGGATCGGCCGCCCATCGAACTACACCGCCGTCGACACGCCGGACCCCACGACCGTGTCCGCCGCCTCAAGTGTCCTCGGCGACGTCGCGACCCTCACCACGGCCGCCTCCCTGCCCCCTCCCGACCGAAGGGACGCTCGCTGGCTCGTCCGCAAGTGGGAAGAAGCACGTCTCGCAGCCAAGTCCTCCGAGCGGGGCTTCGTCCTGGCGCTCGACGAGATCCAGAAGATCCCGAACTGGTCCGAGACGGTGAAGGGACTCTGGGACCAGGATCGGCTCGCCGGTCTCCCGCTCCACGTCATCCTGCTGGGTTCGGCCCCGCTCCTCATGCAGCGCGGGCTGACCGAGAGCCTGGCTGGACGCTACGAGGTCCTGGAGCTCGCCCACTGGTCGTTCGCCGAGATGGCCGCGGCCTTCGACTTCGATGTCGACCGCTACCTCTACTTCGGCGGCTATCCGGGTCCGGCGCCCCTCGTTCGCGACGAGACCCGGTGGCGGAGCTTCATACTCCGGTCCGTGATCGAGCCCAACATCGAACGCGACATTCTCGCGCTGGAGCGGGTGGACAAGCATTTCCTCCTGAAGCGGCTCTTCAGTCTAGGAGCGGAGTATTCCGGAGAGATCCTCTCGTACAACAAGATGCTCGGGCAACTCGACGAGGCTGGCAACACGACCACCTTGGCCCGCTATCTGGACCTGCTGTCGAGCGCCGGCCTGATCACCGGGCTCTCGAAGTACGCCGGGCGTCCCCACCGCCGCCGGGCTTCGAGCCCCAAGCTCAACGTGCTGAACACCGCGCTCATGTCGGTCCACTCCGCCTACACCTTCGCGCAGGCGCGGGCCGACGGGACGCACTGGGGACACCTGGTGGAGAGCGCGGTCGGCGCGCACCTGGTAAACACGGGTGGTCCGGAGTACCACTTGTATTACTGGCGGGATCGAGGGCGGGAGGTGGACTTCGTCCTGGAGCACGGGCGGAGGCTGGTGGGGTTCGAGGTGAAGAGCGGCCGGCGGCGC
The DNA here is from genome assembly GCA_965205315.1 of Longimicrobiales bacterium. Taxonomy (GTDB): domain Bacteria; phylum Gemmatimonadota; class Gemmatimonadetes; order Longimicrobiales; family Gaopeijiaceae; genus Bin94. The sequence goes on from CBDBGW010000002.1 coordinate 746,504, forward strand.
GGCAACGTGAGCGGGCTGGAGGCGTTCGGGAAGAGCTTTCCGGTCAAGGCGTCTCACATCGTCGGCAGAGGTGGAATCCCGGTGTCGGAGTTTCTGCTGACACCTGCTCGGGAGTGGTTCGAGGGGTCATGAATCACTTCGTCGCACGGACGTGCACGGTGGTTCGTGGGCGCGAGGAGGAACGAGGGGGGGAGACGGAATGGAGTCGCCCCGGCGGGGCTGAGTCACGCCCGCTCGAGGCGTTTCGCGAGGTGCCAGCGTACGTGCTGCTGGGGCCGCCAGGGGCTGGGAAGACGGAGGCATTCAGGCGCGAGGCGCGGTGGGACGGGGGACGCTACATCACCGCGCGCGATTTCCTGACGTTGCGGCCGCGACCCGAGTGGCGGGGCAAGACGATCTACATCGACGGCCTCGACGAGGTCCGTGCGGGATCGGCCGATGGACGCACGCCCTTCGATGGGATCAGAGCGAAGTTGCAGGAGCTGGGATGCCCTCGATTTCGGCTTTCCTGCCGCGAAGCGGACTGGTTCGGCGCCAACGACCGGGAGAGCCTGAAGGCTGTGGCCCCCGACGGAGTGGTGCAGGTGCTGCGGCTTGATCCGCTGCCGGATCACGGGGTTCTCGAGATCCTTGGGCGGAACCATGACGTTGACGATCCGGAGGCATTCGTCGCCATGGCGCAAAAGCGGGGCGTGGGGGACCTCCTCCGGAATCCGCTCAACCTCGGGATGCTTCTGGAAGCCCTGGCCGAGGCGAACGCGGCGCGACCGTGTCGCGGGCAGGGTGGCGCAACAGAATGGCCGCGGACGAGGGCGGAGACCTTCGACATGGCTTGCCGAAAGCTCGTCTCCGACGATAACCCGGAGCACCAGATCGCCTGGAGAGGCAAGGCCGACACGGAGTCCCTGCTGGATGCCGCTGGCGATCTCTGCGCTCTCCTGCTCCTGGCTGGCAAGGCGGGGGTCACCCTGCCGGGGGCCGCGCCCGACACCAATCACCCTCGTCTGGATCAGATTCCCGGTGGGAACCGGCAGCTCCTTCGGCATGCCGTGGGCACCAATCTCTTCGCCATGCCCTCGGAGGGCCGCATGGCTCCCGCGCACCGGCAGATCGCCGAGTATCTTGCCGCGCGCCAGTTGGCTACGCGGATTGCCCAAGGCCTCCCGGTCAGACGTGTGCTGGCGCTGATGACAGGATTCGACGGCGGCATCGTTTCCGAGTGTCGGGGTCTTGCCGCCTGGCTGGCAGCTCTGAGCACGGAAGCTCGCCCCGACATCATCGACCGCGACGCTCTCGGAGTGGTCCTCTACGGCGACATCGGGCAATTCGGTCCTCACGGGAAACGTCTCCTCTTCCGGGCTTTGAAGGGAGAGATCAACGAGAATCCGTGGCTGGTGCCTTACACGAGCTCCGAGTCGCCGCTACGGTTGCTTGTCGGTCCCGACCTGAAGGACGACATTCGGGGGGCACTGACCGACCCGGCGCGGGACGACGCGCACCAGTCCTTAGTTCGCCTGATCGCACAGGCCATCCGGAACGCGGCCCCGCCTCCCGAACTTGCGGACCCGCTGATGGCGATTGTTCGGGACGACTCGTGGCCCACGCATATCCGACGCACCGCCTTGGAAGCGTACATTCGGGCTTGTCAGGATGATCCTGGCGTCTCCGTGACGCTTCGGACGTTGCTCGACGATGTCTACACCGGCACCGTAGCGACCAGGGACGACAACTTGCTGAGTATCCTGCTGGCGGAGCTGTATCCGAACGACCTGTCGGTGGCGGACGTCGTCAACTACCTGCGTCAACCGCCTGGGCGCAACCCGTGGACCCGCTATGGCAGGTTCTGGACGAAGGGGCTGATCGAGAAGTCGACAGTGCAGCAAATGGTCCAGCTGCTCGATCTGCTCAAAGTGCCGATGGAGCGGGTGCGGGCGGAATCCGGGACATCGCCGAGAGGCGTGCGCGCGGTCGTCCGACCCCCGATCGCGCTATTCCGACACCTTCTTGAGCATTCGCCGCAGAGTGTGTCGCAGGAGCAGGTCGTCCACTGGCTTGACTTCGCGGCTTGGGGACTCCATGTCGGGAGCTGGGTCGGCGATGCCGAGTTCTTCCGCAACTGGCTCTCCGGCCGACCGGACACATACAAGGCGATCGTCGAGAACGGTGTGGCGAAGTGCCGGGAGGACGGGGACTTCCCTTTGTGCATGCGCCGCGCGAAACGAACCCTCTCACTCCTATGTCCAACCCTACCGCAGGACTATGGAGTCTGGTGTGCAGATCAGGCCCGCGGTGCGGCGAATGACACGGTGGGCCGGTGGTTCGTCAAGGAGGCGGCGGAGTTTGTCTTCTACGAGAAGAAGTCCGCCCACCGACAAAGGTCCGCGATCGCGCGGAAGCTCCGCGGCGACGCGCGACTTGGTCGATTGTTCGAGGCCACGCTGCAAGACCTGAAGGAAGAGGGCGGCTCCCTGAAGGCGGAACGCGGAACCCGGACGGCGCGCCCGCCCCAGGGCGACACTCGCTTCGACGAGCTCAGGGACGTGTTCAAGAAGAACGAGTCGTCGCTACGCGCCAACGAATGCCGGGCAAACCTGCTCCACACCCTTGCCGTGGCCTACTTCGACGGCTTCTCCGATGTCGTCGGCGAGACACCCGAAGAACGGCTGCAAGACCTGCTCGGCCCCGACGATGACCTCGTGGGGGCCGCCCTGGCAGGCTTGCGGGGCGCGGTTTACCGCCCGGATCTCCCCAAGTGGACGGAGGTCTCGAAGCTGGCCGCCGAGGGACGGACCCACTACCTGGCATATCCGTTCATGGCGGGGCTGCAAGGGCTCTCCGCGGCCGCGGGGACAGGCGATTGCCAGCTCGGCGACTTGCAGGCCCGACTGGCCCTTGCAATCCACTTCGCTCTTCCCAGGATGGGTAAGGCGGACGAATCGAGGCACCCCCCTCGGTGGCTTCGGGATTGCGTGGCGCGCGAGCCGCGCATGGTTGCGGACGTTTGGTCTCATTGCGCCGCCACTCGGCTCCGCTGCGGGAACGGATTCGTGTCGGACACGGATCAACTGGCCCACGAACCCGGGTACGCACACTTCGCGCGGGCGGCGTCGGCGCGACTCCTCAAGGTCTTTCCGGTCCGCTGCAAGGCGGGGCAGCTCCCGACCTTGGCGCGCACCCTCGGGGCCGCCATGGCGCACGGAGGGAGGACGGAGCTCGTTGAGCTGATCGACTCGAAGATCGCCTATGGGAGCATGAACTCGGGCCAGAGGGTCCACTGGCTCACTGCGGGCTTGATCCTGCATCCTGGCGCGTATTGCGACCGGTTGGATTCGTATGTCTCCGGCAACGTTCGCCGGACCCAGCGGTTGGCGGAAATGATCCACGAACCCGCCGTCCTGCGCGCCTTGCCGGATCGGATGGACGCGACCGCCGTCGAGACGCTGATTCGCCTGCTCGGGCCCTACACCACGGGACCGCCGGACACCGACAGAGCCTATCCGGTGACTTGGCCGATACAAGCGGACGAGACCATTCGCAGCTTCATCGACAGGCTCGCCGAGGATGCTTCGGACGCCGCCGGTCAGGCACTCGATTCCTTGGCCAAGGACGATCGCCTCGTAAAATGGCGCTCCCGACTGCTCGATCGCCTCCACCGGCAGAGGAGCGTTCGCCGCGAAGCCATCTTCTCGCATCCAGCCCTCGAGCAGGTCGCCGAGTTGCTGGACAACGGGCGACCCGCCAATGCGGCCGATCTCGCGGCGCTGGTTGTCAGTATCTTGCAGCGTATCGGCCGTGACATCCGCGATGGCGCAAACTCAAGTTGGAAGGGGTGCTGGACTCTCGATCGATACGACCGCCCCACGCATCCCGGGCGAGAGAACGCCTGCCGTCGCGTGCTTCTGGATCAGCTCCGCCCACGCTTGGATTCGCTCGGCATCGATGCCCAGCCAGGTGGTCGATACGCCAACGACAAGCGGTCGGACATCCGCGTGGCCTACGGCGGCTTCAACGTCCCGATCGAGATCAAGCGAAGCTGCCACCGCGAACTCTGGAGCGCGATCCGTACGCAGCTGATCGGCGACTACGCCCCCGATCCCGGAGCCGACGGGCAAGGCGTCTACCTGGTGTTCTGGTTCGGAGACGCGGAGGGATGTCGTCCGACGCCCCGGTCGGGCGCGCGGCCGAGTTCGCCCGGGGAACTCCGGCGGACGCTCCTCGACACGCTCACCGCGGCCGAACGCCGCAAGATCTCAGTCTGCGTGATCGATGTCTCGAACCCGCGAGGCTGAGCTCCCCAAACGCAGTCTCGTCGGTAGGCGGGATCTTGTCGGAAGGCACGGTGCCTCTGAAGCGATCTCACGCCCGAGAGGAGGAATACAACTGCCGAGATGAGGTCTGTCGCGTACATCGAGACATCGGTCGTGAGCTATCTGACGGCTCGCCCGTCACGTGATGTCGTGATCATGGCCCACCAGCAGGCGACCCGCGAGTGGTAGCGGACCGCCCGGGACAGATTCCGGCTCGCCGCGTCGGCGCTTGTGATTCGCGAAGCCGGGCGGGGGGACCCGAATGCGGCTCGCGCCCGGCTGACGGCGCTCGACGGCGTCCCGCTGCTCGATGCGACCGCGGAAGCGGAGCGACTCGCGCGCGACCTCATCGCGTCGCGGGCGGTCTCTCCCAGCGCCGCAGTGGACGCCGCCCACATCGCCATCGCGGTTACGAACCGGGTCCACTATCTTGTGACCTGGAACTTCCGTCACATCGCCAATGCGGCCATGCGGTCCCGGATCGAGCGGGTGTGTCGGAGCGCAGGGTACGAGCCTCCCGTCATCTGCACGCCCCACGAGCTGATGGAGGTCAGCCATGACGACCAATAGGGACGAGACGGTCAACGCGACAGTGCAGGCCATCCGGGACGCCGGGGCCGTTGACGCGGTGCTGGCCATCCGGGACGCCGGGGTCATTGACGCAGTGCGGGCCATGGGGGACGACCAGGTGATCGCATCCGTGCGGGCCGCGAGAAACGCGTACGCGGCACTGCACGACCATGATATCGCGGCCATTTTTAAGGACATCAGAGCGGCGCAGGGAGCTTTGGGTCGCATGGGCGTTCGGGATTCCGAATGGCTGGTCCAGGCGGCAACGCAAGCATCGGCAGCAGTCCGGCAAATGGAACGTTCGCTGGGTCCCGTCCTGGAGATACTGAATGAGTGGTCCGCCGCCGTAACGCCCGTTCTGGAGGAGTTCGACCGAATGGCCGCAGCGGCGGCCGAGGCCATGGAGACGCTTCAGCCTGCTCTGAAGCAGTTCCACGAGCGGAAACGAATCCACGACGCTTTGGACAAGGTGGGGTGGCTTCCTCATCCTTCCGTACCCTACCGGCTTGTCGAAGGATGCGGCGACGACTTTGCCCTGCTGGACGACCGCATCACTGACTACTACCGCAGCCGGTGGCCCGATATTCGTGACGAGATGGAGTCGGGTCTCGCCGAGTATAACATCGACGATGAAGCGAGGGCGACGTTCCGGGAGGCTCTCATCGCCCACGAGTCCGAACTGTACTCGGGCATCTGCCGCTGGTTGTTTCCCGAGATCGAACGGATGATCGACGCCGGACCGCGCGTCGGTTCGAGAAAGATGGTCGAGAAGCTGACCGAATCGGGAGATCCGACCGATCATGAGCTGAGAGAGTTGTTCGACTGGGTCATGCTCCAACGCCTTAGGACGCACGCGTACGAGCGGGTGATAACCGACGACGAGGTGGCAAGATTCGAGCGGGATCCGGTCCCCAACCGCCACGCCGCCATCCATGGCCGGGTGGCCTATTCGACGCACAAGCACAGCATGAACATGCTGATCCTGACTGACTACGTGTTTCGGATTCTCCCTCCGCTCGAGGAGTCCGACACATAGCTGGAGAAGCGAGCCGCAGCGGGCTGGTGGCGATCGGGGCAGCGCTCAGCGCCGCCGCCGCTTCAGCTTCCTGACTCCCACGCCCAGCGGTGCCCGCATCTTCTCGTAGAGCATAAACAGGTGCTCGGCACGCTCGCGCTCGGTATCGAAGCCCCCCCTGCGGTAGAGCCGGTCCACCGCACGGTCGATGGCCTGATGAGCGCGGCGGAGGTTGGGGGGCATCAGGTCCGGGTCGTAGAGGTCGGCCAGCGTGGCGTCGGGATGGGCCTTGCGAGCGTCGAGGACGGCCTGCGCGAGGGGTTCCAGCTTGGTGGCGTGGTCGCCTCCCGAAGCGCCGAAGCCGGGAGGCGTCGGGAAGGTGTTGTAGACGAGGCCGATGGAGTAGCGGTAGTCGCTCTTGAGCCGCCCGCCGATGTGGCGCAGCCACGCCATGTGCATGGCCGAGGTCAGGAGCGCGAAGTGTGTGAGCGTGGCGTTCTCCAGAATGCGAACGAGGTTGCTTGGAATCGTCGGCGGCTCAAGCCAGCCGATGGGCACGTACTCGCGCCGTTCCGAACTGACCTCGGGGACGACGAGGAAGGGGGCCGTTGGGATGACGTTGACGTTGTACCGTGTCGGATAGTCGGCGAGCATCAGCGTCTGCTTGCGCTTGCTCCGGGATCGGAACTCGCGGACACGGGCGATCCGTTCCCGAACCGTGGGCATGCAGGCCAGCACGTTTGGAGGGGCGTCGTGCAGCGCGAGAATCCAGCGCTGACGATTCCTCAGGTAGTCCAGTGCGCTCACATAGGGACGAAGAAACGGCTCCGCCGCCGGTTCCACCGACAGGAATTCGTCTCGCGCTTGCTCGGAAGAGAAGATGTACTGGCCGTTGTCGATCGGCTGGGATCCACTGATCAGCCGCGGCAACCCATTCACCGGCCCGCTCTCCTCCCTCACCGTCAGGTGCGGATCAGCCAGCCCTCCAGCTCCAAACAGATATGGCGAGAGCACGGCGTGCCGGGTCTCCTCGGGGTCGCCATTGATGTCCGGGTAGCTGAACAACCGCTTCCTGCCGGGCACCGCATCGCGGCCATCGAGTCCGAGGACGACCACATGCACATGGGCCTTGCCGCGCGCGTCCGACCCCCACGCGAAGGTCCGGTGGGCGAAGGCGATCTCCAGCCCGCAGCGGTCGAAGAGGGTCGGCCAGAGCTGCGCCACCTGCTCGCCCTGGGTGATCGAGTTCGTGGCCACGAACCCGATCCGGATGCGCGTGTCCTGGGCGTACTCGCCCGCCTTGATGAACCACGCGGTCACGTAGTCGAGCGTCCCGCCCGTCCCGCCGAGGGACGCGATCCTCCGCACCTGGGCGCGCTGGTCCCTGCTCTGGAACTTCGCGCCTCCGAAGGGCGGATTGCCGAAGACGAAGGAGCACTCTTCGGGTGCCAGCAGGTCGACCCAGTCCGTCTCGAGGGCATCCCCGTGGACGATGTGCGGCGAAGTCTCCAGAGGAATCCGCGTGTACGTCTGCCCGAACTCGAGGCTCAGCCGGTTGTTCATGATGTGGTCCATCATCCACATCGCCGTCTCCGCGATGCGGACGGGAAACTCGCCGATCTCGATTCCGTAGAACTGATCCACGTCGACGAGGGACAGCTCCGCCGCCAGCACGTCCAGCTGCCGCTCGCCCCTCCGGTGAAGCTCCTTCAGCACCTCGATCTCGAGCTCCCGCAACTCGCGGTAGGCGATGATGAGGAAGTTGCCGCACCCGCACGCGGGATCGAAGAAGGTCATCCGGCCGAGCTTCTCCTGAAACCGGCCGAGATCCGCGCGGCGGCGGTTGTCCTTGCGCGCCTTCAGGCGCTCGAACTCGGCCCGCAGGTCGTCCAGAAACAGCGGTCCGATCACCTTCAGGATGTTCTTCTCGGTCGTGTAGTGCGCGCCCTGCCTGCGGCGCTCCGCCGGGTCCATGACCGACTGGAAGAGCGCGCCGAAGATCGCGGGCGAGATGTTCGACCAGTCGAAGCGGCAGGCATCCAACAGTTTCTTGCGCATCGACGCGTCGAATGCGGGGATGCGGAGCGGTTCGTCGAAGAGGTCGCCGTTGACGTAGAGGAACCGCGCCATCTCCTCGTCGAGCGTCGCCGTGCGGCGGCTCTCCGGCGTGTTGAGGAGCTGGAAGAGCTGCGCCAGCATCGGCCCGAGGTCGATGCCGTCCGGGCGGGTGCGGGACTCCAGGGAGTCGTACAGGATGTCGCGCGGCTCGAAGATGCCGGTGTCGTCGGCGAAGAGGCAGAACACGATCCGCACCAGGAACCGTTCCAGGTCGTGGCCCCGGTAGCCGGCGGCGTCGAGCGCGTCGTGGAGCCGTCCGACCAGTTCCGCCGCCTCGATGTTGACGGGGTCCTGATCGCGGAATGTCCGCCGCTGTACGCCGAGGATTGAAGCCGAACGCCTCGACGTGGCCGGGCAGCTCCGAGAGCGAGAAGGAGACGGTCTCCCGCTCGTCCAGATCGTGAAGCTCGAAGGTCTGGAAATCGCTGACGAGGATGTAGCGCGGACGGTCGCGCTCGGGCAGCGCGTCGAAGTACTCTCCGGCCTGCCCGTACGCCTTGCCGAGATCGCGCCCGGCGCTCTTCTGCTCGACGATCAGGACGCCCGGCCAGAAGAGGTCGATGAACCCCGACCGGTTGTCGAGCCTGGCGACATGCTCCTCGTAGCGGGCGACGGACCGGCGGCGCACATCGAAGACCTCAACGTGCCTCGCTCGCAACCCAGGTGGGCAGCGGTCTCGGTCACGTTCCATCCGAGCTCGTCCATCTCTCGCGGATCAGTTCGCCCAAGTGCGGGGGGTCGAGCATCGCGACGACCCGCTCGCCGCTTCCGGTCATGTCCTTCCTCATCGATCAACTGTAGGGTGTGGCGTTACGCGCCGCCAGCATCCGGGAATGGCTACGGCGGAATGGAGTGGAGGCATGAAGAACACCATGGAGATCGACGGATACAGGGCCCTCATTCAGTTCGATCCCTGCATAGCCCCACTCGTGGCCTATTGGTGGTGTCGCGACGCCGCCGAGAACGGGCACCGTTCTCGTCGTGAGGCCCAAGGCAACCCATGCGAATTCCGCATAGGTTGCGAACGGAAACCACGTCCCGAGGCCAGCAAGGGGGTAGCCTCCGCTACCCCAGCCCCTCCGTGCACGCCCGTGTCAGCCCCACCGCCTCTACGCGCTCGTGCAGCCGAAAGCGCGCCTCTCCCGGAATGAGGACGAAGGCCCGGTCCAGCCGGAGATCGCCCAGCGCCGTGTGGAGGGACCGGGTCATCGCGGGCGCGCTGGTGCGCTTCGCCTCGAAGCCGATCCGCTCTCCTCCGCGCACCGTGAACAGGTCGATCTCTGCACCGGTATGGGTCGCCCAGTAGTGGCACCGGTCCCACGCCGCATTGAGAATCCGCACCGCCTCGTGGATGGCGAAGCCCTCCCACGAGGCTCCGCACCTGGGGTGCCCCAGCAGCTCCCCCGCGCTGTCGATCTCCAGCAGCGAATGGAGGAGGCCGGTGTCGGCGAGGTAGACCTTCGGCGCCTTGACCTGGCGCTTGCGCACATTCTCGAACCAGGGGGTCAGCCTGCGAACCACAAGCGCATCGACCAGCGCATCCAGATAGCGGTTGACCGTCGGCGCGCTGACGCCAAGCGACCTGCCCAGCTCCGCGGCGTTCCAGCGGTTGCCGTGGCAGTGGGCGACCATCGTCCAGAAGCGTCGCATGGTGGCTGCGGGCACGGTGACTCCAAGCTGGCCGAGATCCCGTGTCAGGAAGGTGGCGACGAACGCCGCTCGCCAGGCGACGCTGCCCGCCTCGTCGGATGCCAGAAAGGAGCGCGGGAAGCCGCCCCGAAGCCAGAGACGGTCGACCAGCTCGGGAGCCGTGCCGGTCTCGTCCAGCCGGAAGGGATCCAGTGCGTGATAGGCGATCCGTCCCGCGAGCGACTCGGACGACTGGCGCAGCAGTCCGGGGTCGGCGCTGCCGAGGACGAGGAAGGTGGCGCGGTTGTCCGGCCTATCCACCAGCACGCGCAGCAGCTGGAAGAGGTCGCGGCTGTGCTGAACCTCGTCGATCACAACCAGGCCCTCGAGCGGCTCGAGGACCAGCTTCGGATCGGCGAAGCGCGCCAGATCGGTGGGATCCTCCAGGTCGAAGGTCGTGACCGGTCCGTCCACGCCTGCGGCCAGGGAGCGTGCCAGCGTGGTCTTGCCCACCTGGCGGGCACCGACGAGCCCCACGACCGGGAAGCGACGCAGATGACGCCGAAGGGCGGCCTCGTGGCCGGGACGCGGGAGGATGGGATGACGGGGGACGAGCACGATTGCAGATAGGGGTGCGTGGGCGAGCCGCGCGTGAGTCGCGGCCCCAATGGCCTGTCGTGTGTGGAAGGGGTAGCTGGAGCGCCGTCAAGCGATCTAATCTAGTGGAAAATCAAATTCGGCGCGTTCGATTTTCTCACTGCTCGTCCTCGCGGCACCTTGAGCGGCGTGTCCATCGGGTAACTGGCGAGACTTGCGTCTGAGCGAGTGCCTAGCCTCGGCCCGCGCTTCGGCTCCAGCCCCGCGTCTGCGCCTTCTTCCACTACCGCAACGCGCGAACTCGGCCCACGCACTCGCGGCATCGCCCGGCGAGGGCAGCACCGGGGGCGTCCCCGGTCCCGGAGCCCATCCCCCGCGCGCTTCCCCCAGGGCGGCCCGGGCCTCGTCGCTCAGCGGTGCAACATGCGTCGGAAGGTTCGCGTGCGCCGCCGGTCGCGCAAGGCGAGTCGTGCCAGGAGGTAAGGGCGTCGCTTGCGATCTCGGCCCGGCTGGCGGCTCGTTCGTGTCGGTCACCCGGTCCATGAGCGCAACCAAGTTGAAGTCAGTACCGATTTGTGGTATCATGGCCGATGAAGCGAAGGCACCGAAGGACGCTCGAGCTCATCTTCCGGCATCCAACGAGCGGCAACATCCCCTGGTATTCCATCGCCCGCACCCATCGCGGACCGTCGACGTCGGCGCGCTCGCCAGCATCCGGGAATGGCTACGGCGGAATGGAGTGGAACCATGAAGAACACCATGGAGATCGACGGATACAGGGCCCTCATTCAGTTCGATCCCGACATCGGCATGTTTCGGGGCGAGTTCATCGGCCTGAACGGCGGTGCGGACTTCTACGCGGCCGACGTGGACGGCCTCAGGAAGGAGGGAGCGGTCTCGTTGAAGGTGTTCCTGGAGATGTGCCGGGAGGACGGCGTCGAGCCGCGAAGATCGTACTCGGGCAGATTCAATCTGCGTATTTCGCCGGAGCTGCACGCGAGTGCGGCGGCAGCCGCTGCGGCGGAGGGAAAGAGCCTCAATCAGTGGATCGCCGGGACGCTCGGCGCGATCCTGACGTGATGCGGGTGTTCGTCCGCGTCACCTTTCAGCCCTACCGCTCACCCCGCTCCCCACACGTCCAGGTGGCGGGAGAACACCTGGTCGAGGTCGATCTGCCCCACCCGCTCGTCCCCGAGCCGCACGGGGAGCTCGCCCGAGAGGCGCTCGTGCCCCGGATCGTCCCCGAAGCGCCAGACGTCGACGATATCCTCGACCGGATCCACGATCCAGTATTGCCGGACCCCGGATCGTGCGTACAGGTCGAGCTTGATCCCGCGGTCCCGGTGCGCGGTGGAGGGCGACAGGATCTCGACGACTAGGTCGGGAGCGCCCAGCACCTGCTTCTCGCCGATGATCTCCCGCCTCTCGTCGGACACGAAGATGAGGTCCGGTTGGACCCGATCCCCGGTGCCCGGGAACTCGACCAGGAATGGGGCGTAGAATACCTCGCCGCGGCCCGCATCTTCCAGCATCCGCATCAGGGCCGCCTGCAGCCGCTTCGAGACCCGCTGGTGCCGGATCGCGGGCGCGGGGGTCACGTACAGCCGCCCCCCGATGAACTCGTAGCGGTTGCCGTCGTCCGGCATCCGCAGGACATCCTCCCACGTCTTCGGTGTCTGCTGGGTCTGCATGGTGGACACATCATATCTCCCCGCTCTCGGGTGCGCGAATCTGCCCTCCGGGACGAAATGGTACAGCGGTGCCGTCAACGTTCCGTCAGCGCCGCTTCGCCATGCGCCTCGCGCGCCCGGTCATGTTCCCCTCCGAGACGAGCTTGGCACCCACCGGGCCGAGGGAGGTGAACCTGCAAGCGGGCGGGAGTGGCGCCTCGACGCAGATCGGATGCACCCGCTGGGTCGACCAGTCCCACGACGCGCTCGCTGTCGTGCGGGCGATCCGGTGGGTCCATGGCAGTCTGATGGAGGTGACGGGTGGTGATGTGATCTAGTGGTAGATGACACCGATATTACCGGAGTAGTTCGGGTGTGGTAGCTTGCGCGACCGATACCAGGTCACCCGTTATCTACCATCAATCTAAAGTCCTACCACACTCGCCGCTCCGAGGCTGGCCATCCTGACTTGGTGATTCGGCTGGCGCCTGCGCCGTGGCCTGTGGCCCAGAGCGGGCGGCTCGAGAGAACCTTCATCGAGCATCGCCCACTAGTTGCGCCGTCATCCGTTCGAGCAGCCCAACGGCTTGCTCCCTCGATACCGTGGGGTAGTCCTCCAGAAAGTCGTCGAGGATGGGGGATCCAGAGAGATACGGCGATCCAAGGCCTTGGGCTGGCCCATTCGGGCGGCTAAAGTGCGCCCGGGCATCGGCAAGCCATGGCCCCGCGTACACGGCGTTCCGCAGTTCCTGCGGCCTGAGCGTCTCGCCAGCGATGTTGATGACCTTGAACCACGCCAGCTTCTCGCTGTCGGTTCCGGTGCAGGCATAGATTGTAAGTTCATAATCGAGTATACGGCCCTGTTCGTCGGCCTGGAGGCTGTGGAAGTACTTCCCATCGAGCGAGAAGTCCCCGTGGACGTACTGCGCGACCGAAATCGTGCGCTGCTGGCCGTCGATGATCTCCAGCTTGCCGCCGTAGCCGACGACGACGCCCTCGCCGTCGTCGCGGTAGTCGCTGACGAGTTCGCGGACGGTGATCTTCTTGAGGTCGATCTTCACCGGTATCCTATCTGCTGGATTTCTCGAGGTAACCTGTCCACAACGAATTGAATCAAGGCATCTTCTAGCTCCGACCCTCGACTATGCCGTTCATCGTTCTGTTCCCTCGGATTGGCGGCATGGAGTGGCCGGTTACGCGACATGGGTCCTCCGGCTGTGTCGGTTCACTCGTCGCCGTCCCTCCTAATCATGTCGGTCAGGCCGGGTTCGGGGAGGTGCGCCAGCGGGTCGTGGTGGGCCGACTGCGTGGCGAGGACCAGGGTCGCTGACGTGCTGCCGAAGCCGGTGTTGACGATCGACGCACTCCACGGACAGCACCGTTGACGGCACTATGGCTACAGGTACTGCCGCTTCAGAGCCGGTGCCGCATTCGCCGAGGTGCTTGGCGAGGGCTTCGATCTGGGATTCAGAGAAACGGATTGCTGTGGTCATTTGGCGACACTCCCGACAATCCTCTCTGGAAGCGCGTCGGTGTCTGACGCAAGCGGTGGCTGGCCCACCTGGCCCACCCGCAGCTGCCCCCTGCTAAACAGCCCACTCGTCTCATTCCGCAAGCGGGACCGCGCCAACTCTACGTACTCCGGGTCCACCTCGATGCCTACACTGTTCCTTCCTGAGCGCACTGCGGCTACCGAAGTGGTTCCGGTTCCAAGGAACGGATCGAGCACCGTGTCTCCCACGAAGGAGAACATGTGGATCAACCGGGAAGCGAGTTCCCGCGGAAACGGTGCCGGATGCTGCCGCGTTGACGCCCCCGGGATTGTCCAGACCTGCCGGAACCACGCGTTGTGCTCCGCCGCTGAAATCAGGCTGAGCGCCCGCGCGGCGGGAGAGGGGCTGCGATACCCGCCCGGCTTCCTCTGCATCAGGATGAACTCGATGTCGTTCTTGATCACGGCGTTGGGCTCATAGGGCTTGCCCAGGAATCCTCCCGCCCCGCCCATCTCGAAGTTGGCGTTAGCGATTTTGTGCCAGATGATCGGGGCTAGGTTGTCGAGTCCCAGTTGCCGGCACGATTCCTGAATGCTCGCGTGAAGCGGCACCACCACGTGGCGGCCGTGCCGACGCCGCGACAGGCAGACATCTCCGACCACGATGACCAGCCGGCCGCCGGGCACCAGCACCCTGCGGCATTCCTTCCACACCTGGGCGAGTTCGGCAACGAACCGCTCGTAGTCCCCGATCGCGCCAAGCTGGCTGTTCCCCTCGTTGTACCTCTTGAGGGTCCAGTAGGGCGGGGACGTGACGACTAGGTGGATGGACCGGTCGGCGAGACTCGACAGATCGCGGGCGTCGCCTTTGAGGATTAGATGATCCGAAGCCACTTCCTGAACCGCTGCCGCCACCCTCGCGGACTCGGCGGAGTCCCTTGCCATACTGGGAAGCGTGGTCTTCAGCGACTCGTCGGACAGTACCAGTCCCGGGAAGTGCCGTTCGACGAGGACCTCCAGTCTCCGGCTACCGGCCACCACCTTTCGCGTCGTCATCGTGCCCGCTCCAGAACCGGATTCCGATACCGCACGTCGGCGACCAGGCGGTCGAAGAAGGGTGCCACGGCGGTCTCGCCGGACAGGAGACGCGGCCCATCGGAGAAGTCGACCTCCACAAACAGGGACGCCTCGATCATCCCGATGCTCCACGAGGGCGGGCGTCGGTTCGACAAACGAGTAATCCGGCTCTTCAGGAGTTCGGACCAAGTGCTTTGGTGGAGGGGACTGAAGGAGTCCTCCGCGACGTTGAAAAGCATGATGTAGCCGGTCACGATCTCCGGCGAATACATCTGGACGTTGGTGACCTCGCCTATCAGGTCGTCAACGCGATTCGGGTCCCGCCGAGATTCTTCAAGAGGGACTTGAGGGAAATCGCCAGACGAGGCTTGTCGTCCATGCTCCAAGCAACATCCCAGGATTTCTCCCGCCCACCTCCCGGCAGCTTCGCCTCCGCGACAGCACCATCGAGTCCCCGCTTGGCCAACTCCGCGATGCAGAACTCAGCCAAGCTGTCCAACCTCTTAGTAGAAGTCGCCTTCCCTTGAACCACAGCGATCTGGTACAGGGAGTCAACTGCGTCTTGAAGCTTCACTGCGGACCCGGGGTTCGTGGGTGGCCATTCCCCAAGATAGGGCCGCTCGCCCGAACCCGGAACCGCCCGGAGCAGCCTCGACCGGGTCGCCGCGGGCAAGCTCCTCCACCTCTTGGTCGCCAGCCTCACTGACGGCGAGGGCGAACAGGCCGACCCGCTACCCCTCGGCGACGGCGGAATCTTCTGCGGCACGGCCCGTTTTCGCCGTGACACCTACCCCTCGGGGACCGGAGATCGTCGATCCGAGGTTATTTTCATATGGCGATCTACGGGATACACGGATAGCCCCGTATGACTTTGGACAACTCGGTGCACCCCCGCGCACAACCCCCCACCCCCACCCACACTGTCATGTCTGCTTTACAATATGTAATCCACGGTTTACAGTCCCCGTACCGTGGCTAGCCATGGTGGCGCGGTGACACCCCCCCCGGAGGCGCTCGACGCGGCGCGGCGGCGACTCGAGGCCGGGGAGCTGGTGATCCACCCGACCGAGTCGGTCTACGGGATCGGCGGAGTCCTGGAGGACGAGGCGCTCGCCCGACTCAGGTGCCTGAAGGCCCGGCCGGTCGGGGGCTTCGTGGTGCTCATTCCCTCCGCCGCCTGGGTGAAGGATCTCCTCGGGGCCGAGGGGCGGGCGCTGGCAGGCGCCTTCTGGCCGGGAGCGCTCACGCTCGTCCTCGACGACCCCGGCGACGACTTCCATCCGGGCGCGAAGGTCGCCGACGGCACCGTCGCGGTACGGGTTCCGGGCCACCCGCTGGCGCTGGAGCTGCTGGCGGCGCTCGGGCGGCCGATCACCTCGACCTCGGCCAACCGCCCTGGCGCTCCCCCTGCCCGGAGCGCCAGCCACGCCCGCCGGGAGGCGCTCGACCTCGGCAGCGAGCTCCTTGCGCTGGACGCCGGGGAGCTTCCGGGCGGTCCCCCCTCGACGCTTGTGCGCCTTGGCCCGTCGGGTCCCGAGATTCTCCGGGCCGGCCCCCCCGAGATGCTACATTCGATCGAGGCCGCATTCGCGCGGAAGGGGCGGACAGGGTAGAGGAGGGGGCGTTGCACATCACCTTCGTCTGCACGGGCAACACCTGCAGGTCGCCGATGGCGGAGGCGATAGCCCGTAGGTCGCTCGCGCTCTCGGGCAGGCACGGGGTCACGGTGGGGTCGGCCGGGGTGGCGGCCTTCGGCGGTTGCCCCGCCAGCGAGGGTGCGAGGACCGTGGCGGCCGAGGTCGGACTGGACCTCCACGGTCACCTGAGCACCCTTCTGACCGAAGAGATCGTCGCCGCGTCGGATCTCGTCCTCTGCATGGGTGCCGGCCACCTCGCCCGGAGTCTCGAGCTGGGGGGGGACGACCGCTGCCGCCTCCTCGCCGAAGCAGCCGGGGAGAGCGGGGATGTGGCCGACCCCTTCGGCGGCTCCCACGACACCTACCGGGCCACCCTTGCCGAGCTGCAGCGCCTGGTCGAGGCGGCGCTCGCGGCCGATTGGGCGGCCCAGCGGCGAGCCGTCTCCCGCGAGCGTCCGGCGGCCTTCGCGCTCCTAGGCGATCCGGTGGCGCACAGTCTCTCCCCCGCCATCCAGAATGCGGCATTCGCGGCCGATCGCCGATCTGCCGTCTACCATGCCCGCCGCGTCTCCGGCGAGCAGTGCGGCCCGGTGCTCCGCTCGCTGGCGCTAGCTGGCGGCGGCGGCAACGTCACCTCGCCGCACAAGGAGCGAGTGGTCGGATCCCTGGACCGCTCCACCGAGGCGGTGGCCGCGACCGGGGCGTGCAACGTCTTCTGGTCCGCCGACGGGGAGGTGTGGGGTGACAACACCGATGTCGAGGCCTTCGGCTCGGTGTGGGGCGAGCTGGCGCCGGCGACCGATGGAAACCCGGAGGTGCTGGTCCTCGGGGCGGGCGGTGCGGCGCGGGCGGTCGTGCACTTCCTGCTGACCTCGACCGAGGCCGCCGGGGTGTGCATCTGGAACCGGAGCGCCGAGAGGGCGGCGACGCTCGTCAGGCACTTCGGCGACCCCCGGCTGGCGCAGGTGGCCCAGCGGCGCACGGCGAGCCCGTCGGTGGTCGTCAACGCCACCTCGGTCGGCGCCCGGGGCAGCTCCTCCCCGGTCGATCTGGAGGCGCTGCCGAGGCCGCCGCTGGCGGTGATCGACCTCGTGTACCGGAGGGGTCCCACACCGCTCTGCCAGCAGGCCGACCGCCTGGGCACCCCCTCTCGGGACGGCCGCGGCATGCTGCTCCGCCAGGCGGAGGCGTCGTACCGGAGGTGGTTCGGCGAGCCGCCCCCGGAGGGCGCGATGGCGAGGGCGGCCGGGTGAGGACGCGTTTGCCAGCAGCCCAGCTCCCCGGCGCGGTCGCCGGGGTGCTTGGCGGTGCCCTTGTCGGCGCCATGGACTACCTCCTGCCACCCGCCTGCGCCAGCTGCGGAGAGGCGGCCGACGGAGAGGTGCGGGCCGGGGAGGGGCCGGTGTGCCGACGCTGCCGCCTGCGGCTCCCGCCGGTGCCCCTTCCCATCTGCGATCGCTGCGGTGCGCCGATGGGTGGCGGCCGGGCAGCCACCTGCCTGGAGTGCCAGGAGTGGCCCGAGCTGCCCCACTCGGCCCGCGCCGCCTTTCTCCTGGAGTCGCCCGCCAGGGAGCTCGTGCACGCGCTCAAGTACCACGGCTGGCGGGATGTGGGGACCTTCATGGGTCGCGAGATGGCCCGGTCCGCCCCCAGGACGGTCGCCGACGCCGAGTGCGTCGTGCCGATCCCGACCTCGCCCGCCAACGTCCGGCGCCGGGGCTACAACCAGGCGGAGGTGATCGCCCGATCGCTCTCGGAGGCGCTCGCCGCGGAGCTCCTCCCCTGCCTCGAACGCCGCGGCCAGCGGGGCACCCAGACCACCTTGAATCCCCAGGAGCGCTCGGCTAACGTGAGTGGCGCGTTCGCGCTGGTGGGGGCTCTCGCCGGCCGGATCGCAGGGAGGCGCGTTCTGCTCGTCGACGACGTGATCACGACGGGCGCGACGATCCTGGCGGCCGTCGAGGCGCTGCGGGGAGCCGACCCCCGCACGGTGTGCGCATACGCCTTCGCCCGCACCGTCCCGCTCGCCATCTAGCAGTCCGCTTCCAACACACACCCGACCACAGGAGCTGGCGTAGGCGATGTCGATCAGGGTAGCGATTAACGGCTTCGGACGGATCGGCAGGAATGTCCTCAGGTCCGCCAGGGAGCGCGGGGTCGATGACCTCCACTTCGTGGCGATCAACGACCTCGCGGAGAGCGCGACGCTGGCGCACCTGCTCAGGCACGACTCGGTGCATGGGCGCTACGCGGGCACGGTGGAGGCGGGCGACTCGCAGCTGGTCGTGGACGGAGACGAGATCGCGGTTCTCTCGGAGCGCGATCCCGCGGATCTCCCCTGGGACGAACTCGGGATCGATGTCGTCGTCGAGGCCACCGGGCGCTTCCGGAGCCGCGAGCTTGCCGGGAGGCACCTCGCCGCCGGAGCGCGCAAGGTGGTGATCTCGGCACCGGCCAGCGGCGAGGATCTGACGGTCGTGCTGGGGGTGAACGGCCACCTCTACGACGGCGAGCGCCACCACATCGTCTCCAATGCCAGCTGCACCACCAACTGCCTGGCACCCGTCGCGAAGGTGCTGCTTCAGGACTTCGGGATCGTGCGCGGACTCATGACCACGATTCACGCCTACACGATGGGGCAGTCGATTCTCGACGGGCCGCACAAGGATCTGCGGCGGGCGAGGGCGGCCGCGCAGAGCATGATCCCGACGACCACCGGGGCGGCGCGGGCGATCTCGCTGGTGCTCCCCGAGCTCGCGGGCAAGCTCGACGGGATGGCGATCCGGGTGCCGACGCCCGACGTGTCGCTCGTCGACCTGGTCGTCGAGGTGGAGCGCGATGTGACGGTCGGCGAGGTGAACGAGGCTCTGCGGAGGGCGGCGGAGGGCGATCTGGCCGGAATTCTCCGCGTCGAGGATGCTCCGCTCGTCTCCGTCGACTTCACCGGGGAGGAGGCGAGCTCGGTGGTGGATGCCCTGAGCACCTCCGTGATGGGCGGCCGCATGCTCAAGGTGCTGACCTGGTACGACAACGAGTGGGGGTATTCCTGCCGAGTCGCCGACCTGGCCCGCCGCGTGGGCGAGGGGCTGTCGTAGGCGAGCAGGCCCAGCTCCGTCGGTCCGTGCGGGAATCCCCCGCGGGACCCGATCCGCAACGCCTGAGCGACCTCCCGGGGGAACTCCTGCGCGGGGCCGCGGTCGCGCTGAGGGCCGACTTCAACGTCCCCCTGACCGAGGACGGCCGGGTGGCCGACGGGGCGCGCATCGAGCGTACCCTCCCCACCATCCGGCGTCTCGTCGAGGGTGGCGCCAAGGTGCTGGCGATGTCGCACCTGGGGCGGCCGGGGGGCACTCCCGATCCGGCGCTCTCCCTGAAGCCGGTCGCGGGCGCCCTGGGGGAGCTCCTGGGATCGCCGGTCGCATTCGTGCGGACGCCTGCGGGGCCCGAGGTCGGCGAGGCGATCCGCCGCGCGGCCCCGGGCTCGGTCCTCCTCCTCGAGAACACCCGCTTTCTCGCCGGAGAGGCAACGGACGACGAGGAGCTGGCGGCGCTCTGGGCGGCCTCTCTCGATCACTACGTCCTCGATGCCTTCGGGACGGCGCACCGCGCCCACGCCTCCACGCACGCGCTCCCCCGAGCCGTGCGGGCCAGGGGTGGCGTGTCGACGGCGGGGCTCCTCGTCGAGGAGGAGCTGGGCGCTCTGAACGGTGCGGTGCGCGACCCGGCCCGTCCCTTCGTGGCGGTGCTCGGCGGCGCGAAGATCGCGGGGAAGATCGAGGTGATAGGAGCGCTGACGGCCCAGGCGGAGCGCCTCTTCGTAGGCGGCGCGATGGCCAACACCTTCCTTCGTGCCATCGGGCTCGAGACGGGGCGCTCGCTCGTCGATCCGGAGTGCGTGGCGGTGGCGCGCGAGCTCCTGGAGGAGGCCGGTCCTCGCCTGGCGCTCCCGGTGGACTGCGTGGTGGTGCCCTCGGTCGACTCGTCGTCGGGTGCCCGAGTGGTCGAGCGCTCCGAGGTGGGGCCCGACGACTGCGTGGCGGACATCGGCCCGACGTCGGCGCGGATCATCGCCGAGGGGGTGGGCTCGGCGGGAACGATTGTCTGGAACGGACCGATGGGCGTCTTCGAGACGGCGGCATTTCGGAGCGGCACGATCGAGGTCGCACATGCGGCGGCAGCGGCGGCCGAGCGGGGTGCGAGGGTGGTCGTAGGTGGAGGCGACTCGGCCTGGGCGGTGCGAATGGCGGGGCTCTCGGATCGCTTCGCCAAGGCACCCTCGGGGCACATTTCGACGGCGGGCGGGGCGACGCTCGACTGGCTTGCAGGACGCGAGCTTCACGCGATTGCAGCGCTCTCCCCGCGTACGCGGCCACTTGCAGGAAGGGACATGGAATGAGGAAGGTCATCGCAGGCAACTGGAAGATGAACCATGGACCAAGCGCGGCGGTGGACTTCCTCTCGCGGCTCCGTCCGGCGGTCCAGGCGGGCTCGGTGCGGATCGCCATCTTTCCGCCCGCGCTCTCGCTGGCCTCGGCGCGACGCGCGGCGGCCGCAGAGATCGAGATCGGGGCGCAGCACATCCACTGGGAGGAGTCGGGGGCATTCACCGGCGAGCTCTCGGCGGAGATGGCGAGCGAGGTCGGTGCCACCCTGGCGCTGATAGGCCACTCGGAGCGCCGCCACCTCTTCGGCGAGACCGACGCCGCGGTCGCGCGCAAGGTCCGGGCTGCGGTCCGGGCGGAGCTGACGCCCGTGGTCTGCGTCGGCGAGCTCCTCGAGGAGCGAAGGGCCGGACGGCTCGACGAGGTGCTCGCCCTGCAGGTGGGTGCCGTGACGGAGGCTCTCGCCACCGCCAGCGACTTCATGATCGCCTACGAGCCGGTGTGGGCGATCGGCACCGGCGAGACGGCGACGCCCGAGGACGCGACGGCGGCGCACAGGCTGGTGCGCTCGGCCCTCGGGGAGCTCGGGGGCGCACCCGTCCTTTACGGGGGGAGCGTGAATCCGGCCAATGCTGCCGCGCTCCTCTCCGCTCCCGATGTGGACGGGGTGCTCGTCGGCGGTGCCAGTCTCGATCCGATCGGCTTTGGGAAGATCGTCGAGGCGGGGGTGGTGGGGGGCTAACCTCCCCCG
The DNA here is from genome assembly GCA_965205315.1 of Longimicrobiales bacterium. Classification (GTDB taxonomy): domain Bacteria; phylum Gemmatimonadota; class Gemmatimonadetes; order Longimicrobiales; family Gaopeijiaceae; genus Bin94. The sequence continues at coordinate 767,749 of CBDBGW010000002.1, forward strand.
GCATTCGAGGCGCGCTGCATCCGCGCTGGACCGCTCCGCTCTGCGTTGCTTCTTGCACGAATAGCGCTGCTATTCGCGCTGCGAAGCGCCTTGTCAGCCCGGCGCAGCACCCCTCTCGGTGCTCGGGCGAGACTATCCACGGACTGCTAGGGATCTGGTAAACAGCTGTGTCTCTTCCTATATTAGCGCCATCTAATCAGGTGGGGGGGAGTCATGGCAAGCCGCGAGGGCGATGCGGTACTCAGGGCAAAGTACCGGGACTACTGCTCGGCACGGGTGGCGGACGCCCTCCTCGCCCTCTCCGCCGAGGAGACCTTCGCCCTTGCCGAGGCGCGGGCCCGCGAGGAGGACCAGCTGGGGCCCGCCTCCTACAACGACGCCATCCGGCTCGCGACCAGCACGATAAGGGACAGGCTCGAGCTGCCGGAGTACGATGAGTGGGCGGCCGAGTACCTGGAGAATCCGGAGAAGTTCGACCCCTACCTCATGGGACTCTGGAAGTCGGAGTAGCGGACTGCTGGGGGTGGCGCACTACTTGTAGCGGTAGGTCACCCTTCCCCGAGTCAGGTCGTAGGGGGACATCTCGACCTTCACCCGGTCGCCTGCCAGGACGCGGATGTAGAACTTGCGCATCTTCCCCGAAAGGTAGGCGAGGATCTCGTGCCCGTTCTCCAGCTTGACGCGGAAGTTGGCGTTCGGGAGCACCTCGGTCACGGTGCCCTCCATCTCGATGGCTTCGCTGGCCACTGCCTTGGCTGCCCGCTGCTAGAAGGGCAGGTCGTCGTCGGGCTCGGTGATCGGCGCCGCGGGGCGACCAGGGGAGGGGGCGTACCCGCCGGATCCCGCTTCCGCACCCTGATCCCGACGGCCACCGGCACCTGACCCCAGCATCATGAGCTCGCGGACGTTGATGTCGGTCCAGTACCTCGTGTTGCCGCGGTCGTCCTGGCTCTCGGAGTACTCGATACGACCCTCCACGTAGAGGCGATCGCCCTTCCTGACCCACTGCTCCACCACGTCCACGAGTCGCCCCCATATCGTCAGCCTATGCCACTCGGTGCGCTCCTGCGTCGCCCCGGAGCGGTCCTGAAAGGTGCGGCTGGTAGCGAGCGAGACCTTTGCGACCCGCGCACCAGACGCAGTGGCCCGGATGTCGGGGTCGCTCCCGACATTGCCGATCAGAGTGGCCTTGTTGACAGATCGCGACATTCGCCCGCCGTTGTTTCAGTGTCTCTTCCGATGGTCGCCGCCTCCGGCGACGTGCCGACCCAAGCGCCGTGGCCGACAGGGAGGATATAGTAAGCCAGTGCGCCCCGAACGCCAACCCGCAGGGTGCAAGGGCGCACCCGGATAGATCCAAGGACGCACCCTGACGTATCACAGGGCGCATCTGTCATTTGTAAACTACGGATTACATAATGTAAAGCAGAGATTACACTGTGGGGAGGCGAGCGAAGCGGTCCTGCCAGCCGGGATGCGGCGCTGCTCCTGCCGCGGGAGTATTGTCCACGGGCTTGCGCCGAGGATCACCTGCGGGCCCTCGGCCATGGCGACCCCAGCCCCCCCGGGGCGCGTGCCCGCCCGAACCACCCCACCAGCGCGGCTAGGCTGAGCAGGTAGGGGAGCGCCAGGAAGAGGGTGTACGGCAGCTCCGAGTCCCACGCCTGGAGGGCGAATTGGAGCGCCTCGGCGGCCCCGAAGAAGAGCGCGGCGGCTACGACACCCAAGGGACTCCACCGCCCGAGCACGACGACCGCGATCGCGATGAAGCCCTTCCCGGCCGACATGTTCTCTGCGAAGGTCCCGGTGTGCACGAGGCTCAGGTGCGCTCCGGCGAGCCCTGCCAGCGCGCCGCCGAAGACGGTGGCCAGGAGCCGCGTCCGGATTACGGGGACTCCCGCCGCGTGCGCCGCGTCGGGCGACTCCCCCACGGCTCTGAGCGCGAGCCCCCACCGGGTGCGAAATAGGAGCCACGCCAGGAGCGGGGCCAGGAGGTAGGCGATGTACGCCGTTGCCGCCTGGTTGAAGAGCGCGGGCCCCAGGATGGGGATCTCCGAGAGCAGAGGCACCTCCAGCGCGGCGACGGTCGGGAGCTCGAGAGCGATCCCGGTGGCGCCGAAGCGGCTCTGGAAGACGGCCCCTGTGAAGCCCAGGCTGCCGATCGTCACCGCCGTCCCGGTGATGATCTGGTCGGTGCCGAGGCGGACGGCGAAGAGCGCGAAGCAGAGCGCGGCCAGCGCTCCGGTCGACACACCGCATGCGAGCCCGGCGTAGGGTCCGGCCGCCAGCGCCCCGAGCGCCCCCCCGAGCGCCCCCCAGATCACCGATCCCTCGAGCCCGATGTTGATCACGCCTGTGCGCTCGGTCACCGCCTCGCCGAGTGCGGCGAGGGCGAGCGGGACGGCGAGCCCGACCGCGGCGACGAGGAACGAGGAGAGGGCGGAGAGCTCAGCCACCTTTCCCCCTTGCGGCCAGAAGCTGCCAGCAGCGGTCGGTGGCGAGGACGGCCAGGATGACCAGTGCCTCGATTCCCCTCACCCACGCCTCGGGCACCCCCGCGTCGCGCTGCATCGCCCCGCCGCCCGCGCTCAGGGCGCCGAAGACGATCGCGGTGACGACCACCGCCAGCGGGTTGAGCCGCGCCAGGAGAGCCACGGCAATCGCGGTGTACCCCCACCCCGGCGAGAGGCCCTCGTACATGCGGTGGGTGACGCCCGCGATCTGGACCCAGCCGGCGAGCCCGGCGATCGCCCCCGATGTCAGGAAGGCCGCCCAGACTACGGGAGTCGTCCGGAATCGGCCGCTGACCCTTGCCGCCCGCGGCGACGCCCCGACCGTCCGGAGCCGCAGTCCGCCTGGAGTGCGGGCCAGGTAGATCCAGAGCGCCAGCGCTACCGCGATGGCCAGCGCGAACCCAACATGCAGGCGTGTGCCGGGCAGGAGCGCCGGAAGGTGCGCGGCTTCGGGAATCGAGTCGGTCTGGTTGAAGATGCCGCGCGGCTCCTGGAGGGGACCCTGGACGAGGAACTGCGCGAGGAAGAGGGCGACAAAGTTGAGGAGCAGCGTGGTGATCACCTCGCCTACGCCGAGGCGGGTCCTCATGGCGGCCGGTCCCGCCGCCCAGAGCGCACCCGCCGCGGCGGCCGCCACCAGGGTGATGGGAAGGAGGAGAAGGGGCGCACCGGTCGGCAGCAGGAGCGCGACGGCGACCCCGGCCAGGGCGCCGGCGTACAGCTGCCCCTCTGCGCCGATGTTCCAGACGTGCGCCCTGAAGGCGAGCGCGACGGCGAGCCCCGTGAAGAGGAGGGGGGTGGCGCGGACCAGGGTGAAGGAGACGAATCGGTCCCAGCTGCCGAAGGCGCCGGCGATCAGCGCCGCGAAGGTCGCGCCGGGAGAGTGTCCCCCGAGCGCAAGGAGCGCGGCCGCTACGACCGCCGTGACCGCGAGCCCGACGACGGCGACGAGCAGCCCGCGGACGATCTCGGGCGAGCGCCTCACCAGTTGTCCCCCTCAGCCTCGCAGTCCGTGGACAATCTCGCGCGAGCACCGAGAGCGGCGAAGCGCCAGCGGTCCGCGGACGGGCCCGGACGAGCACCGAGACCGGCGAAGCGCCCCGCTGGCAAGGCGCGACGAAGGGCCAATAGCCGCAGCGCTATTGGTCCGAGGAGCAACGCAGAGCGCAGCGGCCCAGCGGGGATGCTCCGCCGGGCGAATGCCGTCGGGGTCCTGTTCGCGGGCCGCCTCACTGGCAAGGCGCGACGAGGGGCCAATAGCCGCAGCGCTATTGGTCCGAGGAGCAACGCAGAGCGAAGCGAGGGACACTGGCATTGTAAACCATGGATTACATATTGTAAGGTATACGTTACACTGTGGGCAGGCGGGCGAAGCGGTTCAGCGGAGATGCAGCGCCGCTCGAATGCCGTGGGAGGTTTGTCCACGGGCTGCTAGTCCGCGCCGAGCATCGCGCGCCCGATCGCCCTGTGCGTCCGATCGCCCGGCGCGATTTCGACGAGTTGGCCGCGCACCAGCACCAGGGTGCGATCCGCCAGCTCGATCACCTCGTCGAGATCGGTCGAGATCAGCACGATCCCGGGTGCCTCGTCCCCGCTCTCCGCGAGCTCCCGGATGCGGGCGCGCACCGCCGCCGTCGCCTTCACATCGAGCCCGCGTGTGGGCGATTCGGCGACGAGGAGCGATCCGCTCCGAAGGAGCTCGCGCCCGACTACGACGCGCTGCTGATTCCCGCCGGAGAGCGCGCTGGCCGCCATCTCCGCCCCCTCGGCTTGCACCTCCATTTCGCGCATCACCCCGAGGGCGGCCACTCCCACGCCGCGCCAGTCCAGCCACGGCCCGCTCCGGAGCGCGGGTCGGCCGTGGAGGGCGAGGGCGACGTTCTCGGTGATGGTGAATTCCCCCACGAGTCCCTCCTCGGTCCTGTCCTGGGGGATCCAGCCGACCTCGGGCGGTAGCTCCGCCTCGCCCTCGTCCGGACGCTGCACCCCTGCCAGCACGGCGGCCAGGGTGCGCTGCCCGTTGCCATCGACCCCGGCGATCCCCACGATCTCGCCCCGACGGACCTCGAGGGCGACGCCCCGAAGCGCCTCCCTGCCGTCCTGGCGGGCATGCACGCCCGCGAGCCTAGCAGCCCGTGGACAAACCTCCGCCGGCATTCGAGGGGCGCTGCATCCGCGCTGGACCGCTTCGCTCTGCGTTGCTTCTTGCACGAATAGCGCTGCTATTCGCGCTGCGAAGCGCCTTGCCAGCCCAGCGCAGCGCCCCTCTCGGTGCTCGGGCGAGATTATCCACGGACTGCTAGCCACCGGGGTGGCTTCGAGAGGTGCGCCGCGCCCGCGCGAGGAGGTGGCGGGTCCGGCCACCCTGCTCCCCACCATCGCCTCGGCCAGCTCCGGGGCGGAGGTGCCAGCTACCTCCGTGGTGAGCACCCGGCGACCCCGGCGGAGCACGGTCACGCGGGTGGCGACCGCCAGCACCTCGTCCAGCTTGTGGGCCACCAGCACCACCGCGCCCCCGGCGTCGGCGACCCGCCTGAGCACGGCGAGGAGTCCGTCCACCTCCTGGGGCGCGAGCACCGCGGTGGGCTCGTCGAGGAGCAGGACGCGCGGATCGGGCATCAGCGCCTTCAGCACCTCGATCCTCTGCCGCGCCCCGACTCCAAGGCCCCCGACGGGCTGGTCGAGTTCGACCGCGAGCCTCAGCTCGTGGGCCCGGGCCTCGACCCGCTCACGGTAGCCGCGGGCGGCACCTCCGCGCCGATTCCAGGCGCCCGGATCCAGGAGTGCGATATTCTCGAGTCCCGTGAAGCGGGGGACGAGCGAGAAGTGCTGGTGCACCATCGCGACGCCGAGAGCCCGGGCCTGCCGCGCGCCCGACAGCTCCACCGACCTTCCCCCAATTCGCACCTTGCCCGAATCGGGAGCGAGGAGGCCGCCCAGGGTGCGTGCCAGAGTGGTCTTCCCGGCCCCGTTCTCGCCGATCAGACCGTGGATCTCGCCAGGCGACACCTCGAAGTCGGCGTTGTCGAGCGCACGGACCCGCCCGTAGCGCTTGCATACGGCGACGGCCTGCGCGGCGGCCCCGCTCCCACCGTGCGGCGGCCCCTCGCTGCGAGCTGTTGGATCAGCCGTCGGCCGCGGCCTCCTCTTCGACGAACTCGATGCGCGGCACCTCGAGCGTCCCGGCGACGATCGCCTCGCGGGCGCTGTCGATGCGCTCGAGCGCATCGGGGGGGATCACCCCCTCCTGGGCCGGGTTCGGCACAAAGTCGACGACACCGGCTCGAAGCCCTGCGTAGCGGGCGACGCCCCGGAGCTTGCCCTCCTTCCACGCCTCGGCGGTGCTCAGGAATACGGCGGGAAGGTCGATCATCGCACTTCCGACGATCACATCCGGCGCAACGTCGTTCTGGTCCAGGTTCATCCCGAGCGCCCACGCTTCGCCCCCCGCTTCCCGGGCCTCGCGCACGGCCTGGAAGAAGCCGAAGCTCGCTGCGTCCAGGTTGTGGATGAGGATGTCCGCCCCCTGTCGCAGCTGCGCGGCCGTCGCCTCCTTGGCCGCCGAGACGTCGTACCAGTCTCCGGTGTGGGTCTCTAGGATCTTCGCGTCGGACCGCACGGCCTTCACCCCGGCCTCGAAGGCGATGAAGGTCCCCTTGGCCGCGGGTATCTCGACCCCTCCCACCATCCCGACGATCCCTGACTCCGTGACGGCGCCAGCGGCCATCCCGGCCAGGTACGACGCCTCGTTCAGGTGGAAGACGAGCGGCACGACGTTGGGCCCGGGACGGGACCCGGAGGAGACTACGAAGGTGACGTCGGGGAACTGGGGGCCGACGCGGGTGGCGGCGTCCTGGTACTCGAAGCCGTGCCCGAAGATCAGCCCGTAGCCCGCCTGGGCGTACGAGATGAAGGCCTCGTCGAACTCGGCCGGGGTCCGCGTCTGCTGGTGCGACACATTGAAGCCGAGCGAGTCGCGGATGAGCTGGAGCCCCTCGTAGGCGCCGGCGTGCCACCCGGCGTCGCTCACCGGACCAGAGGTGAGGAGCGCCACGGAGGGCGCGTCGGCGGTCTTGGAGGATGAACGGTCGGCGTTGTCGGAGCCGCACGCTGGGGCGGCGAGGAGGGCCGCGGCGGCGATGGTGCTCCTGAGAGCGTTGCGGATCAGCATGACTGGTAGGGTTTTCCTCGGTGACGGTGGTTGGGAATCGGCAGCATTTTCGTCGGCCCATCGCCAGGAACTTGGACCGGCATGGCCTGATTCTACGGGTGCTGCCCACCGGCAGCAACAGTGGATCTGGCGCGGAGCCGCATTATGATGACAATGGGACGCACCCACTGACAGGCAAGATCCGACCCCAATGAAATGAACAGCATGCACCGCCATCCTGCCACCGGCGTCCGCCTCTCCGCATTGCTTCCTCTGGCGCTGGCCGCCTGCGACCCGGCCCCCGAGTCGCCTCTCACGGCACGCGCCGATTCCGCTGGCATCCCGATCACCACGGCACTCGCCCCGCTCTGGGGACCCGGTGAGGGATGGACGATCGGCGACGAGTCCCTAGTCGAGATCGGGCAGGTGTCGGGCCCGGCGGAGTACCTGCTGGACGGCGTGACGGGCACCGTGCGCCTGAGCGATGGCGGCATTGTGCTCGGAGAGCGGACCAGCGGCGAGCTGCGCCGTTACGACCGGGAGGGCACGTTCGTGTGGCGGGCGGGGAGGCGGGGCGAGGGGCCGGGCGAACATCAATGGCTGACGTTCCTGGGTTGGCTCCCGGGTGATTCCGTGGTCACGTGGGACATTGCCCTGGATCGCGTCCAGGTGTTCGGTCCCGATGGCCGGGTTGCCCGCAGCAGCCGGACCGGGTCTCCGTCGTCTGGACTCACCGCCACGGAAGCCATCGGCGTGTCGGGCCGCAATCTCGTCCTGACCTACTCCGACTACCGGGAATCTCCGACCGGCGTTGTCCGCTGGCCGGGAGTCAGGATCGCGATCTACTCGCTCGACGACGGGACCGTGCGGGAGCTGATGTCCGTCCCCGGGGACGAGCAATACGTCACGCGTAGCGGCGGGGGGATCACACAAACCGTCTACGAGTTCGGGAAGGGCCCCCGGTGGTCGGTCGTGCCCGGGCGCCTCGCGACCGTTGACACGGAGTCCTTCTCCGTCCGGTCGATTTCGCTTCCCGACGGGGCCACCACGGCCATTCTCCGGCGCGAGACGCCCGTCCGGGAGGTCACGGGAGAGCATGTCGAGGCCTTTGTGGAATGGATGGCCCACCGGAACGTCGTGTACGGCGGCTACTCGGAGGAAGAGGCGGAAGCGAGCAAGCCGGGCTGGCGCAAACGACCAATGTCTCCGACCCTCCCGGTCCTCGAGTCGATCCTCCTGGATGCGGCCGGGAACCTCTGGGTCGAGCCCTACACGGTGTATGGAGCCGCGGAGCCTCCGCCCGATGTCTACGCGCCGGACGGCACCTGGCTGGGCACGGTCGCCCTGCCGCCCGGCCGGGATGGCCTCTCGGCCAGCGGCGGCCTCGAGATCGGCGACGACTACGTCCTGGGCGTCTGGCGCGACGAGCAGGGAGTGGAGTACGTGCGGATGTACGCGCTGGAGAAGTGAGAACCGCTCGGTGATTCCGACACCAGGCGCGCCGACCCGGCACCTGAGTGGCGCTGCATCCCCGCTGAATCGCTTCGCCCGCCCGTCCATTCTGTAATGTATGCTTTACAATATGTAATCCATGATTTACAATTCCCGTACCCGCGGCTTCGCTCTGCGTTAGCCGCATTCGCCCGGCCCCGCCAATTCGTACAGCACGATGAACGGCACGTCGAGGTCGTTGGTTCTCGTGGCCCAGATCCTGTCTCCGTCGATGGCCATGAAGACCGCCCCCTGTGGGGACGTCACACGGAACACCACTTCTCCATCGGGACCGAGGACGACCCACCGTCCTTCATGGACATCCGCCGTGGTCGCTTCCTGCAGCCATATGCGCCCAGCCCGCGTCACGAGCATGCTCTGGACGGGCGCGTAGTAGTCGGGCAGCAACAGCCCCTCCTCAACCGCGGCCCTGAGGCTCCCGGGGACCTTTTGACCGCGCTGACGAGCGGATTCGTACGGGCCCTTCGCCTTCTTCATGCCCTCCTCGATGAACCCCCTCTTCGCGCTGGGCGGAATCGGGTGCAGCTCCGCCCCAATGGCGATCTCGCGCATCAGGCGGCCGTATTCGTCGAAGCGCCGGATGGTGACGGTTTCCGGCCGGTCGGGCACCCAGTCGGCGATGACGATGCCGTTGCCCTCGGGATCGATCCGATGGATCGGCGGAGTGGCGGTCGCGCTGTAGTAGAAGACGCCCACGCCCGCGACCCGCATGTCGGTCACGTCGAACTCGAAAGAAAGCGTGTCGCGAGCCTCGTCAGAGCGGCTCCCCACCGTCATCGGCAGGCGCACCCGCGTCTTGCCGTGCCTTCCGGCGGCGGGGATGTAGAATCCCTGTCCCCCGGCGAGCGGGACCGATGTTCTCCACATTCCGGGGCTGGTGCTGGGCATGCCGTGGTCGGCTTCCGTCCTGAGATGCGTGCCCGTCGAATCGAAGAAGGACGTGTGAAGCATCGGCCAGTTCTGCAGCCAGAGCGTGTCACCCACGAAACCCATGTCGCCGATGGATACGAACTCGCCGGGCCCCTCGCCCGTGCCACCGATGGTCCGCACGTGGCTGCCGTCCGAGTCGAGCACCGTGACGGCCCCCTCCTGCCCCCCCCGTGCGTAAACTCGACCGGTCGCGTCCACCATCAGGCCCGGGGCCCGAGTGAAGGCGAGCCACTCGGGCACATCGAGTCCGTCGCCGAGCCGGAGGACCTCGCAGGCCTCCATCGGTTCGGCATCGGTGGCTAGCTGTGAGGCCGCGTCGCCTGTGTGAAGCGCGACTGCGCCGAGGGCCATCGCGACGACGTGCCGAGAGCGTCGTGCATTGCTCATGGTGTTCTCCCTTGCGCGAGGAAGCGCGTCATTCGTCACGCTCCAGCGGGACCATGGCCAAACGGACGGGGTGGGATGGACCTCCGCTGGGCCGTCGCAAGCGCCGCCCCGCTAGGTCGCCTCCCGCGCCGGGCGCCTGCGGCCCCCGCCGCCTCCGGCTCGACAAGTTCGAATCCCCTCCCCTAGCAGCCCGTGGACAAACCTCCCACGGCATTCGAGCGGCGCTGCATCCCCGCTGGACCGCTTCGCTCGTATCCCCACAGTGTAATGTATGATATACATTGTGTAATCTATGGTTTACAGTTCCCACACCCGTGGCTTCGCTCTGCGTTGCTCCTCGGGCCGGTAGCGCTGCTACCAACCCTTCGTCGCGCCTTGCCAGCGGGGCGCTTCACCGCTCTCGGTGCTCGCGCGAGACTATCCACGGACTGCTAACGTTCGCTAACGCTCACGGACGGGGTGGGACGGACCTCCGCAGGGCCGTCGCAAGCGCCGCCCCGCTAGGTCGCCTCCCGCGCCGGGCGCCTGTCGGCCCCCGCCGCCTCCGGCTCGACAAGTTCGAATCCCCTCCCCTAGCAGCCCGTGGACAAACCTCCCACGGCATTCGAGCGGCGCTGCATCCCCGCTGGACCGCTTCGCTCGTATCCCCACAGTGTAATGTATGATATACATTGTGTAATCTATGGTTTACAGTTCCCACACCCGTGGCTTCGCTCTGCGTTGCTCCTCGGGCCGGTAGCGCTGCTACCAACCCTTCGTCGCGCCTTGCCAGCGGGGCGCTTCACCGCTCTCGGTGCTCGCGCGAGACTATCCACGGACTGCTAACGTTCGCTAGCGCTCACGGACGGGGTGGGATGGACCTCCGCAGGGCCGTCGCAAGCGCCGCCCCGCTAGGTCGCCTCCCGCGCCGGGCGCCTGTCGGCCCCCGCCGCCTCCGGCTCGACAAGTTCGAATCCCCTCCCGCACGTTCGCTAACGCTCACGGACGGGGTGGGATTCGAACCCACGCGGGCAGGAGCCCACACGATTTCCAGTCGTGCGCCTTAAGCCACTCGGCCACCCGTCCTCTGCGGCTCGCGGCCATACCTACGGCACCACGAACCGCCAACAATCGGGGCGCCCGGATTTGAACCGGGGACCTCTGCGACCCGAACGCAGCGCTCTACCGGACTGAGCCACGCCCCGTGTCCCCCGTGTCGGCGCGGTGGCGAATCCGCACGGGGGGCCGGTACTTCCAAAGCGGAGGCGGAGGGACTCGAACCCCCAAGTGCTTGCGCACGCCGCATTTCGAGTGCGGTGCCTTACCAATTAGGGCTACGCCTCCCTAGCAGCCCGTGGACAAGCCTCCCACGGAGGGAGTGGGATGGACCTCCGCTGGGCCGTCGCAAGCGCCGCCCCGCTAGGTCGCCTCCCGCGCCGGGCGCCTGTCGGCCCCCGCCGCCTCCGGCTCGACAAGTTCGAATCCCCATCCCCCAGATCGCTAGCGCTCACGGAGGGAGTGGGATTCGAACCCACGTGGTCCCATGGACCAACGCCTTAGCAGGGCGCCGCTTTTAGCCGCTCAGCCATCCCTCCAAGTAGCCCCGCCTGGGATCGAACCAGGACTCTTCTGATCCAGAGTCAGACGTGTTGCCAGTTACACCACGGGGCTTTGCGGCGTCGGCGAACCGCGCCGATCCAGCGCAGAGCCACCGGTCGGACTTGAACCGACGACCCCGTCATTACGAGTGACGTGCTCTACCAGCTGAGCTACGGTGGCCTTCCCAGTGGAGCCGAGGGGATTCGAACCCCTGACCTCAGCGTTGCGAACGCTGCGCTCTCCCGACTGAGCTACGGCCCCGGCGATGGGCGCGACAGGACTCGAACCTGTGACCTCCACGATGTCAACGTGGCACTCTAGCCAGCTGAGCTACGCGCCCTACGCGACCCGGCCCCAGCAGCCCGTGGACAAACCTCCCCCGGCGGACTGCTGGGCCGCCCGTCAGTACGCCCGGGAGGACTCGAACCCCCAACCCCCTGATCCGTAGTCAGGTACTCTATCCAATTGAGCTACGGGCGCTCGCCTTGCCGGATGGCTCCGGCAGTGCCCACGACAGGACTCGAACCTGTACGTCCTTTCGAACACTGGTCCCTCAAACCAGCCTGTCTACCAATTCCAGCACGTGGGCCTCCTGCGGCACCTCTCCGCCGTGGGAGGATCGTCCGAGGGCCGCCAGAGTGCTCGGGGAGGGACTCGAACCCTCACGGGGTTAACCCCCACAGGATCCTGAATCCTGCGCGTCTACCAATTCCGCCACCCGAGCGCGATGGAGCCGAGGGGATTCGAACCCCTGACCTCCTGAATGCCATTCAGGCGCTCTCCCAACTGAGCTACGGCCCCCAACCCGTGTTTTCAAACATCCGAACCGAAAGCGGGGCTGACGGGACTCGAACCCGCGGCCTCCGGTGTGACAGACCGGCACTCTAACCGAACTGAGCTACAGCCCCAACTCCTCGCCTCGCCCGGAACCCTAGGGTTACGAGCCATACCCTCACGGGGAATCGAACCCCGATCTCCACCTTGAAAGAGTGGTGTCCTGACCGTTAGACGATGAGGGCTCCGATCCGCGCCACAGGCCCGGAGGGACTCGAACCCCCAACCGCCGGTTTTGGAGACCGGTGCTCTACCAAATTGAGCTACGGACCTAACGTATGTCATGGCCAGGGACGGAATTGAACCGCCGACACCGCGATTTTCAGTCGCGTGCTCTACCAACTGAGCTACCTGGCCTCGCCTGCCCGGCCACGCTTGGCACTACCGAGCCGCGGCCCGCGCACCCTCCAGAAAAAACCGACCGGATCCGTTCCGGCCAGCTCACCCTCGTGGGGCGGCAGGACGGCCAGTTCCGGTCGACTCCATGCGTACAGCCCGTGTACTCCGATGCCACGATAGCGGGGGCGGGATTCGAACCCGCGACCTTCGGGTTATGAGCCCGACGAGCTACCAGACTGCTCCACCCCGCAGTAAGCCACTAACGGTAGCGGGTCGGGGAGTGGCGGTCAAGCGGTGTCTGGTGTGTCGGGAGCAGGTGGAGTCTCCGGCTCCCAGAGGACTCCCGCGCGGCTCATGGCGGGTCTTGACAGGCACAAGGGGGCGGCGTTCATTTCACGCTGGGGAGCTGCACGGTCATTTCACTTCCGCGTGGGTGACGCCACTTGTTCATTCGGCGATCGGATCCAGGGCGCCTGAGGCGCTTCGGCGTTGTCTGCGTCGGCCTGTTCCACGTCGGGACGGTTTCCGCGCTAGGAACCGCAGACGCGATCCTTGACGCCGAGCTCGCCCATGCGCCAGTCCACATCGAGTCTCCAGGAAGCCCTGACTGCACCTCCCACCATGTGCATCTCTGCCAGCTGGTGCGGTCGCTGTCCCTCGCGGACATTTCCGACGGCATCAACCCCGCGGACTCGCCGGCACCGCCGGTCCGACACCGAGACGGGGGCACTGAGGCGACATTCATCCGAAGCGCGCCGATCATGTCCGGCCCCGTCATTCCAAGGGGCCCGCCCACGACCTAGCAGCCCGTGGCCGGGCCGGTCGCAGGAAGCGACTGGATGCGGCCGCGCGGTCTGCCACTCCTCCCTGGGCCTCGCGAGACCATTCTCCCGAGCCCGTTCTTCGTGCGGCCGTCTTGGCCGTGCGGCCAGTTGTCCTCCGGCACCGATTCGGTGCCTGCGACCGGGGTGGGTCGTACACATGCATCTGGACCAGAATCGCAGACCGTGCCTTGCCATCGGGATCGCGCTGATCCTGCTGGGGGCGGACACGGCACCACTCGCGGTAGCCGCGTCCGCCCAGGTGGTCGAACACGAGGACGAGATCGAGGGTGTGGTGCGGGACGCCGAGACGGGACGGCCGCTCGCGGGCGCCTATGTGTCGGTGGTCGGGTCGGGCACGGGTGCCATTACCCACGGTGACGGGACCTTCCATCTAACCGGGATCGCCGCGGGCGACTACACCCTCCGCGTGGACCGGCTCGGATACCGGGGTGCTGCCGTCGATGTCGCGGTGGGGAACCGGTCGGCGGTGGTCGTCATCGAGCTGGTCCCCTCCCCAATAGGACTTCCGGACATGGTGGTGACGGGGGCTATCGGCGAACGTGGCGCGGCCGAGACTCTGCGGCCGGTGAGCGTTCTTGCGGGCGACGAACTGCAGCGCGAAATGGAGGCGACGGTCGCGGCGACGCTGGCGTCGATGCCGGGGCTGGCGGTCGCCAGCATGGGTCCGGCCGTATCGCAGCCGGTGATCCGGGGACTGACCGGCGACCGGGTGCTGATCCTCGAGGACGGGACCGCGACTGGCGATGCCTCCAACTCCGGGTCGGACCACACCACCGCACTCGATCCGTCCTCCGCCCGGCGGATCGAGCTCGTCCGGGGTCCGGGTGCGCTGCTCTACGGGGGCAACGCGCTGGGCGGGGTCGTCAACGTCATCCGCGACGAGATCCCCTCGGCGGTGCCCCACCACACTACGGGGGCGGCAACGCTGCAGACCCAGACCGTGACCAGTGCGCTTGCCGGGAGCGCGACCGCCGTCTTCGCCGCGTCGGAGAAGGTCCCCGTGCGCGTGGAGGTGGCGGCCAGGACATCCGGTGACCTGAAGACGCCCGGCGATACGCTCCGCAACACCGACGGCAGGCTTCGCAACACCGACGGCAGGCTTTGGAGCGGGGGAGTGGGGGTGGCCTACGTTTCCGAGTGGGGTCACATGGGGGGTTCCGTCCGCGGCTACCTCAACGACTACGGCATCCCCGGCGGATTCGTGGGCGGACACGCGGAGGGAGTGCGCATCGAGATGGAGCGCACCGCTTCGAAGTTCCGGACCGTGGTCGACAGGCCCGTCGCGATCTTCGACAATCTCCGTTTCGACGCGACCTACACCTGGTACAGGCACCGGGAGATCGAATCGCGAGGCATTCTGGGTACGAGCTATGTGCAGGAGGCCGCCAGCGGCGACGTTCTGGGGCGGCACGGCCGGTGGGGGCCGTTGGCGGCGGGAGCGGTGGGTGCCCGCTTCTCGCGGGAAGACTTCCGATACGGCGGCGGTCTGCACACGCCCGACACGCGCCGGTTCAAGGCGGCGCTCTACATGCTCGAGGAGGTGGATCTGGGACCGACGAAGATCGAAGCGGGACTGCGCTACGACTGGACCCTGGCCGATCCTCTGGAAGAGGACCCGGATTCGGACATCGGCGATATCCGCGACCGCGGCTTCCACTCCCTCTCGGGGTCTCTGGGCGTGCTCTACAACCACGGGTCCGGGCTGACGCTCGGAGCCAGCGCCGTGCGGGCGTTCCGCACGCCGGACGTGAACGAACTCTACTCGGAAGGGCCGCATCTGGCGGCGCACGTCTTCGAGGTCGGCAACCCGGAGCTGGAGGCCGAGGTCGGAAGGGGGATCGATCTCTTTCTCCGTTTCGAGTCCGACCGGATCAGGGCCGAAGTGACCGGGTTCTACAACGACATCAGGGGCTACCTCTACGGAGAGGATACGGGCCGGGAGAGCCCCACGCTCCATCCCGAATACCAGTTCCGGGGCAACGATGCCGTGTTCAGCGGCTTCGAGGCAGACGTGGACGTGCACGTATGGCGCGGACTGGCCCTAGAGGCGGTGGCGTCATCGGTGAACGGGAATCTGAAGGACACTGCGCAGGCGCTGCCGCTCGTCCCTCCGCTCAGGAGGCGAGTGGCGCTGAAGTACGAGCGGCCGCTCTGGTTCATTCGGTGCGAGGCCGAGATGGCGGCGCGGCAGGACCGGACCGGCCAATTCGAGAACCCGACCGACGGGTACGTGGTCTACAACGCGGCGGCGGGTGCGCGGCTGACCTTCGGAGGACGCCTGAGCATCCTCACCGTCAGCCTCGACAACGCCACGAACGAGAGGTACTACAACCACCTCTCCCGGGTGAAGGAGATCATGCCGGAGGCCGGAAGGGGGCTGAGTGTGACCTACCGGATCGTGTTCTGATGTGGTCATTCTGACTCACGGGCATGGATTCGGCGAACTAGTGTTTTGCGAAAAACACCAACCAAAGAGGAGAATGAACGATGAAGAAGTTGATCGGCAGCGAGCTGGCGAAGGTGGCGGCGATGGTGTGCGCACTGGCGCTGGCGGCGTGCGGGACCGACCCGGAGAACGGAGAACACCACGAACCCGAGAAGGTGGAACTCGTCCTCAGCGGGCAGGTGGAAGCCTCCTACGTCGCCTCAACGGGAACATGGACCGGCGAGCTCGAGGTCGATGTCGGCGAGGAGACGGCGCACTTCACAGTCCGCTTCCTGGATGAGGACGACGAAGTGATCCAAGGAGAGGACCTCTCCCTGAGGGTCGACGTCGAGGACGAATCGATCGCCGAGTGGGAGCAGGACAAGCCGGGTGAGTTCGGCGGCCACCTGCACGGCAAGAGCGAGGGGGAGACGGACGTCACCTTCAACCTCATGCACGGCGACCACGCCGACTTCACGACCAAACCCGTCCACGCGCACGTGCACGAGCACGAGGATTAGCAAGGGCGGCATCTGCCGCTGGATACCTGATCCGGGGTCAGGCCCCCCGGCAGCGGACATCGTGCCGCTGCGGGGGGGTCAGGAGTCCGTGGACAAGTCCGCGAGAATGAGGTGGCGGTTCGTTCCACGGGCTCCTGAGCGCCCCTCGCCCGGCGCTCAGCTCGCGACACAACTCCCAGCAGGTGCTTGTCACCGACCCACGCTGCTTCTAGAATTCTGCGCAGTGGCTTCCGCCGCGCCCTACCCGACGACAATCACCGCTCCACAGAGATAGCCGACCGAGGTACCCCATGGCCAAGAAGGGCAAGCTTCAGAGGAATGAGCGACGTGCGCAGCTCGTCGCCAAGTACGCCGAAAGGCGCGGGCAGCTCGTGGCGGCTATGAAGGACCCCTCCGCCTCCCAGGCCGAGAAGCGCCAGGCGATGGCCGAGCTTCAGGCCATGCCTCGGGATTCCTCGCCGGTGCGCTACCGCAATCGCTGCCAGATGAGCGGGCGGCCGCGCGGCTTCATTCGGCACTTCGGCATCTCGCGCATAGCGCTCCGTGAGATGTCGCTGCACGGGCTCATACCGGGGGTGCGCAAGTCGTCCTGGTAGCTCCTGGCGGCACATAGGAAGCGGGGACGCCGCCGTCGGCCCGTGGCAGAGACCTAGCAGCCCATGGACAGCGACGCCGAACGAATCGATCGCGATTGGTACGACCAGTCCGCCTACTTTGACGCTGGCGACCACATCCGTGACTTCGGGAGCCGCTTCCAGCGCTACCGGGCGGCGAAGGTGCTGGATCTCGCCCGTCCGGCAGCGACCGACAGGGTGCTCGACCTAGGGTGCGGCTGGGGGACCATCAGCTTCGCCCTGGCGCCTCTGGTCCGCGAGGTCGTCGGACTCGACTTCTCGGAGCGGGCGGTCGCCGGGTGCGATCGAGAGCTGGAGCGGCAGGGGCTCTCGAACGTAGTCTTCCGGGTGGGAGACGCTAGGGCAAGTGGGCTGGCGGCGGGCTCGTTCGACCTGGTCGTGGCGGCCGACCTCTTCGAGCACCTCTACCCCGAGGACTCCGGCTCGGTGGCCGAGGAGGCCTTTCGGCTCCTGCGGGCGGGTGGCGCCTTCGCGGTGTGGACCCCCTGCCGCAGCCACCTCCTGGAGGTGCTCAAGAACAACGACATCGTCCTCAGGCGCGACGTCAGCCATGTGGACTACAAGTCGATGCCGCGCCTGAAGGCGCTCCTGACCGACGCCGGGTTCCGGGTGGAGAGGGCGTACTACGCCGAGTCCCACCTGCCTGTGCTCAGCTGGATCGAGCGGGTCGCCGGGAGGTGGATTCCCCTGCTCCGCCGTCGCATCGCAGCGCTGGGAAGGAAGCCCGGGTAGAGGCCGATCCCCGCAACCGCTCCAGCCGTTCGTCGGCCGTGACGCGGCCCCCGGTCCCTCGGAGCGCACAGCAGTTCTAGGCCGGGAAGTCCCGCACCACCTCGCTGCGCACTCGCCCGTAGTAGGGCCGAGGCCGATGGTTCCCGCCACCCGACCTGCGGCGCCGATTGGCGCGATTGCGTCCGCTCCGATATAATGTCGGCAAGGTGAAGCTGGGCGTGCGAAGCGGCACTGCCAGGGCTCACACTGTACACACCACTCGCTAGGAGGAGAGTACTGATGCGACAGAGAACCCTCACACTGTTGCTCGCCGTCGTGTTCGTGCCAGCGTTCGCGATTGCGTGCGCCGGGGGTAGCAAGGACGGGTCCGCCGAAGATGCCACGGACGACGCCAGCGAAGCCGAGATGATGGACTGCGGGGCCGGGATGGATGCCTCCGAAGGCGGCGACGAAGGGCAGATGGAGATGGACGGCGAGGGCGAGATGCATGGCGAAGATCACATGCACGACGACGGCCACGACCATGGCGAGGACGGCGACATGGACGACGACGGCGACATGGACGATGGTGGCGACATGGATGACGGTGGCGACATGGACGACGGCTGCGGCGGCTGATCTGGTCCTGATGTCCAGGCCGCGTGCTCGCACAATGCGGCTCGGGCTTCTGGCGCTGCGGGTCGCCCTTCTCATGGGGCCGATTGGCGGCTGGGCCTGTGCCGGAGGGGAATCCGGGACTAAGGCCGAGGGTGTCGGCGCGGAGAGCGCGGCGTCCAGCGACGACGTGGCGTCGGCGCTCTCGGTGGCGTCCTTCGGGGAGCTGGTGAACCCCAACGAGGCGGCGAGCGCCGAGCTTGTCGCTCTGGAGGGCCTGACCGCCGAAGCGGTCGCGGCGCTCGAAGGCGGTCGCCCCTTTGCGTCGATGGCCGATGTGCACGTCGTCCTGTCCGCGGCGATGGGCGACGAGGCGGCTCGGGGTGTCTACGAACACCTGTGGCTGCCGATTGGCCTGAACGACGCCACCCGCGAGGAGATTCTTCTCATTCCGGGCGTGGGTGCCAGGATGGCGCACGAATTCGAGGAGTACCGCCCCTACCCCGACATGGGGCAGTTTCGCCAGGAGATCGGAAAGTACGTGGACGGCGAGGAGGTGGCCCGCCTCGAGCGGTACGTGACGCTGCATTGAGTGGAGGTGCCGGGGTCGCTGGCGAGTCCGGCTCGCCGCGCGATTCCGGTGCCGGAGTACGGGTGTTTCGCAGGCTCCTCCTTCGGGCGCACCGGTCGGTGGCGCTCGCCGCTGGCGTCTTCATTGCTGCCATGGCGACCTCTGGGGCAGTACTGGCCTGCGAAGAGGCAGTCCTCTCGATCTGGGGTAGCCGCACCCAGGTGGAGGAAGGGGAGGGTGGCGGGATCGTCGCTGCGAGCGACCGCCGCGAGATCGTCGGCTCGCACCTCGAGTCGGAGGTCGCGCTGGGCCCCTCCGCCTTGGAGCGCTTCTTCGAGAGGGTCCGCGAACTGCACCGCTGGCTGGCGTTTTCTGGCGGGAGCGAGCGGACCGGCCGCACGTTGACGGGGGCGGCGAATTTGGCGCTGCTCTTCCTCCTCCTCACAGGGGCGCTGCTCTGGGTCCCCTGGCCGCTGTCGCGGCGTGCGCTGGCCGCCCCACTGGCAAGGCGCTTCGCAGCGCGAATAGCGCCGCTATTCGCGCAAGAAGCAACGCAGAGCGAAGCGGTCCAGCGCGGATGCAGCGCGCCTCGAATGCCGGGGGAGGTCTGTCCACGGGCTGCTAGGGGCCGCGCGCGCCGCCTGCGCCTCCACCGCGCAATCGGGGTCTGGGCTCTGCTGCCCCTGGCGGTGATTTCGGCGACGGGCGCGATCCTCTCCTTTCCGTCGCTCGGCGACTGGTCGTATCCGATCTTCGGCGCGGCAATTCCGGGCGGAGAGGAGAGCGCCCCCGAGGTCGTCCTCCAGGTCCACACCGGCGAGCTCTGGGGGTTGGTCGGGCGGGCGGTGGCGGGCGTCGCCGCCCTGGCTGCCCTCGCGATGATCTGGACGGGCGCTACTTCCGCCCTGCGAAGGAGGCGTTAGATTAGGCCGCGGAGCGGCCCTCCCTATGGAGGGAAGCTACCCCTGCCGCGGGGGTTCTCGCGCCACTCGACACCAGTCGTGCCCGCGTGGGACGTACCACTTGGAATCTCAAGGATGCAACATGCCGATGCAACGCAGTAGCGCCCGTCGGGGCGCCGTCTGATTCGCCATCGCCGCCCTGTCTCTGCCCGTCGCCGTCGCCGTGGGCTGTGGCGGCGATCCCGAACCTATCACCGCGGCGGAAGCTCTGGCGCTGTTGGCAGCGCTAGGAGATGTTGGGCAGCTGGCACCGTCAAATCTGACCGACCCCAACGACACCGTCAATTGTCCGGGTGGAGGCACGCTCGACTATGCCGGGACGGTAAGCGGCAACCCACCGTCGGATATCACATTCGACATGAAGATGACGGCCAGCATGTGCAAATTCACCAGCAGAGGCTCGTCCTTCGAGATCGCGGGGGGGAGCGTGGACCAAAAGGGCACGCTGCAATTCGGGCAGACCTCGCTTTCGCTCGATCTCGCGCTGGACGGGAGCCTGGAATGGTCGCTCCCGGAGAAGGAGGGGGTGTGCGCGGTTGACGTCGATGTCGACGCTACCGGGTCCCTCGACCCGGATGATGGGCTGACGGGGCCGGTCACGGGCATGATGTGCGGCCATGAGGTCAACGTGGACGTATCGGAGTTCAACTGACCTACCCACCCACGGGGAGATCTGAAGGACAGAACCATGCCGATGCAACGCCGCAGCACCCGTCGAGGTGCCGTCCGATCCGCCGTCGCCGCCCTGTCGCTGCCCATAGCCGCCGCCGTGGGCTGTGGCGACGATGAACCGATCACCGAGGCGGAAGCTAAGGCGCTGCTGTCAGCGCTAGGGAATGTTGGGCGACTGCTGCCGTCAAGCGTGGGCAATCTCAGCACAACCGTCGATTGTCCCGATGGAGGCACGCTCGCCTATGCCGGGACGGCAAGCGGCGACCCGGTGTCGGGGATCATGTTCGACGTGAAGATGACGGCCAGCATGTGCAAGTTCACCAGCAGAGGCTCGTCCTTCGAGATCGCGGGGGGGAGCGTGGACCAAGTGGGCACGGTGGCCTCCGAGGAAACCTCGGTCTTGATCGATATGGTGCTGGATGGGAGCCTGGATTGGTCGCTCCCAGAGAAGGAGGGGAAGTGCGCGGTTGACGTCGATGTCGACGCGACCGGGTCCCTCAACCCGGCTGATGGGCTGACGGGGCCGGTCACGGGTACGATGTGCGGCCATTCGGTCAACGTGGACGCATCGGAGTTCGCACCACCTGCCTAGCAGCCCGTGGAATAAACCCTGCTAGCCGGACACAACCGGATGCTCCGGCGCCGGCGCTACGCGGCGCCCAGTCGCCAGAGCTGGGCCACCAGGAAGCAGACCGCGAAGCCCAGCGCCAGCGGGAGGAGCGTGGCCACCGCGGTCCAGCGACCGCTCCCGGTCTCCTTGTAGATCGTGTAGATCGTAGTCGAGCACGGATTGTGCAGCAGACTGAAGAGCATCAGGCAGACGCCGGTGAGGAGCGTCCATCCGCCAGCCCCCAGGAGAGCTGCCACCTCGCCCAGCGAGTCCCGCTCGAAGATCACGCCGGCCCCCTCTCCGAGCTCAGGGCTCCCGAGAGCCATCACCGTGAGCATCAGCACCGTCGGGACCACGATCTCGTTGGCCGGGATGGCGATTACGTAGGCGAGCAGGATCACGCCGTTCAGCCCGATCGCGACTCCCACCGGGTCTAGCATCGCCACCCCGTGCTCGGCCAGCGCGGCGCCCCCCACCGAAATGTTCGAGATGAGCCAGATCGCCGCGCCCGCGGGGACCGCGAAGAGGACCGCTCGCCGGAGGATGATCAGCGTGCGGTCGATCACGGAGGTGTAGAGCGTCTGGAGGATGCGGGGTGGCCGGTAGGGCGGTAGCTCCAGCGAGAAGGTGGTTGCCTCGCCGCGGAGCACCGTCCTCGAGAGCCCCCAGGAGACCGCGAACATGAAGACGATTCCGATGAGCGCCACCGCCACCACGGCACTCGCCGCGACTGCGCCGGCCAAGTGGGGCGGCGCCAGCGCCCCAATGAAGATCGTCGCGACCAGGATCTGGGTCGGCCAGCGCCCGTTGCAGAGCGAGAAGTTGTTGGTGACGACGGCGATCAGACGCTCGCGGGGGCTGTCGATGACCCTCGCGGCGACCACGCCCGCCGCGTTGCAGCCAAAGCCCATGCTCATCGTGAGGGCCTGCTTCCCGTGCGCCCCGGCCAGCCGGAAGAGCGAGTCGAGATTGAAGGCGACCCTCGGCAGATACCCGAAGTCCTCCAGGAGGGTGAAGAGCGGGAAGAAGATCGCCATCGGCGGGAGCATCACGCTTACGACCCAGGCGGTGGCTAGGTAGACGCCGTCGATCAGGAACCCCGAGAGCCACCACGGCGCGCCCACCGACCTGGCGAGCTCCAGGAGCATCGGGTGAAGGTCGTCGATAAGGAGCCCCGCCAACAACTGCGATGGCACGTTGGCACCGGCAATCGTGAGCCAGAAGACCACCCCCAGCACGCCGATCATCAGCGGGAAGCCGAACACACGGCTCGTGAGCCAGCGGTCGAGCCGACCGTCGAGGCGCTCTTCGGACCGCCTGTCCTCTCGGCGCACGCACTCTTCGGCAATCCGGGCGGCCTCGTCGAAGAGCGCCTCCGCGAACTCGTCGTGCAGGCCAGAGCCGAGGGTGCCGCGCCACTCCACCGCCGCTTGGAGGACGCGCTTCCCTCCGGGGTGCGCCCCGTTGTTCTCCGAGTGCGCGGCTACCGGTCGGAGCTCGCCCCCCAGGCCGCCTATCTCGCCCGAGCTCAGGGCCGCCGCAACCCTCTTGTCGCCATGAAGGAGGCGAATCGCTACCCAACGAAGATTGGGCAGCTCCGGAAACTCCTCGGCAATCAGCGGCGCGATCGACCGGACCGCCTCGTCGATCGGCGCTGGCAGCGACCCGATCCGTCGAGGATGTGTGGGCCGATCCCCGGTCGCCACGGCCAGCGCCGCGACGAGAAGATCGTCGATGCCATCTCCCCGGCGGGCGACGGTGGGGATCACAGGCACTCCCAGCTCGTGCGCAAGCCGCTTCGCCTTCACCCGGATACCGCGCCTGCGTGCTTCGTCGACCAGGTTCAGACAGACGACAACGCGGTCGGTGATCTCCAGTATCTGGAGGACGAGATTCAGGTTGCGTTCCAGCCGGGTGGCGTCTACGACCACCACGGTGACGTCTGGCTGGCCGAAGAGGACGAAGTCGCGAGCCACCTCCTCGTCGGCGCTTCCGGCCTGGAGGGAGTAGGCGCCGGGCAGATCGACCACCTTCACCCTGGCTCCCTGGTGCAGGAACGCGCCCTCGGCTCGCGCAACCGTCTTGCCGGGCCAGTTGCCGGTGTGCTGGCGCAGTCCGGTCAGGGCGTTGAAGACGGTGCTCTTGCCGACGTTGGGGTTGCCGGCAAGGGCGATCAGGTGGTCCCAGCGGTGCGGACTCAGTCCCAGCCGGACCAGACGGCTGGCGCGCTCCGACGGAAGGTCGGAGCGTTCAGCGGCCCTCAGCGCCAATCCGCGCCTACCGGCTCACCTCGCGCACCTGCGGATGTGACGGCGATGAGCGCCGCCTGCTCCCTTCTGAGCGCCACCAGCGCCCCCCTGATGTCGTATGCGATCGGGTCGCCGGCCGCGCTCTCGAGGCGGGCCTGCACTACCGTGCCGGGCACCACGCCCAGGTCGAGGAGACGCAGCCGCGCCGGCCCGTCGCACCGGGGCGAGATCCCCTGGACGGTCGCGGAGTCGCCTGGACTGATGTCGGCCAAGGTCATTGCGGGATCCTCTCCTCGGTGAAGAAGGACGTTGGTTGCCGGAGGGGTGGTTGGAGGGGCGCTCCCAAAGGCCGCGAAGGCCATCGATCCAGAGAAGGGCCCAGAAAAGTTAGGCAAGCCTAAATCTGTGCGCAAGCCCTAGCAGCCCGTGGCTGGGCGACCAAGGCCGGGCGATCCTCCCACAGGGGGGTGCCGCGGCCGACGCGGGAGCTGTGGACCGAACAGCCAGGCGCAGGCTCCTAGAGGGTCACGTCACACCGCCAAGCCAGGAGAGCTGTAGCGGGAAGACTGCACCTGCGAGCTGTGGCGCTATCGCGGGTGGGCTGCGGCGGCGTTAGCCCCGACCTCGTCGGTCGCTCGCAGACGGCGATAGATGGCGCGTCGAGCGAGCCCGTATTCGATCATGCGGCTGAGGAAATCCGGATCCGAACGCTGCAACTCCTCGGCTTCGGAGGCGACTTCGGTGGGAAGGCGAACACTTAGGTGGACGGAACGGGTGTTCCACATGAGCGGCAGGGACCTCGCATTCTCACTGTGCAGGTGAAGAGCAGTCGGTTTTCCAGCGACTTGCGGCGTGCTGCGACCCCGTCCCGCCACTGATTCCCGCTTCGGCTACGACCAGAACTGTAGCGCGGCGAAGTCGCGGGGCGCAAGAGTACCGGGGAAAATTCGGCCCTAAACCGTAAGTCATTGCCAAATAGTCACTTACGTAAGATCGAGAATTGCCGTAATCACTCGTTTCCGACTCCTCGCCAAGTTCCGCCGGTGACGGACCTGCTACGCTCTAAGTGTCGAGACGAAACAGACTTGACATCCACCGCGCTGGCCTCGGAGGCATCCTGGTAG
Organism: Longimicrobiales bacterium; assembly: GCA_965205315.1. Taxonomy (GTDB): domain Bacteria; phylum Gemmatimonadota; class Gemmatimonadetes; order Longimicrobiales; family Gaopeijiaceae; genus Bin94. The sequence continues at coordinate 791,932 of CBDBGW010000002.1, forward strand.
CGACAGATGTTTACCGAATTTCTGTCTGACCGGAAACAGTCGCGCTGCGACTGATTTCGGGGAGTGCGGAGCGCAGAAACGCCCCCAACGCGACTCCGTCGAACCCCCGGAAGCTCCTCCGCACCTGTCTGGCGGTTTCCTCCAGGAGTATGCTGGCGGTGTGATGGAGCCGCTCGTCGCCCTCGCCCCGGAACTGGAGAAACCCCCGCCACCTCTCGCCGTCCGGGTAGAGGTGCAGCGACGCATGCCAGCTGCGCCCGTCGTACGCGAAGCGCCTCTCGTCGACCCTGGCCGGGTTGGAGGGCGTCGCGAAATCGTCCCCTTCGCCGTCCTCGATGTGGCAGAGCGGGCTATGCGTCCGGTCAGAGAGCCATACCTCGAAGGTGGGAAGGGGGAGGAGGTGCTCGGCGAAGCCCAGCAGGGTGGCCATCGGATCGGATCGGTCGTGGAGCCCTGCCGCCTTGGCCCAGTCACGGGCTTCGGCGTATAGGCCGCGCACCGCTTCGCGCGGGACGATGCGCACCAGCCGCTCTGCGTGCCGACGCCGGTACGCGTCGTAGCTCCGGGTCAGCGAGTCGATCGCCTCGCGACCGTTGACTCCCCGCGATCTCGCGCCATCGACATGGCCGTGCTGAAGACTCTGCATTCGCTGCTAGTGTACCGCCATGCGAGGCTGGCCAACACCGCCCTCGCCCACTGGGGCTGGGATCCTGTCGAGGGTCCTCCGCTCGCCGAAGGTCGCTAACAGGCGGCGCACCGAGCGGTGGCGGTCGGGCTCGAAGCGCGCCGCCAGCTGGCTCAGGCCGCTCCGCATGGAGGCCAGACTGGCGTGGAGCTCCGAGAATGTCAACGGAACGCCGAAGCGGACTTCGTACGCCCAGCGGTCGCCCGCTCCACCGAAGCTCGCGCTACGTCGCCGCGACTCCCCGAAGACCTCCCGGGTCGCCTCCTCGGTGGCGCGACAGGGCCAGCGTCCGACGGGCTCGAACAGGAGCGCGTTAGCGTCGTAGTCGAGCGAGACTTGCGCAACCTCGCCGGGAGCGGTCACGACCCGCACGGTGGCGCTCTCGTGCAGATCCAGGTCCTTGCAGATGTCCCGAAATCCGATCCGTAGCAGCGTTGGGCGAGTCAGGGGTGTGAAGCCGCTCCGGCCCAGGACCCGCAGTGCCAGGTCAAAGCAGTACCTCCTGAGCTCGGCGGTTCGGCGCGTGTCCTCCGCGGTGTCGTTCCGCGCGACGGAGGCCATGGCCTTCAGACGCACCAGCGTGGCGTCGTATACCCAGTCCAGGATCACCAGCTCCGATGCCAGGTTGAGGTACTTGCTGCCCGCCGAACCCAGATCGATCGCCCGAACGGTCGTCTCGGCGCGTCCATCGGTCACCACGGCCAGCCCGATGTCGTGGATCTGGCGGCGCCGGCCGTAGAGCTCCTGCGCATCGCGGTACTGGACGATAGCCCTCGCCAGCGGTAGCTCGCCGACCGTCGGCAGGTCGTCCAGCCTGCGGTCGTGGGGGGCTGTGGTCGACTCTAGGTGCATCTCGATCCGGCTGCTCCGGGGGCGGTGGGAGCGATTCGGTCCTGCAAGGGGGCCCATTGTAACCATTTGTTTACCGCTAGTGCAAGGGAGCCGCGGAGCGCATTGCGGAGCCCACTGGCCCAAGAAGCGACGCAGAGCGAAGCGATCCAGCACGGATGCAGCGCCGCTCCTGCCATGGGAGGCTCTCCACGGGCTGCCAGGTTGATCGTCCGCACGGTCAGTGCTGCTGCTGGTGGACGCGCACCCAGTCGACGAACATCGACTGCGGGAACGTCGTGGACGAGTCGGGCGAGCCGACGAAGTGACCGCCCACGGCCACGTTCAGGAGGATGAAGAAGGGTTGGTCGAACACCCACTGCCCTGGCGCGTCGCTCCTGCCGACGCTGTGATAGATGGTGTCGTCGGCGAACCAGACGATCCCCTCCTCCGACCACTCGATCGCGAAGGTATGGAAGTCCGTGTCGAAGCGGCCGTCGGGCAGCGCGTACCGGCTGGTGATTCCCGAGGCCGCCGAATACCCCGGCCCGTGGATTGTGCCGTGGAGCACGCTCGGCTCCTGGCCCCGGTACTCCATGATGTCGATCTCGCCGCATTGGGGCCATCCGATCGTGGGGAAGTTCTCGCCGAGCATCCAGAAGGCGGGCCATATCCCCTGACCCACAGGCAGCTTGATCCGCGCCTCGAAGCGACCGTAGGCCTGCTCGAAGAGTCCGAGCGTCTTGATGCGCCCCGAGGTGTAGGCGCTCCCCATGTACGATTCCTCGCGTGCGGTGATCGCGAGGTTGCCGTCGCCGTCGAGCGAGACGTTCTCGGCACGGTCGGTGTCGTACTCGAGCTGCCGGTTCCCCCAGTCGGTGCCGATGTCGAAGGCCCACCTCTCGGCGTCGGGAAGCTCTCCGGCGGGGCCTTCGAACTCGTCGCTCCAAACCAGCGTCCAGGAGGGCTCCGGATCGTCGTCGCCGCACGTGGCGGTCCCGGCCACGAGCAGTACGTACTGTAACTTGCGCTTTACAATATGTAATCCACGGTTTACAGTTGTGCTCATGCCGAGGCGACTCCTGGGAAGAGAGTGGGGTCGGCGAGCGCCCGCACCAGGACGCTGGTGGCGGCACCGAGAGCCGTGGCGCGGGGACCCAGCTCGCTCGTGAGGATCTCGGACGCCGCAGCGGATGCGACGAGAGTCTGTCTGGCCACCGCCCCGGCGATCGGGTCGGTGAGGAGCGCGCCGAGGCGTGCGAGGCTCCCGCCCAGGATGACCAGGCCTGGGTTCAGAAGGTTCAGCACGCCGGCGATGACGATGCTTAGGTGCCCTGCCGCCTCCTCCACCACCCTGAGCGCCAGGGGGTCGCCCGCAAGCGCCGCATCCTCGAGTGCGACCAGATCCAGATGGCCGTCGCCCAGGGCGCTGCCGGGGTATTCGGGGGCCAGGGCTCGGGCGCGGGCGAGGAGGGCCGGAGTCCCCACCAGGGTCGCCAGGCACCCACGGTTGCCGCAGACGCAGAGGGGCCCGCGCGGGTCGACCGCAACGTGGCCGATCTCGCCAGCCACGCCGGTGGCCCCCCGGTAGATCTCGCCCCCCAGGATCAGCCCCGCTCCGACCCCAGTCGCCACCTTCAGGTACGCGAAGTCCGAGACCCCCGCCGCCTTCCCCCAGCGGTGCTCGGCGAGTGCGCCCAGGTTGGCGTCGTTGTCCACGAAGACCGGCACGTCGAAGCGGGACCGGAGCTCCTTCGCCACATCGAAGTCCTCCCAGGCGGGGAGGATCCGCCGGAGAGTCCGCCGCCGGGATCCAGGTTCGACCGGACTCGGCACCGCGACGCCGACCCCCATCGGCGCGGGCTGGCAGTCGCCCGCCGCCTCCAGGCACTCCCTGGCGAGCTTCGTCGCCAGCTCCACTGCCCCCTCGGGGTGTTTCTGGGCCGGGTGGGCGGACCGGCGCCACTGCAGGATGCGCCCCCGAAGGTCGGTGATCCCAACCGAGATGTGCACGGCGCCGATGTCCACTCCCACTATCGTCCCCGCGCCATCCTGGAAGCCGATCAGGATCGGCCGTCTGCCGCCACGGCTGTTGCCGCTTCCCACCTCGGCGACCAGACCTGTTGGGAGGAGGCGTGCAACCACGGCCGAGATCGTCGACCGCGACCGCCCGGTCAACCGTGCGATCTCGGCGCGAGAGAGGACGCGTCGCCGCCATAGCAGCCCCAGCACCTCGGTCGCCACACCCCCGTCGGGGAGGGTAGCCGTCGCAGCTCCGGCCCCCTCCTCGATCCCTCTGGTCGGCGCGGCGGTTGGCGTCATCTCTTTCAGTCGCCCCTGAGCGTGGTCACCGAACCCCTACTTGCGCAGATAGATGTTGTCCAGGAACACCGTGTTCGGGTCTCCCGAGATGATCAGCTGGGCGAGGTGGGCTCGGTCCTCGAGTCCGGTGAATTCGGAGAGCGGGATGTCGAAGCTGATCCACTCCCCGGAGACGAGCGGGGGGTCGTACGCCCGGTCGATGGTGATCTCGTGCTCGCTGTCGTCGCCGCCCGACCATTGGCCGTCTTCCCCGAAGTCCACGAGCTTCACCCTGAAGGCGGCGGTCAGCGTCGGGTCCGGAGTCCAGAAGTCGAAGCGGAAGTGGGTCATCTCGGTGGCGTCGATCGTCTCCGAGGTGAACTCGATCCCCGCGAATACCAGGTTGGTGTACTTCTTGGTGGCGTTGCCCTCGATCTCCACATCCTCCACGTCGGCCTGGTCCCAAGGTGCCGACCAGGTGTCCACCTTCACATCGTCGTAGGCGTCGCTAAAGAGCGAGATGACGTCGTCCTCGGCGTCCTCTGGGGTCGGCGCGGCTTCGCGAGGCTCCGTCAGCCCCCAGAGGTATATGTTGTCGAGGTAGACGGTGTTCGGATCGCCCGAGATGATGAGCTGCGCCAGGTGTTCGCGGGCCGCCAGCCCGGTGAACTCCTCGAAGGGGATCTCGTAGCTGATCCACTCGCCGGACACGAGAGCCGGTTCGGAGGCGCGCGTGATGGTGATCTCGTGCTCGCTGTCGTCTCCGCCCGACCATGCGCCGTCTGGCCCGAAGTCCACCAGCTTGACCTTGAATGCGGCGTCGAGGGTGGGGTCGGGGGTCCACATGTCGAAGCTGAAGTGCGTCATCCCGGTGGCGTCTATCGTCTCCGAGGTGAATTCGATCCCCGCAAATACCAGTTTGGTGTACTTCTTGGTGGCGTCGCCCTCGATCTCCACATCTTCGACGTCGGCGACGTCCCACCCCGCCGACCACGTGTCGACGGTCACGTCGTCGTAGGCGTCGCTGAAGAGCGAGATCACGTCGTCCGCGTGGTGCTCCGGCACCGGGGCGTGATCCTCGGGGGTCGGGGCGAAGATGTAGATGTTGTCCAGGTACACCGTCTTCAGATCGCCCGAGATGATGAGCTGCGAGAGGTGGCTCCTCGCCGCCAGCCCCGCGAAGTCGCCTAGCGCGATGTCGTAGCTGGTCCAGCTCTCCGATGCGAGTGGCGGATCGGAGGCCGCGCTCAAAGCGATCTCGTGCTCGCTGTCGTCGCCGCCCCCGAAGGCGCCGTCGGCCCCGAAGTCGACCAGCTTGACCCTGAAAGCCGTGGGCGCGGCGGTGACGTGCGGTGTCCAGAGGTCGAAGTGGAGGTGCGTCAGATCGGTGGCGTCGATCTGTTCCGAGATGAACTCGATCCCGGCGAAGACCAGGTTGCGGTACTTCTTTACCGCGTTGCCCTGGACGTCCACGTCCTCGACGTCGGCCTGGTCCCATGGTGCCGACCAGGTGTCCACGGAGATATCGTCGTAGGCGTCGCTGAAGAGCGAGACCACGGCGTCAGGGGGCCTGACCGGGGTGGGCGCGGCTGTCTCGGGCGCGGGCGCGTAGAAGAAGAGGTTGTCGAGGTAGATGATCGGACTCGCCCCGGAGACGATGATCTGGGCCAGATTCGTCATGCCCGCCAAGCCGGGGAATGCGGCCAGCGGGATCTCCAGAGCATTCCACTCGGCGGTGCTGATCGGCGGGTCCGAGCCCTCGTTCAGGGTGATCTCGTGCTCGCTGTCGTCGCCGCCCCCGAAGGTGCCGTCGGGACCGAAGTCGACCAGCTTGAGCTTGAATTCGGAGGCCTCGAGCGTCCACAGATCGAGGTGAATGCGGGTCGTCGGAGTGGCGTTGACGGTCGGCGAGGTGAACTCGATCCCCGCGTAGACGAGGTTGGTGTACTTCTTGGCCGCATTGCCCGCGATCGTGACGTCGGTCACGTCGGCCAGATCCCACTCCGCCGACCACGTCTCGACGGGAACATCGTCGTAGCTGCCGCTGAAGAGCGAAATCACATCCTCAGGCGGCACGACCGGATCGGGCGGCCCCTGGGCCGGCGGGTCGAAGACCCGAAGGCTCAGCGATCCCCTGGCCGCGTTCGAACCCAGTCTGGCGGTCACGGTGGCGGTGCCCTCTCCGACCGCGGTCACATCGCCAGTCGCCCCAACCGCGGCGACCGAGCCGTCGGAGGAGGTGAAGTCGAAGTAGTGCGGCGAGGCGTGGACGGTCATGTCGCGGCCATCGACGTCGAAGGTCACCTGGGTGCTGCCCACCTCGATCCGGTCGCCGGTCTCGGCGAAGAGATCCCGCGACGGAATGCTCGGTCGCGGATTGGCGACCCTGCCGGTACGCTCGAACTGGATGTCGTCCATGTACAGCTGGTAGCCGGTCTCGTACTCCGACGCCTCGGCGACCAGGAAGAGGCCGGGCTCCCGGGAGAGCTTCGCGGGGAGCGGAATCGGGAAGGTGTACCTGGTCCAGCTCGTGGAAACGGGAATGCTGTCGGTCGTGGCGGTGTAGAGGGAGTTGCCGGTGTTGTCGTTGCCGATGCCGATCGTGTTGACCGCAGCGGCGGTGCTCGCCTTGGCCCAGAAGGTCAGGGCGTCGAAGCCGGTGAGATCGCGCGGCATCTCCGTGGCGAAGACGCCGCCGGCCCAGCTGCCGGAGGGGTCGCTCGCGGCCGGGACAGCGAGGCGCACGGCGGCGCTGCCCCGGAAGACCTCCTCGTGCTCGATGCCCTGGGCGTCCGGGTTGGCCCCGTCGCCGAAGGACTGCCACCCGACGTCCGGCCCGTATCGGTCGTGGAAGACCGCCGGCTCGGCGGGGAAGGGCGCGGGCTCCAGCTCCTCCAAGTCCCTCAGGCACCCCGAGCTCGCGACCAGAAATGCGAGAAGGCCGGCCGCCGCGCCGAGCGAGGGTCGAAGTGCCAGCGTCGCGGGCGGCTGCGAAGGGTGCATCGCCAGGGTGGGCGAGACGGGCCGTTCGGGTCGCACGACGCCCGCCCCGGTTCCGATCTGCTCTCTGTGCGTTTCCGCTCGATCCCGCGCTCTCTGATCCCGAGTCATCTCGCTCCCCAGACTCTCCGGTGCCGCCGGGTGCCCTGCGGTCTGCAGAGCCCTCGGCGTGCCACTCCTGACTTTGTTCGGCTACCGAACAAAGTGCGGGGGGGACGATGGGATGTCAATACCCAGCACTCCGCGGATAATCTCGCGCGAGCACCGGGGCCGGCGAAGCGCTGGCGGTCGGTGGACAGGCCCGGGCGAGCACCGAGACCGGCGAAGCGCCCCACCATGGATGCAGCGCCCCTCGAATGCCGCCAGGGTGCATCTGCGGGCCGCAAAGGCCAATAGCCGCAGCGCTATTGGTCCGAGGAGCAACGCAGACCGAACGTACGGGTATGGGAATTGTAAACCATGATTTACACAATGTAAATCATACATTACAGTGCGAAGGGACGAGCGAAGCGGTCCAGCATGGATGCAACGCTACCCCTGCCGTGGGAGGTTTGTTCCACGGGCTGCTGGACCGTTGCGACTTCCCGGTCCACTTGGCCGAGCACGCCGATCTCGTGTCGCACGGTTCCTCCAATCGTCCTCGAGGAGGTCCGTGCCGGTGCTCCGCCTGCCGCTCCGGTGGAGGTCTGTCCACGGGCTGCTACACGTCCTGGGACATCCACGCCGGGCTGAGATGGCCGTGCGCCAGCTTCTGCACCTCGACTCCGGCACCGCCGCGGACCTCTGCTTCACCAAGGTGATCGAAATCGTCGGGAATCGGTGATTGGAATCGACGCAAAAGCTGGTCGAAACCGCTGGAATGCGCAGGGCTCGCGCCAACGGTTGCCAGCACCCTTCCGTAGGACGACCAAGCGGTCGCCCGGTGGTGGTGATTCCGGACCTTCGCGTAATGCCGCGCCGTGGCGGCAAGCTCTGCCAAGACCTCGTTCATGGTCGCCATCTCGGCCAGCCGCACGTACTCGTCCTTGCCGCCTTGTTGCGACTGCCGGACCCTGATTGTGACAATCATCTCATGCCTCCACACTGACATCCGCGCGTTCAGATGGTCGTCTGGCCCGGTGTGGCAACCGTGGACCGGTGCTTCTCGGGTCGTCGTGTGACCTACATCCTTCGGGCGCGGCTCGTTGGTCGCGACGGACGGCCACGGTAGCGGCGCAGTGGGCCATCGTGGCCGCGATGGCCACGCCGGAAAGCAGGTGAGTCCATCGCTTCATGACTCTCCTCCGCACCCTCGAATGGTCCCGCAGCCGGAGCCGGTTGTTTCAGTCTGACTCCAATGTCGAACAAGGCGTGTGAGCGTGTCTGCGAGGAAAAACCCGGCAATTTGTAGGGGAAATCCATGTCTGCGGATGGCGGGCAAACCCCCGCACCTCGCGTGTCAACGATCGACGTCATCGCCGCCGCGAACACCACGACTACCCGGCCTGCCGAGAGGATCAGGTGGACACCGGCGGTGGCTGAAGTTCGGGCTAGTTCTCCTCTACACGCTGATCCTGGTACTGCCCGTCTCCCTGGCGCCTGAGTCGTTCTGTCAGCCAGCCTAGCGGGAAAGAATCCCAGGGTGAGCAGGACGGCCACAACGAACGCCCGGGTCTGGTCCCAGTAGCCGGAGACCGAGGACCGGTCCAGTCCGACGACCAGACCGACTGCGAGAGCCATCGTGGACGGGCCGATGAGCCCCCACCGAGAAGGCCGGCACCCACGCGAGCGGGACCCAGACGGCAGGTTCCGCACGCTCCAGATCCCCACCGCACGCTCCAGATCCCCATCGTCGTCGTGGGCTGCGTTCGAGTGCTCCACGCGGGCAGAATCGCGAAGCGGATTGCGAAGAGGATGACGTAGGCCGCGTTCCCACCCCCCCTGGGAAGCCCGTGGAACCTTTCGCGCTTCCGCCTGTAGTAGGCGTGCAGGTCAACCCCCCACTGCGAAGGGTGAAGTGCCGTGTCGATAGAGTTCCAGGGCGCTCCGTACGGCATTTGCCGCCAGCACTCGGCAACAGGAATCTCCCTTCGCGACGAGGCCGGGGATTCCCCGTCAATAACACCAGGTTTTCCCGGTAGGAGCACCGGAAAGCGGCACCAATATTGAGATATGCAGCAAGTTCCAAACCCATTCTCAAGGAGAAACCGAAATGAGGGACAACCCCAAGAGCATTGTCTCTCGGGCGACCGCGCGTGCGGTCCTCCCGGGAGACGCTCACCAGAAATTCTCACTGCCTGCGGATCCTCCGGCACGAGGCCGGCTGGAAAGCCGGGGCAGCGAAAATCCCCCCATCCCACATGAGGAACGGAAGACGATGAACAGACTCAAGCTACTGGCGGCAGCCGCTTTGCTTGCGGTCCCTCTGGTCAACGCCTGCGGAGATCCGACTCCCCCCACACCCACGGGGTCGATCGGCGGACAGGTGGTGATCGAGGGCGAGCAGCAGGCCGGCGTCACGGTGAAGCTCAACACCGGCGCCACCGCCACCACCACCAGCACGGGTTCCTTCAGCTTCGCGGACGTCGAGGCCGGGACCTACACCGTCACGATCAGCGGCTTTGCGGAGGACGGGACCTTCGATGAGACCGACCAGTCCGCGACGATTGCGAACGACGGCCAGAAGGTGACGGTCAACTTCAACGGCTCCTGGATCCGCACCTCGGCCATTAACGGTGCGGTGACAGTTGAGGGGGCCGGGCTCGAAGGAGTGATCGTGAAGCTCACGGGGATGTCCGAAGCCGAGACGACGACGAGCGCCGTCGGGGCCTACAGCTTCACCGGCCTCCGGGCGGGCCTCCACACCGTCGAGATATCGGGCTTCGATGACGATGACATCGGCTTCCCCGCCACCACCTCGGTCGCCGAGGTCGCGGTCGGCGAGACTGAGGAGCTCGACTTCCAGGGGAGCTATCTGCGCACCTCGGCCATCGCCGGCCAGGTGACCGTGGAGGGCGAGGGGCTCGCGGGAGTCACGGTCAGCCTCCAGGGCGTGGACCGCGACCTCGACGTCGGGACCAACAGCAGCGGCCAGTTCAACTTCACGGACCTCCGGAAGGGCGACTACTCGATCGCAATTTCGGGCTACGACACCGACGAGTACGGCTTCGCGGTGACCTCGCAGACTGTTACGGTTGCCCGCGCCGAGACCGCGGACGTGCCCTTCGACGGAATCGCGCTTCGCACGGCGGCAGTCAGCGGCGCGGTAACGATCGAGGGCGCCGGCCTCGAGGGCGTCACCGTCAGCCTGACCGGCGAGGGCGCGGATCTGTCGGTGGTCACCGACGCGGCTGGCCATTGGACATTCACCCGTCTGCTCGCGGGCGGCTACTCGATCGGCATTTCGGGGTACGACACCGACGAGTACGGCTTCGACGAGACCTCCGCCAGCGTGACGGTCGCGCTCAGGGAGACCGCGACGGTCGACTTCGACGGCATCGAGCTGCGCACGGCCGCGATCTCGGGCCAGGTCAGCATCGAGGGCGACCCGCTCGCCAGCGTCACCGTGACGGTATCGGGCGGCAGGGCCGACGAGGTGGTCACCGCGATCACCGACGCGGAGGGCGCGTACTCGGCCGATCGTCTCCACGCGGGCGACTACACCGTCGCCATCTCCGGCTTCGACACCGACGAATACGAGTTCGAGCCGGCGTCGCAGTCGATTTCGATCGGACTGCGCGAGACGGCCGACATCGGCTTCGACGGCGTAGTGCTCCGCACGGTCGAGATCATGGGTACCGTAACCACCGACGGCGAACCGCTCGCCGGCGCCACCGTGACGGTATCGGGCGGCAGGGCCGACGAGGTGGTCACCGCGCTCACCGACGCCGCGGGCGCGTACTCGTTCGATCGGCTGCACGCGGGAGACTATATGGTTGCCATCTCCGGCTTCGACACCGAGGAGTACGAATTCGAGGCGGCGTCGCGGTCGATTTCGGTCGAACTGGGCGAGATGGCCAACGTCGACTTCGCGGGCGCCAAGCTCCGCACGGTCGAGATTCTCGGTACCGTAGCCGCCGGAGGCGAGGCGCTTGGCGGCGTCACAGTGACCATATCGGGCGGCAGGGCCGACGAGACGCTCGCTGCGCTCACCGACGCCGAGGGCACGTACTCGCTCGATCGTCTCCACGCGGGCGAATACACCATCACCGTCTCCGGCTTCGACGCCGACGAATACGAATTCGACCCGCCGTCGCAGACGGTCACGGTCGAACTGGGCGAGGTGGCCGAGGTCGACTTCCCGGGCGTCAAGCTCCGCACGGTCGGGATCTACGGCATCGTGGCCGCCGAAGGCGAGCCGCTTGCCGACGTTACGGTGACGGTATCGGGCGGCAGGGCCGACGAGACGGTCACGGCGCTCACCGATGCCGCGGGCGCGTTTTCGCTCGATCGTCTCCACGCTGGCGACTACACCGTCGCCATCTCCGGATACGAGAGGGGGTTCGAGTTCGACCCGGCCGAGCGGTCGATAACGGTCGAACTGCGCGAGATGGCCGAGGTCCTCTTCGAACACGGCACTCCGCTCCGCACTGCCAGCATCAGCGGCCGCGTCACGTTGGACGGCGATCCTGCCGACAACATCACCATCACCCTGAGCGGTGCGCAGGACGCCGAGATGGAGACGAACGCCGACGGCCAGTACAACTTCCCTGGCCTCGCGGCTGGAGACTACACCCTCGAGCTCAGCGGCTTCGACCCCGAAGGGTACGAGTACGCGCCGGAGAGCGTGGACGTCACGTTGGTGCCAGGCGAGGGCAGGATCGAGTACTTTGCGGGCCGGTCGCTCCGCACCGTGGTCATCACGGGCTCGGTCAGGGCCGAGGGCGAGATGATCGCCGGCGCGAATGCGAGTCTCTTTAGGGTGGCCACCCCGACCAAGATCGTGCCGGTCATGGGCGGCACCCAGATCACGGACGACAACGGCGAGTTCACCTTCGGCGGCCTTCTCGACGACACGTACGCCGTGCTGATCACGGGGCACGACGACGAGTACGACTTCCCGAAGATCCCCTTGGCTGGCCAGGAGTTCGTGGCGTGGAGCGGGTACGTCGCCACCGACGATACGGCGACGATCAACTTCGTCGGCGCGATCATCAGGACCGCGGTGATCGGCGGCGAGGTGACGGCGGACGGCGATCCCGTCATCGACGTCGAGGTCGTGATCGAGGGCGAGCATGCGCCGGACGACAACGCGACGGCGACCGACGCCGACGGCAGGTACATCTTCGACGGCCTGCGCAAGGGCGACTACACGATTTCGATCGCCAACCCCGACGAGAAGATGTACGACTTCCAGACCACGGAGCGCGAAATCAGAGTCGCGGTTGGTCAGGAGCAGGACGATGTCTCCTTCGCCGGTTCGATGCTGCGCAGCATCAGCGGCCAGGTGCACGTCGAGGGCCACCCCCTCGAGGGCGTTACGGTGATGCTCTCGGGAGATGACGACGACAGCGCGGTGACCGACGGCGGCGGCATGTACATCTTCGACGGCCTGCGCAAGGGCGACTACACGGTTTCGATCACCAACCCCGATGCGGACAGGTACGTCTTCGAGGTGACTGAGGTGACCGTCGACGGCCGGGATTCCGACGAGGCAGAGATCGTCGACTTCAGCGGCGAGCACGTCCGCGATGCCTCCATCAGCGGCACGCTCTTCCTGGACGAGGTCGACAAGAACGGCGACCGGGGCGACGGCGAGCCCGTCTTCGAGGGCGCAGCCGCGACCATGGCCAAGCTGATCCTGGAGGACGAGGGCGGCGGTGCTTGGCACGCGAGCGCCACGGCCGAAGGGAGCTACGAGTTCACTGACCTCAAGGCCGGGACGTACACCCTGAGGCACGACACGGCCAGCAACAACGACCTGTACAGCGCCGGATACGGCTTCGCGGGCGACACCGCCGGTGTGAGCGTTGAGCTGACCGGCACCTCCGAGGAGACGGTGGACCTTCCGTACGAGATCACCAAGCAGACGATCAACATCGGTGCGGTCATGGCCAACGGGACCGTCACTACGACCACCGGCGTGGAGGGAGTGGCCTACCAGGTCTATCCGAACCTTGCGGCGGCCCGCGAAGGCCGCGATGCGCTCGGTAGCGGCACGACTGCGGCCAGCGGCACCGCGGCGGTGACCTTCGCCCGGGCGAACGACTACGGCCCCGGCGGGCCGGGCACGCCGACCGATGGCGTGGTCATCGTGGAGGTCGACCCCGACAGATCCGACTACCACGACGATCTGCTGGTCCTCGATCCCACCGGGCGCTTCGAAGCGGTCTTCGAGTTCACCGAGCGGACCACTGACGCGACGAAGACGATCGGGCTTGTCAACACCGCTTCGCACTTCCGGTGGAGCGTGATGAGCGCCGACAGGGGGGTCGGCGGGAAGCCTCTGGCAGGATGGAAGGCAACCGTGATCGGCGGTGCGGCGGCGGTCAGCGTGGCGGCTGGCAGAAACGGCTCCGCCACGACAGGCGAAGCTTCCATCCCCGTCGCTGAGATTCCGAGAGAGTACACGGTAGTCCTAGACGCAGAGGGCCAGCCCGACGCAACCGGGGAGGAGTGGGAAAGCAGCGGGACGCTGTCGTACACGCACACCGGGCTCGATCTGCCCGATGCCGCCGTCGCCGACATTGGCGCGATCTCGGTCAACTGGACCACGCAGTCGCTCTACTTCGGCTTCTACCGCGAGGTGGACGGGCGGCCCGGCTTGACGGGCAGCTGGGTCGGCGGCGATGTGCCGCTGGACCATCGTCCGGTCGGCGATCACCTTGAGGACGACGTGAGCTGGACCTTCAGATCCCCGGACGGGGCCGGTCGCTACGCGACATTCGAGTGGGATCACGACGGTGACCCGGATACCGAGGACGTAGGTGCAGACGACGCAGCCGAGTGGGTGAACGACTGGTTGGTGCGTTTTCCGAGGATCCCGACCGAGACCGAGCTCGAGATCAATCTGACGGAGATCGGCACAGACAAGAGCCACTACGCGGGTCCGGAGGAGATCGACGCCTTCGGCAGCGGTCTGACGCGCGGAGTCAGAAACGCCGACGGCGTCTTCAACACCTTCGGCGCGGGTGGCGGCGGCCACCCGGAGATGTGGTTGTGCGGCGAGTCTTCCGGCGACATCACACCCGACAATGGGCACGATGAATGCGTCACACACGGGTACCAGTGGACGAGCAACCAGGTGACTGGCGCGGTCTGGCCGCGCACCTACACGGGGCACCCGTACGAGGAGGACGAGGAGCTCGAAGAGGCTATGACCGTCACGCTGGAGGGCGTCAGCCCGACCGCGAACGTCGAATCCTCCATTGCCACGGATAAGGACTTCGAGTGGGACGAGGTGAACGACGGAGTATACATCCTGAGGAGCACCGAGACAGAGAGGTACGGGCTGGATTCCGCCAGCTACTCGTACTCCGGCGAGCCGCATGGGGAGGGTGAGGAGATCGACGCCACCTACTATCTCGACACCCTGTATGTGTTCTATCAGGAGCGCGACGACGGTCAACGGGACCAGGGGAAGTACGAGCGCGAAACCATCTTCAAGGTCACCGACATCGACCCGGTCCTCGCAACGCTGAAGAACCTGACGGTCGACGGCGACACGGTGCCGGGGTTCGAGTCTGGCGATCCCGACGGCAGCAGCTACGAGATGACCATCGGCTGGGATCGTGACTCGATCGAAATCGCCGCCGAGGTCGACAGTCGCGCCGAAGTGTCGGGCGATATCGGCTGGGTGCAGCTGAGAGCCGCCGGACATACGAGCACCTTCTCTGTCACCGGCACGGCGGAGGCGGGGGACAGCACTGCCACGTACACGATCGACGTTTTCCGGACCACCGACCGCGTCAGGGTGGCGGACGAGGACGGCGAGCTGATCGACGCGGTTGAGGTGGAGGAGGGCGGCGACGCAGTGAAGCTGGGCGTGTCGCTCTGGGCCGATCCTACCACCGGCAACGATGTTACCGTTGTCTTTAGAGACAGTTCGTGGACCTTCACCAGTACCGATCACGACACGAAGGTATATGATCTGGTCCAGGCCGAAGACGACGACGGCGAAAACGAAGATAGTACCTTCACCATTACGGCGAGTGGGGGCGACGTTGGTCACGCGGGCAGTGGGACGATCGCTGTGACGTTCGTGGACAACGACATCAAGCAGTTCGTGGGTCCGACGGAGATTTCGGCAATCGAGGGTGTCGAGGCTGACATCAACGGCGAGAATTACCGGTCACCCGTCGTCACGACGCTGGGTACGGAGCCTACTGCTGCCGTGAATATTGTTATCGCACCGACAAGTGGTGGAGACGCTGACCTGTCGTCGCTGGATATCGACGCGGCCAGTTGGAATACTGGAGCCGTCTTCAACGTCTTTGGCGACGTGGATGGAAACGACTTTGACATTGCGGTGGATGCCAGCGGCGGCGGATACGACGAGGTTGACTATCCGGACATCGCCGTCAACTGGCTTGACAATACCGATCATAGGCTTGTAGTACAGACGCAAGCGGCCAACGTCGTTCCCGGACGCGCGTACGCCACGAGAGTGATTTTGTGGAGACGCGATGCTGTGGATGACCAGGACCTGACAATACTCGACAACGCCGTGGTCTTCGATTCCCTGGATCTGGCTCTCGGTTGTCCGGAAGAGTGGACCTGCCTGTTCAACGACGGCACCGGAGGATCCACTGTTTCGTTGGACCAGACCACGTACTCTCTGAATGTCAATGTCACTCCGCCGGATGCGGCGAATGCCGGCGAGTATGAAGTGACGTTCATTGCGATGGAGCAGGACGACATCAACGACAACGGGCACTTCATCGGAGACGACGAGGTGGAGTACGCGATCAGATTCACCGTGCTGGACACCGAGAAGTAGTCTTCCGGAAGGGGTCTCGCGGCGACGTGGTTCGCGAGTTCCCTGAAGGTGTGAGCGCCCCCGGTCGGGTTGGCCCGGCCGGGGGCGGCTTCTTGGGTGGGGAGTTGGAGGGTGGGGCCGTTCCGCCTCGCAGTGGGTGGCGCGAGGGCCGCGCAGCTGCCATATGGATGCAGCGAGCCCGCGCACGAGCGTGTGCCATTCCGACGAGGCCTCTCCAGTGGTGATCGTGATCCGGCGGTCCGAGACGATGGGGCGGGCCGACGTGCCGAGCACGCGCTCGGGGAGCCGCCCGAGGCTCCAGCCGGATCCCGTCATGCGCCCCAGCGCGGCGCACTGGGGCATGATCTGGGAGCCGAAGGCGGGGAGCGGAAGGTGGAGGTGGATGCAGGCGAAATGTTCCACTCTCCCCTCGCGCATCGCTATCCTCCTGCTGCCCCCTGTTTGCCCTGGGTTGGTGAATACGGGGGGTTGACATGGCAATGTCCGGTGGTGCACCATCCACCGGTGCGCGCGTTGCTGTTCGATGCGGGAATCGAGGTAACTGCCGGCCGTCGGCCTGACAGCGCGAAAGGAGTTTGCGTGCTCACCGACAGGGACTACAGAGCCGTCTTCGAGGCATCACCCGAGGCGATGCTCATCGTGGATCGGGAAGGAGTGATCCGGGACCTGAACCCGCGGGCTGTCGCGATGTTCGGATGGAGCCGTGAAGAGCTGGAGGGCTCCTCGGTGGAACGCCTAGTGCCCATGGCCAGCCGGAACCGGAAGCACCGAGAAAACTACGTCAACTCGCCGCCTTCATCGCCAATGGGACAGGCGGCTCCTCGCTGTTCCGAATGGGTGAGGGTTGAAAGGCTGCCAGCGTCGCTGATGTGCCGCCGGAGCTTGTGGTGACCATCGACACACTCCACGTACAGCACCGTTGACGGCGCGACGGCTACGGGTACTGCCGCTTGACAGGGAGTAGGGGTGGAAGGTGCGGACGGCCTTTCGACACGGCTCCGGTATCGGGAGATTGGGCGAACAGGACCGGGGTGCCTGATCCGGATCCCTGCGGAGCCTCGCCGTCCGGATCCCCGGCTTCCGCAGGGGGAGCCGACCGAGGGGAGCGGGCGGGAGAGAATCGCTGTGGAGCGGACGAAGCTGTTCGAGCAGGCGCTGGGGCTTGAGAATCCCTGGTACGTGGAGAAGGCCGAGTTCGACCCGAAGGCGCGGAGGCTCGATCTGCACCTGAACTTCGAGGCCGGAGGGGTGTTCGAGTGCGGTGGCTGCGGTGACGGGGGCTGCAAGGCGTACGACACGGCCTGGAAGCGGTGGCGGCACCTGAACTTCTTCCAGCACGAGGCCTTCCTGCACGCGCCGGCGCCGCGGGTGAGGTGTCCTTCGTGCGGGGTCCGCCGGGCTCGGGTGCCGTGGGCTCGCCCGAGGAGCGGGTTCACCCTGCTCTTCGAGGCGCTCGTGGTGGCGATGGCGGCGCAGATGCCAGTGCGGGCTGTGGGGCGGATCGTCGGGGAGCACGACACGCGGCTGTGGCGGATCGTCAAGCACCACGTGGACGAGGCGAGAGCGGCGGCGGACCACGGCAGCGTGCGGGCGGTGGGAGTGGACGAGAAGGCGTGCCGCCGGGGCCACAGCTACGTGACCTTCTTCGCGGACCTGGACGGGCGGAGGCTGCTCTACGCGACCCCGGGGCGCAAATGGGGGGTGCTGACGGAGTTCCGGAAGGACCTCGAGGCCCACGGGGGAAGCGGGGACGGAGTCCGGGAGCTGTGCATGGACATGTCGGCGGCCTACATGAAGGGAGCGCGCGAGTCGTTCCCGGACGCCGAGATCACCTTCGACCGGTTCCATGTCGTGAAGCTGCTGAACGAGGCGGTGGAGAAGGTGCGCCGCGCGGAGCAGAAGGGGCGTCCGGAACTGAAGCGGAGCCGGTGGCTGTGGCTGTGGAATCCGGAGCGCCTGACCCCGGACCAGCGAGAACGTCTGGACGAACTCCTCGATCCGGCGCATCTCGCCCTCGACACGGCCGAGGCCTACCGGCTCAAGCTCGCGTTCCAGGAGTTCTGGGACCTGCCGCCCGAACTCGCCGCGCTTCACCTCGAAGTGTGGTGCCTGCACGCCGAGCACAGCGGCCTCGCGCCAATGGCCAGGGTGGCCAGAACCATCCGCAGGCACTCGCCCGGAATCCTCCGTTGGCTTCGATCCCGGATCAGCAACGGTATGCTGGAAGCCATGAACTCCCTCGTCCAGGCCGCCAAAGTGCGCGCGCGCGGATACCGCACCGCCGACAACTTCATCACCATGGCCTACCTCGTATGCGGCAAGCTAGCCTTCAACCTGCCCACTTGAATCAGCGAGGAGGCGGGACAGGCACTGGAGCTGTTGGCTCTGTGCAAGGACGGCACTAGCCTGCCGGTCGAGGTAAGTCTCAGTCGCGCGACACTGGGATCCGGACCGGGACATGTCATTTGCGCGGTTCGCGACATTACAGGGTGGAAGCAGATGCGGCAGGTGTCCAGGACCATGGTGGTGGCGGCCGAGAACGAACGGAAGAGCCTGTCCCGCGAGTTGCACGACGAGTACCTCCAGTCACTTGTGGCGCTGAAAATCCGGGTGAAGCTCCTCGCGGAGGAGCCCGACGAGGAGGAGAGAGGGCGTGCGCGGGTACACATCGCCAGGGAGATCCACGCGGCGATCCAGGGGGTGAAGCGGATGATAAGGGGACTGCACCCCTCTGAGCTCGAACAGCACGGTCTGGCTTTCGCGCTCGCCTCCCAGTTTCGCGATTTGCGGGAGGTGTACGGCTTCAAGATCCACGCGAGACTCGACCAGGTCGACGACCACTTGGATTCGGTCGCCACCCTGGCGCTGTACAGGATCATCCAGGAGGCCGTGAACAACGCCGCCAGGCACGCCGGGGTCAGCGACGCCACCGTGACGGTCAGGTCGGAAGGCGGGGTGGTCGTTGCCGAGATCCGCGACGAAGGCTGCGGTTTCGTGTTTGACAGGCACTTCGGCCTGAACAGCATGCGCGAACGGGCGGCTATGATCGGAGGCCGCATCGCTATCGCTACGGCACCGGGGAAGGGCACCACGATTCGAGCCACCGTGCCCGTAGCGGGTGCGGAATCGAAGGAGCCTCGCTGATCCACGATCTAGAACTTATGGAAGGGCCGGCCCCTCCCGGTACACGGAGTTCCCCTGCGCCACCCGGACGAGCTGGTCGTGCGAGCGCCGCGTCGTCGCGAAGGCAGAGCATCTGGGGGACAAGGCGAACCCCCGCTTCGTGGTCACCTCTCTGCCCGCCGACGCCTTCCCGGCCCGGATCGTCTACGAGCGCCTATACTGCGCACGGGGCAAGATGGAGAACACGATCAAGGAGCAGCAGCTGGATCTCTTCTCCGACCGGACCTCGGCCACCTGCTTCGCCGCCAACCAGCTCCGGCTCCTCTTCTCCGCCTTCGCATCGATCCTCTTCGACGCTATCAGGCAGGCGCTTCACGGCACCCGCCTGGCCCCCGCGCCACCGCAGGAACGCTCCGGCTCAAGCTCCTCAGGATCGGCGCCCGCGTCACCGTCTCGATTCGCCGGATGAAGGTTGCCATGGACTCGGCACACCCTTCCTCCGCAGCCTTCGCACGGGTACACGCTCGATTACCAGGGTAGGGCCCCAGCACCTCCCGGCCACCTGCCCAGCACCACTCACGGGACCACTGCGTCCTCGAACCGGTCAGAGCCCCTTCAGCACTTCGATCTCCTCGTTTCCTGCCTCGAAAAACCCGCCAGGGCCCGTCCTCACTCACTCCGATGTGCCTGGGTATCCCCCGGTCACACCCTCGACCCCTCCCCTCAGGCCTCCGGCTGGGCTGTGTGAGAAATGCGGGCTAGGGCCCGAGGTGCTATCCTCCTCCGCCCATCCGGCAGTTTGAAACCAGCCGGAACATGGGTGTCGACGGACCGGAGGGAGCTACCGTGCCTCAGATCGCGCCACTCCGCCGGAGTCGATCGAGCGTCTTTTCCTTCGCCCCTACCACGCCTGAGTCCAGCGGTACGTCCCGTTGTGGCGCCACACTGACATTCGTGCGCTCGGTTGGTCGTCCGGCCCGGTGCGGCAACCGTGGACCAGTGCTTCTCGGGTCGTCGTGTGGCTTCCATCCGTCGGGCGCGGTTCGTTGGTCGCGACGGACGGCCACGGCAATCCCGTAGTGGGCCACCGTGGCCGCGATGGCCACACCGGAAAGCAGGTGAGTCCATCGTTTCATGACTCTCCTCCGCAGTCTCGAATGGTCCCGCAGCCGGAGCCGAGTGTCCCAGCCTGACTCCAATATCGACAAAGCGTGTGAGCGTGTCGGCGAGGGAAAACCCGGCAATTTGTGGGGGAAATCCATGTCTGCGGATGGCGGGAACCCCCCCGCGTCTCGGGTGTCAACGATCGATGATTGCACCCTGTGGGCATGTCTGGACGCGCCGCCAGCACTCGGTGACAGGAATCTCCCGTCGCGACGAAGCAAGGGGTTCCCCGTCAAGACCACCGGGTTTTCCCGCTAGGGGCGCCGGAAAGCGGCGCCAGTATTGAGATACACGGCAAGTTCCATCCCATTCTCAAGGAGGAAGTCGAAAATGAGGAACAAGCGCACCTGGGTCTCTGGCACCGGGATCGGTCGGGGCGGGGACCGCGCCCTCCTCGCCGCCAGCGAGGCGGTCCAGTCGCCGCTCCTGGACAACATCCCGATTCACGGCGCGCCGGGTGTCCTCCTGGATGCGCACCTGGAAGAGGCGGCGCTCTCCGCCCGCAGGCGCGGGGAGCGAGCCGACCCCGGAACTGGCGGGGACGGGGAGGAGCCGATTGCCGTGCGCAACGAGGCGGTGGGGGGCCGCCCGCCGGTCGTAGTGGGGGCGCATCCGGCGTCGACGCATGGTCCCGCGCCGAGGCTCAGCGTGCGGAACCGCCCCAGGGCGGATGCGTCCCCCGCTTCCGAGACGTCGGGCTCGGCCCCGGACAGCAGGCCGCCGAGGCTGTCGGGGAGGGGTGTAGTGCCTCCATCGCTCGGCGGGAGCCGAGGGTCGCCGATCAACGCCAGCGGTCCGTGCGAGATGGAGCTGCCGACCTTCGTCCAGAGGAGCCCTCCGTGGACAAGGCTCGCAAGGCATTCGAGCGGCGCTGCGTTGTAATGTATACCTTACAATATGTAAACTATGGTTTACAGTGCCCGTACCGCAGGGGGGCGTAGGGACCGCCTGTCCGTCAAACCGACACAGCCCCAGATCCCCTTGAGAGTGGTTGCTCGGGCCGCTCGCGGCGCACCGGAGCGTCCGGAACTCTGACTTTCTGGATGCCGGTGGGCATCACCAGCGATCGGATGCCCGTTGACTTCGTCCGGCGGAGCGCTTCTTGTGAATGAGGGTCGCCCGTACCGGAAGGCTGCGGCGACCGCGTGATGTCGATTCGTGCCAACGACGGGATGGAGCAGCCGTTGCTCTGCGACAGGGACTACCGAGCCGTGTTCGAGGCGTCGCCCGACGCGATGTTGGTCGTGGACGCGGAAGGAGTGATCCGGGATCTCAACCCTCAGGCTCTTGCGATGTTCGGATGGACCCGCGAAGAGATGGAGGGCTCCCAGGTGGAGATGCTCGTGCCCATCGCCAACCGTGGGTTCCACGAGCAACACCGTCTGCGCTACGCCGAGGCACCGAGTCCTCGGCCGATGGGGCGGGGACTCGATTTGCAGGCCTTGCGCAAGGACGGCACAGCCTTCCCTGTGGAGATCAGCCTGAGCCCCGGCAAGCTGGCATCGGGGCCGGAACACGTCATCTGCACGATCCGCGACATTACGGGTTTGAAGCGCGTGCAGTGGTTGTCCCGAATGAAGGCGATCGCTGCCGAGAATGAGCGGAAGCACATTTCCCGCGAGTTGCACGACGAGTTTCTTCAGTTCCTCGTGGCGTTCAAGATCAGGGGGAAGCTCCTGGTAGACGAGATGGACCGGGAGGAGAGGGAACGGGCGTGGGCTGTGATCGCCAACCAGATCCTTGACGCGATCCGGGGGGTGAAGCGGATGATTCGGGGGCTGCGGCCTCCGAAACTCGACCAGCAGGGACTTGTTTCCGCCCTCGCCACGCTGTTTCGTGATGCCCGGCAGGTGCATGGAGTCACGATCCACGCCAGCGTCCGGCTTGACTGGGTGGCCGACGAGCTAGATCCTGTCACCGTCTTGGCAGTGTACCGGATCGTGCAGGAGGCCGTGACCAACGCAGCGACGCACGCGGGGGTGAGCGAGGCCGCCGTGACACTCAGGTCGGCCGACCGAATGATCGTTGCGGAGATCCGAGACGAGGGGTGCGGGTTCGAGTTGGCCAATTCTGTAGCGGCACCCGACGATGACAACATCGGCCTCACCGCGATGCGTGAGAGAGCGGAGTTGGTCGGTGGCAGCCTCACCGTGCTCACCTCTCCGGGCGAGGGAACCACGGTTCAGGCCACCGTGCCGATGGTGAGGCCGGACGGCGAACAGTGGTGAGGGTGCTGCTCGCTGACGACCACCAGGTCGTGCGCGCCGGTCTGAGAGCATTGCTGGAGTCCACCGGTCGGGTAGATGTCGTGGGCGAGGCATCGTCGGGGGAGGAGGCGGTGAACAAGGCCCGGAGGCTGGAACCGGACATCGTCATCATGGATCTGGCGATGCCCGGAATGAACGGAGTCCAGGCGACCCGGCGCATCACCGAGCTGGGTCTCGAAACGAAGATTCTGGTCCTCACGGTCCACGACGAGGATGACTTCCTGCTGCCGGCAATGGAAGCAGGAGCGGCTGGCTTTCTGAACAAGTCCGTGGCCGACACCGATCTCGTGGGAGCCGTCGAGGCGATCATGCGCGGCCACTCCTATCTGCCGCGCCGCGCGGCTGCCTTGGTGGCGCGCCTGAAGAGGGAAGGAGCCTCGCAGAGCCACGACCCAGGGCCCGAAGTGCTATCCTCTCGCGAGCGTACGGTGATCGAGTTGTACGCGCAGGGGTATTCGGCCTCCGAGGCAGCCGAGAAGATGTTCCTTAGCCCGAAGACCGTCGAGGGCTACATCGGTCGGGCCAAGACCAAGCTCGGGCTTAGCAACCGGCGCGACATCGTGCGCTTCGCACTGAAGAACGGGATGCTGCGTGCTGAGGAGTGAAGACACCGGCCCTCAGCGGCGACGTGGGGATCAGCGCATCCCGTCCGGCAGACGCTTCACCGACACGTAGGACACGTCCAAGTCGTCCGTCTCCACGAAGGTGGCGAGGCCGGTGGGGCCGAAGGCCGAGCGCCTCCAGTCGGCGCTCGATCTCACCGTCCTTGATGCGGTCTGTCACCGGGCTTGGCATCGAAGAGCGCGAACCCCATGCGGTTCGGGTCGAAGACGGTTACCCGCCCGTCCATCATCTTCGGTCGCTACCATGATACGCTGGGGGAGCGGCACTGCGCGCCTCCGTCGCCGCGAGACGGGAAGACTGGGACGCCGTCGGCGCGAAGTCCGACCGCTGTGCCATCGCCCGCACAGGACTCCGCGGGATCCGGCGGGACGGTGGCCGCAGGGCCTGAACAGCCTCGGGATCGGGGAGGGATTTGCACCATCTGATGGTGAAATGCAGTATTGTGCGCAACAGGATGGTACAGTAGACCGGGTGGGCGAGAGGACTTTGGTGGCTCGCTCGGAAAAAACGTAAACTGTAGTTGACAAAGTGTAATCTGTAGATGACATCTGATAGCGTGATCGAGACCTTCGAGCTGACCAAGCGCTACGGGAGGCGCGGCGCGCGGTCGGTGCTCGCCGTGGATGGCGTCACGCTATCGGTCGAGCGGGGGCAGGTCTTCGGCTTCCTGGGGCCGAATGGGAGCGGCAAGACGACGACGATCGGGATGCTCACCGGGGTCGTGCGCCCCACGGCGGGCTCCTTCAGCCTCCTGGGTGCAACCGGTCCGAGGGAGCTGGTGGCGGCCAGGGCCCGCGTCGGCGCGACGCTGGAGACGCCCAACTTCTACCCGTATCTGAACGGTCGCGACAACTTGCGCATAGCGGCAGCGATCAAGGGGGCCGACCGAGCCCGCGTCGAGGAGTGTCTGGAGCTCGTGGGGCTCGCCGACCGAGCCGGGCACCGCTTCGGCACCTACTCGCTCGGGATGAAGCAGCGGCTCTCGCTCGCCGCCACGATGCTGAACGATCCGGAGCTCGTGGTCCTGGACGAGCCCGCCAATGGACTGGACCCGCAGGGGATGCGGGAGATCCGGGCCATCATACGCGATCTGGCCGGCCGCGGCACGACGATCTTCCTTTCGAGCCACCTCCTCTGGGAGGTGGAGCGCGTCTGCTCGCACGTTGCGATCGTGCGGAAAGGGCGGGTCGTGGCTTCGGGGCCGGTCGAGGAGATTGCGAGCGGTGACATCTCGGCGCTGGTGCGGGCCGAGGACGAGACGGCGCTCCTCGAAGCCCTCGCCGAGTACCCGGACGGGAAGGGCGCGCGGCGCGGGCACGAGGGCGTGATCGTCTCGCTGGCGCGCGACGACCTGGCCGCTCTCAACCGCTATCTGGCCGGGTGCGGCATCCACCTCTCGCACCTGGCGCGGCACCGTCAGAGCCTCGAGGAGGTCTTCGTGGAGCTCACCGGAGCGGGCGGTTCCCGGACGGAGGGGGGAGCATGAGCCGGTTCGCCCTGGTCCAAGGGTCGCGGACTGCCCGACTGGCGGGCAGCGTCGGGGTGCTGGTGCGCATCGAGCTCCTGAAGTTGCTGAAGCGACGGATCTTCTGGGTTGCAGTGGTGCTCTTCGCGCTCCTGGCGACGATGAAGTTCGCGATTGCCTCGGTTGCGGTGGGCGAGGAGATGGCCTTCCTGCTTGTGCCCCCTGGCTCCTGGCCCGCGACGTCGGCGATCCCGGCCACGATCGGCCCGGCCTTCGTGGGCCTCCTCGTGATCGCGCTCTTCGCCCCCGAGTTCACCTGGCGGACGGCGCGCCAGAGCGTGATAGACGGGCTCGGCGTGGATCGCTTCTACGCGGCAAAGTGCATGACGGTCCTGGCGCTCTCGGCGCTGGCGGTGCTCCTGGCGTTGGTGGTGGGCTTTGTCGGAGCGGCGATCGGCCCCGTAGAGTGGGAGTCGAATGGGCTTGGCGCGGGCGACGTGCAGTTCCTCGCCAGCTACACGGCGGCCTCGCTGATGGCTGGGGCGGCCGGCCTGTGGCTGGCGTGCACGTTGCGCGCCGGCGCTCCCGCCATGGTCGCCTTCATCGGCTACGTCGTCGCAGAGCCGATCGCGGCCGCAATCCTCGGCGGCAGGAGCGAGCTGCTCGATGGGGTGCTCAGCTACCTGCCCGGCGGGCTGGCCACGACGCTCGGGAATCGCATGGCCCACTACCCTGAGGCGCTCCCCGGGGTTCTCGAGATGGCCGAGGTCGTCGGCATGAGTCCGCCCGGCACTGCCCCCCTGAAGGGCCTCCTGATCGCGGTGCACCTCTACGTGGTGGTGCTCTTCGCCGCGGGCTATGCGACGATGCGCTATCGGGACCTGTGATTTGCGCTAGCACTCCGTGGATAATCTCGCGCGAGCACCGAGAGGGCTGCATCTGGTCTGGACCGCTGCGCTCCTGGCGGCGGCTGGATGCCGCGGCGACGCGTCCGTCGATGCCGACCTGGTGATGCGCGGCGGCGTGGTCGCCACCGTCGACTCGGCGAATTCGCTCGTCGAGGCGCTGGCGATCGACGACGGTTGGATCGTGGCCACCGGGGACGACGGGGAGATCGCGGAGTACATCGGCCCGGGTACCGAGGTGATCGAGCTCGATGGGCGCCTCGCGGTGCCCGGCTTCATCGAGGGGCACGGTCACCTCCTGGGTCTGGGCGCCAGCAAGACGGTACTCGATCTGAACGGGGCCACGAGCTGGGAGGGGATCGTCTCCATGGTCGCCGATGCCGCCGCCGATTCCGGTCCCGGAGAGTGGATTCGAGGGCGGGGCTGGCACCAGGAGAAGTGGGACGAGCCGCCCGTCCCGGCGGTGGCGGGCTACCCGACCCACGCCTCGCTATCGGCCGTCTCGCCGGCCAACCCGGTCCTCCTCGTCCACGCCTCGGGGCACGCCGCCTTCGTCAACGCGGCCGCCCTGGAGGCCGCTGGCTACCAAAGGGGATCGGAGCCGCCCCCCGGCGGGGAGCTTCAGCGCGACGCCGAGGGCAACCTGACGGGGCTGCTCCGCGAGACGGCGCAGCGACCAGTGGCGGCAGCCTACGAGCGCTCGCTTGCCGACCTCTCGCCCGAGGAGGCCGAGGCGCGCTTCCGGCGGGAGGTGGCGCTTGCGACCGAGGAGGCGCTCTCGAAGGGAGTGACATCCTTCCACGACGCTGGCGCGTCCTTCGCCACGATCGACCGCCTCAGGCGGCTCGAGGAGGAGGGTGCGCTGCAGATCCGCCTCTATGTGATGGTGCGGGGCAAGAGCAACGAGGAGATGGAGCGACGACTCGCCGAGTACTACATGCCGTCAAAGGGGGACGACTACCTGGCGGTGCGCTCGATCAAGCGGCAGATCGACGGTGCACTCGGGTCGCACGGAGCGTGGCTCCTGGAGCCATACGCCGACCTGCCGAGCTCGACCGGTCTCGTGCTCGAGAGCGTCGAGGATATCTCCGCGGCGGCCCACCTCGCGATCAGGCACGGCTATCAGCTCAACACCCACGCGATAGGGGACCGGGCCAACCGCGAGGTTCTAGACATATACGAGGCAGTATTTGACTCGGCTGGCGCCGGAAAGGAGCTCCGCTGGCGGATCGAGCATGCGCAGCATCTCCACCCAAGCGACGTCGCGCGCTTCGCCGAGCTCGGGGTCATCGCGGCGGTGCAGGGCATCCACGCCACCTCCGACGCCCCCTGGGTGCCGCTTCGGATAGGGGACGAGAGGGCCGCCGAGCGGACGTACCTGTGGAGGACCCTCCTGGACGCCGGGGTCGTGGTTGGCAACGGCACCGACGCGCCGGTCGAGGACATCGACCCGCTCGCGAGCTTCCGCGCTTCGGTCACGCGCCAGACGGCCGCTGGCTCGGTCTTCTACCCCGAGGAGCGGATGACACGCGAGGAGGCGCTTCGGAGCTACACTCTGAGCAATGCGTACGCGGCTTTCGAGGAGGAGTACAAGGGGTCGCTCGAGGTCGGCAAGGTGGGCGACGTGGTGGTGCTCGACCGCGACATCCTGACTCTCCCGGACGCCGACCTGGCCGAGGCGCGCGTGGATCTCACCGTCGTCGGAGGTGTGGTGCGCTACTCCCGGCAGGTCCCTCTGCCTCGTTGATGGACCGGTAGGTGCAACTGCGGGGTACTTTCCTTCCGGCAACCGGCGGCGGAGCGTCGGTTGATCCAACTGTATTGGCCACCGCCACAACCCAAAGGGGGGCACTGGGATGATCCTCAAAAGGTACGGCATCTGGTACCACAGCGTGCGCACCAACTTCAACCCCTCCGCCCTTACGGAGATAGGCTTTCAGCGCGACCGCGCCCTCTCGATCTCCGCATCCGACCTCGAGGCGAATTACGCGAGCGTCGCCGATCACGAGGTGGTCGCCGAGGCGGGGGGCGACGTTCAGCGGCACGCCGAACGCGACCTCCTGGCCAGGATGGACGAGGCGATCGAGCGGCGGGTTGCGGCGCTCGAGCCTGGGCAGCTGCTCGTCGTTCGGAACGAGCGAGACGACTGGCCCAAGACGCGCGAACGTCGCGAGACGGTCGTCGTGGGGGGGGAGAACCGCCTCCGCTTCCAATGGTCGGTCGAGCCGCCGCTGCGCCTCGGAGTGTACGCGGAGAAGTGAGCTACCGCCTCTCTCGAGATGCAGCGCCGCTCGAATGCCGTGGGAGTCTTGTCCGCGGTCTGCTAGGGGTCTTCTGCGCACTGGTCGCGCCTCTGGGCGCCGCGGCGCAGGACGGTGCGGTAACCGGGCGGGTCCGGTCGGCCGAAGGGCAGATCCTCGCGGGCGCCGGGGTGCGGTTGCAGGCGCTGGCCGACTCGTCGCGGGTGCGCTTGGCACGAACCGACCGGCTTGGGTTCTTCGAGCTGGCCGAGGTGGTGCCTGGCGTCTACGAGGTGACGGCGACCAGGGTCGGCTTTGAGCCCCGCCGCGTCGAGGTGCGGGTGGACGAGGCGGTTGTCCAGCTCGAGCTGGTGCTCGCTGCGCGGGCAGTCGAGCTGGGTGCGATAATGGTCGAGGCAGTGCGTAGCCGCGCCTTGGAGCGCTTCACCGAGTCGGCCGGGATCACCGTGCAGGAGATCGGGCGGGAGGCGATGAAGTCAATTCCCGGACTCGTCGAGACCGACCCGATCCGGTCGATCGAGGTGCTGCCGGGCGTGGGCACCGTCTCGGACTTCTCGGCCGCCTTCAATGTGCGTGGAGGCTCGGCGGACCAGAACCTCATCCTCCTGGACAATGTGCCGATCTACAACCCCTTCCACCTGGGCGGCCTCTTCTCGGTCTTCAACGCCGACATGGTCGAGCGGGCGGAGCTACGGGCGGGCGGCTTCCCGGCCGAGTACGGTGGGCGCGTGTCGTCGGTGCTGGTCGTCGAGACCGACCCGGGCGACGGCGAGCTTTCTGTTGATGCGGGCGTCAGCCTCCTGGCGTCGCGTGCGGCGGTGGAAGGATCGCTCCCTGCGGGCCTCGACGGCAAGCTCGGGCTTACGCACTCCCGCTGGCGCGTGTCCGGGCGGCGCTCCTACTTCGATCTCCTCGTCAGGCCTTGGACCTCCTTCCCCTACTACCTGACCGACATGCAGGGTGTCTTCGAGGGTTGGACACCCGGCGGAAGCCGCATCCGGGCCATCGGATACAGCGGGCGCGATGTCCTCAACACCTCCGACCTAGGCGACAACCCGCTGCCGCTCCGGTGGTCGTGGGGCAATGATGCGGTCGGCCTCTCGTGGGCGCGTCCGATGCGCGGAGGCAGCTCGATGGACGTCGCGACGCATTTCTCGCGCTTTTCGTCCGACTTCGAGCTCACGGAGACGGAGGCGCGCTTCCGCACGCATGTGGGGGAGGCGGGCGCAACCGCCAACTTCGAGCTGCGACCGACCGCGCGGCTACGGTGGAAGTCCGGGGTTTCCGCCAAGGACCTAGGCTACGACTACAATATCGAGGCTGGCGGCACCACCTTTGCCGAGAGCCGCGGCGAGGGGTTGGAGTTGTCCGCCTACAGCCAGGTCGGCTGGGGCTTGGGGCGGAGCTGGCTGATCGAGACGGGGCTTAGACTCGACCACTTGGAGCCGGACCCCGGCGAGAGCGCGACAACGGTCGCTCCGCGCTTCGCGGTCAAGCGGTTCTTCGGGGACCAGACCGCGGCCGTGCGGCTGGCGGGGGGGCGGTACTCCCAGTTCCTACACTCGCTTCGCGACGAGGAATTTCCGCTTGGGGTAGACATCTGGGTGCTGACCGGAGAGCTGGCCCCCAGGATCGTCTCCGACCAGGTGCAGATGGCGGTCGAGGGGTTCTTCGGCAACAACGACTGGTTCGCCTCGCTCGAGGGGTACTACCGCACCTACGACGGGGTGATCACGAACAATCCGGCCGACGATCCCGGCGACGATCTGGACGACGTTCTGAGGGGGGACGGCTGGTCGTACGGCCTCGACCTGATGGTCCGGCGCGACGCGGGCGCCACCACCGGGTGGATCTCCGCATCGTTCCTCAGGACCGAGCGCACCTTTCCCGACCTGCTCTCCGGGGTCGATCCACCGCCCTCGGTCACCTACCCGCCGGTCTTCGACCGCCGCGTCGACATCGACCTGGTGCTCCGCCGTTCGCTGACCTGGTGGGGGCTCGAGGCGGGGCTCCGCGCCAACTTCGGGACCGGCACCCCCTACACCCCGGTGCTGGGGCAGTTCGACATGTACCGGCAGCGGGTGGTCGAGGGGCGGGTCTACTACGACAATGCCACCGCGGTGGTGCTAGGGGATCGCAACAGCGCCCGCTACCCGGCCCGCCACCGCCTCGACATTTCGCTCCGAAAGCGGCTCGAGAGGAGCTGGGGGAGCATGGTGCCCTACCTGAGCGTCGTGAACCTCTACAACCGGAAGAATGTCCTCTTCTACTTCTTCGACTACGGGGCCGATCCTCCGACGCGCGCCGGCGTGTCGATGATTCCCCTGCTGCCTACGATCGGACTGGAGGTTTCCTTCTGATGAACCCCCGGCCTATTGCCAGCGCGCTGGGCGCGGTAGCGCTCGCGGGGTGCGCCCTGCTCGATGTCCAGATCGCCGATCCCGAGGACGTGATCATCGCCGAGGTGCAGGTGCTACTCACCCACGAGTGGGACGGGGCCGGCATCTCCTTCGAAGCGGGGGCTCTGCTGCACCGCACCCTCCAGAGCGAGGAGACGCCCACGCTCCGGGGTTCCACGGTGGTGATTTCCGAGCCCGCGAAGGGGTCGGTGCGGCTGGAGGAGAGGCGGGACGTCGAGGAGTGCGTGATTCCCAATCCGCAGAGCAGGGACTCGATCCCTAGCCAGCTAGCTCCGAACGCCGTCTGCTACCGCGCCAATGTCATGTTGTCGCCATTCGATCCGGGAGACCGGCTCTCGCTGGAGATCACCGCCCCGGACGGCCGCGTACTGGTGGGGAGCAGCCTGGTGCCCGGCGCGTTCGACCTGGTGGAGCTGGACGAGGAGGATGGGAGGTGCCGCCTCGATCCCGACACCAACTACCGCTTCCAGTGGCGTTTCGCCAAGAATGCGTGGTCGTACCTGGCCGACGCACGCCTCGAGGGCCTCAGACTTCCGATGGCCCAGCGCGACATCGATTCGCCCGACACGCTCTACCTGCTGGGCTTCGCGATCGACGCCGAGGACTCGACGCTGGTGTTCTCCTCGGAGTTCGGGATATTCGAGTTCTTCGCGGCAACTGACGAGGAGCGCGACGTCATCCGTGAGCTTCGACAGGGGCTGCCGGATGGGGTCGGCGCGACGGTGGCGATGGCCGCGGCCGACCGCAACTGGGTGAACTGGGAGCGGGGCGGCAACTTCAACCCCTCGGGCGAGGTGCGCATCCCGTCGGTCTTCGGGGACGGCACCGGAGTGTTCTCGACGGCCACCCGCAGGGTTGTGCGCGTCCGGGGCACGGAGAATCGACCGGGCGCTCCTCCGCTCTGCGGACCTGCTGTGAGCTGAGGGCTAGCGGCCGGTGGACAGCCTCCCATGGCAGGAGCGGCGCTGCATCCCAGATGGACCGCTTCGTTCGCTTGTCCATAATTGTAATGTATGATTTACAATTTGTAATCCACGGTTTACAGTCATCGTGCCCCGGGGCTTAGCGCCCACACCCCCGGCTCCCCCCTGCTCGTCAGCGGCCCGCCGCCACCGGCAGTCCCCGGCTCCGGAGCGCGGTCAGCTTGGGGTCGAACGAGCCATCGGAGCGCACTCCCCTCAGGAAGGCCCTGAACTGGCCCGAGTCGGGATCGCGGAGGATCGTCATCGGGTCGTCGGTCCCCGTGTCGACCATGACTTCCCCCTCGGGCCCCGATAGCTCGATGCTTGCGAGTGCGCCCCTCCAGCCAGCCTCGACGGGCAGCAGGTGGGCGAAGGCCTTGGCGTCGCCAAGGTCGGAGAGCCTGTCCATCTCGAAGGAGAGGGAGAACAGGGCCCTGCCGTCGCCGTCCCTGCCCGTCAGCGAGTAGGGGCCGGGCATCGGCACGACCGCCGACTTGGCGTCCACGACGAAGGCGGGCTTCAGGACCAGCTCGCCCTCCTCGTCGACGCCGCCCCAGAGGAGCAGCGCTGGCCCGTCGATCCTGATGCGCCGCTCGAACGACTGCGACCGTCTGTAGCCCGCCGCCTTCGAGGCGTGGTACTCGCTGATCCAGTAGTCGCGGTGGCTGCAGTAGCCCATCACGTCGTATGCGTCGGGCTCGACGACCTCCTCGTCGCGGTGGTCGTACCCGTAGCTCCCGATCTGGCCGTCGGCGTCGGGAAAGAGTGGGTCGGGGTTGCCGGCACCGCCGCACGGCGCGTGCCGGAGGCTGAGGTTGTGGCCCAGCTCGTGCGCGATGGTCGAGGCGTCGGGCACGACTGCGCTGGACCATCCCGGAGTCTGGGCGACGCCGGCGATGTTGCCCCCGATGTCGGCGATCATCCCGGTCCAGTGGCCTTCGCCGTCCTCGGACTTCCGCATCGCTATCACTTCGGCGATGATGTCGAAGGCGTTGTCGGAGTCGGTCTCGACGGGCTCGTGGGCAACGGCCGACAGGGTGGCCATCGGCAGCAGGTCGTAGGTGTCCTGCAGATACTCGTGGTCCTCTTGCTCGTCCTCCATGTCGTCGGCGATGTCGATGACCGACGAGTCGGGGTCGTCCTCGAGCAGGAAGGGGATCACGGTCAGCTCGAAGTCGGAGTGCTCGTCGACCCCGATGGGCATCCTGCCCTCGCTGGGGATGCGCCTCGTCACGAGCAGCTCGTCGTCAAGCTCCCCGTCGGGGTCGATCTCGATCACCACCTCGAGCCCCGGCTCTATCGCGCTCGCGGGTATGTCGGCGTTCGACGACTTGGCGAGCGAGCCCTCGTCCACCTCCGTCGGGATCGGTCCGGACTTGGAGGCGATAGTCTCCTTGTGGGTCTCCTCGTCGTCGACGTAGAAGGTGGCGACCACTTCGGGGATGTTCTCGTCGTTGGCTCTGGTGGCGAGGACGAAGACGCGGAGCAGCGCCTCGCGGTCGGCTATCAGCGAGACGGGGTAGTCCCAGTCCTGCACTGGCTGGACCAGGTAGGCGAGGCTGTCGGGTGCGCAAGCCGGCAGCCTGCGGTCGTCCACGCCCCGGAGCCATTCGACGAAGTCGGCGTCCCTCGGCGCGCAGAGGTCGGTGCCGTCGGCCCGGAAGGTGTTCAGGCTGGTCATCCCGGTGAACTCGAGGGGCACCGGTCCGGAGAGTTCGGCGTTGTTCTCGAGCCTCAGCGCCTGCAAACCGTCGAGCTGGCCTAGCTCCGCAGGGAGCGGTCCGCTCAGGTTGTTGTCGCTCAGGTTCAGCGTGTCGAGTTGGTCTAGCTTGCCCATCTCCGGCGGGATCGAGCCGCTAAGGCTGTTGTGGTCCAGCCTGAGGCGCTCGAGTCTGGAGAGCTCCCCCATCTCCGGCGGGATCGAGCCGCTAAGGCTGTTGTGGTCCAGCCTGAGGCGCTCGAGTCTGGCAAGGCCCCCGAGCTCGGGCGGGATCGGTCCCGACAGGTCGTTCTCCGAGAGCCAGACGGAGACCGCGTTGCCGAGCCTCCCCATCTCCGGCGGGATCGTTCCCGACAGCCCGTTCCGCGAGAGCCACACCTGCTGAACCGACCCGAGGTTCCCCAGCTCCGGCGGCAGGGTTCCACCGAGGGGGTTTCGGGCTAGCCGCAAACTCGCCAGCTTGGCCATGTTGCCCAGCTCGGCGGGGATGCTTCCCGAGATGTCGTTGGCGACGAGGGAGAGGATGACAAGGTCGGTGGCTCCCCCAAGGAGCGGCAATACCGTTCCTGAGACGTTGTTGCGGTCCATCTGGAGGACTTGGAACCGCCGTGGGAACCCGGTGTACCCGACTCCATGCCAGTCGTCGAGATCGTCGCACCGCTTCCAGCAGGTATTCACGCTCCAGTCGTCCCCGCTGCCCGCGTCGTAGAAGGCCTCCAGGATCTGGCGTACCGAGTCTGACACGGTCACCTCGAAGACGTCCTCGACCGAGAGGCCGCCTGGGTCGGTAGCGGTGACCGTAATGGCGGCGGTCCCCTGGTTGTACGGAAACACCATCAGGGTGTCGCCCGATAAGCGTCTCCTGACCACGTCTCTGTCGGAGGAGCCTGCCCTGAAGGAGAGGTCGTCGCCGTCCGGGTCCGCGAAGTGGTCCGAGAGGACCGCCACGATCGTATCGTTGGGCCCGATCTGGGCGTCGGGGAGTGAATCCGAGACCGTTGGCGCCCGATTCGGCACGGTGACCGTAAAGCTCTCCTCGACCGAGAGGCCGCCCGGGTCGGTGGCGGTGACCGTGACGGTGGCGGTCCCCTGGCCGACGGCCGCCACGGTCAGGGTGGCGCCCGACGGGGAGGCAGTGGCCACCCCCTCGTCGGAGGAGGCTGCCGCGTAGGAGAGGTCGTCGCCGTCCGGGTCGGCGAAGTGCCCCGAGAGCTCCACATCGACCGTCTCGCCGACATGGATCTCGGCGTCGGGGATCGAGTCGGATACTTCGGGTGCCCGGTTCGGCACGGTTACAGCGAAGCTCTCCTCGGCCGAGAGGCCGCCCGGGTCGGTGGCCGTGACCGTGACGGTGGCGGTCCCTTGGCTGACTCCAGCCACGGTCAGGGAGGCGCCCGATACGGAGGCCGTGGCCACCCCCTCGTCGGAGGAGGTTGCCGCGTAGGAGAGGTCGTCGCCGTCCGGGTCGGCGAAGTGCCCCGAGAGGTCCACATCGACCGTCTCGCCGACGTGAACCTCGGCGTCGAGGATCGAGTCGGATACTTCGGGTGCCCGGTTCGGCACGGTTACAGCGAAGCTCTCCTCGACCGAGAGGCCGCCCGGGTCGGTGGCCGTGACCGTGACGGTGGCGGTCCCCTGGCTGACTCCCGCCACGATCAGGGAGGTGCCCGACGCGGAGGCCGTGGCCGCCCCCTCGTCGGAGGAGGTCGCCGCGTAGGAGAGGTCGTCACCGTCCGGGTCGGCGAAGTGCTCCG
This sequence comes from Longimicrobiales bacterium, assembly GCA_965205315.1. Classification (GTDB taxonomy): domain Bacteria; phylum Gemmatimonadota; class Gemmatimonadetes; order Longimicrobiales; family Gaopeijiaceae; genus Bin94. The sequence goes on from CBDBGW010000002.1 coordinate 826,328, forward strand.
AGAGGTCCGGAAGGGTGACCGTCTCGCCGACATGGACCTCGACGTCGGGGATCGGGTCGGAGACTTCGGGCGCGCGGTTCGGCACGGTGACCGTGAAGCTCTGCTCGGCCGAGAGGCCGCCCGGGTCGGTGGCCGTCACCTTCACGGTGGCGGTCCCCTGGCTGACTCCCGCCACGCTAAGGGAGGCGCCCGACGCGGAGGCCGTGGCCACCCCCTCGTCGGAGGAGGTCGCCGCGTAGGAGAGGTCGTCACCGTCCGGGTCGGCGAAGTACTGATCAGGCGAAATCTTGACGGTCTCGCCGACTGGCACGGTCTGATTGGGAATGCTGCCCACGACGGCCGGTCCCTCGTTGGAGTCGCAGGCAGCGAGGCAGAGAGCTGCTGCCAGGATTCCCTTGCGGGCCAGTGTTGTAGCGCGTCCACTCATCGCTTGCTCCCTACGGTCCATGCGGGCCGTGCCCATAGCTGGAAGCGGCAATACTAGTTGGCGCCTCCTTCCGCGGCAACTCGGGTGTCGGCCTCTGCTATCCCGACCCGGCGATGTGCGGCCCGGTTGTCTCCTTCACTCCCCTGGGCGAATTTCCCAGCGGGTCGTCGCCCTCCCCGAAGGGGCGAGCCGTGCCGCTCTCGAGATACACCCAGGATCACAGGATCGACCGACCATGCCCACATCCAACACGGAGTGGTGGCCAAACCAGCTCAACCTTGAGGCGCTCAGGCGAACCCCTGCGCCCGGCCCTCTGGGCGAGGACTTCGACTACGCCGAGGCGTTCAGGTCGCTGGACCTGGAGGCGCTCAAGGAGGAGCTGGAGGTGGTGATGACCACCTCGCAGGAGTGGTGGCCAGCCGACTACGGCCACTACGGGCCGCTCTTCATCCGCATGGCGTGGCACGCGGCTGGAACCTACCGGATCAGCGACGGCCGCGGCGGAGGCGGGGCCGGAACGCAGCGCTTTGCGCCCCTGAACAGCTGGCCTGACAACGCCAATCTGGATAAGGCGCGCCGCCTGCTCTGGCCGATCAAGCGAAAGTACGGGCGGAGCATCTCGTGGGCCGACCTCCTGATCTTTGCCGGAAACTGCGCCCTCGAGTCGATGGGGTTCAGGACGCTCGGTTTCGCGGGCGGCCGCGAGGACGCGTGGGAGGGCGAGGACATCGACTGGGGGACCGAGAAGGAGTGGCTGGGCGACGAGCGCTACAGCGGCGACCGCGATCTCGCCGATCCGTACGGCGCCGTGCAGATGGGCCTGATCTATGTGAACCCGGAGGGGCCGGACGGCAAGCCTGACCCGGTGGCGGCGGCCCGCGACATTCGCGAGACCTTTCGCCGCATGGCGATGAACGACGAGGAGACCGTCGCGCTGATCGCGGGCGGGCACACCTTCGGGAAGGCGCACGGGGCCGCCGACGTCGGGCGCCATGTGGGGCCGGAACCCGAAGGCGCGGAGATCGAGGAGCAGGGGCTGGGGTGGCCGAGCAGCTACGGGTCGGGGAAGGCGGAGCACTCGGTCACCAGCGGGCTGGAGGGCGCGTGGACGACCAATCCCACCCAGTGGGACAACAACTTCCTCGAAAACCTGCACGGCTACGAGTGGAAGCAGGTGGAGAGTCCGGCGGGCGCAGCGCAGTGGACTCCGACCGACGAGGCTGCCCAGGCGACCGTTCCGGATGCGCACGATCCGTCGCGTAGGCACGCGCCGATGATGCTCACGACGGACCTGTCGCTCATTATGGACGCGGAGTACGCGCCGATTGCGAAGCGCTTCCTGGAGGATCCGGAGGCTCTCGCGGATGCCTTTGCGCGTGCCTGGTACAAGCTGACGCACCGCGACATGGGACCGCGTGTGCGGTGCCTCGGGCCGTGGGTGCCGGAAGCGCAGATCTGGCAGGATCCGGTGCCGGAGGTGGACCACGAGCTGATCGACGATGCGGATGCGCGCGCGCTTAGGGCGCAGATCCTGGGCGCGGGGCTGTCCGCTGGCAGACTGGTGAAGACGGCGTGGGCCTCCGCGTCGACCTTCCGTGGGACCGACAAGCGGGGCGGGGCGAACGGGGCGCGCATCCGGCTGGCGCCGCAGCGCGGGTGGGAGGTCAACGAGCCGACGGAGCTGGCTCGCGCGCTCGGCGTGCTGGAGGGGATTCAGAGCGATTTCAACGGGTCCCGGACGGACGGGAAGCGGGTCTCGCTGGCCGACCTGATCGTGCTTGGGGGGTGTGGGGCGGTGGAGGAGGCGGCGCGCGCGGCCGGGCACGCCATCGAGGTGCCCTTCGCGCCCGGGCGCACCGACGCGTTGCCCGAGCAGACCGACGCCGAGTCCTTTGCCGTGCTGGAGCCGACCGCCGACGGGTTCCGGAACTTCCGTGGGGAGGGACTCGCCAAGGCGTCGCCGGAGCTGCTGGTGGAGCGCGCCGCCCTGCTGGGGCTGACGGTGCCGGAGATGACGGTGCTAGTCGGCGGCCTGCGCGCGCTGAACGCCAATGTCGGGAGCTCCGAGCACGGCGTCTTCACCGACCGCCCGGGCACGCTGACCAACGATTTCTTTGTCAACCTCCTGGATATGGACACCGAGTGGCAGCCAGCCGCCGGGGCGGACGGGCACTTCGAGGGACGCGCCCGCCGCACGGGCAGGCTCCGCTGGACCGGCACCGATGTGGATCTCGTGTTCGGATCGAACTCCGAGCTCCGCGCGATCGCGGAGGTGTACGCGTCGGACGACTCCGCCGGGACCTTCGTGGAGCACTTCGTGGCGGCCTGGAACAAGGTCATGAACTTGGACCGCTTTGACCTGGATTAGCAGCCCGTTGGTAAAATGTATAGTGAACTTGACATAATGTAATGTGTGCTTTACAGTGTGGAAGTGTGAAGCGAACCGTCCAGCGCGGATGCATCGCCGCTCGAATGCCGAGGGGTTTTGTCGACGGGCTGCCGGCAGCGGACGCCAGTGAAGCCCGAAGCTAGAGACCGGCGCCCCGAGATCCGGCTCAGCACCCTGTCGCACGGCGCCGGGTGAGCGTGCAAGCTCGGGATAGCCGAGCTGGCGCAGGTTCTGCGCCCCCTCCTGCCCGCCGCCGATCCCCGCGTGCTCGTCGACGCGAGCACAGGGGACGACGCCGCCGTCTACCGCCTTGGCGACGGGCGCGCCATCGTCGTCACACTCGACTTCTTCACCCCGATAGTCGACGACCCCTACGACTTTGGCCGGATCGCGGCGGCCAACGCGCTCTCGGACGTCTACGCCATGGGGGGGCGGCCGCTCTTCGCTCTGAATCTGCTCTCCTTCCCGCGGGCGCTGCTCGACCGGGGTCTGGCCGAGGAGATCATTCGGGGTGGAGCGGAGAAGGCCGCCGAGGCGGGGATCCCCGTTCTGGGTGGCCACTCCATCGACGACGCCGAGCCCAAGTACGGGATGGTCGCGGTGGGCGAGGTCGATCCGGAGGCGATGCTGGCGAACGACGGGGCTCGCCCGGGCGACGATCTGGTGCTGACCAAGCCGCTCGGCACCGGGATCGTGGCCACGGCGGTCAAGGCGGGGAAGTGTCCGCCCGAGCTTCTCGAGGCGGCCGTCGAGTCGATGGCGCGGCTCAACCGGGGGGCGGCCGAAGCGGCCGCGGCGGCCGGGGCGCACGCGGCCACGGACGTCACCGGGTACGGCCTGACGGGGCACCTCGGGGTCGTGGCGCGGGCATCGGGGGTGGGGGCGCGGGTCGAGGCGGCTCGGGTGCCGCTCCTGGAGGGGGTGGCTGAGCTTGTCGAGGCAGGGTTCGTGCCGGGGGGGACCAGGCGCAACCGGGCGGACGGCGCGGATCGCGTCGTCATCGAAGGAGACATCTCCGAGACTGTACAGCTGCTCCTGGCCGATGCGCAGACCTCGGGAGGGCTCCTGATAGCGTCTCCGCCGGGGCGGACGGAGGTGCTGCTGCGTCGGCTCGAGGCCGCGGGCGAGAGCGGAGTGGTGGTGGGCCAGTTGACGCCGGGACCTCCCGGTCGGATTGTCCTGGCTGGCTAACGGGGTTACCGTTGCGCCATGGCTGCCCAGCAAAGCTCGGCTCTACGGACACTGCTCGTTCTGGGGTTTGCCACGTCGCTTTCCGGCTGCGACCACTTCTTCGGCCTATGCGGGGATGCGATGTATCACACTTTGTTCGTGGAGGTGCGCGACTCCGCATCCAATGGGCCAGCCGCTATAGGAGCGACGGGTGTATCCGAGCACGAGAGCGGAGAAATAACCGAGCTCATCGCAGGATCTGACCTGGAGCTTTTCGGCAAATGGGGTAGAGAGCTTCCCGGAGAGCACACGATTTCCGTATGGAAGCCAGGCTACCTGCCGTATGTCGTTGATGCCCACGTCGACGCCGACAGATGCCATGTGGAGACTGAGACAGTGGAGGCCGACATTGCTCTCGATCCCCGAGCGGTTCCCGAGCACCCCATTTCCTTTATCCAGGAACCCGACACTGCCAGTGGATGGCGTTCTGCGAGTGCCGAAGTGCAGGTCTACGGTGACACGTTGGAGATCAAGGGCCTCTCGGGAACCCGCGACTGCGTGGATCTCCAAGTAGTGCCGTTTCGTTCGGGTGCCCGACTCCATGTGCAGGTCCAGGCATCCGACGTCCCGCAGGACGAATGTGTCGGCTGGCGGCGGTTCGAAGCCAGGTTCTTGCTGCCATCCGGAGCGACCCACCTCCTGGTGACCAACCCAGCCTTCTTTCCTGTCGTACTCTTCAACGGGGAGGTGCGGCCCGCCTGGTAGCTTGGGCCGGTGCCTCCGACTGCCGCCGGTAGTGCAGCATCCGGGCCGCGTACGCGAAACCGAAGAAGTACCTGCGCAGCCCCTCCGCGGATTCCGCCGGAACATCGGCGTCGAAGAAGAGTCGGCAGAACTCCTCGCGGGCACGCAGGATCTCCCGGCAGCGGTGGCCGTGCCAGCGCGGATCGGACGCGGTCAGGTCAAAGAGCTCCAGGGCCCTTGCGAGCGCGCTCTCGAACCGCTCCGTCCGCCCCGCCCGGTGCGCCGCTATCGTGCGCTCCACCTCGCTCCCCACGTTGCCGAGCTGCTCCACCAGCTCGAGACGGGCCCAGGCGCCCATTGCGGCTCGCCTGTGGTAGGTGGGTGAACCGGACGGCTCGGAGCGGGGGATCGGCGTCGAGACCGTCTGTCCGTCCTTCACGGGAGCCTCCTCGGGCATCCGCCAGGACGGGTCGTCAATCCTGGCTCAGCGCGGCTTGACCCTGTGCCTGCGCCTCGGCACCGCCGTTTTCCCTTGCCCAGTCCCTGCCGAGCCGCGCAACAAGGTCGAGAGCCCCACGGATGTCGGCCCATGTCGTCGCCGGATTGGTGATGCAGAGCCGGAGCGCGAGGGTACCGCGCAGGTTCGTTGACGAGATGTAGCAGCTCTCGTCCCAGAACACGCTGGCCAGCACGTGTTTGTTCAGCGTGTCGACCGCATCTTCGTCGAGGTCGGCGGGCCTGACGCGGAAGCACACGATGCTCAGCTCCGCCGGGTGCAGCAATTCGAGGATCGGATCGCTCCTGATTCGCCCTTCGGCGCGGCGGGCGAGTTCGAGGCCACGCGACACGGCGCGGCGGAATGCGGCCATGCCGAAGGTCTGCACCGACGCCCAGAGCTTCAGCGCCCGCGCCGCACGGGTGAGTTGCAGTCCGCGGTCGGTGATGTTCGGGTGGTTCGCACCCCAGATCGAATCCTGGATGACGTCGTGCCGCAGAGCGAACGGACGCTCGAGCGTCCGCACGTCCTTCACCAGCAGACAACCCGCCTCGTAGGGCTGGAAGAACCACTTGTGCGCGTCGAGGCTGATCGAGTCGGCCCTCTCGATTCCTGCAAGCGCTCGCCGACCATGCTCCGTCACGGCCGCGAATCCGCCGTAGGCCGCATCCACATGCAGCCATATGCCCTCCGCCTCGCAGTAGTCGGCCAGCGCCGCAAGCGGATCCACCGTGCCCGTGCTCGCCGTTCCGGCGTTGGCGCACACCGCGATCGGCGTGATCCCCGCGGCGCGGTCGGCGGCGACGCGATCCGCGAGGAGCTCCAGATCGAGACGGTACCGCTGATCGCTGGGCAGCGTGCGTATGTGCTCATGCCTCACGCCGACGGCAAACGCCGCGCGCGCGACGGTAGTGTGGGTCTGATCGCTCATGTAGAAGGCCGGGGTGGCAGGTGCCCCCCCCGCCTCCCGTGCTGCCACCAGGGCGTGCACGGCGGCCGCGGAGGCACCGCTCACGAAGAGTCCGCCCGCACCCTCCGGACAGCCGAGCCACTGCCGCATCCAGTCGATGACGGTCAGCTCGATCTGACTGGGGCCGCTCGAGGTCAGCCAGGTGCACTGATTGACGGTGGAAGCGCTCGCCATGAAGTCGGCGAGAACGCTCGGCCATGTTGGCGCAACCGGCACGAATCCGAAGAATCGAGGATGATCGAGCCGTGCGGCGAGAGGGAGGATCTCGCGCGCCATCTGTTCGATGACCTCGCCGACCTCCCGCCCCTCTTCGGGCGGCGGCTGATGGAACCGATCGGCCAGGACCCTCGCAAACTCGCCTTCCCAGGGCCGGCTGTTCCGGAGGGTCTCGGCGCGGCCCACCAGCAAGTCCACCACTCTCCGCGCGCTCTCGCGCATCGCCTCGGGAGTCATCTCGAGATCGCTGTTGTTCTTCCGCACTGGACCCGCTTGGCAAGGGTGTGCGCTGGTCGCGCTGCGTAGGGCGGCTGGCTCTTCGGCCGCCGGGGAGCGCGGGAGCTGCGAAGACCGAGACAATCTACCACGGCAGCGGTCGAGACGGCCGCCCCCGGGGCCGCCCGACGCAAGCTCCATACGGTCGGTGGGCTCGCGCAACCCGGCACGATCCGACCGCCGCCGACCCTTCTTCACACCCCGCCGGCTCCCCCCGCGCCTGCGCACATGCTGCGCGTCCTCGGCTACTCCCGCACGGGGCTTCTCCAACCTATCTTTCCCATGACTCGTGATTCTAGCGGAGAGACGCGCATGAGCGCCCCGTCCCAGAACGCAAAGCCGCTTCCCGGACCGAAGGGGAGGCTCCGCAACACCATGCGGCGCATGGCCGACCAGGTCGAATTCATGCGTGGGCTTCACGAACGCTACGGCGTGGTCGTGGGGTTCGAACTGCCCGGACTCAGGTGCTGCGCGGTCTTCTGCCCCGATCTCGCTCGGCAGGTTGTTCGGAGTGGCGAGACATACCCCCGGGCCTACCCGCCGGCGCTGAGGGAGCTAATGGGAGACTGTCTGCTCCTGTCCAAGGGCGAGGATCACCGCCGTCGCCGCGAGCTTGTGACGTCGGTCCTCGACGGGGAGATGATGAGCCAGCAGTCCAGGATCGCGGTTCGCCGAGCGTCGAAGATCACGTCGCGGTGGCGTCTGGCGACCAGCCTGCGCATCCGCGAGGAGTTCGAGCGGTACGTGATGAGCTGCACCCTCGACATGGTGCTGGGCACCAGCTCGACGGTCCCCACAGAGCTCGGGGTGGATGCCTTGAAGAAGCTGCGCAGGGACCAGGTCTCCATGGGCTCGCCGTTGGGCGGCCTGCTCGCAGATGTGCCCTGGCGGAATACGTCGCGGACGCGGCGCATCGAGCGGGAGTTCGGTGATGGGGTCCGCCGTTCGATCTCGCAGGCCCGCTCGGCAGAGCGCACATGCCCCGCCATGGCGTCGCACCTGTCGCGAGCAGAGGGGTCGGACGGAGGCTCGTTCTGGTCCAGCGACGAGCAGCTACACGACGAGATCGCCATGCTGGCGCTGGGTTCCCCAGACAGCCCCATCGGCGCTCTCACGTGCGCCGTTCACTACCTCGACCGGTACCCGGAGGTGCGAGACCGGGTCGAGGCCGAGGTCGACCGCGAGCTAGGCGGCCGCCAGCTCTCGGTCGCTGATCTTGACCGTCTGACCTTCACAAGGGCCCTCTTCCGGGAGACGCTCCGTCTATCGCCGCCCGCTCCGAACCTGTTTCCGCGCGCGGCCAGGCGCGATGCGGTTCTCGGCGGCTACCGGATTCCCAGCGGCACCGTGGTGTTCATCAATGTCGCGGTCATTCAGGAGAGCGACGCGCACTGGGACCGCCCACGCGACTTCGCGCCGGATCGCTGGCTGGAGGAGGACAGCGGGGAGAATCCGGCGTTCATCCCCTTCGGCCTGGAGCCGACCGTATGTCCGTTTGCGGAGTTCGGGGAGACGCTCTTCGTCGCCATGATCGCCTGCATCGCGCAGCGCCTGCGCCTCAGGCCCGTATCGAACCAGCATCCCAGGCGAGCGCATGCCGCGCTACTCGGCGTGAGGGGGCCGATGCCGGTGACGGTGGATCGGCGCGACGCCCGCGGCTGATAGGCCGACTGGCTACACGCCCGCCCACACATTCGCCCTCGGCGGAGCGCCGGCTCGCTCCGGGCCCGGCCTCACCCGAGCACCTCTTGGCAGCGTGCGATGCTGTCGTCAGTCGTCGCCGAACCAGCGACGGCGCGCCTCGTCCGGCCTCATGATCGGAATCCGAAATCGAGTAGCCAGGACCAAGAGGTCTTGGTCGCCCGTCACGACGGAATCGGCCTGACCGGCCACGGCCAGCTCCAGGAAGACTCGGTCGAAGGGATCCCGGCACTCGGGGACCGGGGGTGCGGCTGAGGCACGGACGGATTCGGCGAATGGGAGGTACTCTCCCAGCAGATCTTCCCGCTCGCCCGGGGTCAGGGCGAATCTTGGGTAGGCGAGCACCCTCAGCAGCTCGGTCGTGGTGTCCCGGTTCACGAGGGGAATGAGTTCCCGGGTGCGCCAGGCGTCGCGCAGCCATACCGTTCTCCCCGCCGGAAACAACAGGGCGGAGAGAACGACGTTCGTGTCGAGCACCCAGCGAGGCGGCTTCAGCTGTTCCGTCGCGCCCACTTCACGGCGTCCGCGACGTCCGACTCGGTGATGCCCATCTCCGCCAGCTTGGCCCGGACCGCGCCCGCCCGGTTGATTCGCACGGGCGTCAGCACGATCCGGCCGCTCTTGCTGGTCACGTCAAAGTAGGTCACGTCGCCGAAGCGCGAGACGACCGACTTGGGGAGCGTGAGCTGGTTCTTCGCGGTGAGCTTCGCCAGCATGGAATCCTCCATTCCACGATACAAGGAATAAAGGATATCCTAGCGCCTTCACCCGGGTTCCCGCAAGGTTGCCGTCTTGCCCCGCCCTGTCTCCGAAACTCTCCCCGTTGCCTCAGCAGAAACCGGATTGGGTCGGCTAGCGTCAAGGCCGATGAGCTGGAGGCCTGGCTCGACGCGGTTGTTGCCTCGTACTCGGTCCTGCCGATGGATGCCGCGGCAATCAGGGAGTGGGCACGGCTCAAGCACCGCAAATGCCGGGCCCTCCTGGAGGATGCGATGATCGCGGCCACCGCCGTCGTGCACCGTCTGACGGTCGTGACCCGCAATGCCAGGGACTATCGCCAGCTCGGGGTCGCGTTTCTGAATCCGTTCGAAGGCTGAGCGCGAGCGGCGAGACTTTCAACAACTGTCGGCGCATGGCGACACGAAGATGGTCGGATTGCTTGACTCAGGGTAACCACATGGACTAGTCTGCGTCTGGTCTGTATGTAGACACATCGTCCCGAAAGGATGGCCGCCGTGTCCAGGATAGGCGCCTTCGAAGCCAAGACGCATCTGCCCCAGCTCCTGCGGAGGGTGCAGGCCGGAGAGCGGTTCGTCATCACCAGGCACAATCGGCCGGTCGCCGAGTTGATCCCCTTCCGGCCTCCAGACACTACCAGGGTCCAGGCCGCCATCGAGGACCTGAAGGCCTTTCAGGCCACCCACAGCCTCGGCGGACTGTCGATTCGGGATCTGATCGAAGAGGGACGCAGGCGCTGATGGCATTCGTGCTTGACTGCTCGGTCGCCATGGCGTGGGTGTTCCCGGACGAGGCAACGGAGGAAACCGGCCGCCTGCGCGATTCCCTGCTCGGCGGGCGGGCGTTCGTGCCGGCCATCTGGCCGATCGAGGTCGGCAATGTCCTACGTGTGGCCACGGGCCGAGGCCGGATCAGCACGGAGGATTGGGCGAGAATTCGGACCAATCTGGAAGCCATGCCGATCGAGATCGAGCCGGTCTCCACTTCCCGCGTCTGGGGGAGCGTCCTCGAGCTTGCGCACGAACGGCGGCTTTCCGTGTACGACGCCATGTACTTGGAGCTGGCGGTGCGGATGCGGTTGCCGCTGGCTACGCTGGACCGCGCTCTGGCGGCAGCGGGGTCCGCGGCCGGGGTTGAAGTGCCGACGGTTGCGTAGGCTCGCGCCACCCCGACCCGCGCCACCGCCTGACTCTTGACCTGCCAGCCCGGCTGGGCCAGTCGTGATGCACTCCGGCACCGGATCTTCTAACTTCCTCTGGGAAGAGCCACGATCAGGAGGTAAGACAGACCTTGGGACCCAGAGCCACGACCCCTGCCCAGCTCCAACCGATCCCGCGCACCTTTCGCTCCGCCGTACACCGGGGAGTGGGGATCTATCTCGGAGACGTCTTAGACATGTACTCCCACTGGCCGAACCCGGTCGTGATCGTCTCGGACGGGGCCTACGGCGTGTCCGGCTTCCCCGGGGACACACCCACGACCGAGGGCCTCACGGAATGGTACCGTCCGCATGTCCAGGCCTGGTCGGAAGCCTCCAACGGCGAGACGACCCTCTGGTTCTGGAACACCGAGATCGGATGGGCCACGGTCCACCCGCTGCTGACGGAGTTCGGGTGGGAGTACGTGGGCTGCAACGTGTGGGACAAGGGCATCGCGCACGTCTCCGGGAACACGAACTCCAAGACTCTGCGCAGATTCCCGGTGGCCACGGAGGTGTGTGTCCAGTACGTCCACCCGCCGAAGTTCCGAGTCGCTGGCCGACTCGTCGACATGAAGGAGTGGCTTCGTTGGGAGTGGATTCGGGCCGGGCTGCCGCTCAACCGGGCGAACGAGGCGTGCGGCGTGAGGAACGCCGCGACGCGGAAGTACCTGACCCAGGATCATCTGTGGTACTTTCCCCCGCCGGAGGCCTTCCAGCGCCTCGCCGACTTCGCGAATCGGCACGGGCACCCCGAGGGCCGGCCCTACTTCTCGCTTGACGGCAAGGTCTCCCTGACCGCTGGCGAGTGGCGTCGAATGAGATCGCGCTTTCGCCTAGAGCTGGGGGTGACCAACGTCTGGAGGGCTCCGGCCGTGCGGGGAGGGGAGCGCATGCGCCGGGACGACGGTTCCGGCAAGTTCATCCACGCCAACCAGAAGCCCAAGCGACTGATCCGGCTGGCGATCGAGGCCACAACCGAAGTCGGAGATGTCGTGTGGGAGCCCTTCGGTGGCCTCTGTACCGCCGCCATAGTCTGCTCCGAGCTCCGAAGGGCCTGCTTCTCCGCGGAGCTGCTCCCCGAGTACTTCGCCGCCGCCGCGAAGAGGCTCAAGGGCGATCCGCAGCTGCGACTGGTGTAGGACCACGGACAATGCCAAGTGCGCCGGACAGGACGCCCCCGGATGGCGAGTGGGAGCATCGCCGTCTCTTCGAACGAGTGCGCGAGGCGGTCTTTGCGGTTCCGAGCAACTTCCGGTCGGATGTCGTCATTCGAGGTGTCCAGGTCACCGACCTCTTCAATCTGAATGCCCTCCTGGGGGCCGCGATAGAAGCGGGTGTCGTGAGCACCCTCAATTCGCTACGCCCCCTCTGGGACGGCGACGATCGGTACGCCATGTACTCGTTCGTCCGTCAGCCACAGACATTCCCCGATGTTCGCTTGCAGAATTCGGCCGATCCATCCAAGTCGTCGAATAGCGTACGGCGTGGCGGGGCGGGACGCTGTCGATATGCCTTGGGGGCCATCAGACACCAACCCCGTCGAACCTCAACCACCCCACCCCCGGCTCCCACCCCACGACCCTCCCCGCCACCGCCTCCACGTCCCCGCCCGCCGCATCCGCAAGTGGCTCCAGCAGATGGTCCGCAAGGTGCCGCACCACGGGAACGGCCAGACCGTCGCCCGCCACATGATACGCGGAGTTGTAGTGGTCAGGCAGCCAGAAGTCGTCGTCAAGGCCCATCAGCCGGGCCGCCTCGCGCGGCGAGAGTAGCCTGGTTCGCACGCTTGCGCCCTCCACGACGATGATCGTCTGACGGCTGGAGCCTCCCACGGGGGTCCGGAGGCATCCGGCCACCCCGTCGAACCTCACCTCGGCCCGCTGTCGTCGCTCGCCGCGGGCGTCGGGCCGCGTGCGCTTGTAGATCGTTCCCACCGCACGGCTTCCCGTGGACTGGGCAGCGGCCACCTTGGCCTTGTGAACATCCGTCATCATCCCGAGCAGCCGCGCCGTCTCTTGCGGCGAATGCCAGTCCACGCCCGTCGGCCTCTCCTCCACGATGTCCGCGATCGCCGCACTTCGGCCCGCGGGAGCTGGCATCGTCCACCACACCCAGTGGCGTCGCCGGTCCGGGGGAAGCCGTCCGTGCGCACGCACCACGGGCCCCAGATGCCAGGCGCTGTCGGCGGGCGGTCCGCTGCAATGCAGGCCCGGCGGCACGGGAACCGATGCGCGCACTCCCACGATGAACAGCCGCTTGCGCGACTGGGGGACGAAGTGGACAGCGTCCATGACGACCGCTCCGGCACGGTATCCGGCATCGGCCAGCGCCCCGATGATCGCGGCGAAGTCCCGTCCGCCGTGGGAGGTTAGGGCACCGCACACGTTCTCCAATACGACCAGGCGAGGCGCGCGGCCCTCGGTCGCCAGCGCTTCGACTAGGCCCCAGAACGGCCAGAACGTCCCCGACCGCGCTCCCCGCAGACCCCCTCCGCTTCCCGCAAGCGACAGGTCCTGACAGGGAAACGACGCCCACGCAAGGTCGGCCCGTCCGGGCAGCGCCTCCGCGGACACGTCGCGCACGTCCGCGACCACAAGGTGCTCCCCGCCCCAATTCTTCGCGTAGCACTCCGCCTTGCGCCGGTCGTTGTCGTTGGCGAAGACGCAGCGCCACGCGGGGCCCAGGCCCGCCTGGGCCATCCCGCCGCCTGCGAAGAAGTCGTAGTAGCTCCTCACTCGCATCAGCCTACCCCCGCCCCCGGATCCCACCCCACCACCCTCCCCGCCACCGCCGACGCGGCCACCGAGTAGGGCGACACCAGGTACAGCTGCCCCGGCCCGGACCGCCCCGGGAAGTTCCGGTTCTGGGACGAGACCGACACCTGGTCCGGCGAGCGCGTGATCCCCGGCCCCGCCGCGATGCACGCCCCGCACCCCGGCTCGATGAACTCGGCGCCGATCGCGCGGAAGAGATCCAGGTACCCCTGCTCGCGGGCGTACTCGCGCACGTCGGTCGAGCCGCACTGGATGAAGCACTCCACGTCCGGGTGCACCCCGCGCCCCCCCGTCTCCCATGCCTCGCGGAAGACACGGGCGTACATGTCCATGTCCTCCTTCTTCCCGGCCGTGCACGACCCGGCGTACGCGATCTCGATCTCCACCGGCTCCGCCAGCTCGTCGATATACACCCCGTTGCCCGGATCGCCGGGGAGCGCGACCATCGGACGCAGGCGCGAGGCGTCGATCTCGATCACCCTGACGTACTCGGCGCCGGGATCGCTCTGCACGCCCTCCACCAGCGCCCGCGCCTTCGCCGGGTCCATCCCTCGCTCCTCCACGAGGAACTCGACGGTGCGCTCGTCGGCCGCGACCAGTCCCGTGAAGGCCCCCACCTCGGCGGCCATGTTGGTCATCGTCGCGCGTTCGTCCACGCTCAGCCGCTCGACGACCGGCCCCGCATACTCGACGATCTGCCCGATGGCGTGGCCGTCGCGCACGTACGGATGCCGCAGGATCTCGAGCATCAGGTCCTTCGCGGTGCAGTTAGCGGGGAGCGCGCCGTCCACGACCACTTTGAACGTATGCGGAATCCGCACACGTACGTCCTTCGTGATCCAGGAGTTGAAGATCGCCGTGGTGCCCACCCCGAAGGCCAGCGCCCCGACGGCGCCCGCGTGCGGAGTGTGCGAATCGGTCCCGATGATCAGCATCCCGGGCTCGGCGTAGTCCTCCAGGATCTTGGAGTGGCAGATCGCCTCGGAGCCCATCACGTGGCCCTGCTGCTCGCCGTAGAGCCGGATCCCCTGCTTCTCGGCGAACTCGCGCTGCTTGACCTCCAGCTCGTTCGCGACCGCCAGCAGCCCCTGCTCGATCCGCTCCTGGCTCATGACCTTGTGCAGGAAGGTCAGGTGGTCGCGGAAGAAGAGGATCGAGCCGGGGTCGAGGACCTTCGCGTCGGCGCCCATCTTCTGCTCGAAGAAGATGGCGGCCATCGGGGTCACGTACTCGTGCGAGAAGCGGACATCGGCGCGGAAGAAGCCCGCCTCGCCGGGCTCGGCCCACTCCGCCCCGGTGCGCCCTTCGGCGGCGTCCATCACCCACTTCCGTGCGAAGATCTTCTCGCCCAGCGTCATGGGGTGGGGGGTTGGAGGGCGACCGTTCGCCTGCGGCCGCCCCTTCGGCGCGACGGCTGCAGGCGGTCCCCCGTTGCCTGCGCTAGCGCGCGCCGCCAGCGGCTGCGGCAGCGTCGCCCGCCCCGCGAGCCGCGCCATGTTGAACTCGAAGAGCCCCCCGTACTCGACTATCTGCCGGGTGATCTCGTCCGCGCCCGCCGTGAACTCGCCGAGCGGGATCGGCTCTCCGGAGCGGATCCGTTCGATGAGCCCGAAGTCGGTCGTGGTGAGGATCCCCAGATTCTGGCAGTTCTCGTTGTAGATGCGCTCGATGCTCTCGCCGACCACGACCCTGATCCCCGCCATCAGCTCGGCGTAGGGGCTCTGTTCGCGGCTCGATCCCTTGCCGCGCCGCTTCCCGGCCACCGAGCAGACGAATCCGCCCGCCCTCACGGTGCCGCGCCCGATCGGGGTCACGGCCTCCCCGTTGTCGCCGGCGACCTCCAGCCCCAGGTAGGGGAATTCGCCGAGCGTCTCGTCGTAGAAGAAGCAGATGTACGCCGGGGTGATCTCGTCGGTGCTGATCTGGTCGCGCAGCAGCGCCTGCAGGCCGGGGGTCAGCTCCGGGTCCAGTCCCTCGTGGAGCTGCCGCCGGATCAGCTCCGCGTCGTCGGCCAGGAAGAGGACACGGCCGCCGAAGGAGATCTCGGGCGGGCGCTTGGCGGGCAGTGGTCTTGGCTCGGTGCCTCGCTTCATCGATTCGCTATGTAAAGAGAACAGGTGATTGTGCACTTGGCGCACGGGAAAGCGGGCGATAGACCCGGTTTCGGCTTGCCCCGGACGGCGGTTTTCCGGTAGTCTGAAAGGGTCGCTTTGACTCACCGAAAAACAGGAGACGAGGGATGTCGAGGGTGGGGCGGAATGGGCTGACGCAGGATGACCGCAACTGGATCGCCGGTGCGATCAGGGATGGGCTGAAGCCCGTCGAAGGGCGGCTCGACAGGATCGAAGGGCAGCTGGAAGGCGTCAGGAACGCCATGCTCATCATGGCCCAGCACCTCCCGGGGTCGGCGCCGGAACGCGACTCCCACGTCGCCCGGAAGATCCGGCGCGCGCTGGGAGGCTCGTGGAAGGTCGGGGCGGAGGCGGCTGCCGAAGCGGTGGAGTGACCGTGCTTGGCGTCGGAAAGCGGCTTCACTGGGGCGGGATCGAAACGAGCCTGCGTTCGCCCGCCGCGGCGAACGCCAGCGACGCCCGGATGTCTTCGGGCTCCAAGTCGGGGAAATCCGCCAGGATCTCCGCTTCCGTCATCCCGGAGGCCAGGTACCCAAGCAGATCGTACACCGTGATCCGGAGTCCCCGAATGCACGGTTTGCCGGACCTCCTGCCCGGCTCCAGCGTGATGCGTTCCAGATGATCCATGCCCCAAGGTACCCGGTTCCTGCACGGGAGGTCAAACTTCTGCGATGCCTTCGCGAAGTTTCGGACCGGGCCAGCGCCGGGCGGGCCGGCGCGGGAGGCGGTGAGCGAGTACCCGGCTCGCGTGACGGATTGAGCTCGATCTGGGCGTCACCCGGCAGGCGCTTTCAGAATTGTTGAACGGACGGACGGGAGTCTCGGTGGAGATGGCGATCCGGCTGTCGAAGGCCTTCGGCTCGACGCCTGCGACATGGCTGGGGATGCAGACGACGTACGATCTGCGGCAGGCCCGGGGGCGCGCTCGAGAGATCGCGGTCGAGCGGTTCGCGACGACGTGAGCTGCGGTCTCCCTCACTAGGCGAGCTAACAGTTCGAGGCTCGATAACAGCACCCTGACAACTAGAGTTGTCAGAATGTAATGCAGAGTGTACATTTTCCGGCGAACCCCTGCCCAACCGATTCGCCCATGGCCGCGCCCGGCGATCCTCCCGAGACTACGGGGGGCGATTGTGGCGCGACCCCGCCCGAAGCGTCGGCGACACCTGCTGGCGGCTAGTCAGACGGCCGACCACGCTCCTGCGCCTCGGCAGCTCGATCCCCGGATCGCACCCACCATATTGCACCGTGCCATCCTCCCGGTGGAGCCTCTGCGCGTGTCCACAGGAAGAGCTTCCGCCACCCACGATTCGCCTTCCAGACCGCCAAGTCGCGTTCCATCCGGCTGGCAGCCGCTCCTTCCTCCCCCTTGCCAACGAACCGCGTCGCGCCTATCATTCGATGGTAGCCCGTAGTCCCAACACTTCTACATATAGATTCATGAAGATCACCGAATTGCGGACAGCCAACTTTCGTTGCTTCGGAAAAGCGGAGCTGCGTATTGCTCCCATCACGGTGGTGACTGGAGCCAACAGTGCAGGTAAGACCTCTCTTTTCGCTCCCCTGTTGGCTGCCGCGCAGACAGATGGCACCCCGGCGATGTTGTCTCCCAATGGTCGGCACATCCAAATGGGAGACTTCGTCGACATGGTGCATAGACATCGGAAAGCGGAAGACATACGCTTCGGGTTTGACGCTGCTGTCGGTCCCGATGAGGTGATATCCATTGACAGTGCCTTTGATTTTAACCCCTTGGAACGAACTCCTCGACTGAAGAAGCTGTCGATTCGTGGCCCGTACTTTTCGGTCAAGGTTGACCGGCGGACAAAGGGATACGTAGCCAACTACGAGATAAGGCCAGAGGAGTCCGAGCGTTTTCGCAGAATGCGAGATGATCGCAGGTTTGCCGGTTTTCGCGAAATGCTCCGAATGACCCATGATATTCTCACGGAAGCCAAGGAACCCGGTATGGCTAAACCTGAGGATCCGCCATCGCCCCCAGAGCCGACGGATGCCTTTGTGCTCAATAACAGTGTCACATTTGCTGAACCCCGCAATCTCACGATGTCCATCGTTGATCCAACGGTGTCCAACACTAGTGAACTGCTGGCGCGGATGACGTTATCCGGTCAGATGGAAACCATAGCCAGTTTTCTTCTGGAGAGCGTGGGGCACATTGATTCCTTTCGCTTGGCTCCCCAAAGAACATACTACGAAAGTTCGAGAGCGAGTGTCAGAATCACTCGCTACGGTGACAACTACGTCGAGCAAATGTCCCGATGGGAAGCAGAGAATGCCCCGGAGGCCGCGGAGCTTCGGCAGAATCTCAAGGAACTCGGCGTTCTTGCCGACTTCAAGATTCGCCGTCTAACTGGCGGGCGACTCGAGTTGGCAGGGAAACCGAAGGCCTCCGCCGTCATGACCAACCTCACCGACTTGGGCTTCGGTACCAGCCAAGTGCTTCCAGTGTTAGTTGCAATAAACCAGCTTGAGCCAGGTAGCCTGTTTTCCGTTTCCCAGCCCGAGACGCATCTTCACCCCGAAGTTCAGGCACTGTTGGCGAATTATTTTGTGAGACTCACAAGGGACCGAAACATGAGCTTCATTATAGAAACCCACAGTGAGTACCTGATCAATCGACTGCGGCTGCTGTTGGCTAACGGCGAAATCGCGCAGGAAGATCTGTCAGTAGTGTATGTGACTAACTCGGGCAAGGAAGCAAGAGCGTGCCCCGTCGAACTACGACCGGACGGTAGTATAGATGGAGCTCCGCGAGATTTCTTCGACACCTATATGATGGATGTTATGGACCTAGCACTGGCGGGGTGAGGTGTGACACCAGACGTATTCATCGACGCTGATATTAGCGGCCATATCGCGAAGCCTCCCGACGATTGTTACAAAGATCTCATTGGTTGGCTGAATGAGGAAGGGTATCTTGTGGTATGTCGCTCCCTCTTGAACGAGTATCGCAATGCCGTTCGCGGATCGTCGTTGCGGACGCTTCCGGTGATTGTGGATCGCCTTACACGTGCCCGCCGCCTCGTACGGTATAGTAAGCGCGATATAGGGAATTTCGGCTCCTCGCTGTTCCGAATGGGTGAGGGTTGAAAGGCTGCCAGCGTCGCTGATGTGCCGCCGGAGCTTGTGGTGACCATCGACACACTCCACGTACAGCACCGTTGACGGCACGATGGCTACGGGTACTGCCGTTTCGCGGGGTGGTGCGTACGGGCTTTCGGCACGGCTCCAGGGTCGGAAGATTGGCTGGGCAGGACCGGGGCGACCGCTCCGGATCCCTGCGGAGCCTCGCCGTCCGGATCCCCGGCTTCCGCAGGGGGAGCCGACCGAGGGGAGGGGGCGGGAGAGAATCGCTTTGGAGCGGACGAAGCTGTTCGAGCAGGCGCTGGGGCTTGAGCACCCCTGGTACGTGGAGAAGGCCGAGTTCGACCCGAAGACGAGGAAGCTCGATCTGCACCTGAACTTCGAGGCCGGAGGACTGTTCGAGTGCGGGGGGTGCGGTGACGGGAGCTGCAAGGCTTACGACACGGGCTGGAGGCGGTGGCGGCACCTGAACTTCTTCCAGCACGAGACCTTCCTGCACGCACCGGCGCCGCGGGTGAGGTGTCCTTCGTGCGGGGTCCGCCGGGCTCGGGTGCCATGGGCTCGCCCGAGGAGCGGGTTCACCCTGCTCTTCGAGGCGCTCGTGGTGACGATGGCGGCGCAGATGCCGGTGCGGGCTGTGGGGCGCATCGTCGGGGAGCACGACACCCGGCTCTGGCGGATCGTCAGGCACCATGTCGACGAGGCGAGAGCGGCGGCGGACCACGGCAGCGTGCGGGCGGTGGGAGTGGACGAGAAGGCGTGCCGCCGGGGCCACAGCTACGTGACCTTCTTCGCGGACCTGGACGGGCGGAGGCTGCTCTACGCGACCCCGGGGCGCAAATGGGGGGTGCTGACGGAGTTCCGGAAGGACCTCGAGGCCCACGGGGGAAGCGGGGACGGAGTCCGGGAGCTGTGCATGGACATGTCGGCGGCCTACATGAAGGGAGCGCGCGAGTCGTTCCCGGACGCCGAGATCACCTTCGACCGGTTCCATGTCGTGAAGCTGCTGAACGAGGCGGTGGAGAAGGTGCGCCGCGCGGAGCAGAAGGGGCGTCCGGAACTGAAGCGGAGCCGGTGGCTGTGGCTGTGGAATCCGGAGCGCCTGACCCCGGACCAGCGAGAACGTCTGGACGAACTCCTCGATCCGGCGCATCTCGCCCTCGACACGGCCGAGGCCTACCGGCTCAAGCTCGCGTTCCAGGAGTTCTGGGACCTGCCGCCCGAACTCGCCGCGCTTCACCTCGAAGTGTGGTGCCTGCACGCCGAGCACAGCGGCCTCGCGCCGATGGCCAGGGTGGCCAGAACCATCCGCAGGCACTCGCCCGGAATCCTCCGTTGGCTTCGATCCCGGATCAGCAACGGTATGCTGGAAGCCATGAACTCCCTCGTCCAGGCCGCCAAAGTGCGCGCGCGCGGATACCGCACCGCCGACAACTTCATCACCATGGCCTACCTCGTATGCGGCAAGCTAGCCTTCAACCTGCCCACTTGAATCAGCGAGGAGGCGGAATTTCCGAATCAAGGAACGAATTGTGAAGACGTTTTTGTCGAATCGAAGCGACCACGACTACATCAAGATTGTGATGATGAGCGATCGGAAACTCGCCTTGTCAGGGGACAACAAACTTCGGCGAGACATAAACGACTTTCCGCGTTACGGAGCAAGGGCCTATAGACACCCCGGAGACTTCGACTACCGTCAGGTGACGGGCGAAGGAAGCTAGTTTCGACCCCTGGCCCGGAATCTTGACTACATCCTGCCACTGATTCTCACCTCAGTCCCTCCTTCTTGAGCTGCGGGGGATCCTGCCCCCCCGCGACCGGCGGGCGGAACTTCATTCATTGAGCCTTGACGGGTAGACCTCTTCCGCCTTCCTACGGGCCTCATCGACCGACTCTCCCGTCTTCCGGGCTTCGGCAAAGACTCCTAGTTGCTGGAACATCCGAATACGAACAGCTAAGTGCCGGGCCACCGGCCGCGTCACCCAGCTCGTGACCGTCGCAACGACCGGGCCCAGTAAACCCACGAGCCACCCGGTGTTGATGACCCCGGCGACCGTCAATCCTATCAGCAACCCTCCGGGCCAGATCGACGGCTGCCCTCTTCGGAGGAATCCGTGTATCATCACGACGAACGCAAAGACAGCGAAGGTCGCGAAGTATGCCCAGACCATCACTAATGCCTCCTTAGCGAGTCATCGACCTGATAGATCAGAAGGAACTCCCCTCCGACGTGGCATTCTCGGTGATTCGCCCAAGCGCCTCGGAGCGCATGGTCCCTCCGTCCACGCGCCGCGGCGGGCGCGACCTCCTACTGGCCGCAGGGTTCGTCAAGCTCCGTGAACATCTCGTCGGCGCTGGAGAATCGCGCCGTACCCCGTCTCATCATCTCCTCCGACTCGGCCATCGCCCGTCGGGTCTGCGGATTTGGGACCTTGAGCTCCAGGGGGAAGGCCTGATCGACCGCGATTCGATGGAAGAACAACCGCACGGCCTCCGAGGCCGTCAGTCCCATCGCTGCGAGCGCCACAGTCGCCTTCCGCTTCATCTCCGTGTCCATTCGAACGTGGAGCATCGAAGTGTGCGTCTTCATTTCGTCTCCCGTGTCGCAGTTGCGACATAAGCTGGCATTCAAGCGCGCCTTGGTCAACTTCCGAACGGCGTCGGGCCCGCTCGGTACGGGAATCCGCCGAGCGTCTCGTCGTAGAACACGTCGGCCTGCCTCTAACGAGGCCCACGCAACCCATGCGATTCTCGCACAGGTTCGACGCCGAAGCGACCCTCATTCCGTCGCCGCCGGGAATCGACCCTGACTGGCGCGAGAGGGTAGAGACCTCCAAGCTCTCGCCGCTGCGAGAGTTCGCCCGCACGATGCTCCGCCACATGGGCGACACACTCAACTACTTCCGCGCTCGGATCAACAACGCTGCCGTGGAAGGCATGAACAACAAGGCCAAGGTGATCATGCGACGAGCCTACGGACCCCGAACCGCCGACAGCTGTGCAACTAATCTGTATCACTGCCTGGCTGACCTCCCGATGCCCGAAATCCCGCACCGATTCACGGGAAGACCCATTCGGTCATGGGGAACGACCTGCATCTTGGCATCTCGGAGCGCGCGGAAGATGGCGTCGCGCTGGCCGGTTTCCCCGAGCGCAGTGGTCACCGAGCTGTGGAGCAAGAGGTCGGCCGTTGAAGCAAGCCGCAGTCTCGGAAATCGCTCGGCGCAGATCCGCCTCGCCTTGCCTTCGTCGATCAGGGCGACGGCGCCACGCCCTACAGCATAGGCGATCGTCGCGGCCTCGCCGTCGTCCAGGGTCTTCTGGGCTTCGCCCTCGACAAGCGACCGGTAGACAGGTTCGTCGCTCCGCTGCAGCTCCATCGGCTCGATGGACCCGTCGACGATCAGCGCTTCGAGCCCCTCCCATGACCCGTGCCCCCGCCTTCTGCCGTCCCACAGTTCGCGGCGAACGTTGGTCGTCGCCAGAAAGCGAATCGGGAACGCATCGACGATTTCAGCTGTGGTCCGCGTAGCGACGAGGTTGATAATCACGCTTGCGTCGGTTACGACCGGGGTGCCCGGGTCACCCGGGAAGCTTGACGATGTCATCCGCCTCGCTCCTCTCGGTCTCCGCTCCCTCGAGGAGATCTCGCACTTCAAGCCTATGGAGCCTGAGCATCCGGGCCAGCTGTCCTTCGCTGTAGTACCCTTTCTTCCACGCCTCGCGGACCAGTAGCGCCAGCCGTCGTGGGACGTGGTCAGTGCGCGACGTGGGGTCCTTGGCTCGGTGATGGGAGGTGCCCAGGACCTGCTCCGCCTGCCGGTCGGTGATGCCCCCGTGCGACTGGAACCAGTCCCACGTGCCGCGTCGGGCGAGACCGAGCTCCTCGAGGCGGCGCACCATCGCTTCGCGCGAGACGGCGAACCGGTCGGCCAGAAGGACTACATGGCGGCGAGTCAGGTGCGAATGCCCGGCCGTCAGCTCTTCAAAGCGTAGCTTCACGGCGCGTGCCGGGGTCAGGAAGGCGCGCGCGAAGTGGTCCGCGTATCGTTCCTCACGAGAGTGGGGTCTGTCGTCCCGCCTGAGGACGTTCGGCTCGTGACGGGTCGCTGTGAAGTGTCCGAGCTCGTGGGCGGCGGTGTAGACCCGGCGGCCAGTGGGGTGGTTGGCGTTCAGGAGGACGCACGCGCCCACGGCGGCATCGTGGGCAAAGAGTCCCGAGATGCGGCTGCCCAGAGGCCGCACGTACACACGGATGCCGAGGTCCAGCTCCATGACCGAGACGATGTCCCTGACCGGGCCGGCTCCGAGGCCTAGCCATACACGCAGCTCTTGGGCGTCGTGCTCCGCCTGGGAGCGGACGTTGCCGGGCAGGAGGGGGCGGGCGCGAGGATAGTTCCGGTGTCGCGCGACGCCCAGGGCGTTCTCCAGCTCCACCTCGGCGCTGACGAGGTCCGTTAGCAGCCGGGCCGCGTGCTCGGTGCCGTCGTCGGGGCAGCGCGCCACGCTTCGGAACTGGGGAACGAGATCGAGGTGGACCGCCTCCCGCCGCAGAATCGCGTTCGCCGAGGTGCCGTAGCGAATCGCGAGCGCCTGTAGCTCGTGTGTGCGGACTCGCCGCCTCCCCTGTTCGATGGCGACCAGGGTGGTGCGGGCGACGTCGATGGCGGTGGCCGCCTCGGCCTGGGTGAGCTGCGCCGTCTTCCGGGCGGTGCGGAGACGCTGGCCTATGGCGCGGTCGGTCATTCCGGGGGTGCTCGCGGTCATCGGTGGCTCCGAACCCAGTGCTTGACGAATGAACTCGGTCGTAGCGAGCTCAGGAAGTCCCGCCATTGTGATGTCAGATATAATACAGAATAGTACTGACAAAGTCAACTGTCCATCTGAGGGCCTCTCCTCGCCTCAACCCTGTAGAGCAATTCGAGCCTGTTGGGGTCGATCTGGCGGCGATGGTGGTAACGGCTTCGGAGGCGCTCGGAAATCCCTACCCCTCCGTCCCGCCCGTTCGATTCGTCACCGTCGGTTCCGCCGCCAGCATGGCCTGCCGCCCGGCCATCGTGTCCGGGCTTACGTCCACCGCGCGCCGCGGAGGTCGCGGTCGAGCGTTTCGCGCTGGCGTGAGCTGCAGAGCCCGGTGCCACTGACGCTAACAGCCGGTCCCGTGACGTGACAGGACCGTCGCGTGACGTGGCCTCCAGCTTCGAGTCCATTCGGTCGTTGAATCACTCAACGTATGGGCGCCCGCGCAGGCCGGTCGACGACGACGGGGGCCTTGCCCCAACCCACTGTCCATCGACATGATGGAGCGCTGATTCCCACTCACCTCGACCCTCTCACCAGCCGCCCACCGTGCCGCGCATCTTCGATAACCTCACACCGTCCACGAAGCTCCTCCCGACCCTGCAGGAGACCCTCGCGCTCTCCTCGCGCGCCGACTTCTGCGTCGGGTACATCAATCTCCGTGGATGGGGTGGCGTCGGACCGCTGATCGACCGGTGGCCGCCGAACAAGGGGCCGTGCCGCATCCTCGTCGGGATGCAGACCGTACCCGACGACGAGCTGCGCGAGTACTTCGTCGGTCGTACCCGGGAGCGGCTCGGGATCGACAACCGCACTGCGCTCCGCCTCCGTCGCAAGCTGGCGACGCAGCTCCGTGAACAGCTGACTTTCGGGGCCCCAACCAATGAGGACGAGGTGGCGCTCCGACGGCTGGCCCGGCAACTGCGCGCCGGCAGGGTGCGGGTACAGCTCTTCCTGCGGCACTCTCTTCACGCCAAACTCTACCTCCTGTACCGGGAGGATCCGGTGAACCCGGTCACGGCGTTCCTCGGAAGCAGCAACCTGACGTTCGCGGGAATGGCCGGCCAAGGCGAGCTGAACGTGGACGTGCTGGATCAGGACGCCGCCAGGAAGCTAGAGCGCTGGTTCGAGGACCGCTGGGAGGACCGCTACTGCATCGACATCACCGGCGAGTTGATCGCGATCATCGAGGAGAGCTGGGCGCGCGAGGAACTCGTCCCGCCGTACCACGTCTACCTCAAGATGGCCTACCACCTTTCGTACGAGGCGCGCGAGGGACTGAACGAGTTCAACATCCCGAGGATCTTCAAGGACAAGCTGTTCGACTTCCAGGCGGCCGCGGTACGGATCGCCGCCCGCCACCTCAACACGCGCGGCGGTGTACTCATCGGCGACGTGGTCGGGCTCGGCAAGACACGGATGGCGACCGCCGTGGCCAAGATATTCGGGGACGACCTCGGATTCGAGACCCTGATCATCTGCCCGAAGAACCTTGTCTCGATGTGGGAGGATCACGCCCACGAATACCAGTTGCGGGCCAAAGTGATCTCGCTCAGCAAGGTGCTCACGGATCTGCCGGAGATGCGGCGCTACCGGCTCGTCCTGATCGACGAGAGCCACAATCTCCGCAACCGCGAGGGCAAGCGCTACCGCGCGATTCACGAATACATCAGCGAAAACGAGAGCAAGGTCATCCTCCTGACGGCGACGCCCTACAACAAGACCTATCACGACCTCTCCAACCAGCTGCGGCTCTTCCTTGCCGAGGACGAGGACATCGGGATTCGGCCCGAACGGCTTCTCCGCAAGGAAGGTGAGGTCGGGTTCAGCGCCAACCATCAGGTGGGCCCGAGGACCTTGGCCGCGTTCGAGAAGAGCGAGTTCGCCGACGACTGGCGCGAGCTGATGCGTCTGTACCTGGTCAGGCGCACGCGGACCTTCATCCAGAAGAACTACGCCGAAACGGACCCCGAAACCCTCCGCCCCTGCCTGATCATGGCTGACGGATCCACCCGTATCTTCCCCCAGCGCGTCCCGAAAACGGTGACGTTCAACGTCAACGAAGGTGACCCCGACGACCAGTACGCCAGGCTCTACCGCGGTGATGTCGTCGCGACCGTGAGGGATCTCTCGCTGCCGCGCTACGGGTTGGGACTCTACGTGTCATCCGAGATCGCCGACGCCTCCGAGACGGAAACGAGGCAGATCAAGGGCCTGTCCCGCGCCGGCAAACGCCTGATCGGATTCTGCCGCACGAATCTCTTCAAGCGCCTCGAAAGCAGCGGCTCGGCCTTCATCCAGTCCGTGGAGCGCCACGTCCTGCGCAACTGCGTCTTCCTCCACGCCATCCGCAACGATCTTCCGCTTCCAGTGGGAAGCCAGGAGGCCGTGCTGCTGGACGCCGTACCTCCCGACACGCGCTTCACCGACGATGAAGACCACGACGAGCAGGGAGCAATTCCCCTGGACGACGAGGAGCCGCAGGTCAATCCGTGGGACATGGATACGCTCATTGCGCGCGCGTCGCGGGTTTACCGGACCTACCAGGACAAGCGCTTTCGGAAGCGCTTCAAGTGGCTGCGGTCGGACCTCTTCGCGCCCACACTCGAAGATGCGCTGATCTCGGATACCGAGGCTCTGTTGAGCATCCTGCGCGAGAGCGGCCCGTGGGACGCGACTCGCGACGCGAAGCTGGACGCGCTGCATGAACTGCTGACGGAGGAGCATCCGGATAGCAAGATCCTCGTCTTCTCACAGTTCGCCGACACCGTCGGCTACGTGGCCCACGAGCTCGGGAAGAGGGGAGTAGGGGGCCTCAAGGCGGTCACGGGAAGCACCGAGAACCCCACGCTCCTAGCCAAACGGTTCAGCCCCGACAGTAACGATGGTCTGCCCGCCGGGACAACCGAGGTGCGGGTGCTGATCGCGACGGATGTCCTGAGTGAGGGGCAGAATCTGCAGGACTGCGCGGTGGTCGTGAACTACGACCTGCCCTGGGCGATCATCCGGCTCATTCAGCGGGCGGGGCGCGTGGACCGAATCGGCCAGAAGGACCCGAACATACTGTGCTACTCGTTCCTCCCCGCGGATGGCGTCGAACGCATCATCAACCTGCGCGGCCGTGTGAGGCAGCGCCTGTCCGAGAACGCCGAGGTGGTCGGCGCCGACGAAGCGTTCTTCCAGGACGACGACCATGAGGACCAGTTGATCCTCGATCTCTACAATGAGAAGGCGGGCATTCTGGACGACGAGGATGATGGCGAGGTCGACCTCGGCAGTCAGGCGTGGCAGATCTGGAAGAACGCGACCGCGGATGATCCGGATCTGGCCCAAGCGGTCCGCGCACTTCCCGATGTCGTCTTCAGTTCGCGACACCACATGCTACCAGGAAGGCCCGATGGCGTCCTGCTCTTCCTCCGCACGGTCAGCGACAACAACGCCTTGGCGTACGTGAACGCGGCGACCGGCCGAAGCGAGTCCGAGTCACAGGTCGAGATTCTGGCCGCCGCCGATTGCGGGCCGGACACTCCGGCGCAGCCTCGTGACGAACAGCACCACGAGCTCGTAGCGGTGGGTGTCAGGCACATTGCGAAGGAGCAACACAGGATCGGGGGACAGTTGGGTCCGAAGCGCGGCGCGCGCTACAAGGCGTACACAAGGTTGAAGAAGTGGCGGGACCTCGCGAAGAAGCAGTTTCCCCTCTTCGATCTCCCTGCCCTCGAGCTGGCCCTTGACGATATCCTCAAGTATCCGCTCAAGAGCGCTGCAGCGGCCGCACTCAACCGGCACCTTCGCACCGGCATGGATGATCACGAGTTGGCCAGCCTCGTTATCCGGCTTCGTGAGGACGACGGGCTTTCCGTCCGGGACGACACTGACCCGGAGCCGCGCGAACCCCGCATCATCTGTTCGATGGGACTGTTCGGACAGGATCCAGTCACATGATCGCCGACATCGAGAGAATGCGGAAACGCCTCCACGATTTCGATCTGGTGGGGCTACTGGTGGAGGAGCTGGGATGGAACAATCACCGAGGCGCCACCACCACCGTATTGGTGCAAGAACGACGGTTTCAGATCATCCCGATCGCGGAAAAGGCGGGATTCGTCGTGTGGCGGTGCGAGGCGGACGATGGCCGGATTCCGAACCACTCGGTCCGTCGCCAGATCGAGACGAAGGTCACCAGGCATGCGTTCGAGCACCTCATCGTGTTCGTCGATGATGCGCAGTCGGAGCAGGTGTGGCAGTGGGTGAAGCGCGAGCATGGCAAGCCCGATGCCAGTAGGGAATACACCTACCGCGCGGGCCAGACCGGCGAACCGGTGCTTCAGCGGCTCAGCGCGCTCGCGTTCGGGCTGGACGAGGAAGAGGGTCTCACGATCTCGCTCGTGGCCGATCGCGTGAAGGGCGCGCTCAACGCGGAGAAGCTCACCAAGCGATTCTACAACGAGTTTCAGAGGGAGCTGGGAGCCTTCCAGCACTTCATCGAAGGCATCGAAGAGTCCACGGATGTCGACTGGTACGCATCGCTCATGCTGAACCGGCTGATGTTCATCTATTTCATCCAGAAGCGTGGCTTCCTGGATGGCGACGCCAACTATCTCCGAAACCGTCTCGCCAGCGTTCGCGAGGTCGCCGGCCCCGATCAGTTCTACGACTTCTATCGGACGTTTCTCCGGCGTCTGTTTCACGAGGGCCTGGGAAGGCCGGAGCGAGACCGGTCCCTCGAACTGAACGAGCTGCTCGGCGACGTCCCATTCCTCAACGGTGGAATCTTCGACATTCACGATCTTGAGCGTGACAACCCCGACATCAGGGTTCCTGATGAGGCCTTCGAACGGCTCTTCAAGTTCTTCGACGGGTACGCTTGGCATCTAGACGAACGGCCCCACGGCAGTGACAACGAAATCAATCCGGACGTTCTGGGTCACATCTTCGAGAAGTCGATCAATCAGAAGGAGAAGGGAGCCTACTACACCAAGGAGGACATCACCGGATACATGGCGGAAAGCACGATCATTCCGCGCCTCTTCGACATGGCGACCGCCGCCACGTCCGAGACCTCCGAATCCCGCTTCCCGGACATAGTGACCGGACTCCTGGTACGAGATCCCGATCGGTATATCCGCCCTGCGGTCGGCCACGGTCTCGCGTGGGATGCTCGGGATGCCGAGAGTCCAGTGCGGATCGATCCGCCGCTTGAACTTCCAGAAGAGGTTCAGGCTGGAATGAGCGACACGAGTAAACGCACCGCATGGGATCAACCCGCGGCTACCGAGAACGGCCCAGCGCTAACGTTTGCCCATCCGCGTGAGACATGGCGACAGGCGGTCGCCCGCCGCGAGCGGTACGCGGAGGTCCGCGATCAGATCATCTCCGGCGCTGTCACGGATGCGAACGCGCTCGTTACCCTGAACCTCGACAGTCGACAGCTGCTTCTCGACGCGATTGACCGGACGGATGATCCCGATTGGGTGCTGGCAATCTGGAGAGCCGCCACCGGCATCTCTGTTCTCGATCCAACCTGCGGCTCGGGAGCCTTCCTGTTCGCGGCCTTGAAGGTCCTCGAACCCGTCTACACGGCGTGCCTGGCCAGGATGCGGGATCTTCGACCGGCCGGTGCTGCCAAGGTGCAGGCGGAACTGAGCCAGCACCCGAGCGAACGCTACTTCATTCTCAAGTCCATCGTGCTCAACAACCTGTACGGCGTGGACATCATGAAGGAGGCGACGGAGATCTGCAAACTGCGCCTCTTCCTCAAGCTGGTCGCACAGCTTGAGTCCTACGACCAGATCGAGCCTCTCCCCGACATCGACTTCAATATCCGCGCCGGCAACGCACTCGTCGGTTTCTCGTCGGTGGACTCCATTGAGAAGTGCTTCGAAGGGGACTTGGTGAAGGAATTGGCGCTGCCCGACATCGTCACTCGCACGGAGGACGCCGCCGCCTCGTTCGCCCGGTTTCAGCGCGTCCAGACCGATTCAGGGGTGGCCGCTGCCGCCACCCGCAGCGCCAAGCACGGTCTTCGACTTCGCATGAACGAGCTCCGAGACGAACTTGATCGACACTTGGCGTCTGAAGACTACGGTATCCCCCTTGAAGAGCCGGGACGGTTTGACGAATGGCGAAGCGATCATCAGCCCTTCCACTGGTGCGCCGAGTTCTACGACGTGGTGGAGGAACGGGGCGGGTTCGATGTAGTGATCGGGAATCCACCTTACATCCGAATGACGACAGTGAAGGAGCGGTATTTCGTCAGCACAGAGCTTTCGACTGCATCTTGCCCGGACCTCTACGCGCCAGTCGTCGAGCGGAGCTTCGACGTCACGCGGCCGAGCGGCCGGATCGCGATGATCGTGCCGCTGAGCGTGACGTTCAGTGGCCGTTTCCAACCACTGCGGGATCTACTCTACGGGCGTAGTCTTCGCTCGTGGTTCTCGTCGTTTGACAGACGCCCCTCCAAGCTGTTCACAGGCGGCGAACAGATTCGCAACTCAATCTTCGTCGGTCGCACGTGTTCCGACGACGATCAATCACCAGTTCGCTGCTACACAACCCGCCTACACCGTTGGTTCGATAGGGAGGAACGGCTTGGGCTGTTCCAGTTGGTATCCTATCTCGAGTACTCTCGGGACCGCTGGAACGGCTTGGTTCCGAAGCTGGGACGCCGTCAGCTCCTGGACACCCTCGAATCCCTGCTTGAGCACAGCTACCGCTTCCGCTACGACGTTGCCAAGGCCTTGGGCTCTCACGAACTGCACTTCAGCAAGATCGGATACAACTGGCTCACTTTCTGTGTCGACCGGCCTCCGGTCAGCGGTCGAAACGGGGAGGTTCTTGAGCAGACACAATACGGCACGATGCGCTTTGCCGACCAAGAAATGCGCGACGCGGCCATGGTGCTCCTGAACGGCCGATTGCTCTTTCTCTGGTGGATCGCCGTGGGCGACAGTTTCCATTTGACCAAGGGCGACTTCCAGGACGCGCCAATCGGACCGAACCAGCTCAGTAGCCGCCAGCAGCAATTGATCTTGTCGCTACTACCGAAACTCCATGCAGCCATGGCTGATAACACTATCTTCAACTGGATGGCCGGAAAGCAGATCGGCAACTACAACCTCGCTCTCTGCCGCGACGTTACCGATCATTCGGACAAGATCCTATTGGACGCCCTCGGTCTTTCAGACCTGTGGGACGACATCGAGCTCGAGTACTCGCTCGTAGTGCGCACGGACTTCCATGCGGATTGACGGTGCATCCCATCCCTATGCCACCAGTCCGACGACGCGACCGATTCCCGCAACCTGAGCTGCTATACCGTACGTGATTGTCCGCTGTCATCCTGAAGTCCGAACGCATCTACCACGCGAGCCCACGGGCGCGTATGAAGGCATCGCTCGGCCGCTGGGACTCGGCGACTTCGATGGGGCCGATTGCGACGAACAGGGGTGATTCCGATGCGCGCGGACCCGTGGCCCGACCGACGGCGATCTGGGCGAAGTGTTAGATGAGGTCATCAAATGTTCACTGGGAGTCAACGCAATTCGTGAATGGTAACCCGAACACCATGCTAAGGTTCCTTGGGCTTCGACGCCTGCTCTTTCGTTTCAGTCCTACGATACCGAGTAAAGAATTCTGCATGGATCCAATCCAAGTAGTCAAAATCCTCAATACGGAAGTCCCGTCCCTCAGCAGGGTGGGCGGGTATCCTTCTCAGCACATTGAGCTTTTCTAGCCACCCTAGATTCTTCGCCTTCCCCTTGTCCCCCTTCTCAGGAATGTTGAGTACATCCTTGACCAAATGCCAATGGCTAGAGTTTTCGACTATCTTCTTCAGCTGAATGAGCTCGAGATAGTTCTCCAACGGCAAGCGTTGCGGATCATCTTGTTGCCTTGAGTATGCGTCGACCCGCCACTGTTTGTTCGATACACCCTTCTCGAAGTACTCGTCGCCATACCGCATCCGCAGTTGTTGGAACACGTATTTACGGACCTGCTTCGTTAGCTCCTTGAGCTGTGTCTCCGCGCGTTCGATCTTCTCCTCGGACTGCTCTTCCAACCATTCTGCAAACCCCTCTGGCGAAAAGTTGGGAGTAGATGTCCTTACGTCGCGAGCTAGCCGAAAATGGCATTGGCGAAGGCCACCCGTACCATATTTTACTTTGAATCGTTCTCGAATCCACCCCTCCCCGCCGTCTCGCAGACCCGCGAGTATCGGACCGACATAGGGTTCAATCGCCGCCAACAACGCTTCCGTCGTCGTCTCCTTGGCAACAAGCTTGCCGGTCGTCTCGATGTGCTCAATGATCGACGCAGCGATCAATAGCAATCCCTGCACTCCGACATTCGTACATACATAACCATGACGGCCCGCCTTCCAAGCGTCGCGATTGGCCCGCTCGTACAGACGTAGATAGTCGCTAAGGAAATCTGCCCCGCGCCTTACCGTCTTCTCGTCGGTACTTCCGGTGAGCGGCCCCACCTCATACCGTTTCCCGTTCCGACCAGTTCTTCCGAGGAGCCCCGACCGAACCAAGCCGATTTTGAGCTGCGGCAATGTCAGGCACGTATGCGCCGTGGGACGGATGCCCTGGCGAGTAACACGATTGTACAGAGGTTGGCCGAACTCCTCGTTCATCTGACCGACAAGGCGAGCGATGATCGCCCCGATGCGTTCTCGTGGATCCTCCGATCCCCACCGCAGGTCACCTTGGAGATCATCCAATAGAGTCCGCGGCACCGATTTCTGTTCACGATTGATCACCACAAACAGGTTCGCTTCATCCTCAATGGGTAGACCTTCAAAGGCCACGACCAACAGGTTCTGGTGTATTGACGTGGTGCTTATGCCCGAGTAGCCGTATAAACGGTGCTGCCCGTCGATAATCCGGGTTGACTTGTAGCGATCCGGTAGATATAGATTCCCGTAAGTCACCCCAGCACGAGTGTCAGTTGACACGGGGTCGAAGCGTACCGGTGTCTTGAAGTTGACCAATAGGTTGGTTGGAAAGAAGCCTCCACCTTCGATATAGGTGCCTATGTTTCGCAACCGACTCCGACTCATCAGCCGTTGGTAACTGGGCAGTGCTTGCGGATCTTTACGCGTACGATGGTTAACGAAGGCAATCTTGAGGAGATCATTGGGGGTGGTCACAAAGCTGTAGCACTTCCGTCCGCCCAACTTCCCCCGTAGCGCTGGCACCGACCGCCCGGCGAGCGCAGGGACTTTCTGCCCCTCCAGGAACTCTGCAAGAAACTGAAATCGAGCGGCATGGCCGAGGTGCGAAGCAAGTTCTCTGAAGTAGACGATTTCCCGTTCGGTCAGGGTATGGATCGAGCAATCCCTTGCCTGATTGCGATCGGTGGGCGACCAGACGACGTTTTGGGTTGCGATGATCCAGACCATCTTGGCCTTCGGCGTGGAGCCCCAGTGCCGCCTGATCGCAGCCGCGATCTGTGACTTGCTTGCCAGAAAGGCGGTGATCTCTTCGCTGAGGCTACGCGGCGCAGGCTCCTGCTGCGAACAACAGCGTACGACGACCACTGTCTCCTCGTCTCGAGCAAGCACCGCGATACGTTGCGGGACATCATTGTGCGCTCGGTGCCGGATGGGCACCGTGAAGTCCCGACCAGAGCTGAGCTCCGAATAGCCAAGCTTGTAGAGGAGGCACCACACGAGATCCTCAAGGCGCTCGTCGTGGGCCTTGGCCCTGCGTAACCGAATGCGCGTCTTGAGAGTCTTGTCGTGCCCCCACCCTTGCTCGAGCAGACCTTTCGCTTGGGCGGGCAAAACGGATTTGAGTTCATAGCCCCGCGCTCGCTTCCGATACTCAGCTGCAAGAGCCCTTTCAGCAGTCAGGAGAGGGGAAAGGCATGGACGAGGGTCGCTTTTGGCCATCATGTCTCCAGATTCGCGAGTGCAAATGACTGGCTCGGTTCGCCTCCCGGCGCACGGCCGGAATCGAGCATTCTACTGGGGTCATACGACGTTATGACCAACTCGGACACGATGTGCTTGACCTTCTTACATGTCACCCACCTAACGACTGGCAGCTTAGTCATAAAGAGACCGTCGTAAAGTTCTCTGATCTCGGGGGTGTCAGCATTTGACATCATCACAAGACAGCCGCGGTCAACCAAGCGTCTGGTCGTCACGGCTAGTCCCCGCTGATCCGATTGACTGAACCGGTTAGCCGTATAGTGGCGAAAGAAGGATGTGCCGTTCAGTGGCGGATACGGAGGATCGAGGTAGACAAAGTCTCCCCTCTGAACAGTTTCTAGAGCTTGATCGTAAGGCAGCGTCCTAAGGTTCGCTTTCTTCATCGCGTCGCTTACCGCCACAAGTTGTCGCTTGGTTGGAAAAGTGGGATGTGCTAGTTTTCCGTACGGTACGTTGAAATAGCCCTGCCGGTTGACCCGGAAGATTCCGTTGAAGCATGTCCTGTTTAGGTAAATGAACCGTGCGGCCTGGGCACATGAGAAATCGGAGATTCTGTTGAACTGTTGGCGGACTTGGTAGTAGTACGTTTCACAATCCTGTGCCGCGTGCCGCGCCACGTATTTAGCGACAAGGGATGGTCGGGTCCGAACCCACCTAAAGGACTCGATCAAAGCGTCGTTAAGATCCGAAAGATGGGCGATTGGGGGCTGTAGCGAGAGGAACAGTGACGCGGCTCCGAGAAACGGTTCGTGGTACGTCTTGGACTGGTAGTCCCGGGGTACAAAGTGGCGGAGGCGAGTGACGAGACGGCATTTTCCCCCGATCCAACGAAGGTACGGTTGAAGTGGGCTTGACGTCGAGGTCAAGGCATCCCCCTCACGACACCATTCTCCCGCTGTCGCCCACCACAATCTCCTCCACCCCCAACTCCCTCAACCTCCCATTCACCTCCTCCAACTCCGCCCCCCACACCCCTTCCATCCTCGCGATCAACCCCCCCAACCGCCGCTCCACCATAATCTCGAACACAGCATACATCCCACTCCCCGGCCTGCCATCCCCCCGCTCGGACATCGACAGCAGGTTCGCCAGCCGATTATTCACCTTGATCGGGAAGTTCAGGGGGTCCTGGTTCGAGCGGTTCCGCACCTGGTAGATCTCGCCCTCCACGGCCGACGCGGCCGTCCGCAAGCGCGCCGCCGCCGCGATCAGCGTTTCATCATCGTCCGCCGCGGCCAGGCGCTCGGCCAGCTGCGACTTCACATCGCGGATCGCGATCACCGCCGGGTTCGCCGCCTCCACGTGGTCGCGGATCCGGACCCCGAACTCGTACTGGGCCTGGAGCTCCTCGACGGTCACGTCGGTGATCCAGGGATGCGGCAGTACCACCACCTGGGACCGGCTCACGTGGTCGCCCATCGTCAGGCGCACGGTGTACACCCCCGGCGGCACCGCGGGCGCCATCGTGCGGACGCCCCAGAGGATCATGCCGGGGAACGTCGGGGCGGGGTCGGTGCGCAGATCCCACCGCACCCGCTGCAGTCCGGACCCGGTGGGGAGCGCCGGCCCGGCCCACGGGTCCCGCTCCTCGCCCTCTTCCGCAGGCTCGAAGGTGCGCACCACCTCGCCGGTCGCGTCGATGATTTCCAGCCTGGAATCGGCCGCGCTCCCGCCCCCCTCCCCCACCCACCAGGACAGGACCACGCCATTTGCGGACCGGTACGCCGGGGCCGGGACCAGGTCGCGCGCGGTCGTGGTCGCGTCGAGCTGGCGCAGCGGGGCGATGTTGTCGAGCGACCAGAAGCCGCGGCCGTGGCTGGCCATGGCCAGTTCGTCGTGCTCGGGGATGACGTCGGTGATGGGGATGTCGGGAAGGCCGGGGTTGATGATGGAACGATGATCAGCGCCGCGGCGACCGTGATCGACTCAACGAGGGCCACCCGCTGGACTGGAGGGGGATTTCAGGGTCGCACATCCTGTACATGTGGGCAGTGGATCGGTGACCTGTCAAACAAGCTATCTCGGGATACGCAGGCGGGACAAGCGGCGGGGGGAAACGCTGAAGGCGTTCGCCGCTCATCTCGCCATTTGACGATATCCGGGCTGACCCGTGGGTGCCTTCGGACGAGGTGGAACGACAGGACTGAGACGGAACTGGATTACGTCAACCAGACATTACAATATGTAAACTGTATCTTACACTTTGGAGCGCAGCGAGCAATCCGGGACCTTGGTCACACGGTGTGGCCGGACCAGCGGGGCTCCCCCGGAGCCTTTTGGCATCTGGCACGACCCGGGCCGCCCTCAACTCCGCCCGTAGAAGCGGCTGACCTCGGGCACATCAGCTCCCGGTGCGAAGCCCCGGGAACACCTCTTCCGCCGACTTGCCGGTCAATTCAAGGTAGAGGGAGTCAGCACAGAGCTCGATCTCCTCGTTCCACGCGACAGCACCGTGTGGTGCGACATGGACCCCCTCGAAGACTCCGCCGTGGTCCCAGCCCCGGAATACACCCCGTCCCGCGAGATCCGATAGGTCGACTTCGCCTGCGGACCCGTCGGAAAACCTGAGCCAGATCCTCAGCCCCTCACGCGCTTTGACCTCCAGCGCTCGGATCATTCTTCTTGCTCCCTTCGAACATCGCGGTTGGTCGCGGTCCCTTCACGGCAAGTATGACATGACCGAGGGGAGTGTCAAGAATGGAAATCGCCCGGATCGAAGACGCGAAGCACCGTGCCCTGGCCACCACAACCCCGCCCACGCACCCCACCACCCCATGCACCGCCCCTCCACCGGCACCTACGAAACCCCGCCCGCCCCCGGCGAGCCCGTCCGCGCATTCGAGTGCACCGGTCGCTCGCCGAAAGCCCGGTCGGCAACATCGCCCCCCTCGCGCCCCGAACCGGGCTTTCCCGCGCGACCATGGCCGCCGCCCTCCGGCTCCTCGAGAATCTCGGCATCGTGCGCGAAGTCACCGGCCGCCAGCGCGGCCGGGTCCACACCTACGGGCGCTACCTAGGCGTCCTGCGGGAGGGGCGGAGGATCCGCCCGGGTAGTTCAGGTCACGGCCATGGCACCAATCCGGAACCTTTCGTAGGCTGGAGCACCCTCACGACCACGGAGATACCCACCTCGCTCAGCACCGCCAGTCCCAGTCGCCGATGGATACCAGGCCGGGCCGGTTCGACGACATCAGAGACGCCCCGGCCTATTCCTTCCCTGAAGCCTCCCGACACCTCGGAGTGCCTCAGGCCACGCTCCGCTGCTGGGTGCTCGGTCGCACGCATCAAGGAGAAACGGGACTACCGGTCTCCGAACCTCTGATCCGCGCCCCCTCTGGAAGCGGGAACAGGATTTCCTTCAACAACTTGGTGGAGGCCCATGTTCTTCGCGCCCTCCAGACCAGACGCGGGGTCAGGATGGCGGCGGTTCGCGACGCCCTCACCTACGCCGAAAACTCTCTGGGCATCAGGCGCCTGCTCCTGCGGGACGAACTCAGCACCTCAGGCCAGGACCTCTTTCTCGAACAGCTTGGGACACTGATCACGCTCTCGCGTTCCGGCCAAATGGCAATGCGAAAGCTCCTCGCGGCGTACCTGGAGAGAGTCGAGCGAGATGACGACGCGCTTCCGTTCCGGCTTTACCCGTTCCGCACCGCATGGTCTGGGAACAAGCCGATTGTGATAGATCCCCGGATCTCCTTCGGCCGGCCCACAGTGGCGGGATCGGGAGTCTCTACCGGTGCACTGGTCGACCGAATCGACGCTGGTGAACATGTCGAGACACTGGCCCGGGACTACGGGCTGGAGATCACCCAGATCGAAGACGCGGTCCTCTACGAAAGGGCCGCTTGAGTCGGGAGGCGCCGGTAGTCGTCAGCTGAAGTCCACCCCCCGGATCACGAAGACGATGATCGCCGCGACCGCGATCGGCGCCACCCAGCGGATGAAGAAGCGCCACGCGCCGTAGCTGAACCAGCTCGGTTCGCTGCCGTCCATGAGCTCGCTCATCGTGTCCTTGCGGGTCATGAACCAGCCCGCCGCCAGGGTGATGAAGAAGCCGCCCGTCGGGAGCATCCAGTTCGAGACGAAGTGGTCGGCGTTGGAGAACCAGCCCTCCTTGCCCGCGAAGATCGTCATGGTGGAGAGGAATCCTTCGCCCGTGAAGGAGAGCGCTGCGAAGATGGTGAAGACGAAGATCGCGGCGCCCGCCCCGATCGTCGCCTTGTGGCGGGCGATTCCGCGCTGGTCGATCAGGTAGGCCGACACGACTTCGAGGAGCGAGATCGTCGAGGTCAGCGCCGCCAGCGCCACGAGCACGTAGAAGAGCGGCCCCAGCACCACGCCGAAGGGCACCTCGCTGTAGAAGAGCTCGGGGAGCGAGATGAAGAGCATCCCGACCGTGGATCCGCTCACCTGCTCGCGCATCCCCGCCACCGAGAAGATCACCGAGAACATGATCACGGTGGCGATCAGCGCGATCAGTGTGTCGAGCCCGACGATGGCCCCGGAAGCCTTCACGACCGAGTGCCTTCGCGAGATGTACGACCCGTAGGTGATCATCGCCCCCATCCCGAGCGAGAGGGTGAAGAAGGAGTGGCCGAGGGCCTCGAGCACCGCTTCCATCGTCAGGTCGGCGAAGTTGGGGCGGAAGATGTAGCCGAGCGCCTCGCCGGCTCCGCCCATGCCCAGAGCGCTCACGAGCATGAGGAGGAGGATGCCGAAGAGGATCGGGAGGAAGATCCTCGCGATCCGCTCGATCCCCCTGCTCACGCCGAAGTAGACGACGGCGATCGTCCCGAGGCTGAACCCTAGCGAGAGCAGGAGCTGGAGGCCTGCGTTGCTCACCTGCGCACCGAAGACGTCGCCCGCCGCCAGCCCGGGCGGGTATCCGCCGAAGGTCCACCCCACCGTCTTGACGAAGTAGAAGAGCGACCACCCCGCGATGACCGTGTAGTAGCTGAGCAGGATGAACCCCGCCAGCACGCCCCAGAACCCGACCGCCCCTCCGAGCCAGCGGCCGCCCGGCCACTTCGACGCCACCGCCTCCTTGAGGGCTCCCACCGCGCTCTTCTGGCTCCTCCGTCCGATGAGCAGCTCGGCGATCATGATCGGGAGACCCACCGCCGCGATGCAGATCAGGTAGACGAGGACGAAGGCGCCGCCCTCGTTCTCCCAGGTGATGAAGGGGAACTTCCAGAGGTTGCCGAGTCCGATCGCGCTGCCGGTGGCGGCGAGAACGAGGCCTGTGTTCGAGCTCCAGTGGTCGCGGCGCTGGTTCATTGACGTCCCGTTGCGTTGTGTGGTGGCGGTGTCCGGGCGAGTCCGCCGCGGTCGGTCGAGTCCGCCGAGGCCAGTATAGTACGATCCCCGCCGAAGGGCCGCCAGCGGCTGTAGCAGCCCGTGGACAGACCCTCCCACGGCATTCCTGCGAAACAATGCCGGTGGGCGCAGCGCGTTTCAGCCCTGCGGGGTGGCCGCTCGCGGCCTTGGGCGATTCGAGCGGCGCTGCATCTCGACTGGACCGCTACGCCCGTCTCTCCATGCTGTAATCTACGATTTACAAAGTGTAATCCATGGTTTACAATGCTACGGCCGGAACCACCCCCGCTAAGCGAGAGCGCCGACCGAAGCGAATGACGAAGCCCCCGCCGAAGCTCCCAGCGACGATCGCCGCGCTGGCTGTCGCGACCCTCCTGGCGCCGCCCTCGTCCGCTGTCGCGCAGTCGCGCGCCGCGGCTGCCGACGCCCCCCGCGCCGAGCCCTTCGACGAGCACCTCTTCGGCGGACTCCGCTACCGCTACGTGGGCCCGTCCAGGGGCGGGCGCGTCACGGCGGTGGCGGGCCACACCTCCCACCCGTCCACCTTCTACATGGGGGCGACGGGCGGCGGAGTGTGGAAGACGGACGACTACGGGCAGAGCTGGAGGAACGTCTCGGACGGATACTTCGGCACGGGGTCGATCGGCGCCATCCGGGTGGCGCGGTCGAACCCCGAGGTCGTGTACGTCTCCACCGGGTCGGACGGGCTCCGGAGCAACGTCATCGTCGGCGACGGGGTGTACCGGTCGGACGACGCCGGGGCCACATGGCGGCACATCGGACTGGAGCGGACGGGCAACAGCGGCGCACTCCTCATCCACCCGACCGATCCCGAGCTGGTGTACGTGGCGGCGATCGGCAACCCCTTCGCTCCCTCGCCCGAGCGCGGCGTCTACCGCAGCCGCGACGGCGGCGAGAGTTGGGAGCTCGTCCTCTTCGTCTCGGACAGCACGGGCGCAGTGGACCTCGAGTTCGCGCCCGACGACCCCGGCACGATCTACGCAAGCATGTGGCGGGCCGAGCGCAAGCCCTGGACGATCATCTCCGGAAGCCTCGAGGACGGCGTCTTCGTCTCCCGCGACGGCGGCGACAGCTGGGAGCGCGCCACCGATGGGCTGCCGACGGGTCTTCGCGGCAAGTCCGACCTGGCGGTCACCCCGGCCGACCCGGACCGCGTCTACGCGCTCATCGAGGCCCCTGCCGACACGGGAGGCGTCTACCGGTCCGACGACCGGGGGCGCACATGGCGCCAGGTCACCGACTTCCAGCCGATTCGCAACCGGCCCTTCTACTACACCAACCTGGAGGGCCACCCGACCGATCCGGACAGGCTCTGGGGAATGGCCGAGGGCCATTGGCTCTCCGAGGACGGCGGGGAGACGTGGACGGTCCAGCCCACCCCCCACGGGGACAACCACGACCTCTGGATCAATCCCGACGACCCGCTCGTCATGATCCAGTCGAACGACGGCGGGGCCAATGTGTCGACCGACGGCGGCGCCACCTGGTCCACCCAGCTGAACCAGCCCACCGCCGAGCTCTACCAGGTCGACGTCTCGGACGCCTTCCCCTACCGCCTCTACGCCGGGCAGCAGGACAACTCCACGATCTCGGTGCCGAGCCTGCCCGAGCGCTGGGAGCCCGGCGGCCCGGTGGGCGCCTGGGAGTCGCACGGGGGGTGCGAGACGGGCCCCGTCGTCCCGAAGCCCGGCGACCCCGATATCGTCTACGCGAGCTGCAAGGGCCGCTTCGGGGTCTTCAACCGCCGCACCGGGCAGGAGCAGCAGTACTACGTCGGCTTCTGGAACCTCTACGGCCATAACCCGCGCGACCTCGAGTTCCGCTTTCAGCGCACCGTCCCGGTGCACGTCTCGCCGCACGACCCCGAGCGCGTCTACCACGGCTCCCAGTACGTGCACGTCACGACGGACGGCGGGCGGAGCTGGGAGCGAATCTCGCCGGACCTCACCGCCTTCACCCCGGAGACGCAGGTCGTGTCGGGCTCCCCGATCACCCTCGACGTGACCGGCGAGGAGCACTTCGCGACGCTGTACGATATCCAGGAGTCGGTGCTCGAAGCCGGCGTGATCTGGGCGGGCGCCAACGACGGCCCTGTGCACCTGACCCGCGACGGGGGGGCGAGCTGGACCGAGGTGACGCCCCCGGGGATCGGTCCGCATGGGCGCGTGCAGAGCATCGAGGTCTCCCGCCACGACCCGGCCAGGGCGTACGTGGCCATCCTGCGCTACCAGCTCGGCGACTTCGCGCCCTACGCCTTTCGCACCGGGGACTACGGCGCGACCTGGACGCGGATCACTACCGGCGGGAACGGCGTCCCGGAGGGCCACCCGGTGCGGGTGGTGCGCGAGGACCCGGTGCGCGAGGGCCTCCTCTACCTCGGGTCCGAGTTCGGGATCTTCATCTCCTTCGATGACGGCGACAGCTGGCAGCCCTTCCAGCTCAACCTCCCCGCGACGCCGGTCACGGACATCAAGGTCGTAGGAGACGACCTGGCGCTCTCGACGATGGGTCGCGGCTTCTGGATCGTCGACAACGTGTCGCCGCTGCGCGAGCTGGACCGGGTCGTGGCCGACGCCCAGGCGCACCTCTTCCGGGTTCGCGACGCCTACCGGCTTCGCTACCGCGGCGGCTACGGCGAGCGGCAGCCCCATCGGCCCGAGTATCCCCCGGTGGGTGCACAGATCGACTACCTCCTGGCCTCGGAGCCCGACGGCCCGGTGACGCTGGAGATCCTGGATTCCGCAGGCGCGCTCGTCCGCTCCTTCTCCAGCGAGGAGGCGGGGGCGCAGCTGGTGCCCGCCGGGCCCGGGATGCGCGAGTGGCGGATGGAGCGGATCGGCACGCCCCAGCTTCCGTCCTCGGCCGGAACGCACCGCTTCACCTGGGATCTGACCCACCCCGGCCCGTGGCACGCGGACGCCGCACGGTCCGGGGACAACGGACCCATGGTGGCCCCTGGGGCGTACACCGCGCGACTGGCCGCGGGCGCCTGGAGCGAGCTTCGCTCCTTCCAGGTCAGGCTCGATCCGCGTGTGGCCGCAGAGGGTATTGACGCCGCCGCAGTCGGGCGGCAGGTGGAGCTGGCTCTCAGGGTGCGCGACGCTCTCAGCGAGGCCCGCCTGGCCGTCCACCGGATCGGCGAGGCGCGCGAGCGGGGCGGGGGGAGTCTGGCCAGCGAGGTCGAGGCTGTGGAGCGCGAGCTCGTCACCGAGTCGCGCCGATACTCCCGTCCGATGCTGGTGGACCAGCTTCGTTACCTTTACCGCAACCTCACGCGAGCCGACCAGGAGCCCGGACTGGACGCGGTGAATCGGTACCATCAGCTCGATCAGGCCCTGCAGGGCCACCTCCGCACGCTGGAGCGCCTGCTCCCTGCCACGGGCGCGGACGGGGCAGCGTCGGCAGAGCCGGGGACCCTCCCCTGAGCAAGGTGTCTTCGGCCGTGGCGGTGTTCGACCGATTCGCTCGGAGCGAGGGCTAGTGGACCTTCGCTTGGGCGGCAAAGTCGCCGTTGTAACCGGGGCATCTCGCGGACTGGGGTTCTTCAGCGCACGGGCTCTGGCAGCCGAGGGCGCTAGGCTCGCAATCTGCGCACGGGGCGAGGAGGGGCTGGAGGAGGCGGCGGATGAGCTGCGTGGGCAGGGTGCGGAGGTGCTCGCCGTGCAGTGCGATATCGCCAGCGAGGGTGGGGCGAATGTGCTTATCGGGGCGGTCGCCGAGCGGTATGGTGCGCTGGATGTGCTCGTCAGCAACGTGGGTGGCAACCGGCGGGGCCGCTTCGAGGAGACAACCGACGAGGACTGGCTGGCCGTCATCGAGCTCAATGTGCTGTCGGGCCTTCGCGCTGCCCGGCTGGCGATTCCCATGATGCGCGATCGCGGCGGCGGTTCGATCGTCTTCGTGTCGTCCGTCTTTGGGCGGGAGAAGGGCGGTCCGGGACTCTCGATCTACAACACGACCAAGTCGGCGCTGATCTCGGCGGCGGGGATCATGGCGCTCGAGCTCGCCGGCGACGGGATCCGGGTGAACTCCGTCGCGCCTGGCTCGATCCGCTTTCCCGGCGGCAGCTGGGACAGGAGGGTGAAGGCCGACCCGGAGGGGATGCGGCCCTTCGTGCGGGCGAACCTCCCGCTGGGGCGCTTCGGGCGTGGCGAGGAGGTGGGGGACGTGGTGGCCTTCCTGGCCTCGGAGCGCGCAAGCCTGATCACGGGTGCCTGCATCGCCGTGGATGGGGCGCAGGGGAGGTCGCTGGTTTAGCGGTCCGTGTAAACCATGGATTACATACTGTAAGGCGTAGATTACATTATGGACAAGCGAACGAAGCGGTCCAGCCGAGGTGCAGCGCCGCTCGGATGCCGTGGGAGGTTTGTCCAGGGGCCGCTAGCGTGAAGCAGCCCTCCCCGCATCGGCGCTCGGCGACTTCGAGGCGGCTCTCCGCATCGCCCCCCAGCCGCGTGCTGGTCCGCGTGATCGTGGCGGTCGCCGGAGTGGGGGCTCTCCTCCACGGGCAGCCGGCGAGTGGCCAGACGGGCATCGGAGTGGGAGCGAGTGTCGGCACCCTTGGCTTCGGAGCAGACGGGGTCCTCTCGGTTGCCGAGCGTATCACCGTGCGGGGAGGCGCCACCCTTCGGGGTGTGGAGGTCGGCCTTACTGGGAGGCTCACAGAGAGGATCGGCCTTGAAGAGGGCCTTACGGCGACGCTCATGGTGCCGGGCGGGTCGTTTCGCATCGGTGCCGATCTCGATCTGGGCCTTGCCCGAGTCGGTGCGGGACTCCTCTTCTGGTCCGAGAGCCCCAAGGTCGAGGTGACTGCCCAGCCCGACGCGTCGTTCGAGGTCGGTGACGGCAGCTACAACGGCGAGCAGGTCACCTCGATGACCGGAGTGCTGGAGAGCAGCGGACGCGCCTACTTCGCGCTGCTGGGCTTAGGCTCGCCGTCGGGCCGGGGACTTGGCGTCTTCGCGGACCTTGGGTTGGTCCTCCGCTCCGGCGTCGAGTTGACGATGAGCGCGACTGGTAGGGACGAAGTGATCAGCAGCGAGGAGTTTGAAGACGACCTCGCTCTCGAGGGGCAGGATATCGAAGAGGGGTTGGGGGCCTTCATCGACTACTGGCCACTGGTGGTGCTGGGGTTGCGCTACGGACTGTGATGCGCGTTGATGCGCTTCCCGCCGTCTTGGCGGTGGTCGTGGCCCTGGGCGCGTGCGAGAGCGCCCAGCCTCCTGCGGCGTGCGACCCGATCCCTCAGGTGACGATCCACACCGGGGAGACGGACGAGGTCAGGGCGTGCTTTAACGACCCGAACGGCGATCTGCTGACCTATTCGGCCGTCTCGTCGAACAGCGGTGTGGCCACCGTTTCCATCTCTGGGCCGAACGTCACCGTAGCCGCAGTCTCGCCCGGGAGCGCGTCGATCGCGGTGACGGCGCGTGATCCGGGGGGGCTGGAGGGGCGGCAGAGCTTCGAGGTCGTGGTGCCGAATCGGGCACCGCAGCCGACGGGGCCCA
Source organism: Longimicrobiales bacterium (assembly GCA_965205315.1). Taxonomy (GTDB): domain Bacteria; phylum Gemmatimonadota; class Gemmatimonadetes; order Longimicrobiales; family Gaopeijiaceae; genus Bin94. The sequence goes on from CBDBGW010000002.1 coordinate 870,257, forward strand.
TCGCGCCCACTACGATCTCCGTCGGCGAGTCGGAAGCGGCGGACGTCTCCTCGTACTTCACCGAGCCGGACGGGCAGGCGCTCGCCTACCAGGCCACGTCGTCGGATGCCAGCGTGGCCGGGGTTGCGATGGCGGGGAGCGTGTTGACGGTCACGGCCGTCGCCAAGGGCACGGCGACGGTGACGCTGACGGCGACCGATCCGGGGGGGCTCTCGGCGGAGCAGAGCTTCCAGGTGACGGTCCCGAACCGGACCCCTACGGCAGTGGGCGAGCTGGAGGACATGGAGGTGGCGGTCGACAGCACGGCGGAGGTGGACGTTGCCGCCCACTTCGAGGACCCGGACGGCGACGCGCTGGCGTATGCGGCCACCTCGTCCAACCCGGCCATGGTGACGGTCTCGGTGTCGGGGAGCGCGGTGAGGGTGACTGCGATCGCGAAGGGCACGGCGACGGTCACGGTAACGGCAACCGACACGGAGGGCCTCTCGGCGGAGCTGGCCTTCGGGGTGACGGTCCCCAACCGGGCACCGGTGGCAGTGGGCGAGGTGGAGGACATGGAGGTAGCGGTCGACAGCACCGCAAAGGTGGACCTTGCCGCCCACTTCGAGGACCCCGACGGAGACGCGCTCACCTACGCGGCCACATCGTCGGATTTTCGTGTGGCCGGGGTTGCGGTGTCGGGGGGCTGGGTGACGGTGACCGGCGTCGCGAAGGGCACGGCAACGGTGAGGGTGACGGCGACCGACACGGAGGGGCTCTCGGCGGAGCAGTCCTTCCAGGTGACGGTCCCCAACCGGGCGCCGATGGCGGTGGGCCAGCTGGGGGACATGGAGGTGGCGGTCGACAGCACGGCGGAGGTGGAAGTTGCCAGCCACTTCGAGGACCCGGACGACGACGCCCTCACCTACGCGGCCACATCGTCGCAGCCAGCCGTCGCGAGCGTCTCGGTCTCCGGGAGCGTGGTGATGGTGACCGGCGTCGCGAAGGGCACGGCGACGGTCGCGGTGACGGCGACCGACACGGAGGGGCTCTCGGCGGAGCAGTCCTTCCAGGTGACGGTCCCCAACCGGGCGCCGGTGGCAGTGGGCAAGGTGGACGACATTGAGGTGGAGGTGGACGCCTCGGCGGAGGTGGACGTTGCCGGCCACTTCGGGGACCCGGACGGCGACGCGCTGACGTACTCGGCCACCTCGTCCAATCCGGCCGTCGCGAGCGTCTCGGTGTCGGGGGGCGCCGTCACGGTCAGGGCCGTCGCGAAGGGCGCCGTCACGATCACGGTGACTGCGACCGACACGGAGGGGCTCTCGGCGGAGCAGAGCTTCCAGGTGACGATCCCCAACCGGGCGCCGGTGGCGGTGGGCCAGCTGGGGGACGTGGAGGTGGAGGTGGACGCCTCGGCGGAGGTGTACGTTGCCGGCCACTTCGAGGATCCCGACGGGGATGTGCTGACCTACGCGGCCACATCGTCGAGTCCGGCCAAGGCGACGGTCTCGGTGTCGGGGCGCACCGTTACGGTCAGGGCCGTCGCGAAGGGCACCGTCACGATCACGGTGACTGCGACCGACACGGAGGGGCTCTCGGCGAAGCAGAGCTTTGTGGTGACGGTCCCCAACCGGGCGCCGATGGCAGTGCGCGAGTTGGACGACCTGGAGATCGAGGTGGACAGCGCGGCGGAGGTGGACGTTGCCGCCCACTTCGAGGACCCGGACGGGGACGTGCTGACCATCGCGGCCGCGTCGTCGCGGCCAGCCGTCGCGAGCGTCTCGGTGTCGGAGGGCGCCGTTACGGTCAGGGCCGTCGCGAAGGGCACGGCGACGGTGACTGTGACTGCGACCGACACGGAGGGGCTCTCGGCCGTGCAGAGCTTCCGGGTGACGGTCCCCAACCGTGCGCCGGTGGCAGTGGGCCAGCTGGGGGACATGGAGGTGGCTGTCGACAGCGCGGCGAAGGTGGACGCCTCCGCCTACTTCGAGGATCCGGACGGCGACGCGCTCACCTACGCGGCCACATCGTCGGATTTTCGTGTGGCCGGGGTTGCGGTGTCGGGGGGCTGGGTGACGGTGACCGGCGTCGCGAAGGGCACGGCAACGGTGAGGGTGACGGCGACCGACACGGAGGGGCTCTCCGCTGTGCGGATCTTCCGGGTGACGGTCCCCAACCGTGCGCCGGTGGCAGTGGGCGAGTTGGACGACGTGGAGGTGGAGGTGGACGCCTCGACGGAGGTGGAAGTTGCCGGCCACTTCGAGGACCCCGACGGCGACGCGCTGGTCTACGCGGCCACATCGTCGGATGCTGGCGTGGCCGGGGTTTCGGTGTCGGGGCGCTGGGTGACGGTGACGGGTGCCGCCAAGGGCACGGCGACGGTGACGGTGACTGCGACCGATCCGGAGGGGCTCTCCGCCGTGCAGAGCTTCCAGGTGACGGTCCCCAACCGGGCGCCGGTGGCAGTGGGCGAGGTGAAGGACATGGAGGTGGCGGTAGGCGGCGCTGCCGAGGTGGACGCCTCCGACTACTTCGAGGACCCGGACGGCGACGCGCTGGCGTACTCCGCAGTGTCCTCGGATGCCGGCGTGGCCGCGGTTGCGGTTTCGGGGAGCGTGGTGGCGGTGACTGGCTTCGTAAAGGGCACGGCGACGGTGACGGTCACTGCGACCGACACGGAGGGGCTCTCGGCCCTGCAGAGCTTCCGGGTGACGGTCCAGAACCAGGCGCCCGTGGCGGTCGCGTCGATCGCCGACATCGAGGTCGAGGTGGACAGCGCGGCCGAGGTGGACGCCTCCGACTACTTCGAGGACCCGGACGGCGACTCGCTGGCGTATTCGGCCACATCGTCGGATGCCGGCGTGGCCGGGGTGGTGGTGTCGGGGAGCGTGGTGACGGTGACGGCCGTCGCGAAGGGCACCGTCACGGTCTCGGTCACTGCGACCGATCCGGAGGGGCTCTCGGCGGAGCAGAGCTTCCAGGTGACGGTCCCGAACCGGGCGCCTACGGCAGTGGGCGAGTTGGGCGACCTGGAGGTCGATGTGGACAGCACGGCGGAGGTGGGCGTTGCCGACCACTTCGAGGACCCCGACGGCGACTCGCTGACCTACACCGCCACGTCGTCTCCCCCGGCCAGAGCGACGGTCTCGGCGTCGGGGGGCACCGTTACGGTCAGGGCCGTCGCCAAGGGCTCGGTTACGGTCACGGTGACTGCGACCGATCCGGAGGGGCTTTCTGCGGAGCAGAGCTTCCAGGTGACAGTCCCCAACCGCGCGCCCATGGCGGTGGGAAAGATCACCGACATGGAGGTGGAGGTGGACGCCTCGGCGACGGTGGAGTCCGCCGACTTCTTCACAGACCCGGACGGCGACTCGCTGGCGTATACGGCCACGTCGTCGGCTATCGGCGTGGCAGAGGTCGCGGTGTCGGGGAGCGTGGTGACGGTGACGGGCGTCGCGAAGGGCACCGTCACGGTCACGGTAACTGCGACCGATCTGGAAGGGCTCTCGGCCGTGCAGAGCTTCCAGGTGACAGTAGTGAATTCCGACCGGGCGACGCTGGGGGCTCTGTACGACGCTCTGGGCGGGGACGACTGGACCAACAACACGAAGTGGAAGACCGATGCACCGCTAGGGGAGTGGCACGGGGTCACGACCAACTCGGGCGGTCAGGTCGTACGGTTGGATCTGAACAACAATGGTCTCACTGGCCAGATCCCGCCCGAGATCGGTGATCTTGCGCGCCTCGAAGAGCTGCATCTCTTCGGCAATTCGCTGACCGGACGGATCCCCTCCGAGATCGGCGACCTCTCGAAGCTCAGACATCTGCGGCTGCAGGACAACGCGCTGACCGGCCAGATCCCGCCCGAGCTGGGGAAGCTGTCGAATCTCCAGACCCTGTATCTCAATGCGACGTCGCTTGAGGGCTCCTTGCCGAACGAGCTGGTCGGCCTGCCCCTGGACCACTTCTACTGGAACGACACGGAGCTGTGCGCGCCCGGCAACTCCGCATTTCAGAGCTGGCTCGATTCCATCGACAACCACGACGGCGACGACTGCCCCACATTCGATATGAGGCTGCGTTTCACCACGAGCGTCTCGAGCTCCGTTCGCTCCGAGGTGTCCGATGCGAGAGACAAGTGGGAGCTGGCCCTTGTGGAAACCGAGCTGGACGATGTGGACTTCGACAGGGATGTGACCTGCTACGGACTTACGGCCTATGTCGGCACGGTGGACGACCACGAGTTCTGGGTGCACGTCGACAGCATAGACGGCGAGGGCGGCGTGCTGGCCAGGGCAGGATACTGCTACCGTCGCGCGGCGGACAGCACGCCGTTGATCTCCGCTTCCATCATCGACGCGGCCGACGTCGAGAGAATGGAGGAGCTGGACGCCTTGGTCGCAGTGGTCTTCCACGAGATGGCCCACGGCCTCGGCTTCAGTCGGACCCACTTCGATCTTCTCGACCTGCTCGACAAGGACGAGGGAGACGACCCCGATCCGCACTTCGAGGGCGAGCTCGCGATTGAGGCCTTCGACGACGCGGGAGGCGACGGCTACCAGGGAGAGAAAGTGCCCGTGCAGCGGCGCATATATTCTCACTGGCGGGAGTCCATCTTCGGGGACGAGATCATGACTCCGTCGATCGACCTGGAGAGCGAGACCCCCATCAGCGCGATAACCCTGCAGGCGATGGCCGACATGGGCTATGTGGTCGACCTGGCCAGAGCCGACGACTACGAGCTGCCCGGCGTCGAGTACCGCAGGCGCGGCCGAACCGTTCTGGATCTGTCCAACGATGTCGTCCACATGCCCGTCATGGTCGTCGACGCCGACGGCCGCGTTGTCCGGGTCATCCCGCCACCGCCGGGCATCAGGAGGCAGCCGCTCCCCTGGCGCGATGTGCGCGTCGAGCCGGAAGGAAGAAGGCGATGAGTCAGCAGCCGCACACGATCTCGGTCCCGGAGTGCTGACACGCACCCTCGGTCGCGTAGCCGTCACGCTTCCACCAGTCGAGCCCCCCCAGCAGCTCTCGGACCTCGAAGCCGAGCGTTAGCAGCTTGAGCGCGGTCTTGGTCGAGGCGTTGCACCCGATTCCGTCGCAGTAGCAGATGTACACCTTGGACCGGTCCAGCCTCTCCGCGATGAAGGCGTCGATCTCCCGGTGGGGCAGATTGACCGCCCCCGGGATGTGCTCCCTGGCATAGGCCTCGGCGGACCTGCCGTCGACGACGACCACGGGTTCATTCCTGGAGAGCATTTCGTGGACGTCCCACGAGTCTGTCTCGAAGGCGAGCTTGCGCCTGTAGTGGTTCAGCTGATCGGCGTTCATGTTGCGGGTTGGTCTTCCCTTGGTCTTCGTTGTCATGTTTACTTTACATTTTGTAAGGTGTGATTTACGGTTTTCCGCGTGGACGGGAGAGCTCGCAGGCCGCCTTCCACCCGGAGGCGCCCTCTTTCGTCGGGTGATACCAGGATCACCTCCCGGGGACCAGCCGCCACCCGAGCGCTCAGCGTCATGGCGAGGTCCTGGGGGGAGTCCACCGAATCCGAAGCTGCGGTCCCCGCCGCCGCGCCGTCGCGCTCGATACCCGGCTGCGTTTTGGGGAGGAACGCCACGTCAAGGGCGTAGCTGCCGGGGGAGACCGGAAAGCTCCTGTAGATCGTGATCGTGCGGGCTCTTGGCCCGGACTTTGCGACCGGTTCGGAGTGCAGCGTGTCCCCGTTCAACTGGACCGTGAGACGGAAGGGGATCGCCACGTCGGTGCATACCTCCGAGGGGCGCATGTGGGGGAGCACACCACTCAACTCGGCTTCGGTGGGTGGCCGGCAATGGCGGTGCGAAGGCGCCGGTATGCGCCAGGAGAGCCTCAGCTCCGCAGCGTCGGGGACGGAGCTCCGCCAGGTGATCTGCGACAGGCGCGCGAGCACCACCAGCGCGGCAATCGCGAAAGCCACCGCCACCAGATGCCGCGCGCGCGCCATCATGGCCGCCGGGCCTCGGATTCCACGAGCTCGCACTCGGTGTCGACCTCGATGCCAGCCTCCGCGGCGGGGACGTCGAGGTGCGCGAGCGCCTGCGCGAAGTCGTCCACCGCCGTCTCCAGAGCGTGCCGGTCATAGTAGGAGGCGTGCGCGACCCGTACCCGCCCCCGGTCCACGCGTGCCTTCAGCTCGGCTGCCCGTTCGTTGAAGAGGCGCTCCACGAGCCACTTCGGCCCTTCGCGACCCCAGCAGTCGCGCGGCGGACAGGCCACCACCAGCACACCCCCTGCTCCGGCCCGCACAAGGTACTCCACGACCGAGCTGTGCAGGTTCCCCGCACACGATACCGGGAACCGAGGCGCACCGCTCTCCGCCGCCGGGGCGCCAGCCGCAGACCGGCCGCACGCCACGAGGACGACCTCCCCCTCACCGAACGATCGCTGCGAGACGAACTCCCTGACCCGGGCGAGCTGGTCCCGGCCCGTGCGACCGGGTGGCCCCACGCCCATCGGCGCGCACGAACCGGCGCAGATGCCGCAGCTGACGCACGAGCCCGGATTGACCAGGGCGACGAGTCCTTCCCGCCCGTCGGTGCGCTCGACCATCCGGATCGCGTCGTAGGGGCAGTCCAGGTAGCACTGCTCGCACCAGGTGCAGAGTCGCGGCGAGACGAAGGAGGGAGGGGGCCGCCGCTCTTCGCGGGGGCGGGTCAGGAACGGGACGGCTAGGAGCGCCACGGCAGCCGCGCCGCCGGCGACCCAGACCACCGCGGGGGAGGCGGAGGCGGCCGCGGGGAGCCAGAAGGAGTAGAAGATGTCCAGCGCCACCTCCCCGGGGATGCGGAGAAGATCGGCGGCGGGTCCAAGCGGGGCGGGCATCAGGATGGCGGCGGCCGTCAGCAGGCCGACACTCGTCCATAGCAGCGGCCGCGGGGGAAGGAGGACCGGCCGGGCGACGCGGGAGACGTGCAGCCAGAGACAGATCACCAGCCCGATGGGAATTGCGATGTGGAGGAAGAGGTTCATGAAGAAGAACGCCGACGGCAGCGGACCGTCCCCTGCGAAGGTCCGGGACACCGGCTCGGAGAAGAGGGGCAGGGCGTCGAGAAGGCGCGCTCCCTCGGTCGCCAGGAGCTGCCCGTGCGTGTCCCACACCATCACGTAGCCCGTCCACCCGCAGATGTACAGCAGGAAGACGAGGAAGATGCCCGAGATCCACGCCAGCGCGCGCGGCCCCCAGGAACGGCCCTGGCAGAAGATCCGGAGCGCGTGGACCACGGCCGCCACCACGGCAGCGTCCGCCGCGTACCTGTGCAGCGACCGGATCCAGCGTCCTCCCCAGCCCTGGCCGTCGATCCGCACCATCGACTCGTAGGGCGCGCCGATCCGGTAGAGGAAGATCAGGTAGAGCCCCGTGACAAGACAGATCGCGAGGCAGACGATGACGAGCGAGCCCGACTGGTAGAGGGGATTCCAGCGCCAGCCGTAGAGCCGGTCGGCCCAGCCGTCCAGCCGGGCCAGGGCCCGCCCGAGGAACCGCTTGAGCATGGGCGATCTCGCCGTGGGTCGATGGGTGGTTTGCAGCCTCGCGGCACCTCCTTTTCTCCGTGCCTTGCGGCACCGATCCCAGTATATCATCATGGTGTCGCCAGCCATAGGAACGACAATGTGAATCGCTCGCCCTACCCGTCGCCGAGGTCCTAGATCCATGTCCGACACCGCCTCCCCCCCCTCCCAACCGCCTCCGGTCTCCGGGGAAGACACGCCCCTACCCCTCATGCAGCGGTTGTACGACAGCCCGTTCCTGCTCCTCTCGGCGTGCATCGTGGTGATGTTCGTGTTCTTCACGGCCTGGGGCATGGTCGAGATCATGTCCCTCGAGACCGCACCTCTGCCGTAGCAGCCCGTCGGCAAACCATAGGAAGGGAGCGTACCGATGTACCGAACCGGAATCGAGCCCCCGGAGCGCATCTGGTGGAAGAAGGTGGGGCGGCACGAGAAGGTGTGGGTGTGGATCGCCTTCGGCTGGTGCATGGTCCTCTTCGCGATGATGCCGCTCTGGCACCTGAGGGGCGGCCAGAACCCGTCGGGGATCCGGCACCGCGTCGATCCGACCGACTACCAGGCCAGGGTGGCCGAGTTCATTCAGGAGTACCAGGTCGGCACCGAGAGCGGTCTCCCGCTCGTGGAGCCTCCGCCCGGCAGCGACGTCTACCTGCAGGCGTCGCAGTACGCGTGGATCCCCCTCGTGCGGCTGCGCCAGGGGGCGGAGTACACCCTCCACCTCTCCTCGCTCGACGTGAACCACGGCTTCAGCCTCTATCCGCTGAACATCAACTTCCAGGTGGTGCCGGGATACGACTACGGCCTGCGCATCGTCCCCAACCAGACCGGCGAGTTCCATGTGATGTGCAACGAGTTCTGCGGCATCGGCCACCACCTCATGGTGGGCAAGATCATCGTGGAGCCGGCGGAGGCGGCGGCTGAAGCGATCGACGCGCCGGCTGCGACGGTCGCCCAGGCCGCAGGCGCGGGAGGTGGCCGATGAACCCCTTCCGCAAGTGCCCCACAACCGGCCTGCAGGTGCACCGCACGGCCGACCAGCTCATCAAGGCCAACGCCGTCGTGGCGACCGTCGCGCTCCTCGTCGGGGGGGTCGCCGCGCTCCTCGTCCTCCTGACGCGCTGGGAGGCCGTCCTCCTCCTCGAAGCCGACATGTTCTACCGGATGCTGACCGTCCACGGCATGAACATGCTCATCTTCTTCATCATCTTCTTCGAGATGGCGGTGCTCTACTTCGCCTCGGCCGTGCTCCTGAACTGCCGGGTCCCCGCTCCGAAGACCGGGTGGATCGCCTTCGTGCTCATGGTCGTCGGGGCGCTGATGGTCGAGTGGACGATGTGGACCGGGCGCGCCGACGTTCTCTTCACCTCGTACGTGCCGCTCCGGGCGCACCCGCTCTTCTACCTGGGCGTGATCCTCTTCGCGGTCGGCGCCCTCACGGTGGTCGGGCACTTCTTCGCCATCATCACGGTGGCCAGGAGGGAGAAGGCGTACGAAGGCTCGCTTCCGCTGGTCACCTACGGGGCGCTCACGGCGGCGGCGATCGCGGCGGTCACGCTCCTGCACGGGGCGATCATCTACATCCCCACCTTCCTCTGGTCGCTCGACCTGATGAACGTCGATCCCCAGATGTACAGGCTCATCTGGTGGGGGCTTGGGCACTCGTCGCAGCAGATCAACGTGGCCGCGATGGTGTCGATCTGGTATCTGCTCGGCGCTCTGACGGTCGGCGCGGTCGTCCTGAACGAAAAGGTGAGCCGCACGGCCTTCGTCCTCTACGTCCTCTTCATCTCGATGGCCTCGGCCCACCACCTCCTGGTGGACCCCGGGATGGGTCCGGCGTGGAAGGTCTGGAACACCAGCTACTTCATGTACATGGCCGTGCTGGCCTCGATGATCCACGGCTTCACCGTTCCGGCCGGAACGGAGCTTGGGATGCGTCTGCGGGGGGCCACCCAGGGGCTCTTCGGGTGGCTGAAGCGCGCGCCCTGGAGCGATCCGGGATTCAGTTCGCTCGCGCTCTCGATCGTAGTCTTCGGCTTCGTGGGCGGGATCACCGGGGTGACCTTCGGCACCGAGCAGATCAACATCATCGCCCACAACACGCTGCGCATTCCAGGGCACTTCCACGCGACCGTGGTCTCCGGCACCGCGATGGCCTTCATGGGGATCACCTACTACGTGATTCCCCTCATCTTCCGGAGGGAGATCGCCTTCTACCGGCTCGCCAGGATCCAGCCCTACGTCTTCGCGCTCGGCATGCTGGTCTTCTCGATGGCGATGACCTTCGCGGGGACCTTCGGCGTGCCGCGCCGTCACTGGGACATCGGCTTCAACCAGGCGCTCTTCCAGCCTGAGTTCTCGCCGGCGGTCAATCTGATCATCGGCGTGATGGCGGTGGGCGGGCTGGTCGCGATCGTGGGTGGCGCGATCTACATCGTGGTGACGGTCGTCTCGGTCTTCTTCGGGAGGAGGATGGCCGCCGACGATTCCGGGCTGGGGGCCGTGGGCCGCGGTCTGCCGCCGGGGATCACGAATCCGCCGCGCGCGCTCAGGCCGGAGGACAGGGAGGCGCTCGGGCCGTCGGGCCGCCTGGGTCCGGTTCCGGGCACGATGGTGCTGGTGCTGATCTTCCTGGCCGCCTTCATCGCCTACTACTTCGTGAACTGGAAGCTTCTCTCCTTCCTCTGGCAGGTCGGATGACGCCGGAGCGAGCGGAATCGGGGAGCCGCTCGCCCGTGGAGGAGGGGGTCCCCGCGCCGGAAGCGCCGGAGCGGATGAGCGGGCGCGCGCCGAGTGCGGAGGGGAGGAGCGTGGACGAAGGCGCCCCCTCGCCAGCCGCGGTCCGTGGCGCGATGATCGGGGTCCTGGCGCTCCTCGCGATCACCGTCGCGTGGTGGGCCTTTGCGCTCTGGCCCGTCGAGGGCGTCCCCCCGGAGTGGCTGGAGCGCGCCCGCGCGGTGTGCTTCAACACCGGCGCGTCGGGGCTTCCGGATGCATCGGGATGGCTGCTGCTGATCGGACAGCCCATCGGGATGCTGGCGGTGCTGATGGTGATCGCGGGCGACGCCGTGCGGGCCGGGGTGAGGCGGGCGTTCGCCTCGGCGGCGGGGCTGCTCGGAGTTGCGGGCGTGGTTGGCGTGCTCCTGGCGGGGCTGGTGCTCTCGGCCGTGCGCGTCGTGGGAGCGCCCCGCGACGCCGAGTGGCTGGAAGCGGCGAGCGCGCGCGTGCCCGCTTCGTATCCGCGCCTCGACCGGCCCCTTCCGGAGCTCGCGGGGCTGGTGGACCAGCGCGGCGAAGCCTTCGACTGGGGCCGTCTCGCGGGACGACCGGCGCTCCTCACATTCGGGTTCGGGCACTGCGGGACGGTATGCCCCCTGACGGTCATGAACGCGAAGCAGGTCCAGGACCGCTTCCGGGCCGAGGGTCGCGAGATGGAGCTCGTCGTGATCACGCTGGATCCCTGGCGGGACACTCCGGCGCGGCTTCCCGCGCTGGCGCGGCAGTTCCACCTGGATGCGGGCGCGGAGGGGGACGGAGACCATATCGACTCGTACCTGCTCTCCGGCCCCGTCGAGGCGGTCAACACCGGGCTCGATGCCCTCCAGGTGGCACGGGAGCGGGTGCCGGACACGGGCGAGATCATCCACCCCTCGCTCGTCTACCTGCTGGACGGAGAGGGAACGATCGTCTACGCCGCGAGCGGGCACGCCGACCTGATCGAGGAGCTGGCGCGCAGGGGCACGGGACAGGACTGATCGGGGCGGTCCAGCGGGGATGCAGCGCCGCTCCTGCCGTGCGAGCATTGCCCACGGGCTGCCGCAGTCTGCGGATTATCTCGCGCGAGCACCGAGAGCGGCGAAGCGAGGGACACTGGCATTGTAAGCCATGGATTACACATTGTAAGGCCCGCCACGCTGTTGGCCGCGAGCGCCAGCGGCGCGGAAGACTCCCTCGCCCGGCCTTAGCGGCAAGTACCGCCAAAGAAGTTGGGCCTCCTCCGTTAGGTCGAACCGAATTGCATTCGTTCCGCACGGAGGGGCAGGCTTCGCAATGGGAACTCGGCACGTCGGCACCACGCGGCTGGCGACTGTAAGGGGGCCGGGGTGGAACCCGGCGGATGTGGGACTCCTTTCAGGTGCTCCGGTGCTCGGCGGCGGTGGCGAGGCCGGTGGGTGGAGGTGGTACATGGCGATTGGAGTCGGAGACCGCTCCGACTCCAAGACCTCCGCCGATTACCGCAAGTAATGCTGTGGCAGCAACTTGAATCCGGTTGGTTGGGAGCGGGTCAGTCCTCGGACAACCCGGACATTCCTCCTCTTGGCCATTCCTTGCTTGCGTGTCGAGGGCGGAGATGGCAGTTTATCGGTTCGGCCGGTCCCACACGGGGATTGCGCGGCACAGCCAACCAATGGAGGAGCCGCGGACTTCAACCTCCGGGCCCTTCGGCGAGCGAGCGTCGTTGCCGGGCTCGTCGCCGTCTCCTTGGGCAGCACCGGCGGACACGCCGCCACCATTCTGGAGGAAGCAGACGTCTTGTGCCCACCGGGAGTTCCGAAGTGCACCGATGCAGACAAGGAATGGGGCCGGGGCAAGATCAGGGAGAAATGCGGTGCGGCCGGTGGAACAGCCCAACTCCGATGCGTGACGAACCTCAAGACCGGCGCGAGCATTGTCACAATCAGGGACATCCAGTGTGGTAATGTCATCTACGCAGAGTAGAATCGCGTTGCGTGCCGTGGTGGTCTGCAGCCTCTTGGCGACGGTCACCACGGCGCACGCCCGAGGGCAGGAAATAGGGGTGCCACCGGACTCCATCGGTCTTCGCACTTGGATCGGGGTCGGTTGGAACGTGCCCGATCCGATGGTTGAACCGCTCGAAAAGCGCCGTCCGCCCGTGGTGCGGAGTGTGGTGCCTTGCTCCCCGGCGCACTTCGCCGGACTGGAGCCGGGTGATCTCCTGCTCAGCGTCAATGGGCGGGATGCTCGGGAGGACGATCCATTCCGGGGTGGTGAGGGAACCGACTATCGGGTAGATGTCGACCGCGGCGGAGAACAGCTTGTGGTTGCGTTCAGGCGAGTCCAGCGCCCGGGAGTAGTGCTCCAACCGGTCGTGAAGACCCCGGTCGGCAGTCCATCCGATTGGAATTGTCCGTCACCTCCTCGGCCGGGTCCCGTCTCTCCGGCGATCTGACCGAGAGGCTCTTGGGATCGCTGCGACAGGGATAGCGAGCACCGGGGCGGCTCTTGCCACGCTTGCCCGTTGGTGGCGTGTGGCCGCAACGTCTCCGTCGAGTCGGCACGAGTGGACACTTTGGCCGGGGGGAGAATCGTCGTCACCAACCCCGACGTGCCGAGTCTCAAGAACGGCGAGCTTCCCCTTCTTGTGGAGGAACTGCGCATCGGGTCCGTGACCGGGGACTGCGACGCTTTTGGCCAAGCGTTTTCCATCGCCGTCGATCACGCGGGGCGAGTCTACGTAGCGGATCTTCAGGCTAACGAGATCCGCGTCTTCGACGCACGGGGAGAGTGCGTTAGGGTTTTCGGACAGAAAGGGGAGGGACCGGGAGAGTTCCGCATGCTGGCCGGTATCGCCTCGCAGCCTACCGGGCTCCTGTGGGCCATGGATGCAGGCAGTTACCGGCTGACAGCGTTCGATTCGGCGGGAAGCGTTCGCGCGACCCACTCGTTGAGGCCGTCCGCAGCCGCCAGCCTGCCTTGGCCGCTGACGGTGGATGCTGCCGGTGCGTTGCACTGGTGGGACCCTGCCGAGCACCACATCGTGAAGTTCGGCATGGGGCACAAGCTTGCCCCGCTCGACACCGCACGGGTGCCGCAGCTACAGACCGAACTGGCTACGAAGACGGATGGGAATCTCATGATGCGCTTTCCTGTGCCCGAGTCACCTTCGATCCAGTGGGCCGTGGACCGCGAAGGGCGCGTGTGGCTTGCCAACACCTCGGTGTTCGAACTGCACGAGACTACGTTTAGCGGAGACACCGTTCGCACAGTGCGCTTGGATCGTTCGCCGTCCAGACTGGAAGGCCGGGAGCGAGACAGCATCGCCGCCGCCCACGACGTTGCCGCTAGCACGCTGCCGAGATACAAGAGTCTGTTTGGCGGGTTCCGAGTGGACGCGGACGGTTGGATCTGGGTTACGCGGGACGTGACCCCCAGACACGTCTGGGATGTATTCGACAAGATGGGACGCTACCTCGGCCCCATCGTGTCACCCGTACCGATCAAGAACAGCCCATTCCCCGTGTTCGGTTCAGGGACAGTGACTGCCGTCGCCGAGGATGAACTCGGCGTTCAGTATGTTGTTCGGCTGCGCGCATTGTACTGATGTACTCGTTGGTGGCGGCTCGGCACGCCCATGGTCTCGGCCCGCGAAGCGGCGCACGGCGCGCCCGCATAATCTCGCGCGAGCACCGAGAGCGACGAGGCGAGGGACACTGGCATTGCAAGCCGTGGATTACATTGTAAGGCGTAGTTTACAGTATGGAAAGCGAGCGGAGCGGTCCAGCGGGGATGCAGCGCCGCTCCTGCCGTGGGAGCATTGCCCGTCCGGCTGCTAAACGAACCGCAGTAGCGTCACCTCCAGCTCCCGGCTCTGTCTGGGCGCGCCCCTCCACTGCACCAGGATCGGACTCTGGTACGTGCCCCACCCGATATCCCCCGTGCCGTCGCCGCCTCGGTCCAGCACCGGAAGGCTCACGGCGCGCTTCATCCGCAGGAAGTGCGATACCGGCAGCGCCACCGCCCGGTTCACCACCCGCTCCACCACCGAATTGCGGAGCCGCACCCGGTCCAGCACCTGGTTCAGGACCTGGACCGCATCGAACTGGGCGAAGTTCATCGCCTTGGCCGGGATCGAGCGTGGGTCGCGGAGCGCGTGCCGCACGTCCTTCCCGGTCTGCGCCATGAATCTGAAGGGATTGCGAAGCGCGTTTCGCAGGTCGTAGTCCATCAGGAGCGGTTCGTACTCGTTCACCGTCAGACCCGCGTTCTCCTCTCCGTCGGGGAGCGACACGTCGAAGCGCCCGAAGGCGACCCGGTGCTCATCGACCATCCGCTCCAGAGCCCCGATGAATCCGACTCGGGGATCGCGGAGGTTCTGCGCGTCGATCGCATGGGGCGATGCGGGTACGCGGATCCGACAGCGTTCGACCTCCTCTTCGCGATCGTAGGCCAGAACGGTCGTGCGCCGCTGCCGGGTTCCACCCAGGTGCACGCCGTCGAGCTCCACGAACCAGACGGGTTCGCCGCCCTTCAGCTCGTAGGAGGCCGAGTTGCGCAGCCCGGCCCCGATGAAGGTGAGGTGGGAGTCGGCGTTGAGCGGTTCGGAGGCCCGCTGCTCCTCCGTGAGCTCGCTGCGCAGCTCCATCGTGTCGTGCACGTAGTCCGCGCCTGGCGGGAAGAGCTCGCGAAAGAGCTCCAGATAGTCGTTGATCCCGCTCCTGTCGTGCTCCAGCAGCTCGGCCATCCGCTGGTCCAGATACCCGGCCGTCGTGTGGTCCGAGATGTAGAACGACCGGGCGAAGCGTGCGAAGTCGTCGCCGAACTCCTCGAGCAGACGCCCCCTGACGTCGGTGAGCTGACTGCGCGCAGTTGGCTGGATCCGCAACGTGGCCAGAAAGGGCCCGTCGTCGCGCGTTGTGTGCCGGTTGACGATGAGCATCCGATGCCCTGGGTGGGGGTGGAGCGTAGCTGGGTCCTTCGGCGATCCCCAGCCAATGCGCTCCTGCTAACTTAACCAACGGGCGGGTCGCTCCGCAGGTGCGTGGCGCAGCAGATGGCGACGCTCCGGGGCGGCCCCGAGCCCCGGAATCGACACGACTTTGGATCAAGGGGGATGCGATGGAGCTCCAGCAGACTCTCGCCGTCCGGCTTCGCACCTCGCTCGCCTACTTCCAGGGCACGGCGTCCGCCTTCTCGGAGGAGGACTCGGCATTCGCGCCCGATCCGGCGATGTTCACCGTGGCCGCCCACGTCGCGCACACGGCCGATTCCGTCGACTGGTTCGTCGAGGGCGCCTTCGGCAAGGGATGGAATCTGGACTTCGAGGCCTTGGAGGCGCGCATTCGGAGGGTGACGTCGCTCGGCGAGGCGAACGAGTGGCTGGAGCGCTCCTTCGCCAAGGCGGTGCGCACGGTCAAGGCCGCCACCTCCGACGAGCTATTCGCGCCGATACCCGACGAGCGCATGATGAAGGGAATGCCCAGGGCAGGAGTGGTGAACGGAATCGTGGACCACACGGCGCACCATCGCGGCTCGCTCGCCGTCTACGCGCGGGCGCTGGGGAGGGTGCCGCCGATGCCGTACGGCGGTTGATCCCGCCCTGTTCGCGGGCTGCCACTTCGTGGACAGTCTCGCGCGAGCACCGAGAGCGGGGAAGCCAAGGGTACGAGAATTGTAAACTATAGATTACATATTGTAAATCATACATTACACTGTGGAGAGACTAGCGACGCGATCCGGCTGGGATGCAGCGCCGCTCGAGCGCCGCTGTCCCAGGGCTGCTAGTCGGTGAACGGGGCCCGGATCGCGGTCGATATCGGGGGGACCTTCACCGATGTCGCGCTCCAGCGCGGCGGTCGCCTCGTCACAGCCAAGGTCCTCACCACCCGGGACCGGCCCGAGACGGGCGTCCTCGAGGCGGTGCGCAGGGTGATGGCGACGGCGGCGATCCCGCCCTCCGCCGCGGGGCTGGTCATCCACGGCACCACCCTCGCCACCAACGCGATCATCGAGCGCAGGGGGGCGCGCACGGCGCTGATCACGACCGAGGGCCACCGCGACGCCCTCGAGATGGCCCACGAGAACCGCTTCGAGCAGTACGACATCGGAGTCGATCGCCCTCCGCCCCTCGTGCCGCGCCATCTGCGACTCCCCGTTCGCGAGCGGGTGGACGCGAGCGGGCGGGTGCTCCTTCCTCTCGACGAGACGACCGTACACTCGCTCCTGGACACCCTCGACCGAAGTGAGGTCGAGTCCGTCGCGGTAGGTCTGATCCACGGCTACGCCAACCCCGGCCACGAGCGCCGCATCGGGGAGATCCTGGCGGCCGAGCGCCCGGAGCTGGCGGTCACGCTGAGCTCGGTCGTCTGTCCCGAGGTGCGCGAGTACGAGCGCCTCTCGACGGCGTGCGCCAACGCCTACGTGCAGCCGCTCATGGCCGGCTACCTGCGGGGGCTGGCCACCTCGCTGAAGGGGCTGGGGATCGAGTGTCCCTTCCTCCTCATGACCTCGGGCGGCGGCCTGACCACCCTCGAGGCGGCGATAGCCGCGCCGATCCGCCTCGTGGAGTCGGGGCCGGCTGGGGGTGCGATCCTGGCGAGCCACATCGCGCGCGAGCTGGAGCTGGGCAACGTGCTCTCCTTCGACATGGGCGGCACCACGGCCAAGCTCTCCCTGATCGACGGCGGCGAGCCGCTGCACTCCCGCACCTTCGAGGTGGCCCGGAGCTACCGGTTCAGGAAGGGCAGCGGGCTCCCGGTCAGGGTGCCGGTGATCGAGATGGTCGAGATCGGGGCGGGCGGCGGCTCGATCGCAGCGGTGGACGAGCTGGGGCGCCTGGTGGTGGGGCCCAGGAGCGCGGGCGCGGAGCCGGGGCCGGCGGCGTACGGGAGGGGCGGAGAGGAGCTGACGGTAACCGACGCCGACGTGCTCCTCGGCAGGATCGACCCCGGAGGCTTCGCAGGTGGCGAGATCGGACTCGACCCGACGCTCGCGGAGAAGGCGGCAGGGAGCGGGGTCGGGGCGGAGCTGGGCCTCGGCGCCCGGGAGGCGGCGCTCGCGGTCAGCGAGGTGGTGGACGAGAACATGGCCAACGCCGCCCGTACCCACGCGGTCGAGTGGGGGAAGGGAGTGGAGGGGCGGACGCTGGTCGCCTTCGGGGGATCCGCGCCGATTCACGCCGCCCGCCTGGCCGACAAGCTGGGGCTGGACCGCTTTCTGGTGCCGGCGCACGCGGGCGTGGGGTCGGCGGTCGGCTTCCTCCTGGCTCCGATCTCGTACGAGGTGGTGCGGAGCCGCTACATGCGCCTCTCGCACTTCGACGCGGGGGTCGTTCGCGACGTGGTCGGCGATATGCGCGCCGAGGCGGCATCGGTGGTCGGGGCAGGCGCTCCGGGCGCACAGACCCGGGAAGAGGTGCAGGCGTACATGCGCTATGCGGGGCAGGGCCACGAGATAGGGGTACGGCTCCCCGACGCCGTGTTCGCGGGGCGCAGCGACGCCGCCGAAAGGCTGCGCGAGGCCTTCGGCCAGAGCTACGAGGCCGTCTACGGGCGCACCATCCCCGGTCTCGACGTCGAGGTGCTCAGCTGGACGCTCGTCCTCTCGGCGGAGGCCGAGGCGGAGGCGTCGCTAGTCGCCGGGCCCGACGGGTCGGGTGGAGCTCCGGAGGGCGGCGATCCGGGCCGTACGCTCCTCGCCCCGGCCCTCGTCACCGAGGCCCATACCACGACGGTCGTCCCCGAGGGGTGGATGGCGAGCACGCTTCCGGGCGGACACCTCCTCGTGCGGCGCACCCGCTCGTCGTCCCCAACTCGGGCCAGCGCGAAGTCGCCGGGCGCCTCCACCGTTCTCGAGGAGCAGATCGCCTGGAGTCGGCTCCTCTCGGTCGTGGAAGAGCAGGCCCAGACGCTCGTGCGCACCGCCTTCTCGACGCCGGTGCGCGAGGCGGGCGACCTCTCGGCGGGTGTGTTCGACCTGAGGGGCCGCATGCTGGCCCAGGCGGTGACCGGCACCCCCGGCCATGTGAACGCGATGGCGGCCTCGGTCGGGTTCTTCCTGCGCGACCACCCTGTCGGGACGCTTCGCGAGGGCGACGTGCTCGTCACCAACGACCCCTGGGAGGGAACCGGCCACCTGAACGACTTTATCGTCGTGACGCCGGCCTTCCTCGACGGCCGCCCCGTCGCGCTCTTCGCCTCGACGAGCCACATTGCCGACGTGGGGGGGCGCGGATTCGGCGCCGACGCCAACCAGGTCTTCGAGGAGGGGATCCGCATTCCGATCGGGCATCTGGCCAGGGAGGGCCGGATCGACGAGACGCTGATCCGGATGGTGCGCGCGAATGTGCGCGACCCCGACGTGGCCGAGGGCGACCTCTACTCGCTGGTGGCGTGCAACCGCACCGGCGGGGAGCGCCTCTCGGCGATGATGCGCGAGTTCGGGCTGGAGTCGCTCGACGAGCTCGCCGAGACGATCGTGGCGACCTCCCGCCGAGCGATGCTCAGGGAAATCTCCGCGCTCCGTCCGGGCACCTACAGGAACAGCATGACGATCGACGGTTACGACCACGACCTCGTGCTCGCCTGCAGCCTCACGGTGGCGGCCGACGGCTTCCACCTGGACTTCTCCGGCACCTCGCCGATCTCCCCCTACGGCATCAACGTGCCCGAGACGTACACGCGCGCCTACGGGTCGTTCGGCGTCCGGTGCGTCGTCGGGTCGGGAGTCCCCAACAACGCCGGCTCGCTCGGCACGATCAGGGTGACGGCTCCCCTGGGGTGCCTCCTCAACGCGCCCCCCCCGGCCGCGGTCTCCGCGCGCCACGCGATAGGCCAGATGCTCCCCGACGTGGTGCTCGGCTGCCTGGCCCAGGCGATGCCGCCCGGATCCGTCCCGGCTGAGGGGGCGTCGTGCCTCTGGCTCCCGGTCTTTCTGGGAGGCGCGGGGCTGACCGGCGAGCACCCGTACGGGGACTCGGCCCCCTTCGTGGCGAACCCCTTCCACACCGGAGGCACCGGGGCGAGACCGGGGAAGGATGGCCTCAGCGCCACCTCCTTTCCATCGGGGGTGCGGAGCACTCCAATCGAGATCACCGAGAGTGTGGCGCCGCTCATCTTCTGGAGGAAGGAGCTCGTCGCCGACTCGGGCGGGGTGGGCGAGCATCGGGGCGGCCTCGGCCAGCTCATGGAGATATCGCACGCCGACGGTGCCCCCTTCGCCGTCTCGAAGATGTTCGAGCGCGTGCGAAACGCGGCCCGGGGACGCGACGGGGGCGGCCCCGGGGCTCTGGGCCGCGTCGATGTGCCCGGGGTGGGGGAGCTCGGACCGAAGGGGAGGGAGGTAGTGCCGCCGGGGTCCCGCCTGGTCCTTCAGACGCCCGGTGGAGGCGGTCTCGGCGACCCCCGGAGGCGGAGCCGCGAGCAGGTCGCGCGGGATGTGCTCGAAGGGCTGGTCACCCCCGGGGCGGCGAGGCGCGACTACGGGTGGGAGCCTGAGGCGGAAGCGCCACCGGGCACCCGAAAGGCGGGGCGTTGAGGTACGATCTCGACACCTTCCGGGGCGATCTGCTCGGCGGCCTCACCGCGACGGTCGTCGCGCTCCCAGTGTCGCTGGGATTCGGAATCGCGTCGGGGATGGGACCCGCAGCGGGACTCTACGGGGCGATCGTGGTCGGCTTCTTCGCATCGGTCTTCGGCGGCACGAAGTCGCAGATCTCGGGTCCCACCGCCCCGATGGCGGTCGCGATGGCGGTGGTGGTCACCAGTCACGCGGGCACCTTCGCCGAGGCGCTCACCGTGGTGGTCCTCGCCGGCCTTCTTCAGATCGGGCTGGGGGTGTCGCGGATGGGGCGCTTCATCGCGTACACGCCCCATGTGGTGGTCTCGGGCTTCATGTCGGGGATCGGCATCATCGTCATCCTCCTGCAGACGCTGCCGTCGCTCGGGGTGACGATTCCGGGCGCCGGACTGCCCCGCACCTTCGAAGCTCTCCCTGCCGCGCTCGACAACCCGAATCTGAGCGCTCTCGCGATCGCGGCCGTCACGCTGGCGGTGGGCTTTCTCTGGCCAAGGCGATGGCGGCGCTACGTGCCCGGTCCCTTGGCCGCGCTCGTCGCTGGAACCGGCCTGGGACTCACCGTCCTCACCGGAACGCCCGCGATAGGGGCCATCCCGACGGGGCTTCCGAGCCTTCAGTGGGAGCTTCCGGGCGGCCAGTACCTTCTGCAGGCTTTTCAGCCCGCGCTGATCCTCGCGCTCCTGGGGTCGGTGGACTCCCTCCTCACCTCGCTGGTTGCGGATTCGATGACGCGCCAGCGCCACAACCCCGACAGGGAGCTCGTCGGCCAGGGGATCGGCAACACGATCGCGGGGCTCTTCGGGGCGCTTCCGGGGGCCGGCGCCACGATCGGCACCGTCATCAACATTCGCTCCGGCGGCTCGACGCCGGTCTCGGGCGTGGTGCGCTCGGTTGCGCTGCTGGCGGTGGTGCTGGGGCTGGGGCGCCACTTCGAGCCGATTCCGCTGGCGGCGCTCGCGGGCGTCCTGGCCAAGGTCGGGTGGGACATCATCGACTGGCGCATGCTCACGCTCCTCCACCGACTAAGGCGGGAGCAGCTGGCGATCGTCGCGGCCACGCTCCTCCTCACCGTCTTCGTGGATCTCCTGACGGCGGTTGCGGTAGGCCTGATCGCGAGCGCGGTCGTGCACGCCCGCCAGCTCGAGTCGCTGGAGCTCGACAGCGTGATGTCGATTCCGATCCTCGACCAGGTCTTCTTCGCGGGCGACCCCGAGATGCAGGGCGACGACCCCTTTGCGGCAAGGGTCGGGATGGTGGCGCTGAAGGGGAGCTTCACGGTCGCGTCGGCGAGCAAGCTGGTGGCGGTCATCGGACCCGAGATCGGGGATCACGAGGTGGTGGTCTTCGATTTCGAGAAGACGACGCGCATCGACGACAGCGCGGCCCATGTGATCCGTCAGCTCGTCATGATCGCCGACGAGTCGGGAACGGCGTGTGTGGTGGTGGGGCTGGACGGTCAGCCCGCCTCGATGCTCGATGCGATGCACACGCTCCGCCGGGTGCCCGGGGACCGGATCGTCGCCACCATCGACGATGCGCGCGAGGTGGCGAAGGGGCTGTTGGGATAACGTCCATTATCGTGTACCGAATAGACGATATGGTGCATATTGTTGCACATATCGTCGGAGACGCTCGAGGTAGGGGTGACGGTGACGCTGCCCTCGGGGAAGAGCGAGATCATGAAGGACACCGTCCGCGTCGAGCCGCGCGTCTGGAGTCTCGACAAGCCGACGGCGAGGTACTCGCCGCAGTGGGTCAACTCGATTCCGGGATTGCCGAAGGCGTGGGGGCTCTACTCGGGAGGCAAGCCCACCCCCGAGACGCTGCCGGTCGGAGCGGGCACCGGACCCTGGAGGGGAACCTACTACCTTGTCGGCAACCCGACGATCACATACGCGTCGATGAAACTCCACAATGACCTTAAGAGCGGCGGGCCCGCGTACCCTGTCCCCGCCCGCGACACGATCTGCGGGCTGTCGGGGGTCAGCGCCAGCGTGTACCGGGTCAACGGCAGGTGCGGCTACGGGGGGCGCCTGTCCAACTTCCGCCGGGCCGTCGTCAGACACGAGAACGAGCACGAGCGCAGCCTCAACAGGTGCATCGACCGCGTGAATCCGCGCCTGAGGAGGCTCGAGGAGCTCGTCAGGACCGAAGAACAGGGCGGGAGAGACCGTCTCGAAAATGAGATGCAGAAGCAGTATCTCAAGGGCGCGGTCGTCGCGCTCTTCGACGCGAGGGAGACGGCGCAGGGTCCGGAGAGCGCCGACATCTGGACCTACCGCCCGGCCCCCGGCCCGTGGAGGAAGGGCCTGGTCACCAAGGGGCACAATGGAAAAAACGACTGCCCCCACATCACCTAGGAACCGGCGAGAGGAGACGACCGATGAGGACTTCGACGACCACGATGGCCGCCCTGGCGGCGCTGGCCTGGCTGCTGCAGGCGACCCCGGCTCGATCCCAGAGTCGACCCCAGGAGCCGCCGACGATCGAGGAGGCGATCGAGGAGCTCGAGCAGGAGCAGCACGGCGGGTACTGGCCCGATGCCCTCGCCGTCAACATCCTGCGCCAGGTGGTGGACGGATGGGTCGGCGGGCCCAATCCGCGCCCGGCGGCCGAGCTCGACGCCTTCGCCGACAGGCTGGCCGCGATCGTGGCCGACGCCACGCTTCCAGACCATGTGCGGCGCAACGCCAGGAACGCCCTGAGGGGTGCCGCGATCCTCAAGACTGGACCCGGCGTTCAAGGCACGCCCTACCCGCGCGGCTTCGATCTGCTGGTGCAGGTGTTCGAGGGCGGCTACGACGATGCGCTGTACTCGATCTGGCTGGCCGATTCAGTGCGCGGCCGGGCCTACCTGCAGGACGTTTTCGAGCGGCTCGATCCGCCGCCGATGTGCGGCAAGAGGCTCGACAGCAGCCGCGAGGAGTGGGCCCGCCCGGAGCCGCCGGAATGCGCTGGCAAGTCCGACATCGCATACCATCTGACGACATGGTGCCGGGCGGGGCGCACTCTGTTCAGAGAGGTGGTGGCAGCGGCCAGGGAGAGTGACGACGGGTGGTGGGGGGGCGCTGCGGACGCGCACTCGGCCGTGCCCGAAGGGCTGCCGGAGCACATCG
This sequence comes from Longimicrobiales bacterium, assembly GCA_965205315.1. Taxonomy (GTDB): domain Bacteria; phylum Gemmatimonadota; class Gemmatimonadetes; order Longimicrobiales; family Gaopeijiaceae; genus Bin94. Next base: position 893,219 of record CBDBGW010000002.1, read on the forward strand.
AGGACTGGTACCGGCGCTGCTCGTCCTGACGCTCACGGCGATCTGCCCTCGGGAGAGACGATTTCGGGCCGATTCTGGCTGAATCCAAGGCCCATAGAGCGACGGAGAGCGCGTAACGCGACCTCTTCAGCAGCCCGGACACTCTTAAGGGCGGCCCGCGAGGGTTTCACCATCGACGCGGCCGCCATGCCCAGTACACGGTCTCGACGGACTCGCTCGATCCGAACTCCCTGACGTACCAATGGTACTCGAAGCACTACAGCAAGGCCGCCCACACCGGCCAGCTCGGTCTGGTGTGGGGAGGGACGGCCACGGAGACGCTCGAGGTAGGGGTGACGGTGACGCTGCCCTCGGGGAAGAGCGAGATCATGAAGGACACCGTCCGCGTCGAGCCGCGCGACTGGAGTCTCGACAAGCCGACGGCGAGGTTCTCGCCGCGGTGGGTCGACTCGATTCCAGGATTGCCGAAGGCGTGGGGGCTCTACTCGGGGGGCAAGCCCACCCCCGAGACGCTGCCGATCGGCGCGGGCACCGGACCCTGGAGAGGAACCTACTACCTTGTCGGCAACCCGGCGGTCACGTACGCGTCGATGAAATTCCACAATGACCTCGAGAGCGGCGGCCCCGCGTACCCCGTCCCCGCCCGCGACACGATCTGCGGGCTGTCGGGGATCCGCGCCAGCGTGAACCGGGTCAACGGCAGGTGCGGCTACGGGGGGCGCCTGTCCAAATTCCGCCGGAAGGTCGTCGCCCACGAGAACAAGCACGAGACCAGCCTCAACGCCTGCATAGACCGAGTGAATCCGCGCCTGAGGAGGCTCGAGGAGCTCGTCAGGACCGAAGAACAGGGCGGGAGAGACCGTCTCGAAAATGAGATGCAGAAGCAGTATCTCAAGGGCGCTGTGGTCGCGCTCTTCGACGCGAGGGAGACGGACCAGGGACCCGAGCGCGCCGACATCTGGACCTACCGCCCGGCCCCCGGCCCGTGGAGGAAGGGCCTGGTCACCAAGGGGCACAATGGAAAAAACGAATGCCCCCACATCACCTAGGAACCGGCGAGAGGAGACGACCGATGAGGACTTCGACGACCACGGTTGCCGCCCTGGCGGCGCTGGCTTGGCTGTCGCCTTCGACGAGCACGGCGGCCGCCCAGGAGACGACCGCCCAGGAGTGGCGCGAACGCCAGGCGCTCGAGTATCGGCAGCAGGAGGATACGACGATCGAGGGGGCGCTCGAGTATCTGCAGCGGGAGGGGCGGAAGGATGGGGTGTCGCCCGACGGCCCCGCCACCCGCATCCTCCGCCAGGTGGTCGGATATGGATGGTGGGCCAAACCCAGCCCGCGCCCGGCGGCCGAGCTCGACGCCTTCGCCGACAGGCTGGCCGAGATGGCGCTCGACGCGACGCTCCCGGATTACGTCCGGAGCAACGCCAGTAGCGCCCTGATGGGAGCGGCGAATCTCGACGCGGTGGACTACGGCATACCGTACCCCCGCGCCTTCGACCTGCTGGTCAAGGTGTACGAGGGCGGCTACGACCACGCGCTGTCCCGCCTTTCTCTGGCGGATCCGGAGCGCGCCTTCGACGTGCTGGTGCAGGCATACGAGGGCGGCTACGACGATGCGCTGCGCATGATCGCGAGCGCGGATCCGGAGCGAGGCCCGGCCTATGTGCGGGGCGTGCTCGAGCGGAGCGAGCGGCCGCCGGTGTGCCGGTGGAGCTACGAGCGCGAGCGCAACGAGCCTCCGGAGTGCGTGCGCGGGTACCGCACCTTCCACGACACGCCATGGTGCGAGGCGGGTTTCGAGCTGTACATGGACACGGTATGGGAGGCGATGCGGAGGACGCCCAGCGAGAGGCTCGTAGAGGCTGCCGGGTACCCGCGGCCCATCCCCGACGGTCTGCCGGAGCACATCGAGGACTGGCACCGGCGCTGCCGATAGTCCGATTTTCTTTCGAGAAACGAGGGTTACGGGGCGATCACGGGCGATTACTCCGGAATCCGGAGTCCGTAGAGCGACGAAGAGGCCATAACTCGGCCCTGGTCGATCGTCAACCGGCGACCCGTTGATCGACCCCGCGAGGCCTGATCCCCGTCCTGAGCAGCCCCTCCTGCGTCGCCGAGGCAACCAGGTCGCCCGACCGCGTGTAGACGCTCCCGAGCCCGAATCCACGGGCGCCGTGCGAGACCGGGCTCTCCACCCGGTAGAGGAGCCACTCGTCCGTCCGGAAGGGGCGGTGAAACCAGAGCGAGTGGTCCAGCGAGGCGATCATCAGGTCCGGGTCGCGTCCCGTCCGACCGTGCGGACAGAGCGCGGTCGAGAGGATGCCGTAGTCCGACGCGTAGGCGAGTGCCGCCTGGTGGTGCAGCGGGTCGTCGCCCAGTGGCTCGGTGGTGCGGAGCCATATGTGCCGGAGCGGCGGGCGCGGAGTGCGGTCGAAGGGGACGTAGGGCTCGACGTGCCGGAAGTCGAAGGGCCGGTCCTGGGTCAGGACGTCGCGCAGGTGTTCGGGGATCCTGTCGGTGTGCTCGCGCATGATCTCCAGCGCTCCCCGAAGCTCCTCGGGCGGCGCGACCTCCGCCATCGGCGTCTGGTGCGAGATGCCCTCCTCGGTGCGGTGGAAGGATGCCGAGAGCGTGAAGATCGCCTTACCGTGCTGGATCGCGGTGACGCGGCGCGTGGTGAAGCTGCGTCCGTCGCGGGTGCGGTCGACGAAGTACACGACGGGGATCGAGAGGTCGCCCGCCAGGATGAAGTAGCCGTGGAGGGAGTGCGCGGTCCGATCCTCCTCGGCAACGGTGCGCCGCGCCGCAACCAGGGCCTGCGCCAGCACCTGGCCGCCGAAGATTCGCCCCGATCCGATATCGCGGTTCCGGCCACGATAGATGTTGCGCTCGATCGGTTCCAGATCGAGGAGGGGCAGGATGGCGGTCGAGCTGGCCATTGCGAAGAAAATCTAGCAGGGCGCGGCCAGCCTCGCGCAGAGCTGCCCCGTTTTCGCGGGCAGGTTAAGCGATGAGCGAGCCCGACGACGCGCGCGGGCCGGCGAAGCCACGAGTACGAACTCTGTAAACCCTGGATTACACAATGTAAAGCGCACATTACACTGTGGGGCGGCGGGCCAAGCGCTCCACTGACTTGGTAGGACGGGGCGACCGTCGGGGGCGCTGCTAGATTACCCGCCCATGGAGCTCCCGATCAGCCTCGACCGCCCCCTGGCCTTCATCGACACCGAGACGACCGGTTTGAGGCCCGACCGAGATCGCATCGTGGAGCTGGCCGTCCTGCGCTTTGAGCCCGACGGCGAGGTCTTCGAGCGGAAGCGCCGCTACAACCCCGGCATCCCCATACCGGAGGAGGCCAGCAAGGTCCACAAGATCACCGACGCCGATGTGGCCGACGAGCTGCCCTTTCGCAGGACCGCGGTGTCGCTCGCCGAGCTCCTTGCCCCCTGCGACCTCGCCGGCTTCAACCTGCTCGGCTTCGATCTGCCGATCCTGCTCGAGGAGCTCCGTCGGGCCGGGGTTCGCTTCGACGTCGAGGGCCGCCGCCTAATCGACATGCAGCGCATCTTCCACGCCAAGGAGCCTCGCGACCTTTCGGCCGCGGTCCGCATGTACCTGGGCCGGGAACACGATGACGGTGCGCACTCCGCCGAGGTGGATGCGCGGGCGACGGCCGAGGTCTTCTGCGCCCAGCTGGAGCGCTACCAGGACCTGCCCCGTGGACTGGACGAACTGCACGAGTACTGCGGGGGGGATAGGCCCTTCCAGACGCCCTTCGATCGCTGGTTTCAGGATCGGGAGGGGTCGCTCGTCTTCAACCAGGGCAAGCACCAGGGCAGGGCCCTCGCCGAGGTCGCGGAGATGGCGCCCGACTACCTGGAGTGGATGATCCGGACCGACGACATTCCCGAGCGGGTGCGCGAGTCGGCCGCCCAGGCGCTGGCGGCCAACGGCGCTGCAGACGGCTCGTGGGATCACCCACCCTCCAGCGACCGCCCCGGAACCGTGGAGCCGCACCGGTCCGACTCTCGATGATCGAAGTATTGCGTGGAGACATCACGACGCTCGCGGTGGACGCCATCGTCAACGCCGCCAACAACACCCTGCTAGGGGGCAGCGGCGTGGACGGGGCCATCCACCGGGCCGCCGGACCCGACCTGCTGGAGGAGTGCCGGACCATCGGCGGCTGCCCGACAGGCGAGGCGCGCATCACCGCCGGATACCGCCTGCCAGCCCGCCACGTCATCCACACCGTCGGGCCGGTCTGGCGCGGCCAGGGCGACGAGGACGCGCTCTTGGCGGCCTGCTACAGCAGTTGCTTCGCGCTCGCACGGGAGCACGGCCTGGCCTCGATCGCCTTCCCCGCGATCTCGACCGGTGCCTACGGCTTCCCGCGGGAGCGCGCGGCCAGGATCGCGGTCGCCGGGGCGCGGACCCATGGCACCGGCTTCCAACGGGTCATCTTCGCCTGCTTCGACGAAGCGACCGAGGCGCTCTACCGGACGGAATTGGTCGGTAAGGGCAACTGATGCGCTTAGCGCATAGGTTGCGAGGGGCTTGGAGAAGGCAGTACTTGTGTGGTCTGGGCAGTTCTGCGGACACGAGGTCAACTACGAGATTGTAAGGTAGATTGTCCGGCAACCTGCTGTCGGAGCGTGGTACTCGGGGCTGCAGCTGCGCGTTGGGCAGGGTGCCAGCCTACCGCCAGCGACCGCGCCTGAAGCGGTTGTTGACGACGTTGTTGAAGATCGACCCAAAGTGGAAGGAGAGACCCGCCTCGACGCCGTAGTTGAAGTTCTGGGCCTGCTGCTGAAGATCCAGGAGCGCCTCCGCGTCGGAGAGGCCCTCGGCGGATAGGTAGATCTGGTCGTTGACCCAGGAGATGTTGGCCTGCAGATCGATCGTCACCCCCCGGGCGATCCGGAAGTCGAGAGCACCGTAGACCGAGAGGCCGTAGAGCTCGATGTCGTGCAGGAAGTGCGATCCCTCGACGTTGATGGCGATATCGCCCCACTTCTCGCGACGGGCCAGCTCGGCCTCGAGCGAGTGCTCCCAGCGGGTCTCCGCGAACTCGCCGTAGATCGTCTGCTCCACGTACTTGCGGTGCGTGGCGGCGATCTCGTAGGAGATTGTCAGGGCGCGTCGGGTGGCTTCCGCGTAGGGGAAGAAGCTGTGCTCGAGAGCGGCCGTGGCCTCGGCCCTGAGGGACTGGTTGTAGCGGAGACTCCGACGAAGGTCGGTCCGGAAGCCGGCGGACCAACGGTCGGCGAGCGATTGCGCCACGAGGGCGCTGAAGCCCCAATCGGTCCTCCGGTCCCTGAAGGTGGAGTCGTCGGCCAGCTCGATCTCTCTGAGGTCGGAGTCGACGCTGGCGCGGAAGATCGCCTTGAGCTCGGGGGTGACCCTCGATGCGCGCAGGTCGCCTGAGAGCTGAACCGTGCGCCGCGTCTCCTCCCCCTGAATCTCGGTGCCGCCCCCGACCCGGAATACCCAGAAGTCCCACGGGTCGTCCACCTCGGCGGCCCCCACGACCCCCACCCCAGCGGAGGCACCCGCGTCGGGCGAGAGCACGCTCTCGGCGATCTCGTGAAAGCGCGAGGGAGGAAGAAGACCGTTCCTGGTGGCGAAGTGCAGCACTCCGACCCCGATCGCGCGGACGAGGCCATCCAGGACTTCGCGGTCCGTGGCGGTGGGGAGCGCCCGGTGAAGGACCCGCTCCTCGTACTCGAAGCCGCCGGCGCCCATGAAGTCGAGCCGGTACTCGCGCCCGCCAGCGCCGGTCGCCTGGCTGGTGATGATGAGGTGCACGTCCGCCTCGTCGGGGAGCCGCACCCAGTTCACCCAGGTGACTTCGGTGCGGAAGTACTCGGGCCTGCAGCCGCGCGTCGCGCAGTCCAGGAAGACGCTGGGCCGGACGTCCTTGAGCGAGTCGGCCAGCTCCGTCGCCTGTCCGGCGGCGGGCCTGGCGGTGAGGGCAACTAATGCGCTAAGCGCACAGGTTGCGGCTACCGCCTGAAAACGAGTTCCCACCCGCTCACGCAGTCCGACGCGATCTTCAGGGTGTCCCGCTCCTCGATCACGGCCGTGTTCTGGCATCCGCTCCGAGGGTTCAGGGAGACGGCCGTTCCCGTCTGCGTCCAGTCGCCGGACTCGGTGTCGTCGCCGGACTGGTCCCGCACCCGCCAGGCGTAGGTGCCGTTGGAGCGGATGTCGAGCGACCACGACTCGATGCCGTGGACGGGGAGCGCCTGTCCATCGATGGACCATATGTCCCACGACCCCACGGGGCTCGGTGGCTCCGGCCCTGTGTCGTCATCGCCACAGCCTACCGCGAGGATCGCGAGCAGCGTGCATATGAATGGCGTGAAGTCCAACGTGCGGCGTGTCATTTCAATTCAGATCTCTTTTCTCTCTTTTGAAGTCCCCTGTCCGTTCCCGGTCTCGTGAAAGTCGGGGCCTACCGCTCCCCGGCTGCGGCTATCATCGCTGTAATCACCGCTGAACTCAGCCCCTGCCGATTGAGCTCGATGACCGCCGCGCGCGACACATCGAAGTCGACTTCCGATGTTTCGATGAGCTGTATGATGATCTCGTCGGCTAGCTCCTCCTCGAACATCTCGACTATGTCTTGGTTCGTGAGGGTGCTCTCGGCTCTCTCCGCCGCCGCCTCCCGCAGCTCTTCGGCACGATCCATCGCCTCCTGCTCCACCCGCCGGAGCTCTTCGTCCGCCTCCGCCGCCGAGCGGACCTCCCTGATCGCCCCGGCGATCACGCCGTTCCCGGGGTCGATCTCCCCGGCCCGCGCCAGATGTTCCGCGGCTGACTCGAAGTCCCCCATGATCCGATACAGGATCCCGACGTTGTAGTTCGCCGCCGCCACGTCCTTGGATTCGATCTTGGCCTCTGGATCGATCCGGCAGTACTCGGCATTTGCCAGCGACAGCTCCAGCGCCCGCTCGTAGTCGCCCGCGGCCACGGCTCCGTGAGCGACCTTCATGCCACACTTGTCCTCGTCGAAGAAGACGAGGCTTCGTTCTTCGACCGTCTCGAGAAATAGCGGAGCGATCCTCTGAACCGCGGCGCTGTGGGCCTGTCCGAGCAATATCTGATCGCTCGGATAGTCGGGAAAACCCTCCAGGCTCGATTCGACAGCCCAGGGTTCGGAGTTGAGGTCGCCCGATGTCGCCTCGGAGTTGTTCGACAGGTCGATGATACGGTACGCGGCCCTGAAGTCCAGCCGGCTCTCCGCACGATACTCGGTCACTTCGCGACGGCGCGTGTTCTCCCCCGCCTGCTCCACGATTTCCTTCGTCTCGGAGGTTAGGTCCCGTCGGATCGTGCAATTGGTCACGTTGATCTCGATCATCGCGTCCGCACCGTCGTGGCTGCCGTAGGTTGCGACTCGAATGCCGCTCTCGAGCAGTCCGCGGGTCAGCGCCGGCACGAGCTCGGCTCGGCAGGCGACGACATCCAGCACGGTAGCATCCTGACCCAGGAGCCCCGCCAACGCGGCGGTGCCCGCCCGTGCATCGGAGCCGGAGGCGAGCGAGAGGTCCGCGGGCGCGAAGACGACCTCCTCGACGAGAAAGCCCAGCCTCGGTGCGTTCCTGATCTCCACGGTCACCTTGGGGTTGTATCGGCCATAGGCCGGCATGCAGGCGGTCAGCGGCGCGACGGCCACGATCAGGGCCGCGACGCGGGCGATACGGGTGGAACTCGTCATGATGAAACTCCGGTGCAGGTTGGCGGACAAGAATCGGGGAGCTTCGGGGGGAGCGGAACTTCGGGGCTTTCTAGGAGGCCTCCGGGCCACAGCTTCTCCCACACGGTAGGGAACCGATGGGCCGGAGCGCAAGGCTCAAGGAAGGGCTATCCGTGGGGCTGGGGAGGGAGAGTACAGGTCGAGGTGTGGCCCGATCAGCTCAGAAAAGCTCCTCGCCGGGCAGCGCGGCCGCCTGCGCGATCCAATCCGCCAGCTGTCCGTCGTCGAGAGCGTCGCCCTCTCGGATGTGGTGGTACCGGACGTACTCGTGCCTGGATGGGACCGCCGGAGGCGGCCTGAGCGACGCACCGTTCAGAAACGTCACCTTGACGTACCTGGCGAAGCAGTGGAAGGAAAGGAACCAGCCCCGCCCCTCGACGCCGTAGAAGGGGGAGTTCCACCTGACGGCCTTGCGGACGCCCGGCACGGTCCGCTCCACCAGTTGGTCAAGACCGCGGCCGACGCCCTGCTTCCAGCCGGGCATCGCGGCGAGATAGTCCTGAACGGGCGCGTCCCCGTCTCCCTTGGGAATCTGCGGATTGCCCCCCGCAAGCAGTCTTGGCTGGGGGCCACCGGGACCCGTGACGGTCACGGCCTCGCCTCGCCTCTCCGGCGGTGGACCTGGCGGTGAGGGCAACTACTGCGCTTAGCGCACAGGTTGCGGCAGTTGCTGGGCACGATCCGTCGCCTCCTGCTCCAACCGCCGGAGCTCTTCCTCCGCCTCCGCCGCCGAGCGCGTCTCCCCGATCGCCTCGGCGATCACGTCGTTCTCGGGGTCGATCTCGCTGGCCCGCGCCAGATGCTCCGCGGCCGATTCGAGGTCCCCCATGATCCGATACAGGATGCCGACGTTGTAGTTCGCCGCCGCCACGTCCCTGGATTCGACCTTGGCCTCTGGATCGATCCGGCAGTGCTCGGCATTCGCCAGAGACAATTCCAGCGCCCGCTCGTAGTCGCCCGCGGCCACGGCCTCGTGAGCGACCTTCATCCCGCACCTGTCCTCGTCAAAGAAGACGAGGCTTCGTTCTTCGACCGTCTCCAGGAACAGCGGAACGATCGTCTGAACCGCGGCGCTGTAGGCCTGTTCGAGCATTGTCTGATAGCGCCGATATGCCGGAGGACATCGGCTCGATTCGTCGACAGCCGAGTGTTCTGAGTCGAGGTCGCCCGATCTCGCCTCGGATTCGTTCGACAAGTCGACGATCCGGTACGCGGCCGTGAAGTCCAGCCGGCGCTCCCCTCGACACTTGATCGAATCGTTGTCTACTGCGCCAGCCTCGTCCACGAAAACCAACACGGTTGCTTCCCCTGGTTGGACGTTGCAATCGGTCACATCGACCTCGATCATCGCGTCCGCGCCGTCATGGTTGCCGTAGTTTGCGACCCGAATGCCGCTCTGAACCAGTCCCCTGGTCAGCGCCAGCACGAGTTCGGCTCGGCAGGCGGTGGCGACGGAATCCGGCGCGGTCACATCGTGACCGGGGAGCCACGCCGACACGGCGGCGTCTGCCCCTTCATCGGAGCCGGGGGGAGGCGAGAGCTCCGGGGGCGCGAAGACGACCTCCTCGGCGAGAAGGCCCAGCCTCGGTGCCTTCCTGATCTCCACGGCGACCGTGGGGTTGTGTCGGCCATAGGCGGACGTGCAGGCGGCCAGCGGCGCGACGGCCACGATCAGGGCCGCTAGGATGGCGATACGGGTGGAACTCGTCATGACGAATGAGCCCTCCGGTCCAAGTTGGCGGACAGGAGTCTGTCGACCGCAGGGGGTTCTACGGGTCGTGCCGCAGTCTCACCACACGATGGGGAACCGACGGGCCGGAGCGCAAGGAAGGGCTACATTTCTCATTGGACAACGCGCTCGCTGGCGCTCCCCGCCACCATGGCCGTAGGTTGCTGGCCGTCCGCCACCACTCCCGACCCGCTCTCCTCAGAGAAGCCTTGACCGCGCCAGCCGACAGGGTGCCGTTCCTCCACAAGGTGGTCTACGGCATAGGCGGATTCGTCAACAACACCCTCGCCGCGGCGAGCGGCGGGATGCTCATCGTCCTCAACCTGGGGCTGGGGATGAACCCGGCCCTCGTCGGTCTGCTCGGTTCGCTCCCCCGCCTGACCGACGCCCTCACCGACCCGGTCATGGGGCACGTCTCGGACCGCACGCGCAGCCGCTGGGGAAGGAGGCGCCCCTACCTCTTCGTGGGCGCCGTCGCCGTGGGGCTCGTCTACATGGCGCTCTGGCACTTTCCGGACGGGCGCTCGGAGAGCTTCTACTACTGGTGGTTCCTCGTCGGGCTGATCGTCTTCTTCATGGCGTACACGGTCTTCGCCACGCCCTGGGTGGCGCTGGGCTACGAGCTCACCCCCGACTTCCACGAGCGCACGCGGCTCATGGGGGTGCAGAACTGGATCGCCCAGTTCGCCTACTTCATCTCGCCGTGGTACCTGGCCTTCATGTCCAGCGAACGCCTCTTCGACAGCCAGGTGGAGGGCGCGCGCTGGCTCGCGGTCATGGTCGGCGTGGCGGCGATCGGGCTCGGAATCCTGCCCGCGATCCTGCTGCGGGAGCGCGTCCGGCCCGCCTCCGCGGAGTCGCACTCGAAGGAGCCCGCCTCGCGCGCGGTCGCCACCTTCCTCAGGGGGGTCTGGAGGACGGTCCGGGTGAGGCCGTTCCTCCTCCTCTGCCTCGCCACCTTCCTGGTCTTCAACGGCTTCCAGCTCATCGCCTCCTTCCAGACCTACGTCCTCATCTACTACGTCTCGGGGGGAGACCAGGAGCTGGGCGCGTACTGGGCGGGGCTCTCGGGAACGGTGGGCTTCGTGGCCACGATCGCTCTGGTGATCCCGCTCGTGACCTGGGTCAGCACCCGTGTGGGCAAGCGTCGCGCGTTCTTCCTCTCGACCTGGGTCGCCGTCGCCGGCTACGCCATGAAGTGGTTCTGCCTCACGCCCGCGGTTCCATGGCTGTCGCTGGTTCCCGCGCCCTTCATGGCGTTCGCCTTCGGGGGACTCTTCACCCTCATGCCGTCGATGGTCGCCGACGTGGTCGACCTGGACGAGCTCGAGACCGGCGAGAGGCGCGAGGGCCTCTTCGGCTCGATCTTCTGGTGGGTGGTGAAGCTCGGCCTATCGCTGGCGCTCGCGGGGAGCGGCTTCCTCCTCAACTGGACCGGGTTCGACGTCGCGCTCGCGGGCGCCCAGACGGAATCCGCGCTGACCGCGATGCGGGCGCTCGACGCCTTCGTTCCGGCGCTCGTGTCGGCGGTCGCCATCTGGGCCGTCCACAGGTACCCCATCACCGAGGAGTCCGCCACCGAGGTGAGGAGGACGCTGGAGGCCCGGCGCGGGAGGATGGAGCTGGCGGCGCAGCGCTGACGAATGGGGCCTGTTTACGGGCGATTGAACACCGAGTGCGCGACGGCTAGATTGCCAGTATGCCCGACGCCCCCTCCCCATCGTCGAGCCAGCCGGGTCCGAGGGGCGAGAGCAGCCCGCTGCCGTCCTTCAGGAAGCCCCCGGTCGTGGAGGTCGCCATGGCCGCGCAGTTCGCCAGGATTAAGGACCTGTCCGGACCGCGCATGGGCCTGCTGTGGCGGCGGTACCGCGATTCGTTCCCCAGGCTGGAGGTTCACCCGGCGCTGGATCCACGCTTCGAGGAATTGAGACCACGCCCGCCGGGCGCGCTGACTGTCAAGCTCGAACAGGTCCCCACACCCCGCGTGTGGTTCGTCGGAAGCAACGAAGCGCACCTGGTTCAGCTCCAACAGGACAGATTCGTCTTCAACTGGCGCAGGATCGGCGGCCAGGACTATCCGCGGTATGAGCATGTGCGGGCAGAATTCCTGAAGAACTTCGAGATCTTCCAGAGCTTTCTGGCCGATGAAGGTCTGGGCATCGCCGTGCTGAACCAGTGGGAGCTCACCTACGTGAACCACATCCCGGCTCGGAGCGGCTGGAACCGGCACGGCGAACTGGACTCCGTAGCCCCCGTGCTCGCGGGGAGCGGACAGGGAGACTTCCTGCTCGAGCCCGAGGACATCGCGCTCCGGGTTCGGTATCGGATGCCGGATCCAGAGGGAGTTTCGCGTCTGCATGTGGCGGTGAATCCAGTATTCGACCAGCACGGCAACCCGGCGATGACGCTGACTCTGACTGCCAGGGGAGGGCTGGGGCCAGATGGTGGTGGCTCCAGCTCGCTGGAAACCAGACTGAATGCTGGTAGGGAGTGGATCGTACGCGGATTCGCCGATGTGACTTCGGAGACCATGCACCGACTCTGGGAGCGAAAGAGATGACTGATCTGCAGCTGATCGAGCGGCCGCAGGATGGTGCCTCGACGGGATTGACGGCCTCGATGCCTGGGAACCGGCATATCTCGGTATCACGGCGCCCGGAGCCCGATGCGCCGTTGACCGCGCCGCAGTCCACTCAGCCCGCTGTCCCCGTCCGAGAGGACTCATGGCTTGCTGACATCGAGAAGCAGATCAGGAGCTTCGCCGAGCTCCCCCACGACTGGGACTCGTACGGCGGCGGTGCGGTGCCGAGGAGCATCGTGGAGGCGGCCGTTGACATTGCGGGGGTCATGTCCGCCGTGGGCTTCTCCCGTCCCGAGGTGTGCCCGGAGTCTTCTGGCGGGGTTCTCCTGGAGTGGCACGACGCGGGCAAGACGCTCACCGTGGACATTGACTTCGCCGTGGGCCTCTCAGTGGAGCGTGGATTCTCCTTCGCGTACGAGTCGCCTGGAGAGCAGGAGACCGAAGGCGATCTGGCCGATTTTGTCACCTTCCTAGGTGCCGGCGTGCAGCCCTTCTGATCCCCTTTGGCGCGCTTGGGGCAGGCACCCACCCACGTTGACGACTTGTCGGTGACGGACGACGAGGAGGTCTGGCGGCGCATCCCTGCCGACAAGGTGACCGTCAAGGACGGCCAATCCAGACCCCAGAGCGGAATGTTCAGCGATTCCCGCGATGGTTCGCCGATGTCGGCTTCCCGAGCGAAGTGCTATCGCAGCCCCGCTGACGCAAATGTCGCCGGATTCCTGATGGTGGCGCTCAACGTGGGCTATGTACGCAGCCTGGAGCTGGGAATAGCGACGGAACCCCCGACCGAGGACCCCGGCCACGTATGGGTGTTCGGAGGGAAGCCAGCCTCGGTCAAGAGAAAGCTGGCGAGGCACGCCACTTGGGTGATACCGCCCCCAATCGGCGATGCCTGACGCTCGGCTTGGTCCACAACGGGCGGCCTCCGGCACATCGACTGAGGCGTCCATCGTTCCGACGACGCGGCGGCCCACTGCAGTCCAGCGCTGACGGCGTCCTACCCCGCGGGCGACACCTCCACCGTGTACAACTTCCGCTTCACCTCCTTGTGCCAGTCCGTGCCGGTCACAAGCACGATCGCGGCGGTTCCCGGTTCCTGAAAGACAACCGTCGCCTTGTGCTCAAAGTAGGCCAGCAATAGGATGCAGCCGTCGCTTCCGGTCACATAGTCGTATGGAGTCACCTCGGCGATCGGACCGGTGACGGCTACGTCGGTCTCCCCCCCGATGTAGTTGCAGTGGTCCCCCACCGTCCAGATCGTCATCTCGAAGGGTACCCCGGCGGTTGCTGTCTCAGGGATCTCCGGGGGCCTGTCGTGGAAGTCGATGCCCCCGATCACGCGGCGATCCGTCGTCAGGCCGAAGATGCCGCATCCACCAAGCCCGACCACGGCGATCGCGACCGCCAGCCTCCCCGGAGGCCGAAGCGCGCCATGCGTGTGTTTCTGCGGGACACGGGCGGACGGAGCGGACGGAAGGAAGGGAAGGTGGTTCAAGAGGCTTGCCCCTTTCGTGCGCCCGGTGTGCTCACGGGAAGTATACGGAGCTCCTACCCCGCCGACAAGGGAGCGGTTCCCAGGGCGGCCACCTGGTGGCCCGGGAAGTCCGTTGTCCGGGTCTCGGATGAATCGCTCCAGGTGAGGTAAACTCTGGTTGACTTTTTGTCAACGCGGGTTGTCATTTTGGAGCTCGTCAGGCCGAGCGCCTGCGGCCGCACCCTGCGATCGCCGCTGTGATCCTCGCACCCGAGTCTCCGCGACGGGCGAGGCCATCCAGCGAACCTCATAGATCGCGACCGAGGCGCGATCCATCTCGTCATACACGATCGTCAGCGCGGATTGTCCGATCAACTGGATCAACAAGATGTTGGCGGGGACGCGTATAGGGCCGAGGAACACGCCCTCGGCGTCGAATGCGTCCCAGACTTGAACGTCTGTGGAGACATCGGCCATCGCCCCTTCGGCGGCCTCGGCTCTGAGGAGCCATGCGCCGCCCTGATCCGTGACCCCGGAGCCCGTGGACAAAGCCCCGGCGGCATTCGAGGCGCGCTGCATCCGCGCTGGACCGCTGCGCTCTTCGTTGGCTCCTCGCACGAATAGCGCTGCTATTCGCGCTTCGTCGCGCCTTGCCAGCCCGGCGCTTCGTGCCTCTCGGTGCTCGCCAGGGTTAGACCTGGTCGTCTCGGAACCCCTGAAGCGAGCCGCCGGCGTATGGCGATGGAAGACCCCCGGTGTACGGCACTACGACCTGTATTCCATCCTGAAAGTACCAAAGTGGCCCAGAGGTCTGCGCCACCAGAGCCGGGGCCGTGCCATCCAGCGGCATCGTCCAGATCCTGACCGTATCCCTCACGGTCGAGCCGTCTGCCGGTATGCGCTCCATTGTTCGCGGGATTTGGCCAATGAGGGTCCCCGTCCGGGTCACGTGAAGTGGCCGCGGCCCGAAGCCGAAGGACGACGGCATCAGGTGGCTGCCCAGGAGCTCACCGCTCTCGGAGAACACCGATAGTCGCCGATGTCGATCGTCGTACACGTAGGCACTTCCTTCGGCATCGAACCCGAGGATCCCACTCCGCTGGAACTCACCGGGGCCGTCACCCCGCCCACCGATCGTGAAGAGATGTGCCCCCGAGCCGGAGTCGAACACCCGAATTTCCTGGGTTTGCCGCTCCGTGATCCACAGCGATCCATTCGGGTGCAGACGAACGCTGCCGAGTCCGCCGAAGAGCTCCGGGCCTTCGGTCTCGGAACCGAACACGCGTCTGGCGGGGTGAACGAGTTCCCCGCGAAGCAGCGGCTTGTCCGGGTTCCGGACGATCTCCACCCCCGCGCTGTCGGCGCGGCTCGGACCGGTTACGTCGCTACGGTCGGAGACACCGCACGCGGCGCAGAGCAGGACAATGGCGGCATGGCGTCGCAGGCTCAGATGCGATCCCGATATTCGGGCAGGTGCGGGCGGGAAGTGTGCGGGCATCGTTGGGAGTGAATCGTCCGGTGGTTCTTGGAAGCGTATTCTAGCAGCCCGTGGACAGCCTCCCACGGCAGGAGCAGCGCTGCATCCCCGCTGGTCATCGCCGCGGCCCGCGTTCGAGACCCCCGACGCGGGGGAGTCGCGGAGAGGATGGCGCGGATCGCGCTCTCGCCCCCCCTGCTGGCGAAGCCCATTGGAACCTCTCGCGCTCCCACCTGTAGTAGGTTTCGGTTGCCGCTACCCCACCAACCACCACGAAAAGGTGAAGAGCCTTCTGACCGTGGCCACCAAGACCGATTTCGGACGCCCGTTGACCGTTTCCCGGCCCAGCGACAACAGGGCTGCCCCGTTGAGGGACTACCGGGCCGTATTCGAGGCGTCGCCGGACGCGATTCTCTTCCTGGACGCCAAGGGCGTGATCCGGGACCTCAACCCGCGGGCCCTCTCGATGTTCGGGTGGAGCCGCGAGGAGATGGAGGGTTCCCCCGTGGAGATGCTGATTCCCGCCTCCAGCCGCGCCCTGCACGAGGAGCACCGCTCGCGCTACGCCGAGGCGCCGAGTCCGCGGCAGATGGGGCTGGAGTTGGACGTGCACGCCTTGCGCAAGGACGGGACGACCTTCCCCGTGGAGGTCAGTCTGAGCCCCGGCGAGGAACCGGGGCCGGAACAGGTGGTCTGCACGATCCGCGACATCGATGGATGGCGGCGGATGCAGTGGCTCTCCAGGATGACGCTGGTGGGGGCCGAGAACGAGCGGAAGCGCATCTCCCGCGAGCTGCACGACGACCTCCTCCAGTTCCTCGTGGCCTTCAAGGTCAGGGGGAAGCTGCTTGTGGACACGGTGGACCAGGAGGAGAGGGAGCAGGCGTGGGCGGTGATCGCCGACGAGATAACGAACGCGGCCCGGGGGGTGAAGCATATGATTCGCGGGCTGAGACCCCCGAATCTCGAGGAGCAGGGGCTGCTGTCCGCATTCGCCACCCTGTTTCGCGATACCCGGAAGGTGCACGGACTGACGATCCACGCCGCAGTCAACGTCGACTGGGCGAGCGATGAGATGGACCCGATGACCGTCGTGGCCCTATACCGGATCGTGCAGGAGGCCGTGACCAACGTGGCGACGCACGCATGTGTGAACGAGGCCTCGGTGACGCTCAGAACGGGGGATGGGGTCCTGGTGGCGGAGATCCGGGACGAGGGGTGCGGCTTCGAGCCGCCCGGCCCCGGAGCGGAACCGGACAGTGGCGGCATCGGCCTCTCCAGCATGCGAGAGAGGGCGGAGCTGGTCGGGGGCAGCCTCGCCGTGCGGAGCTCGCCGGGGAGGGGAACCACGGTTCGGGCCACCGTGCCGATGGTGAGTCCGGAGGGCGCACGATGACGAGGGTGCTGCTCGTCGACGACCACACGGCGGTGCGCGCCAGCCTGAGGGAATTGCTGGAGTCCATCGGCGCGGTGGATGTCGTGGGCGAGGCGTCCTCGGGAGAGGAGGCGGTGAGGAAGGCCCGGACGCTGGAACCGGACATCGTCGTCATGGATCTGGCTATGCCCGGGATGGATGGAGTCGAAGCGACCCGCAAGATCACGGCGCTCGGTCTCGAAGCCAGGATTCTGGTACTCACCGTCCACGACGAGGACGAGTTCCTGGTGCGAGCCATGGAGGCCGGAGCCGCCGGCTTTCTGAACAAGTCCGTCGCCGACACCGAGCTCGAGGGAGAGCTGGAGGCGATCATGCGCGGCCACTCCGATCTGCCGCGCCGCTCGGCCGCCCTGATGGCACGACGGAAGGCGCACGACGCATCCAGCCGCGACCAGGGGCCCGAAGTGCTCTCGGCGCGCGAGCACACGGCCATCCAGTTGTACGCGAGCGGATTCTCGGCCTCGGAGGCGGCCAAGGAGATGTCCCTCAGTCCCGAGATCGTGGAGGGCTGCATCGCCCGCGCAAAATCGAAGCTAGGCCTCAGGACCCGGCGCGACATCGTGCGCTTCGCTCTGGAAAGCGGGCTGCTGCGGGCGGAAGGGTGAGAAAGCTGGGAGGATAGAGCGCGCAATGGCCACGGCCGCCCCCTCTTCACCTACCCCGCAGCCGACACCTCCACGGTGTATGTATACCTTGCGGCCGTCCCCGTTGTGATTCTCGGGGCGGTACATCCCGCCCGTGCTGTGCACAAGCGAGATCTCCGCGGCTACTCGCGCGGCCCCGTCGCCGGCCCCACCAGCGACGCACCCCACCGCCGCGCCCGCCGCAGCGCCACGCTCGCGGCGATGGCCATCGCCGCGGCCAGCACGTTGAACAGGATGTCGACGGGGTCGAAGACCCGGCTGGGAATCAGCTTCTGGATCCCCTCGTCGACCGCGCCGACGAGCGACGCGGCCGCGATCGCGAGCAGGGCGGGAACGGGCACGCGGCGGCCCTGGCGCTTCCGCTCCGTCAGCGCCTCGTGGATGAAGACGGCGATCGGCGAATGCGCTGCTGCGCCCCAGGTCTCCGACGCGCTGGTCGGGAGCGCATCCCGGCCTGGCACGCCGCCGAGGCCACCCGCCTCGTCAAGACGCCGAAGATGCACGCCGTCGACACCGGTCTGATGTGCGCGGTGCGCGGAGGCGGTTCCGCATGGGGGTGCTGCTGTATGACGGGGATCGCACGACGGCGTTCGGGGAGGGGCTGTTCGCGGTGCCGGTCGGGGCGCTGTGGGGGTGAGGACGGGCGCCAACCCCTCTAACCCCCGCCCAGCTCATACACCACCACGCTCTCCACATTCATCGCGCTGCACGCCGAGGACGAGGCCTGCACGCACATCCATGGGTCCCGGTCAGACCGCCGATCGCACCGCGCAGCATCGAGGACTCGCGGGAGTCGCGCCGGGAGCGGTTCCCCATCCCGGTCAGCCACTTCCCCACCTCGCTGACGGCGAGTCCGGTCGCCACCAAAGACGGCCTACGGGACTGTCATGGTGGTTTATGACGAGTTTAGCGATATTATCTTCCACGGATAAACCCACTAACCTCTCTATAACCGCGAACCCAATGGACCCGATTCTCAACCCCTATTCCCCCGGGGCCGGCATGCCTCCCCCTGAATTGGCGGGGCGTGAAGACCTGTTGGAGAGGGTTCGGATAACCCTCGAGAGGGTACGGACACGCCGACCCGCCAAGAGCATCCTCGTGGTTGGCCTTCGAGGCGTCGGCAAGACGGTCCTGCTCCTCGAGTCGAGCGACTACGCGGAATCGAGGGGAATGCTGGTCACCCGTGTCGAGGCGCCGGAGTCCCGCTCGCTTCCCGCGCTCCTGACCCCCGGGCTGCGTACGGCCATGATCAAGCTGGCGCGACGGTCGCGTGCCCGTGAACTCGCAAGGCGGGCCCTCCGGGCTCTGGCAGGCTTCGCAGGCGCCCTCAAGGTGAAGTATCACGATATCGAACTCGGGCTCGACCTCGATCCCGAGCCCGGACTGGCGGACAACGGGGACCTGGAACTCGACCTGCAGGCCCTCCTTGAAGCTGTAGGCGAAGCTTGCCTGAGCGCCGACACGGGGTTGGCGATCTTCATCGACGAGCTCCAATACGTCACCGAGAACGAGTTGGCGGCACTGATTGTCGCGCTCCACCGCACGGCGCAGCGCAGGCTTCCGGTAACGCTCGTGGGCGCGGGTCTCCCGCAACTGCGCGGACGCATGGGGCATGCGAAGTCCTATGCCGAGCGCCTGTTCGACTTTCCGGAGGTCGGCCCGCTGCCGCCGATGGCCGCCGCACATGCGATCACCAAGCCCGCCCGGGAGTTGGGAGTGGAGTTCCGGGAAGATGCCGTCGAGATGGTCCTCGGGGAGGCCGAGGGGTACCCTTACTTCCTGCAGGAGTGGGGCAAGCATGTCTGGGACGCCGCGGAGGGATCACCGGTTACGGCGCAGGATGTGCGGTCGGCATCCGCCTCGGCCCTCGCCACACTCGATGAAGGCTTCTTCATGGTGCGGTTCGATCGTCTCACCCAGGCCGAGCGGCGGTATCTGCGGGCAATGGCCGAGCTGGGCGCCGGCCCGCATCGCTCCGGCGAAGTTGCAGGCCAACTCGGTCGCGGGGTGACCTCGCTTGCTCCTGTTCGCGCCAAGCTAATTGCGAAGGGCATGGTCTGGAGCCCGGCCCACGGCGACACCGCGTTCACCGTTCCCCGTTTCGACGGATTCATGCGCCGAATCATGCCCTGTGGTCGCTGGCGGGGGTGAGTACGTTCCGGGTGGATCCACCGGACCCAACTCGAGGATGTCGCCGACCCGCAGATGTCAACTCCGTATTACATTCTGACAACCAGAGTTGACATTGTGGTGCGAAGGGCAACCGTTCTCCGCATGACCGCGGAAACAGGGCGCGGGATGGGGGTGGACCCGCTCACGAACCGGGGTCCGCCGTGGCCGTGCCGAGGCGGTCCCGGACATCCCGGGCCAACGCCTCGACGAGCGTGAGCGCGGCTGCGCGGTCAATGGGTTCGTGGCCGGGCCCGACCCCTTCGTAGCGGAACTCGACCGCATAGGGCGTGAAGGACGACAACGGTCGGAAGAAGCCCGTGGCCACGCCCTCCTCGTCGAGCAATGCGAAGAGATCGTGGAGATTGTGGGTTAGCGGATACCTGCGGCCCCGGAGGGCCAGGAGGGACTTGAGTGCCTTTTCGGTCGCTTGCTGGACGTGGAAACCGAACGACTCGTCCGGGACACCGGACTTCAGGTGCCGCAACGTGAGCAGATCTCGTTCGGCTGCCTGCTGCATCACGCGAGCGCACTTAGGATCGCTCATACAGAACCGTGCCTTCCCTAAGCGCACGCGCCAGAACGTGGTTGAGCGAGTCGCGCCAGTAGTCCACATCGTCGAGAGAGTAGGCCAGGATGTCGGCGGGCACACCGAACCCCGCGACCGCGCGATACAGCCGGTTCATCACCTGGTGGCGACTCCGGCCCGGCCCGAACGGTGCCGCCTCGACCACGATCAGGTCGACGTCGGAGCGTTCCGTGAAATCCCCGCGGCCCCGGGACCCGAACAGGATTACCTGCTCGGGGTCGCTGACGTCGACGATGGCCTCGACCATCTGCCGGATGACGGTATCGCTGACCGAGGTCATTGACGGCCGACTTCCATTCCGTGTGGGGGTCGCGTGTCACTCGCCAGTGTGTGACGGGACTTCCAATGTAGCATGTCGCAGCAGGGGAGGGCGTCCGGCGAGGTGGACCCTTCGCGACGGACGGGAGCATGGCCGGCTACCCGGGCGGATCTTCCGTCCCCTCCCGCGGGAAGGCCAGGTGGGGCGAGTCCAGCCGTTCCTTGACGCCGCGACGGTACACGTATAGCATCGCCATGGACACGTATTCCCATCGCTGGCGGCCTCCCATGAAACAGAGGCTCACGATCATCGTGGATCCCGAGGTTCTCGTTGCCGCGAAGCGACATGCACGATCGCGCGGCATTTCGCTGTCGTCGCTGATCGAGCGCGGGCTGCAGGAGGAGGAGGCCGTCGGACAACCCTCCTTCGCTTCGCGATGGAGAGGCCGACTCCGCCCTGCGAACAGTGACGATCCCCGCTACGAGGCCCTGGCCCGGAAGTACCTCTGATCCTGATCGACACAGACGTGCTCATCGATGTGGCGCTCGACCGGCAGCCGTTCTCCGACGCAGCTTCCGAGCTGCTCGATCGTCTGCAGACAGGCGGCCCTTTCGTAGAGGATCGCGTCTTCGATCCGGGTGGGCTGCATTCTTGACACTCCCCTCGGTCATGTCATACTTGCCGTGGGGGGACCGTCAGGGACTGCCGCGACGGAACCTGACGACGGAGAGCGGTACGATCCTGACGTCTGCGGCGTGCTTTGGGGAACTCAACGATGTCCTGTCACGCGCCAAGTTCGGTCGATACTTCGATCCTGATCAGCGCCAGCGCTTTCTGGGAGCGTTCATGCGGGAAGCGCGGCTTGCAGTTGTCATTTCGCGGCGTTAAGGGACCCGAGCCGCTTGGCGATTTCCCGTTGAGGGAGGAAGACGGTATAGTCGCTCTGCCAGCGCTTCAGGGCGTCGATCAGCTGAGTCTCCTTTCGGGGACAATCCCTCTAGACCGATCCTGTCGGTCACCGTCAACCAGCTGCGACTCCTGCCCGTCGGCCAGCCACCGGCCAGATATGTCAAGCGGAGTTTACATAATGTAAACTGTGATTAGCACTTCTGCGGTGTAACGCTCCCATACCAGCTCTACGGGAAGACCATCACGACAGAACTGTTGGGAGCAAGTAGAATGTCCGGTTTTCGGAGCATGTGAAATGTCCGCTTTGGGGTTCCGCCGCCCGACGAGGCGAGCGAAGCGAGCCGAGAAGGGCGGCGGAAGCTCTCACGAAGCCGCCCCGTCCTTGTCCAGATGCCGCCCCGCAGCATCGTGGCGCCCCGGCTTCGGGGTACCGTCTCGACTGCACGCCGCCGTCCTCGTGCGCATGCGAACGCCGGGCCTCCGGGTCGTCGGGAGCGGAGGACAGACAGTCGGCGAGGCGGGGCATCGAGGTCATGCCGCCGCCTCCTTTCCCTCCGTTGCCCCCTGCGGCCGCCCGGTGGCGTCGTAGCGCCCCAGTCTCCGGCCACCGTGGAAGACCGCCATGGAGCCGTCCTCATACTCGTGGACCATCACCTTGGCCCGCACGTAGTGGCACCGGTGGCGCTGCCTGGCAATCTGCAGCTTCCTCCCGTGGTAGGCGACGCAGTTGTCGTTGCCGACCGTCCGCTCCGCCTTCAGGCAGAGGATGTCGGGCAGCTTCGCCCTCATGGACGGCAGCAGCGGCGCGAACGCGCTCTCCGCCTCCTTCGGCTCCACCGCGAACGAGGCGTTGAATCGCGGCCAGAAGGCCCTCAGGAACTCGTTCGCCTCCTCCATCCCGGAGATCCCCGCCTTCGCCAGCTCCTGGGGCAGGCGCCCCTGCAGCGTCCCGAACAGACGCTCGCTCCGGCCCCGCGCCTGCGGCGAGTATCCGGCGATCATCCCGATCCCCAGCTCCGCCATCGCCCGACCGAACTGGGTAGGGCTGTCCTTGTCCACCTTCCCGCCCGCCTCCGGCGTGTGCCAGTAGTGCGAGCCCCGGTCCGTGTACAGGTCGTCGAACAGCCCCATCGCCTCCACCGCCTCGCGCACCCCCCGGAAGCTCGACCAGGTCCCCTCCTCCTCCACGAAGAACCCCGAGAGCACCTCGCCCGTGGCGTCGTCCATCGTCACCACGAGATCCCACGACTCTCCCGGCACCCACTCGTGCGTCGAGGCGTCCTGGTGCAGCATCATCCCCGCCGCCGGCTTCCGCTCCCGCCGCTCGCGGTGCGGACCCTTCCTACGTCCCTTCCTCACCAGCCCGGCTTCCTGAAGCCGGTTCTTCACCCAGGTGTACGACCGCGACCCGCCCTCCGCCACATAGACCTCGACGTAGAAATGCCGCACGTTCCAGCCCCGGTGCCCGGCACCGTACAGCGCCTCCACCGCCGCCACCTCCTCCGGAGGCGCCCTGCGCGCCGAGCGCCCCAGGAGCGAGCGGACGTTCCGGCGCTGGGTGGCCCGGTACGAGGCGGAGGGCCCGGACGCTCTGCGCGACCGGCGTCCGCGGCCTGCGCCTGCACCAGCCGCTTTCGCCGCCACAGTCCATAGACCCTCTCAAACGCTTCCATCCGCACTTCCCGCAGCATCGCCGCCCGGTTCATCCACCCTCCTCGGTGAAGGTTCAGAACCGGACAGACTATGTGCTACGAAACCGGACAGATAATGTGCTCCCGACACCATCACGACAGAACTTGTCGGGCCCATCCAGTTCCGCTATCGTGCGGTGTGGACACGAATCGACGGGACCGAAGGTGGCGGATTGTCGGCCGGATGGCTGTCGTCGCGCTCTCTGTGAACGCGTGCGGTTGGGTGTTGGGGGATACGAAGGTCGTCCGTAGTCTCGGAAACATCCAAGCCCCGCTCGAGCTGGCCGGTGGGCTGAGCTACGGGGCGTTCGGTCTGGCTATCTGGTGGGCGATCTACGATGCGTTTCGCCGCCGACCATCGGTCCCTGACGATGCTTACGGCCCGGTAGCTGCCCAGAACACCTGACGGGCTTGGCCGGTCGCTGCTTGGCACGCCTCGCGTCAGCGCCATGAAGGAGCTGGACGACGGCAAGGGTCAGGGTTTCGACAGTGCCGAGGAGCTGTTCCGCGACCTCGGTATCTGACATGCTAGTCCCCGTTCGTTCCTCGCAGTTCAGGCGCGACGTCAGAAAGGCCCGGGCGCGAGGCAGGGAGAGTGAGCCCCAGCTGCGGGCGGCGGTGCCGTCGCGCGCGCCACTCTTGGGTCCTGCGCGTCTCCCTCCCAACGGCGTGAGGGTTCCGGGTTCGGTAGCGAACAACATTGGGTTTGACTTGACACGCATACCGGTATACGGTACACTCGTCAATGATACGCAGCTTCCGTCACCGGGGTCTCAAGCGCCTGTACGAGCGAAATGACCGCAGCCGAGTGCGCGCCGATCAGGCCCGACCGTCTCGCAATTGCTCTCGCCGACCTCGACGACGCGCGCGGGCCATCGGACATCGACCTGCCCGGGTACCGGCTTCATCCCCTGAAGGGCGATCTGAAGCCATTCTGGAGCATCTCGGTTTCCGGCAACTGGCGGATCGTCTTCCGCTTCGACGAAGGCGATGTATACGATGTCGACCTGGTCGACTACCACTAGCTTTCTTCAGGAGAGGCACCATGGCCATGGAGAATCCCCCGCACCCCGGCCGCAGCATCAGGGAGAATTGCCTAGTGCCGCTCGGCCTGAACGTGACCCAGGCGGCAAGGGTGCTCGATGTCGCCCGCCACACCCTCTCGCGTGTTCTGAATGGCCATGCAGCCATCTCTCCGGAGATGGCGATTCGCCTAGAGAAGGCGGGGTGGTCCAGCGCAGAGTTCTGGCTGCGCAGGCAGGCCACCTACGATCTCGCCCAGGCACGGAAGCGGGAACACCGAATAAAGGTCGTTCGGTACGAGCCGCGTCCGGCGCTATCTGGCTGAGGTGCCGGAGCCCGGAGCACTACTCCTCCGTGCCAGCCACCGGGCGAAGACACGGCGACCGGGGAAGACGTGAAGGCACCCGCGCCCGATCTTGACATTACGGTGTTTATTCGGTACCGTGTCCACCCCATGTCCAGAGTGCCGAAGACCCGACGCCGACCGCAGCCGCGCCGCGCCCCCGAGGCGGTCCACACCTCCTGCCGTGCCGACGGCGCCCGCCAGCGCCGTCGAACGGTCGCCGAATCGCTTCGGAGGACGATCCGCGGGGTCGAGGAGGGCGGGTCGCCCCCGGGGCCGCACCTCCCCGTGGGAGCCGCCGAGATCGATCGCGTCCTTCCCGGGGGCGGGCTGCGCCTGGGGTGCGTGCACGAGGTGGTGGGGGACGAGGCCGCCACCGGATTCTGCGCCGTCCTGCTGGCACGGTGTCTCCGCGGCACGCAGGACGACCGGGCAGGCCCGGCCCTTCTCTGGCTATCGCGCGGCAGCGACCTCTACGCGCCCGGCCTGGTCCGCTACGGGGTCGGAGCCGGGCGGCTGCTCGTCGTCTCTGGCCTGAAGCGCGACGAGGATGTGCACTGGGCCATGGAGGAGGCGCTGCGCTGCCCGTCCGTGGGCGCGGTGGTGGCCGAGACGGGCAGAGTCGGTCTGGCCGCCTCGCGGCGCCTGATGCTCGCCGCCGAGGGTAAGGAGGTGCTCGGCCTGGCGCTGTCGCGCGGCAGCTGCGTTGGGAGGCGGCACGGTGCCGGCGTCCGTTCGGCCTTCAGCCGCTGGCGCGTGACCGCCGTGCAGGCAGGGAATGGTCGCACGGGCCAGAGCGGGGAAGCCGCCCTTCCGCATCGCTCCGCCGACAGCTCCGCCCGGTGGCTCGTCCAGCTCCTGCACTGCCGTGGCGGCCGGCCGGGGGAGTGGTTCGCGCGGTGGACGGACGACGACTGGCGCCTGTCGGAGTGAACCATGGCTTCGGACTCCGCCGCCACCTCCGGGCGCGAAGCGCCGACCCGTCGCATCGTGGCGGCATGGCTGCCCTGGTGGCCCACCGAGCGTCTCGGTCGGGAGCTCCCCGAGGCGCTGAGCCACCCCTTCGTCACCGTCGCCGAAGGCCGCAACCGCCTGATCATCGAGGCGTGCAGCCCGGTCGCGGCCCGGGCGGGCCTGGGGTCCGGCATGACTCTCGCCGACGGCCGCGCGATCGTGCCCGAGGTGGTCGTCCGCCCCGCCGACCCCGCCGCCGACGCCCTGGCGCTGGAGCGCCTCGCGCGCTGGGCCGGCCGCTTCACCCCACGCGTCATGTCCGACGGCACCGATACGATCCTCCTCGACATTGCGGGCTGCACCCGCCTCTTCGGCGGCGAGGAGGCGCTGACGGCCTCGCTGCGAAGTGCGCTACGCGACTTCGGGCTCACCGCGCGGCTGGCCGTCGCCGACACCCCCGGCGCGGCGTGGGCGCTGGCGCACTACGGCCCCGAAGACCCCGGCGTGGTGCCCGCGGGAGCCGGTCCGTCGGGGGTCGGCAGGGCGCTGGCGCGGCTGCCCGTCGCCGCCCTGCGGCTCGCCGCGGATACGGCTGGCGAGCTGGCGTCCTTCGGACTGGACCGGATCGGACGGCTGGCCGCCATGGCTCCTGCGCAGCTGACCCGTCGCTTCGGCCCCGAGCCGGTGCGGCGGCTGGAGCAGGCCCTCGGCCTCGCCGCCGACCCCATCGCATCCCTGAGTCCTCTGCCCCGGCGCACGGCGCACCGCGCATTCGCCGACCCCATCTCGACCGTGGCGGACATCCGCGCGGCCGTGGACGGCCTTCTGGACGACCTCTGCCTGGCGCTGCACCGCGCTGGCGAGGGCGCGCGGCGGCTGCATCTGCTCTGTCGTCGCGTCGACGGCGCACACTCCGCCGTGGTGGTCGGCACCAGCCGTCCGCTACGCCGCAAGCGGCCCCTCGGGGTGCTCTTCGAGGAGAAGCTGGAGCAGATCCGGCCCGGCTTCGGGATCGACGAGATCGTCCTGTCCGCGGAGGTGGTCGAGACCCTGAGCGAGACGCAGACGGACTGGCTGGGCAAGGTCGCCGGAGAGCGCCACGCCGAGGACGAGGAGGTGCTGGCGGATCTGCTCGACCGGCTGGGGAACCGCCTCGGCTTTGGCCGGATCGAACGTCCGGCGCCACGCCAGAGCTGGATGCCCGAGCGCGCCGTCGGGCGGGGCGGGGTGCTGAAGACGGATGCTCCGCGCGCTTTCGGCTGGCCGCCCGGCCGCCGCCGTCCGCTACGTCTACTCTCTCCGCCGGAGTCGATCGAGGCGGTCACCCCGGTGGCGGACGGCCCGCCGCTGGCCTTCCGCCGCCGTGGACGGCTGCACCGGCTGCGCACAGCCGAAGGCCCCGAACGCCTGGAGTGCGAGTGGTGGCGCGAGGAGGCCCCGAGCCGAGACTACTACCTCGCCGAGGACGAGGCGGGCGGGCGCTACTGGCTCTACCGGGAGGAGGGGCGCGAGGCGGCCTCCCGCTGGTTCCTCCACGGACTCTTTGCGTGAACGATCGTCAGGCGGATCGATCGGCCTCCAGATCTTCCCCGCATCACCCCGCTACGCGAAGTCGGCCCGCCAAATGTGGGCGGCGCGGGCTGCAAGACGCCGCTGCCGCGCATCCAGGCGAGCTTGGGTCCACTCCTCGGGTGCCACATCGAGGATGTCCCGGTTCAGAGCGTAGCCGCTCCTTCGGTACGCGTCCACCTTCTCGCCGTAGCTCGCGTTGGCGACCTCACGATTCAGGCCGGCTTCCAGCAGGGTGAGGTTGCCGATGCGGTTCACGGCAGCATCCTGACGGCCGACGGGGAAGTCGTCCTCCCACGCCGAGTCGGGATTCTCGGGCAGGATGTGCTCGATGGTTCCCGGGTCGGTCTCGGGGTCGCACGGCTTGCCCGACATATCCGCCTCCAATCGCGCCAGGATGTACCTGACTAGGCGCTTGCGCGGCCCTCGCGTCGGGATCGAGAGAAGGGCGAAGTCGTTCTTCGTCTGCTCATCCGTAACGTAGATGGACTCCAGGAGGCGGAAGAGCGCTCGCGCACCCCCGACTGCACCCTCCGCCACGGCCTTGCTGGCACGGTGGTATGCGGCCTCCAGCTCGCTGGGGTTGAGCCGGCTCACCACTGTGTACCGGAATGCCAGCGTGCACAGGAGCTTGAGCATGCGAACGAACTCGGCGGGGTGCCACTTCTCCCAGGCGGTAAACACCAAGGGCATCATCTGAGTAACGCGAAACACGTTCAGCTCCACGATGTGGCGCCTGGCTTCGGGCAGGTCGACCCAGTATCCGTGCAGAGGATCCCTCATGGCGGCAAACACCTCCGCCCTCGATTCGAGCACCTCGAGTAGCTCGTAGACGTCCTTCGGAGTCCTGTACCGACTGCGCATCATCTTGAAGAGTCGCCGGCTGCGCACCTTGGGCTCCTCGCATAGCATGTGGTACCGGAGCAGATGCGGGACGTTCTGCTGGCCCACGGTTGCCGCAATTCGCCGCCATCGCCGGAGCATCGACGGCCGGTCGGCGCTGGAGGCCCTGGCGAAGACGTAGTTCTTCAGCAGGTCGGTGGTCGTCAGCTCCAGCCCTCGGGCGTTGAGCGTCTCGAAGACGGTGTAGGCGTTGAGAGCGTCGTCCACCGTGATAAGAATGAAGACAAGCCGACGAGCCACGAACTCCGAAACCAGTCGGGCGAGTGCGGCGCCGTCGTGGTGGAACGCATCGGTTTCCTCGACTCTCTTCTGGAAGTACGTATAGCACTTCCACAGCGACCGGTTGGAGCGTACCAGGCCGCGCGGGTTCCGGGGCGGCCTGAGCTGAACCAGGTAGTCCTGGTAGAAGCCGTCGTCGGTCTCGTTCAGCTGGAGGCGGCTCGACTCCACCAGAGACGCGGGGTCCTTTTCTCCGATGAAGCGCTTTCTCAGCTCTTCGGCTCGGGTCTTGTTGTCCTTCGTCGCAACGCCTCGGTGGGCCAGTTTCCCCAACGCATCGATGACCGCCAGGATAAGGAGGCTCAACGTGGCAACGCGTTGCTGCCCGTCGATGATGATGAAGCGGCGGTCCGACCTGGCCTCCACGACGAGCGCCCCCATGTAGTGCCGCTGATCGCTTCTGCCCCCGACCTCGACGATGTCGTTCCACAGGTCTTCCCACTCCTCCACCCCCCACGAGTAGTCGCGCTGGTACGGGGGCACATGGTAGATCCTCCCGTTCCCGATCAGTTCCTGGAAGTTGACGGTGCGCGTGTCGAGCAGTGTCGTTCTAGCCATTGGCTCCCACCTCCTTGTCTCGGGCAACGTACCTCTCCGTCATGCCGCCCCCCCGAACACCCGCCTCTCGTCGCCCAAATCTGCACTAGGACCCGGCAGCCGCCACCTGTGCCGAGGCCAGCAGCAGAAAGCGCTCGGCGGCTGCGACCGCGTTCGTCGCCTGCTCCTCCGTGAACGCCATGAAGGGAAGGCCGCCGGGCAGCCCGTTGGGATACCGGGTGGGAATGTAGTACTGGTCCAGAACCCCGGCTTGGTCCCGCAAGTCCGCAAGCTCCGGGACGCGCTCGGCGTAGCGCCCGGCGAGAACGGCTACGGAATGGCCCAGCACGGTTCGCTCGCCCAGGAGGTAGCCGATGGCCTTGACCGCCTTTTCCGCACTCTGCTGGGTCAGGAAACACGCCTGCGCATGGAATCCTTCGCGCAGGCCCAGTCGAGCGAAATCGAGATCGTTCTCGGCCTGCTTCAGCCAGCGTTCCGCTTCGGACCTGCTATCCCACATGGATTGGCTTCGCGGATGCCATCGCGTGTGACAGGAAGGGGCGCTCTTGCATCCGCATAAGGTCGAACTCCTCGGGCGTGTAGATCAGGAGGTCCACGCCGACGCTGGCCGCCAGGATGGCTGGCAGATAGTCGCGGAAACGCTCCACGAAGGGACGGTCCGAGGGTGCGACGAGGATCACATCGATGTCGCTCTCGGGTGTCGCGTCCCCGCGGGCGCGGGATCCCACGAGCCACGCCGAGTGCACGGAGCGCGCCCGCAGCAACGGGCCCATGGCAGCCAGGAACCGCGGCAGTTCATCGTCCGGTTGGACATGCCTACCCCGGTGCGCGTCGAGCCCGCCGGTGCCGATGTGATCTACGTGCATATCCGACTTCGGTACTCCCGGAGTGTATGGAGCGTCCCCCAAGCTAGCCGCCGTGCCGACCGTTGGCCAACGACGACGGACACCGGAGTGAACCCGAGCCACTGGCTGGACGCTGCCGGGGCAGCTGGCAGGAGCGGCGGAGCATCCCCGCCGGACCAGAGTCACCTATAGATTACATTATGTAAACTACAGTTGACACTTGACCTGACGGAGGAGGTGCCGTCGGCCAGCCCGAGCCGTCTGCGCTGGCGGTCCGAGAGGAGACTCCAGATCTCGCTCCGGCTCCAGCGTCTGGCCCCGATCGCCGTCACCGTGCACCCGACCCCCGCGTCTGCATCCTCGCCTTCCCCCGCCAGGGGGGCTCCTAGCATCGATTCCGCCTCGCAGTAGATGTCGGAAGAGGACTCGATCCCGTCGAGCCACTCCTCGAACTCCTCGGTCCGCGGTGCGCAGAGCCCGTCGTTGGATTTCCAGAGGAGCTCCCGCAGGTTTGACAGATTCAGCATCGAATCAGGCATCGGATCGGTCAGGGAGTTGTTCACGAAGTTCATGAAGCGGAGTTCCGTCAGCCCGCCGAGCGCCTCCGGCAGCGGCCCGGAGAGCCCGTTCGAGCAGAGGAAGAGGTAGTAGAGCTCCCCCAGATCGCCCAGCTCGGGCGGGATCGGGCCGGAGAGCTCGTTCGGGCAGAGCGCCAGGCGGGTCAGCCTGGCGAGCGAGCCCAGCTCCCCGGGGATCGCCCCGGTCAGCGAGTTGCTCCCCAGCTCGAGAAACTCCAGCCGCTCGAGGTCGCCCAGCTCGGGCGGGATCTCGCCGCTCAGCTCGTTGGCGCCCAGATCGAGCCGGCGCAGCTCGTCGAGGTCGCCCAGCTCGGGGGGAATCTCGCCGCTCAGGCTGTTGTCGCCACTCGTGAAGCCACGGCCCAGGAGGAGCGTCTGGAGGTTCCGGAGGCCCCCGAGCTCCGGGGGGATCTCTCCCTCGAGCCGGTTGCCGTAGGCGGCGACGTACTCGAGGCTCGTAGCGTCGCCGAGCTCCGGGGGGATCCCCGTCAGGAGATTGCTGTAGATGGAGAGGGTGTCGAGGAGGGGCAGCCCGCCCAGCTCGGGGGGAATGGGACCGGTCAGACGATTCGCCCCGAGGCTCATGACCCGCAGCTCGGCCAGATCGCCGATCTCCGGGGGAATCGCGCCGGAGAGGCGGTTTCCGGCCTCCGGGTTGGTGTCGATGCCGCAGAGCCAGAGCTGCTCGAGCTCCTCCAGCTCGCCGATCTCGGGGGGGATCTCGCCGGTCAGCTTGTTGTAGCAGAGATCCAGGAAGCGGAGTTTCCCCAGCTCGCCGATCTCGGGGGGGATCTCGCCGGTCAGCTCGTTGAAGAAGAGGCCCAGGTACTCGAGCTCGGTGAGCGTTCCGATCTCCGGAGGCAACTCGCCCGAGAGTGTGTTCAGCGTCAGGTCGAGCACCCGGAGGCTGCCCAGCTCGCCGATCTCGGGGGGGATCTCGCCGGTCAGCTCGTTGAGGAAGAGACCCAGCCATTCGAGCTCGCCCAGCTGGCCGATCTCGGGGGGGATCTCGCCGCCCAGCTCGTTGACCTCCAGGCGAAGCTCCCGGAGTCGGTCGAGGCGCCGAATCTCCGGCGCAATGGTCCCGACCAGGCCATTCTGGGAGAGCGTCAGCGACTCTACCCGACCGTCCGCGTCCACCTCGACTCCGTGCCAGTCGCCCAGCGGCGCGTCCGTCCCCCACCCGTCGTCGACCTCCCACCCGTCGCCGCCGGCCGACAGGTAGAGGGCCATGAGGGCGACCCTGTCGGCGAGCACCACCGTCAGCCCCACCGAGCCGCTCACGCCCATCAGAGTGGCGGTGATCCGCACATCGCCCTCGTCCACCCCACGCACCCAGCCGCCGGAGTCGACCGTCGCGATCTCCTCGTCGCTCGAGCTCCATTCGAAGGTGGCGCCGTCGATCGGGGAGCCTCCCGCGTCGCGCGCCTCTGCGGTCAGGAGGAGCGAATCGCCGGTGACGAGCGTCTCCGCCTCGGCGCTCACCTCGACCACGGTCGGAAGCTGCGCCACCTCGACCCCCACCGACCCGAGCGCCGGCCCGGACACCCCGGACACGTCGGTCACGCCGTTGCCGACTGCCGAGACCAGCCCCTCGGCGTCCACCGTGGCGACCTCTGCGTCGCCCGCGGACCAGACGACCGTCGCGTCGGGCAACGGGTGCCCGTTGGCGTCCAGGACCTCCGCGGTGAGCCGCGCGGTGTCGCCCAGGCTCGCGAAGAGGAGGGGATCCGCGGGGGCCGCTACGACCACCTCGGCCGCCTGCTGCTCCACGGTGACCGCGACCGAGTCGTGCACCTCCGCGACGGTTGCCGCGATGTAGGCCGCGCCGTTTCCCACAGACTGCACCATCCCGCTGGCGGCATCCACGGTGGCCACCGATGGTGCCGAGGAGCGCCAGGAGACGGCCGCGTCGTCGATGACCTGGCCGTGCTGGTCGCGGACCGTCGCCCCGAGAACGGCCGTGGCCGAGAGGGCGTCGAAGCTCAGCGAGGCGGGCGAGATCGCGATCGTCGTGGGGAGCTGCGGGCCATCCCCGGGACCGCACGCCGACGGCGCCGCCCAGAGAGCTGCAGCGACCGCCCCGGCGACCGGTGCTAGTCGCCGCGTCATGTCAGCGCAAAGTCTGGCAGTGCACCGCCCTGGTCTCGGGTGCCGCCACGACGGCCCCTCCCCCGGAGCCGACCCCGGCCAGCGCCCGTTCGATGCGAGCCGACCGGGTCGGAGCGACCGTCAGGGAGCAGATCCCCGGGACATCGACCCCGCCACCCCCATCGTCGCGCCGCTCCACGGGGTCGCAGTAGATGCCCGACGACTTGGGGATCGACTCGAGCCACTCCTCGAACTCCTCCGTCCGGGGGACGCAGAGCCCCAGATTGCCTCCCCAGAAGAACTCGGTGAGACCGAGCACCGCCATCATCGACTCGGGGAACTCGCCGCTTAGCTGGTTGCCCCCCAGGTACAGGTGCACGAGATCGTCCAGATCGCCCAGCTCCTCCGGGACCATGCTCTCCAGCTCGTTCGAGCAGAGGTACAGTCGGCGAAGCTCGCCCAGCTCGCCCAGCTCGGTCGGAAGCGAGCCCGAGAGGCCGGCCGAGCAGGCGACGAGCCACTCCAGCTTGGCGAGGTCGCCCAGCTCCGGCGGGATCTCGCCGCTCAGATCGTTGTGGTCGAACTGCAGGAAGGTCAGCTCGGCGAGGTCGCCCAGCTCCGGCGGAACCTCGCCGGTCAGCTCGTTGTGGCCGAGGTCGAGCTTCAGGAGGTTGCCGAGCTCGCCCAGCTCGGGCGGGATCGGTCCGGAGAGCGAGTTGTTGCCGCTCGACCAACCGGCGCCGAGGAGGAGGGTGTCCAGCCTGGCGAGGTCGCCCAGCTCCGAGGGTATCTTCCCGGTCAGCCGGTTGCCGTAGAGGAAGAGGGAGCGGAGGCTGTCCAGGCGACCGATCTCGGCGGGAATGCTCGTCAGCAGGTTGGAGTAGAGGCGGAGCGTCTCGAGCTTCGAGAGATCGCCCAGCCCGGGTGGAATGGGCCCCCGGAGCCGGTTGGCGCCCAGGTCCAGCTCCCTCAGCTCCGCCAGCCTGCCCAGCTCGGGGGGGATCGCGCCGGTCAGCTGGTTGCCGGACCCGATCTCCTGGTCGTCGCCGCAGAGCGAGAGCCTCTCGAGCTCGGAGAGATCGCCCAGCTCGGCCGGAATCGTCCCCTGGAGCATGTTGTAGCAGAGGTCGAGGGAGCGCAGGCTCCCCAGCTCGCCGAGTTCGGGCGGGATCTCGCCGGAGAGCTCGTTGCTGGAGAGGAGCAGGTGGCGGAGCTCGCCCAGCTGAGCGATCTCGGGGGGGATCGGGCCGTCGAGCGAGTTCCCCGAGAGATCCAGCACCTCGAGGCTCTCCATCCTCCCCACCTCGGGGACGATCTCCCCCTCCAGGCCGTTCTCGGCCAGCTGCAGACTCTCGAGCGCGGTCAGGCGACCGATATCGGCGGGGAGTTCGCCCGCCAGCCCATTCGCCACCAGTACGATCGAGACCACCCGATCGTCCTCGTCCACCTCCACGCCGTACCACTCGGCGAGCGGAGCGTCGCTCTTCCACTTCGCGTTCAGAGCCCACGACCGCCCATCCGTCGCGTCGTAGAGCGCCATGAGAGCGTACTCGTCCGAAGGGAAGACCGAGAGGGTGACCGAAGCCTCCAGGCCCTTCAGCTCGGCCGTGATCTCGACCGGGCCCTTGCCGGTCCCCAGCACCCACCCCGCCGCGCTCACCGAAGCCACTTCCAAGTCGCTGGATCTCCACGCGACGTTGCCGTCCAGAATCGGCGATCCCCCCGCGTCGAAGGCCTCGGTCCGCAGTTGGGTCGAGTCGCCGACCGCGATGACATCGACCTCGCTGTACGCCTCGAAGACGGTCGGGATCTGGTCCACCTCGACCCATGCGGAGGCGGAGAGAGCGTGGATCGAGGCCGATATCTGCGCCCACCCGTTGCCCCGGGCAACCACCACCCCGTCGCGGTCGACCGAGGCGACGCGCGAGTTGCTGGTGGACCAGGCGACCGGCGCCCCCACGATGACGTTGCCCCGGGGGTCCAGCACCTCGGCGACCAGATCGGCGGTGTCGCCGAAGAAGGCGAAGCGGATCGTGTCGTACGCCGGCACCAGCCGAACATCGGCCGCTACCTGCCTGATCGAGACGAAGACGTAGTCGGCCAGCTCGCCGAAGGAGGCCCTGACCGTGGTCGAGCCGTTGCCGACCCCGGTCAACAACCCGGAGTCGGTGACCTTCGCCACCTCGCCGTTGGCGGTCGACCAGACGATCTCGGCGTCCGCGACCGGGCGCCCGTTGGGGTCGAGCACCTCGGCGGCCAGCTGCGCGGTGTCGCCGAGGGCGTTCATGCGGATGTCCACGCCGGGCCGGATCCAGATCGACGCGGCCAGCTGCGCGACGACGACCTTCGCCGAGCCCTCCGCCTCCCCGACCGTCGCGACGGCGGCTGCGGCCCCGTCTCCGACCGAGGTGACGAGTCCGGTCGCCTCGAGACGCGCCACCTCGGGGTCCGACGACCGCCACGTGACGACGGCCCCCTCCATCTCGGCCCCGTTCTGATCGAAGACGGTGGCGGAGAGCACCGTCGAGCCCTCAAGCGCGGCGAAGTGGACCGAATCCGGCTCGACGACGACGGTCGTAGGCTCGTCCGGGACGACCTCCACCGGCTTCTCGCACGCCGCCAGGACCGCCACTGCCAGAGGCAGTCCGCCGAGTACCCGCGTCATGCGGCCCTGGGCGCCAGCAGCGGTGGGGAGCTCATCCTCCCCCTTGTCGGCCGGGATCGCCCGACCCCGGGCCTCCCGCGTCCCCGTGCTCGTAGGGGAGGTGGTTGAGGAAGCGCTGGATCTCGTAGTCCATGCGCGAGGTGCCCAGACGGTCGGTCTGCGCCGTGACGTCGGTGAAGGGACCGTGGCGGTGCGCGGTCAGGACCACGGTGCCCTCCCGGCCCGAGTAGGTGGCGCCGTGCGACGACTTCCTGGATCTGCCGACCCCGATGATCCCCGGGAGCATCTCCTCGGCCCGCAGGAGCACCTCGGCCGGTCCAAGCGCGGTCTTGCGAGCGTATCCCGCCACGGTGCTGACTCCTCTGCAGTGCTGCCCACCCGCCACCCGGCGTGGCCGACGCAGGCTGGCTGCAAAGATGGCACGTCCGGTGGTCGGATGGCAATCTGGAGGTCGGGATGGACAGGCCGCCTCCGTCCCCGGCGGGGAGCCGCTCGATCCGACCGTCACACGGTGGCGCGGCCCCCTCCAAGTCGAAGAACCGGCGGCTGTTGCGCACCCTCCCCTGGCGCCTCAGTCTTGGACCGATCGGGAAACGAATCGTGGCCGTCCGACTGGGAGAATCCACCGCATGCCGTACAAGACCGAGCCGTCGCAGCGCCAGTTCAGTCCCGCGAAGGCGGCTTGGATGCCCGCCGCCGCGGCACTCCTGGCCGTTACCGGCGCCTGTGCTCAGGAGGACGCCGACGACGAGGCCATCTTCACGCCCGAAGTGATCGGCACAGCCGCCCTGCCCCCGAGCGAGAGCCAGAACGTCGCGCTGCTTGCGGATGAGCGGACGGCATGCGCGGTCGATTCCTACGAGGTCCAAGTCCGCTGCGTCGACGTGGAGGGCGCGGTGGTGGGGGCCTTCGGCCGAGAGGGCGAAGGTCCCGGCGAGTTCGGCAGCCCGGGCGCACTTACTCGCGGCGAGGACGGGACGGTTGGCGTCCATGACGCGGATCTCGGCCGCCTCACGGTCTTCGAGCCGTCGGGCACCTACGTATCGGACGTGGTGGTGGCGGCCACCTACTATCAGCCCTTCCGGCAGTTCGGCACCGTCCTCTCGGGTGTCTCGCTGGACATCTTCGCGATGCTCGGCGGCGGGAACTCCGGCCCGCTTATGACGCGTTTCGACGTGAACATCGCAACCGGGGAGGTGCTGCGCGAGGAAGCGTCACCGAGCGGGCCCTGGGATGTCGCGTGCGGCAAAGTTGTCTTTGGAATCCCGGACCGGGGCGAAGGGTGGGTCTTCATGGCGTGCGAAGGGCATCTCATCTTCGTCGGAGACACCGGCGACGCCACGGTGCTCCGTGCCCCGACCTACTTACCGGAGCTCCCGGACGAGCGTGACGTGGCGCGCCGCGAGGAGATGATCATGTCCCTGAACGTGAGGAATGGCTTCCCGGCCTCCACGGACGTTGAAGAGCGGCTGGAGGAATACAGAGCCACACCGAAGGAGTACCGCCTGGGCACTCAGCACCAGTTGGTCGATGCCGACAACCGCTACTGGATCGCCACGCTGCGAGACAACCACGACTGGTCCTACCTGGACGTGTACGAGAACGCCCAGTACGTCGGGTCGGTGAAGGTCAGGGACCGCCTAAGGGGCTTCGATCTCCTCGGCTCGACCCTCGTGGTTCTGGTCGAGCGGCAGGTCGGCGCAGACGATGCCGACGGGGTCCCCCGCCGTGCGCTGGACTGGTACGACATCGGGGAGTGGGGGTTGGGGGCTGACCGGTGAAGTTGCCTGGCGCAGCACTCTTCGTCGGCCTTGGGGTGCTCTCGTAGACACTGTCGGTCGGATCTGTCTGAAACTAGCACTTCAGGTGAGCTAAAGGCTCGGGAGGACCGGCGTCCGTGAGGGACATTCGAATCGCTGGCCCAGAGTACGACAACTACGACGCGATCAACGTGAACCGGACGACGGACATCCCAGAGAGCTACGGCGGCGCGACGGGTGTGCCGATCACGTTTCTCGACAAGCACAATCCTGACCAGTTCGAGTTGCTGAACGCTGATGATCTGCGGACTGACAGCACGGTTCCCGTCAAACTGCACGGGCTCATCAAAGACGAGTACAGCACCATAGACGGAAAACCGACTTACACTCGCATCGTCATCCGCAGAAAGGAAACGGAGGCATGACGGAATTCACGAAGATCACACTGACTGCGGTGTTCTCAGTTCTGGGCACGTTGATCGTCGCAGTGATTATCGCGACGTCCACAGGCCTGTTTCGCAAGTGGCGCACCTCTCGCGACCGCAAGAGGTACGCAGCGATTCGAGGCAGAGGTCTGCGGATGGTCGGGTTCAACGTGCACATCACGGACCATGACCCAGCACAAGGTGGTTGCATAGGATTTCCTAAGAATTGGATAGAAGGAGACTCTCAGGAATGGAGACGTGATTTGGCCCACGACCTTCGCGTGATGGCGGATGATCTGCAAGAGGATTGGGAGAAAAGACAGCGCGATAGGAAACGACCGTGAACATCGAACTCCGAGAAGTCGCCGTCCGCGAGCTCGTGAAGGACTACCGGACGACGGCGAGGGTGGGGTGTTCGGGTACGGCGAAAAGCCCGCCCGGCGATGTTGCGTGGGCTATGATGCGACCACGGCGCAGGAAATGCAGATCTTGCAGTCCTGTATGACTTTGGACGATTTCCTGCCGGGATTCTGGCTTCCTTCAGTCCGCTGATCGGACGTCACCCCACCCACCCCTCCGACAGCGCCTCGGCCTGCTCAAGCACCGTCCGCGTCGCCTTCTCCTGCTTGTCGGGCGGGTACCCGTGCTTGCGCAGGATGCGCTTGACCAGCAGCCGGAGGTTGGCCCGCACGTTCTCGCGCAGCGTCCAGTCGATCCTGACGTTGTTCCGCACGGTCTCGACCAGCTCGCGGGCGATCTCGCGCAGGGTGTCGTCGCCGAGGACCTGCACGGCGCTGTCGTTCGTCTCAAGCGCGTCGTAGAACGCGAGTTCGTCCTCGGAGAGCCCCAGCGCCTCTCCACGGGCGTTAGCTTCGCGCATCTCGCGGGCAAGCTGAATCAGCTCCTCGATGACCTGCGCGGCCGCGATGGCCCGGTTCGCGTAGCGGCGGACGGTCTGATCGAGCATCTCGGCGAAGGACCGCGCCTGGACGACGTTCCTTCGCCTGCGAACTGCGAGCTCCCCCTTGAGCAGCTTCCGGAGCAGTTCGACCGCGAGATTCCGCCGCTTCATGCCCTGCACCTCGGCCAGGAACTCCTCCGACAGGATCGAGATGTCGGGCTTCTCAAGCCCTGCGGCCGCGAAGATGTCCACGACTCCCTCTGACGCGACGGCCCGTGAGACGATCTGGCGGATGGCCATGTCCAACTCCTCTTCGGTGCGCGTCTCCTGGACGGCACGCTTGGCCAGCACCGACCGCACGGCTTGGAAGAACGCCACATCGTCCCGGATCCGTATCGCGTCCTCGTGGGGGACGGCGAGCGCGAACGCCTGGGAGAGTTCGCGCACGGCCAGCAGACAGCGTTCCTTGCCGTTCTCCTGCGCGAGGATGTGCTCCTGTGCGGCCGGGAGCAGACTCGTGCGCTCGGCGGGCGTGCCACTGGTCCAGCCCGAGTAGTCGAAGCCGTGGAAGAGGCCCCGGCACACCTCGTACTTCTCCAGCATCACGGCGACCGCCTCGGACTGGTCCAGCGTGGTCCTGCCCGTGCCCCCGCTCTCGGTGTAGGTCGCGAGAGCGCGTTTGAGTTCGTGGGCGAGCCCGAGGTAGTCCACGACGAGGCCGCCCGGCTTGTCCCGGAAGACCCGGTTCACCCGCGCGATGGCCTGCATCAGCCCGTGGCCGCGCATCGGCTTGTCCACGTACATGGTGTGCAGGCTCGGGGCGTCGAAGCCGGTCAGCCACATGTCGCGCACGAGCACGATGCGGAGGGGATCGCCGGGATCGCGGAACCGCTTCGCCAGCAACTCGCGGCGCTTCTTGCTCCGGATGTGAGGCTGCCAGTCGGGAGGATCCGATGCGCTGCCGGTCATCACGACCTTGACCCGGCCCCTGGCGTCGTCGTCATCGGCCAACTGTTGACGAATCCGCACTAGTTCGCGGTATAGCTCCACGCAGATGCGGCGGCTCATGCATACGATCATCGCCTTGCCCTCGATCGCTTCGAGCCGCCGGTCGAAGTGCGAGAGGATGTCCCGGGCGATGAGCTCGAGGCGGTGCGGGGCACCGACGACCGCTTCGAGCTGGGCCCACCTGGTCTTCAGCCTCTCCTTGCGGTCGACCTCCTCGCCCTCGGTCGCCTCCTCGAAGTCCGGATCGATCTTCGGCCGTTCGGACTCGTCGAGCGCCAGCCTCGCGAGCCGGCTCTCGTAGTAGATCGGGACGGTGGCCTTGTCCTCGACCGCCCGCTCGATGTCGTAGACGCTGATGTAGTCGCCGAACACGGCCCGCGTGTTGGCGTCCTCCAGCTCGATGGGCGTGCCGGTGAAGCCGATGAAGGAGGCGTTGGGGAGCGCGTCTCGCATGTGGCGGGCGTAGCCGTCGATGAAGTCGTACTGGCTGCGGTGGGCCTCGTCGGCGATAACCACGATGTTGCGGCGCCTGGACAGCTCGAGCATCCGGTCGCCCTTCTCCTCGGGGAAGAACTTCTGGATGGTGGTGAAGACCACGCCTCCCGACTCGACGGTCAGCCTGGCGCGCAGATCGGCCCGGTTCTCGGCCCGGGTCGGCGGCTGCCCGAGGAGGTCCCGGCAGCGGGAGAAGGTGCCGAAGAGCTGGTCGTCGAGGTCGTTGCGGTCCGTCAGGACGACGACGGTCGGGTTCTCCATCCTAGGTTCGCGGGCGATCCGTCCGGCGTAGAAGGCCATCGTCAGGCTCTTCCCCGAGCCCTGGGTGTGCCAGACGACTCCGATCCGCCGGTCGCCGGGGTCACCGCCCGTTGGGTGTCCGATGTCGTACTCCGCGTCGGGCTCGGCGACCTTTCGCACCTCCTGCCACAGCGCCGCCGCACGCAGCGTCTGGCCGACCGCCGTCTCGACGGCGTGGAACTGGTGGTACCCGGCCATCTTCTTGGCCAGCTTGCCGCCGCCATCGTCCTCGAAGACGATGAAATCGCGGACGAGCGCGAGGAACCTGTGCGGAATGCACATACCTTCGAGCATCACCCGCAGCTGGGGAAGGCTCGGATCGGCCAGTGCCTCGCCCGTGATCGTGCGCCACGGCTTGAACCACTCGCGTCCGGCGGTGAGGGTGCCCGCGCGGGCCTCGACGCCGTCCGACGCGATGAGCACCGCGTTGAAGGCGAACAGATCCGTCAGTTCGGCCTTGTAGGTCTGGATCTGCTGCCAGGCCGTCCACACCGTGGCCTTCTCGTCCGCCGGGTTCTTGAGCTCGATCAGACCCAGCGGAAGACCGTTGACGAAGAGCAAGACATCCGGCCGCCGCTCGTGCTCGCCCTCGACGACGGTGAACTGGTTGACAGCCAGCCAGTCGTTCTTCGCGGGGTTCCCGTAGTCCAGAACGGAGACCTGCGCGCCCCGCACGGTGCCGCCGGGGGGCCGGTACTCGACCGTCACGCCATCCACGAGCAGGCGATGGAACGCCCGGTTGCGGGACTCCAGCGTGGAGCCCTCGGGGCGAGTGATCTTGCGGAAGGCGTCGTCCAGCGCCTCGGGAGGGAGGGTCGGGTTGAGGCGGGCGAGGGCGGCGCGTAGCCGGTGCTCCAGAACGACTTCCGTGTAGTCCGCCCGTTCCGACGTGTCCGCGTAGGGGGCAATGTCGGGACCGTGGGCGACGTGCCAGCCGAGCGCACCCAGCCATTCGAGCGCGGCGGCCTCGACGGTGGATTCGGTGAAGCGGGTCATGGGGGGGTTCACAGCGTGGCCAAGCGCTTCAGAGTCTTCTGGTATCGCGCAACAAAGCCGTCAACCCGAATCGACTTCTTGCTGAAGAAGTCGGAATCAGCGCACCCATGATCCGCGTCGAGGTGCAGCTTTTCCCGAATGAGCTTGACGGTGTTGGTCTGGACATCGGCACCCTCATTTTGGTAGTGGACTTGTACCTTGCGACTAGGCCGTGTGCGCCACCACCTACTGTCACCTCGAGGTGGTGTAATATCTGCCGCGCCGCTCTTGAGCTGGATCTCGCAGCCATATCCGGTCAGGATGGCACGAAGATCGCGAAAAGTCAACGTAGGTGGTGCGAACTGCCTGCCAATGGCACGACACCACTTGTGAAGCCGATCGGCCACCGCAGCGGTCTCTTGATCTGCGTGAGGCGCCAGGCTGCCAACAACGACACGATGTCGTGCAATCTCTAATACCAAACGAAACAACTGCTCTTCATCGCATGTCAGGGTGACGTCGTTCTCGTCCAAGAAGACCAGCATTGCCACCAGTGCAGTGCGCTTGTTGCCGTTGTGAAACGGATGATCATTGATCAATGCACACACCAGCGCTGCAGCAGAGGTCTCAACAGTAGGATACTTGTACACCTCACCAATGGCAGTGTGAGGGCGATAGACGGCTGATGCCAGTAGGTTATCGTCCCGCACTCCAGGGGGGTCAATCGGATCTCCTGATCGCGCGAAGTCATGAACCAACGCATCATGGATCGCAAGGACTTCAGATTCGCTTAACAGACGGAGCTTCTTCCTCCGGCCGATGGCGGCGAACGTTGGCGCGGCAACAGATTCACGCGGCGCGGTTGGTGACGTTGTTGTGGACGGCGGTTTGCGAAGCGACCCCTCGGGATCCCCGGGCACGTTCTGTGGTCTGGGCCGTTGACTTGCACTAATCGCGGACCGCACTTTGGGGACGATCCGCGCAGGTACCAAATCGCGTCGGTCTCCAATCCGACGGATCCTTCCGTCGACTTCCTCATACTCCCAGACGGTCAGGAGTATCTCCTCAACGTCAACACCAAGTTCCTGGGCCAGCTTCCACACCCGGACGGGCTTAGGTCTCATTGAGCGGCCTCAGGGTCATCTGCGACGGTAGTCGAAGACGCTGGACCTCGACTCCAAGCCGCAGTGGCACACTTCCGACTGGGTCAATGGCCGAGCTCCCTCAGTGACGCGTCACGCTGTGACCACAGGACAGGCCTGACTTGGTAGCTCCGCATCGCCCCGACCAGGTCCTCCGACACCGTTGCATCGGCGTCATTCAGAATCGCGTACGCAGTCGAGTCCCGAGCCCTAGCCTTCCGCGTGTCGATCCAGGCAAAGACCATCGTCGACACCGCGACGCGATTCGGACGGTTGAACGACCGAACGACCCGCTCGGGATGCAGTTCCGACCTTGGGATCACGAATTCGAAACGGTGACCGAGTCCGCTCTTTCCGCTTAGGCTGACGTTCGGAGTGTATCGTATCTTCGACTCGTTGAGCCAGGCGTCCACCGCGTCCCGGAATGGCGGCCGCTCCCCGGCAGGGGAGGCGAGGTAGTGGACATCCTCCACCGCAAGCATGGCCTGAAGCAGGTTGTGCTTACGAACGGCGAAGTTCGTCGGAGAGACCTCGACTTCCAGGGCGTTTCCGTTCCGACGCACCCCGAACCCGTTCAGAGTGGCCTCGATCAGTGCTCTGCACCGGGGAGCGTCCACGTTGCTGCCGGACTGAGCCAAGTCGTCGATGACGTAGCCTTCGTCGGTCAGGACGTAGCCGTCGTCCTTCTTCATGGCGTAGATCTGAAGGCAGTCGTTGTGGCGGTCCAGGTAGGGAGTCGTAATCTCGACCCATCCGTCGCCCGCCCGCAGGCTCGTCTGGTCCTTGAGCCAAGCCCAGTACTGACTCAGCATGGTCTCGATCTCTCTGATCACGCGAACAGTCCTCGCTCGAAGAAAGGTGGATCGACGACGCTGCAGAATCGCAGGAAGTCGTCAAGGACGCGGTGTGGATCGGCGAGGTCCGGGAACCGATCTTCTGGGACCGGATAGGCCCATCGGTCGTGATAGCCCTCGCGATACAGATGTAGGTGCGGAGAATCGACGGTGCTGGAGTCGGGATTTCTATGCGGACGCCCACCGATGTCCAGCCTCGCAAGCACGATGGTCTTACGGGCCCGATTCTGATACTTCTGCTTGCGGAGGTCCAATTGGCCACGAGACACGTCCAGCAGGAACGACTCGGTGCGATCCGTGGACATGAGCGCGACGGACAGGCGGCCGCCGAGGTCAGGGAAGGTGTGGACGGTGTTGTCGGTCCGGTGCTTGTGCATGGCCAGAAGGGAATCGGCCGAGGCCTGGGTTGGTGCACGCGTGGCCGTCATGCGGCGACCCCCTGCAGGTTGATCTGGCCCGAGATGAGCTTGGGAAGAAGTGTGTCCCGGAGGGCGGCGAGGGTAGAAGCCTGCTTCATGTTCTCGGCGAGCCGATCATGGAGCGGGTGGCTAAGGCACCCGAACGCCTGCAGGATCGGCTTGGAGGGCACAAGTACCGATAGCGGGCGGAACGCCTTCTTGCTGATCTCCGGGAACGTAGATCCCCCCGCGATGTCCTTGATATGACCGAGGTTGTGGTAACACCAGAACAGCACATACAGGTTCGGTAGCCGCCGCTCACACCTCATTGCAATGAACCCTTGGTTGACTGCGGTCGGTACCTCGGCAACGGCCAGGTATCCAATCGGAGCACGCGACGACATCAGAACCGTGCCGACGGGAAGCGTCCCGGAGCTGATTCTCC
Source organism: Longimicrobiales bacterium (assembly GCA_965205315.1). GTDB lineage: Bacteria > Gemmatimonadota > Gemmatimonadetes > Longimicrobiales > Gaopeijiaceae > Bin94. The sequence goes on from CBDBGW010000002.1 coordinate 936,461, forward strand.
TCAGTCCGGCGTCCGTGATCTTGCGGCTCGTGTCCAGCAAGACCGGAGACCGTAGCTTCGAGAGATCCTTGGGCGTGGCCCAGCAGTGCTGTCCTTCGGACCAGTACGACGGTTCCTTCGTGCTGGGGGTGGATCCGCCGACAGCATCGACCTCTTGGCCGATTGTAGACACCTCCCACCCCTCCGGTATCTCGCCCATCTCGGACTCCACCAGCCGGTCAGGGAACAGATCGGTGATGTCCTGCGGCAGGCCCGTGTCCCGGCCGTCCATCTTGGCCCGTACCGGATCGAAATCGACGAACCAGGACTTGAACAGCGCCCGCGCCATCGCCTCCAGCGTCTCGTTCATCCGCCGGTTCGACTCGATCTTGTCGTCGAGCGTGCCGAGGATGCGGGCGATGGCGCGTTGTTCATGCACGTGTGGTAGGAAAAACTCAAACTCCTTGATTTGCTGCGCACTGATGTGTGGAACAGCAGTGCCAGTTTGCACCGAAAGAACGTGGTGAACAAAACCTTGACAGCCGATCACATAGCTCAAGAACCGAGTATCAAGGCGATCGCCACCTCGCAGCCTAGCTACTCGTTGCACGAGCAAGGCAGGGAGATCTGTTTCTCTAACCGAAGAAGACTTCAAGCCAGCTTCGATCCATGGACGATCCATCGCGATGACCACATCACCCTTGCGAAGCCAATAGGGGGTCAAGTGCTCACGATCACCAGCTTCAGGAGACCATCGCTTTACGTCATCCCATCGAAGGTGACCTTGAGCGATGTTGGCACCTCGAAGTAGGCGCGGTGCTTCTGGATCACTTACGTACTCATTGCTCCTGAACGGGAAGCCGGTCAACAAGTCCACAACTTCGCCGAGTTGGACGGCGGACCACTGACGGCTGTGGACTCCTCTTTCCATTGTGACGGTAGTATCGGTCGCCTCGTTCTCCAGGTACGGATTGGTATCAGAGGTGTTCAGGCGGCGGTACCATTCGACGCCCTCCTTCCGGATATGATCCCGCAAGGCTCGATCACGCACCGAGTCGTACAGCAGCAATTCCACCGACTGCGCCATCGGGATCTCATCGATCACCGCGGCGAGACGCGCCCGATCCGCCAGCGTCAGCCGGTCGCCGAACAGCGCGACGTCCACGTCGGAAGTCACTGTGTTCGTCCCGGTCGCCCTGGATCCGAACAGCACCGCCCGCTCCACGCGGTCGTCGGCCGCTAGCACGGAGACGATCGCCTCTCGGTGCGCGTCCTTGAGACCGTCCGTCATGACGCTCGCTTGGCGTCGAGCGTCCGATGGAGTTCCAGGAGAGCAGGGTGGTAGCGTTCCTTGATCAGCGTTTCCGCCGCCTCGGCCACGTCGAGCACATAGGCGTGGCTCAACAGGTTGCGCTTGTCCAGAGCGTCGAGCAGGGTCTCGCAGTCGCTCTCGTCGATGTAGTCCACCTCGAAGCTCTTGCGGATCACCGCGCGTGGCGTCTTCACGTCATGGCCCTCGTAGAATAGGAGGTCCTTGAGCACCTTCCAGGACAACTCGAAGCTGAACTCGAACGTCTTGATCAGTCCAGCTAGCTGCAGGTAGTCGTACCGTTTCCGGTCACAGGCATCCGCAAGTTGCGCGAGCGCCGTCCCGAAAGTGTCGAGCCGCTGCTGCCACCGCCGTTCATCGGCATTGCTCATTGTCCCTTCCCCCCGAATCCCAGCACCTCCAGGTTCCTGGTGATCGCGGCGTCGAGCCGAACGCCTTCCGCCTGCTGTTCGCGAAGCTCCGAGACCAGTCGTTTCATCTTGTCCTCGAAGGGCTCGCCGTCCTCCTCCTGCGGCTCCACGCCGACGTAGCGGCCCGGCGTCAGCACATGGCCGTGCTTGCGGACATCGTCCAGCGGGGCGCTCTTGCAGAAACCAGGAACATCGGCGTATCCGTCGCCTTCCTTTCCCGCCCGCCAGGCGTGGTAGGTGTCCGCGATCCGCGCGATCTCCTCGCCGGTCAGTTCGCGGTGCGTCCGGTCCACCATCCGGCCGAGCTTCCGAGCATCGACGAAGAGGATCTCTCCGCGCCGCCGCCGCCCGCGCGCCAGGAACCAGAGGCAGGCGGGAATCTGCGTCGAGTAGAAGAGCTGGCCGGGCAGCGCCACCATGCAGTCGACCAGTTCGGCCTCGACCAGGTTCTTCCGGATCTCGCCCTCGCCCGACTGCTGCGACGACATCGAACCGTTGGCGAGCACAAAGCCCGCGATGCCCCTCGGCGCGAGGTGGTGAACCATGTGCTGGACCCAGGCGAAGTTCGCGTTGCCCTTCGGCGGGACGCCGTAGCGCCATCGCTTGTCCCCGGCCAGCCGTTCGCCACCCCAGTCCGAGACGTTGAACGGAGGATTGGCGAGGATGAAGTCCGCCTTCAGGTCTGGATGGCGGTCGTTGTGGAAGGTGTCGCCGTGAGCGATCTGCCCCCCGATCCCGCGGATGGCCAGGTTCATCCTGGCGAGCCGCCACGTGGTGTAGTTCGACTCCTGCCCGTAGATCGAGATGTCGCCCCGCGCCCTGCCGCCGTTCGCGTTGCCGGTGGCGTGGGCGCGAATGAACTCGACCGACTGCACGAACATCCCCGAGGAGCCGCAGCAGGGATCGTAGACGCGGCCACGGTAGGGTTCCAGCATCTCGACGAGCAGCCGGACGACGCAGCGGGGGGTGTAGAACTCGCCGCCCCTCTTCCCCTCGGCGCTCGCGAACTGCGAGAGGAAGTACTCGTACATGTGCCCGAGCACATCCTTGGAGCGGGCCTCGGCGTCCCCGACGCGGATGTTGCCCACCATGTCGATCAACTGGCCCAGGCGCTGCTTGTCCAGCGCGGGCCGCGCGTAGTCCTTGGGCAGCACCTCCTTGAGCGCCGGGTTGTCCCGCTCGATCGCCGCCATGGCTCGATCCACGGTCTGGCCGATCGTCGGCTGCCTCGCCTCGGCCCTCAGGCGCGCCCAGCGGGCCTCCGCAGGCACCCAGAAGATGTTCTCGGCGATGTACTCGTCCCGGTCCTCCGCAGCCTCCTCTCCCCAGTCGGCCAGCACCTCCGCGTGGTGCTCCTCGAAGGCGTCCGAGATGTACTTCAGGAAGACGAGCCCGAGAACGACATGCTTGTACTCGGCGGCGTCCATCGAGCCGCGGAGCGCGTCGGCCATCGCCCACAGCTCGGCCTCGTAGCCGGTCGTGGCCCCGCTGTCGGTCTGCTTGGCGGACATCTCCACTCGCACGCTTCAGTCTCGGATCGCCCCGTTCGCTACGGGAGCCCCTCCCAAGATACGACATGCGTCAGCGGGCGGTACACCGCGCTGGGCGAGGACGGCGAGCCGCGACTAGCTGGTCGGTCGCCGCTCCGCTAGGGCGAGGGGATTCCACTTCGAGCCGTTCCTGGAGGCCCTACAGGAACCGCCGCTCCGCTGGGAAGGGGGCCTCCCCCTTGCGTTGTCGTACCGATTTAGAAATGTCCTCCCTTAGCGAAGTAGAAATGTCCTCTTTCGGATCATGTTCGGTCGGCGACGGAACGGGATCTGGGAGAGGAGCAGATGGACTTGAGTCTGGAGGAGAGGGATCGCATCTCGGTGCTCAGGCAGGTGAGCGAGGGAATGCTGGCGGCGGCGGTCGGCGCTGAGCGGATCGGCGCGACGCCGCGGCACTTTCGGCGGCTGCGCCGGAGGTTCGAGGCCGAGGGCGACGCGGCGGTGATTCACGGACTGCGCGGGCGGCGGTCGAACCGGGCGCTGCCGCGGGAGCTTCGGGAACGGGCGCTGGAGGTCGCGAGGGAACCGCTGTACCGGGACTTCGGGCCGACACTGCTCGCCGAGCACCTGGCGAGGGGCTACGCCCTGCGGGTGAGTCCGGACACGCTACGGAGCTGGATGCTGGATGCTGGCCTGTGGAAGCGACGGCGCAGGCGGGCCAGGCACCGCAGGCGGCGTCCGCGGCGGGCGGCGCTGGGCGAGCTGGAGCAGTGGGACAGCTCGGTGCATGCGTGGCTGGAGGACCGGGCTGGGGAGTTGGTGCTGATCTCGATCCACGACGACGCGACGAGCCGTCTGATGGCGGCGCGGTTCGTCGAGCGCGACGATGGGGCTGAGAACCGGCGGGCGATCATCGGATGCCTGCAGCGCCACGGTCGCCCTTTGGCGGTCTACACGGACCATGCCGGGCACTTCGGGCAGTGGCTGACGAAGAGAGAGGAGCGGACCGACACGATCATCTCACGAGCGCTGGGCGAGTTGGGGGTCGAGGTGATCCTGGCAGGCTCTCCCCAGGCGAAAGGGCGAGTCGAGCGGACCTTCGGCACGGCGCAGGACCGCCTGCTCAAGGAGATGCGGGTGGCAGGGGTCTCCTCCCTCGGCGCGGCGAACCGTTTCCTGGCCGACTACTGGGTTCCGTTCTGGAACCAGCGCTTCGCTGTCGAGCCCCGGGACGACCTCGACGCGCACCGGCCCCTGCCGCCCGGCATCGACCTCGAGGCCCTCTTCGCCGAGACGTATACCCGCAAGGTGGCCCGCGACTTCACCATCCGCTTCAGGAACCGGTACTGGCAGGTCCCGGAGGGGGAGGCACGGAGCATCCGGCCGGGTGACGAGGTCATCGTCGAGTCCCGTCTCAGCGGGGACCTGCACTTCAGGCTCGGCCATCGCTACCTGGCGGTCGAGTCCCTGGGTCGCGCCCGCCCCCCGGCGACACCCACGAAAGCTCCGCCCCCGAGGCCGCGACAGCCGAGGTCGAAGCCGCCAAGGCCCGCACCGGACCATCCATGGCGGAAGCAGATCCACGCGAGTGCCCAGGTGGCCATCGCCCGGCGGAGCCAGCGGCTCGCGGAAGAGGCTGCGCGAAGCAACGGGCGGCCTGCAGAGCCGTCGGACGCCGTATCGGCGACGCGCCCGCCTCCCCCGTGCCTCACCCCCACTCGCCGCCACACCGTCTCGCTTGCGAGAGCCTTCCGGCCCGCCCTATGATTCAGCTCCCGACGCTCCCACCCACCACGACAGGTGAAGAGCCGACAGGGCCTCCCCCTTGCGTCCTGCAGATGATCGATGGAGATTGTTGGCTGCCCCGTGTTCCAACGGCGATTGGAGCGCGGTGAGAGATCCACGCGTCGACCGAAATCAACATGGAGAAGAGAGTGGCGGAGCCCAACGAGAAGTGGAGTTTGAGGTCTTTGAGAAAAACGATCACCATCGAGGAACGCAAGAGTCGTGTTCGCGTGTGGGTAACCAAGGCCGCTGCGACTTGGGTCTTCCTCGGGAGCGCCGTCCTTGTCGGGGCGCTATGGATCGAAGGACTTGATGCGGCCAAACTGCAAGCCGCCAAGGACATCTACATGACAGTCCTGCCGGTCGCGACTGGCGTTATCACCTACTGGTTTGCGAGTCGAGGTGTCTCCAAGAAGGGCAGCGCGCCGCCGTCTCAAGGGGAGGATGAGGGTAACCAAAGTAGCATGGGGTAGTCTGACGCCCGGTGAGCGGCGGGCCGAGGGCCAGCCCGTGGACGCTCTCGAAGCGATCGCCGAAACCCAGTTCTAGTTCAGCTCAGCTCAGGACCGATGTCATGTTGTCCCATGTCCATCGCAAGAGCCGACCTGCATTCGGGACTCGGGGCGGACTACTGCCCTTGTAGCCGATGATCTGGACGATCGGTTTACCTAAGCGGCGGGCGATTGCGACTTCCTTTAGTACGCCAGGCGCCCTGTGCGTCTTGGGGCCTACGAGCACGACCACCACATCGCTTCGCCTTATCCTGGCCTCCGCTTCCTTCTCCCAGTTCCTCTGCGGCGCAGCTTCCTTCATCGACCAGTCGGCTCCCTCGAACGGCGAAGCGGCCAGCTTTATCTGCCCTACCATGTGATGCTTGAGATTCTGATCTTCGTCGAAGTCAAAGCTGAAGAATGCGCGCTTCTTTGCCACGAGAGTCTCCTCCTCCTATCGCAGGTGTTGATCAGCTATCATGACGGCCGTGACGATCACGATTGTGCCGGTAATGGTGCCGTGAAAGAGCCTCACCGTGGGCGACCAGGCGACACCCCAAATACTGTCTACCTCCTTGGTGAACGGCTTGGTGTCCATCGAAAAATTGACCTTGGCGTTCGGCTCGCGAACGCAATCCCAAAGCTCTCGGAACAAGAGTTCTTGCCGCAGAAAATACGCATCCAGTGCCCAGAACATGAAGGCCGGAAAAAAGGCTAGGTAAACGAAGAGCGGATTCGTGCCGCTGGCAGCCAAGGCGAAGAGTGCGGCGACGAGGGTGACGCTCCACCCCTTGATCAGGAAGGAGTTGGTCGCCATCCGCGTGATTACGGCTTGAACCATCTGCAGGTATGCGATCTTCTCGTCCATGCAGTAGCATAACCGACTTCGACGTGATCGGTCTAGCCCGCTGGCGGCAACCGCCACTGGGTGCGACACAGGAACCTGTCCTTGTCGCTGTACCACATGCGTAGTATCATTCAGCGATGAATGATGATACCACTTCTGCAAGGGAGCGGCCTCCGGCCTCCGGCCGCTTCCTGATCCGCATCGATCCGGATCTGCACGCGGCGCTGCGGGCTCGGGCGGCGTCGCGGGGAATCTCCCTCAACCGGTACTGTGCGCGCAGGTTGGGATCGCCGGACACCGAGCTTCCGGCCCCCGGCGTCAGGACGGTTCGTAGGGCCTTCGAGGATGTCGGCGAGTCGCTGCTGGGGGTGGTCGCCTTCGGCTCCTGGGCGCGAGGGTATCCGTCGTGGGAGTCCGATCTCGACGTCCTCCTGGTGGTGGGCGAGGAGGTCGCCGTGTCGCGGGCACTCTACCGGCGGTGGGACGAACGGCCCGCTCTGGAGTGGGACGGGCACCGGGTCGAACCACACTTCGTCCACCTGCCGGGCGAGGGCGAGACGCCATCGGGACTATGGGCGGAGGTGGCCGTGGACGGCCTCGTCCTCTTCGAACGGCGGCTTCTGGTGTCGCGCGCCCTCGCGGCTGTCCGGCGCCTGATCGTCGCCGATAGGATTTCGCAACGCGTCTCGCACGGCAACCCCTACTGGGTGCGCGAAGGGTGAAGAACGCGGGTCTGGCGCGGGACTACCTCCGTCGCGCGAGAATCCGTCTGACCGCGCTCGACGTGCTCCACGAGGGGGAGAGCTGGGCGGACGTGGTGCGCGAATCCCAGGAGGTCGTCGAGCTGGCGCTCAAGGGGCTGCTCCGGTCCGTCGGGATCGACCCGCCGCGCATCCACGACGTCTCGCCGATCCTCCTGGCGGAGCGGGACCGCCTCCCAGCGTCGCTGCGCGTCGAGGCGGACGCGCTGGCCGATATTTCGCGGAGCCTGCGCCGCGACCGGGAGCTGGCATTCTACGGGGCCGAGGACCTCACGCCGTCCGGGTTCTACTCGCGTGCCGACGCCGACACCGCCCGAAGCGGGGCCCGGCGGGTCGTCGAGGCGGTCCATCCGCACGTCGCGTAGCGGGGTGGATCCGGTCCTCTAGCCTGGCGGCCGTGGCAGCTGTGCCCCTCAGATCAACTCCAGCTGAAGATCCTCCAGCCGCCGCCTCGCCGTCCGACAGTACTCCTCCGAGACGTCGATCCCCAGGAAGCGGCGTCCGTTTCGGCGCGCGGCCACGCAGGTGGTGCCCGCTCCGGCGAAGGGGTCCAGCACCGTGTCGCCCCGAAAGCTGAAGAGGAGCATCACGCGGCGGGCGAGCTCCTCGGGGAACATCGCCGGGTGTCCGAATTCGCGCATCCGGCTCTCGGGAGCGACGGACCACTTCGCCACGACCCATTGCTTGAAGGACTCGGCGTCGATGTCCGCGTTGGCCGACTGCCCGGCCTTCCTGAGGTCGCCCTTGCAGAAGACCTCCAGATACTCCCAGGTGTACTTCAGGTAGGGGCTGGCGGGACTCTTCCAGCTCCCCCAGGCGGTGTACTTGCAGTTGTAGTTGTGCTTCTCCCAGATGATCTCGCCCTTCCAGATGAGGCGGCGGCGCATGAAGTAGCTGGAGATGATGTGATGGCTCGGTATGTAGTCCGAGAAGAGCGGCTGCACGTTGACGATGATCCGGCCCCCGAACGCCAGGACGCGGATGCACTCGTCAAATACGCGGAAGAGCTTGGCGAAGTAGGACTCCCAGTCGCGGGCGTCGTCGCCGTTGGAGCCGTCGCCGTCGTACTCCAGGCCGAAGTTGTACGGAGGCGAGGTGAAGACGAGGTCCACGCTGTTGTCGGGGAGCTGTCTCAGAACCTCCTCGCTGTCGCCGCAGACGACCTGGTCCACGAAGGCTCCGGGGAGCAGGGCGTTCTCCCTGGCGAATGCGTGGTCGTTGGCGTAGTAGTGCTTGCCGCGTCGGCGGGCCTTGGCCAGCCGGTCGACGACCTTGCGCTCGCGGTTGTAGCCGACGTAGAGGCGCTTGCCGCCGTTGATCCCGTAGGAGCGGATCTTCCTGACCGCCGCGTCGATCTGACGCAGGGGAAGAGCGGTCGGATGGCTCCCGAGGACCCTCTCCACGGCGTCGGCCAGGGAGTCCAGGTCGAGCTGGCGCAGCCAGACATCGAGGCTGGCGCCGTTTCGGAGGACGTGGAAGTCGTCCGGGCTGAAGTGGCTGTTGAGCGCGGCGACCGCCGCGTCTGTCCCCTCGTCGACCTCGCCGGGCAGCGGAACCGACAGCTGCCGGTACTTGGCCGGATCCGGGACCCCGGCACCCTGCGAGCGTCTCACCGCGCGGTCCTCGGCCAGCTGGTTTTTTCGCATGGTGGGAATGTGGGGAGAGGGTGAACGCTAGCAGTCCGTGGATAATCTCGCGCCTCTTCGGCCTCAGCGGCCAGCTCGACGCCGTCGTGGCCGAGGTGTAGGCGCGGCTCGGCGAGACCGGGCGCGAGCCGGGGAAGGCGTTCGTTCTTGTACTTCGGTAAATATTCGGTTAGCTTTCAGGGGCCATGTCCTCCGCCGGCCCCGCCACCCCCCGCTCCGCCCCCGCGCCGCCCCCGGTCGCGTGCCCGACACGGGCCCGCGCCCGGCCGTCGCTCTCACCGCCCCCCCACGCCGAGCTCCAGGTCACCAGCAACTTCTCCTTCCTGCGGGGCGCCTCCCACCCCGAGGAGATGGTCGAGCGGGCTGCGGAGCTCGGCTATCGCGCCCTCGCGCTCACCGACCGCAACACCCTGGCGGGCGTGGTGCGCGCCCACGAGGCCGCGCTCCGGACCGGAGTGCGCTTCATCCCCGGCACCCGGCTCGACCTGATCGACGGCCCCAGCCTTCTCTGCCTCCCCGTCACCCGGCGCGGCTACGGCGCGCTCTCCCGCCTCATCACCACCGGACGCCGGCGCGCCCCCAAGGGCGAGTGCCACCTCGGCCGGGAGGACGTGGCCGGGGCGGCGGACCCCGACGACCACATCTTCGTCGCGATCCCCCCGGTCGCCCCCGCCACCCCCGGCGACGACTTCGCCGACCACCTCGCCTGGTACCGCGACCACCTCGACGCCCCCCTCCACCTCGCCGCCACCCACTACCACCAGGGCGACGACGACCACCGTCTGGCCGCCCTCGCCCGGCTGGCCGAATCGCACGGCGCCCACATTGTCGCCACCGGCGACGTCCACCAGCACGACCCCTCGCGGCGACGCCTCCACGACGTGCTGACGTGCATCCGCGAGCGCTGCACCATCGACAACGCCGGCTGGCGCCTCGCCGCCAACGCCGAACGCCACCTCAAGCCCCCCGCCGAGGTCGCCCGCCTCTTCCGCGACCACCCGGGTGCCCTCGCCACCGCCGTCCGGATCGCCGACCAGTGCCGCTTCTCCCTCGCCGAGCTCCGCTACGAGTACCCCGACGAGGTCGCCCCCGACGGACGCTCCCCCCGCGAGACGCTCTTGGCGCTCACCTGGGCGGGCGCGGCCGAACGCTACCCCGACGGCGTCCCGGCCAGGGTGCGCACGGCGATCGAGCACGAGCTGGCGCTCATCGCCCAGCTGGAGTACGAGCCCTACTTCCTGACCGTCGAGGACATCGTGCGCCAGGCACGCGAGTGGGGGATCCTCTGCCAGGGCCGCGGCTCGGCCGCCAACTCCGCCGTCTGCTACTGCCTAGGCGTCACATCGGTCGATCCCGCGCAGATCGACCTGCTCTTCGAGCGCTTCATCTCCGCCGAGCGCGACGAGGTGCCCGACATCGACGTCGACTTCGAGCACGAGCGCCGCGAAGAGGTGATCCAGTACATCTACGGGAAGTACGGGCGCGAACGGGCCGGGCTGACCTCGACCGTCATCAGCTACCGCGCCCGGAGCGCGCTGCGCGACGTGGGCAAGGCGATGGGGCTGAGCGAGGACGTGATCGGAAGGCTGCTCTCGATGTCCTCGTGGCGGTCCCGCCCGGTGGACGGGGAGCGCGCCCGCGAGGAGGGGTTCGACCCCCGCGACCGGAGGCTGGCGCTGACGCTGGAGCTGGCCCGCGAGCTGTACGGGTTTCCGCGCCACCTCTCGCAGCACACCGGCGGCTTCGTGATCTCGCGCGGCCCGCTCTGCGAGATCGTCCCCATCGAGAACGCGGCGATGGAGGACCGGACCGTGATCGAGTGGAACAAGGACGACCTCGAGGCGCTCGGGCTCATCAAGGTCGACGTGCTCGGGCTCGGGATGCTCACCTGCATCCGCAAGGCCTTCGGTCTCCTCGAGGAGAGCTGCGGGGTCCGCCGCACCCTGGAGAACGTGCCGCAGGAGGACCCCGCCACCTACGGGATGATCCAGCGCGGCGACACGGTGGGCGTCTTCCAGATCGAGAGCCGCGCCCAGATGGCGATGCTGCCGAGGCTGAAGCCCGCCACCTTCTACGACCTGGTGATCGAGGTGGCGATCGTGCGTCCGGGGCCGATCCAGGGCGACATGGTGCACCCGTATCTGCGCCGTCGGCAGGGGCGCGAGGCGGTCGAGTACCCGTCGCCGGAGCTCCGCGAGGTGCTGCAGAAGACCTTGGGAGTGCCGCTCTTCCAGGAGCAGGTCATGCGGATCGCGATCGTCGCCGCGGGCTTCACGCCCGCCGAGGCCGACCAGCTGCGCCGCGCCATGGCCAGCTTCCGCAATCCTGGCACCATCCACCGCTTCAAGGGCAAGTTCATAGCCGGCATGACGGCGCGCGGCTACACGGCGGACTTCGCCGAGCGCTGCTTCCGCCAGATCAAGGGCTTCGGCGAGTACGGCTTTCCCGAGAGCCACGCGGCCAGCTTCGCCCATCTGGCCTACGTTTCGTCGTGGCTCAAATGCCACCACCCGGCGGTCTTCGCCTGCGCGCTGATCAACAGTCAGCCGATGGGCTTCTACGCACCCGCCCAGATCGTGCGCGACGTGCGCGACCACGGGGTGGAGGTGCGTCCGGCGGATGTGAACTTCTCGGATTGGGACTGCACGCTGGAGCGTGGGGCGGCCCCCGCCGCATCCCCCGCCAGCCTTCGCGACGGTCCGGGCCACGAGGGTGGCGACACCTTTGTTCGGTCGCCGAACAAAGTGGGGATGGGGCCGGGTGGCCGCGGCGCGGACGGCCGGTCCCTTGCCCTGCGGCTGGGCTTGAGGCTCGTTCGCGGACTCGGGGAGGAGGACGCGAAGCGGGTGGTGGAGGGACGCGGCGACCGGGTGGCGGATGCATACCGCTCGCCCCTCGACCTCCAGCTGCGGACCGGGCTCTCCACGGCCGTTCTTGCGCGCCTGGCCGGGGGCGACGCCTTCGGCTCGATGGGGCTGGACCGCCGTCAGGCCTCGTGGGCGGTGCGCGCGCTGCACGACACCGGACCGCTCCCGCTCTTCGAGGCGGCGGATGGGGGGCTGACAGGCGGCGATCCAGCCAATGGCGACCGAGGTCCGATCGATGGCGACCAGGCCGCCGACACCCGCCCGGCCCCCGGCAATGGCCGCGTCCGCCCCGAGCCAGCTCTCCCCGAGATGTCCGCAGGCGAGCAGGTGGCGGCCGACTACCGCACGACGGGTCTGTCCCTCAAGCACCACCCGGTCGCGCTGCTGCGAGGCCGCCTCGACGAGCGCGGCGTGCTGCCGGCGGCGGCACTCGACGACCTGGCCGATGGGGACCGGACGGCCGTGGCGGGGATCGTGCTGACCAGGCAGCGCCCCGGCAGGGGAATTGTGATGTTCGTCACGCTGGAGGACGAGACCGGGGTGGCCAACCTCGTGGTCTTCCCCTCGGTCTACGAGAACCAGCGCCGCGACACCCTTGCCTCGCGGCTGATGCTCTGCCGCGGCAGGGTGCAGAAGGTGGACGGGGTGATCCACCTGATCGCCGAACGCGTGCTGTCGCTGAACGCGTGGCTGGAGGAGCTGGGGAGGGCGGGGAGTGGGGCCGGGGTGGGGGGTGTGCGTGAGGTGGACGGGGTCACCGGGGAGGGGGAGGGGGTGGGAACCGGAGCGGGAGACGGGGTGGCGGCGGCTTTGAAGGACGGGCTGCCGCAGCGTGGAGTCGAAGCCGGGCGAGGTGGTGACCCGGGGGGGTCGTTTGTGGGGCGGGGACGGTTCTTCCACTGAGGGGGACCGCTTGCCGGCACCTATCCCATCGGAATGGAACCGCCCATCCCATGCCCCTTCATTTGAACAACACCTCGGAAAACCGCAGGACGAACCAGCAGTGCACCCAGAGCCCTTCCACGCTATTATCCGATGATCGGCCACAAGCTCCGAAAACGGATGTCAGCTTCAACGAGCGGATGGGGATGGCGTGACCTTGACCGAATCTACACCAGCTACGGCTTCACAAGGCGGGATGGAGCTGCCCCGTTTTCGCGGACAGTTGGTTGTTTGGGTTGATGGTGTCTGGTGTGGATGCTTCCCGCTCTCGGGAGAGAGATGCGACGAGCGAGTCCGACGACGCGAGCGGGCCGGAGATGCTCGGGGAGCTTCCACCGCCCGGGGCCCGCAGGCTACCGTCAGGCCGTAACCCTTGAGGACTGCACCGATGGGACCCCGTGTTATGTCGCCCGCGTGACCGAGTTACCCGGCTGTGAGAGTCACGGAATAACGCCGGACGAGGCGCTGGACAACCTGGAGGACGCCAAGCGCCTTTATATCGAGAGTATGATCGAGGACGGAATTGAACCGGCCCCGGCTCTAGCAGCGGCCGCCCATGCCGGGTAGCGCTGGCCACCCGCAGCCCTGGATCTTCCCGTGCCTCGACCCTCCCCGTCGGAACTGGTCGGCCTCTAGTCCCCCTGACATCTGGCGAGCCCGGCAAACCAACCCCCTCCTACTCCTCATCCCCCAGGAACTCACACAGCGCGAACACCTCCACCCCCACCCCCCGCAGCCGCCCCGCCCCCGGCAACTCAGGCAGCTCCACCACGAAACCGGCTCCCACCACCACCCCTCCCCGGCCCCGGATCAGCTCCACCGCCGCGGCCGCCGTACCTCCCGTCGCCAGCAGATCGTCGATGACCAGCACCCGCGTCCCGGCGCGGATCGGGGCGGTCGCCTGCATCTCAAGGCGTGCCCTGCCGTACTCCAGATCGTAATCCACGCCCCTCACCTCCCCCGGCAGCTTCCCCGCCTTCCTCGCGGGAACGAACCCCACGCCCAGCTCCTGCGCGACCGGCGCGCCGAAGATGAAGCCGCGCGACTCGATCCCCACCACGACCTCCGGGCCCGTCCCGCGAAACCGGTCCGCCAGCGCCACCGTCGCCGCGCGGAATCCGTCGGCGTCCTCCGTCAGCCCCATCACGTCCCGGAAGCGTATTCCCGGTACGGGAAAGTCCGGCACCGCGCGAATCAGGGCCTTGATTCGCGCTGCGAGGTGTTCGTCGCGATGCGGTTCGGTATTCATGGCTTTCTCCCGCCCGTAGTGCCGACCGTACAACCCCTCACCGGGATTGGTCGCCGCCCGTCGGGTTGGGTAAGCTACCTTCCGCCCGGATGACAAGCAGGCCCCCCCGCGACCGGCTCCGAACCCTCCTCCAATGACCCTGCCGCTCGCCCTCGCGGTCCTCACCCTCGCCGCCTGGCTGGCGCTCGCCATCGCCGCTCTGCTCAGCCACTACAAGGTCCCCCGCCTGCACGACGTGGCCCCGGCGGGCCCCGGCGACCCCCCGCTTCCCCGCCTCTCGATCATCGCCACCGCCCACAACGAGGAGCACTCCATGGAAGGGGCCCTGCGATCGCTCCTCGCCCTGCGCTACCCCGACTACGAGGTCGTCTTCGTCAACGACCGCTCCACCGACCGCACCGGCGAGATCGCCGAGCGGCTGAGCGCCGGAGACGCGCGCCTGAAGGTGCTCCACATAGACGAACTTCCGGCGGGCTGGTTCGGCAAGACCCACGCGGCCCGGCGCGGCGCGGAGGCGGCCACCGGAGAGGTCCTCCTCTTCACCGACGCCGACGTGGTCTTCGCCCCCGACGCAGCCGCGCGCGGCGTGCGGCACCTGCTCAGGGAACGACTCGACCACCTTGCCGCGGGGCCCCGTGTCACGGTCACCGGCACCATGCTCCGGGCCTGCACGATCGCCACGCAGTTCTTCATCGGCGCGAGGCAGAGGCTCTGGAAGGTGGGCGACCCGCGCAGCTCCGCCTTCATCGGGATCGGCGCCTACACGATGATGCGTGCCGACTCCTACCGGGCCGTCGGAGGACACGAATGCGTCGCGCTCCGGCCGGACGAGGATCTTCGCCTGGGCCAGATCGTGAAGCGGTCCGGGATGCGGTCGGGCTTCCTGAAGGGGGTCGAGTTGCTGGAGATCCGCTGGTACCACTCCTTCGGCGGCTTCGTTCGGGGCCTCGACAAGAACTTCTTCGCCGCCCTCGACTACAGCCTCCTCATGGTGACGGGCTCCACCGTCACCCTTGCCTGGCTCGCCGCCGGGCCGCTCGTGATGGCGCCGCTCCTCCTGGCGACCGGCCAGCCCCTCGCCGGAGCGCTCTACGCGGCCTGCCCGGTCATCTGCTGGACGGCGGCCACGACCCTCACAAGGGACAACGCCTACCCGTGGTGGTACGTCCTCCCCTTCCCGCTGGCCGTGCTTGTGATCGTCTTCGCAATCTGGCGCTCCACGGTGCTCACCATCTTCCGCGGGGTGGCCTGGGGAGGGACGCCCGTGCCGCTCTCGGAATTGAGGGCGGCCCGGCCAGGGGGCTTGCCATGACCTCCTCGGAACACCCCAGAATGACAACCGCACATGACAGAATGTAAACTGTAGTTTACATCGACGAAGCGCGAGCCCCCTCGTTCATCGAGTTCATGCTGGCGGCGGCGCTGGAGGCGCTGGGTGCGCTGGGGTCGCGGTCAACTCCCGGTTGCGCGCCGCCGAATGTCGTCGCGAAGCGAATCAAAATACGCCGCGTCCGCCACAACCGCTGGCGGCCTCTGGAAGCCTTCGAGCAACGCGGCTCGCAGCACCCTGGAATCCCGATCGTGGCGGATCAGCGCGCGGATGTACGCACTGCAGCTGCCGTACCCGCCGTCTGCGACCTGTTCGTCCACAAAGACCTTCAGGCCGACCGGGAGAGAGACGTTCATGGTGGTCATCGGCGAAGGGTGACGGTGTCGGCAAGAAATGGCAAGCTCCGCCACGCGATCGCAGAGCCAGGCACTTCTCCCTGATGCTGCGGCTCGGGTGGGGCGGATGGTGCGGGCATGTGACGGGCGTCAGAGGCCGAGCTGGTGGTGGGATCCGAGGCGCACGAGCGATATGGTCTCCGTGCCGTGCTTCCTGTAGATCAGCAGCAGGTCGGGCTTGAGGTGGCACTCGCGGTGGTCAACCCACTCGCCGCTCAGCGCGTGGTCGTGGTAGCGCGACTCCAGCGGCCGGTCGTTGGCGAGGGCACGCACCGTGGAGCTGAGGATCGCATCGAGGTATGATCGGTGCCGGCCTCTGGACTCCCGCTTATAGTCGCGCCTGAACCGGGTCGTCCGCTCAATCGTCCGCATGGAGGTCGTCGAACAATTCCTCCACGCTGGCGAAGTGCGGCAGATTGCCCCGGCGGGCCTCCCTCATCGCCTCGACGGTCTCTTCGTTGGGTACCAGAGGAGCGAAGGGCAGCGCCTTCTCGTGCGCCACCTTGGTCAGCAGGAGGCGGAGCGCGCCGGACACGGTCAGGCCAACGGCCGCCAGCACCGCGGCCGCCTCTTCCTTCACGGTCTTGTCGATTCGTGCCTGAACGAGTTGCTTCTGAGGCATGGCGAGGTCCATCCAAATTCGGGGTGACTTACAATATCATGCACGCGGGCGGCAGGTAGGTCAACCGCCCACCACGTCGACCCTCCGCACTCCTGGAGAATCCCAACCATGACCTCCGCATCCATCTTGGCCCAGCTCGATCAGATCCTGGAGGGCACGCGCCCGCTCCTCGCGGCCCTTCCCGACGACAGCCTCGACTGGCGACCCCACGACCGCTCCTGGACGCTCGGCGAGCTCGCAGCCCACATCGCCAACATTCCCACATGGACCGCGGGCACGCTGAACGCATCCGAGCTCGACCTTGCGCCCGTCGGCGGGGAGCCCACGCCGCCCGTGGCGCCCCCGAAGACCACCGCCGACCTGCTGGCGGCGCTTGACGAGAGCGCGGCCGAGGCCCGCAGTACAATCGAGGGCACCTCGGACGAGACCTTCCTGGAGCCGTGGAGCCTGCTGGTGGCGGGCGAGCTCCGTTTCACCCTCCCCAAGGGGGCGGTCATGCGCACCTTCATCCTGGACCACCTGATTCACCACCGGGCCCAGCTGGGCGTCTACCTGCGCCTGCTCGACGTCCCGGTTCCGCAGACGATGGGGCCCACAGCCGACTTCCCGGAGATGTAGGCGCCGGCGTGACGGCCCTGGTGCAGCCACTCGATCCCTCGCGCTTCGAGCTGCTGACCTTCGACTGCTACGGCACGCTGGTGGACTGGGAGTCGGGGATCGTCGACGCGGTGCGCTCCACCACGGCTGGCTGCGAGGCTTCGGACGCCGACATTCTCGAGGCCTTCTCGCGCGCCGAGCACCTGGTGCAGAGTGAGCGCTACCGCAGCTATCGCGAGGTGCTGGCGCTGACGCGCGGGCGGATGGGCGCGTCGCTCGGCTGCGCGGCCACCTCCGGAGAGAGGGCCGCCTTCGCCGACTCGGTGGGCGACTGGCCCGTCTTTGCCGATACTCGCGAGGCGCTGGGGCGACTGTCGGGACGGTACCGGCTGGGCATCGTCTCGAATGTGGACGACGACCTATTCGCACGGACGCTGCCGTGCCTCGGCGTGGACTTCGACTGGGTCGTGACCGCCTCCCAGGTCGGGAGCTACAAGCCCGCCCCCGGCCACTTCGCCGCGATGGAGCGCCTCTCGGAAGTGCCGCGCGAACGCACTCTGCACGTTGCGCAGAGCCTCTTCCACGACATCGCGCCCGCCTCCGGGCTGGGGTACGCCACCGTGCATGTGGACCGCCCGACCCGGGGGCGGGGGAGCGGCGCGACTCCGGCCGCCAATGCGCACCCCACCGCCACCGTGCCCGACATGGCGAGCGTGGCCGAGCTGCTGGCCCGCTAGCCCACGTCCACAAAGTAAACCGTAGTTTACAAAATGTAAACCACAGTGTACTACGGCGAGAGGCTCAGTCCAAAGTACAGGAACGCGCGACTCCCGGTGTTGGACGCGTTGGACGCGTTCACCACGTACGAGACGCTGACCGGGGGGGCGAATGACTCGGTGATGCCGAGCTCGGTGCTGGCGGTGACTCCGAAGATGAAAGCGCTGCCACTCGTTCCGTAGAAGGCGCTCTCATCCGCAACGACCCCCACGCTCGCCGCCAGCTCAACCCCCTCGGCCTCCATCAGCGGTGCGCCGACCTCCGCGTAGAGCGACCCGTCGTCGTCGAGCACGCGACCGGCATAGATCGACACTGGCAGAGACTCCGGTCCCGAAATTGACGCCCACACCTCCTGCGTGTGGGCATCGCCGTCTCGGAATTCCAGCACGTACTCTACGCCTCCGGAGTCCGTCGTCACGGCGTTCGGGAAGTAGTAGTCGGTCACGCCGAGCGACAGGCTTGCGCCCGACTCGAACTCGTGCGTAAAGCTGGCCCAGAGGTCGTTCTCGTTGGCGGCCGCTCCGGAGGCGCTGATCGAGTACGACCCCCAGGCGCCCAGCTCGAGCTTGCCCACGGAGACGGTCAGGCCGGGCTGGACCGACGCCGACTCGCCGAAGTCCACGCCTCGCCAGATGTAGCGGCTCACGACATCGGCCCCGAGGGAGACCGATTGCGCGGCTGCGGGAGCGGAGGCGGCTGCGACAAGCGCGACTGCCGCCAATAGGAATGTGTGACGAATGGACGACCTGGTGCGGTGTATCATCTTTCCTTTCCTCTCGTTCATGGTTTCTGGGCAGCCCGTGGACAACACCCCCCACGGTAGTCTACGTGTTCGGCTGGCGCACCCTGTCCGCCCCACCTAGCAGCCCGTGGACAAACCTCCCACGGCATTCGAGGCGCGCTGCATCCCCGCTGGACCGCTTCGCTCGCCTGTCCATACTGTAATGTATACATTACAATGTGTAATCCATGACTTACAGTTCCTGTATCCCTGGCTTCGCTCTGTGTTGCTCCTTGGCCCGGTAGCGCTGCTACCAAGCCTTCGTCGCGCCTTGCCAGCGGGGCGCTTCGCACCTCTCGGTGCTCGCGCGAGATTATCCACGGACTGCTAGCGCACATCCTCCCGGGAGATCGTCACCTTCGGCGTCAGCGAGGAGCGGGCGCCGCCCCGGAATACGCCCCGGGTGGGGGGAACGTCGGCGTAGTCGCGGCCGACCGCCACGCGGATGTGGCGCTCGCCGGGGACGGAGTTGTTGGCGGGGTCCATTCCGACCCATCCCATTCCGGGGATCCGGCACTCCACCCAGGCATGGCTCTCCGACCCGGCTGTCCCCGCCGCCGCCGGTCCAAGGTAGCCCGATACGTATCGGCACGGCACTCCCCAGCCCCTGAGAATAGTCGCCATGACGTGCGCATAGTCCTGGCAGACGCCGCGTCCGCTCTCCAGAATCGCCTCGATCGGAGAGTCCGCGGACGTGCTCCCGACGGCGTACTCGAAGGCCCGGTGCAGCTCCTCGCGCAGCTCGATCGCGGTGGCGAGCGGGTCGTCCGACGGCCCGAGGCCCCGAGCCTCGACGAAGCGCTCGAGCACTGGCGACGGGCGGGCGAAGCGGCTGGGCTGCAGCATGATTCCAACCTCGGGGTCCGTGGCCTCCCGCTTCACCTCGATCCAGCCGTCGGGACCCACGCGCGCGGGTGGGTTGGCCGTCGATTGCACCTCCACGGTGCATACGCTCCTGACCCAGAGGCGCCGGTGCGCACCCGGACGGTCCAGGAAGTGGCCGTGATTGCCGAACGGGCCGCGAAAGCCGAAGACGGGACCGACGGGATCGGTGTCGATCCGGAAGTCCTGCAGCACCTGGACGCGATCCCGCAGGGGGCAGAGGAAGAGCGTCATGACCGACGCCTCTACCGGCTCGCTGTAGCGGAACTCCAACTGGTGCTCGATCGTGTGCCGGGCGATCACCTGGGGAGCCCCTTCGTGATCGGGTAGGCGACGTAGGCGTAGATGATCAGGTCGTGCAAAGCCGCGCCGTCGGCGGCCAGACGCCTCAACAGCTCGCCCTCGGCTCGATCCGTCCCGACCTCCGTCTCGTCCGTCTCGAGCGGGGCGCCCGCGCTGGCTGCGAGCGTCGCCGCGAGCCGCAGCACCATCCGGTGGGGCGGGGCGAGTGGGTGCCGGCTCGCGAGCGGATCGATCGCGGTCAGGAGCGCTTCGAGACTCCGAACGACGAAGCAGAGCGAGCGTGGCGCCTCGGGGTCGTGCAGCATGAAGTGCATCGCCTCGCGCCCGCGCACGGTCATCGTGCGACGACGGCAGTAGAGCTCGTACGCCGCGCAGACGCGCAGCAGGTCGGCCCACTGAAGCTGGATCCCCGGGGCGCCCCGGCGCCCGACCTTCTCCCAGTTGGAGAGGAGCGTCGTCTGGTGCTGAAGACGCTCCACGAACCGGCCCAGCTCGAGGAAGCGCCACGCGTCGTCGCGGGCCATCGACGACTCCACAACACCGGCCAGGAGGCGCAAACGGCGGATCGCCTCGGAGGCGAGCCCCGTCGGACCAGCCGACCACGCTCCCGGAAAGTCGCACTCGGCAAGCCAGAGGTAGCCCTGGTTGAGAGTGGTCCACACATCGAGCGGCAGCTGCGGGCGGAGCTGGGTTGCGTTCTCGCGGGCCATCCTCCAGCAGGAGATCAGCGAGTCCGGGTTGGTATGGTCCTCGATCAGCGTTCCGGCCAGCGTATAGGCGTCGGCGACAAGGAAGACCTCGGCCTCGTCGGCGTCCAGCGGGGCGTCGGGCGCGATCTGCCCCAGAGTGCGGTAGATGCATCGCCAACCCAGCGCCAACTCGTCGGCGGGCGTGTCCGGGAGCCCGGAGAGCTGGTGGCGCAGCAGGAGGGCGGTCTGCTCGGTGCGCTCCAGATAGCGCCCCATCCAGTAGAGGTCGGCGGCCGTTCGGGCTAGCATCTACCTGTCCACGGACTAGCCCGCCAGCACCCAGAGGTCCTTGCAGCCACCCCCCTGACTCGAATTCACCACCAGACTGCCCTTGCTGAGCGCGACGCGGCAGAGTCCCCCTGGAACCACATGCTGTTCGCGGCTTCCGTACAGCGTGAAGGGGCGCAGGTCGACGTGGCGCGGCTGAACGCCGCCGTCCACGAAGCAGGCCGCGCGCGACAGCGGCAGGACGGGCTGGGAGATGAAGTTGCCGGGATCCGCGCGCAGGCGCTCCGCGAAGGCGCTACGCTCCCGGGCGGTGGATTCGGGCCCGACCAGCATCCCGTAGCCGCCGGATCCACCCACCTCCTTGACGACCAGATCGGGCAGGTTGTCGAGGGTGAAGGCAAGCCCATCGGGGTCCCGGCAGAGATGCGTCTCCACATTCGCCAGGATCGGCTCCTCGTGCAGGAAGTAGCGGATGATATCGGGCATGAAGGCGTACACCGACTTGTCGTCCGCGACCCCGGTGCCGGGCGCGTTGGCGAGCACTACGTTGCCGGCCCGGTAGGCGTGGAAGAGCCCGGCCGCCCCCAGGACCGAGTTCTCGCGAAAGGTCACCGGGTCGGTGTAGTCGTCGTCGATGCGCCTGTAGATCACGTCGATTCGCCTGAGTCCGTCGGCCATGCGCGCGTACACGGTTGCGTTGTGCATCACCAGGTCGCGTCCCTCGACCAGGTCGACCCCCATCTCGCCGGCCAGAAAGGCGTGCTCGTAGTACGCCGAGTTGTAGCGCCCCGGGGTCAGGATCGCCACGCGCGGACTCCCGTCTCCCGATCCCAGCGACGCGAGAGTCGAGTACAGCCGCTCGGGGTACTCCGAGACCTCCCGCACCCGATGCTCCCGGTACAGCTCCGGCAGCGCCCTCTTGGTCGCCGCCCGGCATGCGAGCATGTACGAGACTCCCGACGGGACCCGCATGTTGTCCTCCAGCACCGCAAAGCCCCGGTCGGTCCGCACCACGTCGGTCCCCCCTACGGCCACGTACACATCGTGCGGGACGCTGACGTCGCGCATCTCGACCCGGTACTGGGGGCACCCCAGCACCAGCTCCGCCGGCACCACGCCGTCCCTCAGCGAGCGGCCCTCGTGGTAGATGTCGTGCAGGAAGAGGTTGACCGCGCGCATCCGCTGCCTGATCCCCTCCTCCACCTCCTGCCACTCCGCAGACGTCACGATGCGGGGTACGCAGTCGATCGGAATTATCTGCTCCGACACCTCGTCCTTGCCCAGGACGGTGAAGGTGATGCCCTCGTGCAGAAAACGACGGTGGACGCTCTCCTGAATGCGCGCGAGCTCCTCCGGCGGCACCCGGCCCAGCGCCTCGCCCAGCTGGCGACACGCGGGCCTCAGGCTGCCGTCCGCGCCGAAGAGCTCGTCGAAGAAGCGACCCTCCAGCCTGTAGTCGGCGAAGGCGCCCGAACCGGCCTGGACGCCGCCATCGAGTGGCTCCACGGACTCTTGCCGGCCGCTACTAGCAGCCCGTGGAATAAACCCTGACGGCATTCGAGGCGCGCTGCATCCGCGCTGGTCCGCTGCGCTCTGCGTTGCTTCTTGCACGAATAGCGCTGCTATTCGCGCTGCGAAGCGCCTTGCCAGTATGGCGGCCCGCGAACAGGACCCCGACGGCATTCGCCCGGCGGAGCATCCCCGCTGGGCCGCTGCGCTCTGCGTTGCTCCTCGGACCAATAGCGCTGCGGCTATTGGCCCTTCGTCGCGCCTTGCCAGCGGGGCGCTTCGCCGGTCTCGGTGCTCGTCCGGGCCCGTCCACGGACCGCTGGCGCAGCGCCCCTCTCGGTGCTCGCCTGAGTTTATCCACGGACTACTACGGATCGCGGTAGTCGCCGCCATCCTCCGGGTCCACCATGAGGGCGAACTCCGGATAAGCGTCGATTCCAAGCTCGGCCGCATCCTGGCCGATCTCCTCGACCTTTCTCGACACGCGCACCCCCATCGTCTTCTCGAGCACGAACCAGACCCCCCACGAAAGGGTGAAGACGAAGGCGCCGACGCTCAGGACGCCGATCAGCTGCGTCGCCAGATCTGCGCCTGCCGCGATGCTTGCGGCGAGCGTGCCCCAGACGCCGGCGAAGAGGTGCGCGGGGACAGCGCCGACGACGTCGTCGATCCGGGCGCGCTCGAGCACCTTCAGGCCGATCGTGCAGACCAGCGCCCCCACGGCGCCGATCACGATCGCCCACCTGCCGTCCGCGATGTTGGGCCCCGCGGTGATCGCCACGAGTCCCGCGATCGCACCGTTCAGCGCTGCGAAGAGGTCGGTGCGGCCCAGAATCGGCCTCGAGACCATGATCGCCATGATGACGCCGCCCGCTGCGGCCAGGTTGGTGTTCACGATCACATTGCTCATCCCCACGGCGTCGGCGGCGCTCCCCAGGGCGAGCTGCGAGCCGCCGTTGAAGCCGAACCACCCGAGCCAGAGGATGAAGACGCCCAGGGTCACGGCCGGGATGTTGGACGGCGGTGTCGGCTTGACCGACCCGTCCTTGCGGAACTTCCCCCAGCGCGGCCCCACCACGAGCGCGCCGGCCAGGGCGGCCCATCCCCCCGTCGAGTGCACGATCGTGGAGCCGGCGAAGTCGGTGAAGCCGCGCTCGGCTAGCCATCCGCCGCCCCACGTCCACGCACCGACGACCGGGTAGATGATCGTTGTCAGGACCGCCGTGAAAACGAAGAAGGCCCAAAGGTTGACCCGCTCGGCGAGCGCCCCGGAGACGATCGACGCGGTTGTCGCCACGAAGACCATCTGGAAGAACCAGTCCGAGGTGACGGCGTAGCCGTTCCCGATCACAGCATCGGTGGCCCCGTCGTCGCCTCCGAGGAGCGCCAGCTCGTCGGGCGAGGGGCCGTAGAACCAGTCGAGCGACCCGATGAAGCTCCCCACATCGGTGTACATCAGCCCGTACCCGAGAACGAAGTACGAGATGCCGGCGATCGAGTAGAGACCGACGTTCTTGAGACAGATCACCGAGGCGTTCTTGGAGCGCACCGACCCGGACTCCAGCATCGTGAAGCCGGCGCACATCCACATGACGAGCGCCCCCCAGACGAGGAAGGAGAGCGTGTTGAAGACGAAGGCGCTCTCCCCGCCGGTCGAGGCCGAGGCCGAGGAGGGGAGGGATGCGAGTAGGAGAGCGGCGAGGAAGGCGACCGACACGGGCCGGAAGACCCTGCCCGGGAGCCCTCTGCCAGCTAGCGGAATAGCCGTCGAGTTCATCATGGCGGTTGTCGCATTTTCGTGATGGAGAAGACTGGGGACGGCCCGGGTTCGGGACTGCGCCAGCCAGCCGATCGTCGGCCCGGAAAAGGCCAACCCCCGCTACCGCCGGTTACGGGGAGCCAAGGTACTGTGCGGACGGCGCTGCGCAAGTAGCGGGCCCGAGGCTACCGGCCCGAGGACAGCGCAGAGCAATGCCACAAGCATGGAAAGTGTAAACTATGGATTACATATTGTAAATCATACATTACACTGTGGGCAGGCGATCAGGGCGCAACCAAGCTGCGTCATCGGCGCAGCCGCGCATTCAGCTCCGGGTCCGGCGTCACGAAGATCGTCTCGACCCGCTCGGTGACCACCGCCCCCCTCGGGGCCCGTCGCGCCTTGCGCACCCACTTCCGCCTCGTCCAGTCGACCGCCACGGTGCCCGACCCCCTCGCCGAGGAGTGGTTTGCCGCCAGGACGGCGGCCTCTCGCAGCTCTGCCGCCGGGGGGCGCTCGGAGCTGGTCCAGCGAAGGATGACATGGGCACCGGCGGTGTGGCGGGCGTGCAGCCAGATGTCGAGCGGGCGGGAGTGATGAAAGGTGAGATCGTCGTTGTCGCTGGCCGAGCGGCCCACGCGGATCTCCAGACCGCCGGAGCTCCTGAAGGTCAGGTACGGGGTCCGCCGGCCTCGACTGGGATCGGCGCCGTGCCTCCCCCCATCGATCGCGGCGCCCCGCGCAGCGGCGGCTGCGCCGATCGCGACCGCCTCTCCACCCGCCTGCCTCTCGCGCAGCTCCTCGACCCGCGCCAGCTCGTCTTCGGCCGCGCCGATGAGTTGCGGCAGCTCAAGGGCGCCGCGCTCCAGGCGCGCAGCCCTGCGGAAGAGGGCGTCCGCTTGCTGGTGGGGCTTGCGGGCCGCCGGGAGGCGAATCGTGCGCACGGACCCGTCGAAGTCGGGTAGTGTGACACTCGGCGCGCCAGACTCGATCAGGTGGAGCGACGACAGGATCAGCTGGGCGTCCTGGCGCACCCGGGCCGCGGCGCCGCACGCCTCCAGCTCCTGGCGCAGCCGACGGAGCTTGCGCCTGAGCCGCCCCGCCTCGCGGCGCAGGCGATTTGACGCCGCCGACGGATGGGCGACTCGCTCCCCGCGCACGGTGGCGATGGCGTCCAGCAGGGTGGGCGTGGGCTCGCCGGCCACTCCGGGGAGGGGCCAGGGATAGGGCTGGCGGCGCGACCCGAGCTCCAGCAGGTGAGGGTCCAGCTCGACGCCCTGCGCCATTCGCGACCAGAGCCGGAAGGCCTCCTCCGGGCTCTCGGCCTCCACCAGGGCGTCCACGTTGATCGAGGAGGTGTGGGCGACGCTCCCCAGCAGCAGCGCCCGCCTCGCGCCCGGATCCGGGTCGGCCAGGAGCTCGACCCAGCCGCGAAGGTCGGGCTCGCGCCTGGGAGGTCGTCCCCCCCGAGCCCCCGGCGGGACCCATGGCTGTCCGACGGGGGGAGCACGGCCCGACGCGCCGCCCACCCGTTTCGCTTCGCGGAGATCTGGGCCGAGCGCGAGGACTCCGCGACGGCGATTCTCGGCGAGCTCCAGGACGAGCGTGGGGTTGGGTTGACGCCCCCTGACCCGGCGCAGCTTCACCATCAGGATGCGTTCGTCCGGGGTGGCCTCCACCCCCGTCACCAGAGCGGGGAGCGGCTCGGAGTCGTGGTCGGGTTCCGAGGGATCGCCAAGCGCGACCGTCATCGTGCCCGGCGAGAGATCGACCGCCAGAGTTGCGTCCCTCAGGTAGACGACGACGCTGGCCGGGTCGCGCACGAGAGCGATGCGCCGGGCTCGCTGGCCCCGCAGTCGGGCGTCGAGCTCGGTCGCCACGGAGCGCGCCAGGGATCCGTCCCAGATCAACGCGCACTCGCCATCGCGGGTCGGTTCGTTCCATTACCTTCCGCCATGGAAGGAGACGATCGGGTGCCGCCGGAACCACACCCCGTGGTCGCCGCCGCCGCTGCCGGCATGCTACCCTCCTGGCACGTCGCCAGCGGGCGACGCCGCGCCCACATGCAGCGCGTCGCAGAGCTTCTCGGCCGCTGGGCGCGGCAGATGGGCGCCGTGAAGGCGGAGGAGAGGAGGTGGCGCGCGGCGGGACTGCTGCACGATGCGCTCCGCGGCGCTTCGCCTGCGGAGCTCCGCGAAGTTCTGAAGCTGGCGGAGGGCGCGACCGACGGACGGGCGACCGCTGCGGCCGATCTCGCCGAGCCGAGGTCCGGGTGGTCGCGATTCCTCCCCCGGAGCCCCGGCGAGCTGCCGCCGAGGGCCTGGCACGGCCCAGCGGCCGCCGTCGCCCTCCGAGAGGACGGCGTCGAGGACTGGGAGCTCCTCCACGCGATCAGCTGGCATACGCTCGGCTCCAGGCGCTTCGGGCTCCTCGGAGGCGCCCTATTCGCCGCCGACTTCCTCGACCCCGGACGCGGCGACCCGACCGGAGTGCGCCGCGCTCTGCGGGAACGCATGCCGCGCGATCCGACGAGGGTCATCCCGGAGGTGGTCCGCACGAAGTTAGATTACCTTTCTCAGGTCGGGCGGTCGGTACACCCGCGGACGGCCCGCTTTCTCGATTTTCTCGCCGACGGATGGCAGGGGGATGTAACCGTGTGCGCTGCTAGCGGTTCGTCAAGACCAGCGAACGATTGAGTATCGGGCGGGCGTTCCGGAGGGCCACCGAGGTGGTGGTGCTGTCGGCGGTGCTGCTTCTTGCGGGCTCGGCGATCTTCCAGTGGGTCCCCGACGGCGAGGTCGGTGTGAGCCACGATTCGCCCCCGGGCCGGGTCGAGCGGATCACGGTCGAGGTCAGGAACGCCGGTGGAGTGCAGGGGATGGCCCGCTCGGCGACCGACTTCCTGCGCGGCGCCGGCTATGACGTCGTCACGCTGGGCAACGCGGAGAGCTTCGACCAGGATCGGTCGGTCGTGATCGACAGGGTGGGCGAGATGCGGATGGCGCGACTCGTCGCTCAGACGCTGGGTGTGGACAGCGTGGTCAGCGAGCCCGACCCCGAGCTCTTCGTGGACGTGACGGTGCGCCTGGGCGCCGGGTGGGCCCCGCCGGAGGTGCCCCGCCCCCAGCCGGCGAGTGGCGGTGGGGGTCGCGGTTCGGCTCGCACGCTGATCTGCGGACTTACGAGCGACGGCGACGGGGATTCATAGCGGTGGGTGCCAGGAAGGCCGGGAGGCGATCGCAGAGGCGGGGCGCCGGGAAGCCCGACGGTCGGAGGGAAAGGCGGGGAGGGCCCCTTCGCGAGTGGGTCAAGCTGCTGCTCCAGGTCGTTGTCATCTTCTTCGTCCTCCGCACCTTCGTCGCCCAGGGCTTCGTGATCACCTCCGGGTCGATGAAGGAGACGCTCCTGGTGGGCGACTTCGTGGTCGTCAACCGGATGGCGATAGGTTCGCGGGTACCCCTCACCGACATGCGCATCCCCGGGTACTCCGAGCCCCGCAGAGGCGATGTCCTGGTCTTCGATCCCCACCACGAGGACACGCTGACGCTGGTCAAGCGCCTCGTCGGGATGCCGGGCGACACCATCGAGATGCGCCAGAAGATGCTCTACCTGAATGGCGAGCCGTACGAGGAGCCGTACGTCGTGACGACCGACGCACCCGACGAGTTCGATCCGATCATGCGCTGGCAGCGAGAATACCTGGTCGGCGAGGCGACCGACGACTATCTGCCCACCCGCGACAACTGGGGCCCCATAGCGATCCCCCCGGGGATGCACCTCATGCTCGGCGACAACCGGGATGCGAGCTACGACTCGCGCTACTGGGGGCTCCTCGAGGGGTGGCGCTTCGAGGGGCGGGCGGTCGGGATCTACTACTCCTACGACAGCGAGTCGATGCGGCCCTTTCCGTGGGTGCGCGAGATGCGGGCGGGGCGCATCTTCGACCGGATCAGGTAGCGGCGACGGCCCCTGGCGCGCTACAGCGGCGACGGGCGGCGTCCCACCTTCGCGGCCCGCAGCTGTCCGCAGGCGGCATCGATGTCGCGGCCCCTCGGCGCGCGCGCCTCGGCCGCCACCCCTGCCTCGCGCAGTCCGTCGCGGAAGGCCCGCACCCGCTGCGGCGCACTCGGCCGCCACTCCATGTAGGGGATCGGATTGAAGGGGATGAGGTTGACGAAGGCAGCGACGCGAAGAGCCAGCTCGGCCAGCGGGCGGATCAGCGACACCTCGTCGTTCACCCCCCGGATCATCGTGTACTCGAAGGTGACTCGCCGTCCCCCGTTGCGATTGAACTCCTCGAGCGCGACGACGAGCTCGTCCAGCGGGTAGCGCCTCTCCAGCGGAATCAGCTCGGCCCTAAGCGACGACACCGGCGCGTGCAGCGAGAGGGCGAGGCGGAACTGCTCCGGTCGGGCCGCCAGCGCCGCGATCCCCGGTATTACCCCAACGGTCGACACGGTAATGCGACGGGCGCCTACTCCGTAGCCGGAGTTCAGCGCCGTCAGGGCGGGAAGGACGGCCTTGCGGTTGGCGAGCGGCTCGCCCATCCCCATGAATACGATGTTCGTGATCGTGCCGAGCTCCCGTGTCGCCGCCCACCTGGCCGAAGCGCGGTACTGGCCGACAATTTCGGCGGTGGAGAGCTGGCGACCAAAGCCAGACCAGCCGGTCGCGCAGAAGCGGCAGGCGAGGGCGCACCCCGCCTGCGAGGAGATGCAGAGCGTCAGGCGTCTGCCAGAGGGGATCAGGACGCTCTCCACGACCTCGCCGTCCCCGAGGCTCCAGAGGTGCTTGACGGTGCCGTCGACCGACTCCGAGACCGTGTGCTCGCTCGGTTCCTCGAGGCGGAAGCGCTTCTCCAGCGCGTCGCGCTCGCGTAGCGGGAGGTTCCGCATCTGGGCGAAGGAGCACGCCTGGCCGCCGTAGATCCACTCCACAAGCTGCCGCGCCCGGTACTCCGGCTCTCCTCGCTCCCGGAAGTGCTCGTCGGCGGCGCTGTGCAGGCCGTCGGGCACAAGTCCCAGCAGATTGGGTCGGGCTCGGGTCACGGGGTGCGAGGCTCGGTCAGCTCTTCTCGATGGGGGCCGATTCTTGATGGCCGCTCGAAGCGGTCGTTAAGTTAACGGCCCCGCCGTGGGCGATGCCCCCGCATGGGCCTCCCCCCGCGCGCCGCCGCCCCGATCACTCCTGGAGCAAGGCAACTGTCGACCAGAGGGCCAGAAGGTGTCACCGCCATGCGCTCCGCCGAGGTTGGCAGGGTAGACCTTTCGCTTGCGGGTCGCGACGTCACTCTGGTCGGGTGGGTGCACCGCAGACGGAAGCTGGGCGGTCTCTCCTTCGTCGATCTGCGGGACCGTTCGGGGGTGCTCCAGATATCCATAGGTCCCGAGTGGTCGTCTCCCGAGACGATCGAGGCGGCGGGCTCCCTTGGCCCCGAGGATGTGGTCCGCGTCCGCGGGCTGGTGCGGGAGCGCCCGGAGGAGGCGCGCAATCCCGACATGGCTACCGGCGACGTCGAGCTTCGCGCTACCGCCCTCGAGGTGCTGAACCGGGCGCGAACCCCCGAAATCCCGGTTTACCTTCCCCCGGAGGAGGAGCTCCCCTCGGAGAAGCTCCGCCTTCGCCACCGGGTGCTGGACCTGCGCCGGGGAGAGCTACAGGAGTGCCTCGCGCTTCGCCACCGCATACTGCTAGCCGTGCGGCGCTACTTCGACCGCCGGGGCTTTCTCGAGATCGAGACGCCGATTCTGACCAAGCCGACGCCCGAGGGCGCGCGCGACTTCCTGGTGCCGAGCCGTCTTCACCGGGGCGAGTTCTTCGCCCTCCCGCAGAGCCCCCAGCTCTACAAGCAGCTCCTGATGGTCGCCGGACTGGACCGCTACCTGCAGATCGCCCGCTGCTTTCGCGACGAGGATCTGCGCGCCGATAGGCAGCCCGAGTTCACGCAGATCGATGTCGAGGCCTCCTTCGTGGAGCCGGGCGACATCTACAGGTGGTGCGAGGGACTGATGGCCGAGCTGGCGCCGCTCGCCGGGATCGGCGCCGAGACGCCCTTTCGGAGAATGAGCTATCGCGATGCGATCGAGAGCTACGGGAGCGACCGGCCGGACCTGCGGCACGGCTACCCGATCGCCGACCTGACCCCGGTGCTGGGCGAGCTCGGGTCGACAATTCTCCGGCGCGCGGTCGCCGAGGGGGGGCGCATACGGGGTCTGCGCCTGAGTGGTGGCTCACGCCTGACGAGGCGGCAGATCGGCGGGATCGAGGATGCGGCCAAGGCCGCCGGGGCACCGGGGCTCCTCTGGGCCAAGATCTCCGAGGGGGGTGCCACCGGTCCGCTGGGACGCTTCTTCCGCGACGGCACCGGGGCCCGTCTCGGCATGGAGGCGGGCGACCTCCTCCTGGCCGCGGCCGGGGCCGACAGGGTGACCTCGCCCGCGCTCGCCGCCGCCCGCGGCGCGGCCATCTCGGCGCTCGCGCCGCCGATGGTCGTCGAGGACGCGTGGCTCTGGGTGACCGACTTCCCCCTCTTCGAGGAGGCCGACGACGGTGCCCTGGCCGCAAACCACCACCCCTTCGTGCAGCCCCACCCCGACGACCTCCACCTCCTCGACTCGGACCCGCTCTCGGTGCGGGGGATGGCCTACGACCTCGTCTACAACGGGACCGAGCTCGGGTCGGGTAGCATCAGGCCGCACGATGCCGAGCTGCAGACCAGGATCCTGGGACTCCTCGGGGTGGAACCCGACGAGATCGCCGTCAAGTTCGGCTTCCTCCTGGAGGCGCTGGGATCGGGTGCTCCCCCGCACGGCGGAATCGCGCTGGGCGCGGACCGGCTGGTGGCTCAATTCGCCGGACGGGCCAGCCTGCGCGATGTGATCGCCTTTCCGAAGACGACCACCGCGCGAGCCTCCTTCGAGGGCGCTCCCACACCCGTTGCCTCCGACGAGCTGGCAGCGCTGGGGATTGCGCCGAAGTGACGGCGACGAAGGCGCCGCCAACGGTCGACCAGCTCCTGGACGCCGAGGGTGCCGACCACTTCCTCCTGGCCGGGGTGGGGGACGCCAACCTGCGCGAGGTGGAGTCGCTCTTCGGCGTGCGGGTGGTGCTGCGCGGCGACGCCGTCCGCCTCTCGGGCGAGGAGGAATTCGTGGCGGCCTCCACCCCCGTGGTCGAGCACATGATCGGACTCGCGCGTCTGGGGCGGAGCTTCGGCGTCGCCGACGTGGCGCGCTTCGCCGCCGCCGGGGCGGGCGGAGGTAGGGGAGCGGCCACCTTCGCAGCGCCGGAGCGCGACCGTGCGCTCCAGATCGCGGTGCCGGGGGCGCGACGCGTGATACGGGCCCGCTCCGACGGGCAGCGGGAGTACCTGCGGGCGCTCTCCGAGTCGGACATCGTGATCGCGATCGGCCCGGCCGGCACCGGCAAGACCTACCTCGCGGTGGCGAGCGCGGTCGATGCGCTCCTGCGGAAGCGAGTGAGGCGGATCATCCTGGCCCGGCCAGCGGTCGAGGCGGGGGAGAACCTGGGCTTTCTCCCCGGGGACCTGCAGGAGAAGGTCGATCCGTACCTGCGCCCCCTGTACGACGCCCTGGAGGACATGATGCCCCCGGCGCGGGTGCGCCGCGGCATCGCCGAGCGAGTGATCGAGATCGCGCCGCTGGCGTACATGCGGGGACGCACGATCTCGGACGCCT
Source organism: Longimicrobiales bacterium (assembly GCA_965205315.1). Taxonomy (GTDB): domain Bacteria; phylum Gemmatimonadota; class Gemmatimonadetes; order Longimicrobiales; family Gaopeijiaceae; genus Bin94. Next base: position 967,887 of record CBDBGW010000002.1, read on the forward strand.
TCGCGATCCTGGACGAGGCCCAGAACGCCACCGCGGCTCAGATGAAGATGTTCCTGACCCGCATAGGGGTGAGCTCGCGCGTCGTCATCACAGGCGACAAGACCCAGATCGACCTCCCGCCCTCGCAGGTGTCGGGTCTGGTCCAGGTGGAGGAGATCCTCTCCCGGGTCGACGGAATCGACTTCGTCTACCTCGACGAGGGCGACGTCACCCGCCATCGCCTCGTCAAGCGGATAGTGCGCGCCTACGCCGCCGCCGACGAGCGCCAGCCGGAGTCGGCCAGCGATGGAGGGGAGTAGCCGCAGTCCGCTCTCGCGGGCCCCGGAGCGGGTCTGGCCCGAGGGGGTTATGCACCACGGCGCCAGACTCTGCCTTCTCCTCCTCCTGGCCGGGGGGCTGGTGGTCCTGTACCCCACCGGTCCGGGAGTCAAGGTGGGGCGCTATGAGGCCGGGACCGTCGCCGACCGGAGCGTGATCGCCCAGGTCGACTTCCAGGTGCTCAAGGACTCGGCCCACCTGCGCCGCGAGCGGGACGAGGCGGCCGACGCGGTGACCCCCACCTTCATCTACCGGCCGAGCGCGGTCGACTCCACCCTGGCATCGCTCGCGAGGATCTTCGGCACCATCGATTCGGCGGCCTCCCTGGAGGGTGCCGCGGGAACGACCGCGGCGCTCTCGGCTGCGGGGATAGACGCGACCGCCGAGCAGGTCGACATCCTCTCCGACCGCGCCCGCGCGGCCCGGCTGCACGAGACCGCGAAGGCGGAGGTGCGATCGCTGGCGCCTCTCGGCGTCGTCTCCCCGGAGGCGGCCGCCGAGCTGACGGCCGACTCGGTGCGCGTGGCCGACGGGGCGGACGAGGCGGTCGTGGCGGCTAGCTCGCTCCTGACCGCGAGGGACTTCTACGATCGTGCCCTCGCCACCCTCGCCGATGGTGCCGAGGCGGGTCTGCTGCGACTCCTCCTGGCGCGGAGCCTGACTCCCAGCCTGGTGCCGGACGTGGGGCGAAACGCCCGCGAACGGGCGGTGGCACGCAACGCGGTGGCGATAGTCGAGTACGGGGTCCTCGAAGGCGAGGCGATCGTGCGCGCGAACGAGCGGATCGGCAGCGAGGAGCTGCGCAAGGTGGAGGCGTACCGCGACCGCCTCAGGGCGATGGGGGTCGGTGTCGACAGCTCGAACGTCGTCGGCAACGTAGGCGCCTTCGTCATCAACGCGATGCTGCTGGCGATCTTCGGGGTGCTCCTCTACTTCTTCCGCCCCAGGATCTACGGTTCCTTCCGCGCGGTCGCAGCGGTGGTCGGCGTGCTAGCGGCCTACCATCTGGCCGGCAAGGCGATTGTGGCGCTTGACGCGCCCCCGGTGGCGATGCCGATCGCCTTCCTTTCAGTGGCGCTGTCTGTGCTCTGGGGCGGTCGGCTGGCGGTCCTGGCGACGGTGGTGGCCTGCACCCTGACGGTGGTGCAGGAGCCGTTCGAGTCGGTGCAGACATTCGTCGTGCTGATGACTGGCGGGTCGGCGGCGGCGCTCTCGGTGCGGGCCTTCCGCAGGCTGGCCCAGACGTGGGCGTTCATCGCCATCACCGCCCTGGCGTTCGCTACCGTCCTCCTGGCCTTCCATCTGCAGGGCGCCGACATGGACTTCTGGCCGACCCTCGGCTGGGTTGCCGGGAGCACCGTTGTAGGGGCTATTCTGGCGATCGGGTTCGTGCCCGTCCTGGAGCTGGCGACCGGAGTCGTCACCGATCAGACGCTCGCTGGGTGGGCCGATGCAAACCGTCCGCTGATGCGCCGTCTGGCGGTCGAGGCGCCGGGCACCTTCGCCCACACGATACAGACAGCCAATCTCGCCGAGGCGGGCGCGGAGGCGATCGGGGGCAGTGGGCTGCTCTGCCGCGCCGGCGTCTACTACCACGATGTGGGCAAGCTGGCGCAACCACGGTACTTCATCGAGAACCAGGATGGCGAGAATCCGCACGACCAGCTCGATCCCGCCCAGTCGGCAGCGATTCTGAGGGACCATGTGACCGAGGGTGTGAAGCTGGCCCGGCGGGAGCGCGTGCCCGAGGTGCTCGTCGACTTCATCAGGGAGCACCACGGCGACCAGAAAATCGACTTCTTCCTGCACGGCGCCCGCAAGCTCGCCGAGGCCGAGGGGCGAGATGCCCCCGATCCGGCCGCATTCCGCTACCACGGGCCGAGGCCACGCACCCGCGAGACCGCAATTGTCATGTTGGCCGATTCCTGCGAGTCGGCGGCGCGGGCACTGGGCTCGCCGACCGAGGAGCGACTGACCGAGCTGGTGGACCAGATCTTCGCCACCAAGGCGGGCGACGGGCAGCTGGACCATTGTCCGCTTACCTTCCAAGATCTGGAGGTGCTCAGGCGGCGCTTTGTGAGCTTCCTTCGCGCAAGCTACCACGGCCGCATCGCCTACCCCGGAAGCCAGCAGCCGGGAGGGGGCTAGCAGTCCGGGGACAAATCTCTCCCTCCCGTAGGAAACTGTCCGGTCTGCTGAAATAGCTTCGCCCGGTCGTGAGGGTGGGTCAGGAAGGGACTCAGAACAGAGGGTCAGAGCCCAGAACGAACCACGGACCCTCCAGGGGGGGCGGACCGGAAAAGCTGGCCGAAATCCTGGCCCGCATGGGGCTGCGGGAGGCCCTCGAGGCCGCTAGGCTAGGCTAGGGCTGCAGGCCTCCACCCGGCGACGGCGAGACGCGCCCCACCCGGGGGCCGGAATCCGCCTTGCCTTTGACCCCCGGGAAACCGGGCTACCTGCAGCGCCGGTGCCAGTCCTCGATGTGCTCCGGCAGCCCGTCGGGGACGGGAGCCGGATAACCGGCAGCTCTAGCGCGCTGGCCGCCGGGCGTCCTGTCCCAGGCTCGGCTCACGGTGTCCCAGTAGAGCATTTCCCCCGCCCTGCACCACGTCGTCTTGTGGAACGTGCGGTGCCCGCGCACGCATTCCAGAGGCTCGTAGCGGTCGCTTTCGTAGCTCCACCGGCACACCGGCGGCCGCTCGCTCCGCTCGAAGACGCCCCGCACATACGCCGGGCCGCGCTCTGGATCGAGCCGGAAGATAGTGGACAGCGCCCTGTCGTAGCCGCCCTCGTGCAGTTGCACCAGAAGGTCGAAGGCGCGGGCGTAGGGCTTGCCTCTCCGGCTCCTATCGAGGTCCGCCGCACCCGCCAGGGCGAACATGGCGTGCAGCCGGACAGGCTCGGAGACCGTGGTGTCGGCCGCCATCGCGGCCAGCCGGTCGGCGAGCCAGTCGAGCTCGGCCAGCGTGCGCGGCCCGAAAGCCTGGCGGAGGATGGCGACTGTGGAGTCGCCGAGCCAATACGAGCCTTCCACCATCCGCTCGAGCTCCTCGATCGCAGCGGTCACCGCCGCATCCTGGGCGCTCGCCGTCGTCGAAGGGATCAGCCAGGCCAGCGCCGCCAGCGCGGCCGTCGTCTTCAGAGGCCTCTTCATAGGTCGGTTCCCTTCTCCTGCTAGCATCCGTCCGGCCGTCGTGGGTTCCCCTCTGATGAATACGGTGATTCCACATGCCGAGCCAGCGATGGTCCCAGAGCGGGCCGTCACTGATCTGGCCTTCCTGCTCGGTCTCCATAGCATCCGCGAGGTCGGCGACCACCACCCCGCCCCACATGTACTCCAGAACGTCCTCCACCCTGTCTCGATTGCTGCCGGTGGCCTGGCCCATCCAGCGGCGGTTCATGATCCGGATGCACCTGTTACCGCTGCTCTGGTGCGTCTCCTCGTGCCTGACGACCGTCTCCCTGAAGCCGTCCAGCACGCCGACGGTCTCGCATGTCGTGTTGAGCGAGTGCACGCCGCGCAGGACGTTCGACAGCCCGCAGATCGTGTCGCCGGCCGGGATCGGGTACGACGGCCCGAGGGACGTCGTCAGACGCCCGGAGAGGCGTCGAAGCGGATCCGCCCTACCTACGACGCCCCGGGAAACCGGGCTACCTGCAGCGCCGGTGCCAGTCCTCGATGTGCTCCGGCAGCCCCTCGGGGACGGGACCCGGATAACCGGCGGCTCTAGGGCGCTGGCCGCCGGGCGTCCTGTCCCACGCCTCGACCACGATGCCCCCGAAGAGCAGCTCCCCCACCCGGCACCAGGTCGTCTTGTGGAACGTGCGGTGCCCGCGCACGCATTCCAGAGGCTCGTAGCGCTCGCGCTCGTAGCTCCACCGGCACACCGGCGGCCGCTCGCTCCGCTCGAAGACGTCCTGCAGGTAGGCCGGGCCGCGCTCCGGATCGACACTGAGGATGAGGTGCAGCACGTCGTTGCCGCTCTCGTACACCTGCACCAGCAGGTCGAAGCCGCGGGCGTAGGGCGTGCCCTCGGAGCCATGTCCACTCTCGGAGCGCGTCGCCGCCGCCAGGGCGATATAGGCGTTGCGCCGGACATGCTCCGGGAGCGTGGCGTCGGCCGCCAGCGCGGCCACCTGGTCGGCGAAGGCGTCGAGCTCGGCCGGCGCGCGCGGCCCGTACACCTGGCGGAGGATGTACTTGGCGGGAAGGTAGGGGTGGTCGAAGCTCGAAGCCCCGCGCTCTATCTCCCGCTGCAGCTCCTCGAGCGCCTCCTCGATCGTCATCTCCTCCTGGGCGCTCGCCGTCGTCGAAGGGATGAGCCAGGCCAGCGCCGCCAGCGCGGCGATCGTCGTCAGGGTCCTCTTCATCGGTCGGTCCTCTTTCTCTGGGGTTTCCGGTTGTCAGCAGCCGTTGGTGCCGCTGTGTCCCGCGGTTCGCGCACCCTCCGTCCATCTCCCGAACCTGCGGTGCTCCCAGATGTCCGCGCTCATGGAGCCTTGCGCAGTCTCCTTGGCATCGAGGAGGTCGGCGACCACCACCCCGCCCCACGTTCTGTCCAGAACGTCCTCCACATGGTCTCGATCGCCGCTGACGGCCTCCTCGACGTGGCGCAGCCAGCGGCGGTTCATGACGCGGATGCACCTGTTGAGGCTGTTCTGGTGCTCGTACTCGTGGGCGACGACGTCCGAGCGGAAGTTGGAGAGCGCGGTGCCACGGTTGCAGTCTTCATGGCCTCTACGGTTGAGCGGGTGGACGCCGATCAGGACGTTCGACAGCCCGCATATCGTGACGTTGGCCGGGATCGCGTACGCGGGACCTACGCTTCTCAGGTCGTTGTGCACCTTCATGTCCGTAGGGCTGAGCCTCGGGGTCCCCGCCAGATAGTAGCTCCCCGCCCAGGGTCCGGTCCCCTCGCTGACTGACAGCTGGTGGCGGCTGAGCTCTCCCCCCGTGTAGATGCCCCACGCATTCGGCCACTCCCCAATCGTGTTGACCCACCTCGGGCTCTTGTGCTGCGTCTGGAGGCTCCAGTTGCGCGCGGAGACACGCACGGTGGCGCTGCCCCTCCACACCCGCTGCCCATGGTCCAGGCCGCCCTCCCGACTGACCTCGAGCGTGATCGTGCGGGTCTCGGTGGCGCGGCCGCCCCACGTCATGCCGCGCCGGCCGGTCGCAGAGTAGCTGGATCCCACCGCTAAGCGGCCTCTGCCCAGCGCCCAGTCGAACCTCAGGGAGTCCGGATCGAGCTCGCCCGTATAGGCACGGCAGGAGCCGTGGGAGCCGCGCTGTGTCCCCGTGCACGACAGGCCTATCTGGCCTCCTCCGCCGCCTCCACAGCCGCCGCCGCCACCGCCACCGCATGTCTCGCACGCCAGCTCCCCCTCGTTCACGTTGCAGCAGCAGTAGCCGTATCTCCTCTTCGTGCAGAAGCAGTGCACCTCGCACTGGTCCCAGCAGTCGTCGATGTTATCGCACTCGAACCCGCCGCCCCCATCGGCCAGGGGGTCGCCGTCGGCCGCCAGCCCCTTGTCGATGACGATCGAGCCGTCGGGACCGGGCCGACACACCCTCCGGAAGCTCGGGGCCGATCGCCTCGGGGAGCTCGTCGACGGGCTCGAGCTCCTCGTCGAAGCATCCGGAGAGCGGAAGCGCCGCCAGCAGGGCCAGCCAGAGGGCAGGGGGTGGGGTTCGGGTCGGTCGCATAGCAGGGGCTCCTCTCGCTGAAGGTGTTCTGTTCCCGGCCCGCGCGGCAAGGCCGGGCCGGTTTGTCAGAACAACCGGTCCATGGGAGGAACGTCGTCCCCGCTTGTTCGCCGGTGAGCACGAGCGGTAGCTGGCCGCCCGGCTCATTGCACCGGCTCTTGTATTCGGCGGGCGGCCCGGCGGAGTCACCGGAAGGGCCTCCCATGGCCGAATTGTTCTGACGCCAGCAATGCGGGAACTGCCCGCCAGCCGCGCAAGGGCGTAGGTCTTTGGCCCTCTTCGCCCGCTTGTCCACAGTGTAATCTATGCTTTACAGTGCGCCGTGGAAAGGCGTGCTTTCCTGGTGGGTGCGAATCCCACCCAGCAACTGTCGCTCCGGCTGGTAGCGGCCAGGGCGGTTCATGGAGGTAACGACATGGGCTGAAGCACTCTGGTAGAAGGGCCGCCACGGGCGGCTCAGCGACCATGCAGGCCGGAACGCGAGTGAACGCCGAGCAGGCCTCGAAACGGATGACGCGGAAGCCGACCCTCCTGGAAATAGGGGAAGGCCGCCGTCTGGCCGGGAAGAGAGCGACAAGCGCACTGGCCGGTGTCCGCCGGGGTAATGGCGTCGGCATGCATGGAAGATGGAAAGCGCAGCAACACGGGAAGCCCTGCCGGTGCCGTGCACGCGGCAACCGGGACCCCGCGAGGGGCAGGCCGGGCTGGCAGGGTGGCGGATGGGTCCGTAGTACCGGAGACGCGGGGTAATGCCCGTCGAGGGAAGGGGCCCTGAGTTGGGAGCGGTACGGAAAGGAGGCAGGGACACGATCACTGGCGAGAGTCTAACAGGGTCGGCGGGCGTTCGGAAACTCCAGACCGTGCTACATGCGAGAGCGAAGGAAGAACCCGGGCGGCGATTTCACGCCCTTGCCGACAAGGTATGGCGGGATGACTTCCTGCTTGCGGCATGGGCGCTGGTGCGGCGCAACGGCGGAGCGGCCGGCGTCGATGGTGAGACGGTCGCGGATGTCGGGGCGTACGGAGTGGAGCGCTGGATCGGGGAACTGTCGCGGGATCTGAGGGATGGCACCTACAAGCCGAGTCCGGTGCGACAGGTGCTCATTCCGAAGAAGCAGCCGGGGAGGTTCCGTCCCCTGGGCATTCCATGCCTGAGGGACCGGGTTGCGCAGACGTCGGCGATGCTGGTGCTGATGCCGATCTTCGAGGCGGACCTGGAGCCGGAGCAGTACGGATACCGGCCGGGACGAAGCGCCAAGGACGCGGTCAGGCGGGTCCACCGCCTGCTGCACCGTGGCCGCAACGAGGTGGTCGATGCGGACCTCTCGAACTACTTCGGCGAGATACCGCACGCCGAGTTGATGAAGAGCGTCGCGCGGCGCGTGAGCGACGGGCGGATGCTCGGACTCGTCAAGGCGTGGCTGGAGATGCCGGTGGTCGAGGAGGACGGTAAGGGCGGCACTCGCCGCACGAACCGGGCGCGGAAGGAACGGAAGGGGACCCCGCAGGGAGCCCCGATCTCGCCGATGTTGAGCAACATCTACATGCGGCGGTTCATCCTCGGCTGGAAGCAGCTGGGCTACGCCCGGCGCTTCCGGGCGGAGATCGTGAACTATGCGGACGACTTCTGCGTGCTCGGAAAGGCCCCGGCGGCAGAGATGCTGGCGGTGGTCAACCGGCTCATGGAAAGGCTGAAGCTACCGGTCAACGCGCGGAAGACCCGATGCCTCCGGTGCCCCGAGGAGCCCATGGTGTTCCTCGGCTACCGCATCGGCTGGAACTATCGTCCGACGGACGGAAGCCGGTACATCGGTACCCGGCCGGACAAGGCGAATGTTCGGGACATCTGCCGCAGGATCAGCGAGCAAACGGACCGGCGGTACGCGGGATGGTCCGCTGAGGAAGTCGTGAAGCGCCTCAACCGGATGATGTCCGGGTGGGCGAACTACTTCACCCTCGGACAGGTCAGCCCGGCCTACAGGGCCGTGGACATGCACGCAACCCGGCGGCTGCGACAGTGGTTCAGGCGGAAACACAAGGTGCAGTCGGGGGGCTACGTGCGGTTCTCCGACAACCGGCTGTGGACAGCCCACGGCCTCGTGCGCCTTCGGCTGAAGCCTCGATACCTTCCGAGGGCGAAGGCATGATCCCGGCTGAGAGCCGGATGCGGGAAATCCGCACGTCCGGTTCGACGAGCAGGGGAGTGGAAACGGACCTATCGGGAGCCGGACTGAGCACCACGGCGAAAGCGATGGAACCACAAGCACCGGACCCTACGGGCACCGCGCCACCCCCTGACTCTACTTTTGTAATCCGTGATTTACAGCGTCCGTACCGTAGGCTTCGCGCTGCGTTGCTCCTTGGGCCGGTAGCGGGGCGCTTCGCCGCTCTCGGTGCTTGCGCGAGATTATCCACGGACTGCCCCAGCGGAGCCTACCCCATGATCACGGTGCACATCAACGCGCGCGCCGATTGCCCGGTGCCCCGGGAGCTCGTGAGGCGGGCCGTCCTGGAGGCGCTCCACCGAGAGGGAGTGGAGGCTGGCGAGCTCTCCGTCACCTTTGTCGGCGACGGCGAGATCTCGGAGATGCACGCGAGGTACCTGGACAGCGATACGCCCACCGACGTACTCTCCTTTCGGCTGCACGGCGAGGGGGAGGACCCGCTGGGCGACGTCTACGTCGGGCATGCGCAGGCCATGCGCCAGGCCGACGAAGCTGGCGTCGAGGCTGACGAGGAGCTGGCGCGGCTCGCCGTGCACGGGGCGCTGCACGTCCTGGGGTACGACCACCCGGAGGGACCGGAGAGGACAGCGAGCGAGATGTACGCCAGGCAGGAGGGGGCGCTAGCCGCCGCGGTCGAGGGGATGGCCGCTGGCCAGCCAGGGACAGTCGGGCGGTGAGCAGCGTGGCACCGTCCGTCGTCGCGACTCCCGCGGCGCTCAGAGAACTGCTCGAGCTCGCGGACTCCGGGCAGCTCGAACGTCTGCCCGACCTCGTCGGCGATATGCACCCTTCCGACATCGCCGACCTCCTGGCGTCGGTGCCGGACGAGGAGAGACAGCTCCTCATCCTCAAGGCGCTACCGACCGATGTCGGTTCGGAGACCCTCGCCGAGATGGAGGAGGACGAGGACCGCGCCGACCTGCTGACCGCGCTGAGCGCTCGGCGCGGAGCGGCCATGCTGCACGAGCTTGCCGACGACGACGCGGCCGACCTGCTCGGCGAGCTGCGGCCCGGCGACCGGGACCGCATGCTGGCGGCGCTTCCCTCCCGGGAGGCTGGCGAGATCCGGGAGCTGCTCCGGTACGCCGACGAGACCGCAGGCGGACTCATGACCACTTCGCTCGTCTCGGTGTCGGCGCTCGCGACCGCTGCCGAGGCGATTGCAGCGATACGCGAGCAGGGGCGCGAGGTCGAGCAGCTGTACACGGTCTTCGTGGTCGACGGTCGCGGCAGGCTCGAGGGAACCGTGGCGCTGGATCGCCTCATCCTGGCCGAGCCAGAGGACAGGGTCGAGTCGCTGGTGGTTCCCGCGCTGGCCACGGTGGGGCCGGAAACCGACCAGGAGGAGGTGGGGCGCGTGATGAGGCGCTACCACCTGGTCAGCCTTCCGGTGGTGGACGACCGGGGGGGACTTCTCGGGCGCATTACCGTGGACGACGCGATCGACGCGATCGAGGCGGAGACGACCGAGGACATCCTGCGGCTTGCCGGCGTCTCGGAAGAGGAGGAGCTGAAGGCGGAGTGGCTCGAGTCGGTGCGATCGAGGCTGCCCTGGCTGGCGCTCAACCTGGTGACCGCCGGGCTGGCGGCGTCGGTGATCCTGAGCTTCGAGGATCTCATCAGGGAGGTCACCTTTCTGGCCTTCCTCATGCCGGTGATCGCCGCGCTGGGGGGGAACACGGGAACGCAGGCGCTCGCCGTCACCATCCGCCGCATCGCCGTGGGCGACGAGGTGCGGCTGGGGCACTTCCAGGTGGTGAGGAAGGAGGTGCTGGTGGGACTCCTGAACGGCCTCGTTCTCGGAGTGGGATTCGCCGTCTTCGCCTACCTCCGCGAGGGCGACCCCCGCATCGGCGTGGTGGTGCTGCTGGCAATGTGGATGAACATCGTCGTGGCGGGCTTCGCCGGTGCCCTGATACCCACCATCCTGCAGCGTGTAGGAGTCGATCCCGCCGTCGCGTCGTCGGTCTTCGCCCACACCCTTACCGATCTGGTCGGCTTCGTTCTGGTCCTCAGCCTGGCTGCGGGACTGCTGCTATAGGAAGCCCGTGAAGGGGTCTCCAGCCAATCGCCGGGAGAGGGCCTCCCGGCTCGTCGCGGACTTTCGCGAGGGGAGGCGGCCAGCGCTCGCTCGCGCCATCTCGATCGTCGAGCGGGGAGGGTCCGCCGCGATGGGGGTCCTGGCCGACCTCCTCCTCGCCCAGCCGCAGGCGAGGCGCTTCGGAATCACGGGTCCACCGGGGGCGGGAAAGTCCAGCCTGATCCGCGATCTCGCCACGCTGCTGCGCACCCGCGGCGAGGAGGTGGCGATCGTCGCCGTCGATCCGACCTCGCCCTTCTCGGGGGGGGCGCTGCTGGGGGACCGCATCCGGATGAACGACATGGCGACGGACCCGGGTGTCTTCATCCGCTCGATGGCGACGAGGGGATCCCTCGGCGGACTGGCGGCCTCGACGCGGGAGGCGATCGACCTCCTGGACGCTTTCGGCTTCCCCAACATCCTGGTGGAGACGGTCGGGGTGGGGCAGACCGAGCTCGAGATCGCCTCCACCGCCGACTCGGTCGCGGTCGTCCTGGTCCCCGAGTCCGGCGATGGAGTGCAGGCGATGAAGGCCGGGCTGATGGAGATCGCCGATCTCTTCGTCGTCAACAAGTCGGACCGGGTCGGTGCCGACCGGATGGTCAGGGCGATCCGCCAGGCGCTGCTGCTCAGAGCCGGACACGCCGGCCGCGATCTGCCCGCGCACCACGGGGTCGATCTGAAGCGGGTGCCGGGTGAATCGCACGGAGGGAGTGCAGCGAGACGGTCCGACGCGGCCGCTGCTCCGCCATCTCCTCCCCCGTCCGGCTGGAGCATTCCGGTGGTCAAGACGTCGGCCGGCCGCGGCGAGGGGATCGACGGGATGCTGGAGCGGCTCCTCGAGCACCAGCGCTACCTTGAGGACTCGGGCGAGCTAGAGCTGCGCCGGCGGACCAGAGCGCGGCAACGGATACAGGAGGTCGTGGAGCGGCGTCTGGCCCGGAGGGCGAGGGAACACCTGGCGGCGCACCCCGAGCTGGAGCGGTGGGTCGCCGAGGTGGCGGCCGGGCGCTCGACGGCGTACGGGGTGGCCCAGGAGGTCGCCAAGTCGATAGCATGATAGCGGGGGACTAACAGCCCGTGGGCAAACCTCCCACGGCGTTCGAGCGGCGCTGCATCGCTGCGCTCTGCGTTGCTCTTCGAGCGAATAGCGCTGCTATTCCCCCTTCAGAGCGCCTTGCCAGCGCGGCGCTTCGCCGCTCTCGGCGCTCGCGCGAGATTATCCACGGACTGTTCGAGTAACGCTGGAGGAGGGTAGAGGCAGATGGCCACCACAGGAGAACGGATGCGGGGGCGCGACCGGCTCCTCGCCGAGATCGCGGGGCACGAAGGGGAGATCGAGCGGCTGAGAGCGGAGCTCGCCGCCTGGGAGGCCACGCGCCAGGCGACGCCGGAGCGCCTGCCGTTCTTCTCCTCCATCTCCGGCAACGAGGTCGACCCTCTCTACACCCCGCGGGACGCGCAGGGCGACTACCTGGAGCAGCTCGGAGTGCCGGGGAGCTTTCCCTTCACCCGAGGCCCCTACGCCACCATGTACCGGGGCCGACTCTGGACGATGCGGCAGTTCGCCGGCTTCGCCACCGCCGAGGAGACGAACGAGCGCTACCGGTACCTGCTCGCCAAGGGCCAGACCGGCCTCTCGGTGGCCTTCGACTTCCCGACGCTGATGGGGTACGACGGAGACCATCCGCGCTCGCTCGGCGAGGTTGGCGTCTGCGGGGTGGCGATCTCCTCGCTCGCCGACATGGAGACGCTCTTCGACGGAATTCCGCTCGACCAGGTCTCGGTGTCGATGACGATCAATGGTCCGGCGATCATCCTCTTCTGCTTCTACGTGGCAGCCGCCGAGCGCCAGGGGGTGGATCCCGAGGTCCTGCGCGGCACCGTCCAGAACGACATCCTCAAGGAGTACCAGGCCCAGCACGCCTGGGTGTTTCCACCGGAGCCGGCGCTCCGGCTCATCCTGGACATGTTCGAGTGGTGCTCCGGGAACGCGCCCCGCTACAACCCGATCTCCATCTCCGGCTACCACATCCGCGAGGCTGGCGCCACGGCGGGCCAGGAGCTGGCCTTCACCCTGGCCAACGGCTTCGACTACGTGCGCCGGGGCGTCGAGCGGGGCCTCCCGGTGGATGCCTTCGCTCCGCGCCTCTCCTTCTTCTTCGACGTTCACAACGACTTCTTCGAGGAGGTGGCCAAGTTCCGGGCCGCACGCAGGATCTGGGCGCGTCACATGCGCGACGAATTCGGTGCCCGGAGCACACAGTCTTGGCGTCTGCGAACCCACGCCCAGACGGCGGGGGTCACCCTCACGGCGCAGCAGCCCGAGAACAACATCGTGCGCGTCGCCTACCAGGCGCTTGCCGCCGTCCTCGGGGGCACCCAGTCGCTGCACACCAACTCGATGGACGAGACGCTCGCGCTGCCGACCGAGAAGGCGGTCACGATCGCGCTCCGCACCCAGCAGATCCTCGCCTGCGAGACCGGGGTGGCGAATACGATCGACCCGCTGGCAGGCTCCTACTACCTCGAAGCGCTCACCGACCGGCTCGAGGAGGAGGCTGAGGAGATCTTCGCGAGGATCGCCAGGCAGGGCGGGGTGGTGCCCGGAATCGAGAATGGCTGGTTCCAGCGCGAGATCGCGAGCTCGGCCGCCCGGCAGCAGGCCGAGATCGAGGCGGGACTCCGGACTGTAGTCGGGGTGAACGACTTCGTCGAGGAGGAGGGAGGGATCGAGATCGACACCCTGCGGATCGACCCGACTGTGGAGAGGCGGCAGCGGGAGCGACTGGCCCGGCTGCGAGCCTCGCGCGACGACGGGGAGGCGCGAGTGGCGCTTGACCGTCTCCGGGCGACCGCGGCGAGCGGGGCCAACATCGTGCCCGACATCCTCGCCTGCGCCCACGCCTACTGCACTCTCTACGAGATCCGGGCCGCCATGGAGGAGGTCTTCGGCGCCTACCGGGAGCCGGTCTTCTTCTAGATTCGCTCCGAGCGTACCGCTACGGGTCGAAACTCCGCGCAGGCGCTGCGGGGCCGCCTAGCAGCCCGTGGACAAACCTGGACACTGGCGCGAACGTCCAGCCCTCCCGACTGTTCACGCATGCGAAGCGCCTGCCTCATCCTTCTCGTCATGGCTCTCGCCGCCCTGCGCGGCGCAGCCCAGCCCACGGTGGGGATCGTAGTCGAGGAGGGCACTGGTGCGCCGATCCACGGGGCCATGGTCATCCTCTTCGACAGCACCGGCACCCAGGTGGCAAAGACCCTCAGCAACGCGTCCGGCCGGTTCCTGGTGCGGGCGCAGCGCCCCGGGCTCCACTACATCACGGTGGAGCGGATCGGATACGCCGACTGGACTACGGATCGCTTCGAGCCACACCCCGACAGCGAGCCGCTGACCATACGGGTGCCGGTGCAGGCTATTCGCCTTCAGGGACTCGATGTGTCTGCGGGCCGTCGATGCGAGGTCAGGCCCGAGGAGGGCGGGGCGACCGCGCTCGTCTGGGAGGAGGTGCGCAAGGCTCTGGCGGCGGAGGCATTCGCGCGGGCGGAGTCGCTCTACCGCTATACCCTGATCCGCTCTCGGCGGAAGCTGGACCGCCGCGGCCGGAAGACGATCGAGCATACGGCCAGAACCCTGGAGAATCTGCCAGCGGCCGCTCGGTCCGTTCCGATCGAGCACCTCGTGGCCCGGGGCTTTGTCCATATAACCGAGCACACCACGGAGTACTACGCCCCGGGTTCGGAGGTGCTCCTGTCGGACGCCTTCCTCGATACCCACTGTTTCGGATTGCGCGAGGGCGAAGACGGGGAAGAAGACAGGATCGGGCTGGTCTTTCGGCCAGTGGAGGGTCGCGAAGTTCCCGAGATCGGCGGGGTGCTGTGGTTGAACGCGGCGACTTCCGAGCTGGAGCGGCTGGAGTTCACCTACCTGAACCCGATCCGGGCCCCGCACGTCCCGGAGCCGGGGGGGGAGGTCGCCTTCACGCGGCTACCGGACGGTGCCTGGATCGTCCGCGGCTGGCGCATCCGGATGCCTCATTACGAATCGACTTCCCGGCGATTACCGCGTCGCACCGGCTACATCGAGGAAGGCGGGGTCGTATGGGCGATCACGGATTCGGCGGGCCGGCAGATCCTGCACGCGGAAACCGCGAGCATCTCGGGGGTGGTGACCGACTCTGCCGGAACCGGTCCGCCGACCGACCTGGTAGTCGTGGAGCTGGCGGAGACCGGCGCGCAGACGGTCCCCCGGGCGGACGGCTCCTTCCTGCTGACCGGTCTCGACGAGGGTCGGCACCTTCTGCGGGTACGTAGCCCGCTTCAATCCAGCTGGGGGATTGCGCCGCCTGACGAGGTGGTGGTCGAAGGACGGGCGGGCAAAATCGCCCATCTCCGCCTGCGTGCGCCCGGCATCGCGGACGCGCTGGCCGCCGCGTGCGGCGGGGCTCCCCGTCCCGGCGGTACAGTCGCCTTCATGGGCCGTATCACCACCCCAGGCGGCACCGCGGCGGGAAACATGTCCGTCTCGGTGCGGTGGCCGCACGCGTCCGGTTACTCCCCGGCACCCATCGCGGCGCCTCTCGGCCCCGAAGGCACCCCCGATCTGCAGTGGACGCACGGAGGCGACGACCTCTTCGCCACCGCCACGACCACCACCGACTGGCGGGGGCTCTTCCTACTCTGCGACGTCCCCGCGGGCACGCGTCTTCGGGTGGCGCTGGCAGCGTCGCCAGCTGGTGATCCCCTGCTGACGACGACGTATCACCTGCCGCCGGGGCGACCCGCCGTGGTCGCAACGCTCGTCGTTCAATGACCTTCCAATGCCGTGGGGGTTGCTCCCCGTCGGCAACGAGTCGTCAGTCAGGACTGTAAACTACAGATTACATAATGACAACTGAAGATTACACCGTAGCCTGCCTACCCTGACGCAGAAAGGCCGCCGAGGGAGACACCCCCCGGCGGCCTTCCGCTAGCCGTGCCGGTCGGCCCCGTCTCGCGTTCTCCCCTAACGCCCCCTGGGGACGATCGGATCGGCGGCTGCCTGACCGGCCCGCCACGTCATTCTGACCGAGCGCCACGCGCCAACGTCCTTAGCTGCCGCCGCGCTGGCGGGCGCGATCGCCGCAACGGCGCCAGGGCCACGATCTCTCACTCCCAGATCGCTCACCTCGACGGACACGGTGTCGGTCCTATCGCTCACCGTCTCGGTTGTGTTGCTGACCTCGCTCGTGTGCATGCTCACCGTGTCCGGAGCCCCGATGATCCTCGTGTTGAGGATGGTCTCGGTCTCGGTTATGACTGTGGTGTGGGTCACGACCTCGGTCTCGGTAATCGTGTGCGTAACGGTGATCGTGGTGTCGATCATCTCGGTGAAGCCGGTGACGCTGAAGTCCACGCGACGGTTTCGCGACGGCTCCCTGATGGGCGACGGCAACGGGTCGATCGGCTCCGAGTCGCCCTTGGACTCAGCCGTGAAGCGCATGCTGTCCAGCCCGAAGTCCTCGCCTGTCAGATAGGCCAGCACGGAAGCCGCCCGCCGGGACCCCAGCGCTACGTTGTACGGGCTGGTCCCTCGCTCGTCTGCGTGCCCCTCGACCAAGAGGGTGATCCCCGGGTCGGCCATCATGACCTCGGCCTTCCGCCCCAGCGTGGCCTGGGCCGAGTCCGAGAGGGCGTGCCGGTCGAAGTCGAAGAGGATCATCTCCTCCAGGATCGCCCTGGACTCGGCCGGCAGGTCGAGAGCAGCCATGGTCGTGTCGGCGGTGACGATCGTGTCCCGGGTCACGACGGTATGGGGGGTGACGACGGTGTCGCGCGTGATGACGATCTCCCTCTTGTTGGGGAATGCAATAGACGCAACCACTCCGAACTTCTGCGACAGGTAGGTGCTGGTTCCGCCGTCGGCTATGGTCCCGCTCCCCGTCAGACCGTGCGCGAAGGCACCCACCCTGAAGGCACCGAGGTCCGCCTGCACCCCGGCGTTGATATCGAAGCCGTTATGCTCGCCCATCAGGTGCACCAGCCGACCGTTCCCCAGCGCCAGGTGCAGCGCAGCGCCCCCGAAAATTCCTCCCGTCGCGTTCTCGGCGTAAAGATCCAGATCGTCGCCCTCGGCGAACATTCCTATCCCGTAGCCGGCGGTCAGCGTCAGCGTCGCCGACTCCGAGCTCAACACCTTGGCGGTCGCGACCCCGTAGGGGCTCAGGTTGGTTTTCAGCTCATCCGAGAGCCGGTAGTCGGGGTATCCCAGGCGACCCGGCGCGAGGCCACCCCCAGCTCCGAATGGCGACGGCGAGGTGACGTAGCGGGCGCCGGCGGCGACGCCGAGCCTCTCGGCCGCGAAGAGCGACAGCCGGGCGAAGGCTCCCAGCATGTTGCCTCCGTCATCCTCCGGGGCAAAGTGCTGAACGCTCGCTCCCAGCTCGAGGCGGTTCATGATCCCGATGGCGATGGAGCCGTCCATCACTGTCTTGCTGAATTCCTCCGGGTCGGTCTTCGTCAGCCGGTCTCCTTCACTGTTCAAGACCACGGGGTTTTCGCTCGAAAGCGCCATCGCAGAGAACGTGCCCGTCACCCCCATATGGGGCAACACCCACGCGACCGGCACGTCGATTAGACCCGATCCGTACCTGAGCGTGCTGGGCATCCTGAAGCTCTGAGCCGCCGCCGACTGGCTCAGGACGACGAGCGCCGCGACCACGACGCCGACCCGACTCGCGATGCTGGCTAGGCCGTAGGGCACCAAGCTGAAGTTCTGCCGCATTCCATGTCTCCTAGTGAGCAGTGGTTCCTGGTTGTCAAGGATAGGCTGGGGCGGGTTGGGGCGCAATAGCGAAGGGCAGGTCTCAGCAGCCCGTGGACAACCTCCCACGGCAGGAGCGGCGCTGCATCCCCGCTGGACCGCTTCGCTCTGCGTTCCTACCCGGGCCGGTAGCGCTGCTACCAGCCCTTGCGGCCCGCAGATGCACTCTGGCGGCATTCGAGGGGCGCTGCATCCGCGCTGGATCGCTTCGCCCCCGCGTTGCTTCTTGGGCGAATGGCTCCGCCATGCGCCCCGCGAAGCGCCTTGCCAGCCCGGCGCTTCGCCGCTCTCGGTGCTCGCGCGAGACCATCCGCGGACTGCTGGGCGCTCCCCCGGAATCGAGCCGCCGGGCTGGTGTCGCCGGACGAGAGACTTGCCTGGGAGCCCACCGGGCACCCAAGTTATATCTTGGGCGCTGCTCCTGATAGCCCCCGCCTTTCGGCGGCCACCGAAATCCGAGGTTCCAATGAGACACACCCGTCGCTTCGCACCGCTTCTCCTAACCGCGGCCGTCCTTGGCTGCAGCTTCGAGGTGGACCCAACGGTGTACAACTGGGAATTCTTGGACTTCGGCGAGATCCAGCGCCTCGAGTCCACCATGAATGGCAGGGCCTTTCGCCAGTCCGACCCCTCCGCGGATGCCATGCACCGCAAGACCGTCGAGATCGACTTTCGGCGTGGGGGGCTCGCGGTGAGGGCTCGGCAGCTCGAGGGGGGGCAGGTCGTCGCCGAGTGGAGTGTGAGCGGACCCGTCTACTGGATCGAGAAGGCGGTCGAAGACGCGATTCACAAGCTCCACATCAGAGACGGCGTCGTCGAGCGCACCCATCCCGAGGAGTGCACCGACTGCATCGACGTCAGGGGAATGTCGGTGCTGATCCACAGGTACCACCTGGACGACGATCTGCGATTTGCCCTGTGGGACAGCATCGGCCACCTGCCTTCTCCCTTCCCGGTCTTTCAGAGCTGGACCTCCTTCGAGGAGATCGAGTAGCGGCAGGCAGGCGGTGGTTGGCGAGCCGTTCTCGGGGGCGACCGGGACCCCAGATTGACACCCCGGCATCCTCCGGCGAAGTTCCCCTGCGCTTGCCGTCGGTTCGGGATGACCCGGAAAGGAAGCAATGCTGAAGTCACTTAGGGGCCGGATCATCGTTATCCTGGCGGTGGTCGGCATCTCCGCGTACTACCTCGCCGCCCGGGGCCTCAAGCTGGGTCTCGACCTGCAGGGCGGCATGCACCTGGTGCTCGAGATCGAGGATCCGGATGGCTCGATGACCGACGATCTCAAGGCGGACGCCCTGGACCGCGGGCTCAAGATCCTGCGCACTCGGATCGACGCCTTCGGGGTCGAGGAGCCGCTGATCCAGAAGAGCGGCGGGGACCGGATCATCGTCGAGCTGGCCGGCCTCGACGACGAGGCTCGCGCCAAGGAGATAATCAACCGCCAGGCATTCCTCGAGTGGAAGCTGGTGCTCCCGACAACCGATGTCGAACAGGCGCTTGCGAGGGTGGACCGGGCGATCGTAGCGGCGCTTGGCGAGGACTCGGTGCGTGCACTCGGTGCCGAGGTGGAGGTGGCCGAGCCGGACGAGCCCTCGATCGAGGAGCTGCTCTTCCAGGAGAGCCCCGACGAGACGGCCGCTCCGGTGGAAGGCGACGAGGTGGATCCCGGCGCGGCGGCCGGAGGCGAGGAGCTGCCGAGCGGCGACGAGGCCGACGACGTGGTAGCCGAGGACGCGGAAGCGGAGGCCGAAGAGGCGAATCTCCGGCCCTTCACCCGACTGCTCAACCGGGGCTCCACCGACGACCGCCAGCAGACGGTCAGCTACCTCGTCGACTACTCCCGCGTCGCGGACGCCGACATCTTCATGTCGCTTCCGGAGTTTGGCCGAGCGCTTCCGCGCGATGTGAGCCTCCAGTGGGGGATGGACTCGCTCTCCATGGGGGGCCGCTTCTACAGGGAGCTCTGGGTGCTAGAGGAGGACCCCTTCCTGACCGGCGACCAGCTCGAGGACGCCACCGCGACGCGCGACCCCCAGTTCAACCAGCCCCAGGTCCTCTTCGAACTCAATCGACGCGGCGGGCGCGAGTTCCAGCGGGTGACCGGCGCGCACGTCGACGAGCGCATCGCGATCGTCCTGGACGGCGAGGTCGTGAGCGCCCCCGTCGTGAGGGAGGAGATCCGGGGGCGCGGCTCCATCGACCTCGCCGGGGCCCAGATGGCCGAGGCCAACGATCTCGCCCTGGTGCTCCGCGCGGGTGCGCTGCCAGCTCCGCTCGCGATCATGGAGGAGCGCACCGTCGGCCCGTCGCTCGGCCAGGACTCGATCGACCAGGGGCGCATCGCGGGCATCGTCGGTCTGGCCTTCGTCATCGTGATCATGGCGCTCTACTACCGGATGGCGGGGGTCCTGGCGATCGTTGCGCTCTCGATCTACCTCCTCCTCGTGCTGGGCGGTCTCGCCACCCTGAACGCCACCCTCACCCTCCCGGGGATCGCCGGGCTGATCCTCTCGATCGGGATGGCGGTCGACGCAAATGTCCTGATATTCGAGCGGGTGCGCGAGGAGCTGGCGGCGAAGCGCGCCCCCCGCACGGCCGTCGAGGAGGGCTTCGGCAACGCGCTCTCCGCAATCGTCGACGCCAACATCACGACGCTGATCACCGGTATGATCCTCTTCCAGTTCGGCACCGGGCCGGTACGCGGCTTCGCGGTGACGCTCTGCATCGGGATCGTGGCCTCCTTCTTCTCCGCTCTCTACGTGACCCGCACCCTCTTCCTGATCTACCTGTCGGGCAAGCGGGGCGCCGATCCGGTGAGCGTGTAGCGATACCTACAAATGTGGCTCTTCCACAACTCCAGATACGAGTTCATCAAGCTCCGACGGATCGCCTACGTCGGTTCCGCCGTCGTCCTGGCGCTTGGGATCGGCGGGATGGCGATCAACCTGTTCCGCACCGGCAAGATGCTGAACGAGGGGGTCGACTTCACCGGAGGCGTCCTGGTGCAGCTCCGCTTCACGGAGGCGACGAGCGACAGCGAGCTGCGGAACGCGCTGGGGGGAGTGGACGCCCCGCCGATCACCCGCTTCGGCGGCGAGAACGAGTTCGTCGTACGCGCCCCGATCGACGAGGATGTGGAGATCGACGAGGTGGCGGCCCGGATCGGCACCCAGGTGGGGGCCGCCTTCGGGGACGACTCCTTCGAGATTGTGCGGCGCGAGGCGGTGGGTCCGAAGATCGGGGAGGAGCTCAGGGGGCAGGCGGCGATGGCGGTGCTCTTCTCCTTCGCCCTGACACTCATCTACATCGCCATCCGCTTCGAGCTCCGCTTCGGCGTGGCGGCGATCATCGCCACCGCGCACGACATACTCATCACCATCGGGCTCCTCGCCCTCTTCCAGGTCGAGATCGCGCTCCCGACGGTGGCCGCCCTCCTCACCATCCTGGGCTACTCCCTCAACGACACGATCGTCGTCTTCGACCGCATCCGCGAAAACCTGAATGCGCGGGGCGGAAGGCGAGAGGACCCCTACCGGCTGGTCAACCGCTCCATCAACGAGACGCTTCCCCGCACGGTGCTGACCTCGGGAACGACGCTGGCGGTGCTGCTCTCCCTCCTGGCGCTTGGCGGCGCGGTGCTCCGCCCCTTCACGATGGTGCTTATCCTGGGCGTCCTGATCGGGACCTACTCGTCGATCTTCATCGCCTCGCCGGCGCTCCTCGAGATCCAGAAACGCTACGGGATCGCGGACCCCCGAGCTAAGGAGCGGAAGCGGGCCGAGCGGAGAGCCGCCGCGGTGTGAGGCTTACTGACTCGCACTGCCACCTGACCGACCGCTCCTTCCAGGACGACCTTCCGGAGGTGCTCGGAAGGGCACGCGGGGTGGGAGTCGGGCGGATCGTCACAATCTCCACCGACGCCGCCGACGCCGAGGCGGGCCGGAGGCTAGCCGAGGAGCACGACGACATCTGGTGCACAGCGGGTATCCATCCCCACGAGGCCGACCGGGCGGCTGCGGACTTCGCCGCCATCCGGGAGCTGGCGAGCCACCCCAGGTGCGTCGCGATAGGAGAGACCGGGCTCGACTACCACTATGAGAATGCCCCCCGGGAGGCCCAGCGACGCAGCTTCTCCCGCCACATCGAGCTCGCCGCCCAGCTGGAGCTGCCTCTGGTCGTGCACTCGCGCTCCGCAGTCGCCGACACCGAGGCCGTCGTGGGCGAGTGCGCGGGACGGGTCGTCGGGGTGCTCCACTGCTTCACCGGTCCTGCCGGGCTCCTCGAGGCCGCTCTGGAGGCCGGGTGGTTCGTCTCCTTCACCGGGATCGCCACCTTTCGGAGCTTTGATTCGGAGCTCGCTGGGGGTGTGCCGGCCGACCGCTACATGATCGAGACCGACGCCCCCTACCTCGCACCGGCTCCCGCCCGAGGGCGCCGCAACGAGCCGTCGCTCCTGCGGCATGTGGCGGTGGCGCTTGCTCTGCATAGGGGCGAGTCGGCCGCAGATGTGGCGGCGGCCGCCTGGGCCAACACCGAGCGCTTCTACGATCTAGTCGCCCCAGCTCCATGAGCGACTCCGCCGCGGCCCGACCGCGAATCCGGATCCTGCCGGACCACGTGGCGAACCAGATCGCTGCTGGCGAGGTCGTCGAGTCCCCCGCGTCCGTGGTCAAGGAGCTCGCCGAGAACTCCCTCGACGCCGGCGCACGGGTGGTGAGGGTCTCCATCGCGCAGGGAGGGAAGGGGCGGATAAGGGTGGCGGACGACGGGTGCGGGATGATCCGCCAGGACCTGCTGGCCTCGGTCGATCGTCACGCTACGAGCAAGATCCGTCGCGCCGAGGACCTCCGCGAGCTGCACACGCTCGGCTTTCGGGGCGAGGCGCTCCCCTCGGTCGCGGCGGTGTCGCGCATGGTCATCGAGACGGCCGCCGAGGGTGAGTCGACGGGGAGCCGCCTGCGGGTGATGGCCGGCCGGATCCAGGGGGTCGAGGACTTCGCGCGGCGCAGGGGAACCACGGTCGAGGTGCGCAACCTGTTCCTGAACACGCCGGTTCGCGCCCGCTTCCTACGGGCGGCAGGTGTCGAGACCCGGGCCGTCTCCCAGGTGCTGCACGCGCTCGCGCTTGCCAACCTGAGGGTGCGCTTCGTCTTCGAGTCGAATGGCCGGGGTGCCTTCGATCTGGCGGCCGACCGGAGGCTGGAGGCTCGCATCGACGCGATCTGGCCCGACGCCCAGGCAGCGTCGCTGGTGCCGCTTGCGTCGCGTCGCGGAGGGCTGGCGTTGACGGGGGCGGTGCAGCGACCCGACCTCGCCCGACCGGGCTTTCGGCGCACACACCTCTTCGTGGGAGGACGCCCGATCCGCGATCCTCGGATCCTCGCGGCGGCGGACCGCGGCTACCGCACCACGATCCCGAAGGACGCCCGCCCCTGGCTCTTTCTCTTCCTCTCCCTTCCACCCCACCTGGTCGACGTCAACGTTCACCCCGGCAAGGCGGAGGTGCGCTTCCGCGACCTGGCCGACACCGAGAAGTTCGTCGAGGAGTCGGTACGCGAGGCTCTCGAGGGGATCGGGGCGGCAGCCACCTGGGGCGATCCACCGCCGCTGCAAGTGGTCCGGGAGGTCCCGACCGGCGGAGAGAGGGGGAAGGACGAGCCGGAAGCCGACCCGCAGATCCGCCTTCTCCATCCCGAGCGGGAGGCACCGTCCTCCGGCGGCGCCCCCGAGGACGTCTACCTGCCGCGAGCGCCCCGGCCCGCGCTCCTCCAGATTCACAACAGCTTCATACTCGCCGAGACGCGCGACGGCCTGATCATCCTCGACCAGCACGCGGCGCACGAGCGCATCCTCTACGAGCGGATCGTCGAGAGCTTCGAGGGAGCGGGGGAGGAGGGCCAGCGCCTCCTCTTCCCCTTCACCATCCGCCTCACCGAGGCAGAGCGGGAGCTTCTCGCAACGGTGGCCCGACCGCTCGCCAAGCTGGGCTTCGACCTCTCCCCCTTCGGGCTCGACGCCGTGCTAGTGCAGGCGGTGCCTAGCCCGCACCGGCACTTCGACGCCGAGACCTGCATCCGCGAGATGATCCGGGAGCTCCTGCACGGCTCCGACCTGATGAGAGCGGCCCGCAACCAGCACGAGCGAGTCGCGATGTCCTTTGCCTGCAAGGCGGCGATCAAGGCCGGCCGCAAGCTGGCCCCCGAGGAGCTGCACGAGCTCTTCGACCAGCTCTTCGCCACCCGGTTGCCGTACCACGACATTCACGGCCGCCCGACGGTGGTGCGCCTGGGGCTCTCGGAGCTGCAGAGGAAGTTCGGACGCAGGTGATCCGCAAGGTCGATGCGACCCCCGCCTTCCTCGCCGTAGTGGGGTGCACCGCCGCCGGGAAGAGTGCTCTGGCGATGCGGGTTGCCCGCGAGGTCGATGGCGAGATCGTGGCGATGGACTCGCGCCAGATCTACCTGGGCATGGACATCGGCACCGCCAAGGCCACGCCGGAGGAGCGGGTCCTCGTCCCGCACCACGGCCTGGACATCCGCAAGCCGGGCGAGCGCTACGGCGCCGGAGAGTTCGCGAGAGACGCGAGGCGCTGGATCGCGGAGATCCGGGACAGGGAGCGGGTGGCGGTCCTCGTGGGCGGCACCGGCTTCTACCTGCGCGCGCTGACCGATCCGCCCTTTGACGAGCCGCCGCTCGAAGATGCAGGGCGAAGCGCGCTCGAGGCCGCCCTGGCGGCCATGCCGGTCGCCGAGGTCAGGCGGTGGAGCCGGGCGCTCGACCCGGGGCGGACCGGCCCCGGAAGCGACGATGGGGGGCGGCAGCGGATGACGCGGAGGATCACCGTCGCCCTCCTGACCGGCAGACCCCTCTCCTGGTGGCACTCCCACCGTCCCAGCGACGGCCTGGGCCTCCGCGGTGCCGTCTTCCTGGTGCGGGTGCCGCGCGAGGTTCTCAGCGGGAGGATCGAGCGGCGCGTCAACGCGATGATGCGGGCGGGCCTGTCCGGCGAGGTGGAGCGGCTCCTCGAGGCCGGATACCGCCCGGGCGACGCCGGGATGAACGCGGTGGGGTACCGGGAGGTGGCGTCCCACCTGGCGGGCGAGATCTCCCTCGACGAGGCGTTCGAGACGATCGTACGCGCCACCAGGCAGTACGCGAAGCGGCAGCGGACATGGTTTCGCCATCAGCTGGACGGCGGAGCGATCGCCGTCGACGGGACCGCTCCGCTGGAGGAGCAGGCCGGGGTGGTGGTCCGCCATTGGCGTATGGCGATGGGGGCGGAGGCGATCGCGAGATGAAGATCGGAATTACCTGCTACCCCACCTACGGGGGGTCGGGCGCAGTCGCCACCGAGCTCGGGATCGGGCTGGCGGCGAGGGGGCACGAGGTGCACTTCATCTCCTACGCGCAGCCCTTTCGCCTCTCCGGCTTCCACGAGCGAGTCTACTTCCACGAGGTCGAGATGGAGCGCTACCCGCTCCTCGAGCACCCTCACTACACGCTCGCGCTGGCGGCCGCGATCCACGACACGGCGCTGCGCGAGTCACTCGACCTGATTCACGTCCACTACGCGATCCCGCACGCCACCTCGGCGTGGATTGCGCGCGAGATGCTCGAGGAGAACGGCGGGCTGCCGCTCGTCACCACCCTGCACGGCACCGACGTGACGCTCGTGGGACTCTACAGCTCGCTGCACCCGATCACCCGCTTCTCGATAATGCGCTCGCAGGGGGTGACCGCGGTGTCGGAGTACCTCAAGGAAGTCACGGTCCGCGACTTCGGCGTCCCCGCCGGGAGCATCCGCGTGATCCCCAACTTCGTGGACACCGGGGTCTTTCGGCGGGACCGTGCGCCCCGCCACCGCGAGGCCCTGGCCCCGGGGGGCGAGAGGATCGTCATGCACGTCTCGAACTTCCGCCCCGTCAAGAGGGTGGCCGACGTGATCAAGGTCTTCGCGGGGGTTCGCAGAAGCCTGCCGGCGAGGCTGGTGATGGCGGGCGACGGCCCCGATCGGCCCCGTGCGGCCGAGCTGGCGGGCCTGCTCGGCGTGGCGGACGACGTCGTCTTCCTCGGCAAGCACGCGGCGGTGGAGGAGCTGCTCTCCTGCGCCGACCTCTTCCTCCTGACGAGCGAGAGCGAGTCCTTCGGGCTGGCCGCGCTCGAGGCGATGGCGTGTGGGGTGCCGGTGGTGGGGTACCGGGCTGGCGGATTGCCCGAAGTCGTGTCGCACGGCGAGGTCGGCGCGCTGGTGCCGATCGGTGCCACCGACGAGGCAACCGCTGCCGCTACGGAGCTGCTGGCCGACGCCGACCTCTGGGAGCGCCGGAGTGAGGCGGCCCGCGCGGTCGCCGTGGAGTGTTTCGCGGTCGAGAGGGTGCTGCCGCTCTACGAGGCGTACTACATGGAGGTTCTGCGCGAGGGGAGTGCGGGGTGACCTGGTACGAGGGAGTCCTCCTGGGGGTAATTCAGGGCGCAACCGAATTCCTCCCGGTCTCCTCGTCGGGGCACTTGGTGATGGGGCAGACGCTGCTCGGCGTCGAGGCGCCCGGCGTGGAGCTCGAGGTCGCCCTGCACCTGGCCACGCTCCTCTCGGTGCTGATCGCGTATCGGGGCCGGATCGCCGAGCTTGTCCTGGGGGCGGTGCGCGGCGATCGCGCCCAGCTCGGCTACCTGGGGCTCCTTGCGCTCGCCACCGTGCCGACGGCTGTCGTCGGGGTGGCGCTCAGCGACCTCTTCTCGGCGCTCTTCGAGCTTCCGGTAGTGACCGGCGCGGCGCTCCTCTGCACGGGGGGTGTACTCTGGACGGCGCGCGCTGCACTCCGCCGCACTCCGGAGGCTGGCGTAGGGGTCGGCGCCGCGCTCCTGGTGGGTCTTGCGCAGGTGACTGCGATTGTGCCGGGCATTTCCCGGTCTGGGATGACCACCGTCGCGGCGCTCTGGAAGGGCGTCTCGCCCGGCGAGGCGGCCGCATTCTCCTTCCTCCTCTCGGTCCCGGCGGTGGCGGGTGCGGCGGCGCTCGAGCTGCCGGGGATGCCTGGTGAGCCTAGCGGCGTGGCACCGGGTGTGCTCCTGGGTGCGGCTGTGGCTGCGTGCGCCACCGGGGTGGCGGCGATCGCGGTCTTTCGAGCCATGCTCGACAGGAGGTCGCTCCATCGTTTCGCGCCCTACCTCTGGGTGGTGGGTGCCGCCTTCCTCTGGTCGCTCTAGGGTGGAGAGCTGGGAGGGGTGCGGCGAGGCCGAGTGGGCAGGGCGGTTGGGCGTCCCCCAGGTGGAGCTGCACCGGCGGATCGAGTCGACGAGCGGCCGTGCGCGGGAAATGGTAGGCTGCGGCGAGGAGATGCCCTTTGTGATCGTCGCCGAGAGGCAGAGCGCCGGACGCGGGCGGCGCGAGCGCAGGTGGCTCTCGGATTCCCCCCGAGGCCTCTGGTTCACGGTGGCCATCGAGAGCGTCGAGGCGATGGCATCGACCGCCTCGCTCCGGGCGGGGCTGGCCGCGGCCAGGGGAATCGAGGAGACTGCCGGACTGGGCAATGTTCAGGTCAGGTGGCCGAACGACCTGATGATCGAGGGACGCAAGGTTGGGGGCGTCCTCTGCGAGAAGGTCGGCGAGGCGCTGCTGGTGGGCGTTGGCGTCAATCTCAACCAAGCTCCCGGCGAGCTGGCGGCCGTGGATCAGCCCGCCACCTCGGTGCTCGCCGCGACGGGTCGAGAGACGCCCCGAGGGGATGCGCTGGCGGCGATCGTACGCGAGCTGCTGGCCGGGTGGACGGACTCGCCAACGGCGCTGACATCCGGCGAGATCGCGGAGCTCTCCGCTCGCTCGGCGCTCTCCGGGCGCAGGTTGCGAGTCGATGGCGTGGTAGGCGGGCCTTCGGGGAGCGTTCGCTCGGTGCGGAACCTGTCGGCCACGGCCCTGGCCATATCCTCCGACGGAGCCCTCGAGGTCGTGGACGACCGGGGCGGGCCCCTGCGGGTGGTGGCCGGTTCGGTCCGACTGGAAGCATAGGGAGGCGAGAGGAGGGGGCCGATGCCCTGCCAGCTGGTAGCCGACGTGGGCAACACCGATACGGTCCTCGCCTTGGCGGAGCTGGATGGCTGGGAAGTCCACGCCCACTGGAGGATCAGGACCCTTCCGGAGCGCACTGCCGAGGAGTGCACGGTAGTGCTGCGGAGGCTGCTGGCCGTGCGCGCCAACGAGCTTGGCCCGATCCGCAGGGCGGTAATCGGGTCGGTCGTCCCCGGGTGCGACGCCGCTCTTCGCCGCGCCCTGGGCGAGATCGCCGAAGGCCCGGTCCTCCAGCTGACCGGCGAGGCCGCGCTTCCGATCCGGATCGACGTGGAGAACCCAGGGGGGGTCGGCGCCGACCGCATCGCCAACGCACTCCGCGCATGGGACCGCTTCGAGCGCGACACCATAGCAGTGGACCTGGGCACGGCAACCACCTTCGACTGCGTGACGGCCGGGGGCGTCTTCCTCGGCGGAGCAATCGCACCCGGCCTGACGGCCGGAGCGGAGTGGCTGGCCGAACGGACCGCGAAGCTCCCCCGAGTGGATCTGGTGCCGCCCTGCGAGGTGATCGGGCGTAGCACCGAAGCGTCCATCAGGAGCGGCGTCTTCCACTCCGCCATCGGGGGCGTGGAGGCGATCCTGGAGCGGATTCGGGCGGAGTGGGAGTCGGCCGATCCCCTAGTCGTGGCGACCGGGGGCTTCTCCTCCACCGTTGGGCCGCTGCTCTCGCGGGTGGATCGGGTGGAGCCGCTCCTCACCCTCGAGGGACTCGCGCTTGCGGGGCGGTACCTGTCAGAATAACCCATGTGCCCAAAGTCGCCGCAACGCTGCCGGAGTCTGTCAGTCGTCAGGTCGGCGACACTGGTGGTCTTCGCGACCCTGTTGCCAGCGGCGCCCGCACTTCCGCAGGGCCTGGCGGATCCCCAGCCCGATTCGCTGTGCAACCGCTACGAAGACCGCATCTGGGGGCGAGTGACCGCGAACGGCGGCCAATCCCATGAGGGCTTCCTGCACTTCCTTGGTTCCAGAGGCGGTGCCACCCGGGCGGACCCGCTTTTGGGGAGGCGGGAGGTCCCAGACGACAGCTACCAGCTGTGGCTCGAGGCCGCGAGGGACGGCGTGCCCCACCTGGGCGTTGTGGAGGTGGGAGGCTATCGGGTGACGTGGGAGGAGCGCTACCCGGAATTCGCGCAGCGCTCGCGGGCCTCGATTCGCCTCGGGCACGTCGCTTCGCTCACTCCGGACGGAGAGGGGATCGTTGTCGTCTCGCCCTGGGGTCTTGATGGCGAGCCGAGGGGCGATACAGCTACTAGCGCGGGACGAGTCGGGCTGAGGACCGAGGCACCGTGGCCGGACGACGAGGTGCGGATCGAGAACGCGGATTCGCAAGTCACGATGAGATGGAAGGAGATCACCAGGATCGACTTCTCTCCCGCGCCAGCGGGCGACTCGGGGCGCGTGGCTCCCCGCCCGCTCCATGGGACTGCGGTGGACACCGCTGGGAGATCCTACACGGGGTGGGTCAGCTGGGGGGCGGTGCGCCTGGAGTCAGACTCGCTTGGCAAGATTATCATGCGCAGTGACTCGGTCTCCGACTCGGCCCTGCAGAGTATTGCGCATTCGGAGATTGCTCGACGTGAGGGCGTGGCAACAGTCGAGCGCACCGGCACTACCACGCGCAGCGTAGACCCCGGGTCGGTCCGAGTGGCTGCTCCGAAGCTCGGGGTGGTGGAGATCCCCTTCGGAGCGCTTCGGTCGCTTCGGCTGGCCGCTGGCGGACCGTCGGAGGGTGCTAGCAGTCCGTGGATAATCTCGCGCGAGCACCGAGAGCGGCGAAGCGCCCCGCTGGCAAGGCGCGACGAAGGGTTGGTAGCAGCGCTACCGGCCCAAGGAGCAACGCAGAGCGGAGCCACGGGTGTGGGAATTGTAAATCATGGATTACACAATGTAAATCAGACATTACAGTTTGAGGAGACGAGCGAAGCGGTCCAGCGGGGATGCAGCGCTGCTCGAATGCCGTGGGAGGTTTGTCCGCGGGCTGTTAGGTGCGAGTGGCACCGGAGCTGGCCGCTGGCGGGGACGGTGACAACCTCGGGCGGCGAGGAGATCGAGGGCAGGATTCGCTGGAACGCCCTCAAGGAGTGGTCGTGGGAGCTATTGGAGGGAAGCTCGCGCGGGGTGGACTTCCTGGTGGCCTTCGCCGAGATCGAGCTCATGGAGCGTGACCCGAAGGGGGGGCTTAGGGTGTCGCTAGCCGACGGACGGATGCTCCACCTGACGGACGGAGGCGATGTGGACGAGGGCAACCGGGGCGTGCTCGTCTTCCCGACGGTCGCGGAGGCAGGCGGGAGTTGGCAGGGTCCGTCCAGCGGGTGGCGCCACGTCGCCTGGTCTGAGATCGGCGAGGTCCGCCTTCGCCACCAGGGCAGTGGCGAGCTCGGCCGTTGATGCACGCGGTGCGGTTGGCCGGTGCGGTAGCATGGGTTGCGCTGGCCGGTGCCTCAGCCGCCCCTCAGCTCGAGGCTCAGGTGGCGACCTACGGGGGCGCCTACGCCGAAGAGACGGCCCGGGAGCTTCACGCGGCGGCTCAGCGGAGCTGGCAGGAGCTCGACGAGTCGGTCGCCCGCTACTCGGCGCTGATTCGCCAGCGCGGGGCGGTGCGCCTGCGGGTGCCGCTTCGGGATCGAGTCGTCTACCGGAACGAGACCGCCGTGCGCGCCTTCTGGCAGCGTGGGCAGGACGCCGTCATGCAGGTACTGGGGACCCGCTCCCACTACCCGGGGCGCGAGACGGCAGCTCGCGAGGGTGACCTGGACTGGCTGGACGATCTGGCCCTCGAAGAGCCCTTCGAGCCCGGCTCCGACCACCTCCTCTTCGGGATGATGGACCCTACGTCGGAGTACCCGGTCGCGCACCCCCTTGCTCCCGGCGCCGACTCGCTCTACCACTTCGCCTCGGGCGACACCTTGACGCTGTTGCTCCCCGGCGGCGAGCGCTTCCAGACGATTCGCCTCGATGTGAGTGCGCGCCGGGCCGACCAGCGCCGAATTAGCGGAGCGCTCTGGATCGAGCCCGAATCGGGAGCCCTGGTGAGGGCCGTCTACCGTCTCTCCCGCGCCCTCGAACTGGATCGGTTCGAAATCGAATGGGAGGGGACTCGGCTGGGGCGCGTTGTGCCATGGCTCCTCGCGCCATCGACCTTCGACCTGTCGACGGTGGCGGTCGAATACTCCCTCTGGGAGCGCCGCGCATGGCTGCCAAGGAAGGTACGGATCGACGCACACCTGCGAGCCGGAATTCTCAACTTCCCCGCCTCTATGGAGACCTCGTACGAGATCGAGTCGGTCACGCTGAAGGACCAGGAGAACGCCGCCCGGGTCGCGGCCGATCCCGGCAGCTACGCCTCAACGCTCGAGCACGTGCACTTCGAGAGCCGCGAGGAGGCGCTCTCCTTCATCGCCCGGATCCTGGGCGAGGGGGAAGGGGTCGCCTACGAGTCGACGTCCTCCCGCCAGGATGGAATGCGGCTGATCGCGCCGGTGGAGCGTGAGCTGTTGGCGGAGAGCCCCGCGCTTCCGCCGCCGATCTGGCAGGATACCACGGGTTTCCTCTCGGAAGACGAGCTCGAGAGGTTCCGCCGCATGCTGAATGCCATCACCGTCGGTGCCGAGGTGGCGACCGCTGCCGTTACATGGGGGTGGGGTGGGCACGACCTCCTGCGCTACAACCGGGTCGAGGGCCCCGCCGCGGGTGCGCGCGCCGAGTTCGCGCTGCCTAGGGGCTTCCGGGCGCGGGCGTCCGGCTTCCTTGGCATCGCCGACCTCCGACCGAAGGCACGCCTCGACCTGGTGCGGAGCTCGCTGCTCCGGTCGGTCCAGCTGAGC
The DNA here is from genome assembly GCA_965205315.1 of Longimicrobiales bacterium. Lineage (GTDB taxonomy): Bacteria > Gemmatimonadota > Gemmatimonadetes > Longimicrobiales > Gaopeijiaceae > Bin94. Next base: position 998,918 of record CBDBGW010000002.1, read on the forward strand.
GCGTTTCACGAGCTGCGCTCCACGGATAGCCGCGCAGGGCACTTCGGGCTGGGCAATTCGCTGAACTCGCTCCTCTGGGGGCGAGACGGCGGTCAGTACTTCCGCGCAACGGGGGCAAGCCTCGCCTGGAGGCCGCCTCCGCTGGCGCGCGCGTCCTACTCCCTCTCCGTCTACGCCGAACGCCAGAGCGCGGTGGCGAACGCCACTTCCTTCTCGGTGCTGCACGCCTTCGACAGCGGGTGGGACTTCCCTGCCAACCTGGTGGCCGACACGGCCGACGAGTGGGGCGCGGAGCTCTGGCTGGCACCGCTATGGGGAGACGACCCCAGCGGTTCGCGGCTCGATGCCGAGCTCTTTGGGCGGGCTGCGCTCTGGCGCACTCCGGATGGCGTTGGCGATCCGGTATTCTACCAGCAGGCGAGCGCTAGGATCACCGCGGTGCTGCCCGTCGCCGGCGACAGCTGGCGGGGGTGGAGATTGGCCCTCGAGGGGGCGGTCGGCACTACTTGGGGCGACGCTCCCGCGCAGAGGTCCTGGTTCCTGGGAGGGAGGCGCACGCTCAGGGGCTATGCACCCTCGGTGCGGAGGGGGCTCTCGTACCTGCGGGGGAGGATCGAGGTGGCTCGCACCTACGAGCTGGCCTCGCTGATCGCCTTCGGTGACGCAGGATGGGCGGGCGAAGTGGACGGCTTCGAGGTGAACGGGCTGCTCTACGGCACAGGGGTCGGCGCCAGCTTCCTGGATGGTCTGTTCCGCCTGGACCTATCGCGCGGACTGACCGGAAGCGAGGGTCAGTTCAGGGTCGAGGCGTACCTGGACGCGCCGCTATAGGAGGTGCCGCCCCTTGTCCGGGCGGGCGTCGGCATTAGCTATAGCGTACGATGACGGCCAGACGAGAAGGGCTGACGAGGCGGGAAGCGACCCGCTACGCTCGCCACCTTGTCCTCCCCGAGGTGGGAAGGGATGGGCAGGAGCGGCTGAAGGAGGCCCGCGTCCTGATCGTAGGCCTGGGCGGGCTGGGGTCTCCGGCCGCCCTCTACCTCGCGGCTGCCGGAGTCGGCACTCTCGGCATAGTGGACGCCGACTCGGTCGAGCTGAGCAATCTCCAGCGCCAGATCCTGTACGGAACCGGCGACCTGGGCTCGCCCAAGGTCGATGCGGCTCTGGCGCGGCTCCGGGACGCCAACCCGCACGTCGAGGTCCAGGCAGAGGGGGTGCGGATGACCTCCGAGAATGCGCTTCGGATGGTGGAGGAATACGACGTCGTGGTCGATGGGAGCGACAACTTCCCGACCCGCTACCTCGTCAACGACGCCTGCGTGCTCGCGGGCAGGGCCGAAGTCTACGGGGCCGTGCACCGCTGGGAGGGGCAGCTGGCGGTCTTCGCGGCCGAGGGCGGACCCTGCTACCGGTGCCTCTTTCGCGAACCGCCACCGCCGGGGATGGTCCCGAGCTGCGCCGAAGCCGGGGTCTTCGGGGCGCTCCCAGGGGTGATCGGCGCCGCGCAGGCGATGGAGGCGATAAAGCTGCTCCTAGGTGTGGGCCGACCACTCGTGGGGCACCTCCAGATCTTCGACGCGCTCCGGTCTCGGTGGCGCGAGATCGAGGTGCGCCGCGACCCCGGCTGCGCGGTCTGCGGGGACTGGCCGACCCAGACCGGGCTGGTCGACTACGAGCTCTTCTGCGGATCCGGGGGCGGGGGGCGGCCTCGGGGCGAAGCGACGATCGGGACCGTGGAGCCGGAGGAGCTGGCGGCCGTGCTCGCCACCGAGCCGCGTCCCCTCCTGCTCGATGTGCGCGAGCCAGCCGAGTGGGACGCATTCAACCTGGCCGACCTCGGCGCGGTTCTCGTGCCGCTCGGAGAGCTCCCGGGGCGGCTGGATGAGATTCCGCCCGCGCGACCGATCGTCGTCTACTGTCATAGCGGGGCCCGGAGCCGGCAGGCGGCCGAGGCGCTGGCGGGGTGGGGCTTTGCGGATGTGCGCACCCTGGAGGGGGGAATCGCGGCGCAGAGTGGTGGGATGCAGGTGCCTTCTGGGGCGGTCTGACCACCACGGTGCCTTGCTGGGGATCGCGCGAGATTGTCCACGGACTGCCGGAGGTGCCTCGCCACGCTGGGTATTGACACGCCTGCCCCTGCCTGCGATACTCGCTGCTGGCTTGTTAGCACTCGCACTCGAAGAGTGCTAACAAGCCTCGACTACCGGCACCGACAGTCGCCGAAGTCAGGGCGCGTCGGCCGCGTTCCAGGAGATCGGCGTGCGATCCGGGTCGGATCCGCGCCCAACACGCACAGCACCTCAAGGAGAAGCGTATGTCTGCCGCGAAGAAGATCCAGCCATTGGCGGATCGGGTTGTGGTCCGGGCCTTGGAAGAGGCCGAGCAGATGCGGGGTGGGCTCTACATCCCCGACACCGCCAAGGAGAAGCCGCAGGAGGGCGAAGTGATCGCCGTCGGGCCCGGCAAGCTGAACGAAGACGGCAACCGGATCCCGATGGAGGTGAAGCCCGAGGATCGGGTGCTCTACGGCAAGTACAGTGGGACCGAGGTCAAGGTGGAGGGCGACGACTACCTGATCCTCCGCGAGTCCGACATCCTCGCCATCGTCCAATAACGCGAGAACCACCAGGAGACAAGAGAAATGGCAGCGAAGGAACTTGAATTCGACATGGAGGCGCGTAGGCGGCTCAAGGCCGGCGTCGAGAAGCTCACCCGCGCGGTGAAGGTCACCTTGGGCCCCAAGGGCCGCAACGTCGTGATCGACCGCAAGTTCGGATCCCCGACCGTCACGAAGGACGGCGTCTCGGTGGCGAAGGAGATCGAGCTCGAGGATCCCGTCGAGAACATGGGCGCACAGATGGTCAAGGAGGTCGCGACGAAGACCTCCGACGTCGCCGGCGACGGGACCACCACGGCCACCGTGCTGGCCGACGCGATCTACGGGGAGGGCCTCAAGAACGTCACCGCCGGAGCCGACCCGATGGGCATCCGCCGCGGAGTCGACAAGGGGGTCGAGGCAGTCGTCGAGGCGCTCGCGGCCGCGTCGACCGAGACGAAGGGCAAGCGCGAGATAGCGCAGGTCGGCGCAATATCGGCCAACAACAACATGGAGATCGGCAACCTCATATCCGAGGCGATGGAGAAGGTCGGCAAGGACGGCGTCATCACCGTCGAGGAGGCGCGCGGCCTGGAGACCGAGCTGGACACGGTCGAGGGGATGCAGTTCGACCGCGGCTACCTCTCGCCCTACTTCGTCACCGATCCCGAGCGGATGGAGACGGCCCTCGAGGATCCGATGATCCTCGTGCACGACAAGAAGATCTCGTCGATGAAGGACCTCCTGCCGATCCTCGAGAAGGTCGCGCAGATGGGCCGTCCGCTGATGATCATCGCCGAGGACGTCGAGGGCGAGGCCTTGGCCACGCTCGTCGTGAACAAGCTGCGCGGCACGCTGAAGGTCGCGGCCGTCAAGGCGCCTGGATTCGGCGATCGCCGCAAGGCGATGCTGCAGGACATCGCGATCCTGACCGGAGGCCAGGTGATCTCAGAGGAGGTCGGCTTCAAGCTCGAGAACGCGGTCGTCAGCGATCTGGGCACGGCGAAGCGGGTCGTCATCGACAAGGACGACACCACGATAATCGACGGTGCCGGCTCCGAGGACAAGATCCAGGGCCGCATCGAGGAGATAAAGGTGGCGATCGACAAGTCCTCGTCCGACTACGATCGCGAGAAGCTCCAGGAGCGTCTGGCGAAGCTGGCCGGCGGCGTGGCGGTGATCAACGTCGGCGCGGCGACCGAGACCGAGATGAAGGAGAAGAAGGCCTTGGTCGAGGACGCCCTGCACGCGACTCGGGCAGCGGTCGAGGAGGGCATCGTGCCGGGTGGCGGCGTGGCGCTCCTGCGGGCGCAGCGCGCGCTCGACGGCCTGGAGGTCGATGACGAGGACGAGCGGGTCGGCGTGAACATTCTGCGTCGCGCCCTCGAGGCGCCGATTCGTCAGATCGCGGCAAACGCGGGCGCCGAGGACTCGATCGTGGTGGCCAAGGTGCGCGAGGGCGAGGGCGGCTATGGCTACAACGCCCAGAGCGACAGCTACGAGGACCTGGTCGGGGCCGGCGTGATCGATCCGACCAAGGTCGTGCGGAGCGCGCTGCAGAACGCCGCGTCGATCGCGAGCCTGCTGCTGACCACCGAGGCGGTCGTCGTCGAGAAGCCCGAGGAGGAGAAGCCGCCGATGCCGGGTGGCGGCGGCGGCGACATGGGCGGGATGTACTAGCAGCCACTCCCACCTGGCAGGCATCCCCGACGGGGGGTCGGGCGCGGGTTGTGACGCGCCCGGCTCCCCGTTTGGCTAAGCTGGATCGAGGGTCGCGGTTCCACTTGCCGGCCCCAAGGCAACTCATGCAAATTCCGCACAGGTTGCGCACGGGACGCCACCTCCCGAGACCGGCAGGGACACAGGACGACCAATGACCGAACCCCAAGACACGCACCCGCCCTCCCAGGACGGTGAGATCGTGGTCTACGACGCGCCCCCGCCCCAGGGCGCCCCGCTGGAGGTGCGGCTGTATGGGGACACCCTCTGGCTGACTCAGAAACGGATGGCCCGCCTCTTCCGCACGAGTGCTAGCAACGTCAGTCGGCACCTGGGGAATGTCTTCGACGAGGGCGAGCTGGATCCCTCGGAAAGCAGCAGGGAATTCTCGCTGGTTCGAACCGAGGGGCGTCGGCGGGTTCGACGCGCCGTGACCCACTACAACCTTGACGCGATCATCTCGGTCGGATACCGCGTGGACTCGATACGCACGGTCCCCTTCCGCCGGTGGGCCGACCGGGTGCTGCGCAACCGGTGGCGGGCCGCTGCCATCGCGGAGACCGTCGGGCCCCTCGTCGCCCGCTACGCGGAGACGTGGCGGCTACTCCTCGAGTACGACGAGGACCGCCTGGAGGCCCCGCCGAGCCTCCGGCCCGCCTCCGCGATCCTCCACCACGATCAGGCCGTCGCGGCGATCTCCGCCTTCAAGACGGCCCTGGTCGCGCGCGGGGAGGCATCGCCCCTCTTCGGGAACGCCCGAGAGGGCGCGCTCGAACGGATCCTGGACGACATCAACCGGATCGGCTCCGACGCCGCCGCCCACCCGAGCCGCGAAGAGAAGGCGGCCAACCTGCTCTACTCCCTGACCCGGGAGCGTCCCTTCGCCGAAGGCAACAACCGCATCGGCGCGTTCCTGTTTCTCCTCTACCTTCGCCAGGAGGGTCTGGATCACGACCTCGACCCCCGCTCCCTCGCCGCGCTCTCCCTCCTCGTCGCCCGGAGCGCTCCCGCCGACAGGGATCTCGTGGTCCGCCTCATCGCCAACCTGCTGGCGGCTCCAACCGCATGACCCGCTTCGCCGAATCCCGAACCACCGGCGGTGCCGTGCGTGGAGCCCAAGTCTCCGTCCTCGACCACGACAACTGCGCTAACAGCGACTGGCTGCGGTCAACCGGTTCGACGTCGTCGAGGAGGACCATGCCCTCCGCGGCCTGAATGAGTAGGGTCTCTGTCACGAAGGCGGTCGATCCCAACCGGATGCGTCCCGACGACCGTCCGGTCCACGACTGGTACCGCTTCGTCCTCTCCTACCCGCCTCATCTGGTTCGGGACTACCTGGAGCGTCTCGGCGTCGGCACTTCCGACACGGTCCTCGATCCATTCTGCGGAACAGGGACGACCCTCGTCGAGTGCAAGAAGCAGGGCGTCGCGAGCGTGGGACTGGAGCGGAACCCCATGGCCCACTTCGCGAGCTCGGTCAAGGTCGACTGGTCGGTCGATCTGGAACGGCTGGCCGAGTATTCGGACGCGGTAGCGCAGAGCGCGAAGGCGACGCTGATCGACGAGGGAGTGGAAGACTGGACCGATCTGCCCCTGCTGACCGGGAATGGTCCCGGCCCGGCCTCGATCCGCACCCTGGAGCCGAGTCGCTTCAAGCTTCTGTTGAAGAACTCCATCAGCCCTGTTCCGCTGCACAAGACTCTGGTCACTCTGGATGCGGTCGATCGGCTCGGCGATCCTCAGATGCGCGCCTACGGTCGTCTCGCTCTGGCCACCGGGCTGGTGAGGGCCATCGGCAACCTGAGATTCGGACCCGAGGTCGGTGTCGGGCGCATCAAGTCCGATGCGTCGGTGGTGGACATCTGGCATGCCAACATGAAGACCATCATCACGGACATCCGCGCGCTCCCCAACGGACCGGCCGCGACAGCGGGAGTCCTGCGGGCCGACGCCAGGGACGCCGAGAAAGTCCTGCCGCCGCAGTCGATCGACGCTGTCATCACGTCTCCGCCCTATCCGAACGAAAAGGACTACACGCGAACGACCCGCCTCGAATCCGTCATCCTAGGCTTTATCAGATCAGGCACCCCAAGGACCTGCGAGCCCTCAAGCGCGACATGGTTCGGTCGAATACCAGAGGCGTGTACAAGCTCGACGACGACATCGCGTTCGAGGCATACCCTGAGATCGGAACAATCGCGGACGAAATCGAGCGACGCCGAGTCGCCCTCGGGAAGACATCGGGATTCGAGCGGATGTACGCTCGTGTGGTCAAACTCTATTTCGGCGGCATGGCGAGGCATTTCGCGTCGCTGCGAACCTTACTGCGGCCCGGCGCGAAGCTCGCCTACGTGGTGGGAGACCAGGCTTCCTACCTGAGGGTCATGATCCGAACCGGTCAGCTGCTCGCCGGCATCGCGCAGTCGCTGGGGTACGAGGTCATCGACATCGATTTGTTCCGCACGCGGCTGGCCACGGCCACCCGCGCGCAACTGCGGGAGGAGGTGCTTCTATTGCGCTGGCCTGGGGATCGATCAAGTGGAGCGAACCATGGCAACTAACGTCGGATTGCTCGTCCTTCGCCGCCGAGTCCGCGGAATGGCGTGAAGAAACCTGACCCGATGGGTCTCCCGCTGAACGTGCGCTGCGAGTCTGCGAGCGCGGCGGCCGGAAAGCTCTGGATACCCGGCCCGATTCCCGCTAGCTTGGATACTGTCGGGCATGTGTCCACGCACCGGCGCGCACTGGACGTCAGCCACCAGTGATATTCACGAGCGAAGGTGACCAGCTACCTGTCAGATCCGACTCCCTCAGCCACTAGGGATTGGACCGGTGGCCTGCCGCACCACAGCATGTGGTGTCGTGTCAAATCAGGTGCCCGGCGGGCGTCCCTTCCCCCGAGTCTCCTGCTCCCCACAGCGGTTCTTGCGCTCCGCACGGGCGGGCACTTATGATTCCGGCCCTTTTCTCCAGAACCAACCCAATTCTGTTACCGAAAGGGAGAGACCAGCATGGCGACGACTAAAGAGGACCTGCGTCGGAACATCGAAGCATTTAAGAAGCTAGAACCTGAGCTTCAAGACAGCAACCCCGGGGAGTACGCCCTGCTCTACGACGAGGAGTTGGTGGGCGTCTACGCCGACAAGGAAACCGCGCGAGTCGAAGCAGCGCGCCGCTATCCCGAAGGAGGGTACGCGATTTCTCCGGCCATCGGCTCCCCGCCCGCAACCCTGGGGGCAGTTGGCTTTCTCCTGCGCCCGGTGGAGGCGGTGTAGTGCCATCGTTCATGGGACGAGTCGTCTCCGGTAGAATCCTGCTGCAGGTTGCCGTCGGCCCGCCGGGAACGTTACCGAACCAGGTTAATGTCGCCGTCGGTCTGGTCGATACGGGGGCTACTATCTCGGGAATCACCCCTCGCTTAGCCGAGAGACTAGGGCTCGAAAACACCGGCGAATGGATTACGGTGGCGGGTGTGCACGGTCCCGAGGACGTGGCCGCCTACCGGGTATCCATGGTTCTGCCGCTTTCAGAATCAACCCCAGCAGCGTTCATACGCCGTCCGGTGCCCATTCAGGTAGCAGAGTTTTCGTTGGAACATGCGGGCATCGACGTGCTGCTAGGAATGGACTTTCTCCATCCGCTACACCTGACGCTCCACGAGGACTTCTTCATCCTCAGCGGTTAGCCCCTCGGCTCCAAACGCCCTCTGCGCTTGCACCGGTTGCTCTCCCCGCGATCAAGAGTCCGAACTGTAGCTCCCGTGCGGAGTTGACCGTAGATCTCTCCGGCACCTTGGTTCCGGTCCGGGACCGCTTCCACGTCTCCTCCCGCCGAGTGGGTCTGCTCTGGCGTAGGGTGCCGCCTTCGCCCGCCCCGAACGCTTGAATGTGGCGCGGCCGAGAAGGAAACTGGCGGAGACGTCTTTCTATCCGCGAGGTTTCATTCGCGCAGATCGTGCAGTCCATCAATCGAGAGGAATCGAACGATGGCACGCACGAAACGAAGTCGGCGCTCTCACGGTGCCAGCGAATGGGGCCGGCACCGGGTCCGGGTGTTTCCCAACCGAGAGGGCCGACCAGGAGCGGCTCAAGAAGGTGCTCGAGGAGTGGCCACGGGTCACGTCCCCCGATTAGCGGGAGTCAATAGGCAGGAATCGCGCCCGCATGTCACGTGAAATCAGGCGGGGCAAGTGGAAACGGTCCCGTAACCTCCTGCCATCACGTAAACCGCAGTTGACAACAATCACCGCTCCAACTCCCAGAGCTGCACCGACTCCACCCCCATCTCATCCGTCGCGAGGCCCGGCAGGTAGTCGGCGCCGATCTCGTAGACCGTCAGTCCGTCGGGCGTTTCGATGAACCCCAGCGCCCGCCCCTCGGGGTCGAAGACCGTCCACAGCGGCGCAGGCCGGTCCATGCCGGGGAGCGTGGCCTCGCGCACCCAGAGGTGGTCCAGGGGATCGGTCAGCAGGTTGTTGAAGGCCGGGTATTGCTCCACGATGGGCATGCTGCCGTAGCCCCGGCGGGCCATTTCCAGGCTCGGTCCGGTCAATCCGGCCCGCTCCAGAGCTGCCTCGAGCGCTTCGTCGACCTCCTCGCGGGTGGGCGCGCGGTTCTCATATTCGCGGCGCACGATGCGGGCGAGGGCCCCGGTCGATGGGTCGTATGCGCGGACTTCGTAGTTGTCGTCGGTGGTGAGGATGACGAGCTCGCCCCACTGCGCCTCCCAGAGCGAGCGCCCGAAGGGAAGCATGCCCATGAGCGCAATGCCGCCCTCGTATCCGATGTGGGATTCCTGGCCGGGATGGGTGCCGAACTCGACCGCCGAGCCCCCCTCGCTGCGGCGCAGTTCGTACGTCTCCTGCGAGCGCCGGTATCCATCGCCGGTCACCTCCCCGGTCCTCCCCAGGATGCTTCCGTCGTGCAGCACCGCCCGGGGCTCGAGCGCCCCGGCCTCCGAATCGAGGGTAAAGGACCGTCCCAATGCGCCTTCCGCATCGAAGACCGAAATCACCCATGTCGAGTTGTTCCACGCGACGACCGAATCACCCGGCCAGGGTTCGACACCCGCGAGGCTTGTAAACTCGCCCGGCCCTTCCCCTTCCCGTCCCCACGTGGCCAGATGCACACCTGCCGCGTCGAAGACGCGAAGCTCGCTGGAGCCGGTGTTCGCGATCACGATCCGTCCATCGGGCAGAATCGTCGCGTCGTTGGCCCGATGTAGCAGGTACGCCTCCTCGCCGACAACCTCGCCTATCGATAACGCTGGCTCCACACCGATCCGCCATGGCAGCCGCGAACCATCCGCAGGGCGGGCATTGTCGACGATGCGGATGCCAGCGCTGTCGCGGGTCGCCTGCGCCGACGCCTCGGCACCGCATGCCACCTGGCAGGCGGCGGCCGCGAAGATCGCGACCGCTGGCGTGACTGCGGTCCCTGGAACGATCATTCCCCTCTGCCTAGTCATCTATTCGACTTCACGCTGCAACCTGCAAGGGGAGCGCGGCCAGCCCGCGGATCACCGTCGATGTCCGGTAGCGCGGAGCGCCCGTCGCGAGCCTGATCGTGCCGAGCCCACGTAGCGCCTCGGTGAAGATCGCGGATGCCTCCATGCGCGCGAGTTCGGCGCCGATGCACTGGTGGACCCCGTGTCCGAACGAAGCGTGCCTGGGGCCCGTGCGCGCAATGTCGAAGGTGTCGGGGTTCTCGAACGCGGCCCCGTCCCGGTTGGCCGATCCCGTGAGCAGGATCACCCCGTCTCCACTCCGGATCGTCCGCCCCCGTAGCACGACGTCCGCCTTCGCGATGCGAAAGTCCGTCTGCACCGGGCTGTCGAACCGCAGCATCTCGTCGGTCGCGGCGCGCACGCGCTCCGGCTCCTCGCGCAGGCGCTCCATCTGCTCCGGATTGCGCACCAGGGCGAGCATGCCATTCCCGACGAGGTGGGTCGTGGTCTCGTTGCCGGCGATCATCAGAACGCTCAGCATGTCGGCGGCCTCAGGGATGCTGATCCCCTCGCCCGCGGCGGCCAGCCTTGCCAGTGTGCTGATGGCGTCGTCCCCGTCTGATTGCGTCCGCCGGCGCAGCAGGGCCGTGAAGTAGCGTCGGATCTCGGAGCCCGCGACGTGCGCGGCTCTGCGTTCGCGGCGTGTCGCGATCATCTCGAGGAGGCGGGCGCGCCTCTTCGACCACACCTCCCACCGGCGGTGTTCGCTCTCGGGGAGGCCCATCATCGCCAGCATCACCCGCATGGCAAGCGGCTCCGCCACCTCGGCGATCCAGTCGATCGTCCGCCGTCGGGCCGCCTGCCCGACGAGTTCGACCGCGGTGTGTGAAATGGTCTCGCTCAGTGCCTGCAAGCGCTCTCTCGTGAAGGCTCTGGCAGCGCATCTCCTGAGCCGCCTGTGTTCGGGCGGGTCCACAAGGAGGATGCTGTAGTCGTCCGGGGCCGGCGGGAGCACGCTTCGGGTCGCTCCGCGCCACCTCGGGTCGTTGGAGAAGCGTTCGTGGTCCCTAGCGGCGGCGAGCACGTCCTCGTAGCGCGTCAGCACCCAGCTGCCCAGAATCGCGCTTCGATGCACAGGGCTGCGCCTTCGCAGCCTGGAATAGGTCTCGTAGGGACTCTGGATCACGCTCGGGGACAGGGGGTTATAGGTCGCTCCGCTCCTTGCCCTCTCCCCGATGCTGGCGGCGCGCGCCCCTAGGCTACGCCATCGTCGCCCGTTCATCGGCGAGGCGGCCACTCCCGAACGGCTCGTTGAGGCAGGTGGCACCGGGCAGCGTTCTTCACCTCGATCACGTCTCGTCGCACTCTCCTCACTCGGGCGCAGGCATTGCACGGTCGGTCCCGAGAAACGAAAAAACCGTACCAAGAGCGTCGGCCAATTCGCAAGTCCGTGCGACGAGAAGACCCCCTCCGCCGCTAGCCAGCTGCGGGTGACGCCGCCAGCGGGCGCGCCTCTGGTCTCATGATGGCGCGGTCGGCCCAGACGCGCCCGTCGCGAAGGCCGAGGTCCGGTGGAGAGCGCTCTACTCGCGGCCTGGACCAAAGCTATAGAGTCTGACTTCCTCTTCGTCGTTGGCATCACGCAGGAGGATGGCGAATCGGTCGGCATCCACTGCCAGCACACTCGCCGTGGCCGGAAGATCCAGCCATCCCAGCAGCCGTCCGTCGGCGCCGATGACGAGCCAGCGCCTTGTTTCCTCCCCCATGCGGGTGGCCAGCCCGATCCAGACCATCTCGTCGGGTCCGATAAGCGCCGAGTGGAAGGCCGGGTGGGTCTCCCGGTGGGGAGCATTCTCAACGGAGTGCCGGTACCACTCCGGTGCGTCCGACCCCAGGCGGGCGAGCCGTTCCGCTCTCGATGCCTCGATCTCTTCGGCCCTGACCGCCCACCCGCCGCCGGTGCCGCGGATCCGTCGCGTGAGGCGACCGTCGGCCCTGTAGATGGAGAGGCTCAACACGTCCGAGTCGCCGATCAGCGCCCGGTCCCCGAATCCCTCGGCGACGATATCGCGTCCAAACGCCGGCTCGCTCCGAGTGGCCCCTCCTCCGGGAATGCCACCGTAGCTCCATTCCTTGGCTGGAAGAAGCCCCAACGTGTCTGGCTCGGCCCCGAGATTCGTGAACGAAAGCAGGGGCGTCGTGTCCCTCTTCATGCCCTCGGGAAGAAAGAACCGCTGCTCCCCCAGGATCGCGAGGACGTGACCGGCGGTGTCCGTCGCGAGAGGTCTCAGACTCACTATGGCACTCTCCGGGTCGAGTCGCGACGACTTGATGAAACGTCCAGTCTGCGAGAACTCGCTGAGACGGGCCAGCCGCGAGTCGTAGACCAGGAACCCAGCCTCCGTGGCGAGGAGCGTGGTGATCTCGCTGAACTCCCCGGGGCCTTCGCCCTCTCCGCCCACACGAGTTGCGAGGGAACCATCGGCGGAGAAGATCAGCACTTCGCTCTCGCCAGTGTTGGCCACGGCCAAGCCACCGTTGCCGAGGAGGAGGGCGTCCCCAACCCAGAACAACTCGATCCCGAGTCCCCGCGTGGAGAAAACAAGCTCCGCCGCCAACTCGGGTGCCGCCAGCTCTCCCACCCGGCCCAGGGAGATGTGGGTGACCCCGGCCGAGTCGGAGATCTGAACCCCGCTGCGGGTCTGAACTTCCCTCCGGTTGGCATCGTTGCACGTGGCAACGGCGCTGCAGAGGAATCCGACACAGAGGAGGATTAGCAGCCCGTGGACAAACCTCCCACGGCGTTCGAGCAGCGCTGCATCCCCGCTGGACCGCTTCGCTCGCCTCCCCACACTGTAATGTATGATATACATTGTGTAATCCATGGTTTACGATTCCCATGCCCGTGGCTTCGCTCTGTGTTGCTCCTCGGGCCGGTAGCGACGGGGCCAACCCAAACCCGTCGTGCTATGGTCGTAGTGACGTGGTCCAATCCGCGCTCCTCGATACCGTCACTCTTCAACGCTGGGCGCCGTCCATCTGGATACCGTTGCCTCTGCCTGGAGTTGCCCCGCTAGAGCGGACAACCTGCTGGTGCCTCCGCCCCCAATACGGCAGTCGTAGGAGCCGAGGCGCACGATCGCGGGCGAGGCGCTGGCCGACCCGAGTCTGCGCTGGCTGCCGGCGATGCTCGAAGGTATGTGTAATCCGCACAGGTTGCGAGGGCCTTCCATACCGCATATGCCGGGTGTCCTCTGGACGATGAACCCATCCGGGAACATCTGGCAGGCCAATTCGTCCGTCTTCGCCATCCACGAGACGACGTACGGCGGGGACACCCTGCGAACCGTGCGACCGGATCGCGAGGCGCCCAGGCTGGAAGGACGAGAGCGGGACAGCATCGCGGACGCCATCGGAATTGCCGCGCGCAGGCTGCCGGAGCGAAAAGGCGCCCTTGAGCAGATCCGGACCAGTCCCGACGGCTGGGTCTGGATCGAGACGGAGCAGGGCGCGACCCGGGGCTGGGAGGTGTTCGACGAGCGCGGCCATTATGTGGGACGCGTGGCGTCGCCCGTGCCGATCGAGAAGAAGCCCCACCCGGTATTCGGAGGCGACCGGGTAACCGGGGTGACGCTGGGGGAGTTCGACGTGCCCTACGTGGTTCAGCTGCGGATCGTGCGTGGGGGGTAATCGCTCCGGCCAGCCGGATAACGGCGGACGCTGCTGGCAGCCTGTCACCGTCTCACCACGGTGCCGCTGCCGCCAAAGAGATCGCTCTGGCGAATTGTCGGACTGGCCAGCCCCGAGTCCGGCGCCAGCCTGTCCATTCCCATCAGCTCGCCCGCCGCGTACAGGTGGTCTCTGAGCACGGACGCCCCCACCTCGTCCAACGGCCCGATCCGCGTGATCCCGTCTTCGGAGACGACGGCCAGGACGCGGCCGCCCCCGATCTCCTCCTCGTCCAGCAGGTCGGCGCTGTGACTCGTGACGAGCACCTGCTTCCGCTCCGCCGCGTGGCCAAGCGCGTCCACGATAATCCCCGCAGCACCCGGATGGAGCGCCGCCTCCGGTTCCTCGACTCCGACAAGCGACCGCCCCTCGCTTCGCCTTCCGTTCGTCTGGAACAGCGCCACAAGCAAGCCGATCGCCCGCAACGTGCCATCGGACATGCTGGCCGAATGGAAGCGCCATGGGTGCTGCGCCCCGGTGACACGCTGCCTGAACTCCAGCGTCTCCACCGGGCCAACGGACTTCCGATCCACTCCGGCGATCCCGGGAACGATCTTCCCCAGGTATTCCTCGATCATCTTCTTCGCCTGCGGAGACCGCCGCGCAATTCGGTCCAGCACGCTCGCGACGTTGCCGCCATCGCGACTCAGGAGCTCTCCGGGGTCGGGCGACTGCATGGTACGGATGGCGGCGGGGTTCAGATCGTAGAATCCCGAGAGCGAAAGCGCATCGTAGACCGGACGGAACGCGGGAAGTCCCGACGCGCTCGCAAGTGCGAGGCGACGGGGGGAGACCGCTGGGAAGGTGGGAACGCTGCTCTTGACCTCCCCGGAGGACACCCGGTAGTAGTGCGGCGGGGCGTCGTCCCTTGGCAGAACCACGCACTCCTCGTCCTGCAGCCCGTAGCCGCCGCCCTTCCTGGCGTCCACGGTGAAGGCGAAGTGCCCGGTGGCCACGCCGACGTCGAACTCGACCCGCATCCCGAAGTGTGTCGGGTGGCCGCTGGACTTGCGCCTGACCTCGGTGATCCCGCCCCGGGTGCGCAGCGCGTGATCCAGCGAGTGCTGGAGGGAGTCGGCGACGAAGCTGAGCGCGTCCAGGAAGTTGCTCTTGCCCGAGCCGTTCGGACCGACAAGGAACGTCAGCTGTGCCGGTGAAACGTCACACGCCGCGATGCTCTTGTAGTTGCGAAGGACCACCCGTCTCAGGAGCCGCCTGTCCTCCGCCACTGGCTACAACCGCCCGATCCCCACCTCGGGCCCCACCCCCGCCAGCGCCGGCGGCGACGCCACCGGCTTCAGCGCCACCGGACACGCCTTGAGCGCCGCCGTCTGCGTCACCGGGTCGTAGCCGCCGCCCGTGAGCACATTCACCGGGACGTCCTCGAAGGCGAACGACGCGAAGACGGTCCCCCTCGGCGACTTCTTCGTCGCGCGCACCCTCACCTGCACGCTCCCGCGCGGGTTGCTCATCTCGGCCCAGCCCCCGTCCTCGAGGCCAAGCCGCGCGACGTCGTGGGGATGCACCTCCAGCGTCTCCTCGGGCAGCAGGTAGTCGATCCCGCCGGCCCTCCCCGTCTGCGTGCGCGTGTGGTACTGCGCGAGCCGCCGCCCCGTGGTGAGCCAGATGGGGTACTCGTCCGAGACGACCTCTTCGGGATCCCGGTAGGCGAGCATCTTGAAGATCCCCCGGCCGTTCTCGAAGCGCTCCTCATGTAGGCGCGGCGTCCCCGGATGCCCCTCGTGCGGCACCGGCCACTGGTACTCGCCGTCCTCGATCCGGTCCCAGTCGAGCCCCGCGTAGGTCGGCGAGAGGGAGCAGAGCTCGTTGAAGACCTCCTTGGCCGATCCGAACTCGAAGCCCTCCCATCCCATCCGCTGCGCCAGCTGCGAGACGATCCACCAGTCGGGCCTGGCGTCGCCCGGGGGCGGCACCGCAGCCCGCAGACGCTGCACGCGCCTCTCCGTGTTCGTGCACACGCCGTCGGTCTCGGCCCACGCGGTCGCCGGCAGCACCACATCGGCCACCTTCGCCGTCTCGGTCATGAAGAGGTCGATGACGACGAGGCACTCCAGGCTCCTGAGCGCATGCTCGCAGTGGTGGCGGTCGGGGTCGGTGACGAGGGTGTTCTCGCCGTCGATGATCATGGCGTGGATGCCGTCGCCGCAGAGGTCGAGCGCGGTGACCTTGGTCATCCCCGTCTCCAGGTCAATCCGACGCCCGTAGGCGCGCTCGAACTTCTCCTGGTGCGCGGGGACGGTGACCGACTGGAAGCCGGGGTAGTTGTTGGGAAGCGCCCCCGAGTCGCCCGCGCCCTGGATGTTGTTCTGGCCGCGCATGGGGTTCACGCCCGTGCCCTCGCGGCCCAGGTTCCCCGTCATCAGCGCCAGGTTGCAGAGGCTCTGCACGTTGTCGACGCCGCAGATGTGCTCGGTGATGCCGACGGTGTAGTAGATCGCGCCCCGATCGGCCCCGCCGTACATGATCGCCGCTCTCTCGATGTCGTCGGGGTCGCACTCGCAGATCTCGGACGCCCACTCGGGGGTGTACCTCTCCACGTGCTTCAGGAAGTCCTCGCCGTAGGCGGTGCGCTCGTCGATGAAGGCCTGGTCCACCAGCCCCTCGCGCGCGATCACATGCGCCATCGCCAGCAGGAGCGATACGTCGGAGCCGACGCGTATGGGCAGGTGGATGTCGGCGATATCGGCCAGCCCGATCCGTCGCGGGTCCGCCACGATCATCCTCGCCCCCCCCGCCAGCGCCCGCTTGAGGCGCGTCGCCGCGACGGGGTGGCACTCGGTCATGTTGGTGCCGATGCAGAAGAACACATCGGGCTTCTCCATGTCGGCGAGCGGGTTCGACATCGCGCCCCGTCCGATTGTTGCCGCCAGACCGGCGACTGTGGGGGCGTGTCAGGCACGGCTGCAGTTGTCGATGTGATTCGTCCCCAGTCCCGCCCGTATGAAGCGCTGCATCATGTAGGCGGCCTCGTGGGGGGCGCGCCCGGAGGCGATCCCGTAGACGGAGCGGCGTCCGTGGTCCTCCACCACCCTGCGCAGCCTCCCGGCGGCGAAGTCCAGCGCCTCGTCCCACGACGCGGGGCGGAGCGGGCCGTCCTTCTCGTCGCGAACAAAGGGGGTCGAGAGACGGTCCGGGTGCCCGACGAAGTCGAAGGCGAACTGGCCCTTCACGCAGAGCGCCCCCTCGTTGGCAGGGCCGTCCATCGCCGGCAGGATGCCGACGATCTTTTCGCCCCGCGTCATCACGTCCACCGAGCAGCCCACGCCGCAGTAGGTGCAGATCGTGCGCGTCTTCTCCGTCTCGCCCGGCACGTCCTTGTTCGCCAGCGCCTTGAGGTCGCCGAGCGCGCCGGTGGGACACGTCTGGATGCACTGTCCGCAGAAGGTGCACGCCGAGTCCTTGAGGAGGCCCCCGAACTCGGTGGTGATCTGCGTGTGGAAGCCGCGGTTCATGATCGAGATCGCGTAGTCGCCCTCCTGCTCGGCGCAGACGCGCACGCAGCGGTAGCAGGAGATGCAGTTCTCGTAGTCGCGCTTGATGAAGGGGTTGTCGTCGTCGGGGCGGCTGGTGCCCGAGGTGGCCCCCCTGAAGCGCCCGGTACGGGCGTCGTAGCGGTCGAGCAGCTCCGCCATCTCCTGGGAGGCGTAGCCGTGCATCGGGTCGACGTCGGTGTCGCGGTTCTCCGAAGCCACCATCTCCATGAGGATGCGGCGCTGCGTCTCGAGCGCCGCCGTCCGGGTGCGCACCCGCATGCCGGGCTGGGCCTCGGTCGTGCACGAGGCCACCGGATTGCGTGCGCCCTCCACCTCCACCACGCAGAGCCGGCAGCCCCCGAAGGACTCCAGGCGGGGGTCGTAGCAGAGCGTGGGGATCTCCCTCCGATGCCGCTCAGCGACCTCGTAGACCGTCTCGCCGCGGGTGAAGGCGACCTTCTCGCCGTCCAGCGTCATCGTGAGCCCGACGCCGCTGCCGTTCGCAGACGGGGTGCCGTTGCGCCTCATCGTCATGCCCCTTTCTCCAGGTGCGCCCGAACCCGGTCCGGGAAGTACCGGATCAGGCTCTCCGTCAATAGTGGGGCGGCCTGCCCCAATCCGCACGCGCTCGTCTTCTTCATGACCTCGTTCAGGTCGGCGACCTCGTCCACCCAGGCGTCCACGCTGCCGGGCCCCCCGCCGTCCAGCCGCTCCACCAGGCGCTGCGTCCCTATCCGGCAGGGGAAGCACTTCCCGCACGACTCGTGGGCGAAGAACTCCATCGACTGGCGCGTCACCGCCACCATGTCGCGCGAGTCGTCGAAGACCATGATCCCCCCCGCACCCAGGAAGCTGCCCTTGGGCCGGATCGACGGCTCGTCGAGCGTCACCTCGAGGTCCCGGCCCGCCAGAAAGCCTCCCGACAGCCCCGCCATGGTGACCGCCTGCACCGTGCGTCCGCCCGGCACCCCACCGGCCCAGTCGTGCAGCAGCGTGGCGAGCGGGAGCCCAACGGGCACCTCGTAGTTCCCCGGCCGCCGGATGTCTCCCGAGAGGCTGATCACCTTGGTGCCGGCGTGGTCGTCGGTCCCCAGGCCACGGTACCACTCCGGGCCTCGTACCAATACCGGTGGCACCGAGCAGAGCGTCTCCACGTTGTTCACCACTGTGGGCAGCTCCTCGTAGCCGTGCGTGACCGGAAAGGGCGGGCGGTTCCTGGGGAAGGGGTGCTTTCCCTCGAGCGAGTTGAGGAGCGAGGTCTCTTCGCCGCAGATGTAGGCGCCCGCACCGCGCCGCACACACAGTTCGAACCGGAAGTCCGTCCCCAGGATCCCGTCCCCCAGCAGCCCCGCCCCCTCCGCCTCACGAATCGCGCGTTCCAGGATGCCGGTCGTGTCCGGGTACTCGTAGCGCAGGTAGATGAAGCCCCGGACCGCGCCGGTCCCGTAGGCCGCGAGTACCATTCCCTCGATCAGCGCGTGCGGGTCGTGGTCCATCAGAACCCGGTCCTTGAAGCAGCCGGGCTCGCCCTCGTCGGCGTTGCACACAATGGTCTTCGGCGTCCCCGGCGCCTCCGCGACCGCCCGCCACTTCCGTCCGGCGGGGAATCCCGCGCCGCCCTTGCCGACCAGCCCGCTCGCCTCCACCGCGTCGATTACCTCCGCCGGTGCCATCTGCGCCACTGCGGCCTCGAGCGCCTGGTAGCCGCCGCCCGCGCGGTACCCGTCCAGCGTCGTCCGCCCGGGCTCGCGGATGCGCGCAAAGACGCACTCCTCGGTGCCGTCCGGCGGGAACGGCGGCAGAGGCGAGGGCCCGCTCACCAGAGTCCCGGCCGTGCGCCCCGTTAGCACCTCGCTGCCCGTGATCACCGGAACTGGCTGGTCGCAGCGCCCGGGGCAGGGCATCGGGGAGGGGTCGTGGCCAGCCGCACGCAGGCTCGCCGTCAGCACATCTGTCCCGCGCATCTGGCATACCGGGCCGTCGCAGACGCGCGGCCGCTCCAGGCCAGCGGGCTCCCGTGCGAAGTGGTGGTAGAAGGTGACCGTGCCGAAGAGGTCTGCGATGGGAATGCGGAGCCCCCGCCCAACGGCGCGCATCGCCTCCTCGGAGAGGTAGCCGTCCCGTTCCTGAAAGGCGTGCAGCAGCGGAAGCAGCGGCGCGGGCTCGTCCTGCCAGCGCTCGATCAGGTCCTGGTCGGTCGGCGTCGCCATCGGTGTGTAGTTTGAGAAGGCTGCTCCGGGACCATAGATATAGTCCCCGAGACCCTCCGGGGAAACATTTGGGTGGTCGGCTCCCCGCCCGGAGCGATGGGATCCTCGGGGCCACCTGCACTGTATAACAGCCCCGTGCACAAACCATGACAACCACCTCGCGCCGAACGGCCGCCCGGGTACGGGTCGAGATGGTCAGGAACGCCCGTCGCGCACCCCGAACGGACGCGGTCGCGGTGGAGGAGCCCATGGAGGTGCGCCTCGAGGCGCCCGAACCCGGCGGCGGCGCGCGCGAACACCCGGTCTCCGTGACGATGCGCACGCCGGGCGACGACTTCGAGCTGGCGGCGGGGTTTCTCTTCACCGAGGGCGTCGTGACGGATCCGCACGCAATCGGCGACCTGCGCTACTGCCAGAAGGTGGACCCGCAGGAGTACAACGTGGTCACGGCGGGGCTCAACCGACCCGGCGCCTTCGATGCTTCAAGCCTCACGCGCAACTTCTACGTGACTTCGTCGTGCGGGGTGTGCGGGAAGGCGTCGCTCGAGTCCGTGGAGGTGATGGGGTGCCAGGCGGTCCCGGACGGGACGCTCGAGGTGGGCGACGCGGATGTGCGGGCCCTGCCGGAACGCCTCAGGAGCACCCAGCGCGTCTTCGACCGGACGGGCGGGATTCACGCGGCCGGGCTCTTCGGTGCCGGCGGGCAGGTGACGCTGGTGCGCGAGGACGTGGGGCGGCACAACGCGGTCGACAAGGTGGTGGGCGCGCTGGTGCTGCGGCGCGAGCTGCCCGGGTCGCGGTACGGGCTGGTCGTCTCGGGGCGGTCGTCCTTCGAGATCCTGCAGAAGGCGGCGATGGCGGGCTTCCCGATGGTGGTTGCGGTGGGCGCGCCCTCCAGCCTGGCCGTGTCCTTCGCCCGCCGGTTCAACATGACGCTCGTCGGGTTCGCCAAGCCGGACGGGTACAATGTGTACTCGGGGCCTGAGCGCATCCGGGGTCTTAGCGAGGCCGGAGCCGACGAACCCACCTCGGCGCCGTGAGGCTCCGCCGGGCGAATGCCGTCGGGGTCCTGTTCGCGGGCCGCCCCGCTGGCAAGGCGCGACGAAGCGGTCCAGGGAGGAACAAAGAGCGGAGCCGCGGGTACGGCATTGGGAACCATGGGTTACACATTGTAAGGCATAGATTACAGTATGGATAAGGGAGCGAAGCGATCCAGCGGAGATGCAGCGCTGCTCGAATGCCGTGGGAGGTTTGTCCACGGGCTGCTAGGCGCGGTCCTGGCAGGTGGGGGCAGTAGGCGCTTCGGATCGCCGAAGGCGCTGGCTCTCCTGCACGGCAAGCCACTCTGGAAGGTGGCGGCGGAGCGCCTCGGCGCGGTCTGCGACGATGTGGTGGCGATCGCCAACGACCCGGAGGTCGCGAGCGCGATCGGTATCGAGACGATCCCGGACCGGTGTGTGCCAGTGGGTCCGCTGGGCGGGATCGACGCCGCGCTGGCCCGCGCGATCCGCACGGGGCATGACGCCACGCTGGTGCTGGCGGTGGACATGCCGTGGGTGGGAACGAAGGTGCTGAACCGCCTCGCCGAGGCGTGGAGGGAGCACGACTGCACCGTGCTGCCGCTGGCCGGGTCGCCGTGGGGATTCGAGCCGCTGTGCGGGATCTACCCGGTGCGGGCGCTGACCCCATTGGGAGAAGCGCTGGCCAATCGAAGGCTCGAAGTCGGTGCCTTTGCCAGCGACCTCGACCCAGCCGTGATCGACACCGGGCTCCAGCAGGCGTGCTATCGCAGCGTGAACCGGCCGGCCGACCTTCCATCTCGCCGCGCTCGCGACGAGCCTACTCCTATCGGGCACTGTAAGGGCGACCGTAGTTTGACTGGGTACCGTGAGTTTATACATTAGGGTCGCCAGAGGTGTGCCAGAGGCGGCGGGCTCATCGACCAACGGAAAGAAGACAGGCATGACGAGGAGGCTACGATTCGGTAGTGTCGGGTGCGGGGTGGCAGTGGCGGTGCTGGGACTCCTGGGCGCGGTCCCGACCGCGGCGCAGGACCGGCA
Organism: Longimicrobiales bacterium; assembly: GCA_965205315.1. Lineage (GTDB taxonomy): Bacteria > Gemmatimonadota > Gemmatimonadetes > Longimicrobiales > Gaopeijiaceae > Bin94. The sequence goes on from CBDBGW010000002.1 coordinate 1,020,171, forward strand.
TACCGTCATGGTCACCAGCCTGGTGCCCAAGAGCGGGGCCAAAGACGACTTCGGCAAGAAGCTGGCCGGGGAGCTTCGCGACCATATCAACGGGTTCGTCACGCATAGGGCGATCGAGGAGGATGAGATCCGCGACGCCCTCAGGCAGTACAAGCTCAAGATGGAGGACCTCGACTGCATCACGTCTCTCCAGCTGCTGGTCGCGCGCGTCGCACGGATCGGCTTCTGTGGTTCCTACACCGAGGACCGGGACGCGAAGACCGTCTCCGTCCAGGGCGCACAGTTCGTTGCACCGGGGACGGCGCCGGTCAAGATCGCCGACCGGACCTGGCCGAGGGACGCCTACCGCGCCGCCGCTCAGGAGATCGCGACGTTCTTCGAGCGGTTTGTCACCCAGCTCCGAAACGCTGAGTTCTGTCGCGAATTGTACGAGACGGAGAGGCTGGAGGAAGCGGAGTCGCGATGTGTGATCGCGCTGAACCTCGCGCCCGACGATGTCCCGGTGCTAATCACCTACGCGCAGGTGCTGCGTCGCACCGACCGTCCCGAACAGGCACTCGAGGAGACCAAGAGGGCCCTCGAGCTAAACCCGGCCGACGAGACCGCGCTCGAGCTGGCTGGCTACCTAGCGGCCAAGCTCGACATGCCCGACGAATCGGGAGAGTACTTCCGCCAGCTCCTGCAGCTCGATCCCGGCAACGTTCCGGTCAGGCTAAATATCGCCTACAACCTCGCCCAGGATGGCGAGCCCGAGTTGGCGATGACGCTGGTGCAGGACGGTCTCGACATCGTGCCCGACGACGTCCAGCTCCTCCTGCATCACGCCTCCTTCGCGATCAGGTCCGGCCAGGACAGAAAGGTCGAGGGTCAGCCGCTCACGCCGGAGGCTGCCGGGTACTACCAGAAGGGACTCGACTCGTACCGCGCGGCGTACGAGCAGCTCGGCACCGAGATGAACGTAGACCACCTGACGCTGATGATCGCCGGACTGAACGAGGTCGAGCAGCCCGAAGAGGCGCTAACGGTCGCCGAACAGGCGCTGGAGACGCACGGAGACGAACCCAGATTCTGGTCGATGAAGGGTGACATACTGAGTCGGCTCGACAGGACGGACGAGGCGCTGACCGCGCTCGACGAGGTGATAGCGCGCGACCCCCAGTACGCGAACGTCAGGGTGAGGCAGGGGAAGTGGCTCCTGGAGGCTGGGCGGGAAGAGGAGGCGCTGGCGACTTTGCGCGAGGCCGTGGACCGGGGAGAACAACCCGCGCGGAACATCGCCTTGATGTTCTTTGGCAAGGCGGTAAGAAACGGCATTCAGCCGACGCCGAAGCGGCCAGCCATCGCGATTCGCCTCATTGGGATGGCCAAGCAATTCGAGGACCAGATCGCCGACTCGGAGTTCCTGGGTCAGGTGGACTACTTTCTCGCCTACTCGATGTACGTCCAGGCCGAGGCGGAGCAGATGGCCGAGACCGTGGGCAGCGCACGGCAGACCCTGCCCAGGTTCCGCGAGGTGAAGCGCATCCTGGAGCTCTCGCATGTGGCGGAGTACGGCCGCGGCAAACGTTCAGCGCACTACCAGCAGCTGAAGACCGGCACCGACACCTTCATCGAGATCCAGGAAGCGTTGATTCGACGGGGGAGCTAGCAGCCCGTGGACAGACCTCCCACGGCAGGAGCGGCGCTGCATCCCCTCTGCACCGCGATGCTCGCCCGTCCACGGTGTAACGTGTGCTTTACAATGTGTAATCCATAGTTTACAACCCATGCCCGTGGCTTCGCTCCGCGTTCTCCTTGACACCTGCCTTGCGCCGGGACAGCTTCCGGGTCCGCGGCGGGATCGTACGTCGCGGCTCTCCGGTGTGGCGTGCCCTGTGTCGCCGAGCTCGCGCCGTCGCACAGCTGGACTTGGACGAAGAACTTCAATACCCGAGGCCCAATGTACGGATTCCTGCTGACGCTCCTCGTCCTCGACGGGGTATTTCTGGCGGTTGTGGTCCTCCTCCAGGCCGGCAAGGGTGGAGGTCTCGCGGCGATGGGAGGCGGTGCTGCAGCCACCGAGGTGCTCGGAGGGCGGCAGGCGACTACCCTCCTGACACGCGCCACCTGGATCTCGGGGTCGGGATTCATGGCGGTCGCCCTCGTGCTGGCCATCATGTCCACTCGCTCCACTGCCCCTGAATCGGTGCTCGAGAGCATGGTCAGCCCTTCGCAGGAGGCGCCCGAACCGCTGCTTCCGGCCACGGACGGCGATCCGCTGCAGATCCCCGGGCTTTCCGACCCGGAGACGGGGACCGAGGTGCCGATCGGAGGCGCAGGCGCGGAGCCGCAGGGAATCGAGCTCCCCGGCGAAGACGGATAGCAGCCTGTGGACAGCCTCCCACGGCAGGAGCGGCGCTGCATCCCCGCTGGACCGCTTTGCTCTGCGTTTCTCCTCGGACCAATAGCGCTGCGGCTATTGGCCCTTCGTCGCGCCTTGCCAGCGGAGCGCTTCGCCGCTCTCGGTGCTCGCGCGAGATTATCCACGGACTGCTAGTGGGTGACTGCGCTTCGGGCGGCGGACGCCACCCACTTTGAGCCTCTCGCCGGGGTCGTCCACAGGGTCCCAAGCGGCGGTAGTGGAACCCGACGGCGGCAGCGCGGCACTCCCCGACCGGGTCGTCGAGGATCTTCTCTACCTCGGCTGCCAGGGTCGGCTCCTGGAAGCGGTGGTCCGGGAGATGTCCGGGTCCGGGCAGCTCGGCACCGCCTTTGCGGACTTCGCCATAGACGTGCGGGCCATGGCCATCGCAGCTGCCATGCGCTCCTCTGCGGACGGCCGCGGCGATCTCTGTCATCCGGGGCTCCTGTCGCCTGGTCCAGCGCTTGCCTTTGGCGCGACTCCGCTCGAGTTCCTGCGCCATGTGACCGCAAGGGGCACATCGCCCGCGTCGGCGCGGGCGGGAGGACTGAGCTGGCACGACACTGACAGGGGGCTGATCGGCTGGGGAGGACCGAGGGGTGGCACGATGACCCAGGTGATGGCCGGCGCGGCGCTGGCGCACAGGCAGAGGGGCGAGGACAGGGTCGCCCTCGTCATCGAGGAGCGCGGGGCCTTGCAGGGGGGTGGGTGGCACGAGGGGATGAATCTCTCGGGTGCCCTGGCGCTGGCGCTGATCGTGGTGGTGGAGGACAGCTTTCCCCCGGACTCGGCCGACGCGAGCGACCTGCGAGCGGTGGCTGGAGTCTACGGCGCCGATTTCGTGTCGGTTGGGGCGATGGAGCTTGTGGAGCTCTACCGGGTGGCTGCGGACGCTCGCCAGCGGGCGCTCGGAGGCGATGGCCCGGTGATCGTGGAGCTGCGGCCCCTCCCCGACGAGGAGAGGTGGGCGCTGCACGACGGCTTGGCGGAGGCTGCGGTAGCGGATGGCACGATCTCCGAGCGCGGGAGGGTCGACACCGAGGCCGCCGCGACCGCCTCCGTGGAGCATGCGTCGGAGCGCCTGGGCAAGGAGCCGGGACCGTCGCCCGAAGAAGCCCTGGCACCGATCTACGCCGCGGCTCCGCCCATTCGGCCCTGGCCCCGACTCGACCCGCCCTCGCCACGGGCCAGACCAGTCGAGGATCTGCAGGGGGCCGCCTGGTGACCGCAGCGATCCCTCGCCAGGTGGCGCGAACGCGATCGGGCGAGCCTGCGACCTTTCTGGAGGCGATCAGCGAGGCGCTCTGGGAGGAGATGGAGCGCGACGAGAGCGTCTTCCTCATGGGCGAGGACATCGGCGAGTACGGCGGTGCCTTCAAGGTCACCCGCGGATTCCTGGCGCGCTTTGGCGCGACCAGGGTGGTCGACACGCCTATCTCCGAGGGCGGGTTCACTGGGGCGGCCGCCGGGGCGGCCCACATGGGCCTCCGTCCGGTCGTCGAAATGCAGTTCATGGACTTCGTCTCGCCCGCCTACGATGTGCTCACCAACTACATCGCGACCTCGCGCTACCGGGGTGCCGGGCCGCTCCCCCTGGTAGTGCGCGGGCCGGTGGGCGGGGGGAACCGGGGAGGGCCCTTCCACTCCCAGAATGTCGAGATGGCCTTCTTCCACACGCCCGGGCTCAAGATCGTCTACCCAGCCACGGCGCGAGACGCCAAGGGGCTGCTCAAGAGTGCGATCCGCGACGACGACCCCGTGATCTTCGAGGAGCACAAGGGGCTCTACCGCGCTCCGCACTGCCGCGAGCTCCTTCCCGGCGAGGACTACGTGGTGCCGATCGGCGAGGCGCGAACGGCGCTGGAGGGGGACGACCTCACGGTCGTCACCTACGGGCTGATGGTGCATCGCAGCCTGGAGGCGGCCGCTGCCCTGGCTCGCGACGGTGCCCGGATCGAGGTGATCGACCTGCGGACGCTCCTGCCGCTCGACGAGGAGGCTATTGCGGCCTCGGTCCGGAAGACGGGCAAGCTCCTGATCGTGCATGAGGACACCCGTACCGGGGGAATTGCGGGGGAGATCGCGATGCGGGTGAACGAACGCGCCTTCGAGTGGCTGGACGGGCCGATCCTGCGGGTCACCGCAATCGACTCCCCGGTCCCCTTCAGCGGCGAGCTGGAGGACTATTTCCTGCCGTCGGTGGAGGATGTGGTGACCGCCGCGCGTTACCTTTTGGATTACTGACGGTGGACGCGCACGCCTCCGCCCGGCTCCCGCGACCTCGTCTGGACCCCTGCATGGAGTGGCGATAGTGTCCCGAATTGAAGTTCCGATGCCCCAGATGGGCGAGTCGATCGCCGAGGGCACCGTCTCAAAGTGGCTGAAGCAGGTCGGGGACGCCGTCGAGCGCGACGAGCCCATTCTGGAGATCTCCACCGACAAGGTCGACGCCGAGATTCCCTCGCCCTCCGCCGGGGCGCTGGTCGAGGTGCTGGTAGCCGAGGGCGAGACGGTGGAGGTGGGCACCATCGTCGCCTTCATAGACCCGAACGGAAGCTCCGACGACCGGGCGCAGGCGGCGGTCTCCGACGATCCGGCACCGGCCGGGTCATCGAGCCCGTCCGCCGAGGAGTCGGCCCAGACCGCCCCGCCACCGGCCAATGCGGAGGCAGCGGAACCGTCCGCGGGCGCGACCTCGGGGGCAGCCGCCACCGATGACGACCCGGATTGCACGACGACCACCGAGGAGAGGCTCCGCGCCCGTTCCACTCCTGTGGTGCGGCGGATCGCAGCCGAGGCGGGTATCGAGATAGCCGAGGTGCCCGGCACCGGCCACGGGGGCCGGGTGACGAAGCAGGACATCCTGGCGCACATCGAGAAGGCGCCAGCCGAGCGGGTCGCCGATCCGGTCCAGCCCGCACCCCAGCCATCGGCGCCGACTCCGTCGGCTCCTGCCCCAACCCCCGCGCCAACCCCGGCCGCACGCCCCGCCCCGAGCGGCGACGATCTCTGGGACCGCTTCAGCACGGAGGTGGAGCACCCTGTCTTCCCGGTCCGCGCCGAGGACACTGTCGAGGCCATGGACAAGGTGCGCCGCCTCACCGCGGAGCACATGATCCTCGCCAAGCGCGTACACGCGCATGTGCACTCGATAGTCGAGATCGACTTCACCTCCGTGGACACGGTGCGCCGCGAGATGAAGGAGCAGTGGGCCAAGAGGGGAGCGCGGGTCTCCTACACCGCCTTCGTCGCCTGGGCGTGCTCCCGGATACTGCGTGACTTCCCGACGGTGAACGGAGTGATCTCGGGCGATAGCGTCATTCACCGGGGCGCAGTCAACCTGGGGATGGCCGTGGACCTGAACCCGGGGCTAATCGTGCCCGTGATCCACGACGCCGACGACCTCGGGCTGGTGGGTCTGGGCAAGAAGATCGTGGACCTTGCGACGCGTGCGAAGTCGCGGCGGCTCTCTCCGGCCGAGATACAGGGTGCGACCTTCACGATCACCAACCCTGGCGTGCTCGGCACCATGGTGGGGATGCCGGTCATCCCCAAGGGCACCTCGGCGATTCTGGGTACCGGCGCCATCGAGAAGCGCGTGGTCGCGCTGACCGATCCGGTGACCGGGGGCGATTCCGTGGCGATTCGGAAGCGGTCGTACTTCTCACTCGGCTACGACCACCGCCTGGTGGATGGTGCCGATTCGGCGCGCTTCCTGTCGGCGCTCAAGGAGGTGCTGGAGGATTTCCCCCAGTAGTTGGCGGAGTGCTAGCAGTCCGTGGATAAACTCAGGCGAGCACCGAGAGGGGCGCTGCGCCGGGCGAATGCCGTCGGGGTCCTGTTCGCGGACCGCCCCACTGGCAAGGCGCTTCGCAGCGCGAATAGCAGCGCTATTCGGGCAAGAAGCAACGCGGAGCGAAGCGGTCCAGCGCGGATGCAGCGCGCCTCGAATGCCGTCAGGGTTTCTTCCACGGGCTGCTAGGGACGCATGAGGGCGTGGAGAGACCGGGCGCTCTCGGTTCGACATCTGGGCGAGGTGGGCTACCCTGAGGCCCTCGATCTGCAGGCCCGTCTTGTCGGGCGTCGTCGTCGGGGCGAGGTGCCCGACACGTTGCTGCTCCTGCAGCACCCCCATGTGGTCACGATCGGGTCGGCAGGCGGCGAACGCCACCTGCTTCTCCCGCGTCGGGAGCTCGCCGAGCGGGGAGTCGGGATCTTCGAAACGGGAAGGGGCGGGGACGTCACCTACCACGGCCCGGGACAGGTCGTCGGCTACCCGATCCTCGATCTGAAGCCCGACCGCAGGGACCTCCACGCGTATCTACGGAGCCTGGAGGCGGTCCTGATCGACGCGCTGGCTGCCTTCGGGATCGTGGCCGACCGCGACGAGACGGCGACGGGCGTGTGGGTGGAGGGCGCCAAGGTCGCCGCGATCGGAATCCGAGTCTCGTCGGGGTGGATCACCTCGCACGGCTTCGCCCTGAATGTCGCGACCGACCTCTCCTACTTCGGAGCGATCGTCCCCTGCGGCCTTCAGGATCGGCCGGTCACCAGCGTAGAACGGATCCTGGAGCGCGAGGTGGCGCCTGCGGCCGTGCACCGGGCAATCGCAGCGGCCATGGTCCGGGAGTTCGGCTACCGGCGTGCCGACGACACCCAGGTACGGGCATTGTAAACCATGGATTACATATTGTAAATTACACATTACACTGTGGGCGGACGAGTGAGGCGGTTCAGCGGGGATGCAGCGCCGCTCCCGCCCTGCGAGGCTCGTCCGCGGGCCTGCGGCGCTTCGCCATCGCGTCGCACTGGAACCCTAGGACGGGCTATAATTCGGGCCATTCGTCCCGGATCGTCCCGCCCCACCACCCTGGACACAGGCGAAAATGACCTCCTCGCACCGAATCGAGCGCGACGCCCTTGGCGAAATGAGGGTTCCGGCCGATGCCCTCTACGGCGCTCAGACCCAGCGCGCGGTCGAGAACTTCCCGATCAGCGGGCGGCGCTTCGGACGGCGCTTCATCGAGGCGCTGGGGAGGATCAAGGAGGCTGCTGCCAGGACGAATGCGGAGCTGGGGCTGCTCGACGACCATGTGGCCGACGCGATCGCCTCCGCCTCCGCCGAGGTCGCTCGCGGCGACTGGGACGATCACTTCCCCCTCGACGTCTATCAGACCGGCTCGGGCACCTCGACAAACATGAACGCCAACGAGGTGATCGCCGCGCTCGCCAGCCGTCTGCTGGAGCGGATGGACGACGATGGCAACCCTTCCTGCGTGCACCCGAACGACCACGTCAACTTCGGGCAGTCCTCGAACGACGTGATCCCCACTGCTATCCACGTCGCGTGCCGGGCGGCGGTACGCGACGAGCTCGTGCCCGCGCTCGCGAGGCTGGGCGAGGCGCTCGCCGAGCAGGCGAAGTCTCTCGACGGTGTGGTGAAGTCGGGCCGCACCCACCTCATGGACGCCACCCCCGTCCGCCTGGGCCAGGAGTTCGGAGGCTACGCCAAGCACGTCGAGCGGGGGATCGAGAGGATCGAGCGCGCCTCCCGGGAGATGTCGGAGTTGGCGCTCGGCGGCACGGCCACCGGCTCGGGGATCAACACCCATCCTCGCTTCGCCGCCCTCGCAGTCGCCCGGATCGCCACCATCTACGGAATCGACTTCCGGGAGGCCGAGGACCACTTCGAGGCGCAGGGGGGGAAGGACGCGTGCGTCTCGCTCGCGGGCGCGCTGAACACGGTGGCCGCCGCCCTCATGAAGATCGCCGACGATTTGCGCTGGCTGGCGAGCGGCCCCACCTCGGGCATCGCCGAGATCCAGCTGCCAGCGGTGCAGCCGGGGAGCTCGATCATGCCCGGGAAGGTGAATCCCGTGATCTGCGAGGCACTCATGATGGTCTGCGCCCGGGTCGCCGGAAACGCCACCACAGTCACGATCGCTGGCCAGCGGGGGAACTTCGAGCTGAATGTGATGATGCCGGTGATCGCAGACTCTCTCCTCGAGTCGATCGCCCTGCTGGCATCTGCCTGCCGGGTCTTCGCCGACCGCTGCGTGGCGGGCATCGAGCCGCGGCCGGAGCGTGCGCGGGAGCTCCTGGAGCGCAATCCGGCGATAGCCACCGCGCTTAATCCCTACGTCGGGTACGACCGTGCGGCGGTGGTGGCCAAGCGGGCTGCGGCCGAGCGGCGATCGGTTCGCGAGGTGGCCGAGGAGATGGGGCTGATTGGGTCGGAGGATCTCGACCGGGCGCTGGACGTGCACCAGATGACCGAGCCCGGGATTTCCGGCCGCGACTGACTCCCTTGCGGGTGACTGCGGTCGGCCAGAATCGCCCGGAGTTGCGCGCGGCCCCGCTGCTCCCCATCTTTGACGGGTGTCGGGGGGCTTAGCATTGAGCCAACACTGGACGAGCCGGGACTGCCTCCTGCCGAGTTACGTCACGCCCCCTGGGTGGGGACGGCGGAGCCGGTGGGGGAGTCACCGACGATTGAGCCCCGGGCTTCATCCACCGCTCTTCGGCACGATTGCGGCCTGCCTAGAGCGGGCCCAAAGGTCGGCGATCCTTCCGGGACGCCGACCTTTGCATTTTGCTGTCGCAATCCGTGGACAATCTCGCGCGAGTACCGAGGGCGGCAAAGCGGGGTCCAGCGGGGATGCAGCGCTGCTCGAATGCCGTGGGAGGTATGCCCATGGGCTACTAGGGGGCAAATGCCGCGCGTCCGCATAGTCCGCCGACTCCACTTCAGCGCCGCCCACAGGCTGTCCCGCCCGGACTGGAGCGAGGATCGCAACGTGCGCACCTTCGGCGAGTGCGCCCACCGCAACTGGCACGGCCACAACTACGAACTCGAAGTCGCAGTCGTGGGCCCGGTGGACCCGGAGACGGGGTACGTGATGGACCTGGCGGTGCTCAAGGAGCTAGTCGAGCGCCGGGTGGTGGGCGACCTCGACCATCGCAACCTCAACTTGGACGTGCCCTGGCTCGCCGACGTCGTCCCGACGACCGAGAACCTCGCGATCGGGATCTGGGAGAGGATATCGCCGCACATTCCGCCCCCCGCCGTCCTGGACGCGGTGATCGTGCAGGAGACGCCCCGAAACCGCGTGGAGTACCGGGGCGGATAGAGGTGTCAGCATGCACATTGGCCTCGTCGAGCAGCTCCTCTGCCCCCGTTGCGGACCGCCCTACGGCCTGATCCTCCTCGCCCGGGAAGTGCGGGAGCGCCGCGTTCAGCAGGGCGAGTTCGGGTGCCGGAAGTGTCGCGGCAGCTACCCGGTCGAGGCCGGATTCGGCGATCTCAGGCCACCGCCGCGCTCTCCGGCACCGTCGGCCGGAGCAGCCGCCAGCCGCGTGGCTCCCGATCCCGACGCCGCACTCCGCCTGGCCGCCGCCCTTGGCGTCGCCCGTGGTCCTGGTGTCCTCCTCCTGGATGAATTCCACGCGAGCGAGGCCCGAGCTCTTGCGGGGATAGTGGGCGACGCTGAGGTGGTCGTCGTCGGCTGGGGTGGACAGGGGGTGGCAGGGCCGGGTGTGAGCGCGTTCGTGGCGGGGGGGACGATCCCGATCCGGGACGGCGCGGCGCTGGGGGTGGCGGTTGGAGGCGACCGGGACGAGGCGGCGTGGAGCGAGTCGCTGCGGGTGCTGGCCGACGGAGGGAGGCTCGTGATCTCCGGGCCCTCCGACGCGTCCCGCGAGTGGGTGCGGAGCAGTGGCCTCGTTCAGCTGCTGGACGACGGCAGGCTACTCGTCGCCACGGTGCCGCGGGCGGGCCCAAAGCCACGTCCAGCCATGTGGAAAGGGCCGGGGGTGCCGAGCTCCCCCAGCGGCTAGCATTCGGTGGGAGGTTTATCCACGGGCTGCTAGAAGGCCCCTGCGACGAGCGCCGTCAGGAGGAGCGGGTGGTAGAGGAGCGACGCGACGAAGACCCGTCTGCCGCGGCGTGCGGTGCGACCCAGGAGGAAGGCAAGCGTCACGGCCACCATTCCGCCGCCCAGGACGAGCGCGACGGCCGCGTACAGGTCGTCGGCCAATCCCAGCATCCGCGGCGCCAGGGCGAGGGGGAAGAGCAGAGCCGCATGACCCACCATCAGCCAGGCGATCAGGCGGTCGGAGCCCGACGGAATCAATCGAAAGCCAGCCCGCTCGTAGTCGTGGCGCAGGTTCCACCCGAGCGCGAGAACATGGACGAGCTGCCAGAGGAAGTGAATTGCGAAGAGCGCGATCCCCTCGGGGTCGAGAGCGCCGGTGCGGGCCGCCCACCCGATCAGGACGGGGAGCGCCCCCGGAATGGCGCCGACCGGAGTGGCGAGCAGCGACAGGCGCTTGAGAGGCGTGTAGACGAGGTTGTAGAGGAGCGCCGAGCTACCGGCGAGAAGGGCGGGGAGCCACCCGACCCAGTGGATCAGGTGGCCGACGCCGGCCACAAGGAGGACGCAGGCGAAGAGACGGGCGCGACTGGGCGGAATGCGCCGCGAGGGGAGTGGGCGATCGCTGGTCCGGAGCATCAGCGCATCCGCCTCGCGCTCGAGGTACTGGTTCAGTGCCAGGGCGCCGGCGGAGCAGAGGGCAACGCCAAGGAGCACGTGCAGCGTTCCGGGCAGATCGACGTGGGCCGTGTCCGCCACCAGGAAGCCGACCGCCGCGGTGAAGGCCACGAAGGCGGTGATCATCGGCTTGGTCAGCTCGAGGTACGCGCCGACGGCCTCCCGCCAGCACCCCCCGCGCTCCTCGCTCACGGTACGCACCCTGTAAACCATGGATTACATATTGCAAAGCATAAGTTACACCGTGGGCGGCGAGCGAGGCGGTCCGGCGAAGATGCCCCGCCGCCCCTGCCGTGGGAAGTTATCCACGGTCCGCATGGGCTGGTAGCAGCGCTACCGGCCCGAGGAGGAACGCAGAGTGAAGCCACGGGTACGGTTTAGTCGGGCCCGCGCCGGAAGCCCTCTGTGCAACCGAAGGCTACGCTTTGCCAGATCGATTCCGATGATGCTAACCTGTTCCATGTGGATGCCTCCTCCCTGTGATGGTCAGACCTCTCAAGGTCGCGATTCGCCTATAGTACCATCCCTGGCACATTGCGATGCCGTCGGGAGGGGGCGTCCACTCCATCGTGGATAATCTCGCCCGAGCACCGGGAGCGGCGAAGCGCCAGCGGTCCGCATGGGCTGGTAGCAGCGCTACCGGCCCAAGGAGCACCACAGAGCGAAGCGAGGGAGATGGCATTGTAAACCATGGATTGCACATTGTAAAGCGTAGATTACATTATGGACAGGCGAACGGGGCGGTTCAGCGGAGATGCAGCGCCGCTCGAATGGCACCAGGGTGCACCCGCGGGCTGCAAGGGGTGGCGGCAGCGCTACCGGCCCAAGGAGCAAAGCCGCTGATGCCGGACGAACGGAGCACGGGGATTAGTGGCCGCCGCCACCGTGAGCGGAAGATACTTGGCGTTGCGTTGCTCGTGTCCCTCATATTCCACCTCTCCGTCTTCGTCTTGGGCGGGAGACGCGAGATTCCGACCCTCTCCGCCGAGGCCAGCGCCCGAAAGGCCGAGCTCCTGGTCGCGCGGGGCGGTGTGGAGGCGATCCGGGTGAGTCAGCCCCCTCCGGTTCCGCTCGTGCCCCCGGCGCTGCCGGTGCCCACAGCCCTCGACATCGAGCCGATCGAGCTCGCCCAGGAGCTCGACTTCGACCTGGCTGCGCTCCTCGGCGAACTGGGGCCTCCCGGACCTCCCGGACTGGATCTGGGCGATCACGGCGCCGGCGATAGCGGCGAGTCCGACTTCGTCCCGCCCCGCCACAGGTCGTTAATTCCGCCCTTTCACAAGGAGCTCCGCGGCGTCACCCTCGACGTCTGGGTCTTCGTCGACGCGGCGGGCGGCGTGGTGGCCGACTCGACCCGCCTCGACCCCCCGACGCGGAACCGCAAGCTGAACCGGCAGCTGATCCGCGAGGCCTCCGAGTGGCGCTTCCACCCGGCAACGCAGGCCGGCGTGCCGCTGGCCGCCTGGGCCAGCTATACTGTGACGGGGTCGCAGTAGCCATGTCACCAACTCCGGCTTCGGGAGCGATGCAGCGCGCGGCCAAGCGGATACTCTGGGTCGACGACGAGATCGGCCTGCTGCGGCCGCACCTCCTCTTTCTGCAGCAGCGCGGCTACCACGTCGACGCAATCACCAACGGCGACGACGCCCTCGCCCTCCTCGCCGACAACGCCTACGACCTGATCCTCCTTGACGAGCAGATGCCTGGACGGCGCGGCCTCGAGGTCCTGCGGATCCTGCGCCAGAGCGACCCCTACGCACGAGTGGTGATGGTCACCAAGTCGGAGGAGGACCGGACGATGACCGAGGCGATCGGGCGTCAGGTGGAGGCGTACCTGGTGAAGCCGACCAGCCCCCGCCAGGTGCTCTCGGTGGTGACGCGCATACTGGAGGGGTCGTCGATTCAGCAGCAGCGCGCCGCCCAGGACTTCGCCGCCCGCTGGCCGGTGCTCGCCCGTGGGCGGGAGGAGGCTTCGACCGAAGCCGACTTTGCGCGCCTCTACCAGGAGCTGGTGGACTGGCACCTGCGTCTCGAGCGCGCCGACGAGACGAGGCTGGTGGCCACCGTCGAATCGCTCCTGGAGGACCTGCGCCGGGACTTCGGCCCCTGGGTGACGCGCAACTACCCAGGCTGGGTGCGCGGAGGTAGGGGAGCGCCCTGCCTCTCGGTCGACGTAGTCGAACGGTTCCTCCTCCCGCTCCTGGGCGACGACCCGGTGTTCCTCGTCGTGCTGGACTGCATGCGCCTGGACCAGTGGCGCTCGATCGCGCCGCTCGTCGGCCGCTTCTTCGACATCGAGGAGTCCTACCACTACTCGATCCTCCCCACGGCCACGCCATACGCCAGGAACGCCATCTTCTCCGGCCTCTACCCCGACCAGATCGCGGCGAAGCGCCCCGGGTGGTGGGCCACGACCGGCGACGAGTCTTCCCTCAACGCCTTCGAGGACGAGCTCCTCGCCGAGCAGCTCCTGCGCCTCACCGGGCGGGAGGTTCCGATCCACTACGACAAGGTCTTCAGCGATCGGAACGCCGCGCAGGTCCGGGGACGCATCCTCTCGGCGCTCAACACACCGGGCACCGTCCTGGCCATCGTCTTCAACTTCGTGGACCTGATGACCCACGGCCGCTCGGAGTCGCCGATCCTGATGGAGGTCGCCAAGGACGAGTCGGCGCTCCGCCAGCTGACCCGATCGTGGTTCGAGCGCTCGACCGCCTTCCTGATGCTGAAGGAGGCGGCCTCGCGGGGTCATCGGGTGGTCCTGACCACCGACCACGGATCGATCCACTGCCGACGTCCGGCCACGATCTACGCCCGTAGGGACGCGACGGCGAGTCTGCGCTACAAGTTCGGCGGCGACCTCAGGGCAAAGGACCGTCGCTCGGCATTCACGCCGAAGGGCTTCTCCACTCTTCGACTGCCGCCAGGCCCGGCTAGCTCCAATGTGCTGCTCGCGCTCGACGACTACTTCTTCGTCTACCCGACCAAGCTGCGAGAGTACCAGCGGCGCTACCGGAACTCCTTCCTGCACGGGGGGATATCGCCGGAGGAGATGATCGCGCCGGTGGCGGTTCTGAAGCCACGCCCGCAGTGATCCGGGAGGGGGACCCGGGGCCGCTGGCAGTCCGTGGATAATCTCGCGCGAGCACCGAGAGCGGCGAAGCGCTCCTCTGGCAAGGCGCGACGAAGCGGTCCGCGGATGCAGCGCCCCTCGAATGCCGCCAGGGTGCATTCTGCGGGCCGCATGGGCTGGTAGCAGCGCTACCGGCCCGAGGAGCAACACAGAGCGAAGCGAGGGACACTGGCATTGTAATCCATGGATTACATATTGTAAGGCGTAGATTACATTATGGACAAGCGACCGAAGCGGTCCAGCGGAGATGCAGCGCCGCTCGAATGCCGTGGGAGGTTTGTCCACGGGCTGCCAGGGGAATCGCCGCGGGGAGGTGTGGTCGGCAGGGCGCTCTCCTACCTACGGCCCTACCGGACACAGCTGCTCCTGGCCTCGCTGGCAAGCTTCGCCTACGCGGTGCTCGACGCCTTCTCGATCGTCCTCCTCATACCCTTCCTAGCCACGGTCTTCGGCGAGTCCGCCCCGGACGCAGCCCAGCCCGGGACGGGGACTCCAGGGCAGCTGGAGAGGGCGCTGGAGGCGACGCTAGGCCGAATGGTAGACCTGGAGGGAGATCCGCAGGCGGTAGTCGTCGCGGTCATTTTGCTCATCCTCGGGCTGGTGATCCTCAAGAATGTGGCCGACTTCGCCCGTTCCCTCCTCTCGGCGAGGATCGAGCAGGGGGTCGCTCGCGATCTGCGACGCGCCCTCTACCGTGGGCTCCTGGAGATGGATCTCGCCTTCTTCGCGCGGGCGAGAACCGGACAGGTCGCGTCGCGCCTCACCCACGATGTCGAGCAGCTGCGCACGCTGGCGACGAGCGAGCTGATCCGGGCGCTCTCGTCGGTGCTGGTCTTCACGGCGACTCTCTACTGGATGCTCGCGATCTCGCTCCGGCTGACGGCGGCGGCCTTTGTGGTGGTCCCCCTCACCATGGTCCTCTGGGGGCCGCTCGTCCGGCGGCTGAGGAAGGGGGATCGGCGGGTACTCGACCTTGCAGGAGCGGTCGGTGCCCACATTCACGAGACGGTTGCGGGGATTCGCGAGGTCAAGTCCGCCTCGGCGGAGGCCTGCGAGCGGAGCCGCTTCCGGGGGCTGACCGGGGACTACCTGCGCACACTCCTGCGCACCGAGCGGCTCAGGGCGCTCGCCGGCCCGATGACCGAGGCGCTCGTCGCGCTTGGGACGGCCCTCCTCCTCTGGTACGGTGCCCGCCTGGTCGTCGTCGAGGGGTCGCTCACCGGTGGCGAGTTCGTCGGATTCATCTTTCTCAGCACGCGGCTCTACGCCCCGGTCAAGCACCTGAGCAAGCTCCCCGCCCTCGTGCAGCCCGGGCTCGCCGCGGCCGAGCGGATCTTCGAGCTCCTGGACGCCCCCGTCGGGATCCGCGACCGGGAAGGCGCCAAGCCGATCCGTGGCGTACGCGAGGGGATCAGCTACCGAGGCGTAACGATGGAGTACCGCCCCGGCGAACCCGTCCTGAAGGACATCGACCTCTTCGTGCCGGTCGGATCGGTGGCGGCGCTGGTGGGGCCGAGCGGAGCCGGGAAGACGACCGTGGTGGAGCTGCTGGCCCGTTTCCACGAACCGACGAGCGGGTCGATCGAGATCGACGGGATCGACCTCCGGCGGCTGCAGGTCGGGTCGCTCAGGCGCTCGCTCGGGATCGTGTCGCAGGAGGCCGCGATCTTCCACGACACGGTGCACGCGAACATCGCCTACGGGACGGCGGGTGCGTCGCGCGAAGAGGTCGAGCGGGCAGCGAGGGCGGCCCGCGCCCACCACTTCGTCTCCCGTCTCCCAGAGGGCTATGACACACTCGTGGGCGAAAGGGGAATGGCGCTCTCGGGGGGGGAGCGCCAGCGGCTCGCCATTGCGCGGGCGTTGCTCCGCGACCCGCCCATCCTGGTGCTCGACGAGGCGACGAGTGCACTGGACGCCGATTCGGAGCGGCTCGTGCAGCAGGCGCTCGCGATGCTCATGCGGGGCCGCACGGTCATCGTGGTCGCACACCGCCTGGCTACGATCCGCCGTGCAGACCGGATCTTCGTGCTCGACGGCGGGAGGATGGTCCAGGAGGGCACGCACGAGTCGCTCCTCGCCGAGGGTGGGCTCTACCGGCGGCTGGCAGCCAGTGGATGATCTCGCGCGAGCACCGGGCGCGACGATGCGCCGGGCTGGCAGGGCGAGCGCACGGCACCGGGCCGAGCACCTGGCGACGCGAGCAGTGGGGGCCGTCGCGAGGGCGCTGCCAGAGGTGGCGGCCGTCCGGCTGGGTGCCGTGCTGGGCTGGCTGCTGGCAAGGGTGTGGCGACCCCGTTGGGAGGTCGTGACGGCGCAGCTCCGCACCGCTTTTCCCGATGCCGACGAGCACTGGCGGCTACGAGTGGCCCGCAGGTCGTATGCGCACTTCGGGGCGGAGATCGTGGCGTGGCTAAGACTCGGCGGAGCGAGGCGCGCGGCGATCCGGGAGCGGACCCGCCTGATCGGGGGCGAGATCCTCGCCGAGGCCCGCGAGCGCGGTCGGGGAGTGATGCTGGTAAGCGGCCACCTCGGGAACTGGGAGGTGGGCACTGCCGGCATCGTCGCGCGCGGCTTCGCCGTCGACGTGGTGGTGGCCCGTCAGCGCAACCCGCTCTTCGACAGCTACCTGACCGGTGCGCGGGAGCGACTCGGGATGAGGGTCGTGCCTCGGGAGGATGCCCGCGCTGGCGTTGCGGATGCCCTCGAGGCGGGGCGGTTCGTCGGCATCATGGGGGACCAGGACGCGAGGAGCGCAGGGGTCTTTGTCGACTTCTTCGGGCGACCGGCCTCCACAGCCCGTGGACCGGCCCTCCTGGCGCTGCGGTCCGGGGCGCTCCTCGCGACCTTCCACACGGTGCGGAGGCCGGGGTGGCGGCCGCGCTACGACGTCCACATCGCCCCGGTGCGTCTGGACGCCGCTTCCGAGGGTGGTGGTCGGCGCGCAAGAGTGGCTGCGCTCACCCAGGCGATAGCGGGGGCGCTCGAAGGGGCGGTGCGCACACACCCCGAGCAGTATCTCTGGCACCACCGGAGGTGGAAGACGCAGTCGCGAGCGGAGCAGCACGCTTCATCGGACCAGCGCTCGGCAGGCAAACGTTCCCACCCCCGATAGCGTCTCAAGGCAGCGTAGATTCAACCATGATCCACATCTGCATCCCCTGTCGGGACGAGCGCGAGACGATCGGCGTGCTCCTCTGGAGGATCCGCGAGGTCATGCTCGAGCTGGGCCGCGACTTCCGGATCCTCGTCCTCGACGACGGGTGCCGAGACGGAACCCGGGAGCTGCTCGAGAGGTACAGCTGCGTGCTCCCCCTGACGATCCTCGCCGAAGAGACCCCGATCGGCTACGGGGCCGCCCTCGGGCAGCTGCTCGTGGCGGCCTCCGAGGGGACCGACTACCCGAAACGAGACGCGGCCGTGACGATGCAAGCCGACTTCACCGAGCACCCCGACACCCTGCGGCGCGTCGTGCGCACCTTCGAGGGGGGCGCCGACATCGTCGCGTGCGAGAGGGGGGATGCGTCCGAGGAGGGGGGTGCCACTCCAATGCTCGCGCGGATCGCACGCTGGCTCGTCGGTTCGGCTCGTGGACGGCACACGGAGGGCGATGCGGTCGCGGATCCCCTGATCGGCCTGCGTGCCTATCGGATCGCAGTCGTCAGAAAGGCGCTCGCGCAGCGCAAGCACCCGCTCGCCACCTCGAACGGGTGGGCCGCCAACGTCGAGCTCATGCGCTCGCTGGCGCCCCATGCGCGTCGCGTCGCGCACATCCCCGTAGCGCTGCGTCACGACATTAGGCGGCGCCCCACGCGAAGGCGGCTCGTGGCCACACTGCGCGAGGTCGCGCGCGCCAGACAGGCGGTCGCATTGGCGGCACTTCTCGCCGCTCTCCCCCTGGGCACGGCGGCGCAGAGCCAGGCCACCCTCCTGCTCGACTCGCTCTCCGTCGCCCCGCGGGCGGTCGCGCCGCTCCCCTTCGAGCCTGGCGAGCGGCTCAGCTACCGGGTCAAGTACGGGATCTTTGGCGTTGGGAGGGCGCTGTTGGGAGTGGCGGAGGTGGATACGCTTCGCGGCAGCTCGGTCTATCCGGTCCACCTCAACATGAGGGCCAACGTGCTCGGGTATCGCTTCGACCACTGGCTGATGAGCTGGATCGACACCGAGACCCTGGTGTCCCGCCGCTTCGTGAACGACCAGAGGCGGCGGGGCCGCTACCGAGAGTACGACATCTTTCCCGAGGAGCGCCTGGTTCAGCGAATCGACCGCGACACCACCTGGTCAATCCCGACCTCGGATCCGCTGGACGACATCTCCTTCGTCTACTTCACGCGCACTCTGCCGCTTGAGGTGGGGCATACCTACACCTTCAACCGCTTCTACAAGGAGAAGGGCAACCCCATTCACCTGGAGATCCTGCGGAGAGACACGCGCAAAGTCGGTGCGGGCACCTTCAACACGATCGTGGTGCGCCCGACGATCCCCGGGAGCAGCTTCTTCGCCGAGGGAGGTGGCGCCGAGATTCACCTATCCGACGACGAGCGGCGCCTGGTCGTGTACATGAAGGTCGACGGCCCGGTGCTCCCGATCAACATCACGATGCACCTGGAGGAGATCGGTACCGGCTACACGGCGAGCGAGGCGGCGGTGGAGGATCCGGAGAGCACCCCCGGGTCGGATGACGCGCAAGGTGGCGGTGCAACGCCGGTCGATTCGCAACAGAGCGACACAACTTCGACCAATCCGGGGCGCATCGGCTGGTAGCAGCGCTACCGGCCCAAGGAGCAAGCAGAGCGAATCCTCGGGTACGGGCATTGTAAACCATGGTTATTGTCCACGGGCTGCTACGCGGAGTCGTCGCGCGAGGCTTCCGCTTCTGGGGCGCGTGGGTTCTGGCGATCTGCTGTCTCTGGCTGGCCAGGCCGAGCGGCACGTCGCTTATCGCCGGAGGCTCGCTGATCGCGATCGGCCTCCTGATCCGCGCCTGGGCCGCCTCGCTCCTCCGGAAGGACCGCGAGCTGACGGTGGCGGGACCCTATGCGCATACCCGCAACCCGCTCTACCTGGGTAGTCTCCTGATGGGTCTTGGCGGTGCGGTGGCCGCGGCAAGTCCGTGGCTCGGCGTCGCCTTCGTGGCCTTCTTCGTCTGGAGCTACGCCCCTGCCATCGGGCGCGAATCGGCCGAGCTGACCGGGCTCTTCGGGGAGAGCTACCGGAGCTACAGGGCGGACGTGCCCGCCCTGCTCCCCAGGGTGACTCCGTATCGTCGCCGCGGCGATCGTTCCGGTCGGACCACCAGCGGCCCTCGTCGGATCTCGCCCGCCCTCTACATGCGGAACCGCGAGTGGGAGGCGGCGCTGGGGGCGGTGGCGGCGATGGCGGTGCTTCTCCTCAAGGCTGGCGGCTGATTTCCGGTCAATTGCTCAGACTGTGACAGATAGTGGGCAGAATCTGTCACAGTCTGCGTCACCCCCTCTGGAGAGGGGTCAGCGCGAGTCTCCGTTCCCGTCCTCGATCTCGACCAGGTGCAGACTCGGCCCCGCCAGGGTTCGCCCCTTTACCCTGACGTCCAGCGCGTAGCGCCCCGGCATCGGGAAGACCACATCCTCGATCGGCATCACTAGCTGGGTCCTGGCGGGGGGCCGGTCGGCAGAAGCCGGGGTGACCTCGGACTGTCCCTCGAGGGTGAGTGTCGGTCGACCCTCTGGATCGCGCACATCCACGCGGAAGTTGTGCCGCCCGTGGTCGTCGCGGTCCCACTCCAACACGAGGACGAGGGTCATCGCGTCCTGGCGGGCCGGAAAGCCGCGCGCGTAGAGGTCGTGGAAGACGCCCCGCAGGTCGAGCTTCCCGTCGGGCGCGGTGGTGACTCGGTCGCAGAGCGCGGCTAGGAGGACCCTCATGAGCTACGATACACATTTGTTCCCGAGTAGACCAACGGAGGGGAGGGGAGCTTCCACCTGACCGGGACTGCCGCGGGCTGCGACACCCTCTGCGCCGATCGGGTGGGCCACCGGGGTGCCGCCGTCGAAGTGATCGTGGGGGCCGAGGGCGCACGGTGCCCGACGGCCGGACCGCACGTTGACGAAAAAGCAGCTCCTGGGACTGGCCTCGGTGTGTCCAGCCGTCGTCTAACGCGTCTCTTACGGCTTGTACGAACTCTCGTACCACTCCTCGAAAGGTGCGTCCACCGCGAACTCGCAGAACCTGCCGTCGAGCCCACCCCGGAGGTGCACCTTTCCCGACCACCAAGACCGGATGTACCTGGCGTCGAGCGCCAGGTCGACTTCGCACTCGCCGCTGTCGCCGTCGCTCCCCGACCACACGACCGTGCCCCTCCAACTGCCCTTGATATCGATGACCGTCGCATCCGCTATGTCGGGTTCTTCGGCAAACGAGAGGCCCTCTTTGACGGTGCCCGAAAGGATCATCGTCTCACCGCTCTCCACGACCTCGGCGCAGGCGTTGTACCTTCGAGTGCCGTCCACGTCGAAGGAGGTCACGAATTCCCTATCCCTTTCGAGCTTCGAGGTGCCGGAGGAGGTCACGTTGCCGGAGGTCGAGCAGGGAATAACGAACTTGTACTCGTACTCGCCGGACTCATCACCCCGTTTCTCAAGCCGGTCCTCAAACCAGGCCATCGAGGAAACGGCACCGACCTCGAGAGCCAGTGCATAGGCTTCCTCCCCGGTCAGCTCCTCGCCATCACCGCAGCCAGCGACAAGTACTGCGGCAACCGCGGCAAGGCTGGCGCTGCCGACGATCCAGCGCTTCGCGGTCATTGCAACCTCCTAATGTCGTGCCTCTTGAACTACCCGGAACTACCCAGGAGAGCCTCCAGGTCCGGGTCTCGAGACATCCGCAAGGCTGCAGGAACGTAACAGCCGTGGAAGAAGCCCTGACGGCATTCGAGGGGCGCTGCATCCGCGCTGGAGCGCTTCGCGTGCGGATTCGTTCGGTGCGAAGTGTCACGGCCATCCTCCAATGATCTCTTCGCCCCGGTCTTCGGGCTCACTTCCCGCTGGGAATCGGCCCCTCGTCCGGGCTCACTTGCCGTTGGACAAGACTTCCCCTGCACCACATCGGCCCGAAGAGTACATTAGTGTCGGCGGGGCGGCGGCGCGCGGAAGACGGCGGGCCGTTCGTAGTGTCGCGAAGGGGCGGGGACATCCGTGAGTGCGCCCCACGAGAAAGCTCGAAACTGACGAGAGGCGTGAGGAAGCCCAGGGATCTGCAGGAGGGGACCATCGTGCTGGTGCGGATCGAGGAGTCGCCCGAACCGGCGCGCCGGGCGTGATCATCCGACCCCGCGTACGCGGCTTCGTCTGCACGACCACCCACCCCGTGGGGTGTGCCCGCAACGTCGAATCGCAGATCGAGCAGGCGCGCCGACGCCCTATCGCGCGTGCGCCCAGGTCGGTGCTCGTACTGGGCTCCTCGGCAAGCTACGGACTGGCGTCGAGGATAGCGCTGGCGTTCGGAGGAGGGGCCGCGACCTTCGGCGTCTTCTACGATCGCCCCCCCTCGGCGCGTCGTCCCGGCACGGCCGGCTGGTACAACACAGCCACCTTCGAGGCGGCCGCAGCGGGGGCCGGACTCGTCTCCGCGTGCTACAACGGCGACGCCTTCTCGCACGACGCCAAGGAGGAGGTGGTCGCTGCCCTGAAGCGCGACTTCCCCCCCGTCGAGTGCGTCGTCAACTCGCTCGCGGCGCCCAGAAGAGTGCACCCCGACACCGGGGAGCGGTTCGCCTCGGTGCTCAAGCCGGTCGGGGCCTCCTACGGCACCAAGACGCTGGACACGGCCAAGGGAGAGGTCGCCGAGATCGAGCTCTCGCCCGCCACCGCCGAAGAGGTGGAGGCCACCGTTGCGGTGATGGGCGGCGAGGATTGGCGTCTCTGGATGAAGGCGCTCGGCGACGGGGGGGTACTGGCACCGGGTTGCCGCACATTCGCCTACAGCTACATCGGCCCCGAGCTCACCTGGCCGATCTACCGCGACGGCTCGATCGGGCGCGCCAAGGCGGACCTGCACCGCACGGCGAGGGAGCTGAACCGGGAGCTCGCCGAGACCGGGGGAGGCGCCCACATAGCGGTGCTGAAGGCGATCGTGACGCAGGCAAGCGCCGCGATCCCGGTGGTTCCGCTCTACATCTCGATCCTCTACCGGGTCATGAAGGAGGCCGGAGACCACGAGGGCGCCATCGAGCAGGCGCTGCGCCTCTACGCCGACAAGGTCTACGGAAGGCGCGGCGTGCAGGCGGACGACGAACACCTACTCCGCCTGGACGACCTCGAGATGAGGAGCGAGACGCAGGCCGAGGTCCTCCGCATCTGGGAGTCGGTCGCGAGCGGCAGTCTGCGCTCCGTCACCGACTTCGACGGCTACCGGAAGGCCTTCCTGCAGCTCTTCGGCTTCGAGGTGCCCGGCGTGGACTACGACGCCGACGTCGACCCGGTGGTGGAGATCCCCACCCTCGTCTCCTAGCGAGCAAGGCGTGGACAGACTCGCGCGAGCACCCAGAGCGGCGACACTCGAATGCCATGGGGTGTTTGTTCACGGGCTGTTGGTGACGCTACCCGCGAGGCCGTGGCCCGAGCTGTAGTCCCCACGGCCCGGCAGCTCGAGGAGCTCGCCTCCCGGGACCCGGTTCTCGGAGATGCGATGCGGCGGGTGGCACCCTTTCCGGGCTTTCCTCGGGGCCCCCTGGCGCGGGGCTCCCACTTCCAGGCCATCGCGCGCTCGATCGTCTATCAGCAGCTGGCCGGGAGCGCCGCCACGGCGATCTTCGGGCGGGTCTGTGCGCTCACCCCCGGTCCCGCCTTTCCCAGGGCGCAGGAGTGCCTGGCGCTGCCCGAGGAGCGTCTTCGCAGCGCCGGGCTGTCGGCCGCAAAGGCTCGGAGCATCAGGGAGCTGGCGGCAGCGTGCGACTCGGGATCGGTGCAGCTCCGCTCCGTCTCTCGCCGCTCGGACGCGGAGGTCGTGCGGATGCTCACCCCCGTGTGGGGGATCGGCGAGTGGACGGCGCAGATGTTCCTCATCTTCCGCCTCGGTCGGCTCGACGTCATGCCAACGGGCGACCTGGGCATCCGCGAGGGCGTCAGACGCCTGGACGGGCTCGAGGAACGGCCCTCCGCGAAGGAGGTCGCAGGAAGGGCCGAGCTCTGGCAGCCGCTCCGCTCGGTGGCGGCGTGGACCCTCTACCGGCTGTGCGACTGACAGGTGGCAGGCACGGACATTGTGAACCATGGATTGCATATTGTAAAGCAAACATTACACTGTGGGCAGGCGACAGAAGCGGTCCAGCGGGGATGCAGCGCCGCTCCTGCCGTGGGAGGGGGGGAGTGAGCTTGCCCGCCCCGGTGAGGGCACCGACAAGGGTGCCGATGATCGATCTGGAGACCCAGTACAGGTCGATACGGTCCGAGATCGAGGCCGCCGTCGCGCCCGTCGTCACCTCGCAGCGCTTCGTCCTGGGGCCTGTGGTCGAGGCGTGCGAGGCCTCGGTTGCCGCGTACGCGGGCTGCGACTTCGGGATCGGGGTCTCTTCGGGGACCGACGCCCTGCTCGTGGCACTCATGGCCGAGGGGATCGGAGCTGGCGACGAAGTCATCACCACGTCCTTCTCCTTCTTCGCGACTGCGGGCGCAATCGTCCGCCTAGGCGCCACGCCCGTATTCGCCGACATCGACGCCAGGACGTTCAACATCGACGCAAACGCGGTCGAGCGGCTGGTCACCGAGAGGACCCGCGCCATCGTTCCTGTTCACCTCTACGGGCAGATGGCCGATATGCCCGCAATCCTGGAGACGGCTCGCCGACACGACCTGGTCGTCGTCGAGGATGCCGCGCAGGCGCTCGGGGGATCGCGCGACGGCGCACGCGCCGGATCGGTCGGGCACTACGGCTGCCTTTCCTTCTATCCGACGAAGAACCTCGGAGGGTTCGGCGACGGCGGGATGGTCGTCACCGGCGACCGGGATCGCGCAGGTAGGGTCAGGGAGCTTAGGGCGCACGGCGAGGGGGCGGGGTACATCCACAGGGTGGTGGGGGGGAACTTCCGCCTCGACGCCCTGCAGGCCGCTGTCGTCAGCGCCAAGCTGCCGCACCTTGACGACTGGAACCGAGCCCGCCGGCGCAACGCCAGCCTGTACAACAAGCTCCTGGGAGACTTCGCCACGAGGCACCCCGATCTCCTCGAGCTCCCGGCCACCCGAGCCGAGCGGCACACCTTCCACCAGTACGTGGCGAAGGTCGCCCGTCGCGGCGAGGTTCGAGCCGAACTCGCCCAGGCCGGAGTCGAAACCGGAGTCTACTACCCGCTGCCGCTCCACCTGCAGGAGTGCTTTCGGAGTTTGGGGCACAACAAGGGAGACTTCCCGGCGGCCGAGCGTGCAGCCGAGTGCGTTCTCGCGCTCCCCGTCCACCCTGAGCTGAGCGACGAGCAGGTCGTCCATGTGGCCGACACCCTCCTCGGCGTACTGTCGCGACAAGCCCGCACCCGGTAGTTTGGCCTTGCCGGGTGCCACCGACGGAGGGCTACGATGAAAAGCAAGCGAGGAAAGGAGCTGATCGTCGTGGGCGACCGCGTCCTGATCGAACCCGAGGAGGGCGAGGAGCGCACCTCGGTCGGGCTGTACCTGCCGGCATCCGCCGTGGAGAAGCAGTCGGTGCAGGGTGGCAGGGTCCTGGCCACCGGGCCCGGAACCCCGATCGGAGCTCCTACCGAGCTCGACGAAGAGCCTTGGAAGATCGGGTCGGGCGAGGCGCGCTACCTGCCCGTTCAGGCGCGTGTCGGGGACTTTGCGATCTTCTTTCGCAAGGCAGCCGTGGAGATCGCCTTCGAGGAGATCGAGTATCTGGTCGTGCCGCAGGCGGCGATCTTGGCGCTGGTAAGGGGGGAGGAGGCAGGGCCGGTCGAGACGACCTTCTGACCGGGAAGGCGGCAGCTCCGCTAGCCGATGTGCACTGGCGGAATCCCGAGCCGGCGTCGTCCTGTTCGCGGGCCGCCTCACTGGCAAGGCGCGACGAAGGGGGACTAGCAGCGCTATTCGCCAGAGGAGCAACGCAGAGCGAAGCCTTGGACTGGCAAGATGTATAGTGGACATGACAAAATGTAATGTGTGCTTTACAGTTTGTATAGGTGAGGCGAAGCGGCCAGCGCGGATGCATCGCCGCTCGAATGCCGGGGGGATTTTGTCCACGGGCTGCTAGGATTTAGCTTGGTTGGCTGCGGGACGTGGCGCAGTCCGGTAGCGCACCTGAATGGGGTTCAGGGGGTCGCCGGTTCGAATCCGGCCGTCCCGACTGCCGAACGGAAGGTCCGGGCAGGTTAGCGCGGCAACCCTTCGCTGAAGGCTACGGCGACGTCTCCCCGGACCGGGACGATATCGCCTCCGCTCCAGTTTCGGAGGACGGCCCGCAGCCTGCCGGTGGCGCGGTCGGTAACGAGCGCCATTGGGGGGGCGCCGGAGGGCTCCAGCTGTGCGCTCCCAGCCGGGCCGGAGAGCTCCACCCGGGCGAGCGCGCCGTCCACGACCTTGTCGAATGGAACCGCGAAGAGGAACATGCCGCCGCCGAACTCCGTCGGGCGCGGCGAGAAGCTCAGCCAGAAGAGGCTCCGCCCCCCTTCACCGAACCCCTCCAGCCGGTAGGGACCAGGCGCGGCGGGCATCGTAGGGGGCAGATCCGTCACAAACGCCGGGTCCAGGACGACGCCTTCGTCCCCGACCCTGCCCCAGAGCAGGAGCGTGGTGCCCTGGGCGCGGCCGATCGTGCGGTCGCTAGCTGCCGCGGGAGCAACGAGTTCATCCTCAAGGTGCTCGCGAAAGTCGATCGCTCGCATGAAGTGGTAGTCGCTGACCCACCTCGGAGCGCAGTACCCCATCACGTCACGGTGGAGTAGCGGGTGCACGAGCCGCCGCGTAGTCGGGTTGTACCCCCAGGCCCCGGTCACTCCGTTCTCGTAGGGGTAGTCCTCGTCGGCATCGCCCGTACCTCCGCACGGCGCGTGCTGAAGGGCCATGTTGTGCCCCAGCTCGTGAGTGAGCGTCTCGGCATCGGCGGTCCCGACGGAGGCGGGGAAGCCGATTATGCCGAGTCCGCGCCAGCGACGCGACGGGTCCGGCGCCACGGCGCCGTAGTAGTAGCCCCGCGAACCTTCCCTGGTTCGCAGAAACGCGATCTCGGCCAGGAGCTGACCCCAGCCCTCGACTGTCTCAAGGTCGGCGGTAGTGACGATCCCGTCGTGAGGAAGGAGAGTGATCTCCGCTATCGGCAACACCGCGCGAGGGAGGCGCAGCTCCTCGCCGTCGGCAGTCAGCCCAGCCGCCCAGGCGCGGATATCCATCTCAGGAGCGGAATCCGACGCGATCTCCACCGGCACCACCGTCAGCTCGAGTGGCCCGAACTTGCGCACGTCGAGCGGCATCCTCCCCGTTGCGGGCACCCTCAACTGACTGCCGGGAGCGTGTGGCACGGCTCCTTCGCGGTCGATCTCGACGACGAACTCCACCTCTGGATGCAGGGCCCCGCCCGGAATCGGGACGTTGAAGGACATGTCGAGCCGACCCTCGTCGACTTCGGTCGGAAAGGACTCCGACTGGAGTGCTACGTCGGCCCAGTGCACCAGCTCGTCGCCCACGTAGAAGGAGGCGGTGGCGCGGGGCCGGTAGAAGCTCGGCAGGTCGCCGGTGGCAAAGATCCTCATTAGGGCCGCGCGGCCGGCGATCAGCGGCACATCTCCGTCGATGTTCTGCACGGCCTGCGTCACCGTCACGGCTGGCACGGAGAGTGCGAGCCTCTCTGGGTTCACACGCAACCGCGTGCGGGCCATAAGACCCGCAAAGGTCGCCCTGACCTCTGTGTCGACGTGCACCCCCGCCTCCACCCGGCCGTCGTCCCATAGGTAGACGGCGGCGGGATCGGGCGTCCTCCACTTCGGGGTTGCCCAGGCGGGGACTCCCGTGAATGGGACGCCGTGCTGATCGAGCACGTGGACCTTGAAGCGCGCGGTGTCTCCAACCGTCAGGATCGTGTCGTCAGGATGGATGATCAGCTCGGAAGGCACTCGGGCGGCCTCCAGCGCAAAGTCAGCGCACCCCGCCAGCGTGAGACCCGAGATTCCGAGTAGGCAGCAGCGGACTACCCGACCGAGCAGTCCGTGGATAATCTCGCGCGAGCACCGAGAGCTGCGAAGCGCCCCGCTATTGGTCCGAGGAGCAACGCAGAGCGTAGCGGCCCAGCGGGGACGCAGCGCTGCTCGAATGCCGTGGGAGGTCTGTCCACGGGCTGCTAGCCTCTGCGGCCTCCGTACCCTCAGCGCACGCCTCCGGGAATGCCGCCGCTGACGAGAACGTAGCGACCGGTGGGATCGCCCGGCGGATCTCCCTCCCAGTCCCGCCGGATCGCCAGCACGTCGCCGGTCCCGCGATCCCTGACGATCGCCATCGTCCGTCCGCCCGACGGCCCCAGCTCGGCACGGCCGGCTGGCCCGGAGAGGAGCACCCTCTCGAGCGGTCCGTCCCGCCCAACCTCGTACGGCACATTGAAGAGGAAGTGCGCACCTCCGTGGTCCACCGGGTTGGGCGCGAAACTCAGGTCGAATCTGACCTCGCCACCGGGACCCAGCCCCTGTAGCCGATAGCGACCTGGCTGCTCCGGCAGACTCGGTACCGCATCGACGAGAAAGGCCGGCTCGAGTAGCACCTCCTCCGAGCTGCCGCTTCCCCAGAGCATCAGCGTCGGCTCCCTGGCGGCGGGCGGAGGTGGGGCGCTCTCCTCTTCGAGCCGATGCTCCATCGAGCGGACGAAGTGGTAGTCGCTCACCCAGTCGGGGAGGCAGTAGCCCATCAGGTCCCGATGGATGCTCGGGTCGACGAGCTTGCCGCTCGCGAAGTCGTACCCCCAATGGCCGGTCTGGCCATTCGCGTAGGGGTAGTGAGGATCGGGATAGAGCGCCCCCCCGCACGGCGCGTGGTAGAGCGACGTGTTGTGCCCCAGCTCGTGCGCGTAGGTGTCGTACCTGGGCCGACCGACGCTGACCGGACGACCGACGAAGCCGCGCCCTCCGGAGGCCGAACTATCAGGGAGTACCACCGCCCCGTAGTAATACCCGATGCGCCCCTCCAAATTCCAGATGGCCTCGATCTCGCGCAGGTACTGGCTCCACCCTGCCGAGGTGGTTAGGTCGGCGTCGGACTCGTAGGTCTCGTGCACAGTCACGGTCATCTCCCCGACCGGAAGCATCGTGCGCGTCATCTGCACCTGGGGACTCTCCGGCGAGATGCCGTCGGTCCAGTCGAAGACGCGCTCGTCCGGGTGCAGCGTGAGGAGGGTGGGCACAAAGGTCTGTTCCAGCACCGGCATCTCGACGATATCCAGGGCCATCCTGCCCTCCGCCGGCACGCGCGTCCGGCTCCCGGGCGACTTGGGCACCACGTCCTCCGGATCCAACTCGACCAGGAGCTCGAGCCCGGGCCGAACCAGCCGCCCCGGCACCAGCAGGTTGTGGGAGCGGGTCAGACTGCTCTCGATGACCTCGGGCGAGAGCACCTGGTGCTCAGCTTCGAGCACTTCGGCGAGCACCACCTCGCCGTCGTGGTAGAGGGTGACCCCCACCTTGGGGGGAGGGTAGTGGTTCAGCTGGTCGGCGGTCACGAAGACGCGCAGCAGCGCCTGTCGGCCCGCGATGAGCGGAACGTCTGCCTCCCGGTTCTGGATGACCTGGTTCAGGTAGACGACCGGGGCCGCGAGGAGGACGCTCCTGGGATTGGTCCGAAGTCGCGCCGTCGCACGTCGGCCAGCCACTTCGACATCGACCTCGACGCTCCCGCCCCTCAACGCCTCGAACTCGCCGCTAGGCTGGATCTCGACCATTCCCGGGGCGCTCGGCGTCCACCTGGGAGGTGCCCACTCGGGCGGACCCGGCATCGGGTTGCCGTCCTGATCGAGAACGACGAGCGACAGCCTGGCCGGATCGCCCACCGTCACCAAGGTGTCCGCAGGGGTCAGGATCAGGGAGGTTGGGAGGCGCTTGGCCTCGACGGCCAGATCGCACGCCAGAAGGGCGAGCGCCGCGCACGCCGCGGACCCGCCGCCCACCCCCCTGAGCGAGGGCATCGGCTGCTCCTACGACCCCCCGCCGATCCGGAGGGCTATCGCCAGGTCAATCGAATACGCACTCGCGGTGGCGTCGTCCGCCGAGCCACCCCCCCCCTCAGCTGGCTGGGAGGCCGCCATCTGGCGTCGCGTCAAGCCGGGGACGAAGAGGAACGAGCCCTTGCCCACGTTCAGACCTACGGCCGTGTGGATGCCAATTCCCATTTCGGGGTCCGGGTGCGTCTCGGGGTCGTTGTCGGCACCCCTCGTCATCCCGGCGCTCCCGTACATGACTCCGGCCCGAACCCACGGTCTGGCTGGCGCATCGGCCATGCCCGCTGGGCTCCACTCGCCACCGACGACGATGTGGTTGCCGACCAGCCTGAATTCTGGAGCGTCCCCGCTCTGGTGGCAGAAGGTATCCGGCTGGTTGCAGCCGAAGGAGGTGCGGAGAAACCCACCGTAGGCACCAATGCCGGGCGCGACCTGCCTTCGGAACAAGAGATCGAACGACAGCCTCGGAGCTAAATCGAACTCGGCATACGACCCGCTGTGATTGCCGGCCGTGATCCCCGCGCGCACCTCGACCTGCAGCGCCTCCTGGCCCTGGGCCGCAGCGGGGAGAAGCGCTGCCACCGCCCCAAGCACGGCAATCAGCGCCGCCCCGACCGAGCCACGCCGGATTGAATGCACCATCATCTCACGCCTCCTGGTATTCCATCACTGTGGTAGTGCACGCGTCGAGGGGCCTCCCCCCAACGCCCGCCGGTAGTCTCCCACTGGTCGCGTTGAAATCCGCGAGCCCTAATAGTACCCCATATAGCAGCCCGTGGACAAATCCGCCTAGGCATTCAGCAGCTCTGCATCCCCGCTGGACCGCTTCGCTCGGCTCCTTATGCTGTAATCCATGCTTTACAATATGTAATCCCTGATTTACAATTCCCGCACCCGCGGCGCTCAGCGTTCGGCCTTGGACTGTAGCGCTGCTACCAGTCCTGCGTCCCGCCTTGCCAGTGGGGCGGCCCGCGAACAGGACCCCGACGGCACTCGCCCGGCGGAGCATCCGCGGTTCGCTTCGTCGCGCCCTGCCAGCCGAGCGCCTCGCCGTGGTTCACAGTGCCCGTACCCGTGGCCTCGCTTTTTTGTTCCTCATCGGGCCGCGGTAGCGCTGCCAGCGGGGCGGTGCGCGCGCCCGGCGGCAGCAGGGCGCTCATTCGGATTGAAACGCAGCCGTCCGGTGTCGGCGTCGAATTCGCACATTCCTGTACCACACCGGATCGCCGTGATCCTGAAGGCCGATGTGCCCGGCCGAACCCATCCCGTAGGCGGGCCAGTCGGCGAACTTGCTGGCGGCCACCGCTGCCCGCCACTCATCGCTTCCCAGCTCGTAGGCGACTACCAGGGCGCCGTTCAGCCAGTGCTCGACGAGCGCCCCGTGGACGAGAATCCGGGAGTAGTTCCACTCCCCGACCGGGCGCGTCAGATCCTCGCCGGGGCCGTGCAGGGCGAAGTTGGCGCCGGCCGAGGTCTGGGGCGCGCCCCCGTCCGGGTGGCCGCCGTTGTCGAGAATCTGGTACTCGGGGCCCGACCAGTACGGCGCCGACTCCGTCTCCGTGACGCGATAGAAGACGCCGCTGTTGCCGCCCTCGGAGATACGCCACTCTAAGACGAGCTCGAAGTCGGCGAAGCGATCCCTGGAGATCAGAGTTCCCCCCTCGGTTCCGGGGAGGAATGCGATCGTGTCGCCATTCGCGCTCCAGCCACCGGGAGCGTCGTCGCGTAGGTAGCCCCGCCAGGCGTCCAGGGTGCCGTCGGAGAGGAGCGTCCAGTCGCCGATCCCCCCGGCCTTGCTGGCAGCCACCGCGTCGGCAACGCCGTCGACCGGGTCGTCCGCCCCGCGGTCGATCCTCTGGACCTTGCATGCGCCCGCGCCCGCCAGGATCGCCACGATCGCGATTGCCGAGAGCGGCCTAGCGGCCCGTGGACAAACCTCCCACGGCATTCGAGCGGCGCTGCATCTCCGCTGGACCGCTTCGCTCGCATCTCCACAGTGTAATGTTTGCTTTACAATATGTAATCCATGATTTACAGTTCCCGTACGCGGGGCTTCGCTCTGCGTTGCTCCTCGGACCAATAGCGCGGCGGCTATTGGCCCTTCGTCGCGCCTTGCCAGTGGGGCGCTTCGCTGGTCTCGGTGCGCGTCCGGGCCTGTCCACGGACCGCCAGCGCTTCGCCGCTCTCGGTGCTCGCGCGAGATTATCAACGGACTGCGAGATCCTACGCTACCCATCACTGGCCGTCGTCTCCCCGACCGAGATCGCTGCGAAATGCCTCGTCGAAGGCCGTGGCCGAGGGCCGGAAGTCCAGCCTCCTCACGTAGCCGCACGCCTCTGCCGCCCCGTCTTCCCTGTCCATTCCCGCGTCCTCCCACTCGACCGAGAGGGGACCCTCGTAGCCCGCCCGGTTGAGCGCCCTGATCACCGCTTCAAAGTCGACGCGTCCCCGGCCAGGCGACCGAAAGTCCCAGTAGCGCCGCGCGTCTCCGAACTCCGTGTGACCCCCGAAGACGCCCGCTTCCGCCGGCTGGCCCGACCACCAGACATCCTTAATGTGGACATGGTGGATGCGGTCGGCAAACCTGCGCACGAAGTCGGCATAGTCGACGCCCTGGTACGCCAGGTGGCTCGGGTCGTAGTTCAGTCCGAAGGCAGGGTGCTCATCCAGAGATTGCAACGTCCGCTCCGTGGTAACGGTGTCGAAGGCGATTTCGGTGGGGTGCACCTCGAGCGCAAACCGGACCCCTTCGGCCGAAAACGTGTCCAGGATTGGGGCCCAGCGCTCGGCGAACTCGGCGAACCCCCGGTCGATCCACTCCCGCGGCACGGGCGGAAAGGAGTACAGGAGGTGCCAGACCGGGCTGCCGGTGAACCCGTTCACCACATCCACGCCGAGCTTCGCCGCTGCCCTGGCCGTGTCCTGCATCTCGCGCGCTGCGCGCGCCCGCACCCCCTCCGCCTCCCCGTCGCCCCACACGTGCGTCGGAAGGATCTCCTTGTGGCGCGCGTCCACCCGATCGCACACGGCCTGGCCCACCAGGTGGTTGCTGATCGCGTACACATCGAGGTCGCACGTGGCAAGCATCTCCCGGCGTGCACGGCAATACCCGCGTTCGGCGAGCGCACGGCGCACATCGAAGTGGTCGCCCCAGCACGCGAGCTCCAAGCCGTCGTATCCCCACGCCGCCGCCTTCGCAGCCAGCACCTGCAACGGGAGATCGGCCCACTGGCCCGTGAAGAGCGTCACCGGGCGGCTCACAGCTCTTCCCCAGCGTCGATCCAGCGCCCCTGCTCGTTCGCCTCCAGAACCTTGGCAATGAAGCGCACGCCGCGCAGGCCGTCCGTGTGGTCGGGAACGTCGCAATCCATGGGATCCGGTTTGGTTCCCGCTATCCTGGCGCCGATCACCCGGCCGGCCGAGCGGTAGATGTTCGCGAAGGCCTCGATGAAGCCTTCGGGGTGGCCCGGCGGCAGGCGGCTCGCATGCCGCGCCGCCGCGCACAGGTACGGACGGCCGCGAGTCAGGCGCTGGTTCGGCCCATCCGCCTCGAGGAGGTGAAGCATGTCTGGCTCCTCCTGCCTCCACATCACCGCGGCGCGCTCGCCGTAGACCCGGAGCACCAGGCCGTTGTCCTCGCCCGCGGCCACCTGGCTGGCGGTGTAGATCCCGCTTGCGCGCCCGGCGAACCGCACGAGAATGGCTGCGTCGTCCTCCATGGCGCGTCCCGGAACCAGAGTGGCGAGCTCGGCAAAGACCGCTTCGATCCTCAACCCGGTCACGTAGCGGACAAGGTTGTGCACATGCGAGCCGATGTCGCCAACGGCCGACGAGGGCCCGGCCTGCGCCGGGTCCTGACGCCAGACTGCCTGCTTGTGGCCCATCTTCTCGAGCCGGGTCGACAGCCAGCCCTGGGGGTATTCGGCGACCACCTTGCGCACCCCTCCCAACCGCCCGGAGCGCACCAGGTGGCGCGCCTCCTTGACCATCGGGTATCCTGTGTAGTTGTGCGTCAGCGCGAAGGCGAGCTTCGTGCGCCCGACTGTGCGGCACAGCTCCTCCGCACCGGCCACGGTAGTGGTCATGGGCTTGTCGCAGACGACGTGAACGCCCCGGTCCAGGAAGGCCGTTGCGACTGGATGGTGGAGGTGGTTCGGCGTGACGACGGAGACCGCGTCGATGCGCCCTCCTTCGTCCATAGCGGCTTCCTCCTCCGCCATCTCCGCGAACGACCCGTAGGACCGGCCGCCATCCAGCCCCAATGCCGCGCCCCACGCCCGGGACCGCTGCGGGCACGACGAAAACGCCCCCGCAACGAGCTTCCACTCGCCGTCCAGCGCAGCCGCCATCCGGTGCACCGCCCCGATGAAGGCATCCGGGCCGCCGCCCACCATGCCGTAGCGCAGCTTCCGGCCGAGATGCGGGTTCACCGTCCTTGCGCAGGCGGACTCAGCAGTCCGTGGATAATCTCGCGCGAGCACCGAGAGGGGCGAAGCGCCCCGCTGGCAAGGCGCGACGAAGGGCCAATAGCCACAGCGCTATTGGTCCGAGGAGCAACGCAGAGCGCAGCGGCCCAGCGGGGATGCTCCGCCGCTCGAATGCCGTGGGAGATTTGTCCACGGGCTGCTAGAAGGGCCGGCCCCGGTCGCGCACGTACAGAACGCCGAAGACCAGAGCCAGGACGCCGCACAGCGGCACCAGGTACCTGAAGGAAATGAGGCCCCCGCGATTCTCGGCAGGCCCAAGGGCGGCCTGGGCGCGGCCGACCGCTGGAGAGGTCGAGCCGGACTGGATGACGCTCCGAAGCGCGTTTGCGGTCTCCACCGGCGGCAGTTCTCCGTCCGCCTGGTGGCGCTCCAGGACGGCCGTGACGAGACCAAGCGCCACGCGCAGGTCGTCCCCCTCCGCTGCCGGCGTCCGCAGCGACTGCGATTCCAGCGCGCCGCTCGCTTCGACCAGTATCGCGAGCACGTCGTCCCCCGCCAGATCGTCGTGCGCGGCCCGGTCGGCGATGTTGCCCATCAGCGGCGAGGTGACGAGCCCGACCACAGCCATCCCGACCGTCCCCATCAGCCCCAGTCCCAGCGCCCCGCTCTTCGAAATCCGCTCGGAGACGAAGCCCAGCATCGTGGGCCAGAAATAGCAGACGCCCACCGCAAAGACGGTGGCCGCAGCGAAGACGGACGCAGTCGCCCCGCCCAGGCTCAGCCAGAGCAGCCCGGCGCCGGAGAGCACCGACGAGGCCAGTAGAATTCCGGTAGGCGACAGCCGGTGCACCACGGGACCGGCCCAGTACCGCATCACGGCCATGATCGCGCTGACGTAAACGAGCACGAGAATCCCCGCCATTCCGCTCGCCTCCAGGACGGCGGGCAGCCAACGGTTGGGTCCCAGTTCCACCGATGCCGTCGCCGCCATGCAGAGCAGCATGAGCCACATCAGCGGCGTTTGCAGGGTAGCCCGGAACATCTCGCCGACCGACACGCCCGAACTCACGCCTTCGGTGGCCGGGAATCGCTGGCGCAGCAACAGTGCGCCGTACACCACGGTCGGGACCGCGATGAGACCGATCTTGACCTGCCAGGAGGTGATGCCCGCGCCGTCGAGGAAATAGGCCGCGAGCCCCCCGAGCACGATGCCGCCCGGGAACCAGACATGAAACTGGTTCAGCTTGACCGTCTTGTTGTCGGGGTAGAGCGCGGCCACGAGTGGGTTGCACGCCGCCTCGACGAGGCCATTGGCCATGGCGATGACGAGCGCGCCCGCGAACAAGGCCTCGAACCCCGTGGCGAAGACGAGTATGGCCGCGCCGCCCAGGTGACCCAGGAAGGCCATCCGCACCAGGAAGCGCATCCCGAGCGTGTCGCAGAGGGGAGCGAAGACGACCTGGGAGACTGCGAACCCCCAGAGCGCCGCCCCCCCGATCCAACCCACCTGCGCGTTGCTGAGAACGAATTCGCCCTTCAGGTCGAACATCACAGCGCCGACGGTCGCGAACGCGACCGAAGTCGCGACGAGCGCGACGCAGCTGCCGACGAAGAGTCGACGCACACCGACCCCGACTCCGCGGCTGGCGGGGTTCACAGCGAGGCTGGCTGTAATGCAGAGATTACATAGTGCAATCTATAGCTTACACTTGCTTGGGTATACCCACGGACTGCCAGGGAAACTCGCACTGTAAACCATCAATTACATATTGTAAAGCGTAGGTTACAGTATGGACGGGCGAGCAAAGCGGCCGAGCGGAGATGCAGCGCTGCTCGAATGCCGTGGGAGCTTTGTCCAAGGGCTGCTAGCGCAGTTCTGTGAAAAAGTACGCATACTGAAGCCTTGCCCGATTGCCATCCTCGTCCTCGGGGCCGACTTCGAGGAAGCCGTTGAAGCGCTCGTTGCCATTGATCTCCACACGCATCCCCATCCAGGCCCCCACCGATGGGTCCGGGAATACCACGGCGTATAGCCTTTGCGCGGAGGTAAACTTGAAGTCGTGGGTGTGGGGCAGGTCGACCAGCACTGTGTCCGCGCGGCGGAGGCGGAATGGCTCCGGGCAGGGGATGCCCGGTTCGTTGCAAACAGGACCGGGATCGGGCACCGCGTCGAAATCGGAGGCGACGATGAGCGTCGCCTCGTCGACATCCTGGCTGGAAACGTGGATGGTGGCATCTTCGGGTGGTCCGCCGGGTCGCAACCAGTCGCACCCCGCACCCACAAAAAGAAGAGGAGCCGCAACGAAGGCGGCGCTAGTGGCCCGTGTACAACCCCCCCACGGCCTCCTCGCGGCGACCACGGCGGGTCGGCGTCGGCAATTGCGACTCATGATCGTACTCCGTGGCGATCAACCAGCTCCCAACGCTTCGGCGACCTTGTCCGCGATCACCACTTCGAGCGCCTCACGGCTCGCGCACGACACGGGGTAGCCGGCGGTGCTCCGATTGAGCGCCGTTCCCGCCACCAGCGACTTCACTTCGGTCGTGCCCTCGGCAACTTCCCTTAGCTGGGTCTGGACGCGGAGTGTCACCTGATATGCATTCGCCATGGGACCCGTGCGGCTTGTCCCGCAATCCAGCCATCGATTCATCCGAGAACCGGCGATCCGCTGCACCTCGAAGCCGGGATTGGCGACCAACCTCTTGCTGGGGTCGGTGGTCGCCACCGGAATGCCGATCTCCTGGTAGATGCCCGGCAGCACGCCCCAGGCGAGCTCCGCCGCCACGGGAACCTCCATGCAGACGAACTCGAAGTCCTGGCTACGCGGCTGGTTCGTGTAGCCCGGGATTCGGTCGATAGTGGTCTCCACCAGCGGGGTGTCCTCCTCGCCGGGCGGGAGGGCGACGCATTCGGAGGCAGTGGCCTGCACCTGCGGGGCGCCTTCCCCGCCGGCGGGGGCGGAGGCGCACGCGGCCGCTACCGCAAGGATGGCAACCCCTGCGGCGGCAGCAACTGCGTGCCCGGATACGGTCGAAATGGTGGTTCTCTGGATCATCTCACTCGCTCCTTGCTTCGGTGTCGCCTGCGATCGGTCGACACACGGTCCATCGACTCCGTTCTCGGTCGGACGCGCCGGAGTGGCGACCTCACCTGCGCCGCGGCAGGGCGACGGCGTCGGACTCGAGCACTACCGGCACCCTACCCGCGAGCCGCCGCCGGACCGCCGCGAGCCAGCCAGCCGCGCGAACCAGCACTAGGTCAATGTACGGAGAATCTTCCATTCCGTCCACGACGCGGACGAAGTGGACGTCGCCGAGCGGCTCCGGTCGTCCCACCTCCCACGCCTGTCCCGCCCATCGGAACACGATCGCCGTGGCGCTGGCGAAGTCCCTCGGCTTCCACCGCTGCTCGATGTACACCTGGTCCTCGACCGCGTACACGCCGTGCCCCAGCCGGTCGCCGTAGCGATAGTAGTGGGGGTCGAAGGCCTCCCCGCGACTGCGGCGAAACCCCTGCTCGGCAGCGTAGTCGACGCGCCCCAGGTCGTCCCGGTCGGCGAGCGACTCGAGGTGGTGGCGAAGCTCGTGGGTTAGAGTCTCCCATGCCTGCTCGCGCCAGTCGAAGCCGCCATCGAGCTCCGAGAGGGCACGAAAGGACCCCCAGTACAGGTGAACGATAGACCGGATCGAGTCGGGACCGCCGTAGCTCGCCGGGAAGCTCTCGGTGGCGCACTCGCCCAGCGTGTAGACATCATGGAAGCTCGGGTGCGCCACCGCCCTGCGATGGACAGTGAGGCCGTCGACTCCCTCGCGGAAGCGGCGGGGAATCCGCTCGAAGAGACGGTGCGCCAACCGCTCGAACTCGCCAAAGGTCATCGGGCCACCTATCGTAGCGGGCCGGTTGCCGAGCATTCCGTGGACAGGAGACGCAGGTGAAGAACCCGCCCCGGGGGCCGCGCCAGGCCGCGGTGATCTTCGTGCTCGTCACGGTCTTCATCGACGTGCTGGGGATCGGGATAATCATCCCCATACTGCCCGAGCTGATCAAGGAGTTCGCGGGCGGGAGCACGCCCACCGCCGGGCGCTGGTTCGGCATCCTGGCGTCGACGTACGCTCTGATGCAGTTCCTCTTCGCGCCCCTCCTCGGAGCGCTCTCGGATCGGGTGGGCCGCCGTCCGGTGATCCTCATCTCCCTCTTCGGCCTCGGAGTCGACTACCTGATCATGGCGTGGGCGCCGTCGCTCGGGTGGCTCTTCGCTGGGCGCCTCGTCGCCGGTGTTATGGGGGCGAGCTTCACCACCGCCAACGCCTACATCGCCGATGTGTCGAAGCCAGAGGACAGGGCGCGCAACTTCGGTCTGGTCGGGGCTGCCTTCGGGTTGGGCTTCATCGTAGGCCCGGGGCTTGGGGGGCTGCTGGGGGGGATCGATCTGCGCCTTCCGTTCCTGGTCTCGGCCGGTCTGGCGCTGGTGAACTGGCTCTACGGCTTCTTCATCCTACCGGAGTCGCTGCCGCCCGAGGAGCGCGACCGCTTCAGCTGGCGCAAGGCCAATCCGGTCGGAAGCCTGGCGGTGCTGGCGTCCTACCCCCTCGTCGCGGGACTGACGGCCGCCTTCGTATTCGTCGTCCTGGCCCAGCGGGGCCTCGAGACCGTGTGGGTCCTCTACACCGGCCACCGCTTCGGCTGGGACGAGCGGATGAACGGCTTCTCGCTGATGCTCGTCGGCGTGATGGCCGCGATCGTCCAGGGTGCCCTGGTACGCCCGATAGTGGCCCGGTTCGGCGAACGTCGCGCAATCCTCGGTGGGCTCGCAATCGCCGTCGTCACCTTCCTGGGGTATGGGCTCGCGACAGCTGGCTGGGTGCTCCTGGTCTTCATCGTGGTGGGCTCGATCGGGGGGGTCGCCGGCCCTGCGATCCAGAGCCTCGTAGCCGGTGCGGTTCCGTCGGAGGACCAGGGGAAGGTCCAGGGCGGGATCACCTCGCTGATGAGCCTGACCGGGGTACTGGCCCCGCTGATCTTCACCGCCGGGCTCTTCAGCTACTTTACCTCGCCCGGTGCCCCCGTCGAGCTGCCCGGCGCCCCATTTCTCTTCGGGGCCTCCATGTACGCGCTCGCACTCTGGTCGCTCGTCCGGCTCTTCCGGCGCATGCCCGCCTAGCAGTCCGTGGATAACCTCGCGCGGCAGGAGCAGCGCTGCATCTCCGCTGGACCGCTTCGCTCGCGTGTCTACAGTGTAATGTTTGCTTTACAATATGTAACCCATGATTTACAATTCCTGTACTTGGGGCTCAGCTCTGCGTTGCTCCTCGGACCAATAGCGCTGCGGCTACCGGCCCTTGCGGCCCGCAGATGCACACTGGCGG
This sequence comes from Longimicrobiales bacterium, assembly GCA_965205315.1. GTDB lineage: Bacteria > Gemmatimonadota > Gemmatimonadetes > Longimicrobiales > Gaopeijiaceae > Bin94. The sequence continues at coordinate 1,059,201 of CBDBGW010000002.1, forward strand.
CAGGAGGGGCGCTGCATCCATGCTGGATCGCTTCGCTCCTGCGTTGCTTCTTGGGCGAATGGCTCCGCCATGGGCCCCGCGAAGCGCCTTGCCAGCGGGGCGCTCCCCTGTACCTTGCAGCATCCACTCCGACCACCCCCTTCGCGAGGATGACGATGAGCGCTCGCCAGCACCTCCCGGTGGCCCTGTTGGCCATGCTTGTTCTTCCCACCTTCACCTCGGCCCAGGAGGGCGAGGTCCACGGGCATTCCGCCATGCAGGCCCTTGTCGACCAGTACGCCCTCTTCCGCCTCGAGGCCGACCTCTCCCACCTCTCCGAGAACGACCGGCAGGTGGTGCGGCTCCTGATCGAGGCCGCCGGGCCGATGGACGGCGTCTTCTGGCAGCAGGCGTACGGGGACAAGGAGGCGGCGCTCGCCCTGGCCGACGGGGACGAGGCCACCCGCCGCTTCATCGAGATCAACTACGGGCCCTGGGACCGGCTTCGGGGCGACGGGCCATTCGTCGACGGCGTGGGCGACAAGCCGGAGGGCGCCAACTTCTACCCCGCCGACATGACGGCGGACGAATTCGAGGCCGCCGCCGCCGAGAACGAAGCCCTCCGGTCGCTCTACGCGCTGGTGCGGCGGGACGAGGACGGCGGGCTGGTCGCGCAGCCTTACCACGAGGCCTTCGCGGAGGTCCACATGGCCGCGGCCGCCAAGCTGCGCGAAGCCGCCGAGCTGGCCAGCGACCCCGGCCTCGCCCACTACCTCATGCTCCGCGCCGACGCCCTCGAGTCCGACGACTACCAGCCGAGCGACATGGCGTGGCTCGACATGAAGGACAACCCGATCGACGTCATCATCGGCCCGATCGAGACGTACGAGGACCAGCTCTTCGGCGCCAAGGCCGCGCACGAGGGCTTCGTCCTGATCAAGGACATGGAATGGAGCGAGAGGCTGGAGCGCTTCGCGGCGCTGCTTCCCAGCCTGCAGGAGAGCCTTCCCGTGCCGGACGAATACAAGGCGGAGATGCCGGGTACCGACTCCGACCTGAACGCCTACGACGCCGTCTACTACGCCGGCGACGCCAACGCGGGGGCCAAGACGATCGCGATCAACCTCCCCAACGACGAGGAGGTCCAGCTCGCCAAGGGGACCCGGCGGCTCCAGCTCAAGAACGCCATGCAGGCCAAGTTCGACAAGATCATGGTAGGGATCGCGGAGGAGCTGATCGACGAGGACCAGCGGCACTACGTCGTCTTCGACGCCTTCTTCGGCAATGTGATGTTCCACGAGGTCGCCCACGGGCTGGGGATCAAGAACACGATCGACGGAGAGGGCACCGTGCGCGAGGCGCTGCTGGAGCACGCCTCGCCGATGGAGGAGGGGAAGGCGGACGTGGTAGGGCTTCACATGGTGACCCAGCTCTTCGAGCGCGGCGAGCTGACCGAGCACTCGGTCGAGCACCACTATGTGACCTTCCTGGCGGGGATCTTCCGCTCGGTGCGCTTCGGCGCCGCGAGCGCCCACGGCCGCGCGAACATGGTGCGCTTCAACTACTTCCGCGAGCATGGCGCCTTCAGTCGGGACGAGGCGACCGGGCGATACCGAGTGGACTTCGAGGCGATGCGCGATGCGGTGGCGGGGCTGAGCGAGCTGATCCTGACCTTGCAGGGGGATGGGGACTACGAGGGGGTCGCCGCGCTGATCGAGGAGAAGGGGGTGGTCCCGCCGGAGCTGCAGGCGGATCTGGACCGTCTGGATGCGGCGGGGATTCCGCGCGACATCGTCTTCGAGCAGGGGGTGGGCGTGCTGTTCGGGGGGTCTTGATCCACCCACACCCCGCTTCCGTCGCGCGTGGCTGGCAGCTGCCTCGCCGCTCGTGGGGGGGCTAGCCCGCAGCTTGCCGTAATGTCAAGTGGAGTTGTCATCATGGAAACTACGGTTCACCGGTTTTCAGAAGTCTGGGGGATGACGGCGAGGATTCCGACTCTGCTGGCCACGGCGGCGACCTTCGCTCTCGCCGCCTGCGCAGCCGATGCGGACCCTTCTGCCGCCGGACCGGACGTAGTTGTCGAGACCATCGGCGACACAACGGTGGTCCGCACCCTGTCGGGGGGCGTCTGGGAGGACGAAGCCACCCTTGTCCCCGAGGTTTCGATTGGCGAACTCGACGGTTCCGAGGAGTATCTGTTCGGTCGGATAGGCGCGATCGCCGTCGACGATGACCACAACATGTACGTTCTCGATGAACAGGCCCGGCATGTGCGCGTCTTCGACTCAGCCGGCTCCCATGTCCAGACGCTGGGAGGGCGGGGCGAGGGGCCGGGAGAGTTCAGCCGGGCCGAGGCCATCGCGATGCTGCCGGACGGTCGGCTGGTCGTCCGTGATCCCGGAAACCAGCGGCTCGAGGTCTTCGTTCCCGGGACCGGGGAGACGGAACAGTGGGGGTACGTCGTGGGCGGCCTGCATTCGTCGTCTCCACTGTACACCGACGCGAGCGGCCGGACCTTTCTCCACGCCCGGGACTACTCTCGGGACGGCTTCGCCATGCACCTTGTCGTGTTCGGACCGGAAGGAACGCAGGTCGACACGCTCCCGGTGCCATCGGACGCTTATGAGCCCCCGCTCCTGGAGGGCGAGGAAGGAGGCATCTCGGCAAGTCATCCCGTGCCCTTCAGTCCCGAGCTGTTGTGGACGGTCCACCCCAGCGGCCGTTTTCTCACCGGTTTCTCCTCCGACTACCGGATCGACCTTGCCCGGGACGACGGCGTGCTCAGAGTCGAGCGGGCCGCCGATCCCGTTCCGGTCCACGACGAGGAGCGCGCATACGAGCGTGCGGGCGTGGTGGAGTACATGCGGCGCATGATCCCGGACTGGACCTGGAACGGGCCGCCGATACCGGAGCACAAGCCTTTCTTCCACGAACTGCTGGCAGCACGGGACGGACGCATCTGGGTGAGGCTGGCGACCGAGGCGCAACAGGTCGAGAACGAGGATCACGACCCGGAGGATCCCTCTTCGATGCCGGTGGATTGGAGAGAACCGCTACGCTACGACGTCTTCGAACCCGACGGGACCTATCTCGGAGTCGTGGCGTCGCCGGAGGATTTCACGCACTGGGTGGAACCGGTCTTCGATGGCGACTACGTCTGGGGAGTGACCCGGGACGGGCTGGGGGTGCAGCGGGTGGTGCGGTTCCGTATCGTGGTGGGGGGATGAGGGAACATCGGCGCGGCACCGCGGGCATGCGCCCACCTGCCGGAGCGGAGAGGGTCCGCGACCTCATGCGGCGCCTCGGAAACGCCGCCCGCGGCGAGGGCAGGATATACCTGGTCGGGGGCAGTTCGGCGGTGCTTGTGGGGTGGAGGGAGTGCACGGTGGACATCGACCTCAAGCTCGACCCCGAACCGCCCGGCGTGTTCGCCGCGATTGCGCGAGCGAAGGACGCGCTCGACGTCAACATCGAGCTTGCCGCCCCCGACGACTTTATTCCCGCGATCCCGGGCTGGCGGGAGCGGAGCCGGTTCATCGTCAGGCACGGCCCTGTTGACTACTACCACTATGACTTTCATGCGCAGGCTCTCGCAAAGATCGAGCGCGGACATGAACTGGACCTTCTTGATGTCGGCGAGATGGCGCGCCGAAGGCTGATTCGGCCGGAGCGACTGGCGGAACTGTTCGACGCCATTCAACCGGCTCTCGAACGCTACCCCGCGATTGATCCGCCCAGCTTTCGGGAGAAGGTGAGTCGGGCGATCATGGAGATCCGGTCATGACATCCACGGAGAATGCGGTGGCTGGCCGCGCGGCGACGGGTGCCGCGGCCGTTCCCGGGGATCTCCCGGGCGCAGACCTCGTCGCCAGGGGGATCCGGGCGCTGCGCAGCGGAGAGACGACCGTCGAAGCGCTCCTCGTCTCCGTGGGAGCGCCGCGGCTGCGGGCGGCGGGGCTGGAAGTTCCTCCCGCCCCACCTCTGCCGCACCCTCCCGAAATCTCGCTCTACCTCGCCATCGGTGCCGACAATCCCCGCGACTCGCATTCGCGCTACAATGCACTCATCCGCCGGCTGGTGAGTTTCGAGCGGGCGCTGGAGCGGCGGTTTCGCTCGGAATCGCAGGCTGGCCCTTAGCGGCGAACTCGAAAGTCAACCACAGTTGCCATAATGTGAAGTAAACTACTGTTCACCTAGTGGTGCGAGGATTGGACGATGAGACCATGCCTGCTGCTGTTGACGACGGCGTTCATTCCAGCAGCGTGTGGAACCGACACAAGTCCTGCACCGGCCGGACCGGAGGTGGTCGTTGAGACCATCGGCGACACCACGGTGGTCCGCACGATGTCGGGAAGCGTGTGGGGCGCAGAGGCGACCCTCGTCGCGGAGGTCTCGGTCGGCGAGCTCGACGGGCCCGAGGAGTATCTCTTCGGCAGCATATCGTCGATCGCCGTAAGCGATAGGTGGGATATCTACGTGCTGGACGAGCAGGCGCAGCACGTCCGGGTCTTCGACTCGGCCGGAGTGTACGTGGAGACGCTGGGCGGACGGGGCGAGGGGCCGGGGGAGTTCGGATACGCCGAGGCCATCGCCCTGCTTCCGGGCGGCCGGCTGGTGGTCCGCGATTCCCGCAACAACCGCATTTCGGTATTCGGTCAGGGTCCCGGACAAACGGAACAGTGGGGATTCGATGCGGGCAACTCCGGCTCGAACCACCCGCTCCACACCGACGTGCAGGGCCGCACATATCTGAACACCCGCGATCTGTCACGCACCGATTGGGCCAGGCACATCATCGTCCTGGGGCCGGATGGGGCGCATCTCGACACGCTTTCCGAACCCTCGAGCCCGTTTGAGCGACCCCTGCTGACGGCCGAGCACACCGCCGAGTGGGGAACCAGCAGCGCGAGCGCGCACGTACCCTTCAGCCCGGTGTTCCAGTGGACCGTTCACCCCGGCGGCCGTTTCGTCACCGGTCTGCCCTCCGAGTACCGGATCAACGTCCCCCGCGATGACGGCGTGCTTCGAATCGAGCGCGCCACCGAGCCCGTTCCCGTGCTGGACAAGGAGCGCGCCCACGAACGCGAACGGGTCGAGCGCTACATGCGGGAGACGGACCCGAATTGGAGCTGGAACGGACCGCCGATCCCCGATCACAAGCCGTTCTACCAGGGGCTGCTGGCCGGACGGGACGGCCGCATCTGGGTGAGGTTGTGGACCGAGGCGCACCGTGTGGAGAACACGGACCACGACCCGGAGGACCCCTCTTCGAGTCCAGTGGTGTGGAGAGAGCCGCTGCGCTACGACGTCTTCGAGCCCGACGGAACCTATCTGGGCGTGTTGGTTCCGCCGGATGATTTCACGCCCTTCCCGGTTCCGGTCTTCGATGGCGACCATGTCTGGGGCGTGACCCGGGACGAGCTGGGGGTGCAGCGGGTGGTGCGGTTCCGGATTGTGGTGGAGCGGGTGAGGACACCTCTCGGTTCCGGCTAGCATTGAACCCGAAGCGCCCCGAGCCTGCGTCGAGCTCCTCGGCCGCGCCGGACGCAGAGTCCCTCCCGGGGGCTGCCAGCCTCCGCACGATCGCCGCCCGCCTCACCGGTGTCCGACCGGAGGAAGCCGGGATCGTCCTGCTATCCGCCGCGTACTTCTTCTGCGTCCTCTCCGCCTACTACGTCATCAGGCCGATCCGCGAGACTCTGGGCGTCGCCGGCGGGGTGGGGGACCTCAAGTGGCTCTTCACCGGCACGCTCCTCGCGATGCTTGTGGCCCACCCGATCTTCGCCGCATTGGTCGCCCGCTTGCCGCGCAGGAAGTTCGTCACCGTCGCGTATCGCTTCTTCATGGGGTGCCTGGTTGGCTTCTGGGCTCTCCTCTGGGCGACGCCGGAGGGGACCGACGCCAACCTCTGGATCGGGCGCGCCTTCTTCGTGTGGACGAGCGTCTTCAACCTCTTCGTCGTTTCGGTCTTCTGGTCGTTCATGACCGACATTCACCGCGAACGCCGGAGCCGCCGTCTCTTCGGGCTGATCGGAGTGGGCGGGACGCTGGGCGCGATCCTCGGGTCCTCGATTGCGGCTACCCTCGCCGACCAGATCTTTCCGGCCGCACTCCTCTGGTTCTCGGTGGCGCTGCTGGAGTGCGCGGTAGCGTGCGTCCGGGCTCTGGAACGGCGGGTCGGGGGGGGCGACGGCGCTCGGGATCGGGAAGAGCTCGATCCGGCTTCGCTAGCCTCGCCGGATGCCGGCAGTCCGTGGATAGTCTCGCGCGAGCACCGAGAGCGGCGAAGCGCTCCGCTGGCAAGGCGCGACGAAGGGCTGGTAGCAGCGCTACCGGCCCGAGGAGCAACGCAGAGCGAAGCCCCGGGTACGGGAATTGTAAATCATGGATTACATATTGCAAAGCAACCGTTACACTGCGGACAGGTGAGGAAAGCGGTCCAGCGGAGATGCAGCGCTGCTCGAATGCCGTGGGAGGTTTGTCCACGGGCTGCTGGGGAGATCATCGGCGGCTCCCCGCTCGAGGGCATCGGCCGGGTGGCCCGCTCCCCGTACCTGTTGGGGATCTGCGCCTTCATGCTCCTCTTCACCGTCGGCTCCGCCTTCCTCTACAACATCCAGGCGGAGATCGTCTCGAACGCGGTGACGACCTCCGGTGGCCGGACCCTCGTCTTTGCCCGCATCGACCTGGCAGTAAACACCCTGACGCTGGTGACGCAGCTGCTGCTGACCGGCCGCATCATCGGCAGATTCGGCGTCGGACCCACGCTCGCCATCCTGCCGATCGTGAGCATCGCAGGCTTCCTCGCCCTTGGCGCACTGCCAGCGCTAGCCGTCTTCGTCGCCTTCCAGGTGCTCCGTCGGAGCGCAAACTTCGCCCTCGCGAATCCGGCCCGGGAGGTGCTCTACACCGTGCTCCCCCGGCGCGACAAGTACAAGGCCAAGAACTTCAACGACACCTTCGTGTACCGTGCCGGCGACCAGGTCGGGGCCTGGTCCTTTGCAGGCCTGGGGGCGGTTGGCCTGGGCACGGCGGCGATGGCGTGGACCATGGTCCCGGTGGCGGGCACATGGCTGCTGGTGGCGCTTTGGCTGGGGAGACGCCAGCGGGAGATGGCGGCGTGATATGCCCACCCACGAGTGCGCTCTCCGAGAGGGGCGTGGACCGGGCGGAACGGATCATGCGGGACGACCCCAGGGCGCAACTCCAGGTGACACCGGGGTGACCAGGCACCCGACGGCCGGCACGTGGCATCGCCTCTCGCCCTTCGTAGCGTTTCGCTTCGCGCGCGACGCGATAGGGGGGGTCCGCTCGACGCACCGGTTGCTAGACGCCTTCCTGAACCCGGTGAGTGTCGTCGTATGGCTGGTCGCCGCCACGCTGACGGACCCAAGGTTGGCGGGTGCCCTGCTTGCCGCGTCGGCTATCCTGGCGTTGGCGTGGGGAGTGCTCAGATGGGCGCGATTCCGTTACCGGGTGGGTGAGGAGCGACTACAGCTGCTGACCGGCGTGCTCGAGCGTACGGCCGTCGACATTCCGTACGAGCGCATCCAGTCGGTGAGCGTTCGAGAGTCCCTCGTTGGTCGTGTCCTGGGGCTCGTGACGGTCGGAGTGGACACGGCGGGATCGTCCGCCACCGAGGGCAGTCTGCCGCTGGTCGGAGAGGACGTCGCCCTGTTGCTGCGCCAGAGTGTGGCGGCCGCGCGGCGCGAGGAGAAGGGAGAGGCGCGGCACCCGATAGTCGATGCGGCGGCCGAGAGGTGCGAGACGCCTCCACTCTCCGCCCCCGACGAAGGGAACGAAGAGGTGCGGGCGCAGCTGTCGCACCCCTCCGGTGCCCGAGTCCTCGCCGTCTCCAGCGAGGAACTGCTCCGCCTCGGAGTTGCGAGGACCCCCGAGGCCTTTCTGCTCGCCCTTGGCGGCTTGCTTCTCGCGACTATCTGGCTTTCTTCCGAATCGGGCGAGGTGGAGGGCGTGCGGGAGACGATCGCCTACTCGCTCTCGTTCTTCGGGGTCGCGGCCGCGCCCTGGGTGGCGCTCGGCCTGGTGCTGGCAGCCATCTCGATTGCAGCCGCCCTGATTCGCTTCCACGACTTCGGCCTCTGGGACGATGGGAAACGGCTGGCGACCCGTGCGGGGCTGCTTGCCAGGCGCGAGACCTCGGTTGGCAAAGCGAAGATCCAGATGATCGAGCTCCGCGAGGGCGTGCTGGGACGTTGCCTCAAACGGTGCGAACTCCTCGCGCACCCCGCGGGGCATTACCGGAGCGCTGACTCCGGGAACGCCGGAGCACGGCGGGTGGGACGTCGGTTCGAGTTCACGGTGAAGATTCCGGTGCTCACCGTTGTAGCGGCCAACGAGATGCAAACCCTGATCTGGGCCGACGAGACGAACGGCGTGACGCTGGAGCCGCGCTCACCCGCCTTTCGGCGCATCTCCCCGTCCTTCATCTTGGCGACGACGCTTCGGGGTCTGGTGCTGCTGCCCTGGGTGGGCACCTTCGCGACTGGATTGATCAGCATGGCGATCGCCGCCTATTCCGCCGAGTACGCGGATTTTCATGAGGTCTACTACGCGCACTGGCCTGTCATTCTGTGGTGGACTCTCGCTCTCGTCCCGGTGCTCGCGCTCCTCTCCTGGCAGCGCTGGCGGCGGACTGCATACATGGCCAGCGGCGATGCGGTGGCAGTGCGGAGCGGAACCCTAGGCTATGCGGTCGAGCTCTTCCTCATGCGGAAGGTCCAGGTGGTGCGCGTCAGGCAGTCTCCGCTCCAGCGCAGGCGGAGCCTCGCCACCCTGGAAGTCCAGCTGGCGAACGACGCCTTGCGGCTTCCCTACATCGACTGGGACGAAGCATGTCGACTGCGCGACCTGATCCTCCATCGGGTCGAGGCGAGCGCCGAGCCCTGGCACTAGAAGCAACGCGGAGCAATCCACGGGTACGGGCACTGTAAACCGCGATTTACATTATGTAAACTACACATTACATAAGAACAGGCGAGCGAAGCGGTCCAGCGGGGATGGCGCTGCGTAGTTCCCCTACCTGGGATCGGTCCGCGGCGGCCAATCCAGCGATGTCGCCAGCGCCTCCCACTCCCGCGTCCGTTCCACGCGGCGGGCCATCGCGGCCGAGTCGGTCCTGAGCTTCGGGTCCTGGGCCAGGGCGTAGTTCATCCAGGCGTAGTAGTTCGGAATGCCGAGGGTGGAGCGGTCCGGCCAGTGCCGCCAACCTCCCGGGATCCCCGAGCGGTGCATGAAGACGCTGTCGGCGAGTAGCCGGGTGCGCTCCATGTCGAGCCATCTCCCGAGCACCGCCCCGCTGCCGCGAGCGTCGGCGTTGCGCCGCACCCCCCGCGCCGCCAGCGTGGCGGGATTGCCCGGCCAGAGGCGGAAGGCGAGCCCCTGTCGCACCACGTACTCGGTGAGGCCGAAGGACCCGGCCGGGTTGCTGGCCGAAGAGAAGTAGACAGGCCGGTCTCCGAGCGAGTTGCTAATCGCCGCCAGCGCAAACTGCTGCATTGGCACGATGGTGTCCCCGCCGCGCATGGTGGCGGTCACCGGGCCCAGGGAGAAGGTGCGGTCCTCCTCGAGGCGGACGTAGTTCCGGGCAACCTGCGCGATTCTGGCATCGTCCAGAGCCTCGGGGAAGGCGCCGCGCTCCGGCTTCCGCACCGGCGAATCCAGGAGGATCGCGGTCTTTCCGGCCGCTTCGGCCTCCGCCGGATCGTGCGTGTATATCGCGTCGGTGTTCTCGGCGGTGTACGGTCGCTGGCAGAGGATGCGGGTGGGGTCGGCGTCGGGATCCTGCCCGGGCTCGCAGGGGCGCGTCAGGTCCCGGAGCTGCCTCACGTACCAGGCGGTGTTGAGGTACGAGCCGACCATGACGGTGACGTCGCGGCGGATGCCCTCGGCCTCCTGGAGGTACCAGAGCGGAAAGGTGTCGTTGTCGCCGTTGGTGAAGATGATCCCGTACGGCTCGACGCTCATCAGCAGGTTGTAGGCCCAGTCGCGGGCCGCGTAGTCGCCGCGGCGGCTCGCCCACCCGAAGTTCAGCACCAGCGGGATCAGAGCCAGGGCGAGGACCGGCGACGCCACGGTCAGGGAGCGCCCCACACGCTGGCTGACCCGCTGCCAGAGGGTGGCGATGCCGATCCCGGCCATGAGTCCCCAAACCGAGAAGCCGACGACGAAGAAGTAGTCGCGCTCGCGCACCTCCCGGATTTCCCTGACTTGCGTGGTATTCGCCCGCTCCATCGCGATCCTGAGTTCCTCCCCCTCCGGGAGGGGCATCGAGTAGCCGTACTTGAAGTTCAGGTAGAAGACGAGCCCCCCCGAGAGGACGGCGAAGAGGGAGATGAAGTAGATCCAGCTCTCCCGGTCCCGGCGGTAGTGCTCGATCAGTCCCAGCACCCCGAGCCCGATGAAGAGCAGGGTGAGGGGGACCCGGTAGCGCCCGAAGGTGGAGTCCACTGCGGAGAGCGAGCGCGCCCACTGCCAGTCGAAGTACTGCAGCCAGTTGCCGACCTGGTCGACGAGCGGCGCCTGCCGATGGCTGAGGGGCGGCTTCCGGTACTGCTTGCGCTGGATCGCGTCCGATAGGTCCGCGCACCCGGCGTTTCCGTAGGTGACCACGCTCACGACCGCCTCGCCGATATCCTCGCACGTTGGCTGCGCCTCGTTGATCACCGGATCCAGGCCGGAGCGGATCGGGAGGAAGAGGTGGATCGAGAGCCCGAGGACGACGGCGGGGACTCCGACGAGGTAGAGCCGATAGCTCGCCAGCGCGCGCGGCCGCACGAATAGCACGAAGAGGAGGAGCGCCGGGGCGGCGAGGAAGGCCATGAGGTGGTTGCCGACCGAGAGCGCCAGGATGAAGGCCATCAGGACGAGGATGTTGTCGTCGCCGGGACGTCCGAGCCTCTCCTGCCACCTGAAGGCGAGCCAGGTGAGCAGCGCAATGGTCAGGAGCGAGACGGTGTAGACCTTCTCGTTGACGTTGGACTGGTTCCAGACGGTGAAGGCGGTGGCGCTCACGAGCACGGCGGCGAATGCGCCGATCAGGCTGAAGCGGCGATCATCGGAGAAGTGGCGCAGGATGTGGTGCGCGACCAGGAACCAGAGTCCGTGCGCCAGCGAGCCCATGAGCGCCGAGAAGAGGTTGACGCTGACGGCGGCCGAGAGCCCGAAGGCCCCGAGGAGCGCCTCCCAGCTGCGGGCCATGACCACGAAGAGTGGATTGCCCGGCGGGTGCGGAACTCCCAGGATGCGGGCCGTCGCGATGTACTCGCTCGCGTCCCAGAAGGCCGTGGTCGGTGCCAGGGTTACGGCGTAGAGAAGCCCGACCGCAGCGGCCGCCACACCGGCCCAGAGGTAGGGCGGGGAGTGATCGGGTACGGTGCCGGGCGCCTGGTTGCGGGTATTGTCCACGGTTGCCGTCCCTTCGGCTCGGTCGTGTCGGCTACTGCTCCGACGCCAGCTCGTCGTAGAGGTGAATCAGCGTCTCGATTCCCTTCTCGAAGCACTCTGTGGCGAACCACTCGTTGGGGGCGTGCATGTTGGCGCCGGGAAGGGCGAAGCCGATCAGGAGCGGGTTCGCGCCAAGGATCTCCTCGAACTCGACGACTATCGGAATACTGCCACCCTCGCCGGTGAGGACCGGGGCCACCCCGAATGAGCGCTCCAGCGCGCGGGCGGCCGCCTCGAAGTGCGGACCGTCGACCGGGGCCAGCCAGGGACGCCCGCCGTGCAGCTCCACGAGCTCGAAGTCGACGCCATCGTGCCCGTTGGCGTCGATGTGCTCGCGCAGCAGGGCGGCAACCCGATCGGGGGACTGGTCGGGCACCAGGCGCATGCTGACCTTCGCCATCGCACTTGCTGGCAGCACGGTCTTCGCGCCCTCGCCCGTGTACCCCGAGAGGATGCCGTTCACGTCGCACGCCGGACGCGTCCAGAGGCGCTCGAGCGGAGTGTAGCCGTCCTCGCCGCCCGAAGCCGTCGTCCCGACCTCCTCCGCGTACTCCTCGGCGTCGAAGGGCAGGGCGCGGATGCCGGCGAGCGTCTCCTCGGGCGGAATCGCCACATCGTCGTAGAATCCGTCGACGGCGATGCGGCCGCTCTCGTCGTGCAGCGAGGCGACGAGGCGGACCAGCGCGTTCGCCGGATTCGGGACCGCGCCGCCGTAGGCGCCGGAGTGCAGGTCGGTGCTGGGGCCGGTGGCGTGGATCTCGAAGTACGCCAGGCCCCTGAGCGAGAATAGGAGCGACGGGAGGCCAGGGGCATACATCGAGGAGTCGGAGATCACCACCGTCTCGGCGGCGAGACGGTCGCGGTGCTCCTTCACGAAGGGCACCAGGTTGGGCGACCCGACCTCCTCCTCGCCCTCGGCCAGGACGACTACATTGACCGGGAGGTGGCCCCGGATCGCCAGGTGCGCCTCGAGGGCCTTGAGGTGAAGGAAGAGCTGCCCCTTGTCGTCGGCGGCACCGCGCGCGTAGATGCGGCCGTCGCGGAGGCTGGGCTCGAATGGGGGCGTCTCCCAGAGCTCGAGCGGTTCCGGAGGCTGCACGTCGTAGTGGCCGTACACCAGAACGGTCGGCGCCCCGGGTCCCGCTCCCCGCCACTCTCCCACCACCACCGGGTGGCCGGGGGTGGGGAGGATATCGACCGCGAGGCCGGCTCGCTGCAGCTGGTCCCCCACCCACTCGGCCGCCCTCCTGGTGTCGCCGTCGTGCTTCGAGTTGGCGGACACCGAGGGGATGCGCAGGAACCCGTTCAGCTCCCGGTAGAAGCGGGGGCGCTCCCTGCGGGCGAAGTCGACCGGCTGCTCCATGGCGCTAACGCGAGCTCGTCCCCGCGGCTCAGGTGAGCCGGGTGATCCCCCATCGGTAGACGAAGGTCATGAGCGCCGCAAAGGCCACCGCCCCGGCCATTCCGCCCGGACTCAGCGCGACCGGGCGGTCGAACTCCAGGATGCCGACGCCGAGCATCCCCCCAATCACCGCCGCGAAGGCACCCAGGGCGCAGAGGACGGGCGTGTGTCCGGGCGAGGTCTCCTCGAGGCGCACGACAACCTTCATCCCGAGGCCGATTGAGACGCCCACCACTATCCAGACCGCGACGCCGATCCAGTTCTCCATGCCCCTAATCTACCGCATCCCCATCCGCCTCTTCAACTCCGCAAGACGCGCGTCGGCCTCCGCCTCGCGCGCGGCCCGCTCGTCGATCACCGATCCGGCGGCGTCGAAGAGCGACTCCGCCGCCTCTCCCCGGCGCTCGTTGTCCTCCACCTCGGCCGCCATCCCGTCCATCCTCGCCAAGAGGTCGTCCGCGCCCGCGACCGACCTGCGGGCCCTCGTCCTCCGTGCGGTGGCAGAGAGTGCGCTCGCCTGGGTGAGGGCGCGGCGGATCTGCTCCAGCATCTCGCCGTACTCCCCATCGAGGAGCCTGGCCTCGGCCTCGATTGCGCGGAGCTTGTCGGCGAGCACCCGTGCTCGCTCGCGGTGGCTCGCGGCGTACCTGGAAGCGAGCGCCGCGGTCTCTTCGTCGCCGATCTCGAGCGCCATCGCCTCCCGGCGTCGGCACGTCTCCGCGCTCTCCTCCTCCCTGCGCACCCGCTCCCGCGTGTTCTCCAGGTCCTTCTTGAGGGCTTCGAGCGACGCCTTGGTCCGCGCGGCCTCGCCTTCCATGGAGCGGATCAGCCTGCGCACGGAGTCCGGCGCCGCGCCGGCGTCGAGCTCGCGCTGCATGTTATCCACAGCCTCCCGGAAGGCTCGGCGAAGGTTGTCGAACATCCCCGATCCTAACGTCTCGCCCGGTGCTCTACCAGTCGATGCGCCAGCGGGTGGAGCACTCCGCCCTCGGTGATGCCGTCGAAGATCGCGTGCTCCGGTGCCGGACGATCCCCGCGAGCTGCCAGGGCACCCTCGGCCGCGGCCTCGACGGCCGCCGTGGCTTCCGCCTCGATCTCCGTGAGGACCGAGGCGGGGATCCCCTCGTCGGCAAGGTACGCTTCGAGGAGGCCGACCGGGTCGCGTCGGCCCCACTCCTCGAAGAGCTCGGCCGGGAAGGTCTCGCGCGCCTCGCGTTCGTCGTGGGTGGCGTGTCCCCCCATCCTGAAGGTCTCGGCGACGACGATGGCGGGTCCGCGACCGTCGGCGCACCTCTCGCGGGCGATCGCGGTCGCCGCGTAGACGTCGAGCACGTTGTTGCCGTCGCACTCGAGCCCCGCGATGCCGTAGCCCGCCGGGATGTCTTCGAGCCTCCCCGCCCCGTGCTGGCCGAGACGGGTGCCCAACGCGACCTGGTTGTTCTGGACTACGAAGATCGCCGGCACTCCCCACCTCGACGCGCTGACCAACCCCTCGTGGCAGGCGGCGGTCCTGGTCGCTCCGTCGCCCGTCCAGGTGAGCGCCACGCGGTCCTCGCTCCGGTTCCTGAAGGCGAGCGCCGCGCCGGCCGCGATCGTCACGCTGGTGCCCATATGGCTGATCGGCTGGATCACCCCCCTGCGGACGTCGCCGTAGTGGAAGTCTCGCCCGCCGCTCGGGCTGTCGGCCGTCCCCAGGTACGAGGTGAAGCCGTATTCGAGCGCGAGCCCCATCATGTGGGAGGCGCCGGCGTTCCTGATCATCGGGATCACCACGTCTCGGGAGCGGTCGAGTGCCGCCACGCAGCCAACCGTGACGGCCTCCTCGCCGACCCCCAGCCACGCCTTGCTGATAACCCCCTGCCGCACCCACCGCTTGAGGCCGATGTCCTGCAGGCGGGTGAGGAGAAGGTCCCGGTAGATCTCCAGGAGCGCCTCTTCGCCCAGCCCTTGCACCAGCGCCCAGCGCCGGTGATCGTCCTCGATGCGCTGCCGGTACTCGCGGACCAGCTCCGGGTCCGGCCGCCACCCGTGGTATTCGGGCGGGTCGAAGGCCGTGTATCGCTTCATTCTGTAATGTACGCTTTACAATGTGTAATCTACAGTTTACAGTGCCCGCACCAGTGGCTCCCGAAGCTAAGTATTGCGGGTCCGCGGGGGCAATTGGGGGGGTTGTGACCCGCGCAACGGGGGCCGTATGGTGCTAGCGCGATGCCACATGGACCGTGCAGAGAACGATCGTCGGGCTGCCGGCGTTCGCCCGCTGTCTGAGATGAAACCGCGGATGCGCGCGGCCGCGGTCGAGCGTGGGAAGGATCGCCACTCTGCACGGCGCTTCAGCCCGTCCCGCCACTCGGAGCGGGGCCCGTCGATGGAGTCGACAGCGAGGCCGAGATCCTGAAGGAGGCGATTGGGCGCACCGAGGGCCTTCAGCCGTGGCGTCGTGCGACCCACATGGCTAGCGGCGTCGGGATCGCCGCGGCTGTGCACCTTGTGGGTCCGGACTCCGCCGTGCCGGTGGTCGGACTGGCGTGCGCGGCCGCGATCGCCGTGGCGCTGGATGTGGTGCGGCTTCGCTCCGCAGCCCTCAACACGGTCTTTTTCCGGTGGTTCCGCGCACTGGCGTCTCCGCGCGAGGCCCGCCGCCCGGTGTCCTCCACCTGGTACCTGATCGGAGCGCTGGCGACGGTGACGATTGCGCCGCCTTCGTGGTCGGTGCCGGCGATCCTCGTCCTGGCCGTCGCGGACCCCGTCGCGAGCGTCGTCGGTCGCCTCTGGGGCAGGCGACCGCTGGGCAAGGGAAGCTGGGAGGGTTCGGCGGCCTTCTACACGGTCTCGGTCGCCGTCCTGACCCCGTTCTTCGGCCTCCCCGTCGCGCTCGCGGCGGGGACTTTCGCTGCCGCCGCGGAGGTCGCGCCTACCGGCATCGACGACAACCTCACCGTACCGCTGGCGACCCTCCTGGCGCTGTGGATCGTCGGGGCACCCGTCTAGCTCGGGCGTGGGCAGCCCCCCAGGGCAGGAGGCGATCCGCATCTCCGCTGGATCAGTGCCCGACCATCTTCGCGCGCATGTACCAAAGGCGTCCGGCGACTCCGTAGGGCGACTCCGAGGGGTATTCCATCGTCCAGAGCTGGGCCACGTGGTCGGCCGGGAGCCTGTTCGGCAGCTTGTCCAGCAGGTTGTTGGCGCCCACTCCCAGGAGGATCCGGTCGGCCACCCTGAGGGTGACTTCCAGGTCGGCGATCGCCGCCGCGTCGATCGTGATATTCTCCTCGAAGATGAACGGGGTCGTGACCGATCCGATGTGGGTCACGCTGAAGCTGGCACCCACGCCGCGTACGGACCGGATGTCGGCGCTCACGCCGATCCGGCGCCCGGGCTGCGCCTCCTCGATCAGGGTCTGCTGCGTGTCACCGATGAAGTTCTCGTTCCGGTTGGCGGTGATCGCGGTGCTGTTCCGGTGCAGGCTGGCCGACAGATCCGCGGCGCCCCAAGCCATCCCGCGCAACCGCCAGCTGGCGACCAGGTCGAACCCCTGGGTGCGCGTGTCGATCGCATTGGTCCAGAACGCCACCGCATCCACCGGTCGGCCCTGGAATTGGGCGCCCGCACGAAGCCCGTGGATCGGGCGCAGGCTCTGCGTCAGTGCGATCGCGTCGGCGACCGCAACGCGGTAGTAGTCGGCGGTCACGAGGAGGCCGTTCTCGGCGGAATAGACGACCCCCCCGGTGAAGCTCAGCGACGTCTCGTGGCTCAGGGAGCAGGCGCCGAAGTCGGCGCACGCGATCTGGTCGCCTTCGGGGAGGAATCCGGCGCTCACCAGACCCTCGGCGTCGCCCACGAAGCCGATCGTGTTGAAGCCCCGCTGGGGCAGGCGCGGCGCGCGGAAGCCCGTGGAGACCGCGGCCCGCACGGCCGCCCCCGACTCGCCGGGGCCAACGCGGCCAGCCACCTTGCCTGTGAGCGAGCTGCCGGCGTCGGTGTACTCCTCGAAGCGCAGGGCGCCGCCCAGCGTTGCGGCGTCGGAGGGGCGCAGCTCCATCTCCGCGTACGCCCCGAAGCTGTTGCGATCCCGTTCGCTCAGCGAAGCCGAGGAGGGGCTGTAGCCGGGGTAGCCCTGGATCCCGCAGCTCGCCAGCACGGACCCGTCGTTCTGCTGGTGGGCGGCCGGAAAGCTGCCGGGGGTGTCGCTCGGTCCGCATGCCCACGAGGCCCGATCGCCGGCCTCCATCCAGTACGAGTCCCTCCGAAAGGCACCGCCCAACGCCAGAAATGCAGGCGTCGCGACCACTTCGAGCTCCCGCGTCGCGTCGGCGTTCAGCGTCCACTGGCGCACGTTCAGCCCCCCGCTGAAGGTGTCGCGCGGTCCCGCGTTTGCCGCGATGGAGGCGCCGTCCGCCCCGGGGTTCCTGGCCAGGTACTCGGCCGCGTAGGAGGGGTTGATGGAGTTGGCGGCACCGAAGGCGAAGCGGCCATGCCCGAAGCCGAGACTGAGATCCGCCGACCACTCGCCCACGAGACCGCGCAGCCCCGCCACCGCCGACCTGTCACTCAGCTCTGACTCCTCGACGGGGAGGAAGCCGTCCGGATAGACGTAGCTGACCGTGCGCGGCACCCAGTCGGCCTTCCGGTACAGGCCGTCGGAGACCGCCTCGCGGGCGGAGTAGCCCCCGAAGGCATAGAACTCGGTCGATTCGCCGAGGGGGATTGCCGCATTGGCCATGAAGCCCGCGCCCTTGTAGTCGGGCTCGCCGTTGCGCTGTAGCGGGATGTCCTTTCCTCCATCCACGCAGGGGCCGTAGGACGGGTCGGGACCGAAGCAGGTGGGCGCGGCACCAGCCCGGTTCGTCACCTCCTGCCTCGCAGCCTCGATGGTGACGTTGAGGAATCCCCTCCCGAGGGGCACGCCGGCGTTGACCGACGTGATCAGTCTCATCCCGTCGCCACGGGACGTTCGTCCGAGAAAGGTCGCCGCGTTGACTCCGCCAGCGTCGTCCTTGAGGACGATGTTGATCACGCCGGCGACTGCGTCCGAGCCGTATTGCGAGGCGGCGCCCTCGCGCAGCACCTCGATCCGCTTGATCGCGTGCACCGGGATCGCGCGGAGGTCGGTGCCGGTCGTGCCTTGCCCCGAGACCGCGAGCACCTTGGCGAATGCGACCCCGTGCCGCCGCTTTCCGTTGACCAGCACCAGCACCTGGTCGCCGTTCATGCCGCGCAGCGTGGCCACATGCAGGGCGGCGCCGTCTCCAGCGGACAGGCGGGTGGAGTTGAAGGATGGGGCGATCGCTCCCAGGACTTCGGCGAGATCGACCTCCCCCAGGCGCGCAATCTCCTCGGAGCCGTAGATGTCGACCGGGACGGGGAGCGTGGCCGGGTCCGCCACGCCCGCCCGCGAACCGACGACCACTTCGATCTCCTCAACGTCCAGGACGGTGTCAGGAGGCTCCTGCGCCGACCCGGTCGCACTTGTGAGCGGAAACGCGATGATGCAGCCGATCGGCACCGCGATGGCCGGGGTTCCCTGCATACGCGCCCCCTTTCCTGTCACTGGCTCTATAGTGTCAACACCAACTCGGTGTTCTACCCGATGTGTGGCCGCACCGCACGGGCGAGCGAGATCTCGATGTCCCATATGGCCGAGGTCACCGCGCGGCCGATCAGGTCCATCTTGCGGATGAGTCCGATGCGCGGCATCGCGCGCCTCAGCTCGCGCTTCGAGAGCAGCGCGGCCAGGATCCCGCAGGCGTCCGCGAGGCAGATGATCACGACGTCGCGTGGGGTGGGGACCACGTCGCCGAAAAGCACCTCCATGATCCGCAGCTTGACCTCGCGTTCGGCCTTGCCGTCGATGAGCGGGTATCGGCGCGAGCGGAACACCCACAGAAAGCGCCCTTCGCGGCGCTCCAGGATACCGCGCGCGACCAGGCCGTCGATGGCGGCCTCGCGGATCCGGTCGGCGCGGCCAGCCTCGCGTTCGACCCAGAAGCGTGCGTCGCGGGTCTCGTCGGCGGATGCCACGGCGGCCAGCGTCGGATCCAGGATTTCGTCGCCCAGCGGCTCGGAATTGACCAGGATCAGCCTCTCCAGGTCGGTGTCGATGCGATCCTCGAGCGCCAGGTCCATCAGAACCCCTCCGGCGAGCGCGTAGCGGAGCGACCAGTCGGGAACTCGCAGGAGCCTGCCCTCCTCGTCGTCAAGGAGGAGGAGGATGACCTCTTCGGCGAATCTCAGCATGTGCTAACACTCTCCTGGCCAGAGGATCGGACGTGCCGCGAGAATTCGCCGGGCGTAGCGGCGGATACTCTCCTCGTCGTTCGGATCGGTAAGACCGAGCGCGGCAACGGCCTCCGGGTCCGTTGCAATGCGCTCGACAAGCGCGACCTGCTCCAGATCGTCGGCGACCGCAGCTAGGCCAATGGCGCTCATGGCGACCCGGAAGCGGTCGTTTGGGCCGGTCGCGGCGTAGGCTTCCATCGATGTGCCGTCGAGGTATCCGTGCGGTGCGGCTGTGATCTCTTCGACAAGTTCGTTCGGAATGTCGCGGGTCAGGTTGTTGTTTCCTATCAGCAGTGTAGCGAGATCACTCAGCCCCGCGCTCACCCTCGCTGGCGGTGCGCCGGGCTCCGCCATCGCGGCGAGGATCGCGCGCGCGACGACGACACCTTCCTTCCTGCCGTCGCCGGATCCGTAGACAATTTGCGTGTTGCATCGGTAGAGGCCGAAGCCGCTCCGCACGAGCGCCGAAATGCTCCGGGGATCAGGATCGTCCAGCTGTGCCATCACAGCGTCGAAGATTCTCCTGTGGAGACGATGGAAGGGCGAATCGTAGTCGAACCGGGACTCGGTGTCGACCGCGGCTTCGTTGAGGTGCTCCAGCGCGGCGATCCCGGCGTGGCGCATCTCTTCGCCCGCGTCACCCCGGAGGAGGGCAGAGGCTGCGTGGAGCTGCTCCGGGCCGTACTCGCCAGCCGGGATTGCGCGGATTGCCGCGAGCGCGGACACCGAATCGTACGCCGGGCTGAGGGGTCGCGCCAGCAGGTTCCGCACGCGTTCCCACTCCCAATGGTGCCGGGTATAGTCCCACGCCTCGGACATCGCCTCCCGAAGCGGTCCCGACACGAGTTCCGGATCGATCTTCGAGGCAAGCTGTGCGGCGTCCAGATGGGAAGCGGCCGGCCAAGCGCTCAGCGGGACCGTCCTCAGCGCGGCCGCAATCTCCGCCTGCGCCATCGGGGCCGGTCGCCACCCGATACGGGAGCGCACGGTCAGGACGAGGTCATTCGCGGTTCTGGCCGAAAGGCCGGCCCGGACCATCTCGGCCGGACCCGCCGCGAAGTCACGCACCCTCTGGAGCGCAGCCGAGTCTCCGAGAGCGTATGCCAGATCGATCGCGGCGAGCACGGCGATACCGGGATCGCCGATTCGTCCGGCGCGTAGCGTTTCTCCGGAAAAGACCCCGTGCAGGACGGCGGCCAAGGCCTCTCGCGTCTCCGCCGCGAGCTCCTGCTGCTTTGCGATCCAGGCTAGGTCCTGCAGGTGCCACGAGACCCATGCGCCACTGGCTGCGGTGTCACCGAGGGCGGCTAGGAGATGCGGTACCGCGGCCTCGCCGAACGCCGCCAGCGACACTCCCGAAGAGGGCCGCAATCCCGCATGGAGCGAGCGCACCAGCAGCTCCAGCATTGCCGGATCTCCCACCCTGCGCACCGCCCAAGCCAGCTTCTTATGGATGTGGACGCGTCCGCCCCACCGGCTTGGGGCCCCGTATTCCAGTGCCCACAGCGAGTCCCGCGCGGCGTGGTCACCGATCGCCTCCATGCGCTCGATTTCCCGGGTGCGCCGGCTCCCGACCTCGTTCATGTACGCCAGCGCCTCGGCCAGCGCCGAGCGCATCCCCGGATGGGTCACCATCCCCGTCGAGTCCGCCCACGCGGGCGGACCGCGCCGGTGGCGCAGCCGGAATCCGAAGGGTTCGACCACATCGACCGCTGCGGCCTGCTCGGGACCTTCGATCCCGCTGGCTATGGAGCGAATGAAGCCCGCAAGATCATCGGGGGAGTGCTGACGCGCCCACGCGACCGCCACCTCGTCGCGGAAGCCGACTTTCGGGCCGCTGTCCCCGACGCTGTAGACCGCGATCGACGCCAGCGCCTCGGCCATCGCCGCCAGCAGCTCCTCGCTGGCCTCCCCCGCTCCGAGCCGGCTGGCCAGTCGCGCCGCCACCAGGTCACGGGTCGTGACCTCGTCTGTCCGGGAGGGGATCTCCCTGATCACCGCCGCGAGCTCCGCCTGCGACCAGGCGCGAGCCAGGGCTCCTTCGAGCACCGGCCCCACACTCGTGAGCACGCTGTCCTGGATCCTCGTCATCTCGGCCATGATCGAGAGCCCGAGGGCCTGGGTCATCGCGTCCCGCAGGTCGTTGCCCAGGTCACCAGGCGGGATCCGCGCCGCCGCGGCCACCGCCTCGGCGAGCCTCGCCGACTCCTCCCCGGCCCGCACGCTGCGGATGACGGCGGCCAGCGAATCGCGGGCCGGTCCTTCGTGGGCCCGTTCCCCCGGAGGCCCTTCGGACGCCCGGCCCAGAGGCGGCGCTCCACCGCATGCGCCGCAGGCGACAAGGACCGCCGCCACCAGCGGGCGTCGAATTCCCCTGAGTGGCAGCAATACGCTCTCCAGATTGTCTACCCCTGCGGCTCCAGCGCAATCAGCCTGACCACGCGGACGGTCGCCACGCCCAAGTCGTCCCTCTCGATGTAGGCGATGAGTCCACCGGGACCGAAGGCGTCCGGCGTACGTAGCCCATGCGGCGGCAGAGTGCCGATGTAGTCCCCAGCGGGCGTCACGATGTCGATGGGGCCGTCGTCTCCGGCACCGGTGGGATCTCTTCGCTCCACCCAGATGCGATCCTCCCAGTCCACCCTGATCCCGGCGAGCACCGGCACCTCGTCCGCGAACGTTAGCGACTCCGCGCCCTCCCGCCGCACACCCCTCCGGGCCGCTGGCGCGTCCGACGACGCCTGTGGATACCGCTCCCGGTAGCGCTCGCGCTCGGCCTCCCGGATCGCTTCGTCCACGGCAAGCGGCGCGATCGGGCGCTCAATCGTGCCGGTCACTTCGCCGCCCCGACCGAGCAGCTTGACGCGATATCCGGTCGAGTCGATCAGCGCCACGCGGCCATCGCTCAGTACGCCGAGGCCGAGAGGCGGCTCGAAGGCGCGGCCAGCGTAGAGAACGATCTCCCCCGGCGAAGACTCTCCCGACACAGCCTCGGTCTCGGGGAGCTCCCAGGCGTGGTACAGCGTATCCAGCTCTCCCTCCAGCGGAAAGGGCATAATCCAGAGGGGGCGGCTCTCCACTTCGGGGAGCACAAACCCGGCCGCCATGTTGTTCCAGTCGAAGCGCACGACCTGGGAGATGAGGAGCGATCCGTCGGGGAAGACCGCCTCCGTCAGGATCATCCCCGTCGTCGCGGGGTCGAGGTTGATGCGCCGCACGAAGCTGCCACCGGGTTCCAGGAGATCGATGCGCCGGTCTCCATTCCCAAACACCGTGTACGAGCCATCGCGCGCCACGAAGATCCTGGTGACGCCGTTGAACTCGCCGGGCCCCTCGCCCGACCCCCCGACTGTGCGGAGCAGCGACCCGTCCGGGCCGACCACGAAGATCCGATCGCTCTGGTTGTCGAGGATGTGCAGGTTGGACTCGGCGTCGAAGTGGACGGACCCCACGCTCCCGAAGATGTCCCAGTCGTCTCCGGTGACGGACCCCACGGTGAAGAGCTCCTCGGTCACGGCGTTCACGATCACGTCCGGGCCGTCCAGAGTTCCGGCGGTGCCAGCGGCCGGTCCGTCCCCGGAATCACCGCACGCCGGCAGGAGCGCGAGGGGGAGGAGCGGCGCGAATCTTCGCGGTCGCGCTCTTGTCGTATTCGCCTTCGCCAGCCTACTCATCTCGGTCCGTCGCTCACGCAAAGGGGGAATCGTGCGGGCCGTTGGCAGGCCCATGTGGACCCGAGCATTCCGTGGATAATCTCGCGCGAGCACCGAGCGCGGCGAAGGGCACCGCTGGCAAGGCGCGACGAAGCGGTCCGCAGTTGCGCCCGGGGGAGCACCGGTCGGTTCTTAACACCAAGGCGATCAACCGCCCACGCGGACGGTCAGGAGCTTGGCCGCACTTTCCCGCTGAAGAGTACAGCAGGAAAGTAGTATGCGTTCGTCACCAGGAGGTCGGTTGCTCCAGATGGCAGCAGGAACCTGGCTTCGAACCAGCGCCCGCCGACACAATCGTCCAGCGGGACATCCGATGGCTCGACCTGCACGTGGAGTCGGGTTCCCGAGCGAAACGACACCACTCGGAGCTCCATGCAGTCACGGGTTGCCGCTTGGCCCTTGATCTCCAACGTGTCACCGTAGAGATGCACTTCGGCACTCGCAGAATTCCATACACCAACGGTGCTGTCGGGTCCCTCGATGAAGGAAATGGGGGACTCGGGAACCGCCCGGGGGTCGCGATCGATCTCCGCCTCCACCATCTCCGGGTTCACATGGCATCTGTCGGCGTCGACGTGGACATCGACGAGATACGGCAGGTACCCGGGCTTCCACAGGGTGATGGCGTGCTCTCCCGGAAGCTCTCGATCCCATTTTCCATCAAGAGCTAGGTCATCAGGACCTGCCGTGAACTCGATGACTTCTCCGCTCTCGTGCTCGGATACACCCGTCACGCCGCTAGCGGCTGGCCTACCGGTTGCGGCATCGCGCACTTCCACGAGCACGCTGAACCGCATCTCATCCGTGCATAGGGCGAAGAAGGAGTCGCAGCCGAAAAGTGCCGTGGCGGACGCCAGCACGAGCAGTGTCCGTAGAGCCGAGCGTTGCTGAGCGGTCATCGTGCACGGTAACCCCGCGCCAGCGGCTTGCGCAACTTGGCGATCACGGGCAACTGTGACGGCGCTCACCGGGTCGCGCGGTGGTCATTGCGGCGTGAGCAGGGCCGGAGGCCGTCGGCCAGCGGCAGCACGGTGGGCCAAAAGTAATCCATAGTTGTCAGAATGGCATTGTAGTTGACATGTCTGGTGGGCCCGCATGGCGATGGTCCCTGGACCTCTGTTCAGACGCGCTGGTGGTCGGCGCGCCAGTCTTCGACGGCCTGCTTTACGGACCTCCGGTCTGTCAGTTCGCCCGCCAGGACCCGGCGGACCAGTCCGGTCAGTTCCGCGTCGGAAGCGAAGCGCAAACCGATTAGCTGGTCCGTCGTCAGCTGACCGATTTCGCCCTTTAGCTCGTCCGGCAGAATCCTCTCCAGACGTAGGCGCTCCTCCAGGCGGATCACCCGGTCCTGAACGCCCGTTGAGAAGCGCCGCGCAAAGAGAAGCGCCATCGCCGTACAGGCGGCGACCACGAACAGGGCCAGGGTCGCTGCGCTGAAATCCACGACGAGCAGGCATCCGATGCCTGCCGTAGCGGCCGTTGAGAGGTAGCACCCCGCGAGGAACAGCAGTGGAGGGCGCCTGGCGTGATTCGCGTAGTTCTGGGACTGGGCCATTGTGGTTCCGGATTCGGGTGCGGCATAGTTCACGCACAGCGCAAGGTGCGGTTCGGGCAACGCCCGTGCAAGGAACCGTCATGCCCCGCTTCGGCGTTGTGCCCATCGTGCCACGCGTTCTCGCCGCCGGAAATGGCCGAACAGCTGTCGGTCCTGTGGCGTGCGCTCGAAGGGCACGGGACTGCGGGCCTGGAGGGATTCATGGCCCGGACGGTGGACACGATGCTAGAGTTGAGGGACTACCCGGGACGATTCACGAGGGAGGGAGCGACGGCAATGGCGGAGGTGATGGACAGATTTAGACAGGGTATGGAGGAGTTGGTCCAGAAGGGTCGGCGCGAGGGGCGGCAGCAGGGACAGGCATTGGTCCTTCATCGGCAGGTCACTCGGAGATTCGGCGAAGAGACGGCTGGGCGGATGTTCCGGCTCCTCGATGAAACGCCCGGTCCCGAAGACGTCGACAGGGTCACCGACGCCCTGGTCGAGCGCGCCACGGGCGACGAGGTCGAGGAGAGGAAGGCTCACTGATCGGAATAGGGCTCGAAGCAGTCGTCGAGGAACACGCTGTTCCCGTACTTCCGCGCGCCACGTTGCAGAGGTAGTGCGATGAGGTTGCCGAAACCGCCAGTGGGCAGCGTGTCCTGGCTCGGAAAGAACCGATCGTACGATCCAAAGCCGATGTCGGGGTGGCACTCCATGGCTTCGGTCAGAAGATGAGCGCCTAGGCGGCGGACGATCCAGATGTGCCCGCCGTTGCCGGAGCGCGAGCGTTCGAGTGCCGCCGGAACCTGCTTCGACCTGCACGCTTCGAGGAAGGCCTGCGCATCTCGCCTCCAAGTCTCCCGGTCGAAGTCAGCCGCCAGAAAGCCGCAGGTGTCGTCAAGCCGGATTGGATAGACGCCGATGGTGTGACGACCACGCAAGTGTCCCTCGATCACCTCGTCCGTTAGGGGCAGGAAGGCCTGATTCGGGCACGCTCCGCACTTTACCCTGGGTTTGCCGCACACCTGTGGTTTCCATTCGTTGCCGCACGCGGGCGCATAGCCCGCCCTCCCGGTCCGGGTGTTTTCCCAGCGCCTCGGGAACACGTCCTCGCGACCGCAAAACAGGGTGCGGAACAGTGCGGTCTTCTCGCTCGGGATCGAGGCGTTGGCTACGGAGCCCGCGGCCCTCCGACCGTCCAGTACCGCCGGTTCCTTCTCCTCCAGCTCCGCGAGTCGAGCGGTTAGGTCAGCCGTTTCGGCGGCGAGCCGCGCCAGACGTTCGCGAACGCGTGCCGCTTCCTGCCTGCGATGACCCTCGTGCCCCAAGCCGTCCTCCGTTTCGGCTAATGCTCACTGTCCCCTGCGTCATCCCCGTCAGGAATGATGAAATTGAACGGAATCCGATGATCGGCAATGACCTCCGGCTCGGGTCCTGCTGACCGTCATCGACCGCGAGCCCGAAGCCGTGGTGCGGGCCCTGGCCAGCAGCCCGTGGACAAACCTCCCACGGCATTTGAGCAGCGCTGCATCCCCGCTGGACTAGCTTCGATCGTGTCCCCACGCTGTAATGTATGATTTACATTGTGTAATCCATGGTTTACAATTCCCAGACTCGTGGCTTCGCTCTGTGTTGCTCCTCGGGCCGGTAGCGCTGCTACCAACCCTTCGTCGCGCCTTGCCAGCGGGGCGCTTCGCAGCTCTCGGTGCTCGCGCGAGATTGTCCACGGGCTGCTAGTCGCCCAGCCCCTCCAGAGCTTCCGGCTTCAGCCCGTACACGATCACGTTGCCCGGGGTGACGCTGCGGAACGACCGTTCGATGAAGTCGAGGACCTTGTTGCGGTCCTCCAGGGGGATCTCGGCGTCCTCCATCATCCGGCGCACGCGGCGCGGATCGAAGGCCCGCCATTGCACGATGCAGCGGCGGACGGCGCGCGTCGTGAAGCGGCGGTACAGTACATCGGTGCGGTCGAACCTGACGGTCTCGGGCCGCAGGTGGCGGTATCGCCCGGCGGTCGCGACGTAGCCGTTGACGAACGCCTCGCGGAGGAGCGAGATGTCGTTCAGCTCGTAGACGCCCAGCAGCCCGCGGATGTAGTCGCGGTCGTCGATGGCGAAGAAGGACATGGGCGCGAGATCGGCCTTCAGCAGAGGGATGAGCGCGGCGATCCGCGACGTGCGCTTGTTCCCGTCCGCGAACGGCTGCAGGTACGGGATGTGCGCGAGGAGGAAGAACGACTGCTCGAAGGGATCGGCGATCCGGGCGGCCTTGGAGAGTAGGGCGTCCAGCTCGTCGCGCAGGGCGTGGCGGTCTTCAAGGGGCCTGTACGCGGCCTTGCCGATCGCTACGGGCATGCGCCGAAGAGCGCCGAGGAGGGACGGGTCCCGGATCAGCCGGTCGGCGAGCAGAGCGTGTATGTTGCGCAGGTCGGGCCACCCGATCTCGATTTCGGCGAGGTTCTCGACCAGGTACCGGATCGCGTCGCGGTGGTTGAGGATCATGACGGCTTCGCGAAACGACTTGCCGTCGGCCGTCCGGGCCGCCCGCACCAGAGAGTCGGTCTCGAGCAGGTCGTAGGTGTTGCCCTCAAGCCGGGACGACGCCCACGACATGTCGACCTCCAGCTCCTCGAGAACCCGTTCGGCGTACCCGATGCCGTGGGAGACGAAGACCGGATCGTGGACGGGAGTGCCCGCCTTCGAGAGCTCCGTGCGGTCGGCGTCGGTGAGATAGCTGGATTCGTTCGGGGTGTAGCCTCCCGCGAAGTCGCTGCGGTACCTGACGGCGGGCCGCCGATGGACGGGCGTCCGCAGGTGCCTAAGCACAGCCTCCCTCCCTGCGGCCCGGTACCGGGTGGCCCGGCCCTCTCCCACCACCTCCAGCCTGCCCGCGTCCACCAGGCGGCGCAGCGACCGCCAGACGGTGGACGCGCTGGCGTCCGGGGCGACGGCGCGGCGAATCTGCGAACGTGCGCACCCCGGATGGTTCGCCACGTACGCGAGGATGGCACGATCCCTAGTCGACATGACACGATTTCGGGCAATGGTGAAACGATTACGATGCCAAAATGCCTCGAAAGGTGGCCTGGGTCAACCTATCGCGTCACCGATGCTGCAGTGATTTACAATATGGACACGCGACCGCAACGGTCCAGCGGGGATACGGCGCTGCTCCTGCTGTGGGAGGTCTGTCCCCGAACCGCTAGAGGCCGGCCGAAGGGCCGTCCAAGTCGGCGATCTCCGGGCGCGGCACGCACACCGTGGCACCCTTGCCAAACCCCAGCTTCGCGCCCAGCCGTCGCCACCAGCTCCGCTTCTCCTCGCCCTCCCCCTCGTCGCGCTCCGATTCCGGGCGAGGTGCCAGCGAGCTGAGCGGCTGCAGGACTGCCGCTCCCGCCGCTGGGTGCACACTCATCACGGGCCTCATAGAGGCGAGCGCGCGGAGCTGTGCCCTGGAAGTCGGGATGGCGAAGGCGGCTTCCGGTTCGCCTGCTCCCGCTCTCTCCGATGCCCCTGTCGAGGAGCTGGGCGACTCGCCCGCCAGAGCGACGGGCGCCTCTCCCTCTCTGGGTTCCTGCAGCTCCCCCGAGGCGGTCGGGAGATCGGAGGGTCGCGCCGCGAGCAGGACCGGGCGGGGCACCTCGGGATCGGCGGGCTCCTCGATCCTCAGCAGCACGATGGTCTCCTCGGGCAGCTTCACGGGGGAGGCGCTCTGCAACGGTGCCAGGGCCGCTGACTCCGGCGGCTCCAAGGCGATCCTGGCGAGCACGAAGCCGTGCAGCGCGGCCGAGACCGCCAGTCCCGCTCCCAGCGCCACCCTGTATCGCTCGGATCTCTGCACGCCCGGCCCCTTCGAGCATCTTGTCGTAACCCCGCGCACCCCAATACCCCATGCGTTTGGAGGGCGTTCCGCTCCCTACCAGCCCTTGGCGGACTCCTACGCCAGGAAATCTACACCACAACGGGTGTCACCTACGGTCCCCTGGCCAGTCGCTTGCGCTCCCGCCTCTCCGAGCGCCTCCTCCTCTTGGCCTCGCGTTTCGACTCGCCGGGCCTCCTCGTCTCGATCGACACCTCGCCGAGGATCGAGCACCCCTCCACCTGCACGAATGGCTCTCCCGGCGCCGCTGGGACGGGGCTCCGGACGCTCTGCTCGAATGTGCCCAGGACGGCGGAGCCCCCTGAGCGGACATGCATCCCCGGAGGCACGACGAGCTCTACCGCACCCAGCACCGCGACGACCGAGAGTGTGGTGCGGCCCGGGCCAAGGCGGGCCTCGCGAAGGTCGATGACGATCGACCCCATGACCGACACGAAGGTGTTGGTCCTCGCCGGCACCCACTCCCCGGTGCGCTTCACCTCGCCGAAGACGGCGACCGCCCGGTCCGCCGCCCTGATCTCGGCCGGTGCCGCGCTCCCCCTCGCATGCACCGCGGAGGCCGCACTCCCCTCCCGCCGAGCCAGGGCGCCGCCGGTCTCCAGGCCGTCGATCGCCCGCCCCAGCTCGGCGATCGTGGTCGCCTCGTGCGCCAGTCCCACCCGCCGCTCGAAGTCCTCGACCGAGAGGACATCGCGGGTGAAGCAGTCGCTGAGCAGCGCGACCGTCTCGGTGCGCGTGTCCTCCAATCGGGGATCCTGCGCCACGCGCTAGCCGGGCTCCACGGCCAGCCCGCTCGGGCAGGCGACGCCCGTTCCCCCGTGTCCGCAGTACCCGCCCGGGTTCTTGGCGAGGTACTGCTGGTGGTAGTCCTCGGCGTAGTAGAACTCAGGGGCCGGGGCGATCTCGGTTGTGATGGCGCCGAACCCGGCGCGCTCGAGCTCCGCCTGGTACAGGTCGCGGGAAGAGAGAGCGCGTCGATGCTGGCAGTCGCCCACGGTGTATATCGCCGAGCGGTACTGCGTTCCCACATCGGCGCCCTGGCGCATCCCCTGGGTGGGGTCGTGTCCCTCCCAGAAGGCCGCCAGCAGAGTGCGGTAGCGCACTCGATCGGGGTCGTAGAGGACGAGCACGGTCTCGGCGTGGCCGGTCTGGCCGCTGCACACCTCGTCGTATGTCGGGTTCGGCGTCGTGCCCCCCTGGTAGCCGACGGCGGTCGAGTACACGCCTGCAAGCTCCCAGTAGCGGCGCTCCGGCCCCCAGAAGCACCCCATCGCGAAGTAGGAGCGTTGCAGTCCGTCGGGCAGTGGCGGCCTGATCCGATTCCCGCTGACAAAGTGGGTGGGCGGGACGACGAGCGGCTCGGCACGTCCGGGGAGCCCCTCCCCGGCACGCGGAACCTCCGATTTCCAGCGGCGCATATTCATAATGAGCCTTGATTCCTTGGCCTCGTCAGCCTGCGGGTTACAAATGTCCCGTTTGCAAGATATAGCGATGCGTGGGGCGAAGCCGGGGGTTAGCAGTCCGTGGATAATCTCGCGCGTGCACCGAGAGCGGCGAAGCACTATTGGTCCGAGGAGCAACACAGAGCGCAGCGGCCCAGCGGAGATGCAGCGCCGCTCCTGCCGTGGGAGTTTGTCCACGGGCTCCTGTGAATGATAGGTTGGATGATCTGGTCCCGCCCGCCGGCAGGAAACTCCAGCCTGGTCACCTCAAGAAGGGGGTCTCATGGGGGACGCTCTGTACACCGCCCGCGCCACGGTCGTCAAGGTGGACGGCGTGCATCGGCGCGCGACTCTGGAAGATGGCACCGAGATGGACTTCGGGGTCCATGGCGCGATCAAGTCTCTCTACCGCCTCGACTCGGAGCCCGATCGCCCGCTGCCGGTCGACTACCTGGTCGCGGCGGCCGCCGGTTGACTACTCGGGACCCTGAACGGCGCACTGGAGGTGCGCGGGATTCCGATCGCTGACGGGGCGATTAGCGCGACTGCGGAGGGCGTCAACGAGGTGGTGGACCGGGTCGTGGTCCTCACCGGCATCCACATCCACTATAGGATCGGCCTCCCGCCCGGCGCCGATCGCGAGAAGGTGGATCGGGCGCTCGCCACGCATGTCGCCAAGTGCCCCACCGCCCAGACCCTCAAGGGTGCCGTCAAAGTGACCTGGGACGCCGAGATGAGCTCCTGATCCCGTGGGTCGCGGGCCGCCCCGCTGGCAAGGCTTGACGAAGCGGTCCAGCGCGGATGCAGCGACCCTCGAATGCTACCAGGGTGCATCTGCGGGCTGCAAGCGCGAATAGCGGGGCTAGTCCCCGAATGCGATTCCCAGCCGCCGGGCGGCGACGAGCACCTCGTGGTCCAGCGGCACCATCTTGATCCTTGCCACCGCCTCGGAGAGCGGCACCGCCTTGACCACCGGAGGATCGAGCGCCACCATGCACCCGAAGCGACCCTCGGCGGCCAGGTCGACTGCGGCGCTGCCGAAGCGGAGCGAGAGGAGGCGGTCGAAGGCTATGGGGCGGCCGCCCCGCTGCAGGTGCCCCAGGACCAGGCTCCGCGACTCGCGCCCCGTGAGCTCCTCGAGATGGCGGGCGACCCGCTTCGCGACTCCGCCCAGCCGCCTGGACCCACCCGGTCTCGAGTCGTCGAGATAGGAGGGCTTCCCCCCCTTCGCCGGTATCGCGCCCTCCGCCACGACCACGATCGCGAACTCCGGACCCTCCTCGTAGCGCCGACGGATATGCCGGGCGACCTTCTCGATGTCGAAGGGTATCTCGGGGATCAGGATCGCCTCGGCGGTCGAGGCGAAGCCGGCGAAGAGGGCGATCCAGCCCGCGTGGCGGCCCATCAGCTCGACGACCATGATCCGTTGGTGCGAGGCCGCGGTCGAGTGCAGCTTGTCGATGGCGTCGGTGGCGGTCTGCACCGCGGTGTGGAAGCCGAAGGTGACCGACGTCGCCTCGAGGTCGTTGTCGATCGTCTTCGGCACTCCGACCACGCGGAGACCCTTCGCCGCGAGTTCGCTGGCGATCCTGAGCGTGCCGTCGCCCCCCACTGCCACGAGGCAGTCCACCCTCAGGCTGCGCATCCTCTCGAGCACTTCGTCGGACCTGTCGACCACGCGCACCGTGCCGTCTGGATCCGTCACGCTGAAGGAAAAGGGGCTGCCGCGGTTGGTCGTGCCGAGCATCGTCCCGCCCAGATGGGTGATCCCGCGCACTGCCGCGCCGTCGAGCGGCACCACGCCTCCAGGATGGAAGAGCCCGTCGTATCCGCGACGGATCCCGACCACCTCCCACCCCCGCCGCTCGGCCGCGAGCACCGCCGCCCGCACCACGGCGTTCAGGCCGGGAGCGTCCCCTCCGCCGGTGTTGATGGCAATGCGCATGGCGCAATGTAAACCATGAATTACATATTGTAAAGCGCAGATTACAGGTATGGACAGGCGAGCCAAGCGGTCCCCGTCCCTCGCCTCCCTGCCGCCCCGCCAGCGTTCGGCTATCTTTCAGCGACCGTGCCCCCGACGCATCCTGGCCCTCTCCCGGCCCCGATCCCGCGCTCCCCCTCCCCGGAGGTCCTCAGGAAGTGCCCGCCACCGAGAAAGCCGTCCTGAACGCCCTCAAGACCGTGAAGGACCCGGAGCTCAACCTGGACCTGGTGGTCCTGGGGCTGGTCTACGACGTGGAGGTGGAGGGCGCGAAGGCCAAGGCGACGATCTCGCTCACCACTCCCATGTGTCCCGCCGCGGGGCAGATCGTCGAGGACGCCAAGGCGGCGGTCGCCTCGGTCGAGGGGGTGGAGGAGGCGCATGTGGAGCTCACCTTCGAGCCGCCCTGGACGCCGGAGCGCATCAGTCCGCTGATCCGTTCCGCTCTGGGGCTATAGCCATCATATTGGACGAACCCCCATGCCCGAGCACGAACCCAGCGAGCAGCGCGTCGAAGACGACCTGAAGGCCAGGATCCGGGGCGGACACATCCTCGAGTCGCCCGAGGAGATGACTCCGGGGTACCGCAAGGCGATCGTGGTGCAACTCACCGTTCAGGCCGACACCGAGCTGATGAGCGCCCCCGCTTACTGGATGGCCGCCCGCCACGCGCCCTCCACCAACACCCAGGTCAGCGCGCACGCGATCATCCAGGACGAGCTGGCGCACGCCAACATCGCGTACCGGCTCCTCGAGGACATGGGAGTCTCCAAGGAGGAGCTGGTCTACGGGCGCGATCCGCACGACTTCAAGCACCCCTACGGCTTCGACCAGCCGCTGGACAACTGGGCCGAGCTGGTGGTGGCCAACGGCTTCTTCGACCGGGCCGGGATATGCCTGCTGGGCGATGTGCACCGCAACACCTCGTACGGGCCGCTGAAGCGAGCGCTCGTCAAGGTCGACATGGAGGAGACCTTCCACCTGCGTCACGGCGAGGTGTGGATGCGCCGTCTGGCTCGGGCCGGGGGAGCGGCGACCGAGCTCCTGCAGCGCTGCGTGGACTGGATGTTCCCGATGACGATCGAGTGGTTCGGCCTTCCCGACGACCGGAAGCGGCACAGCGGCCAGCTGGACTACAAGCTGAAGGGGCTCACCAACGACGAGCTTCGGCAGCTGTGGATGTCTTCGACGGTGCCGCTCTGCGAGGGGCTGGGGATCGAGGTGCCGGCCCACTGGTGCGCCGAGAGCGAAGAGTACCTGCTGGACTACCCCTTCCCGTGCGAGTACGACCCCGAGGCGAAGCGGTGGCTCTTCGACGAGGGCGAGATCAGCTGGGACGCGGTCTTCGCGCGGTGGAAGGGGCGGGGGCCGATGAACCAACGCTACGTCGAGTCGGTGCGCGAGTCCCGCGCGCAGGTGGCGGCGTGGCTGAACTAGCGGGGAGTCCGGCCGCGACGCCTCGCCGGAGGTCGCTGAAGACGCTTCTCGCTACCCAGCCCGGGCCGCGGGTGCATGCGTCGGGAGGGCGCGACCGCTGGTCGGATCCGCTCCCGACCGCTCCCGGAGACGGCCGGGCCGCCCTCTGGTCGGCGCTGGACGAGGTTCTCGATCCAGAGCTTCCGATCTCGATCGTCGAGCTGGGGCTCGTCTACGGCGTCGGCTACAGCGACGGGAGGGCCAGCGTCGAGCTGACCTTCACGGCCACGGCCTGCCCGTGCATGGACTTCATCAAGGAGGACGTGCGCGACCGCATCGGTCGGGAAGGGTGGGTCGACGAGGTCGAGATCGAGGAGGTCTGGGACCCCCCGTGGACGACCGCGAGGATAAGCGACGAGGGTCGCAGCAAGCTCCGCCTGCTGGGGGTGGGTGCATGAGGCGCGCGATGGGCGAGGAGATCTACGAGGTCTTCGCGCGCAAGCGGCGCGGCGGGACGCTTCGCCACATCGGTTGCGTGGACGCCCCGGGCGAGGAGCTGGCCCGCGTCTACGCCTGGAGCACGTACGACGAGGAGAAGTGGTTCGAGATGTGCGTCGTGCCTCGGCGTGCGGTGATTCCCGTGAATCGGAGCGAGGGCCCCTGGGCGGACAACCTGCCCGCCGGGGGGCGCAGATGACGGACACAGCGCCGTCGGCGCTCTCCCGCCAGATCCTGACCCTCGCGGACACGAAGCGGCTGCTGGGGATTCGCTACAGCGACTGGATCCTGGGGAGCCCCTCCATCGAGACGGGCATCGCGGCCTCGTCGATGGCGCAGGACGAGTGGGGCCACTCGCGGC
The DNA here is from genome assembly GCA_965205315.1 of Longimicrobiales bacterium. GTDB lineage: Bacteria > Gemmatimonadota > Gemmatimonadetes > Longimicrobiales > Gaopeijiaceae > Bin94. Next base: position 1,093,157 of record CBDBGW010000002.1, read on the forward strand.
TCCTCTACGCCATGCTGAAGGAGCAGGGCGTCGACCCCTTCGAGGTGGAGCATGAGCGCCCGGCGGAGCGGTACTACTCCTCTCCGGCTCTCGACGCTCCCTTCGGCGACTGGGCCGACTTCGTGGCCGGGGTGGTCGTCGTCGACGGGGCGCTCTCGATCGCCCTCGAGAGCCTCGCGGACGGCGGCTTCGCTCTGGCGCGCTCGCGCATTCCGAAGATGCTCGCGGAGGAGCGGTACCACGACCGCTTCGGAGCCGGGTGGTTCGGGCGCCTGGCGGATGCAGGCGGCGAGGCGGCGTCGAGGGTGGAGGAGGCGGCCCGCTCGATGCTCCCATCGACTCTGGCGTGGCTCCTGCCGGGCGACGAGCCCTACGACGAGCTGGTGGACGGGGGGTTTGCGTGGCCCACGGGCCGGGTTCGCACCCTCGCGACCGACCGGCTGGGGGCCCTGCTGGCCCGCGCAGGCGTCGTCCTGGAGGAGGTGGTGCCCGATCGCGCCGGGTGGGACCCGGAGCGGCGACGGGGAGTGGGGGCTCCTGGCGAGGAGGCGGTCGAGCGTGCGCGCGGCGACCGCAACCGCGACCTCTTCGTCGAGTAGCGCCGCTGTCGGAGAACCCGATGGGAGACCCGGTGAAGTCCCCCGACTGCCCCTTCTGCGGGGGTGCGCGCACCGAGCTGATGTCGCTCTTCGGGAGCCATGCTTCGCTCTCGACCTTCTGGTGCGCGGCGTGCCGGAGTCCCTTCGAGGTGCTCAGATGGAGGGAGGAGGAGCCGGGCCGGCGGAGCGACCGAAGGCCGAAGGCACGGAGAGGGGGAGCGTCGCCCCGCCGCGCCAACGAGGACGATAGCGGCGCAGTGTAAACTATAGGTTACAAAATGTAATCTACAGATTACATAGGTGCGGGTGATCGTGCCTATCGCCACGGCACGTCGGTCAGCGTAGACGAGTCCCAAACCCCCTGGGGAAGAGCGTACCGCGGCAGCCGCCGCCCACCGAGAACGCCTCGGGCCACGGCAGCGGCAGCCTCCCTTGGAAATCGTGGTTGCCGAAGAGCATGTCGGCGACCCCCGCCCCCTCCGATCCGGGGAGCCACGCGGCCACGAACGCCGACGACGACGCCAGCTCTCTCCCCACGACGAGCGGTCGCCCGGAGATCAGCACTGTGACGACGGGCACGCCCAGCTCGCTCGCCCGCCTGATCTCGGCCAGCTCCTCAGGGTGAAGTTCGGCGAGCTCGAGGGTGTCGCCGTAGGGGGCCAGCCCCCCCGGGCCGCCGGGAAGGTGGTTGGCACCTGCCCTGACGGTCCCCCCGTTTCGGATGTCGCCCATCCCCTCGGCGTAGGGGGACTCCCCGATCACTACGACCGCGGCGTCGAAGTCGCCCTCGGGTAGCTCGCCGCCAGGGGGAGCCAGCACCGCCCGGGTACAGGCTGACCGGATCCCCTCCCACACCGAGGTCCCGCCCTCTATGCGGTCGTTGCCGGACACCCCCTGCCACTCGACGGTGAAGCCCCCGCACTGGCTGCCGCGGTCGTGCGCCCGCCGCCCGGCAACCAGGATCCGCGCACCCCTGTCGAGCGGCAGCGCGCCACCTTCGTTCTTTAGGAGGACCAGCGACCTGCGCACGGCCTCGCGGGCGACCTCGCGGTGGGCGTGCGACCCGAAGCTGCTGCCGTTGGCCCCGGTGCGGGCCCAGGGGCGGGGCCGCTCGAAGAGCCCGCGCGCGAACTTGACCCTGAGGATGCTCGCCACCGCGTCGTCGATGCGCCCCAGCGGCACCTCCCCCCGCATCACCGCCTCACGGAGCGCCGCGATGAACTCCCTCCACCTCTCGGGCACCATCACCATGTCGATGCCCGCGTTCACCGCCATCGCGGCCGCCTGCGCGTAGTCGTCGGCAAGGGGCTCGATCCCGTTCCAGTCCGAGACGACGAAGCCGCCAAACCCCATCTCGCGCTTCAGCACCTGCCGGATCAGGTACCGGTGCGCGTGGCACTTCACGCCCTTCCAGCTGCTGAGGGAGACCATGATGGTCAGCGCCCCGGCCCCGAGCGCCGATGCGTATGGGGCCATGTGCACTCGTCGGAGCTCCTCCTCGCCGACAACCGTGTTTCCTTGGTCCACGCCCCCGCATGTCCCGCCGTCCCCGACCCAGTGCTTGGCGCACGCCAGGACGTCGCCAGCCGCCTGCAGCCCCCTCACGATGCGCCCCGCGTACGCGGCCACGATCTCCGGATCGTCCGAGTAGCTCTCGTAGCTGCGCCCCCAGCGCGGATCCTGCGCAACCGCAAGCGTCGGCGCAAAGGTCCAGTCCACCCCCGCCGCGCGCACCTCGCGCGCGGTGATCCGCCCGATCCGCTCCACCAGCTCCGGATCGCGCATCGCGCCCAATCCGATGTTGTGGGGGAAGATCGTGGCCCCGAGCACGTTGGCGTTGCCGTGAATCGCATCCACGCCGTAGAGCAGCGGGATCGCCAGATGGTCCGCGTCCTCCTCCATCGACGCCGTCCAGTACGCGTCGTTCATCGCCACCCAGTCGGCTGGCCGGTTGTCGCCCGGACACGATCCGCCACCGCTCAGCACCGAACCGATGTGGTGCCGCCTCACCTCCTCCGGACTGACGTCGAGCCGCTCCGGCTGCGTCATCTGCCCGATCTTCTGATCGAGCGTCATCCGCCGAAGGAGCGCCGCTACTCGTTCCTCAACGCCGGAGGTGCGCCGGGCCACAGCCGACAGGGCGCTTGCGAAACGTGTCACAGGCCGACCCTGACCCTGCGGTCATTGGATGAAGCTGCGCGGACACCGGGAGCGACGAGAGACGGTGCGGTGCTGATTTCGTCCACGGATTGCTACACCTGCATGCGGGGGGTCACGGGTTCGAGGCCCGCGCTAGCAGTCCGTGGGAGGTTGGTCCACGGGCTGCTAGATCCCGATGTGCAGGTAGCTCCGGATCTCCCACTCGCGCCCGTTGTCGCCAGCGACGAGCGGGTCGCACTCGGGCAGGCCGGACTCGCCGATGGTCGTCCCGGGGCAGTAGCGCGGCGAATTCTCGTCAAGAGACCGCATCGTAGCCCGTACCCCGAGGCGCGTCTGCGGCACGTCGAACCACTCCGGCGTGCCGAGCGAGTAGGAGATGTCGCCCGTCAGCTGCAGCGGGAAGGTGAGGTTGAAGTCGCGGTGGTAGTCGTAGGGCCCCCAGTCGTTCCAGGCGGCCGCCGCCTGCACCTTGACCGAGCCGCTGATCAGACGCAGATCGGCACCCATCCGCTCGACGACCCGGTCGTCGTTGCCGTTGGGCTCGCCCTCTCCCCAGAACAGATTGGCGACCCACCCCGAGCTCGGGGTGCTCTTCGAGACTAGGCGCGCCTTTGCCTCCCAGAGGTCGCGGGCGGGCGGAGCGCCGTCGAAGGCGAAGGTGGTGCGTCCGTCGGCGAGTATCCCTATCGCTGCGTCCTGCGTGGTGGCGAAGCTGTAGTAGACGAAGCCCACCGAGGCGGCGAAGCCGGCGTCCTCGCGCGCGTCGCTGTCCCAGGTGTACATCCAGGTGGCCGGGGTCGGGTCGTAGGTGATCAGGAGCTCGGCGGCCGTCGTCTCGCGGTTGCCGCGCACCGCGAAGGGGTCGCTGAGGATGTTCCTGGGACGTCCGGGCGGCCGCACATCCGCCGGAACCGGACCCACCAGGGGCTTGCGCCAGAGGAAGTTGGGGGCGATCTGCCAGTTTCCGGAGGTGAAGGCGAAGCCCGTCACGACATTGCGCTGGTTGCCGCTCCCGGTGTCCTTGAGCGTCCAGCCGGTGAAGGTCTGCGTCTGGGTGTGGCCTCCGTCGGCCACCAGGCCCATCGCCGCACCCTGGAGGTACCAGCGGAGGCGCCCACCGTTGTAGGTGATACGCGCCTTGGCGCCGTAGGCGTCACTTGAGACGATTGAGTCGCCCAGCACCTCGTAGCTCTCCGGGCCTCCCCGCACGATCTGGAAGGGATCCCCCTCCTTGGTGCTTCCCGACCAGATGCCGCCAACCTCGACCTTCAGCTCGCCGCGCGTGGCGGCTAGGTGCAGCGTCGCCTTGCGGGTGGGCGGCCGCGGAACCGCGAAGGAGCTGGATGCGGCACCCCGGGCCGAGTCCACCAGGGGCTCATGGAAGACCGCGGTCGCCTCGAAGGGACCCGCCTGCCTCTGGTACTTCGCGAGGAGCGCGGGGTTCGCCCCCCACCAGAGCTCGGGCCCAAAGGCGACCTTCCAGCCGCCGAGGCCGCGCTTGCCCGCGATCTCCACGCCCAGGGGGGCGGCACCGTTGTAGGTGTCCAGATTGGGGCCGTAGTTGGCCTCCTGGTAGAGTCCGAAGAAGTCGCCCTCGTACCCCCAGTGGTAGTGCCCGGTGCGGTAGAAGCCGTCGAGCGAGAACAGGTCGCTCTCCCAAGAGACCGCTGCGCTGTAGATCTTGACGCGCTCGAGGTCCAGAAGCGTGACGTCTCTGTCGCGGGTCCTGACGTCGCGCGGGCGTCCCCGGTTCTCGTAGAAGATCTCGTCGATCGGATTCGTGGGCACGTCGCCCAGGATGTTGATCGATACCTCGGCGGTCGCGTTCGTCGACGGACGTGCCGACAGCTCGGCGTAGAGGGACTGCATCCGGTCGAAGCCGCGGAAGCTCGGGTACGAGGGGTCGCGCGGCGGCGCCTCCTCGGGGGTGCTGACCAGGGAGCCGCCGGTGCTGTACGTCTCCATCTCGACGCGCACGCCGCTCAGGTGTACGCGGCTCCTCGAGTCGGCCACGAGCGCGGCCCGGTTGCCGAGCGCCGTCAGCGCCATCTGGGCTGGCTGGATGCCGTCGAAGTGCTCGCCGATCGCCGCCAGATCGACGGACGGGCCGTAGGGGTCGAGCTCGTACACCGCCTGGAGCGCGTAGTAGGCGGCGCGCGGGTAGAGCTCGAACTGGCGGTCGCGGTTGGCGGGGCCCTTGGCCACGATCCCCCACCACTCCTCGTTCATGTTGTTGGCGCCCTCGGAAAAGTCCTCCGGGTAGGCGTCGTTCGACCACGAGGCGTTGGTGTCGTGGATGTCCAGGTTGGTCTCCTGGCCGAACTTCCACCAGCCGTCGGACCACTGGAAGGTCAGCCCCCCGATGGCGTTGCCGACCATCCCCTTGCCGGCCGACTGCTCGTAGATCTCGCGCCACTGCCCTAGGAGGTACCTGGCCTGCGTGACCTGGTCCTCGCGCATCCTGCGGGCGTCCCAGGCGTCCGCGCCGAATTCGGTGAAGATCACCGGGAGGCCAAGCTTGTCGTGCACCTCCTGGAAGAGGTCCCTGAAGGAGATGCCGCGGTAGACGTTCGAGCCGAAGACATCGAGTCCGGAGACCTCCTCGGCGATGATCTCGATGTACTGGAGGTCGCCGTTAGCCATCGCGACCGGGCGCGAGTCGTCGATCCCCTTGATGACGCCGACCGCCTCGCCGAAGAGCGAGTACATGTGGCGCGCCCTGACGGCGTTGGCCTCCCCCTCCGGCAGCTCCTCGGTCTCGGCCGAGCTCCAGACGAGGCCGTAGTTGTTCTCGTTGCCCAGCAGCCACATGAGCAGGCCCGGCGTGCCCCGGAACGTTCTCGCCATCTCCGCGATCTCGGCCAGCACGGTCTCGCGCACGAGCGGGTCCGAGTAGTCCGTGTCGGGCGAGTACACGCCCCCAACCGTGACGCCGTAGCGCGCCATCGGGTGGTTCAGGATGGTGAAGATGCCGTGCTCCCGGTATATGTACTCGATCCACCTGGGCGGAATTCCCACGTAGCTTCGGATCGCATTGCCGCCCATGGCGCGCAGCAGCGACATCTCGCGGTCGAGCGCCATCCTGATGATCCGGTCCGGCTCGCGCCAGAAGTCGTAGTTGTAGGTCGTGCCCACGGGGAAGTAGTCCCAGTTCACCCCCTTTACCATCGTCTTCTCGCCGTCGACGAGTAGGTGCACACCCTCCGCGTCCCCTACGAGCTCGATCTCGGGCATCTCCTGGGCCCGGGACGGCGCAGGGAGTGCGAGAGGAGCGACTACCAGCAGCGTCGCGAGCGCGGCGCGAAGCCCCTGGAAGGGGAATCCGGCGGCGACGAGTGCTTGCGGGGCCTCCGGCGCGACTGGCGCACCCTTGGCAGGGCGAGGGTTCTGGTGGCGGGTCGGACTCATTGCGGCATCCCTCCGGACGGGCCTCGGGCGACTTTGTTCGGCTGCCGAACAAAGTGGGCGGAGGGGGTGCCCGTGTCAACAGTCTGGAAAGACGAGCGAAGCGGTCCAGCGAGGATTCTCCGCCGCGCGAATGCCGTCGGGGTGCATCTGCGGGCTTGCAAGTGCGAAAAGCAGGGCTATTCGCGAGGAGCACGCAGAGCACCGCGGTCCGGCGGGGATTCAACGCTGCTCGGACGCGGTGGAAGCTCTGTTTTCGGGGTGCTGCGACTGCACTGCTCCTCCCGTGGGAGGCTACCCGCGGGCTGCTAGCCCCTCACGGCACGACGACCGAGAGCGCTTCCGGCACGGCCTCGATCCGCACCTCCCCGGTCGGCGACTCGTGCACGTCGCCGTCGACCTCGTAGCGCACGGCCTCCTCGAAGCGAACGGTGAACGCACGATCCTGGCGCACGGCCACCCCGGGTGCGCCGAGATGGCCGCCCTTGCCCGCCAGGCCGAAGAGACGAGCTCGGCCGAGCGGCGAGGCGTCCCTGATGGCGCAGGCGTCGAGCTGACCGTCGCGCAGACTCGCCCCAGGGGCGATCGGGAAGCCGCCGCCGAAGATCCGGCCGTTCGAGATGGTGAGGATCAGGTGCCGGCCCTCGACGCTCCAGCCCTCCCTGCTGGAGAGACGGAGCCGTGCGCTCCGGTAGAGGAGCAGCTGCTGCATCGCGGTCAGCTTGTAGAGCGCCGCGCCCTTCAGGAAGCGGGCGCCTGCGGTGGCGTCGATCACGGCGACGTCGAAGCCGAATCCAACCACATTCAGGAAGTGTCGCGGGGCCTCGCTCAGGTCTCCAGCCACGCCCGCCGATCCCACGCCCGCCGGGCGCCACGGCGAGACCACGCATCCGACATCGATGCGGCGGGTCTTGCGGGCGGCGAGCGCGGCGACGGCCTCCTCGGGGCTTCCGTACGAGATCCCAAGGCTCCTGGCGAAGTCGTTGCCCGTGCCTGCGGGGAGCACTCCCAGCGCCACCTCCGACTCTCCGGAGGAGACCAGGCGATCGGCCACCTGGCTCCAGGTGCCGTCGCCTCCGACCGCCACCACCAGGCTGGCCCCCTCGCTCAGGGCGCGCTCCGCCAGATCGCCCTCATCTCCCGCCTTCTCGGTGCGCGCCCACTCGTGGGGCCCCAGATGCCTGTCGAGCAGCTTGCGGTACAGCTCGATCCGGCGGGCGCCCCGCCCGTGCCCCGATGCCGGATTGAAGATGACGAAGGCGCTCATCTACGGTCCGCGGGCGCCCTGTCCACGGGCCGCTAGATCGTCTCCAGCTCCTCGAAGACCTGGACGCCGTCCCTCATCCACTGCTCGCGGAAGGGGAAGCGCGACACCCTGGGGCGATCGAGCTGCGAGGTCATGGGATGCTCGTGGAGAGTGAGCGATCCGAGCTCCTCCTCGTGCTCGCTGTGGGGGCCGCGCATGTGAATGTCCACCTTGAATCGCTCGTCGCCCCCGATCATGAAGGACTGGTAGAGGTGGTCCACCGGGGACGCCCTGTGCTCCGCTACCTCCATCTCCAGAATTGGCCGCGCCCCCTCGCGCACCTCGACGCGCATGCGCCCCTCGCTCGGCGTGAGGTCGACCTCGATGTCGCGCATGTAGTGCGGCAGGTGCCAGCGCTCGATCGCGTGCTCGCGCGACGCCTCGGTGCTCGTGCCCACCAGGAAGGGGTAGAAGGCGGACTTTGCGATCCCCAGGCCGGGACTCACCAGCGGCGGCACTATCACCGACAGCACGATCTCCTGGTAGGCGCCGACCATGCTGCCGGTGAAGTCGAAGGCCGTCACGGCCAGGATGCTCGACTCGTGCTGCACCTCGAGCGGCTGCAGGTGAGCGGGGAGGATGGCGCGCGCGTTCTCGGTCGGAAACTCGAAGAAGGCGCTGACGGCGTGCGTGTAGGTATAGCGTGTCAGGGGCATTTCCCGTGCTTCCTGAGAACGGTCGTGATAATCTCGGCTCCCTCCTCCAGGTCGGCCCGCGTGTGCGCCGCAGAGACCGACATGCGGAAGCGCGACTTGTGCTTGCCGACAGCGGGGTAGCGGATTGGGTTCATGTAGACGCCAGCGTGCAGCAGCTCTTCGGCGATCTGGAATATGCCCGCGTCGTCGCGGATCATGATCGAGATCACCTGCGATGTCGAGTCGCCCACATCCACCTGTCTCTCCGCAAGGAGGGAGTGCATGTACCGGGCGTTGTCCCAGAGCGTCTCGCGCAGCTCCGGCTCGCTGGCCGCGATCGCGAGCGCCTTGCGCAGACCCGCCACCACTCCCGGGGGAAGCGCGCACGAGAAGACGCGGGCGCGGGCGAAGCCGCGCAGGTACCAGATCAGCTCCCTGCGCCCCGCGACGAATCCCCCAAGCGCCCCCAGGCTCTTGGAAAAGGTCCCAAGGTGGATGTCGACCTCTTCGTCGAGCCCGAAGTGCTCGGCGACCCCCCGACCGCTGGAACCGTACACGAAGGTCGAGTGCGCCTCGTCGATCATGAGGCGGGCGCCGTGCCTGCGGCACACCTCCAGGATCTCGGGCAGGTCGGCAAGGTCGCCGTCCATCGAGTACACCCCCTCGACGACCACGAGCTTCTTGCCCGGGAATCCCTCCAGCTTGCGGTCCAGGTCGTCCGGGTCGTTGTGCCGAAAGAAGCGCGAGGTGGCCTTGGAGAGGATCATCCCGTCCACGATGCTCGCGTGGGCCAGCTTGTCGGCGACGATCAGGTCGCCGGGACGCATCAGGCCGGCTATCACGCCGACGTTGGCGCTGTACCCCGAGGGGAAGACCAGCGCCGCCTCCTTCCCCTTGAAGTCTGCGATCTCGCGCTCGAAGGCCTTGTGCAGATCCATCGACCCGGAGAGGATCGGCGACCCCGATGCCCCCGCGCCGTACTTGCGGACCCCCTCGCAGACGGCTTCGATGACCTCCGGCCGGTAGGAGATCCCCAGGTAGTTGTACGAGGCGAAGTTGATCAGCCCCTCGAGCGACTCCCCCCGCTTCGGGTCGTCGATCGCGACGCGGACCGAGGGGGCGGACTCCATCGGCAGCGAATAGAGGTAGTACCCACTCCCGAATTCGGCGTCCCGCCACCACTCGCCGAAGGGCTCCAGGATCCCGAAGGGTTCGCTCCCGGCTCCGAAGTAGAAGTTGGTGTAGTCGTAGTCGCGGAGTCGGTCGACGGGGGTCGGACTGGGGGCGGTGCGGGCGGTACTCATTTGTCTCTAGTATCTTACGACAGCCCCACAAGTCCAACAATGAGGAGTGACCTTGAACCCTCGCGGTATCGCGGCTCTGGCTGTGCTGGGAGTCGTTGTGCCCCTTATCGGCGTGGTGCAGCGCCTAGCCATCGCGCCACTGTCGCGGGTCCTCCCGCCCGCGCGCTCGGTGCGCCTCCTCACGCTCTGGCAGCTCTACGGGTCGCTGCTGGCCGTCGCCATTCTCCGCCGACTTGGCGGGGCCACCATCGAGCTGGCGGGACGCATCCCTGCCGAGCCCGGCGTCCTGGTCCTGATGAACCACCAGTCGCTGCTCGACATCCTGATCCTGGTTTGCTCGATGCGCGGCGTCTACCCGAAGATCGTCACCAGAGCCCGCTACGCTGCGGGAGCCCCCACGATCTCGCACATGGTCAGGCTCTACCGGTACCCGCTTGTCGACCCCGCCAAGACCACCGAGGAGTCGATCGCGGCGCTCCGGGAGGAGGCGGCCTCGACGGCGCACCCGCTGGCCATCTACCCCGAGGGGACGCGCACCAGGAATGGTCAGATCGGGCGCTTCAAGCCGCTCGGGCTCACCACGATCCTAAGGGCGCGCCGCTGGCAGGTCTACGTCGTGGTGGTGGATGGGCTCTGGAAGTGCCAGCGGCTCAAGGATCTCGTCGGCAACGTCTCGTCGATCCGCGTTGCGGCCAGGACCCAGGGGCCGTACCGGTCGCCCTCCCCGAGCGACGACCCACGGCCGTTCATAGGCGAGATGCGTAGTGTGATGACCGGCATGCTCGACGAGATACGCGCCCCTGAAGGTGCGGCTCCTTGAGGGGGGGACCGCTGCGGATGCGCAGCCTGGCTGCTCAGCTGCGGGGCGAGGGAGGCGACTCCGTCGTCGCGGTGCTCGGGTACGGGTCCCGGCTCTTCGACGCCGATCCGAACCGGCACAGCGCCTACGACCTGGTGGTCGTCGTCAACGGGTACCGGCGCTTCTACCGGGCCCTTGCGGCGTGCGGCCGGACGTCGCGAAGCGGCACCGTCCTAGCCGTCGCCAACTGGGTGCTGGCCCCCAACGTGATCGCTTTCGCGGACGCCGACGGCTCGGGTGAGCTGGCCAAGTGCGTCGTGCTCTCCAGGAGGCACTTCGACCGGGAGATGGGCGCGCGGAGGAGGGATCACTTCTGCGTCGGCAGGCTTGTCCAGAGGGTGGTGGTGCTCTACGGCCGCGACGACGAGACCGTGGCCTGGGTGCACTCGCGCGTGCGGTGGGCGCGCCGGGACGCCCCGAAGTGGACGCTGCCCTTCATCGACGGACCCTTCACCGTCGACGACTTCTGTCGGCGCATGCTCGAAGTGTCGTACGCGGGCGAAATCCGCCCCGAGACGAGCGGTCGGGCGCGGGCGGTCCACGAGGCGCAGCGAGATACTCTCCGTGCGACCTTCGCCCCCATACTGGAGGAGCTGGCCCAGAGCGGTGCGCTCGTGCGCCCCGGCGGGGACCGCTACCTGTCCGTACGCGGCGCTTCGACGCTCGCCAGGATCCGACTGAAGGCGTACTTCGGATGGAGCAAGGCGTCCGCGACGCTTCGCTGGCTCAAGTACATGGTCACCTTCGACAACTGGCTCGGGTACCTGGTGCACAAGGTCGAGCGGCGCACCGGAATTGTCGTCAACCTGACGCGGATCGAGCGTCGTCTTCCGGTTCCGTTTCTCCTCCCCAGGACCATACGGCTGCTGCGCCGCGCACGCGGGTCCGGCCGCCAGAAGGACGCCGGAGCGGCGACCTCGGCGCACACGCCCGGCGCATGAGGACCGAGATCGCGGTACTCGTCTACGTGGCGGTGGCTGCGGCACTTAGCATGTTCGCCTTTGCCGCTAGCCCGGCTCGGCGCGCAGTCGACCAGCTGGAGTCCGGCATCCGGGGCAAGCTCCTCCTGGGGTCGTTCGCGCGGCGATGGTTCTACTGGGCCGTGAGGCCGATCGAGAGGCTCTCGCTGGCGGTGGGCCTGACGCCGCTCTTCTACAACCTCGCTGGCGTGGGCTTCGGAATCGCGGCGGGTGTCCTCTTCGTGAATGACCGCTTCGCGCTTGCCGGGTGGGCCGTCCTGCTCAGCGGCGTCGCCGACGCCCTTGACGGCCGCGTCGCCAGGGCCCAGGGGGTGGCGTCCGCCCGGGGGGCCTTCCTCGACTCCACGCTCGACCGCTTCGCCGAGGTGGCGGTATTCGTGGGGCTCGCCGCAGCCTACCGCGACTCGGTCTTCGGGGCCGTCGCCACAGCTGCGGCGCTCGGGGGGTCGCTCCTCGTCAGCTACACGCGCGCCCGGGGCGAGAGCCAAGGGGTGCTCTGCACCGCCGGGATAATGCAGCGGGCCGAGAGGCTGCTCCTCGTCGGTTTCGGGGGAATCCTGGACGGATGGGGATCCGAGATGCTCGGCCAGAGCCAGGGCGCCCTCCTGAAGTGGGTGCTCCTCCTCGCCGCGGCGGGGACAATCGGGACAGCAGTCTATCGGACCGTCTGGATCGCCAGGAGGTTGGAGAGCTAGCAGTCAATGGGCAGACTCGCGGGAGCACCGAGAGCGGCGAAGCACGAAGGGGTCCAGTGGCGATGCACCGCTGCTCCTGCCATGGCCCCTGCCGCGGGAGGCCTGTCCGCAGGCGGCTAGGGTCCGTCGTCCTCTGGCCCAGGATCGTCGTCGTTGGCCTCAGAGCAAGTGCCCTCGGTGCAGCACTCGTCGGCCTCGCCACCCTGATCGCGATTGCGGCAGCAACGCCACTTCGCGCGGCAGCAGCAGCGTGCGCAGCGCTCCTCGGCGCAGGATCCGCCATCTGTCGAGCTCTTCTCGCACCAGCGGCCAATCCACCTGGAGAGCCCGCAGCAGCAACGCCCTCGCCCGCCTAGCCACCAGAATGCCAGGACAACCAGGAGGATCTGAAGGACACCGAGGCGCAGGACGTCTCCCCAGAAAGCCGAAACCGCATGCAGATACCAGCCCAAGATGTCTGCCAACATCGGTCGGCTTCCTTTCCGTTGCGGGTTCTAGCAGTCCGTGGATAAACTCAGGCGAGCACCGAGAGGGGCGCTGCGCCGGGCTGGCAAGGCGTTTCGCAGCGCGAATAGCAGCGCTATTCGTGCAAGAAGCAACGCAGAGCGAAGCGGTTCAGCGCGGATGCAGCGCCCCTCGAATGCCGTCAGGGTTTCTTCCACGGACTGCTAGGGGTGACAGCCTCCTGAAGATGCCCAAGGTGCGCACCGACAACAACTCTGAGCGCGGTCAGCAGTCCGTCGATAATCTCGCGCGAGCGCCGAGAGCGGCGAAGCTGGCGGTCCGCAAGGGTTGGTAGCAGCGCTACCGGCCCGAGGAGCAACGCAGAGCGAGGCCACAGGTATGGGAAATGTAAACCATGGATTACACAATGTAAACCGGACATTACAGCGCGGGGAGACGAGCGAAGCCGTGCAGCGGAGATGCAGCGCCGCTCCTGCCGTGGCAGCTTTGTCCACGGACTGCTAGAGCGGGGGTCGCGAGCCACTCTCCCCGGAGCTCACGCCTCGGCGACCATCACCTTGGAGGCCACCCGCCTGGTGATCGCGTGCTCCTGGCTGCCCTCGGCCATGCGGACGATCACCCCAGCGGGCTCCCGGCTCTCCCCTTGCACCACTGCCACGGCGCCCGGGACCAGCCCGATTGCCTCAAGCTCCGCTAGGCGGCGGGGGTCGCTCTCCGGTACGGCCCGCACCACTATCCGCCTTCCGGCCGGGGCCTGGTCCAGAGTGCGGCTCGGCGAAGCCGCAATCGTCCCCGCACGGGTGGGAATAGGGGCGCCGTGGGGATCGGTCGCAGGTCGGCCCAGCGCCTCCTCCATGCGGTCGATCAGGCGTTCGGATGCCGCATGCTCGAGTCGCTCCGCCTCGAGGTGCACGTCGTCCCAGCGGTACCCGAGGCGCTCGACGAGGAAGGTCTCCAGGATGCGGTGCCGTCTCAGCACCCCGAGCGCCTTGAGCCTCCCTTCGTCGGTGAGGGTCACCCCTCGGTAGGGCTCGTGGCGCACTAGGCCGCCGTCGGCGAGGCGGCGCACCATGCCGCTGACCGAGGCGGGCGTGACACCGAGCGCACGGGCGATGTCGCTCGTGCCAGCGGCGCGCCCATCCCCGCTCAGGGCGTAGACCGCCTTCAGGTAGTCCTCTGTAGAAGGCGAGAGGGTGCCAGTCAGTTACGGCCTCCACAGGTCCAAAGGAGGTTTTGTCCACGGCTCGTGGGAATTGAAGGCACACGCCCGCGGGTCGGCAATCGCCCCTCCTGGGCGTTAGCTTGGTACGGTAAGCGATTCACCCCGCACGGAGGCCAGCTTTGACTGACCAAGTGGCTGTAGACGCCAAGCGCATTCTGCTTCGCTACGGCACCCCCATCACGGTGCTCGACAGGGTGGGGGACGAGGAGCGGATCAAGCTGGCCCGCCTAATCACCAGGACGCCCCTTGCCGAGAGGGAGCCACGGCTGCAGGAGCTGCTCCAGGAGGCGGGACACCTGTAGCACCGCGTGGACACCGTCACGGTGCCGGGTACGGGCATTGTAAACTTCTACCCCAGGGGCACGGCCAGAGCGGCCCGCAGAGACAACGCCCGGTTCTTGAGCGCCGGGACCAGGACGGGGCCGTCCTCGGTCCCCGCGTCGTACTCCGTGTCCGCGTAGCCGAGGCCGAACGTCCGCTGGGCGCTGGCGTGTAGCCCCAGCCTCTCGGTGAGGGCGACCTCGAGGCTGACACCGCCGACGACCCCGGTGTCGAGACGCCTGAAGCCCCAGGGAGACGCCTCCTCCGCTACGCCACCGAGGCACCCGGTCAGGTGCGGGGGTTCGTCGTCCCCGCTCGGTTCGACAACCTCGCAGGAGAGCAGCACGCCGAGCGACGGCCCGACGAGAAAGTGGATGAAGATGCCATCTACGATCGAGTGGAATCGCATGTCGGCCAGGAGCGCCAGCTCCATGTAGTCGAGTCGGAAGTCCAATCCCTCAGACTCGTCGAGAGCGGAGTTGGGTCGCATTACGGCACCCTTGCGCGCATAGACCGCCGAAAACTGGGCCCAGAGGCTCTCGTCTGCCTCCGGGGGGGAGAGGCGGAAGCTCGCGCCCACCCCCAGATTCGCGCCGTAGGACGGGTCGAATCCATCGTAGCGCTCGTGGTTCTGGTCGACATTGGCCAGGACCGTCATGTTGGCCCCCGCGATGAGCGAGATCGTCTGGGAAGACAGGAATCCGGGCGAAGACACGACGCAGGCGGCCATTCCTAGGGCCATCAGGTAGCTGTGGGTGCGGGACCGTCGCTTCATGGGTGCGGACTCCTCCGGGTGTGCGGTAGCTGCCATGCAAGTTACCGGGAACCCGGCGGCGCATAAAGCCAGCGGACGAGCGCACCGCTTGCTCCGTTCGCGCCGGGCGCCCATCGTGCTGGCGAACCCCTCGCCACTGGGAGCTTCCAGATGCTCGCACCGCCCTCGCCGGTCGTCGTGGTCCCCGGCATCACCGCGTCGGAGCTGCACGACGAATACCAGCTGCCGCCCGAGGTCCTCTGGAGCGCCGTCCGGAGGAAGAGCTACGACCGCATCGCGCTCCACCCCGGGGATCGGCGATACGAGTTCCTGGAACCGGCCCGTGTTTCGCCCAGGGGCCCGCTGCCGCTGATCTACGAGGAGCTGATCGAGGAGCTCCGCGACGAGCTCTCCGAGCACCTCTCCGGACCCGTCCCGGTCTTCCCCTTCGGCTACGACTGGAGGATGCCGCTCGAGTGGACCGAGGAGCGACTGGCCGCATTCGTCGCCGAGGTCATCGACCGCACTTCGCTCCTCCGGCACTACCGGGATGTGGGCTACGCAACTTCGCCAATGGTGACGCTGATCGGCCACTCGATGGGAGGGCTGCTGATCGCTGGCTATCTGGAGCGGCACGGTGCCGGGCTCGTTGACCGGGTGGTGACGATCGCCACGCCCTTCAGGGGCTCGCACGAGGCGATCCTGGCAATGGCGACCGGGACGAGCGACCTGGCGGACACCTCCGGAAAGGCGAGAGAGAGGCGGGTGGCCCGGATGACGCCATCGCTCTACTACCTCCTGCCCAGCTTCGAGGGTGCGCTTACCGTGGACGATGGGGGCGAGGCCGACATCTTCAGCCCGGAGGCATGGCAGCCGAGCATCGCGCGCGCTCTGGACCGCCAGGTCACCGAGTGGGGCGATTCGGGGGACGACCTCTTCCGCCTGCTCCTCGACGAGGCCCGGGCGCACCGGGAGCGGATCGCGGCGCTGAAGTTCGGGAACTCCGACGCTGGTAGCGCCTCCGACTCGGTCGGGAGCGGGCCCTCGCCGGCACGACTCCCGCGGCGAAGGTGGCTGGCGATTGTGGGCGTGGACGCCGAGACGCGCACCGGGCTCCGAGTCCGTCTCGATGCGGACGGCTCGCCGCGCTTCGACCTGCGTGCGGCCGAGCGCAGGAACGAGTGGAACCGCGACGGGACGGCTGCGAGACGCCAGACGGGCGACGGCACGGTGGCGCTGGCTGGCGCACTGCCCCCATTCATGGACGAGCGCCACGTAGTCTGCGTAGCGCCCTCCGACTTCGGCTACTGGGAGCTGCGTGACCGGGCGCTCTCCGGGCTCGCGGGGCTCCACGGGACGCTCCCGAAGATGAACATGCTCCACCGCATGATCGTCCGCTTCCTCCTGAAGAAGGACGACCGCTACCACAACACGTGGGGGCGGCGCGTGCCGGGCGCGGCGGAGTGGGCACCTCCTCTGACCCTCAGGGAGAAGGATCGCTAGCAGGCTGCTGGTCCCGGCGCGCGCTTGCGCGAGACGGTGAGCATCCTGTTAGATTCGGGTGTTGGGCCGGACCCACACTCGGACGGACCGGAATCGCGGCGGCAAGTGCGCTGGTTCGTCGCTGCGGGTCCCGGCCCCCGACCTCAGCCAGCCATTTGGAGGATCAGGTGCTCTTCAACGAAAACTCGGATGCAACTTCGCCGACCACTGGCGGATCGACCGCTTCTTCAGGGCCGGTGCGCGGCCACTTCGCCCCCGTGTGGATTGTCCCGCTGGCGGCCGTTCTCGCATCGGCCTGCGGGAATGGAATGAAGCCACCGGAGGAGAAGCCTCCGGACCTGTCGGGCACCTACGATGTCCTATCGGTAAAGCAGGGCAGCTTTACCTTCGAGCCCCCGAACGTAGCCGGGACCTTCGTGTTGAAACAGGACTCGGTCGCAGGATCGCAGGCGATGGGGAGCATGACCTTGGAACTTCAGGTGCAGACGCCGGAAATAGAGCTGGAGGACATGGGGACCTACACCAACAGCTTCAACGGCTCCTGGACGCAGAGGGGGCAGCAGGGTAGCGCGAGCGGTACCTACACCTTCGAGAGCGATACGCTTGTGGTCGCCGTCACCGAACCGCCCGCGGCAGCGTCCACGTCGGTCTGGCTTCAGAGGTAGGACCCTGGCCTCCGGTAGCCCGGTGATGTCCGTCGGCTACCCGTCGGGGTCCTGTTCGCGGGCCGCCGCGCTGGCAAGGCGCGGCGCGGAGCGAGGCCGCGGGTGCGGACTGTAATTTATGGTTTACATATTGTAAATCATACATTACACTGTGGAGGGACAAGCGAGTGGTCCAGCGGGGATGCAGAGCGCTTCCCACCGTGAGGGCTTTGTCTACGGGCTGCTAGCGACCCACGGTCCTCTTGCGCACAGCTTCTTCGGCGATCGCCACCATCTCGCCGGCGGTGCATAGCTTGACGCGCGGACGGCCCTCCGCCTTGCCTCGGCCCGTTTCGCGCGCGTCGATCCTCCCCCACCCGTCCTTGTCGACCCACCGGACGCCCCTGCTCCCGAGCAGGTCGGCCAGATCGCCCTCTGCGTCGCCTCGCCTGCAATCCACCCCGGCCGCCAGGTCCTCGAGAAGGAGCTTGACAGTCGCGGCCGCGTCCGCCTTGTTGGTGCCGATCACACCGCTCGGCCCCCGCTTCGCCCACCCGACGACGTATTCGCCCGGCACGGTGGCGTCGTCTGTGGCGCTAGCGGTGAGCCGTCCGCCCGCATTCGGGAATATCCCGCGCCGCTCGCAGTACGGCACACCCGGGATCGGTACGCCGCGGTAGCCCACCGAGCGGATCAGGAGCCCGCACGGGACGACCTCGGTCTCGCCCGTTCCCTCGGCCCGCATGTACCCGTCCTCCTGGGCTACGAGCCGGTTGCGCTCGATCCTCACGCCCGTCACGCGGCCGCCGTCGGAGATGACCTCGATCGGCGAGACCAGGAAGCGAAAGCGAACCGTGCGCTCGCCGTCGCCGCCGCTCTCCCAGGCTGCCGCGTACCCGGCAAGCGTCTTCATGTTGCGCTGCCTGACCACGTTATCCGTGAGCGAAGCCTCGCTGGCCGCGTCGATCTCCAGCTCGGCGGCCTCCACCTGGGCGCGGATCCCGTCGATGCGCCCGAACTCGCGCAGCTCGGGGTTCGTGAACGATGCCTGCGCGGGCCCCCGGCGACCCAGGAGTGTCACCCGGCGCACCCGGCTCGCACCGAGCGCCTCGAGCGCGTGGTCGGCGATGTCGGTACCGGCAAGCGTCGACGGGGTGTGCAGGAGTATGCGCGCTACGTCGATCGCGACGTTGCCGTTGCCCACCACGACCACCTCTTCGCAGCTTAGGTCGAAGCGGCTCTCGCGGTAGTCGGGGTGGCCGTTGTACCACGCCACGAACTCGAAGGCGGCATGGCTGCCCTCGATCTCCTCTCCGGGGATCCCTAGCCGGCGGTCGCTCTGCGCTCCCACGGCGTACACGATGTGGTCGTAGCGGCGGCGGAGGTCGTCGACCGATAGGTCGCGACCCAAGGTCACATTGCCGAAGTAGCGGACCTCCTCGCGCGCCAGGACCCTGGCGTAGATGCGGGTCACCGACTTGATCGCCTGGTGATCCGGAGCCACTCCGTCGCGCACCAGCCCGTACGGCGTAGGGAGCCGGTTGACGAAGTCGATAGCAAAGTCGCCCTCGCCCCTGAGCAGCGATTCGGCTGCGTAGAAGCCAGCGGGCCCGGCGCCCACGATCGCGACTCTGGTCCGACGCTTAGCGGCGCGCTCCACGGGCTGTTAACAGTTCGTGGATAATCTCGCCCGAGCACCGAGAGGGGCGCTGCGCCGGGCTGGCAAGGCGCCTCGCAGCGCGAATAGCAGCGCTATTCGTGCAAGAGGCAACGCAGAGCGAAGCGGTCCAGCGCGGATGCAGCGCCGCTCGAATGCCGGGGGAGGTTTGTCCACGGGCTGTTATCTTCCTTGGGTTGCTTGGGTTGCGTGCGGGTCTCTAGCGGCCCGAACCATCTTTCGCGCCGATCCGGGAGGAGTCTAGTGACTAGTGGCACCAAGGGCCAGCGTGGATGCGTCGCGCCCCGCCTGCCGCTCGGGATCCCGCTGCGGGCTGGCAGGGCGGCGGTCCTCCTCTTCGGCGCGACGGCGGCCGTCGGCCTTCTCGCCTGCGGAGCCCCGGATTCCTCGCCTTCGTCCAGAGCGGACGGAGGCGGGAGCGGGGGTGCGGGCGAGACCGCACAGGACGCTCCCGTGCGAGAAGAGGCTGCGCCCGCGCCGCCGATCGACGAGACGCTCCTCCCCGACGGCGTGACAGCGACGATGGTCGCCGAAGGCAAGGAGCTCTTCGGTGGGGGCGGGATCTGCTTCACATGCCACCTCGACGGGACCGGAGGGCCGCTTGCTCCCGACCTTACCGACGATCTCTGGATCAACGTGGACGGCGAGTACGGCTCGATTGTGGAGCTCGTCAAGACCGGCGTGCCGAAGCCGATCGAACACCCGGGCGCAATGCTGCCCAGGGCGGGCATGCCGCTGACGGACCCCCAGGTCGAGGCGGTTTCCGCGTACGTCTACGCGCTGAGTCGGGGGCTGGTGGCCGTTGGCCAATGACCTCGCCTGTCTCCGTCAGTCGCCAAATAGCTCCCCCTGGACTCCACCGCCGCGCCTGAAGGCCTCGGTTCCGAGCGGCGGGGGCTTCGTCGCCAGGCCTACGCTTCGGGCCGTGGCCCTAAATAGCCCGAGCAGCTGGGAAGTGTACTCGCCGTCGGGGCGGAATCGCCTGTGGAACCGGCTCTCGTTCAACCTGCCGCCCCTCGCCTCGCGGAGTCTCGCGAGCACCTTCCTCCTGCGTCCCGGGTAGTGGGTCTCGAGCCATTCGGTGAAGAGGCCGGCGACCGCGCCCGGGAGCCTGAGCAGTAGGAAGGAGGCGTGCTCGGCACCGTCCTCGGCGGCGGCCCTCAGAATCGACGGCATCTCCTCGTCCGTCAGGCCGGGGACGACCGGTGCCACGAATACGCCGACGGGGACCTCGGCCGCCGCGAGCCTGGCGATCGCCTCCAGACGTCGCGCCGGGATCGAGGTGCGGGGCTCCATCACTCTGGCCAGCTCGCTCCGCAGCGTCGTGACCGACACGAAGACCCGCGCGCAGCCGTGGCGGGCGAGCTCCGAGAGCAGGTCGATGTCCCGGGTGACCAGGTGGTTCTTGGTGACGACGACGACCGGGTTGCGGTAGTCGCGGAGCACCTCCAGACACCCCCTCGCAAGGCGGAGACGGCGCTCGATCGGCTGGTAGGGGTCGGTGACCCCGGACATCGCCAGCGTCTGGGGGCGCCACGAGGGGGCGGCCAGCTCCCGGCGCAGCAGCTCCGGCGCCCTCTCCTTGACGAGGATCTTCCGCTCGAAGTCGAGCCCGGCCGACATTCCCAGGTACTCGTGGGTCGGCCGCGCGTAGCAGTAGGCGCAGCCATGCTCGCACCCCCGGTAGGGGTTGATCGACGCCGAGAAGGAGATGTCGGGGCTGTCGTTCCTGGAGAGGATGGTGCGGGTGGCGTCGCGGATGAAGGTGGTCCGGGGGCTGTCGTCGTCGCCCTCCGGGGGGTCCATCTCGAGATGGACGGTCTCGAAGCGGTTCGGCGGATTGCTGGGTACGCCCCTCCCCCTGATCGGCGGGGGCGGGGTTGGCGGCACCTCTGCCGTGGTCTCGCAACGGCGGTCGTTGTGGCGCGCGCGGGTCTTGAGCGGCAGGGTGCGCATCCTCTAACTTCGGTCTCCATTTGGTCGATGGCAAGCGGGATGGCGCCTCCCCTGAGGGAGCCTATGCCTAGCTCCGCGTCGATCCGATCCGCCAGCGCGGCGAGGGCGGGGCTGGCACCTGATCACTCCGGCGGCGCTGGCCAGCCTACACTTCCAAGGCGACTAGGCTAGGCGGCGGGTGGTCGGCATCAACTGTCTTGCCCAGGCCCGAGGGGTGCGACCGCACCACCGCATGGCGGGGCCACCGCACCCTGCTGGAGGCTGGGCTGCGGGTCGGACAGTGCTCTCGCAGGTGCTCCCGAAGGGTTGCAACATCGCTCTGGAGAGAGTTGCAACGGGCTTCCGGAGCTGTGGCCGATGGCGCTGGGGCTGGCTGCGCGAGCGTCAGTAGAGGTCGCTTTATGGCCTCTCCGTCGCTCTGTGGAGGTCGGATCCGGCCGGAATCGGCCGGAATCCGTCATTTCGGCGCTTTTCGATCCCCTCCGGCCCTCGACGGCCGTCCGAGGGCGCGATCGCGGCCTCCGCGATCCACGCTGGCCTCTCCTCCGGTGCTGGCCCCGCCACCGCGGGTCGCCGGACAGGCCGGCTCTTCGCCTCCGACGTCGGCTAGCAGCAGGCCCGTGTCCTCGAGCAGCATCGCAGCTATTCCCTGGCATATGGCGGTCGATCAGCGCTTCCCTTCGACTATCGTCGTCCCACCCGCCCCAGTGCGTCGCCTCATGGACGATGTACTTCCACTCATCGGCGTCGTCTAAGTGTTTGCCTATTGCAATGGTGTGAGTCCTTGGCGGTGGCCAATGGCCGATGTCGACCCATTGGCTATCGTACTCGAAAAAGCCTCCGGCATATTGGCCAGCCGTGCCGTGAAAGGAGTTCTTCCATCTCGCCCACGCCATGTAGGTCGGATCCATTGCAAGGTTCCTATCGGCCAAGGTCGCGAGGGCGTTCGCGAGCATGCCTTGGGTCGAATTCTTCACGGAGTCGATCTGTGCCTGCGAGGCTGTGCAGCTCGGGCTCCGCGGTTCCCACAGGGCGGCCTCGGCCGCGATCATGTAGTCGTAGATCTGCTCCGCCGTGAAGGGTGCCCAGCCGTCGGCTCCTCCTGAACTAACCTCGTCCAGGCACCTCTCCCACCACACGTACTCGGGGTTCTCATACTCCTTCGTGACCTCGTTCTGCTTGGCTTTATTTCTGCAAACCTGGAAGGGATCCGGAACTTCGGCGGTGTCCGTGTACAGAACCTCCTGGGCCTGCGCCTCCGGCGCGAGGGCCGCGAGAGGGCAGCAGCAGGCCAGCGCGGCCAGCGCCAGGCGTCCGAGCCTCCTCATTATTGGCCTCCATAGGGGTCGCAGGGGGCGTACTGCAACAGGCTCTCGCTGGCATTCTCGTACCCGGGCGCGACTAGGCCCAGGCCGACATCCACATAGCTACCGGGCCCTCCGCCCTCGAGTGTCTTCGCCAGTATAGACCCGCCGCTGCTGGTTCTAAGCCCCAGCGCTATTTCCCGCTCTATTTCGCGCTGTCTGATAGCGCGCTGGGGTAATTCGCTGCAGTACTCGTTCAGTGCGTGCTCGAGCGCCGCGGCCGCCATCGCCAGGTAGGCCTCCCTGTCGCTCGGGTACGCGACCAGCCACTGGGCCACGAACTCCTGAATTGTCTCCCGCTCGTGCCTCGTCCACTCCGCAGCATCCTTCGGAGTGCCACCGTGCGGAACCATGGAATATATAACCTGCAATATCGTGTCTCCTTGGCGGTAGAGGCGCTCCTGCGTCTCGTATTTCTCTTCCCACCTCTTCAACTCCAGGAGGTGCTCGGTCAGCCCCCCGGTGCCGAAGGCCTCCGAGCTGAAGAGGTGGTAGTACTCCAGGCAGGTATCCCCCTCGTCTTCCAGGCACAGCTCGCCGATCGGCGGGAGCGTCGGCCCCTGGGCGGCCGCCTCGACGTGCCCAACGGTCCGGGGGGTCTCGGCGCAGGCGGCCAGCGCCATGTGGAGGGCCGCCAGGGCGGCCAGGTTTCGCAGTCTCATTTCCGGTCTCCTCTCACTCGGGGTTCCGTTGTGACGTTCGCACGCTACTTCTACTGAGGTCGCCCGCCGTCGGATTCTTCCAGTAGCGTAGCCCCGGCGGACTCGCTGCCAGTCACGCGCACCCCCTCGCCCTGAATCTTCACGACTGGCCGACCTCCACAAGGGGACCGAACTCCATGGCCAAAAGGTCCCACTCCATGCAGCCTTGCTTGCCATCCCTACTCCTGCTCGCCTTCCTCATGGCCGAGCGGGCCGGGGGCTATCCCGAGGGTGCTGGAGCCTCTCCGATCGTCTTCGGAGGCCCTGCAGACTCCGGACTCGCGAACGTCGTGCGCTGACGGGCTAGATTTCGACGTACGGAACGGGCCCCGGCGGGAAGGTACCGCCGGAGGCCTCCACGATCGCGAGGCGATCAGACCCAATCTGGGGCCCCCCTGGACAAGACCCTTGGAGGAGCGGGGTTGTCCACGGGCCGCCCACGAACAGATCGTGACGGACACGGGAGTAGTCTGTCGATTGGATGTCAACTGTAGATTACATTATGTAAACTATAAGTTACAGATCGCACGACATTTCCGCTGGAAACTGACCCGCAGGGGGGAAGAATGACGATCGACGAGCTGGAGGGGAGACTCGCCCGTCTGGGCGACCGCGTGCTCCGCTACCAGTACATCGTTCAGCTGGGCAGACGGCTGCCGCCGATGCCACCCGATCTCAAGACTCCCGAGAACCAGGTGCGGGGGTGCATGAGCGCGGCGTGGCTCGCCGGAGAGCTCCGGGGCGACGACCCTCGGGTGCTCAGCTTCGTGGGCGACTCGGACTCGGTCATCGTGAAGGGCCTCTTCGCCATCCTGGCCGGGATCTACAACGGGCAGACCCCCGAGGAAGCCCTCGCCGTGGACCTGAGCGACATCTTCGAGCGGCTGCAGCTGGGCGAGGCGCTCAGCCCGAACCGCCGCAACGGCTTCTACTCGATGGTCGAGAAGATCGAGAGGTCGGCGCGGGAGCTGTCCCGGGAGCTGTCCACGGGCTGTTGACAGGGCTGCTAGCAGTCCGTGGGTGATCTCGCGCGAGCACCGAGAGCGGCGAAGCGCCCCGCTGGCAAGGCGCGACGAAGGGCCAATAGCCACAGCGCCATTGGTCCGAGGAGCAACGCAGAGAGTATCGGCCCAGCGGGGATGCAGCGCTGCTCGAATGCCGTGGGAGCATTGCCCACGGGCTGCTACAGCGCCTCGATCTCGTAGCCGAGCCTCCAGTTCGAGAGATTCTCGGGGTCTTCGGAGCCCTCGTCTCCCGGTTCGAAGCGGGCGATGTGGTCCGCGATCGGCCCCTCGAAGGTGCGGCTGTAGAGCTCGAGCGGATCGTTGGGGCTGAACCGGTCGAGCTCGGCGCCCTGGATCTCGACCCTGAGGTGATCCGTGACCTCGCCCTCGAAGATCACCTTGTCCAGGTCGTTGAGCCGGTTCCAGCGGGGATGGTCGGAGACGGAGTAGTGACCCTTCCTGGGGATGCGGGTCTCCTGCAACTGGCCGCCGTGATTGTCGGTCGAGACCTTGGCGAGGAAGGCGAACTCGCCCTTCTTCTTGAAGAACGGCTCCATCTTGTCCAGAATCTGCAACCACCGCAAAGTGACCCGAATCCTGCTTCCGCCCGTTTCTGACATTTCCGCTCTCTACCCCCCCGTGTAGGTGCTCCCTGGAGATCTCCGGCGCTGGATGCCGCGCCCGCCCGCGGTGCTCGCGCCACGGCTGCGCCAACCCCGCCCGACGGCCCGCAAGCTACCGCCGATCGTACCTCTAGTCTAGTAGGGAGGCGAGCGGAGCGGTCCAGCGGAGATGCAGCGCCGCTCCTGCCGTGGGAGGTTTGTCCACGGGCTAGAGCGGGCGTCGCGGGGCTTGCCTGACGTCTGCCACGGTTGACTACCAGCCCCATTCCGAGAAGAATTCGAGCACGAAGTCGAGGAGAGCCCCCCGAAGGTGGCGCTGGGCCATACTCCACGATCGGAGCTGGGCGCGATCTTCGGCTTCGGATTCTGCCTTGCTACGACACTCGTCGCACCGCACTACAACCCCTGGAGGTTCCCGATGTCCCCACCCACCCGACCGGCCGATTTCCCCACCTGCCTCGCCACCCTTGCTGGCCTAGCGCTAACCCTCGCGCTGCTCCCGGCTTCGCTGTCGGCCCAGTGGTTCGGCGGCTCCGCCAGCACGATCGCCGTGGGCGGCGGGCATCTGTACCTTGCCGTCGACGGCGGTCCCCTTGGTCCGGGCGCCGTACACGTCTTCGCCGACACGGGCGACGGTTGGGGCGAGGTTGGCCAGCTGGCTCCCGAGGGCGGCGAGCCCGGGATGGGATTCGGGGCGTGGGTCGCACTCGATGGCGACCGCATGGTGGTGGGCGCCAGCGCCTCGGCCCACTTCTTCGAGCGCACGGACGGCGCCTGGACCGAGGTGGCCGAATTCGACTTCGACGCGCCCACCAGCTCCGCCGCGATCGCCGGAGATGTGGTGGCGCTGACAAGCGGGTACCCGGGAACCGAGGAGCCCGGGATGGTGCACCTCTACCGGCGCGGACCCGACGGATGGGGGAGCGCGGGGGCTATCGAGGCACCCGACGACATCGGCGCGGGCC
Organism: Longimicrobiales bacterium; assembly: GCA_965205315.1. Lineage (GTDB taxonomy): Bacteria > Gemmatimonadota > Gemmatimonadetes > Longimicrobiales > Gaopeijiaceae > Bin94. The sequence goes on from CBDBGW010000002.1 coordinate 1,118,300, forward strand.
GCTTCGGGGCCGCGCTCGCGGTCGTTGGCGATGCCATCGCTGTGGGTGCCCCCTTCGCCGGGACTCCGGTGGCGCTGGAGGGCCGTGACGGCCCGTCGCTGGGTCCGGGCGCCGTCTACCTCTACCAGGACGGCGAGGACGGCTGGACGCAGGCGGGCGATGCGCTCGCCCCCGGGACCTTCGGCCCCTCCGGATTCGGCAGCGCTCTGAGGTCGACATCGGGACCCGACGGCGTTCGTCTCTTCGTCTCGTCGATCGGAGGCCCGGGCTTCGGGCCGGCCGTCTTCGAGTACGCACACGACGCCGAGAGTGGCCGGTGGCGCGAGCTGATGGCCTACGGCTCGCCGATGTACGCTCCGCGCGCGATGCCCAGGTCGCCGGCGGTGGCCTTCGCGGGGGGCGAGCTGTGGATCGGCGGACTCTCCTCCGGAGCCGAGGCCGAGGGGCAGGTGCTCCGCTACGCGGCAGACGGCAGGGGAGAGCTCTCGCTCGCGGGCGTCCTCGCGCTCGAGGCGCCGGTGGCCAGGGCGCGCTTCGGCGGCCAGGTGGCGGCATCCGGAGGGTTGGCAGCGGTCGAGGCTCCGGGGAGCCACAACGGCGCCGGTGCGGTTCACATCTTCGAAGAGGTGGGCGGTGAGTGGGTGGAGCGCGGAGAGGTGTGGGCCGACCCGCCCAGCTACGCGGCGATCGAGGAGCCGGTCCCCTGCGAGGAGGGCCGTGCGCGCGACTTCGAGTGCGAGCAGGTCGACCTCCTCTCCTTCGTGCCCCTCGCCGAGATAGGTGCCGACCGGGGAATCGAGATCAACGACATCTGGGGATGGACCGACCCCGAGAGCGAACGCGAGTACGCGCTCGTCGGTCTCGAGAACGCGACCTCCTTCGTGGATGTGACCGATCCCAGCGCCCCCCGCTACCTGGGTCGGATGATGATGCCGGAGACGGCCAACCGGAGCGTGTGGAGGGACATCAAGGTCTACAGCGACCACGCCTTCGTCGTGTCGGACGGCGCCGGAGCGCACGGCATGCAGGTATTCGACCTGACGCGTCTGCGGGATGTGGCCGAGCCTGGCGACTTCGAGGCGGACGCGCACTACGACGGAATAGCCTCTGCGCACAACATAGTCGTCAACGAGGCGACGGGCTTCGCGTACTCGGTGGGGAGCAGCTCGGGCGGCGAGACCTGCGGGGGCGGTCTTCACATGATCGATGTGCGCGACCCGAAGAACCCGACCTTCGCGGGGTGCTTCGCGCACGAGGGGACCGGGCGGCGCGGCACCGGCTACACGCACGACGCCCTCTGCGTCAACTACGCCGGTCCGGACGCCGACTACGCTGGCCGCGAGATCTGCTTCGGCGCAAACGAGACGGCGGTTTCGATCGCCGACGTGACCGACAAGTCGAGTCCGATCGCCGTCAGTCTTGGCGAGTATTCGGACCCAGGCCCGTCGTACACCCACCAGGGGTGGCTCACCGAGGACCACCGCTTCCTCTACGTCGGAGACGAGCTGGACGAGGGATCGATGGCGCGGGCTGGTTCGCCCCTGCCTGGAACGCGCACCGTCATCTTCGACGTGAGCGACCTCGACGACCCGCTGCAGGTGGGCGCGTACTACGGCGAGACCGGCTCGACCGACCACAACATGTACGTGGTGGGCGACCTTCTCTACCAGTCGAACTACACAAGCGGGCTGCGCATACTCGACATCAGCGACCCGACCGCTCCCCACGAGGTCGGCTACATCGACACGGTGCCGTACGACCAGAGCGTCAGGATGACCGGTTCGTGGAGCAACTACCCCTTCTTCGCCAGCGGCACGGTACTCGTGACGAGCGGAAGCGAGGGACTCTTCATGGTTCGCTATCGGACGCTGGCCGAGTAGGGGGCGGGAGATCGCCGCGGACTCGCCCCGCGACATGGCGGTGTCGGAGGCTCGTGGGGCCGATCTCCACGCGGCGGTGATCCGCGACCACTTTCTGCATCCTCGTCATCGGGGGGCGCTCGACGGCGCTGCCGCGACCGGCCACGCCCACAACGCCCACTGCGGCGACACGGTGCGGATCTCGGTCCGGGTGGAGGACGGCGTCGTGGCCGAAGTCGCCTTCGACGGACGCGGCTGCACGATCTCCCAGGCGGCCGCCTCGATGGTCGCGAAGGTGGTCGCAGGGCGCACGACGGACTCGGTGGCGGCACTCCGCAGCGCCTTCACGGAGGGACTGGCCTCGGACGCCCCCGAGCTGCCCGAGGCGCTGGGCGACCTGCGCGCCCTCGTCGGCGTCAGGCGCTTCCCGAGCCGCGTCAGGTGCGCGGTGCTCCCATTCGAGGCGTTGGCCGCCGCCTTGGGGGAGGAGACGATCTGTAATGACAACAGTTGATTACATTATGTAATGTGAAGTTGTCATCTGATTAGCAGCTGAATCCTGAGCGTGCGTCCCGGCTGAGGAAGTCCGCACTGGTCGAGCACGGTCGTGTCGGTGAGGTTCGACACTGCGACCGCAGCGTCCAACCGCACCTTGCCGTCACCCTTGCCGCCCACGAACGACCGGGTCGCTTCTAGGTCCAGAGTGGCGCTCGCCTCCATCTCGTCGAGGACGGTGGCGTCGATGCTCGCGCAGCGCTGCACGCCACGGTAGCGCGCGAACCCGCTGACCAGGACCCGTCCCGGCGCCATCAGGCCGAGGGTCGCTGTGCCGGCGAGCGCAGGCGAGTACTCCACTCTCCCTTCGCCTGCCGGCCACCTGGGATCGCGCGTCACCACGCTCTGCCAGGTTATCCCTCCCCCTATGGTGCCCGGCCCGAGGGTGCCTGCGCCCATGACCTCGACCCCCCTGGAGCGCACCTCGTCGCGGTTGATACGCTGAAATAGCGTCCCGTGGGGAGTCGGGTTGATGACCCGCACGATTCCGTCGGCCAGCCGATTGCGGAAGCCGACGACCTGCAGCTGCCGTTCGCCGTCGTTGAGCGTGAGGCCCACCTCGCCCGCCACCATCGTCTCGGGTCGGAGCTCAGGGTTCGGCAGGAAGCGGCCGAGAGCGCCGGAGTACAGCTCCCTGAGCGAGGGAAAGCGGGTGCGGCGGCTCACGCCGGCGTGGAGGAGGAGGCTGCCGTCCGCGATCACCCGGCTCACGCCCGCGCGCGCGCCCCAGTCCCAGAGTGCGCCGAGAGGCTCCTTGTCTCCGCTCAGGGGGGTGTCGGCACCGTCGATCGAGGCGCCGAGCGTCCACCGCGTCAGCCCTACGCCGGATCGAAGTATGTCCTCGGAGCCGATCTCCACCTCGGTGCCCAGGCTCCAGAGGCGCTGCTCGTATGCGAACCTCTCGCCGGAGGGGAAGACCTCGTCGTGGCTCACCCGGGCGAAGGTGAGGGCCGTCCACGCCTCCGGCCCCCAATCGAAGCGGTGGTCGCCGAGCAGCCGCGCGGAGAGAGTCGTCGTCGCGCTGTTCTCGCCGTCGTCCACCGTCTGGTAGGAAGGGCTCCCGTACGCCTCGATCTCGGTGGTGGAGCGGTCCAGCCCTACGCTGAGCTCGACTTCGCTCTCGCCGAGGAGGGTAGCGTGCGCGCCGGAGCCCCCCGAGATGGCCGCGAAGATTCGCCCCTGGTGCGGGTAGCGCCAGAGCCTGGGGTTGGCCACGTGCGTCTCCGGAGGCACCCCGCGCTCCGCATCCGAGACGGCAATGAGGTAAGAGGCCCACTCGCCTCCGTCGCCCCGGTAGCGGAGCGAGAGGAAGCCGTCGCTCAGTCGGCGGTCGGAGTTGAGGCGCCACCCGGAGGCGGGGTCGGTCAGCAGCTCCTCGCGCACCCGCATGTCCTCTGCCGCCTCTCCGGGCACCGTCGCGCCGGGGCTCCTCCGCTGTCCGCCGCCGCCCCGGACCAGCCAGACCCCGCTCTCGGTCTCCTGCCGGGAGCTCGCGACCGCGCTCGCGCTGACAGCCCCCGCCTGGTCGAGCGAGAGCTGCGCGTTCAGCGGCGGCGGGTCCCCCCTGAGCGCCGCCCCCCGGCCCACATCGAACTCGATCGCGCCGCCCAGCACGTTGGGGCCGTGCAGCATCGACGAGACCCCCCGGTAGAGCGTCATGGCGCGAACGGCGGTCAGGGGGACGATCGAGATGTCGGTGCGGTGGTCCCACCCGATCGTGAGCGGGACGCCGTCGAGGAGTATCGCGATCTGCCGGTCCTCGGCGCCACGCAGATCCGGCTGGGCCTCGCCACGGGAGTTGGCGCGGATCTGCACCGCCGGCATGCGGCGCAGCAGCTCCTCCATCGTGGGTGCCGCCACCGCCCCGGCCGAATCCAGATCGAACTCGACCGCGCTCGTGCCCCCGGTCGTGGCGATCGGGCGCGGCACCTCGACGTGCAGCCCGCCGAGGGTAGCCAGCTGGGTCGTGTCCTCATCCTCCCGCTCCTGCGCCCAGAGCGGCGCGCGCGCCGCCGAGAGGGCGGCCGCCAGGGAAATTGCCGGAACCAGCAGCCGAGTCGCGGTCGTCGTAGTCATCACGCGTTGAAATAACCTGGGGCGGCTCCGGGGGTTCCCAATCTTCACCCCGGTCAGGCGGGCCGCCGCCGCTCGCGCAGCGCTTCGCGCACCACCCGCCGCACCCTCTCGGCCGTGATACCGTAGCGCTCGTAGAGCTGCTCCCACGGCGCCGATGCGCCGAACTCGTCGATCCCGACCGAGATGCCGCTCTCGCCGACCCAGCGCTCCCACCCCATCGTGCAGCCGGCCTCTATCGACACCCGGAGCGCGTCCGGGGGAAGCACCTCGGCCCTGTACGCCTCCGACTCCCCGGAGAAGAGGCGCCAGCTCGGCATGCTCACGACCCGGGCGCCGATTCCGTCCGCGGCCAGCTGGAGCTGCGCCTCCAGCGCTATCCCGACCTCGGAACCCGAGGCGATCAGCACGGCGTCCGTCTTCTCCTCCTCCGGCTCGCGGAGCACGTAGGCGCCCCGGTGCACTCCGCGTGCGGAGCCGGATGCCCCGGCGCGGTCGATCAGGGGGACCGTCTGGCGAGTCAGCGCCAGGAGCGACGGACCGTCGCGGTGGCGGAGCGCCGCTCGCCACGCTTCGGCGGTCTCGGGGCCGTCGGCCGGGCGCAGGTCGAGGAGGCCGGGGATCGCCCGCAGCGTCGCCAGCTGCTCGACGGGCTGGTGGGTGGGCCCGTCCTCGCCCAGTCCGATGCTGTCGTGCGTGAAGACGTAGGTGACCGGGAGCCGCATGAGCGCCGCCAGCCGGATCGCCGGTCGCATGTAGTCGGAGAAGATGAGGAAGGTGCCGCCGAAGGGGTGGACGCCGCCGTGGAGCGCCATCCCATTCATGACGGCGCCCATCGCGTGCTCCCGCACCCCGAAGTGGAAGATCCGCCCTCCCGGCGCGGAGTGCGAGAGGTCGCCGCCACCCGCGATGTCGGTCTTGTTGGAGCCGCCCAGGTCGGCGGAGCCGCCGACCAGATTCGGGACGGCGCCCGCCAGCCCCTGTAGCACGACGCCCGAGTGGTTGCGGGTCGCTGTCGCGGGCCGGTCGCCCAGCTCGGGGATCGCCGCCTCCCACCCCGGCGGCAGCGCACCCGAGATCTCGGCCTCGAAGGTGGCGGCCGCCTCCGGCGCCTCGGCCCGGTAAGCCTCGAGGCGTCTCCGCCAATCCGCCTCGGCCTCGGCCCACCCCTCGGCGCCCCGGCGCCACTCGGCGAGCGCCGCCGGCTCCACATGGAAGGGATCGAGCGACGGGTAGCCGATCGCCCGCTTGGTGGCCTCCACCTCGGCCGCCCCGAGAGGGGCCCCGTGCGCGGCGGCCGTCCCGGCCATCCCCGGGCTCCCCTCGGCGATCGTGGTCGAGAGCACGATCAGCGTCGGACGCGCTGGCTCGGCGGTGGCGCTGGCGAGCGCCCGGTCGATCGCGTCCAGGTCGGAACCGTCCTCGACGGCGAGCGTCTGCCATCCGTACCCCTCGAAGCGGCGCCGCTGGTCGGTCGCCGTGGCCAGCTCGGTGGAGCCCTCGATCGTGATCCGGTTGTCGTCGAAGATCCACGTCAGCTTCCCCAGCCTCTGATGCCCCGCGATCTCGGCCGCCTCGTGCGAGATCCCCTCCATCAGGTCGCCGTCGGAGCAGAGCGCCCAGGTGCGGTGATTCACGATCTCGCGGCCGGGGCGGTTGTGGCGGGCGGCCAGCCACCGCTCGGCGAGCGCCATCCCGACCGAGTTCGCCAGCCCCTGCCCGAGCGGGCCGGTCGTCGTCTCCACTCCCGGGGTCTCCCGGTATTCGGGGTGCCCCGGCGTCCTGCTCGCCAGCTGTCGGAAGCTCCTCAGGTCGTCGAGCGAGAGCTCGTACCCGGTCAGGTGGAGGAGGCCGTAGACGAGCATCGAGGCGTGCCCGGCCGAGAGCACGAAGCGGTCCCGGTCGGGCCACTCGGGGTTGTCGGGGTTGTGGCGCAGGTGCCTCGTCCAGAGGACGTAGCCAAGGGGGGCCAGCGCCATCGGTGTGCCCGGGTGCCCGGAGTTGGCGGCCTGGACCGCGTCCATCGCCAGGACCTTGACCGTGTCCACGGCCAGCTTCTCGGGGCCGATGTCGCCGATCGTCATCAAGTGTAAATCAGACATTACAATTTGTCAACTGTAGTTTACATGCTACAACGGCATGTGACAAATTCCCCCGACTATCTGTCAAGATCCACGTGAGCCCGCTGCGGGTCATCCCAGGACAAAGTTCAGCAGCCGGTCGGGAACATGGACTATCCGCCGGATCTCGCGGCCCTCCAGCCGGCGGGCCACCCCCTCCTCGGCTCGGGCGGCCGCAACCGCCGTCTCCTCGTCCGCTCCCTTCGGCACGGTGATGGTGCCGCGCAGCCTGCCGTCGATCTGCACCGCGAGCGTGCTCTCGCGGGTAGCCGCCTTGGCGGGATCGTAGGCAGGCCAGTTGGCACCCTCGAAGATGCTCTCCGGATGCCCGAGACGGTGCCAGAGCTCCTCCGCGATGTGCGGCGCGAAGGGTGCCACCAGGCAGACCAGCGCCTCGACCTCGGCACGGACGGCCTCTCGTCCCCTGGCCCGCACGGCGTTCAGGTACTCCATCATCGCCGCGATCGCGGTGTTGTAGTGCAGCGCGGCGATGTCGTCGGTCACCTTCCGGATCGTGCGGTGCAGCAGCGCCTCGAGGCGGGCGTCCGGGGCGCCGTCGCGAAGCTCCCCCTCCCTTGGCACGACGGTCTCCCAGAGGCGGTGCAGGAATCCGCGCGGACCCGAGATCCCCTGGTCCTGGTAGTCCCCCCCGGCCACGAAGGGCCCGAGGAACATCAGGTACAGGCGGAAGGTGTCGGCACCGTGGCGCTCGATAAGCGGATCGGGGATGATCACATTGCCGCGGCTCTTCGACATCTTGGCGCCCTCGCGGATGATCAGTCCGTGGGCGCGGAAGTGCGTGAAGGGCTCCTCGAAATCCACTAGCCCGATGTCGTGGAGCGCCATCGCGACGAAGCGGCTGTAGAGCAGGTGCAGGACGGCGTGTTCGTTCCCCCCGATGTAGGCGTCGACCGGGAGCCAGCGGCGGGTGATCTCCTCGTCGAAGGGGCGGTCGGCGAAGTCGGTCGAGGGGTAGCGGAGGAAGTACCAGGCGCTGTCTAGGAAGGTGTCCGAGACGTCGGTCTCCCGTCTCGCCTCGCGTCCGCAGGCGGGGCATGGGACCCTGTACCAGTCGCCCACGCGCGCGAGCGGGCTCACCCCCGAGTCGTCGGGGCGGAAGTCCTCCACCCGGGGCAGGACCACCGGCAGCTCCTCCTCGGGGACCGGCACCGCGCCGCACTCCTCGCAGTGGACGATAGGGATCGGCGGGCCCCAGTAGCGCTGGCGCGAGATGCACCAGTCGTGCAGCCGGTAGTTGACCCTGGGTTCGGCCAGCCCCTGGGCGGAAAGGTCGGCCACGATCGCCTCCTGAGCCTCGGCGGGGGATAGGCCGTCGTACCTTCCGGAGTTGACGAGCCTTCCTTCCGGCCATTCGTAGGCGATCTCGAGGGGATCGTCGGCGCCCTCGCCTTCGCCCGCCACCACCCGAACGATCGGAAGGTCGTAGGCGGTGGCGAAGTCGAAGTCGCGCTCGTCGTGTCCGGGCACCGCCATGATGGCGCCGGTACCGTACCCCATCAGCACGTAGTCGGCGATCCATACCGGGATGGGCCTGCCCGTCGCGGGGTTCAGGCAGTACCCCCCGGTGAAGACGCCCGTCTTGTTCTTCTCGACCTTCTGGCGCGCCACGAGGTCCATCGCGCGGGTGCGCTCCCGGTACGCCTCCACCTCGTCCCTGCGGTCGTCGCTCGTCACGGCGTCCAGGATCGGGTGCTCAGGCGCGAGCACCATGTACGTCGAGCCGAAGATCGTGTCGGGGCGTGTCGTGAAGGCGGAGACGGCCATCTCGGTGCCGATCGCCGGGAAGGAGATCTCGGCGCCTCGGGAGCGCCTGATCCAGGCGCGCTGGGCCTTCCGGGTCGTGTCGCTCCAGTCGAGGCCCGGCAGGTTGTCGAGGAGCCGGTCGGCGTACTTCGTGATCTTCAGGAACCACTGGCGGATCAGGCGCTGCTCGACCGGGGTGCCGCAGCGCTCGCACTCGCCGACCACGACCTGCTCGTTGGCGAGGACCGTCATGTCCTTCGGGCACCAGTTGACCGGCGCCTCCTTCTGCTCGGCCAGGCCGTGCCTGAAGAGCTGCAGGAAGAGCCACTGGGTCCAGCGGTAGTAGTCGGGCGCCGTCGTGTCGACGGTGTGGTCCCAGTCGAACATCCCGCCCATGCGACGCAGCTGGCGGGTGAAGTTGGCCACGTTGGCCGGGATCAGCTCCATCGGGTGGACCCCGGTCCTGAGCGCGAAGTTCTCCGAGTGGATCCCGAAGGCGTCGAAGCCGATCGGCTCGAATACGTCGCGGCCCTGCATGCGCTGGAAGCGGCCGTGGACATCCGCCCCGGTGAAGGCGTAGATGTTGCCGACGTGCAGCCCCTCGGCCGAAGGGTAGGGGAACATCATGAGGTTGTAGAAGGGGCGCTCCGCGGTGCGCAGCTCCTCCAGGGTGAAGGAGTTGGTTCCCTCCTTCTCCCATCTACCCTGCCACTCCCGCTCGACGGCACCTGGGTCGTACCTCCTCTCGGGTGCTACGGACATCGGCCGGCGGGGAGCGCGCTGGTGGGGAATGCGCGGGCGGGGAGCACCTCGAAGAGGTCGTCCAGGGCGTCGGCGGCCGCCTCGAAGGTGGCCAGGGCGCGGGGGAGGGAACCGCCGTGCAGCGCCAGATGCCGGTCGAAGTCCGGGAGGCGGTGGTAGTAGCGCATCCGGCTCAGCAGGATCGCGTTGTTAGGCGGCCCGTCGTCGTAGCTCGCGAAGGTGAGCGACCTGAGGCGGGGGCGAACCTCCCGCCGAAAGTGCTCCCGATGGCGCAGAAAGACCTCGTCGCGGCCGGCGATCTTCGCCTCGGTCGTGGCCGACTCGTCGCCGTAGTGCTCCTCGAGCTCCGCGACCAGGCCGTCGATGTAGCGCGAGTAGAGCATCATGTCCTCCCAGCGGTCCCGGGCCTGGGTGCAGAGGGCGGACTCGGGCCCGCCGCCCGCCGGGCTGCAGAAAAAGGCGATCGCACCCCTCCGTCCCACCCACGTCGCGAAGCTCTCGTTGAAGCGAACCTGGCCTGCGACGAAGAGGTGGTTGTGCGAGAGCTCGTGCATGATCGTCGCGACCAGCTCCACCTCGTCGTAGCGCACGATCGTCGAGAGGAGGGGGTCGGAGAACCAGCCCAGGGTGCTGAAGGCGGCAGTCGGGCGCAGATAGGTGTCGAACCCCTTGGCCTCGAGCTTCACCTGCTCCCTCTCCGCCTCGGCCAGATCGAAGAAGCCCCGGTAGGGGACATGCCCCACGATCGGAAACCACCACGTCACCGGTGCCAGCGAGTCGGACCTCGCCGCCGAGAGGACCATCGCCAGCGTGTCCCGGTCCAGCTTGGTGTAGGTGGTGTAGCTATCGCCCACATCCAGGAGGAGGGAGTCGCGCGCGAACTCGCGTGCCTCGTATGCCAGGGTGAGCTTGGCGCGCGTCTCGGCGTCGGTCGCCGGATCGAGGATCACCTCCGGGAGCGGGCGGCGACCATTCAGGATCTTGGCCTCCTCCCACCCGGCGCGCAGCACGTACCCGGGCGAGCATCCGGTCGCGAGCGTCGTCGCAGCGACGGAGGCGAGCCCCAGCACGGCCACGACGAGGAGCCGGGCTCCCCAGCGCCTTCCGCGCCCGCCGCGGCCGCCGGAGTCCGGCGGACCGCCATCGGCCCGTCGACAGACCTCCTCCTGCATTCGAGGCTACCGCCCTCCGCCCAGATTCCTGATCAGCGGGATTCCCCCCTCGGTCGGCACGTAGACTAGCGTGCCCTCGGGCATCGCCGAGAGCTGCTGGATGTAGAAGAAGGTCAGGTACTCCTGCGTGAGGCCCTCGCTGATGATCCGCTGCGCCTCGGCGATCCCCTTCGCCTCCTCCGCCTGCTGGCGGGCCCGCTCCTGGATGATCTGCGTCTGGAACTCCTCGGCGGCGACCTGCTGCTCGCGCTCCAGCTTCTGCTCAATCGCGTCGCGCACCCTGGCGGGGGCCTGGATGTCGCGCACGAACACGTCGACCACGTCGATCCGGTCGCCGGCCTTGGCCTGGATCTCCTCCCTCATGCCGGTCGCGAGCTCGCGACGGTCGGGCGAGAAGATCTCGTTGATCGACTTGGTCGCCACGGCGTCGCGCACGCCGTTGCGCACCGCGTTCAGGACGATCTGGCGCTCGATCTGCTCCTCCGATCCGATGCGGCCGTAGAGGTCGGGGGCGTTGGCGCCGTTGATCTCGTAGAGGAGCGAGACCTCGAGCGTCACATTGAGCTGCTCGGAGGTCTGGGCCTCTATCTGCTCGATGCCGCCCTGCGCCGGAAACGACTGCTCGCGCACACTCATGCGCTCCACCGACGCCAGCGGGTTGATGAAGTGCAGACCCTCGCCGAGTGGCCGCGGGTCCACCCTGCCGAGGAAGTGCTTGACGCCGACCTCGCCCACTCGGATCAGGACGACGGAGTTCAGCAGCACGAGGACGACACCCAGCCCCATGACGCCGTAGCCGACCAGCTTGGTCGGGATCCCGGAGCGACCCGGGGGCATGCTGCGGACGATCGCCCCCAGGGCGATTAGGATGATGGCGATCGGTAGGAATGTCATCTGCGGCGCTTCCTTTGGCTTGCGTTGTCCCTTGGCGAGTGGGCATCCGTGCGGAGGCGCACGCGCCCCACCCCTCAATTATGCACTAACGTCCCGTCCCGCGCCCGCGCGAACTGGAGCTCGTGCAGCTGCCGGTAGATCCCCGGCTCCCCGAGCAGCTCGTCGTGGCGACCCTCCTCGGCCAGGTGGCCGTGGTGCATCACGATGATCCTGTCCGCGCTCCTCACCGTCGAGAGCCGGTGGGCGACGACCAGGCTGGTGCGCCCCCGCATCAGGCGACTGGTCGCCTCCTCGATGCGCGCCTCGACCTCTGAGTCCACCGAGCTCGTGGCTTCGTCGAGGACCAGGATGTCGGGGTCGAAGGCGAGCGCCCGCGCCAGCGAGAGGAGCTGCCGTTCGCCCACCGAGAGCGTCGCTCCCCGCTCCCCGAGCTCCTCCCCCGTCCTGCGCGGCAGCCGCTCGACGAGGGGTGTCGCTCCCACCGCGTCGAGGGCGGCGCGAACCCGGTCATCGTCGATCTCCGAGTCGCCGAGGCGGACGTTGTGCGCCACCGAGCGGCTGAAGAGGAAGATGTCCTGCAGCACCAGCCCGACGCGCGCCCTGAGGGCGGCGATCCGGACGCTCTCGATCGGTACGCCGTCGACGAGGATCCGCCCCCGCTGCGGCTCGTAGAAACGCATCAGCAGGTTCACGATCGTTGTCTTTCCCGCCCCCGTGTGCCCCACGATCGCGATCTTCTCGCCGGGTGCCACCGCGAAGGAGAGGTCGCGGATCACCCACTCCTCGGCGTGGCTCTCCTCCTCGCTCCGGCTGGGGTAGGCGAACCAGACGCCCTCGAAGCGGATCTCGCCGGGCGCGTGCGCCGGAAAGGCGAGGGGCTCCGCGGGGTCGGCGATCGCAGGCTCCTCGTCGAGGAGGCCGAAGATGCGCTCCGAGGACGCCACCGCGCCCTGCAGCAGGTTGTACTTGTCGGAGAGGTCCTGGATCGGCCGGTAGAAGCGGCGCCCGTACTCCAGGAAGGCGGCCAGCACTCCGATCGTGACCGTCCCCTGGATCGTCGCGCCGCCCCCGTACCAGATCACGAGCGCGAGCGCCACCGCGGTGAGGAGCTGGACGATGGGGAAGAAGAGGGCGTAGTAGGTGATCGAGCGGAGGTGGGCCGAGAGGTAGTCCTGGTTGAGCACCCGGAAGCGCTCCATGTCGGCGTCCTCGCGGTTGAAGAGGTGCACCACCCGGATCCCGGTGAAGCGCTCGTGCAGGAACGCGTTCATGCGGGCGACGCGCAGCCGTATGTCGCGGAAGGCCGAGCGGATCCGCGACCTGAAGACGAAGGCCGTCCAGGCGACGAACGGGAGCACGCTGAAGGTCACGAGCGCCAGCTCGAAGTCGAGCTGCAGCATCGCGACGACTATGAAGAGGAGGGTGAAGATGTCCCCGAAGACCGTCACCAGCCCAGAGCTGAAGAGCTCGTTCAGCGTCTCCACATCCGAGGTCACGCGCGTCATCAGACGCCCGACTGGATTGCGGTCGTAGAAGGCGAGGTCAAGCCGCTGAAGGTGCTCGAAGATCTGGGTGCGCAGATCGCGCATCACCCGCTGGCCGAGCCACGCTGTGATCAACGCCTGGATGTACTGGAAGACGAAGACGAGGAGCGTCGCGCCGGCGAAGAGGAGCGCCAGGATCGCCAGGTGCCGGCCGTCGCCATTCGGGATGGCGTCGTCAAGGGCGATCTTGGTGAGGTAGGGGCCCACCACCGCCAGCCCCGATGCCAGCATGAGGAGGAGCACCGCGGCGGCGACCGCCGGGCGGTAGGGGCGCAGGTAGGCGAGCATCCGCCGCATCAGGCGCCCGTCGTACGCCTTCCCTGGGCTATCCTCCTCGTAGACGCTCATCTTGCGGCCTCGAGGAACGGTCCGCGGCCGCGAGGTCGAAGGCGTCCAGGAGGCGCTGCATCGCCTCCCACGGGCCCACGGTCGCGCGTAGCCCGGTGCCGGCTGGCGACCGGCTCCGGAAGGGGCGCGCCCGCACCCCGGAGCGCTCGAGCTTGCGGGCCACCTCGTCCAGATCCGCATCCGGTACCCGCACGAAGACGAAGTTGGCCGCCGACTGCGAGACGTCGTAGCCTCGGGCCCGCAGACTCCTACTGACTCGCTCGCGGTTGGCGCGGCTCATGGCGACGGTGTCGGCGAGCCAGGGCGAGTCGCTTGCGATTGCCGCCACGGCCGCCTCGGTCGAGGTGCTCGATACCATGAAGGGGCCCCGGGCCTTGTCCACCTCGAGCGCCAGCGCCTCGCTTGCCAGCGCGTAGCCGATCCGCAGCCCGGCGAGCCCGTACGCCTTCGAGAGCGTCTTGACGCAGAGCGCCCGCTCCGATCCCAGCGCCATCGCGATCGGGGCGGTGTCGTCGGCGTCCCGGCTGTACTCGCCGTAGGCCTCGTCTATAATCAGGACGCTCCCGACCCTCTCTGTGTGCGCCAGCAGCGCCCGGATCCAGTCGTCCGTCACCGTCTCGCCCGTCGGATTGGCGGGATTGGCCAGAAAGACGATGCACGGCCCGCCCCCCGCGAAGCGCGCCGGATCGTCGATCCCCTCCGACCACTCGACGGCGACCGGCCGGTGGCCGTTGGCGACGGCGAGCATCGAGGCGGGCGGCCACCCGGGGTCCAGGTAGCGCATCTCGGTCGGCGCCACCGCCCGCATGATCGCATCCAGCATCCCGGTGCCCCCGGCGCCGGTCGTGACCTCCCTGGCATTCACTCCGAAACGGGCGGCCGCAGAGGCGGCGAAGCGCTCCGCGTAGCTCTCCGGGTACTCGGAGGCTGTGCGGCTGCCGGCCGAGGCGAGGGCCCGGAGCGCGGCCGGGTGGGCACCCCAGAGGTTCCGGTTGTCGCTCAGGTCGAAGGCGATCGGGGAGTGGTCGGGGAGGTAGCGGTCGAGTGACCCGTATTCGGCGCGCGGATAGATGTCCATAGGCCCCGGGTGCTGTTGGTAGATTGCCGGACGCCCGTCCGGCTGCTTGGCTGCGGCGGCATAGGCACGGTCGGAAGATAGGGGCGTTTCGGCAACGGGGGGCACGCAGATGGGCGACGTTATCCGAATTAGAGGCGCTCGCCAGCACAATCTGAAGAACATCGACCTGGACATCCCCCGGGGGCGGCTCACCGTCATCACCGGCCCTTCCGGCTCGGGGAAGTCCTCGCTCGCCCTCGACACGCTCTTCGCCGCCGGACAGCGGCGCTACGTTGAGGCGCTCTCCACATACGCGCGGCAGTTCCTGGCGCGGCTCGAGAAGCCCGATGTCGAGCTGATCGAGGGACTCTCTCCCGCCATCGCGATCGAGCAGCGCGCTCCGGCGACGGGGAGCCGCTCGACCGTCGGGACGGCGACCGAGGTGTACGACTTCCTGCGGCTCCTCTTCGCGCGGGTGGGGCGCCCGCACTGCCCCCTCTGCGGCGACGAGGCCCGTAGCGACTCCGTATCCGGGGGGACGGAGAGGATCGCTTCGCTTCCGGTCGGCACGAGAGCGATGATCGCCTTCCGCCTGGCCCGGAGCGGGAGCGTCTCCCACCGGCTGATCGCCGAGAACCTCCGCTCGCTCGGCTATGCGCGGGTCCTGGCCGACGGGATCCCCGCCGAGCTCGCCGACCTCCTGGAGGGAGATGTGGATGGGGGCGCGAAGGGGCCGGACCTCGCCGCCAGCCGCGAGGTTCTCGTGGTCGTGGACCGCATCTCCGTCCCGCAGGCGCCCGCCGCCGCCTGGCGAAGCCGCGTGGCCGACGCCCTCGAGATCTGCTACCGGGAGGGCGGGGGCGAGGCCGCGGTCGTGCGCCCGGACGGGGACGGAGGGGCTGCGAGATGGCTCTCCGAGCTGCCTAGGTGCCCTCGGCACCCGGACCAGGGGTTCGTCGAGCCCGAGCCGAAGCTCTTCTCCTTCAACAACCCCTTCGGGAGCTGCCCGACGTGCACCGGCTTCGGAACGACGCTAGAGTACGACCCCGAGCTGATCGTGCCCGACACGGGGCTCTCGCTCGCCGAGGGCGCCGTGGACCCGTGGGCGAAGCCGCGCTACGGTGGGGAGCGCGACCGGTTGCGCAGATTCGCGATTCGCGAGGGTGTCTCCTGGCTCGATCCCTGGCGAGGTCTGCCCTCCGCCTTCCAGGAGGCGGTCCTCTACGGCAAGGATGACTTCGGCGGGGTAGTCGGCTTCCTCAGGTCGCGCGAGCGGAGGCGCTATCGTCGCTACATCCGCGTCTTCCTGCGCCAGTACCAGCGGCCCCGGCTCTGCCGCGACTGCCTGGGGTCGCGCCTCAGGCCCGAGGCCCGGTGCGTGCGCGTCGGCGGCCTCGCCATCGCGGAGGTGGCGGCGCTCCCGATCCAGGAGCTGGCACCGTGGGTGCAAGGACTCGAGCTCGCTGGCATGGATGCCGAGATCGCACCTCCGATAGTCGGCGAGATACGCGACCGCGCCGAGTTCCTCGTCGACGTCGGGCTCGGCTACCTTGCCCTCGATCGCCCTCTGCGCACCCTCTCGGGAGGGGAGGCGCAGCGCATCTCGCTCGCCAACTCGATGGGGTCGCGCCTCGTCGACACCCTCTACATCCTGGACGAGCCCTCGGTCGGACTCCACCCCCACGAGATCGAGCGGCTCCTGGCGCTGCTGGGCCGTCTCCGGGATGGTGGCAACACCGTCGTGGTGGTCGAGCACGACGCCATGGCGGTCCTCGGAGCCGACCACGTCGTCCAGCTCGGCCCCGGCGCCGGCGACGAGGGCGGCGAGGTCGTCTTCACGGGCCCGCCCGCCGATCTGGCGAAGGTGACAGATTCTGGCCAGAATCTGTCAAGACGCCTCTTCGGAGGGCAGGGGCGGCCGGTCTGGCCGCCCAAGGGGCGTGTTCCCGTCGACGGGGAGCGCATAAGGATCGTCGGTGCCACCCTCAACAACGTGCGCCAGGCGGTGGCCGAATTCCCGATCGGCGCGATGAGCGTGGTGACCGGCGTCTCGGGTTCGGGAAAGTCCACCCTGGTGCGGGACATCCTCTACCGGGCGCTCGAGCGGGAGCTGCGCGGCGGCCCGACTTCGGCTCGGGAGCACCTGGGAGAGCCGGTGGGCGAGTACAGCGAGCTGACGGGCCTCGGGCGCCTCGACGACGTGGCGCTCGTGGACCAGAGCCCGATCGGGCGCACGCCGCGCTCCACCCCGGTTACCTACGTCAAGGCCTGGGGCGAGATCCGCCGCATCTTCGCATCCCAGGCGGCGGCGCGGCGGGCGGGACTGGACGCCGGGAGCTTCTCCTTCAATGTGAAGGGGGGGCGCTGCCAGGAGTGCGCGGGCGCGGGGCTGGTCGTCGTCGAGATGGTCTTCATGGCCGATGTGCACACCGTCTGCCTGCACTGCGGCGGACGGCGCTACCGGCCCGAGGTGCTTGCCGTCGAGGTGCGGGGGCGGAACGTGGCGGATGTGCTCGACTTCACGGTCGACCGGGCCATCCGCTTCTTCGTGCGCGAGCCCAGGCTCGGCCAGGCGCTCTGGCAGCTGCAGCAGGTCGGCCTCGGCTACCTGCGCCTCGGGCAGTCGGCCACGCACCTTTCGGGCGGCGAGTCGCAGCGGCTCAAGATCGCGCGCGAGCTGATCAGTACCGGACGGCGGAAGGGAAGGCGGCGGGTCTACATCCTGGACGAGCCCACCACCGGCCTCTCCGAGAGCGACGTGGCTGTGCTCATCCGGGTGCTCAGGAAGCTCGTGCGCACCGGGCACACGCTGATCGTGGTGGAGCACGACCTGCAGGTCGTTCGCGAGGCGGACTGGGTCGTAGACCTCGGGCCGGGTGCGGGCGAGGAGGGCGGACGGGTGGTGGCGATGGGCCGTCCCGAGGAGATCGCCGCGGTGGAGGAGAGCGTGACGGGGCGCTACCTAGGGGAGCTGGCGGCGGGGGTCTAGCAGCCCGTGGACAAATCTCCCACGGCATTCGAGCGGCGGAGCATCCCCGCTGGGCCGCTGCGCTCTGCGTTGCTCCTCGGACCAATAGCGCTGTGGCTATTGGCCCTTCGTCGCGCCTTGCCAGCGGGGCGCTTCGCCCCTCTCGGTGCTCGCGCGAGATTATCCACGGACTGCTAGCAGCCCGTGGAAGAAACCCTGACGGCATTCGAGGGGCGCTGCATCCGCGCTGGGCCGCTGCGCTCTGCGTTGCTCCTCGGACCAATAGCGCTGCGGCTATTGGCCCTTCGTCGCGCCTTGCCAGCGGGGCGCTTCGCCGTCTCGGTGCTCGTCCGGGCCTGTCCACGGACCGCTGGCGCAGCGCGCCTCTCGGTGCTCGCCTGAGTTTATCCACGGACTGCTAGCGGAGCTCACACGGCGCGAGCGGTGCCGCAATCCGGCTGGACCACCTCGCTCGCCCGCCCATTCTGTAATCTATGCTTTACAATATGTAATCCGTAGTTTACAGTGCCCGTGGTTGTGGCCTCACTCTTCGTTGCTCCTTGGGCGCTCCCGGACCCTCCTCTCCAACCCCCCGATTCCCAGATCTGGGTGGCCTGGGTTTGCGCGGTGGGGAAAAATGTAGTATTGTGGAGCAAAGTGGGGAAAAATGGGATAAGACTCCATGTCCATACTGCCGGGCCACCACCAGAACGTCCTCGATGCGAAGGGCCGCGTCAGCCTGCCCTCCGTATTCAGGCGGGCTCTCTCCGAGGGGCCCTTTGTGCTCCTGCAGTGGAAGGGGAGCCGTCACCTGACGCTCCTCACCGAGGAGGGGTGGGCGAATGCCGAGAGGAAGCTGATGGAGCACCGCCGGGCGACTCGGGACGGTGGCAGGGCTCTGCGCGCCCTTTCGCAGCGCGCGACCTCGGTGGCGGTCGACAAGCAGGGCCGGATCCGGATCCCGGACTGGCTCCTGGAGCTGGCGGAGCTGACCGAGACGGTCGTCTTCATCGGCGCCAGCGACCGCATCGAGCTCTGGGACCCGGCAAGGCTCGCCCAGGACACCAGGGAGGCTGACGAGAGTGACGAGAACCTCGAGCAGGACATCTTCAGCTGGGCAGAGCGCTAGCCGATGACCGGAGCCGACTACCACAGGCCAGCGCTCGTCTCGGCCGTGCTCGGCTATCTGGTCGGCGATCCCGGCGGGCTCTACCTGGACGGCACGGTCGGGGGCGGCGGGCACGCGGCCGCCATCCTGACGCGCTGCCCTGGATGCCGCCTGCTCGGCCTCGACCGCGACAGCGAGGCGGTGGCCGCCGCCCGCACCCGCCTGGCCCCCTTCGGCGACCGCGTGCGGCTCGCGCAGCTCTCCTTTCGGGAGGTGGCCGACGATACCGAGGTGCGTCTGGAGCGGTTGGCCGGTGCGCTCCTCGACCTGGGCGCGAGCTCCCATCAGCTCGACCTCGACCGAAGGGGATTCTCCATCCGCAGGGGAGTGAGGCTCGACATGCGCATGGACCAGGAGGGCGGCCGCGACGCGGCGGCCCTCCTGGCATCGGTGCCCCGGCGCGACCTGCTGAACGCACTCAGGGCCGGGGATGCGCCGAGGGCTGGCGCGCTGGCGGCCCGCATCGTGCGGGTCAGGGCGACCAGGGCGCTCCGAACGAGCGACGATCTGGTCGGGGCGCTCGAGTCGGTGCTTCGCCGTCCGGCCAGCCACTCGGAGAAGGCCCGCCTCTTCCAGGCGGTCCGGATCGAGGTGAACGGCGAGATCGACGCCCTCAGGCGAGGTCTCCCGGCGATTCGCGACGTCCTCCGCCCGGGCGCCGTCCTGGCCGTCATCTCCTACCACTCGATCGAGGACAGGATCGTCAAGCGGGCATTTCGCGAGTGGAGCGACCCCTCGCGCGGGCTTCCCCCAAGGCTGCCGCTCCGCGAGCTCCCCGGTGCCCTGGGGTCGGTCCTCACGGCCAAGCCGGTCACGCCCGCCGCCGAGGAGGTCGCCGAGAATCCGAGGGCGCGGCCCGCGCGGCTGCGGGCCTGGAGGCGGGCCGCATGAGGCGGCCCTTCCGGCTCTGGCACGCGGCCGTGGTGATTGCCGCTCACGGGATGGCGCTCGCCGCCGTGGCCTGGCGCCAGTCGGCCACGCGCGAGACGATGGCCGAGATCGCCACCCTCGCCGCCGAGATCGTCGTGGCAGCCGACCGGCGCGACGAGCTGGAGCGCGAGCTGCTGCGCATGGACCGCCGCTGGGTCGTCGAAGAGGCGGGCCGCCGACTTGGTCTGCGCCCGCCCACCGAGGAGGAGATCGTCATCGCCCCGGGAGGTGCGCCTTGAGAAGGGCGACTGCGCGTGGCAACCCCGGGCGGAGGCTCAAGGCCAGGCGAAGGCTGATCCTGGCTGGCTGGACCGCGATCGCCAGCGTGATGGTCGCCCGCGCCGCCGAGGTGCAGGTCGTCGAGAGGGTTGCGTGGGCCGGCGAGGCGCTGGCGCAGCACGAGGAGGTCAGGGCGGTCCCGGCCGCTCGAGGACGCGTACTCGACCGCAACGGGGTGGAGTTGGCGGTGACCCACTGGCGGGCTTCGGTGGGAGTCTCTCCGAGGGAGATCAGGGACCGCGAGGGGGTGACCTCGGCGCTGGTGGAAGAGCTGGGGCTGGAGCGCTCGGCTGCCGATAGCGCGGTCGCCGGAGGCGGTGCGTGGAGCACGATTCCGGGTCGGTACTCGATGGCCCAGGTCAAGCGGCTCGCCGAGCTCCACGGCGTACATGTGCAGGGCGAGCTGCGCAGGGTGTATCCGCGCAGCGGCCTTGCCCGCGGCCTCCTGGGGGCAGTGCGCGACGGCGCGGGCCGGGGCGGGGTCGAGCAGTCGATGGACTCGGTGCTGGCCGGCCGACCCGGCCGCGAGGTGATCGTCCGCGACAGCAACGGACGCGCCATTCCGGGCCGGGCTCTGATGGTGGAGGCGCCCACGCCCGGGCGCGACGTGACGCTCACGATCGACCGCGACCTGCAGGCGATCGCCGAGGACATGCTCGCCGACGCGATCGAGGGGGCGGGGGCGCAGGGCGGCGATCTCGTCATCACCGATCCGCGAAGTGGCGAGATCCTCGCGCTCACCTCGGTGGTCGGCGGTTCGCGGGCCTCGCTCTCGGCCGTGAACACTACCTTCGAGCCCGGCTCTACGATCAAGCCCTTCACCACCGCGGCGCTCCTGCACCACGGCGTCGCCGAGCTCGGGGACTCGGTCGACACCGAGGGCGGACGCTGGACGGTGCACGGGCGCACCATCACCGACATCGAGCGGCACGGCTGGTTGACGCTGCACGACGTGATCAAGCGGTCGTCCAACGTCGGGATCGCCAAGTTCGCCGCTCGCCTCTCGCACGGCCAGCACTACACGAGCCTCCGGGACTTCGGCTTCGGCACCATCACCGGAGTGCCGCTGCCGAGCGAGGCCTCCGGCGTGCTCCGCCGGCCCTCCGACTGGAACCTCCTCTCGGCGCACTCGCTCTCCTACGGGTACGAGCTCTCGGTCACACCCCTCCAGATGGCGATGGCCTTCGGGGCCCTGGCCAACGGCGGTGTGCTCATGAAGCCGCTGATAGTCAGGGAGGTGCGCGACCCGCTCACCGGCGACGCCCAGATGATGCGCCCGACGCGGATCCGCCAGGCCATACCCGCCGATGTGGCCAGTGCGCTGACGCCGGTCCTGGTCGACGCCGTCGAGGGCGGCACGGGCACGCGCGCACGCATGTCGACCTTCAGCGTGGCCGGAAAGACCGGCACCACGCGCGCCACAGGCAGGCAGGGCCGCTACGAGGACGGGGCGTACCATGCCTCCTTCGGGGCCATATTCCCAGCCGACGCCCCGCAGCTCCTCTTCTTCGTCCGCCTGGATCGCCCACAGGACACCTACTACGGCGGAGAGGCGGCGGCCCCGGTGACGCTCGCCACCGTCGAGAGCCTCCTCTCGGCGAGGCAGGCTCCGATAGACCGCCAGGCGCTCGCGCTCTCGGCTAGGCGCTCGTCGCTCCCGAATGGCGAGTCTCCCGTGGTTCGCTTCGCGGCCACCGCCGAGGGTGCCGAAGTGGAGCCTTGGGTCGAAGGGGATCGGGTGGCGGCGGGCGCGTCTGCCTTCCAGGTGCGAGTGCCGCCGCTCGAGGGCGCGTCGGCGCGGGTGGCGCTTCGCAGGCTGCACAAGCTCGGGCTCCGGGTGCGGCTCGACGGGGTCGGCGGCGTCTCCGCGACGTTGCCGGGCCCCGGCCAGCCAGTGGCGCCCGGCGACACTGTACGGGTCTTCGCGGGCACCTCCGTCGTGCCCCCGCCGGTGCTGGGCGGCGAGCTGGGGCAGGGGGGGTGACGGTGTCGCTCTCGTCCGTCGTCGCCGCGATCGAGGAGGCTGGCGTTGTGGTGGGGCCGACCCACCCCGACCGAGGGCGGCTAGGGAAGCTCGGAGTCGGCGGTGTGCAGCACGACTCGCGCCGCGTCGGCCCCGGCGACCTCTTCGTCGCCTGGAGGGGGGCCGTAGCCGACGGGCACGACCACCTGGTAGCGGCAGCAGGGCTTGGGGCAGCGGCAGCGATCGTCGAAAGGCCCGTCTCGGGGGTGCCGCTTCCCCAGATCCAGGTCGACAATGCGCGTCTCGCCGGGGCGGTCGCCAGCAGCCACCTGATGGGCGAACCCTGGCGGGCACTCTCGCTCGTGGGCGTGACGGGCACAAACGGCAAGACGACGACCGCGCTCCTCCTCAGGTGGCTCCTCTCCCGAAAGGGGCCTGCTGCGGCGATCGGGACTCTCGGGGTGGTGGGGCCGGAGGGCCGCCCCCTCCGCGGCACGCGGGGGCTCACCACGCCTGACTCCGTGCAGCTCGCCCGTCGGCTGCGCGAGCTCGCCGACGAGGGCGTCGAGTCGGTCGTCGTCGAGAGCTCCTCGCACGGGCTCTCGCAGCACCGCCTCGACGGGGTGCGCTTCCAGGTCGCCGCCTTCACCAACCTGACCCAGGACCACCTCGACTACCACGGCACGCCGGAGCGCTACCTCGCCGCCAAGGCCCGGCTCCTCCAGCTGGGGCGGAGCGACGCCACCGCAGTCGTCAATGCCGACGACCCGGCGTGGGAGTCGCTCCGTCCGCCCGGCAAGGTCGTCAGGTACGGGATCGACGCGCCCGCCGAGCTGCGGGCCGAGGGCACGCGACTGCATTCGGCGGGCTCGAGCTTCGAGCTCGCCTGGCGCGGAATCCTGCGACCCGTCGAGCTGCCTCTCGCCGGGCGCTTCAACGTCTCGAATGCTCTCGCGGCCGCCGGGTGCGCGCTGGCGCTGGGAAGGCCGCTGGACGAGGTGGCGGCCGCGCTCTCGTCGGCACCCCAGATCCCTGGCCGCATGGAGACGCTGGTGCGCGAGCCCTTCCAGGTGATCGTCGACTTCGCGCACACCCCCGATGCTCTCGAGCAGGCGCTCCGCACACTCCAGTCGGTGGCGACGGGGCGGTTGGTCGTGGTATTCGGGGCGGGCGGAGACCGGGACCCGGCCAAGAGGCCCGCCATGGGCAGGGCGGCGGCCCGCCACGCCGATCTCGCGATCGTCACCTCCGACAACCCGCGCACCGAGGACCCGGCAGGAATCGCCGCCGGGGTCGTGCGGGGCGTTGCAGAGTCCGGCGGCCGCGCCGAGGAGATCCTCGATCGACGCGAGGCGATCGTCCACGCGCTCGAGGTGGCCGAGCCGGGCGATGTGGTCCTCCTCGCCGGGAAGGGCCACGAGCGCATCCAGATCGTCGGGAGCGCCCGGCTCCCCTTCGACGAGCGCCAAATCGTGCTGGACTACCTCGCGGAGCGCTCCGAGCGGTGACTTCGGCGAGCTTCCGCTGGAACGACGCCTCGGTGGCGAGCGCCCTGGGGACCGCTTCCCAGAGCCCCGACCGCCGCTACGGCGCGATATCTACCGACACCCGCACCCTCGGTGCCGGCGATGTCTTCGTCGCCCTGGAGGGGGAGCGCTTCGACGGGCACGACTTCGTGGATCGTGCGATCGAGTCCGGGTGCGGCGCGCTCGTCGTACGCCGGGACCCTGGTCCGCGCCCTCTCCCGGTGCACCTCGTACCCGACACGCTGACGGCGCTCGGCGACCTGGCGCGCCACCGCCGCGGCCGCTCCGAAGCGGTAGTCGTTGCGATCACCGGTTCATCGGGGAAGACGACCGTCAGGAAGATGGTCTCGCACGTCGTCCTTGCCAGACATGCGCCCCATAGCACTTCGGGCAACGAGAACAACCGTGTCGGCGTCCCGCTCACCATCCTGTCGATGCCGGACTCCGCGACCGCCCTGGTCGTGGAGATGGGAACGAGCGAGCCGGGCGAGATCGCCGAGCTGGCTCGGATCGCGCGACCCGACATCGGGGTGGTCACCACCGTCTCGGAGACCCACCTCGAGGGGCTGGGCGACCTGGCGGGGGTGCTCGGCGAGAAGCTGGCGCTGATCCGTGCGCTCGGCCCAGCCGACCGCGCGATCGTCGGCGACGATCCTCCCGAGCTGGCCCGGATGGCGCGGTCCCACGCTCCGGGGGCGACGGTGTGCGGCCTTACCGAGAGGGCCCACGCCGACCACCGCCCCGGAGAGGTCGCCAACTCGCCCGACGGCAGGTGCACCTTCTCATGGCGGGGCCACCGGGTGGAGCTCCAGCTCCCCGGTCTCCACAACGTCTACAACGCGCTCCTTGCCCTGGCCATCTCGCGCGAGCTCGGAGTCCCGGCCCAGGATGCCGCTCAGCGCATCTCCGAGGTGGGTCCGGCCCCGATGCGGGGCGAGATAAGAGACCTCGGCGGGGTGAGGCTCCTGGTGGACTGCTACAACGCCAACCCGAAGGGCGTGCTCGCCGCCCTGGGCGCGCTTCGGGGGATGGGGCGGCCGGGGCGCCGCGTCGCGGTGCTCGGCACGATGCTCGAGCTCGGCGAGCGTTCGGCGGAGATCCACCGCGACACCCTGAGGGCGGCGCTCGAGCTCGGCCCCGACCTCCTCGTCCTCACCGGCGCATTCGCCGATGCCGCCGAGGCTGCCGCCGACCCGAC
The DNA here is from genome assembly GCA_965205315.1 of Longimicrobiales bacterium. Classification (GTDB taxonomy): domain Bacteria; phylum Gemmatimonadota; class Gemmatimonadetes; order Longimicrobiales; family Gaopeijiaceae; genus Bin94. The sequence goes on from CBDBGW010000002.1 coordinate 1,142,480, forward strand.
GATCAGGGCGGTCGCGGACCCGGCGGAGCTCGTCGACCGCCTCCCCGGCCTGATCGAGCCCGGCGACCGCGTCCTCCTCAAGGCGTCGCGCGGAGTTCGCCTCGAGAGGGTGATCCCCGCGCTCGAGGACCGCTTCGCGGCGGTGCCCGCCTGATGCTCTACCACCTGCTCGGGCGGCTCGAGGACCTCCACATCCTCTTCAACCTCTTCAACTACATCACCGTGCGCGCGGCCGGGGCGATGGGCACCTCGCTCCTCCTCATCCTCCTCCTGGGACGCCCCGTGATCGCGTGGCTCAAGGGCAGGGGGATCGTGGACGTTCCGGCTGGCGAGGCGGTCCCTACAGGCGACGCGGCCGAGCCCAAGGCCAACATGGGCGGGGCGATGATCGTCTCCGTCACCGTCCTTGCTACCCTCCTCTGGGCGGAGCTCGCGAACAGCTACACCCTGAGCGCGCTTGCGGTCATGCTCTGGATGGGGGCGCTCGGCTTTCTGGACGACTACCTGAAGGTCGTGAAGCGGAACCGCAAGGGGCTGGCCGAGCGCTACAAGTGGGCCGGATCGCTCGCGGTGGGAGTCGCCCTCGGTCTCTTCCTGGTGATGGCGGGTCCGGATTCGGGGGTGGGAGCGACGACCACCAACCTCCCCCTCTTCGACGAATGGCAGCTAGTCTTCACGCTGCCCGCCTTCCTGATATGGGTGACGATCGTGCTGAATGGCGCCACCCACGCCGTCAACATGACGGACGGGCTCGACGGCCTGGCACCGGGGCTGGCTGCGATCGCGACCGGGGCATTCGGCGTCTTCGCCTACGTGATCGGGCGCGTCGACACCTCGGCGTACCTCGGCCTCTTCTACCTGCCGGGGGCGGGCGAGCTGACGGTCTTCGCCGCCGCGATAACGGGCGCCTGTCTCGGCTTCCTCTGGTACAACGCCCAGCCGGCCTCGGTGATCATGGGCGACACCGGCTCGCTGGCGCTGGGCGGTGCTCTGGGGGCGATGGCGGTCCTCCTCAAGGCCGAGCTGCTCCTCCTCTTCGTGGGGGGAGTGTTCGCCGCCGAGGCGGCCTCGGTGATCGTGCAGCGGCGGTACTTCAGGTACACGAGGCGCCGCTACGGCGAGGGTCGGCGCGTCCTGAGGTGCGCCCCGATCCACCACCACTTCCAGATGGCCGGGTGGAGGAACGAGCAGGTGGTGGTGCGGTTCTGGATCGTGGGAGTGCTCTGCGCGATGGTCGGCTTCGCAACGCTGAAGATCCGATGAGGAGCGGCGCGATGGGGGCGGAGAGCCCGGTGAGGCGAGGAGCTGGGAACGAAAGGGTGGCCATTATCGGCCTGGGCGCCAGCGGCGAGGCTGCGGCCCGGCTGGCCCTACTGAAAGGAGCGGAAGTTCATGTCACCGATGCGAAGAGCGAGCCTGCAGCTGCAGCCCGTGGAGCTCTCCTGCGAGAGCGCGGCGCCGAGATCCGGCTGGGAGGACACGACCTGGATGCGATCGCGGCGGCCGACACCGTCGTCGTCAGCCCTGGCATCCCCCCCAGCGCCCCGGTGCTCGCCGCCCTACGAGCTCGGGGTGTCGGTTGGGTATCGGAGCCTGACTTCGCCTGCCGGTTCATCGCGAGTCCACTGACGGTCGTGACCGGGACGAACGGAAAGACGACCACCGCGACGCTCTCCGCCCACCTCCTGCGGGAGGCGGGCGTCGAGGTGTCGCTCGGGGGCAATGTGGGCGAGGAGATAGGCCCGCCCGCGTCGCAGGTGGCGGTTGCCGAGCACGAAGCCGGCCGCCCCGCCGATAGGGTCGTCCTCGAGCTCTCCTCCTTCCAGCTCGCCGACACCACCGAGATGACCCCCGATGTGGGCGTCATGACCAATCTCGGCGTCGACCACCTGGAGCGGTACGGCTCGGTCGAGGAGTACCACCGGGACAAGCGCCGCCTCTTCGAGCTGGGCGACGAGACGACCACCTGGGTGCTGAACGGCGACGACGAGGCCGTCACCGAGATGGCGGAGGGGGCACCCGGAACGCACCTTCGCTTCTCGCTCGAGTCGACGCCCTCGCCGGGATCGTACCTGGCCGACGGCCACCTCATGGTCGATCTCGAGGAGCGCGTCGACTCCGGAGCCCGGCGCGTCGCCGCGATCTCCGACCTGCGCCTACCCGGCCGTCACAACCTCGCCAACGCGCTGGCGGCGATCCTGGCCACCGCGGCTGCGGGCGTGCCGCTGGATTCGGCTGCACGCGCACTCAGGTCCCTCGCGCCGCTCCCCCACCGTCTCGAGCCGCTCGGCAGCGTCTCAGGGGTGCGCTGGGTGAACGACTCCAAGGCGACCAATGTCGCCGCGACAGCGAGCTCGCTGGAGAGTCTCGCCAGCCCGGTTGTGCTCCTCCTGGGCGGGGCCGACAAGGGCGAGGACTTTCGGGCGCTCGCTCCCGCCATGCGGGGCCGGGTGCGCGCGGTGGTGACCTACGGCGCCGCGGGAGAGAGGGTGGCTGCGGAGGTGGAGGCCGCGACGGGGGGGAGGATCGAGGTCAGGCGCGTGGTGGGCACCTTCGCCGAGGCGGTCTCCGAGGGGGCGTGTGTCGCGGTGCCGGGCGAGACGCTCCTCCTGGCGCCGGCCTGCTCCAGCTTCGACACCTTCGCCAGCTACCGGGATCGGGGCGAGGCCTTTCGCGCCCTGGCCGAGGCGGCGCGCCGATGACTACGGTCCAGCGGAGATGCAGCGCCGCTCGAATGCCGTGGGAGGTCTGTCCACGGGCTGCCAGGTCGCCCTCGGGCCGCTGGCAGGTCGACGTGGCTCCGAGGGGCAGGTCCTCCCTCCCCGCCTCCGGGCTAGGTACCGGGTGGGAGCCCGCCATCGTGCTCACCATGGTGGGCGCGCTCCTCCTCTTCGGCCTCCTCACCCTCCACAGCGCTAGCGCCGTGATGGCCGAACGCCACGGCAATCCGCACTACTACTACGTTCTCCGCCAGGCGTCCGGGATCGCCGTCGGGGTCGTCGCCATGCTGATCTGCGCACGGGTGCCCGTGGATTGGTGGAGGCGCTTCGCCCCGCACCTGATGCTCATCTCGGTGGCGCTTCTCGTCGTCGCGGTGCTCCCCTTCACACACGCCATCGCTCCCGAAATCAATGGTGCCCGCAGGTGGCTTCGGATCGGGATCACGCTCCAGCCCTCGGACCTGGCCAAGATCGCCGTCGTGACTTGGACGGCGGCCCTCCTGGTCCGAAAGCAGGATCGCCTCAGGAGCCTTGGCCGCGGCCTCGCGCCCTTTCTCGTGGGGTGGGGCTGCATCGTGGCTCCGATTGCGCTCGAGCCCGACTACTCGACCGCCTGCCTGATCGTGGCGAGCTGTCTGATCGTGATCTTCGTCGGCGGGGCGCGGCTGGGACACTTCGTCTTCGTCGGCCTCTTCCTTCCGCTGGCGGCACCTCTCCTCGTCTCGGGGTACCGGGGAGGCCGCTGGGAGTCGATCCTCCTCAATCCCGGCGGGCCGGTTCCCGAGAGCGCGCAGCAGAGCTACCAGAGCCTGGTGGCGATGGGGTCGGGGGGACTTGGCGGGGTGGGGTTCGGCGAGGGACGCCAGAAGTTCGGCTTCCTTCCCGAGGCCCACAACGACTTCATCTTCGCGATCATCGGCGAGGAGTGGGGATTCGCGGGAAGCGTCGTCGTTGTCCTCTGCTTCCTGGCGCTGGTGACGGTCGGATTCCGGGTCGCGCGCCAGGCCGGAACCCGCTTCGCCGAGCTGCTCGCCGTGGGAATCTCGTCTCTGATCGGACTCCAGGCCTTCCTGCACATCGGGGTGGCGCTCGGCGTCTTCCCCGCCACCGGCCTCTCGCTCCCATTCATCTCATTTGGGCGCACGAACCTAGTGGCGATGCTGGCCTCCATCGGGATCCTCCTGGCCGTGGCCCGCGAGGCATCGGACGGGGCGGGCGGCCGCGACTCCGATGACGACTGGGAGGAGCTCGTGCCCGCCAGATCGTGGGGGCGGCGATGATGGTCGTCTTCTCCGGGGGCGGCACCGCCGGTCACTTCTACCCGGCGCTCAACCTCGCCGAGGCGCTGGCGCGGCTTCGGCCGGGGGTGCGCCCCTACTTTGTGGGCACGGAAGGACGAATAGAGGCGAGAGAGCTTCCCAGGACGGAGTACGAGTACCGTCTCCTCCCCGTATCGGGGTTCACGAGCCCCCTCGGTGCGCTGCGGCGACCCGGGGGCGGCATCCCCGACCGCCTGACGCGCCTCCTTGCCGCCTCCGTCGCCAACGCGCGGGCGATCTGGCGCCTCCTCGTGGCGGTGGCCACTCTGGCACCGGCGCTCCGACGGCGCCGGGCGGCCGCGGTCGTGGTGACCGGCGGCTACGCCTCCGCCCCGGCGGGCATCGTGGGCAGGCTCCTCGGCATCCCCGTCGTCGTGCAGGAGCAGAACGCCCATCCGGGGAAGACGACGCGCCTGATCTCGCGCTGGGCCAGACAGGTACACCTCGCCCACCCGGGGGCGGCCGCGGCTCTCCCCCCCAGCGCCCGGCACCGCGTCCTCCACACCGGCAACCCGATTCGTCCCCTCCCCTCCGGCGGCGACCTCGACCGGGAGGCGGCCCGCCGGGCGCTCGGCGCGCCGAGCGCCGGGCGGCTCCTCCTGATCGTCGGGGGCAGCCTCGGCGCGGACGCCATCAACCGCGCCACGATTGAGCTCCTCTCCGGCGGCCTCCTCTCGGAGCGCGAGTTCGTCCTCTGGGCAACCGGGAGGGCGCACTTCGACCTCGTCGAGGCCGCCCTGGCGGGGGTGGAGCGCGACCGCTTCCGGGTGGTGCCGTACCTGGAGCCGGAGGCGATGTACCAGGCGTTGGCGGCCGCCGACCTAGCCGTCTCGCGCGCAGGCGCGATGGCGACCTCGGAGTTTCTGGCCTTTGGTCTGCCGGCGGTGCTCATGCCGCTCCCCACGGCGGCAGGCGACCACCAGAGCGCCAACGCCCGCTCGCTCGAGGCCGCCGGGGCGGCGGTGCTCCTCGCGGAGAGAGACGAGACCGGCGCCCGGGTGGGTGGCGAGCGGCTCTGGCGCGAGCTTCGCCGCCTCTTCGAGACGCCCGGCCTCCTCGACCGGATGGGCACGGCGGCCCGGCGAGTTGCCCGTCCCGATGCGGCGATCGACATCGCGGCTGCCATCGCGACGCTCCTCTCCGAGCCGCAGGCGGAGGCGAGGCCGTGATCGCCGCCCCGCCCCCCCTCGCCGCGCTGGCGGCCCAGGGCACCGTGCACTTCGTGGGCGCGTGCGGGGCCGGGATGGCCCCCCTGGCCGAGCTGCTGCTGCGGTCCGGAGCCTCGCTCTCCGGGTGCGACGCCGCGCCCGGCCCGGCCGCGCCGCTCCTCAGGCGTCTGGGGATGCAGCTGACCGAGGGGCACGATCCCGGACATGTACACGGCGCGGCCGCGGTGGTGTACACGCCCGCCGTCCCCGCCGACCACCCGGAGCTCGCGGAGGCGCGCCAGCTGGGCGTCCCCCTCCTGAAGCGGGCCGCGGCGCTCGGCGACCTGGTGGCGGAGGGGCGGGTGGTCGGGGTGGCGGGCACCCACGGCAAGACGACCACCTCGGCGATGGCGACGCACGTGCTGGAGGGGGCCGGCGTCGATCCCACCGGGATCGTCGGGGGCGAGGTGAGAGGCTGGAATGGCAACCTGAGGCCAGGCGGGAGAGGGGTCTTCGTGGTCGAGGCCGACGAGTACGACCGCTCCTTCCTCCACCTCGCCCCCGAGGTCGCCGTCGTGACCGCCGTCGAGCCCGACCACCTGGACACCCACGGCGACCTCGCCGGCCTGCGCGCCTCCTTTTCGCTCTTCCTGGAGCGGATCGCCCCCGAGGGCGCCCTCTGGGTCTGCGGCGACGACTCGGGTGCGGCCCGCCTGGGGGTTCAGGGAGGCTCGCGCACACGGAGCTACGGGTTCGGCGCCGGCGCCTGCCTCCGAGCGCTGAAGCTCCGCGCCACCCCCGGTGGCAGCTCCTTCGAGGTCGTCGAGGACGGTGCGCGGGCGGGCACCTTCACCGTGCGCATGCCCGGCCGCCACAATGTGCTGAATGCGCTGGCGGCGATCGGCGTCGGCAGATCCTTCGGGGCGGGGTGGGAGCGGATCCGCTCCGGCCTCGCGGCCTATCGCGGCGTGAGGCGGCGCTACGAAATCCTCGGTAGCGCGGGCGGCGTCCAGGTGGTGGACGACTACGCGCACCACCCGACCGAGATCGCCGCCACTCTGGAGTCGGCCCGCAGGCGGGCGCCGGCGCGTCGGCTGGTGGCGGTCTTCGAGCCGCACCTCTACACCCGAACGCGCGACCTCTGCGGCGAATTCGGCCGCGCCCTCGCCCTCGCCGACGCGACCTGGGTGACCGACGTCTACCCGGCCCGCGAGCTCCCGATCGCGGGGGTGGACGGCGCCCTCGTGGCCGAAGCGACCGAGGCGGCGGGCGGGAAGGTCTCCTACCACCCGGAGCTGGCGACGCTGACCGCCGCGGTGGCGGGGGAGCTGGCGCCCGGCGACCTCTGCGTCGTCATGGGGGCGGGCTCGATCGAGAGGGTGGCAGGCGAGCTCATGGAGCTCCTCCCGGGAGGCGGGCGATGAGGCGCGTACCGCTCGGCCGACGCCTCGCGAGACGCCGCCTCCGGGGCCGCGCCCTCCGGTGGGGCTCGCTCCTCGCCGTCGCCGGATCGCTCGGATACACCGGAGTCCGGGCGTTTCCGGAGCTGAGGATCTTCCGCGTACAGACGATCGAGGCGACCGGGATCCGGCGTCTCACCGCCGAGATGGTGCGGGAGGCGGCCAGCGTGGACTCGACCACCTCGGTCTGGACGAGCGCCGCCCTGCTGGAGGAGCGACTCGAGCGGCACCCACTTGTCGCCGGCGCGCGCGTCGAGCGGTCGCCCCCCTCCACCCTGTTGGTCGCGATCGAGGAGGCCGTGCCGATCGCACTGGTCGCCTCCCCGCTCGTCGAACCGGTGGACGCGAGCGGCGCCGTGCTCCCGATCGACCCCCGGGCGCCGCTCCTCGACCTGCCGCTGATCTCCGCCCTGGACGGGACTGATGCGGCCGCAGGCGCGGGCACCGACGCCCAGGCAGCTGTCAGGACGCTCGCTCGCGACCTGCACCGACTGGGCGAGGTGGCCCCGGAGGTGCTCTCGGTCGTCTCCGAGGCCCGTCTCGTCGGCTCCGACGCCACCCTCCTCCTCGGCGACGAGGGGCTGAGCGTCCGCTACACCCCACCCCTCCCGGAGGACCGCCTCCTCGAGGCCGTCGTCGCGATGAACGACGCGGACGCCCGCTTCCCCGACCGCACCGCAACCGAGATCGACCTCCGCTTTGCCGACCAGGTGGTGGTCAGGACCACCCCCAGGCCGTCCGCCGAGGACGCCGAGGACGCCCAATGAGCCAGGTCCTCCTCACCGGCCTCGACGTCGGGTCCACCTACACCCGCGCCGTCATCGGCGAGTACGTGCGCGATCTCAACAACCCGGTGCTGAGAGTGCTCGGGGTCGGGTGCACCCCGACGGCGGGGGTCAGACACGATTCGGTCACCGACCTGGAGGGGGCCGCCCGGACGATCCGGCGCGCCATCCAGGAGGCCGAGCTGATGGCCGGGCTGCGCATCGACCGGGTGTACGTGGGCGTGTCGGGCGACCATCTCGAAGCGATCCGGTCGGTCGGCGTGGTGGCGGTCGCGGGCGAGGAGGTGCAGCGCCGCGATGTGAAGCGCGTCCACGCGGTGGCACGGGCGGTGCCGACGGCGCGGGGCAGGGAGCTGCTGCACGCCTTCCCGCAGCACTACACGGTCGACAACCAGCCGGGCGTCAAGGACCCGGTGGGGATGGCCGGAACGCGCCTCGAGACCCAGCTCTACCTGGTCACCGGGTGCGCGGCGACGCTCGGCAATGTGATCCGCGCTGTGGAGCGGGCGGGGTACCGGGTGCAGGACATCGTGCTGGAGCCACTCGCCGCCTCGCGGGCCGTGCTCTCCGAGGACGAGATGGAGCTGGGGGTGGCGACGGTCGACATGGGCGGCACCACGACCGGCATCGCGGTCCACTTCGAGGGCCGGATTCAGCACCTCGAAGTCCTCCCCTACGGCGGCAACACGGTGACCAGCGAGCTCATCCGCGGCCTCTCGGTCCCATTTGCCGAGGCGCGCCGCATCAAGGAGCGGTTCGCGGCCGGGAGCCGCGCCATCGCGACGCCGGAGACCATTCGCCTGAACTCCGGCAACGGCAACGGCCGCGAGGTGGCGGGCGAGTTCGTGGCGCAGCTCATAGAGGAGCGCCTGGAGCACATCTTCCTGCAGATCGGGCGCAAGCTGGACGACGTGGTGGTGCCGACGAGCACCCTCGGCTCGGGGGTCGTCGTCACGGGGGGGGTGGCCGTCACCCCCGGGATCGACGAGGTGGCGGGCAGGTCGATGGCGGTCCCGATCCGGGTGGGGACGGTGGGGACGGACATCGCGGGGCTCGTCGACCGGCTGGGACACCCGGGATTCGCCACGGCCACCGGGCTGGCGCTCATCGGCGCCGACTACTACGGCGAGACGGGAGGCGGCGCCACCACGGCCGGCTCGGGAGTGGCCGCCAGGGTGGGGGCGTGGATCAGGGAGTTCTTCTGATCATGGCTTCGAGGAGAGAGACGAATACGCTGGGGAGCGCGCGGCGATCCCCCTTCGGCTATTGCCGCACCCCGCCGGAAGAGGGGGTGCAAGGATGCGAGGAGAAGCAACCATGCAAGGAGAGAGCAAAATGATCTTCGAGCTCGACGAGGTCCCGCGGAACCGCGCGGTGATGCGCGTCATCGGCGTCGGCGGCGCGGGCGGCAACGCCGTCAACCGGATGATCGACGAGGAGCTGGAGGGTGTCGAGTTCATCTCGGCCAACACCGACGCCCAGGCGCTCGCCACCTCCCGGGCGCCCCACACCATCCAGATCGGGAAGCGTCTCACCCAGGGCCTCGGCGCGGGTGCCCGTCCGGGCGTGGGGCGCCAGGCGATCGCCGAGAATAGCGAAGACGTCCGCCACGTGCTGGAGGGGGCGGACCTGGTGTTCATCGCCGCCGGCATGGGGGGCGGGACGGGGACCGGCGCCGCTCCGGTGATCGGCGAGATGGCTCGCGAGCTGGGCGCCCTTGTGATCGCAGTCGTGACGCGTCCCTTCCACTTCGAGGGAAGGAAGCGCCTGCGGCAGGCCGAGCAGGGGATCGATGAGCTGAGCAGCAAGGTAGACACCGTGATCGAGGTCCCGAACGAGCAGCTCCTCAAGGTCGTGGGGCCCGGCACCTCCTTCCGGGAGGCGCTCAAGCACGCCGACGAGGTGCTGCTGCAGGCCACGAAGGGGATCAGCGACCTGATCCGCGTGAACGGCGAGGTGAATGTGGACTTCGCGGATGTGCGCACCATCATGGCGTCGTGCGGCGCCGCGCTCCTCGGCACCGGGGTCGGTCGGGGCGAGGACCGGGCCCTCCTCGCCGCTGGCGAGGCGATCGAGTCGCCGCTCCTGGACAACATCTCGATCCACGGCGCGCAGGGGGTCCTCCTGAACATCAGCGGCGGGGACGACCTGACGATCGACGAGGTGACGGGCATCTCCTGCCTGATCCAGGAGGCGGCGGGGGACGACGCCGAGATCATCTTCGGCACCGTGCACGAACCGGCGCTCGAAGGCGAGGTGAGGGTGACCCTCATCGCGACCGGCTTCCAGCTTGGGCGCGAAGACGATCAGCGCCTGGAGGAGGGGTCGCTCGCCGCCCGCGTCGCATCGCTCTCCGCCCGCAGGCGCGATGAGCGAGCCGGGACCGAGGAGCGCCAGGCCGGGGAGGAGTCGCTTGCCATGCGCCACGAGGCGGTGGGGGGCAGCCGCTCGCCGGTTGTGGCGGGGGCGCATGCGGCGCCGACGCATGGTCCCGCGCCGAGGCTCGGCCTGCGCAGCCACCCCAGGGCGGATGCCTCGACCGCTCCCGAGACGTCGCGTTCGGCCGCGGACGGCAGGTCGTCGATGCTGACCGGGAGGGGTGTGGCGCGTCCATCGCTTGGCGGAGGCCACAGGTCGCCGATCAACGCCAGCGCTCCGAGCGAGATGGAGCTGCCGACCTTCATCCGGAGGAGCTAGCTCGGTGGACGGGCGGTTGCCGTCCATCGTAGCCCATACTGTAATCTATGCTTTACAATGTGTAATCCATGGTTTACAATGACCGTAACCTAGCTTCGCTCTGCGTTGCTCCTCGCTCGTCCGGACCTGTCCACGGACCGCAGGCGCTTCGCCGCTCTCGGTGCTCGCGCGAGATTATCCACGGACTGCTCGCCGTCGCCGCGGCGGTGGCGGCGGGGGCGTGCGAACGCATCCCCGAGGTGGGGGCGCTCCACCCCGTCCTGGCCCGCCCGCCGGACCGGATCGAGGTGCGGGAGCTCGCGCCGGGGACGAATCTGGGCCAGGCGCTCTGGTCCGCGGGGGTTGGGGCGGGCGACCACCCCGCTCTCCTGGCGGCCTTCGGCGAGGAGGCCGACGCAAGACGGCTGCGCCCGGGCACCAGGGTGAGTGCCCGCTGGACGAGGGCGCCCGAGCGCCTCGTCGGCGTCGAGGTGTGGACGGGACCCGACACCACCGTCGTGATCGAGCCCGCCGGGGGCGTCGAGCGTCGCTGGAGCTCCTCGACCCGGGTGACGGCGCTGGCGGTGGACACGGTGGTCGCCGCCGGTCGGATCGAGAGCAGCCTCTGGTCGGCGGTGGCGAATCTCCCCGATCTCGCCGACATCCCGGACCGCGAGCGGCTGGTGTGGCTCCTCGACCAGGCATTCCAGTGGCGGATCGACTTCTCGCGGCAGCTGCGTCCCGGCGACACCTTCCGCTTCGCCTTCGAGCTGAACCGGAGGCCCGACGGGAGCACGCACTCGGGGGCGCTCCTGGCGGCCGAGCTCTCGGTCTCCGGGAGCGCGCTGCACGCCCTCTGGTTCGCCCCCACCGGCGACGAACAGGGAGGGTGGTACGACATGGAGGGAGAGTCCACGCGGCGCGCATTCCTCAAGAGGCCGCTCCGCCTGGCGTACATCTCCTCGCGCTTCCAGTCGCGCCGCTTCCATCCGGTGCTCCGCACCTGGCGGGCGCACAACGGCATCGACTACGCGGCCCGGCAGGGGTCGCCGATCCAGGCCACCGCCAGGGGCGTGGTCGTGCGGCGGGGCGTGAGCCGGAGCTACGGACGGGTCATCGACCTGCGCCACGCCAACGGCTACCGCACCCGCTACGCGCACCTGAGCCGATGGGCGAAGGGGACCGTCGTCGGGTCCACCGTCGCGCAGGGGCAGGTGATCGGGTACGTGGGGATGACGGGGCTGGCGACCGGCCCCCACCTGCACTACGAGCTCCACCGGGGGGGTCGCCCGGTCGATCCGCTGAATGTGGACCTGCCCGCCGGCGACCCGGTCCCCGCCGCCGACCGCGAGCGCTGGGAGCGGGAGCGGGACGACCGCCTGGCGATCCTGCCACCCAGGCCAGGCCCGCGGCCGGCACGCGCCCGTCTGGCCAGCGCCAGCAAGTGAGGGGGGGCGCCGTCTGGCGGAGGGCGCTCGCGCGCCTGGCGCCCAGGCTGGCGGGCGAGGTCGACGAGGAGGCGCTAGACGAGATCGAGGAGCGGCTCATCGCGGCCGACTTCGGAGTGCGGGCGAGCTCGCGCCTGCGGAGCGCGGTCGAGAGGGCGGCCAGGAGGGAGGGCGCGCGCGGCGGCGTCGACCTGGGTCGGATCCTCGCCGGAGAGATCTCGGAGATCTTCGCCGGAGAGGGACCGCGCGAGCTCGCCTCGGCCGAGAGCCCCCCAGCGGTCTGCATGGTCGTGGGGGTGAACGGCGTCGGGAAGACGACCACGGTGGCGAGGCTCGCCCACCGTCTGGCGGCAAAGGGGCACGGCGTGGTCGTGGCTGCCGCCGACACCTACAGGGCCGCGGCCGCCGAGCAGCTGGTGCGCCTCGTGAAGCCGACCGGCGCCCACTGCGTGCGGGGAGAGCCGGGCGGAGACCCGGCCGCGGTGGCCTTCGACGCCCTGGACGCGGCCCGCGCACGCGGTGCCGGCCACCTTGTCGTCGACACGGCCGGGAGGCTCCACACGAGCGGCGGCCTGATGGAGCAGCTCGCCAAGATCCGGCGCGTACTCGGCACCCGGCACGAAGCCGCCCCGCACGAGGCGCTCCTGGTGATCGACGCCACCGTCGGGCAGAACGCCGTGGCGCAGGCGCGCGAATTCTCCAGATTCGTCGAGCTGACGGGGGTCGTCGTGGCCAAGATGGACTCGACGGCGAAGGGAGGAGTGGTGGTCGCAATCAGGCAGGGGGTCGGAATTCCGGTGCGCTACGTCGGCGTGGGCGAGGGGTTGGCCGATCTGGAGCTTTTCGACCCCGGAGCCTTCGCCCGCGCGGTGGCGGATGGGGCGCCGACGGACGCATTGTGACCTTCCTGGAACTCGACAAGCCCGTCCAGTTCCTGAAGGGCGTCGGTCCCCGGCGGGCCGAGTCGCTGGCGCGGATGGGAATCGTGACCGCGCGGGACCTCCTCTACCACCTCCCCAGGCGCTACGACGACGCATCGACGATCACGCCGCTCGCCTCGGCGGAGGTCGGGATGGAGGTGACCGTCGTAGGCGAGATCGGGAGCAAGGGAGTGATCCCCACCAGGCGTGGCCTCCGCATCTTCCAGGTGGTCATCCGCGACGAGACCGGTGCCCTGACCTGCTCGTGGCCGGGACAGCCGTGGCTCGACCGGGAGCTTCGAGTCGGCGACCGCATCCTCGTCACCGGACCGGTCAGGTCGTTCCATGGCCGCCAGATCCAGCCTCGCGAGCACGCCCTATTGGACCGAAGGGGCGGTGGGAGGGACGATCATGATCCGCCCACCCACAGTCACCCACGGCGAGGATCGGATCACCCACAGGGGAGGAAATCCCACCCACCGAATCGACAGCCGACAGCTCCCAACGCTGCCCCGGGGACGATCTTCGTCACCTATCCGGCCTCGAAGGAGGTACCCCAGTGGGTGCTCAGGCGCATCCTCGCCCAGAACCTGGAGTGGCTCCTGCGCCACGCGGCCAAGGAGGATGCGATCGACCCGCGGGAGCGGAGGGGACTCGGCCTCCCCCGCCTGGGCCCCGCGCTCGCCGCGCTCCACCGTCCCCGCTCGATCGACGACGTGGCGCCCGCCCGGCGCCGTCTCGCCTACGACGAGCTCGTCCTCCTACAGCTCCTCCACGCCCGGGTCCGCCACCATGCCACCCGCGAGACCCCCGGCATCGCCATGGTGCGCACCAATCGGCTGGTGCGGGCTCTGCACGACTCGCTCCCCTTCGAGCTCACCGGGGCCCAGGTCCGGGTGCTCCGCGAGATCTACGCCGACATGGCCTCGCCCACGCGGATGAACCGGCTCCTGCAGGGGGACGTGGGATCGGGGAAGACGCTCGTGGCACTCTTCTCGATGCTCCTGGCGGTCGAGGGAGGGCACCAGGCGGCGCTGATGGTCCCCACCTCCGTTCTGGCCGAGCAGCACGCGGCGCGCATCGGCGAGCTTCTGCGCGGCCTCCCCTGCGAGGCGGCGCTCCTGACCGGATCGGCCGCGCCCCAGCGCCGGCGGAGGGCTCTCGGGCGGATTGCGAGCGGCGATGCGCAGATCGTCGTGGGGACCCACGCGCTGATCCAGGAGGGGGTCGAGTTCGATTCGCTCGGCCTCGCGGTGATCGACGAACAGCAGCGCTTCGGGGTGCGCCAGCGCCTTGCGCTCGGGGAGCGGGAGCCCGCGCCCGACGTTCTGGCGATGTCGGCCACCCCGATTCCGAGGTCGCTGGCGATGGCCATTCACGGAGACCTCGACATCAGCCAGATCGACGACCTTCCCCCTGGTCGCCGTCCGGTCGCCACCTGGGTCAGGTCGCCCGAGGCGCGCGACCAGGTGCTCGACGAGGTAGTTCGCCGTCTGGAGAGGGGCGAGCAGGCCTTCGTCGTCTACCCCCTGATCGAGGAGTCGGAGAAGGCGGAGCTCCTCGCCGCCGAGGCGGAGTTCGAGCGCCTCCGGGACGGAGCTCTCGCGGGGCACGAGGTGGCTCTGGTCCACGGCCGGGTCGCCGCCGAGGAGCGGGAGCGGATCATGCGCGACTTCGTTGCGGGCAAGGTGAGGGCACTCGTCGCCACGACGGTGATCGAGGTGGGGGTCGACGTGGCCGGCGCGACCGTGATGGTCATCGAGAACGCCGAACGCTTCGGGCTCTCGCAGCTGCACCAGCTGCGCGGCCGCGTCGGGAGGGGAGAGCGGGGCGGGCTCTGCGTGGCGATCTCGGAGGCGGCAGGGAGGAGCAGGCGGCTCAGGGCCTTCGCCCGCACCACCGACGGCTTCGAAATTGCGGCCGAGGATCTGCGGATCCGCGGCCAGGGCGACTTCTTTGGCGCCGACCAGCACGGCCACGGTCAGCGACTGCGCATCGCCGACCTGGTGGCCGACGGCGACCTCGTGGGGCCGGCACGCGCACGCGCCCGTGCCGTAGTGGAGGCCGATCCGCAGCTGGAGCGACCGGAGCACTTCCTACTCCGTCACCTGATGGAGCGCCGGTACGGGGACCGGGCGAAGCTCTTCGGAGTGGGATGAGTCGAGGCTCCTTTCCGAGAGGCTGGCCAGCCCCGCAGGACACACTCCCGCTCCGCTCCCTCCACGGGGCGGTCCTCAAAGCGTGCCACAGGGCGGGAGTCAGGTCACGAGGAGCATGTTTCGCCGGGACTGTGGTTTGGAATGGCGTCGAGCCACTCCTGAAACTCGTCGTCCGCAGGTGCGCAGAGTTCCGTGTCGTACCAGAAGAACTCTGCGAGCTCCAGGCCAAGCAATGTGCGCGGCAGCCGTCCAGTCAACGGGTTTCGGTGGATTGCCAGGGAGGTCAGTTCCTCCAGGGTTCCGATCCAGTCCGGCAAGGGGCCGAGCAGGTCGTTGAAGTGGAAGTCGAGCTCGGTCAATTCGCTCAGCTCTGCGTACTCCGCCGGGATGGGACCGGTCAGGTCGGTGTGGTGCAGGAGCAGGTGCTGCATCCTCTTCAGTTCTCCGATTTCGGGCGGCATGTTACCCGTAACGCCCGGATTGAACCCGAGGTCCAGAGTTACCAGATGCTCCAGCAGTCCGATCTCGGGGGGAATGGTCCCGACCAAGCGTTTGGCGCCCAGGTCCACCACCAAGACGTTGCCGTCGGCGTCTGCTGTCACCCCGTACCAATCGTCCAGCGGTGCTCCTGTCCCCCAGTTGTCGTTGAACTGCCAATCGTCTCCGTTCAGGCTCTCGTAGAACGCGATCAGAGCCTCTCGCTGGACGTCGAGCTCGACGGCAATGGACGCGGAGCCGGACACGGTGTCCACGGTCGCGAGAATCTTGGCCACGCCGTTCCCGACGGGCGACACGACGCCGCCTGAATTGACGGCGGCCACGTCCGTGTCCTCGGATGACCATGTAACGGAGACCTCGTCCATGGTATCCCCGTTCTGATCCTTCACCGTGGCCGTCAGGACCACGGAGTCAGTCGAGATCTCCAACGACGCCTCGCCCGGCGAGACAAGGACGGTTGTGGGGATTAGCGGTTCCGGCGCAGTCCCGCCATCACACGCGACGATCAGCAGCAACGCCACTGCCAGCGTCTTCTTCATCATTTAGGATTCTCCCATCTGTCGGAGTGTCGGCGCGCCCCCCGCGGTGCGCGCTGGTTCAGTCTTCGTCGTCGTCACACATAGGCCCGTCCCACTCTTCAATCTCGTTCCGCCACTCTCTGAACGCCTCCGTATCCGGCATGCACAGCCCGCCGCTGTTCCCACCCCAATGGAAGTAGATCAGGCGCTCGAGCCCCAAGAAGCTCTCCGGAACCGTCCCCTCGAATCCGGCAGAGTCGACGGACAAGGTTCTGAGCCTGTCCGCGTCCCCCAGCTGTGATGGCAACGCACCCGTCATCGCCGTATTCCCGAACCCAATATCCCGCAAACTCGATGGATTGTCCGGAAGCTGTGGGATCTCCCCCGTAAGCTCGTTGTGCTCGACCCACAGAGTTTCCAGGTTGCTCATCCTCGCGATGGAGAGCGGCATTTTGCCCGTCAGCTTGTTGTCGGCAAGTTGAAGATTCGCGATCAAGGCGCTCTCCCAGATGTCCGCCGGGATTTCGCCCGTCAGTTGATTCTCCGATAGGAGAAGGACGCGAAACACCGGGAGCTTGCCGAAGCCCACGGGGATCTCGCCGACCAGCTCGTTGGAGAGGAGGTTCAGGTATTGGAGGCTGTCCCTCACAAACCCATTTGGAATCGGGCCGGAGAACTGGTTGTGTGGGCCGAAAAACGACTCCAGGCTGGGCATGGCCGCGATCTCGTCAGGGATTTGGCCCGTATGGTTGACGCCGACCCCCAGACCCCGGAGGTTTGGCAGGTTCGCGATGTCTGCCGGAACAGCTCCGCCGAGAAGGTTCCGGTTAAGTTGCAGAGATACGGTGTTCTCCGGCAAATGGCCCAACCACCCCTCGGGAAGACTGCCCGACAGGTTGTTGCCGGCGAGCCGGACGTACAGCTCACCGTCGTCAAACACCATGCCGTACCACTCCTGCCACGGACGATCGGACAGCCAGTTGTCCTGGAAGAACCAATTCTCCCCCCCCGTCGCCTCGTAGAGCGTCACCAGCACGTCGCGAGTGGTCCGCTCGACCCTCAGCTCGAAATTCTGGGTGACCGCCTCGCTGGTATCGGTGTCCGCAGCCGTCACCTCGATCCGGGTAGTACCCTCCGCGATGGGCACGACCGTGATCGTGTCGGAGGACACCGACGCCTCCGCAACCGCCTCATCCGACGATCTCGCATTGAACAGAAGAGTGTCCCCGTCCGGGTCCGCGAAGTAGTCGTTGCCGATCACTTCAGTCGTCTCGGTCAGGCCGATGACCTCATCCTCGAATTGCCTGATGATCTCAGGGGGCCGGTTGGGTACCGTCACCTGAAAGCTCAGGCTCGCCTCGAGGCTGTCGTCGCTGGCCGTGATCGTCACCGAATCGACACCTGGGGCCACAGCTCGGACCGTAACGTGGGTCTTCACCACCTCGACGCTCACGCTCCCTGTGGCCACCGCCGCAGTGTACCGGAGGGTACCCCCGTCCGGGTCGTTGAAGAGCGTATCCGCGTCGATCGCGGCTTGGTCACCCTTGTACATCACCATGTCCAAGACGGCCTCTGCCACGGGTGCCCGGTTCGGCGGCGGCTCTGGCGGCGCCGAATCGCAGGCTGCCAGCAGGGCGGCCGCAAGCAGCGCGTAGGATCGCTTCATCGGTTGTTCTTTCCTGTGATGTGATTGAACTCGAGGGGCGCCCACGGGGGGGAGCGAGGCGAACGCGGCTCATCGGTGCGCTCGCCCCCGCTGCAAGGGGGGTCGGCTCACGAGGAGCACTTTCGGCCCGGCTGGTGGTTCGGAATGTCATCGAGCCATTCCTGGAACTCGTCGTCCGGCGGTGAGCAGAGGTTGGTTCCGGCCCAGGAGAACCAGATGAGATCCAGGTTGAGCAGCTCCCGGGGCAACCGGCCGGACATGCCCGAATTGTTGCCGACCATGAGAGTGTGCAGCCTCGTCAGCTTCCCGAACGACGAGGGTATGGAGCCGGTGAACGAGTTGGCGTCGACCCGGAAGGTTCCCAGCCTCGTCTGCTCTCCCATCCACTCCGGTATGTGTCCGGTCAGTTGGTTCGCGTGGAAGTCGAATACCGTCAGCTCCAGATTGGCGAGCTCGGGAGGGATGGTGCCGGTGAGGCTGTTGTGGTGCAACGCCAGCACACGAAGGTTCTCCATCTCTCCGAACTCGGGAAGTATTCTGCCCGTGACACCCTCGTTGTAGCCGAGATCCAAGGTGCGGAGATGCTCGAGGCGCACGATGTCGACGGGGACCCGCCCGGAGACGTCGTTTCCGCTCAGGATCACCTCCGTGACGGCTTCTCCATCGGTTGAGACGCCGTACCAGTCCCCGAGTGGAGCAGTGGTCCCCCAGTTGTCGTTGAGGACCCAACCGTCTCCGTTCAGGCTTTCGTAGAGCGAGACCAGGGTTTCCCGCTGGATGTCGAGCTCGACGGCAATGGACGCGGAACCGGACACGCTGTCCACAGTCGCGAGGATCTTGGCCACGCCGTTGCCGGCGGGCGACACGACGCCACCTGGAGTGACCGTTGCCACGGCCGTGTCCTCGGATGACCATGTAACGGATACCGTGTCCATGGTATCGCCGTTCTGGTCCTTCACCGTGGCCGTCAGGACCACGGAGTCGGTCGAGATCTCCAACGACGCCTCGCCCGGCGAGACGAGCACAGTTGCGGGATATAGCGTCGGTTCCGGATCGGTCCCGCCACCGCACGCGACGACCAGAAGCGACGCCGTTGCCAGTGTCTTGTTCATCGTTTCGGATTCTCACATCTGTCGGGTGGGCACTCCCCGTGGTGCGCGCTGGTTCCGGTTCAGCTGCCTTAGGGAAGAGGGCAGACGACCGGCTCGCTGTAGAGGGGCGGTGTCCGCGATCGCCTGCGCTCCCGGTCGAAGTGACTTCGTCGGTGTGTTCGGCGGACACGCGCCTAGCAGTCTTCCCGGTTGCTCGAGTCTTCCCGGTTGCTCGCCCCACAGGACGTTGTACCGGAGATGGATCCGGATGTTCCGTCGGGATACACCGGCGGTAGATGCAGAATGAGGAATCAATAAGTACAGACATTTCGCACTGATCGGCGCGATCCCCACGGCGGGCACGCCTGGCCCCACGCCCCGGTCGGGCGTCCCGAGGCCCGCTAAGGTCTTGCGGCAGGTTCACTTCGGGATGAGAGGGTGGCGGGCAGGGCCCATCAATGCGTCCAGCCTCTGTCGGGCAGTGCTATTCGGTCCGCCAGATGTCCGAGCCCTTCGCGCGTGGTGGCGGCCTCCGGCGCGGATCGGCAGCGCGCCCCGGGACGGCTCTGTATGCCGCTTCGTAGCCCCCCGGCTCATCGTGAGCTGTTATTATAGTATTCGACGATCTGTATATATCGCCTCCTTTCAACGCAAGTGCGAGCTGGGCACGCATGTGGTTTGAAGTCTGGCCGTGCGTCGGTTGGCGGGGACGGGGCCCGTTTTGCCATGTATGCGCCCCGCCGATGGACCTGGTGACTTCGCTGGGAAGGGTGGAGCGGGATCCCTCGCCCGAGAGCCTCGGGCGGGTCACGCGGGGCCTGGCGGCCCGCTTCGCCGGGAAGGAGTTCGCCGGGCTCCTAGGTGGCGGGCGCGGTGGTGGCATGGCAGATTCCCGAGGAGGAAGTGGGGAGGATTCTGACGACGTTGGAGGCAAGGACGATGTGGGAGAGAGTCAGCGAGATGCGGGATCAGGTTCACCGCGATGGCATCCAGCAGGGGCTTGAGCAGGGGCTCGAACGCGGGCTTGAGCAGGGGCTCGAACGCGGACTGGAAAAGGGGCTTGAACGCGGGCGGGCCGAGGGCAGGGCGCTCGTGGGGCGTCTGGCGACGAGGAAGTTCGGAGCGGCGACCGCTGAGCGGCTCTCCCGCGTCCTCAGGGACGTTGCCGATCCGGATCGGCTCGCCGAGATCGCCGACGCGATCATCGACTGCGACAGCGAAAAGGAGCTCCAGGCACGGGTGGGGATGTAGAGGGCCCGGAGCAACCTGTGCGCTTTCCGCACTAGTTCCCCCGGGGATCCCCCCGCGCCCCCACTACCCCGCACCCGCGCCCCACCGGGCTCGTTTCCCCCGAGCTGCCCCCGATCGAAGTCGGGGGGGCACCGGTTGGGGATGCCGCCCACCGGGTCTTCGCGGCCCCCGCGCCCCCACTACCCCACACCCGCACCCACCGGCCTCGCCTTCCCCCCGGTGCCGCCGCAAGATTAGGAGTCGGCGGGGTGCCGCATGGGGATGCCCCGGAGGGGTGGTCAACCGCGCTGGCTGGCGCGAACTTCCCCACCATGGCCGAAGTCTGCGATCTCCCCCGCCACCCCGGCGAATCCGTCACCGTCTCCGGCTGGATCGACGCGCTCCGCGTGCACGGACGGGTCGCCTTCCTGGCTCTCCGCGACGGGACGGGGCTGGTGCAGGGGGTGGTCGTCAGGTCGGAGGTGGGGGACGAGCTCTGGGCGCTGGCCCGGTCGCTCACGCAGGAGAGCAGCGTCGAGCTGACGGGGGTCGTGCGGCCGGACGAACGCGCACCGGGGGGTCACGAGATCGCGGTCTCGGAGCTGACGCTCGTCGGTCGGAGCGAGGAGTACCCCATCCAGCCCAAGGAGCATGGGGTGGAGTTCCTCCTCGATCGCCGCCACCTATGGCTCCGCTCCAGCCGCCAGCGGGCCGGGCTCCGGGTGAGGGCCGAGGTCGAACAGGCGATCCACGACTTCTTCTACGAGCGGGACTTCGTGCGCGTCGACACCCCCATACTCACCGGCGCGATCGGCGAATCGGCGGGGACGCTCTTCGAGACCGACTACTTCGGCCAGAGCGCATACCTGGCGCAGACGGGCCAGCTCTACCTCGAGGCCGCCTGTCCGGCCTTCCGCAAGGTCTACTGCTTCGGACCCACCTTCCGGGCCGAGAAGTCGAAGACCCGCCGCCACCTGACCGAGTTCTGGATGGTCGAGCCCGAGGTCGCCTTCGCCGACTCCGACGACAACATGGAGCTCCAGGAGGAGTTCGTCTGCCACCTGGTCCAGCGCGCCCTGGAGCGCTGCGGAGACGAGCTCGCCACGCTGGGCCGCGATACGGCCGCGCTGGAGGCGGTCAGGCCGCCCTTCCCCCGGATCTGCTACACCGAGGCCGTGGAGCGCCTTCGGGAGTCGGGGAGCGAGATCGAATGGGGCAGAGACCTGGGTGCGACCGAGGAGTCCGCCGTCTCGAGCTGGTTCGACCGGCCCGTCTTCGTCTACAACTACCCCGCCGGGGCCAAGGCCTTCTACATGAAGGAGAACCCCGAAGATCCGCGCACCGTCCTCTGCAACGACCTGCTTGCGCCGGAGGGCTACGGCGAGATCATCGGCGGGAGCCAGCGGGAGGACGACCTGGAGCGCCTCGTGGCGAGGATCCGCGCCGAGGACCTCCCCGAGGAGGCCTACGGATGGTACCTCGACGTGCGCCGCTTCGGCACCTTCCCGCACTCGGGTTTCGGGCTGGGATTGGAACGGACGGTGAGCTGGATCTCGGGCAGACCCCACATCCGCGAGCTCGTCCCCTTCCCGCGCCTCCTCAACCGGTTGACGCCGTAGGCGACGGGCGTGTTGCCGGTGGGCGGCCACTCCGGAGACGATTCGTGCGAGAGGGGCCGCTGAGCGAGGGGCCGCTCGGCGACCCTCGCCCGCCTACCCCGCGGTCGCGTGCCTGGGTGGAGGTGGACGGAGGCGCGATCCGGCGAAATCTGGAGCTGGTCCGCTCGCATGTGGGCTCTGGGGCGCGGGTCGTGCCGATCGTCAAGTGCGACGGCTACGGACTCGGTGCCGGTCTGGTCGTCGAGGCGCTGGCGCCGGCCCGTCCCTTCGCGTACGGGGTCGCCACGGCCGACGAGGGCCGGGCGCTCCGGGCGCTCGGGGTTCGGGAGCCCGTCATGGTCCTCTGCCCCGCCCCGCCGGACGACCTCCCCCACATGGCGCGCGCCCGCCTCGTCCCCACGATCTCGGAGCTGGAGAGCCTGGGGGTGCTCGCGAACGCCGCGTCACACGCCAACGCGACGGCGCCGCTCCCCTTCCAGCTCGAGATCGACACCGGAATGGGACGCTCCGGCTTCGCCCTCCCGGATGCGGCCCAGTGGTGGCCCGAGGTCCGCCGGGCGGTCGCGTCCCCCGGACTTCGCCTCCTCGGCCTCTTCACGCACCTGCACTCCGCGGACAAGGCCGACCTTGGCTCCGCCCGCCGCCAGGTCGAGCGCTTCGACGACTTCGTCGCCTCGGTCGAGGGGATCCCCTCCGACGCCCTCCTGCACGTCGCCAACAGCGCGGCCGCGCTTCGCCTCGACCTGGGCGCCGCAAACGCCGTGCGCCCCGGGATCTTCCTCTACGGCGGCTCGGTGGGGCATGGCGCGCTCACCCCCGAGACGGTGGCTGCCCTCAGGGCCCGCGTGGTAATGGTGCGCGAGGCGGCGCCGGGCGCGACGGTGGGGTACGGCGCGACGTACCGGGCGCGGGGGCGGGAGAGGTGGGCGACGGTGGCGATCGGGTACGGCGACGGCCTCCCCAGGGAGCTCGGCAACGCGGGCCGGGCGCTCCTGCGAGGCCGGAGATCGCCGATCGTCGGGCGGATATCGATGGACACGACGGTCGTGCGCGTCGCCGGAGAGGTCGCGGTTGGCGATCCCGTCACCTTCCTCGGGGGCGACGGCGGAGCCGAGGTCGCGCTCGCGGAGGTGGCGGAGGTGGCGGACACGGTCGCGCACCAGGTGCTGACCGGACTCTCGGCCCGGCTCCCCCGGATTCCCATGGAGCAGTGCCGGTGAGGCAGCGCGCGCGCCGTCTGCTCCCCGGTCCGCTCACGGGGGTTTCGTCTGAGGCGCGGGCACTCCTTCGCGAGTTCGCGACACTTGCCTATCTTACACCCCGGCCGGGGTGCAGGCCGGACGGAGTGGCCCGGAGCGGCGCCTGCCCCATGGGGCCGATGGGCGCGCGGCGCGGGCGGCATCGGCGCGGGCGGCATCAGGCAGCGCGAAGGAAGACGGCGTGATCGGAAAAAGCTTACAGTGCGAGTCTCCCTAGCTTCCCTCTGCGTTGCTCCTCGGACCAATAGCGCTGCGGCTATTGGCCGCTACGGCCCGCAGACGCACCCTGGCGGCGTTCGAGCGGCGCTCCATCTCGCAGCAGCTCCGATCCTGGCTCTCCTCTCGGGGTGCAGCGACCTCCTCCCCTTCCTGGAGGACGACGACCTGATCAGGTCCGGGTACGTGATCGAGGTGACCTTCCCCTTCGACGACTTCGCCACCGGGGCCCGCGTCTACGGTGGCTACGGACTTGCGTCGCAGCTCTCCGGGGGGTTCCTGGCGCACGAGTTCGGCGCTCAGGACGACGAGGGCGACCCGCAGGAGACCGGACTCTCGGCCCGCACGCTCTCCCGCTTCCCCAACTACCCCCGGCTGGCGCAGGTGCTCGACACCCTGGGGGTGATCCAGATCGACTCCTCGCTCACCTTCGTCTCGGGGCAGGTGCTGACGCGCATCGACACGGTCGCGAGCGTGCACGACGGCCCGGTCGAGATCGTCGCCCATGCGCTCTCCGAGCCCTGGGACGCGCCGAGCGCCACCTGGGAGTACGCGGTCGACACGATCGGGCACCGGACGCCCTGGACGACACCGGGCGGTGGCGCTGCCCGCAGGATCGGGAGCGCCACCTGGGACCCGGAGGAGGGGGACAGCGTCGGCTTCTTCGTCGATTCGGCCCAGATAGCCGAGTGGGGCGACACCACCGACATCGGCCGAGGCCTGCGCCTGAGCACGACGACTCCGGGGGTGCGCCTGCGAGTCAGCTCCTCGCTCCTTCGCCTCGACACCCGCCCGAGCGTCAATCCCGACACCCTGATCGAGCTCGCCTCCCCCGCGCAGATCAACACCTTCATCTACGCGCCGACGCCCTCGCAGCCCCGCAAGACTCTGCGGGTTGGGGGCGCACCCGCCTGGCGCTCCGTCCTCCACCTCGACCTCCCCACCGAGCTGCACGGCCCTCCCGAACTCTGCGAGGCGCTCGACTGCCCCGTCGAGCTCGGCGAGGAGCACGTCTCCTTCGCGGCTCTGCGCCTGATCACCCGCGTCGGGCCGCGCGCCTTCGCCCCCTCCGACACGGTTCCCCTGGACCTGCGCTCGGTGCTGGCCCCCGAGGTTCTCCCGAAGTCCCCCCTCGGCAACTCCCGGATCGGCGCGCACAGGGTGCCGCACGAACTCTTCGCGGCCCCCGCCGGAGAGGTCGTCGAGCTCCCGGTCACCACCCTGGTGCGCGATCTGCTCCGGGGCGAGACCGTGTTGGGGGCCCCGATCAGCTCCTCCGCGGCGATCCTGACCACCGCCGAGCCCTACTCGATCGATCACCTGACCTTCGAGGGGGTGGAGTCGCCGCTGGCACCGTCGCTTCGCGTCGTTCTGATCTTCGCTCGGGGCGGAAGATGAGGAGGTGGTGGGTTGCGGTCCTGATGGCGGCGCTCCCGCCCTCCGGCACCCTCTCGGCGCAGTCGGCGCTTGGCGCAAGGGGGCTGGGGGCGCCGGTTGGGGCGCTCGGCGCCCGCGCGGCCGCGCTCGGCAACCTCGGCATCGGGCTTCAGGGCGACGAGGTGTCGGCGGGTGATCCCGCCTCGTGGGCTCGTCTGGCGGTACCCTCGGTCGTCGTCACGATGCAGCCCACCTGGGGCCGCTTCGACCTCGGCGAGCAGGTCGGGAGCTCGCGGGCGACGCGCTTTCCGCTCCTCGGGATCGGCTACCCGGTGCGGAGGGCTCGCGGCGTCGTCACGCTGAGCCTCTCGGGGTTTCTGGAGCAGCGGTGGGCCGCCGAGAGTAGCGGCACGGTGGTGATCGACGGTATGGACGTAGAAGTCACGGACACCTTCACCGCCAACGGGGGGGTCTCGGTCGTCCGCCTGGGGTGGGCGCAGCGCCTCGGCCGGCGGCTGGCGATCGGGGCGAATGCGGGCGCGTACGTCGGCGCCATCGTCGAGACCTTGGACCGGGGGCTCGATTCGGCCGATGTGGGCGGCACCGTCTACTCCTTCTCCAAGGAGGACCGCTGGAGCTACAGCGGGGCCACATTCGGCGCCGGGGTGAGCTACGACGCGGCCGGCGTCCTGCAGCTGGCGGCTGCCGCCGAGTGGTCGCTCGACCTGACGCAGACGCCCACCGGCGATACGGTCGCCACGAGCGCCTCCTACGCGATCCCGGCCCGCTTCTCGGCAGGCGCGACGGGCCGCCTGACCCCCCGGATGCACCTGAACGCATCGGTCGTCTATCGGGATTGGGGCACCGCCGCCGACTTCGCCGAGGGGGTCGCGAGCGCCCGCAGGTGGAGCGTGGGCACAGGGCTGGAGTGGCTGATAGCCGACGGCGAGACCAGGAGTCTCCCGCTCCGCTTCGGCTACCGGCGCCTCGCCGCTCCCTTCCGCTACCGGAAGGAGGATCCCGTCGAGTCGATCTGGTCCCTTGGCCTCGGCCTCAACCTCGCCAAGCGGGGCAACCTGCGCTTCGGCTGGATGGACGTCGCCCTCGAGCGGGCCACGCGCCAGAGCGCCCCCCTCTCGGAGCGCTTCTGGCGGGCGTCGGTCTCGATCGGAATCACCAGCTTCTAGCAGCCCATGGGGAGACCTCGCACGGCATTCGAGCAGCGCTGCATCCCCGCTGGGCCACCTCGCCCGCCCGCCCGCAATGTAATGTATGCTTTACAATATGTAATCCGTGGTTTACAACGCCTGCCTAAGGGCTGCTGATCTCCATGGGCACTCCCCCCACGCCCCGCCGCCGCGCCTACGTCGAGACGTACGGCTGTCAGATGAACATCGCCGATGGCGAGCTGATGGAGGGCGTGCTGGAGGACCAGGGCTACGCGATCGCCGCCGCCCCCGAGGAGGCCGACGTGATCGTCGTGAACACCTGCGCGATCCGCGAGCACGCCGAGCGCCGCGTCCTGGGCCGGGTAGGACAGCTGAGCGGCCTCCGGCGGGCCCGCCCGTCGCTCAGGATCGCGGTCGCCGGGTGCATGGCGCAGCGGATGGGCGACGACCTCCTCGAGAGGATCCCCGCCGTCGATCTGGTCGTCGGACCCGACGGCTACCGCGGCCTGGCCGAGGCGCTCGATTCGGTCGGCGCGGCCGGCAGCGGGCCAGACGGCGGATCTGCCGTCGACCGCCGCCTCTCGGTGGTCGATCTCTCGCTCGACGAGAACTACCAGGGTCTGGAGCAGCGCCGCCGCTCCGGCGTCACCGCGTGGGTGCCCGTCCAGCGAGGGTGCAATCACCGCTGCACCTTCTGCATCGTCCCCTACGTGAGGGGTCCGGAGAAGAACCGCGCCCCCGCCGAGGTGGTCGCCGAGATCGAGCGGATCGCCGACTCCGGCGTCACCGAGGTCACCCTCCTGGGTCAGACGGTCAACTCGTACAGCCACGGCGGGTGGTCCTTCGCGCGCCTGCTGCGGGAGGTGGCCCGCGTGCCGGGGATCCGCCGCGTCCGCTTCACCTCGCCCCACCCGAACGACGTGACCGAGGAGCTGGTCGAGACGATGGCGACCGAGCCCGCAGCATGCGAGCACCTGCATCTCCCCGCCCAGTCGGGAAGCGACCGCGTGCTCAGGCGGATGGTGCGGCGCTACACCCGCGCCACCTTCATGGAGAAGGTCGGGATGGTGCGCTCCGGCGTCCCCGGGGTGGCGCTCTCGACCGACCTGATCGCGGCCTTCCCCGGCGAGACCGAGGCGGACTTCGAGGAGACGCTCGAGCTGGTCGCCGAGGTCCGCTTCGACGAGGCCTTCACCTACCGGTACAGCGCGCGCCCCGGCACCCCCGCGACCCGCCTCCCGAGTCGCGACTTCGTGCCCGACGAGGAGGCCTCCAGCCGCCTGGACCGCCTGATCGAGGCCACCCGGGCAGTGCAGGCCGAGATCAACCGCGCCGAGGTCGGTCGCGTCGTCGAGATCCTCGTCGAGCGCACCGCCAAGAGCGAGGGGATGGTCCTCGGTCGCACCCGCACCAACAAGGCGGTGGCCGTCGGCGGCACCCCCGCCGAGATCGGGCGCTACCTCGCCGTCAGGCTGACCGGCACCACGGGCGTCACCTTCGTGGGCGAGATCGTCGCCGAGGGCGAGGCGGAGGTCCTCGCCTCCGATCCTGCCCCGGCCACCTCTCTCGCAGGTAGGATGACCGCGCCCGCCCAGGCCGCAGGGGGTGGGCGGCGATGAGGCGCTTCTCGGGGTGGATCGCGCTCGGCGCGGTCGCTCTCGTCGGCGCGGGGTTCGCCATCGGGAACGCCGGACGGGTGGTCAGCATCAACCTGGGGCTCTTCACGCTCGACTCGGCGCCCGTCACCTTCGTCGCCTTCGGGGGGATGGTGGTGGGGATGGCGGTCGTGCTCGTGGCGGGGATCAACTCCGACCTGAAGGTGCGCCGCCTCCTCCAGGAGCGCCGCCTCGAGTCGCCCCCGCCCAAGGCCTCGGATGGCGATGCCAACGCCGCCCCCGACTCCGCCGACGCCGACGGCAACTCCCCCGAACAGGGAGACATGCAGCTGGAGTGAATCGCGCCCCGGCCGTGCTGTGGACGGCCACCGGCTTCGCGGCAGGCGCCGCGGCCGGCACGGCCCGGGGGTTCGCGGGGACCCTGATCCCGCTCCTGATCTTCACCCTTCCCATTCTGCTATTGCGCGGTCCCAGGAGCCGTGCGTTCGCCCTCCTCCTCGCCGCCGCCGCAGGCCTCCTCTGGGGTGCGCCCGAACACCGCGCCTCCGAGGCGTGCGCCCGCTCGATCACCGACGGGGAGCGGACCCGGATGGTGGGCTACTTCACCAGGTCGAGCGCCGGGAAGGCCTCGCTCTTCCAGCGCCTGCGCGGCCGCGACTCCGATGGGGACCGCTGCCGCGGACCGGTCCGCGTCTACACCCAGGGCGGCGCTCCCCGCGAGGCCCGCATAGCAGTCGTCGAGGGGCGCTGGGTCCGCCACCTCCGCCCCGACGGCTCGACCTCGCTCTACCTCTCGGCAACCTCGGTCACCGAGGCCGAGGGCGATGCGGCGCTCCGCGTCCCCTGGACGGTGCGAACCGCCTCGGCGATAAGGGCCCGCGCGAACGAGGCGCTGGAACGCCGCCTGGGGGCGCAGGCAGGCGTCGCCGCCGCCCTGGTGCTCGCCGACCGGGGCGGGATCGACCGGGAGCTCTGGGAGGCCTTTTCGCGCTCCGGGAGCGCCCACCTCCTCTCGATATCGGGATTCCATGTGGGCGTAGTCGCCGCGCTGCTCAGCGGGGTGGTCAGCATGACCGGCCGTCCCCCCCGCACCCGCGCCCTCGCCGTGGCGGTCGGCGTCTGGGGGTACGTGCTCCTGATCGGAGCGCCCACCTCGGCGACCCGGGCCGCCTGGATGGCGACGGCCTTCGTCGCCGGACGTCTCCGCCAGACCCCGGCTCGCGGCCTCGGCGCCCTCGGCCTCGCGATGCTGGCCGTCACCCTCCTCACCCCATCGGTCGCCGCGGGGGCCGGCTTCCAGCTGACGGTTGCCGGGACGGCCGGGATCCTGGTGATGGCGCGCTGGATCATGCGGCACTGGCCCCGCCATCGGGGGAGCAGGTGGATCGCGCCACCCGTCGCCGCAGGCCTCGGCGCATCGGTCTTCACCGCGCCGGTCCTCGCCTACCACTTCGGCGAGATCCCCCTCCTCTCGCTCCCCTCCTCGATCGTGCTCACTCCCCTCGTGGCCGCGGCCGTCCCCGGGGTGATCGTCACCATCGCGCTGGAGATGCTGCACCTTCCCGGGGCGGCCCTCACCGGCGCCGGGGCGGAGGGCGCCCTCCACCTCGTCGTCCTCCTCGCGGCCCGGCTGGGCGAGCTGCCGGGGGCGGTCGCGCACCTCACCCCGATCGAGGCGGCGCTCCTCTCGGCCGGGGCGCTCCTCCCGATCCTCTTCGGGGGTGGGAGGCGGTGGCTGGTGCATCCGGCGACGCGGGCCGCGCTCGCCACCATCTCGGCGCTCGCGACGCTCTGGGCGGGGCAGGGGGCGCTCCTCCTCTCCGGGCGGGGCGCGCTCCGGATCGCGGCGATCGATGTGGGTCAGGGCGACGCCATCGCGATCCGCACCCCCAGGGGGCGCTGGCTCCTCGTCGATGCGGGGCCGCGCGGCTTCGGCGGCTCCGATGCGGGGGCGAGCCGGGTGGTGCCCTACCTGCGGAGCCAGGGTGCCCGCCGTCTCGAGGCGATCGTCCTCACCCACCCGGACGAGGACCACGCGGGCGGGCTCGCCTCGGTCCTGCGCGAGATCCCGACCGGCACGGTGCTCGGGCCCGGTCTGAGCATCGGGCAGGAGGGCCAGATGCTGGGTGCGGCCGAGGCCATCCGGGCGGGCGTCCCCTGGAGGCGGGTCGCCGCGGGCGACTCGTGGACG
The DNA here is from genome assembly GCA_965205315.1 of Longimicrobiales bacterium. Taxonomy (GTDB): domain Bacteria; phylum Gemmatimonadota; class Gemmatimonadetes; order Longimicrobiales; family Gaopeijiaceae; genus Bin94. The sequence goes on from CBDBGW010000002.1 coordinate 1,171,565, forward strand.
ATCGACGGGGTGGACTTCCGGGTCCTGCACCCCCTCCCCCCCTCCGGCCCGGAGCCGGCCCCGCCAGCTGCGCCGAACGACTGGTCGGTCGTCCTCCTCGTCGAGTACGGCGACTTCGAGGCTCTGCTCATGGGCGACGCGGACGAGTCGATCGAGGAGCAGATCCTGGACCGCGCCCCCGAGCTGGGCCGCGCCGAGCTCCTCAAGGTGGGCCACCACGGCAGCCGCACCTCGACCTCCGAGACCTTCGCCGCAGCCGTCGCCCCCGAGCTGGCGCTCGTCACCGTCGGGGCGCGCAATCGCTACGGCCATCCCCACCCGGTCGTCCTGGCCCGCCTGGCGCGCGTCGGCGCCCGGGTCTACCGCACCGACCGCCACGGCACCGTCACCGTCTCGGTCGCCAGCGACGGCTCCCTCTCCGCGAGCGGCTCACGCAGCCATTGATCCGCCCCCCGCGCGGTGCGATCCTTCCGCCATGCGAAGCAAAGTCGTCACCATCGACCGGCACATCATCGACCAGGAGCGCAACCACCCCGGTGCATCCGGGCGCTTCTCGGCGCTCCTCTACGACATCGCGCTGGCGGCGAAGATCATCGCGCGCGAGGTGAACATGGCGGGGCTGATCGACGTCCTCGGGCGCACCGGGGAGCGGAACGTGCACGGCGAGCAGGTCCAGAAGCTCGACGCCTTCGCCCAGGAGGTGATCGTCAAGGCGATGGACCACGCGGGGCACCTCTGCTGCATGGTCTCGGAGGAGTGCGACGAGATCATCGCGATCCCGGAGCGCTTCGAGCTCGGCAACTACGTCCTCCTCTTCGATCCGCTCGACGGCTCCTCGAACATCAATGTGAACGTCTCGATCGGGACGATCTTCTCGATCCACCAGCGCGTCACCCCCGCCGGCACCCCTGGGACGGCGGCCGACTGCCTCCAGCCCGGGTCGCGCCAGCTCGCCGCCGGGTACGTCATCTACGGCTCCTCCACGATGCTCGTCTACACGACCGGGGTGGAGGGGGGCGTGCACGGCTTCACCCTCGACCCCTCGATCGGCGAGTTCCTGCTGAGCAACCCCGACATCCGGATCCCCGAGCCCCCCGCCAGCGTCTACTCGGTGAACGAGGCGTACTACTCGCGCTGGTCCGAACCGCAGCGCCGCCTCACCGACCACTTCCGGAGCGGCCGCGACGAGGCCGGGGGAGACGATCCGGAGGGCTACAAGTCCCGCTACATCGGCTCGCTCGTCTCCGACGCCCACCGCACCCTCCTGCAGGGCGGCCTCTTCATGTACCCGGCCGAGACCCGCGCCCCGGCCGGCAAGCTCCGCGTTCTCTACGAGGCGGCCCCCCTGGCGCTCGTCTTCGAGGCGGCCGGGGGAAGGGCGTCCGACGGCCGCCGCGACATAATGTCGATCGTCCCGACGGGCCTCCACGACCGCACCCCCCTCTTCCTCGGCTCGGCCTCCCTCGTCGACCTCGCCGAGTCGTACTTGCAGTCGTAGGGGAAGTGCGCGATATTCAGCGGCTGTAGGCCCCGCGGTGGGGCCGCCCGCCCGTGGGCGACCTCGCCGCCGGGGGCAGAGCTGCGGGGACACAGGGCGCTCCACCGGTGCGCCTACCCGGGAGAAGGGGATGCGAAAACTGACCGGCGCGCGCATTATGACCGCCGACACTGAAGTGGCAAGACGCGTAAATCCTATCTACACAATGACTTGCAGCACTCGCAGGAATTGGCACGCCTCTTGCAGGTGTGCTTCCCGTCCGCTGGACTGGACTTTGACAACCCCAGAGTACCGTCTCTCGGGCGGCCGCGCATGCGGCCCTCCCGGGGGGCGCTCACCATAGATTATCTCTGCCTGCGGATCCTCCGGCGCGAGGCCGGCTGGAAAGACTGGGGCAGCGAAAAACCTCCCATCCCACAAGAGGAACGGAAGACGATGAACAGACTCAAGCTACTGGCGGCAGCCGCTTTGCTTGCGGTCCCTCTGATCAACGCCTGCGGAGAGCCGCTTCCCCCGCCTATCGAGGGGACGATCTCCGGCCAGGTGGTGATCGAGGGCGAGCAGCAGGCCGGCGTCACGGTGAAGCTCAATACCGGCGCCACCGCCACCACGACGAGCACGGGTTCCTTCAGCTTCGCGAACGTCGAGGCCGGGACCTACACCGTCACGATCAGCGGCTTTGCTGAGGACGGAAGCTTCGACAAGGACAACCAGTCCGCGACGATCACGAACGATGGCCAGAAGGTGACGGTCAACTTCACCGGCTCCTGGATCCGCACTTCGGCCATCATGGGCGAGGTGACGGTGGAGGGGACCGGGCTCGAGGGCGTGACCGTGAAGCTCACCGGGATGTCCGAAGGCGAGATGGTGACGAGCGCCACCGGGGCCTACAGCTTCACCGGCCTCCGCGCGGGCGTCCACACCGTCGAGATATCGGGCTTCGATGACGAGGACATCGGCTTCTCCGCGACCACATCGGTCGCCGACGTCGCAATCGGCGCGACCGAAGAGCTCCACTTCCAGGCGAGCTATCTGCGCGCCTCGGAGATCTCGGGCCGGGTGACCATCGAGGGCGAGGCGCTCGCGGGCGTCACGGTCAGCCTCCAGGGCGTGGACCGCGACCTCAATGTCGGGACCAACAGCGGCGGTCAGTTCAGCTTCACGGAGCTCCGGAAGGGCGACTACGCGATCGCCATTTCGGGCTACGACACCGACAGGTACGGCTTCGAGGTGACCTCGCAGACCATTACGGTCGAGTTCGGGGAGCCCGCGCAGGTGGACTTCGACGGAATCGACCTCCGCACGGCGACAGTCAGCGGCGTGGTAACGATCGAGGGCACCGGCCTTGAGGGCGTCACCGTCAGCCTGACCGGCGAGGGCGCGCAGTTGTCGATGGTCACCGACGCGGCTGGCCAGTGGACCTTCACCGAACTGCACGCGGGCAGCTACTCGATCGGCATTTCGGGGTACGACATGGACGAGTACGGCTTCGACGAGACCTCCGCCAGCGTGACGGTCGCGCTCAAGGAGACCGCCACGGCCGACTTCGACGGCATCATGCTGCGCACGGCCGCGATCTCGGGCAACGTCAGCATCGGAGAAGAGGGCGAGCCTTACGCCGGCGTCACGATCACCGTGAACGGCAAGGGCGAGGAGTACACCAGGACGACCGACGCAGCGGGCAACTACACGGTCGATCGCCTGCATGCGGGCGACTACACCGTCACCATCTCCGGCTTCGACACCGACCAGTACGAATTCACCCCGACGGTGAAGTCGGTTTCGGTCGGACTGCGCGAGACGGCCGACATCAGCTTCTCGGCCATCATGCTCCGCACGGTCGAGATCATGGGTACCGTAACCGTCGATGGCGAGCCGCTCGCCGGCGTCACCGTGACGATAATGGGCGGCAGGGAGGACGAGACGGTCATGGAGACCACCGACATGATGGGCATGTACTCGGTCGGTGAGCTCCACGCGGGCGAGTACACGATCACCGTCACCAACCCCGACGACGACGAATACGAATTCGTTCCGGCGTCGCAGACGATCATGGCCGAGCTGAACGAGATGGTCCAGGTCGACTTCCCGGGCGTCAAGCTCCGCACGGGCGGGATCATGGGTACCGTGACCACCGACGGCGAGGCGCTCGCCGGCGTCACCGTGACGGTATCGGGCGGCAGGGCCGACGAGACGGTCATGGCGACCACCGACATGGAGGGCATGTACTCGCTCGACCGCCTGCACGCGGGCGAATACACCGTCGCCGTCACCAACCCCGACGAAGACGAGTACGAATTCGACCCGGCGTCGCAGATGGTCATGGTCGCGCTCAAGGAGACCGCCACGGCCGACTTCCCGGGCATCAAGCTCCGCACGGTCGGGATCCACGGTACCGTGGCCGCCGAAGGCAACCCGCTCGCCGACGTCACCGTGACGGTATCGGGCGGCAGGGCCGACGAGACGGTCATGGCGACCACCGACGGCGAAGGCATGTACTCGCTCGATCGTCTCCACGCTGGCGACTACACGGTCACCATCTCCGGATACGACGAGAACGAGTACGAATTCGACCCGGCGTCGCAGACGATCATGGTCGAACTGCTCGACATGGTCGAGGTCTCCTTCGAGAACGGCATTCTGCTCCGCACCGCCAGCATCAGCGGCCGCGTCACGATGGATGGCGATGCCGCCGACGGCCTCACGCTCACCCTGAGCAGTGACGGTGACGACGACGCCGAGATGGAGACGAACTCCAACGGCCAGTACAACTTCCCGGGCCTCCCGGCTGGGGACTACACCCTCGAGATCAGCGGCTACGACACCGCGGAGTACGAGTACACGCCGGAGAGCGTGGAGGTCACGCTGATGCGCGACGAGGGCAAGATCCAGAACTTCGCGGGCCGGTCGCTCCGCACCGTGGTCATCACGGGCTCGGTCACGGCCGAGGACGAGATGATCGCCGGCGCAGTCGCGGGTCTCTATAGAGTGGTCTCTCTGACCGAGGTCGTCCCGGTTCCGGGCGGCATCCAGCTCACGGACAGCATGGGCGCGTACACCTTCGACAATCTTCTCGACGACTGGTACGCCGTTGTGATCTCGGGGTACGACGACGAGTACGACTTCCCGAAGATCCCCCTGGCCGGCCAGCAGTTTGTGGCGTGGAGCGGGTACGTCGCCACCGACGATACGGCGATGGTCAACTTCGAAGGCACGATCATCCGGACCGCGATGATCGGCGGCATGGTGACGGCGGGCGGCGATCCGATGATGGACGTCGAGGTCATGATCGAGGGCATGTATGCGCCTGAGGACAACACGATGATGACCGACGCCGACGGCATGTACATGTTCGACGGTCTGCGCAAGGGCGACTACACGATCTCGATCACCAACCCCGACGAGGAGATGTACGACTTCCCGACCACCGAGCGCGAGGTCAGCGTCTCGGTCGGTCAGGTGCAGGACGACGTCTCCTTCGACGGCTCGGTGCTGCGCGGGGCCAGCATAAGCGGCCAGGTGCACGTCGAGGGCCACGCCCTCGAGGACGTTGCCGTGATGCTCTCGGGCGATGCGGACGACAGCACGATGACCGACGCCAACGGCGAGTACAACTTCCCGACTCTCGCCGCCGGCGACTACATGGTCTCGATCACCAACCCCGACGAGGACAGGTACTCCTTCGAGGTGACCGAGATGGACGTCGACGACCTCGGTTCCGCCGAGGCAAGGATCGTCGACTTCAGCGGCGAGCACGTCTACAATGCCTCCATCAGCGGCATGCTCTACCTGGACGAGGCCCCCAAGAACGGCGAGCGGGACGACGATGAGCCCGTCTTCATGGGTGCGGCTGCGGACACGGTCATGCTGACGCTGGCCGACGGCTACGGCAACACCTGGAGCACGGACGCCGACTCGATGGGGGCGTACGAGTTCATGGGCCTCAAGGCCGGGATGTACACCCTGATGCACGACACCGCCAGCGACGGCGCCCTCTACAGCGCCGGCTACGCCTTCGCGGGCGACTCGCTCGGCGTGGAAGTCGAGCTGACCGGCACCTCCGAGGAGACGGTGGACCTCCCGTACACGATCATCAAGCAGACGCTCAACATCGGCGCGGTCATGGCCAACAACGACACCACGACGGAGACCGGCGTGGAGGGAGTGGCCTACGAGGTCTATCCGAACCTCAAGGCGGCGCAGGATGGCGAGGACATGCTCGGTAGCGGCACCACCGCGGCGAATGGCATGGCGGCGGTGACCTTCCTCCGGGCGGACGACTACGGCGTCGGCGGGCCCGACACGGAGACCGATGGTGTGGTCATCATCGCGGTCAACGTCGACGACTCCGAGTACGACGACGATCTGACGCCCCTCGACGCCACCAGCCGGTACGAGGCGCAGTTCGCCTTCACCGAGCGGACGACCGACGCGAATGGGGCGGTCAAGCTCATCAACACCGCTGCGAGCTTCGGGTGGAGCGTGATGAGCGCCGAGATGGAGGTCGGTGGCGAGGCTCTGGCAGGGTGGTGGACGACCGCGACCGGCGGCACCTTTACGCACACCATGGCGGCTGGCAGGAACGGCTCGGCCATGGCGAGCGAGAGCGACATCCCCGTCGCGGATATTCCGAAGAGCTACACGGTAATGCTGCCGGACTCGGTAGTCCTGATGGACAGTGACGGGGACGACAGTGTGGTCTTCCAGCCCGACACAACCGGCGAGGCGTGGGATCGCAGCGGGACGCTTTCGTACACGCACACCGGGCTCGATCTCCCCGACGCCGACATGGCCGAGATCGGGACGATCTACATCAACTGGACCACGCAGTCGCTCTACCTCGGCTTCTACCGCGAGGTGGACGGGGTGGCAGGCTTTACCCGCAACTGGGTCGGCGGCGGCGACGTGCCCCTGGACCATCGTCCGATGGAGGATCACCTTCATGACGTGAGCTGGACCTTCAGATCCAAGGTCGGCGGTCGTTTCGAAACACTCAGGTGGGATCACGACGGCGACTCGGAGACTCCCGACACAACTGCAGACGGCGCAGCCGACTGGGTGGAGATGGACGGGGAGGAATCCAACTGGCTGGTGCGCTTCCCGAGGATCCCGACCGACACCGAGCTCGAGGTCAATCTGGAGTTCGGCGAAGACAATAGCCACTACAAGGACAAGGAGGGCTCCCTGGGTGGCGAGTCGATCGACGCCTTCGATCTGAGTGGTGTCACCGGCGTCTTCAACACCTTCGGCGCGAATGGCGGCGGCCACTCGGATGTGTGGCTCTGCGTCGGGTCTTCCGGCAGCATCACCCCCGCCAATGGGCACGACGAGGGTCGCGACGGTTGCGTCACCTACGGGTACCAGTGGAATGCCAACGCGGTTGGCGTCGAGTTCTGGCCGAAGACCGACCGGCACGACTACAAGGACTTTGTAACCCTCGAAGACTCCATGACCGTCGAGCTGCGCGGCATCAAGCCGGATATCGATGATCGCGATGTCGAAATGACTGCGACGGAACTCCACGACACCATTGCTGTCGTTAAGCTGGTTAGGGACCACGATTGGGACGAGTTGAACGACGGGGTATACGTCGTGAGCACCGAGGAGACCGAGAGGTACGAGCTGGACTACGTCGCCTACAAGCACGGGACCTCGTACGATGACGATGACGATGAAGCTCTCGACTCCACGTATCTCGACACCCTGTACGTCTTCTACCAGGAGGGCGACAACGGTGAGTACGATGGCGACTACGAACGCGACATCCGCTTCAAGGTCGAGGACCAGGATTATGAGGAGTCGAACAACGCGAGGCTGGATACGCTGACGGTCGACGACAGGGCGGTGCCGGGGTTCTCGAAGTTCGGTGGCGACGGCAGCGAGTACGACATAACGGTCGGCTGGAATAGCGACTCGGTCGAGATCCACGTCGAGATGGCCGACACCTTGGCATCGGCGACGATCGGGGACTCCACGAAGACGGAGGACCTTACCCTCACGTTGCCGATCAGAGGAATCGGACGTACGGCCACCTTCGAGATCGTCGGCGAGGCGGAGAATGGCGACCAGGCCACCTACACGCTCAACGTCTACCGGACTGCCGACCGCGTGAAGGTCACCGACACGCTTGGCATGCTCCTCGACTCGATAGAGGTGCGGGAGGGCTTTCCCCGGGCAGTGCGAGTAGGGATTGGGAGCAGCGCTAGGACGGAATATATGGCCGATACGGTGGAGCTGGAGGTGTCGCTCTGGGCCGATCCTACCGCCGATGTTGCCATTGCCTGGAGAGACAGCTCGTGGACCTTCACCAGTGCCAGTCACGCCCCGAAGACGTATACAATGATCTTCGGGCACTGGGGGACCGCGGGGGACCCCGAAACCGATCCGGGGAGGGAAGACGACGACGGCGACGACGCGGATAGTACCTGGACCATCGAGGCGACTGGGGGCGGCGACGGTGAAGCGGGCACTACGACGCTCGTCGGAACCTTCGTGGACAACGACGAGAAGCTCTTCCTCGGTCCGACCGAAATCTCGGCCGTCGGGGGTGCCCCGACTGATTTCCAGACACGGGTGAAGACGACGCTGAGCACGTTGCCGATGCAGCAGGTAGGTGAAGCTGATGCCGATGTGGATCTGGAGATCACGGCGGCAGATGGTGGAGAAGTTACCCCGGAAGAGGTGACTCTGACTTCGACTGCCTGGAGGGACGCTGGAATCGTCTTCAACGTCTTCGGCGAGGTGCCCGGAAACGACTTCGAGATTTCGGTGGAGGCGGAGGGCGGCGGATACGACGATGTCGACTACCCGGACATCGACGTCAACTGGATCGACAGTCTGGGATATGCGCTCGTGGTATCGAACCAGGAGGTCAACATCGTCGTTCCTGAGGATACCTTGACGGACGGGACGCCCAATCGCAAGGACACCACGAGAGTGTTCTTGTGGAGACGCAATGCTACGGATGGTCAGGGCGATCTAATACTCGACGGCGATGTGACCTTCGATTCGCTGGATCTGGCGCGCGGCTGTCCAGAGTGGTTCAGCTGCCTGTTTGGCGGCACCCTCACCGATGGCAGAGCGGTGTTGAACCAGACCACCTTCTCTCTGGATGTCATTGTGGCGGTGACCGAGCCGGATTCGGTGGCCAAGTACCACTACAACGACTATGAGGTGGAGTTCATAGGGACGGAGTCGGACGAGACCAACGAGAACGGCTACTTCATCGGAGACGATGAGGTGACGTACATGATCAGGTTCGACGTGCTGGACAAGTTGAAGTAGCAGGGCAGTCTTCCGGAAGGGGCTGGCGGCCAGGTAGGCCGCGAGTTCCCTGAAGGGTGGGAGCGCCCCCGGTCGGGATGTCCCGGCCGGGGGCGACCCTTAGCTGGGTGTGTAGGTAGTTGGAGGGCGGGGCTGGCGCGGCGCGCCTCTGAGCGGGTCGCGCGAGTACCGTGCACCCGCTATATTCGGGGTGGCTGGGCATGACGGCCGAGGGGAGCGGTGATAGCTCTCCCCTGCGGCCTGCCTAGTCGGCGTTCCCGCTCCGCCGGGGAAGCGGAGCCCGTATGCGACCACGGTCCAGGGGAGTCCCAGCGAACATGCGACGCTACGAGATCGTCTACATCTTCGACCCCGCGCTCGAGGAGGGCGCGGTCGAGGGGAAGCTCGAGGCCTTCCACACGGTCCTCGGCGGCGAGGTCGCGAAGGTCGACCACTGGGGCGCCAGGCAGCTGGCGTACCCGATCCGGAAATCCAGGAGTGGCTACTACGTCGTGGTGCGCCTCAGCGCTTCGCCCGAGGCGTTGCCTGAGTTCGAGAGGATCGTCAAGCTCGACCAGGAGACGCTCCGCTACCTCGTCGTGATCGACGAGGATCTCCCGACCTCGGGGGAGTCGATCCTGGCCGCCGTCCACAGAGACCGTGACGGCGAGCCGGAGGGCGAAGACGGCGCAGACGGGGAGGAATCGGCCGCCGAGGAGGGCGAGGAGGCCGAGGGCGCGGCGGAGGAGGACGGAGAGCCCGACGGCGCCTCGGAAGAGGGCACGGACGCAGGTGCGGACGCAGCTACGGAGGCTGCTGCGGACACCGCTGCGGACACCGACGCCGATGAGGGCGCCGAGGAGGCCACCGACGGGGAGGAGGAGACGGACGAGCCGCCTCCCCCAGGGCCACGGGCGGGTCCTCCCGATTACGCCGGGGTGCGCGGGAGGGGTCGCCGCCGCGAAGGCCCTCCGATCGTGCGCCTCAACTACAAGGATGTGGCGACGCTCTCGCGCTTCCTGAACGACCAGGGGAAGATCCTCCCGAAGCGCACCACCCGGGTGACCGCCCGCTTCCAGAGGGAGCTCGGCACCGCCGTCAAGCGGGCGCGCTTCCTGGCGCTCCTCCCCTACATCCGCCACCACGGGAGCTGACCGGTGAAGCTGATACTCAGAGAGGACGTCCCCGCCCTCGGCGGTGCAGGTGACGTCGTGCGCGTCAGAGCCGGCTATGGGCGGAACTACCTCCTCCCCAGGGGTCTGGCGTACATGGCCACCGACCGGAATCTCCGGCGCGTCGAGGAGGAGGCGCGGGTGCGCGGCGAGCAGCGCCGCAGGGACCGCCTCGAGGCCGGTCGGCAGGCGGCGCTCCTGGAGGGCCTCACCCTCACCTTCGCGAGGCGCGCCGGCGAGGAGGGGCAGCTCTTCGGGTCGGTGACCGCCAGGGAGATATGCGACGAGGTGGCTGGCACGCAAGGCGGGTTCGTGCTCGAGAGGCGGACTCTGGAGCTGGAGGGGCCGATCAAGACGGTCGGCGAGCACGAGATTCCGGTTCGCCTGCACGCCGATGTGGAGGCGACGCTCCGGGTGGTGGTGGAGATCGAGGAGGGGTGACGGGGGCGGCCAGCCGCGGATACCGATGAGCCAGGAGGGGGGGCGCATCCCCGCGGGGCTCGAGCGGGCCGTCGAGCTCGCGCGGGAGCGCAAGGCGATCGGGGGCGTCGTACTCGATCTGCGCGGTCTCTCCTCGGCGACCGACTACTTCCTGATAGCGAGCGGGCGCTCCGATGTCCAGGTGCGGGCGATCGCCGAGCACATCCTCCGCACCTCGCGCCTTGAGGGCCGTCGCCCGAGCCATGTGGAGGGGTTCGACCAGGGGCGCTGGGTCCTGATCGACTACATCCACTACGTCGTCCACATCTTCCACCCCGAGGTGCGCGACTTCTACCGTCTGGAGGCGCTCTGGGGGGACGCGCCCCGGATCGAGGTGGGGGAGGGGTGAGGCGGTGAAGCTCAGGTCGCTCCAGCTGCACGGCTTCAAGTCCTTCCCGGACCGGACGAAGATCCGCTTCCACGACGGGATGACGACGATCGTGGGCCCCAACGGGTGCGGAAAGTCCAATATCGCCGACGCGATCCGGTGGGTCCTCGGCGAGCAGCGCCCACGCGCGCTTCGGGGCGCCAGGATGGAGGAGGTGATCTTCCAGGGGACGGCGACGAGGCGGGCGGTGAATCGGGGCGCGGTCTCGATCGTCGTCTCGAACGAGGACGGAAAGCTCCCCGTCCCCTACGGCGAGGTCGAGATCGGGAGGATCGTCTTCCGCGATGGCGGGAGCGACTACCGGCTGAACCGCGCCTCCTGCCGGCTGCGCGACATCCTGGATCTCTGCCGCGACACCGGGCTGGGCGCGAACGCCTACACCGTCATCGAGGGACGGATGATCGACGCCATCCTCTCCGACCACGCCGGCGAGCGCCGCTCGCTCTTCGAGGAGGCGGCCGGCGTCGGGAAGTACAAGGACCGGCGGCGTGCGGCGCTCTCCCGCCTCGCCAACTCCGAGGCCGACCTCCTTCGCCTCGAGGACCTGATCGCCGAGGTGCGGAGCAAGGTCCGCTCCCTCGCCCGCCAGAGGGGGAAGGCGGAGCGGTACCGCACGATGAGGGAGCGACGCCGGAATCTGGAGGTCGCGCTCGCCCGCCTCGAGCTGGGGGCGCTCCAGGAGCGGCTCGGGGAGCTCGGCCTGGCCGAGAGGCGGAGCGGGGAGGAGGGGGTGCGCCTCGGGGCGCGTCTTGCCGCCGGGGAGGCCGCGCTCGAGGAGCGGAGGGCGGCGCAGCTCGACGCCGAGCGGGAGCGGACCGAGGTGGCGGGGAGGGTGGAGCGGGTGGCGCGCGGGCTCGCCCGGGTGGAGCGCGAGGTGGCCGTCGCCCACGAGCGGATCGAGGGCGGCGAGGGGAGGCTGGCGCACCTCGGAGCGGAGGAGAAGTCGCTCGCCGAGACCGTGGTGCGCTCCGTCGAGGAGGCGGCCCTCCTGGAGCGTGAGCACGCAGAGTGTAATGTAAAGTTGACAAAATGTAATGAGGAGTTGTCAAAGTCGTCATCTGTAGCGGCCGAGGCGCGGGCCCGCATGGAGCGCGGACGGGAGGGGATCGCCGAGGTGGAGGAGCGCGCCCGGGGTCTCCATAGGGAGATGGCCCGCGCCGGGGGGGAGCGCGAGGCGGCCGGGCGGCATGCGCGCGAGCTGGGGGTGCGGATCGAGCGCCTGGAGAGCGACTCGCGCCAGATCGCCGATGCGGCCCGCGAGCTGGACTCGCAGGGCGATCTCTTCTCGACCCGGAGCCGCGATGCGGCGGAGCGTGCCACCGAGGCGGGCCGGATGGCCGAGGCTCTGCGCGGCGAGCTCGCCGAGCTGCGGAAGGCGCTCCGCCAGGCGGTCGAGGAGGAGCGCCTGGCCGAGGCGAGGGAGGCGTCGCTCGCCGCCGAGCTCGGGACCCTCCTGCGGAGCTCGGAGTGGCAGGACGGCGGGGAGGAGCTCGCGAGGAGCGCCGTGGAGGCGCACCCGGGGAGTGCGCTCGGGCTCCTCTCCGACTACATCCGGGTGGGCGAGGAGGCCGCCGCGGTCGTCGACGACATCCTGGGGAGGATGAGCGCGGCGGTGCTGGTGCCTGACAGCGAGGCGGCCGAGGCGGTGGCCTCCTGGTACCACCTTGGCGGCGGGAGCTCCAGCGCCCTCGTCCTCCTTCCCCTCGACTCGGCGCCGCCGCCCGGCGGGCCGCTCCCCGCGGGGCTCGGGGCCGAGGGGGAGGGCGCACCCTGGGTGGAGGCGCTCCTGGGCGGCGTGCGCCTGGAGGGGGGCGATCGGGGTGCGCCCGGAGGGGGGAGGCGTTGGAGCGATCTCCGGGGCGCGCTCCACCTCCTTCCGGAGGAGATTGGCGAGGGCCACTTCGCCCGGCGGAGCCGCGCCGAGGCGCTCCAGGGGAAGGTGGAGCGCGCCGGCGGCGAGGCCGCCGAGGCCCGCGCGACGAGGATCGCGCGCGGCGAGGAGTGCGAGCGGATCGAGGCCGATGCGGAGGCGGCCGCCGAGCGGCTCCTCCTGAGCCGCGACGAGGTGCGCGCGGCCGAGGCCGAGAGCGACGCCCACGGATCGCGCCGTCGCATCCTGGAGCGGCAGCGCGAGGAGACGGAGAGCCGGATCCGGAGCTCGCGGGCGGCGCGGGAGCGCGCGCTCCTTCAGGAGGAGGAGGCGGAGCGGGAGGTCGGCCTCATCCGCGACCGGGAGGAGGCGACAGTGCGGGAGCTCCGCGAGGCGCGCGCTCTGCAGGACGAGGCCGAGCGCGGCTGGGAGGTGGCGCGCGACACCGAGGCGGAGATCGCCGTCCGCGCGGCTCGGCTCGAGAGCGAGGCGGCCCGCCTGCAGGGGCGGCTGACCGACAATCGGGCCGCGTCGAGGCGGGCCGGCGAGCGGAGGGCGGAGCTCGCCCGGGAGGCGGAGGAGCTCGGAGGCCGGATCGCCGAGGCCCGCGCGGCCCGCGACGCCGGGGGCGAGGAGCTGGAGCGCCTCTTCGCCGAGCGCAGCGGGCTCGAGCGCCAACTCGCCGAGCGCGACCGGGCGCTCGAGGTCGTCGCCGCGGCGGTGGCGGAGGCCGAAAGGGAGCTTCGGGAGACCCGCGGTCTGGAGCGCGAGGCGGTGGGGCGGGGTCACGCCCTGGCGATGGAGATCCAGGAGGCGCGGAGCTCGGTGGCGCGGATAGAGGAGCGCCTCGAGGCCGAGTGGGGCGAGACGCTCGCGACGCTCCTCTCCGAGGCGGAGCCGGTCGAGGGCGACACGGAGGAGCTCGCCGCCGAGGCGGCCGAGCTGGCGGCGAAGCTCGCCAGGATCGGCGCCGTGAACATGCTCGCGGTCGAGGAGCACGCCGAGGAGAGCGAGCGGCTCGAGTTCCTGGAGGGGCAGCACGAGGATCTGGTGGCCGCTCGCCGCGACCTGCAGGCGGCCGTCCGGCGGATCAACGCAACCGCCACCGAGCTCTTCGAGGCGAGCTTCGCGGCGATCCAGGAGAACTTCCGACGCACCTTCAGGCACCTCTTCAGCGGGGGCGACGCCAAGGTCTGGCTCGCCGAGCCGGAGGAGCCGCTCGAGTCGCCGATCGAGATCCAGGCCGCGCCCGAGGGGAAGCGGGCCCAGCGGATCGACCTCCTCTCCGGCGGCGAGCGCGCCCTCACCGCCCTGGCGCTCCTCTTCGGGATCTACCTCGTCAAGCCGAGCCCCTTCTGCGTCCTCGACGAGGTGGACGCCCCCCTCGACGAGTCCAACATCGGGCGCTTCGTCCAGCTCCTGCACGACTTCAAGGGGGAGACCCAGTTCATCGTCATCACCCACAATCCCCGCACGATCGAGGCGGCGGACTGGATCTACGGGGTGACGATGGAGGAGCCTGGAATATCCTCGCTCGTGGGCGTCCAGCTGGAGCGGCACGAAGCCCCGGCCGCGGCCCCGTCGTGAGCGACGACCCGCGCCTCGGCGCCAGGCCGCCCTGGCGGGTCTCGCGGGAGCTCCGCCCGGAGGGTACGGTCGTCGATCTGGGGTGTGGCGTCCTCCTGGGAGGGCCCGAGGTCGCCGTCATGGCGGGGCCGTGCGCGGTGGAGGGGCGCACCCAGATCCTGGAGATCGCCGAGGCGGTGCGCGCCGCTGGGGCCACGGTGCTCCGCGGCGGCGCCTTCAAGCCCCGCACCTCTCCCTACTCCTTCCAGGGGCTGGGCGTCCGGGGGCTGGAGCTCCTCGCCGAGGCCAGGGAGGCGACCGGGATGCCCGTCGTCACCGAGGCGGTCGACACCGAGAGCGTCCCCCTCGTGGCCGAGTACGCCGACATGATCCAGGTGGGCGCGCGCAACATGCAGAACTTCGGGCTCCTCCGGCGGGTGGGGCGGACCGGGAAGCCGGTGCTCCTCAAGCGCGGGATGGGGGCGACGATCGACGAGCTCCTCCTCGCGGCGGAGTACTTCCTGGCGGAGGGGAGCGAGGCCGTGGCGCTCTGCGAGCGGGGCGTCAGGGGATTCGACCCCGCCGCGCCCCACCTCCTCGACCTGAACGCCATCCCGCTGCTCCGCTCGCTGACGCACCTTCCCCTCGTCGCCGATCCCAGCCACGGAACCGGAGTGCGGGCCCACGTCGCGCCGATGGCCCGGGCCGCCGTGGCTGCGGGGGCGGACGGGATCATCGTCGAGGTTCACACCAATCCCTCCGAGGCGCGCTCCGATGGCGCCCAGAGCATCTACCCCGGTCAGCTCCGCGAGCTGGTCTCGGAGTGCGGAGCGGTGGCCCGCGCAGTGGGGCGCTCCCTCGCCCCGCCGAGGTCGCTGCCGGCTGCCGTGGCCGGCCAGTAGCAGCCGGGGCCGGGGGCGACGCTCCGCTATGTCTGGAAGGCAGAGCGTCGGGAGGCGCGGCGAGGAGCTGGCGGCGGCCTACCTGGTCGAGCGGGGGTGGCGCATCCTGGCCCGCAACTACCGCGCCGGACCCAAGGAGATCGACATCGTCGCCGAGCGCGGCGGGGTGGTCGCCTTCGTCGAGGTGAAGACCCGGGCGACCGCGACCGGGGGGACCCCGCTCGAGCCGATCCGGGCACCCAAGCGATGGGCCGTCGAGGCCGCCGCGAGGCGGTGGATCCACGAGCACGGGCGCAGAGGGGTGGCGTACCGCTTCGATGCGATCGCGGTGCAGCTGGCTCGGGGAAGCCACGAGATCTCCCACATCCCCGATGCGTGGCGGCCGTCGTAGCCGACAGGTCAGACCGTCGGACGGCAGCCGTACCGCCAGCTTGCGGCTACCGCTAGATTCGATTACAATCGTTGCCCTTTTTTCCCTAGGAGCGAGAGTCGGAGATGACGCGGGGTGCCAGAGCCGTTTACCTCGTCTGCATGAAGGAGTCGTCCAGCGAGGCCATGACGGCGATCCGCGCTATCTGGCCGGAGAATCAGCACTACGAGCTCGATAGCACCCAGGTCCTGGTTGCCAGCCCTCACAATGGGGGGAAGTCGGTGTACGAGCGGATCGCGGACGAGCTCGAGGGCGAGTTCATCGCCCTGATCGTCAGGGTCAGGAGCGGCGACTTCCAGGGCCGCCACAGGACGGGGCTCTGGGAGTGGCTTGCGGCGAATGTCGCCGAATGACCCGACGTTCCAGACCCATGAAGAGCTGACCCTATGGAAGGAGGGTCAGGAGCTTCAACGAAAGGGGCGTGAGGGCAGCCACGCGCTGCGAATCAGAATGACTAGGGACTGGACTGTCTACGCAATCCAGGTGGGCGTGTTCGTGTACGCTGGCGGTTCGGCAGTGGGGTTATGGAGCTGGCCACCGGGGCCGGTTACTCCAACTTACGTTCTCGTTGCGATGGCCTCCAGCTGGATTGGCACTCAGCTCAAGGATCGCCCGCCCCCTTGGATCTCCCCCTAGGTCCCGGTCGGTTTACACCCATGCCCGGACCTCGCTCTGCGTTCCTCCGCTTCGCCACCCTCGGTGCTCGCGCGAGATTATCCGCGTACTCTGACTGACACCGGGCCTCCCTCCTCGTTGAAGTAGTGTGCCGCTTCGGGTAGCTTTCGCAGTGCCCCAGGTCCGCGGGGCGGAAGCCCCCGAATCCCGTCAGGACCCCGCAGGTAGCAGCGGTAGGTGCGGCGACCGTGGCCGCGGAGTGCCTGGGGCGCACCCCGCCCGCGCGATATCAGATCAGCCCTTCCCAACCCGCCTCGGCGCCGTTGTCATACCTCGCCCTCGCCCGTAAGTACCGGCCTCGTCGATTCGGCGAGGTGACGACTCAGGAGCATGTCTCCGAGACGTTGCGCCGCGCCGTCGCAGGGGGAAGGGTCGGGCACGCCTACCTCTTCTGCGGCCCCCGGGGGGTGGGAAAGACGACTCTGGCGCGGGTCCTGGCGATGGCGCTGAACTGCGCCCGGCGCTCCGACGACGGCGAGCCCTGCGGCGAGTGCGACGACTGCACCCCGGTCTGGGCGGGCCGGACCTCGCTCGACGTGGTCGAGATCGACGCGGCCTCGAACCGGGGGGTGGACGATGCGCGCGAGCTGCGGGAGCGGGCGATGTACGCCCCCTCGGACGAGGGCCGCCACAAGGTCTATATCCTCGACGAGGCGCACATGCTGACACGCGAGGCGTGGAATGCGCTCCTCAAGATCCTCGAGGAGCCGCCGCCCAGAGTCATCTTCGTCTTCGCGACCACCGAGGCGCGCAAGATCCAGCAGAGCGCCTCCCCGATACTCTCGCGCTGTCAGCGCTTCGACTTCCGGCGCATCGGCACCTCCGACATCGTGGCGCGCCTCGTCACCGTGCTCGAGAGCGAGGGGATCGCCTCCGAGCCGGCGGCGCTCCTGGCGATCGCGCGCAAGGCGAACGGCGGGATGCGCGACGGCCTCTCCCTCCTGGACCAGGTCCTGGCGCTCTGCAGCGGTGCGGTCACCGCCGACGCGGCGCTCCGCGTCCTCGGGGTCGTCGCCGACGAGCGCTACGTGGAGATCCTCGGGATCATCCGCGACCGGGAGCATGGCCGGGTCTTCGACTTCGTCGAGCAGCTGACCGACGAGGGGCACGACCTCGTCGAGTTCTACCACGGAGTGACCCGGAGGCTGCGCCTCCTCCTGCGCATCTCCCTTGGCCCCGACGAGCTCCCCGAGGGCATCTCCGAGGAGGCCCGCGAGCCGATGGCGAGGCTGGCGGGGGAGTTCTCGCCGGGCGACCTGGTGCGCATGCTCGCCATGTGCTCGGAGATCGAGACGCAGGGGAGTCTGATGCGCACCGGGAGGCCGCGTCTGCTGATCGAGATGCTCCTGCTGAGAATGAGCTACCTGGACCGCACGGTCGGGCTGGAGGAGCTCCTGGAGGCGCTCGGAGGGGCACAGGGTCCCGGGGCGTCGGCCCTTCGGCGCTCGCCGGCAGTGGGGCCGAAGCCCAGGGGTGCGAAGTCCGGGGCCATCGCCGGGCCGGGCCGACGGCCGGTGGGGCGTAGCGGTGGCGGGCCCGCCCGCAGCGGTCGCACCGGTGGAGGGGGCGGAAGGGGGTCTGCAGAGCCTCGGCGAGGTGCGGACCCCGGGGGCGCGACAGCGGCGAGGGTCGGGGCGGCGGCAGCCGCCGAATCGGATAGGCAGCGGAGGCTGCGCGAGGTGATCGAGGCGGCGCCGCAGCTGGAGTCTGCGATCGCCGAGCTCGATCTGGAGATTGTGGGCCGGTAGCATTTTCACCTGCGAGGTGCGCGAGATGGCGAACATTCAACAGCTGATGAAGATGGGACAGCAGCTCCAGGCCAGGATGCAGGAGCTGCAGGACACCCTCCAGAGCGAGGAGCTCTCGGCCTCGTCGGGGGGCGGGATGGTGACCGCCCGGGTGACGGGGAGGGGCGACCTGAAGGGCATCTCGATCGACCGCGAGGTGGTCGATCCCGACGACCCGGAGATGCTCGAGGACCTGATCGTGGCGGCCGTCAGCGAGGCGCAGCGCCGGGCGCGGGACTTCTCCGAGGAGCGCATGAGGGGCGCATCCGGGGGACTGCCGCTCTCCTTTCCCGGGCTGGTCTGAACCCGATAGCCCGTGGACGCCATCGACGCGCTGACCCGCGAGCTTCGCAAGCTCCCAGGCGTCGGAACCAAGACGGCGCTGCGCCTCGCCTACCACCTCGTCAAGGGACCCAGGGAGGAGGTGCGCCGCCTGGCCCGCGCGCTCGAGGATGTCGCGGCCCGCGTTCGCCCCTGCCCCCACTGCGGCAACTACTGCAGCGACGGCAGCTGCTCCGTCTGCCAGGACCCGTCGCGCGACAGGGGGGTGATCTGCGTCGTGGAGGAGGCATACGACGTGGGCGCGATCGAGCGGGCGGGGAGCTACCGCGGGCTCTACCACGTCCTGGGGGGGCACCTTGCGCCACTCGACGGCGTGGGGCCCGACGAACTCGGGATCGAGGCGCTCCTCGGGCGTGTCAACAGCTCCGAGGAGGGTCCCGGCGAGGTGATACTCGCGACCAACGCCACGATCGAGGGCGAGGCGACCGCGGTCTACATCGAGGGCCTCCTGAGCCCGCTCGGCGTGCGCGTCACCCGGCTGGCCAGGGGAATTCCCGTCGGGAGCGACCTGGAGTACCTGAGCGGCACCACGATCGCCGAGGCGCTCGACGGCCGGCGCGAGATGCGCGCCGCGGGGGAGTGGCCGCGCGGGGGTGCGCCGGCGGATAGGGGGCAGGGTGAGCCTCTTCTCCCGTAGAACGGGGCTCTTCGTCGTGGGGGCGGTGGCGGCGGCCGCGGCGACCTCGCTGGCGCTTCGGGCGGTCATGAAACGCGGGCGGCGCGACCTCTTCAGCCCCAGCCCGCTGCGCAGACTCGCCGCGCTCCAGTACCTGAACCGGGTCCCGGCCACGGTCGAGTATGTGAACGTGCTCCGCGACTACTGCGCCTGGGAGCCGGGCCGGCTGCTGAGGAACCGCGCCACCGTGGTCCTCGGCCGCATGGTGCACGAGCTGGGCGGCGGCAGGTGATCGTGACGCTCCCGAACGCGATCACCTTCGCCCGCATCGCCGCGTGCCCATTCGTGGCCTACCTGACGCTCGCCCCCGGTACCGCCAGCCGGTACGCCGCCTTCCTCCTCTACCTGGCCGCGGCGCTCTCGGACATCTGGGACGGACACCTGGCACGCAAGTACCGGTCGGTCACCGACGCCGGCAAGCTCCTCGACCCCCTCGCCGACAAGCTCCTCCTCGTCAGCACCTTCGTGCCCTTCTACTTCCTGACCCGTGGGGACGAGCTGGGCGGGATTCCCTGGTGGGGAGAGCTGCCGCTCTGGGTCCTCGTCGTCGTCCTGGGGCGCGAGCTCCTGATGACGGCATTTCGCGGCTACGCCGCCAGGCGCGGCGTCGTGATCGCAGCCGGGAGGACCGGCAAGTACAAGACGCTGGCGCAGTGCGTATTCGCCGGGGCGCTCCTCCTATGGTACCCGACCGCGATCTCGGCGGCCGAGGGGGGCTGGTCGGGTGCGCTCTGGGTGGGGTTCAGGCACTTCCACGGTCTTGTCATCGCGGTCTCGCTCGCCCTAGCCGTGGCGCTGACCGTGCTCTCCATGGCCGACTACCTCTGGCGGTACCGGGAGGTCGTCTCCGGGCGGCGCTGAGGCGCTGATCCGTGTAGCGCCTACTGTCCTCCTGTGGACCGGACCTCCCGTTTCTGCGAATTTGGGGCAGGCGCAGACAATCCGGCCGGGCCGGTCAGCTTCGGATCAGGAAGGCGGCTCCATTGAATCGCTCAGAGGTCGAATCCCATCGATCCGCCATAGACGCCTCCGAGGCTGGCGGCGACCAGGAGCTCCAGGCGGCCGAGGAGGCGCAGGCGCACGATGCGCAGGCGGATCCGCCCGCGGACTCGGCGGACGATCCCGCCGAGGGTGCCGCGACCCCTCCGGAGGAGGTGCCGGACGCCGAGGGTGCGGAGGATGGGGAGGAGATCGGCGACGAGGATCCCGCCGACGAGAGCGGCCGTCTGCGGAGGGAGCGCGACCGCTACCGGGACCGGCACCTGAGGCTCGCGGCCGACTTCGACAACTACCGTAAGCGCACCGAGGATCGGCTCGGCCAGCGCTGGGATCTCGCGCAGGCCGACCTCGTCGGGCGCCTCCTCGATCCTCTCGACGACCTCCTCCGGGTGACCGCCCTCGAGCCCGAGAGCGCATCGGTCGAGGCGATCGTCGAGGGGGTGGAGATGGTCGAGCGCAAGTTCCTCCAGGTGCTCGAGGAGGCCGGGGTGGAGATCGTCGATCCGCTCGGCGAGCCCTTCGACCCGAACACGATGGAGGCGATGATGCGCGTTCCCCCCGAATCGGACGACCTCGAGGACACGGTGGAGAGAGTCTTCCAGCGCGGCTACGCCCTAGGGGGTCACCTGGTGCGGCCGGCGCGCGTCAGCGTCTACAAGGGATGATGGCGAAGGCGGAAAAGGACTACTACAAGATCCTGGGCGTCTCGGAGGACGCCGACGCGGAGACGATCAAGAAGGCGTACCGGGCGCTCGCCAAGGACTACCACCCGGACGCGAACCCCGGCAACCCCCGGGCGGCCGAGCGCTTCAAGGAGGTCGGAGAGGCCAACGGCGTCCTCTCCGACCCCGACAAGCGCCGCAAGTACGACCGGATGCGCAAGCTGGGCGCCTTCGGTCTGGGCGGGCAGCGGGGCGGGGGGTCGCCGGGCGGCACCTCGCAGCAGAGCTTCTCCTTCGAGGATCTGGGCGGCCTCGGCGGATTCTCCGACATCTTCTCCTCGCTCTTCGATCGGGGGCGCCGGAGGAGGCGCACCGGGGACTCCGGCTCGCCCAGCCGTGGGGGAAGGGTGGAGCGGGTCGTGGAGGTCCCCTTCATGACGGCCGCCAAGGGGGGCAGGGTCGAGCTGGAGGTGCCGATCGACGAGGAGTGCGCCACCTGTCTGGGGTCGGGTGGGGCCCCCGGCACCGACTGGCCGAAGTGCGCTGAGTGCAAGGGCTCCGGCACCGTCTCCTTCGGGCAGGGTGGCTTTGCCGTCAAGCGCCCCTGTCCCGCCTGTGCCGGGCGGGGCGAGAGGCCCGCGAAGCGGTGCGGCGCCTGCGGGGGAGAGGGGAGCGTCCACCAGAGCCGCAAGATTCAGATCTCGGTGCCGCCTGGGGTGCGCGACGGCTCGAAGCAGCGCCTCGGCGGGCAGGGCGAGCGGGGGCGGAAGGGCGGATCGCCGGGCGATCTGATCGTCACCTTCAGGGTGATCCCCCACCGCTTCTTCAGGAGCGAGGGGAACGACATCCACGTCACCGTGCCGATCAACCTGGCCCAGGCCACCCTCGGCTCCCGCATTCGGGTAGGCACCATCTGGGGGAAGAAGGTGGTCCTGCGCATCCCGGCCGGCACCCAGCCGGGGACGCGATTTCGCGTGGAGGGGCAGGGGATCCGCCTGGGTGGCGACACCGGCGACCAGTTCGTCGAGATCCAGGTGAAGGTGCCGAGGAAGCTGACCGACGAACAGGCGGAGCGGATGCGCGAATTCGCCGGGTCGAGGCAGATGAAGTGGTGAGGTGGGGTATGCGGCGAGCTCGCCCGGAACACAGCTGGCCGCGGTCGTGTATTGACCGGGAGGGCCACACTCCGCCACCTTCAACGGAGCCCGGCGGTGTGCGCCGGAGCGTGCTGTCGGTTGGCTGGACCTCTGGAAGGAGCAGGGAAATGAGGAATGCACTGGGCACGGGTGTCCTTGCGGTGGTTGGCGCTGTCCTGGCGGTGGCGTGCGGGGACGACCCCGATCCTACGGAGCGGGTCTTTCGGGACGACTTCGACTCGCTGGTGACCGGATGGGAGCTCTCGGATGGAGCGGAGGTTGAGGGCGGGTCCCTTAATCTGACCGCAGGGGCCGACGGCTCGCCCGAGGCGACCTACACCTTCCCCACTCCCTACGGACCCGGGTGGGAGCTCGAAGCCGGCTTCGGCCTCACCGCCGGCGTGGTGTGCCTGGCGATCGAGGTCTCCACCGGCGACGAGCGGCGGCACACGTGGGCCCTGGACGTCCGCATCTACCAGGGCATTGAAGCCACGACATTCGAATGGATTCTCCAGGTGGGGGACGGCTCCGGCTGGGAGTTGATCGGGGCGTCTGATCGGATGCCTTTCGTGAGCCCAATGCAAGCCAAGCTCCGGGTGTCGGGGGACGACGTCACCTTCTGGTGGCAGGATCTGGATACCGAGATAATCTCCAAGACGATCTTAGAGGCGTCCCAGGAGGTGGTCAGCGTCAAGCTGGTGGCCAGCAGGTGCAGGATCAGAGCGGGTGCCATGGCGGTCGACTGGATTCAGGTCTCGGAGCTCGGCCTGCAGCCGGGAGCCAGCTGAGCCGCATCGCTCACCTATCCGTATTGTAATGTTTGCTTTACGATACGTAATCCGTGGTTTACAATTCCAGTGCCTAGAGCTTCGCTCGCCTAAGCGTGCTGTAATGTATGCTTTACAATATGTAATCCATGGTTTACAGCGCCATCCCGGTGGCTTCGCTCTCCTCCAGGCGCGCCAGCGCCCGCGACAGGTCGGGCCTCGCCCGGAGCAGATCCGCCATGGGGTCCTTTCCTTCGCCCACACGGGTGGGGACCGTCCGAATCGTGTAGTCGCCGAGCTCCAGCGTCGCCTCTAGCTCGCCCCACTCGAGCGGCGTCGACACCGGCGCGCCGGGCAGCGGTCGCACGCAGTACGGGGCCGCGATCAGCCGTCCGGATCCGTTCTGCAGGTAGTCGATGTAGACCTTGCCCTCCCGCTGGGAGGGACGTCGCGCAACCGTCGCGATATCGCCGAGCTCCCTCGTCGCGATCAGCGCCAGGAGGTGGCCGATGCTCCGAGACTGGTCGAAGGTGACCTGCCCCCCCAGCGGCACCAGGACGTGCAGTCCGGTCGAGCCGCTCGTCTTGACGAACGACGGGAGGCCGATCCGGTCGCATAGCTCCCGGAGGAAGAGGGCGATCCTGACGACATCGGCGAGAGGCGCCCCCTTCGGGTCGAGGTCGAGCACGCAGAAGTCGGGGGACTCGACGGTCGCGGCGCGGCTCTGCCAGATGTGGAGCGGGATGCTGGCGCTGTTGGCGACGTAGAGGAGCGATTCCAGGTCGTCGGCCACGCAGTACTGCAGCCCCCCCTCGGACCCCTCGCTGTAGAGGCGCACGCGGCGGATCCACGCAGGGGCGAAGTCGGGGAAGTTCTTCTGGAAGAACGATTTGCCATCGATCCCATCCGGGTACCGGGTGAGCACCAGGGGCCGATCGGCAAGGTAGGGAAGGAGCACAGGCGCGATCGCTCGGTAGTACTCGACCAGGTCGCCCTTGGTGTAGCCCGCGTCCGGCCAGAGCACCTTCTCCGGGTTGGTGAGGTGCACGACCCGATCCGGTGGGGCCTCCGCCGGAGGCTCGGGCTCGGGCAGCGACCCTTCGGCCTCGACCGGGGGACACTCCTCCGGTGCCTTGTCGGTCCGTATGCGCACCAGAGAGGGCTGACGGAGGGCGCCCGACCCGGTGACCTCCTTGTAGCGCACCTCGGCCACGAGCTCCGGCGCCACCCAGCGGTGCCTGCCGCTCCCGGCCGCCTCCGCGCCGATCGGCGGATCGGCGCTGCCCGCGGCCTCGCGCAGTCGGGCGCCGAGCTCCTCCAGCATCTCCATCTCGAAGCCGGTCCCCACCCGGCCCGCGTAGCGGTAGCAGCCATCGTGCCACGAGGCCAGGTGCAGGGCGCCGAAGCCGGGGCGGTCGCCCTCCGGCTCGGTGTAGCCGTGCACCGCGAAGTCCGCCGTCCGCACCCGGCACACCTTCAGCCAGGCGGCGCTTCGGCCCGGGAGGTACGGGGAGTCGGCACGCTTGGCGACCACGCCCTCGAGGCCCATCTCCACCACGCGCCGATATACCGCCACCCCCTCGCCGGCGATGTGTTCCGAGTAGCGCACCGGCCCGGTGGTGGGGAGCACCTCCCGCAGCAGCTCCTTCCTGGCGAGGAGCGGGACGCCGCGCAGATCGTATCCTTCGCACGCGAGCAGGTCGAAGGCGTAGTAGGTGGCGGGGAGGGCGACGGCCGCCCGTGCCACATCGGCCTCTCGCCTCAGCTGGCCCCGCCGCTGCACCAGCCCGAAGGAGGGGAGTCCCTCAGCATCGTTCACCACCACCTCGCCGTCCAGGATCAGCGACCGGTACGGCAGTCTGGCCACCGCCCTGGCCACCTCCGGAAAGCTCCGCGTCAGCTCGTTGCCGCTTCGCGAGAAGAGCCGCGCCGCGCCCCGGTCGGCTGCGCCCAGGAGACGGTACCCGTCGTACTTCACCTCAAATAGCCAGCCGCTCCGCGAGAAGGGCTCCTCGCGCGCCGTGGCGGTCATGACAGCCACCTCCTCCGGTCGCACCTCGGCCAGCTCCCCCCCCGCCTCCTCGCACAGATCCCTGAGGCGGGCGCCGAAGTCGCCGCCAGCACCCAGCTCATCCACCGTCAGCCCCGAGAGGATCGAGTCGTCCGGGTAGGCGTCGGTCCCCGAGGAGGGGTCCTCGTAGTCGTCCCGCTCCTTGATCAGGAGCCAGTGGTTGTCGGCGCCGCCCTTTGTTCTCACCAGCGTCCATCGGCCGCGCAGCTTGTAGCCGTGCAGGTCGAAGAGGAGCTTGCCGCTCCGCATCCCCTCGTCCGGGTCCTCGACCGGCGTCCACCTCCCCCGATCCCACACGATCGACGGTCCCGCGCCGTAGCTGCCCTCGGGAATCACGCCCTCGAAGTCGGCGTATTCGAGCGGGTGGTCCTCGACGTGGACCGCGAGGCGCTTCTCCGCCTGGCTCGGGGACGGACCCTTCGGGACCGCCCACGAGACGAGCACGCCGCGCATCTCGAGGCGCAGGTCCCAGTGGAGCGAGGAGGCGCGGTGCTTCTGCACCACGAAGGTCCCGCCCCCGCCCGCACCGGCTCCGCCGTAGGGCTCGCCCGTCGACGAGGCGGAGCGCTTCTCCCGGTAGCGCTGGAGGCGGCTCTCAGTCTCCGGCGGCTGCAAGCGGTGGTCGGGACTCGCGGAGCTCTCGCCTCGCCGCTGGGGCGCATCCGTCTCGGTTGGCCGCATTCGCCCTATCTCTGTAGGTTAGCGGATGGCCCCCCGACCGATCTCCACCTCGACCGTCTCCTTCGGCCTGGTGTCGCTCCCGGTCAAGCTCTACTCGACCGGCCAGTCGTCGGCCAAGGTGCGCTTCAACTGGATCAACCGGGATACTGGCGCGCGTGTCAAGTACCAGTACACCGACGGTCGGAGCGGCGAGCCGGTGGAGCGCGACCGTCTGGTCAAGGGCTACGAATTCGCAAAGAACCAATATGTCACCTTCGAGCCCGACGAGCTCAGGGCGATCGAGGCGCAGTCCGACGAGTCGATCGAGATAGCGGAGTTCGTCCCCGCCACCGAGATCGACCGCGTCTACCTGGAGCGCGCCTACTACCTGGGTCCCGCCCGTGGCGGCGCCCGCGCCTATCGACTCCTCTCGGCCGCGCTCCGCGAGATGGGCAGGGTGGCGATTGCGCGTCACTCGGCCCGCGGCAAGCAGCGCCTCGTCATGATCCGACCGATCGGCGAGGGGCTCATACTGGAGCAGCTCTACTACCCCGAGGAGGTGCGCTCCTTCGACGAGGTGCCGGTGGAGTCGGCGGAGGTCGGGGAGGCGGAGCTCGCCCTGGCGAAGCAGTTCATCGAGCAGGCGGCCAGCGAGTCGTTCGACCCGTCCCGCTACCGCGACGAGGTGCGCGAACGCGTCCTGGCTCTGATCGACCGCAAGATCGAGGGCGAGCAGATCACCCTCGCCCCCACGGAGGAGCCCGAGACCAAGATCATCGACCTCATGGAGGCTCTGAAGGCCAGTCTGGGATCCGGCGAGGCGTTGCCCCCGGCGGAGGGCGAGGAGCGCACGGCGGTGGCAGCGGGGGGATAGCGGGCGAGCGACCAGCCGGCAACCCCGGCCTTGACCACTTGAGTCCAATCCGCTAGCGTCAGAGGGTCTACGAGAATGTCCAGTGCGTGTGTGCCGCACGCGGGCGACCGAGCGAAATGACCTCCGCGGCACCGCGCAAGGGCCCTACGGAGGGGCGAACGAACAAGCGCTACTGATCCCATGGCAGGATACATACTGAAGCGTGCGCTCTGCGCCGCGCTTCTGCTCTGCTCCCACGGCCTCGCCGAGGCGGCGGCCCAGCGTCCGACGGATCGCGAAGGCGGGCTCTCGGCAGGCTTCGTGCTGGGGCAGAACTACCCGAATCCGCTGAGTCGCGAGACGCGGATCCCCTTCGAGCTCGGAGAGTCCCTCTTCGAGGAGGGTGGCCCGGTGTCCGTGTCGATCCGCATCTACAACGTCCTGCAGCAGTTCGTGGCTGCGCCGACCGCTCTGCAGCACCCCGAAGGCGCGGGTCTGCCTCTCCTCCAGCTCGAATACGGATCGCCGGGGCGCTACGAGGCCCACTGGGACGGAACGGACCGGAGCGGACAGCCGGTGGGGTCGGGGGTCTACTTCCTGCAGATGCGGGTGGATGGCCGGGAGCCCGCCATTCGGAGGATGTTCGTCAGGAGGTAGCGGGTGAGGACTCTCCCCTTCGAGACGCCTCGACGCTCCTCGCCACCCCTCTTCCTGGCCCCCCAGGCCGGGGTGTCGGAGTCGCCCTTTCGGAGGCTCTGCCGCAGCTACGGGGCAGATGTCGTGCTCACCGAGTTCGTGAGCGCCGAGGGGATTGTGCGGGGCAGCTCCCGCACCGCCGACTACCTCCGCTTCGACGACGAGGAGCGGCCGATCGGCATCCAGATCTTCGGCGCCGATCCGGGCGCGATGGCCGCCGCCGCGGCGCTCGTCGAGGAGGTGTACCGGCCCGACTTCGTGGACATCAACTTCGGGTGTCC
The DNA here is from genome assembly GCA_965205315.1 of Longimicrobiales bacterium. Lineage (GTDB taxonomy): Bacteria > Gemmatimonadota > Gemmatimonadetes > Longimicrobiales > Gaopeijiaceae > Bin94. The sequence goes on from CBDBGW010000002.1 coordinate 1,198,739, forward strand.
CGTCAAGAAGGTGGTCAGGCGGAACGGGGGGTCGGGGTGCCTGCGGGATCTGGGCCTGGTGCGCCGAATCGTCCGCTCGGTCTCCTCGGCCGTCTCGGTGCCGGTGACCGTCAAGCTCCGCTCCGGCTTCGACGAGGCCACCCGCGATCCGGTGGCGATCGCACGCGCCTGCCGAGACGGCGGCGCCGCCATGGCGACGCTGCACCCGCGCACCCGCGCCGACATGTACTCCGGCCGCGCCCGTTGGAGCGAGATCAGGGCGGCCGTCGCCGCCCTCGACATCCCCGTCATCGGCAACGGCGACGTCCGGACAGGCGAGGATGCGCGCCGGATGTGGGAGTGCACCGGGTGCGACGGCATCATGATCGCGCGAGGCTGCCACGGGGCGCCATGGCTCTTCCGGCAGGCCCGCGCCGCCCTCGACGGACGCCCGGTCCCCGGACCGCCCGACACCCGCACCCGTTTCGATATCTGCATCTCGCACGCGGAGAACGCCGTGGCCTTCGAGAAGGACGGGGAGCGGGCACTTAGGGATTTCCGCAAGCACCTCGGGTGGTACACCAAGGGGCTGCCCGGGGGGCGACAGCTGCGCACCCGGCTCTTCCAGGTGCAGGAGCTGGGCGAGCTCCGGGACCTCCTGGGGGAGTACTCCGGGGGGGTTTTCCAATCGCGCGAGGCGATGTAACGTTACCGTCGCCCGGTGGCCGGATCCGTCCGCCGCGGGGCCGCTGATTGAGAGGGGGCGAAACGGCTTCGACGGGACTTGGAATCTCGAAGCTGCGTGCCGAGGTCCGGGGCCTCGCAAAAACCCCGGAACAACCATGACAGCCAACGCTAACTTGGCCCTGGCAGCCTAGACAGGCTGCCCGCTTCCCTGTCCGCCCGCCCGAGGCGGGCTCCGGAGGCGTCGACGAGTCGGGCTGGTCCCACGGCGGCGTCGCCGCGCCCAGGGACGAGAATCCAGGCGACTAGCCCGGCGGAGGTGGTTCGCCGACCTCAGCCGACGGCGAAATTGAATGGCGTCCTACGCACGTAGATGCTTGGAGCGACCTTTTCTCGGACGCGGGTTCGACTCCCGCCGCCTCCACTCGCGGTTGGTGCCGAGCAGTCCGTGGGTAAACTCAGGCGAGCACCGAGAGGGGCGCTGCGCTGGCGGTCCGTGGACAGGCCCGGACGAGCACCGAGACCGGCGAAGCGCCCCACTGGCAAGGCGCGACGAGGGGCCAATGGCCGCAGCGCTATTGGTCCGAGGAGCAACGCAGAGCGCAGCGGCCCAGCGGGGCTGCAGCGCGCCTCGAATGCCGTCAGGGTTTATCTTACGGGCTGCTAGCGGCGCAAGGCACCTTCCGACATGCCGAAACCAGCCGAACCGACAGGAGAAGAGCTGCACAGTGAAGCGCAAGCTGGCGTTCCTCGGCACCATCTTCCCGGCGATCATCGTGGCCGACATCCTCACGAAGCGCTGGGCGGTCAACGTGCTCCAGGTAGAGGGCCCCAGGCCGGATTTTCTGGGTGGCTATGTACCCCTCACCTTCGCCACGAACAGGGGGGCCGCCTTCGGGATCTCGATCGGCGACGACCCGCGCTGGGTCTTCATTCCGATCGCGCTCGCCGCGCTGGCGCTGATGTCGGTACTGCTCGTCCGCGCACAGGAGCGCGACCACCTGCGCATCGTCTCGCTGATCCTGGTGGTGACCGGCGCGGTGGGCAACCTGATCGACCGGATCCGCTGGGACCGGGGTGTGGTGGATTTCATCGGGCCGGTGGATCTGGGCTTCATGCACTGGCCGATCTTCAACGTCGCCGACATGTCGATCTCCTGCGGGGCGGTGCTCCTGGCCGTCTCCTTCTGGATGGAGGAACGCGCGTTGAAACGCTCCGGGGCGGTGGCAGCGGCCGGTAACCCCGATGGCCCCGGTAACGCCGACTAGCAGTCCTTCTCGAAGGCGACGTAGTCGATCCGCCGTCGCCGCACGCTGACGACCCGGAAGCTCCCCGACGGTACCGCGACCGCGTCTCCTGGCTTGGCCACCCCCTCCAGGGCGCCGAAGACGTACCCGCCGATCGTGTCGAAGTCCTGGCCCAGCTTGACTCCGAGCCGCTCCTCGACGTCGCGCACAGGGGTGCGCCCGTGGATCAGGGTGCGCCCCTCGTCGGTCTCCTCGAAGTCGAGCGGCTCGTCCACCTCGTGCTCGTCCTGGATCTCGCCCACGATCTCCTCGATTAGGTCCTCGAGGGTGGCGAGTCCCGCCGTGCCCCCGAACTCGTCGACCACAATGACCATATTGGCGCGCTCGGCCCGCATCTCGCGGGTCAGCTCCTCGACGGGCTTGGTGGCGGGGGCGAAGCCGATCGGGCGCACGACCTCGCGGATCCTGGTCAGCCCCTCCCGTGCGGCGCGCCATAGATCGCGGGCCAGGAGCACGCCGATGATCTGATCCAGATTGCCGTCGAAGACCGGGAGGCGGAGCTTCCCGCCCTCCAGCATCGTGTCCATTGCCGCCTCGACCGTCGCCTCGACGGGGACGGCCACGATGTCGATCCGGGGCGTCATGACCTCGCTGACGGCGATCGCGTCGAGCTGCATGAGATTCGACATCACCTTGAACTCCCCCTCGTCGATCGCGCCCTCCCGGCGCCCGATCTCCGCGAGGGCGCCGATCTCGGCGCGCGATACCGTCACCGAGTGCGTGTCCGTCGGCTTGATCCATCTGCTGAGGTAGCCGAGAGGCACGATTAGCGGCTTGGTGGCGACGACCAGCGCGCGGAGCAGGTACGCGGCCGGCCTCGCCAGCTGACGGCAGAAGGTGGCGCCGATCGTCTTGGGGATGATCTCCGAGAGGACCAGGACCGCGAGCGTCAGCGCAGCGGCGAAGATCGCCACCGCGACACCGCCTCCAAAGGTGCGGGCCGCGATTGCGCCGCCCATCGTGGCGCCGACCGTGTGAGCGATGGTGTTCAGCGTCAGGATGGCGGTAATCGGCTCGTCGATCCTGCTCTTCATCCCGTGCAGGATTTCCCCGGCCCGGTCGCCCCGGCCGTGGAGCACCGCGATGTAGGAACGGTCCACCGAGAGGAGGACCGCCTCGAGCACCGAGCAGAGGAAGGAGACCGCCAGGCTGGCGGCGACTACGGCGGCCAGTAGGGCTAGCAACTTCGGCGCATGGGCGTCGCTCTGCGGTGCGAGCGGTTCATAGCAGCGGGATCGACACGCTCTCCCGGCCCCACGAGAAGTCGTAGGTGCGCTCGCGCCCCCCCAGCGTCCGGAAGTTCACGATGTTCCGCTGGTCTTCGAAGAGGTTGAAGAGCAGCCGGTTCTGGACCTCTACGCGCTCGGCGCCTGCCGGCAGCGCATACTCGAGCCGATACCACCACATGATCTCGTCGATGATCTCCGCATCCTCTATGCCGCGTGCCTCCACCCTCCCCCTGAGGGGCGCCTCGCCGACTCGCAGCAGGAGCAGCTCGTTGATGTACCCCTCGACCGTCGAGTCCACCTCCGGGCTCTCGGCCAGCACGAACTCCATGTCGGAGGAGTGCTCCATCACGGCGAACTGCAGGTCGTCCCAGAAGAAGCGGATCTCCGCGCTGAGCCCCCCGTCGGTGACGCGCATGTCGGCCACGGAGAGCCGGAAGGGGTGGGACGGCGCGGCGGCCGCGACCACCGCGACGCATGCGCATAGGACCGCGAATGCGACGCGACCCGGACTTCCCAATCCCCCATCTGTCCGATTGCGGTACATTTTTCGAAGTGGCCCGCGCCGGAGCGGGGCTGGGTTCGGAGCGCACCGGGCTTGGCGAAACCCGAAGGCGGCGCGTGTTGTATGCGTGGAAGATGTCTACAATGGTGCCCTCGGATCAACCTGCGCCACGGACCAACCGGACTGAATGGACGAATCGTCGACGGCTAGTCGCAGCGAGGTAGGGGCCAGCTTGGGCGCGCGCCTCGTGGGGAGCAGGGGTGCGTGGATGGCCTCGCGCGGGCCCCGGGAGCGGCGAAGCGCTCGAATGCCGCGGGAGAATTGTTCGCGGGCTGCTAGGGGCGTGGCAGCAGTGGTCGTGCTGGCAGGGGTCCTGGCGGCACTGACTCCGGCGCGACTGCCGGGCCAGTTTCGGCTCGGAGGGCAGGGTATCTATCGCGATCAGCTCGTCGGGGACTTCGGCTACGGGGCGCGTCTGGAGATTGACCTGGGAGTGCTGGTATCGAGGCTGGGCATCGCCGGCGTCTACAACACCTTCCCCTGCGGCGAGAGGGATTGCGGACCTCTCACCGAGGTGGGGGGCCAGCTCACCTATGGCGGGGGCTCCGCCTACCTCGGCCTGAACGTGCTAAGGGCCACCCGCGATGTGGAGGGCGAGGCGGGCGACCCCGTTTGGAAGCACTCGGCGGTGGTGGGGGTCAGGGTCGGCGACCTCCTCCCGATTGCGGTCCCCTTCCTGGAGGTTAGACAGTCCCTCGGGCGCGGCCTGCGCGACCAGACGATCGCCATCGGTGTGCTCGTCGGTCCCGTCGGCTCCCGCCGTGCGCCTCGGAGGCCCCCCAGGTGACCGGGGACTCCCTGCTGGTGCGCCCGATCCGTGCCATTGGACGCGGCTGGATGACCGGGGCGGAGCACGCCGGCCAGATGGGGCTGCTCCTCTGGGGTACCGCCACCACCACGGCGCGGCTGCGCATACCGCTGCGGGTCTTCGCCAACCAGCTCTACGTGATGGGCGTGCAGAGCATCCCGATCGTCGTCGTCACCTCGGTCCTCTCCGGGATCGTCACGTCGCAGCAGGGTGGCTACCAGATCACCGCGACGGTTCCGCTATATGTGCTGGGAAGCGTGACGGCCAAGAGCATCGCCCTCGAGCTGGCACCGGTGCTTTCCGCAATAGTGCTGGTCGGCCGGGTCGGCGCGCGCATTACCGCGGAGCTGGGCACGATGGTCGTCTCGGAGCAGATGGACGCCTACCGGTCGCTGGGGCGCGACCCCCTGATCGTGCTGGGCGCGCCCCGCATCCTGGCCGGACTGGTCGTAATGCCGCTCCTCGTCGGGATAGCCAACATCGTCGGGCTGATCTCCGGGATGGTCTGCTCCCAGATCGCGCTGGGCCTCAGCTTCGAGACCTTCCTCTTCGGGGCACGCCTCTTCTGGTACTCGTGGGACCTCTTCTACTCCTTCCTCAAGTCCGTGGCCTTCGGCCTTGCGATCCCGCTAATCGCGATCCACATGGGGCTGCGCGCCGGTGGCGGCGCCGAGGGCGTCGGGCGCATCACCACCGCCTCGGTGATGTTCCAGACGCTGACGATCCTCACCGTCGACGCCATGTTCCCGGCGCTCTTCCTGGACTAGCAGTCCGTGGACAGACCTCCCACACCATGAGCCACTCTTTCGTTCTCCGGTACCTGGGCACCCACAAGGCCTACGGCAAGCCGGTGCTGAAGGGCGTTGACCTGGATATCCAGGAGGGCGAGATGTTCGCCATCTTCGGACCCTCCGGGACTGGCAAGAGCGTGCTCCTCAAGTCCACGATCGGACTGGTCGTGCCCGATCGCGGCGACGTGGAGGTGCGCGGGGACTCGGTCTTCTTCGGCGGCCGCAGCGCGCTCCTGGCCGCGAGGCGGCGGGCCCGCTACGTCTTCCAGCACTCGGCGCTCTTCGACTCGCTGAATGTCTACGAGAACGTCGAGACGGGTGTGCCCCCCGAGCAGCTGGCGCGCCTGAGTCGCGGGGAGGCCGCCAGCGCGATCTGGAGGGCACTCGAGCTGGTGAATCTCGACCCGCCCCAGGTGATGCCGCTCCTCCCCGACGAGCTCTCCGGCGGGATGAAGAAGCGTGTCGGGATCGCGCGCGCCATCGTGGGTAGACCGAGCATCCTTCTCTGGGACGAGCCCACGACCGGACTCGACCCGGTGAACACCGCTGCGGTGGAGCGCCTGATCAGGCGGCTCTCGCGCGAGCTGCGCGTCACCTCGGTCCTGGCCACCCACGACGTGGAGGGGGCGCTCTGGATGTGCGACCGGGTGGGGATGCTGGAGGGTGGTACGATGCGCTTCCTTGGAACCCCTGGCGACTTCAGGTCCTCTGCGGACCCGGTAGTCAGGGCCTTCGTTGACCGTGCGGCCGCCGAGGCCGCCCTGGACGAGGTGGAGATGCAATGAGCCGAGCCGACCTGGGCAGCAGCGGGCTGTCGCCCGAGGAGATCATGAGCGCGGTGCCCCCAACCGCGAAGATCCGCGAATTCCGCATCGGCGTCTTCGTGGTCGTCGGTGTCCTGGGCTTCCTGACCTTCCTCTTCATGATGACCGACCCGGGCACCTTCCGCGGGCGCTACACGATCCACACCCGGCTCTCCGACGCAGGTGGCGTGCGCAACGGCGACGCGGTGCAGATGCGCGGCATCAACATCGGGCGGGTGACGGGATCCGAGCTTGCCGGGCCGGATGTTGTGCTCGCGTTGGAGATCGACAAGGAGTGGCGCCTGCCCAGGGGGTCGAGCGCGGTGCTGGCCTCCGCAGGCGTGCTCGGCGGCATAGTGGTCTCGATAGAGCCGGGGAGCGGCGAGGATTTCGTCGAGCCGCTGGAGGAGATCCCCGGCGCGAGCTATCCGGGGATGATGGAGTCGGCCGGGGAGCTGGCGGTCGAGGCCGGGGAGGCGATGAACCAGATCCGAAGCCTCTTCGCGGATTCGACGCTCGAGGCGGCCAGCGGGTCGATTTCGAGGCTGCGCGACCTCATCTCCGACATCTCGCGGCTGACCGAGAGCCAGGCAGGCGAGCTTCGCGAGCTGACCGGCACCTTGCGGAGGTCAGCCGAGAATGTGGAGGGGATCACCTCGGCCGAGGAGTGGAGCGGAGTGCTGGCGTCCGCCGAGACGACGATCGCCGCTCTGGACGGCGTGTCGGCCGAGCTGGGGGAGTCGGTCGCGCTCCTGAACGAGGTGCTGGCGCGCATCGAGCGCGGCGAGGGCACGCTCGGCCTCCTCTCGACCGACGACCGGCTCTACGAATCGCTCGTCGCCGCGACGGAGGGCATTCGCGAGCTGGTCGTCGACCTGAAGGCCAACCCCGGACGCTACGTCAAGGTCGAGATCTTCTAGCAGTGGCTCCGAGGCTACCACCCGGGGGCTAGGTGGAAGCCGCTGACCCAGCCCGCGCGGGGCCGATGCCACGGGTACGCGTAGTACCACTCCATCACCAGCATCCCAAGCAGGTTGGCCCGCAGCGAGAATCCGGTGCTGACCACGGGAACGCGGTCTGGCGTATCGCGGTCGAGGCGTAGCTGCGGGGCGTTGTCGCGGTCCCAGGCCACCCCCGCGTCCGCGAAGGCGGTGAGCTCCAGCGGCAGGTAGGGGAAGTTGACGAGGCCGAAGCTCTCGATCCCGGTCAACGGGAGGCGGATCTCCGCGTTGGCCACGCCCACGCGGTGGCCAAAGAGTCTCTCCTGCTCGGGGCAGTGCGCCCTGGCCGAGCACTCTTTCTGCAAGTCGAAGGAGTAGTACTCGTACCCCCTCACCAGGGTCTCGTAACCCAGGAAGAACGGGTGCATCCTGTCTTCGATCCTCGACAGGTCGCCGTAGCGCCCAAGGTGCAGACCGCGCGCGGCGAGCGTCAGCGGACCTCCGCTGTTGAAGTAGCTGCGGTAGTCGAAGGTAAGGGTGTGGAAGTTCGCCGTGCCGACGGTCGTCCCGGCCTCGATTCGGAAGCGCGCGCCACGCACGGGGCTGGTGAACGCCGTGTAGGAGTTGTCCCCGACGAATGCAAGCGATGCCGAGGGCAGGTGCAACGGCTCGTTTGTCTTGATCTGCTGGCGCCCGTGGTTCAATGGTTGACCGAAGATATCCAGGTCGTGCCACTCGATTTCGCGATGCCAGCCGTAGCGCGTGAAGCCCATACCGGCCTCCAGGCGCCGGGTCGCCGACAGGGGGAACGCGACCATCCCTTCGACGGCGTCGACGGTGATCCGGTAGTTGTGAATAATGTACCGTCTGCCGTGCTCCGTGTAGCCGTGCTCCACCCTCCGGAAGAGCGTCGGCGTGTGCTGCAAGCCGATGCCCCAGTTCCAGCGGCGCTTCTGGTTCAGGTAGAACGCCTGCCCGCCGATGTCTCTGATGGTGCCGTTCGCCAGGAGCTGCACGCCGAGGAACCTGTCGCCGAGCATGTCGCTGAAGGTTGCGGAGGTGGCTCCGGAGGCGGATCCGCCGTACGGATCGACGCCCACCCCGATGGTTGGCTGGCCGATGTAGTCGAGCCCGAGCGAGGGGTCGTACGGCTCGGCCTGGTCGGCCAGGTAGACGCTGTCGGCCACCAGCCCCATGTAAGGGTCCGCCAGGTACCTCGCCACGCGGCTCGGAAAGGCGGGCTCGCCCGGTGGGAGCAGCCTTCCCGTGTGGGGCGCGCCCTGGGCGACTAAGTCCACCGTGGCTGAGATGCTGTCCGGATAGGCCGTGTTGATGATGTAGCCCCGCTCGTGGAAGACCGAGAAGGCAAGCAGATCGGCGCGCGGCGAGTACGAGAAGGGTGGCGAGTTCGAGGTGATCCCGGTGATCCCGGTTACCGACCTGGTGATCCTGCGCAGATCGCCGTCGGAGAGGCCCAGGTGATAGATGTCCGAGAAGCCGTCGGCGTCGGCGACGAAGTAGATCCCGTCGCCGGTGTGGTCGTACACCGGATTGATGTGCTTCGCGCCGTCGAAGACGGAGAGCGGCGTGACCGCGAGCGTCTCCAGCTCCAGGAAGGAGAGGACGTAGTTGCCGAAGGAGAGTCTCTCGAAGCTGGTCTCCGGGCCTCGGTCCGAGACGAAGACGAGGCGCTTTCCGTCCGGCGACCAGGAGGCCTGCAGGTCGGCGTGCCTGTCGTCGGTCAGCTGCTGGACGCTCCCGCTCTCCAGGTCGTAGAGGTACAGATCGGTGATCCCGCCCCGCACGCCGCTGAAGGCGATGCGGCGACCGTCGGGAGACCAGGCGGGGTTCTGTATCGCTCCCACGCCCTCTACCTCGATGCGGTCCTCCATGCGGCCGCTCTGCACATCCATGATCGCCAGGTGGTTGTCCCCGTCGGCGAAGACCACGAAGGCGAGCTTGCGGCTGTCGGGCGACCAGGAGCCGCTGCTGTCGATGTAGCGGATGCCGTCGATGTAGGCCGTCTCGTTGCGCCGCAGCGAGCGCAGGATCCTGCCCGTGGTCACGTCGGCCAGGAAGAGGTCCATCGAGAAGATGTCCTTCTCCGACTGGAAGACGATGTAGCGGCCGTTGGGACTGAGCGAGGGGGCTACATTCACGCGTCCGGCCCCGCACTCCTCGCAGAGGAGCACGTCGCCCGTCTCGTACGGGTCGGTCTTTCCGGCCATCAGCGGCCGGTAGGCGTCCTCGATCGCCTCCCACCACTCGGCCGAGATGCTGTCGGAAGGCATGCCATAGACCTGCTGGATCCCCTGCTCCCATCCATCGGCGAGCGAGGCGCGGAAGAAGTCCTGCACGGCGTCGTCGCCGTAGGTGCCGCCGATGTAGGAGAGGAAGGCCTGCCCGAAGCGGTAGGCGAAGTACCTCGGGTTGCGGCTTATCTCCCTGAGCGTCGGCTTGTCGTCGCGGAGGAGGTGGTCGCGGAGCCACATTGCGGTGTGGGGGTGTTCGCGCCCCATCGACATGTACTCGGCCATCCCCTCGACGACCCAGAGCGGGAGGCGCACCAGATTCATGAAGCCGCCGGTCATCCGGTTCTGGGCGACGTTGAACTGGAAGGCGTGCACCAGCTCGTGCCCGAGGATCCGGTCCGTCTCCCGGTACGACGAGGTGAGCGGCATGATCACCCGGTTCTTCAGAGACTCTGTGACCCCGCCCGTTCCCTGTCCGATCATCCCGGAGAGGGTGTTCGTCTGCTGGAAGTCGGGGTGGTCCGCGTAGATGACGAGCGGCTTTCGGCCCTCGAACTCGTGCTGGAAGGAGCGGGAGAAGCGCTCGTACCACCGCTCGGCCATCCGCGCGATGTCCTCGATCGCCTCGGACTCCTCCTCGTAGAAGTAGATCGTCCAGTTCGGGGTGGAGAGCTCGAAGAAGTCCCGCGTCTCGTACTGCACCTTGTTGCGGCCGAAGTACTGGGCGGAGGCCGTGTTGGGAAGGGCGAGGAGAAGCACGAGGAGCCCGAGCAGCTCGCGCGAGCGGCCCAGCGGTGAAGCGGAGCGTCTTGCCGACATGTGGCGTACCCTTGTTCTGTGTCGCCTGGAGTTGCCTGTTGGACCGACTACCACATCTACACCGTTGGCCCCCTGACGGGTCCACCTGGGCCGCGCTCTAGGCATCGGCCCGCGCCAACACCCCACGGACGAGCCCCCGCGGTGTTCGAGCGGCGCTGCATCCGCCCCGCAACCTGGACAATAAAGCATTACGACCCCCGGTACCAACTGGCCGGTGGGCGGGGCGGGCGGCGGCGTCGTAGCGCGAGCGACGGTTCCGGGGCCCCAACGCGCACGCGGCCACCGATGAGAGCCGGTTGCCCCGCGGCGCGCGGAGGCGCTACAATTCCACTGGCCGGGCAGGTATGGGGACACGCGGTGGGGCCGCGCCGCGCGCGGCCAGTGGAGTCCGCGCTTGCAGGGTCCCCACAACCGAGGACGCTGGTGCTATGCCGGAAATCACGGTTGGTCGGACCGATCGGGCGCCAGCGGCGATCGGACCCTACTCGCAGGCTGTGGTCGCAGGCGGGTGGATATTCTCCTCCGGGCAGATTCCCATCGACCCGGCCACCGGTGCGATCCCGGGCGGAAGCGTGGAGGAGCAGACCGAGCTGGTCCTCGGCAATCTGGCCGCGGTGCTGGAGGCGGGGGGGGGCGGGCTGGGCACGGTCGTGAGGACCACAGTGTACCTCTCCGACATGGCCTTCTTCGGCGAGATGAACGCCGTCTACGCCAGGCACTTCGGCGACCATCGGCCCGCCCGCTCCACGGTGGCCGTGGCAGCTCTGCCGAAGGGCGTGGACGTGGAGATCGACGCTACGGCGATGGTCGCGCGGGAGGCCCCTTGACAATCACCCAGGAGTGTGAGTTTGGAGAATTGCCGATGAAGCCGATGAAGACCGCTGGGATCGCATCTCTGATGGCCGTCGTCGCGGGATCCGTGTTCGCGGCCGGAGCGAGCGCACAGAACGGCGCCCTCACGGGACGGGTGACGGAGGAGGGGTCGGGGCGCGCCCTCGAGGGCGTGACGGTGTCGATAGCGGGGACCTCGTTTGGGGCCTTCACGAACGCCTCCGGCGGATTCCTGATCCTGTCGATGCCCCCGGGCGAGTACGACGTGAGCGCCAGCCTGGTCGGATACCGTGCCGTCGAGGCGACCGCGGTGGTGCCCGCCGACGGCGCGACGGAGCTCGACTTCGCGCTCAGGGTGACGGCCATCGCCCTCGACGAGCTCGTCGTCAGCGGAGCTGGCGTCGTCACCGAGAAGCGCAAGCTCGGCAACACGGTCGCGACGATCAACCCGGCCTCCCTCGAGAACGCCCCGGTGAGCGACTTCAGCCAGTTGATCGCCGGGCGCGCGCCGGGGATCGTCGTGCTGCCGTCGTCGGGCTACACGGGCGAGGGCGCGCGCATCAGGGTCCGGGGCTCCGCGTCGCTAACCCAGCTCAACGAGCCGGTCGTCTACGTGGACGGCATCCGGGTGGACCGCTCGGCCGTGGAGACCTTCAACTTCCAGGGCAACCCGTCGCGGCTCGACGACATTCCGCCAGAGTCGATCGAGCGGATCGAGGTCCTCAAGGGCGCGGCCGCCGCGACCCTCTACGGTACTGAGGCCTCGAACGGGGTAATCCAGATCTTCACCAAGAGGGGCCGGATCGGCGCGCCTCGCTTCACCGCCCAGGCCGACCTGACTGGCATCACCGTACCCACCAACCGGATCCTGCCGCTGGCCGACTTCGCCGCGCGGGCCTGTGCGCAGCCGGGGTGCACCGGGCCCTCCGACGGAGCTATCCTCGACACGACGGTCACCCGGATGACGGAGCGCTGGGGACAGCCGATACAGCCGTACGAACCGGTGGTCCGCGACCTGGTCCCGGATATGCTCTCCACAGGCGTCGGCTCGACGGCCTCCGCCTCGGTTTCCGGCGGGAGCGAGGTCTTCCAGTACTTTCTCTCCGGGAGGATCGCCTCCGAGGACGGCCCGTACGACGCGCCCCGCAACTTCGACCCGGTCGAGGGGCTGGAGCCGGAGCGCGACTACAACCGGCGCGCCTCGATCACCTCGAGCTTCACCGTGCTGCCAACGAGCGACCTGCGCATCGGGGTGACCTCGCTCTTCTCCGACATGGCCCACCACACGCCCGACAACTCCAACAACGTCTACGGCGTCTTCACCGCGGCGCTCGATATGCAGTTGCGGCTGGCCGACTCGGTCAACCACTACGGCCAACCGTCCTTCGCGACGCTGCGCGAGAACACGTACCAGCGCAACTTCGTGAACTCGCAGCACTTCACCGGCACGACCAGCATCGAGTACTCGCCCGGTCCGGAGTTGCGCCTTGTGGGCACCTTCGGCGTGGACTTCACCTCGGACAACGCGGTGGACTATCGTCCCTATGGGTGGGCCGTGGACGGTTTCTCCGGCTCGACCCCCGACGGGAGCCGGGACGTCGACGAGGGACGCAGCCGGGAGCTCACCGCCGACATCAAGGGGTCGTACCGGATCGGCGGGGCCGACATCGAGCACACGCTCCTTGTCGGAACACAGGGTTTCGTCCGTCAGGCCCAGTCGGTCGGTGGGGGCGGCCAGGACTTTCCGGGCCCTGGGCTCGAGACGCTCTCGGCGCTCGGCTCGGAGAGCTCCTACGAGACATGGATCAGGGTCGCCCAGGTCGGGTGGTACCTCCAGGAACAGATGTCGTGGCGCGATTGGGCCTTCGTGACCGTGGGAGGTCGCTGGGACGCCAACTCGGCCTTCGGCTCCGAGTTCGGCACGGCCTTCTACCCCAAGGTCTCGGTCTCGGTCGAGCCGCTCAGGGCCCAGGGCATCTCGTCGGAGGCGCTCTCGACCTTCCGCCTGCGGGCGGCGGTCGGGCAGTCGGGGCTGCAGCCGGGCGCCTTCGACAAATTCACGACCTTCTCGTCGCAGGGCTCGGAGGCGGGACCGGGGGTTGCGCCCGCCAACCTGGGCAACGACAAGCTCAAGCCCGAGGTCTCGACCGAGTTCGAGATCGGCGCCGAGATGGGCCTCTGGAACGACAGCTGGTCGCTGGAGGCCACCTACTGGAACCGGAGCGGCAGAGATGTGCTCGTCGACCGGCAGTTCCCCGTCACCGGCGGGTTCATCGAGACCCAGCTCGACAATATCGGCGCCATGGAGGCCCACGGCCTGGAGCTGAGCGCGCGCGGATCCCTCGTACAGCGCCCTGGGCTCTCGGTTACGGCCTTCGCCAACACCGCCTACGAGAGCCAGGAGATCACGGACCTGGGAGGAGCGCCCCCGCTCAAGACTGGCGGCAGCTACCCCCGCTACCGGAACTACCTCGTCGAGGGCTTCACGCCCGGCGCCTTCTTCGGCGCCAAGCTGGCCGAGGAGGCGATCCCGCTCAACATCCTACCGCCGTCGGCCGATGGGGCCTGCGTACCGCCGACGCTCGGCAATGCGCTCGAGTTCTTCGACCAGCCGCGCGACCCCGACGAGTTCAAGCCGCTGGGGGTGGGCAACAGCGACTTCGGAGAGCCGAACGGCGAGCTGGCCTCGCACAACTGCGGGGAGGGCTTGCTGCTGAGCTACCTGGGCAAGCCGACTCCCGACTTTGCAGGCTCCTTCGGGTTCACCGTGGCCTTCGCCGGCAACTTCGAAATCAGCTCGCTGATGGAGTACAAGCTGGGCCACCAGGTGCACGACCTGTCGGGGATGTTCCGGCGGGCGAACTCCTACATAGGGCGCAACACGCCTCGCGCTGCGGAGCTCTACGCGACGCTGCTCAATCCGGGCTCGCGTCCCCAGGATCGGCTCGACGCCGCGATTGCGTGGGCCCGCGAGATCGAGGGCCTGCTCCCGATGAGCGGGATGAACGGGATCTACGACGCCGACTGGATTCAGTGGCGGGAGCTGTCGTTGGTGTACAGGGTTCCGGCCGAGCTCCTCGAGAGGTGGGTGTTCTCGACGGCGACCCTGAGCCTGGGGGCGCGCAACCTGCGACTCTTCATGCTCGGCGACTACCCCGGGATGGACCCCGAGGGCAATGTGCTGGGTCGGTGCAACGATGGACTGGACTGCAACTTCCTGGACGCGACCGAGGGGTGGGGCATCCCCGTCCCGAGGCGCGTCACCCTGTCCGGCCGGGTCACCTTCTAGCGGTTCGTGGATACTGTAAACCATGGATTACATATTGTAAAGCAAACATTACACTGTGGAGAGACGAGCGCAGCCCCGGGCGTGAATTGCAAACCATGGGAGGTTTGTCCACGGGCTGCCTGGCTGCATAATCGACGGGAGGAGAACATATGAGTATCGGGATAGCGGGAAGCGTTGCGGCTCGGGTCGGTGCGCTGGCCTCGGCGGTGGCGGTCGCGGGCTGCGGGCTGCTCGATGTCGGCAACCCCAACGACCTCGAAGAGGAGGCGATCAGGGCCGAGGCTCTCGCGGCCGCGGTCGTCAACGGCACCGTGGCGCTCGTCTCCTCCGCGGTGTCGCAGTCGTGGCAGCCATATCTGGTCGCTTCGGACGAGCTTCACTGGACGGGCTCCAGGAACGCGTGGCAGTCCCTTGACCAGGGGTTCGTCGACGACCCCCTGAACGAGTTCACAGACGGTGCCTTCCCTGCGATGGGACAGGCCCGCTGGATGAGCGATCTGGCGGTGGAGATCCTCGACGAACATGTGAGCAGGTACGCGGACTCCGAAAAGCTCGACCAGCTAGAGCACCACCGGGCGCGTGCCAACCTCTACTCGGGTATCATCTACATGGTGATCGGAGAGGTGCAGGAGGACTTCGCCTTCTCCGACCGCAGCGAGGGAGCCGAGCCGGTTGGGAGGAGCAGTATGCACACCGTGCTGGACGACGCGATTGTGCGCCTCGACGCGGCGGTGTCGGGATTCGAGGCGCTCGGCGACGACGACATGGTTGCGAGCGCGATGGCGGTGCGCGCCAGGGCGCATCACTCCCGGGGCGTGTGGGATGCGATCAACCCCTCCGCGTCGGGCGACGGGCTGGTGAGGTCGGCGCAGGCGGCTGCCGACGCCCAGGCGGTGGTCGATGCAGTCGCGGGTGCCGACTGGGTGTTCAACCTGACCTTTTCCGCCTCGAGCGTCCCGAATTCGATGGCCGCGTGGATCAACGACCGCAAGGAGAATCAGCTCGACACCTCGATTGTGTTTCTCAGCGGAGCCAACGACATCATCGGAATCTCCCTGTGGGATCCGATCAACAGGATTTGGGACCCCTCGGTGATCAAGTGGCTCAACCAGTGGAAGGGTGGGAGCTTCCGGGACCGGGGAGGGATCTACCCACCGCTGACCATCGCCTCCACCCGGATGATGCACGTCATCATGGCCGAGGACGCGCTGGCGTCCGGCGAGGCGGACGAATTCAGGGAACACATCAACGACCTCAGGTCGATGGACCGGCTGTGGCCCTTCTCCGGACAGATTTCGAGACTCCGGATGCTCCAGCACATGCGTCGCGTGACCGTCCTCCTGCAGGGCCTGCGCCTCGCGGACATGTACCGCTGGGGTATCGAGGGGGCGCTCTGGCAGGACGTCTCCGACGCCGTCAGGTGTCCGGGCGTGATGCTGCCGGTGCCGAACATCGAGAGGACCGCGAATCCGCAGGATTGGGAGGCGGGCTGCAGCTAGCAGTCCGTGGCTAGTCTCGCGCGAGCACCGAGAGCGGCGAAGCGCCCCGCTGGCAAGGCGCGACGAAGCGGTCCGTGGATGCGCCCGGGCGAGCACAGAGAGGGGCGAAGCGCCGGGCTGGCAAGGCGCTTTGCGGGGCGCATGGCGGAGCCATTCGCCCAAGAAGCAACGCAGAGCAAGGCGATCCAGCACGGATGCAGCGCCCCTCGAATGCCGCCAGGGTGCATTCTGCGGGCCGCAAGGGTTGGTAGCAGCGCTACCGGCCCGAGGAGCAACGCAGAGCGAAGCCACGGGTATGAGAATTGTAAACCATGAATTACACAATGTAAGGCGTAGGTTACAGTATGGACGAGCGAGCGAAGCGGTCCAGCGGGGATGCAGCGCTGCTCGAATGCCGTGGGAGGTTTGTCCACGGGCTGCTATCATGGGGCGCACGGCGCGGCGGGCCACTCGCGAGGGCGCGCACGGGCTCCGACTCGGCGTGCTCGCCCTGGCTGCGGCGTGTGGGGTCTTTGACGACTGGACCCCGGAGGAGATCTCCTTCGAGATGACCGGCTCGGAGGGAATGGGCGCCCGGGTGGTGTACTCGACCGAGTTTTCGGCCGGAGTGGATATCGGCGGCGTCACGAGTGTGCTGGTCTACGCCTCTGACACGGTCGACCACACGCTGCCGATCGACACCTCGATGAGCATCGCCCGCGATCAGCGCTGGCTCGTGCTCGTCGAGCCAGCGGGTGGTGACACGCTGGACGTCGACGTAGTCGTGTCCGTCGACGACCGCTCGCTGGTCATGGAGTCAGGGTCGATACTACCGGAGACGCCGTGGCGCTACCTGTACGTCTTCAATCAGAGGATCACGCGGGACGTGGACGTGCGCTTCTGACGATGCCGCGCCCATCTCCCGCCGCGCTGCAGGCCTCCACGCTGGCTTGTGTGCTGGTGCTGGCCGGGTGCTACCAGTACCTCCCCGTCGAGGTGCCCGCGCCCGGATCGGTGGCGCGGGTGCAGGTGCCGGTCGTCTCGGCGCTCTCCGACCCCACCGCGCCCCCTCCCACCGTGTCGGTCGAGGGGGTCGTCCTCGAGTCGGGCGACACGCTCGTGCTGGAGGTCCTCGAGCGGCGCCGGGTGGGTGCTCTTCGCGAGCTGGTCCGGGAGCACACCTACCGGGTGGCGCTGAGCGACCTGACGGCGATCGAGGTGCGGGAGCGAGCGCCGGCGAAGAGCGCGGCGCTGGGATCGGTGATCGTCGCGGGCGCAGTCTATCTGGCGGTCTCGGCGCTTAGGGGCAGGTCGGGGAGCGGTGGGGGAGGACCCGGCGGCAACGGGGGGCGGGCCGCTCAGCCACCGCCGGGCCCGGGAGAGTAGATCCATCTTGGGGAACCGGATCGCGACCGTCGGCGCCGTTGGCATCTGTGGGCTGGCTCTGCTCGCGGCGGTCGGGCAGCCTCCGGCGCCGCTGCACGGACAGGAGGCGAAGGAGGAGGAAGGGGCCTACCGGGAGGATCTCTGGGGATCGCTCGAGTGGCGAAGCGTGGGTCCGGCGCGGGGTGGTCGCTCCATCGCGGCGGCGGGATCGACGCTGCGTCCCCTCGAGTACTACATGGGGACGACGGGTGGCGGCCTCTGGAAGACGACCGACGGCGGCCTGACGTGGGATCCCGTGACCGACGGGCAGATCGGGAGCGCCTCGATCGGGGCCGTCGCGGTTTGCGAGGGCGACCCCGACATCGTCTACATCGGCACCGGCGAGACGCAGCTCCGGGGCAATGTCCAGCAGGGCGACGGCGCCTACCGGTCGGTGGACGCAGGCGAGAGCTGGGAGCACATCGGGCTCGCCGGGGTGCAGAACATCGCCCGCATTCGGGTCCACCCGGGCGACTGCGACGTCGCATGGGCCGCGGCCTTCGGCAAGCACTCCGCGCCGAACCCCGAGCGCGGCATCTACAAGACGACCGACGGCGGAGAGAGCTGGCGGCTCGTCCTCCACCGAAGCCCCCGCGCCGGTGGAGTCGACATCGCCGTCGCGGCGACCGATCCGGAGGTGGTCTACGCGGCGATCTGGGAGGCGTGGCGGCGCTCGTGGGGCATGTCGTCGGGCGGGGCCGAGAGCGGGCTCTGGAAGTCAGTCGATGGGGGCGAGAGGTGGACCGAGATCACCGGGCGGATCGGTCTGGCGGAGGGGCCGGTGGGGAAGATCGGAGTGGCGGTGTCGCCCGCCAACGCCGGGCGCGTCTGGGCGATGGTAGAGCACGAGCCCGACGGGGGACTCTGGCGCTCCGACGACGGTGGCGAGACGTGGACGCGGGTCAACGACGAACGCAAGCTCCGGCAGCGCGCATTCTACTACACGCGCGTCTACGCCGACCCCTTGGACGAGGATGTCGTCTACGTCCTCAACGTCGCCTTCCACAAGTCCATCGACGGGGGCGAGTCCTTCGAGACGGTCGCGGTGCCGCACGGCGACAATCACGACCTCTGGATAGCGGCCGGCGATCCGGACCGCATGATCAACGCCAACGACGGCGGCGCCAACGTCTCCTTCAACAGCGGCGAGAGCTGGACCGACCAGGACTACCCGACGGCGCAGTTCTATCGCGTCGCCACCACGCGGCACCTGCCCTACCACATCTGCGGAGGGCAGCAGGACAACTCGACTGCGTGCATCCCCGTGCGCGGGTGGCGCCACATGACTGCGCGCGGACCGGGCGACCGCACCTGGTACTACGCTGTGGGAGGGTGCGAGAGCGGGCACATCGCGCCGCATCCCCAGCGGCTGAACGTCTTCTACGCCGGCTGCTACGGGGGGATGCTGACCCGCTTCGACATGGCGACCGGCCGGAGGCGCACGATCAGCGTCTGGCCGGAGAACCCCCTGGGGCAGTCGTCGGAGGATATGGTGGAGCGGATCCAGTGGAACTTCCCGATCGTCTTCTCGCCACACGACCCGGCCGTCCTCTACACCGCCTCCCAGAGGGTCTGGAAGACGGTGGACGAGGGCCAGAGCTGGGTGGCGATCAGTCCCGACCTGACCCGTGCCGACCCCGCGACGATGGGCCCGTCCGGGGGGCCGATCACCAAGGACCAGACCGGCGTGGAGACCTACGCGACCGTCTTCGCCCTGGCCCCTTCGCCGCACGACCCGGGGGTGATCTGGGCCGGATCGGATGACGGACTGGTGCACCTCACCCGGGACGGCGGCTCGGAGTGGACGGACGTCACCCCTCCCGACGCTCCCGACTTCGTCCGCATCAACACGATCGAGGCTTCGCCCGCCACGCCCGGCAAGGCCTACGTTGCCGGCATCCGCTACCTCGTGGACGATGACCGTGCGCCGTACATCTGGAAGACGTTGGACTACGGTGCCACGTGGACCAGGATCGTGGAGGGACTCCCGGAGGACGACTTCATTCGGGCGGTGCGCGAGGACTCCAGGCGCCCCGGACTCCTCTACGCGGCCTCGGAGCGCACCGTGTACCTCTCCTTCGACGACGGCGCGAGGTGGCAGCCGCTGACGCTGAATCTGCCCACTGTGCAGGTCTCGGACCTGGTGGTGGAGGAGCACGACCTGGTGATCGCGACCCATGGGCGCTCCTTCTGGGTGCTGGAGGGGATCGCTCCGCTGCGGCAGATGGGCCCGGAGGTGGCTGCTTCGCGGGCGTGGCTCTTCGATCCGGTCGACCCGATCCTCGGAGTTGACGGCAGGGCTCGCTTCCAGTACTACCTGGCGGAGGACGCCGAGCGTGTGACGATCGAGGTGCTAGATGGCGTGGGCACGGTGGTGCGGCGCTTCGAGGGGGTGGCGGCGGACTCGGCTGCCGAGGACGGGGAAGGGGAGGGTGGCTCGGGCGACGGGGAGGAGGAGCGGGGGCCGTCCGCTGCCGCAGGGTCGCACGCCTTCGCTTGGGACCTAAGGCACGACCCGTGGACCGACTTCGAAGGACGCGTCATGTGGGCGGCGAGGCCGATGGGCCCGAGGGCGCTCCCGGGGCGCTACAGGGTGCGGATGACTGTGGGCGACGCCGAGCCCCTGGTGGAGGACTTCGAGCTGAGGCTCGACCCGCGGGCGGCCGGTGCCACGAAGGGGGACCTTGAGGAGCGCTTCGAGCTTGCGCTCCAGATCAGGGATCGCGTCTCGGAGGCGAACGAGGCGCTGATTTGGGTACGCGGAGTCATGGTCGAGATCGACGACCGGGTCGCCGAGATCGGCCCGGATGGCGAGGATGGCGGCGTTCGCAGGCAGGCGGCGCTCGCGAGGCAGGAGCTGGGGGCGATCGAGGCCGCGATCTACCAGGTGAAGAACCAGAGCAACCAGGATCCGCTCAACTTCCCGATGAGGATCAACAACAGGCTGGCCGCGCTGCTCGGTGTAGTGGAGGGGTCCGAGGCCCGGCCTACCGAGCAGACGTACGCGGTCTTCGGTTGGCTCTCGGGGCTCCTGGGGAGCCAGCTCGATCGATTGGAGGCGCTGGCTGCGCGCGACCTGGCGACGCTGAACGAACTCTTGGCCGAAGCGGGACTCGAATCGGTCGGGAGCGGAGGCGGTGGAGGCGATGGCGATGCGATGTAGCGGAGTGCTCTGCGCGGGCGTTGCGCTGGCTGCGGCGCTGGGGACCGTCGGATGCGCGATGGTGACGGAGCGGATCAACCCCTTCGCGAAGGGGTCGAGCGGCACGATCCGCCTCTACGTCGAGAACAGCAACTACCACCAGGCCACCATCTCGGCGCTCGGCAACCTCCGGCGCAGGATCGGCATCGTGGGCGGCCACCGCAGCGAGAGCTTCAGGATCGACTGGCCCGTCCCCGACGAGCTCCAGCTCGAGATCGACATTCTCGCTGGAGGCACCTACATCACCAACTCGGTGCCGCTCGAACCGGGGGAGACCGCGACCCTCTACATACAGGAGCAGAGGAGCCTCTCGACGCTGGTGCGCGGCGGGACTGGCAAGTAGGGGCTGGCACGCGCTCCAGCTGGTGCTCGATGTCGGCCAGGAGCGAGCTCGCTCCGATCCTGAAGAGGCCAGGGTGCATCCAGGCTTCCCCCAGCTCCTCCTGGACGAGGCCGAGCCAGGAGAGCGCTTCCCGCGCCGTAGCGATTCCGCCAGCGGCCTTGAGCCCGACCCTGTGGCCCGTCTCGCGATGGTAGTCGCGGATCGCGGCGGCCATCGCGAGCCCGGCAGAGAGCGTCGCCTTCTCCTTCTCCTTGCCGGTAGAGGTCTTCACGAAGTCGGCCCCTGCCATCATCGCCACCGTGGCGGCCCGCCGCACGTTGTCGAGAGTCCCGAGCTCCCCGACGCCGAGTATCACCTTCATGCAGCGATCTCCGCACGCCCTCCGAAAGGCGGTGATCTCGTCGTAGAGCGCCTCCCATCGTCCCTCCAGCGCCAGCCCCCGCACGATGACCAGATCGATCTCGTCCACTCCCGCCTTCACCGACGTCTCGATCTCGGCGACCCTGGTGGCGAGCGGCGAGAGTCCAGCCGGAAAGCCCGCCGAGACCGTGGCCACGGGGAGGCGACCGTCGAGAGCCGCAAGCGCCGTGGGAACGAACCGATGGTAGACGCACACGGCCGCCGCCGACACGGCCACCCCCTCCGCCCCAAGAGCGACGAGAAGCTCGCTTCGAAGCGGACGGAGGGCCTTGTCGCAGAGCCGCCGCACCCGTCCCTCGGTGTCATCGTCCGAGAGGGTGGTGAGGTCGATCATCGTCACCGCGCGAAGGAGCCAGTCGGGATGCCCAGCCCGAGTAGCGCCGAGGGTGGCGGCCCGACGGGCGGCGGCGGTCCGGTTGACATGTGCCTGGCGCACCGCCTCCAGGTCGAAAGGCATGCCGGGATTGCGGGTCTCCATCTACGCCTCCAGCAGTCCGTGGATAAACTCAGGCGAGCACCGAGAGGGGGCGCTGCGCTGGGCTGGCAAGGCGCTTCGCAGCGCGAATAGCAGCGCTATTCGTGCAAGAGGCAACCCAGAGCGAAGCGGACCAGCGCGGATGCAGCGCCCCTCGAATGCCGTCAGGGTTTCTTCCACGGGCTGCTAGCGCCCCCTGCAGGGCGGGGAGCAGCTGGGCATCGGGCGACGGGTTGTCGAGGGTGCGCGACATGGGTTGCAGCTACGCTGGTGAAGGGGAGTAATCCGCACTTTACATTATGTAAACTGGAATGTACAACATGAATGCGACGCTCTGCCAGCGGGGCGCTTCGCCCCTCTCTCGTGCTCGCCCGGGCGCACCCGCGGACCGCTGGCGCTTCGCCGCTCCCGGTCCTCGCGGGTGACTGTCCACGGAGTGCTGCGGTGGTAGCTTTCCCCGATGAGGCTCTACATCAACATCGACCATGTGGCCACGGTACGGCAGGCGCGCCGCACCGACGAGCCCGACCCGGTGCGCGCGGCCGTGCTCGCCGAGCTGGGTGGTGCCGACGGCATCACGGTGCACCTGCGCGAGGATCGGCGCCATATCGGCGACCGCGATGTGCGTCTTCTCGCAGAGACGGTGCGCACCGGGCTGAATCTCGAGGTCGCTGCCACCGCGGCGATGGTGGAGATCGCCGTCGAGGTCGCGCCGATGCAGGCGACGCTCGTCCCCGAGAACCGGGAGGAGGTGACCACCGAGGGGGGGCTCGACCTGGCTTCCGCCTCGGTGCGGGCGGGGGTTGGCCGAGCGCTCGGACGCCTCGCCGCGGCAGGTACCCGGACCGCCCTCTTCATCGACCCCGACCTGGAGTCGATCGAGCGCTCGGCGGCGCTTGGCGCGAATGCCGTGGAGCTGCACACCGGCGAGTACGCGGGTGCCAGGGGCGATGCGGCCAGGGAGCGCGAGCTGACTCGGCTGAGTGATGCCGCGGCGGCCGGGCACGGCCTCGGCCTCGCCGTCCACGCTGGCCACGGTCTCACCTACGAGAACGTCGCGCCGGTCGCCGCCCTCTCGTGTGTCGAGGAGCTCAACATCGGGCACTCCGTCGTGTCGCGCGCCGTCCTGGTGGGGATGGAGCGCGCGGTCCGCGAGATGCGGTCGCTGGTGCTGCACTCTCCCAGACGGGTAGCCACTCCGGGGGAGTGGGTCCCGCCGATCGGCTATTAGCGGCCCGTGGGTAAACCTCCCACGGCATTCGAGCGGCGCTGCATCCCCGCTGGACCGCTCCGCTCCCCTGTCGAACCTGTAATGTATGCCTTACAATGTGTAATCTAGGGTTTACGGAGTCCGTACCCGAGGCTGCGCTCTGCGTTGCTCCTCGGGCCAATGGCGCTGCGGCTATTGACCCTTCGTCGCGCCTTGCCAGCGGGCCGCTTCGCCGCTCTCGGTGCTCGCGCGAGACTACCCACGGACCGCGGCAGCCCGTGGCCTCCCGGTACGGTCGCCCCGCGCCCTCGCGGGTAGGCGCTCCGGGGTTCGGCACGGGTTCGTGGTTGGTGCTCGCGGCCGTTCTCGTCCTGCTGGCGCTGGTGCTCTGGTGGTTCTTTCGCGAAGTCGACTTCGCCGAGGTGCTGGAGCATCTCGCGGGCGCCAACCCCCTCTGGCTTGCCGCCTCGTCGGTGGTGGCGTTGGCCGGATTCTCGGCAAGGGCGGCTAGGTGGCGCTACCTGCTGGCACCGGTTCAGCCGCGGAGTCCCTTCCGCTCGCGCTTCGCGGCCGTCGCGGTTGGGTTTGCCGGCAACAACCTGCTGCCCTCGGGCCGCCTCGGAGAGCCGGCGCGCGCCTTCGCCTACAGCCGCTCCGAGCCGGTCGGCTTCCCGGCCGCCCTCGCCACCCTAGTCGTGGAGCGGCTCATGGACGGGGGCGTCGTCTTTCTCCTCCTCCTGGCGACGCTCTACTCTCCATCCGTTCCGGCTGGGCCGCTCCCAGCCGAGCTCGCCACAGCGGCGCGGGGGACCGCTGCTGTCCTCGCCGTGGCGCTCGTCGTCTCGCTGGCTGTGCTGGCCCGTCCTGCCCGGAGTGGCCGAGTGGTGGAGCTGGCCAGCTCGAAGCTGCCGATCGGTCGACTGGGCCCGGCGCTCTCAGCGTTCGTCGCGGGCGTCGCCGACGGGCTCTCCTCGATGCGGGGGTGGCGACTGATGCTCCCGGCCCTCGCCTGGAGCCTCTGCGTCTGGCTCGTGCAGGCCCTCTCCTTCTGGCTCGGGTTCGTCGCCTTCGATCTCGAGCTTCCTCTGACGGCCGCCCTCCTCACCACTGTCGCGACGGCGCTTGCGGCGGCGATTCCGGCAGCGCCAGGCTACATCGGCACTCTACAGGCGGCGGTGACGATTGCACTTGTGCAGGTCTTCGGCGCCGACCCGGAGGCGGTCCTCGCCTTCGCGGTCGGGTGGCATGCGGTCACACTCCCGCCGATCACCCTGATCGGCCTCTGGCACGCCCGGAGGCTCGGCGTGTCGCTCGTCCGCCCGGGCGGGAGTCGCGGAGAGGGTGACAGCGTGGGGGAGGGGAGTGGCGGCGCATGAGCGGCGGCGTCTCGGTACTCTGCCCGGCCAAGCTGAACCTATACCTGCGGGTGATCGCCCGCGAGGACTCCGGCTACCACCAGATCGAGACGCTCTTCCAGGCGATAGACCTCTGCGACGAGCTCGAGGTGCGCCTCGGAGGCTCCGGGATCGCGCTCGAGTTGGGGAGCGCGCCGTCAGGCCCTCTCGGCGAAGTGAGCGACGACCTGGGCGATCCTGAGCGGAACACCGTGATGCTCGCCGCACGCGCCTTCTTTGCCGCAACAGGCCGCGAACCCGGCGTAGAGTTGACGCTTCGGAAGGCGATTCCGGCGGGGACCGGTCTAGGCGGCGCCTCCTCGGATGCGGCCGGTGCGCTGACCGCTCTGAACGCCCTGTACGGCGACCCGCTCGACCGGCCAGAGCTGCTGGAGCTCGGCCGTGCGATCGGCTCCGATGTCCCCTTCTTCCTGGCCGGAGGCGCCTCCGTCCTCGCGTGGGGTAGGGGGGACCGCCTCCTCGTTCGCCCCCCGCTCCCCCCGTCGCCCGTCCTCCTGGTGGTTCCCGACGAGCGGTCGTCAACGGCGAGCGCCTACCAGGAGCTCTCCACCAGGGTGGTTCTGCCGGCGCCGCCGACCGTCCTGGGTGGTGCGCCCTTGGGGGGATGGCGTGATCTCGCCGCCGTTCAGGGAAACGATTTCCAGCGCGCGGTCTTCGAGCGCTTCCCAGGGCTGGAGGCCATAAGGCGCTCGCTCTCCGAAGCCGGGGCCGTGGTGGCGCACATGACGGGGAGCGGCACGGCGCTCTTCGGCGTCTTTGCCGATGAGGCCAGGGCGGCGACAGCGGCTGCCCACCTGATCGAGAACGTCGAGTCGGTTCGCGTGGCGGTCATTCCGACCCTGGTGACGACGCCAACGCCGGTGTCGGTCGCATGAGCGCTGAGTGTGCCTCGGCGAGGAGGCGAACAGAGGCTGGATGGTTTACAATGCCAGTGTCCCTCGCTTCGCTGGCCCCCCGGCCCGGTGCGCGGGGTCCATCTGGCCCGTGGTCTAACGGCAGGACACCGGTCTTTGGAACCGGGGGTGGTGGTTCGACTCCACCCGGGCCAATCCGGCGGCTCAGCGCCGCTCCGGCGCTGCTACTCGGTCTGTGGGCGGCAGCTGCCCCGGTGGCGGCGTTCGGGTCGCCGCTGGCGGCTGCTCCCTATCTGCGTGGGCACGGCTTGTCGGCCGCTCGCGCCGGCGCGAGCGCCGTCTTTCTGCAGGCGGGCGCAACCGAGCAGGAGAGGAAGGACTCCGCAGCCGCCCGCTCGCGGGCTCACTCGCTCCAGGCGCGCTTCGAACGCATGGCGATCCGCCATCTGCCATTCACCCTGGGCGGAACGCCGGAGTGCGACGAGATCGTCGGACGCCTGTGCATTTGGGATAGCGGCGGAGACCGAGCGCCCAAGCCAGAGGCGGAGGAGGTGGTCGCCGCCCGCGAGCGCCTGCTGGACGAGTTCGCCGAGGTGGCGGGCGAGATTCCAGGGGACGGGTGGGTCTTCGGACAGCGGATCCTCTACCTCGTCGATGCTGGCCGTCTCGCCGAGGCCGCGTCCGTCGCGAGGCGATGCCAGCTGGCGGAGAGCTGGCGCTGCGCCGCCTACCTCGGCTATGTGCTCCACCGCGATTCCGACGTGGTGGGGGCAGAGGAGGCCTTCGGGCGGGCGATGGCGGAGATGCCCGCCTCGATGCGCACGGAGTGGCGTGACCCGGGCCCGCTGCTGGATGGCGACCTGAGAGGCTGGCTGAAGGACCAGCCGGACTCCGCAGCCGCCGTGGAGAAGCTGTGGGCGCTCTCAGATCCCCTCTACCTCATCGAGGGCAACGACCGCCGGACGGCGCACTACAGCCGATGGGTCTACTCGATGGGCCAGGCCGATGCCCGCAATCCCCACGCGATGCCGTGGGGCGACGACATGACCGAGGTGGCGGTGCGCTTCGGCTGGTCGGCCGGGTGCGAGCGCCTCTGGCCGGAGAGCACGATTCACCCCCGACGGCCGCGCGTGTGGTGCTATGACTACCTTGACTACCCTGGCGTCTCCAGGGCCACCCCACCTCGTAGCGTCCTGGAGCGTCCCCAGGGTGGCGACGAGCGTGTCTGGGAACACCGGGCGGGGCTGCCGCAGAGCGTGCATCTGCCCCCCTACCTGGACTCGCTCGAGGAGCTGACGGCTCAGGTCGGCAGGCTCTCGAGACCGGATGGCGTGATCCTCCTCGCGGCTTGGCGGACGCCTGAATTGGTGCCACGCCGGACGATGGAGACGGACGGCGGGGCGACCGGAGGGGATGTAGCTGCCGGGCTGTTCGCGGTGCAGGGGGGCGCGGTTGTGCTCGACGAACGCGCGGCCGTCGCTCCGGGGGGAGCTGTGCGGGTGGCCGGAAGGGTGCCGCACTCCGAGTGGGGAGTGGTGAGCGTCGAGTCCTGGGCTCCGGAGGACCGTCGGGCGTGGCGCCTGCGCCGGGGAATGAGCTTTCGCGGGGTGCCACGGGACGTCTTCGCCCTCTCGGACCTCTTGCTGATCGAACCGGAGAGCGACCCTGGCGACACCGACGAGCTGCTGGAGGCGCTGGAACCCTCGACGGTCGTCGGAGGCGATGCGGCGGTGGGGGTTGCCTTCGAGATCTACGGGCTGAGGCCGGTCGGCGAGACCGTGCACTATCGGGCCTGGGTCGAGGCGCGGAGCGAGGGTCTACTGACCAGATTCGGCCGGTGGCTGGGGATCGGGCGGCGCGAGAGGGCGTCGGTCAGCTGGCGAGAGGCCGCGCCCCGGGGGACCGACACCCTCCTGCGCTCCTTCTCGATTCGACTGCCGGGGCTGGGCCAGGGTGCCTATGAGATCGTCATCGAGGTGTTCGCCGAGGGAAGGGAACCGCTCCAGACTCGCCTCCCCTTCACGGTCGACTCAGGGTCGTAGCGTTTCCGCTGGACCAGTGCGCTCGTCGCCCATAATGTAACGTATGGTTTACAATGTGTAAGCCATGATTTACAACTCCCCTACCCGTGGCCGTGCTCTGCGCTGCCCCTTGGGCCAGCCCTTCGTCGCGTCCTGCCGGCGCTGCTAGGCCGACCGGTACGCTCTCCTGAAGGCCACAGCGCACACCAGCAGCGCCACCGCTGTCCAGACGAAGCCCCAGGCGGTAGTCGAGAGGGGCGTTATCTCGGCGAGCATGGCGGCGTCGGAGCGGAGGTGGGGGCGGTCGAGCACATCGCTCTTGATGTCCAGGACCGCGTATAGGCAGCTCGTCAGCCCGAGGACGCGGAGCGCCATCCGCGAGAGGTGCTCCCCGAGCTTCCTGCCTAAGAGCACTAGCACGGTCCCGAAGGCGATCCCGAAGAGGAGGCCGAAGGCGCTCCGCACGTACAGCAGCGTCAGGATCGCCACGATCGCTCCGGCGGCCGTGAGCACCGCAGTTGGGGAGGGCCGCGTTCGCGAGGCGAGACCCAGGAGCAGGATGCCCCAGAGGAGGCTGCCGAGGTACCCGGCCGAGAGCGTCAGAAAGGCGTTTCCCCCCGGGCAGTAGCAGGCGCCGCCCTGTGCCGGGTCGAGGACGATGCGGTCGATCGTGCCGCCGGTCGCAATGGCGGCGATCCCATGGCTGATCTCGTGCAGCATCACCACGAAGATCTTGAGTGGGTAGACGAACGAGGTCTCCCAGACGAGCCAGAGGACGGCGAAGTAGAGGGCGAAGCCAGCCAGGAAGGCGAGCTTGCGGCGGACGGGGGTTGTGGGACGGGCTCGCGTCATTGCAGCTCCGGTCTGCGTGGTCGGTACATGTCGTGGTTTCTGACCCGCTGTGCGGGGGTCGCGCGGCTTGGCGGGTCGGCCCAGCCTTCGGTAGCTTCACCGTGGTCGCCATGGCCAGCGGCTCGTGGACGGTGCCGGAGCTCCAAGCGGCACCTCGTCCGGAAGCCGTTCTCGGAATCTACAGACCGGAGACGGCGAGATGAGACATCCTGCAGCGGCCGCCATCGGACTGCTGGTCGCGAGCGTGCTTGCGGGGTGCCAAGTCCCAGGCAAGCCCCTTCAGCCCGGCGACAAGGTGCCCGCATTCGTGGCCGACAACCTCGACGGCGGCACCTTCGACGGGAGCTCGCTCCACGGAGCCCCGTACATGCTCAACATCTGGGCGACCTGGTGCGCCCCGTGCAGACACGAGATGCCGGAGCTGCAGCGCCTGCACGACGCCTTCTCCGGGCAGGGCTTCCAGGTCGTGGGGGTGAGCGTCGACGACCGGGGCGCGGCCGAGATCATTCGGTCGTTCCTGGAGGAGATCGGGGTCACCTTCCCGATCTACCACGATCCGTCGTGGGACATTGCCGACAAGTACGGCCTGATAGGCCTTCCCGGCACCTTCCTGGTCGATGCCGAGGGCCGGTTCGTGCGGAGGTGGACCGGCGGCTTCGAGCCGATGGCCCCCGAGGTGCAGGAGGCGGTTCGCGAGGTGATTGCCGCAGGGGATTGACTGGCACCGCCGCAACGCGCCATTGTCTGATCGACGACCACGCCAACATTCAAGCTGGGAGGATCTAGATGGTACTTGGAGCGCGTATCAGCTCTCGAGCGGCCGTTGCCGCCTTAGCCGCGGGAGTGCTCTTCTCGGGGTGCGCGGAGGACCATGCGTGTGTGGAGGCGACTGCCCGCAAGGAAGCGGCTGGCGAGCACATGGCGGCGCAGGCGACGCTGGCCGCCCACTTCGTGGACGCAGCCCTCCAGGCCGGGCGCACGGCCGTCGAGATCAACCAGGCCCTCCAGAGGGTCGTGCGGAGCACTGCGATCGACGAGTTCTGGATCAGCGACGAGACGGGTCAGGTTGTTTTCAGCTCGCACCCGGACGTGGTCTTTTTCTTCCCGACCGATGTCGATGCCGGGACGCAGGCGGCACCCTTCGCGGCGCTCCTGAACGGCACCGAGAGCAAGGTCGTGCAGGAGCCGATGCCCCGCGAGCTGGACGGGGAGGTCTTCCGCTACGTGGGCGTCGGCGGCGTCGACAGGCCGCGGATTGTCCAGCTCGGGATGCGGGACGACACGCCCGCGCAGTGCAGCGAATCCTAGCAGACACGCTCGCGCGCACCCGAGTGCGGCGAAGCGTTGGGTGGCGGACGGCCGATAGCGTCATCGGGTGATCGTGAACCGCCCGGGAGCCCTGCGGTGGCTAGGATGCGTGGAGCCCCATCAGACTGCGGATCGCCGCCGCGAGCCGAAGCGCCTCTACGGGACTGGTAATCCGCGCTGCTGTCTGCGAGTGCGCGAGTAGCCCGGTAATGGTCGCCGCAACCTCGGTCCGGGGCGCCAGGTGGCGCTTCAGCGCGATCGTCTCGGTGAAGGGGATCAGGCGATCGTGGCGACCGTGGATTAGGTGGACCGGCGGGAGGGGCATCTCTCGCAGCGAAGGCTGGTCGAGTGCGTGCGATATCTCGAGCTCCGGGTAGCTTTCGCGAGCCGCAGCTGCCAGCTGGGGGGCTAGCTCGCGGGCAAGACCCGGGTCGGGCTCAACGCTGGCGTCGGGCGCGAAGAAGCGAAAGAGCTCCCGGTTGCGTGCGGACACCGATGCCATGGCCTCCGCCTTGTAGCTGTCGCACTCCCGTCCGTATGCTGGAACCCCCATGTCGCCGGCGAACGCCGCAAGGCGGCCGAGGGCACGAGAAACGTCCTCGGCACCACCCATTCCGGGAATGCGGTGCAGGAAGTTGGCGGCAACGACCCAGCGTCCGTAGGGGTCGGGGTGCAGCTTCTCCGTGCGCCCCCGCCGTTCGTAGCGGCCCGTGAGGCCGAAGCGGATGGCGCTCTCGAGGCTGTGGTAGCCACCGTAGCCAAGGACTCCCCGCACCAATCCCTCGGCGGCTAGCTCGGCGCCGGAGGCGATGGCTTGGGGGCAACCGAAGGAGAATCCGGCCAGCACGGTGCCGCCGGGTCTCACCTGCGGGTCGCGATGCTGTTGGCGCGCCGCCAGGGCGAGAGCGCGCCGGGCGGGGGCTGGATCTAGGTCGAGTTCGCGCCACGAAGTCACCTCGGGGATGAGCACATCGCCTCCCGCGCCCGCCAGCGCAGTCGCGCAGCGAACGATCTCGGGGTGGTGGGGACCCGGGCGCGTCGCGCCGTGCAGCAGCACCCAGCCGGGTCTTGGGGGCCGGGCGGCGGGCGCGGCCGACCGGTACCGCCAGGCGCGCAGGCTCCGGCCAGGGCGCTCTCCGGCGCCTCCTACCGGGACCGCGGGCGGGGGGTCGTCCTCGATCTGGATATCGTCCACCTCCACCCCCCGGAGCGAGGCCCCGCGGGAGTGTCCGGCCCAGCTTCGCAGGAAGCGGAGTGCGTCAAGGGCCGGGCTAGCCATCCACGCAGGGGCCGTCGGGCGCCAGGAGCCGACCCACTCGCACGAAGTGGAGCTCCAGCCCGTGCACCCACCCCGCCCCGGTCCAGCCACGGGCGCGGAAACTGTAAACCATGGACTGCATATAGGAGGCTCGCGGCCAGTCCGCCCGTCGAGGCCTTCTCAACCCGGGGTTGCCGCCGAGGCCCGGGCAGGCGAACCAAGTGCTTTCGCCACCGGCTTGGCGTGAAGCTGCCACCGGCAGCGTCGTGTGGGCCCCCTACCGGGGCGATGTGCCGGAGCGGCGGGAGCCCGAGTCCTTCGTGACGATGGCGATGACCCCGACAGCGGCCTCCTCCCCGTACAAGTGGACGGCCGCCGCACCATGGATGATCTCCAAGCTCTCGATTTCCAGTCTCGCAATTGGATCCCAGTTGACGGCCTGCATGAACCTCCGCGCGCGATCGAACGGAAACGGAGCCAGGTTCGTCGGAATCTCGGGGTACGAAAGCGGAAGCCGCTGACCGTCCACGAACACAAGCGGCTGCCACTGCACGCTCGCCGCCGAGGCTCGACCCGCAGTCGGCTCGATGGCTGGTCCCGTCCTGCCCGTGAAGATCAGGATCACCTGGTTGGCCGTCCGGCCGTCGACGTGCCACGGACCCTCGACGACCTCGTGGCGCGGCACGAGATTCCTGTCGCGAAGCCCTCCCGCCACCCACTGCCGGACGGCTTCCGGCAGGTCCGCGCGAGTCTCCATGCGTAAGTCGTCCACAAACACGACGGGAGCCGCTATCGCGTCGAACCACCTCACTAGGGTGGAGTCCCCTGCCAGGCTGGCTGCTCCGCTGCCAGCCGCCTCCCCGCCGTCCCCGGCGACCGCCTGCCCGATCGCTGGCTTCGGCTCCGCCGGCGCCCGCGCAACGCACGCGACCGCCAGCGCGCCCACCGCCAACAGCCCCACGAGCGCGACCGCGCGGCCCTCACCAAGCTTCGCCCTGTTCTCGCTCATGGCTTGGAACCTCCTCATCGATTCGGGATCACCAGCCGGAACGTATCGGGCAAGGACCCCCGCCCGCCACCCCGGGTCGCGCCTGCGCCTTCGGGCCGTCCATCACCGCTGGCCCCCTTCCCCAACCCCCTCCATCACCTCGCGCACCCGGTCCCCGAAGCCGCGCGCGCGCTCCATCGCCTCCGCCTCGTCCACGGTGAGGAGCTCGCGGTCGCGCACCACGACGCGACCATTCACGATCACGGTGGCCACGTCGCTGCCGCGCACGGCGTAAACGAGGTGCGAATAGACGCTGTAGAGAGGGGTTAGCCCCGGGCGCCGCACGTCCACTAGCACGATGTCGGCGCGCTTGCCCGGCTCCAGCGAGCCGATCTCCCGGTGGAGGTAGCACCCGCGCCCCCCCCATGGTGGCCATGCGAAAAACAGTTTCCGCCGACAGCGCCGCGGGGTCGCCCAGCATGTACTTCTGCACCTTGGCGGCGGCGTCCATCTCGTCGAAGAGGTCGAGGTCGTTGTTGCTCGCCGGGCCGTCCGTGCCCAGCCCCACCGGGATCCCCGCCGCCAGCGCCTTCGCCACCGGCGCCGCCCGCGCCACCCCCAGCTTCATGTTGCTCTGGGGGTTGTGCGCGATCCCGGCCCCGCCCGCCGCGATCCGGGCGATGTCCGCCTCCGACAGGTAGATGGCGTGGGCGAGCACCGTCCCGGGCCTGAGCGCGCCGATCGACTCCAGCGCCTCGATGACCCCCATCCCGGTCCGCTCGCGCGCCGTCGAGTCCTCGGAAGGGTCCTCGACGGCGTGGATTTGAAATGGGGCGTCGTACTCCTCGGCGAGCCGGAAGGCGGCCTCGACCGCGGCCAGCGGCGTGGTGTAGAGCGCGTGGGCGGCGACCGCGGGAACTATGACGGGGTGGGCGCGGTAGCGCTCCATGAAGTCCGCCGCGTCGGCGAGCGACGCTTCCGGCGAAGGGAAGTCGGGGGTGGGGAAGCCGATCACATGCGGCCCGGTCACCGCACGGATCCCCGCGTCTATCGCGGCCCTTGCCATGTCGTCGCGGAAGTAGTACATGTCGGCGAAGGTGGTCGTCCCGCCCTTCAGCATCTCGACCGACGAGAGGAGGGTGCCCCAGTACACGAAGTCGGGTGCGACGAGCGCCGCCTCGGCGGGGAAGATGTAGTCGTTCAGCCAGGTCATGAGGGGAAGGTCGTCGGCGAGTCCGCGGAGCAGCGACATCGCCGCGTGGCCGTGCGCATTGACCAGGCCGGGGATGACCAGGTGCCCGGTCGCGTCGAGGACCTCGGTGCCGGGGGGGCGGGGGTCTCCCGCGCCCAGCAGCGCGGCGATTCGGTCCCCCTCGACCAAAACCGCGCCGCCCTCGAGGATCGTACCCGCTTCGTCCACCGCGACGACCGTGCCGCCGTCGACGAGAAGGGGGCGGTCGGCGTGGGCGGTGGGGTCGCGCTGGGGGTCGGGACGATCGCCGCACCCCCACGCTGGCGCGGCGGCGGTGAGTGCGAGGATCGTCGCGGCGCGTGCGCTCCGGATGCGTGTCGGCGGGGCGTCAGGGGAGATCGGGGGGTCCTCGGCGGGCGATGTGGGAGTGCCCGGCGCGTCGCGCCTCTCGGTGCTCGCCAGGGTTCATTCACGGACTTCTGAAAGGTAGCGCGCCGCCCTTCCTGCCCGGCGCGGCACGCCGCAGACGCCCTGCGAGGCTTGTCCACCCGCTCGCGGCCTGTAGCTTGACCCCGTGGCGGAGCGCAACGAAGAGCCGGCACTCCGGCCATGGCACGGGCATTGTAAACCATGGATTACATATTGTAAAGCATACATTACAGCTTGGGGAGCCGAGCAAAGCGGTCCGGTGGGGGTGCAGGCGATAGCGTCATCGGGTGATCGTGGGCCGCCCGGGGGCCCTGCGGTGGCTACGATGCGTGGAGCCTCATCAGACCGCGGATAGCCGCCGCGAGCCGAAGCGCCTCTACGGGTCGAGTAAGCCGCGCCGCTGCCCGCGAGTGCGCGAGTAGCCCGGTAATGGTTGCCGCAACCTCGGTCCGGGGCGCCAAGTGGCGCTTCAGCGCGATCGTCTCGGTGAAGGGGATCAGGCGATCGTGGCGACCGTGGATTAGGTGAACCGGCGGGAGGGGCATCTCTCGCAGGGAAGGTTGGTCGAGTGCGTGCGAGACATCGAGCTCCGGGTAGGTATCGCGAGCCGCGGCTGCGAGCTGGGGGGCTAGCTCGCGGGCAAGATTGGGGTCGGGCTCAGCGCCTGCGTCGGGTGCGAAGAAGCGAAAGAGCTCCCGGTTGCGCGCGGACACCGATGCCATGACCTCCGCCTTGTAGCTGTCGCTCCCCCGCGCGTAGGCTGGAAACCCCACGTCGCCGGCGAATGCCGCAAGGCGGCCTAGGGCACGAGAGACGTCCTCGGCACCATCCATTCCCGGAATGCGGTGCAGGAAGTTGGCGGCAACAACCCAGCGTCCGTAGGGGTCGGGGTGCATCTTCTCCGTGCGCCCCCGCCGTTCGTAGCGGCCCGTGAGGCCGAAGCCGATGGCGCTGTCCAGGCTGTGGTAGCCACCGTAGCCGAGGACTCCCCGCACCACCCCCGCGCGGGCAAGCTCGGCACCGGAGGCGATGGCTTGGGGGCAACCGAAGGAAAACCCGGCCAGCACGGTGCCGCCGGGGCTCACTTGCGGGTCGCGATCCTGTTGGCGCGCCGCTAGGGCAAGAGCGAGCCGCGCGGGGGCTGGATCCAGGTCGAGCTCGCGCCACGCAGTCACCTCGGGAATGAGCACCTCGCCTCCCGCGCCCGCTAGCGCCTTTGCGCAGCGAACGATCTCGGGGTGGTGGGGACCCGGGCGCGTCGCGCCGTGCAGCAGCACCCAGCCGGGCCGTGGGGGCCTGGCGACGGGCGCGGCTGAGCGGTACCGCCAGGCGCGCAGGCTCCGGCCAGCGTGCTCTCCGGTGCCTCCTACCGGGACCGCGGACGCGGAGTCGTCCTCGATCTGGATATCGTCCACCTCCACCCCCCGGAGCGAGGCCCCGCGGGAGTGTCCGGCCCAACTCCGCAGGAAGCGGAGTGCGTCAAGGGCCGGGCTGGCCATCCACGCAAGGGCCGTCGGGCGTCAGGATGTCGTTGGGTCCGGGCCCACGGCCTCCCTCGCCGGTACGCTCGACCCAGATCCTGTCCTCCCCGTCCACGGCGATGTCCCGGACGACCGGGGTCCCTTGCGGGAAGGGCATCTCCTCGGTTGCCATGGCGAGGGAGGCGGAGGGCGAGACGCATCTTGTCACTTGATCCACCCTACACGTTGGCGAGCGGCTCCCCCGAGTGTCAACGACGATCTCCAGTCGCATGGCGCAGAGCGCGAGGGAGAGTTGAGACTCGATTCGAGAAGCTCGAGCCGGTGCAGGATGCGGTCTTTGTGCTTGCAGTACGGAAATACGGTTATACTACAATCATGAAAGCTACCATAGATGTTCCGGACCGGCTCTACCGGGAGGTCAAGGCGGAGGCGGCGCTGCGCGGGCTCACCGTTCGCGAGGTCACCACCCGGCTCTATCGGCGCTGGCTCAGCGAGGGTGAGGGGGAGGAGGCCCCTTTGAGCGACACGGGCTGGCCTCACACATGGTTCCGAGCGGCTGACGAAGCGATGAAGGACGCTCCGCCCGGCCCCACCGCGGTCGAGCACCTCGAGGCCGGACGGAACCGGCTGGAATCGGGCAAGACCGGGTGAGACCCGTTGTGGTGGACTCGAACGTGTGGGTATCGGCGCTAGACGGTGCCGAAGTGCATTCGGACTCCTCGCGGGCCTTTCTTGCGGCCCTCGGGGCGCGGCGGCACCCGATCGCGCTTCCCGAATTCGCTGAAATCGAGGTGGCCTGCGCCCTATCCCGGAGATTGCGGAGGGCGGCGCAGGGCCGCAAGCTGGCTCGCATGGTGCTCCATTCGCCCCTGGTCACCACCTACCCTCTCACAAGCCGCATGATCCGCAAGACGCTGGCCCTGGGCACCCACAGATTCCTCCGTGGACCAGACGCCCTCTACGCCGCCGTCGCCGAGGCTGTGGGCGGCGAGATCGTCTCCTGGGACCTCGAGCTGGCCCAGCGATCGGGAGCGCTGACCCCGGAGGAGTGGATGGCAGGAAGGGGCCGCCCTGATCCGTGACCCCGGAGCCCGTGGACAAAGCCCCGGCGGCATTCGAGGCGCGCTGCATCCGTGCTGGACCGCTGCGCTCTTCGTTGGCTCCTCGCACGAATAGCGCTGCTATTCGCGCTTCGTCGCGCCTTGTAGCATCCCCGCGTCGGCCCGGACCACACGGGGCGAAACGCCTCCCGTCTGCCACCCTTGCCGATCATCGCTGGCTTCTCCCCACCTCCTCCATCACCTCGCGCACCCGGTCCCCGAAGCCGCGCGCGCGCTCCATCACCTCCGCCTCGTCCACGGTGAGGACTTCGCGGTCGCGCACCACGACGCGACCATTCACGATCACGGTGGCCACGTCGCTGCCGCGTACGGCGTACACGAGGTGCGAATAGACGCTGTAGAGAGGGGTTAGCCCCGGGCGCCGCACGTCCACAAGCACGATGTCGGCGCGCTTGCCCGGCTCCAGCGAGCCGATCTCCCGGTGGAGGTTCAGCACCCGCGCTCCCCCCATGGTGGCCATACGAAAAACGGTTTCCGCCGACAGAGCTGCAGGGTCGCCCAGCATGTACTTCTGCACCTTGGCGGCGGCGTCCATCTCGTCGAAGAGGTCGAGGTCGTTGTTGCTCGCCGGCCCGTCCGTGCCCAGCCCCACCGGGATCCCCGCCGCCAGCGCCTTCGCCACCGGTGCCGCCCGCGCCACCCCCAGCTTCATGTTGCTCTGGGGGTTGTGGGCGATCCCCGCCCCACCCGCCGCGATGCGGGCGATGTCCGCGTCCGACAGGTAGATGGCGTGGGCGAGCACCGTCCCGGGCCTGAGCGCGCCGATCGCCTCCAGCGCCTCGATGACCCCCATCCCGGTCCGCTCGCGCGCCGTCGAGTCCTCGGAAGGGTCCTCGACGGCGTGGATCTGGAATGGGGCGTCGTACTCCTCGGCGAGCCGGAAGGCGGCCTCGACCGCGGCCAGCGGGGTGGTGTAGAGCGCGTGGGCGGCGACCGCGGGAACGATGACGGGGTGGGCGCGGTAGCGCTCCATGAAGTCCGCCGCGTCGGCGAGCGACGCTTCCGGCGAAGGGAAGTCGGGGGTGGGGAAGCCGATCACATGCGGCCCGGTCACCGCACGGATCCCCGCGTCTATCGCGGCCCTTGCCATGTCGTCGCGGAAGTAGTACATGTCGGCGAAGGTGGTCGTCCCGCCCTTCAGCATCTCGACCGACGAGAGGAGGGTGCCCCAGTACACGAAGTCGGGTGCGACGAGCGCCGCCTCGGCGGGGAAGATGTAGTCGTTCAGCCAGGTCATGAGGGGAAGGTCGTCGGCGAGTCCGCGGAGCAGCGACATCGCCGCGTGGCCGTGCGCATTGACCAGGCCGGGGATGACCAGGTGCCCGGTCGCGTCGAGGACCTCGGTGCCGGGGGGGCGGGGGTCTCCCGCGCCCAGCAGCGCGGCGATTCGGTCCCCCTCGACCAAAACCGCGCCGCCCTCGAGGATCGTACCCGCTTCGTCCACCGCGACGACCGTGCCGCCGTCGACGAGAAGGGGGCGGTCGGCGTGGGCGGTGGGGTCGCGCTGGGGGTCGGGACGATCGCCGCACCCCCACGCTGGCGCGGCGGCGGTGAGTGCGAGGATCGTCGCGGCGCGTGCGCTCCGGATGCGTGTCGGCGGGGCGTCAGGGGAGATCGGGGGGTCCTCGGCGGGCGATGTGGGAGTGCCCGGCGCGTCGCGCCTCTCGGTGCTCGCCAGGGTTCATTCACGGACTTCTGAAAGGTAGCGCGCCGCCCTTCCTGCCCGGCGCGGCACGCCGCAGACGCCCTGCGAGGCTTGTCCACCCGCTCGCGGCCTGTAGCTTGACCCCGTGGCGGAGCGCAACGAAGAGCCGGCACTCCGGCCATGGCACGGGCATTGTAAACCATGGATTACATATTGTAAAGCATACATTACAGCTTGGGGAGGCGAACGAAGCGGTCCATCTCGCGCGAGAGGTGGTCCTCTACGACGACGAGTGCGCCTTCTGCAGTCGGGCGGCCGCCTGGGCGTGCCGCCGGGGGCGCACCCTCGACCACGCGCCGCTCGGCTCCGCGGCCGCGCGCCAGGTGGTCGCGAAGGCCGACCCGGGCATCGACTTCGACTCGCTGCCTGACTCCATAGTCCTGGTCGACCGGGACGGCGTCCACACGGAGTCGACCGCCGTGCTGCGCATCGCTCGCCGTCTGCCGCTGCCGCTGCGGGCCGTCGGCCTCCTCGCCAAGGCGGTTCCGCGCACCGTGCGCGACGGCCTCTACCGAGCCTTCGCCAGCCGCCGCAGGCGGTTCTAGCAGGAGTCCGTGGATAATCTCGCGCGAGCACCGAGAGGCGCGAAGCGCTGGAATGCCGTGGGAGGCCTGTCCACGGGCCGCTAGTACGCGGCCAGCTCCACCAGCGCCTCCAGCACATCGTCGGTCTGGGGCAGGATCGCCTTCTCGAGCTCGGGGGCGTACGCCACCCAGGTGTCGAGCGCCGCGACCCTCCGCACCGGCCCGTCGAGCCACGGGAAGAGCTCGTCGGCGATGCGCGCGGCCACCTCGGAGCCGATCCCCCACGAGAGGGCGTCCTCGTGCGCGACGATCACCTTGTTCGTGCGCCGCACCGACGCAGCGATCGTCTCCATGTCGAGCGGCGAGATCGTGCGCAGGTCGATCACCTCGGTGTCGATGCCGTGGCCCGCGGCGGCCGCGCGCGCCGCGTCCCATGAGCGCTTCACCATCGCGCCGCAGGCGACCACGGTTACGTCCTTCCCCGGGCGCACCACCTTCGCCTTCCCGAAGGGCACCATGTACCCCGGGCCGGGGTAGGGCGACTTGTTGTGCACCTGGCGGTACAGGTGCTTGTGCTCCAGGAAGATCACCGGGTCGTCGGCGCGGATCGCGGTCCGGAGGAGCCCGTTAGCGTCGAGCGCGTTGGAGGGCAGCGCCACCCGCAGCCCCGCCGTGTGCGAGAAGATCGTGGCACCCGTCTGCGAGTGGTATATCCCGCCCTTGATGTAGCCGCCGTACGTCACCCGCACCACGACCGGCGCCGCCCAGTCTCCCGCCGAACGGTAGCTCATCGTGGCCAGCTCGTTGCGGATCTGCATGAAGGCTGGCCAGATGTAGTCGACAAACTGAATCTCGACCACGGGGCGCATCCCGCGCACCGCCATCCCGACCGCGCGTCCCACGATGTTCGCCTCGGCAAGCGGCGAGTTGTAGACGCGGTTGCTCCCGAAGCGGGCCTGGAGCCCGTGCGTGGCCTTGAAGACGCCGCCCTTGCCGGAAACCTCGCTCAGCGCTTCCTCGCGCGAGGCGTCGGCCACGTCCTGCCCGAAGACCACGATCCTGGAGTCGCGCTCCATCTCGTCGCGCAGGCACCGGTTGACCAGGTCCACCATGGTGAGGGGGCGGTCGTCGGCGAAGTCGGGCCGGTCCTCGGTGTCGAAGTCCGCGCTGGTCGGATCGGCGCTCTCGGAGTAGAGCCACCTCATCGCCGTCTCGGGTGCCGGCTGCGGGTGCTGGAGCGCCTCGTCGCTCGCCGCCGCAACCTCGGACGCCACCTCCTCGGCCATGCGGTCGAGCTCCGAGCCGGTTGCGGCGCCGATCTCCAGGAGGAGCTCGCGTCCTCTGCGGATCGGGTCCCTCCGCTCCTGAAGATCGAGCTCGGCCCGGGTCCGGTACGCCCTCTCGTCGTCGGATCCCGAGTGCGAGTAGGGGCGGACCGTGTGCGCGTGGAGGAGCGCCGGTCCCCGCCTCGCCCTGCACCACTCCACCGCTTCGGCTGCGGCCCGGTGGCTGTCGACCATGTCGGTACCGTCGCACTCCCATGTGCCGAGATGTGGAAAACCAGCCAGGAGGCGCGAGATGCTGCCGCCCGCGGTCTGGACCTCCACCGGCACCGAGATCGCGTACTCGTTGTCCTCGATGAGGAAGAGGACGGGGAGCTTCAGGTTGCAGGCCGTGTTGAGCGCCTCCCAGAACTCGCCCTCCGAGGTGGTGCCGTCGCCCGCCGTGCAGACGACGATCTCGTCCTCGGCGAAGGTCGCGAGCCGGGCTCTGAGCGCCGGGTCGCGCCCGGCCCGCAGACCGGCCTCGGCGGCGCCCACGGCCTGCAGGAACTGCGTGCCGGTCGGCGAAGAGGCCGAGACGATGTTGAAGCGCGCGTCCCCGTAGTGGCACGGCATCTGTCGGCCGCCGCTTGCCGGGTCGGCCTCCGCGCCGATCCCCTGCAGGAGCAGCTCGGTCGGCGAGACGCCGAGCGCGAGTGCAAAGGCACGATCGCGGTAGTAGAAGTAGAACCAGTCCAATGCCGGTCGCACCAGGTCGGCCAGCGCCACCTGCACCGCCTCATGTCCCGCGCCGGAGATGAGAAAGAAGACCTTGCCCTGCCGGTAGAGCGCGACCTCGCGGTCGTCGATGGCCCGCGCGGTGAGCATCGTCCGGTACCAGTCGAGGAGCTTCTCGCAGGGTGGTGCCTCGGGTGCCGTCTCCAAGGAGTGTTCGACCTCGGTTCCGCCCGCCCGCCCGGTCGGGCTGGTGGGTGTCCGCGCTCTCGTCATCTCTTGCATTCCATGGGGGAAGTCTCGTACGAGTGCGCCGCCGCGAGAAGTCGGCCCAGGCCTAGCGGATAGAGCTCCATGGCACCGCGCTCCCTTCGGATCACCGTCTCGACGACCTCCAGGTAGTCGCTGGAACATGTCAGCGCCCCCATCCGGACGAGGAGCTCGACCGCAAGCGAGTTCCCCGACGGCGTGGCGTTGTCCATGATCTCCCTCGGCCTGACCAGCAGCTCTTCGCCGTCCGCCGGCGAGTCGTAGAAGAGCCGCTCGGAGCTCGACCAGAAGTGCGCCAGCGCCGCGTCGGCGCACCAGGCGGCCTCCTCGGTCCAGCGCGGTGCCAGCGTCGCCTCATGGAGCGAGATGCAGGCGGTGCCCAGGGCGGCGTAGTCCTCCAGGAAGCCACCGATGTGGGCGCGCCCTCCCGCCCAGATGCGCATCAGGCGGTTGTCCACACGTAGCGCCTCCAGCAGGTGCTCGGCCGCCATCTCGGCGCGTCGGAGATAGTCCGGCCGTCCGAGCGCACCTCCCGCCTCGGCAAGGGCCTGGATCGCCATGCCGTTCCAGGCCGTGATGACCTTGTCGTCGCGCCTGGGCGCCGGCCGCGAGCCTCTGACCCCCATCATTCGGGCGAGCGACTCCGCCAGCACCCGGTCCAGCTCGTCGCGCGACATCCCCTCGCTTCGGGCCACGGCGTCCAGGTCATGCGGCAGGTGCAGGATGTTCCTGCCCTCGAAGTTGCCTGCCTCGCTCACGTCGTACACGCGGCAGAGGAGCCGCGCGTCGCTCCTGCCGAGCGCCTCCTCCACCTGCCCCGGGGTCCAGAGGTAGAAGGTCCCCTCCTCGCCCTCGGAGTCGGCGTCGCGAGAGGAGTAGAAGGCGCCCTCCGGCGATCCCAGGTCACGGATCATGTAGTCGAGCGTCTCCGCTGCGACCTCGGCTAGCCCCGACCCCCGCTCCGGACCCAGGAGCACGCTGGCCTGGAGGAGGGAGCGGGCGACGAGCGCGTTGTCGTAGAGCATCTTCTCGAAGTGCGGCACCAGCCAGCGGGCGTCGACCGAATAGCGGTGGAAGCCGCCCCCGCAGTGGTCCCGGATCCCCCCAGCCGCCATCCGCTCCAGGGTGTGCACGGCCATCGAGGGTCCGCGTTCCTCGCCGTCGCCGGTGCGGAGCAGGAAGCCGAGGAAGTCGGGCTGCGGAAACTTGGGGGCGCTGCCGAAGCCCCCGTGGGCCGGATCGAAGGTGCGTCCAGCCACCTGAACGGCGTGCTCGAAGAGCCGCCCCTCCTCGACTGGGCCGTGACCCCCGCTGGCGTGCGCCTCGATGGCGCTACGCTCGACCAATTCGGTCAGGCGGGCGCTTGCCTGCACCACCTCGCCGCTGCGCTCCCGATACGCCGCCGCCGCCGCCGCCAGGAGCTGTCTAAAGGAGGGCAGGCCAGGCCGGGGCGCTGGCGGGAAGTAGGTGCCGCCGTAGTAGGGAGCCCCGTCGGGGGTCAGAAAGGCGGTGAGCGGCCAGCCGCCCCTCCCGGTCATCGCCTGCACGGCCCGCATGTAGATCGAGTCGATGTCGGGCCGCTCCTCGCGGTCCACCTTGACGTTCACGAAGGACTCGTTCATGAGCGCCGCCACCTCGGGGTCGCGGAACGACTCGCGCTCCATGACGTGGCACCAGTGGCAGGCCGAGTAGCCGATCGAGAGGAGTATCGGACGGTCCTGCTCGCGCGCCAGCCGGAGCGCCTCGTCGCCCCAGGGATACCACTGGACGGGATTGTCGGCGTGCTGCAGCAGGTACGGGCTGGTTTCGGTGGCGAGGCGGTTGGGCATGGCTACACGGGTCTTCGGGACTTGCAGCGTCCTCGGGAAGGTAGCAGCCCACGATTCGATTGGCCCTTCCCGATCGAGAACCTGACAGATAATGGCTGGAATCTGTCCACGAAGCACCCCGAACAGCCCGTTGCCGACCGCCCGCTGCCGGCCATAGTCGCTTAGTGGCTAGCTTAGTGGCGATGAAGCAACGCAGCAGCGGCGGCCGCCAGCTCGGCCCTCTCCTCAGGATGGCCACTCTTCGCCCCTGGCTCTGGCCGGCGCTCCTCGGGGCTGCTTGGACGTTCCGGCCGCGGGGCTGGCAGAGGAGGCCGCCGTTTCTTCCCCTTCCTTCGCGCCAGTACCTGGCGTGGCGTCTCGAGACCGCCTACGGCGAAGCGGATGCGACTCCCCCACTCCGCGATGTCGTCGACTTCGTGCGCTGGTCGCGCTCCATGCGCCGACGGATGCGCCGGGGAAATCGCCCGGAGGGGAGGGGGAGAGGAGCGCCGCTCGCCCTCAAGGTCATCGCCATCGCCGCCATCCTCCTATCGGTGGCGTGGGTGAATCTGAGAGCCGGCGAGATCGAGGCCGTGCGCGATGCGGCCGCCCGAGCCGGATACCCCGGACTCTTCCTGGCCGCTACAGCCAGCGGCTTCAACCTGGTATGGCCGGTGCCGATCGCTCTCTTCTTCCCCTTCTTCCTGGGCGCGGGATTCGCGCCCATGCCCGCCCTGGCCGTGATCTCCGCCGGGATGACGTGCGGCGACCTGCTGGGCTACCTGATCGGCCGCGCGACGCGGAGCGCCACTCGCGACATCGCCCGCGGTCGGGTCGCCCGCTTCCAGGCGCGCGCCGAGGCGCTCGGGCGCCGCCACCGCCTGCTGCCGCTGGGGCTGCTCTTCCTCTACGCCGCCTTCGTGCCGCTCCCGAACGAGCTCGTCGTGATTCCGATGGCCTTCCTCCGCTACTCGCTCGCGCCGGTCATGGCGGCGGTGCTCTGCGGCAATGCGATCTTCAATGCGCTGGTGGCGCTTGGGGCGACCGGCGCCTTCGGGATCTGACGTGCTGACTGTCGGCCTGACGGGTGGGGTGGCGGCGGGAAAGTCCACCGTAGCCGAGATTTGGAGGAAGGCGGGGGTGCCAGTTCTCTCGGCGGACGAGCTTGCCCGGGCCGCGGTCGAGCCGGGGACGGCGGCGCTGGGGCGGGTCGTGGAGCTGTTGGGGACGGAGGTGCTCCTCCCGGACGGGGCGCTCGACCGCCGGGCGCTGGGGCGCGTGGTATTCGCCGACGCGGAGGCCCGCCGCCGCCTCGAAGCGGTGGTCCACCCCGAGGTGAGGGCCCTCGCGCAGGAGTGGACGGCGCGGCAGCGCGACGCGGGCGCGGCGCTGGCGGTGTGGGAGATCCCGCTACTCTTCGAGACGGGGATGGAGGACGAGGTGGACATCGTGGTGGTCGTCCAGGCGCCGAAGGCGCTCCGCCGCCACCGAATGGCGGAGACCAGAGAGATGGACGAGGAGGAGGCCCAGGCCGTGATCGACGCGCAGCTTACCGACGAGGAGAGGCGGGAGAGAGCCGACATCGTGATCGAGAACTCGGGCACCAGGGCCGAGCTCTCCCGACGCGCCCTCGGCGTGCTCGACGAGCTGAGGGTCAGGACGTCGTGAACGAGGTGCGCCGTGCGGCTCCCCAGGGTCGCAACGCGGTGCTCGACGAGATCCTGGATGCGCTCGCCGAGGTCGGCGAGGTGGTGATCACCACGCACGCGAACGCTGACGGGGACGGTGCGGGCTCGGAGGCCGGACTGGCCTGGTTTCTCCGCCGGAGCGGCGTCGCGGCGTGGATCGTCAATCCGACCCCGTATCCCGAGCGCTACGCCTTCCTCCTCGGCGACCCCGAGTGGGTGGTCGCCGCCAGCGGCGCCGAGGCGAGGGATCTCTGCCGGCGAGCCGGGCTCGCGGTGGTAGTGGACACTAACGACGTGCGCCGAATCGGTAGGGTCGCCCGTCTGATTCGGGGACTCCCGAAGGTCGTGATAGACCACCACCGCCCGAGTGCCCGCGCTATCGAGGGGCTTGTGCTGGCCGATCCGGCCGCCTGCGCCACCGGACAGCTGGTC
Organism: Longimicrobiales bacterium; assembly: GCA_965205315.1. Classification (GTDB taxonomy): domain Bacteria; phylum Gemmatimonadota; class Gemmatimonadetes; order Longimicrobiales; family Gaopeijiaceae; genus Bin94. The sequence goes on from CBDBGW010000002.1 coordinate 1,242,930, forward strand.
TTCGAGCTGATCGAACGCGCCGGAGTGCCGCTGTGCAGGGAGATCGCGAGCGCCCTCTACACGGCGATCCTGACCGACACCGGGGGCTTTCGCTTCGAGAACACCGACCCGGCGTGCCTGCGCACGGCCGCGGTCCTCGTAGAGGCGGGCGCGGAGCCCGGAAGTCTCCACCGCGCCTCCTACAGCGGGCACCGGCTTCGCCGCTTCCGGTTGCTCGAGAGTGCGCTAGCAACGCTCGAGGTGGCCTCCGAGGGGCGATCCAGCGGGCGCGTGGCATCGATGATCGTCCCCAAGGCGGAGTACGACCGCCTAGGCGCCACGCCCGACGACCTCGACGGCTTCGTCGACGTCCCGCGCGACGTGGAAGGCGTCGAGGTGGCGATCCTCCACCGGACCACCACGGATGGGCGGATCAAGGTCTCGCTCAGGTCGGTGGCACCCGTCGATGTCCACCGGATCGCCGTCGAGCTGGGCGGGGGCGGGCACCTGAGGGCTGCTGCCGCCGTCGTCTCCGGGCCGCTCGAGAGCGTCGTCAGGGATGTCGCGAGGAGGGTGGAGCGGGCCCTCCCCGACGCTCCTGCGACGCCGCACGAGAGCGGAGCGTGAGGGGATGACCGGGCCTCCAAAGGGAGCCGCTCCGCCTGGAGGGCCGGAGGACGGCGTGCCGGAGGCGCTCCCCAGGACGGTGCTCCGCACCGGACGCACCCTCGGGGCCGCCGCCATCGACCGCCTCTGGCTCTTCCCGCCTCTTGTGCAGCGTCGGCGCGAGTGGGGCCTGGTGGTGGCGGCGTGCTACCGGGGCGAGTCGTCTCGGCGCCTTGTCTCGGCCCGCTACGCAGCTGGCCGCAACGGGAGGGGCCTCTTCCTGGAGGTGGAGATCAGGGAGGAGGGTGTGATGCCCCCCGATCGCGTCGCCCGGGTGATGGAGGGGGTGGCCAGGCGGGGCCCCGAGCCGCTGGGGGCGCCGAGCGCAGTCGAGGTCGGGGGCTCCGAGGAGGCCTTCAGGGCGCTACTTGACTCCTACCCGAGCCGCCTCTTCGAGGAGGATCTCGCGGGGACGTCGGTCCCGCAGTAGCTACCGTCGTGCATGGGTCATTGACAGATTGTGGCCAGAATCTGTCACTTGTAAATCGAGTTTGGCCGGGGAGTAGAGCGATGAAGACTGTCGGATACTCATGTATACGATTCCTCAGTCTGTCTGCGGTTTTCATCCTGCCAGCGGCTCCGCTCGCCGCTCAGTCCGTGATCGGGTTTCGTGCGGGCGTTGCCTGGGCGCGGACCGACTACAGCCACGTCCACTTCGCGCCGTGTTTCCCCGATGAGGATTGCCATGGGTACCCCTCGGATCGGATCCTCACGCCGGTGATCTCGGCTGACGTCCGGCACCCCACGGTTGTCGAGGGACTGAGCTTCCGGCTCAGCGTGTCCTACGGCGTAAAGGGCGGCACCGGGTCCGGGTATTGGGCCGGCCACGTGCCCTCGTCGGGCACACTGCGGTTGCACTTCCTGCAATTCTCGCCGCTCTTGAACATCAGTTTAGGCGGGCAGGCGCAAGACCTGCACGCGGTCTCCCTCCTCGTCGGGCCGTGGGCGGCGCTACGCATCGGGTGCTCGGTGGCTGGCGAACTCGCCACGAGCTGCGGGTCGTCGGAGCCACTGGACGCGGGCGTGGCTTTCGGAGGCGGAGTCCAGTACCGGGCGGCAAGCAACCTCGCGTTCGCTGCGGAGTCGATCTATCAGTGGGGGATCCTGCCGCAGAATGCCGATGGAATGACTCGGCTCATGGCGGTCCAGTTCGGCGTCACGATCCATTCCCGTTGAGCGAGGCCGGCGAGCAACCGCTCAGGCTCGCCAGAAGCTCTCCAGAGCCTCTCCGTCCGGGGAGGCCGCGGTGTCCTGCGAGAGGCACGGAAGGAGCACCAGCCAACCGGCGATGCCCCGACGTTACCCGCGCCCCAGGGACCCGCAGGAGCCTGAGCTACGCTGTGGCGCGCTACTTGTGGGTCCGCACCTTGCAGGTCGCTTCCCGTGGGGCGAAGATCCTGTATGACCGAGTCGGTGGGACTTCCAATCGCCTTCATGGCTGGCGTGCTCTCCTTCCTCTCGCCGTGCGTGCTCCCGCTGGTCCCCAGCTACCTCTCGTTCGTCACCGGGATGTCGCTGGAGGAGATGCAGGAGGGGGTGGACCGAAGGCGGGTGCTTCTGCACTCGGGGCTCTTCGTGGCGGGCTTCACGGCGATCTTCGTGCTCCTGGGCGCCGGGGCGACCTTCGTCGGCGCCTTCCTCCTCTACAACAGCGAGTGGATCGCCCGCGTGGGCGGGGTCGTCATCGTCCTCTTCGGCCTGCACCTGATGGGCGTGTTCCAGCTGTTGCCGCTCCTGCGCGAGAAGCGCCTTCACCTCGCCGACAAGCCGGCAGGCTACCTGGGGACCTTCGGGGTGGGCGCGGCCTTCGGCGCGGGCTGGACGCCGTGCATCGGCCCCGTGCTGGGTGCGATCATGACGATGGCCGCGTCGCAGGAGCACGTTGCCACCGGGATGTTCCTCCTCTTCGTCTACTCGCTCGGGCTCGCCCTTCCCTTCATGCTGGCGGCACTGGCGCTCGAGCGCTTCCTGAGGGGCTTCCGGCGCTTCCGCCGCTACCTGCCGCTGGTGCAGAAGGCAGCGGGCGCACTCCTGGTTCTGCTGGGGCTCCTGCTGGCGACCGGCTCCTTCGTCCTCCTCGCCGCCTGGCTGAACCGCTTCGCCCCGGAGTTCCTGGTCGACAGGCTGTAGCGGCCCTGTTCGTGGGCCGCCCCATGGCAAGGCGCGACGAAGCGGTCCAGCAGCGATGCAACGCGCCTCCTGCCGTCGGAGGTTTGTCCACGGGCTGCTACGCCGCCCCCGCCAGATCCTGCTCCAGTAGCTGGCGCCTGAGCAGCGCGGCGTAGGCGCCCCGGCGAGCCAGGAGCTCTTCGTGGCGCCCGCTCTCCACGATGCGGCCGTCGTCGAGCACGACGATCAGGTCGGCGTCGCGGACGGCCGTCACCCGGTGCGAGATGATGAAGGCGGTGCGCCCCCTCAGCTCCTCCCTGAGGCCGCCGACGATGCGCGCCTCGGTCGCCGTGTCGACCGCGCTGAGCACGTCGTCCAGGACCAGGATCGTAGGGTCGATCGCGAGGGCGCGGGCCAGCGTCGCCCGCTGGCGCTGCCCTCCCGAGAGGTTCACGCCCCGCTCCCCCAGGCGGGTGCGGTAGCCATCGGGGAAGCCCTCTACGGTCTCGTGCAGGTCGGCCGCCCGGGCCGCCCCCTCCACCCTCCGGTCGCGCTCCTCCGGCGGCAGCGAGGCCGACAGACCGAGCCCTATGTTGAGGCCAAGGCGGGCCGAGAAGAGGAATCCGTCCTGCGGGGCGAATCCGATTCGGGCCCGGACATCGGCCGGGTCGTACTCGGGTAGCGGCCAGCCGTCGAGGAGCACCTCGCCCTCGGTCGGGTCGTAGAGCCGCGCTATCAGCGAGACCAGCGTGCTCTTGCCCGATCCGGTCGGGCCGACGATCGCCACCGTCTGCCCCGGTTCGGCCCTGAAGGAGATGTCGTTCAGGACTTCTCGCCCGAGTGCGGCGTCCGGCTCGTGCGCCGTCCGAGCGTCCGCCGTGCCCCCATCGGCGCTCTCCTCCTCCGCCGCCTCCGCCACCGAAGGCGGGTAGCGGAAGCTGACGCCCCGGAGCTCGATCGCCGCCGGACCGACAGGTGCCGGACGCGGAGACGCGGGCGCGGCTATCGACGGCTCGACTGCGAAGACGCGGTTGATCCGCCGCATCGACGCCGCGCCGCGCTGGTAGAGGTTCACCACCCACCCGAGCGCGATCATCGGCCACCCCAGCAGGACCAGGTAGTAGGAGAAGGCCACGAAGTCTCCCGTTGTAATTGTCCCGGCCATCGCCTGATGCCCCCCGTACCAGAGCACGACCACCATCGCCGAGCCGGTGAGGAGTCCCATGATCGGGTGGAAGGCCCCCGAAGCCCTGGCAAGCCGCATATTGCGCCGCTGGTATTCCCGGTTGTGCTCCTCGAAGTCCTCCGCCTGGGCCTCCTCCTGCCCGTAGGCGCGCACGATCCTGACCCCTGCCAGATTCTCCTGCACCATCGTCGAGAGCGCCGCGAACTGCGCCTGAATGCGCTCGAAGCGGGTGTGGATCATGCGGCCGAACCAGAGGACGATGGGGGGCAGCAGAGCCATCGGAAGGAGCGCCGCCAGCGTCAGCCAAGGGCTGATCCAGATCATCGCCGTGAGCCCGAATACGAAGTTGGCGAGCGTGTTGGCCGAGTACATGACCGCGGGGCCGACCGCCTGCCGCACCGCGAGAGTGTCGTTGGTGGCGAGGCTCATCAGGTCGCCCGTGCGCCTCTGGCCGTAGAAGCGGGCATCGAGACGCAGGAGGTGGCGGAGGAAGTCGTTGCGAAGGTCGACCTCGATGCGGCGGCTCACCCCATTGAGGATCTCCCGCATCCCGTAGCGGGCAACGTTCGCCACCACCGCGACCGCCAGAATCAGGAGCGCCGAGTTCACGATCATGCGGCGGGCGCCCTCGGGGTCGCTCTGTGCGCCCTCGGCCAGCGCGTCGATCGGGAGCTTCAGCAGATAGGGCTGCAGGAGCGCGAAGGCGTTCGTCACGATCACCAGGAGGAGCCCCCAGACGAGCGGCCTGCGGTAGGGGAGGCAGTACGGAAGGATCGTCCTGAGCTGGTCCACGGCTACGCGTTGGTGGTGCGCCTTCGAGCTGCACGGCGGTGGGTCGGGGCGGACGAGGTCCGGGGGACAGTATATTAGTAGCGTGGGTCGGAGGCCGGGCGCGATGGCGGCTGCCAGGAGGAGATGCACGATGGCTATGAGCGGGTCGCAGGGCAGGCTTCTAGCCGGAATGCTGTGCATCTCCATCGCGCCGGCGTGCGGTGCGGAGAGGGAGTCCGGGGGCGGCGAGGCTCTGGGGGGCGACGGGGCGGTCGAGCAGCCGGAGCCGTCGTCGGAGGAGGGAGAGGACGACCCTAGTCAGCCCCCGGGGGACGCGGGAGAGGGCCCGGAGAGTGGCCCTCCGCCCCCCGGCGATGCCGGGGGTGCGGATGGCGCGGGGGAGGTTCCGCTCCACCTTCGGGTACCGTCGGGGACTCTCGTCACCGTCGCCGCCGCCGCCGACCTCTCGACCGCCACCCACATCGTCGGCGACCCCGTGGTGGCAAGTGTCGTCAGGGACGTCGTCGACCCGGAGGGTGCCGTCCTTCTGCCAGCGGGTGTGCTGCTCCTGGGGCGGGTTGCGGCCTCCTCCCCCTCGGGCGGGCCGGGCGAGAGGCCGGTGCTCGAGGTCTACTTCGAGACGCTCTCCGCCCCCGGCTACGAGGTGCCGATCGAGGGCGAGGTCGTCAGCCGCATGCTGATGCTGGACCCGGTGCTGGAGCGGGCCCGCAGCTCGGCCTCCGGGGGCTCCGGGTCGGTGACGGAGGTGCCGGGCTTCATCCCCGCCGGCTCGCCGATCGTCGTGCAGACGCGGGCGCCCTTCGTGGTGCCAGCTGTGGACGACGGGGCGGATGCGGCTTCCGAGGAGGCGACGGAGGCACCGCCACGTCTCCACTAGCAGCCCGTGGACAAACCTCCCACGGCAGGAGGCGCGCTGCGTCCCCGGCTGGCGAGGCGAGGACCGTTGACCACAAGCGGTGGTGGCGTTAGACTACAACCCCCACAACATATGGCAGTCCGCAGGTGGTCTCGCGCTGCCCAGTAGCTCCCCTCGTCCCAGAAGGTGACCCGCCGAATGCCCTCGCCCAGCCAATCCCGCCTATCCTCCGCCGACACCCCTCCGACCGGACTGCCAACTGCCCGCATCAGCGAGAACGCCCGCGTGGTCCTGGGGCGGCGCTACCTCAAGAAGGACGAGTCGGGGGTGCCGATCGAGGAGCCCGAGGCGATGTTCTGGCGCATCGCGCGCGTCGTCGCCGAGGAGGACCGCAGGCACGGTGCCTCGGAGGCCGAGCTGGAGGAGCTGGCGCGTGACTTCTACGACCTGATGGCGACGGGCCACTTCGAGCCCAACTCCCCCACCCTGATGAACGCCGGACGCCCTCTGGGCCAGCTCTCGGCGTGCTTCGTGCTGCCGGTCGAGGACGCTCTCTCGAATGGTGGCAGCGGCATCTACGACACGCTCCGCGCGATGGCGCTGGTGCACCAGTCGGGCGGCGGCACGGGCTTCTCCTTCTCGCGGCTGCGACCCGAGGGGGACACCGTGCGCTCCACGATGGGGGTGGCCTCCGGCCCGGTCTCCTTCATGCGCCTCTACGACGCCTCGACCGAGGTCGTCAAGCAGGGGGGCACGCGTCGCGGCGCCAACATGGGGATTCTGCGCGTCGACCACCCCGACATCCGGGAGTTCATCGGCTGCAAGAACGACACCTCGCAGATCACGAACTTCAACATCTCGGTGGCGATCACCGACGACTTCATGCGCGCCGTCGAGAGCGGCGAGGAGTACGACCTGAAGAGCCCGCGAACCGGCGAGGTCGTCGATCGCGAGAATGCCGGCGAAATATTCGACCTGATCGTCAGGGGAGCGTGGAAGACCGGGGAGCCCGGGGTCTTCTTCATCGACCGCGCCAACGAGCACAACCCCGTTCCGGCGCTCGGCAGCTACGAGGCGACCAACCCCTGCGGCGAGCAGCCGCTCCTCCCCTACGACGTCTGCAATCTCGGCTCGGTCAATGTGGGCGCCTTCGTGCGCGACGGTGCCTGGGGGAGCCCCGAGGAGGGCGTTGACTGGGAGGGGCTCGGCCGGGTGGTGCGCCTCTCGGTGCACTTCCTCGACAATGTGATCGACGCCAACCGGTACCCGCTCGCCGAGATCTCCGAGCTTGCCCAGAGGATCCGCCGGGTCGGGCTCGGGATAATGGGGTGGGCCGATCTGCTGGTCCGTCTGGGCGTGCGCTACGATTCGGAGGATGGGGTGGCGATGGCGCGTACCCTGATGGCCTTCGTCGAGGAGGAGACGCGGGCGGCGTCGGAGGAGCTGGCGGCGGAGCGCGGGGTCTTCCCGGCTTGGGAGGAGTCGATCTGGGGCCCGGACGAGTCGTGCGCGCGGGACCGCGACGGCGAGCGCATCCGCCCCTCCCGGCGACTCCGGAACTGCAACCTCACGACCGTGGCGCCGACCGGCACGATCTCGATCATCGCCGGGTGCAGCGGCGGGATCGAGCCGCTCTTCGCGGTCGCCTTCATGCGGAACCAGGCCGGCGTCATGATGCCCGACGTCAACGAGGACTTCGTCGCCCGGGCCCAGCGCGAGGGATGGCACTCCGACGATCTCATGGAGCGGATTGCGGAGGAGGGGCACATCCACTTCGACGAGGTGCCCCAGGAGGTGCAGGAGGTCTTCCGGACAAGCCACGACATCTCGCCCGAGTGGCATGTGCGGATGCAGGCGGCCTTCCAGGAGCACGTCGACTCGGCGATCTCGAAGACGACCAACTTCCCCTTCGAGGCGACCCGCGCCGATGTCCGCAAGATCTACGAGCGGGCGTACGCGCAGAATTGCAAGGGGGTGACGGTGTACCGGGACGGCTCGCGCCCGATGCAGGTGCTCTCGACCGGGAAGACTGGACAGGAGAAAGCCGATGCCGCCTCCGAGAGCGGGCGACTCGAGGCGCTCAAGGCCGAGCTGGCCGACGCGCGCGCAGCCCGGCACGAGCTGGAGGGCGAGGTGGAGGGTCTGCGCGCCCGCCTGGATGAGCACGACCTCGAGGCGGCCGCCGCGCGCCACAAGCGCCGGCGCCCCTCGGTGCTCGCTGGCAGGACCGTCAAGATGAACTCGCCGCTGGGCGACATCTATGTGACGATCAACGAGGACGATGCGGGGAAGCCATTCGAGGTCTTCTGCACGGTCGGAAAGGCCGGAGGCGCCGCGATGGCGGACTCGGAGGCGGTCGGGCGGCTGATCTCGCTCTCGCTCCGCTCGGGGATCCCGATCACGGCCGTGCGCGACCAGCTGCGCGGGATCTCCTGCGACCGCGCCGTCGGGGTGGGCCACCAGAAGGTCCTCTCGGCCCCGGATGCAATCGCGCAGGCGATCGAGCGCTACCTCGCCGAGAAGGAGGGCGTCCAGGAGGAGCTGCCGATCGACGTCCCGGCCGCCGTGGCGGCGGAGCCGATGGGGTCGGCGCGGGGCGAGTACAGGGTGGACCACACGGCGCAGACGCTGGGCGCGTGCCCGGACTGCGGGTCGGGGCAGCTGGCCTACGAGGAGGGGTGCAAGCGCTGCCACCTGTGCGGGTTCTCGGAGTGTGGGTGAGGGGCCACTTCCCTAGGGTGCGAAGCGGCCTGATTGCGGGCTGAGACCGCGCTCGCCGCTAGTCGTGCGTCCGTTGCCGCACCGGGAGAGCGTCTCCATCTTCCGAAGCAGGATGGCCACCCCAAGTCACAGCGGTCCGGGGCGCAGGAGGCTCCCGATCGGCGTCCAGTCCTTCCGCAGGCTGCGCGAGGACGGGTGCTGCTACGTGGACAAGACGCCGCACATCGAACGCTTGGTCGACGGGGGGGACCGCTACTTCCTGTCCCGCCCGCGCCGCTTCGGCAAGAGCCTTCTGCTGGACACAATCGCCGAGCTCTTCCGGGGGAGCGAGGAGCTCTTCCGGGGCCTTGCCGTCCACGACCGGTGGGACTGGTCCGTGCGGCGCCCGGTCCTCAAGCTGGACTTCGCGGCGGGGCATCTGGCAAGCCGCGAGGAGCTGGAGTACGACGTGGCCGCTCAGCTGGGCGAGGTGGCGCGGAGGGCGGGGCTTTCGATCGAGGACGGGTTCGGCGCGGGGGAGGTCCTGAGGGCCGCTCCCGTGCTGCGTTGGCTGCTGGAGGCGCTGCGCGACCGTGCGGGCCGCCGCGTCGTCGTCCTCGTGGACGAGTACGACAAGCCGATCCTGGACAACCTGGGGTCCCCCGATGTCGCCCGCGTCAACCGCGACTTCCTCTCGGGCCTCTACGGCACCTTCAAGGCCTGCGACGAACACATCCGCTTCCTGCTGCTCACCGGCGTCAGCAAGTTCTCGAAGGTCAACCTCTTCTCCGGCCTCAACAACCTGAAGGACATCACCCTGGACCCCCGCTTCGCGACGATCTGCGGCTACACCCAGGAGGAGCTGGACTACGTCTTCGCACCCGAGCTGGAGGGACTGGACCGGGGGAGGGTCAGAGAGTGGTACAACGGCTACCGCTGGCTGGGCGAGCCGGTATACAACCCCTTCGACGTGCTCCTGCTCCTCGACACCCGCAGCTTCCGGCCCCACTGGTTCGAGACGGGCAGCCCGGCGTTTCTCCTGGACGTGCTGGCGCGGCGGGGCGTCGCCAGCTTCGGGCTGGACGGGATGGAGGCCGACGAAGAGCTGCTCTCCGCCTTCGATGTGGAGAGCATCGCGCCGGAGGCGCTGCTGTGGCAGACCGGCTATCTGACGATCGAGGGCGCAGAGGAAGAAGAAGACGGGGACGAGGTCTTCCGCCTCGGCTACCCCAATCTGGAGGTCCGGCGGAGCCTGAACCGCCGCCTCCTCGCCCGTCTGGCCCACGGGGAGGCCGCGGCGGCATCGGCAACGTGGCGACCCGCGCTGCGCGCCTTCCGCGCGGGCGACCCGGCGGGCCTCGAGGCGGAGCTCCGGGCGCTCTTCGCAGCGATACCCCACCAGTGGCATACCCGGAACGACATCGCCCGCTTCGAGGGCTACTACGCCAGCGTCTTCTACTCCTTCCTCGCGGGCACCGGACTGGACGTGCGTGCCGAGGAGAGCTCGGCCGCCGGACGGCTCGACGTGGCCGTGCTCCTGGAGGGGGAGGCCTGGCTCTTCGAGCTCAAGATCGAGGAGCGGGCCTCGGAGGGGGCGGCGCTGGAGCAGCTGCGGGAGCGCGGATATGCGGATAGGTACCGTCGGCCCGGGCGGACGGTGCGCCTGGTCGGGATCCACTTCAGCGAGGAGTCCCGCACCGTCACCGCCTTCGAGGTGGAGGAGGGGTAGGGGGGCACGAACCGGGCCGCGGTCGCGTCTTGCATTATCGTGATCGATCCGGTAGTCATCATACGATCATCCCATCGATCAGCTAAACGTCTTACGCACCCTTCTCCGGGATTAGCGGTCTGCGGATAATCTCGCGCGAGCACCGGGAGCGGCGAAGCGCTGGCGGTCCGGCGCGGATGTAACGCTGCTCGAATGCCGTGGGAGGTTTGTCTACGGGCGGTTAGGCCCGCGCGGCAACCCCTCACGGCAGCCCTTCACAGCCACTCGGAAGCTCAAAATGACCGTCGTCACCCTTTCCTCCAGGTACCAGGTCGTCATCCCGCGCGAGGTGCGGGCGACCCTTGGCCTGAAGCCGGGCCAGAAGCTGCGTGCCATCCCGTTCAAGGGGCGCGTCGAGCTCATCCCCCTCGAGCCCATAGAGACGGCGCGGGGGTTCGTACGGGGCATCGACACGCGGGTGCCCAGGGAAGGGGACCGCGTGTGAACGTGGTCGATTCTTCCGCATGGCTGGAGTACTTCGCCGACGGGCCGAACGCCGGCGAGTTCGCTGGCCCGATTGCCGATGCGCAGCGGCTTGTCGTCCCCGCGGTGACTCTCTTCGAGGTCTTCAAGCGCATCCGGTCGCAGCGCACCGTGGGCGACGCCCTCTACGCGGTGGCCCAGATGCGCCGCGGCCATGTCGTCGATCTGGACGCCAGCCTTGCAGTGGCGGCGGCCGAGCTCAGCGTGGAGACTCGGCTGCCGATGGCCGACAGCATGGTCCTGGCCACCGCCCGCACCCACGGGGCGACGCTGTGGACTCAGGACGGCGACTTCGCGGGGCTGGAGAGCGTCGAGTATCGGCGACCGGGCGGCGAGTGAGGTCTTACCCCTAACCGGCCCACTACCTCCTGGTGTGGATGTGGATCACGCCGTGCGCCGCTTCACTGCCATAGAGCCTCTCGGCGGCCTCGCCCTTTTCGATCTCGATGCGGTCGATCCGGTCGGAGCCGCCGATGTCGCGAAGCACCTTTTCCAGCCCGGCTTCGACCACGCGCACGCCGTCGACGTAGACGACCGGCATCGAGCCCGGGTTTTCGGTGAGCCACTTCGTCCAAGCCGCAGTCTCGCGCATCGATCGCGCCTGCGCCTGTCCGGCCACGACGAGTTCCTGGATCTCCAGCTCGCGCTCCGGCTCGCGAACGACCGCCTCCAGCTCGGCCACGGATCGCGCCTGCGCCTGTCCGGTCACGACGAGTTCCTGGATCTCCAGCTCGCGAACGACCGGCTCCAGCTCGCGCTCCAGCTCGCGAACGACCGCCTCCAGCTCGGCCACGGATCGCGCCTGAGCCTGTCCGGTCACGACGAGTTCCTGGGCCTTCACCAAGCGGGTGAGTTCCACCGCCCGCTGCTCGGCCACCCGTTCCACCTGCGCCTGTCCGACCACGACGAGTTCCTGGATCTCCAGCTCGCGCTCCAGCTCGCGAACGGCCGCCTCCAGCTCGCGCTCCGGCTCGCGAACGACCGCCTCCAGCTCGGCGACGAGTTCCTGGACCTGCAGCTCGTGGCGACGTTTCGCTGCCCTCTGCTCGGCCACCCGTTCCACCTGCGCTTGTCCGGCCACAACGAGTTCCTCGATCTCCAGCTCGGCCACCGGTTCCACCCGCCCCTGTTCCGTCACTACAAGCCCCTCGATTTCCAGCTCGGCCACCGGTTCCACCCGCCCCTGTTCCGTCACTACAAGCCCCTCGACGTGCAGCTCGGGTTCGGACTCCGCCGCCTTCGTGAAGATCTGAATCACCCCGTTCGCCGCCTCGTCGCCATACAGCTCCCTGGCCGCAGGCCCCTTCAGCACCTCGATGGTGGCGATATCGTGGGGATCCAACCGGGAGAGCGGATCCTCGCCGTCGGACGTTTCCCAAGGCCCTGGGACCCGGACGCCGTCCAGGTACACGACGGGGCCGGCGTCCTGGCTGCGGCCCGTGACCACAAAGTCCCGCAAGAGCCGGAGCCGCACACTCCGTCGTTCCATTTCCGCTTCGGTAAGCGCCACGCGCTGATCCGCAGTCACCTCCTCGAACGCCTCCCGCACCTCGGTCGGTACCGGGGTGTCGCACGCCACCACGACCGCCCCCATCGCCCCCGCCGCGAGCAGCGCCGCACGGCCCGCATTCAGCCTTCCTCTCTTCTCGCTCATCGTCTTCAGCCTCCGTTCGAGCAGACTTCTCGGTTGACCCATCGCCGGGGCGAATCCCCAGCGCCCACGGGAGCGCGATCCCGCGCCCAGGAGGACGTCGCCGTAGTCGGCGACCCCGATCCCCGAAGCCAGGACCCGCTGGTCGCAGTCCAGCTCCACGGCGGCGCGGAGCCGCCGGTACATCCACCAGATCGCCGGGCTCCAAGGAAAGGCCGCCGCGACCAGGCCGCCGTAGAGAAGCGCCAGGTGGTCCCCGGCCCGCGCGTGCTCCAGCTCGTGACGGATGATGGCGTCTCCGGCGCCCGGCTCCAGCTCCGTCACCCACGCGGGAATCACCACTCTCGGCCGCGCGACGCCGACCAGCGCCGGGCCGAAGCGGCGCGAGACGTAGAGATCGGCGCCGCGCACCCGCCTGCGCTCCCAGCGGCGGCGCCCCCGTGCGACACCAACCAGCACCCCGGTCAGGACGACCAGCGCCGCCAGGGTTCCTGCTCCCCACGCCAGCAGGGCGATCCTCCCGGCCGCCCTGTCCCTTGGTACAGGCATGGCGGGCATCGCGCGCCAGAGGTCTCCGGCGACGGACCGGCCGGCGGGCTCGGACTCGGCGGCGGCGGTCTCCTCGACCGGCGCGGCCTCTGGAGTGCCCCGCCCTCCGGCAAGCGGAATCGCGACTCCGAGCGCCAGCGCCGCCAGCCACGCAATACGGCGGGGCCGTCCCATCGCAGCCGCCAGCTGCTCCATAGCCAGGCCTCCCGCAGCCACGATCGCCCCGACCAGCGCTGCGTACGCCATCCACGCGATCATTCGGCGTCCCCCCGACGCTCCGCCCGGTCCAGGATCGCGCGCATCCTCGCAATCTCCTCGGCGGTGAAGTCGCGGTCCTCCACCAGGGTGGCCAGGAGGCGCTCGGCCGACCCGTGGAAGATCTTGTTCACGATTCGCGAAAGAGCGCGCCCGCCAGCCCGCACCGACTCCACCAGGGGGTAGTACCGGTAGGCGCGCCCCTCCACCTTGTGACCCACGGCACCCTTCTCCTCGAGGATCTGCAGCATCTTGAGGACGGTGGTGTAGCCGACCCCCTCGCCTAGCGCGCCGCGAACCTCCGCCACCGTCCCCGACCCCTCGCGCCAGAGCACGCTCATGATGTCGAGCTCGCGGTCGGTGAAGCCCTTCGGTCCGCTGGACTGCTTCGCACTGTAAACTTTGCTTTCCATTATGTCACTTCTGATAGACATTTCGACGAGTCAAGACTTCGCTCGCTTCCGCGCTGGACCGCTACGCCCTTCGTTGCTCCTCGGGCGAACAGCGCTGCTATTCCCCCTATCGTTGCGCCTCGCCAGCGGGGCGCTTCACCGGTCTCGGTGCTCGTCCGGGCCTGTCCACGGACCGCCAGCGCTTCGCGCCTCTCGGTGCTCGCCAAGGTTCGTCCACGGACTCCCAGGGTCGACGCGTCGCGCCCCCGAGGTCCCGCCGGCACTCTCCACTCCACGTTAAGGAGTGTGGATCCGAATGTCAACGACAAGCTTCGTACGAAGTCCTTCGCTCGCCGCTGGTCGGGGGCGTCAACCGCTCTCCCGGCCCCCACCATCTCCTTCGTCGGTACCGCCCTACCACCGCTACCAGCTCAGCGCGGGCGCCCGCGAGATGGGTGCATGGAGTGCTCCAGGAGTGATGCCGCGGGGCCCTGCGGATCTCCCGCATGGCGGGCGCAGGTTTGCTCCCCTACCAGAGCACAGGGGCGGGATAGCGCGCGATGGCCTCGTCGGGCGTCACGATGGTCAGGCCGTTCAGGATCGCCTGCGAGACCAGGCCGCGGTCGAAGGGGTCGGCGTGCATCGCGGGCAGCGACACGTCGTGCGCGGCCATGCGCTCGTCAAAGGGCAACGGCTCCACCCCCAGCCATTCCCGGCGGCTGGAGACGTAGCGGCGCGGCGACAGGGGGAGCGGCAGCCGCCCGAGGCGGTGCTTGATCGCGATCTCCCAGGCCGATAGCGCGCTCAGGTACACCGCGTTGCCCGGATCGCGGCACGCAGCCAGCGCCTTGGCCGAGATCTGGGGGTCGGCGGCGGCCAGCCAGAGGAAGGTGCAGGTGTCGAGGAGGAGTCGCATCACTGGCAGTCCGTGGATAAACTCGGGCGAGCACCGAGAGGGGCGCCGCGCCGGGCTGGCAAGGCGCTTCGCAGCGCGAATAGCAGCGCTATTCGTGCAAGAAGCAACGCAGAGCGAAGCGGTCCAGCGCGGATGCAGCGCGCCTCGAATGCCGTCAGGGTTTTTCCACGGACTGCTAGGTGCCCGGTCGTGCTTCGTCGCGCCGACCGGTGCCTTCGCACTCGCCGCCGTCATCGCCGGCCCCGTCCTCCCGACCGCCGCCCTCGCCGCCAAACGCGAGCAGGATCTCGTCGGGAAGGGGGTCGAAGAAGGCGGGGGGCACTACCATCCCCCGGTCGATGCCGATGGGCCGCGGCTCAGTCGAGTGGGGACGGATCGGGCGAAGCTCCGCGATGGGCACGTTCCGGCGGCAGAGCGTGATCGTCTCCCCGGCCTCGACCCGGGCCAGATAGCGAGAGAATCCCGCGCGAGCCTCCGCGATGTTGATCTTGTTCATGTACACATAGTGGGGCAAGTAGTTGGACATGTCAAGGGGTGGGGGCGATTGGCTCACCTGACGTGGGGGACCAGGTCAACGCGAGCTCCCGACTGCAGTCCCGCATCGGGCCCAGCTTCGGGGCCATGTGATCCACGTAGACGGCTAGCACTCCGGCTGATCTGAGTGCCAGGTCGGCCGCCCGAAGAAGCGGTGACCCCCTTCAGCACGAGGGGCAGGGAGAGCTCGACGGCGGGCGAATCGCCGAGGTGCCAGTCGCGGTGTGCGGGAGCTTCATGGCGTTTAGGGCCCCTACCGGTGCGAGCGGGGGATCCCTGTTGCACGGTTCAGCACCTCCGCCATGCGGTCCCTCTCTGCCAACGCCGGGCGAGACACGAGAGGAGAGAGAGATTAGAGTAGGGCGAGGCAGAGAGTTGAGCGATGGGAACAGGAGAAGGAATGAGGACGAACGGAGTTTTCCCTGCTGCGGGGGAGAGGAAGCGAAGTGCGGCCCCACCGGACCCGGAGGTTTCGGCGAAGACGACGCGGCGGCGCTTCACGGCGCAGTACAAGCTGTCGATCGTGGAGCAGGCGGAGCGGTGCGAGGCGCCGGGCGAGATCGGTCGTCTGTTGAGGCGCGAGGGGCTGTACGGCTCGCATCTGTCGACGTGGCGGAAGGCGGCGCGGGAGGGGTCGCTGCGGGAGCTGGCGAGGAAGCGCGGCCCGAAGCCCTCGGCCGGGAAGCGGGATGGGAGGAGGCTGCGAAGGCTCGAGCGGGAGAACGCGCGGCTGCGTGAGGAGCTTCGCAAGGCGCGCATCGTCATCGAGGTCCAGGGAAAAGTATCGGGGCTGCTGGGGTTGAGCCCCGGAGACGGGAAGTCCTCTTGAGGGCGGCCGGAGACCTTGCCCGGCACGTGGGCGTGAGGGCCGCGTGCAGGGCGCTGCGGGTTGCGCACTCGACGTACTACCGTCGCCGAGCGGGCGCGGGCGCAGGAGCTGCTCGACATCTTCAGGGGGTGGATCTCGCAGGTGGTGGTCATGCGGCACGGTCCCGGGGGCAGGGAGCTGGAACTCGGAATCAGGAAACAGGAGGAGGCACGGATGTCGATGTTGATCGAGCGGGCGCGGCGGTGGGGCGAGGAGCTCAACCAGGAATGGCTCGAAAAGGGGATCAAGAAGGGCCGTGCCGAAGGCCGTGAGGAGGGCCGTCTCGAAGGAGAGCGGGAGCTGGTCCGCCGACTCGTCGCTCGCAGATTCGGTCGGGAGGCCGCGAACGACATCGTTCCGCTGCTCGCTGGCGTCTCGGATTCGGATCGTTTGACCGCGATCGCCGCCATGGTGTTCACAGGCAAGACGGCTGCGGAGCTGGCCGAATGGGCGCGCGGGAATGGGGCGGCGGAGTGACGGTTGTATCGGGCCGCCTACCATGAGCGCACGCTACGATAGCCCCCTCGCCACCGAGCAGATCGCGGCGGTCAGGGACGAGGACATCGACTTCAGCGACATCCCCGAACTGGACGAGGACTTCTGGAGGCGGGCGGAGCTCGTCGAGGCTGATCGCACCGACCAGATCACCATCAGGGTCAAACGCTCCGTGCCAGCAGACTTCAAGGCTCCGGGGTAGGGCTACCAGACGAGAACGCGCCGCGTGCTCGGCCTCGTAGAGAGGCGTTCGGTTCGTCACCCTCCCCTACACCGACCCCCGCGCCACCACCCACTCCATCGCCTGGCCCGTGACTGCGGCGATTCGGTCGAATTCGGCGTCGTAGTGGAGCAGGACCATTCCGGCGCGCTCGGCGGCCGCCGTGATGATCAGGTCGGGAATCGGCACACGGTGCCGGCCGCGCAGGGCCCCGTTGTCAGGCATGGCCATTTGGCCTATTTTGATGTGCCGTGTTGCCACAGGAGGATGGAATGACAGCTCAGGCGGTCGCCCAACATCTCGGCGGAAGACCGGCCTTGGGTCGCGACATCCGTTCCGACTTCGACCTTGACGACGTGGTCCGCAACGGAGTGCCGGTGAAGGCGGTCGAGTGCGTGGTGAATGCAGGTACGCTCCGGGTGCCCGAAATCCACGCGCTGGTCGTTCCGCGTCGTACGCTGGCCCACAGGAAGCGCTCGCACGGGCGGTTGAGCGTGGCGCAGTCCGATCGTCTGATCCGCGTCGTGCGCGTGGCGGGGCGGGCCGAAGAGGCCATCGGAGACGTCGACAAGGCGAGGAGCTGGCTGCGCAAGCCCAATCGCGCGCTTCGGGGCCGGCGTCCTCTGGATCTGCTCGCGAGCGACGTGGGAGCCCGCCTGGTCGAGCAGGTGCTCGGGCGCATTGAGCATGGTCTGGGGGCGTAGTCTCCCATAGCAGCCCGTGGACAAACCTCCCACGGCATTCGAGCAGCGCTGCATCCCCGCTGGACCGCTTCGCTCGCCTGTCCGTACTGTAATGTGTGCTTAACAATGTGTAATCCATGGTTTACAATGCCCGTACCCGGGGCTTCGCTCTGCGTTGCTCCTCGGACCAATAGCGCTGCGGCTATTGGCCCCTCGTCGCGCCTTGCCAGCCCGGCGCTTCGCCGCTCTCGGTGCTCGCGCGAGATTATCCAAGGACCGCTGGAGCGCTGAACCACCTTGCGGCTCTGGAGGATCGTCCGGCGGGACCACGCCGGACTCGACGGCGAGGGGGCTCGCCTGTACGGCGCCCGCTGGAGCTCGCCCGGGACTGCCGTGGTATACGCCGCCTCCCACCTGTCGCTGGCCGCCCTGGAGTACCTGGTGCATGTCGATCCGGGTGACGCGCCCGACGATCTGGTCGCCATTCGCCTGGACACTCCGGAATGGGCGACCGCCCTGATCCTCGCGTCCCCATCGCTGCCCGCAGGGTGGCAGCGCACGCCGTCGCCGCCGGAATGCCAGGAAATCGGGGACCGTTGGGCCAGAAACGGGCAACACCTGCTGCTTCAGCTCCCGTCGGTCCTAATCCCGGAAGAGAGCAACCTGCTGGTCAATCCGAAGCATCGCGACGCGCACCTCGTTCATGTCTCGGGATCCCGCCCCTTCTCTTTCGACCCGCGCCTCCTGGGATGACTACAGTCCCAGCACCAGCCTCAGCCCGTTCTCGACCTGCCCCATGAATCTCCGGGAAACCTGCCCGGTCCGGTCGGTGAGGTAGTTCTCGTCAATCGTCAACAGCTGGGTGACGTTCGCGACCGAGTCCTTGGGAAGGCCCGTGTTAGCCGCCTGTAGCAGCACGTTGCCCGGAGCGTCGAGGAGCCGCATGTTCGACGAGAGGGCCACGCCGATCACGGTTCTGAGCCTGCTCCGGTTGAATGCGTCCGCCTGGACGATGAGGACGGGACGCCGAAAGCCGGGTTCGGATTCGCGCGGCTCGTCTAGGTCCGCCCACCACACTTCCCGGCGGGCGACTACCAATCTTCGGCTACCGAGCGTGCCTGCGTCCGGCGCGTGCCCGGATCAATTCCGCTCGGCGAGTCCGCGTAAACGGCATTCAGCCTTGCGGTGACGTTCTCGTCGCTGTGCTTCGCCACGTATTCCGCGACGGCGGTCGCGTAGAGTGCGCTTCGCGACACCTTGAGCCGATTCGCGAGAGAATCGGCCGAGGCGAACACTTTGTCCGGGAGCGAGATGGTAGTTTTCATACTGTAGTCATACTATGGTATGGCGAAGGGGTCAAGGAGGAGGGGAGGGGAGGTCGCGAGCGTGGGGCGACTTCGACCTTGACGACGTGGTCCGCAACGGAGTGCCGGTGAAGGCGGTCGAGTGCGTGGTGAATGCAGGTACGCTCCGGGTGCCCGAGGTGCACGCGCTGGTCGTTCCGCGCCGTACGCTGGGCCACAGGGTGGCAGCGCACGCCGTCGCCGCCGGAATGCCAGGCAATCGGGAATGGCGCGGGCTGGCGGCACCACCGACGGGGCGATGGGTGCCGTGGAGCCTGCGGGAGGGTCACGGCCCGAGCACGCCCACCGGAATCACCACCACGCCGTCTGGACGCTGGTATCCGAAGCCGGTGGAGGTCACCACGGCGAGCGCTGCCGGGTTGCCCCAACGGCCCGTGTCGACCCGCTCGGCGAAGGTGAGGAGCGTCTTTGCGGCTTCTTCGATCCGGCCTCCGCCCAGCTTGATCTCGAACGCGGCCCATCGGCCGGGGCCGGCGTCGACGATGGCATCCACTTCCAGGCCGGTATTGTCGCGGTAGTGGTACACCCTGGCGCGCATCGCCTGCGCGTAGACCCGCAGGTCCCGCACGACCATGGACTCGAAGAGGAGGCCGAACCACGGAACGTCCCGGAGGAGGTGCTCCGGCCCTGCCCCAAGCGCTGCGGTCGCGAGCGACGGATCCGCGAAGTGCCGCTTCCGCGAGGTCCGGAGGCGGGAGCGCGAGCGCAGGTGGGGTGCCCATGCCGGCTGTTGTTCGACGACCATGAGCTGTTCGAGAGCGGCGAGGTAGGACCGCGCGGTCTGCTCGTTGTAGGCCGCGTCGGACCCCTGGGCGTCGCGTGCCATGGTCGCGGCGGTCGCAGCGGTTGCCGTGTTGCGTGCGAGTGACTGCAGGAAGCGCGCGACTCTCTCCGGGTCGCGTCTGACTCCCCCTGCACGACTGATGTCCACCCGGCAGATCTCGGTCAGGTAGTCCTCGTTCGCGAGCATCGCCGCATCGCTGGAGCTTCGGCGCAGGTGACCCGGCCACCCTCCCACGCAAAGCACTTCGGCCAGGGCCTCCAGCGACAGTTCGCTCGATGTGCTGCGCGGGGGACTCCCGTCCATCAGCCGCCTGAGCGATACGTGGCCGGTGGAGTGTCCCAGCTCCCGCAGCGACATCGGACGAAGGCGAAGCCGGCTCATTCGGCCAGCCCCGGTGTGCCGCGTGACATCGTCGGCGGGCACCGCAGAGCCGGTCAGGATGAAATGCCCCAGCCCCGGCCGGTCGTCCACGGCCCGCCGGACATGGTTCCATATCGCCGGTTCCGCCTGCCATTCGTCGATGAGCCTTGGGGACGCTCCGGCGAGCAGCAGTGCGGGGTCCACGGCCATGGTCTCCGCGACACGGGGGTCGGAGTCCATGAGCACCTCGCTCGCCGCCGCCTGGCGTGCGGTCGTGGTCTTTCCGCACACCCGTGGTCCCTCGATGACGACGGCACCGGAGGCGGCGAGGCGCCAAGCCAGCTCCTGGTCGGCGATTCGGGGCCGGTAGACTGCCTGTTCTTCGGGGTCCATGGCGTTCAAGATGGGCCGTCAATCACGGCATTGCAATGCCCGTAGTCGTGGAATCGCAATCAGCTTGGCGGTGGAATCGCAACTGGGACACCGCTTTCACCCTTCCCCGTTTCGACCGATCCATACGTCGAACCATGTCCGGCAATGGCTGGAAGAGGCGATCCCCCGCGGCTACTCCCGCGGCCCCGTCGCTGGCCCCACCAGCGACGCGCCCCACCGTCGCGCCCGCCGCAGCGCCACGCTCGCGGCGACGGCCATCGCCGCGGCCAGCACGTTGAACAGGATGTCGACGGGGTCGAAGACCCGGCTGGGAATCAGCTTCTGGATCCCCTCGTCGACCGCGCCGACGAGCGACGCGGCCGCGATCGCGAGCAGGGCGGGAACGGGCACGCGGCGGCCCTGGCGCTTCCGCTCCGTCAGCGCCTCGTGGATGAAGACGGCGACCACGCCGTACTCGACCAGGTGGGAGCGCTCCGTCGGGACGGACATGCGCACGAGGATCAGCAGGTAGGCGGCCGCGACGCCCAGGGCGACCGCGATCTCGGCGCCGCCGGGCCGCACCTTCAGTCCCTGCGTGACGACGGTCAGCAGAACCAGGAGGCAGCCGAGCAGGAAGAGCCACACGGAGACGAAGTCGTTGCCCAGGTGCTCGACGAGCGAGCGAGCGAGGCCGAGGGTGGAGTAGATGGCCGCGACGACGACCGCCGTCCAGATCCAGAGCCGGCGTTCCCGGTCGGAGGAGAAGAGGGACATGGGATGAATCTAGAGTCCGTGGACAAAGCCCCGCGAGCACCGGGAGCGGCGAGGTGCTGGTGGTCCGTGGACAGGCCCGGGCATTTGCCGTCGGGGTCCTGTTCGCGGGCCGCTCCACTGGCAGGCGCGACGAAGGGGGAGTAGGATCGGGAGGGGCCTACGCGTAGGACGAACGCCCGGAAACCTTCCCGGTCGCCACCAACTCCAGGAGGACGAAGATGCCCGGTCTCTTCACCACAATGTTACTCGTTGCCGCCGTCGCGTCGCACACGGGCGGGCCGGCGTCCTACGATGCTGAATTGAAGTGCACCGCCAGGCCCGAAGCGGATGACATGCCGGGCTGGGTCGTACTGCTCGACCTCGAGCTGCTCGAGGGTGAGCTGGAGGACAACAGAGAGCGACTCAGAGAGCGACTCGCCTCGTTGGAGATCGCCGTGCAGACTTTCGCGTGTTGGGCATGGCTGGAAGCTCACTACGGTGCCGAGGTTCGGAACGGCGCCGTTTTCATCCTCAGGTTCCGCCATCCCGACCACGACGTGTTCTACTGGCGCGACAAGTTCACGGTTTGCGGGACGAGCGGGTTGGGTGCGTGACGTGGTTGGCGCGCAGGGATTCGGGCGGGCGATGTCTCGTCGATGACGACCGGACGCTCCGGCAATCGACGACCGGACGCTCTTCCAATAACGATTGGACGCTCTTACGATTGACAATCGGCCGGATCCGTGCCCGCCCCACCCCGGAGCCCTCCTTTCAGCGCAGGAGCTCGCCGTCGTGTTTCCCAGGTTCAGCGCCCGCCTCGTTCGAGAAGCGCTCGCCGACACGCCCGTGGTGTTCGTCATGGGCGCGCGCCAGGTGGGGAAGACCACCCTGGTCCAGGAGCTGATCGACGACAGCTGGGAGTACATCACCTTCGACGACATCGCGCAGGCGGAGGTGGCTCGCGCGGATCCCGTCGGCTTCATCCGCAATCTTCCGGCGAAGAGGATTGCCCTCGACGAAGTACAGCGGGTGCCCGAGACCCTGTTCGCCATCAAGCAGGCGGTGGACGAGGACAGGACGCCCGGGCGCTTCCTGCTGACGGGATCGGCGAATGCGCTGCTGCGCCCCAGGGTCTCCGATGCGCTGGTCGGAAGGATGGAGGCCGTTCGGCTCGCGCCGCTGTCGGAGTGCGAGATCGCCGGTCGGGAGCCGGGGTTCCTGAGCGCCCTGCTCCGGGGGGAGGCGCCGTCGGCCGAGGAGGTGCGGGTCAGGGATCACCTGGTGCGGAGGATCGTGACGGGCTGCTTCCCGGAACCGGTGGCGCGGCCGAGCGAACGACGGGCGGCGGCCTGGTATCGGCAGTATGTGAACACCCTCATCCAGCGGGATGTGACCGATCTGCCCGGGATCGCTCATGTGGAAGCCACTGCCGGACTGCTCCGGCTGACGGCCGTGCTTTCGGGACAGCTGGTCAACCTCGCCGACCTCGGGGGAAGGCTCGGCCTGAACCGTCTCACCGCGGGCAAGTACCTGGCTCTCCTCGAGCAGCTCTTCCTGGTGGAGCGCATCCCGGCCTGGCACGCCTCCGAGGCCACCCGCCTGGTCAAGACGCCGAAGCTGCACGCCGTCGACACCGGTCTGATGTGCGCGGTGCGCGGGATCAATCGACGAAGGCTGCTCGGAAACCCGGCCGACCTGGGCTCGCTGCTGGAAACGTTTGTCTACAGCGAGCTCAGGAAGCAGTCGCTCTGGGTGGACGAGCCCCTGGCCTTCCACCACTACCGCGACAAGGACAAGGTCGAGGTGGACATCGTGATGGAGAGCGCGTCGGGTGGATGCTATGGGGTCGAGGTCAAGGCGGCGGCCTCGCTGCGGGCAACGGACTTCACGGGGCTGAAGAGGTTTCGGCGCGTGGCGGGGAGGCGGTTCCGCATGGGGGTGCTGCTGTATGACGGGGATCACACGACGGCATTCGGGGAGGGGCTGTTCGCGGTGCCGGTCGGGGCGCTGTGGGGGTGAGGACGGGCGCCAACCCCTCTGACCCCCGCCCAGCTCATACACCACCGGGCGGAGCTCGTCGAGGCTGAACGCACCGACCGTCTCGTGGTTCGTCGGGACCGCCCACAGGACTGCGGAGCTCCCGTTTGACAATCGCAGTTTACATTATGTCAACTCCACTTGACTTTATGGCCGATCCCCGACAGGCGACTCCGCCATCGCCACCCGCGGCAGTCCTCGCCCCTTCCAGATGTAGAAGGCCACCGGGAAGAGCAGAAGCACCACGGCGCCCGAAGTCACCACGCCTCCGACGAGCGGCGCCGCTATCCGCTTCATTACATCGGCGCCCGCCCCCGCGCTCCACATGATCGGCAGGAGCCCGAGCACGTCGGTCGCGATCGTCATCATGACGGGGCGGACGCGTCTGACCGACCCGCGCCGTATCGCGTGGGCGAGCGCGGCGCGATCGGTGAGCAGGCCGCGGTCGCGGTAGTCGCGCACGGAGACGTTGAGGTAGAGGAGGAAGACGATCGCGGTCTCGGCGTAGAGGCCGGCCAGCGCGATTATCCCAACCCACACCGCGATGCTCAGGTCGTAGCCCAGGATGTGCAGCAGCCAGAACGAGCCAGCCACCGCAAAGGGAATGCCCAGGAACACCATCAGCGTCTCGGTCGCCGACCGCGTGGTCAGGTAGATGAGGACGAAGATCAGCAGCAGGGTGAGGGGGACGACGAGCGCCAGCCGCTGCCGTGCGCGCTCCAGGTACTCGTATTGGCCGCTCCACGAGAGCGTGTAGCCGGGCGGCAGGGCGATCCCCTCCGCCACCGCTCCCCGGGCGGCCTCCACGTAGCTGCCGACGTCGACGTCGCGGATGTCCACGTACACCCAGGCGTTGGGCTTCGCGCCCTCGCTCTTGATGCTGGGCGGGCCGAGCACGTACTCCATCCTCGCCAGCCGCCCCAGCGGCACCTGGTGACCCTCCGGCGTCGCCACCAGCACCGACCTCAGCGCTGGAAGGTCGTCGCGCAGCTCGCGGCTGTAGCGCAGGTTGACCGGGTAGCGTTCCAGCCCTTCCACCGTGGTCGTCACGTTCATCCCGCCGATCGCCGTCTGGATGACTTCCTGCACGTCGCGCACGGTGAGGCCGTGCCTCGCAATGGCGTCCCGGTCGATCGTGAAGTCGAGGTAGTTGCCGCCCATGACCCGGTCCGCGTAGACGCTCGCCGTACCGGGAACGCTCCTCACGACCGCCTCGACCTCGCGCCCCAGCCGTTCCAGTTCGGCCAGCTCCGGTCCCGCGATCTTGATCCCGACCGGCGTGCGGATTCCGGTCGAGAGCATGTCGATGCGGCTCCGGATCGGCATCGTCCACGCGTTGGTGAGACCCGGAATGCCGAGCGCCGCGTCCATCTCCTCTATGAGCTTGTCCGGGGTCATCCCTGGCCGCCATTCACTGCGCGGCTTCAGCGCGATCGTCGTCTCGATCATCGAAAGCGGCGCGGGATCGGTGGCCGAGTCCGCCCGCCCCACCTTTCCGAAGACATGCCGCACCTCGGGGAAGGTGTAGATGATCCGGTCCGTCTGCTGCAGGATCTCACGCGCCTCCGTTATCGACACGCCCGGCAGCGTGGTGGGCATGTAGAGCAGGTCGCCCTCCCAGAGCGGCGGCATGAACTCCGATCCCAGACGCGAGAGCGGGATCAGCGTCGCGGCCAGGACCGCCACCGCGGCGACGAGCAGCCACCCGCGGAAACGCAGCGCGAGGCCCAGCACGGGCCAGTATACTCCGGAGAGCAGCCGCCCGACCGGCGTCCGCCCCGAGGGTCGGATCCTGCCCCGCACCCAGTACCCCACCAGCACGGGAACCAGCGTGACCGAGAGGAGCGCGGCCGCGGCCATCGCGTATGTCTTCGTGAACGCCAGCGGCCTGAAGAGCCGGCCCTCCTGCGCCTCGAGGGAGAAGACCGGCATGAAGGAGACCGTGATCACCAGGAGAGCGAAGAAGAGCGACGGTCCGACTTCCCGCGCTGCGTTCGCGATGATCTCCCAGTGGGGTCTCCGACCCTCGTTGCGCGCGAGATGCCCGTGCGCGTTCTCGACCATCACGATTCCTGCGTCGACCATCGTGCCGATCGCGACCGCGATGCCCCCCAGCGACATGATGTTGAGCGTCAGCCCCTGCAGCCGCACCACGATCATCGCGAGCAGAATCCCGACTGGCAGCGCGATCACGGCCACCACTCCGCTACGCAGGTGAAAGAGAAAGATCAGGCACACTATTCCCACGATCGCGAGCTGCTGCACCAGGCTCGCGCGGATGCTCCCCACCGCGCGGTCGATCAGCGAGGTGCGGTCGTAGGCGACCTCGAGCTCGACCCCCTCCGGCAACCCGTCGCGAATCTCCTCAAGCCTGTCACGAACCTCTCGGACTACGCGCCGGGTGTCCGCGCCGGACCTCACCACGATGATCCCGCCCACCGTCTCTCCCTCGCCGTTCCATTCGGCCAGGCCCCGGCGCCCCTCCGGCCCAACGCCGACCCGCGCCACGTCCTCGAGGAGAATCGGCGTGCCGTCCGGGCCCACCCCGAGACCGATGCGCCGGAGGTCGTCCACGGACCGCAGGTAGCCGAGCCCCCGGATCATGAACTCCTTCTCGCCGACCTCGATCAGCCCGCCTCCCACATCGCTGTTGCTCTCCTGGATGGCCTCCCGGATCGCCGAGATCGGCAGCTTGTACGCCCGCAGCCGGTTCGGATCGACCGTCACCTGGTACTGCCGCACGAATCCGCCCACGCTGGCGACCTCCGAGACCCCGGGGATCGCCGTCAGCTCGTACCTGAGGAACCAGTCCTGGATCGAACGGAGTTCGCCCAGATCGTGCCGGTCGGAGGTGAGCGCGTACATGAATGCCCAGCCCACACCGGTCGCGTCGGGACCAAGCTCGGGGGTGACGCCGGTCGGCAGCTCCCCGGCGATCGAGCTGAGGTATTCGAGGACCCGGGTTCGGGCCCAGTAGAGGTCCGTTCCGTCCTCGAAGATTACATAGACGAACGAGACGCCGAAGAACGAGTACCCGCGCACGACCTGCGCGAAGGGTGCAGAGAGCATCTGCGTTGCAATCGGATAGGTGACCTGGTCCTCGACGATCCGCGGCGCCTGTCCGGGATACTCGGTCTGTATGATGACCTGGACATCGGAGAGATCCGGGATGGCGTCGATCGGTGTTCGGGTCAGCGAGAGCGTGCCTGCGGCCACGACGAAGAGGGTTCCGAGGACCATCAGGAGCCGGTTCTGGATCGACCAGTCGATGATGCGTGCCAACATTGCCCCGCCTCCTTCAGTTCCGGCGCGGGCCGGGAGCCCGGGTTCCGGCTGAATCGCCTGCCGTCCCGGAGTCTGCGCGCATCCCCCCGTCGTGCTCGTGCATCGGCGCACCGAGGTCGCCGGGGTCCAGGAGCTGGGAGATGGCCGCCTTCAGGTTGGCGTCGGAGTCGATCAGGAACTGGGAGGAGACCACGACGGTTTCCCCCTCGGCGAGCCCCGACGCCACCTCCTGCATCCCCTCGCTCTCGGTTCCCAGGAGCACCTCGCGCGGCTCGAACAGGCCGCCGCCCCTGGCCACGATCACGACCGCGCGGGTGCCGCTGTGCAGAACCGCCTCGCTGGGCACGATTACCGCCTCGGCGGCTCCGCTCGCCCGAGCGGTCACATTGACGTACATCATCGGACGGAGCCGCAGATCCGTGTTGGCGACCTCGACGAATGCCGTGAGCGTCCTGGTCTGCGGGTTCACCGCCGGCCGGAAGAAGAGGATGCGGCCGTTCCACTCCCGTCCCGGGAAGGCATCGGCCCCGATCCTCACCGTCTGTCCCACGCCGACGTGGCGCAGATCGTCCTCGTAGAACTCGGTCTCGGCCCATAGGGTGGTGTGGTCCGCGATCTTGAGGATCGTCATCCCGGGGCTGAGCCTCATCCCCTCCATCGAGTCTCCCATCTTGTCGACGATGAAGCCCGAGGCGGGGGCGAAGATCCGCACCGTCCTCGTCACCGTCCCCGACTCGGCGAGCTCGTCGATCTGCTCCCCGGTCATATCCCAGTAGAGGAGCCGCTCGCGGGCCGCCTCGAGAAGGGACTGGGCCCGCTCCACCGCCTCCGGATAGGCGCCGCCGTCGCGCAGGCGCCCCACGTATTCCATCGCGCCGAGGAATTCGCGCTGCGTGGTGACCAGCTGCGGGCTGTAGATCTCGAAGAGGACGTCGCCCCTTTCGACCGTCTCGCCGACGTTGTTGACGCTCGCCTGCTCGATCCAGCCCTCGTACTTGGTCTGGACCGAGACCATCCGTTCCTCGTTGTGTGCCAGGATCCCCACGGTGCGGATGGAAACCGGGAGCGTGCCCCGGCGTGCCAGCGCAGTGCGAACCGCGAAGTTCTGCAGGAAGCCCTGGCTCACTCGCACGGCTCCTTCCACCGGGATCCGGGCCTCCTCCTCGTCAGCGGCCATCTCGTCCGCGTACACCGGCACCAGCTCCATCCCCATCGGGGACTTGCCGGGGCGGTCCGACGTGTAGGTCGGGTCCATCGGAGCGCGCCAGTAGAGGACTCGGCGCTCCCCTTCGACGGATTCAGGGGCCGTTTGAAGCCGGGGCCACATTGCCATTACTCCCGCGCCGATCGCCACGCCCAGCGCTACGAACACGGCCGCGCGCAATCGCTTCAAGCCGTTCATGATCCCTCCTCCTTCGGAAAGGCCGAACCGATGGCCCGTTCCATCTCCGCCAGCGCCTTCATGTAGTCGGCCTGCAGACGCGCGAGCCCGAGACGGACGTCAAGGAGCACCTCTTCGCTGTCGAGGAGCTCCAGCACCCCGGTGACTCCGCCTGAGTAGGCCTCCTCTGTCGCGCGGAGCGCCTGTTCGGCCTGGGGCAGCAGGGCGCGCTCGAAGAGAGCCAGCTGCCCTCGGATCGTGGTCAGACTAAACGCGATCGATCGAACCGCGAGCGCGACCCCGTTCACCGCGTCGCGGTACGCCTCTTCTGCCGCGGCCAGACGCGCGCCGGCCTCCCGAATGCCAGCGTCGTAAGCGGACCCGAAGACGGGGATGCTGGCCCCGAGGGTCAGGCTGAAGTGGTCCCGCCCGTTGTCCGGGGGCGGATTTGCGGGTCCCGGGTCGTCCCGGCGCCCGAGGACGTTCCCCCACGCAACGCCGACGGTGAAGTGGGGTCGCGAACGACGGCGCGCCAGGCGGACCTCGTACTCGTTCCCGTCGATTCTCAGTTGGGCCGCATTGATTTCAGCTCTCGCCCCGAGCCCGGCGGTCTGCAGCTCCTCGTCATCGACTCGTGCCGCCGGGAGGTCGACGATCTGCACCGGCCGGACCGGGGTGGCCACCGGACGGTCGGCGAGCACGTTCAGCGCCGCCTCCAGCTCCGTCCGCTGCCGCAGCAGCTCGTGGTGCCGGTTCAGCACCTGGGTCACTTCGGCCTGCAGCCGGATCACCTCCTGCTGCTGCCCGAAGCCCTGCGAGTAGCGGGCCTGGGCAAGCGCTTCGTAGTGAAGCAGGAGCTCCTCCTCCTCGCCGGTGATCCGCAGCGCCTGATCGAGGTAGGCGAGGTCGTAGTAGGCCAGCTTGACCTGTCGCACGACCTCGGCCCTCTCCATCCGGTAGGACTCGTTGTGGATCGCGGACTCGACCGCCGCCACTTCGCCGCGGTCCGCCAACGTCCCGAACCACGGGAGCGACTGGCTGAGCGACACGCCGAAGAGCTGCGGACCGACTCGCGTCTGGGGGCCCAGTACGTGCTGGGTGAACGAGACAGCCGGATCGGGCAAAGCGGAGACCTGGGGAATACGCGACTGTGCGGCCCGATACTCCAGTAGGGCGCCCCGGACGCCCGGATTGCCCTCCAGCGCTTCGCCGATGAAGGCGGCGAGCGTGGGGTCGCCGTTGGTCGCGTAGGACGGCAGCTGGGCGGCGGCACCCGCCGCGGCGTTGTAGTGGGGGATGGCAATCGCGTACACGACCGCCATGACTCGGATGATGGACATGGTTGCCTCGCAGCCTGAAGGGTCCAGTCGGCGGAGCGCCCGGCCGGACGCTCCGGAGGATCAGGCGGCTTGGCGTGGAGGCGGTGGCTCTACCGTTGGGTCGGCTGCGACGGGAATCGGTTGGGCAAGGAAGGCCGCGCCTGCGAAGATGGGGGGAATGCACACCACGGGCACTGTGCGGGTCGTCCTGACCGCCGAGATGCCGCAGGCCAGGATCATCAGGCAGCTCTCGCCGTCACCGTGGTGCTGGCCGTGCGGCGCTGGCGGCGGGCCACCGGTTGGGGGCGGCGTGTCATGAGCACCCGGGTGCGGCGGCGACATGGCGGCTTGATCGGCCTTGCCGGACACACCAACCCGCATGTCGCAACGAACAGCGGCCAGCTGGGACCACGAGAGGCCCACCAAGGCGACAACAGCTACCGTGTGGCGCATCAGGGAATGTAGTTTCGGCGGGTCACGAGCGTCAATAGTCCGCTTGTCGGCGTGCTGGCCAAGCCGGGGCGCGCTTGCCCGAACGCCCACCGCCCTCTAGCCGGGTTTAATCACATACTGTATCCTGCGGTGACAATCTCAGTTCACATCATGTCAACTCCACCTGACAGTGCGCCGATCCCCAACGGACTCGAGCCCCCCACCGGAGCGGGTTTCGGGTCCGTCGCCGTCCACAGCGGCCCCTGGCGCTGGACGCCCCCTGAGACGTCCGCGACCTGCCCCGTTGCCCCGCCCACCTCTTCGGGGTACGGTGACATCCCATGATGATCTTCCGCCTTCGAGAACACGGTGTCACCGTCCGGACCGAGGTGCTGGCCGGCTGCACCACCTTCCTCACGCTCTCCTACATCGTATTCGTGAACCCGGCGATCCTGTCCGGAGCCGGGATGAACGCGGGCGCGGTCCTCGTCGCCACCTGTCTGGCTTCCGCGCTGGGGTGCGCACTGATGGGCCTCTACGCCAACTACCCGATCGCGCTGGCGCCGGGGATGGGCCTGAACGCCTACTTCGTCGCGGTTGCGGTAGGCTCGATGGGGCTGTCGTGGCAGGTGGCGCTGGGCGCGGTCTTCTGCTCGGGACTCCTGATGCTCGTGCTGTCCGTGCTGCCGGTGCGCGAATGGGTGCTCAACAGCATGCCCCGCTCGCAGAAGCTCGGGATCGTGGCCGGGATCGGGTTCTTCCTGGTGATGATCGGGCTGCGCAACGCGGGCGTGGTGACGGAGAGCGAAGCCACGCTGGTGACTCTGGGAAGCGTGACGGAGTGGCCGGTCGCGCTCGCGCTCCTGGGGTTGGCTGCGATCATCGCGCTCGAGGACCGCAAGGTTCCCGGGACCGTGCTGATCTGCATCCTGGTCCTGGCCGGGGTGGGGTGGGCTCTCGGGCTGGCACCCGCCCCGGAATCGGTGGTCGCGCCGCCGCCATCGCTCGCCCCCACCGCGCTTCGGTTGGATCTCCTGGCCGCGGTCGAGCTGGGCATCCTCACGGTCGTCTTCGCGTTTCTGATGGTGGACCTATTCGACACCAGCGCCACGCTGGTCGCGGTCCTGTCGGAGGCCGGCCTCACCGACGAGGAAGGTCGCGTGCCCCGGCTGAGGCGCGCCCTGGTCGCGGACAGCACGGCCACCATGGCGGGTGCGCTCCTAGGCACCTCCACCACCACCTCGTACGTCGAGAGCGCGGCCGGGGTGCGGGCGGGCGGGCGCACCGGGCTGACCGCCGTGGTGGTCGCGGTGCTCTTCCTCCTCTCCACCTTCATCGCGCCGGTTGCCACCGCCGTCCCGGCCTTTGCGACCGCGCCCGCGATCATGTTCGTCGGCTATGCGCTCACGCGCGCGCTCGGCAGGATCGAATGGGACGACCTCACCGAGTGCATCCCCGCCATGGTCACCGCGCTCGCGATGCCGCTCACATTCTCGATCGCCACGGGGATAGGACTGGGCTTCATCAGCTATGCGCTGGCCAAGGTGCTCGCCGGACGCGCCGCCGAGCTCAACTCGGCGTCGGTGGCGGTGGCCCTCGCCTTCCTGCTGCGGTTTGCGCTGATGTAGCCTACGGCGGATGTTGCCTTCATCGAGCTGGCGGACCACGTTGTAGGCGGCGAGACGTGGCCCGTCGACCGGCCCGCCCAAGGCTGAAACGAAAGGAAGAGAAGATGAGATCCGTCCTGTCTTCACTGGCGCTGATGGCCGTTGTCGGATGCGGCACGGACCCTCCGGTAGCCACGACCCTCGACGTCACTCCGGAGGAGGCGCTTCTGGTTTCCCTGGGCGAAACGGTGCTCCTGACCGCGGAGATTGAGGACCAGTACGGTGACCCGATGGTAGGGGAGGCAGTCACCTGGGCGAGCGACAGGAGCGGAATTGCCACCGTGTCCGGCGGCACTGTGACGGCTGTCGCCAACGGCACTGCGTCGGTCACGGCCACGGTCGGGCAGCTGACGGGCACGGCGACGGTGACGGTAGCGCAGCGGGCCCACACGGTGTTCGTGACCCCTGACAGAGTGCTTCTGGGGCCACCCGGAGAGGAAGCCCAAATGACTGTCCAGGCCCTCGACGCGAGAGGAAGCGTGATCGATCGGCCTTCCGTCACCTGGACCACAGCGGACCCCGCAGTGGCGACCGTCACCGACGGTGGGCTGGTAACGTCGGTCGCGGACGGGGAGACAACCGTCGAGGCAAGGGTCGGCGCAGCTACGGGCACCGCGACGATCCTGGTGGACCAGCAGCGGGCGGGCCTGATGGTCCTCTACGATTCGACAGCCGGTGAGGGCTGGGTCAACAGCGAGAACTGGGGCACGGCCGCGGAGCTGGGAGAATGGTACGGAGTCGAGACCGATGTTGACGGGAATGTCCACTCCTTGGTGCTGGGAGGAAACAACCTTGTCGGGACGATTCCGGCAGCGGTAGGCTTGCTGGACGAGATCAGGATTCTGGATCTGAGCGACAACAGCCTCGAGGGCGGGATTCCTCCCGAGACATTCGTGAGCACGTTGGATAGTCTGTTCCTAGGCAATAACGACCTCGGCGGAGAGATCCCGGAGGAGATCGGTGAACCGACCGGACTCGCAACCATCGGTCTCGCCGACAACGATCTGGAGGGGGAAATCCCGGAGTCCTTCGGAAACCTGGACCTGACCGCACTGTACATTCACTCGAACCAGCTGAGCGGGGAGGTGCCGGCAGGAATACCCCTATCGACTCCGGTGGTTCTGGAAATGCACGGGAACGAGTTGTGGGGTGACCTCCCCCGGGAGTTCGTCGGGAATTCCATGACTCGCTTCTCATGGAACGACCAGGACGGACTCTGCTCACCCGAGGACGACCAGTTCCAGAGCTGGCTGGCGACGATCC
This sequence comes from Longimicrobiales bacterium, assembly GCA_965205315.1. Taxonomy (GTDB): domain Bacteria; phylum Gemmatimonadota; class Gemmatimonadetes; order Longimicrobiales; family Gaopeijiaceae; genus Bin94. The sequence goes on from CBDBGW010000002.1 coordinate 1,275,049, forward strand.
CGAGTCATGAACCGGGTCCGGTATGCCCGTCGCGCGAGTTTCGGGAGGACTTCGATACCGCGGGCAGCCTGAATGGGTGGGAAGCGCAATACGCTCGGATCTCGCTCCAGGACTCGATGTTGGCACTCGATAGTGCCGACGATGGTGGGGGGAACGATGAAGTTCCGCAAGCCTATAGGAAGTTGAGGAGAATCGAGTCGGATTGGGTGCTCAAGACGTCCGCTACGGTGGAAGATCACGATGACGGCTCCGAAGCAGTCGCGACGATAGAGGTACATACAGGCGATGCCCGGCACTCGAAGCTGTCGGTAGACTTGGACATCGAACTCGGCGAATGGTACATCTGGGTGTACGATGCGGACGAGGATGAGTGGGACGGACTGGATGATGGAGGTTTGGATGCCGAGTTCGGCGAACTGGTGGAGGTCGAGTGGGAGTTCGCAGACGGCGTCATGATCCTGACGCTAGACGGCGAGGAGGTATCAAACTCGTCTCAGGACGTACCTAAGGGCACGACAGGGATAGGACTCGGAATGTACTTTGTCCTTGACGATGAGGACAAGGCATTGTTCGACTACATCGACATCAGACCGAAGGGTTGAGGCCTCACACCCGCGCCTTCCTAGCAGTCCGTGGATAATCTCGCGCGAGCACCGCGAGCGGCGAAGCGCTGGCGGTCCGTGGACTGGCCCGGACGAGCACCGAGACCGGCGAAGCGCCCCGCTGGCAAGGCGCGACGAAGGGCCAATAGCCACAGCGCTATTGGTTCGAGGAGCAACGCAGAGCGCAGCGGCCCAGCGGGGATGCTCCGCTGCTCGAATGCCGTGGGAGGTTTGTCCACGGGCTGCTGAACCGCCACCCGTGCAGGATGCTCCGGCGGTGGTTGGATGACCTGCGCGCCTTCGCGTAGTTGAGCGGGTAGTCCGCGCCGGTTTGTCCCGCGACGGCCAGCCCGCCCACCGGTCGCCGCGGATGGGTGCTGCGGCCCCGCGAGTGGCCGCCGGTACTCGCTCGACGCGCCTGCTGGGGAAGCCTTCCTGCGGTGACAATCGCAGTTCACAACATGTCAACTCCACTTTACATCATGCCGATCCCCAGCGGACTCGAGCCCCCGCTTCATCGGCTATGCGCTGGCCAAGGTGGTGGCCTGACGCGCCAGCCAGCTCAACTCGGCGTCGGCGCCTCTCGCGCTGCGGTCCTCCAGGCCGGGAAGGTGCCCGGTGCCGCCCGCCTACCCGTTGCCGCGCTACCTGATCCGGACCCGCACCGCCGGCGACTGCGTCAGGCCGTCGAAATAGCCGTACACCCCTTCGCCCTCGATCCCGAAGCTCGGCCACGGCTTGGGGGTCGGAAAGGTGCCGATATGCGCCAGGAAGTTGGTGTAGTGCCGACCGATCCCAAGCAGGCTCAGACGGAATCGCACCGGGTTGGCGTTGTAGAAGACGTACACGGTGTCCGCTTGCGCTCCCTCGAGCGTCCGGGGGAAGGGTCCCAGGTGGTGCCGGTTGATCTCGACTTCCGTGCCGTCGTCCAGCGTCTCGAAGGCATCCGTCACATCCGCCATCAACGTGCCGACATCGGAGCCCGTCCGGTATTTCACCGGTATTTCGACCCCCGTGCCTCGGGCCGGGGCTGGCAGCTCGAGATCATCCTCCGGCTCAAGGAGGTCCGGTGGGGCGGGCATGTTCATCGCGCCCCTGAACGAACCCAACGGTGCGGTTCCCTCGAGTGTGTAATCCCCGATTGCCCCGATCGGCTCCGGCAGTGTCGCACCCAGGCACCGCACCGGACCCGGCCAGCTGGCGGAATTCGTGCAACTCTCCAGTTCCAGCTCCTCCGAGAACGCCGCCGTCCAGCCTGGTCCCTTCAGCGTCGCCGTGATCTTCGGGGCATCTCCGTCGCGCGGGCGATGGGGGTGCACCGCCAACAGGCGCGCGTCGCTCTCCCCGGCGACCAGCAGAAGCGCGATCGTGACGACGTCCGGGTGGGCTTCGAACGGGTCGGGGGGACGGGTGAAGTCGCACGCCGACAAGGTTACCGCCACGGCGAGCGTGGACGCCGTCTTCCCGGGAGCCCGCGGAAGGGACTTCCGCCGCATTCGCGGGGGGATGCATCCGGGCGGGTTGGTCCACGGAACCCGGTCCGCGCGCGCGCTCAAAACCGGAACTCCACGCCGAAGAAGGGAATCATCGGAAGCTGCGGTACATACACTTTTTCCACCTTGTTGCTGTAGTAGTCCTGTTCCACGTACCACCCCACCACGTTGGGAAGACTGAAGAGGTTGGCCACCGACACGTACGGCACCACCGACCCACCCCCGAACCACGACACCCGGCTCTCGTGCCGCCAGCCGATGTCGATCCGGGCGTAGTGGGGGAGCCTCCGGGAGTTGTATTCGCCGCCGAGCACGACGTTGTCGGTATATCCCCCCAGGTATGGGTCGATCGGAGCGATCGCCAGCACGGGAGTCTCGGGCTGTCCGGAGCGCATGGAGACGCGGGCGGACAGTGACGACGCACCGTATGTGTACGAGGTCCCCAACTCGAACTCGTGGTCCCGGTGGAACCGGGGCGTGTACGTCCGCGGACCCACCGTGCGCTTCACTTTGCCCCAGCGGTAGCTCCCCAGCACGGAGAGCCCAGCGTCCGATATCCAGCTCCACGACGTCTCGATTCCCGTTGCCGAGCCGCTGGCCACCTCCCAGATCGACGGATCGCCCAGCGCGGTCCCGGTGGCCGGCTTGGATCCGAGCGCCGGCAGCCTGAGCCGGTCCAGGGCGCGGGCATAGACGTCCAGCCGCACTCGCAGCCCGCCACGCGAACCCTGCCACCCGACCGACACCTCTGTGTTGCGTGGAATCGGCGCCTCGCTCACGGGCACCAGCAGGTCGTAGGCGATGAAGCTCGCTCCAATCGCCTCCTCGTTGCGGACCGAGGCCAGGCGCTGGTGGGACTGTGACGCGGAGATCCGCGCTTCCCACCACGAGGCCGCGTAGCTCAGCTCCGCGAACGGCGCCAGCGTCGTGGCCAGATCCTCGAAGCGATCGACCCGAAGTCCTGCCCGCGTCGAGAACCCGCGCTGCAACGGGATTTCCACGCTCGAATACGCCGCCAGCCGCCAACTGTCCTCCTTCAGCTTGATTGGCGAGAAGAAGAAGCCTTCGTCGGAGTCGAACGCCTCGGTCACGTCGTAGTCGTGATCCCCGAGGAAGTGCGTCCCCTGCGCCCCGGCCGCGACCGTGGCGCGGCCCGCGTGCCAGGTGACTCGCAGGTCGGCGCGGGTCTCGCTCATGGCACCGTCGCCGAAGAGCAGCGTGTCGGTCGGCGGCATGTAGGGGTGGAATTCACCTTCGTCGTCCTCATGTGCCGGGCTGCCTCCCCCCAGCGCGATCAGGTCGCTGTCGAAGCGGCTGTGCCCCACGTTGGCGTCGAGGATCCCATTGGCACCCAGCCGGTCACGGTAGTGGGCCGAGAGCGCGGCATTGCCCCACGCCAGCCCCATCGTCTTCGTCTCCTCCTCGTCGAAGAGCTGCAGCGATTCGGAGTTGAGGTAGCCGCTCACCGACAACCGCCGAATTCCGCCCAGATCGGCCGTCACCTTGGCGTGCAGATCCTGGAAGAAATAGGGGAGGTGCCCGTCGATGACGCCCGCCTGCTCGAGCCCGGCCGTGAATCCGTCTATGTATGTGCGCCGGCCGTCCACCAGGTAGGACACGCTTCCGCCGATCGGCCCTTCAACGGAAAGCCTCGATGACGCGAGCCCCACCGATCCCGCCACGCGCATCCCGTCGCGGGAACCGTCCCGGGTGGCGATGTCTATGGCCCCCGAGAGCGATCCAATGGCCATGCCGTCGCCGCCCGACCCCGCCAGGATCGTGGCCCGCTCGACCACTTCCGCGTTGATCGCCGAGAGGAAACCCCCGAGATGAAAGGCGTTGAACAACCGGACGCCGTCGAGCAGGACCGGCGTGCCGTCGCTGGCGCCTCCGCGAATGAAGGGGACGGCAGTGTAGTCCGACGGTGCGGAGGCGGAGGGCGAGACGGCGGCTGCCCGCAACACGTCCGTCTCCAGGATCGTGGGCAGGGTCCGCATGAGCACGGAGTCGATCACGAAGGCATCCCGTGAGAGCGAGATCGGGTCTCCGGCGCGCCCGCTCACCTTCGCCTTCACCTCGAGGCCTTCGAGCCCGAACGGGGCGGGACTCACCAGCACGCGCAACGGCTCGTCGGGGAGCGATTCGTAGGTGCGGCTCCAGAGCGAATACCCGTGGGCCGCCACCTCGACGCGGATCGCCCGGTGTGCCAGCGCGCCCGATACCACGAACGCACCATACCGGTCCGAGGCTCCCGATGCGGCCGCCGCTTCGCCCGCGACCGGCGTAACAGTCACCTCCGCGAACGCGACCGGCTCGAGGTCGACGCTGTCGCGCACGACGCCCGACACCGTGGCTTGTTGCATGGCGGCGATGAAAAGAGCGGTGCTGGTCATCCTGTTGTGTCACTCCTCGCATGTGGGGGACGCTTGCGCGTTGCGGGGGCCGGTTGAAGGTGTAGGTGGCCGAAGCTCGATAGGAAGCGGACTCGAGTCCCTTCCCACTACCGTGCCGGGCTACGCAATTGCCGTGCCGGTCCATGCACGAAGCGCCTTGCCAGTGAGGTGGCCCGCGAACGGGACCCTGACGGCATTCGCCCGGCGCTTCATCCCCGCTGAACCGCTTCGCTCGTCTCCTCACAGTGTAATGTATGATTTACATTGTGTAAATCACGGTTTACAATTCCCATACCCGTGGCTTCGCTCTGCGTTGCTCCTCGGGGCCGGTAGCGCTGCTACCAACCCGCGGTGCTCGCGCGAGATTATCCACGGACTGCTAGCTTGCTCCGGTAGCTCTTCCACCACCCTCCCACCGCGACCGCCAATGAGATCCTTCCGCCCCCCCTCGCCCCTCGTCGCGGCTCTCGCCGCGGCGCTCCCTGCCGCCGCCCCCGCCCTCGCCCAGACCACCCACATCATCGAGGAGGGCCAGGCGCAGGTCGTGGCCGCCTTCGCCGATTCGACCGAGTGGATCCGCCACCACCTCTGGGTGGAGACCGAGTTCGACACCGACGGCGACGGCCGCCCGGACCGGTTGCATGTGGATGTCACCCGGCCCGCGCAGACCGAGACGGAAGGGCTCAGGGTTCCCGTCATCTACGAGACGAGCCCCTACTACTCCGGGGTCTCCGGACTGGAATTCGACCACTTCTGGGACCTGAGCCAGGAGGTCGGTGGCGAGCCCCAGCCCCGCGATCCCTTCCCCCCGACGATCGCCCACATCGCCGACCAGCCCGTCATCTCCGGGTCGCACATCGGCACATGGGTCCCGCGCGGCTTCGCCGTCGTGCACTCCCAGTCCCCCGGGACCGGACAGTCCGATGGGTGCCCGACAATGGGTGGCGCGAACGAGTCGCTGGCGCCGAAGGCGGTCGTGGACTGGCTGAACGGGCGGGCTCGCGGCTTCACAACGTCGGATGGCGCCGAGGAGGTCACCGCCGACTGGGCCACCGGCAAGGTCGGGATGACCGGCACCTCGTTCAACGGCACTCTCCCGCTGGCCGCCGCGACGACCGGAGTCGAGGGGCTGGAGGCGATCGTGCCGGTCGCGCCGAACACGTCGTACTACCATTACTACCGCTCCAACGGGCTGGTGCGCTCCCCGGGCGGATACCCGGGCGAGGACATCGACGTTCTCTTCGACTTCGTCCTCAGCGGCGACCCGGAGGACCGCGACTACTGCATCTCGAATGTGCGCGGCGAGCTGGAGGCCAGGCTCGACAGGGTCTCGGGCGACTACAGCGACTTCTGGGCCGCGCGCGACTACCTCAACCACATCGACGGGGTGCGCGCGGCGACGCTCATGGCCCACGGCTTCAACGACTGGAATGTGATGCCCGAGCACAGCTACCGCATCACCGAGGCGCTGAAGGAGCGGGGCGTCCCGGTGCAGATCTACTACCACCAGGACGGACACGGCGGGCCGCCGCCGCTGGCGATGATGAATCGCTGGTTCACGCGCTACCTGCTGGGCGTCGAGAACGGCGTCGAGGACGACCCCAGGGCGTGGATCGTGCGTGCGGGCGACGAGAGGGACGACCCGACGCCGTACCCCGACTACCCCCACCCCGATGCCGAGGAGATCGTGCTCCATCCCTCGGCCCCCGGCAACGCCGTGGGCACCCTCTCGCTGCACGCTGCCGAGTCGGCGGCCGTGGAAACCTTCGTGGACGACCACTCCCTCCCCGGCGCCGATCTCGCCGCGCTCGAGACTTCCAGGCACCGGCTCCTCTACGCGACGCCCCCTCTCGAGCGGGATCTACACATCTCGGGAGTGCCCCAGGTGCGCATTCGCGTCGCGGCGGAGGCGACGGCCGCGAATCTCACCGTGTGGCTGGTGGCGCTGCCGTGGACGCCGGAGCCGGATCACATCGGCGAGAATGTCATCACCAAGGGGTGGGCCGACCCCAGGAACGCCGGAGACCCGAGCATCGGGACGCCGCGCACCGGCTCCCCGCTTGCGCCGGGTGAGTTCGTCGAGTTCGAGTTCGCGTTGCAGCCCGACGACCAGGTGATTCCGGCCGGTGCTAGGATCGGCCTGATGATCCTCTCCAGCGACCAGAACTTCACCGTGCACCCCACGCCCGGCACCGAGCTGTCGGTGGAGCTCTCCGGGACGTGGCTGACGCTCCCGGTCGTGGGGGGAGCGGCCGCTCTCTCCGGTGCATTGCCGTAGCAGCCCGTGGACAAACCTCCCACGGCATTCGAGCTGCGCTAGGTGACGGACGAGATCGGCCCTGTCTCCCGGCCCATCGGCCGGGTCATCGGAACCGATCCGGCCACGCCTCTGGAGTTCTGGGTGGCGGTGCAGGAGGGGTCCTTCCTCCAGCTCGACGACGTGCTCGTCCTGGAGCGGGAGCTCCCCGGCCAGGGTGGATCGGTGAAGATCTACGGGATGGTGGCCGACCTGCGGGCCCGTCACGAGGGGGCCCGCTTCGACAGCGACGTCTTCCTGATCGAGGATGGGGTGCTCCCGGCCCAGGTCACCGAGGCCGCCAAGGTGCTCGCCACCCGCTTCGAGCCGGAGATCTTCGTGACGCCGGTCCCCGGCGAGGTCGTGAGGAAGGCCAGGGGGGATGCGCGCGACGAGGCGCTCTACTTCGACGGGATGAAGAGGAAGATCCCGGTGGGACTCTCGCGCGACGGCGAGATCGTGCACGCCAACCTCGAGTTCCTCGACGGGACCCGGGGCGCCCACGTCAATATCAGCGGGGTGTCGGGCGTTGCGACCAAGACCAGCTACGCCGTCTTCCTCCTCCACTCCCTCTTCACCTCGGGCGAGCTGGGCGCCGGTGCGCACAACACCAAGGCGCTGATCTTCAACGTCAAGGGCGACGACCTCCTCTTCCTGGATCGCGGGAACCGCAAACTCGACGGCGAGCAGATGGAGCGCTACGCCCGCCTCGGGCTCCCCGCCCAGCCCTTCGGGAGCGTCAGGCTCTGGGCGCCGTCGCGTCCGGGCGATCCATCGGCCGCACCCCACACCGGCAGCCGCGCCGAAGGGGTGACCTCGTACTTCTGGACGCTGGCGGAGTTCTGCCGCGACGAGCTCCTCCCCTTCCTCTTCGCCGACGCCGACGACGAGCGCCAGCAGTACACGATCGTGGTCCACAACGTGACCGCGAGGCTCAGGCGCGAGGCGCAGCCTCTGGACGACGGCGGGGTGAGGGTCGCCGACGTTACCTGCCGCACCTTCGACCAGCTGATGGACGCGGTCAGCGACAGGCTCGAAGCCGAGGACGGCTCCGACTGGGCGGGGCGCTCGATCGGCAGCGGCACGATCAACGCCTTCATCCGCAGACTCCACTCGGCGCGCCGCGACATCGCCCACCTCGTGCGCGGCGACGTGCCCAACCCGGCCAAGCACCGCGTCGAGTTCCAGAGGCAGCTGACCGTCGTGGACATAGGCAAGCTCTCCAGCAGGGCGCAGCGCTTCGTGGTGGGCGTCGTGCTGCGCAGGGCCTTCCAGAGAAAGGAGGAGAGCGGAAGCCGCACGCCGCTCCAGTTCGTGGTGCTCGACGAGCTCAACAAGTACGCCCCGCGCGAGGGCCGGAGCCCGATCAAGGACATCCTCCTCGACATCGCCGAGCGGGGACGGTCGCTGGGGGTGATCCTGATCGGCGCGCAGCAGACGGCGAGCGAGGTGGAGCGGCGGATAATCGCCAACTCGTCGCTCCGGGTGGTGGGCCGCCTCGACAGCGCCGAGGCGGGCCGGGCCGAGTACGCCTTCCTCCCTCCCGCGCACCGCCAGCGCGCCACGATCTCCAAGCCCGGCACGATGATCGTCTCGCAGCCCGAGCTGCCGGTTCCCCTGGTGCTGGAGTTCCCCTTCCCGGCGTGGGCGACGCGGCCGGACGAGGCCGAGGCCGGTCCGAACGATCGTACCGGACCGGATGACCCCTTCGAGGGTCTCGAGTAGCGAGGGCGGACGGTGGAACGGAATTGCCGACGGAACCTATAGAGTGTCAGGCGAGAAAATGTCATCTACGATTTACATTTTGTAAACTAACGTTGACAGCGCCTTGAAGATCCTCCACACGGCCGACTGGCACGTCGGCAAGACGCTGCGGGGCCGCTCCCGGGCCGACGAGCACCGCGCGGTGCTGGACGAGATCGTCGGGATTGCGGAGCGCGAGTCGGTCGAGCTGGTGCTTGTGGCGGGAGACCAGTTCGACAGTGCGGTTCCGTCGCCCGAGTCGGAGCAGATCGTCTACGACGCCCTGCGGCGGCTGGCCGGCACAGGTGCCCATGTGGTTGTGATCGCTGGCAACCACGACAACCCCCGCCGCCTGCAGGCCGTCGATCCCCTCCTGGAGCTCGCGAATGTGACCACGGCGTCGTTCGTGACGCCCCCGAAGCAGGGCGGCGTCGTGCACCACACCACCGCCTCGGGCGAGAAGGCGTGCATCGCGCTCTTCCCCTTCCAGTCGAAGCGGGGGATCGTCGGGGCCGCCGACCTCATGGAGCACGACCCCGACGAGCACCAGAAGAGCTACCACGACCGGTGCCGCAGGATCGCGAGAAAGCTGTGCGAGCCCTTCGAGTCCGCGGCCGGCACCGTCAATCTGCTGGTGGCGCACCTCACCGTGGTCGGCTCGAAAACCGGGGGCGGCGAGCGGACCACCCACATCTTCGACTACTACGTGCCGGCCGACATCTTCCCGGTGACGGCCCACTACGTCGCGCTCGGGCACATCCATAAGCCGCAGGCGATCGGCGCCAGCTGCCCGGCCTGGTACGCGGGCTCGCCGCTGGCGCTGGACTTCGGGGAGACCCACGACGAGCACGGAGTCCTGGTGATCGAGGCGGCGGCCGGTTCGCCGGCCGAGGTTCAGCAGATCCCGCTGGAGTCGGGGCGGCGGCTCCGCACGGTCTCGGGGCGCGCCCACGAGATCGCCGCGATGGAGGGCACGACCGGCGACGACTTTCTGCGCGTGGTGATCGACGAGGCGCCGTCGCCGGGGCTGGCGGACCGAGTCCGCGAGATCTTCCCGCACGCGGTGGACGTGACGATCAGGTCGCCGGAGGGCGGCAGGGGCGATCTGCGCCCCGAGGTCGATCCGGCGACGCTACGCGGAGACCCCGGGAAGCTCTTCCGCCAGTATCTGGAGGAGGCCGGCGTCCAGGGCGGGGCGCTGGCCCGCCTCTTCGACGAGCTCCTCGAAGCCCACTACGGCCCGGACTCCAATGCGGCCGCTTAGGCTGGAGGTGGAGGGGTTCACCTCCTTCCGCGAGCGCACGGCCGTCAGCTTCGAGGACACCGACCTCTTCGTCCTCACAGGCGCCACCGGGGCGGGAAAGTCCTCGCTGATCGACGCGATGGTCTTCGCCCTCTACGGGTCGGTCCCGCGCTACGACGACAGGAGGCTGGTGGCGCCGGTGATCAGTCAGGGGAGGGAGCAGGCCCGGGTGCGCCTCGAATTCGAGGCCCGGGGCAGGCGGTACACGGCGGTGCGGGTGGTGAGGCGCACGCACTCGGACGGGGCCTCGACCAGGGAGGCCAGGCTGGAGGAGGTGCGCGAGGGCGGCGACCCGAGGGTGCTGGCGAGCACGGCGGACGAGCTCGGCGAGCTCGTCAGGTCGGAGGTCATCGGGCTCGATCTGGACCACTTCACCAAGTGCGTGGTCCTCCCGCAGGGGGAGTTTGCGACCTTCATGCGGGCCAGGCCGGGCGAGCGGGAGAAGCTGCTCGTCCAGCTCCTGGGACTCGGTCTGTACGGGGAGCTGCGCAAGCGCGCGAACCAGCTGGCGAACGAGCACGCGGGGAAGGCCCAGGCGCTCGCGGAGAGGTTGGAGGCCCCGGAGCTTGCGATGGCGACCCCGGAGGCGGTGCGGGAAGCCGAGGCGCGAGTTGCCGTCCTCCAGGGCGTGCAGGAGGAGATCCGCGCCGCGATCCCCCGTCTCGAGGAGCTGGCCCACGGTGCCCGCGATGCCGCGGCCGCGCGCAACTCCGCCGAGCGCTCCATCGGGCTGCTGCGGGAGGTGCGGCAGCCGGAGGGGGTCGAGGAGATCGCCGGTGAGATCGCCGCCGCCGAGAGGGCCCTGGAGGGGGCGCAGGAGGCGATGGAAGGTGCGGACAGGGCGCTCGTGGCCGCCCGGAAGGCGCGGGAGCAGCTGCCGGAGGCGTCGGCGCTGGAGCGGATTCAGCAGGATCGGGGCAGCCTGGCGTCGCACGAGGAGGAGCTCGTCCGGATCACCGCGGAGTTCAAGGAGGCCCGGCGGGAGCTCGCTCGGGCGGAACGCGCCGTGGAGGAAGCTGCTGCGGCCCGTGCGCAGGCGGCCGGGGAGCTGGAGGAGCTGCCGAAACCGGTGGAGCTGGAGGCGGTGCGCGAGTGGCGCGGACGGCTCGCCGAGATGGAAGGGGAGATAGCGGCAGGAAGGCGGGAGGCACAGAGCGCCGAGGCGCTGGCCGAGGCGGCGAAGCACGATGCGGAGCGCGCCCAGGAGGCGCTGGCCGAGGCGACTCAGGCCCTGGATGCCCTCCGGGTGCGCCACAGCGCCGCCGATCTGGCGAGACAGCTGCGCGAAGGCGAGGAGTGTCCGGTCTGCCTGCAGAGCGTGGAGGCGGTGCCGGAGATCGAGCTTCCCGCGGAGCTGGACGGGGCCGAGGAGGCGAGGCGCCGCGCCGAAGCCGAAGTGAACCGGGCGCGGGAGGAGCTGAAGAAGGCGGATGCCGCGCAGATGCGCACCGTGGCCGGGGTGGATCAGCAGGAGCGATCCGCAGAGGAGTTCTCCGGCAGGCTCGAGGGTGCCCCCACCCTGGAAGAGGTGGATGTGCTGAAGGGGCGGATCGAGGCGGTCAGGGCGCGGGTGGAGGATGCCGACGCAGAGGGGAAGCGGGCCGACCAGCTGCACAGGGAGCGCGAGTTGGAGCGGGGTAGCGTGCAGACTTTGTTCGACGAGCGCACAAAGTCGGTGGCGAGCTTGCGGGAGTCGCTGGAGGGTGCGGCTGCGCCGGAGGTGGTTGCCGGGCAGCTCATCGCGATCGAGGACGCCGCAGAGGAGCTCAGGCGGGCCGGGAAGGCCGCCGACGACGCTCGCGCGGCGCTCGGCGAGGCGCAGCGGAGGCAGGACGCCCTTAGAGAACGCGGTCGGGGGGCGTGGAGCGACTTTCGCGTCCGGCGCGACACGGTTGCCGAGCTCGGGCCGCCGGGTTCCGAGGGCGACGATCTCGCCGGATCGTGGGCGAGCCTTTGTTCGTGGGCCGAACAAACCCAGGTGGAGCAGGGCGCGCGGAGGGACGAGGCCGAGGAGGAGGGGCGTCGGGTGGCGGCGGAGGGGCTCCGGGTGCGGTCGGGGCTGGTCGAGCGCTGCCTGGCGGAGGGGCTGGAGGTCCAGGCCGGCGATGACCCGGGTACCATCTGCGCGGCTGCGCTGGGCGCCGCGGGGAGGGAGGCGGCGCACCTGCGGAAGCGGGCCGCCGAACGGGAGCGCGCGGAGCGGTCGCTGAGGCAGGCCAGCGATGACGCAGCGGTCGCGAGGGAGCTCGGCGGCCACCTCAGCGCAACGGGTTTCGGGCGCTGGATGCAGAACCGGGTCCTGGAGTGGCTCGTGGCGGGGGCGACCCAGCGGCTCCGGGAGCTCTCCAGCGGCCAGTACTCGCTGGACCTGAGTCCGAGGAACGACTTCCTGGTCATCGACCACAGGAACGCCGACGAGCCACGCTCCGCCAAGACCCTCTCCGGCGGGGAGACCTTCCTGGCCTCGCTCGCCCTCGCCCTCTCGCTAGCGGAGCAGGTGGCGGGTCTGGCCGCGCAGGGGAGCGCGAGGCTGGACGCGCTCTTCCTGGACGAGGGATTCGGCGCTCTCGACCCGGATACGCTGGAGGTTGTGGCCGCCAGCATCGAGCAGCTCGGCACCGAGCGCATGGTCGGGCTGGTGACGCACGTCGCGGAGCTGGCGGGCCGGATCCCCGTGCAGTACCGGGTGAAGAAGGTCGGCAACTCCTCTTCGGTCGAGCGGATGGAGACGTGACGGGGGCGCCGCATTCGCGTAGCAGCCCGTGGACAAGCCTCCCACGGCATTTCTGCGAGACAATGCCAGTGAGCGCAGCGCGTTTCAGCCCCGCGGGGTGGCCGCTCGCGACCATGGGAGATCCGAGCTGGGTGACGGGAGCGTGAAGGGCGACGGCGCCAGGCACCGCGAGGTCGCCGGACTCGCCATCGAGGGGTGGTCGCCGGAGTACGGAGCCCCTGTCGAGGCGGAGCCCGAGGAGGTTCCGGCAGCGCAGGTGGATCCAGAAGTGGAGACGCCTGCAGAGGAGTGGCGGCCCATCGCCCCGCCCCCCGACGGCTGGGTGCCCGCGCATCTGGACTTCGTCGACGGCGTGCGTCGCATCGAGGCGCGGGTCTGGATCACGGGCGCCGACGGCGAGGTGCGCCCCGGCATTTTCGCCTCCTACGCAGCAGGGGTGGTGCGGTGCGCCCGCCGTGCCGAGATCCGGTCGATTCGCACCGAGCGCGGCTTCTTCGGGCTTGCCGGGATCGCCGACCTGGAGACTCAGGTGGGAACCTTCCGAGCACGGCCCGTGGCGGATGACGACATCACCCAGCTCGTCAGCGGCGTTCAGGAACAGATGCGGCAGCTCGAGGCAGGTGTTGTGGCGAGTGCCGGCGCCAACTACACGCCGTCAGTACCGGAGCCGGCGAGCGAAGCGGGGCTGGTCGTCATGGACGGCCCGCTGCGGGGCGGGCAGCGCATTCGCGACGCGGTCGGGTACATCAAGAGCCACCGCGTGCAGTACCTTAGTGGGGATGCTCGGGCCCTCGTGGGTCGGCTCGGTCCCGGCGAGAGAACGCCCCTCTTCCTGATACAGACGAAGTGGACGCGGTACTCCTGGTACCTGCGGCTGACCGAGGCCAGAGGCCACCCCTGGGCGGGGATCGTCCGCTGCGAGACTTGGCCCGACGGCAGGGTGGCGCGCGCGAAGGCCGTGGCCGACGCTACCGCGGCGGTCCTGCCCCGATTTGCCTCCGAGCCGCACAAGGACGACCGCGCACCGCAGAACCTCTACCCCATAGCTGGTCTGGAACGCGAGCTTGGCCGGAGGCTCGGGGATCGGGGGATCGTGTTGCGGGGGCTTCAACGCACCGTGGCGGGCTACCAGTGCTGAGACGGACCGCGACAATGTGTCGCCACTATCCACTCCTGCTTGCGGCAATGGCCACCTGGGGATGCGGGGGCTACGCCGGCTCCGCGGTCGCCCCGTTTGCCGACACCTGGTTTCTGACCGGCCCGGAAACGAGAATCGGTTCCATCGACGACCCCTACATCTTCGGGCCCATCACCAGTATGTCCCCGGGCCCGGACGGACTCCTCTACACGATGCACCGGTTTGAGAGCTCGATCCGCCGCTGGACCCAGGACGGCACCCCCGCCAGCTCGGTGGGAAGGGAGGGCGACGGCCCCGGCGAGTTCGAGCGGCCCACCCAGATGGGGTTCTTCGGCGACTCCCTGTGGGTCTGGGACATGAACGCCTATCGCGTCAGCTACTTCGACCTCGAGGGCGAGTTTCTGGGATCGGTGTCGCCCGAGGTCGACTTCGGAGGTGCGGGCGAGTACCCCGCCCGCCCCGGCCGGCCGCTGCGCGACGGCACCTTCATCGGCCGCACGCCGGCGTGGACGGAGGGGATCGCGCGGGGTACGCTCACGGAGCGGACGTACGTGCACATGGACGCCGACGGCAACCATCTGGCGCGGATCTGGGCGATGCCGTACAAAGCCCGCGACGTCTTTGCGATCCTGGACGATGACGGTGTCGGAGGAACCTTCTCCGCCCAGCCCTTCGGAGACCGCTACAGCTTTGTACCCGGCGAGGACTGGATGCTTGTCCTGGAGCGCCGGGCCTGGACCGGCGAGGGGGAGGCCGTGTTCAGGGTCACGAAGATCGGCCTGGACGGAGACACCGTCTTCACCGTGGCGATGCCCTACGACCCGGTACCGCTCTCCGCCGAACGCTTCGACTCCGCGGTGGCGGCCCGTGCCGAGAGCCATCTCTACAGCGCCAGCGAAGCGAAAATCCGCGACGCCATGTACAGGCCGTCGTACCTCCCGGCGGTGCGTAGCATCCGGCAGGCCAGCGACGGCACCATCTGGCTGTGGCGCTGGGACGACCCGGTGGAAACGGAGGACGGGGAGTCGATGGCCGAGTGGTGGATCCTCGATTCGGAAGGCGCGCCCCTGGCCCGTGCCCTGACACCGGCCGGTGTGTGGATCATGGTGATCAACGAGGGCACAGTGTGGGGGATCGAGCGCGACGAGCGGGGTGTGCAGCACATGGTTCGCTACGGGGTGACGATGAAGCCGGCCACATCGCCGGTTAATCCCGTCTCGAGGTAGAGATCGAGCGCGGCTGACCGAGGCCAGCGCGAGTTTGTCCACGGACTGCTAGCAGCCCGTGGACAGACCTCCCACGGCAGGAGCGGCGCTGCATCCTGGGTGGACCGATTCCTCCGAGCGGAATACTATGGTCGCTGCGCCCCCCTCGGTGCCTGGGCGAGACTATCCACCGACCGATAGCGAGGAAGAGAGAACACCATGGTCCAGAGTCTACCACCACAGGCGGCCCCGTCTTCGCGACGGGGCGGAGTCCGCCACTACCCATTCTTGCCTGTGGCATTGGCCATCTGGGGATGCGGGGGCGACGTCGGCTCCACGCCCGACCCGTTTGCCGACACCTGGCTCCTGACCGGCCCGGAAACGAGAATTGGTTCCATCGACGACCCCGACTACGTCTTCGGGCCCATCATCAGTCTGTCGCTGGGCCCGGACGGACTCCTCTACACGCTGCATTGGCAGGAGGGCTCGATCCGCCGCTGGACCCAGGACGGTGCCCCCGCCGGCTCGGTGGGAAGAAAGGGCGAAGGCCCCGGCGAGTTCGAGCAGCCCACCGAAATGGGGTTCTTCGGAGACTCCCTCTGGGTCTGGGACATGGACGCCTATCGCGTCAGCTACTTCGACCTCGAGGGCGAGTTCCTGGGATCGGTGTCGCCCGAGGTCGACTTCGGAGGCGCGGACGAAAACCCCGCCCGGCCCGACCGGCCCCTGCGCGACGGCACCTTCATCGGCAACTCGCCGGCGTGGTCGCACGCGATTGTGACCGGCGAGCACACGGAGTCGCCGTATGTGCACATGGACGCCGACGGCAACCGACTGGCGCGGATCTGGGCGATGCCGTACGAGCCCCGCGACGTCTTTGCGATCATCGCCGGTGACGGTCCCGGAGGATCCTTCTCCAGCCAGCCCTTCGGAGACGGCTACAGCTTCGTCGTCGGCGAGGACGGGATGCTCGTCCTGGAACGCCGGGCCTGGACAGGCGAAGGGGAGGCCGTCGTGAGCGTCACGAAGATCGGCCTCGACGGAGACACCGTCTTCACCGTGGCGGTGCCCTACGACCCGGTACCGCTCTCCGCCGCACGCTTCGACTCCGCGGTGGCGGCCCGTGCCGAGCGCTGGAAGGACAACAGCGGCCCCTTCAGCGCCACCGAAGCGGATGTCCGCGACGCCATGTACAGGCCGTCGTACCTTCCGGCGGTGCGCGGCATCTGGCAGGCCGGCGACGGCACTATCTGGCTGCGGCGCTACGACCCGGTGGAAATGGAGGACGGGGAGTCGATGACCGAGTCGTGGATCCTCGATGCGGAGGGCGCCCCCCTGGCCCGTGCCCTGACACCGGCCGGTGTGGGCATCAGCGTGATCAGCGGCGACACGGTGTGGGGGATCGAGCGCGACGAGCTGGGGGTCCAGTACATGGTTCGCTATCGGTTGGTGCAGGACGAGTAGCCGAAGCCGTGCGTCCTGTTGTGTACTGGACATTACATAATGTAAAGTTTACTTGACACTACGGAGATCCGACCCGGAGCAGTGCACCCCCTGTGCATGGCCAGTCGAAGCTGCGGAGAGGGATCCGACCACGGACCGCTACGGACTGCTGCCCCCCAGCTCCGCCAGCCTGCTCCGGGCCGCCTGAGCCGGTTCATACGTCTCGTCGGCCGTCTCCCACGCCACGAGCGCCGTGCGCAGATGCTCGACCGCCCCCGCCGCGTCCCCCCGCGCCTCCAGCACGAGCGCGATCTCGAAGTGCGTGCGCGGGTGCGCCGGGATGGGAACCAGCGCCTCCCGCAGTTCGGCTTCGGCCTCTCCCAGCCGGCCCGCCTTGCGTAGCGCCCGTCCCAGGTCGCGGTGTAGGCCGGCACCGGGATTCTCCGTCGCCATGACCTCCCGGTAGTGCGCAATGGCCGACTCGTAGCCGCCACCAGCTTCGTCGATCTCTCCCCGAAGCCGTTGGAGACTCTCCAGCAACTCCCCGTGTCCCATGGCCTGCGCCACCCGGTGGGTCGCGTCGTGCGCCTCGCGGGCGGCTTCGAGGTCCCCCGACGCCAGGGCAAGCTGGCTCTCCAGGTACGGAACCAGGTAGCTGTCGAAGGGCGGCGGGATCCGCGCCTTCGATTCGTCCAGGAAGTCGGCCGCGTCGGCAATCCACCCCGCATCGAGGTAGATCTCGAGGTCGACGGCCCGCATCTGGGAGAGGACCATGGGAGCGATCACGCTGGAAGCCTCCTCGAGCCATTCGTCCGCGACCCGGATCGCCTCCGCGGTCTCTCCGCGGAACCGGTGATAGCGCTTCAGCCCCTCCAGCGCGTCGACCCTCTCGGCCGCCGTGCGCGCCAGCCCCATCGCGCGCTCGTACCCGGCGCGCGCGTCGTCGAAGTTCCCCGTGTGGAGATCCAGCGACGCGAGGGTGCCCACGAGTCCCGGTGCCAGCGGCTCGATGATCAGCGCTCGTTCCAGGTTGGCACGTGCACCGGAGTGTTCCCCGCGCCGCCGCTGAAGGGCCGCGAGGTCGGCGTACCCAGTCTCGTCGTCCGGGAATCTCTCCACGTACTCGGCGAGCGTCGCGAGCGCCGCCTCTTCGTTGCCCAGCTCTTCCTGCGCCGCCGCGATCTCCCTCAGAATGCCGCCGTCCCGCGGATCGAGGCGTTGAAGCCTGGCCAGCGTCGCCAGCTTCGCCTCCGAGTCGCCCGTGATCGTGTGGACGATCAGCTGGTATCTGAGCGCCTGCGCATCCTCCGGATGGAGTTCGATCCACATCTCGATCACCGCGGCCGCCCTGGCGACGTCCTGCGCCACGAAGTAGTACTCGGCCTTGACGACGAAACGGTGCCGCTCCGGGATCCGGTAGAGGTTGGCCATGG
This sequence comes from Longimicrobiales bacterium, assembly GCA_965205315.1. GTDB lineage: Bacteria > Gemmatimonadota > Gemmatimonadetes > Longimicrobiales > Gaopeijiaceae > Bin94. Next base: position 1,292,832 of record CBDBGW010000002.1, read on the forward strand.
CCGCCTGCAGCGCAACCAGGGCCTCTTCGGTGCGGCCGTTGCTGAGCAGAAACAGGTACAGCGAGAACTGCGCGCCCGTGAAGGTGGGGTCGAAGCCCGTCGCGGCGGCCATGTGCCCGATCGCGCCGTCCAGGTCGTTGTCGACCATGAAGGCCGCCAAGCCCCTGAAGTACTCCTCGACCGCGGCGGAGTCGTCCGACAGCCAGTCCCGGACCGGGACGTCCTCGATGCCCTCCCGCGCGGGGATCCCCAGGGCGTCCTTGACCTGGGGGGAGAGTTCGTCGATTAGCGCCAGGAGGTCGGGCCCTTCATGACGGCTCTCGGCCACGACCGACCCGTCGTCGACCTCGTGCAGGTGCAGCGTCATGCGGTAGCCCGCGTCGGTGCGCTCGATCTCTCCCGCTCCGAAGAACTCGGCGTAGCGCTCCTCGGCCAGTTCGCGCTTCAGCGCCGACGGGATGCCGAGCAGGTCGGGAAATCCCAGACCGGAGAGGCGCTCGCGGAAGAGCGCATAGGGAATCGGGTCGAAAAACTCGTCCGGGCTCAGGTCGTACTCGAGTGCCGACGGGACCGCGTAGGCGAGCCAGGAATCCTCTTCGTCCAGGCCTGCGCCGGTATCCAGGGGAAAGAGGACGGTGCGTTTGCGGAACTCCGCCTTCGCCACCTCGCGTTCGATGACCTCGCCTTCCTCGGTCTCGAAGGTGACCGAGTTCGTCGCGGCACCCAGATCCTCGCCCCCGAAGAGCAACCAGAGCACGGCCCCGCAAAGAACCAGGTTGGCCGGAATCCCGATCTTCTCCGTCCGGGCCAGGCCCTCCAGCTCAGGTCCCGGCTTGCCGTGAAACCAGGCGAGCATTAGCGCGCTGGGCAGGAGCGCCAGCAGGGCCACCAGCGCCACCCTCGTCCAGTGCGGCGACAGCAGGAACTCGTCCACGGCGAAGTTGACGAACTCGACGACGCCCCAGGATGCCCCGGCATAGATCGCCAGCACATGGGGAACGCGCCGTTCAACTAGGGTGCGAACCGTTCTGGGCACAGGGACCCCCCGGCATTCGAGCAGCGATGCATCGGCGCTGGCCGCTTCCGCCTGATGTTCGCACAACGTAAAGCAAAGGTTACATTGTGTCAATCACAGTATACATTTGGCCAGCGGGTGGGACACGGGCCACCCGCCAAGGGATCCTGTCCATCCTCGGTTGTCGCCAGAAGGGATTTCGGCTACGATAGCGGGGATTTCGGTGGTTCGGCCGGAGGTGCTCCGCGCCGGTGCGGAATCCGGGCAGGAGGCTGGAGCAATGAGGTCTCGAATAGTGCGGTGTGCAACCGTCGCAGTTGCCGCAGCCGCGGCGTGCGCGGATTTCGACATGAAGGCGGACAGGGTTCCCTCGTCTCTGGAGATTGCGCCCAGGGACACGATGATCACCGCGGGTGATCCCGTCAGGCTAACGGTCCAGTTGTTCGACCAGGAGGGCAGCCCGATGCGATTGCCGTCGTGGGCTCCGCCGACATGGAGTGTGAGCGATTCGCTTGCGCTCGAGATCGCGCCGAGCGGGGAGTTGAACGTGCTCAGGGGAGGCGACCTCGAGGTTGCCGCGAGTGTCGCGGGGCTTGACGTGGAGACGCGCCTGCGGATCAATCCGAGGAGCGTGCGGCTCACGGCGCCGGTCATCTACCTGAACCAGGTCATTCAGAACCCGGGGGCGAGCGTTCCGCTGATCGCCGGACGCCCGGCCCTGCTGCGCGTCTTCGTCACGGGTGACCAGATCAGCTTCTACGCGCCGCCGCACGTCCGGGCCACCCTCTACCTCGAAGGGGAGGTCGTGCTCTCCGAGCTGGTGGAGCCGGGCTCGGATCTGATTCCAACCGAGGTCCGGGAGGATCGCATCGACTTTTCCTACGATGTCATAATCCCTGGAGAATTGGTCCAGCCCGGTCTCGAGCTGGTCGTCGATTTGGACACGGAAGACGTGGTTCCGAAGTCCCCGGGGAGCGAGCCGCGAATTCCGGCCGAGGGAAGAATGCGCCTGAATGTCATCGAGATGCCGGTGCTCGATCAGACGTTCGTGCCGACGCTCCTCACCTGGGATCCCGACGAGCGTGTCTTCGACTGGACGCGCGGCCTGAACCCCGAGAGCCAGCAGGTGCAGATTACCCGCACTCTGCTGCCGGTCGGAGAGATGGAGATCGCGGTTCACGACACCTTCGAGACGGACGCGGACCTCAGAACCCACAACGGCTGGCTTCAGTACCTGCGGGAAGTCGAAGTCCTCTGGAACATGGAGGGGAGGAAGGGATACTACTACGGAGTGGTGCAGCTTCCGCAGGGGTCCAGGTGGGGGGGATACGGCTACTACGACGGCAGACACGTCAGCGTCGGCGCAACGAGAGCCAGCACCTACGCCCACGAAATGGGGCACAACATGACGTTGCGCCATGCCCCCTGCGGGGGCGCGGGCTCGCCTGATCCGAGGTACCCCTACGAGGGCGGCAGCACCGGGAGGTGGGGGTATGACTTCGTGCGCGGTGCCCTGGTGGAGCCGGGAGTGTACAAGGACCTCATGGGCTACTGCTCGCCGGACTGGGTCAGCGACTACCACTTCGTAAGGGCGATGGATCACCGGTTGGCGGTGGAGAGCGCCTCAGCGCACGCTGGCCAGCCCGAGAGGACGCTGATGCTGTGGGGAAGCGCAAGCGCCGACGCGGTGTTCCTGGAGCCCGCGTTCCTGATCGAAGCCGTGGCCGACATGCCAGGGGAGCGCGGGCCATACCGGCTGGAGGGGTTCGGCCCCGGTGGCGAGCTCCGGTTCGCCTTCGGCTTCACCCCGAATCCCGTGGACCACGGCGGCGCCCACTTCCTCTTCAACGTGCCCTACGACCCGGGGCGCGACGGGGCTCTGGGAAGCGTCGTTCTATCGGGTCCCGGCGGCGAGTTCACACTGGGTCCGTCGAGCACCCCCCCGATGGCGATCGTCCGGGATCGGGCCACCGGTCAGGTTCGGGCGATCCGGCGCGATTGGGATGGTGGCGGGGCGGGTCCCGGCGGTGGCATCGAGATAATCGTCAGCGAGGGCCTGCCCGGCGGCGTGCGCTGACCGCTGGCCCGGCGTGACCGTGGCACCCGGCGTCTGCGGGCGAGCCCCGGAGGCCACTCTCCTGGCTGCGCGACACCCAACATGGGGATAGTCGCCGGATACCCGAGGGCGAACGACGACGAGGTGGTCGGGGGAATAGGCGGGGTGGTCCGTTACCAGCAGACGTCCTGGCACTCGTCGGGATGGACCCTCCAGACGACCAGCCAGAGCGACTCGCCCTCCTCGCTGACGGCGTCCTCGGCGATGTCGAACCGCCACGCGTCGTAGCACCACCACCACCAGCAGGGCACGGGATTCGGGTGATCGGCGAAGTCCTCATCGACAGATGCACCGGAGGGATGCGGAGTGCGTTGCACATCGGCTGTCCACTCGACGTCACCTTCGAGAGCCCACGACGCGGTACCCTCCGCCACCACGGCACCGTCCTGCCTCAGGCGCAATTCCACGGAGATGGTACCCGATTCGGGAACCCCGAAAGGGTCGGTCGACAGGTCGGCCGCGGTGAACTCCCATGTGTCGCCGCCGCTCTGCACCGTGACCTCGAGACCGGCCAGCCCCCCGCCCCAGCTCGTAACCGCGAGCGAAGCGCCGCGGAAGATGCCGAGGATCGCATTGCACGAAGTCGCCGAGAGTGCGAGTCCGACGATGGCTGCCGTGCGCGCCTTCATCTCTCCGTCCCCCGTTCCCGGTTTCGCGTGGGTCGTACCGCCACGCCTATTCTATCATACCGCTCCGCTGGCAAATCGATCCAACTGAGACCCGGTCCGCGGCGAGGCTTCCCAATGCCGTCCCACCGCGGAGCGACCACGGATTCGGAGGGTGCCGGGGGTACGGGGATCTCTACCTGATCCCGCCGGGCACCCGCCTCACCACCACGGTCGGGACACCGAATTCGTCCAGCTGGACGTAGGCCGCCAGCCCTTCGGGGCCGAAGGCATTGGGCAGCCGCGAGTCCGGAATCGTGCCCAGGTACTCGCCCTCCGGCGTGATGACATCGATCGGACCCGGTCCAGCTGCCGTCAACCCGATCGGGGTCGAGATCATGCCCGTCATGAGCGTTCCGACAGGGTCTGCATCGGGGTCTGCATCGATGAACCCTCGGGCGGGAGTGCGGAGCGCCCAGATCTTCCCGTCCCAGGTCGTCTCCAGCCCGGCGACGTGGGGAATCGCCCCCTCCGGTTCCCATTCGTCCGCCATTTGGCGGAAAGCTGCAGCTCCTCCGAGCATGCCGACCAGCTCGGCGAGGTCGCCGCCTCCGGCGATGGCCGCCTCGATGCCTCTCCTAAGGTGTTCGCGGAAGGCCTTGGCGGTGCGGTCGTCCCAGTCGCGCGCAGCAAAGGGGCGGACCAGTACTCTGTCCACCCTTCCGGCCGAATCCGTCACCTTGATCCGGTAGGCGGTCGTGTCGGAGTATGCGACCCGGCCCCCGGGGAGCGCCGCGAAATGGAACTCCTCTTCGACATCCGGGCGGGAGGCGCGCGCGATCTCCACTTCGCTCGCCTCGTCTCCGTCAAGGCGCACGCGGAGCACGGTGCGAGGACCCGAAGCGGCTTGCATATCGAACTTCCTGGTGGCCGAGTCGACCTTCAGGGTGCGTGCGAAGGTCACCCGGGCGACGATGCTCCCGTCCCACCGGTCCACCTTCCGAACCCGCGGATCCGCACCTCTGACGAACCACAGAGGCGGCGTTTCCCTCTCGGGGACCCCCGGATAGCGTACCCAGCGCTCGAGCGCTCCCCTGGAATCGAAGAGCTGGTAGGCCAGGTGGCCGTCGTCGGCGACCACGGTGCGGCCGTCGGGCAGGGCGAAGGCGTGGGTCGCGTCGCGAAAGTCCCCCGGACCCTCGCCGGGCTGGCCGAAGCGCACCACCAGCTCGCCGCGCGGATCGACCACCAGCACCGAGAGTTCCCGGTCGGACCAGTCTCCGATGTGCAGATTGCCCTGGGCGTCGAATCCGATGGAGGTGACCCGGGTCAGGAATTCCCAGTCGCGCACGCCGTCCCCGACTCGGTAGACCTCGGGGAAGTCGGCGGTCAGGACCCGGTCTTTCAGGGGGAGTTCGATGGTTTCCTGGGCCCTCGCCGGCCCGTCGGCCAGCGCCAGTGCGGCAAGCGCGATCCCGATGGAACCGCCGATGGCGGTGCCGAAGCCGAGACCGGCCCCGGAGGACTCGGAGCCGGAGGCGGGGGCCACTCCCTCGGAGGCGTTCATCCTCCAGGCACCAGCGGCCATACCAGCGGAAGCACAGTCAGGACCACCACCATTACGAGAATCAACAACGGGAACCCCACCCTGATGAAGTCAACAAAACGGTATCCTCCGAAACCCATCACCAGCAAATTGACCGGATGTCCCACCGGACTCATGAAGGCACAGGAGCTTCCCACCGCCACCGTCATCATCAGAGCCTGGGGCGAGAGCCCTTCGCCGACGGCCGTGCTGAGCGCGATGGGCGACATGAGGACCGCCACCGCCGCCGTCGGCATCATCTGAGCCGAAAGGGCGGTGATCAGGAAGAGTCCCGCCAACACCGCCAGCGGGCCAAGACCCGCAAGGGATCCCAGCACCGCCTCGGCCACCAGCGCGGCGGTTCCGGATTCCTGCATCGCCAGTCCCAGGCTGAGCATTCCGGCGATCAGGATCACCGCCTTCAACTCGATGCACCGATAGGCCTCTTCAATCTCGAGACAGCCCGTCAGCACCATCAGAACCGCTCCGATCGGCGCCGCGATGAAGATCGGCAGGAGGCCCGAGACCACCGAAGTCAGGACGCCCGCCATGATGACGGCGCTGACTGGAGCCTTCCGGCTTCGCACCACCTCTCCCGCTCCCTCGGTCATGACGAGGAAGTCCGGGTGCTGGGCCAGGAGGGAAAGCCTGTTCCTGTCGCCATGAAGGAGAAACGCGTCGCCTGGGAGCAGTTCCATCGTCCGGAGCCCGCTCCGGTGGATCTCTCCATTCCGCCATATCGCAAGGATCGAAACGCCGTAGCTCTTGCGAAACTGGAGCTCCTCGATGGTCCTTCCCGCGAAGGTCGTGCGAGGAGACAGGGAAGCCTCCGCCAGCCCGACGGCGTCGGACTCCAGCCGGCTCAAGTCCAGGGGACGGCTATCGCCCACCGTCAGCTCCTGGAGCGCCTCCAGGACCCTCAGATCCTCGAATCGTCCCCGGAGGAGGAGGACATCCCCTCCCTCGAGTCTCGCGTCCGCATCCGGCATGAGGAGCTCTTCATCGGCGCGCAGGATCCCCACGACCGTCAGGCCGAATGCATCGGCCAGCCGGGTCTCCGCGAGCAGCTGACCGGCGAGGAGCGATTCTCCCGAGATTCTGACGCTCTGAATCCTGCGTTCCATCTGGTAGCGGGAGATCACTTCTCCTGCCGGCACGGAGTGGACCGCTCCGAAGGTCCTGTCCCCCTCCAGCGCGGCAAGTCGCCCGCTCTTCGTCGCAACCAGCAGGCGATCCCCCGGAGCGAGAGTCATCGACCGCAATCCCGTGCGGTGTACCCGACCGCCCCGCAGGATCGCGAGTACGTGGAGGCGGCGGGTCCGCCGCAGATTCGCCTCTCGGACGGTCTGCCCGATGAGCGGCGAATCCTCGGGCAGCTCCAGCTCCGCCACCTCGATCGAGGCGTCGGCGATCCGCTCCAGCGTCCGGTCTCTCGACTCGATCTCCAGGTGCCTCCAGGCGCGCAGGGCCTCGAACCTCTCGAAGGTCCCTTCGACAACCAGCTCGTCTCCGCCGCAGAGCACGAAGTCCGTCCCGGGGGCGAGGATCGTCTCTCCGCCTCGCTGCACGGCGACCACGTTGAGGCCCAGGGCGTGGCCCAGGCGGCTTTCCTGCAGCGTCTTGCCCGCCAGCGTCGAATTGTCGGGGACTCTCAGGATTCCGATCAGGCCACGCAGGTCGTAGAGTCCGCCCAGATCGGCTGGAGCCGATTCCCTCCTCGGATCCCGGTCCGGAAGGAGTCGCCGCCCCAGGAAGGTCATGTAGACGATTCCGACGCCGAGCGCGGCCAGCCCGACGGGTGTGAAGGAGAACATCTCGAAGGGCTCGAACCCGGCACCGTGCAGGGCGCCGTTCACGAGGATGTTCGGCGCCGTTCCGATCAGCGTCGTCATCCCGCCGAGGAGGGATCCGAAGGCGAGGGGGATGAGGAGCTTGGAGGGCGGCGTCGCTGTGCGGCGGGCCATCTCCAGCACCACCGGCAGCATGAGGGCGGTGATCCCGATGTCGTTCATGATTCCCGAGAGGAGGCCGACCGTGGCCATCATCACCGCGACGAGACGGCCGACTCGACCGCCCGCTGCCGCCAGGACCCGCCGGCCGATGAGATGAGCCACCCCGGTCCGCATGAGCGCGCCGCTCAGGACCAGGACCGAAGCGATCGTGATGACCGCTTCGTTGGCGAAGCCCATGATCGCCTGCTCGCCCTCGAGAACGCCCGTCACCACGAGGCCGAGCATCACCATCAGCGCCACCAGGTCCACCCGGACCCGTTCGGTCACGAAGAGGATCACCGCCGCTGCGAGGATCCCTCCGACGACTAAGACCTCGAAGTTCATTCAGCGGCCGGGGGTCGGGGATCGCCCGGTCCATGGGCTCTGCGGGGGGCGGGTCGCCGGCCCGGCGACCTCTCCCGCGTGCCTGAGACGAGCTGAAGGGACCATCCGGAGATGGGCTGAAGGGGCGACTGGTGGAGTCCAGTGGGCCTGGGTAGACTCGAACTACCGACCTCACGCTTATCAGGCGTGCGCTCTAACCACCTGAGCTACAGGCCCCGGTGCCAGGTAATGTCGCACGAGCCTCCGGGGTGGGGAAGGTAGCTCGCGCCTGGGCCGAGGTCCGAGAGGTTCTCGCACGGTCGGCCGTGCTGGAGGGCGGCCATGTCGCCCCCGAATCGTAGGCGGTGGGTTCTCAGTCCACGGCCGGGGTGTCTCGCCGCTATCGCCGGATCCGCGAGGCTTGACCCTCAGGCGATAGGCCGAACTATGACGGAATCCGCATAGGTTCAGTCGTCGCCAGGGTTCGAGGTTCCAGATAGTGACCTTCCGCGCGGCCGGAATCGCGGCTGTGCGCCCGGAGTCTTCCCCCAACTATTGCGGTTTCCGCACATGTTCCCCACTCGATCTTTCAGCCTCAGGCCGTCGGCACCGGGCAGCGGTCGCCGCCCGCCGCAGCCTTCAGCGCGCGGTCGAACACCTGGATTCGGGTGACGCCGCGCCGCTGGCAGCGGGCAGCGCACATCCCTTGACAGACGCGCCAACCGCACCCACGATGGACCCCCGAGCCCGGATTCGAGAGCAGGCCCGGGCGAGTATGCACGATCAACAAATGGGGAGGGTGTCATGGCTGCCTACAAGGTCATTCTCGTGAAGGTGCACGATCCCGAGGGCTTCGCGGCCTTCTCGGAGATTGGGCGCGCCGCGATGGAGAGGTGCGGGGGCGAACTCGTGTTCCGGAGCGACGAGTGCGTGACTGTGCTGAACGAGGGTCTCGACACCGACTGCCTCATAATCCAGAAGTTCCCGGATGTGGCTTCGGCGCGGGCTGCCCGCGACGATGCAGAGCACAGGGAGGCGCGGGCCAAGTACGCCTCGGCCTTCACGCGGCATGTCATCGTCGGGTCCTAGCGGTCCGCGGATAATCTCGCCCGAGCACCGAGAGGGGCGCTGCGCTGGGCTGGCAAGGCGCTTCGCAGCGCGAATAGCAGCGCTATTCGTGCAAGAGGCAACGCAGAGGGAAGCGGTCCAGCGCGGATGCAGCGCGCCTCGAATGCCGGGGGAGGTTTGTCCACGGGCCGCTAGCGGTCCCAGCGGCGTCGGCCGCCGCCTCATCGCGCTGGCAGCCGTCGCGGTCTTCTCTCCGTCCCCTTCCGCACTGGCTCAGGACCCGCCGCCGCAGCGGACCGACACGGTGACGTCCCTCCAGCCGCTGACCGTCACCGCCAGGAACCGGGAGGAGCTCCTTCAGAGCGTCCCGCTCGCTGTGTCGGCCTTCTCCGGTCGTGCTCTGGAGCTCGGCCAGGTCGGAACGACCGACCGGCTCGGCCGGATCATGCCGAACGTCAACTTCAACCACTCCGGCGCTCTCTCGGGAACGAAGTCCGCGGCGCAGTTCTACATCCGGGGCGTGGGGCAGCGCGACTTCCTGCCGGTGACGGATCCCGGAGTCGCGGTCTACATCGACGGGATCTACATGCCGCGCTCGGTGGGAGCGGTGATGGACCTCATCGACGTGGAACGCGTCGAGGTGCTGCGCGGACCGCAGGGCACGCTCTTCGGGCGCAACGCGGTCGGCGGAGCCGTGTCGGTGCACTCCAGGAGGCCGGACGCCGAAGCGCGCAGGAGCATGCGGGCACAGTTCGGCGACGACCGCATGGCCAACCTGACCGCCTCGGCGAACGGCGCCCTGGGGGACGGGCTGTTCGGGAGCGTGGCGCTGGCGCTGCGCAAGCGGGACGGGTACGTGGAGCGCACCCACGACGACGGGCTCGACATGGGCAACGACAACGGACAGGCGGCCCGCGGCGCGATCGTGTGGCGTCCCTCGGCGACCTTCGAGGTCTTTGCGACGGCCGACTATGCCCGGAGGCGGGAGAACGGGGCGCCCACCGTCAACGGGGGCGTCAACGACAAGCAGGCCTTCGGGACGTTCGGCAACGCGGCGCTGCCCGGCTGCACCGCCATCACCGTCAACCCCGATTTCCCGGGGAAGGGGCCGCCGACGTTCCCCCCGCCCGGGCAGGGCGCCGGAGGTGCCGAGGGTTGCTACGGGCCCGACAGCTTCGCCGGGCCGTACACATCGGAAGGCACCTTTCCTGCATTCGACAGCCTGGACTCGTGGGGCGCCGGCGCCAAGGTCTCCTGGTCGCTCGGCGGCGGCGTCACGCTCCGGTCTCTCACGGGCTACCGGGGACTGGACATGCGGAGCTCCCGGGACGCGGACAACACGCCCGCCAACATCCTGCAGATCCAGATCACGGTCGAATCCGAGCAGCTCAGCCAGGAATTGCAGTTGAGCGGCCTGGGCCTGGGCGACCGCCTACACTGGCAAACCGGCCTCTACCTCGTGCGCGAGGTGGGGTACTATCTGGGCGCCGTGACGCTCCCGACCGGCGCATTCGACAGCCACTGGGATCTGGTCAACTCGTCGCTGGCCGGGTTCGCCCAGGCCACGGCCGACGTGACGGAGGCGGTTTCGCTGACGGTCGGCGCGCGTTACACGAGGGACTGGAAGGCCGTGACGCCGGATGTCCACGCGGTGGGCGACGCATCGCAGGGCAGGGGAAGCCCCCACGGACCCACATGGCCCCTGGCCAGGGGGATCTTCCGGGCCGCCACCGGGCCGATGAAGCCCGGGGACCGCATCCTCGCCAACAAGGAATTCACCAGGGATTTCGATGCGCTGACCATGATGGCCAACCTCGCCCATCGATTGAACGACAACACGATCGCCTACGTCGGATTCGCCGAGGGATTCAAGAGCGGCGGCTTCGACGCGCGGGTTCCGTCCCCCCCACCCGGCTACGAACCGAATTCGCCCGACGCCCCCCCGACCGACTACGAGCCCGAAACGGTCGCCAGCTACGAAATCGGCCTGAAGTCGAGTACCGGCGATGGTCGTCTCAGGCTGAATCTGGCGCTCTTCCGGGCCGACTACGAGGACCTGCAGGTCGTGATCCGCGAGTCGATCAATCCCATCACCGTCAACGGCGGGTCGGCCGATCTCCAGGGTGCCGAACTGGAGGCGGCGTGGATACCGGCCGGCGGGTGGGACATCGCGGCCAGCGTCGGCGTATTGAGCGCGGAGTACGACAGCCTGAGCGACGCCGTGCGCAAGAACAGCCCGGTGCTGCCGGACTACAAGCTGACCAAGACGCCCCGTTTCAACCATTCGCTCCGGATCGGCAGGACATTCGACGTCCGCGGTCTCCCCGTCACCCCCCGGCTCCACTGGACGTACACGGCGTCGCAGTATCACGACCCCGTCAACACGCCCCAGCTCTTTCAGGAGGGGTATCACCTGCTCCACGCCACGGTCGGCCTGGCGAGCGCGGACGGCGGGTGGGAGGTGTTGTCCGCGCTCCGCAACCTGACGGACGAGCGCTATCTCGTGACCGGAACGTCCGCCTGGGGCACCGCGGCGGCCTACATCGAGCAGGTCTACGGAAGACCGTTCGAGTGGTCCGTGTCGGTGAAGCGGGTCTGGTGAATCACTCCCGCACGATCCGGTAGCGGACACCCGCTGCACGTTCCGGCTCGGCCCCCGGTTCACGGCCCGGACCACCCGTCGCTGGTAGCAGGAAACGCGCACGACCCGAGCGACGATCTCCGGCCGGACCCAGCAGTCTGCGGATAAACCTCCGACGGCAGGAGCCGCGCTGCATCCCCGCTGGACGACTTCGGCCGCCCCTACCCGCGCTCGGACTGACCAAACGCCTTGCGGACCATCACTCCCCCTCCTCGGCCGCCCCTACCCGCGCTCGGACTGACCCCGTCGCGGCGCGGTGTCGACGCGAAGCGTCACGATCTCCGTGTTGTGATACTGCTGGTGCCTAACGGACGACGTGAGGTGCCGGAGGAGTCGGAGGGAGATATCCCTCTCCGGCACGGTCGCTCCGCCCTGGTCGGCGAGCCACGCCAGCCGGTCCTGGAGATTGTGCTGGTCGCCGCCGATCACGCCCACCTTGAACTCCATGACGACCTCCTCGCTCTCCCTGTGCGCCGTCAGCGTCAGGGCGCGCCTCTCGCCGTCCCCCGGCTCCGCCTCCTCCCATTCCTCCTCATGGGGACGCTGCAGGGCGAGCAGCGTCTCCTCGCTTGCGGCGTCGAGCCGGTCCACGACCTCGCGCCGCAGGCCGTGCCGGGCCGCGAAGTGCTCGATGAAGCCCCTGATCCCGGCCAGCGCGTTCACATCGAGCTCGCACTTCAGGCGGCTCTGCCGGGGCACGGTCAGCAGGGTGAGCAGGATCGCGAGCAGCCCGCCCGCGGTCATGCCGTTGCTGAAGAGCCCCCCGGCGAACTCCCCGAAGAACGTTGGGAACACCATGTCGAACTCGAGCCCGATGCCCGCCCAGAAGGAGATGCCGCAGATCAGCCGGCTGCGGGGATTGCCCGTATGCGAGAGAACCTCCCGCATTCCGACCATGAAGAGCATCGTCATGGTTACGGTGATCCCTGCGGCCACGACGGCGACGGGGATGGCGAGGATCAGCGCGAGCAGCTTGGGCAGGAAGGCCAGCGCAATGAAGACGAGGCCGGTCGCGAATCCAACGCCCCGGGCGGCGACGCCCGTGACCTCGACCGCGGTCACGCTCGGCGCGAACAGGGTCGTGGGCATCGTGCCCGCAAAGCCCGCGAAGAGGTTGCCCGTGCCCTTCGCCGCGAGGGCGCGCTGCACGGCGCGGTAGTCGACGGCCCGGGGCTTCCGCCACGCCAGGCGCTGGGCGGCGACCGCGATGGCGACCGATTTCGTCGAGCCCACCACCGCCACGAAGAGGAAGGCGGGCAGCAGCGCCCAGAAATCGGCACCGAAGTCGAGGTCGAGTCCGGGCGGGCGCCCGACCGGAACTCCGACCCAGGCGGCGTCCGCCACCCGGGCGCCGTCGTAGATCCCCAGCGCGGCCCCGACCAGGGCTCCCGCGGCGATTCCGATCGCGGGCCCCCACAGGCGGAGCTTGCCGCCCGCCTTGAGAACGATGCCGACCGTCACGGCGATCGTGACGCCGGCGCTCAGGGGCGAAGCGACCTCGGGGGCGCCGGGCGGGATCTCGTTCAGCATGCCGAATAGCACCGGCATCACGGTGACCGGGAGCAGCATGACCACGGTTCCGGCCACGATCGGCGTCAGAATCCGGTGCAGCAGCGACAGCCGCGCGGCAAAGAGCAGCTGCACGCCCGCCGAGAGGACCACCATGGTGGCGAGCATCCCCGGGCCTCCCCGGCTGAGTGCCGCCACGCACACTGCGAGGAAGATCGCCGAGCTTCCGTGGGCAAGGACGTAGCCTCCGCCGATTCTCCCCATCCGGGCGGCCTGCAGGATCGAGGAGACGCCGCACGCCAGCACGGAGGCGAACACCCCCCACAGGAGGAACTCCTCGGCGCCGCCAGCTCTGAAGACGACGCTCGGCATCAGCACGACCCCGTTGATACAGAGCACCGCGAGCTGTACGCCGAGTCCCAGAGCGAGGGGTTTGGGCACCCGGTCGCAGACCTCGTACCGCAGGTGCTCCCCGGCGTCGGGCCTCATGTGTGCACCGTCCTAACTTCCCCGAAAGAGTTCCAGGACCTCGCGGGTGGCCATCTCGCCCGCCGGGCGCGAGAGCCCGGCTTCGTAGGCTTCGGCGATCGCCTCCTCGAATCGGCGGCGCTCGCTCGCGGGAAGATCGATGATCTCGACCCCGGCCCCCCTCGCGAGCTGCATCCCCTCCTCGGCGGTGCGCTCGAAGGCCGCGCCCCCCGCCTCCGAGAGCGCCGAGCCTGCCACCTGGTCGACCCAGCGCCTCTCCCTCGCCTCCAGATCCTCGTAGGAATCCCGGTTCATCAAGAGGGTGAAGACCAGTCCCGAGAGGGGAAGCCAGGTCGTTAGGTAGGCCGCCGGTTCGTGAAGCCGATACGCGACGATCCCGGTCGCGGAGATCGCGGCACCGTCGACCACTCCAGTGGCGAGGTTCTGGTGGAGAACGGTGGCCGACTGCATGACGGCACTTGCGCCGAGCGCCTCGATGAACGGGATGTGGAGCCGAGTCGAGACCCGGATCTTCAGACCGCGCATGTCCTCGAGCGTCCGCACCGGCGTGTCGCGGGTGAGGAGCACCGGGGCCGAGGTGGACCAGATGGCGAGGACCCTGGCGTCGTACTCGTCTTCGAGGACCGACCGGGCCCTGAGCAGCGCCTCGGTGCACTCCGTGGCGGACTTGCATACCCCCGGATAGCCGATGAGATCGGTCTTGGGGAAGAGGTCCGGCGTGTACGAGGGCACGACGAGCGCGATGTCGGCCACGCCGCCGAGGAGCATCGAGTACTGCGCCGGAGCGGAGGAGTTCAAAGCCCCCCCGGGGAACTGCCTCACGGTCAGCTTGCCGCCCGAGAGCTCCGCGAGCTCCTTTGCGAATGGCGTGAACACCGACTTGTCGAGCGTATGCCCGGGTCCAAGAAAGTGCGCCAGCGACAGCTCCGTCCGATCGGCCGCCGATCCGCATCCGGAGAGGCCCAGCCATCCGGCCGCAATCATCGAGGAGAGCCCCATTCTCACCATGCTACACCGGTCTCCGGCGTGTCTTCGTTCATCCATACATCCCGTCCGGTAGGAAGGTGGCGAGGGCTGGGATCGCGATAAGTAGAATGAGGGCGAAGAGCATCGCCAGCCAGAAGGGCGCGATGCCGCGGTACATGGTGTGAACCGGCACATCGGGCGCGACGCCCTTTACGACGAAGATGTTCAGCCCCACAGGCGGCGAGATCAGCCCCATCTCCAGGGTGATCACGATCAGCACGCCGAACCAGACCATATCGACCCCCAGCGACTCGAGCACCGGCTGGACCAGGGGCACAGTCAGCACCAGCATCGCGAACCCGTCGAGGAAGGTGCCGAGCACGACGAACATCGCCAGCACGATGATGACGACGTGCGTGCCCGAGAGCCCCTGGCTGGCGACCCACTGCGACGCCAGGAAGGCGATTTCGGTGAAGCCGAGGAATACCTTGAAGGTGAATGCGCCGAAGAGAATCAGGAAGGCGGTGCCGCTGGCCTGAAGCGTCACGCCGACGACCTCGCGCACGGCCTCCGAAGTCAGGGCGCGCCGCGCCAGCGCCGCGATCAGCGCAAGGAGCGCCCCCACCCCCGCCGCCTCGATGGCTGAGAAGACGCCGGCGTAGATGCCCCCGATCGTGAGCACGACGATCCCCGCGACCCAGACCGCTCTGCGAGTGGCCTGCCAGCGCTCCCGCCAGGAGACGGGCACCGCGCGCTCGGGGGCCTTCTCCGGATCGCGCCACACCACGATCCACACCGCCAGCAGGAAGAGGAGCGTGAGCAGGATCCCCGGAATCACGCCCGCGATGAAGAGCCGTCCGATGCTCTCCTCGGTCAGGATGCCGTAGATGACCAGCCCCGCCGAGGGAGGGATCAGAATCCCGAGCGTCCCGCCCGCGGCGATCGCCCCCGTCGCCAGCGCGTCGTCGTACCTGAACCGCCGCATCTCGGGGAGCGACACGCGTCCCATCGTCAGCGCCGCTGCGAGCGAAGAGCCCGAGAGCGCCGAGAATCCGGCGCAGGCGACGATGGAGGCCGACGCGAGACTGCCCCGGACCCCGCCGAGCCAGGCGTGCGCAGCCTGGTAGAGGTCCCGGCTCATCCCGGAGGCCACGGCCAGACCGCCCATGAGCATGAAGAGCGGGATGATGGTGAGCGAGTACTTCGAGGCGACCGCGAAGATCTCTCCGGCCACCACCGGCAACGTCGCGCCGGGGCGGATCAGCGCGATCCCGGCCACGCCTACCGCGAGCATCGCCAGCCCGACGGGCACGCGGATGACCAGCAGAGCGAGAAGCGCCAGCAGTCCCAGGAGCGCGACGACGGGTCCGTCCACTACAGGCGGGGCTCGTTCGGGTCTTCGTCGTGCCAGGCCGCCAGGCCCAGCAGCAGCTGGGTGGTCAGCAGGAGCGCATACACCGCCATCGCCGTCCCCAGGACAAAGTAGAACGGCGTATGGACGATCCCCAGGCTACCGGTGAGCGCGCCGCAGTCGCGCCCGCAGGCGCCTTCGGCGAAGAGCGCGTACGCCGCGACGCCCGTGGCGGAGACCGAGATCGTCCTCGCGGCCACGTCGGTGATCCGGGTCAGCCTCCGCTGGCCGAACCGGCCGAGCAGGTTCACGCTGACGTGCGACCCCGCGCGCGCGCCGTAAGCAACCGCCGCCGCCACGACGACGACGAGCGCCATCGTCGCCAGGTCCTCCACGCCGACGAGCGGGTTGCCCAGGAGGTGGCGGGCGACGATCTCCGCGACCGTGATCCCCAGCAGGAGCGCCAGCCCCACGCCCCCCAGAACGGCGAAGGCCGCCGCCATCCCAAGGCACAGGGATTCGGCGCGGGCGAAGCTCTCGCGCATGCTTGCGGCTGATGTGGCCATGCCCTCCCCTAGGACCTCGGGATGGGTGAGGTGCGGAGTACTATGGTGTAACAGTAGCCGCCAGACAGCGGGGCTGGCGAGAGGACCGCGGCTGGGCAAGAGGGCCACCGACCATCCCGTGCCCGACTGGCCTCGCCGGTTGCGTGCGGAGACGGGTCAGCTAGCTCGTGCCACGCGGGGCACTCGCCCAACTATTGCGTTTTCCGCACACGTTCCCCAATCCGACATTCAGCCTCGGGCTGGCGGAGCCGGGAAGCGGTCGCCCCTGTATTCGGTGCGGGTGTCGCGGAAGGTGCCGGGGGTCGGCCCGTTCGCTACTAGCAGCCCGTGGACGGGCCTCCCACGGCATTCGAGGCGCGCTGCCAGGCCATCTCCTCAGATGCCCGGAGCAGGGCGTGGTATTCCGCGTCGGTGAAAAGCACCCGGATCGGGTTCTTCTCGGCAGGGGTTTTGAGGCCCCGGAGAGGGTTGGATTCGAGGAAAAGCCTGCCCTCCTCGTTCTGCTACTTCGCGGCACAGTTCAGGATGTCGAGCAGCAGCTTCAGGTCCTGTCGGACTGTGCGGTCCGCCACGGGCCTGTGGCTGCGTCCGGCCTTGCACGCGCGGCGGGCCCGGATGGACCGGTCCCAGTCGCGATCCCGATCCGGCGTCGATGACGGAAAGATGATGAGCGGCCGCTAAGTTGACGCCGGAGCTCACCCCGAATCCTGGAGGTCGGAATGGAAGACAAACTCACCCGCGAACCCGCAGATTCGATCGGAGAATATGGAATGCGTGATGATAGGGAGCTTGGCTATGGGAGGAGGGGGAGTTGTGTCTTGGCTGTTTGGACGGCTCTTGGTAACCGCCGAGCTTGGATCGCATGTGATGATCGTCGCAATCCTGGGAGTCGTTATCACGCTCTTCAGTGGCGCTGGTTGTACGGCCGGTGCCGCACTTCAAGGAGATGCGTCCGATCCAGACCGTGGTGCGCGACACGGTCTTCCTTCTCGACCGTAGGCTGAACAGGGCGAGGGACGGCCTGGAGAGCTGGGTGCGGATGTACCGCACCGACACCCCGCAGTGCACCTGGCCGAAGATGGACTAGGCGAAGCGCCCTTCGCCCACTTCCACTCATCAGCCCGCTCGGTGATAGGCCGAACTATGACGGAATCCGCATAGGTTCAATCGCTCCCTTGGGCTCGCTGGAGCCTTAACGGTTCCTCACGGTCTCCTGGTCGGGGTCGCGGTCCGATTCGGCTCCACGTTTGGTCACCCGACGCAATCAGCGCACCAGCGGGTAGACCTCGATCAGCTCCTCGTCGTGGGCACCCCAGCCCCTGGCGAGTACCCGATCCTCCGCAATGTCCAGGACGGTCATGCCCACCGGGATCGTGATCCGCTTCTTCCGCTCCCACGCTTCGCTGAAACCGACCCAGACCACCTCCTCCTGAAGCGGGTTAGGGTACTCCCGGATCCAGAGCAGGCCGTCGGCGCCGCCCATCATGTCGGAAAAGGCGGGAAGGGTGGCGCGGGCCGGCAGGTCCTCGAGCAGGCGGAGCCCACACCCCGATATGAACTCGTTCGCCCGCCGGGTATCGATGACGAACCGCACCCAGTCCGCCTCGCCGCTCGCCCGGGGCTGCTCCATCCGCGAGCTCACGATCAGCGCGCTGTTTCCGAAGGCTCCAACGGTCATTTCTCATTGGACAACGCTAGGACTCGACCAGGACCACCTCAAGCCATAGCTTCAACCCTCACCACAAGACCATCCAGCACCGCCGGGACCTTCGCTCGCAACGGGTGATCGGATTGCTCCGGAATCGGTGATCGGAATCGTCGGCATAGGGAGCATCTGCGGACCACGAAATCGCCGCCGACCTAGGGGGGGGACTCACCGGGGTACCTGTCGCTCGACGGGATGGTGAAGGCGGTGGCGGAGGGGGGACGTTCTGCTCCGCGTGCTTCTCGGGGGAGTACTCTGCTCCGCTCGTGGATCTGGAGGGGGCCGAATCCACGCGGTAGGCGAACCGAGACCGCTGGCTCGGAGCAAGGCGGGTCTACGCGGCCCGCTGGGCTCATCCCCCGCCCCGGCCACGAGAAGGCGCGAGAGGAGCGTGAGGTTGTCGTAGGCCGGGTTTGCGACCTTTCCGCGCACGATCCCGTCCCGATCCACGCCGACCGCGAACGGCGTCATGTACACGCGCCACGATGCGGCCGCGTCTCCGGCGGGATCCGCGATGACGGACACCTCTGGACCCAGCTCCCCGGCGAATTCGCGGACGCGTTCGACGGGCCCGGAACAGCACACGAGGGTCTCCACCGCCTCCGCTTGGTCGGCCGCGAAGTGCGAGACCTGCGGTATGCGGCGCCAGCACGGATCGCACGTGACCGCCATGAACAGGACCACCCTCGGACGCTCAGTCGCCGTAGCGGCGAGCACCACCTCCTCTCCTTCGAGACCGGGCGCGGTCGCGCCCTCTGAAGGCCCGTGAAGGCGGGATCGACCCTCGCGGGAGCCGAGCATCAGATCGGCGTGCTCCCTCAGCATCACGATCATGCCCGCCCCAATAAGGAGCACCACCACCCACAGGATGCCGTAGCTGATCCAGAGCAACGAGTTCACGCTGCACGGCCTCCCGCTTCGTCGCGCGATTGTAGAGGGACCGCGACTTGCTCGCCCCGCCCGGCCCCCCCTGCGGCCCGCACGGCCACCACCGCGACGACCATACCGTACGAGAGGAGCACCCCCACCGTGGTCGCGGCAAGGAGTGCGATCGTCGCGGCCGGAAACGCCCACAGCGGCTGGACCTCTGCCGAAGAGTGTGCGACGGCGAACGACACGGCAATGAGCGCCGCATTTCGACCGAGGTCCAAGACGCCCGGGGGGCCTGCCGCGGCATGGTCCCCGAAGCAGGCACAGCCCCCCTTGTAACCGCGTCGGCGGAGCACGAGGAGCGCGATCGTCCCGACACACAGAAACCCCACCGCGCCCCACGCCGCCGCGCCCGTCCAGAAGCCTGCGACCAGTAGGCTGGCCAGCAACGCCTCGAAGGCCACGACCGTCGACGCCAGCGAGGCGATCGCCGCCGACGGTGCCCGCGGCATGAGGAAGCGGAGCACCGCCCGGAACCCGCTCCGGTCGCGGAGCTTGGCCCAGGCCGCAACGCCGAGCACGACGGCGGGGAACATCCGGCCCAAGGCGGCGATGTCACCCGTTTCGGGGGCGAGGGGCTGCGAAATCACAGCGTTTCCGCTTACCCGGGCGGGTTCGAAGCAGGCCGGGGCCGGAATATGAGCCGCACCACCTGCTCCACATCAAATTCCACCTTCCGCACTCCCACGGCCACGTCGCCCCGCAACCCGCCATACCAAATGGCGATCCCTCGCGGCCACTCGGCTTCATGCAGAAACACGCCGTCCCCATCGTACACATGGGCCCGATGCATGGTGTCGCCTTCCTCAGGCCACAAGCAGACCCACAGGCGACCGTGGTCGTCGTACCACATTCGGTAGACCACGGGCTTCCTCTCCGGGACTCGGTAGTCGTCCGGGAATTCCACCAGCTCGGGCCAGCTCGTAACCCCGTCTCCATACCGGTCGCGGATCCTGGCCAGCTCTTCGTAGCCCTCCCGTGTTTCCGCGTCGGTGATCACGGGCCCGAGTAGTTCGCGCCGTAACCTGGTCTTTTCCGTGCCATCCGGCCCATGAACCCCAATGTCGTAGACCGGCGAAAAGGCCGTGGCGAAACCACCGTCCGGAGCGCTGGCCACAAAGATCCTTGCCGCAAACGGCGGCGTGATGAAGTTCTCCCGAGGCCCCTCACTCGGGTCCTGTATCACCACTGTGGGCCATTCCCACTCTCCAAAATCTGGAGGAGTGCGAAAGTTGGCCACTCGACCCCATACATTGCCGTCCATTGTCACCTGAACGTGTTCGTTCTTCCCTCCAAAGATGTTCCTCCCCCTGCGCGGAACCGTAATGCCCGTCGGTCCGGCGAACATCGGGTTGCCGCAGAGCGCCGCTGTGGCACCGTCGCGGACGACGAGAGATCCGAAGTAGGCCCCGCCATCAGCGCGCACTTCGAAGATCTCGAAGGAAATCACCTGGTTCACCCAGAGGCGGCCGTCTGAATCGAACGCCAGTCCACAAAGGCGCGGTATCCTGAACTCGCCGGGACCCTCCCCCGGTCCCCCGATACTGTAGAGGTGGCTGCCGCGGTGTTCAAAGACGCGCACCGTGAGGGACCCTGAGTCGGCTACGTAAACACGGCCTTCAGCGTCCTGCGCAAGCGCCCGCACATCGTCGAACAGATATGCTGGATCACCGTCCAGAACTCCCCCGATGACCCAATCGACATCTCCACGCAGAATGGGCTCTTGGCTGGCCCCTAGCGGCGAACGCGCGTCGCAATCTCCTGAGCACTGTCCAGTCACGTCATCACAATTGGGACTCGGCCTACGAACGCGAGGGGATGCCGGTCGCGCGACACCCCCGAAGGCCACCAACGCCAAAGCACGGGCGAACGTGCGCCGACTGAGCACGCGGGCACGGCGACGCTTAGGATCGTGAATCTTCTCCGTCAACCCGATCAGCGATTGGTAAAGACCAGTAAGCATTGTAAGTCATTCCGGTTTCATTAATTCACGAATTGGCTGATCGACATACCGCAATGTCATCCAAAAGACGCGAGATTTCAGTATTCGACCAGAGCGCCCACAAGAAACGAAGTGACGATCCGACCACCCAGATCGGGCACGGGACTGGACCAGCCCAACCAGGCTAGACAGTCGTGCATGCGGCCCGGCTGCCGTGACAGACACCGGCCAACCACCAACAGTGGAAGGGCGCGAGCAAAACCGAACAAACCAAAGATACCGGCCGCGGAGAGCGGCGTCTCCGCGACGGCGCAGAGTAGAGCCACGAGGTACACGGTGCCAGTCGTAACCAGTGTCGCGAACCCTGTTCCCAACGCGGCCCCAAACAGTAGTGAGTGGCGCATTGTCCCGAAACGCCCCCAATCGCGCGGAACCATCCATCCACCGGAAGGCGGTCGAAAACGAGTGCCTATGACCGGCCTCATTAGTAGTGCGGCACCGACCAACAGGGCCGATGCTCGAACCGCGCTCGTCGGCAGCAGACCACCCAGGGACTGCAGCACGACTCCAACCAATGCACCCGCAGCGGCGGCTCCAAGGGCGAAAACACAGGGACCGCCAAGGAAGCGTCGTAACCAGCGCTTCGCGTCGCCACCCACCGGGGACGTGATCACGTAGATCGAATTCGTCTCTCATGGCGAGTAGGTCGCGAGCCATCCGGAAAGGGCCGCCAGCACAATTGAACTCCAAAGCAGCGTGGCAGGGCCGGCCAAGGTCCAGCCAGCCGCCACGGCCAGCAACGGACACAGGTACAACCTGATGCCCTTCGCGACCCCAGCAAAGCGATGGCCATAAAGGCCGCCCAGTAGAGGACTCGCCGTGCCATCGGGCGACCGGTCAGGGACGGTGGATGACATATCTAACCAGGTACGGGATGTCGAGTTCATCTCGCTCCGTGACCCACACCGACTCCCTGCCGATCCAGTTGATGCTGCCTCGAGGTAGATCGACACGCGCAACCGAACGGCCGAACTTGTCCAGCACTTCCCACTCCGACGACTCGACCCCCGTACGCAACCGAAGCCAAGTCGTCCCCTCCGCTGCGGCTCGTACGGCACGTTCGACGGGAGGAAAGAAAGCCACGCCGCCATAGGCACGCTTCAACACATTCCGATAGTGTCGTTTGGAAATACTGGGGTGCAGCCTTTCTGGGAGGTCAAAACGCTCCTCCAGACGCCGCTGCCGCCACCCTTCCGGAATGCGGACTGGATCGTACGGAACCTCCCGCACCCAAGCGGTGTCCGCGCGGCCGTCGAACCCGATCACGCTATAGGTGTGTCGTTCGTCACTTGTGGCGCCGGTCCGGTGAACAACCACGAACCCCGATCCGTCCGCCCCGACGGCAAGACGCGAGCGGTACGACAGCGGATGGAGCGCAAGAACCCTCACACCCGCGGTGCCGTCGGACAGCGCCAAGATGTCGCTTCGCCCGACGATCATGGCGACCGTGTCCGGCGGCTGCCCGTCCTCCGGAAATCGCACCACTGGCTCGGGCAGCTGCGGAGACTTAACCAGCTCGGACGACGACGCGGAGTACCAGACGAGCTGAGACCCATCCTCAAGAAGTCCTCGCACGCTACCCCACCCACGCAACGCCGGATGATTCCTGACCCGCTCAGTCGACACTACACGCCCCGCGAGATCAAAGTGCTGAATCCGTTGCAACTGGGGATCGTGGACCCACAACCGGCCGTCTGCCAGCAGGCCCATACGGCCAACCGCCCTGAACTCCCCTGGCCCTTCTCCGTCGCGACCGATGAATCCGAGGAAATCTCCATTGAGGGAAAAGATCCGGAGCCGCCGCTCCCGCGGTTGAGCCACGATCAGCCGGTCGTCCCGGACGATCACCGCTCCTACCCGCGTGAGTCCCGCTTCCGAGCCCATCGCATCACCGATAGTAATCGTGCGCTCAAGCGTCCAACGCTCCATCTGTCCCGAGGCTGGGAAGGGGACGGCCACGCAGAAGACGGCCAGAACGGCGGCTCGCTCCCAGTGCCGTCGGCCGATGGGAAGACACCGCCGCATGTTGGCATCGAACAAGGAGGCGACTACCGGCGGCAATCTCATATTCTGACATGCCTGAGGACCGAACGCATTTCAGCGATCTGCCCTCGGGAATAGGGTCTTGTGATGATCCCTCCGGTGCACTCATGCCGGATAGCCGCCCCCGTCGCGACCGCTCGGGGCCACGGCACCCATTCCGTATCCGTCACGACCCGTCCGTTCAAGGCCATTTGGACCATACAGTCTTGCCCACCGGTAGTTCCTTCGGAGCTTGTTTCGCATATACCGGTGGTGTCCAGTCCGCACGACAGGTAACCGATAGTCGCTTTCTTTTTCACCGCCCTGCATTCAAACCAACTATCGTCTTCATCAATTTTGACTTTGCAGTCGTAGCAGTATGGACTTGGAAACACTTGAGCCGTGGCGATCGTCGGCACGCCCAAACATGCGAACGCGAGCACGCTCGAAAGCAAAAAGGGCAGCCGAGTCATTGGATTGTTCATCAGGTGATCTCTCCCTCTTGTTCTGGGTAGTCAGTAGTTGTCTTGCGAGGCCACCGGTGGGCCGCTTACGACCGCCGGATGGCGTATTGAACCAGGTACGGAACATCAAACTCGTCATACTCAACGAACCAAAGTGTGTCGGTGCCCGCCCACTCCAACCAGCCTTGCGGCGACATCCCAACGCGTGCGATGGAACGGCCGGACCGGTCCAGTACCTCCCACTCCCACGCATCAACGCCCGTGCGGATGCACAGCCAGGTCGTGCCATCCGCCCCGGCCTTTGCTTGCCGCACGGGAGAAAAGAACTGCAGTCTTCGATAGGCACGCCGAAGCTCCCGCAGCATAGGGGCGTTCAAGTCCTCGCGCTCCTTCAGATGTTGCGACCGCCACGCAGAGGTGACCGGAATCGGATCATACTGAATGTCGCGCGCCCACACGGTATCCGCATTGCTGTCGAACCGGATCACGCTAAACGTGTGTGGCTCGGCGCTCCTGGCGGCCTCGCGGTGAAGCACCACGAACCCCGTCCCGTCTGGACTTGGGCTGAACTGTGAGCGGTAGGACTCGGGCAACATGGTATATCTGACACCTCCTCGGCTGGTCTCCCCTAGCGCCACTACGCTGGGAGAGCCCACGAGCACCGACGCGGTGTCTCGGAGCGATCCACGTTCGTCGAGCCGAATCACATGTTCTGGTCGATCAGGAAAGGCTGCCTGGTGGCTGGCACCGGGCGGGTCTCTGGCCAACATGGAGCCATCCGAGAGGACCGCGAGGACTTCAAGACCGATGCTTGGAAGCGTGGGGTGGCCGCGAATCCGTAACGAGGAGACGTATTCTTTTCCCGGGTCGAAGTACTGCACGCGTCCGAGGAAGCTGTCCGCAGCCCACAGGAGTCCGTCGCGGACGCCCAGACCTTTTACATAACCGAACTCCCCCGGTCCTTCGCCCTCGCGGCCAACGACGCCAAGAAACTCGCCCGCCAGGGAGAAGATGCGAAGGCAACGCTCCCGTGGCTGCGCCACGAACAGGCGCCCCTCGAAGACGACGACATCGCCAACCCTGGTCAGTCCAGTCTCCTGGTCATCAAGCGCTTCGCCAATCGTGACGGTGCGCTCCAAGGTCCACTGCTCGACTTGGGCGGCGGCGACGCAAGGCGACTCTGCGAGTAGGCCCGCGCAGACGAGGACCCACCGATTCCGAGCGGTATCAGATGGTGACACGCTGAAGTCCGGCCCGTATTTCTGCTATTCTCGCGAGCGAATAATGCCGTTTGGCAGTGGCGATGCCGCACGCTGCGCTGCCGCTGGCCGAAGCACCTCTGCCCAGCCACCCGTTGTCAGTCGCCACCCCCGAAGCGACTCCCGAGAGCGCAGCCATTCGCCTGGGTCGCGCTATGCAAGTTATTGGAACCATCCCCGGAAGCGGGGGCTTGTCGACATCGCAGGAGGGGGAACCCACCGTAACTTTGCACCTACGGTTACCCCACGAACCTCGCACGCATTCAGGCGGACTGCCCGCCTCCACTTTGCATTTAACGCAGAAATCGGGCGATTGCGCGGCCACGCTTTCCGGCGTCCCCAGCACACCGGTCGCGACCAGCGCCGCGAGGACCGAGGGGATGAGACCCTTCGGAATCGGAATACGCATCGAGGATTCTCCTTTCGGGAAGTGATCCACATTCAGGCGGGGGCGCGGAGTCGCCACCGCCAGGAATACATCACGATTTCGCTCGTCGAGAACACCCGCAACGCCGCGAGGACTTGGGCGCGCGAGGCCGTTGCGATGAGACCGAAGGGGGCCTCAACGACTCGGCTGGAGAGCACGCCACCGTCCTCGTCGTACGTAACCAGCAGGCGATCGTCGCTCGTCAGGTCTGCAACGACGTGAACGACGCCGGGGGCGACGGAGAGCGCACCCAAACCCATCCAGTACGGACGAGGGTCTCGTTCGGGGGCACTCGCCGGGAGACGGTCCGGCTGCATCCATGCGACAATACTCGCGTCGACGCCGATCCTCCAAACCGGGTAGGGCGGGTCGCGTAGGGCAAGCAATGCATCTGCGGCGGCTGTGGACAATGATGCCCGATCCGGCGAAGCGGCAACCGGCATGACGGGAACGGGATTCGACGCGTCGTGGCCGGGAAGGAAATACAGTGCCGAGCCCTCACCCGTCCCGTCGGTCAGCAGCCACCACCCATCGTCGCCCAATACGGCCGAACGTATGCCGGGCACCGGAATGACCATGGAGTCGCGGTGCGTCCAGTCCCCCCACTCGGCGGTCGAGACCCTTCCGCCAGAGTGGATGATGCCCAGCGTTGAGTCGTCGAGAAACGCTACGCCCGCGACCTCGCCGTGCGGGGCTTGCTCACCGGCGGCCGACTGGACCAAGCCGACACCTCGCTCGAAGTACAGGACACCGTTCGGCGTGGACAGCCAGACGGCCGCACGGGTACCGTCCGGGGAAAGCGCCGCTCCGGCGACATCAACAGCGGGCGGAAGCGTGAAGGCCCCCACCTCCGTAAGTTCAAGTGTGCGACCAGAATCCGTGCCGAACGGTGGGTGGATCGGATCATTGACGGGAGCGATGACCCTGGGGTCGGCCGCCATCCCGAAAGCCAGTAGGATTGCTCCCGTTACAAGGAGTCCTGCCATCCACGACCTCACATGAGCATCCCCCCGCCCCCACTCTCCCCTCGTCCGCGTTGGGGCCGTTCGCAACCTCGCGGAAGAGCTCCCTCCCGCAGCCCCTCGACGCCGCCCTTGGCGAGAGTCTTTAGAAGAGTCTTTAGAACTGAAGTGATGGCGGTCATGTCGTCGCCCCGTACGGGTTGGCGGCTGCGGCCAGCACTGGGCGGGGGACCCCGTTAAGCTGCTGGCCTTGGCACCCCACGGTTGCCGCGAGACCCCCGATTCGTTACAGCCGGAGAACGGACAGCCAGCGACGATGGCAGAGGGCTTCAACTCCCCCTCCCGCCAAGCGCCTCCCTCAGCGCGCGGACAGCCCGGTGCCGATAGACCCGCACCGTCCCCTCCGGCCTGCCGAGCACTTCGGCGATCTCCGCGACCGTCATCGCCCCTTTCAACGACAGACGGCACACGTCGCGCTGCGCTTCGGGCAGCGACTCCGCAGCGGCTAGCGCCAGTTCGATCCGCGGGTCCGGTTCCGATGGGCGCTGATTCACCACGCCGGGTTCCAGCTCGCGGATGTTGCGTTCCGCCAGTAGCTCCCGGCGACTGCGTTTTCTGGCGATCTGATGGCCGACGCGCCTGGTGATTCCCTCCAGCCACTTGCCTACGGCTGCTTCGTTGCGGAGGGTGTGGCACCGCAGCACCGCGCGACGGAATGCCTCCTGCACGATGTCCTCGCCGGTGGTGGCCTGCCCTGCGTAGCCACGGGCGGCGCGCAGCATGCGGTCCCTGTGTTGCTCCCACCTCTCGACCAAGTCCTCCGGGACTTCCCCCACCGGCCCCGGCGGGTCGGGCCTCGTTCTTCCGGTTCCGCCCATCGAGCTCGCTCCAGTCAAGTCAATGAAGTCCGCCCTTCGTTCGTCGCGCCAGCCACGCCCCTCGGCGGGGCCGCACATCGAACTCTCGTTCCTACCCATTATG
Source organism: Longimicrobiales bacterium (assembly GCA_965205315.1). Taxonomy (GTDB): domain Bacteria; phylum Gemmatimonadota; class Gemmatimonadetes; order Longimicrobiales; family Gaopeijiaceae; genus Bin94. The sequence goes on from CBDBGW010000002.1 coordinate 1,319,810, forward strand.
AGGAAGGGGCCGGGGGCATGTCCAGCGCAGCGCTCTTGGCGCGGGCTGGAGGATCTGGTCCGCGGCAAGGTTCAGGAGTTCATCCAGGAGGTCCTGGAGGCCGAGGTCACGGAGTTTCTCGGCGGTCGCGAGAAGTCCCAGCGCAAGGCGTCGGTCGAGGGGAGCCGCGGCGTCGAGCGACCGTCGCGAGGCCGGACAGCTGCCGGAGGGGCCACCACGCCATTTGCAACGTCATCCATCGCAGTTGCGCCCGATCCACGTTTACACACCTATTGAGCACGATCCCCAAGGGGAGCACCCGAACCACGGGGTTGACGAAGCCCTCCTAAAGGGCATATGGAAAGGACCCGCGTAAAATGGACCTGGCATACCCACGACCCCCCGGTTCGTCTCTAATCGTCCTGCTCTATGCGGCATTGGCGGCTTCGCTGCTCGGCCCGCAGCGGACAGCATCGCAGGACCTGCCTCGGCCCACCGCCGTTGCGTCATGCGAGGAGGCCTGCGGAATTACCCTGGAAGTGGAGATGGAGTACGGCGACGATTCCGGGCCAGGAGTCCTCGACCTGGTCGGGTGGGTGAAGGGGTATCGAGATGTCTCGGGGCGGACATACATCGCCGGATGGCCGATCGACAACGTGTTGGTGTTCGACCCCGACGGACGCTTCTTGCGGCGCTTCGGCACGAGTGGCTCCGGCCCCGGCGAACTCAAGCGCGGTTCCTCGCTCGTCGTGACGGGCGACGGAGAGCTCTCGGTCCTCGACCGTGGACGTGGAGTGATCCTGAACTTCGACCACACCGGACGCCTTCGAAGCGAGGTCAGGACGGTCGGGTGGGTGCCGCACGGAACGCGCACCTTCCACTGGAATGGACCCCAGGTCATCCATGCGGCCAGTCTCTCCACACCGGACCGGATCGGATTCCCCCTCCATCTCGTCAATGTGGAGACCGGCGAGATCGAGCACTCCTTCGGCTCGGTGACGGGCGAGCACGAACTGGGCGGCAACCCCGGCCAGCACCCCGTAGCCGTCCGCCAGGACCGCCGAATCTGGATGGCTGTGGGGTCCGAGAGGTATGAAATCGCTCTCTGGGACATGAATCGACCACACCGGCTGCTTCGGCATGAGGCGAGCTGGTTTCCCGAGCAGACACGGGAGACAACGAACGACCACCACCACTTGCATGGTGGATTGGGAGGTCCCCCCAAGCCGTTCATCTATGCCCTTGCCCTGAGCGAATCCGACTCGCTCCTCTGGGTATTGGCGAGCGTCGCCGACAAGGAATGGCGAAAGGCCGACCCGTACGGCGATGACTTCGACCAGATCTACGACGACATCCTCGAGATCATTGACCTGCGCAAGGACAGAGTCATCGCAAGCCAGCGCTTCGACCATAGCTACCACCTCGTCGAGGCAGGCCTGCTCGGGCGACTCGCGGTCACCGCAAACGGCTCGGTTCGGTACCAAACGCTCCGAGCGCGGTTGGAGGCAGCGCCCGCCCGGTAGGCGACGAGCGTTCGGCCGTTCATCCAGCGAAGTCCGTTCGCCGGATGGGCGGCACCGCTCGCACCGCGGGAATTGCTCTCCGGCTTATCCGCTCGCGCGGCAACGTCTTGCTGGCGCTTCGCCGCTCTCGGTGCTCGCGCGAGATTATCCACCGACCTCCAAGGCAGTAGATTGACTGCCGACCCCGCCCGCCGCCCATCAACCAGTCGAGCACATGAGCGACCCACTCAAGACCGCTTCGCGCACTAGGCGCTACCTGGAAGAGGCCGAACGCTACTCCGCCCACAACTACCACCCGCTGCCCGTCGTCCTCGAGCGCGGCGAGGGATCCTGGGTGTGGGACGTCGACGGCAGACGCTACCTCGACATGCTCAGCTCCTACTCGGCGCTCAACCAGGGGCATCGCCACCCGGCGATCGTGGCCGCGGCGCGCGAGCAGCTCGACCGCCTGAGCCTCACCTCGCGCGCCTTCCACAACGACCAGATGGGCCCCTTCCTGCGCGAGCTCTGCGAGGCGGCCGGGTACGATGCCGCCCTGCCGATGAACACCGGGGCCGAGGCGGTCGAGACGGCGATCAAGCTGGTGCGGAAGTGGGGCTACGAGGTCAGGGGCGTCCCCCGCGACGAGGCGGAGATCGTCGTCTGCGAGAACAACTTCCACGGGCGCACGACGACGATCGTGGGCTTCGCTTCGGAGGAGCAGTACCGCGACGGCTTCGGACCCTTCGCCCCCGGCTTCCGGATCGTGCCCTACGGCGACATCGAGGCGCTCGCCGGCGCGATCGGCCCCACCACGGTCGCCTTCCTCGTGGAGCCGATCCAGGGGGAGGCCGGCGTGGTCGTACCCCCGATGGGGTACCTGGCGGCGGCGGCCGAGCTCTGCAGGAGCCGGGGGGTGGCGCTGGTGGCCGACGAGATCCAGACGGGGCTCGGCCGTGCCGGCAGGCTCTTCTGCTGCGAATGGGAGGGTGTCCGGCCCGATGTCATGGTCCTGGGCAAGGCGCTGGGCGGCGGCGTCTATCCGGTCTCGGCGGTCCTCGCCGACAGGGGGCTGATGGACGTCTTCAGGCCCGGCGACCACGGCTCGACCTTTGGCGGGAACCCCCTGGGCGCGGCCATCGGGAGGGCGTCGCTCAGGGTGATTCTGGAGGATGGGCTTGCCGAGCGCTCGGCCGAGCTGGGCAGCTGGTTCATGGAGCGGCTCCGGGGGATCGACTCGCCCCATGTGGAGGAGGTGAGGGGGAGGGGACTGATGATCGGGGTCGTCGTTCGCGAGTCGTCGGGACCGGCCCGGCCCTTCTGCGAGGCGCTGCAGGAGCGCGGCATCCTCGCCAAGGAGACCCACCGCCAGGTGGTCCGCTTCGCCCCGCCGCTCACCGTCGAGAGGGCCGACCTGGAGGCGGCGCTCGTCGAGATCGAGGCGGTGCTCTGAGGGTAGCGATCGGAGACTGTAAACCCTGGATTACATATTGTAAAGCGTAGATTACAGTCTGGAGAGGCGAGCGAAGGGGTCCGGCGGAGATGCAGCGCTGCTCCTGCCGTGGGAGCTTAGTCCACGGGCTCCCCTATCGTGCCCCGCCTCGCGGTGTCGATCTGGGCGACCTCGCCCTCTCCGAAGAGGACCGCCCGGAGCTGCGCGTAGAGGAACTCGCGCGCCTCCGCCCGGCGGGGACTCAGGCCGAAGTGGTTGATCAGGAGCGCCTGATGCCGGAGCCAGTCGCCCCAGCACTCGGCGCAGATCTCGCGCTGGATCCGCTCCCCGAGCTCGGAGCGGAAGGGCGCACGCTCCAGCTGCGGCCTCGGCTCGCCGGGATGGTTGCGGCAGTCGATGGTCTCGGTATCCGTCATTATGTGCTGGCAATGTGGCTGGCTAGCGAAGAGTGCTGGGCGTACCCAGGAGAGGGGCGTGGCAGGCCACCCCCGGCCGTCACGGGCTTCCCAGACTAAGGCCCAGCGCTTGCGGCGGCACCCCTGGCGATGTATCGTCGAAGTGTGCCGCTCGCGAGCGGCTCCGCCTTCCACGGACCCCGAGAGAAAGATCGTCGAGAATGAGGCTGTCGAGATTCCCACCTATCCTGGCGCTGCTAGCCGCGCACGCTGTGGGCTGCGGGGGGCCGGTGAAGACGCCGGCAGGTGGCGGAGGCGTGCGTGCGCCGATCACTGTTGGGGGGGACACGATACCACCGGAGGTCGCGGAGCTCCTAAGCGAGGAGGAGCTTGCGGTGTTGTCCAGTCTCGATACGCTGATGATTGATGATTCGGCGATGCAGGCTGTGTTCGACGAGGCTATTCGGCAATTGAACGATCCGTTCACGCACATCATTACGCCAGAGCAGATTGAGGCATTGTCTGACGAAGAGCGAGCACATTTTATTGAACAATTCAAGGAGCTACGCGTCCTGCTCAGCCGCCTCGACGAAGAGTCCTAGCAGCCCGTGGACAAAAACCCCCGGCATTCGAGCGGCGATGCATCCGCGCTGGCCGCTTCGCTTCACCCGTCCGCGCTGTAAAGTATACATTACACTATGTAATGTCTGTTATACATTTTGCCACTCCAAGGCTGCGCTCTGCGTTGCTCCTCAGCCCAATAGCGCTGCTATTGGCCCCTCGTCGCGCCTTGCCAGCCCGGCGTCTCGCCGCTCTCGGTGCTCGGGCGGCTTTATCCACGGACTGCCAGGCGATGGAGTAGCGCTTTCTCGGCACGACGCGGAATGCTCGTGTCGCCTTCTGCCGTACGTTTCGCCATCAATTTACGTAGGCGACTCTGCACCCCGCAGTAGGCTGCGATCAAGGGGCGGCTGAAGCTGCCGACGCGGCACCTGCCGAGGTGGACGGAGCGCTGGCACCCACGCTGGTGGCTCCGCACGCCGAGCGAGTGTGGGTTCGCGGGGTCGCGGACTATCGCCATCGCGACCGCCAGCCGTGTCGCTGTGGATCGTCCGAAGGTGCCCGTGTTACCTTTACTCCAGCGGGCGGCGGGACGGTCGGGGCCACCGGCTTCTCCCCGCCGTAGCCACGGTGACGAAGGGAGGCAGCGATGTCGCCAAGCAGACCCAACGGAGAGGCGCGCTCCGGTAGCGACGAGGGGCCCGTCCTCTCCAAGGAGCAGCTGGCCCACCTGGAGAAGCGGCTACTGGAGGAGCGCGAGCGGGCGCTCCGGGGTCTGGACCTCTTCAACGAGGCCGCCCAGGCCAACCGGGCGGCGGGCGACTCGAACCTCGCTGCCTACACCGACCACATGGCCGATCAGGGCACCGAGGCGATGGAGCGCGAGAAGGCGGCGCTCTTCGCCACCAAGGAGGGCCGCTACCTCTACCGCCTGCAGGAGGCGCTCAGGAGGCTCTACCGCGATCCCGACAACTTCGGCCGCTGTCAGGCCACCGGGAGGCCGATCGGATTCGAGCGGCTCGACGCACTGCCGCACGCGCGCTACTGCATCGAGCACAAGCTCGAGCTGGAGGCGAGCGGGGGCTGACTGCCGTGGGAGGTTTGTCCACGGGCTGCTGGCAGTCCGTGGATAATCTCGCGCGAGCACCGAGAGCGGCGAAGCGCTCCGCTGGCAAGGCGCGACGAAGGGCCAATAGCCGCAGCGCTATTGGTCCGAGGAGCAACGCAGAGCGCAGCGGTCCAGCGGGGATGCAGCGCTGCTCGACTGCCGTGGGAGGTTTGTCCACGGGCTGCTACAGCGCCGCCAGGAGCTCCCTTCCGAGGAGGGCGACCTGCCACCGTCTCAACTCGGGCACGTCGCGGAGCTCCGAGAGGCTCGACGGCGCCAGGCGGGCGAGCTTGCGCAGCACCTGGTTGGGCATGACACGGCCGCGCTCGAGGCCGAGGCGCGTCGCCGCCTCGTTCCTTACGGCGGTCAGGCGCTCCAGCACGTTCTCCTCCTCTGGAGTGAGCCGCACTCCCCTGCCAGTCGGAGCGGGGAACGGCTCCAGGCTGCCCTCCGGGAGGCGTCGCGCGGCTGCCAGCTCCCGTAGGAGCGCCCACGCCTGCGAGGAAGGTCCGCGCTTCGGGAATCCCCTGACGCCGCGCAGCTGGCGCACCGTCGTCGGATTGGCCAGGACCGCCTCGATCAGCGCGGCGTCGCTGGCGACCCGGAAGGGCGCCCGGTCGCGGGTCCGCGCCACCCGGTCCCGCCAGGCTACCGCTCGCCGAAGCGCCGTGACCTCGCGCGGCGCGAGCTTCTTCGCCGCCCTGATCCGGGAGACGGGATCGGCCTCGGCCTCCGCCGCCGGCTCGGAGGCGGAGAGGAGCATCCGCGAGCACTCCTCCTCGACCCAGGCCGTCCTTCCCAGCCCGTCCAGTCGCTCCTCTAGCCTCTCGGCCAGTCGCTCCAGGTGCAGCACGTCGGCGGCCGCGTACTCGATCATCTCGGCGGTCAGCGGCCTGACGGCCCAGTCGGCCCGCTGGTGCTTCTTCCCGAGCGCGATGCCCAGGTGCCTCTCGAGCACCGCCTGAAGGCCGGTCGCGGTCTCGCCCAGGAAGCTGGCCGCCACCTGGGTGTCGAAGACGTGCCCCACCGTAACGCCGAGATCGCGCCGGAGAAGACGCAGGTCGAAGCTTCCCCCGTGCATCAGGGTGCGGCGGCCGGGGTCGCCGAGTACGCGCCCGAGGAGCTCCCCCGCCATCTCGGCCGTGCCTTCGGCCAGCACGTCGATCACGAAGGCACTCCCGCCAGCCGCGATCTGGACCAGGCAGACCCGGTCCGAGTAGCGGTGGTAGCCCGCCGCCTCGCAGTCGACTGCGACCTCGCCTGCGTCGCCGACCAGGTGCGCCACCTCGGCCAGGCCCTCGCGATTGTCTATGTAGGCGGGGTCGGTCCTCATGAGCCCGGAAGATGGCCAGCCGCGACGCTGCTGGGTAGCTTCGAAGCGGCTGCTGGAGTCGGTCGGCGACCGCTGCCGACAGTCGATACGAACGCTGACCCCGGAGATCCTAGGGAGAGGATGACGAGAACCAAGGTCGTCGCCACTATGGGCCCCGCCGTCTCGACGACGGAGACGGTGACGAGGCTGGTGCGCGCCGGGATGGACATTGCGCGGATCAACATGTCCCACGGCGACCACGAACGCCACCGCCGGGGAATTGGCATGGTGCGCAGGGCGTCGCGCACGACGGGCCGCCCGGTCGCGATCCTGGCCGACCTGCAGGGCCCCCGCCTGCGGCTCGGGCGTCTGGCCTCGCCGGTGCGCCTGCGCGACGGCGCCATCGTCACGATCGCGCCGGAGGAGGAGTGCGGGGAGGACGAGCTTCCGACCTCCTACGCACGCCTAGCGGAGGAGGTGGAGCGCGGCACCCTCCTCCTCCTGGACGACGGCCAGCTCGAGCTCGAGTGCGTTGGGAGCGACGGGAGGCGGGCCACCTTCAGGGTTCTGCGGGGCGGAATGGCCCACTCCCGCAAGGGGATCAACCTGCCCGGGGTCCGGGTCAGCACACCGGCGATGACCGAGAAGGACGAGTTCGACCTGGCGTTCGCCCTCGAGATGGATGTGGACTACGTGGGGCTCTCCTTCGTGCGCAATGTGGGCGATGTGATCCGGGTGCGCGACCGGATCGACGGGCGTGCCTGGGTGGTGAGCAAGATCGAGAAGGCACAGGCGCTGGAGGCTCTCGACGGAATCCTGGCGCTAAGCGACGCGGTGATGGTGGCTCGCGGCGACCTCGGCGTCGAGCTCCCCTTCGCCTCGGTGCCGCTGACGCAGAAGCGCATCATCCAGGCGGCCAACGGGCACGCCTGCCCGGTGATTACCGCGACCCAGATGCTCGACTCGATGACCACCTACCCGAGACCCACCCGCGCCGAGACCTCCGATGTGGCGAACGCGATCCTGGACGGCACCGACGCGGTCATGCTCTCCGGCGAGACGGCGGTCGGGAACCACCCCGTGCGCACCGTCGAGACGATGGTGAGGATCGCATCCGAGGTGGAGGCGAGCGGCGTGCTCAGGCAGGGCCCCCACTACCTCGAGCAGATGGGTCCGATCAAGCGCCGTGGCGCCTCGCCGCGCGAGCACGCGGTGGCGGCGTCCTCGGTGCGCTCGGCCCGCGACCTGAATGCGCCGGCGATAATCGTCATCACCCGGAGCGGCTTCTCGGCCCGTCTGGTCGCCTCCTACCGGCCGCCGGTCCCCATCTACTCGGTCTGCACCGAGCCGAAGGTCCATCGCCAGCTCGCGGGCGTCTGGGGGGTGCGGCCGGCGCTCGCCAACGAGGGCGATGTCACCTACGAGAACCTGACGGACTTCGGCAAGCGCGTCGTCCTCGGCTCCGGGGACGGCCGGACCGGCGATCCGGTGATCGTCACCTCGGGGCTCCCCTTCCACGAGAGGGGCTCGACGAACACGATGCGTGTGGAGCAGCTGTGACCGACTGCCCTGCGGTCGCATGACGCAGCGGCCTCGGGGGCCGGTGCTGGACTACGGCAATGCGCTCCACGAGAGGCTGGGGAGAGCCGGAGTCGACCCTAGGCGCCTCGAGGGCGACCTGGCCGATCGGTTTCGGGCGGCGCACGCCGCCGTGGAGGAGCGTAGGCGCACCGGCGAGATGGGCTTCTTCCGGCTCCCCGGCGACGAGGAGCTGGCGGCGAGGTCGCGCGCAGCCGCGGACGACCTGGGGGGCGACGTGGATGCGCTCGTGGTGATCGGGATCGGCGGCTCGGCGCTCGGGCTGGCCGCGATCCGCGACGCGCTCCTCCACGCGGGGTGGAACGAGCTGGACGACGAGGCGCGCCGTGGGAGGCCCCGGCTGCACATCCTCGCCAACCCGGACCCGGAGACGCTGACGGAGCTGCTTCCCCGGATCGACTTGGGGCGCACCCTCTTCAACGTCGTCAGCAAGTCGGGGACCACGGCCGAGACGCTGGCGCAGCTGATGGTGATCTGGCCCGGACTCGAGGCCGCCGTGGGGGCGGACGGTCTCCCCCGACGCCTAGTCGTCACGACATCGCCCGGCGGGGGCCCCCTCGCCGAGCTGGCGGCCAGCCGCGGCCTGAGGCTGCTCCCGATCCCCGACGCGGTGGGCGGGCGCTTCTCGGTGCTCTCTCCAGTCGGCGCCTTCCCGGCCTCGGTCCTCGGGGTCGACATCGACGAGCTTCTCATGGGTGCTGACGAGGCCGCCGCTCGCTCGGCCCACCCCACACTTGCCGAGAACCCGGCCGGGATGCTGGCGACGCTCCTGCACCTGGCCGACACCGAGCTCGGTCACCCGGTGCAGATCTTCATGCCGTACGCCGACGGGCTGCGGGGGTTCGCATACTGGGCGCAGCAGCTCTGGGCCGAGTCGCTCGGCAAGGCGCTCGACACCGAGGGGCGGCTGGTGGAGACCGGTCCCACGCCGCTCTCCGCCTTCGGGGCGACCGACCAGCACTCGATCCTGCAGCTCATGATGGAGGGACCCAGGGACAAGGTCGTCGTCTTCCTGGCACCCGAGGCGCCGAGGCGCGACATCGTCGTCCCGTCGATGCTTCGAGACCACCCGGCCCTCTCCTACCTGGGCGGCCACACGCTCTTCGAGCTCCTCCAGGGCGAGCGCCGCGCGACGGCAGAGGCGCTCCGCCGGGCCGGGCGGATGAACATGACGATCACCTTCGGGCGCCTGGATGCTCGCTCCCTCGGGGGTCTCTTCATGCTCTTCCAGATCGCCGTCGTCTACGCGGGCGCCCTCTACGGGGTCGACCCCCTCGACCAGCCGGGTGTGGAGCTCGGCAAGGTGCTGACCGGCGGCCTGCTGGGACGCAGCGGCTGCCCCGACCCCGAGATTCCGCCCGTCGCGCCCCGTTGGCGCGTGTAGCGGGCCGCAACTAGCTTACCGCCATGGCATCTGACCGAGATCGGAGGAGAGGATGAGCACTGCGAGCGGGGAAGGGGGGTCGGGCGGCCCCGGGCGCGACCATCTGACGGAGGCCGTGGCCTTTCTGATGGGTGCCGCCGTAGGCGCCGGGATCGCGCTCCTCCTTGCGCCCACCTCGGGTGCCGAGACCCAACGGCGGATTCGCGAGCAGGCCCGGAAGCTGAAGGAGATCACGGGCGACCGCGTGCGGGACATCCGTGAAGAGCTCGGGACCCGGCTGGAATCCGCAAAGGGAGTGGTGGACGAGGGCCGACGGGTAGCATCCGAGGCGCGCGAGGAGCTGGAGGAGAAGCTCGAGCGGACCAAGGCGGCGTACCGGGCCGGGATCGACGCGGCCCGCTCCGAGCAGCCGCGGCGGGAGCTGCCGGGCGACGGCGGCGGCGGCTCCGACCAAGGGGCCTGACCGGACGCTCGATGGACTGGCCCGACGCTCGATGAAGATCTTCCTCGACACAGCCAACCTGGGCGAGATCCGGGAGGCGGCGCGGTGGGGAATCCTGAGCGGCGTCACCACCAATCCCACCCTGATCGCCCGCGAGGAGGGGGCGGGCTTCGAGGAGACCATCCGTGCGATCGCCGATATGGTGGACGGGCCGATCAGCGCCGAGACGGTGTCGCAGGACGCCGACGGAATGGTGGCCGAGGGCGTCGAGTACGCCGCCTGGCACCCCAGTGTGATCGTCAAGGTGCCGAGCACCCTGGCCGGGCTCGAGGCCGTGTCCCGACTGGCGCGGCGGGGCATCCGGTGCAACGTCACCCTCGTCTTCAACCCGAACCAGGCTCTCCTGGCCGCCCTCGCCGGCGCATTCGTCGTCTCGCCCTTCATCGGCCGCCTCGAGGACATCTCGCACGACGGCATGGAGCTGATCAGGGAGATCGCGGCCGTCTTCGAGCAGGACCCGGATATCGAGACCCGCATACTATCCGCCTCGATCCGCCACCCCCGCCACATCATAGAGTCGGCGCTGGCCGGTGCGCACATCGCCACATGCCCCTTCAGGGTGCTCCGGCAGTGCATGCGCCACCCTCTGACCGATAGCGGCAACGCCGCCTTCCTGGCCGACTGGCGCGCCCGGCAGGAGAGCGACCCGCCGACCCAAGACGGGTAGCGGCAGGTGGCGGGATCTCCGCCGCAGAGTGGTGCCCGCAGGGTGGTCGCCCGGCACCGCAAGGCCCGCCGCGAGTACGAGGTGCTCGACAGCTGGGAGGCGGGGCTGGTGCTGAAGGGGACCGAGGTGAAGTCGATCCGGGCCGGAAACGTCGCCTTCCGGGACGCCCACGCCCGCGCCGAGGCGGGGGAGCTCTGGCTCCACAACCTCTACATCGCGCCCTACGGTGCGGCCAACCGGTGGAACCACGACGAGACGAGGGCGCGCAAGCTGCTGCTGAGGCGCGACCAGATCCGGCGCATCGTCGCGCGCTCCGAGGAGAAGGGGCTCGCCCTGGTGCCGCTCGACGTGTACTTCCGGGGGGGGCGCGCGAAGGTCACTCTCGCCCTCTGCCGGGGCAGGAAGCACCGCGACCGGCGCGAGGAGCTGAAGCGGAGGACGATGCGGCGCGAGGCCGAGCGGGCGATGAGGTCGGCTGGCCGACCGTGACCGAGGCCTTCGGGACCACCTTCTCGAGCCCGGTCCTCCTCGCGGCCGGGACGTGCGGATTCGGCGAGCCGCTCGTCGAATTCGTGTCGCCCGCCGAGGTCGGCGGCCTGGTCACCAAGTCGGTGACGGTCGAGCCCAGGTGGGGGAACCCGCCGCCCAGGGTCGCCGAGTTCGCCGACGGGATGCTCAATTCGGTCGGGCTGGCCAATCCCGGAGTGGAGGCCGTGCGGAGCGAGAAGCTACCCTGGATCAGGCGGATGCTGGGCGGACTCCCCGTCTTCGTCTCGGTGGCGGGCAGCGCGCCCGACGAGTACGCCAGAGTCGTCTCCGCACTCGACGGAGAGGACGGCTTCCTCGGCTTCGAGCTGAACCTGTCGTGCCCCAACGACTCCCACCTGAGGGGGAGCGCGAGCGGCCTCCCCTTCGGCCTGGATCCGGAGGCGCTCGCCCACCTGGTCGAGCTGGTCCGACCCCTCACCGAGCGGCCGCTGATCGTCAAGCTGGCCCCGAACGACCCGGAGATCGCGCGTTCGGCCGCGCGGGCGGTGGAGTGCGGCGCCGACGGCGTGACGGCTGTGAACACGATGCCGGGGACGCTGCCCCCGGGCGGCGACGGCCCCCGTCTCGGTGCCGGGAGCGGCGGGATGAGCGGCCCAGCGCTCCTCCCGACGGCGCTGTCTGCCGTCGCCAGGGTGGCCGCGGCGGTCGGTGTCCCGGTCCTCGGTGTCGGCGGTATCCTGAGCGCCCGCGACGCGCGCGCCTTCCTGGATGCGGGGGCCACGATGATCCAGATTGGGACCGCCTCCTTCGCGGACCCGCGCTCTGCCGCGATGGTGGCCCGGGGGCTCGCCGAGCTGGCATAGCGCAGTTGTAATCTGCACGTTACATAATGACAACTACAGCTTACATTTGATTGATTGATGACGTCCAGAAAGATCATCGTCGCCCTCGATGTGCCGGACCGGAGTCGCGCGCTTGCGCTGGTGGAGGCCATCGGACCGGCGTGCGACACCTACAAGGTCGGACTCGAGCTCTTCGCGGCCGCCGGGCCGGGTATCGTTGGCGAGCTCAGGGAGCGGGGGACCCGGGTCTTCCTGGACCTCAAGCTCCACGACATCCCGAACCAGGTGGCTGGCGCGGTGGCGCGGGCGGGCGAGATCGGCGCGGCGTACCTGACGGTGCACTCGCTTGGCGGGCGCGAGATGCTCAGGGCGGCGGCCCGGGCGGCGCCCCCTGGGCTGGCCCTCCTGGCTGTGACGGTGCTGACCTCGCTCGATTCCAGGGCGCTGGGCGAGCTATTCGGGCGCGATGTGGACGATGCGGCCGCCGAGGCGGGGCGCCTGGCGCTAGTCGCCACCGAGGAGGGGGCACAGGGGGTGGTGTGCTCGGCCGCCGAGGCCGGGCGGATCAGGCAGCGCGTTGGTCCGGGCCCCCTGGTGGTGACTCCAGGCGTACGTCCGACCGGTTCGCCGCTCCACGATCAGCGCCGCGTCGCCACCGCGGCCGACGCCTTCGCCGCCGGAGCGACCCACATCGTGGTGGGCCGTCCCGTCACCGCGTCGCCCGATCCCGCCGAGGCGTACGCGCGGATCGCCGCCGAGGCGGGTGCCCGTCGCTGACCGCACCGTGACCGTAGCCGCGCACTCTCGCTCCGCATGAAGATCTACGACTCGCTCACCCGCCAGCTCCGCGACTTCGCTCCGGGGAATCCCCCCCGCGTCACCGTCTACGGGTGCGGTCCCACCGTCTACGATCTGGCCCACATCGGCAACTTCCGCACCTTCGTCGCCTACGACCTCCTGCACCGCCACCTGCGCTGGCGGGGATTCGAGGTCGACTTCGTCGTCAACCTCACCGATGTGGACGACAAGACGATCCAGGCCGCGGCCGCGGCCGGGCTTCCACTCGGCGAGTACACCGAGCCCTTCGCCGAGGCCTTCCTGGAGGACGCCGCGACTCTCGGCTTCCTCCCCTTTGCGAGCCACCCCCGAGCAACCGCCTACATCCCCGAGATGGTGCGCCTCGTGGAGGGCCTCGAGCGGGGCGGACACGCCTACCGGGGCGGCGACGGATCGATCTACTACGGCGTGTCGTCCTTCTCCGGCTACGGCCGCCTCTCGGGAAAGGGCGGGATCGAGTCGGAGGGCCGTTCGCGGATCGACGCCGAGGCCCTGGGAAAGCGCGATCCCCGCGACTTCGCCCTCTGGAAGCTCGCCGGCCCCGACGACGAGGCGGTCGGGGCGGCGTGGGAGTCGCCGTGGGGGAGGGGGCGGCCCGGCTGGCACCTCGAGTGCTCGGCGATGGCGCGATCGCTCCTTGGCGCGACGGTCGACATCCACATGGGGGGCGAGGACCTCCTCTTCCCCCACCACGAGAACGAGATCGCCCAGTCGGAGGCCGCCACCGGGAGGCCGCTCGCGCACTTCTGGGTGCATGTGCGGCACCTGAAGGTGGATCGGCGCAAGATGTCCAAGTCGGAGGGGAACTTCCACACGGTGCGAGAGCTGGTCGAGGAGGGGCACGACCCGGCTGCTGTCCGCTGGGCGCTCCTCGGGGCCCACTACCGGAGCGAGCTCAACTTCACGCGCGCCGGCCTGGACGAGGCAGCGGCGGCGCTGCAGCGGCTCCTGGACTTTCGCCGCCGGGTGCAGGAGCTCGCCGTTGCCGAGGGTGCGGAGGGCGAGCTTGCCGACCGCTCGGCCGAGCTGCTGGAAGACTTCGGGCGGGCCATGGACGACGACCTCAACGTGCCGCGGGCCCTCGCGGCTCTCTGGACGCTCGTGCGCGAGGGGAACACGCGGCTGGACCAGGAGCCGACGATTGGCCCGGGCGACCGCACCGCGCTCCTGGCCGCGCTCGCCGGTATGGACGGCGTCCTGGGTGTGGTGGAGCTGGCGGCCGCGACGCGCGAGAGCGCCGGGGCGGGGGAGGCGCGGATCCAGCGCCTGGTCGAGGAGCGCGACCGAGCCCGAGGCGCACGCGACTTCGCCCTCGCCGACCGGATCAGGGACGAGCTCGCGGCCGAGGGGATCCGCCTGGACGACACGCCGTCCGGCACCCGCTGGAGGAGGGTGAGGGGCACCGTTAGCGGCCCGTGGAAGAAACCCTGACGGCATTCGAGGCGCGCTGCATCCGCGCTGGACCGCTGCGCTCGTCGTTGCTTCTTGCACGAATAGCCCTGCTATTCGCGCTACGAAACGCCTTGCCAGCCCGGCGCGGCACCCCTCGCGGTGCTCGCCTGGGTTTATCCACGGACCGCTGGCCACAGACCTCCCCAAGATGGCCCGAAGCCGGTAGAGTAGTGACGGGTGGCACGCGCAGGCGGGCAGCCGCTCGCTGACGTAGCTCAGTTGGCAGAGCAGCTGATTTGTAATCAGCAGGTCCGGGGTTCGAGTCCCCGCGTCAGCTTTTTCGGATGTTGCCACCCGCGCCCGACCTAGTTATCTTCCTCAGCTGTGCAGGTTTCCACCGGGCGGAGTCGTGTGCGCACGTCCCGCCTGCACTCGGGCTGCCGGTGGGAACTGCTTGGTGGGGTACCGAAGCGGCCAACCGGGGCAGACTGTAAATCTGCTGGCGTACGCCTACGTAGGTTCGAATCCTACCCCCACCATGCGGCCACGGCGAGGGCCGGGCGCAGAGCTGCAGTGCACCAGGGACACCTGCGGGAGTAGCTCAGTTGGCTAGAGCATCAGCCTTCCAAGCTGAGGGTCGCCGGTTCGAGTCCGGTCTCCCGCTCTTGCTTCGGCCCTCCGCACTCTCGCCAGGAGGGCCGGAGGAGCTGCTCTGGTAGCTCAGTGGTAGAGCGCTTCCTTGGTAAGGAAGAGGTCGCGGGTTCGATCCCCGCCCAGAGCTTGGGCCGGGCAGTCGGCCCGCTTGGCAATCACACGCATGGGGGCAGGAATGGCGAAGGAGACCTTTGAGAGGACGAAGCCGCATGTGAATGTGGGGACGATAGGGCATGTGGATCATGGGAAGACGACGTTGACGGCGGCGATCACGCTGGCGCAGTCGAAGGCTCATGGGGGGGATGCGGTGGCGTTCGACGAGATAGACAGGGCGCCGGAGGAGCGGGAGCGGGGCATCACGATAGCGACGGCGCATGTGGAGTACGAGACGGAGGTTCGG
Source organism: Longimicrobiales bacterium (assembly GCA_965205315.1). Classification (GTDB taxonomy): domain Bacteria; phylum Gemmatimonadota; class Gemmatimonadetes; order Longimicrobiales; family Gaopeijiaceae; genus Bin94. The sequence goes on from CBDBGW010000002.1 coordinate 1,334,886, forward strand.
CACTATGCGCATGTGGACTGTCCTGGGCATGCGGACTATGTGAAGAACATGATCACGGGTGCTGCGCAGATGGATGGTGCGATACTGGTGGTGAGCGCTGCGGACGGGCCGATGCCGCAGACGCGGGAGCACATACTGCTGGCGCGGCAGGTGAATGTGCCGCATGTGGTGGTGTTTCTGAACAAGGTGGACATGGTGGATGATGAGGAGTTGCTGGAGCTGGTGGAGCTGGAGGTTCGGGAGCTCCTGAGCGAGTTCGGGTTTCCGGGCGATGATCTGCCGGTGGTGCGGGGGAGTGCGCTGGGGGCGTTGGAGTCTGGGGGCGAGGGTGAGGTGGGGGAGTGCATAGCGGAGCTGATGGAGGCGATAGACACGTACATACCGGAGCCGGAGCGGGATGTGGACCGGCCGTTTCTGATGCCGGTGGAGGATGTCTTTTCGATCACGGGTCGTGGGACGGTGGCGACTGGGCGGATTGAGCGTGGGGTGGTGCACAAGGGTGACGAGGTGGAGATTGTGGGGATGGGGGAGGATCGGCGGACGGTGGTGACTGGGGTGGAGATGTTCCGGAAGCTGCTGGAGCATGGTCAGGCTGGGGACAATGCGGGGCTGCTGCTGCGGGGGGTGGGGAAGACGGAGATTCAGCGTGGGCAGGTGCTGGCGGTGCCGGGGTCGATCACGCCGCACACGAGGTTCAGGGCGGAGGTGTACGTGCTGACGAAGGAGGAGGGTGGTCGTCACACGCCGTTCTTCAACGGGTATCGTCCGCAGTTCTACTTTCGGACGACGGACGTGACGGGTACGGCGATGCTGCCCGACGGGGTGGAGATGGTGATGCCGGGCGACAATGTGCAGATGGAGGTGGAGCTGATCACGCCGATCGCGATGGACGAGGAGCTGCGCTTCGCGATCCGCGAAGGCGGTCGCACCGTCGGCGCCGGCGTCGTCACCTCCATCATCGAGTAGGGGAGCCGCCCTCACATGTCACGCATAGCAGGTGCCAGGACCTTCGTGCAGGAGTGCGTCACCGAGATGGAGAGGGTGACGTGGCCGGATCGCGACCAGCTCCGCAACGCCACCTGGGTCGTCATCGTCTTCACCATCATCGTGTCCCTGATCATCTGGATCATGGACATCTTCTCGAGAACGGTCATAGTCGACTTCATCATCGGGATCTTCACCTAGTGTACGGCGCACAAACGGAGAGCGTGGGCCGCTGGTACGCCGTGCAGACCCAGGCACGTCACGAGAACCGGGTGCGGCGCCTGATCCAGCAGGAGATCGACAAGCGCCCCGGCGACGACCGCGACATCAGGGAGGTCCTGGTGCCCACCCACGATGTCGTCGAGATCCGCAAGGGCAAGCGGGTGCCGGTGACCAAGCCCCTGTACCCGGGCTACCTCCTCGTGCGCATGGTCCTCAACCAGAGCACCGAGCACATGATCTCCGCCATGAAGGGTGTGCGCTTCGTGGGGCAGGGGGATCCGCAGCCGGTCCGGGAGGAGGACATGAACCGGATCCTCGGAATCGAGGTCGAGGAGGAGACCTCGGCACGCGAGGAGATCCCCTTCCGCGTCGGCGAGGTGGTCGAGGTTATGCAGGGGCCCTTCACGGACTTCTCGGGGACCGTCCAGGAGGTCTACCCCGAGAAGGGCAAGGTCAAGGTGGAGGTATCCCTCTTCGGGCGCCCCACCTCCGTGGAGCTGGACTTCACCCAGCTGCGCGGGTTTTAGCAGCCCGTGGACAAACCTCCCACGGCATTCGAGCGGCGCTGCATCCCCGCTGGACCGCTTCGTCGCGCCTTGCCAGCGGGGCGCTTCGCCGCTCTCGGTGCTCGCGCGAGATTGTCCACGGACTGCTAGCCTAGAAAGGCCAGAGGACAGAGATGCCACCACCAAAGAAGATCCTCGGACTTGCGAAGCTCCAGATCGTCGGCGGCCAGGCGAATCCGGCCCCCCCGGTGGGTCCGGCGCTCGGCCAGCACGGCGTGAACATCATGGACTTCTGCAAGCAGTTCAACGCGAGGACGCAGGCGCAGGCGGGCACGCTGATCCCGGTCGAGATCACCGTGTACGTCGACCGCTCCTTCACCTTCGTCACGAAGACCCCGCCTGCCTCCTTCCTGATCAAGAAGGCGCTCGGGATCGAGAAGGGCTCGGCGGAGCCGCACACCGACAAGGTGGCGACGCTGACGGTGGCCCAGGTGAAGGAGATCGCCGAGATCAAGATGCCGGATCTGAATACGGAGGACATCGTGAGCGCCATGCGGATGGTCAGCGGTACGGCGCGGGCCATGGGCATTGAGGTGGACGGCGAGCTGGCGGCCTGAGGGCCCTACGGAGGACATTGTGCCAAGACGCGGCAGGAAGTACTCGGAGGCGAGGGGCTCGTACGACAACCTCGCGAAGCGACCGCCCGACAAGGCTCTAGGCAGGGTCAAGGAGATGGCCTTCGCCGGCTTCGACGAGAGCATCGATGTCGCCACCCATCTGGGCGTCGACCCCCGGCGCGCCGACCAGGTGGTGCGCGGCACGGTGGTGCTCCCCCACGGCACCGGCAAGTCGCCACGGGTGCTCGCGATCTGCCAGGGCGAGCACGAGGTGGAGGCCGAGGAGGCCGGCGCCGACTACGTGGGGACGGAGTACGTCGAGAAGATCAAGGGCGGATGGCTCGACTTCGACGTCTGCGTGGCAACCCCGAACCTGATGCGGCTCGTCGGACCTCTGGGCCGGATCCTGGGGCCACGCGGCCTCATGCCGACGCCGAAGGCCGGCACGGTGACCTTCAACGTGGGGCGCGCGATCGCCGAGATCAAGGCGGGGAAGATCGAGTACCGGGTCGACCGGACCGGCAACCTGCACGCCCCGATCGGGCGGATGTCCTTCGATCTCGAGCCGCTGGTCGAGAACCTGAACGCCTTCATGTCGTCGGTGCTCAGGGCCAAGCCGTCGGCATCCAAGGGCACCTACGTGAAGAGCGTGTCGGTGTCGAGCACGATGGGGCCGAGCGTGGCCGTCGATCCCAACAGCTTCGCGCGATCCGGGTGAGGCCATGATCAGAGAGCGAAAAGAAGCATTCGTGGAGGGATTTCGAGAGCGCGTCCAGGAGGCGGATGCGATACTCCTGACGGACTTTAGCGGACTGGGCGTCAAGCAGATGACGACGCTGAGGAGCCAGCTCAAGAAGTCGGGCGGCGAGTTCCTGGTAGTGAAGAACCGTCTCGTCAAGCGAGCGCTCGCCGATACCGAGGTGCCCGACATCTCCGGCCACCTGGAGGGCCCGACCGGGGTGGTCTTCGGCGACTCGGAGGTAGTGGCGGCGGTTGCCAAGACGATCAGGGACTTTGCCAGGGAGAACGAAGACAGGCCGGCGCTCAAGGTGGGCGTGCTGGCGAGCGAGGTGCTCGACCCGGATGCGATTCGGCGCCTGGCCGAGCTGCCCTCCAGGGGGGAGCTCCTCGCGCAGATGGCTGGTGCGCTGAGCGCTCCGCCAGCGGCGCTCCTGACCGCGCTTCAGGGCAAGCTGCAGGAGATGGCGGGACTGGTGGAGGCGCTCCAGGGCGAGCGCGACCGAGAGCAATAGAGGCGTAGTGGCCAGAGAGACGATTTCCACGGCGGACCCGTGCGAGCGGGGCGCACCCAATGGGAGGCAGGAGAGACTATGGCTGTGAATCAGGAGGAGCTGCTCGAGACCTTCGGCACCATGACGGTCACGGAGCTGTCGGAGTTTGTGGAGGCCTTCAAGAGCCGCTTCAACGTGAGCGCGGCCGTCGCCCCGGCGATGGCGATGCCTGGCGCAGCCGGGCCCCAGGAGGCCGCCGAGGAGGAGCAGTCCGAGTTCGAGGTGGTGCTCGAGGACTTCGGGTCGAAGAAGATCCAGGTGATCAAGGTGGTGCGGCAGATCACGAGCCTGGGCCTCAAGGAGGCCAAGGAGCTCGTCGACAAGGCGCCCAGCTCGGTCAGGGAGGGCGTCGGCAAGGAGGAGGGCGAGGAGATCAAGGCGAAGCTGGAGGAAGTCGGCGCCACCGTGGTCCTCAAGTAGGTCGCCCCTCGCTGTACACGTCGAGTCGGACCCATGGGCGCCCCCGCACCGCGGGGGTGCCCCATACCATCTCCGCCCCCGGTGCGGGCTCGTGCCCGTCGCCTATCCATAACTACTACAGGAGTGTGGTCAATTGCCTAGTGAGAACGGCGCCGTCCAGCCCATCGGCGCGATAGAGGGCACCCGTCCGGCCGTCAGCTTCGGCAAGCTGCGCGCTGCGATGCCGATGCCCGACCTGCTCGACGTCCAGACGCGCTCCTTCGGGAAGCTCGTGAAACGCGGCCCCGCCGACTCGGAGGGGTGGGAGTTCTCCCTTGACGGCATCTTCGAGGACATCTTCCCCATCAAGGACACGAATGGCGAGCTCGAGCTCGAGTACGTCTCGTCCGCCCTGGGCGAGCCGAAGTACTCGGTCGAGGAGTGCATCGAACGCGACATGACGTATGCTTCGCCCCTCAAGGCGATGCTGCGTCTTGGCTTCTACGAGGGCAAGGGCAAAAAGAGGCGGCTGCGGGAGACCGTCGAGAAGGATGTCTACCTGGGCGACCTGCCGTTGCTGACGCACCTGGGGACCTTCGTCATAAACGGGGCGGAGCGGGTCGTGGTGAGCCAGCTGCACCGCTCGCCGGGCGTGGTCTTCGAGGAGGAGGTGCACCCGAACGGCGCCCGCCTGAACAGCGCCCGGATTATCCCCTTCAGGGGGTCGTGGGTCGAGTTCACGATCGACATCAACGACATCTGCTACGTCCACATCGACAAGAAGAAGAAGTTTCCGGCGTCGGCTCTGCTGCGCGCCTTCGGGTACAGCTCGGACGCCGACATCTACCGGCTCTTCTTCGAGTCCAGGCTGGCTGTGGTCCCCGATGAGGAGGAGGACGAGCGATCGCTCCTCGGCGCCGTCGTCGCCGAGGAGGTCGTGGACACGGAGACCGGCGAGGTGGTGCTCGAGGTCGGAGCGGAGCTCGACGGGGACTCGGTCAAGCTCCTCCAGCGCCTGGGCTGCAATGAGGTGCAGCTCTTCAGGTCGGCCCCCGAGGCAAAGGGCGGGCGTCCGGGCGAGAGCCCGATAGTCAAGAACACCATAGCGAAGGACCCGACCGAGAACGAGGAGGAGGCGCTGAACGCCATCTACTCGCTCCTCCGTCCGGGCGAGGCCCCCAACCTGCGGACGGCGCGCAGGGCGCTCGAGCAGGTCTTCTTCGATCCGCAGCGCTACGACCTGGGACGCGTCGGCCGATACAAGATCAACCAGCGGCTGGGGCTCGACACCCCCGCCACCGAGACTGTCCTCACCAAGGAGGACTTCGTCGAGATCGTCAGGTACCTGATCGAGCTCAGCGAGGGAAGGGGCCGAATCGACGACATCGACCACCTGGGGAACCGGCGCGTGCGCACCGTAGGCGAGCTCATCGCCAACCAGCTCTCGGTCGGCCTTTCGCGGATGGCCAGGCTGGTGCGCGAGCGCATGTCGATCAGCAACGACCCCAAGAAGGTGAACATCGACGATCTGGTGAATGCGCGCACCGTGTCGGCGGTCATCCAGGCCTTCTTCGGCTCGTCGCAGCTCAGCCAGTTCATGGACCAGACCAACCCTCTGGCCGAGCTCACCCACAAGCGGCGCCTCTCTGCGCTGGGACCGGGGGGGCTGACTCGCGAACGGGCCGGCTTCGAGGTGCGCGATGTGCACTACTCGCACTACGGGCGCATGTGTCCGATCGAGACGCCCGAGGGCCCCAACATCGGCCTCATCACCTCGCTCACGACGTATGCGCGCGTGAACGATCTGGGCTTCGTCGAGACGCCGTACCGAACGGTCGTCGAGGGAAGGGTGACCGACGAGATCGGCTGGCTCTCGGCCAACGAGGAGCAGGAGGCGACGATCGCGCAGGCGAATGCGCCGCTGAACCCCGATGGATCGTTCCAGAACGAGTACGTCCTCTGCCGCCGCCGGGGCGACTTCCCACTCGAGAGACCCGAGGATATCGGCTACATCGACGTCGCTCCCGACCAGCTGGTCTCGGTCGCCGCGGCGATGATCCCCTTCCTGGAGCACGACGACGCCAACCGGGCGCTGATGGGCTCCAACATGCAGCGCCAGGGCGTGCCGCTCCTCTACACCGACTCGCCGCTCGTCGGGACCGGACTCGAGGAGAAGGTTGCGCGGGACTCCGGCGCCGTCGTCGTCGCCCGGCGGGACGGGAAGGTGGTGCGCGTCACCGCCGACGAGATCGTCGTGGACAAGGGCGTCGAGAAGAAGGCCGCCCGCAGGCCCCTCGCCAAGCTGGCCCAATTCGACCGCTACCGGCTCAAGAAGTTCTGGCGGACCAACCAGGACACCGCCATCAACCAGCGTCCGCTGGTCAGGTCGGGGGCGCGGGTCAAGAAGGGCGACATCATCGCCGACGGACCCTCGACCGACCGGAGCGAGCTCGCGCTCGGACGCAATGTTCGCGTCGCCTTCATGCCTTGGTACGGCCACAACTTCGAGGACGCGATCGTCGTTTCGGAGCGTCTCGTTCGGGACGACACCTTTACCTCGATCCACATCCAGGAGCTCGAGCTGCACGTCCGGGACACGAAGCGCGGGATGGAGGAGATCACGCGCGAGCTTCCGAACGTGGCCGAGGAGAGCCTTGTGGATCTGGACGAGCGCGGGATTGTGCGTGTCGGCGCCCGCGTCAAGAGCGGTGACATCCTCTGCGGCAAGATCACGCCGAAGGGCGAGACCGAGCTCTCGCCGGAGGAGAAGCTGCTGACCTCGATCTTCGGAGAGAAGGCCAAGGACGTGAAGGACTCGTCGCTCCGCATGTCGCCGGGGATGGTCGGGACGGTCATCGACGTCAAGATATTCTCGCGCCGGATAGACGACCCTCTGCTGGAACGTGAGCACGGTGCCCGCATCGGCGAGCTCAGGATCGAGGAGCGCGACGAGATCCGCCGCATCATCGGGGCGCGCGACGAGGAGCTGCGGGTGCTCCTCACGCGCCCGCGCAACCAGACGATCGCACTCTGCCTTAAGCGGGGCACGGTCGAACCCTTCTTCGAGGAGGGTAAGAAGATCAGCGCCAGGGTGCTGCGCGGGGTGAGCCTGTCGGAGATCGACCTCTCGAGACTCAAGGTGCAGGACCCGAGGGTCAACGAGAAGATCCAGGCGCTCGTCCGGGAGGCCAAACGGCGCACCGAGCGCGTCCGCGAGCGCACCGAGGAGCAGATCGACAAGGTGTTCCAGCCCGACGAGCTCCCGCCCGGCGTGGTGCAGCTCGTCAAGGTCTACGTGGCCGAAAAGCGGAAGATCTCGGTCGGCGACAAGATGGCTGGGCGCCACGGCAACAAGGGGATCATCGCGCGGATCGCGCCGCAGGAGGACATGCCATTCCTCCCGGACGGGTCGGCGGTCGACATCGTCCTCAACCCGCTCGGCGTGCCGTCCCGCATGAATGTGGGCCAGATCCTGGAGACCCACCTGGGGTGGGCAGCCGAGAACCTGGGCTTCGGGGCCAAGACGCCCGTCTTCCAAGGGGCTTCCGAGGACGAGATCTCGCTCCTCCTGAAGCTGGCGGGGGCTAGGTGGGCGGCGGCGACGCTGCAGGCGGACGTCGAATGGCCCTTCGAGACGCTCCACTACGAGCGGCTCCTGCGCGCGGCCGACCTGCACCCGGAGGCGGGCCAGATTCGCAGCGCTTCGGTATCGGACAACGGGGGCTCCGGAAACGGGAGCTCGGGCACATCCATCTCGGGTGCCGCCGGGGTCGGGATCGGGAAGTCGCTCGACGACTACCTGGCGCCGTGGGCCGGCAAGGAGGCGCACGGGGTCCTCGAAGCGTTGGGCGACTTCGTAGTTGGGGCCGCCAGACGGGTGGCCGAGAAGCGATGCCGTCCGCTGGGCGACGTCTTTCCGGCTGTCCACGCACTGGCGAAGGACAGCAAGGGGGCCAGCCTGGAGGCTTCGGTGCAGGAGCTCCTGGCAGCCGCCGACATACTCTCCAACGGCAAGATCTGGCTCAGGGACGGACGGAGCGGGAAGCGCTTCCGCTTCCCCATCACAGTCGGCGTCATCTACGTCCTCAAGCTCTCCCACCTCGTCGACGACAAGATCCACGCACGCAGCATCGGCCCCTACTCCCTCGTGACGCAGCAGCCGCTCGCGGGCAAGGCGCAGTTCGGCGGTCAGCGCTTCGGCGAGATGGAGGTGTGGGCGCTCGAGGCCTACGGCGCGGCGCACACGCTGCAGGAGATCCTCACCGTCAAGTCCGACGACGTGACGGGACGCTCCAAGGTCTACGAAGCGATCGTGAAGGGCGAGAACCTGCCTAAGCCCGGGATTCCCGAGTCCTTCAACGTCCTCGTCAAGGAGCTCCAGGCGCTGGGACTGGCCGTCGAGCTCAACCGGGAAGAGTGAGGAGAAACGATGCGGCCCGCGATCGACGCGGACTGCTGGGCACAACTAGCACTGCAACCACACGGTGGCCAACGAGATGATCGACTTTCCCCGCGGAAGAGAATCGCGTCTGATGGACTTCGACTTCATCCGGGTGCGGATTGCGTCGCCGGAGGACATTCGCGCGTGGTCGCACGGCGAAGTCACCAAGCCCGAGACGATCAACTACCGCTCCTTCAAGCCCGAGCCGCATGGCCTCTTCTGCCAGCGCATCTTCGGGCCGGCGAAGGACTGGGAGTGTGCCTGCGGGAAGTACAAGCGCATTCGCTTCCGGGGCATCGTATGCGACCGCTGCGGGGTCGAGGTCACCCTCTCGAAGGTGCGGCGCGAGCGGATGGGGCACATCGAGCTCGCGGTCCCCGTCTGCCACATCTGGTTCTTCAAGACGCTCCCCAGCCAGCTCGGCTACCTCCTGGGCATGACGCTCAAGGACCTGGAGAAGGTCATCTACTACGCTTCGTACGTGGTGACGCGCCCCGGTCGGCAGGATGTGGAGTTCCTCGATCTGCTCGACGATGACGAGTACTACGACCTGCGCGTGAGGGCTCGCGAGGAGGGCGACGAGGCATTCACCGCCGAGATCGGCGCCGAGGCCGTCAGGACCCTACTCAAGGAGCTCGACTCGCCGGAGGTGGAGATCGGCCGGCGGAACCGCGACGGAAAGGGGCTCGACCGCCTCGCGCTCTGGCTGCGCGACGAGATCGTCAACGAGACCTCGCAGCACCGCAAGAAGAAGAAGCTGCGCCGCCTGAAGGTTGTGGACGCGCTCCGCAACTCCGGCGACACGGCCGACAAGCGCAACCGCCCCGAGTGGATGGTCCTCGACGCCATCCCCGTGATCCCGCCCGACCTGCGGCCGCTGGTGCCGCTCGACGGGGGCAGATTCGCGACCTCCGACCTCAACGACCTCTACCGCCGGGTCATCAACCGCAACAACCGGCTCAAGAAGCTGATCGACATGCGGGCGCCCGAAGTGATCCTCAGGAACGAGAAGCGCATGCTGCAGGAGTCGGTGGACGCGCTCTTCGACAACGGCCGCCGCGCCAAGGCGATCCGGGGTCGGGGAAAGCGCCCCCTCAAGTCGCTCTCCGACATGCTGAAGGGGAAGCAGGGACGCTTCCGCCAGAACCTCCTGGGCAAGCGCGTCGACTACTCCGGCCGCTCGGTGATCGTCGTCGGCCCGGAGCTGAAGTTGCACCAGTGCGGGCTCCCCAAGACGATGGCGGTCGAGCTCTTCAAGCCCTTCATCATCCACGAGCTGGAGAAGCGCGGCGAGGCCGAGACGGTGAAGCGGGCCAAGAAGATCGTCGAGCAGGAGGAGCCCAAGGTCTACGAGGTCCTCGAGGACATCATTCGGGACCACCCGGTCCTCCTCAACCGCGCGCCGACGCTCCACCGCATCGGCATACAGGCCTTCGAGCCGGTACTCGTCGAGGGGAAGGCGATCCGCATCCACCCGCTCGTCTGCGCAGCCTTCAACGCCGACTTCGATGGCGACCAGATGGCGGTCCACCTGCCGCTCTCCTTCGAGGCGCAGCTCGAGGCCCGGGTCCTGATGCTATCCAGCAACAACGTCCTCCTTCCCTCCAATGGCCGACCGGTAGCCTCGCCCAGCCAGGACATGGTCATCGGCTCCTACTACCTGACGAAGCCGCCCCTCGAAATTGCCACCCTGGAGACGCTCGCCAGGAGCTCGAACACACCCAAGGCCGACCGCGAAGGGGGAGATGCGAGGCTCTCGGAGATCTACGCCGACGCACCCCGCTTCTCCACATACGGCGAGGTTGAGATGGCGGAGGCGCTCGGCCACGTCTACCTCTCGACCCCGTGCTGGTACTGGGTCGATCCGAAGAGCGGCGCGGAGCAGAGCGGGGAGGCCGCCGAGACCGGGTGGGTGCGCACCACCGCCGGCCGGGTCCTCTTCAACTCGATCATCCCCGACGAGGTCGGCTTCCTCAACCAGACCTTCGGCAAGAAGGAGCTCGGCGACCTCGTCTTCCGGTGCTTTACAGACGCGGGGCTCGCCGCCACGACGGCCTTTCTCGACGACCTCAAGGACTTCGGCTTCCGGTGCGCCACGATGGGGGGTGTCTCGGTCGGTGTCGACGATCTGGAGGTGCCGCCGGAGAAGGTGGAGCTGCTCGACACGGCGGCGACGGAGGTGGCCCGCTTCCAGAACGCCTACAGGGATGGGTTCATCTCGAACGGGGAGCGCTACAACAAGATCATCGACACCTGGACGCACGCGAACAACGACGTCGCGGACGCCATGGTGCGGCACCTCGAGAAGTCGAAGGCCGGCTTCAACCCGGTGTACATGATGATGACCTCGGGCGCACGCGGGAACCGCGACCAGATGCGGCAGCTGGCCGGGATGCGCGGCCTCATGGCGAAGCCCCAGAAGAAGCTCACGGGCGGGATCGGCGAGATCATCGAGAGCCCGATCAGGTCCAACTTCCGCGAGGGGCTGAGCGTGGTCGAGTACTTCATCTCCACCCACGGCGCCCGCAAGGGTCTCGCGGACACGGCGCTGAAGACCGCCGACGCGGGCTACCTGACGCGAAGGCTCGTCGACGTCGCCCAGGACGTGACGATTACGACGACGGACTGCGGCACCTTCCAGGGGCTGGAGGTCAGCGCCCTCAAGGAGGGGGAGGACATAGTGGAGCCGCTGGCCGACAGGATCGTCGGCAACGTGGCGCTCGAAGAGGTGTACGACCCCATCGACGGCGAGCTGATTCTGAGGTCCGGGGAGCTGATCAGCGAGCAGGCGGCGGAGTCGATCGAAGACGCGGGGATCCAGTCGGTGAAGATCCGTTCGGTGCTCAGCTGCGAGGCCGAGCTGGGGATCTGCCAGATGTGCTACGGGCGCAACCTCGCGACTATGGAGATAGTCGACATCGGCGAGGCGGTGGGGATCCTGGCGGCCCAGTCGATCGGCGAGCCGGGCACCCAGCTGACGCTCCGCACCTTCCACATCGGAGGCACCGCCGCGCGGATCGCGGCACAGAACCAGCGCAAGTCGAAGATCGCGGGAGTCGTGGCGCTCGAGCGGGTCTCGCTCGTCGAGGACCGGGACGGTAACCGCATCATCACGTCGCGCGAGGGCACGATCGTCATCCAGACCCGCGAGGGACAGGTTCGCAGCAAGCTCGCCGTGCCGTACGGCGCGACGATCCACGTCGATGAGGACCAGGTGATCAAGGCGGGCGACCTGCTCTTCAGCTGGGACCCCTACTCGGAGCCAGTCGTGGCCGATTCCACGGGAACTCTGCGCTTCGTCGACATCGTGCAGGAGCAGACGGTGCGCGAGGAGCTCGACGAGTCGACGGGACGGCGCCAGAACATGGTGATCGAGGACCGCGACAAGAAGCTCCACCCGACGATCCAGATCAGGCGCGGCGAGTCCCCCACGAGCGAGCTCGTCAAAGAGTTCATCATTCCCGTCGGGGCGCAGCTCACCTGCGCCGAGGGGGACGCCGTGCACCCGGGCGACATCATCGCGAAGATCGGCCGCGAGGTGTACAAGACGCGTGACATCACGGGCGGGCTGCCCAGGGTTGCGGAGCTCTTCGAGGCGAGGCGGCCGAAGGACCCCGCCGTAATCACCGAGATCGACGGCGTCGTCTCGTTCGGCGACATCAAGCGCGGCAAGCGCAAGGTCATCCTCACGCCCAAGAAGGGTCAGCGTCGCGAGTACGACATTCCGGTGGGGAAGCACATGCGCGTGCACCAGGGGGATCAGGTGCGCGCCGGCGACCGCCTCTCGGAGGGACCGGTGAACCCCCACGACATCCTGCGGATCCTCGGCCCCCGCGAGGTCCAGGAGTACCTGCTGAATGGGATCCAGGAGGTATACCGGCTCCAGGGCGTCAAGATCAACGACAAGCACATCGGAGTGATCGTGCGCCAGATGCTGCAGAAGGTCCGCGTCGTCGACCCGGGCGACACCGATCTGCTGGAGGGCGATCACGTATACCGCCTTGCCTTCCGGCGCGCCAACGAGCGCCTGGCCGAGGAGAACGCGCAGCGGGCCGAGCAGGGAAGGGACCCGCTGCGGCCGGCTCGCCAGGAGCCGCTGCTCCTGGGAATCACCAAGGCGAGCCTCACCACCGACTCCTTCATCTCGGCGGCCTCCTTCCAGGAGACGACGAGGGTGCTCACCGACGCCGCGGTGCGCGGTGCCAAGGACGAGCTGAAGGGCCTGAAGGAGAACATCATCATCGGCCACCTCATCCCCGCGGGGACCGGCACGCACCGGTGGCACGACGTTGACTTCGTGGTGGAACAGGACTTCTACGAGGAGGAGATACTGCCCCTGACAGCCCCGGGCGAGGCGATGCCGGACCTCGACGAGGTGTTGCGGGAGGTGTGACGCCGGATGCCGTGGAAGGTCGTCCACGGGCACGGGAATTGTAAACCACGGATTACGAATTGTAAAGTAAACACTACACTGTGGAGGCGCGAGGAGGGGGTCCAGGCTGTCGGTGCGCTACCCTGGACAGGGCACCGGCTTCATTGAATCGGAGACTCCAGCAAAGGAGGCACAGGATGAGTAGATGTTCTTCGACACGCTCGCTGGCTGTGTCGCTCACGCTATTGGGTGGCGTCGGTGCCGGGTGCACCGATACGGTCCTCCCGCCGGACACCTCCCCGGTGAGGATCGCGGCGAGCCGGCCCTTGTCCGGTCCCCTGGCGCCCGAGGGGATGAACGTGGAGCGGGGCTACCGGCTCGCGATGCAGATGCTGAACAGAGCTGGCGGAATTGGCGGGAGGCAGGTGGAGCTCGTGCTGGGCGACGACGGCAGCGACCCGCAGACCGCCGCCGGGCTCTACCGGGAATTCGTAGACGACGACAGCGTTGACCTGCTCCTGGGTCCCTATGCGAGTTCCATCACCCAGGCGGTCGTCGAGGTGACCGAGGCCGCCGCGCGGCCTCTGATCACGCCGCTCGCTGCGTCGCACGAGATCTGGGGTGGCAAGAGCCGCCGGTGGACGGTGCAGATGATGAACAACGCCCGCGCCAACCTGAGCGGTGCGGTGGCGGTGGGGGCGGCCGTAGGTGTGGAGACTGTCGCCCTGGTCTACGAGGACTCGCGCTTTCCCGTGTCGGCTGCTGCGGGCGTGCGGGACGTCGTGGCCGAGCACGGCCTCGATCTCGTACTGGACGAGAGCTATCCCGTGGGCGGTGCCGACCACGCCGCGCTGACCGCGAGGGCCAAGGAGCTGGGGGCCGACCTGTTCTTGGGAGGCGGCTACACGGCGGACGCGGTTGCCTTCGCCAACGCCGTGGCCGCCGCGTCCTACTACCCCCTTCTGACCAGTTGGGCGATCGGCCCTGCCGAGCCCGACTGGGTGGAGCGCGTTGGTGTTGACCGAGCGCGATGTGTCATCGGCAACGCCCCGTGGGCAGCGTCGCTAGCTACGACCGGGCCGCTCGCGACGAACGAGGGCTTCATCGCGGCCTACCAGGAAGAATACGGCCTGACTCCCGGCTACACGGCCGCAGCGGCCTTTGCGACGATGGAGCTTCTCGGCAAGGCCGCCGAGGCAGCGATGCTCGAGAGCGGCGAAATCCCGGACTCCGCAGTGCGCAACTACCTGTTCTCCACCGAGACGGAGACGGTCTTGGGACCATATGGCGTCACACCGCTCGGGGACTCGGACGCGGGCAGTCAGACTAGGCTGATCCGCAAGCAGCTCCAGTGGCAGGACGACGGAGAGGGTGGCCTGGTGCAGCGCCTGATCTATCCCGACTCCGTCGCCGAGGCCGAGCCCTGTACGAATTCCCCACCCGATATCGTGGTTGCCTTCACATACTCCGCGACCGGACCGCTCAGCACCGACGCGGCCAGGTTGTTGCGGGGCTATCGCCTGGCTGCCCAGATGCTGAACGAGGGCGGGGGCATAGACGGCAGGTCCGTTCGCCTGGTGGCTGCCGACGACGCCAGCAGCCCCCAGCGCGCTGCGGAGCTCTACTACGACTTCGCCAGCGGCGATTCCGTGGACATGATCCTTGGGCCGTACAGCAGCGCCGTTACCGCGGCGGTTGTGCCGATCGCCGAGGCGGCCCGTAGGCCACTAGTCGCCAGCATGGCGGCCGACCCCGCGATCTGGGAGAAGATGGGGCGCGAATGGAGCGTGCAGGTGCTGAATTCGGCCGAGTCCTTCCTCGGGGGGGCGGTCGAGTTGGCTGCGGCGGAGGGTCTGACGACGGCTTCCCTCGTCTATCTGGACTCGGGGTTTCAGAGGGCCATGGCGAGGGGAGTGCGTTCGGCCGCCAACGACCACGACGTCGAGCTGGTCGTTGACATGGACTTCTCCGAGGACCCGGACTACGAGGCGCTGGCGGTTGCCGCCAGCGACGCGGAGGGCGAGATATTCATCGGCGGCGGCTACTCGTCCGACGCCGTCGGCCTCACCGAGGCGGCTGCAGCGGTCGGGTACGCGCCTCGCCTCACGAGTTGGGCGGTGGGTCCCGAAGAGCGCTCCTTTTATGAAGAAGTCGGCGACTTGGCGCGCTGCGTCGTGGGGTACACAAGCTGGCTGCCCGGTCGCGACACCGAGGGCGCGATAGCGGACAACGCCACCTTCGTGGCCAGCTTCGAGGAGCTCTACGGCGAGTCTCCGGGCTTTACGGCGGCTAGTGCCTTTGGCGCGATGGAGTTGCTCGTGGAGGCCCTGACGGTCTCCGTCGACGAGGTGGGCGGAATCGACGACTCGGTTGTCCGCGACTACCTCTTCTCCGCCGGGACGCAGACGGTCTTCGGCGACTACCGGGTCGTGCCGCTCGGCGAAGGCTCGGCCGGGACGCAAATGGCCGCCAGGGGACTCCTGGTGCAGTGGCAGGACGACGGAGAGGGCGGATTGTCGCGGCGGGTGGTGCACCCGCCCTCGGAAGCCGAGGCCGCCCCGTGTTTCGATAGCTAGCACGCGATGCGATCGATGGAGACAGTCGCAATCACCGGTGCCAATCGCGGGATCGGCCTAGCCACGGCCGAGCTGCTGGCATCGCAGAGTCACCGTGTCGTCATGATCTGCCGCGACCGCGAGCGGGGGAGGACGGCGCTCGCCAGACTGGCACCGCTCCCGGATGGCGATGAGCACCACCTCGTCGTAGCGGACCTGGCCTCGCTCGCCTCGGTGAGGGAAGGGGCTGGCCAAATCCTGGCGCTTGGCCACCCGCTCGCCGCCCTCGTCAACAACGCCGCGGTATTGCCTAAGCGGTGCCGGGTGAGCCAGGATGGCTTCGAGCTGCAGCTGGCGGTCACCCACCTCGGCCACTTCCTCCTCACGAACCTGCTCCTGCCCCTCCTCGGCGCCTACGAGGGGCGCAGCAGGGTCGTCACCATCTCCTCGGCTGCGCACGACGGCCCCGCCTTCGATCTCTCCGACCCCTCCTTCGAGCGCCGCAGATACGGCAAGCTGGTCGCGTACCAGCAGAGCAAGCTCGCCAACGTGCTCTTCACCGAGGCGCTGGCGCGCCGCACCTCCGGGGACGGGATCGAGCCGGTTGCGCTGCACCCGGGCGTCTACGATACCCAGCTGCTCCGGGACTACATGGGCGGTGGGTGGGGCACCGGCACGGTGGCCCGCGTCCTGGGCAACAGCCCGGAGCAGGCGGCGCCGATAGTCGCGGGGCTGGCGGTCGGCCGCCGGGACGAGGCGCTCGCCGGTGCCTATCTTGAGCAGGGCAAGGTCTCCGAACCGTCGGTTCACGCCCGCGACCGCGCTGCGCAGGAGGCGCTCTGGGAGTGGAGCGAAGTAGCAGTCCGTGGATAATCTTAGGGAGAGGCACGCGCGATGCCGGAGCTCATGGAGAAGGTCGTCTCGCTCGCCAAGCGGCGGGGTTTCGTGTTTCAGTCGTCGGAGATATATGGCGGCGCGGCCTCCGTGTGGGACTACGGTCCTCTGGGCGTCGAGCTGCGCCGCAACGTCGCCGACGCCTGGTGGTCGGCGATGGTGCACGCGCGCGACGATATCGAAGGACTCGACGCGGGCATACTGATGCACCCGAGGGTCTGGGAGGCGTCGGGGCACCTCTCGGGCTTCACCGACCCTCTCGTCGAGTGCAGGGCGTGCAAGAAGCGCTGGCGGGCCGATCAGGCACCCGAGGGGGGGTGCGCGGCAAAGGCGTCGCTGCCGAAGGGAACCGACAAGAGCTGCGAGCTGGGCGAGCCGCGCCTCTTCAACCTCATGTTCAAGACCTTCATGGGGCCGGTCGAGGAGGAGGCGGCGGTGGTCTACCTGCGTCCCGAGACGGCTCAGGGCGCCTACGTCAACTTCCTCAACGTCCAGCAGACCTCGAGGCAGCGGATCCCCTTCGGGATAGCGCAGCTCGGCAAGGCCTTCCGGAACGAGATCACCCCGGGGAACTTCATCTTCCGCACCCGCGAGTTCGAGCAGGCCGAGATGCAGTTCTTCGTGAAGCCCGGCGACGACGACGAGTGGTGGGAGTACTGGCGGGACCAGCGGATGGAGTGGCACCGGGAGCTGGGCATCGCTCCCGAGCGCCTGCGCCTCCACGCGCACGGACTCGGCGAGCTCGCGCACTACGCCAAGACCGCGGTCGACATCGAGTACGAGTTCCCCTTTGGCTGGCAGGAGCTCGAGGGGATCCACAACCGGACCGACTTCGACCTGGAGCGCCACCAGGAGTATTCGGGCAAGCGCCTCGCCTACATCGACCCGGCGAATGGCGAGCGCTACCTGCCGTACGTGGTGGAGACGGCGATGGGGGTGGGGAGGTCGGCGCTGGTCGCGCTGATCGACGGCTACCGTGAGGAGGAGGTGGCGGGGCAGTCGCGCGTAGTGCTGGGGCTGCACCCGGCGCTGGCTCCGGTCAAGGCCGCCGTCTTCCCGCTGATGAAGAGGCTGGGCCTCCCCGAGATCGCCGAGCGCCTGATCGCCGAGCTCCGTCGGGAGCGAATTCCGGCGATGTACGACCAGGCGGGATCGATCGGCCGCCGCTACCGCCGCCAGGACGAGGCCGGGACCCCCTGGTGCGTGACGATCGACGGTCAGACGAAGGACGACGACACGGCGACGATCCGCGACCGTGACAGCCTCGAGCAGGTGCGCGTCGGGATCGACCATGTCGTCGGCTGGCTGCGCGAGCGCCTCTGACGTTTCGTGGCTCTCTCGGGGCGTCGTGGAACTCTGGACGCACACCGGGGTACAGACGCGAGGAGAGCCGGTAGGGCTGGGCCTCCGAAGTTGATTTTACATTTTGTCCACTTTGATTTACATTTCCGAGTCGCTATTCTGGGGCACACGAAAGAGCGTTCGTCGTGGCCTCGGAAGGGAGTTCGTCGCGGCCTCGTGGGAGACTCAACCGATGAACCCGACGCTACGAAACCGGGCGGTGCTGATCGGCACCGCGATCCTGACCATGGCGCTGCCCCGGGCGCTGAGCTCGCAGCTCATCCAGGTGCGCACCGTTCCCGTCGCCACGGGCGACCAGTTCCTCCTCGTGCCCTCGTCGAACCTCGGCATGGCGGGCGTGCGCTTCGCGGTGGCCGACTCTCTGGCCGACGGCTGGTCGAATCCGGCCAAGGGTGCGATGCTCGGCGCCTCGGGGGTGTACAGCTCTCCGGCAACCTACGCGATCGGTCGGGGCGGAGGGCACGGGGTGACGCTGCCCTTCTCGGCCCTTGTCGCCGGCCAGCGTTGGTTCGGCGGGGGCATGGTGGCAATTCAGGACGTTGACAACGAGCTGGGCCGGGTGGATCCGTGGCGGTTCTCCGACGCGCCTCGGCTCTCCGAGGTCTCGTCGAGGAACCTCTACGCCGCCGGCTTCGTCGGGCGCGGATTGGGCGAGTCGCCGTGGTCGGTAGGCATTGGAGCCACCGCCTCGGACCTGCAGGCGATGGACGGGGTCGATCTACTCTACGGGGGCGCGCTGCATCTGGACCAGTCGGGCTCGGTGAGGGACGTGCGCATGGGGCTGTACGGCGAGGACGGGCTGGGCCGCCTCTCGCTGACGGTCGCGCGCAACATGGTGGACATGGAGCACATCGTCACCTACATGGACGTGGTCTGGCCCGACGTGGACTGGGACACGATCGACCACCACATCGAGCCGGCAGTCTCGTGGAGGAGGGAGATTAATCTGGACCGCACGAACGCCTGGGGAGCGCAGCTGGAGTGGGACCGCGCCCTCGAGGCGGCACCGGGCTGGCGCTACGGCGTGTCGCTCACCGCCAATCGCAAGTCGCACCCCAAGATACCCAACTACAACATCCAGAACATCCCGCGCGACCCCGGCAACAGCACGGCCTTCGAGCTCGGCGTCGGGCTGGCGCGCACGCGGGGCGCATCCACCTTCGCCGTCGATGTCGCGCTCCAGCCCATCTGGAGCGACACTTGGCAGGAGGCCGAGGAGGACATCGTCCTCGGCGAGGGCAAGGGGGTGATCGCGAAGGGCGGCAGGACGATCGAGAACGAGTTCGTCTTTCTGAATGCGCAGCTGCGGGTCGGATTCTCGCATCAGTTCGACGAGGTGCGGGTGCAGGGAGGGATCGAGGGCCGTTCGTACAGCTACTCGCTGGAACAGGTCAACAACATCGAGATCACCACCCGGAATCAGGAGGAGTCCTGGATGGAGTGGACCCCTGCGGCCTCGGCGGTGGTCGCCTTCGACGGGTTCGATCTCCAGTACGGGCTGCGCTTCACGACCGGAACCGGCCACCCCGGAACCGACAGGGGAGGTGGATTTTTTCGCGCGGTGGAAGCGGCCAACTCCCCTGGCAACGACTTCGTAACCGCCCCCGAAGGCCCGCTGACGCTGCAGGGCGCGACCGTGGTGACTCAGCAGATCTGGATTGGCGTACCGATCCACTGAGCGGTGATCCGCAGGCTTGCCCGACACCCCTCGTCTGGGTAGTGTAGAGGCCTTCCACACAATAGGCCGGGGGACGACACGGAAGCCGGTGAGAATCCGGCGCGGCCCCGCCACTGTCAGAGGTTTCGAGGCGACTCGGGAGGTCCGAAGAAGCCACTAGGGTGGCAGCTCGTCCGCGGGCTGGCCACTCCGGGAAGGCGGACCAAACCTCGAGCCAGGAGACGTGACCACCGGCCGTCACCGTTGCGCTGCGGCGGGCATCGCCTCGCCCTCGCGCTGACACAGCTTCCGCGGGGAGGCTGGGTGAGGCAGGCCGTCGATACCTGGTCATGGACCGGGTCGGATATGCGCCGGCGCACCCTCGAGTGCGCCCGATCGCACCGTCGGCTTGGCATCTCCCTCCCTTCGTGCGGAGAGGAGAGCCAGATGACCACCTTCCGGATCCCGTCTTCCCCATGTCTTCGCCCGACTCTATTGGCCGCGATCGCGATCTGGGCACCGTTCCCCTCCCCCTTGCATCTCCGCGCGGCGGCCCAGGAACCCGTGGAGCTCGAGGGACTGGTCGTCACGGCCAGCCGCTGGGCCGAACCGGAGTGGGCCGTCGCAACCCACGCCACGGTCATCTCGGGTGCCGAGCTGGAGCGGAGAGGGATCGAGGACCTTGCCGAGGCGCTCAGGCGCGTCTCCGGCCTCGCCATCGTGCGTAGCGGGTCCTTCGGGGCAGTTGCGTCGCTCTTCCTGCGGGGCGGCGAGTCCGACTACACCAGGGTGCTGGTGGATGGGGTGCCCGTCAACGACCCCGGCGGGTCGGTCGACCTCTCGGGGCTGACGACCGACAACATCGAGCGCATCGAGATCGTGCGCGGCGCGGCGTCGGCGCTCTACGGATCCGACGCCATGAGCGGGGTCGTCCAGGTCTTCACCCGTCGCGGCAACGGGTCGCCAAGCGGCACCTTGTCGGCAGCCCTCGGAACATTCGGTACGCGGCGCTGGCGGGGCGCGCTCGTGGGCGGAGACGGATCGACATCGTACTCCTTCTCGGTGGGGCGAAGCGAGACGGAGGGCGTGCTCGCCTTCAACAACCAGCACTACCGGACGACCTTCTCGGGGCGGGTGCAGGGGCAGCTGGACCCCGCCACGGACGCCGCGCTCACCGTCCGCTACACGGACCGGACCTTCCACCACCCCACCGACGGCGCCGGGGAGCTGACCGACAGCAACTCCTACACGCACAGCGACGCCCTGCTCCTCGGCCTGCAGGTAGGCCACCGCTGGTCGGACGCCTTCGAGACCGGCGCGACCTTCACCCTGAACGACTCGGACCACGGGAGCCAGGACGCCCCGGACGGCCCCGACGACAATGTGGGCTTCTTCGGGTCGGCCAGCCTCAGCGGAGTGCGGCGCTCGGCAGTAGGCGTGCGATCGGTCTACAGACCAGAGGCCGCGACGACGCTTGCGGCCGGGTACGAGCGCGAGCACCAGTCGGTGAGGTCGCTTCGCAGGGACCTCTCGGAGTGGGGGGCCTCCTCGTCGAGCTCGGAGAACGAGCGCGGCAATCACGCGGCCTACGCACAGCTTTCCTCCCGGCTGACGGAGCTGGCGGTGAATGGCGGCGTTCGGGTCGAGTCCAACGAGCGCTTCGGCACCGCCCTAACGTGGCGCGCGGGTGCGGCCTGGCGGCTGCTCTCCGGGACGACGAGGCTCCGCCTGGCTGGTGGAAGCGGGATCAAGGAGCCCACCTTCTACGAGACATACGCCGCCGGGTTCGTCACCGGCAATCCAGACCTCGAGCCGGAGATCTCGGTGGGTTTCGAGGCGGGGCTCGACCGCGACCTTGGCCAGTGGGCCGAGCTGCGGGTCACAGCGTTCAGTCAGCGCTACCGCAATCTCATCCAGTACACCAGCAGGCCGCCGGACGACGCCACACCCAACTTCGAGAATGTGGCCAGGGCGCGGAGTCGTGGAATCGAGGCGGAGGTGGAAGCCGAGTTCCGGGAGCTCAGTGCGAGAGCGAGCTACACCTGGCTCGACACCGAAGTCGAGGATGCCGGCTTCGACAGCCTTCCCGGATCGACCTTCGTCGAGGGGGAGCCGCTAATGAGGCGGCCGGAACGCACCGCAGCCGTCTCGGCCAGCTACACCGTAGCCCCGGCGTTCGGGATCGAGGCGACGCTGCGCCACACCGGCGAACGCGCCGACCGCGACTTCTCCAGCTACCCCGCCGAGCCGGTGCTGCTCCCGGCGCACACGGTCGTGGACATCTCTGCGGAGCTCGAGCTGGCGAGCCCGCAGACGGGTAGACCTGGACTATCTCTCAATGTGCGCATCGAGAACATCTTGCGGGAGGAGTACCAGGAGGTCCTAGGCTTCGCCGCCCCAGGGCGAGCCGTCTATCTGACCGGCAAGGTGACCTGGGGGCAGTCTGACGGATAATTCTTGCCGCTAGCTGGTTCTCCCGACCCCTGCTACCTTTCTGTCAGCACCGGTGGTGCCGTGTCGGACCGGTGGTGCCGTGTCGGATGGACGTGAGCACAGTACGGGCGACGGGGCGGGAACGAGGCAAGAATGAAGACAGCTAGGGGCGTTGCCCTGGCGGCCGCCGTCGCGGGCGTGGCGATGATGGCGGCCTGCGACGACTGCCCCCCTTTCGCCATCTGCGACGACTGGCCTCCTCACCTCTCCCTCGGCGAAGATGAGGTCCGGGCGGTGCTCTCCGGGCTGATCGAGATGGCGAACGAGGCGAAGCACGGGACCCACACCGATGCCTGCCCCTTCGGCGGCGAGGCCACGAACACGGTGACGGTCATTTCCGGACAGTTGGGCGATAGCGGCCTTTACCGCTATGGGAGGTGGGAGCTGCAGCCGTCCGGATGCGGGCTGGCCGTGGGGTACCCGGATCTTGCGATCGACGGCGGCGTGGCGTTCGTGTCCAGGGCCGTCGTCTTCGATTCGGGGCGGCGGCGTCTAAAGGCATGGGTGGAAGGGGGGTTCAGCTGGAGCACTCCAGACGAAGTGGATTATTGGGGATGTGGTGTCGAGGAGGGTCTCACGAAGACGTTCTGGAAGGAGGCTGGAGACGACGATCCGTTCAACGAATCCCTTGTCGGCTACTTCTGTGGAGCCTCTGTGGAGATTCCCCTTGAGAGCTTCCCGGGCGCGGAGTAGGGACAAGCTGAATGGCCGGGAGGCCAGCACCCCTGGCGGCCTGACAGGTAACCCCCATAATCTGTCGAGGCACGCGTCCTCTGGAACAGGCCAATCTATGCAGTGTGACAGATAAAGCTCATAATCTGTCACTGGAAGGAACACTGACGATCGCTCGGTCGGGAGGATAGTGCCGCGTAGCCTGCGCGCTGACAGATAACTACTACAATCTGTCAGGCAGAGTCCGACCTAAGCTCCTGGCGCCCGGTACTCGACCTTGGTGCGGGCGGCGATGTCCAGATCCTCGGCGCTCATCAGCGGTGTGGTGGAGACCGTGAGGCCGCCCGCGGCCGAGATGTTCAGCGCCAGAGCCATCGCGGCCGCCGCGTCCGGCAGCTCCACGATCAGGTAGAGATCGCAGTCGCCGAGCGCGTAGTGGAGCCCCTCGAGGGTGCCGCCAACGCTCTCGACGGTCTCGCGCAGAGCGGCTTCCCGCCGAGTGCCGCCCTCTGCGATCAGTCCTCTGACCCCGGCCTGCGTGTAGTTGGTGCGAAGCATGTACTTTGCCATCGAGGTACCTAGCTGGTTGTGGGGATGGACTGCCGGTGGCTGGAGATCTAATGGAACCGCCGCCCGAGCAGTCCGTGGATAATCTCGCGCGAGCACCGAGAGCTGCGAAGCGCCCCGCTGGCAAGGCGCTTCGCGGGGCGCATGGCGGAGCCATTCGCCCCGCGAAGCAACGCAGAAGCGAAGCGGTCCAGCGGGGATGCAGCGCTGCTCGAATGCCGTGGGAGGTTTTGTCCACGGGCTGCCAGGCACAGCCCTGGCACCCTTCCGCATGCGGCGACCCCGCCGTAAACTACAGCCGCGAGCCGCCAGCTGCAACGCGGAGCCCTGTCCATGACGGTGAAGGGAAGGGTGGTTTCCAGGGATTGCCATGACCAAGATTCCAAGTGCCCGTGGAGGGGCGTCGCGCAGCTCAAGCAGTCCGTGGATAATCTCGCGCGAGCACCGAGAGCGGCGAAGCGCTGGCGGTCCGTGCTCCCGCAACGCTGAAGGCAGGGGACGTCGGCGCCACCGGTCGCGTGCGACGCTACTCGCCGTCGGAGGCCTTGTGTGCGCGACGCTGCCAGCGCGCGCCCAGCTCCTCACCAGCCCCGAGGAGCACTTCGGGCACGAGATCGGCGCCGACTACCAGCTCGTCGACTACCGGGGCCTTGCCAGCTACTGGCGTCTGCTGGCGGAGCAGTCCGACCGTGTATCCGTAGAGTCCATCGGCAAGACCTCGGAGGGGCGCGAGCAGCTGATGGCGATCGTCACCTCGCCTGCCAACCAGTCGCGCCTGGCGCGCTATCGGCAGATTTCGCGTCGACTGGCGCTTGCCGCGGGGGTGACCGAGGAGGAGGCGCGGGTGCTGGCGGCCGAGGGGAGGGCGGTGGTCTGGATCGACGGCGGGCTCCACGCCAACGAGGTGCTCACCGCGCAGCAGCTCATCGAGCTCCTCTGGCAGATGGCGAGTGGCGACGGCGAGGAGGTGCTCCGCATCCTGGACGACGTCATCCTTCTCGTCGTCCACTCCAATCCCGACGGGCACGACCTCTTCGCCAGCTGGTACATGCGGAGCGAAGACCCTGAGGAGCGCACCACGCGGGGCGTGCCGGTCCTGTACCAGAAGTACGCGGGGCACGACAACAACCGCGACTTCTTCATGGCCGCTCTCGCCGAGACCGAGAATATGAACCGGGTCCTGTACCGGGAGTGGTTCCCGCAGGTCGTCCTCAACCACCACCAGACGGCGCCGCGGGGGACGGTCATGTTCGCTCCGCCCTTCCGGGACCCGCCGAACCACAATCTGGACCCGCTGGTCCTTACCGGGATAGACCAGCTGGGCTCTGCGATCCACCAGCGGATGATCGTCGAGGGGAAGGGCGGCACCACGATGCGGAGCGGCGCCAGCTACTCGACGTGGTGGAATGGGGGACTTCGCACCACGCCCTACTTCAAGAACATGATTGGCCTGCTGACCGAGACGATCGGGCACCCGACGCCGATCGAGGTCCCCTTCGTCCCCAACCGTCAGATCATGCACGGGGACCTGCCGCTCCCCGTCGAGCCGGGCCCCTGGCGCTTTCGGCAGTCCGTAGAGTACTCGCAGACCGCCAACATGGCCGTGCTCGACTACGCGTCGCGCAACCGGGAGCACCTGCTATTCAACATCTGGCGGATGGGCGCCAGCTCGATCGAGCGGGGCAGCCGCGATTCGTGGACCGTGCTGCCGAGGTGGATCGACCGTGCTGTCGAGGAGGTGGGCGGGAGCGGTGACCGGGACGACCTCGAGTCGCAGCTGCGCGACCCCGCCAGGAGGGACCCGCGCGGGTACGTGCTCCGCTCCGACCAGCGGGACTTCGCCACCGCCACCCGCTTCGTGAACGCGCTGCTGAAGGGTGGCGTCGCCGTGCACCGCGCTACCGAGGACTTCAGCGCCGCCGGGACCCAGTACCCGGTCGGCTCGTACGTGGTGCTGACCCGCCAGGCCTTTCGACCGCATGTGCTCGACATGTTCGAGCCGCAGCAGTACCCGGACGACTTCCAGTACCCTGGCGGGCCGCCGATCGCCCCGTACGACAACGCCGGGTGGACGCTGGCGCTCCAGATGGGGGTCGAATTCGACCGCATCCAGGAGGAATTCGACGGGCCCTTCGAGGAGATCGATTGGCTGGCCGATCCTCTGCCGGGCCGGGTGACGGGCGTCGAGTCGCCCGCGGGGTACGCGACCGACCACGTCAATGCGGCGTTCAGGGCGGTGAACCGAGTGCTGGCGGGAGGGGGGACGGTCCGCTGGGTCGAGGACACCCTCCACGCGCCCGAAGCCTCGCTCGCGCCGGGAGCGTTCTTCTTCCCGGCGGGTGGGGTGGCGCGGTCGCAGCTCGAGGAGTGGGCCGCCGAGCTGGGTGTCTCCTTCCACGCTCTGCCGGCCGCTCCCGCGAGCGCGCCGGAGCTGAAGTCACCTAGAGTCGGCCTCTGGGACCGGTACGGAGGCTCGATGCCGTCGGGGTGGACCCGCCACATCCTGGAGGACTTCGACTTCGACTTCGAGGTCGTGTACCCGCCCGAGATCGACGCGGGCTCGCTGAGGGAGCGCTTCGACGTGATAGTCCTCCCCGACGGTGCCCTGAGCGAGGACGGAGGGCGCTCCTCCCGCTACTGGCAGGGTGTGGACGACGAGATCCTCGCCACCCTCCCCGACTCGCTTGCCGCCCGGGTCGGCTCGCTCTCCCGCGAGGCTAGCGTACCGGCTCTCCGCGCATTCCTGGAGGAGGGCGGCACGGTGGTGGCGATAGGGTCGTCCACGGCGCTCGGCGCCGAGCTCGGCCTGCCCATCTCGAGCCACCTGGCGGACGAGGAGGGGGAACCGCCTAGCCGCGACGATTACTTCACGCCCGGGTCGATTCACACCCTTCGGATCGAGCACACCTCTCCGGTCACGCACGGTATGGGGGAGCGCGCGAATGTGCTGCACAGCCACTCTCCGGTCTTTCGGATCGGCGACGACTCCACCGGGGTGCGTACGCTGGCATGGTACGACTCGCCCGAGCCGCTGGTGAGTGGTTGGGCGTGGGGCCAGGATCGACTCGAGGGCGGCACGAGCATGATCGAGGCCGATGTGGGCGCCGGGAAGCTTTTCCTCTTCGGACCCAAGATCACCTTCCGCGCCCAGTCGCACGGGACCTTCCCGCTCCTCTTCAACGCGATCCACTATGGGGCCGCTTGGGGGGGCGACGGAGGCTAGCAGCCCGTGGACAAACCCCCCACCACGGACTGCCAGTGAACGAATCGGAGGCACCTGAGCACGCCGCTGTCGCGGCCGGTGTAGTCGAGGAGAGCGGGCCGGGTCCCTTCGCCCACCTCCGGACGCGCACCCTGCTCCCGGTCGCTGTAGTCGTGGGAGTGGCCCTCTACCTCCTGCTCCTGGTGGCGGGCGAGCTCGGGCTCGCCGACCTCGACGCGCCCCTGGCGATGCAGGTGGCCCAGCTCCTGGTCGCCTACGGAGCGATTGCGCTCTGGATCTGGATCGCCTGCCGCCGCGCCGGGGTGGCGCCTGCGCGTCTTCTGGGAGGCCGGCCTCCCAGCCCCGCAAGCTGGCTCGCCGCGGCGGGGCTGCTGGCGGTCGGCCTCGTCTTCTCGATGGGCTCGTGGTACCTCTCGGCGTCGGCGCTCAGCTACCTCGCTCCCGGCCTCCTCGAGTGGCTGATCAGATCGCTCGCCGCCGCCGAGATCCCGCCTGGCGCATCGCCGTTGCACCAGACGCTCTGGCACCTCGAGATCGTCCTCCTGGCGCCGGTGGTCGAGGAGCTCCTCTTCCGCGGCGTCCTGGTGAATCGATGGGGGGCAAAGTGGGGCATTCGCACCGGCGTGCTCGCATCCTCGGCGATCTTCGCCTGCCTGCACGCAAACCCGATCGGGGTCTTCGCCCTAGGGCTCGTGGCGGCTCTCCTCTACCTGCGCACCGGCACCCTCCTCGTACCGATCGCGCTGCACGTCGGCAACAACCTGATCGCGACGGCAATGAGTGAGTTCGCCAACCTGGAGGGCACACTCGAGGTGGAGCAGATTCAGGGGAGTGTGCCGGAGGGACTCCTCCTCGTCGCCGCCGCCGCGCCAGCGTTGATCTGGTACGTGCGCCGGAGTTGGCCCAGGCGCGATGCACCGATCCCGTACATGGTAGGCTAGCAGCCCGTGGACAATCTCGCGCAAGCACCGAGAGCGGCGAAGCGCTCCGCTGGACCGCTTCACTCGCTTGCCCAGATGCGGGTGGCCGCGATCGACGCCGGATCCAACGCCATCCGCTTCGTGGCCGCCGACTTCCTCGGCCCGTCGCGCTACGCGGTCGTCGGGAAGACCAGGAGACCTGTCCGCCTGGGACACGGTGTCTTCACCACCGGACGGCTCGACGACGCCACGGTCGAGCTCGCGGCGAAGGCGTTTCGGGGCTTTCGGCAGGAGATCGACGCCTTCGGTGTGGAGCGTTACCGGGCCGTGGGGACCAGCGCCACCCGAGAAGCGACCAATCGTCAGACTTTCCTGGACAGAATCCTAGAGGAATCTGACATCGTGCTGGAGCCGATCAGCGGTCGCGAGGAGGCGCGGCTCGTGCACCTCGCCGTTCGCAGTCGCGTCGACCTCTCGCGAGGGAGGTGGGTGCTGGTGGATCTCGGGGGCGGAAGCGTCGAGGTCTCGATAGTCAACGAGGCGGGGATCCTGTGGAGCGAGTCGTACCGCGTGGGGACGGTGCGACTCGTCGAGACGCTGGCAGAGGCGGACGGCTGCCATCGATCGCTCCTCGCCTGGGTGCAGGGGGAGCTGGGCCCCCTGACGATTCCTCCGTACGCGGGGATCGGGGGCCCCGCCGTCTTCGCGGCGACGGGCGGCAACATCGAGGAGATTGCGCGCCTGGCGCTCGGCCGAACGAGCGGGCGCAAGGCGGCGAGCCTTCCGATCCGCGACCTCGAGGCGGTGATACGGCTCCTCTCCGGACTCACGGTCGCCGAACGCACCTCGGTGCTCGGGCTGCAGCCCAACCGCGCCGACGTTATCGTGCCCGCGGCGCTCGTCTACCGGCACTTCGCCCGTCTGGCGGGGGTGGACCGTATCGTCGTGCCGGGCGTAGGAGTGAAGGACGGGGTGCTCCTCGACGTTGCGCGCAGAGCTACCCCCGAGCCTAAGGGCAGCGAATGACAGGCGGTGGGGCGGGCCAGAGGCGCGGCGGCGAATGGCTTGCGGGGAAGGGGGCGGTGGTCACCGGAGGAGGACGGGGGATCGGTAGCGCGGTGGCCCACGCACTGGTGGGCGCAGGTGCCGGGGTCGTCGTCGCGGCGCGGTCGACGGACGAGATCGAGATCGTGGCCAAGCGCCTCGGGGCCGCGGGCGCGAGGGCCCACGCGGTGCCGTGCGACGTGGGCGACCAGGAGTCGGTGGCGACGATGGCCGACCGGGCGCGGGAGCTCCTGGGCACCGTCGACGTCCTCGTCAACAACGCCGGCATCTCGGGGTCGGCACCCTTCCTCCGGGTCAGGGTCGGCGACTGGGAGGCGATGCACCGAGTCAACGCCACCGGCCCGCTCCTCGTCACGCAGGCGCTGCTGCCGGGGATGCTGGAACGAGGGTGGGGGCGAATCGTAAATGTGGCGTCGGTTGTCGGGCTGAAGGGCGCTCGCTACATCTCGTCCTACGCGGCCTCCAAGCACGCCCTCCTCGGGATGACGCGCTGCCTGGCCGACGAGCTCGCTGGCACGGGCGTGACCGTCAACTCCGTCTGCCCCGGGTACGTGGACACCCCCATGACGACGCGCAACATCCGGCGCATCGCCGAGGCCACCGGTCGCGACGCGGCGGCGGTGCGGCGGGGCCTAGAGGAGATGCAGCCGAGCGGGCGCTTCGTCTCGCCGGGCGAGGTCGCGCAAGCCGTACTCTCCTTCCTCCCGGAGGCGGCGGCCTCGCTGCAGGGCTCCGAGCTGGTGGTGCGCGGCGGGTCCACGGGGCCTGGCTCTGGTTAGTCGATGAGATCGGGATGGCCGTTGTGAAACTGGTTCTCCACCTCCTCTGGCTTCCGAGCACAATCCCGTTACGGCCCCGGCGGCGCCTCCTCCTGAACGAAGGGGAAGACTATCCGCGGCGTCGGGACTGCCGCCGGCGGAGGCTTGTTGGCCGGATCCAGGATCGTCCTGATCCGCACGACGGCGTCCAGGAAGTGCCATCTGGTCGGCTCGTGCGTCGCCGCGTCGGCAGCGGCCGCAAGTTCCTCCTTCAGCGTAGTCAGCTGGGCGCGCGCATAGGCTGCGACATCCGACTCCATGGCATCGTCGTTCCACATCAGAGACTTCATCCGGTCAAGGTACGCCCTCTGCAGGTTGCGCCTGTAGGCGTCCGTTGCCTCTCCTGACATCGCCTCGGACCAGACCCCGCTTCGGAGATCGTCGAGCATCTCGCCCAGCGAGTACGCGGCCCCGCCGTGGAAGGCCTCCTGCTCCACCAGCCTCTTCATGCGCGACACGCTGAGGATCTGGTTCAGCGCGGAGGAATGGGCGGCGCGCACCATATCGAGGGCTCCAGTCCCCTGGAAGCGCTTCAGGATGTCGGCGTCGATCATCCACTCCGGGGTCGCGAAGACCTGTTCGTTGAGGTACTCCATGGCCCGCACCTGGCGCTCCCGGTCCACCGCCTCGTAGGGGACCCCATCCTGTCCCTGGCGCTTTCGGGTCAGCACCACGCCGCCGATGTTCGCCAGGACATGGCCGGTGTAGCGCCGCCACTGGGTCACGACGTTGCCGTAGAGCTCCTCGAGCTGCGAGTAGTTCTCGCCCTCCTCGCGCGTCCACTCCGTCAGCCTCTCCACGATCCGCTTCAGGTTCTCGATGCCGTAGGTGGAGGCCAGCATCGCGTCGTCCCCTATCGCCTCGGTCAGCGCGGAGGGGTCGGCTCCGGTCGGACTCGAGAAGCGGTAGACCGGATCTTCCTGCATCCGCCTCACGAGCTTGCGCAGTTCGCCCAGCTCGCTCTCGCGGTCCTTGCCGGGATACGCCCTGTACCCCCACTCGACGGAGAACCTGTCGTAGGGCCCCACGACCGGGTAGTAGCAGGTGTCGTCGCCGGGCTGCGCCACATAGTTGAAGCGCGCGTAGTCCATGATCGACGGAGCGACCCCCATCTCGCAGACGAAGCGGGTGCGCAGCTTCTCCACCGGGTATGCGGCCGACGCCTGCATGTTGTGCGGCAGACCGAGCGTGTGACCCACCTCGTGCGCCGAGACGAAGCGGATCAGCTCGCCCATCACCTCGTCGTCGAAGCTGATGCCCCGTGCCTCCTCGTTGGCTGCGGCCGTCTGCACGAAGAACCAGTTGCGCAGAAGATTCATGACGTTGTGGTACCACTGGATGTCGCTCTCGAGTATCTCGCCGCTGCGCGGGTCGTGGACATGGGGTCCCGAGGCGTTCTGGATCGGCGAGGCCAGGTAGCGGATCACCGAGTAGCGCGCATCTTCGGGGTGCCAGTCCGGATCGTCCGCGGGAGCGTCGCGGGCCACGATTGCGTTGGTGAAGCCCGCCTGTTCGAAGGCCGGCTGCCAGTCCACCACCCCCTGCTTCAGGTAGGGGATCCACTTCGGCGGGGTGGCCGGATCGATGTAGAAGACGATGGGCTTGACCGGGTCCACCGCGACCCCTCTGGCGTAGGCGGCCGCGTCGGAGGGCTCGAGACGCCAGCGCGTTATGAAGCACCTGGTCTCGGCGCGCTGCTCGTCGAGCCCGTAGTCGATCCGGCTGTTGCTGAAGAAGCCCACTCGCTCGTCGCACAGACGGGGTTCCATGGGATCCTCGGGGAGGAGGAGCATCGAGTGGTGCATCTCCAGCGAGACCGTGTTGCTTGCGGGGATCGGCGCCTCTCCCGCCTCGTAGGTGACCACGCGCCGGACCTCGACGTTGGTCGGGTAGGCGGAGGCCCTCACGACGTAGCTGCGGTCGTCGTCCAGCTGCCTCACCTTGAGCGCCTCGCGGCGAAAGCCGGAGAGGCCGATCAGCTTCACGTCCTTGGAGAAGAGGTCGGTGACCTCGATGACTGCGGCGGTCGAGTCCTCCGACATCACCTCGATGTCGAATGCCATGAGGATCGGTTCGAAGTTCGAGTTTCTCACCGCCTGGGCGATCGCGGCGGTGTCGTTCGCATAGCTCCCGTAGCTGGCCAGGCGCAGGAGGATACGCTCCTTGCTTCGCTCCCAGCGGACGGTCGACGTGTTCGTCTTGGATCCCCCGTAGCCCACCCCGCTGGCGGTGCGGGCGACCCTCGTCAGGAGCAGCATCTCGCTGCCCAGCAGCTCGAGCGGTATCTCGTAGTAGAGCTTCTCGTCGATCATGTGGGTGTCGAAGAGGCCTTCGCTCGTCACCGCATCCTCGGTAATCACGTCGGCGTAGGTGGTGATCGTGTCTTCCTCCTCGGCGCCCTCCTCGTCGGTGTCCGCGGTGTCGGCCGCTTCGGCCTCCTCCTCCTGTTCCTCCTCCTTTTCCTGGAGGGGAGCCAAGGCGGCGGCCGATACCGGCGCGGGGGCCGTCCATCCGATTGCAACAGCGGCGAGCAGAGCGAGGAAGATCAGGGTGGGTGAGCGCATGTCGTCATTCCGGAAAGGGGAGTGGAGATCGCGGTCAAGGTAGTTGCGGACCGGAAGTCGGTCCAGTCGGCAGGGTGTAGCAGGCGGTGGGTTCGCATGATTTACACTTTGGGAGCTGCGAAAGACCGCGGACCCGACCGGCGGCAAGTCCTGCGTTGCTCCTCGGGCTGGTAGCGGACCACCGCTGTCTCGTCGCCGATTGCCTGAACGATCGCTGGGGCGGCGGCGAGGTCACCCGTCTCCACTGGTCTCCGGCGGAGTTGCCGAGGGGGGCGTCAGAAACTCCCTGATCCGCTCCGCCACCTCGGATTCGTCCTTCGTCTCGCACTCCCAGATCACCAGGACGCGCCAGCCGAGCTCGACCAGCGCCGACTCGCTCCTCCGGTCGCGCACGACGTTGCCCCGGAACTTGGCCTTCCAGTAGTCCCTGCGCGACTTGGGCGTCGAGGCCAGTCGGCAGCCGGGGTGGCGGTGCCAGAAGCAGCCGTGGACCATGATTACCGCCCGATGGCGTGGAAAGACGAGGTCCGGCGATCCCGGAAGGTCCTTGCGGTGCAGCCTGAAGCGGAAGCCCAGCCGGTGGGCGGTGCGGCGCACGACCATCTCCGGCTTGGTGTCGCGGCCGCGTATGCGCGACATGATCTCGCTTCGCTTGGCGCTGTCCACGGTGTCCGTCATCGAGCAGCCGCGTCCTAGATCGGTAGGCATCTCCGCCGCTAGCCCCACGCCATCCCATGTCCACGATCCTGAAGCGCCGGGGACCTTGCGGCAAGCCCCCGCAACCTCTCAGTTCATGGGGCCCGCGCCCTCTACCCACCAACAAGGAAGAGCACCCGCCGTGTCCACCCGATCTCAGGTCTTCACCACCCGCTGGGGAATGCTGCTGGCGATGCTCGGCATGGCGATCGGCACCGGGAACATATGGCGCTTCCCCCGAATCGCGGCCTCCAACGGCGGGGGCAGCTTCCTGGTGGCGTGGGTCGTCTTCCTGCTCATCTGGTCCGTTCCGCTGCTGATCCTGGAGTTCGGGATGGGGAAGGCGACGCGCCGGGGGACCGTGGGGTCCTTCGTGGCGACGATCGGGCCGAAGTTCGCCTGGATGGGCGCCTGGGTGGCGTGGGTGGCAACCGCCATCATGTTCTACTACTCGGTGGTGATGGGGTGGACGATTCGCTTCTTCGTCGCGACCGTGCGCGGAGAGATCCCGACCGCCGTGCCGGGCGAGTTCTGGGGCGCCTTCAACTCGACGCCCCAGGCGGTGCTCTTCCACGCGATCGCCATTGGCCTGGGGATCTTCGTCGTCTCGAAGGGGGTGCGCGGGATCGAGACGGCGGCGCGCTTCCTGATCCCGTCGCTCGTCTTTCTGGTAGTGGTGCTCGCCGTCAAGGCGGTGACGATGCCGGGGGCCTCGGAGGGGCTCGCCTTCCTCTTCACCCCTGACCTGGGGCAGCTGGGCGACGTCCGCATCTGGCTGCAGGCGCTCACCCAGAACGCCTGGGACACCGGGGCCGGGTGGGGTCTCGTGCTCTGCTATGCGATCTACATGCGGTCGCGCGAGGATACGGCGCTCAACGCATTCGTGATCGGCTTCGGCAACAACTCGATGTCCCTGCTGGCCGGCATCATGGTGCTCTGCACGATCTTCTCGGCGATGCCGGAGGCGGCCAGCGAGATCGTGGGAGCCGGAAACGAGGGGCTGACCTTCATCTGGGTGCCGCAGCTCTTCGCCGAAATCCCGGCAGGGCAGTTCTTCATGGGGCTCTTCTTCCTGGCGCTCGTCTTCGCGGCCTGGTCCAGCCTAGTGGCCATGATCGAGCTGGCTGCCAGGGTCCTGATCGACTTCGGCCTGACCCGCGGCCGCGCCATAGCGATCGTGGGTTCGGCGGGATTCCTGCTTGGCATCCCCTCGGCGATGCGGACCGGGTTCTTCCAGAACCAGGACTGGGTCTGGGGCGTCGGCCTCATGCTCTCGGGCCTCTTCTTCGCCTTCGCCGTGGTGAGGTACGGTGTTACCAGGTGGCGCGAGAGCTTCATCAACACCGCCGACTCCGATGTGCGGATCGGGAGGTGGTGGGACTGGGCGATCCGCCTGGTGATCGTGCAGGCCGTGGTGCTGATGGTGTGGTGGCTGGCGCAGGCCGGGGGCGGCGAATTCTGGTCGGTGGAGAACTGGACCCTATTCTCGCCCTACAACGTGGGGTCGGTCCTGATCCAGTGGGGCGTGGCGCTGGCGGCCCTCCTTCTGCTCAACGGGTGGATGGTGCGCCGGATGCGGGCCGCGCGGGGCGGCGGGGAGGGGGCGGAGTCCGGCGATGGGAATGCAATGTCAGGTTGACCTGCCCTCCCCATGGCCGTTCACGACGGGTACGCCCGCTTCACCGCCTACGAGCTTCTGCTCCCCGATCCCGAATTCCCTAACCGACGCCTCGTCGCGATCGGCGAGGAGGCCAGGGAACGGGGCGTTGATGCCGGCAACCCGGCGGCCTTCGTCATGCTGGCTTCGGTGCAGATCGCGCTCGCCGAGCTGCGCGAGGAGGACTCGGGGCCCGAGTCGGCGCACGAGCATGCTGGGATCCTCTTCTTCGCGTACCACTTCTGGCGTGCTGGCACCGAGGTCGTGCTGGTGCGACGGAAGACGGTGCGCACACTGCTGGCAGGGGAGACGGAGACGGAGCCCGGTTGGGGGGAAGGCCTAGCCGGACGTGCTGGGTACCTCCAGCTCCCTCAGCACCTGGTCTGGATGGAGTCTCCGGATCAGCCGCCCGAGTCCGTTGACGGCTTCTTCTGGTGCTGCGACGAGGGCGGCGTGCTCCATCTGGCCCTCGTGGCCGGCATTCGCAGGGACCGTCCCGGATTCGTGGTCGCGACCGTCCCCCCGCAGCCCCTTGCCGCGATGCCCGGATGGGGGTCGGGGCCCGCGCGGGAGGGGGGCGGCGACTTCGCCACCGCGCTGCCCGGTGCCGAGCTGGGGGGCCTAGTGGGGATCCGCACGCATGCGGAGGTCTTCAAGCTCGCGGCGGTTCTCCTGGGCCGGGTCGCGCACGAGGCGCCCGAGCCGCATCCTCACCGGCCCCCTGCCGCGCCCGGAAGCGGGCCTCGGCCCAGCGATTCGGATCCCCGGCCGACCAGGCTCCCCTTCGCGGTTCTTTGATTCCGACCCAGCGGTCCGTGGATAATCTCGCGCGAGCACCGAGAGCGGCGGAGAGCCCCGCTTGCAAGGCGCGACGAAGCGGTCCGTGGATGCGCCCGGGCAAGCACCGCAGAAGCGAAGCGATCCAGCCCGGATGCAGCGCCCCTCGAATGCCGCCAGGGTGCATCTGCGGGCCGCAAGGGCTGGTAGCAGCGCTACCGGCCCGAGGAGCAACGCAGAGTGAAGCCCCGGGCACAGGCATTGTAAACCGTGGATTACATATTGTAAAGCATACATTACAATGTGGACATGCGGCCAAAGCGGTCCAGCGGGGATGCAGCGCCGCTCCTGCCGTGGGAGGTTTGTCCACGGGCTGCTAGGACTGTCGCCGGACCTTCCGCACCACCCGGCGAGGCCGAATTGGTCACTGACCAAGTAGCGGCCCTCAGTGACCAAGTCGCAGTGACCAAGCTACCAAGGGACACCCGCACTGTAAATCTCCACGAGCCGCCTGCCATTGACCGCTCGCCGTGTGCGCCGCACCTTGGGCGGACGAGCCACGTCTTGCCCATTCCTCAGGCTGGGAGGAGTCCAGAATGGAGCGCCTTGCCTTGCTCGCTCTGCTCGCGCTCGCCGCCTGCGAGAGCGCGGAGGCCCCGGCCGCCTGTGGTCCCATCCCGGACGCTACCGTCAACGTGGGCGAGACCACCACCGCCGCGGCCTGCTTCAACGATCCGAACGGCGACGTTCTGAGCTACTCGGTCATGTCGTCCGATCCCGGTGTGGCCACGGCGTCCCTGTCGGACACCACCGTCACCGTCACGGCGGTGGCGCCCGGAGACGCGATGGTCACGGTCACGGCCTCCGATCCGGGCGGGCTGAAGGGCGAGGAGGCCTTCTCGGTAACGGTGCCGAACCGGGCTCCGGAGCCGAAGGGCGCGATGCCTCCAGTCACGGTCGCCGTCGGCCAGACAACGGCCGTAGATGCGTCACCGTACTTCACCGAACCGGACGGGGAGACCTTGGCCTACTCCGCTGTCTCGTCCGACACGGACGTAGCCGCGGTGTCGGTGTCGGTCAGCACGGTGACGGTCGCGGCGCTGGCGGCGGGCACTTCGAGCGTGACGGTCACGGCCACGGATCCCGGCGAGCTGGCCGCGACGCAGACCTTCCAAGTCACGGTCCCGAACCCGGCTCGGCGCCTGACGAACGACGGTGGCGAGCTGCCCATGTGGTCCCCGGACGGGGAGAAGATCGCTTTCGTGTCCGACCGCGACGGAATCGACGCCTACAAGATCTATGTGATGGACGCGGACGGAGAGAACGAGGAGCGCCTGACGGATGCAATAGGCTTCTTGCCCGTGTGGTCCCCGGACGGGGATAAGATCGTCTTCATGGCCAACCGCGATGGCGACGAATTCGACTTCGATATCTATGTGATGGACGCGGACGGAGACAACGAGGAGCGCCTGACGGATGCAGGTGGCTTCTTCCCCCTGTGGTCCCCTGACGGGGAGAGGATCGTCTTCATGTCCAACCGCGACGGCGATGAGTTCGAATTCGATATCTATGTGATGGACGCGGACGGAGACAACGAGGAGCGCCTTACGGAGTCAGGTGGCGAGTTCCCAGCGTGGTCCCCGGACGGGGAGGAGATCGTCTTCCAGTCCTACCGCGACGGCGTCTCCGAGATCTATCTGACGGACACGGACGGAGACAACGAGGAGCGCCTGACGGATTCAGGTGGCGAGATGCCCGGGTGGTCCCCGGACGGGGAGGAGATCGTCTTCATGTCCGACCGCGACGGCGACTACGATATCTACGTGATGGACGCGGACGGGGAGAACGAGGAGCGCCTGACGGACTCAGGCGGCGGGTTGCCCCCGTG
This sequence comes from Longimicrobiales bacterium, assembly GCA_965205315.1. Lineage (GTDB taxonomy): Bacteria > Gemmatimonadota > Gemmatimonadetes > Longimicrobiales > Gaopeijiaceae > Bin94. The sequence goes on from CBDBGW010000002.1 coordinate 1,371,527, forward strand.
GTCCCCGGACGGGGTGTGGTCCCCGGACGGGGAGAAGATCGTCTTCGTGTCCGACCGCGACGGCGGCGGCGTCTCCGATATCTATCTGGTGGACGCAGACGGAGAGAACGAGGAGCGCCTGACGGTTTCAGGTGGCGAGTTTCCTGCGTGGTCCCCGGACGGGGATCAGATCGCCTTCGTGTCCGACCGCGGCGGCGATGGATTGGATATCTACGTAATTCAGATCAGATAGACTGGGTTCTTCCCCTCCTCTGGCGGGTGGCAGCTCGCGAGCGTAGGCCATCGGGGTGGACAATGCTGGCGCGCCTCCTCATCTATCATGGGTGCCGGGTCGGCAACGCCCGCAAGCCGCGCTGCAACCGGTGCGCGATTTCGCGCCTCTGTCCATCGAGCGCGGTCCGAACCACCCCCAAGGAGGCCTCACCCCATGCCAACCCGATCCGACGCCGTCGCCCTGCTCGAGGAGTGGGTCGAGAGCGAAGCCCTCCGCAGGCACATGTACGCAGTCGAGGCGGGGGTGCGCCACTACGCCCGCCTCATGGGCGGCGACGAGGAGCTCTGGGGGCTGGCTGGCCTCCTGCACGATCTCGACTGGGAGCGCCACCCCGACGAGCATCCCCACGTCGGCGTCGCGCGGCTGCGGGAGCTGGGCTACCCGGACGAAGTGGTCCGCGCCGTCCTCTCCCACGGCTACCCCCAGTGCACCGATGTCCGCCCCGAGACGCCGCTGGAGCGCGTCCTCTACGCCTGTGACGAGCTCTCCGGCCTCGTCTACGCCTGCTGCCTAGTGCGTCCCAACGGGATCGACGACCTGAAGCCCAAGTCGGTGGTCAAGAAGATGAAGGACAAGGCCTTTGCGCGGGGAGTGCACCGCGAGGCCGTCCACCTCGGCGTCGAGCTGATCGGCCTGCCGCGCGCCGAGCACATCCAGAACGTGATCGACGGGCTGCGCACGGTGGCCGACGTCCTGGAGGTTAGAGGGGTGGACCAGGCGAGGCGGCGTGAAGGGCGGCCGGACGCTCGCTAATGAGTCCACGCGAATCCAGGAAAGGGCGGAACGCCCGCGCCGCGGAGATCTACGACCTGCTAATTGCCGAGCACCCGGACGCCAGGTGCGCCCTAGTGCACTCGTCGCCCTTCGAGCTGGCGGTGGCGACGATCCTCTCGGCCCAGTGCACCGACGCGCGGGTGAACAAGGTCACCCCGGAGCTCTTCCGCCGCTACCCGGGCCCCGCCGAGATGGCCGCCGCCCGCCCGGAGGAGCTGGAGGAGGCGATCCGCTCGACCGGGTTCTTCCGCAACAAGGCGCGGAGCCTGCTCCAGATGTCGGCCGCCCTGGTCGCCGACCATGGAGGAGAGGTGCCGCGCACGATGGAGGATCTCACGGCGCTGCCGGGGATCGGTCGGAAGACCGCGAACGTCATCCTGGGCAACGCCTTCGGGATCGACCTCGGAGTGGTCGTGGACACGCACGTCAAGCGCCTATCGCGGCGGATGGGGCTCACGAGCGCGAGCACACCGGTCAAGATCGAGCGCGAACTGATGGAGATCTTCCCTAGGCGGCGCTGGACGATGCTCGCACACCTTCTGATCTGGCACGGGCGGCGCCACTGCAAGGCGCGCACCCCGCTCTGCCACCAGTGCCAGGTGTCGCACCTCTGCCCGTCCAGCAGCGTCTGAGCCCGGAGCTAAGCCCTGGGGATGGGCATTGTAAACCATGGCTTACACATTGTAAAGCACACATTACAGCGCGGAGAGGCGAGGTCGGCGGGTCAGGGCTGGCGCGTCACCGGATCGCCCTTAGCCTCAGCCCGATCTGCGCCCGCCACTGCGACGACGGCACCTCGGGTGCCAGGGGTCTCGCCGCCGTAGCTCGGCCCGTCGCGGGATCGCGCTCAGTTCCGCCCATGTACACGACCCGCAGCTGCCCGACGCCCCCCAGCGCTATCGGCGGGGCCCGGTACGCCCGGAAGAGCTGCACCACGGGATTGGTGGTCTGCACGAGCCCCCACGACGAGTTGACGAGGTTCAGGACGTTGAGGAGGTCGAGGGAGAGCTCTCCCTCGATCCCCCTGGCACGGATCGTCTGGGCGATGCGCAGGTCCAGCCGGTTCGACCAGGGGGCGCGGCAGGCGTTCCTGGCCATGATGCGCCCCGCGAGGAAGGTCACGTCCTCCTCCTCCCCCTCGCCCTCCTCGGTCACCTCGGTCACCTGCTCCTGAAGGCACTCCTCCACCTTGAAGAGCCCGTCCCAGAGTGCTTGCGTGACGATGGTGCCTGGGATCCCGGTATTCGTGGGGGATACGAAGACGAGGTCGTTCGAGAGGTTGGCGGCGCGGGGCCCGGGGAAGCCGTCTCCGTTCACATCGCCGCTGTACACGTACGAGTACGGTGCGCCGGACTGGCCGGAGTAGAGCACGCCTATCTCGGTGCCCCCACGCTCGGGCAGGATCCTGGCGCGTGCGCTCGCCACGACCTTGTGCGGCCGGTCGAAGCGCGAGGGCTGATGCGGTGGGTTGTTGGGGTCGAGGTTGACCGGGGTGGTCGCGTAGTTCGAGGTCACGTCCAGCGACAGCAGGTCCTGCATGTCGGCGGATCTGGTCAGCGAGTAGCCCGCCCTGATCGTCGCGGCGTCGCCGAAGTCCTTCCTCAGCTCGGCGGTAGCGGCGTAGGCGAAGTTGGCCTTGGGCCTGAAGCTGATATCGCCGTGGTGGTTTCCGACTCTGAGCGCCGGTCCGAAGAGGTCGCTGACCGCGCCCCCGGCCCATAGCTGTTCGCCTGCCCTTGTTGCTTCGCCCCAGAAGTGTCGGCCTCCCCAGCCGAAGCCCGGCGTGTTGCCAAGGGAGGCGCTTCCTCCCGTCGTGTCCGGTTCGGCCAGGTTCTCGTTCGTGATGTGGATCTGCCTCAGCGCCCGGTTCTCCATCCAGCTTATCGACAGGACCACGCCGCCCGGCAGCCGCTGATCCAGGACCGCCAGCGAGCGCAGATCCTGCGGGAAGCGGAACTCGGGGTCGAAGTAGTTGATGATCGGCGGCGACCGGTCGCCCTCTCCGCTGGCGCACTCCAGGGGTGCCGGTAGCGACGGATCGAGCGCTGGTGCCTCGACGCCCCTGCAGATGATCGTGGCCAATGCCAGACCGTTGTTCTGAAATGCGTTGGCCAGCCAGGAGTAGGCGGGCCTCCCCGTGAAGATCCCGGCCCCGGCCCTGAGCTGGGTGCCGTCGCGGGGGCGCCAGTTGAAGCCCGCGCGGATCGAGTAGGAGAAGCGTTTGTCAGGCAGCTGGGACACGTCGATCCCCAGCCCCTCCTCGAGCGCCGGGTTGGGCTCGGGACGACCGGCGAAGAAGGGCATGTCGAGGCGCGCCCCGAGGCGGAGGGTAAGCCGATCGTGCGCCTCCCACTCGTCCTGCCCGTAGACCGATGCCTCGAAGACGCCGAAATCCGGCGCCGCTCCCCGGTCCCTAACGGGAATCGTGATCTCGTACCGGTTCGGCGTGTTGAGCGCGAGCGCCTCGAGGCTCTCGAACTCGTAGCTGCCAAGCGCCCCGGGCACGAAGCGCCGGTCGAAGGAGAACCAGGTTCCCGACGCCCCGGCAAGCAGCTGGTGTTCGGCAAGGTCGCGGCTGAGATTGTTCGTGAGCTGGACGATGCGCTGCTTGAGCCCGTTCTCCTGGGCGAAGAAGTCGGCGCCGGCGCGCACGTCGCGCGTGACCCAGTGATCGCCGACCGTGCTGTAGACGGTGACGTCCACCTGGGGGAAGTCGCTCGCGGCCGTCTCGTCGTCGGTCATGATCTGGAGGTTGGCCGAGAGCTCGTTCGAGAACCGGTTGCCGAGCGACGAGACGAGCCGCAGGACCGCCGAGTGGTTGCGCGACCTGATCGAGGTCCCGTTCGAGGAAAGTTCGTAGGCGTCGCCAGGGAGCCGGTTCGGGTCGGCGTCGTCGTCGGCCGCCGCGAAGCTGTAGCGGAACATCGCGTCGTGGTGCGGAGCCAGCTTCCAGTCAAGGCGAGCGAACAGGTTGACGATCCGGTTGTCCAGCCCGAAGGACCCGGCCGTGCCCGCGTCCGCGCCGAAGCTCTCGAGGAGCGAGATCAGGCGCTCGGCCGAGTCGGCGGCCAGCGCGAGGCGGAACGGGTCGGACTCGCCGATGTGGTAGCCGATCGGAGGCTGGCGCGTCTGCTCCCACTCGCCCGCCACGAAGAAGTGCGCCTCGTCTCGGCGAATCGGCCCGCCGACGGTGAACCCCCCGTGGGCGGCCGAGAGCTCGGGGCGCGTCGGCACATCGTCGATGACGAGTTCGCCCACTAGCGCGCCGCCGCGGTAGTACCCGAAGCCCGAGGTCTCGAACTCGTTGGTTCCGGACTTGGTGACGGCGTTCAGCGCCCCTCCGGTGAAGCCGGATTGACGGATGTCGAAGGGGGCGACCTCGAGCCTGAACTGCTCGACCGCGTCAAGCGGTATGACGCGCCCGCCGGCGCGCCCCCCGGCGACGTTGTTCGTCGAGAGCCCGAAGACGTCCTGGTTGAGGGCCCCGTCCACGTTGAGCGTGTTGAAGCGGAAGCTGGCACCCGCCACCGAGACGCCCTCCTGCGTAACTCTGGCGACGGGCGAAAGGGCCGCGAAGTCGATGAAGTTGCGCGAGAGGGTCGGCAGCTCTTGCAGCGTCTCGGAGGTCACGAGCGTGGAGATTCCTATTCGCCCGGGATTGAAGTCGGGGTCGGCTTCGGCTCGGACCACCAGCTCGGGGAGGCCGATCGCCTCGGTGACGAGCACGATCCCCAGATCGACGAAGCGCCCGAGCCGCAGCACGATGCCGTCGCGGGAGAAGCTCTGGAACCCGATGTGCGAGACGGTCAGGCTGTAGGGTCCCCCCGGGCGCTGGCCCCGGATCGAGTACCGGCCGTTCGCATCGCTCTGCGTGGTCGCGGCCGTTCCGGTTCGGGAGTCCACGAGCGTCAACGCGGCGACGGCGACCGGAGCGCCCCCTCCATCCACCACCCGCCCGCGGATGCCGGCCGTCGAGGTGCTCTGGGCCGCAAGCTGCGACGCCGCTGCCAGCGCCGACACGCCCGCTGCCGCAGCCACGGCCACCCACGCGAGCAGGGGCTGAAGCGCCGCCGCCCGAAGACCGCCGGAAGTCCTTCCGGGGGCTGCCGGTTCATGCGCTGTGGGGCGTCGTGAGGTCATCGGGTCGGCCTTAGCCTCAGCCCGATCTGCGCCCGCCACTGGGACGACGGCGCCTCGGGTGCCAGGGGTCTCGCCGCCGTAACTCGGCCCGTCGCGGGGTCGCGCCGAGTCCCGCCCATGTACAGGATCCGCAGGTCCCGGACACCCTCCGGATCGGTCGGGTCTTCCGGGTCGGGCGGCCCTGTCTGCCCGCCCCGGTACGCCCGGAGGAGCTGCACCACGGGGTTGGTGGTCTGCACGAGCCCCCACGACGAGTTGACGAGGTTCAGGACGTTGAGGAGATCGAGGGAGAGCTCTCCCTCGATCCCCTTGGCACGTATCGTCTGGGCGATGCGCAGGTCCAGCCGGTTCGACCAGGGGGCGCGGCAGGCGTTCCTGGCCATGATGCGCCCCGCGAGGAAGGTCACGTCCTCCTCCTCCCCCTCGCCCTCCTCGGTCACCTCGGTCACCTGCTCCTGAAGGCACTCGTCCACTTCGAAGAGCCCGTCCCAGAGCATCTGGGTGGCGATAGAGCCCGGGATCACCGTATTGGGAGGGGGTACGAAGATGAGGTCGTTCGAGAGGTTGGCGGCGCGGGGCCCGGGGAAGCCGTCTCCATTGACATCTCCGCTGTACACGTACGAGTACGGTGCGCCGGACTGGCCGGAGTAGAGCACGCCTATCTCGGTGCCCCCGCGCTCGGGCAGGATCCTGGTGCGTGCGCTCGCCACGACCTTGTGCGGCCGGTCGAAGCGCGAGGGCTGGTGCGGTGGGTTGTTGGGGTCGAGGTTCGCCGGGGTGGTCGCGTAGTTCGAGGTCACGTCCAGCGACAGCAGGTCCTGCATGTCGGCGGATCTGGTCAGCGAGTAGCCCGCCCTGATCGTAGCGGCGTCTCCGAAGTCCTTCCTCAGCTCGGCGGTCGCCGCGTAGGCGAAGTTGGCCTTGGGCCTGAAGCTGATATCGCCGTGGTGGTTTCCGACTCTGAGCGCCGGTCCGAAGATGTCGCTGACCGTGCCACCAATCCATAGCTGCTCGCCCGCCCGGCCTATCGCTTCGCCCCAGAAGTGTCGGCCATCCCAGCCGAAGCCCGGCGTGTTGCCAAGGGCGGCACTTCCTCCAGTCGTGTCCGGTTCGGCCAGGTTCTCGTTCGTGATGTGGATCTGCCTGAGCGCCCGGTTCTCCATCCAGCTTATCGACAGGACCACGCCCCCCGGCAACCGTTGATCCAGGACCGCCAGCGAGCGCAGATCCTGCGGGAAGCGGAACTCGGGGTCGAAGTAGTTGATGATCGGCGGCGACCGGTCGCCCTGCCCGTTGGCGCACTCGGAGGGTGCTGGCCGCGAAGGATCGAGCGCTGGTGTCGCGTCGCCTCTGCAGATGATCGTGGCCAACGCCAGACCGTTGTTCTGAAAGGCGTTGGCCAGCCAGGAGTAGGCGGGCCTCCCCGTGAAGATCCCGGCCCCGGCCCTGAGCTGGGTGCCGTCGCGGGGGCGCCAGTTGAAGCCCGCGCGGATCGAGTAGGAGAAGCGTTTGTCAGGCAGCTGGGACACGTCGATCCCCAGCCCCTCTTCGAGTACTGGGTTGGGCTCGGGGCGACCGGCGAAGAAGGGCATGTCGAAGCGCGCCCCGAGGCGGAGAGTAAGCCGGTCGTGCGCCTCCCACTCGTCCTGCCCGTAGACCGACGCCTCGAAGACTCCGAATTCCGGGGCCGCTCCCTGTTCCGTAACGGGGATCGTGACCTCGTACCGGCTCGGCGTGTTGCGCGCGAGCGCCTCGAGGCTCTCGAACTCGTAGCTGCCCAGCGCCCCCGGCACGAAGCGCCGGTCGAAGGAGAACCAGGTTCCCGACGCCCCGGCGAGCAGCTGGTGGTCGGCAAGGTCGCGGCTGAGATTGTTGGTGAGCTGGACGATGCGCTGCGTGAGCCCGTTCTCCTGGGCGAAGAAGTCGGCGCCGGCGCGCACGTCGCGCGTGACCCAGTGATCGCCGACCGTGCTGTAGACGGTGACGTCCACCTGGGGGAAGTCGCTCGCAGCCGCCTCGTCGTCGGTCATGATCTGGAGGTTGGCCGAGAGCTCGTTCGAGAACCGGTTGCCGAGCGACGAGACGAGCCGCAGGACCGCCGAGTGGTTGCGCGACCTGATCGAGGTGCCGTTCGAGGAAAGTTCGTAGGCGTCGCCAGGGAGCCGGTTCGGATCGGCGTCGTCGTCGGCCGCCGCGAAGCTGTAGCGGAACATCGCGTCGTGGTGCGGAGCCAGCTTCCAGTCAAGGCGAGCGAACAGGTTGACGATCCGGTTGTCCAGCCCGAAGGACCCGGCCGTGCCCGCGTCCGCGCCGAAGCTCTCGAGGAGCGAGATCAGCCGCTCGGCCGAGTCGGCGGCCAGCGCGAGGCGGAACGGGTCGGACTCGCCGATGTGGTAGCCGATCGGAGGCTGGCGCGTCTGCTCCCACTCGCCCGCCACGAAGAAGTGCGCCTCGTCTCGGCGAATCGGCCCGCCGACGGTGAACCCCCCGTGGGCGGCCGAGAGCTCGGGGCGCGTCGGCACATCGTCGATGACGAGTTCGCCCACTAGCGCGCCGCCGCGGTAGTACCCGAAGCCCGAGGTCTCGAACTCGTTGGTTCCGGACTTGGTGACGGCGTTCAGCGCCCCTCCGGTGAAGCCGGATTGGCGGATGTCGAAGGGGGCGACCTCGAGCCTGAACTGCTCGACCGCGTCAAGCGGTATGACGCGCCCGCCGGCGCGCCCCCCGGCGACGTTGTTCGTCGAGAGCCCGAAGACGTCCTGGTTGAGGGCCCCGTCCACGTTGAGCGTGTTGAAGCGGAAGCTGGCGCCCGCCACCGAGACGCCCTCCTGCGTAACCCTGGCGACGGGCGAAAGGGCCGCGAAGTCGATGAAGTTGCGCGAGAGGGTCGGCAGCTCTTGCAGCGTCTCGGAGGTCACGAGCGTGGAGATTCCTATTCGCCCGGGATTGAAGTCGGGGTCGGCTTCGGCTCGGACCACCAGCTCGGGGAGGCCGATCGCCTCGGTGACGAGCACGATCCCCAGATCGACGAAGCGCCCGAGCCGCAGCACGATGCCGTCGCGGGAGAAGCTCTGGAACCCGATGTGCGAGACGGTCAGGCTGTAGGGTCCACCCGGGCGCTGGCCGCGGATCGCGTACCGGCCGTCCGCGTCGCTCTGCGTGGTTGCCGCGGTTCCGGCTCGGGAATCCACCAGCGTCAACGCGGCGGCGGCGACCGGAGCGCCCCCTCCATCCACCACGCGCCCGCGGATGCCGGCCGTGGAGGTGCTCTGGGCCGCAATTTGCGACGCCGGCGCCAGCACCGACGCGCTCGTTGCCGCAGCCACGATCGCCCAGGCGAGCCAGAGCTGAAGCACCGCTGCCCGAAAAACGCCGGAAGTCCTTCCGGGGGCTGCCGGTTCATGCGCGGCGGAACGTCGTGAGGTCATCGGGTCGAGCTCTGGGGGGGTGGGCTGGGGATTCGCATCATGCTCGCGGAGACGGCAAGCTAGATGCTCCGCATCGCCGGTGCCAAGTGACCGACGCGCCGCCCCCGCGAGGCTGGCGAGCGGCAGCGCCTGTCAACTTCCATGTACACGAGAGGAGTCCGCCCGTTCCGACCGTTTTCGGTGCCGTGGCCGAGCACGACAGACGCACTCTTCGGAAAAAGCTATCCACGGACCGCTAGCGCTGGCCTCTCCCCTCGCGTTTCCGTTCGCGCAATGCCCTGAACAGCTTCGCGATCTCCCGTCGGAAGATCTCGCACGCTTCCTCCATCGTGATGCGTCCGGATTCGAGCGCGGCAAGAAGACGCGCCTTAGCCCCGGCGATCGCGGCACTCACGCGCCGGGCCTCTTCCCGGGTGATGGTTCCGCGCCGCACCTCTTCGCGGAGGCGCCTGTTGGCCGCGGCCTGGATGTCGTCCAGCGGGTTGTGGTCGACGGCGTCGTGGACCTCCTGGAGGGCGAGCTGCAACGCCTCGACGTCCACCACTTCCTCCTCGGGTTCGGCCTCCTCGGGTTCGGCCATGTCCGGACTGCAGTGGACAAGGCCGAGGAACAGAAGGGCCAGGGCCCCAGTGCACAGGGCGACCTGCAACCGGCGCGGGATGGCGGAAGTGGTCATCGGAGGATCTCCTTTCGGGACTGCTGGCCTCCTGCGGAAGGTACGGGCTGCCACCTAAGACAAGCCCTCACGCGCCTGTGCGCAAGGTCATGCAAAAGCACATGTACGCCGTCGAGGCGGCGGTGCGCCACTACGCTCGGCAAATGGGCGAGGACGAAGAGCTGTGGGGGCTGGCCGGGTTGCTTCACGACGTCGACTGGGAGCGGCACCCCGACGAGCACCCCAGGGCGGGGGTGGCGGCCCTGCGCAAGCTCGGCTACCCGGAGGAGGTCGTTCACGCGATCGAGGTGCACGTCTACCCCGACCGCACCGATGTCGTCCCGGAATCGCAACTCGACCGCGTCCTCTACGCCTGCGACGAGCTGAGCGGCCTAGTCTACGCATGCTGCCTGGTCCGTCCCAACGGGATCGACGACCTGAAGCCGAAGTCGGTGGCGAAGAAGCTCAAGGACAAGGCCTTCGCGCGAGGGGTCCACCGCGACGCGGTCCACCGCGGCATCGAGCTGATCGGGTTGCCGCGCGCCGAGCACATCCAGAATGTGATCGAGGGCATGCGGGCGGTGGCGGATGTGCTGGAGGTCAGGGGGGAGGATCAGGCGGGACGGCAGGGCGAGAAGCCGGTTCCGGTCGCCGGAAAGCTCGAGGAATTGGCCGCCAAGGCCAAAACGGAACTCGCCAAGCATAAGGCGGGGGCCGCCGTGCCGCTTAGCATGTTGCGCCAGGCGCTGCGGCGGGCCGTCGAGCACTACAGCGACGAGTCCGTCCTGAAGAAGCTCGCTGGGTTGGCTGCCAAGGTCGTCAAGAGTGGAAAGAGGGTCTTGTTAAGGGTCTTGTGCATGGCCCTCGTGCTGTACTACTGCCTCAAGGACCCCGACACTCCACTTCGAGCGCGCAGGATTGTCACGGGTGCGCTGGGCTACCTGATCCTTCCGGTCGATGCGGTGCCGGATTTTCTGCCGCTGGTGGGGCTCACGGACGACCTCGCGATGCTGGCAGCGGCGTTTGCGATAGTCCTCGTGCACATCAAGCCAGAACACAGGCGTGCGGCAAAGGAGAAGATGGAGGAGTACGGAGCTGGAGAGGACGTGTGCGGCGAAATGACTCTACCGCACGCCGATGAACCGTGATGGAGGATGTCGCTCATCGATCCCGTGTGCGTGCTCCCCGGCCTTCGCGGCGGTGTCGCGCCTCGTGCCCGCGCGATCCCTTGAAGAAGCGCACAGGCTCTTCGCTGAAGCGGGCTCAGGCCTCCTTCCCCCGCCTTGCCCCGCCGCCCCGGTTTCAGCACCTTAGCGCGGCCACGGCAGCCGACGCCGATAAGGGTCCCTGACCCTGGGCCAGTCGCCCCCGCCCCGGTTCTCGCGACCGAGCCCCCTCGTCCGTAGCGCCGCCTGGACACCCACCGCCCAAACGGAACGGAGCCGCCCCGTGACCACCGCAACCTGGATCACCATGATCGCTGTCATGGCCTTCGTGTGGGGAGGCCTCGCGACGGCGCTGCGCGCCGCGATCCGGAAGGAATCCGCCAAGAGAGCCAGCTAGCGGCAGGTGGAGAGAGTTCCCACGGCAGTCGAGCGAGGTGCCATCCGCGCCGTGCCGCTTCGCTCAGCTGGCTACAATGTAAACTTTGATTTACGTAATGTAAAGTGTAGTTTACATCAGACTTGCCTTGCCTAGACGCGAAGACATCGAGTCAATCCTGATTCCCGGGTCGGGTCCGATCGTGATCGGGCAGGCGTGCGAGTTCGACTATTCCGGCACCCAGGCGGTACGCGCGCTTAAGGAGGAGGGCTACCGGGTCGTCCTCGTCAACTCCAACCCGGCGACGATCATGACGGATCCGGACGTCGCCGATCGCACCTACGTCGAGCCGCTCGCGCCGGAGTGGATCGAGAGGGTGATCGAGCGGGAGAAGCCGGACGCCCTGCTCCCGACCATGGGGGGCCAGACGGCGCTCAACATCGCGATGGAGCTCGACCGGACGGGCGTGCTGGAAAGGCACGGAGTCGAACTGATCGGTGCCGACCAGCGGTCGATCCAGATGGCCGAAAACCGAGAGCGCTTTGCGGCCGCCATGAACCGGATCGGGCTTGCGGTTCCGCATGGGGGCTTCGCACGCACCCTGGAAGACGCGCTTGCGATCATCGAGGACACCGGCTACCCGGCGATCATTCGGCCCTCCTACACCCTCGGGGGAACCGGGGGCGGCACGGCGTACAACCTAGCCGAGTTCGAGCGCCAGGTGCGCAAGGGCCTGGAGGCGAGTCCGATCGGCGAGGTGCTCGTCGACCGATCGGTGATCGGGTGGAAGGAGTACGAGCTCGAGGTGGTGCGCGACGGCATCGACAACGTGATCGTGGTCTGCTCGATCGAGAACTTCGATCCCATGGGCGTCCACACCGGCGACTCGATCACGGTGGCGCCGGCGCAGACGCTCTCGGACGTGGAGTACCAGCGCATGCGCGACGCCGCGATCGCGATCATCCGCGAGATCGGAGTCGAGGCGGGGGGATGCAATATCCAGTTTGCCGTCAACCCCGACGACGGCGAGATGCTCGTCGTCGAGATGAACCCGCGCGTCTCGCGCTCGTCGGCGCTGGCCTCCAAGGCGACCGGCTTCCCGATTGCTCGCGTAGGGGCCAAGCTCGCGGTCGGCTACAGACTGCACGAGCTCCCCAACGACATCACGCGTACGACTCCGGCCTCCTTCGAACCCGCGCTCGACTACGTAGTGGTGAAGTTCCCGCGCTTCGCCTTCGAGAAGTTCCCGGCCGCCGACGACACCCTCGGCGTGCAGATGAAGGCGGTGGGAGAGACGATGGCGATTGGCCGCACCTTCCGCTCGGCGTGGCAGAAGGGGCTGCGCGGCCTTGAGGTGGGTCGGCCGGGGTGGTTGAGCGCGGGCAGTGCCGCTGAAGACGGTCTCCCGCAGGACAATCTCGAGGGCGGCGACGAGGAGGCGGTTCTCGCGGCGGTGCGGCGTCCCACCACGATGCGCAAATACCAGCTGAAGCGTGCGCTCGAGGCCGGGATATCGATAGACCGCCTGCACGCGGCGACCGGTATCGACCCGTGGTTCCTCGACCAGCTGCTGCAGATCATCGAGAACGAGCGCTGGTTTGCGGAGCTGCCGTCGATCGATGCCGATTCACTGCGTCAGATGAAGCGCGAGGGCTTCAGCGACGCCCAGCTTGGCCTCCTCCGTGGAGTTGACGAAGCCGCCATCCGGTTGCGGCGCTGGGAGCTCGGAGTGCGCCCCACCTTCAACGTCGTGGACACCTGCGCCGGGGAGTTTCCGGCCGAGACGCCCTACTACTACTCGTCGTACGAGTCGGAGGACGAGGTCCGCCCGTCGGAAGGACGGAAGGTGGTCATCCTGGGTAGCGGCCCCAATCGAATCGGGCAGGGGATCGAGTTCGACTACTGCTGCGTGCAGGCCGTCATGGCGCTCCGCGAGGCGGGCTACGAGACGGTGATGATCAACTCGAACCCGGAAACGGTGTCGACCGACTTCGACGTGAGCGACCAACTCTACTTCGAGCCGCTCACCCTGGAGGACGTGGCCGAGGTCGTCGGGCGCACTCGCCCGGAGGGGGTGATCGTGCAGCTCGGCGGGCAGACGCCCCTCAACCTGGCACGGGGACTCGACGAGCTGGGCATCCCGATCCTGGGCACCTCGGTGGACGCGATCGACCAGGCCGAGGACAGGAGGCGCTTCGAGGAGGTCTGCCGGCGGGTCGGGGCCCTGGCTCCGAAGAGCGGGACCGCTACGAGCCAGGACGAGGCGCTTGCGATCGCCCGCTCCATCGGCTTTCCGGTGCTGGTGCGGCCATCGTACGTCCTGGGCGGCCGCGCCATGGAGATCGTCTACGACGAGGCGTCGCTCAGGAGCTACTTCGCTCGCGCCGTCAGGGCGTCGCCGGACCACCCGGTCCTGGTCGACCGCTTCCTGGAGGACGCCTTCGAGGCTGATGTGGATGCCCTCTCCGATGGCGAGGAGGTCCTGATCGGCGGGATCATGCAGCACATCGAGGACGCGGGCGTGCACTCGGGCGACTCGGCGTGCGTCCTGCCCCCCTACCTGCTCGGGCGCGAAGAGCTGGACGAGATGCGGAGCCTCACGCGGCGCTTCGCGCTGGAGCTTGGCGTCGTGGGCCTGCTGAATGTCCAGTTCGCCGTCAAGGACGGGCAGGTCTACGTCCTCGAGGTGAACCCGCGGGCGTCGCGCACGGTCCCCTTCGTGAGCAAGGCGACCGGCGTGCCGCTCGCCCGCATCGCCGCCCGGGTGATGGTCGGAGAGCGCCTCGCCGAGCTCGTCGAGCGCGAGATCGGCCCCACGGCGATGGAGGCCGGAGAGCCCGAGGTGCAGGGGGTGGCCGTCAAGGAGGCGGTCTTCCCCTTCAACCGCTTCGACGTGGACACCCTTCTGGGTCCCGAGATGCGCTCCACCGGCGAGGCGATGGGCGTGGACGACTCCCTCGGCATGGCCTTCGCGAAGGCGCAGGTCTCGGCTGGCAATCGGCTGCCCGAGGGCGAGGACGGCCTCTCGGTTATCGTGACCGTCAACGACCGCGACAAGCCGACGGTGACCCCCCTAGTGCGGCGTCTGGTCGACCTGGGCTTTGCGGTCCACGCCACGGGAGGCACTCGCAGACACTTCGAACAGCTGGGGATACCGTGCCAGCCCGTATACAAGGTCGGCCAGGGGAGGCCGCACATCGTGGACCGGATCGTGAGCGGACAGGTGTCGCTCCTGATCAACACACCGCTCGGCAAGAAGTCGCAGTACGACGACTACGCGATGCGCCGCGCTGCGATCGCCCACGGGGTGCCCTACCTGACCACCATGTCGGCGACCCGCGCCGCGGTCGACGCCCTCACCGCCATGCGCACGCGTCGTCCCGAGGTCCTGTCGATCCAGGAGCGGCTGGACCGGTCGAACCGGTCGCGACAACAGGTCGGCCAACCGTAGCGATGGCTGGCGAGGATACCCCGGAGGCTCGTGGCGGCGGTGGCGGCCGCGAGCCGAAGACGGCGTTCATGATGCATCCGGCCGCCGTTCTGCACGACACGGGATGGGGGCACCCCGAGCACCAGGGGCGCCTGCGCGCGCTAGCCTCGGCGCTGAGGGACGACATGGTGGCGCTCGGTGGCCGGGTGGAGCAGGCGCCGGTCGTGGGTGGGGCGGGGGGTGCCGGTGTCCTTGCGGCGATTGGGCGCGTGCACGACCAGGAGCTCGTCGACCGGATCCGAACAACATCGCGCGAGGCCGAGAGGCGCGGAACAGTGATGTCCCTGGACTCCGACACCCGCGTCTCGGGAGCTTCGTGGGAGGCCGCGCTCGGGAGCGTGGCGGCGGGGTTGGAGGCTGTGCGCGAGGTGGCGGCGGGACGCTACCGGAACGCCTTCGTGGCCGTGCGCCCCCCCGGGCATCACGCGACTCCGGGCCGCGCAATGGGATTCTGCCTCTTCAACAACGTGGCCGTGGCAGCGGCTACTCTGCGCGCGGAGGGGGTTGCAAAGCGGGTGCTGATCGTCGACTGGGACGTGCACCACGGCAACGGGACTCAGGACGCCTTCTACGACGATCCCACGGTCTTCGTGCTCTCGCTCCATCAACACCCGCACTACCCCGGCACGGGCGCGGCGAGCGAGACTGGCCGGGGAAGCGGCGTGGGCTTCACCCGCAACGTGCCGCTCCCGGCGGGAACTCCCCGCGCCGACTACCTGGAGGCGTTCGCGGGGTCGGTCGCGATGGCCGCCGACACCGTCCCGCCGGACTTCGTGCTGGTGTCGGCGGGCTTTGACTCGCTCGCCGGCGATCCGCTGGGAGGCCAGCTCCTCGAGCCCGAGGACATGCACGCGATGACGCGCCAGGTGGTCCGCATCGCGGACGATTTCTGCGCAGGGCGCGTGGTGGTATTCTTGGAGGGCGGCTACGAGCCAAGGCGCAGCGCGTTGGGCGCCGTGGCTGTCGTCCGTGCGCTGGCGGGTCTTGGCGTGCCCGCCGCCGACCAACGCCGGCGAGACACCCCCAGATGAAGCCATCCAACCGCCATTGGGCGACCGTGCCGCGATGGGCTGTCGCCGGCGCCGTCGCCGCGGGGGCGGCGGCGTGCGGTCCAGGCGCTCCCGCCGAGCGTTCGGAGCTCGCTGCGCGCGACGCCGGCGCGGCCGCGGTGGAGCTTCATCCCGACGCACTCGAGGCGATCGGGATGCTGCGCTCGCCCTTCTGCCCCGGCCTCATGCTCGAGGTCTGCCCCTCCTTCGAGGCGGTTGCGCTCCGCGACAGCATCCAGAGCGCGGCCGAGGCCGGTTGGGGTGCCGACAGCCTGGTGGAGTGGATGATCGCCCGCCACGGAGAGGAGTATCGGGCCTTGCCGCCCGCTCGGGGTACCGGGCTGCTGGCTTGGGCGATTCCTCCCACTATGCTCCTCCTGGGGGCGGGTGTCGTCGTCCTTGTGCTCAGGAGGCTTAGGGGCGAGCCCGAGGTGCCGCCTCCCGCGCTGAGCGAGGTGGAGAGTGAACGGCTCGCCGCCGCACTTGCCGAGCTGGAGAGGGCGGAGTGAGGGGGGCGGGGGGGGTCGGCGCGGACGCACTCCTCGCGAGCGACGAGGGTGTGGCGCGCGTTCAGCGTGCGCTCGGCGAGCTGGGCTTCGACGGGTGGCTGATCTACGACTTCAAGGATCGCAACCCAATAGGCCGGTCGCTCCTCGGGCTGGAGTGGACCACCCGGCGCGGATTCGCGCTGGTGCCGGCGAATGGCCCGCCACGCCTGCTGATCCACGCGATCGAGCGCTCGTCGTGGCGGCATCTTGATCGCTGGAGGCAAGACGTCTACGCAAGTCGCCAGGAGATGGGGCGGGGACTGCACGCCCTCCTCGCCGGGTGTAGGCGAGTGGCCGCCGAGACCTCGCCGGGGGGAGCCGTTCCGTACCTCGACCTCGTCCCCGCGGGCATCTGCGAGATGATCGCGGCCACCGGGGTAAGCCTGCTCAGTTCCGGCGACCTCGTCTCGAAGTACTACGCCGTGTGGACGCCCCGGCAGCGCGAGGAGCACGGCCGTGCGTCCGAGGTGGTGCGCAAGCTTGCCCGCGACGCCTTCGATCGCGCCGCAGAACGCATCCGCAGCGGCCAGAGGGTCACCGAGGGCGAGGTGGCCGCCTGGATCCGCACCGAGCTGGCGGCGCGCGGCGCCCCCGACCAGGCGGACTGCATCGTGGCGATCGGTCCCGCCGCGGCCGATCCGCACTACGACCCCGGTGCTGTCGGTCACCCCATCTCGCGAGGCGACGTGCTCCTCATCGACCTCTGGGGCGCCCCCCACCCCGACTCGGCCCCCGCCGATCAGACGTGGATGGGGTACCTGGGTGGGGAGCTTCCGCCCCGGGTGGCGGAGATCTGGGGTGTGATCCGGTCCGCCAGGGATGGCGTGGTCGCCGCGCTCGAGGGGTGCCACGCGGCCGGCGAGGTGATGCGGGGCTTCGAGGCGGACGATGTGGCCCGGGGCGTTATCTCGGAAGCTGGGTACGGGGAGTACTTCATCCACCGGACCGGTCACTCGATCGACCGTGATCTCCACGGCCGCGGACCCAACCTCGACAACCTGGAGACGCACGACGACCGGCTCCTGCTGGCCGGAGTGGGCTTCTCGGTCGAGCCAGGGATATACATCCCCGGCGAGGTGGGGATGCGCACCGAGATCAATGTCTTCATGGGCACCGATGGGCCGGAGGTGACGGTCTCCAGGCCCCAGGAGGAGGTCTTTCGCCTCTAGCGGCCCGTGGACAAACCTCCCCCGGCATTCGAGGCGCGCTGCATCCGCGCTGGACCGCTTCGCTCTGCGTTGCTCCTCGGACCAATAGCGCTGCGGCTATTGGCCATTGCGGCCCGCAGGTGCACCCTGGCGGCATTCGAGGGGCGCTGCATCCATGCTGGATCGCTTCGCTTCTGCGTTGCTCCTTGCACGAATAGCGCTGCTATTCGCGCTGCGAAGCGCCTTGCCAGCCCGGCGCTTCGCCCCTCTCTGTGCTCGCCCGGGCGCATCCGCGGACCGCTTCGTCGCGCCTTGCCAGCGGAGCGCTTCGCCGGTCTCGGTGCTCGTCCGGGCCTGTCCACGGACCGCCGGCGCAGCGCCCCTCTCGGTGCTCGGGCGAGATTATCCACGGACTGCTAGTGAGCGCGGGTTCGTGCCCCCGCGAGGGATCCCCGGCTCCAGCGGGCGGCGCATCTCTGGTCGAGGTCGCGCTGCCGATACCGCTCCGGAACACATTCAACTACCGGCTGCAGGGGTCGGTGCCGCCTCCAGGGTGCCGCCTCCGGGTGCCCTTCAGAGGACGCACGATGGTGGGGTGGAGCGTTGGAGCTGGCCGGGAGGTTCGGGGACTCAGGGAGGTGATCGAGCTCCTCGACCCCGAGCCGCTCCTCGGGGTCGAACTGTGGGATCTAGCCAGGTGGGTCGCGAAGTACTATGTGGCACCCCTTGGGATGGTGCTGAGGGCGGTATTCCCAAGGGCGCTGACTCGCCCGTCGGGAGCGCGGGGGGGGGTGCGCGGACGCTCGCTGGTGCGCATACGAAGGGAGATCGGCACCCTCGAGGAGCTGGAAGGGGTGTTCGGAAGGGCGGTGCGGCAACGCGAGGCCTACGAGATGCTGGTCGCGGCTGGCGGGCAGATGCCGCTGGCGGCGCTCCTCGAGGCGGGGTTCAGCCGCTCGGTGATTGGCGGGTTGGAGGGTAGGGGTGCCGCCGAGGTCGCCCGCGACGCTATCGGCCCCGATCCGCTTCTCGGGCACTTTGACGCGACGGAGGAGGCGCACGAGCCGACACCGGCGCAGCGGCGCGTCCTCGCCCGCCTGGCCGAGGCCCGTGGCGGCACTTATCTGCTGCACGGCGTGACCGGATCCGGCAAGACGCTCGTCTACGTCGAGCTCGTCCGGTGCGTACTCGAGCGCGGTGGCGGAGCGATCGTGCTCGTTCCCGAGATCTCGCTGACTCCGCAGACGGTCGGACGCTTCCGTCAGGCCCTCGGGGAGACGGTCGCGGTGCTGCACTCGGGCCTCTCGCCGACCGAGCGCGCCCAGGCGTGGCAGCAGCTCGGCACCGGCGCGAAGCGCGTCGCCATCGGGGCCCGCTCGGCCGTCTTCGCGCCGCTCCAGGAGATCGGTGCCGTCGTGGTGGACGAGGAGCATGACGGGAGCTACAAGCAGGGCGACACCCCGAGGTACAATGCTCGCGATGTCGCCGTGGTTCGCGCCAAGCGGGCGGGCGCTCTCTGCCTACTCGGGTCGGCGACCCCATCGCTCGAGAGCTGGGCCAACGCCAGAAGCGGCAAGTACGAGATGCTAACGCTCCCCGATCGGGTAGGGGGAGGGTCGCTGCCGAGAGTCCGGGTCGTGGACCTCCGAAGCGCAGTGCCGCGTCACCGATCGACCGGCTCCGGCGGGCGGGACGCCCCGGAGCGTGGGCGCGAGCGAGAGGGCGGGAGTCGCACTCGGGCACCCGCGCACATCCTCTCGCCGCCTCTCGTCCGGGCTATGGAGATGCGGCTGGAGCGTGGCGAGCAGACGATCCTCCTCCTGAACCGTCGCGGCTACTCCACCTTCGCCCTCTGCGAGAGCTGCGGCGGGGTCGGGGAGTGTGTCGACTGCTCGGTCGCAATGACCCTCCACCGGGCTAGGCGCAGACTGGTCTGCCACCACTGCGGTTGCTCCGAGGACCCGCCAAAGCGGTGTCCGCACTGCGGTGCGCCCGAGATCTCCTACGGGGGGCTGGGCACCGAGCAGGTCGAGCGCGTTGTCGTCGAGGCCTTTCCGAGTGCCCGCGTCGTCCGGATGGATGTCGACACCACGAGGGGACGCTGGTCGCACGGAGAGATGCTGGAGCGCGTGCGCAGGCGTCGAGTCGATGTGCTCCTCGGTACGCAGATGATCGCCAAGGGGCTGGACTTCCCGAGGGTGACTCTGGTCGGGGTGGTGAACGCCGACATAGGCCTCCACCTCCCGGACTTCCGGAGCTGCGAACGCACCTTCCAGCTCCTATCGCAGGTCGCGGGCCGGGCGGGGCGGAGTTCGCTCCCCGGCGAGGTTCTGATTCAGAGCTACATGCCGGACCACTACGTCATTAGGGCGACCGTGGCCCACGACTACCTGGGCTTCGCAGAGCGCGAGCTAGGCGCGCGGACAGAGCCTCCCTACCCGCCCCATCGGCGCATGGCGCGAGTGCTGCTGAGTAGCCCGGTTCGGGGCGACGCGCTGGGCGCCGCCGAGTCGCTGCACGAGTGGCTTGCCCTCCTGCGGCTGGGCGACCTGCAGGTGGTCGGGCCCGCTCCGGCACCGATCGAGCGTCTCAAGTCGCGCTTCCGCTGGCATCTCCTCCTGCGTGGAGGTGCCCCGGAGATCGGGCGTGCGCTGGAGGCCGTCGCCACCGACTTCCGCCCGCCAGGCGGCGACGTGCGGATCTCGCTCGACCGGGACCCAATGCACCTGATGTAGCAGCCTGTGGACAAACCTCCCAGGGCATTCGAGGTGTTGCCGCAGCCGAGCGATGCACACCCGCCGCCCTTCCAGGTTACATTTGTTTGCGGTAGCGTAGCGTTGCGTTGGCGAGGGTAGCGGGGACTTCCCGGGAGGAGGGAACAAGGTGAGCTGTCTGGCGCTGAACGCCTCCTATGAGCCGCTCGTGATCGTCCCTCCGAGACGGGCGATCCGGCTTGTGCTGGATCGCAAGGCCGAGCTGCTCGAGGCCGAGGCCGACCGCTTCTTCCGCACGGTGAGCGTCCACCATCCGTCGCCCGAGGTGATCCGCCTGGTGCGGTACGTTCACGTCCCGCGCCGCTACCGTCGTCAGGTCACGAACACCTTCCTCTTCGCCCGCGACGGCTATGCCTGCCAGTACTGCCGTCGCGACCGGGGCGAGCTCGGCGCACGCGAGTTCCTGACGCGCGACCACGTGGTGCCCGTATCGCGCGGGGGCGACACCTCGTGGAGCAACGTCGTCACCGCCTGCTCGACCTGCAATCACCGCAAGGGCGACCGCCTGCCGCGGGAGGCTGGCATGATCGTCCCCGTGCAGCCGACCGAGCCGAACCATGTGCAGCTGGTGTGGGCCGTGCGCAGGGTCACACCGACACAGGCCAAGTACATCCGCATCTTCTTCGGCGACGACGCGGTGCCGCTCGCAGCGCGTGCGCCCACCCCAGCGCCGCGTGGATAGTCGCGCGGGCAGCGAATCCGGGGCCGCCTCCCGAGCGGGCGAGTGCGAAGAGGGGCGAGGGGCCCGGACGGGGCTGCTCTCCGCGCCCGCCTCGGTGCGCGATGTGGCCGCCACCCGTCGGAGATACGCGCCCGGAGTCCAGCGCCTCCCCACCCCCAGACGGCGTGCGCCGCGCCGCCCCTCGCCGGCCACGCCGCCATCGGTTCGCGATCTCGCCCCGGCACCGGCCGAGACGAGGGTGGCCCGGGATCTGGAGTTCGAGGGCGAGGTGTGGAGCGTAGTGCTACTGGGGGCCGCCACGGTGGGACGCGGGATGGGTACGGGGGCGCAGGTGCTGCACCTCGGCTTCGAGGCGCCGGTCGGCGCGGCCGACCCCGGGCGCAGGGCATACGTTGCTGCAGGCAGATTCGAGGATGTGCACGACGACGTGCTGCGGAAACTGCTATCCGAGGCTACGGGCACCGATGAGGCTGAGCGCAGATCGGCGGCGGGGCAGAGTTGACTTGAGCAGGGGAGTCGCGCCGCTGGGATTGTTGATCGCGCTCGCGCCGGTCGGGCTGGCCGCACAAGGCGAGGCGCGTCCCCCCGTGCCGGGGAAGATCGATACGGTCACCCTGGAGGAGGCCGTTCAGCGCGCCATGCTGCACAGCGCCCAGCTGGCGCAGACTCTCGCCTCGGTGGCGAATGCCGGCAGTGCGCGGCTTAGGGCCACGGGCTCGCTGCTGCCCACGGTGAGCCTTAGCTCCGGGGCCTCGGTGAATAGCGCGGAGCGCTTCGACCCCAATACGCAGCGGGTGGTGAGCGGTAGCAGCGATTCCTACAGCGCCGGGGTCAACGCCAACTACCAGCTGTTCGCGGGCGGTCGCAAGTACTTCGAGCTGAACCGCGCCCGCGCCGCCGAAGTCGAGGCCGAGGCCCGCCTCCTCACGCAGCGCTACGCGGTCATCTTTCAGACCAACACGCTCTTCGTGAATGCGCTCCGGCAGTTCGACCTCGCCGCCGTGGCCGAGGCCAGCGTCGAACGCGCAGAGCAGAGCCTTCAGATTACCCGTGCCAGGCTCCAGGTCGGGAGCGCCACCCGGTCGGACACGCTGCGGACGCGCCTCGAGCTGGCGAACGCCCGCCAGACGCTCCTCCAGACACGCAACCAGCTCCGTGCGGCCCGTTTCGCCCTAGGTCGCCAGGTGGGGGTGAGCGGCCCAGTCGCCCCCGAGCCGCCCGCGGTGATCGACCCTACGCCACTGGCGCTCTCCGAGGCCGAAATCGTCGCGCTCGCCGAATCCGCATCTCCGGCCGTGCAGGCCGCCCGCGCTGCCTCCGAATCGGCCCGGCACGGCCAGGCGTCGGCTCGCAGCTCCTTCCTGCCCTCGCTCTCCGCCTCCTCGAACTACTCCTGGGCGAATCAGGAGCGCTCCGTCAGAGGGGGGAGCACGAGCTGGAGCCTGAGGCTGAGCGGGAGCTTCCAGATCTTCGACGGCTTCGCCCGCGATCTGGGGCTTGCGCAGGCAGCCGAGAACCGCAAGGTGGCGCTCCTGGCCGAGGAGGACGCCAGGCGGGGCGTGCGCCAGGAGGTCGACGCGGCGCTGCGGGCGCTGGAGACGCAGGAGCAGGCGATTGCGATCGCGGAGGAGGCCCGCGTGGTGGCCCAGGAGGACCTCAGGATCAACCAGGTGCGCTACGAGGCGGACGCAGCGCCGATTCTGGAGGTGGTGACGAGCATGGTGGCGCTCAGCCAGGCGGAGGCGAATCTGGTGTCCGCAAGGTACGACTACGTGCTGGCCAGGGCAGAACTCGAGTCCATTGTCGGGAGGGAGCTGTAGATGCAAGACGGGTTGAGGAGTTTGGGGCGCGACGCCGGGGGCGACGACGTCATTATCAGAACCGACAACCTGCGCAAGTACTACGTCCTGGGCGCCGAGACGGTCAGGGCGGTGCGCGGGGTCGACATGGAGGTCGGGCGGGGCGAGTTCGTCGCCATCATGGGCCCGTCGGGGAGCGGCAAGTCCACCTTCATGAACCTGATCGGCTGCCTCGACACGCCCACGGCCGGACACTACTGGCTGAATGGCAGAGAGGTCTCCGAGCTCTCCGACAACCAGCTCGCCCGTGTCCGGAACCGCGACATCGGCTTCGTCTTCCAGACCTTCAACCTGCTCCCCCGCGCCACGGCGCTTCACAACGTCGAGCTCCCCCTTATCTACGCCGGCGTACGCTCCAAGGAGCGGCGGCGGCGGGCCGAGGAGAAGCTGGAGCAGGTGGGGCTGGGGGACCGGATGACGCATCGCCCGCCGGAGCTCTCGGGAGGGCAGCGACAGAGGGTGGCGATCGCGCGCGCGCTGGTGAACGACCCCGCCCTCCTCCTCGCCGACGAGCCCACCGGCAATCTGGACTCCGAGACGACCGCCGAGATCATCGAGGTACTGGGAGGGCTGAACCGCGCAGGTCAGACGATCCTCCTCGTCACCCACGAGTCCGACATCGCGGCGGCGGCCTACCGCCAGGTGCACCTGAACGACGGTCTGGTCGAGCGCGACTTCAGGAACGAAGGGATGGAGTGGAATTGATGCGCCTCACGAATGCGGTACGATCTGCCCAGGGGCCGCCGCGGGGCCGGACCGAGTGCTGGCGTTGGCGGGCCGTCGCACTCCTGCCCTTGGTGGCCACCGCCACGCTGCAGGCGGCGTGCGCGCGCGACGAGACGGGGGTCGCCGACGGCGTGACGGTGCAGCTCGCCGCCGCCGAAGTGCGTCCGATGCGAATAACCGCCGAGGCCGACGGAGAGCTCGAGCCGGTGCTGCGGGTGGAGGTCAAGTCGAAGGCCTCGGGCGAGATCCTGGAGCTCTTCGTCGACTCTGGAGACGAGGTGGAGGAGGGGACGATCCTCGCCAAGGTCGATCCGCGAGATGTGCAGAACGGGCACGATCAGGCTCGTGCGGACCTGGACGTGGCCGAGGCGCGGATCAAGAACGCGCGCGCCCAGCTGGAGCGCAATCGCCAGCTCCTCGAGCGGGAGGTGATCACCACCCAGGCCTTCGAGGTCACCGAGCTCGAGTACGCCAACGCCCAGGCCGCGCTGGTGCGAGCGACCACAAACCTCGAGCTCGCCCAGCTCCGCCTCACCGACGTGACGATCAGGGCGCCGCTAGACGGCACGATCCTGGAGAAGCACGTCGAGTATGGCCAGGTCATCCAGTCTGCGACGCAGAACGTCTCCGGCGGCACGACCCTCTTCGTGATGGCCAACCTCGACGACATGCGGGTGCGCATGCTCGTCGACGAGGTGGATGTCGGGAAGCTGGCGGCGGGCCTCGAGGCGACCGTCACCGTGGAGGCCTTCCGCGACCGGACCTTCTCGGGCGAGATCGAGAAGATCGAGCCGCAGGCGCTGGTGCAGCAGAATGTGACGATGTTCCCGGTGATAGTGCGTCTCGACAACCGGGCGGGACTCCTCAAGCCCGGGATGAACGCCGGCGTCGAGGTCCTGATCGACGAGCGCGGCGAGACGCTCGCCGTGCCGAGCAATGCGGTCGTGCAGGCCCAGGAGGTGGCCGCCGCTGCCGAGGTCCTGGGCCTGGACCCCGAGGCCTTCGCAATCGACTACGGCGCATGGAGACCGCTGATGCAGGATGCGGCCAGGCGCGCCAGGGAGCTGGCGGGGGATGGTGAACCGGACCCGCCGACCAAGGGCGAGGACGGCGGGCAGCGCGAGGGTGCGGACGACGACTCCACCGAGGCCGGAGGCGCCCAGGACGCCGCCGATGCTCCGAGCGCGCCGTTCGATCGGTCCGAGATTCGCGCCAAGATCCAGTCCGGCGAAATCTCGATGGACTCCGCCCGTGCGCTCTTCAGGGCGATGGGCGGCCCAGCCGGTCGAGGAGGCGGTCGTCCAGGGAGCCAGGTGGTGGCCGCTAGCGGGGCCTCGACCGGAGATCCGGCCTACCGGCCAGCGGTGGGGTTCGTCGTGGACTCGGCCGGAACGATAGATGTGCGTCCCGTCGTGATCGGTCTCAGCGACTGGGACTATGTGGAGATTCTGGCGGGAGTGGAGGTGGGCGAGGACCTGGCTTTGATTGGCCCGGCGCAGCTCCAGGCGAGGCAGCAGGAGCGGATCCGGAGAATTCAGCAGCGCATGCGACCCTTCTAGGCCAACACAGATGTTCATCGTCCGGGAGACGATCGGAGTTGCGCTGGCGTCCATTCGCGCCAATGCGCTCCGCTCCGGGCTGACGACGCTCGGAATCGTGATCGGCACTGCCGCCGTCATCACGATGGTGGCGCTCGGCGAGGGGGCGCAGCGGGCTGTCGAGGCGCAGATCCAGCGGATGGGCACCAATGTGCTGACTGTGCGGCCCGGCCAGGGGTGGTGGCGCGGGGTGGCGAGCGGGAGCGTGCGGCTGCATGAGAGCGACGCCGTGGCGCTGGCCAACAAGATGGGCGGCGTCTACCAGATCGCTCCGGAGGCGGCCAACCGCCTGCAGATCTCCTACCTGAGGTGGAACTCCAGCAACCAGGTGGTAGGGACCTGGCCGTCGTACTTCCCGATGCACCAGCGCCCGCTATCGCACGGCCGCCTCTTCACCGAGGGCGAGCTCCAGGGCAGGCAGAGGGTGGCGGTCCTCGGCTCGGCGGTGCCGGAGGCGCTGGGGACGCCGGCGGCACTCCTGGTGGGGCGGAGCATCCAGATCCGGGGGATTCGCTTCGAGGTGGTGGGGGTGCTCGAGGAGAAGGGCTCATTCGGGTGGGAGAACCCCGACGAGCAGATCTACATCCCCCTGACGACGGCGCTCTACCGGGTGATGGGGAACCGCGACTGGCTACGGGCGATCTACGTCTCGGCACCGTCGCCCGAGCAGCTCGAACCCGCCTGGGCGGAGATCGATCGCATCATCCGCCGGGAGCACCGCATTCGGCCTGCCGAGGACGCCGACTTCCAGATCCAGCAGGCTTCGGACTTCCTGGAGACCCTTGGTGAGACGGCCGAGACCTTCACGATGCTCCTGGCGGGGATCGCGGGCGTCAGCCTCCTGGTGGGCGGCATCGGCATTATGAACATCATGCTCGTGAGCGTGACGGAACGGACCCGTGAGATCGGGGTGCGGAAAGCGCTCGGCGCCACCAGGAAGGCAATCCTCTTCCAGTTCCTCGTCGAGGCGCTCGTCCTGTGCGCGCTAGGTGGCGTGCTCGGGGTGGCGGCAGGATTCGGGAGCGCCGAGGTCGTCACCGAGCTCTACGGACGGGACACGGCGGTCGCTCCGGCGGCGGTGGTCGTCGCCATGGGCTTCTCGGTCGCCATCGGGCTCTTCTTCGGGATCTGGCCTGCCCGGCGTGCCTCGCTCCTGGACCCGATAGACGCGCTGCGCTACGAGTAGGGTCGGCAGAGCATGTGACAGATTCCACTCACTATCTGTCACTCAGAGCGGCGCGCGAGAGGAGCTCACCTGAGATCGGCCAGCGCATCGCCTCCGCCGACTCGCTATATTTCGAGGCTGTAGCGCTGTCGGATCTGTAACCGAAACCCCTAGGCGTCACGGAATGCAAGACTCTCCCGTCCGCGGCCCCCTCCTGCTCCTGGGGGGGCGGGCCAATCGTCCGCTGGCGGCGGAGATCGCGCAGCTCCTCGACACCTCGGCCGATGGGGCTAGCATCCGCAACTTCTCCGACGGCGAGATATTCGTCCGGATCGACCGCAACGCCCGCGGCCGCGATGTGTTCATCATCCAGCCGACCGTCTCGCACGCAGACACGTTGATGGAGCTGCTCCTCCTGATCGACGCGGCCCGCCGTGCCTCGGCCGCGCACGTAACGGCGGTGGTTCCGTACTTCGGATACGGACGCCAGGACCGCAAGGACCAGCCCCGGGTCTCGATCGCGGCCAAGCTGGTCGCCAACCTGGTGGTCGCGGCGGGCGCGGACCGGCTGGTGAGCATCGACTTCCACCAGCACCAGATACAGGGATTCTTCGACATTCCGGTCGATCATCTGTACGCCGCGCCGGTCTTCAACGCCTACTTCCGCGATCAGGGCCTCGAGAACCTCGTCGTCGTGGCGCCCGACGTCGGTGCCGCCAAGATGGCGCGGGGGTTCGCGAACCGGCTGGGGGCCTCCTTCGCGATCATCGACAAGCGGCGTCCGCGGGCCAACGTCTCGGAGATCCTGACCGTGGTGGGGGATGTCGAGGGGCGCACCGGCCTCCTGGTCGACGACATGGTCGACACCGGAGGCACCATAGCCCAGGCGGTCCACGCCCTGAAGGAACGGGGCGCCAGCTCGATCTACGTAGCCGCCACCCACGCCATCCTCTCGGGCGAGGCGGTCGAGAGGCTCGCGGCATCGCCGCTCGACGAGCTCGTCGTCACCAACACGGTTCACATCCCCGAGTCCAAGCGCTTCGACCGCTTGAGAGTGCTCTCGGTCGCCGATCTGCTGGCTCGCGCAATCTCCTACATCCACGCCAACGCCTCGGTCAGCAAGCTCTTCGAGCACCGCAAGCGCAAAGGCCATTCGCACGCGGCGCTGGCGTGACACCTATCCACGGACTGGCTATCTGAAGATGCAAGCGAAACTGAAGGTCTCCACCCGTAGCGGGTCGGGGAAGGGCGCCGCCCGCAAGCTGCGTCGCGACGGTCGTCTACCCGGCATCGTCTACGGGGGAGGCGGAGGCAGCGAACTGATCTCGATGGGTGCTCGCGAGACGCACCTTCTCCTCCGCTCTGTCGGAGTCGACGACACCGTCTTCGAGCTCTCCTTCGACGACGAGCGCACCGAGTACGCCAGGGTGCAGGAGGTGCAGACGCACCCCTACCGCCCCGAGCTGCTGCACATCGACTTCATGCGCGTTGATCCTGGCGCCTGAGCCGCTCTGCGTACACGCGCGGGCGACCCGCGGAGAGGGCTCCCCGCGGCAGGAGTGGCGCTGCGTCCCCTCTGGACTGCTCTGCCCGCCTCTCCACAGTGTAATGTATGCTTTACAATATGTAATCCATGGTTTACAATTCCCATACCCGTGGCTTCGCTCTGCGTCGCTCGTAGGTCATGACTGCGCTCACCGACCCGACTGCGACGCGAGGCGGACCGAAGTTCGTCGTGGGCCTTGGAAATCCGGGCCCCCGCTACGACGGCACGCGCCACAATGTCGGCTGGTGGGTCCTTGACCGTGTCGCCTTCGACCACGACTTCGGCCCCTTCGAGCGCTCAGGCCCGCTGCTCGAGACCGTCGGAGCAGTTGGTGGCCTGACGATCGCGCTTGTGAAGCCAAGTACCTACATGAACCGGAGCGGACTCGCCGTCGCGGCCCTCGACGCTCCGGAGGGCTTCGAGGCGGCCCGCGACCTCCTGGTCGTAGCCGACGACGCGAATCTGGATGTGGGACGGGTGCGCCTGCGGGCACGCGGCGGTGCCGGGGGCCACAATGGCCTCCGCTCGGTTGCCGGCGCGCTCGGCACATCCGAGTACGCCCGCCTGCGGGTCGGGGTGGGGACGGTGCCTCCGGGGGCCGACCTCACCGAGTGGGTTCTATCTGCGATGACCGCCGAGGACGAGGAGGTGATAGTCGATCTCCTGCCGACGCTGGCAGACGCGGTGGTAGCGTGGGCCGAGGAGGGAGTGGAATCGGCAATGAATCGCTTCAATAGATGACTGCTATCTGTTGTCATTTCATGACTTGCGAACATTCAACCAATAGGGTGCACGAGACGTGATCGAGCTACTTGAGCTGACCTCCTGGTCGTGGGCGGTGGGAGCTGTGGGGCTGCTGGCGGCGCTCTTCGTCTACCGCTATCTGATCCGCCAGCCGCAGGGAACGACCGCAATGGCGGATCTTGCGGAGCAGATTCACGATGGCGCGATGGCCTTTCTGCGACGCGAGTACACCGTGCTGGGCCTCTTCGTGGCCGTCGTCGCCGTCCTTCTCCTGATCGCGATCGGGCGGGATACGGCGCTCGCCTACGTGGCCGGAGCGACGTCGAGCGTCCTCGCGGGCTTCTTCGGCATGAAGGCTGCCACCCGCGCCAATGTGCGCACCTCGGCCGCGGCAAACACGGAGGGGCAGGGGAAGGCGCTCCGCATCGCCTTCTTCGGGGGCGCGGTGATGGGGCTCTCGGTCGCCGCGCTGGGGCTCCTCGGGATCGGGCTCCTCTACTGGTTCTTCGCGGCGGACGCGATCCCGGGGACCGGCGAGCTCCCGGACTTCGCCGCCGTCATCTCCGGCTTCGCGATGGGAGCATCCTCGATCGCGCTCTTCGCCCGGGTGGGCGGCGGAATCTTCACCAAGGCGGCCGACGTCGGCGCAGACCTGGTGGGCAAGGTCGAGGCGGGCATCCCCGAGGACGATCCGCGCAACCCCGCCACCATCGCCGACAATGTGGGAGACAATGTGGGCGACGTCGCCGGGATGGGCGCCGACATCTTCGAGTCGTACGTGGGGTCGATCGTGGCGACGATCGCGATCGGCGCCACGGCGACGGCGCTCGCCGGAAGCGCCACCGAGGCCGTTGCGCTCCCGATTGTGACCGTGCTCGTCGGCCTCGTCTGCTCGCTCATCGGGATCGCCGCGATGAAGTTCCTGGAGCGCACCGAACCGGGGGCCGCGCTCCGCAACGTCACCCTGATCGCGGCGGGGCTCTTCCTCGTGGCCATGTTCTTTGTGGTGCGCGCCCTCGACATGCAGATCGTGGACCCGGTCACCGGGAGCGCGCGCTCGCCGCTAGGCCCATTCTGGGCGATCCTGGCGGGTACGGTCGTCGGCGTCGCGATCGGCATGGTGACCGAGTACTACACCGGTGCCCGCCCGGTGCGGAAGATCGCCCGCTCCTCGGAGACCGGATCGGCGACGAACATCATCACGGGCCTCGCGGTGGGGATGGAGTCCACAGCCCTGCCGCTCCTCCTGATCTGCGGCGCAATCCTGATCTCGTTTCTGACGTGCGGACTCTACGGGATCGGGATCGCTGCGGTGGGGATGCTCGCGACGGTCGGCGCCACCATGTCGGTCGACGCCTACGGTCCGGTGGCCGACAACGCGGGCGGGATCACCGAGATGGCCGGGCTCGGCCCCGAGACGCGCGAGGTGACCGACTCGCTGGACGCGATCGGCAACACCACGGCTGCGATCGGGAAGGGATTCGCGATCGGCTCGGCGGCGCTCACGGCGCTCGCGCTCTTCTCGGCCTACGCCACCAAGGTGGAGAAGATCACCGACACGCCCCTCCTGATCGACATCACCAATCCGTACGTGGTGATGGGTCTCTTCATCGGCGGCATGCTCCCCTTCCTGGTCGCCTCCTTCACGATGACGGCCGTAGGGCGGGCCGCAGCCGGGATGGTCGAGGAGGTGCGGCGCCAGTTCCGCGAGATACCGGGGCTGATGGAGGGGAGGGCGAAGCCCGACTCGGCCCGCTGCGTCGACATCTCGACCCGGGCGGCGCTCCGCGAAATGCTCCTGCCGGGGATCACGGCGATCCTGGCGCCCGTGCTGGTGGGGCAGCTCCTCGGAGTGCAGGCGCTCGGTGGACTCCTGGCCGGCGCCACCGTCACCGGTGTCCTGATGGCGCTCTTCATGGCCAACGCCGGGGGCGCGTGGGACAACGCGAAGAAGTACATCGAGGGCGGCGCGCTTGGCGGGAAGGGCTCGGAGCCGCACAAGGCAGCCGTGGTGGGGGACACTGTGGGCGATCCCTTCAAGGACACCTCGGGCCCCTCGCTCAACATACTCATCAAGCTGATGAGCGTGGTCTCGCTCGTGCTGGCACCCTGGTTCGTGCGGTGAGAGGGGCCTCCTTCGAGGGCGCGATCGAGTTTGCCCGGGATCTGATCCGCATCCCCTCGCTCTCGGGCGAGGAGGGGGATCTCGCCAGGCGCGTGGTGGCCGAGATGGAGGCGCTCGGCTACGACGACGTGCGAACCGACGAGCTGGGAAGCGTGATTGGCGTGGTAAGGGGGAGCGGTGGGGGCGGCACGGTCATGTTGAGCGCGCACCTGGACATGGTAGCGGCCGGCGACCCCGACGAGTGGGAATTCCCGCCCTTCGACGGGGTGATCGCCGGGGGGTACCTGCACGGCCGGGGCGCGATGGACATCAAGGGGCCGCTGGCGCTGCAGGTGCATGTGGCGGCTGCGCTGAAGGGGCGACTGGAGGGGGACATTGTGGTGGCTCACTCCGTGTACGAGGAGCGGGGGGGGTGGGGGATGGACCACCTGGTGCGGCCAGACGGCGGGCTCCGCCCCGATGTCGTGATCATCGGCGAATCCACGCACGGGGACATCGCGATCGGCCACCGTGGCCGGACCGAGGTAGAGATCGTGGCGCACGGGCTCGCGGGTCACGCCTCGGCGCCCGACCTGGCCAGGAACGCCCTGGATCTGCTCCCCGCCATCCTGGCCGGCGTCCGCGACCTGGCCGGCCGGCAGGAGCACGACGGGGTGCTGGGGCCCTCGTCCGTCGTGGCGACCGGGATCGACGCCGTCCCGGCGACGCTGAACGTGATCCCCGACCGGGTCACCGTCACGCTCGACTGGCGCACTCTGCCGGGGGACACCGAAGAGTCCCTCGTGGCGCGTACTCGCCAGTCTCTCCAGCCCCATCTGGACCGTGCCGAGAAGACCACATGGCGCGGCGCCGCGGAGTCCGTCGAGGTCCGCATCGCCGTCGCTACACAGAGGAGCTACACCGGGGTCGAGGTGGCGCGGCGACTCTTCAGCCCCGGTTTCCTGATGGACCCGGCAGACCCTATCGTCAGGGCGGCGGCCCGTGCTGTCGGCAGACGAGGCAGCGGCGCCCCGGCCCGGGCGCGCCCCTGGGCCTTCGCCACCGATGGCGGCTTTACCTGCGGCGTTCGCGGCATCCCCACGATCGGCTTCGCGCCCGGGGAGGAACGCTACGCGCACACCAACACCGAGCGGCTGGAGCTGGAAGAGGCCCGGTGGGGCTACGGCCGCTACCTGGAACTCGTCCCCGCGGTGCAGGCGGCGGTCAGGGCAGGCACCGCCCGCTGACGCCCCCGGCATCCGGGGCGAATCGGTCGCCCTTCCAGTCCGGCTCCTCGCCCGCCCCCGGTGCTCGGGGGCCTAACCGCGGACTGCTTGGGGCTGTCGCGGGAGCTGCTTCAATCGATCCGGTACACCAACCCGCCCCTGACCGTCACGGTTCGGAGCTCCGTGAAGTAGTCTTCAACCTGATCCAGGTCGCGCATTCCGCGACTGTAGACCGTGCTGACGGTGAAACCCAATCTCCCGGTCACTCCAACCTCCAGCCCGACACCCCCGGCGAGACCGAAGTCCAGCTCTTCCAGGTCCAGTGCAGCGTCCTCGCAGGACCTCGAGCCCGAGCCATCGGGGGACCTCGACTCCGATCCATCGGGGAGACGCTGGGAGGTGGTGGGGGTCGAGCGACAGGACAACTCCCACGCCGCCATGGGACCGGCCGTCACGAAGGCAAGCACGCTGTTCCCGGCCAGAGGGAGGTTCACCCTCCCCAATGCCCTGAACTCCACGTATTCCATGGAGACCGACGCTCCCGGCTGAGGGGGAGTGCCGCACCACCCGAATACGAGCTCACGGCCCCACTCGGAATAGGCACCGCCCACGTCGAGGGAGAGGCTCCACGGCAACGGAACGATCGCGGACACTCCAACCGAGGGTCGGCGCACCGACCCCTCCCCGACGCTGGAGAAGAATACGGATCTGTTGACGCCGGCGAATCGCTCTTCGGTCGACGTCAGGCTGACACCTCCAGTCAGGGCGATCCTGGTCTGGGCGGAGAGGCCCGCGCCAACGAGAAACAGGAGAGACAGAGACGCTGCCGGGATGACGAGACGCTTCATGAGATTGCTCCCTTCGGTGACGAGCCGACTGAGCGGCGGTCCTACCACCCCACGCCGACTCTACGCTCTTGCGAGGCGCATGTCAATCTTCCCCCGGGCTGTCAGGGGGTGATCGCCGCTGATTCCGCCGCGATTCAACGGTCAGCCAGGTGCATGCCGTGGCCACTAGGGCGGCGAGTACCAGGTAGAGGGTCTTGTTGCTCAACGGTGCATCTCTTCATAGTGGTGGGCGGGAATGCGAACACACTGTGCGACACCATTATGCACGATGAGGTACACGCTCCGTCAGAGGGAATGCCCGCCGATTTCGAGAGGAAAATCCCGTGATATCGTGACGGGAAATCCCCGTCAACGCGACTCGGGCGCGTCGGGCGCGCCACGATATGCCGAAGGGACTCGCTCTTCCTTCCTACCGCCCCCCTCCGCCTCCCGTCAGGCCCCGTGTCCCGCCCGTGCTACCCCATCGGCACGGTGCGGAGGATCTTCCCCTCAACACGGTCGAAGATCTCGTCGAGGCTCTCGCCGGTGATCGTCAGGCCGTGGTTCTTCAGTCCCACGACGCACCTGGCCGGATCGTCGTCCTCTCTCACGATGTCGGCCACCGCCTGGCCGAGCTCCCGGGTGCCGCAGGGGTAGTTGAAGTCGGTCGAGCGGACCCCCTCCATCCAGCCGTGCACATGGAGGATCGCCCCGACCGAGGGGTGCTCGCCGTAGATCATCCAGTGCTCGATCGCGTCGACCGAGACGCGCCTCGGCGTCACGCCGGCGGGGTGGCTCACGACCATGCCGTTGCGCTCTGGATCGTAGCCCCTC
Source organism: Longimicrobiales bacterium (assembly GCA_965205315.1). GTDB lineage: Bacteria > Gemmatimonadota > Gemmatimonadetes > Longimicrobiales > Gaopeijiaceae > Bin94. The sequence continues at coordinate 1,404,660 of CBDBGW010000002.1, forward strand.
ACCAGGAGGATGTCGTGCCCTATGCGCTCCAGCTTGGACTTGTCGACCCCGCTGGCGCTCATCCAGAAGGAGTCAGCGTCCAGGCGGGCGGAGAGGTTGCCGTAGGAAAGGCCGCCAATCCCGAATAGCCGCTTTAGGTGGCGAAAGTCCCTGGGCGAGAGGAGGTCGTCCATCGGGAAGGGGGCTGGGAGGAGGTCCACCTCGTCCAGCTTGCGCCCGGCGCGCGCGATTGAGCGGGTGGCCTCGTCGCCCTCCCAGAGCTCCTCGGGCAGGTCGGGTGCAAAGAGGTTGTCGATCACCAGCGTCGAGGACGCCATCGGCCTGATCCGCCGGTACACCTCCTCGAAGTAGCACTCGGCCTCGGTCTCGCCTGGCACGACGTAGTGGCCCTGCTCCGGGGTGATGAAGTGCGCGTCCGGCGATCCGTGGCCGTTCCTGACCAGGCCGACAACCAGATTGGCGAGCGAGCGCGGCACCATATGGTACCCCTGAGCGATATGGTCGGTGAAGGGGTGCGGAAAGTCGGTCACCGAGCAGACGAAGATCGCCTGGGCCCGGCGTCTGAAGGGACGCGGGCGCTCGCTGGGGAAGAAGTTGAAGATCAGCTTGGCACCGTCGTCGTCGGCTACGCGACGGTGGCCCTCCCTGATCATCGCGCCGAGGAGACCGTGCGCGAACCACTCGAAGGCGCCATTGCCAGAGTGCCCTACGAAGGCAAAGTCCATCGCTGCTCCCAGGAAGTTCTCGGTGCACGGAAAGGCTAACCCTGGCAGGGTGCCGACGCCAGAGCGAATGACTTGAAACAGCCATCCTGGTGGGGTATGGGGAGAGTGGGTGGAGGGTGGCGTGGTTCTTTCGTTGTGGTTACCTTGACGGTCCGCTGGCCCACACCCCGCCTCCTCCCCTAGGAGAAACGACGTGTCTTCTTTAGCTAGTTCCCGTAGAGGTCTTCTGGCTGCGGCCGCACTCTTCCTGGCAGTTGCGTGCGGCTCCGATCCGGAAGTCGAGAGCGTCACCGTTACGCCGGAGAATCCCACCGTAGCCGTTGGCGCGACCACCCAGCTGCGAGCGACGGTCCAGGACGCGGATGGCATGACCATTACCGATGCCGAGGTGACCTGGACGTCTTCGGCCGAAGCCATGGCGACCGTGGACGACATGGGCAAGGTCACCGGGGTGGCGGCTGGGACGGCCGACATCACCGCAACTTCGGGATCGGCGTCGGGCAAGGTCACCGTCACGGTCGAGATGGGCGTGGACCCTCTAGGGAACTGACCAGGGCGCTACGTGGGCGATCTCGCGGGGGATTGCCCGCGGACTGCTAACGCTCCCTTCCGCGGGCCACCCACCAGAGCGCTGCGTGCATCGGGAGCGCCAGGGCTACCATCTCCCAGCTTCCGGTCCGTTCGGCTAGGAGGCAAAGGAGAGCCGCCAGCAGACCGGCCCCCAGCGCCGCGCAGGCCGCTCCCTGCCCCCAGCGGCTTGCCCTGCCACGCCACGCAGAGCGTGCCACAGCGACAGCCACCGCGGCGGCAAGGGGATTGAATAGGAGCGTGTTTCGGTTCCAGTACATGAACTCGTGATCTGTCCAGTGAATCGCGATCAGCACTAGGCCGACGACGGTGCAGAGGGTGCCCCATAGCACCGCCACCCCGCTCAGCGCGATCCGAGCCAGGGTCGATCCGGCGGCGCACGTCCTGCCGAGGAGGACGACTACGAGCCCTCCCGCCGATCCCGCTAGCAGGAAGAACTGGATCCACACCGGCGCCGCCGCGGGCTCGGGGGGACGGTCCGAGTCGACCCACAGCTCCTCGGAGAGCACCAGCGGCACCTCGCCCCCGTCGGACTGGGTCACCAACATCTCGCCGATCGTCGCGCGCAGCTTCATCGGCACCCACATTTCGTCCCACCGGTTGGTGAGCTCGTCGCCCTTGGGCCCGAGCACCAGATCGATGCCCAGGTACCCGAGCGGATGAGTGGAGGTCAGCCGCCGGGTGTGCTCCCTCCAGGTGGCGCCGGTGGGTGGGCCGTCGGTCGCGGCACGGAGCGCTCCGTCAAGTACCTCGTCGATGGCGTCGCGCAGCTTGGTGGAGCAGTTGTTGAGGTAGTACTGGTAGCGGTAGCGGCGGTTCTCGGGTAGCGCAGCGTTGGCGAGCAGGGCTGCCAGGCGCAGCCTATCCTCTGGATCCAGCGCCAGCTCCTGGGCCCAGACCCTCCGATTCTGCCAGCGGTAGAAGGAGAGCATCGACGAGACCGACTGCGGCTGCACGCGGTACATCATCGTGCCCATCATGAAGCGGTGATAGAAGTCCGCGTCGGAGAAGTCGAAGATGCCGTAGTTGTAGGCAGCCTCGAAGCCGGTCGCCTCGTCCCGGATCACGATGGCGTTGTGGCCGAAGCGCTCCCAGAGGGCGTCGCCCGGCTCCATCGTAAGGAGGATTGCCGAGATCGTCTCCCCGGGCGCGGAGATCGCCCGAAGGTCGGTGCTGTCCTCCTGGGGGACGAAGCCCTGGGCGGGAGATGCGGTAGCCGCCACGAAAAGTGGGATCGTCGCTTGCGCCAGCCTTCGGCTCCACCGGGCTACCATTGGCCACGGAATGCGGCGGCCGGTGGACAGGCCTCTCACGGCAGGAGCGGCTCTGCATCCCCGCCGGACCGCCCCAATCGCCTGAACATTCTGTAACGTGTACTTTACAATATGTAATCCATGGTTTACAATTCCCATACCCTGGGAGGACTGGCTACGGCGGGTTGCGAAGGGATCGGGGTCCGTCATCGTTGGGGGAATTTAGCGCCCGGGGGGTGCATCTAGCAGGCCCGTGGGCCCTTCTTCGCGCCACGCCAGCGGAGCGCTTCCCCGTTCTCGGCGCAGCGTTTCCGACGGCGTTTCCGACAGGATGTTGCCCCGAGGCGATCAAGCGCCTATCGTGACTGGCCATTGCACCTCGCGACCCTAACCACCCGCAACCAGCACGGAATGCAGAGCGGCTCCAGGTCAGCAGCGATCCCCCCCCCCGACCCCGCGCCTGTCGCCGCCAGGTTGGCGCTCACGGCGCTGGAGCAGGAGGTCCTCGACTTCATGGTCGACTACCTCCTCGCAAACTCCTACCAGCCGTCGATCCGGGAGATTGGCCAGTACTTCGAGATCAAGAGCACCAAGACCGTTTCCGAGCTGCTCCATTCTCTTGCCGCCAAGGGTGTCATCGAGCGAAACCCGTCCCGCTCGCGCGCCGTGCGGTTCGTCGGCCTCGACCTCGGGGCGAATACCGTCTCGCTGCCTTGCTTCGGCACCCTGAAGGAGGCGCTAGCTGGCCACTTTCGGGGAGAGGGGCAGGGTAGGGTTGCAATCGACCGAGGGCTGGTCGGCGGGAGCGCGGGTTTTGTGGTGCGCGCTGCGGGAAGTCGACTGGCGGCCGTGGGGGTCGAGGATGGCGACCTGCTGCTTGTGCGCCCGGTGCGAATCGAGGAGCTGGACGATGGCGATGTGGTCGTGGCTGTCCTTGGCCGCGACATCGATTTCCGGCGGATTGCCGGCAGTGGCGGTAGCGTTGGGTTGCGGACCCTCTGGGGAGAGCAGGAGGGCGGGGCGCCGCTCGGGCCGGGCAGTCCGGTGGTCGTCGGGCGCGTCTCGGCGCTCTACCGCAATCTCTCCACTTCGCCCGCGGCGGCGCCTGCGGTAGCGCATTAGCGCCCCCGTTCGATCGCGAGGCGGCGATCGCGCGTGGATGGCCCGCGCCCTGGAGGTCGCCGGAGCTGCGGAGCTAAGGGGCGAGGTGCCGGTGGGGGCGGTGGTCGTCCGGGGCAACTCGATTGTCGCAGAGGCGCACAACCGGATCGTCGCAGCGGGCGACCCGACGGCCCACGCCGAGCTCCTGGCCATCAGGGAGGCCGCGCTTGCTGTTGGCGATCGTCGCCTCGGAGGTTGCACCCTGTACGTTACGCTAGAGCCCTGCGCCCAGTGCGCCGGGGCGATCGTGCTGGCGCGGCTGGACCGGGTCGTCTACGGGGCTCCCGATCCCAGGTCGGGCATGGCGGGAAGCCTGGAGAACCTGGTGGCCGACCCCCGCCTCAACCACCGGGCGAGGGTGGCGGGTGGTGTCTTCGCCGAGGAGTCCGCCGCGCTGCTCCGGCGCTTCTTCCGCGCTCGGCGCTAGCAGCCCGTGGACAACGGACTGCTAGCGGCCGCTAACCCGCCTCCCGTTCGGCAATCTCTGCCACCGGCTTCCCGAAGAGTCTGAGGAAGAGGAAGAGCACCCCCACTCCCCCCAGCAGCGCGACCCAGTTGGGGAGACCGAGCGACGTTCCGACGCTCCCCAGAAGCAATCCCACCGCACCGACCAGGAGAGCATAGGGAAGCTGGGTGCGCACATGCTCGATGTGGTCGCACGCGGCGGCCGTCGACGAGAGCACCGTCGTGTCCGAGATCGGCGAGCAGTGGTCCCCCCAGATCGCACCCGCGAGCACCGAGCTCGTCGTCGCCAGGAGGATCCCGTACTGGGACCCGTCGACGAAACCCGAACCGCCCGCGAGCGAGACGGTGAGCGGAATGACCAGCGGGAGCATGATCGCCATCGTCGTCCACGATGTACCGGTCGCGAAGGCCATCGCCCCCGAGGTGACGAAGACGAGCGCGGGAAGCAGGGCAAGTGGCAGGTTGCCGTCCAGAAGCTGGGTCAGGTAGGCGGCCGTGCCGACGTCCTTGACCACGGCCCCGAGCGACCACGCAAGCGCCAGGATGATCATCGCGACCATCATCGCCTTCATTCCGCCGATCCATGCCTCGACGCACTCCCGCACGGAGAGGATCCGCTGCGCGGTCGACAGAACCACGGCGACGGCGCACCCGGCCAGAGACCCCCAGAGCAGGGTCGAGAAGGGGTCGGCCGCGCCGAAGATGTCGCGTAGCGAGGCGTCGGCACCCACGGCGCCCCTCCCCGATGTGTAGAGTCCCCCGAGCACGACCAGGACAACGGTCAGCACCGGTACGGCCGCGTTCCACCAGTGGAGCGGCACGCCCTCCTTGGCCGTGGCAAAGCTCTTGCCCGTGTCGACGACCGGAGTGGCGCCCTCCGCCAGGAGGCCGCCGCCGGCCGCCGCCCTCGCCTCGGCTCTCGCCATCGGGCCGAAGTCGCGATTCATGACCGATGTGAGGACTACGAAGGCGATGGCCAGGAGGGGGTAGAAGAGGTAGGGGATCGTCTGCACGAAGACGGCGTACGGGCTGAGCCCCCCCAGGAACGCAGCCTCGGCGCCAGCGCCGCCCAGCGTCTCCCCTGCGGCAACGGAGATGCCATCGCCGATTAGCGACACCTGGTAGCCGACCCAGGTGGAGATCGGGACGATCGCTGCTACCGGAGCGGCGGTGGAGTCGATCAGGTAGGCCAGCTTCTCGCGCGAGATCTTCAGCCGGTCGGTGATCGGACGCATGGTGTTGCCGACGACGAGCGTGTTGGCGTAGTCGTCGAAGAAGATCACCAGCCCCGCCATCGAGGTCGCCAGCTTGCCCCGCGCTCGGTTCCATGCGATGCGGGCCACTCGGCGAGCGGCCCCCAAGGTGCCCCCATTCCTGCTGATCAGCCCCACCATCCCGCCCAGCATCAGGCTGAAGACGATGATCTGGGTGTGGCCGCCGGTGTCTCCGACGGCGTGCACCACATAGTCGTCGACCAGCCGCCAGGTTGCGTTCAGGGGGTTGTACCCGGCCACCGCGAGCGCCCCCAGCCAGATCCCGGCCAGGAGCGCGGTGATGACCTCCCTGAAGATCAGCGCGAGGACGATCGCCAGGAGTGGCGGGAGGAGGGAGAACCAGGCCGGGGCGAAGGGCCGGGAGAGCTCGATCTCCGGCCCCTCGCCGATCCGGACGCTGAGCGGCAGCTGGGAGCGGCTATCTATCGAGATACCCGAGAGCTCCGTGGCCTCGCCGGGTCGCACGACTCCCGACGCGAGGCGTCTACCCGCATTGTCGCGCAGCTCCACCAGCGCGCCGGTGGGCGGGATGTCGCTCGCGCCCGTTACCTGCACGGCGAAGGGGACCGACGACAGAATGACCTTCGGGCCCTCGACCTCCTGTGCGACCACGGAGATCGGGGCAGCGCCGAGAACCCCGGCGGCGACCGTCGAAGCCAAGAGCGAAGCGCGAAGCGTGTTTGTGTGCATTTGCCCCCCAAACGGAGTTATGGCCGCAAGCTCCGTCAGGAGCAGGTCGCGGCGTGCCACCCATAATGCTGGCAGCGCGGCGGGGGTGCAATTAGCTTTCGGTCGAATGCTTTAGGAGGGCTGGCCGGCGGGCTCGCAGTCGCTCGCCATCGGATCGACGGACAACGCACGAGAGGTTGCGAATCGACAAGGCTTCGGCGACCGGCCCCAAGGTGCTCATGGACCCCGAGGCGGTGGGGCGGGCGGTTGCCCGCATGGCTCACGAGGTCATGGAGCAGCTCGCTGGGGCGAGGGAGGCGGTCCTCGTCGGCATTCAGCGCAGGGGCGTCGACCTGGCGGCGATGATCGGCGAGGCGATCGAGAACGCCGAGGGCGTGCGTCTGCCGATCGGGACGCTCGACATCACCCTCTACCGCGACGACCTCATAGCGATGGGTCCGCGCCCGGTCGTCGGGGAGACCCGACTGCCTCCAGGGGGGGTGGACGAGCGCCCCGTCGTGCTGGTGGACGATGTCCTCTACACCGGGCGAACGGTGCGCGCCGCCCTCAACGAGCTCATGGACTGGGGGCGGCCGACGTGCATTCTCCTCTGCGTGCTCGTCGACCGAGGAGAGCGCGAGCTGCCGATCCAACCGGATATCGTGGGTCGCGAGGTGCCGGTGCTCGAGGGTCAGCGGGTTGACGTCCTGGTGCCCAGACTGGACGAGGAGCTCGCGGTTGTTCTCGAGGCGCTGGGGCGGCCGTGAGTGGCGGCAAGACCGTCCTCGGCAAGGACCTGACTGGACTCGACGCGCTCTCGACCGACCAGATTCGCACCATACTCGACACGGCCGAGCCGATGAAGCAGATCGCCCTCAGACGGGTGAAGAAGGTGCCGGTGCTCAGGGGCAAGACGATAGTGAATCTCTTCTTCGAGGCCTCCACGCGGACTCGCATATCCTTCGAGTTCGCCGAGAAGCGCCTCTCTGCCGACACTGTGAACATCGGATCGGTGGGGTCGTCGGTATCGAAAGGCGAGACGCTGGTGGACACCGCTCGCAACCTCGAGGCGATGAGCATCGACATGGTGGTCATCAGGCACTGGTCGGCGGGGGCTGCCGCCTTCCTCGCAGCCCGGATCCCGTCGAGCGTCATCAACGCGGGCGACGGCGCGCACGAGCACCCGACCCAGGCGCTCCTGGACATCCTCACGCTGCGCGACCACTTCGGCCGCATCGACGGCCTGAAGGTGTGCATAGTCGGCGACGTGCTCCACTCGCGGGTGGCACGGTCGAACATCCACGGCCTGACCAAGCTGGGTGCCGAAGTCGCGGTCTGCGGGCCGCGCACCCTTCTGCCGGCCGGAATCGAGGAGCTCGGGGCGCGCGTCGTCAAGGGCGTCGAGGAGGCGATCGAGTGGGCGGACGCCCTGAATGTGCTGCGCCTCCAGCTCGAGCGCATGCAGGGCGGCTATGTGCCTTCGCTTCGGGAGTACAATCGCGTCTTCGGGGTGACGTCCGCGCGTCTGCAGCGTGCCGACAGGGAGCTTCTGATCATGCATCCGGGCCCCCTGAACCGAGGCGTTGAGATCGACTCGGACGTCGCCGACGGCCCCCATTCGGTGATCCTCCGCCAGGTCACCAACGGTGTGGCGGTCCGCATGGCGGTCCTCTACCTACTCGCCGGCGGGGAGGCCCTCCTTGCCGAGGCGGCCGGGGAGTGGAGGCAAGGGTGAGGCTTCGGAGGATCAGGTGAGCGACCTACTCATCCGGGGTGGGACCGTGGTCGATCCGGGCGCCGGAACTCGGAGGGTGGCCGATCTCCTGGTGCGCGACGGGTTGATCGAGGCCGTTGCGCCGGGTCTGGAGGTGGAAGCGGTCGGGGAGGAGATCGACGCCAGCGGCCTGGTGGTGGCACCCGGCTTTGTGGACCCTCATGCGCACCTCTGCGAACCGGGGTGGGAGCACCGCGAGACGATCCGCAGCGGGGCGCAGGCCGCGGCCGCAGGGGGCTTCACCACCGTATGCTGCATGCCGGACACCGACCCGGTCGTCGACGACCCCGCCACGGTGGGGTATGTCGTCGCCGAGGGCAGTCGGGCTGGCGGCGCACGCGTCCTTCCAGCGGCGGCTCTCTCGGTCGGCAGGAAGGGCGAGCAGCTAACCGAGTTCGGCGAGCTCGTAGCGGCTGGCGCGGTGGTGGTGGGCGACGCGGGGAGGTCGGTCGCATCCTCCACGCTGATGCGGCTGGCGCTCGAATACGCCCAGTCGTTCGGCGTTCCCCTCCTGGCCCATTCGGAGGACACGGAGCTGGCTCGGGGCGGCCAGGTGCACGAGGGGGTGGTCTCGACCCGCCTGGGGCTCCGCGGCCTCCCGGCCGTCGCGGAGGAGATCGGGGTGCTGCGCGACATCGCCCTCGCCAAGGCGGCCGAAGGGCGGCTGCACATCCAGCGCGTATCGACTGCCGTAGCCGTCGCCGCAATCCGTCGCGGGCTGGAGCGGGGGGTGCGGATCACTGCCGAAGCCACACCCCACCACCTCCTGCTCACTCACGACCTGCTGGGCGACTACGGCACCGAGTACAAGGTGAGTCCGCCACTCCGCCCCGCGGCCGATGTGGAGGCCGTCCAGAGGGCGCTCGCCGACGGCACGATCGCGTGTGTGGCTACGGACCACGCTCCCAGGCACTACGACGAGAAGGAGCAGGCCTTCGACGATGCGCCGCATGGCGTCGTCGGGCTCGAGACGGCCTTCGCGGTGCTGCACACGCGCCTCGTGAGAGGTGGGGCGATGGAGCTCCCAACGTTGCTCAAGCGGATGTCGCTTGGGCCCGCTCGAGCTCTGGGTATAGAGGGGGGTACGCTGGAGCGAGGTCGCCGTGCGGATCTGGTCCTGATCGACCCGGTGGCCGAGTGGGTCGTCGACCCAGCCCACTTCCTCTCGAAGGGGCGGAGCACGCCCTTTGCCGGGATGAGGGTGACTGGGCGGGTTGTACGCACCCTGGTGGGAGGCGAGACGGTTTGGTCGGTGGGCGGGGATCCGCCCGCCCGGGTGGGCGGGTTCCGCTCGGGCTAGCAGCCCGTGGACAAACCTCCCACGGCATTCGAGGCGCGCTGCATCCCCGCTGGACCGCTCCGCTCGCCTATCCGTACTGTAATGTACGCTTTACAATTATCCACGGACTGGGAGCCGCTGGATCGTCCGGTCCATTCGCGACTTCATGCGGGCAGCCCGGTTGGGGTGAAGGATGCGCCGGGTCGCGGCCCGGTCGATCAGCGCCACGGCAGCCCGGCGTCCCCGCTCCGCCTCGGCCTTGCTCTCGGCCTCGCCGATTCGACGCAGGGCAGTTCGGATCTGGGAGCGGAGGACCCGGTTGCGCCCACGGGCCGCACGGCTGAGATGCATGCGCTTCGTAGCGCTCTTGATGTTCGGCATTTTTTGAACCCGAATTGCTTGGCTGGGCTCGCCCCGACCGGAGTGTCGGCGAAGACCCGATACCCACCTGGACGCACGCGGCGCAGGGACAGCAAGATAGAGTCGGCGCACGGTCGAATCAACCGGAGCCCCCCCTTGGTGCGCCCGCATTCGAGCGGCGCTGCATCCCGACTGCTTCCTTCGCTTCCCACAGTGTAATGTATGCTTTACAATACGTAATTCATGGTTTACAGGTGCGTACCCGTGGCTGCGCTCTGCGTTGCTCCTCGGACCAATAGCGCTGCGGCTATTGGCCCTTGCGGTCCGCGGGTGCACCCTAGCGGCATTCGAGGGGCGCTGCATCCTTGCTGGACCGCTTCGCTCTGCGTTGCTTCGTGCACGAATAGCGCTGCTATTCGCGCTGCGTCGCGCCTTGCCAGCCCGGCGCAACGCCCCTCTCGGTGCTCGCGCGAGATTATCCACGGACTGCTAGACTTCGTGCATGGAACTCTCGTCGTCGGCCACCCTGATCGACAATGGCTCGCAAGGGGGCGCGTACACCGGTCGGGGCACTCCCGCCCCCGACGGCCTCCTTGTGGTCGAGACCGAGCGCTTCCGCGGACCGCTCGATCTGCTCCTGCACCTGGTGCGCGTGCAGGACATCGACATCTTCGACATCCCCATCGCCAGGATCACCGAGCAGTTCCTGAAGGCAATCGAGGGGCTCGTCGTCGCCAGGATCGACGAGGCGGGCGAGTTCCTGGAGATGGCGGCGCTGCTGGTCCGGATCAAGACGCGCATGCTGCTCCCGAGCCCGGCGGCCGAGGAGGATCACGATCCGCGTGCCGAGCTGGTACGCAGACTGCTCGAGTACGAGATGATCCGCGACGTGGCGGACCGGCTTCGGATCGCCGAGAGCGATCGCAGGTGTCGCTTCGACCGGGGGTACGTAACCCCGCGCGAACGGCGGCAGGTCGAGGTGATGCCACTGGAGCTGACGTGGGACGAGTTTCTCGCCGCCGCCGTGGGCGTCGAGCTTCCGGATAGGCGCGATCAGGAGCATCGGGTGGCCACCAGGACCGTCGCTCTCTCGGAAAAGACGGGGCTGATCGTGGGGGCGATCGGGAGGCTGGGTCGGATCGAATTCTCAAGTCTGATAGCGCCCTGGCGGAGCCGGGCACATGCGGTCATGACGCTCCTCGCCGGTCTCGAGCTGACCCGGCACCGCATCGTGCGGCTCCGCCAACGCGAGCCCTTCTCGCCGCTGTGGTTCTACCGGGGCCGCAGCTTCGAGCCCGGTACTGGAGACATGTCGCCCGCTGCGCAGGGAGCTGCGGGGGGCGACGAAGGGCATACCCCTCTCCCCGGTGCGGCCGCCGCGGCGACTGGAGCCAGAGGCCGATAGGCCATGGACGACACCCGGATCGTCGAGGCGGTGCTCTTCGCCAGCGATGCGCCGTTGCTTGCGAGCGAGATTGCACGCGCCGACGAGCGACTCGACGAGGATAGGGTCGAGGCTGCGCTGGCCGCCCTCAGGGCGGAGTACGACCGATCGGATCGGGCGTTCGAGGTGCGTCATGTGGCGGACGGCGTCCAGATCATGACCCGCCCCGAGTTCGCGCCGTTTCTCGAACGCCTCGATACCGTTCCGGTCTCGCCGCGTCTCTCGGGGCCGGCTCTGGAGGCCCTTGCGATCGTGGCGTACAGGCAGCCCATAGGCCGCATCGACGTGGAGTACGTCCGCGGCGTGAACTCGACGGGCGTGATCCGCACCCTCATAGACCGCGGTCTGATCACGGCCGTGGGGCGCGGAGAGGGAATTGGGAGGCCAGTTCTGTACGGGACCACGAGCAGATTCCTGCAGCACTTTGGGCTTCCGTCCATAGAGGACCTTCCGAGGCCCGACGAGCTGCCCGTGGTCCTCCGGGACCGCGTTCCGCTGGAGGATGTGGGCGACGCCTCGGCCGATCTCGAGGGGGATGGCGACAGCGCCGACGAACCCGCTCCGATCGACCTCGAGTCGGCAGTGGAGGCGGTGCTGGCCCAGGCCGATCTTGTCCCCGAACCGGCGGAGTAGGCGTAGGCCCGGCGGGCGGGCTCGCTCCCGGGCGGACCGCCAACCCTCCGCTCGACGCACGAGCGAGCGTCAGGAGGGTGCCGTCAGGGTGCAGAAGTACATCTCCCAGGCGGGGGTGGCTTCGCGCCGGGAGGCCGAGCGGCTGATCGCGGAAGGGCGGGTCACGGTCAACGGCACGCCCGTGGCGCAGCTGGGCGCGCGTGTCGAGCCGGCATCGGACACGGTGGAGGTCGACGGAATGGTAGTGCGCCCGGCCCCTCGGCGCTGGGTCGTGCTCCACAAGCCCGTCGGAGTGCTCTGCACACGCCGGGACCCCCAGGGTGGGAGGACCGTATACGACGTCCTGCCGCCCTGGGGCGCGGGGCTCCGCTATGTGGGCCGACTCGACCGCGATACCTCGGGCCTCCTCCTCCTCACCAACGATGGCGACCTGGCTGCGGCGCTCGCACACCCGCGCGGGCGGGTCGAGCGCGAGTACCTGGCCCGGTTGGCGGGACAGATCACACGCGGTGCGATCGCCCGCCTCAGGCGCGGCGTCGAGCTGGAGGACGGATTCGCACGTCCCCGGCGTGTTCGGAGGGTGGCGCTGGGTCACGACGAGTGGGGTGTGGCGCTCGTCCTCGCGGAGGGAAGGAAGCGAGAGGTGCGGAGGATGTTCGAAGCGGTCGGTCATTCGGTTGCGGCTCTCGTCCGCACCCGATTCGGTCCCTTCCGCCTCGGCGGAATGAAGCCGGGTGGCGTGCGGCCAGCCCGGGAGGACGAGTTGGCCGAGGCTCGGGCGCTCGTCGGCGCGGCGGAGGGGCGAAGACGCGCTGCTCGGCGTGGAGCGCACCGATAGACGGCGACCTGCGTGGCGACCTGCGTGGCGGCTCCCCCGTCGTCTCCCATGGGAACCGCCGAGCCGTTATCGTTACGCGGGCCCATAGCTCAGTCGGTTAGAGCAGCGGACTCATAATCCGACGGTCGGGGGTTCAAGTCCCTCTGGGCCCACTCGGGATCCCACGGTCGGTGCCGTTCGGGGACTAGTTGCGCCTGCGCCCCGTCGCGGCCCCGCCTTCGGGGCGAGTCGTCCTGTTCGATTCCGATCCCCGGCTGACGTCCGCCCAGCCTTGGACGAGCACTCCGGCTGTCGCCGACCAGTTCGCTCCGGGCTCCCGAGCGCCACTCGTCCGGCGCTCAGCGCCCGGCCACGTCCATCCGCGCGTACCAGATCCGTCCGGCGATTCCCGTAGGGGAACTGCGCGACGTGGTGCACCGGCGACCCGCACGCTGGAGAAGTTCGCACGGCCGGGCGGGTGTTGGGGGAGACGAAGCCGCGCCGTTATGGTGAGGGTTCCCAGCGGTGATCGCGGAGTGCGTGGAGCAAAGACGAGCGGAGGACCAATCATGACGCGCCGACTCATTCCGGTTTTCGCCACCGCGCTGTGGGCCGTCGTCGCGCAGCTCGCTATCCCGGGCCCGGTCCGGCAAGGCACGGCCCAGGAGGCAGGGCGTGAAGTGGAGCTCCAGTTGGAGGGGCGCTTTGTGGACGCGGAGAGCGGAGAGGGGGTGCCGGATGTTGTGGTCCGCCTCTTCGGCCAGCCGGGCCGCCACGTCAGCAGACCGGACGGGACGCTCTCCCTCGACGTCCCGCCGGGACGGTACGACTTCACCACGTGGAAGGCCGGGTACGCCACCGTCAAGGGCAAGCTCCCGGTCGGCATGGCCGGCGAGTTCACCGTGTCGATGTACCGGCTGGACGATGTGGAGCTGGGTATCCCCGCCAGGCTCGTGGTCCGGGTCGGGGAATACGGGTCGGGGCGCCCGATCGAGGGGGCGGTGGTGTCGCTTCAAGGGGGCGGGGTGCGCCAGAGCGACACCCGCGGGATGGCCGAGTTCACGGATCTGCGCGAGCCCGTGGCCGAGTTGAGTGTCGGCATGTTCGGCTATGCGCAGCGGACCGAGCGGGTATCGCTGCAGTTGGAGCGAACGACCATGGTGCAACTGGTCATGACCGCGGACGCCATCGGACTGGAACCCCTCGAGGTGGAGGTGCGCTCACGGTTCCTGGAAGCGCGCGGCGTGTACTGGAGGATCGATCACGGCCGGGTGCAGCACCTTCTGACGCGCGAGCACCTCGACACGCTGTCCTCTATTTCCGACGCGCTGGATCGCATGTCCGGAATGCGGGTGGAATACTCCGGTGGCCTGCCCTATGTGACAGGGCGGCGACGCTGCCCACTCCGTATGTTCCTGGACGGTTTCCCACTCTTCCTCGACAGTGTTGACGACCTGTTGCCGCAGGAGATCGAGGTGATCGAGGTCTTTCTGGCGGAACGGACGCCCGTTCAGTTCGGCGGGATCAATAACAGGTGCGGCTCCGTCGTCATGTGGTCGCGCCGCAAGGCGGGGCGAAGATAGGGCCGGGGAGGTTAGACTTGACTGGACAGGGACGAGACGGTGGGAACACGAACCAGACGGAGGCATTCCTTGAGCGTACTCGAAGCGGGAACCAGCGCGCCGGACTTCTCTCTGCTGCGGGCGCTTGGCGATGACCCGGTGACGTTGTCGCAGCACCTGGGCGAGCCGGTGGTGCTGCTCTTCGTGCCGCTCGCCTTCAGCGGCGTGTGCACGAAGGAGCTCTGCCAAGTCTCCGAGAATTGGGGAGTATGGGGATCGCTCGGCGTGCAGGTCTACGCGATCAGCGTCGATTCGCCCTTCGTGAACCGGAAGTGGGGTAGCGAGATGGGGGTACCGTTCCCAATACTGTCCGACTTCAACAGGACCGCGGCTTCTGCGTACGGGGTTCTGCGCGAAGACCTGGGGGGGCTTCGCGGAGTTGCCAACCGCTCCGTCTTCGTCATTGACGCGGCGGGCTTCCTGCGCTACAGCTGGGTCGGCGAGGACCCCGGAGTGCTGCCCCCCTTTGACGAGGTCGTGGCCGTGGTGGCGGCACTGAACCAACCGGCGCAGTGACCGGCTAGGCAGTCCGTGGATAATCTCGCGCGAGCACCGAGAGCGGCGAAGCGCACCGCTGGCAAGGCGCTTTGCGGGGCGCATGGCGGAGCCATTCGCCCAAGAAGCAACGCAGAAGCGAAGCGATCCAGCATGGATGCAGCGCCCCTCGAATGCCGCCAGGGTGCATCTGCGGGCCGCATAGGCCAATAGCCGCAGCGCTATTGGTCCGAGGCGCAACGCAGAGCGAAGCGGCCCAGCGGGGATGCAGCGCTGCTCGAATGCCGTGGGAGGTTTGTCCACGGGCTGCCCTGCTACTCCTCCGGGCGTGGCCGGGCCCTCAGCCGCTTGAGGCGCGACCGCCGCTTCTTCTCCTCGATGCGCCGCTGTCGCTCGTGAGCAGGCACCTGGGTCTGGATGCGTGGCGGGTCCTCGCGCGCCAGCTCCGCAAGCTTCTCGCGCAGACGGCGAAGTGCCTCCCTGCGGTTGCCGTGCTGGGACCGGTGCGCACGGGACGCGACGGATATTCCGGTGGGGCGGTGGGTGAGTCTAATCCCCGACTCGACCTTGTTCTGGTGCTGACCCCCCTTTCCGCCGGACCGGAAGGTGTCCACTCGGCACTCGGCAAGCAGGTCGCGGGATTCGGTCTTCGCGTCCACTGTCATGGGAACCTCGACTAACTGACATCCACAGTTGACATATTGATAACTAAACCTGACTCTGATTCAGGGGCCACCCCTCGCAGCCTTCGTGACATGGCCCATTCCTTCATGGATTAGCCCGGTGGAAGAGGGTACTTTGGCGGTGCGCGACGAGGAGACGGAGTGGCCTCCCGCTGGACCACTTGCGGCACAGTGGTCGCGGGATCGAAGATCGCCCGCGCCGGGTGCAATCGCCAGTCTGGCCGCACAGTGGTCGTCCCGGTGCCCGAACGGCGAGCGCGGTGGGAGAGGTCCGCTCGCTGTAGAGTTGCCCCGCGCTAGTTTCGCCTTATATTCGGTATTGGCGTAGTTACCGCACACCAGAGAGAGAGGTCGCAAGAGATGCCCGCACCCCGTGGTTCAAGGCCGCACGCCAAGGATGCGAACGGAAGAGAGGCTGAACATAGGAAGAAGGCGCTCCGGACCGCGCTCACGCAGATCGAACGGTCGTACGGACGTGGGGCGATCATGCGCATGGGGGCCGAAGGCGCAAGCCTCCGGATCAGGGCGATCTCGACGGGAGCGCTGAACCTCGACGCGATGATCGGCATCGGGGGGGTGCCGCGCGGTCGCATCACCGAGGTCTACGGACCCGAGTCCTCGGGGAAGACGACGCTCTGCCTGCACGTGATCGCCAACGCGCAGCGCGAGGGCGGCATCGCCGCGTTCATCGACGCCGAGCACGCGCTCGATGTCCAGTACGCGGGCAAGCTCGGCATCGATGTGGACAACCTGCTCGTGTCGCAGCCCGACACCGGAGAGCAGGCGCTGGAGATCGCCGAGGTGCTGATTCGCAGCAACGCCGTCGACGTGATCGTCGTCGACTCGGTCGCGGCGTTGGTGCCGCGCGCCGAGATCGAGGGCGAGATGGGCGACTCGCACGTGGGTCTCCAGGCGCGGCTGATGAGCCAGGCGCTGAGGAAGTTGACTGGCGCGGTAAGCCGCAGCCAGACTGCGGTGATCTTCACCAACCAGATTCGCGAGAAGATCGGCGTTATGTTCGGGAGCCCCGAGACAACCACGGGTGGCCGGGCGCTGAAGTTCTACGCGTCGCTTCGCATGGACATTCGCAGGATCGGGGCGCTCAAGGATGGCACCGACGTGGTCGGCAACCGCACCCGTGTGAAGGTCGTCAAGAACAAGTGCGCCCCACCCTTCAAGCAGGCCGAGTTCGACATCCTCTACGGGAAGGGGATCAGCCACACGGGGCTGCTCATCGACCTGGGGGTGGACGAGGGGGTGGTGAACAAGTCCGGCTCCTGGTTCTCCTACGGAGACCTCCGACTCGGTCAGGGCAAGGAGAATGCGCGGAGTTTCCTGGAGGAGAACGCCGATGTGAGGACGGCGGTCGAGGCGCAGCTCAGGGCCGCTCTCGGGGTGGGCGGAGAGGAGGATTCGGCGGCGGAGCAACGGGAGAGCGCGGCAGCCGTCAAGGTCGTGTAGCAGCGGTTTCAGGGTGGTGTAGTGGCCTGCGGACCCGCGGTCGACTCGGCCTCGAGGAGGGCCCCGAAGCCCAGCCGCGTGGCTCCTCGCCTCTGCCTGTGCGACCGTTAGTTGGCAGCACCACCGCTGGCGGATCGTGGTCCGCCACTCCATGGGAGCCCGAAGCATGAGCGTCACGACCCTACACCCGACCCCGGGATCGCCCCTCGCCACATGCAGCTTAGCAGCCCGTGGACAAGCCTCCCACGGCATTCGAGCGGCGCTGCATCCGCGCTGGACCGCTGCGCTCTGCGTCGCTCCTCGCACCAATAGCGCTGCGGCTATTGGTCCTTGCGGCCCGAAGATGCACCCTGGCGGCATTCGAGGGGCGCTGCATCCGCGCTGGATCGCTTCGCTGCTGCGTTGCTTCTTGGGCGAATGGCTCTGCCATGCGCCCCGCGAAGCGCCTTGCCAGCCCGGCGCTTCGCCCCTCTCGGTGCTCGCCCGGGCGCATCCACGGACCGCTTCGTCGCGCCTTGCCAGTGGGGCGCTTCGCCGGTCTCGGTGCTCGTCCGGGCCCGTCCACGGACTGCCAGCGCTTCGCCGCTCTCGGTGCTCGCGCGAGATTGTCCACGGACTGCTGGGCCTGCTTCTCGCGGGCGCGCTCACCCTGGCGGCAGCACTTCCGGCCTCCGGCCAGAGCAGGGCCGACTCGGCCGCGGTGCTCCTGGGTACCGCCGAGGCGATGGAACAACGCGGCAGCGAGGAGCTGGCGCTGGCGCTCCTGCAGTACCTCGCGAGCCGCTTCCCGGACACCGAGTCCGGGCGCATAGCGGCCTCCAGGGCCGAGTCCATCGTGATCGCGCACGGGGCCCGGGGCGGTGAGACCGAGCTCAAGGTCTGGGGAGCGACCTACGGGATATGGCTCGGGTGGGCCACGCCAGTAGCCCTCGATGCCTACGACGAGTCAGCTTACGGCGCGGGACTGCTCCTTGGCGGCCCCACCGGATTTCTCCTCGGGAGGGCCCTGGCCAACTCGCGGCCCGTGTCGCTAGGTCAGGCGCGGGCCATCACCTGGGGGGGCACCTGGGGTGCCATTCAGGGTGGTGTGGTTGCGGGGATGGCCGGTATCGATTCCGACGAAGGGGTGGTCGCGAGGATGCTGCTGGTCAGTGTCTTGGGAGTGGCTGGGGGACTGGCTGCCGCGCAGCAGGATGTCTCGCCGGGTACGGCCACCTCGGCCATGCTCGGCAGTCTCTGGGGAGTGTGGTTCGGGGGAGCCATATCGGTCCTGGCCGAACTCGAAGACGAGGCGGCGTGGACGATGGTCGCGCTCACCGGCAACGCGGGTCTGGCGCTAGGGGCCGCCATCGGGAGCCGAGTGCCGCTCAGCCGCCCGCGCGCGCGGATGATCAGCATGGGCGGACTTCTCGGGACGGTCGGAGGTGCGGGGTTGGCGCTTATCGTGGGGGCGGAAGACGAAAAGGGGGTCTTTGGCATGGCGCTGTTCGGCAGCTCCCTGGGACTGGGGCTCGCCACGGCGGCAACGTCGGACTACGGGACGGACGAGGGCTCCCTTCGCCCGCGCGCGGGCGAGGCCCTCCTAAACCGCCATGGGGGCGAGTGGTTCGTGGCCACGCCGCTCCCTTCGCCAGCTGTCGGGGTGGCCGCGCACGGACCCAGGGTCGGCGAGCGGCGTGTTTCCTGGCGGGTGCCCCTGCTGAGCGCGCGCTTCTAGCGCGGACTGCGGACGGCGGGCACCCGCAGGTTGCGGTCGGCGACCGGACCCGCGCCGGGTTGCGACCCGGCCCGGCGTTTTCGAGACTTCCCTGCATGAAGTCATCCGAGATCCGCCAGCGCTTTGTCGACTACTTCGTCGCGCGGGGTCACGCTGAGCGGCCCAGCTCTCCGTTGGTGCCGGCCAACGACCCGACGCTGCTCTTCACCAACGCGGGAATGGTCCAGTTCAAGGAGGTATTCCTCGGGCTGGAGGTCCCGCGGTACAGGCGAGCCGCCACCGCCCAGAAGTGCGTGCGCGCCGGAGGCAAGCACAACGATCTCGAGGAGGTGGGCCGCACGGCACGCCACCACACCTTCTTCGAGATGCTGGGGAACTTCTCCTTCGGCGACTACTTCAAGGCCGAGGCAATCGAGTACGCGTGGGGCTTCCTGACCGACGAGATGGGGCTGGATCCGGGCCGGTTGTTCGTGACCCTGCACCGGACCGACGAAGAGGCGGCGGGGTTGTGGACCGAGGTGGCGGGGGTCGCGCCGGAGCGCATCCATCGGCTGGGGGACAAGGACAACTTCTGGCAGATGGCCGACACGGGGCCGTGCGGTCCGTGTTCGGAAATCCACTATGACCTGCGGCCGCGGGCCGAGCGGAGGACGGTGCCCGAGACGGAGGAGTTCGAGCGGAGGGGCGAGGCCGGTGAATTCCTGGAGTTGTGGAATCTGGTGTTCATGCAGTTCGACCGGGATTCTTCCGGCGAGCAGACGCCGCTGCCGGCACCGAGTATCGATACGGGACTGGGGCTGGAGCGGCTTGCGGCGGTGATGCAGGGTGTGGGGAGCAACTATCACACGGATCTGTTCCTGCCGCTGCTCGAGAGCGTGGCGGAGGTGGTGGGGCGGCCGTACGACGCGGGGAGCGGGGAGGGCGTCTCATACCGAGTGCTGGCCGACCACGCGCGGGCGGTGGCGTTCTTGTTGGGGGACGGGGTGTTCCCGTCGAATGAGGGACGGGGCTACGTGCTGAGGAGGATCCTGCGGCGGGGAGTTCGGCACGCGTGGCTGCTGGGGATGCGGGAGCCAGCGCTGGCGGAGGTTGTGGGCGAGGTGATCGAGCTGATGGAGGGGACGTACCCGGAGTTGGGCGCTGGGCGGGATCGCGTGCTGGCGACGGCTCGGGGCGAGGAGGAGCGGTTCCTGGCGACGATCGACGGGGGGATGGAGAGGCTGGGGGTGGTGGCGCCGCAGGTGGCCGCGGGGACATCGCCGAGACCGGTGATTCCGGGGGATGAGGTGTTCAAGCTGTATGACACGTTCGGGTTCCCGCCGGATCTGACGCGGATAGTGGCGGAGGAGCGGGGGTACGGGGTCGATATGGAGGGGTTCGAAGAGGCGTTGGAGGGGCAGAGGAGGCGGTCGCGAAGCGGGAGATCGATAAGCGTGGATGCAGACCCCGTTCGATTTCACTTCCATATCCCGGAGGCAGCAGCAACCGTCTCGCGCCCGACGTCCTCGCCCCCCCGTTTCGTCGGTTACGACACCCTGAAAGCGGCAACCGAGGTCATCAGCTTCTCACGTCGCCGAGATGGCTCCATCGCCCTCATCCTCCAACACAACCCCTTCTACCTCGAAGCCGGCGGCCAGGTCTCCGATCAGGGCCGAGTCTTCACCGACAGCTGGAGCATGGAGGTCGCCGAAGTCCTCCGCGACGGCGAGCATGTCATCCTCCGCGGCCGCCCCACCGGCGACTTCCCCGGCGAATCCGTCCTCGGCAGCACCGTCACCGCCCAGGTCGACGCCCCCGCCCGCCGCGACACCGAACGCAACCACACCGCCACCCACCTCCTCCACGCGGCCCTGCGCTCGGTTCTGGGCGACCATGTGGTGCAGCGCGGCTCCCTCGTCGCTCCGGACCGGCTTCGCTTCGACTTCTCCCACACCGCCCCCATGACGCCCGCCGAAATCGGCGCGGTCGAGGACATGGTGAACGAGGGGATCTGGGTCAGCCACCCCGTCCTCACCGCGATCCGCCCCTTCGAGGAAGCGGTCGGTGCCGGCGCGATGGCCCTCTTCGGCGAGAAGTACGGCGACGAGGTACGGGTCGTGGAGATCCCCGGGGTCAGCATGGAGCTGTGCGGCGGCACCCACGTCGGGCGCACGGGCGAGATCGGGCTCTTCAAGATCACCTCCGAGACCGGCGTGGGCGGTGGAGTGCGACGCACCGAGGCGCTCACGGGCCGGAAGGCCTTCGGGCACCTGGCCCGCTACGGGAGGCGCGTGGAGGGTCTCGCGGAGCTGCTGAGGTGCTCGCCCGAGGGCGTAGAGCGCAGAGTGGGAGACCTGCAGGCGGCCAATGCCGAGCTGGAAGAGCTAGTGGGCGCGCTGCAACAGGGCGGCGGCGGAGGCGAGGTCCTGGCCGAGGCCAGCTTCGAGGCGGCCGGACGCACTCTCCAGTATCGAGGCGTGCGGCTGCAAGTCCGGGGCACGTCGGATGCGCGCGAATGGGGCGACCGCTACCGGCGGGCGCCAGGCGCCGGCGTGGCGGTGGTCGCCGCCCAGATGACGGGCGGAAAGTGCGCCCTCTTCGCCTTTGCCAGCGACGCCGCCGTCGCGGCGGGGCTGAGGGCGGACTCTATCGTCCGAGAGTTCGCCTCCAAGGTCGGCGGTCGGGGAGGCGGCCGCGCGCGCATCGCGCAGGCGGGCGTCGGCGATCCGAGGGGCCTCGACGAGGCGTTACGGGGCGGGGCGCGGATCCTGACCGACCTGGTCGAGAGGTAGAAGCCCGTGGAAAGACCTCCCACGACAGGAGCGGGCCTGTCCACGGACCGCCAGCGCTTCGCCGGTCTCGGTGCTCGTCCGGGCCCGTCCACGGACCGCTGGCGCTTCGCCGGTCTCGGTGCTCGTCCGGGCCCGTCCACACCGCTGGCGCTTCGCCGCTCTCGGTGCTCGCGCGAGATTATCCACGGACTGCTCGAGCTCCCCGAAGCTGCATGATGGGGACATTCTCGTGCTCGCCAGCCGGCGTGTCAGACGCGTGACCATCGGCGAGTGGATCGACTCGCGTGGCGAGAGCGTCCCTTCGGCCCTTCGCAGTCACTTGCGGGCTCAGGGGCAAGTCTCGCTTACGGCGCTCCTGGACGCGGCCATCGTCGAGCTCGAGGCGGTCGAACGGGGCGACCCCGCCGATCGCGCGACGGCGTTTTCGCTGCTCGCCGCCGACGCCTACGTCACGTACGCCTGCCTCTGGGAGGCGACGGAGGGCACCGGCGACCGCATCGAAGACATACTCGCGCAGGTTGTGGGAGCACCGGGGGCGGGGCCGCCGGAGTGACCCAGGGCTCGGGTCGGCCGGTGGGTGGACGTGCTGCCGCGACTGTCCACGTCGAGGTGCCCGGGGCGGTGCGCGAGCTGGTCGCGAAGCTCGAGGAGACCGGCTTCGAGACGTGGACTGTAGGCGGCGGCGTGAGGGACGCCGTGTGGGGAAGGCGCCGCGCGCCCGAGGACTGGGATCTGGCCACTCGCGCCACTCCGAACGAGGTGCGCGGGATCTTCCGGCGCACGGTGCCCCTGGGCGAGAGGCACGGGACCATCGGCGTATTCGGCGCCGACAACCGGCTCTACGAGGTCACCACCTTTCGACGGGACATCTCGACCGACGGGCGCAAGGCGGTGGTGGCATTCGCCAGCTCGATCGACGAGGACCTCGCTCGCCGCGACTTCACCGTGAACGCGATGGCTTGGCATCCGCTCCGCAGGGCGCTCGTCGATCCCCACGGCGGTCGCGAGGACTTGGCTCGAGGAATCCTCCGCGCGGTGGGCGACGCTCGGCTCCGCTTCACTGAGGACCGTCTGCGCGTCCTCCGAGGACTTCGCTTCGCGGGGAGCCTTGGCCTGGAGATCGAAGCCGATACCTGGGCGGCTCTCGTCGAGGCGGTCGCGGGGCTGGGTCTCCTCTCGGCGGAGCGCGTCCGCGAAGAGATCGTCAAGGTCCTCGGTGGGCCGCGGCCTTCCCGGGCGCTTGGGCTCTACCTGAGCGCGGGTGTGGTCGAGAAGCTGCTCCCCGAGCTGGGAGGCGGAATCGGGGACCCGGCTTTAGTAATGGCGGATGCGCTGAAGGGGAGGGGGCCGGAGCTGCCGCGCCTGGCCGCGCTCCTCCTGCACGGGATGGGACCGGCCCCTGATCCCGACCGGGTCGCCGCGCTCCTCGAACGGCTCCGATTCTCGAACGCCGAGGTGCGGCGGGTCTGCGCGGTGGTCGAGAGCGGCCTGGCACCCCCCACGGGGCTCGGCGACGATCTGGTGCGCCGGCGGTGGATGGCGGTGGCCGCGCGCTCCTCGCCGACCGCTCTCTCCGACGCCTTCCGTGTATGGCGTGCGCACTCGCAAGCCATCGCTGCAGAAGGTCACCGCGAGGTGCAGCTGGCGATCGCGGCGATCCAGCGCGACCTCGACGCGGGGATACCCATGCGGACCGAGGAGCTGGAGATCTCCGGTGCCGCCCTCCTGGCGCTCGGCTGGCGACCTGGCCCGGCGCTCGGCGCCGCCCTCGCGGCGCTGCTCGAGTTGGTGTGGATCGACCCTTCGCTGAACACGCGCTCGGCGCTCCTCGAGACGGCGAAGGGGCTCGACCCAGAGAGCCTGCCGGCGGCCTCCACCGGCGAACGAGTTTGACAGAGCGGACGAGCGACCCTCGCCCTGCTGGCGACTCCGAGGCGAGCCCGGGGGTCGAGCGCGCCATCCTGGTCGCAGTGCCGAGTCCGGACGGCGGGAAATCCAGCGCACGCGAACACCTTGCCGAGCTTGAGCGCCTGGCCGACACGGCTGGCGCTCGGGTGGTAGGCGAGATCGTGCAGATCCTGGACGCGCCGCGGGCGCGCTACTACCTGGGGAGCGGCAAGGCGCGGAAGCTCGCCGAAATGGTTGGCGCGAAGGAGGCCGAGCTGGTTGTCTTCGACGACGAGCTCACGCCCGCCCAGGCCCGCAACCTGGAGAAGCTCTGCGGAGTGAGGGTCCTGGATCGAACGGAGCTGATTCTCGACATCTTCGCGACCCGGGCCCGGAGCTACGAGGCCCGCCTGCAGGTCGAGCTGGCACAGCTTCAGTACCTCCTGCCGCGCCTCCGGCGGATGTGGATCCACCTCTCGCGCATTCGGGGCGGCATCGGACTACGCGGTCCGGGCGAGACGCAGCTCGAGGTCGACAGGCGCCTGATCGGGAGGCGCATCGCCGATCTGCGCCGCAAGCTGGCTGCCGTCTCGCGAGCCGAGGCCACGCGGCGCAAGGGCCGCGCGGACTCCTTTCGCGCGACGCTCGTGGGGTACACCAACACGGGCAAGTCTTCGCTCCTGCAGGCGCTGTCCGGGAAGGAGCAGCACGTCGAGGACAGACTCTTCGCGACGCTGGACGCCTCGACGCGCCTCGTGGATCTGGGCGATCGGCGGGAGGCTCTCGTGACCGACACGGTCGGGTTCATCCGGAAGCTCCCGCACCACCTCGTTGCCTCCTTCCGATCCACTCTGGCGGAGGCGCGCGAGGCGGACCTCCTTCTGCATGTCGTCGACGCGTCGCACCCCCAGCGAGATGTACAGGCGGAGGTGGTCCGCGCGACTCTCGCAGAGATGGGGCTCGCCGACCGCGCTGTGCTCACGGTCTACAACAAGGTCGACCTGCTGGGCGACGAGGAGATGATGGCGCTTCGCGCACTTCCCGACCCGGGCGGCGAGGGGCGGGCGATCTACACCTCGGCGCTCGCTCCGGCCACACTGGAGCCGCTTCGGTCGGCGCTACGCAGTCGCGCCAGGGAGCGGTGGCGCACGGTGCGTGTGCGGCTGCCCGTCGCCGAGGGCAGGGTGCTGGCCGCTCTCTACGAGGGGGGCGACGTTCTCGCTCGCACCGAGGACGGCAGCACCGTGACTGTCGTCGCCAGGGCCTCTCGCACCCTTATCGGGCGTCTGTCAGCACAGCCCGGCATCCGAGTCGCGGAGTGCTGATGTGGAAGGGCCATCTAGTCGACGAAGGGCTGGTAGCAGCGCTACCGGCCCAAGGAGCAACGCTGAGCGAATCCTAGGGCATGGCATTTGTAAATCATGGATTACATATTGTAAAGTATACATTACACTGTGGACAAGCGAGCGAAGGCGTCCAGCGGGGATGCAGCGCTGCTCCTGCCGCGGGAGGCTTGTCCACGGTCTGCTCAAGGGGGGGCGGATCGGGACTGGTGTTCCGTCTGGTCTTCAAAACCAGTGTGCCCGGCTGAAACCCGGGTGGGTGGGTTCGATTCCCACACGCCCCCGCCACTCGACTGTATCTTCCACCCCCATGGAGAGGTCTCACACTGCACGGCGGGGCGTGGCGCAGCTCGGTAGCGCGCCTGCTTTGGGAGCAGGAGGTCGCCGGTTCGAATCCGGCCGCCCCGACTGGCAGGGAGTCGTTGGCATGCCTTGGCGGGCGGCGACGATCGTGATGTTTCCCGGCCAGTATTGCGCGAATGGCCCGCGAGGAGAAACACATTGCGGATAGCCGTGATCCACGGACCCAACCTCAATATGCTGGGCGTGCGCGAGCCGGAGCTGTACGGCACCGTCACCCTTGCCGAGATTGACGGCCAGATCTCCGCCCTCGCCTCTGAGCTGGGCATCGAGGTGGAGGCCTTTCAGTCGAACTGCGAGGGCGCGATTCTGGACTATCTCGCCCAGTCGCGCGACCGCGTCGACGGGATCCTCGTCAACCCCGCCGGACTCGGCCACACCTCGGTTGTGCTCCTCGACGGACTCCTCGCGACGGGACGCCCCTTCGTCGAGGTTCACCTCACCAGTCCGGCCGCCAGGGAGGCCTTCCGCCGACGTTCCCGGATCGCCCCGGCCGCCGTCGGGACCGTCGCGGGTCTTGGCCTGCAAAGCTATCTTCTAGGGTTGCGCGGGCTTTACCACCATATCCACGAGGGCGATGCCGAGCACCGCTGACTTTCGCAACGGGATGGTGCTGGAGATCGACGGGGAGCTCTGGACGATCACCTACTTTCAGCACGTCAAGCCCGGCAAGGGCGGCGCATTCGTGCGCACCAAGCTGAAGAACGTCCTCTCCGGCGCCGTCGTCGACCGCACCTACCGGGCTGGCGAGAGGGTGACGAGCGTCCGCCTGGAGCGCCGTCCGGTCGACTACTCGTACAGCGACGGCGATCTCTACTACTTCATGGACCGGGAGACGTTCGACCTTATCCCGATCAGCCGCGAGATGCTGGGTGCCTCCCAGCTGAAGTACCTGAAGGAGAACATGCAGTGCGAGGGCCTGGTGCACGACGGCAATGTGATCAGCGTCGAGCTTCCGGCCTTCGTCGAGCTGGAGGTGGCCGACGCAGACCCCGGCTTTAGGGGCGACACCGCACAGGGGGCGACGAAGCCGGCGACGCTCGAGACCGGCGCCGTGGTGCAGGTGCCCCTCTTCGTCGAGGTCGGCGACGTGCTCAGGATCGACCGGCGCGAGGACAAGTACCTGACCCGAGTGAACGCATGATCGAAATCGGATTCCTGGAGTCGCTGATCCGCATGCTGGACGACTCCTCCCTGGACACGCTCGAGATCAGGCGCGGCGGAACGCGTCTGCGTCTCTCGAAGTCGCCCGATGGCATCGCCGCCGCACACCAGGTGGTCCACGCCCCGGCCGCGCCCGCTACCGCGGTCGTCCCGGCGTCGGCTGCCGCGGAGTCAACGGCTACGCCCGCCGCTTCGAAGGCCGCCCCGCCCGCCGCCTCCGCGAGCGCCATCGAGGTGACCTCGCCGATGGTGGGGACCTTCTACCGGGCGCCGTCGCCCGAGGCGGACCCCTACGTCGAGGTGGGGAGCGAGGTGGCGGCCGGTGACGTGCTCTGCGTGATCGAGGCGATGAAGCTGATGAACGAGCTCGAGAGCGAGGGCACCGGGCGGATCGTCGAGATCTGCGTCGACAACGCCGAGCCGGTGGAGTTCGGACAGCTCCTCTTCCGCCTCGAGCCCTCCTGACGGTCGCGGGCTGCTAGCGGCGCCGGGCAGGCGGAGTGTTCTCGAAGCTGCTGATCGCCAATCGCGGCGAGATTGCGCTCCGCATCGTGCGCGCATGCCGCGAGCTCGGCATCGCGACCGTCGCGGTGCACTCGGAGGCCGACCAGGAGTCGCTGCATGTGCGCTTCGCCGACGAGGCGGTGTGCATCGGTCCGCCGCAGTCGTCCGACTCCTACCTGAAGGTCTCGCGCATCGTCGCCGCAGCGGAGGTGACGGGTGCCGAGGCGGTGCACCCGGGCTACGGATTCCTCGCCGAGAGCGCCGAGTTCGCCGAGATCTGCCACCGGTCGAAGCTGGTCTTCGTAGGTCCCACGCCGGAGCAGATCCTGACCATGGGCGACAAGGCGGTGGCGCGCGAGACGGTACGCCGCGCTGGAGTTCCGGTGGTGCCCGGATCGGATGGGATCGTCGAGGACGCGGATGAGGCCGCCGCCCAAGCCCGCGAGATCGGCTTTCCGGTCATGATCAAGGCGGCGGCTGGCGGGGGAGGCAAGGGGATGCGGGTCGCCACCGACCCCGAATCCTTTTCGCGCCATTTCCGAGCGGCCCAGGCCGAGGCCGAGGCGGCCTTTGGCGCGGGCGGGTGCTACCTCGAGCGCTGCATCGTCCGCCCTCGCCACATCGAATTCCAGGTCTTCGGCGACAGCCACGGGCGCGTGGTGCACCTGGGCGAGCGCGACTGCTCGATCCAGCGCCGCCACCAGAAGCTCGTCGAGGAGGCGCCGTCGCCGGCCCTCTCTCCGGAGCTGCGCGAGCGCATGGGCGAGGCGGCCGTAGGGGCGGCGGAGGCGATCGACTATCAGGGCTCGGGAACCCTCGAGTTCCTTGTCGACGAATCGGGCGACTTCTTCTTCATCGAGATGAACACGCGAATCCAGGTCGAGCACACGGTGACCGAGGCGGTGACCGGTCTGGACCTCGTCAAGGAGCAGATCCGCGTGGCGGCGGGGGAGCCGCTCTCCTTCCCCCCAAATCCATCCGCCTTCCACGGCCACGCGATCGAGTTCCGGATCAACGCCGAGGACCCCGATCGCAACTTCGCTCCGGCTCCTGGACGGATCGCGGCCTTCCATCAGCCGGGCGGGCCGGGAGTGCGGGTCGACACGCACGTCTACTCGGGGTACATGGTACCGCCCTTCTACGACTCACTCATCGGCAAGGTGATCGTCTGGGGGAACACGCGCGAGGAGGCGGTGGCGCGCGGGCGCGAGGCTCTCGACTCCTTCGTCGTCGAGGGCATCCCGACCACGATCGGCTACCTTTCGCGGATCACTCGGAACGCCGACTTCATAGCCGGGAGGGTCGACACCGGCTTCGTGGACAGCTTCGGAGGCTAGTCGGGGGCTGACGATGGCCGACGCGCGCCGACGACGAGGTGGCCCCAAGGCGGCGGGAGCCCGCCGGGAGACCTCGGCCGGCAGGAGCCGAGGGCAGGTGCGCACGGGCGGCCGCCGGGAGCTGGAGGAGCGCATATTTGCCCTTGCCGCGGTCGTGCTGACCGTGCTCGTCGCCGCGGCGCTCGTCCCGATCGAACTGCTGGGCGTCTCTGCCACCGGGACCTTCCCGGCTGGCAATCCAGTCGGCAGCCTCGGCGATACCCTCGATCGCGCCGTCAGGGAATGGGTCGGTGCAGGCTGGATCGGCACACCGCTCATCGTGCTCGCCTGTGCGCTGGCCATGGGCAGGTGGTGGCGGGCCGAGCGCCGCCGGAGCCTCTGGATCGTATCGGTGGCGCTAACGGTGCTGCCGCCCCTCTGCGCCTTCCTGGCCGGGGCGGGGGAGGACTCGGTCGGGGTGGTCGGCGGCTTCCTGGGCGAGCCGCTCCGCTCCGCCACCGGATGGTTTGGGGCGTGGGTCGTCATCGCCGTCGTCGTCGTCTCCACCTGGGCCTCGGCCTTCGGGCTCGGTTCGCTGCGCGTACCTGCGCGTCTGGCGGCGCTCGCCGGTGGCGGGAGGATTGGACGCCTACGGGGCAAGCTCTCGCGGCGCTGGGCCCAGCTCGGGGAGCTGCGAGCCCAGAGGCGGAACGCTGCCCGGCGTCGGCCGGATCGGAGTCGGCGCGAGGCGGGTCGGACGAGGCGGGAGCGCCGCCCCAGGGGGAGGCGTTCACGGCGAAGGGTAGCGCTGGGAGGCGCCTCGCCGACGGTCCCAGCGCCCACCGTGCCGAGCTCGGAAGCCCCGGCGACCCAGCCTGGCAGCCCGGCGCATGTGCAGCGGGATCGCTCCTCCGAGCCGTCCGCGCCAGGGACCGAGTCCCCCACTCCCGCCGGGCGCCGCTACACCCCGCCCGGTCCGGGGCTCCCCGGCACGGAGCTGCTCCGCGAACCCGAGCGCTCGGACCACGTCGGGATGGAGCGCGACCTCGACCACCTGGGCGAGGTGCTCGTCGGCACCCTTGCGACCTTCGGGATCAGCTGCGAGATACGGGGCCGCGTGACCGGACCGGCAGTCACCCGCTACGAGGTGGTGCCCGAGGCCGGGGTCAAGGTCAGCCGCATCGCCAGTCTCGACGCCGACCTGGCGCTCGCGATGAAGGCCCGGAGCGTGCGGATCGTCGCCCCGATCCCGGGAAAGGGCGCCGTGGGGGTCGAGATCCCGAATCCGCAGCCTCAGATGGTGCGGCTCCGCGAGATTATCGAGGAGCCGATCTTCGCCCGCTCGGGCGGAACGCTCCCGCTGGCGCTCGGCCGCGATCTGACCGGCCACCCCTACGTCGCGGATCTCGCCAAGATGCCGCACGCCCTGATCGCAGGTGCCACGGGCTCCGGCAAGTCCGTCTGCCTGAACACCAGCATCACCAGCCTGGTCTACCGCCACGGCCCCGACCGCCTGCGCCTCCTCCTCCTGGACCCCAAGATGGTCGAGCTCTCGGCCTACGCGGAGCTTCCCCACCTGCGCCACCCGGTGGTGACCGACCCGCGCGAGGCGGCCGGAGCGCTCAGGTGGGCCGTCATGGAGATGGAGCGCCGCTACTCGCTGCTGAGCGCCAACGGCGTCCGGTCGCTCGAGGAGTTCAACGAACGCGTCGAGCGGGGCGGAGAGCTGAGGCTGGCCCGGCCCGGGAGCGCAGGCGCCGACGACGAGGCGCTGAGGTACGAGGACGGGCCGCTCCCCTGGATCGTCGTCGTGGTGGACGAGCTCGCCGACCTCATGATGACGGTGCAGGCCGAGGTCGAGAAGCCGCTTACGCAGCTCGCGCAGAAGGCCCGCGCGATCGGCATCCATCTGCTGGTGGCGACGCAGCGCCCCAGCGTCAATGTGATCACCGGCCTTATCAAGGCGAACTTCCCCTGCAGGATCGCCTTCCGCGTCGCCTCCAAGACCGACTCGCGCACGATCCTCGACCAGAACGGCGCCGAATCGCTCCTCGGGGCGGGCGACATGCTCTTTCTGCCGCCGGGACAGAGCGAGCCGGTGCGGATGCAGGGCGCCTTCGTCTCGACCGACGAGACGGAGGAGCTGATGGCTTGGTTCCGCGAGCAGGCCGATACGCTCGACGCGCTCAGGGCCAGGGTCGCGAGCCGCGAGCGCGACATCCTGGAGGAGGTGGGCGAGCTCGAGGCCGACGAGGCCGGCGGCTTCGGCGCGGAGGGCGCGGGCGACTGGGACCTCCTCTTCCGCGAGGCCGCCCATGCGTGCATCGAGCAGGGCGCAGGCTCCACCTCCCTCCTCCAGCGGCGCCTGCGGATCGGATACGGCCGGGCGGCGAGGATCGTGGACCAGCTCCACGACGCCGGAGTGCTCGGCCCTCCCGACGGCTCCAGGCCCCGCGAGGTCCTCGTGGGTGCCGCCGGCCTGGACGAGATATGTCCGTCCTGAAGATGCCCCTCGCTGCCGTGGCCGCGGTCCTTCTGACTGCCGGGTCGCTCGTGGCGCCGCTGCGGGCACAGGGCGGGGAGCCCGAGCTGGGGGGTGCGGACCGCACGGTCGAGTCGGCGGCCGAGCGCTACCGCGAGATCGGCGCCTTCTGCGCCGACTTCGCCCAGACGATCGAGGTGAAGCTCCTGGGCCGCCGGGTCGAGAGCTCGGGCGAGCTCTGCCGACGACACCCCGACCTCTTCTCGATGCGCTTCGCCGATCCCGAGGGCGACGTGGTGGTGTCGGACGGGGAGCGCCTCTGGGTCTACTACCGGAGCGTCGACCCCGATCAGGTGCTGAGCTATCCGGCCGCCAGCGCTCCCGGCAACCACGACTTCATGCTCGAGCTCCTGCAGGATCCGGCGACCGGGTACGCCCTCGCCGAGCCCGCCACCGAGGTGGTGGAGGGGCGGGAATGCCGGGTGGTGGACGCCACTCCGGGCGCTGGAGCGAGCTACCGGGGCGCCCGTCTCTGGATCGACGGCCAGTCGCATCTGCTCCGGCGACTCGAGGTACGCGAGGAGAGCGGCAATCTGCGCTCGGTGACGCTCTCCGGGTACACCTTCTCGCCTCCGCCCGCCGACAGTCTCTTCACCTTTGCCGTGCCGGAAGGTGCCCAGGTGGTGGATCGTCCGGGGGTCGGGCCCATGAGGGTGGGACGATGAGGCTCCGCACCCGCGAGCTCCCGATCTTCCCGGTGGCGGGAGGGCCGGTCCGGGGGGGACCGGCGTCGGTCACGGCCGTCGAGCCGCAGTCCTTCGAGATCGGCCCCGCAGAGGGCCCGCGCCTGGGGCTCGTGACGCTCGGCTGCGACAAGAACACCGTCGATTCCGAGCGGATGATGGCGGTGCTGGCCCAGGCGGGCGCCCGGGTCACCAGCGACGTCGAGAGCGCCCAGGTCGTGGTGGTCAACACCTGCGGCTTCATCGAGTCGGCCAAGGAGCAGTCGATAGATGCGATCCTGCGTGCCTGCGAGATGAAGGAGGAGGGCCGGGTGGAGGCGGTCGTCGCCGTTGGGTGCATGGTGCAGCGCTACGGGGACGAGCTCGAACGCGAGATCCCCGAGCTGGACCTCAGCCTGGGGATCGCCGAGATGCCACGGCTGGTTTCGAAGCTGCGGGCGCTGGGCGCGCTCCCCTCGGAGGACGACGGCGAGGTGCACAACGGAACTGTGCATAACATGGAGATCCCGCTCAGGGTGCTCGCCACCTCCACGCCGCACACATCCTTCCTCAAGATCAGCGAGGGGTGCGACCATCGCTGCGCCTTCTGCGCCATTCCCCACATGCGGGGCCTGCACCGTTCGGCCCCTCTGGGCGAGCTCGTTGCCGAGGCCCGGGCGCTGGGCGAGGCGGGGGTGAGGGAGCTGAACATCGTCTCGCAGGACACCACCTGGTACGGACGCGATCTCCGGCGTCGCGACCGCTCCGCGGCGCTCCTGCCGGAGCTGCTGCGGGGGCTCCTGGATGGGAGCGATGTCGAGTGGTTCCGCCTGCTGTACATGTATCCTTCGGGGATCGGGCGCGACACCGTCTCGCTCATTGCCAGCGAACCGCGTCTTCTCCCCTACCTCGACATGCCCCTTCAGCATGGGAGCGACCGGGTGCTCGCCCGCATGCGACGCCCGGAGCGCCGAAGCGTGGTGCGGGAGCGCGTGCGGTGGCTGCGGGAGGAGATCGGCGACCTGACGCTCCGCACGACCGTAATCGTGGGCTTTCCGGGCGAGACCGAGGACGATGTGGAGGAGATGCTCGACTTTCTCGACGAGATCCGCTTCGACCGTCTGGGTGCCTTCCCGTACTCGGTCGAGGAGGGGACGGCGGCCGCGGCCATGCCGGACCAGGTGCCGGACGAGATCAAGGCGGAGCGCCTCGACCGGGTGATGGAGCGCCAGCGCGAGATCTCCTGGGAGCTGAACCAGAGCTGGGTGGGGCGACGTGCGCAGGCGCTGGTGGATTCGGTGCCCTCCCCGGGAAGCGCGGGCGATGCGGCCCGGGCGGTCGGGCGGACCGAGGGGCAGGCAGCCGAAGTCGATGGCCACACCCTGCTGACCGG
Organism: Longimicrobiales bacterium; assembly: GCA_965205315.1. Classification (GTDB taxonomy): domain Bacteria; phylum Gemmatimonadota; class Gemmatimonadetes; order Longimicrobiales; family Gaopeijiaceae; genus Bin94. Next base: position 1,437,022 of record CBDBGW010000002.1, read on the forward strand.
TGCCGGACTGGCGGAGGTGCGGCCCGGCGACTTCGTCCAGGTCGAGGTCGTGGACGCCGAAGACTACGACCTCACCGCGAGGATCGTCGCCAGATGACCGGCAAGGGGGGGAAGGTGCGGATCGGGGTGATCGGGACCGGAGCGATCAGCCAGCTGATGCACCTTCCGATCCTCTCCGAGCGCGCGGATGTGGAGCTGGCCGCCGTCTGCGGCCCGGATGAGCTGAAGGTGAGGAGCGTGGCGGAGCGCTTCGGCATCCCCCAGGTGCTCGTGGACGAGGCTATGGTGGCGGCGCAGGACATCGACGGCGTGGTGGTTGCCACACCGAGCTTCGTGCACGAGGTGATCGCCGCGCAGTGCCTGGAGCAGGGCAAGGACGTCCTTGTGGAGCGTCCCCTGGCGCTCTCGCCGGGCGGTGCCAGGTGGGTGATCGACGCCGCCCAGGACGCCGGTCGGAGCCTGGTGCTCGGGATGGCGCACCGCTACCAGAGCGATGTGACGGCGCTCAGGCGCGCCGTGGCCGAGGGTGCGCTGGGCACGATCGGGGCGGTGCGCGTGACCTGGCTGAACTGTGCTGTGCGGAGGCCGCGGAGTGGGTGGCGCAGGCGCGCCCTCGAGTCGGGTGGCGGGGTGCTGATCGACATCGGGGTGCCTGCCCTCGATCTGGCGCTCTGGGTGCTGGGCTACCCCGGGGTGGAGCGCGTCTCCGCTCTGACGCTGGGCGACGAGGTGGACGACGTCGAGGAGGACCTGCACCTGCACGCCTGTGCCGAGGGGGGCGTCGCGATCTCGCTATCGGCCTCCTGGCGCTTCCACGGCCCCGACGACCAGCACCGCCTCGAGGTCTTCGGCTCGCGGGGCACGGCTGTGATGGCCCCCCTCTCCATACACCGCGGCGAGGGCGGCCGCACGGTCGACGCGACCCCGCGCCTCCCGCAGCCGAGCGGGGGCGAGAGCATGTTCACGAGCGGCTACCGCCGCCTACTCGACCGGTTCGTGGCGATAGTGGCGGGACGCGCCGAAGCCGAGCCGCCGACGGAGCAGGTCGCGCTGATGCGCCTTGTCGAGGCGGCGTATCGATCGGCACAGGAAGGCCGCGAGGTTACGGTCTCGGCTTGAGGAGGCGCTGGCGTCTCCTGCTTCTCGCTGCCTCGTCCGGGGCGCTGCTAGGCTGGACCTTTTCCCCCTACGGCGGTCCGGTGCTCCCCTTTCTGGCCTTCGCGCCGCTCGCCGTAGCGCTTGCAGCCTCGCGGCACGATCACAGCTCCCGCCGCCCTGCCAGCCTCGCCCCGATGGCGCTGGGCTTCGCTACCGCTGCGGTCGCCCACGGCATCGGCCTCTACTGGATGGTCCCGGCGCTCTCGTGGCGAACACCGCTCGCCGTGCCGATATACCTCCTGGTGCTGACGCTGATCGGTGTGGTGGCGGGAGCGGCGTGTCAGGCGGCGGTCTTCATACACGTTCGCGCAAGGTGGCCGCTGCCCCTTGCGCTGGCCTGCTGCTGGACGGGCTTCGAGTGGGCGGCCGCGCGTGTGCCCGGAGTGCCGTACGCGTGGCTGAATGCGGGCCAGTCGCTTGTCTGGCACCCCTCGCTGGCCGCTGGGGCGGAGGTGTTGGGGGCTCGCTTCATGGCCTTCTGGACGGTGATGGTGGGGGCGGCGGTCGCTGCACTGGTGGCTGGTCGGGGAACGGCACGTGCGCGTAGCGCAGTGGTGGTGGCGGCGCTGGTGGGAGTTCCGGCGATCGGCGGCGCGGTGCGGCAGCTCGGATTGGACGCGGAGGAGTCGGGTGCAGGGAAAGCCGTCCTGCTGGGCGAATCCGAGGTGCTTCGTGTGGCGGCTGTCCAGACGGGACGCGCCCAGGGCGGCTTGGAGGCGTGGCTGGATCCGTTGGAGGAGCTGCACGCCACGGGTCCCCTGGGTCTGGTCGCCTTCCCCGAACGTCACCTTCCGGCGCTCCTGCGCGATCCGGCAGCGGAGCGGCCCACCAGGACCGGGGCCCGGGTTGCCGAGTTTGCCCGCCTCCTGGGCCTTCCCGTCGTCGTCGGCGCCCTGGACGCCGAGGCGCTTCCAGCCGACGCCCGCGACACGCTCTGGTACAACGCCGCCTTCCTCCAGTCGCCCGACGGCACCCTCTCCGCACCCTACCGCAAGGAGCGCCTGGTCCCCGGCGTGGAGGGCACCGGGTGGGCGGGTGCGACCCTAGCTGCCCTGAGCCGGGGGTACGCGGCGGGGAGAGGGTCCCGACCCCTGCTTCTCGTGGACGATCCCACTTCATTGCCGTCCGGAGGCCGACCGAGTGCGCCGACCGTCGCCCCGGTCGGCGTCGTCATCTGCTACGACTCCGCCTTCGAGGCCACCGCCCGCGAGCTGATTGGCGCGGGTGCCGGGTGGCTCCTCGTCATCTCCAACGACGACTGGCTGGACCCCCAGCGCCCCTTCCGGACAACCTGGGCGTACTGGCAGCACGCGACGCACGCCCGGTTGCGAGCCGTCGAGCACCGGGTACCCGCGGTCCAGGTCGCCGCCACCGGCTACACCTTCGCGGTCTCGGCCGCGGGAAGGGGCGAACGGCAGGCTCTCGGTCCAGGCGAGAGGGGAGTGGCGGTTGCAGAGGTGACGCCGAGCCCCGGCGGCTCCCTCTACACCCGCACGGGCGATCTGCTCGGCCCGGCGTGCTTCACGATCTTCGCGCTGGCGACGGCGTGGTGGGCGATTGGCCGCCCGCTGGACCGGCTGGCGGCTTTCTGCTGATCGACGAGATCGACACCGGCCTCCACTGGACCGTCATGGAGGACATGTGGAAGCTCGTCGTCGGCGCGGCGATCGAGTCCTCGATTCAGGTCTTCGCGACGACCCACAGCCTCGACTGCATCGTCGGTCTTGCGTCGCTGCTCCGGGATCGTCCGGACCTCGGCGAGGCGGTATCGGTTCAGAAGATCGAGCGGCAGCTCGACCGCGGCGTGAGCTTCGGTCGGAAGGACATCGTCACGGCGGCCGACCTGAGCATCGAGATGCGGTGATGGCGGCGTCCGCTACGGGCGATGCCGTGTACGTGGAGGGTCGTGACGACGAGTATGTGATCCGCCACCTGCTGATCCGGCGGGGAGTGGACCCGGAGGGTCTTCCAGGACGACCGGACATGGACAGTGACCATGCTGACCAAGTAGGCAGTGACATGGACAGTGACCATGTATCGGTGCGGCTGAGGTGAGTTGGGTGCGGGGCGAGGCGCTCGTGGCAGCCGCTCGGGTTCCCGCCACTTTCGGTGGGAGTGTATCTTGCGGGTCGTCCCCCAATCCCCGCCGAACCTCCGCCCGCGAGACGATGCGCGACCACGAACACAATCCGCTGGAGAGACGGGACGCTGCGGTGAACGAGCCGGAAGCAGTCCGCGAGCCTATCGCTCCGGCCCTTGAACGGCCACGGGCCGGTTCCCGCGACGGCACGGCCACAGCCGACCTGCCAGCCGCGCGCGATGCCCGGGACAGATCACCCCGCGTGACTGCCGACATAAGGGAAGAGGGCCAGACCGAAGGCGACGGTGTGGAGCTTGAGAGCTTCGAAGCCCAGGACGAGACCCGCATCAAGCAACCCTTCGACCCGACCCAGATCAGGATCGCCACGCGGGAGCCCTCGGTGGACATTGTGATGGAGCGCATTCGGCGGGGCGAAATCGATCTCGCGCCCGACTTCCAGAGGTCCGGCGACATCTGGCCGCGCGGAACGCAGAGCCGCCTTATCGAGTCCATCCTGCTCCGGATCCCTTTGCCCGTGTTCTACATGGCGGCGGACCCGGACGACAACTGGCAGGTGGTCGACGGGCTCCAGAGACTCGGCACGCTACGCAACTTCATCCTCGACAAGCGGCTGCGCCTGCGCGGCTTGGAGTACCTGGGCCAGTTCGAGGGCCACGGCTACGACCAGCTGCCGCGCCCAATGCAGCGCCGGATCACCGAGACCCAGCTGTCCTGCCACGTCATCGAGCCCGGCACACCGCCGGAGGTGATGTTCAACGTCTTTAAGCGCATCAACACCGAGGGCAAGCCGCTTGTGGGCCAGGAGATCCGGCACGCCCTCAATCCCGGCCCGGCCCGTGATCTGCTGCGCGAGCTGGCGGGTTCCGCCGAGTTCCTCAGGGCCACCGACGGAACCGTCAACCCCAGGCGCATGGCGGACCGCGAGTGCGTCCTCAGGTTCCTGGCCTTCCGGTCACTGGGCGACGACTCCTACGGCGGCAAGCTCGACGACTTCCTGATGAGTGCCATGAAGCACTTGAACGGTGCTCCGGCCCGTCATCCACCGCTGCGCGAGGACTTCCGCCGGGCCATGTCGCTGGCCTGGGATCTGTTCGGCAAACAGGCGTTCCGCAAGCCCAACCGATCCGGTTACAAACGGTGGCGAAGCCCGGTCAACAAACCGCTCTTCGAGAGCCTCGGGGTCGCGCTGGCAGAAGTGCCGGAGGATCGGGTTGAGGAACTCAGGGGCCGCAAGGGCGAGGTGGCAGCAGCCTTGCGCGCCCTCATGGACGACGACGAGGAGTTCTTTGAGGGCATCTCCGTGGGAACGCAGACGACCCGTCAGGTGAAGATCAGGTTCGGGAGGATGCGAGAGCTGGTGCAAGTGGGTCGCCAGGCAGGAAGGCTGGACGCCCTGATCCGTCAGGTGAAGATCAGGTTCGGGAGGATGCGAGAGCTGGTGCAGGGGGGGCGGAGATGATTGAATCGCTTCGACTGAGGAGTTTCAAGTGCTTCCGGGACCAGGAGGTTCCGTTGGGTGCGCTGACTGTTCTCGCAGGTTTGAACGGGGCCGGGAAGAGCACCGTGATTCAGGCGATCCTGGCTCTCCACCAGTGGTGGGAAGATCTGCACGGAAGCCCGACCCCGTGGCGCGGACCGCTCGTCAACCTCGGCTCCTTTCGCGACGTGCTCCATGAAGGTTCCGATGTCGACATGGTTCGGATCGATGCCACGTTCAGCGACGGCGCGACGGCATACTACGAGCAGCGTCCTGAGCGCCGCGGCGGGCAGATTGGGCAGGCTGGCCGGGGCGTAAATGCAGACTGCCGACGAGATCTGTTTTACGTCTCCGCGGACCGACTTGGTCCGAGGCCCACTCTTCCGTTCGTGGAAGGGGAACGTGCGGAGGTGACACCCTTGGGCAAGAGGGGGGAACATGTGCTCTGGTATCTCAGCCGCATGGGGGGCGATCCCGTAGACCCGGCCGTCAGGCACTCGGACGAGACCAAGAACACGCTTACCAGCCAGGCGAACGCGTGGCTGGGAGTGGTGAGCCCGGGCGCGGCCCTTGAAGTGAGGGTCATCCCCGAAGCGGACAGCGCGGTCGCGAGCTACCGGTACGCACTGCCCGCAGACGTGCCAAGCCGCCCGTTCCGCGCCGCGAACGTCGGTTTCGGCGTCAGCTATGCCCTCCCGCCGATCGTGGCCCTGCTCGCACCCAAGCGAGATCGCAGCGACCCTCGAGAGCACCTTGTCATCATCGAGAACCCCGAGGCCCACATCCATCCGGCCGGGCAGACGTCGATGGCGGAGTTGGCGGCGAGGGCCGTGGCAGGCGGCGCGCAGGTGATTCTCGAAACCCACAGCGATCATGTGCTGAATGGCGTTCGCCTTGCGGTCGCCGAAGGCATCCTGAGTCCCGACCAAGTTGTGATACACTACCTTGAGCGCGACGGCCTGGACGTGCGGCTGACTACCCCGGTGCTGACAGACAACGGGCGGCTGGACATATGGCCCGGGGGGTTCTTCGACCAGCATGAGCGCAACCTGTCCCGCCTGATCTCGATTCCGCGGTCTCCGGTGCAGGAGGGCTGATCCCGGTTGGGCAGCCAAGAGGCCAAGTTGTGGTTCGTGTTCAACGAGCTGTCGGCCCGGACTGGGGCAGACTCTCGGACTGAGGGACGAAGGCGTCTGGACACCATGCTGTGTGCCATAGCCGAGGTTATGAGCGGTGATTCTGCGGAGTTGGTTTCGATCGGCGATCAGCTCTGGAACTGCGAGCTCGCCATCGGCTACACCGTGGCCGAATGGCTGGCGACGGCCGAACCCGATCTGAGGGGGTTACTCCTAGGGCTCGCAACTCAGACCGAGTTCCCCGTAGAAGCAGGTGACGCTTTAAGGGACCGCTTCCACCTTTCCGAGTTCCACCTGTCCCACGGAGTGCAATCGCAGCGCTCGTCGGAGGCGCGTGGCTTGGGCGCGGCCTATCTTCTGCACGGAATCGGAGCGAGCTTGCCGTCGGAGCTGCACTGGACGAAGACTCGAGTTGCGCTCCGGCACCTGTGGCTGGACGACGATGGCCGCGACCGAGAAGACACCGTGGAGGTCCTGAACCTCGCCGAGCCGACGCAGGTGGAGGAGGTATCCGATGCCCTCCTCGAGCGGAGCCAGTATACCCTCGTCAGTGATCCCTCCGACCTTGCTGCGAGAAAGAACGAGTGCTTTCCGCACCTCAGATTCGGCAGCGCGGTCGACAGGCAGATTGGGAACCTACCGCCCACGCTCCTCCGTCGCGTCGTTGAGAAGCTCGTCGTGCTGGATGACGCCTGTAGGAAGTGGCGGCGAAAGGCTTCGACGGACTACCCCGAGCTCCTAAGCTGCCGACCCGAGAGCGAACCGACGATGGATCGTTACGGCCACTTCCGCATCTTTACCGACCACGAGGGGTGTGACCGAACCTACGAGTTGCATGTGTCTGTCGGGCAGCAATACCGGATTCACCTACGCGTTGTCCACCATCCGAGGGTGATCGAGATTGGTTATGTGGGGAGGCATCTTCCGACGGTGACGTACCGCTGAACTGCCCGCTCAAGTCAAGTGCTGGGCAAGAAACGAGGATACACCTGCCAGCATGTCGGCGACATCCGCCTTCGAGTATTCGGCGAACTTGCCATGAACTGCGGCGTTCCGCACATCGGTCCACACGGCCAATCGCTTTTGAACCAGCCTGGTGTAGACACCTTTGGCTGCCAGTTTGTGATTCAGAGCACTGAGATCATCCCGCGTTCGGAGACTCACGCCCCTGTTGGTGGCTATCCTGCGAAGACCTTCTTCAAGCACTGCCCCACAGAGTGAGGCCGCGGGATCCTTGTAGCCGTGCTCAAGGAGGTGTTCGACCATCGCAAGGAAATCGGTGAACACTTCGGCGGACACGAGCGTCCGAATGTCGGTCAGGCATCCGTCTTCGAGATCTTCGCCCACAGCCTTCAGGATGCCGATTCCGGACTCCACACTGCTCGTGAAGCCTTCTTCGACATCTTTCTCGAAGCCAGTTACGTACACGTGTCGGGGACCGAGGAGGTTCGTCAGGAGCGAGAGGGACTGAGTACGCCACTCAGTGAAGGCCCCGGAATCCAGAGTCGGGTAGCCGATAACGTTTGGGGGATTCGGCTTGTGCGTTGCGAGAACAGACTGCCCTTTGGCGAGAAGTCGTTCGATTCGGCGCTTTAATTTCTGTGAGGTGTCCATACCAACTTCAAATCACTTCGTTCAATGGCAGCCGGGCGCGGCAAAGCGTCGTGTCATCTTGCAGTGCCTCTGGCTGTCTCAAGCTCTTCGGCGACGCCCCGAAATGCCTCCAGCGCCGCCTCCAGGTCCTCCACGATCTCCGCAGCCAGCACCTCCGGCTCCGGCAGGTTTTCCCCGTCTTCCAGGGCCCTGTCCCGGAGCCACAGCAGGTCCAGGTTCAGCTTGTCGCGCTCCGCCAGCTCGTCGTACTCGAACACCCGCCAGCGGCCGCCCTCGTTGTCCGGGCTCCACGTCGGCTCCCTCCGATGGCGCTCGCCCGGCCGGTAGCATTCGACGAAGTCGTCGAGGTCCGCCCGCCGGAGCGGCTTCATCTTCAGCGTGAAGTGCTTGTTCGTCCGCAGGTCGTAGACCCACAGCCGCTCGGTCCACGGCCTCTCGCGCGCAGGCTTCGCGTCGAAGAACAGGACGTTGGCCTTCACTCCCTGGGCGTAGAAGATCCCCGTCGGAAGCCGCAGCAGCGTATGGACATCGAATGCCTGGAGCAGGTTCCGGCGCACCGTCTCCCCCGCGCCGCCCTCGAACAGAACGTTGTCGGGAACCACGATGGCGCAGGTGCCGTGCATCCTGAGCAGCGTCGTCACGTGCTGGAGGAAGTTGAGCTGCTTGTTCTTGGTGCCGGTCCAGAAGTCCTGACGCTCGTAGGTGTCGGACTCCGACTCCAGTTCGCCCTCCTCGTTCACGATCCGGACACTGCTCTTCTTGCCGAAGGGCGGGTTGGTGAGCACCATCGAGAAGCGGTCGCCTGGGTCGCGGGCCAGGCTGTCGACTCCCGACCGGATAGGTGACTCGTCGGGGCTGATGCCGTGGAGGTAGAGGTTCATGATGCAGAGCCGAGCGGTCGCGGGCACGATCTCCCAGCCCTGTACGAAGCTCGTCCGCAGGTGGGCCTTCTGATCGGGATCGAGCGCGCTCCCGTGCTCGCGGACCACGTAATCGTGCGCGGCGAGCAGGAATCCGCCCGTTCCGCAGGCGGGATCGCACACGGTGTCGTCCGGTCCCGGCCGCACGCAGTCCACGATGGCCTTGATCAGTTCGCGCGGCGTGAAGTACTGGCCCGCGCCCTTCGGCGACTCCTGGGCCGACTTGGCGAGCAGCCCCTCGTAGATGTCGCCCTTCACGTCCGCGTGCATGGACATCCAGTCTTCGGGATCGATCAGGTCGACGATCAGGCGCTTCAGCGTCGCCGGATTCTGGATCTCCTGCCGGGCCTTCTTGAAGATCTCACCCAGCATTCCGCCCTGTCTGGGGAGCTCAGTCAGGATGCGCCGGTAGTGCGTCTCCAACTCCTCGCCGTCGCGCGCGAGCAGGCTCGGCCAGTCGAGTCCCTCCGGCACGATGGGCGCGCGGCTCCAAGGCGGCTGGGTCCGCCGGTGGGCCATCTTCAGGAAGAGCAGGAAGGTGATCTGCTCCGTGTAGGCCATGTACGAGAGGCCGTCGTCGCGGAGCAGGTGGGCAAAGCTCCAAGCCTTGTTGACGATCTGCTGGGTGTGGTTGTCGGGCATCGGGGGAATGTAAGATCCTGCCTCAGGTGGCGGTATCGCGCTCAGCAGGGCTGGTTGCGGCCACACCCGTTTTCCCATGGAGCGCCAGAAAGCGGGGCGGTGTGATGATCGGTATCCCATGGAACGGCGACATGGCGAGCAGGTCGCCGTCTCCCGTCACCAAGTGGTCGGCGCGACCCATGAGCGCCGTCTCCAGGATCTTGTCGTCCGTGGGGTCGCGGCAGCCGAGGCTGGCACCGGCGATCGGCACCCATTCGGCAACCGCCGCCAGGAGCGCGACGAAGGCTGCCCGGGGTTCCCGACCCAGGTAGCGGTCGAACTTCGAGCCGAGGATCCTGTCGCGAAGCTCGGCGAACGTCTCGTCGCTGAAGAGGAGAACCCCGTTGCCCGCCCTGACCAGATCGACCACCCTGCGAGGTGGCCCGGTCCGGGTGAGGGCGGCGCCGATCAGAACGTTGGTGTCAAGTACGACCCTGTCAGCTCTCATCGGAGAGCAGCGACTCCAACGCCGCTGGCGTCAGGCCGTTGGCGGCGGCGTCCCGGCTCATGGCGTCCATCGCGGCCGCCAACCGGTCCCAGGCGGTTCCGCGCAGTCGTTCGAACTGCTCCACCGACAGCACCACGCCCACCGGGGTGCCGTTCCGGGTGACGCGCACGGGTCCCTGCTGGGCGGACCTGAGGAGCTGGCCGAACCGGTTCTTGGCCTCCTTGGCAGTGATTTCCCGCATGGGGGCACAATAGCTACTATGGGCATAATCGGTCAAGGTGGGGTGTGGCGCAACAGGGCCTGAGGATCCGGGGTCTACCGCACCGACTGGGCGAGTTGAATGCGGCTGGGCGGCCGCGAGCGGACATGGACAGTGACTATGCTGACCAAGTAGGCGGTGACATGGACAGTGACCATGTATAGGCGGGCGAAAGTGACGTGGGGTCACGAGGGGCGGCGTGAGTGTCGCCGGATTCGAGCTCCTCGCCGTCGCGCGGGAAAGTCGCTGTCGCTGTCGCTGGTAGGCGACCGTGCGAGCGGCTAGATTGTGGTATGGGTCGCGGGAACGGGACACCGCCCGTCCACACTGGGTGGCCGTCCGGTAGCCGCGCAAGGGACCAGTCCCGTGCGGAGGGCGGAGCATGACGCCGCTGGCTAGGGCGAGGCCTGAGGAGCTGCTCGGGTCGCTGACCGAGTTGGAGCGCCGGGCCGCGCCGAAGGAACTCTACCTGCATGGCGACCGGACGCTCCTCGAGCTGGGCACGCGCGTCGCGGTTGTGGGATCTCGTCGCGCTTCGCCGCAGGCGCTGGAGTGGACGAGGCTGGTCACGAAGGTGCTGGTCGATCATGACGTCACGGTGGTCAGCGGCCTCGCCATGGGCGTCGACACCGTGGCGCACCGGACCGCACTGGACTGTGGCGGAAAGACGGTGGCGGTCCTCGGCACCGGCTTGGATCAGTACGCGACGGCTGGCAACCGGGCGCTTCAGGACGAAATCGGCGAGCGAGGGCTGCTGGTGTCGCAGTTTCGCGCGGGTTCCGCGCCCAACAGGTCGAACTTCCCACGCCGGAACAAGACCATGGCGCTGCTCGCGGATGCGACGCTGGTGGTGGAGGCAGCCGAGGACAGCGGAACCCGCCATCAAGGATGGGAGGCGATCAAGTTCGGTCGGCCGGTCCTCTTCCTCCAGAGGTTCCTGGACCGGACTCCCGCCCAGTGGCCAAAGGAGATGGTCAAGTACGGCGCGTTCGGCTTCGACGCCAGGTCGCTGCCGCGCGTGCTGGACGATCTGCCGTACCGCACGGTCGAGGCAGCCGCAGAGGACGAGTTGCTTCCCTTTTGACTTCGAACACTGTGAGCTTTGGCTCGGTGGCCGTCTACCGGCCGGGCCGCCCGGGGCCGAACGATTCGTCGGCTACCCGAGAAGCCTGGGAGCTGGTGATGGACCTGAAGTACCCCAGTCCCGACCGCCTCGCAAGCATCGCACAGTGGATGGCCTCTCCCGACGCCATGCAGCGCTTCCCCGAGTTCCTCGGACCTGCCGTAGAGTTGGTTCCCGCACCCGGGCACGCTCCATCGAGGCCCAACGGGGTATCGTCAAGCAGCGAACTCGTGGCAGCGCTGGACCGGCAAGGACTCGGAAGGCACCGATCGTGGCTCCAGCGAGTGGATAGGGTCGAGAAGTCGGCATGGGCTGCCTCCGGCAATCGACCGACCGTGGCCGACCACCATCGGACGATTGCCGTTTCCGGGTCACCCTCGCTCGGACTTGGGCGCGGTCGCCGCATCACGGTCGTGGATGACGTAGTCACGACCGGCGCGACTCTTTACGCGTGCGTCAGGCACCTCGAGGCAGTCCACACGGGGGCCACGGTCCGCGCCTTCGCCATGGTGCGCACGCGCGGCGATCTGGATCAAGTGGAAACCGCGGTGGATCCGGTGAGCGGCGGCACGATCACCCTCGATTCGAGCGGGCGCACGCGACGGGAGCCCTGACCCGGATGGCTTCCGCAGGGGTCTCGACTCTGGACTTGGACTTCGTGGACTACCATTTGAGTGGTGGATGGACGGCCTACTTGGTCAGTAGCATGGTCAGTGGTAGTCGGCTACATTATCAGTGACCAAGTGGGCGGATGTGGCGACAGGTCGCGGCCCCCCAAAGTCGAAGCTAGGGGCGTGCTCGCTTCTCACCGAAAGCAACCGAACGGAGGCGGACCACTGGAGCGGAAAGCGTAACCGTACGGGCGCCCAGCTTCGATTGTGCAGACTGTCGTTTCCTGTTGGGTACGGGTTGCGCCTGGAGTAGTGCCGGGCGTCGCTGGGGAGGCTCACGTCCTGCAACAGGAGGCGCTGGTTTTCGCTTCGATCACTCCGCAGCGCTCCATGAGCGAGCGGTATGACGCATCCTTGTCCAACAGCATCTCGATGGTGATCGTGCTGGCGTAGTAATCGGCGAGCACTTCCCAAGCGGTGCTGGAGGGTGGCAGCCCTCAACCATGGAACTCGAAGAGGTCGCGTTGGTGTTCACCCTTCGCGAATCGCCAATGACACCGACCGGCGAGTGCGGGCGCTCCTACGCTGCCCGGTGAGGACTACCGATCACGACCGCGAACGGTTACTATTGCAGTACGCCGTGAGGGCAGCCTCACGAGATCCACGGACCAGGCTCCGTTGCCCACAAGCATGTACACTCTACTCCATCTATCCGATCTTCACCGTGCCCCTGGCGAGGAGATCCTCACGAACGCGGAACTCCTCGATTCCCTCTTGAACGATCGCGACACATATCGATCAGAACGTCCGGCGATTCCTCTTCCCGATGCCATCATCGTCAGCGGAGACATGGTACGAGGCGTGCCACTAGATGACCCCGCCTACCCCGCTTCACTCGCTGAGCAGTACGCTGAAGCATACGCGTTCCTCGTTGCCCTAGCTGACCAGTTTGTTGACGGCGATCGGTCCCGTGTGATCCTTACTCCTGGGAACCATGATATCGATTGGAACGCCGCTCGTCGCTTCATGGAAGTTGACGACTCGGATCGCGATCCACAACCGCTTCTCGCTAGGGCAGAGTCCCTGTACCGTTGGTCATGGTCGGAGAGACAGCTATACCGCATTGTCGACCAGAGTGCCTATGAGTCCGCGAAGTTGAGACACTACGTCGACATGTGTCGCCGCTTCTATGACGGTACCACCTTTACGATTGCCGTCGATCCGGCAAGGTACTGGAACCTCTTCGATATCGATGGACGGGTCGCCATCGTCGCTTTCAATTCTGCCCGTCACAACGACTGCTTTAGCTCGGTCGGAGATATCCCTTCGGCGGCTATCGCGGAGGCAAACATGGAGCTACGCACAATCGGTGACCTGTATGGTCTAAAGATCGCAGTATGGCATCATAGCGTTGGAGGCTCCCCCCTGCGGTCTGACTACATCGATCCGAACGCCATTTTGCAATTGATACCTCAAGGTTACCGACTGGGATTGCATGGACACCAGCACATGCCGGGCGCCGCTCCGCTTGCGTTGTCGGAGGGAAACGAGAGCGAGTCGATTTCCATTATAGCAGCGGGGTCTTTGTGTGCCAGTACGGAAGATCTTCCAAGAGGTGTAGGGCGCCAGTATAACGTCATTCAACTCAACCCTCACCTTTCCGGTGCCCGTGTTCATCTTCGGGAAACGACTGTGCCAGGGACAAACATCTTTCAGCGAGGACGCATGCCCGGCCAGGGGCCCGCCAGCTATGTAGATTTACGCTGGCGACCGCCGGAGAGCCAGACGACCAACTTCAATCCAAGGATACGTACGGTGGTCGAACGAGCTGAACGTCTTCTCCAAGCAGGCGATTCCACGTCGGTCATCGAGCTATTGCGGGACCGGTGGGAGACCCTCCCGACCCATGGACGTCTCGTCCTCCGGGCCGCCCTCGAGCAGACATCCGACCCGGACACTGTCATCGAAATATTCAGTGATCCACGTGCGCCGGCGGAAGTGACACTCGCATGCAGAGCGTATGCACAGCTAGGGCGATGGGCTGACGCTAACGAATTGGTGGAGCGAGCGCGAAAAGAGATGATACTAGATCCGGTGTCTGTACATGAGTTGACCCTGTGGATCGACCGAGAGCGAGAGATGACATCATGACCAGCCTTGAGCGCATACCGCTGCATGTGGACGTCAAGCGTGTCGTCGAGGTATTGGCCAGCCAGATATACCAAACACCTTTGGCAATGCTGAGAGAGAACGCACAGAACGCATTCGACGCCGTGCTGCTGCGGAAAGCCATCCCGCAGACTTTCGATCCTCGAATTACCATACGCATCAGTCGAGACCAGATTTCCGTGCAAGACAACGGCATCGGGATGACCCGCGATGAACTCCGCAACAACTACTGGCGGGCAGGTGCCAGCGGAAAAAACACAGCGGCTGCGCGCTCGGCCGGTGTGGTGGGAACCTTCGGGATTGGCGCCATGGCGAACTTTGGCATCGCCCGCCACTTAACGGTCGAGACTGAGTCTGCCAAGTCCGGAGAGCGCACGAAATGTTGCGCCGTACGTGATAACCTTTCGGCGACTGACGACTGCATCGACATCGAGCCTGTCACATCGACGGGAGTACCGGGGACTCTAGTCACCGCCCGTATGGCGGAGGATACTACTGTCAATGTACAACAGGCAACAGTGTATATTGCACAATTCGTCCGGTACTTGACCCTTCCGGTGATCGTGAATGACACCGTCGTGAGCCAACAGGGCTTAGGACCGCGACTACAACCCCCTGAGGGCTGGCACTTTAGGAGGGATCCCGAACCATTAGAGTCCCCGTTTGGCGGTCGGCTTACTGTTGGAGTGAGTTCCACCGGCCAGGTCTGGTGTGAAGTGTCGGGAATCGAGCAAGGATCTGACCATCCTAAAGGCCGAGTCGTCATTCGTCAAGGCGTGAATGGCATCGACACTATGCGTAGTGGTTTTGGTCTCGCAAAAGCAGTCGTGTCGTCCCATTATCAATGGGGAGGCATGGCGGATCTACTAGTCTTGCAGCCGACCGCCGGCCGGGAAGCCCTTGAGACCGGAAGTCTCCAACTCTTGCAGACGCTCATCACTCAGATCGACAGACGGGTGGCCCAATTTCTCGGAGGGCGACCGGAGTCCGATTCCAATCTTGCGTTCATGAACTGGGTCGTACGACATCGACGCTGGGAACTGTGTCGGCACGTCAAGATTAGGACGGTCACCGACGTGAGCGACGAGATGGTGTCACTCGGCGATCTCTGTGAAGGTGGCCAACGACACAGATTTTACCGCGGCTCGGATCCGGGAATAATCTCGGACATTGCGTCAGCGGAACAGCCCCTCCTCATCGTGTCAGCTCGTCGACCCCGGCAACAGTGCCAGCTGAGCTATCTGAACGAGCGTTGCTCGGCGACGGAAGTGTCCGACCGGCCGAGGGTAACCGGCGAGAGAAGACCCGCAGAGTTATGGTCCTTCTCAGAGTCGGCGCTGGCATTTAGAATCGTCAATATATTGGCCGCCGACTATTTCCTGGATGTATCAGTTGACTTCGCTGGCATTACGCACGGCTTGGCTATACTCGTGGACAGGACAAGGGCACCTGTGCAGGTAGTCTTGGCTCCAGAGGCGAGCCACGTTATGAATCTCCTTGAACTGTATGCGACGGATTACGCGGCATTTGGAGCAATGGTGAAAGACTATGTCAGAAGCGTGATCTTTCCCAAGGTACAGGATCTCGTGCCTAGTAGTAGAAAAGCAGGCGCGGACGCATTCTTGCGTGTCATCAGGTCGAAACGGGAACGGATCGAGTATGAAGCGGCCGATTTGGAGAGCCTGACGAAGGTGTGGCGGAAGTTCATTGAAGGGCGCATGACGATGGCTGATGCGGCGCGACAGACGAGTCGGCTGGAGCGGCGATCGATTCAGGTCGTGGGCCCCAGTTCGACTGCGGCGGTAAGCCAGGTGGTTCCCGATGTGTTGGAGAATGAGCAAAGTCTACGGGACTGGCATCTGCTGTCAGAAGAGGTGACGCTTGAGCCGCTACCTCCAGTCATGCGGCGAGAGATTCCATGTGAAGCGAAAGTCCTGACGATCGGTGTTGGGGAAGTTGCTGTAAGGGGTTATCACCTTTTTGTGGCGATCGCCGACGGAATTCGGCGGGAGCGCGGTGAATTCTTCTTGCAGGCGCATCGGACCACGGTTGTGTGGGGAGGCCAGAAGGTGTTGTTTATATTTGAACATCATTCAGGGCGGTTTGGTCTATACTATGATGTGCTCATGCCGGAGATGATCGATGTAGAGGCCGGAGGAGGGCGAGTGCCAAGCAGTACACTCGTCTTGCGGGATCGCATGTACATCCCCATTCCGGATGAAATCCGGGCCGCGTTTATACCGGCGGAAGGAAGGACGAAGCGTTTTGAGGTGGCGGCGGATCTCATTCATGTTGACGATGACGACCAGGGGAACGGCGAGGCGTTGACGGAAGGTGACTCGTAGCGGGGGGACTTGTGAGGGCTCGGGATCGAGTGTGCCGCCGTGCTCGCGCACCACGTAGTCGTGCGCTGCGAGCAGGAAGCCGCCGGTGCCGCGGGCGGGATCGCACATGGTGTCGTCCGGTTCCGGCCGGACGTAGTCCACTATGGCCTTGATCAGTTCGCGCGGCGTGAAGTACTGATCCGCGCCCTTCGGCGACTCCTGGGCCGACTTGGCCAGCAGGCCTTCGTAGATGTCGCCCTTGACGTCCGCGTGCGTGGACATCCAGTCCTCGGGATCGATCAGGTCGACGATCAGGCGCTTCAGCGTCGCCGGATTCTGGATTTTCTGCAGGGCTTTCTGAAAGATCTCGCCGAACATCCCTCCCTGTCTGGGAAGCTCTGTCAGGATGTGCCGGTAGTGGGTCTCCAATTCCTCGCCGTCACGGGTGAGAAGGCTGGGCCAGTCTAAGCCAGACGGCACGATGGGTGGGCGGTTCCAAGGTGGCTGGGTCCGCTGGTGCGCCATCTTGAGGAAAAGCAGGAAGGTGATCTGCTCCGTGTAGGCCATGTAGGAGAGGCCATCGTCGCGGAGCAAGTGCGCGAAGCTCCACGCCTTGTTGACGATCTGCTGGGTGTGGGTAGGCATCAGGGGACTCGGCTCTTGGATTGGAGTCTCAGCCTCGCAGATCGGCGCTTTCTCTGCTTCCGTGCCGCTTCGCGCTCGTCTCGGATGCGCTGTAGAAGGACGGACGCTGGCTCGTCGGCGCTATCCTGTCGGACCAAGCGGCCCTCGAACGCGCGCTGTAGGGTGGACTGCCGCAGAGTCGCCGCATGGTTGCGCGATTTCCCGATGTGTTCCACAGTGGATTTCAAGCCTCGCTCGGTCTCTTCCGCTGTAAGCAAGATGGCACGCTGTTCGCAACTCGGAGGGAGGGCCACGGTTGCACTTCGCACGTCCTCTAGATTCAGCGTTTTTCGTGCTACCTCGTGAGCCCTTCCGATCATCTGGAGGCGTTGAACCGGACTGCGAAACCACAATTCTAGCCATCGCGGATCAAGCATAGACGAGACCGGCACCACGCCCACGGCGCGAGCCGTGTTGGCACCCGACAGACTACTTGGGACTACCGCTGTTCTGCCGATGGCACCGACAAGGGTCATCAGAAGTTCGCCGCCAAGGAGTCGCGTCCTAACATACCTGCTTGCGACCTCGGGGGCGATTCGCTTCAGCGATCCGGAAACCACCCCGTTCTGAATGTTCCCAACCCTCACCAGCGGTATCCCTCCA
This sequence comes from Longimicrobiales bacterium, assembly GCA_965205315.1. Lineage (GTDB taxonomy): Bacteria > Gemmatimonadota > Gemmatimonadetes > Longimicrobiales > Gaopeijiaceae > Bin94. Next base: position 1,454,330 of record CBDBGW010000002.1, read on the forward strand.
GGGACTTCAGAACCGGGTTTCAGAACCCCGTAGGCGGATGTCCGATTGCCAGCCGTTACTTGATCAACCGTTGCCCAGCACCACCCCTCCGGCAGTACCGGCAGCCCACCCGTGTCCGGTGCGACCGGCTCCTTGTACTTGGACTTCCAGTTCTTCGGCGGCTTCCTTCCCTTCGCCTCGAACTTCGCGAGCTGTTCCTCCTCCCAGCGCTTCCGCCGTTCGACCAGAATCCGCTCAAGCAGTGCCTCGCCGGTTTCCTCGGGCGGATTCTCCCTCCTCCAGTGTTCGGTCAGCCTACCCTCGACGGCAGCCTTCAGTACGGACGCGTGGTATCGCTCCAGATTGGCCGCGGCACGCTTCAGCGCGGCGACGCCATCGTCCAGTTTCGCGAACAGCGACTCGATCTTGGCGACGATGCGGTGCTGGTCTGGGAGGGGCGGGAGGGGGAAGCGATACTTGCCAAGTCGCTTGGCGGAAACGCGAGGAAGGTTGACGCCAGCCGAGTTGGCGCTGGCATAGGCGACGAGGGCACTCGACGACAACAGGTGCAACAAGAGCGCGTTGGCCAGCGCGGGGGACTCCTCGAAGACGAGAAATTCGGTCGATGCTACCCCAGCGAACGTGGGTCGGATCACCTTGTTGAGATAGGGACGGAGCCTCCCGTAGAGGACATCGCCTTCGGAGAAGACCGCAACCGCGCTCTTCACGTCGTCCGAGCACCCCTTGGCCGCAATCCGATTCGTACCGCTCTCGACATGCTCAAGCCCGATGTAATCCGTCGGCGTGATTGCGGCGGGTTGGACGCGTGCCCGAGACTCGCGCCACACCTTCCCCAACTCCACCTCCACCCACCCCTCCGGCAGCCCCCTCACGCCGCCAACCTCTCATTCAACTCGGCCAGCACCGCGTCCAGATCCTCTCCGAACGCCCGGTACACCCCACCCAGCCCGCCCCACTGGTTGAACGGCACGTCCTCGAAGTCCTCCCGCTCGATCGCCAGGCTTGACGCGATGTGGTCCTTGATCGCATCCAGCCACCGCCGCTGCTCGGCCGTGAACTCGATCCCCCCGCGCGCCTTCTCTTCCAGCCACTCCCTGTAGCGCGCGTCCACCTGGTCGGCCACCGGAACCAGCGTTTCGTCCGGTCGGAGCGCGTGCCTCACGATCGCCACGAGATCGACCAGCGCCCCCCCGCCACGGCCCTTCACACGCTCCGGCTCCAGCGCCTCGTAGAGCCGCCACAGCCCGTTTTCGGGGTTGTGCAGAGCCACGGGCGGACTGCGCAGCGCGTCGCGAAGCTCCCTGACGTGACGGTATCGGAGCCCCGCGCGATAGGGTCGGCTGTAGAGGATCTGGAGCGCCTCGATGCGGTCGCGGTTGTCTTGGAGGAATCTCTGGAAGTCGTCCAGCTTGGACCGCGCACTCTCCACCGCCGCCTCGCTGTGCCCGAAGTCGAGCAGCACGTCCAGGGCGGCCTCGTCGATGATCTGATAGACGCTCTGCGCGACCTCCACGATCACCCGCCTGAGGTCCGGTCGGGTGAACGGCCTGAGCGCCTGCGTCATGCGCTCGCGTTCGACCTCGTCCAGCTGCTCCGGTGTCGGATCCTCGTCATCATTCAGCCCGTGCTTCTCCACCGCCGCCTCGTGCGTCAGCTGGGGGTCGATGCTCTCCAGGAGCCGGCCGGTAAGCCCCGCCAGACTCTCTCCGCCCGCCTCCTTCGCGATCCGTGCCGCCTGCGTCTCGTCCACCTGCCGTCCGAGCCGCGCCAGCCGCGAGGCCAGACTCGACACCAGGTCCGCGTGCACCATCCCCATCGCCGCCATCTGAAGCAGCTTCTTCGTGCTGACCGACGGCTTGCGCTCCAGCGGTGGCGACACCGTCTTGTCGCGCTCGCACACCCCGACGGCATCGACGATCACGAAGTGCGTCTTGTCCTCCGCGTCCGGAGTGACGCTCTTCAGGTCGTCGCGGCCGATGACCCGCACGCCGCGCCCCTTCATCTGCTCGAAGTAGCCCGCCGAGTTGACGTTGCGCATGAACAGAAGGCATTCGAGCGGCTTCACGTCGGTGCCGGTCGCGATCATATCGACGGTGACGGCGATGCGCGGATTGTACGAGTTGCGGAAGCTGCTCAGCAGATCCTCGGGCGAGGCGCCGGTCGTCTGCGATGTGATCTTCTGGCAGAATTCGTTGCCCTTGCCGAACTCCTCCTTGATGATCTTCACGATGTCGTCGGCGTGGCTGTCCGTCTTGGCGAAGACGAGCGTCTTGGGGACCTTGGTGCGGCCAGGGAAGATCTCCGTGAAGAGGCGGTCCCGGAAGGTGCGCACGACGAGCCGGATCTGGTCCGGGGCGACCACGTCGCGGTCGAGCCGGGTCGCGGAATAGGTGAGGTCGTCCTCCAGCTCGGCCAGCGTCTTCTTGCGGGTGCGCCGGTCGCGCCTCGGCACGTAGCGTCCCGCCTGCACGCTTCCGCCCTCCTCCGAGATCTTCGTCCTGATGCGATAGATGTCGTAGCCGACGTTGACCCCGTCCGCCACGGCCCTCGTGTGCGAGTAGTCCTGCACGACGTTGTTGTTGAAGAAGCCGATGGTGTGGGGACTTGGAGTCGCGGTCAGCCCGATCAGGAAGGCGTCGAAGTACTCGATCACCTGCCGCCAGACGTTGTAGATGGAGCGGTGGCACTCGTCGATCACGATGAAGTCGAACGTCTCCACCGGGATGTCGGGAGTGTATTCCACCGGGACGGGCTCGCTGCCGGGCGGACGTCCCGACTCGAAGAGCGACTCGTCCTCGTTGGTGGGGTCGTACTCGGGATCGCCCTTCAGCATCGAGTAGAGCCGCTGAATGGTCGTGATGACCACCTTGCTGGCCGGTTCGATTGCGTTGCCGCGCAGGCGCTGGACCGGGAACTCGTCGGCGAAGGTGTAGGGGGACGCGGGGTCCCGGAACTGCTGGAACTCGTTCAGCGTCTGGCGTCCGAGGTTGTTGCGGTCGACCAGGAAGAGGATGCGCCTGGCCCCGGCGTGCCTGATGAGCCGGTGGCAGGCGGACACCGCCATGAAGGTCTTGCCGCTGCCGGTGGCCATCTGGACAAGCGCACGGGGGCGGCCGTGGGCGAGCGATCGCTCGAGGTTCTGGATGGCCTCGTGCTGGACGGGCCAGAGCTTCCCTTGCGGGAGTCCGGGCATCTTCCGGAGCAACTGGCGCAGTTGGCCGGACCCCAGCTCCTGCTGCCGCAGCAGCTCCTCGGGCCGGTGGAAGGTGAAGATCTCCCGGCTGCGCGGGTCCGGGTCGAGGCCGTTGGTGAACTGCGTGATCTCGCCAGTGGACTCGTAGGCGAAGGGAAGGGGGCGGTAGCGCGCGGGCACCCACTCGGGGAGTCCCTCGGTGTAGCGCTTCGACTGGATGACGACCCCTTCCAGGGTATGCCCCGCAGGCTTCGCCTCGATGATTCCGATGGCCGATCCGTCGGCATAGAGCAGGTAGTCGGCGGACCCGGACTTGGTCTCCGTGCCTTCCTTCCACTTCAGCGGGAATTCCCGCACGGCCACCCCGAGCCCCGCATGGATGTTCATGGAGGCGAAGTCCTGAACGACCCAGCCGCAGGCCTCGAGCTGTTCGTCGATCTTCTCGCGGGCGCGCTGCTCGGGGGTCAGCGGCACGGTCGCGTGTTCGGTGTCGGGGACGCGGGCCGTCCGGGAAGCGGATCCCCGGTCACGTCCGGCAGGTTGGTGTTCACGTATTCCCCTATGAGGGAGGTTCTCCGACGGGATAACCTACCCGAGGGCGGCGGCTGGTCTCAACTATAGACAGCGTTCCTTCCACATCCGCCGCAATCCCCGGCGCAGGAGCGAGCATGGTCAGTCACCCCACGGACACATGGTCAGTCAACATGGTCAGTGACCAAGTTGGCCGGTACGTACGGAACACCTGTGGGCCACCGTGCGCCCCCCCGGGTGTCGCTGGGGGGATCGGGGTCGGACGAGGTCGCCATCCGCGGTGTCGGTCGCGCGGGCGCTTCTTCGGATGAGCAGGCGATATCGGATTCTCGGAATCCCGGCGGTCGTGGTGAGCAGGCGCTGACGGCAGACCCACGCGTCTGGTCCTCTGCTGCCCCCGACCACCCATCTTGCGCACCGAGGCAACCGCCGTAGCTTCCCTGTGTATCCCTATTGTAAAGTGACCTGTAAACCCAAGGAGCGAAAGTGCAGCGAAGGTGCCGATACGAGCCCCTCTCCGCGCAGCCGTTGGTGCTGGTCCTCTGCCAGATCCGATTCAGCCCGGTCCGCCAGATGGAGCGCTACATTCCCGCGATTCAGGACGCGTTCCGGCGGACCGGCTTCCCGATCGAGCGGGCCGAAAAGGTCCACCAGGTCACCTTCGGACCCGGAGTCGCCGCGCCTGTCCAGACGGTCGAGAAGCAGCGCTGGGAGTACCGCAACCGGGAAGAGACGTGGAGCATCCTGGTGACGGAGGACAACGTGATCCTGCAGACGACGGCGTACACCCGGTTCGAGCAATTTGCCGAGCGGCTGCGACTGGCCCTCGACACGGTGCTGGCCGGGTCCGAGCACGACGGATTCGGTGTGGTGCACAGGATCGGCTTGCGGTACGTCGACATGGTGCGCCCACGTGCCGGCAAGGGCTTTCGATTCTACCTGCGGCGGGGTCTCCACGGAGTACCGGACGAGGTCTTTCAACCTGGACCGCACCTCCTGCACGTCGAGAGCCGAGGCCGGACGATGGTGGGCGATCACCGCGGGACCATGATCGTACGCGTCGTTCAGAACGACCAGGGCCATTCGCTCCCTCCCGATCTCGTGGCCGCTGCGCCGAAGTACGCGCCCAGGGCGGGGCCGGGCGAGCTCGTCACCATGATCGACATGGACCACTACGTCGAGGGGACATTCGATCCTGATTCGGAGTGGGTTGTGGCCAGGAGCTACGAGTTGCACGATCACATCGTCGAGACGTTCCACGACCATGTGGTCACCAAGGAGGCGGTTGAGGAATGGAAATGACCACGGGTCTCGTGGGAATCGACGACGCCCGGACGACCGCCCCGGCGGCTCGCGGCGGGCATGGTGACGCACTGCGCGGGAGCGGGACCCAGGGGTCCATGGTCTGGTACTGGGACGCCTCGGGTGGGTACATCCCCGAGACGCCCGACACCTGGAACCCGCAGGTGGCGTTCCTGGTCTTCCAGAGAATCACGTCCAGCCCGCGGATCGAACGCCGTGCCACGGGCCGGTCCGCAGTCCGCTCCCATCACCCCTCGGCGCTGCCGATCGCCGACCAGGTCCGGGAATTGCGGACGGCGCTCTCGGTCAACAAGTCCGAACTCGCTCGGGTGCTGCGGGTCTCCCGTCCCACGCTCTACGACTGGCTTGACGGCGGCGAGCCGAACGACCACAACGTCTCAAGGATCGGGGCGCTGCTGCGGCTCCTCCGGGAATCACGGGTTTCTTCGGCCAACCCGCTCTTCCCGCGATTCGTCAGGTCTCCGCCGCAGTCCGGTGGCCGCGCTCTTCTCGATTTCCTGGTCGAGGAGGACATCGACCAAGCCAGCCTGCGGAGCGCGATTCGAAGGGCGAAGGCGTTGGGCGATTCCATTCGCTCCCGAAGCGAAGAGCGTGAAGCCCGGCTACGGGCAGCCGGTTTCGAGGAACCGGACGCGGAGCGGCGGAAGGACAATCTCGCAACGAATGTGGCGCTCATGGAGTGGCCACGGGACTAGAGATGGTGCAGGGAGACGATGTGGCGCTCGACCTTGCTGTTCACGACCGCTGGGGAATCCCGCGCGAGCTCTTGATGGAGGAGGCCCCGGCGGACCGCCTGCCGCCAGGAGAGGGTCGGCTGGTGGCCGAATGGCTCGCGAAGCGGTACATACGATCGGCGTTTCCCACCGAGTTTGATCGTCGGTGGAGCGGGAAATCCAAGGCATGGCGGAGGCTGTTGAAGAGGCACAGCCCATGGATTCAGGGAGTCTACCTGCGGTTGCACACCCTTCGAGAGCTGGGCGGCGACACGCCGTACAGGTGCCATCTGCTCCTGGCGGCGCCATCGGAGGTCGGGAGCCTTGTGGACTGGCCGAAGAAGAGAGACACGACTGAGCAGGCTTTCGCCGGATTCTGGGGCGGACTGAGGCCGGCCATCGAGTGCGAATCGGTCGAAGTCGTCACGACGGACCTGATCACCCTTGACGACATCTCGCGCTATCAGAGGTTCGACGCAGATTGGGTGAGCTTCGATGACGAGACGGTGGCAACTCCGGCTGTGGCTGACTTTAGGTCGTAGCTGGAGGCGGGCCGACACCGCCGCCTGGAGCAGACGATCGCCGCCGTCCGAGCGCGCCCATCCTGATTCCGGCCCCCTTCGGATGAGCATCGGTAGCAGCCCATCGCCCCCCGCCCCCCCTCCGCTTGTCCCCCGTCCCCATCCACCCACTATTGAGTACCCCGCGTCCGTCCGGCCACCCGCCCCGGACGCCCCCATGCTGGCCACCCCAGAGGAGATTCCGCCTTGATCACCGCCTTCGCCCTCGCCGCGGCACTCCACGCGCCCGTCCAGACCCCCGAACTGGCCCCCGGCACCCGCTACGATCCCGATATCCCGACGTTGGAGCAGGTGGTGGGCCACGACTTCGGCGAGGTGGTCACGCCGCCCGCCGATGTGATCCGCTACATCGAAGCGCTGGCCGAGGCGGCTCCCGGGCGCACGCACCTGGTGCGCTACGCCACGAGCTGGGAGGGCCGCCCCCTGGTCGCCCTGGTGATCGGATCGGCGGAGCGCATGGCGCGCCTGGACGAGGTCAAGGCCGGGCTGGCCCGCCTGAGCGATCCGCGCGTCCTCCCCGGCGACGAGGCCGAGGCCCTGATCGCCGAGCTGCCGGTCGTGACCGCGCTCATGCATTCGATCCACGGCAACGAGATCAGCGGGAGCGGCGCGGCCATGGCCGAGGCGTACCACCTGCTGGCGGCGACCGGGGATCCCGATGTCGAGCTGATCCTCTCCGAATCGCTGGTCCTGATCGACCCGCTCCAGAACCCCGACGGGCGAAATCGCTTTGTCCATCAGAACCGGATCGCGCAGGCAAGATGGCCGGACGAGACCGCGGTCTCCGCCGAGCACGACGAGCCGTGGCCCGGCGGACGCACGAACCACTACCTGTTCGACCTCAACCGCGACATGTTCGTCCAGAGCCAGCCGGAGACCAGGGGCAAGGTCGACCTGCTCCTCGAGTACCGGCCGCAGGTGGTTGCGGACCTTCACGAGATGGGCGGCAACTCCACCTACTTCTTTCCGCCCACCGCCCCGCCAGCCAACCCGTGGTACGGCGAGCGGCAGATCGAGCTGATGGACGTGATCGGGTCGGCCATCGCAGCCAGCTTCGACGAGCGCGGCATCGCCTACTTCAATCGCGAGATCTTCGACCTGTTCTACCCCGGCTACGTGGACATGTGGCCCATGGGGCAGGGCGCGCTCGGGATGACCTTCGAGCAGGCCAGCGCCCGGGGGCTCCGGCTGAGGCGCGACGACGGCGACCTCCTCACCTACGCCGACGGGGTGCTCCACCACTTCACCGCCGCGATCGAGACGGCGCTCACGGCAGCCCGGAACCGGGAACGCATCCTGCGCGACTACCACGCCTTCCGGCGCGACGGCGTGGAGGCGGGGCGGAGCGGCCCGGCGGAGGTCGTGCTTCACTCCGCGCACGATCCCGGCATGGCGGAGCGTCTGGCGACGATGCTGGTGGAGAACGGGGTCGAGGTGCATCGCGCCTCCGGGCCGGTCGCCGTCGACGGCCGCACGCTCGCTGCCGGGGCGAGCTTCATCGTGCCGCTGGACCAGCCGCTGCACGGCCTGATCCACAACCTGCTGGACCCGCACGTGGCGATGCCCGAGGACTTCGTGCAGCGGCAGATCGAGCGCCGCGCGAACCGCCAGTCCGACGAGATCTACGACCTGACCGCGTGGAGCCAGTCGCTGCTTTGGGACGTGGAGGCGATCGAGACATCCGCGACGGGGGCGAGGGGCGAGCCCGTGGCGGGGTGGGGATCCGGGCCCCGGGCAACCGAGACGGAGGCGGACGGGGAGGAGGGCGGCGGTGCGGAGCCCGTTGCCGAGGTGCTCGAGGCGGTGGTGGGCTACCTGATCCCGTGGGGGACGAACGGGGCCGCGGCGGTGGCCGAGGCGCTGCGCGAGGGGGTGCGGGTGCGCGCGGCGGGCGCCGAGTTCACGCTGGACGGACGTCGGCACGGGGTCGGCACCGCGATCGTGCGCGTGGCCGAGAACGGACCGGAGCTGCGCCGCACATTGGCCAGGATCGCGGAGCGCCACCGCGCCGAGGTCGTGCCGATCGACGGCGCGTACGTGCGCGAGGGGATGTCGCTGGGAAGCAATCGGGTGCGCGCGCTCACCGAGCCGCGCGTGATGCTGGTGTACGACTCGCCCGGCCAGAGCTACTCCGTGGGGTGGGCGCGCTACGTGCTCGAGCGGCGCTACGGCCAACGCACCACCCTGGTGAGAGCATCCAGCCTGGGACGCGCGCGGCTGGCCGACTTCGACGTGATCGTCTTTCCGTCCGGCAACTACGACGGCGCCGCGGGCGAGGGCTTGGCGGACCGGCTCAAGGCATGGATGCGGGATGGCGGCACCATGGTCACCATGGCCGAGTCCTCAGGCTGGGCGTCCCGGGCCGGGCTGCTGGCCACCACGACGGAGCGCCGGGGAGGCAGGGCCGAAGGCGACGATCCCCCCGACTCCGGCACCCCCGACCAGCCCATCGAGTACCTTGACGCGATCTCCCCCGAGGACGAGTCGCCCGAAGGCGTTCCCGGCGCGATCCTCCGCACCGTCCTCGACACCGAGCACTGGCTGGCGGCCGGTACGGACGGCGAGATCGGCGTCCTGGTCGAAGGCTCGCGGGTGTTCAGCCCGATCACGCTGGACGACGGCGCCAACGTGGGCCGCTACGCCGACCTGGACAGCCTGGTGCTGGGCGGGATCGTGTGGGAGGAGTCGAGGCCGCAGCTCGCCAACAAGGCATTCCTGATCCATCAGCCCGTGGGACGGGGTCAGCTCGTGGCTTTCGCGGAGGACCCGAACTACCGCGCCTACGCCGAGGCGACCCAGCTCCTCTTCATGAACGCGGTGCTGCTGGGGCCGGGGCGGTAGGACGCCCCCTTTGAAGGCCCCCGCCGGAGGCGAACCGTTGCGGATCTGCCGCAATAGATCCATATTGGACTAGTTCTTACTGGACCATTTGAGTCGACCGAAACACCAGCTCACAGGAGGCTCATGATGGATGCCGCCGCACCCGCGCGCACATGGAGGGTGGCCGAGGCGAAGGCCCGCCTGTCGGAGATTCTGCGGCTCGCGCATGAGCAGGGACCGCAGCGTATCGGCGTTCGCAGGACGTTCATCGTTGTGTCCGAGCGACTGTGGCGCGAGCATGCGCCCGGCCGCGAGCCCCTCGGCCGATGGCTTGTCGACAACGTGCCTCGCGGCGCGGATCTGGCCATTCCGCGGACGCGACAATCCCGGCGAGAGATCCCATTCGCATCGGGCGAGGACAAATGACCGGGGTTCTGCCTGACACCAACGTGATCTCGGAACTGACTAGGCCGAAGCCCGCCCCGCCGGTGATCGCCTTCCTCGCCGCGCAAGAGGATCTCTGGTTGTCGACGCTCGTGCTGCACGAGCTGGAATTCGGAATGCTCCTTCTGCCCTCGGGGGGGCGGCGGGACACGCTGCGGGGAATCCTGTCTGAGCTCCTTCGCCGTTACGAGGATCGAGTCATAGCGGTGGACACGGAGGCCGCGACATGGGCCGCGCGGTTTCGAGTCGACGCTCGTCGGGGCGGGCGCACGCTCGACCTGGGTGATGCGCTCATCGCGGGGACGGCCAAGGCGCGCGGCCTGGCGGTGGCGACGCGCAACGTGACGGACTTCCGCGGGCTCGACCTCGTGGTCGCAAACCCGTGGGACTTCGGCTGACGGAAGCTTCTCGGGGCTTCGGTCGAAGACGGCCCACTATGGCAGCCCCCGCCACCCCGGCGCTGCCATCCGGGCGCACCCGCCCTTAGCTTACCCTCCCGCCCACAAGCTGTGGCTGGACAGGCAGTCACCCCACTCTCCTCCGGGAGGCAACCATCGATCCCCGCATGGCCCGCCGCGTAGCCGCAGCAAGGGAACGACTCGCGACGCTGGAGCTGGAGCTAGCCGACCCGGAGGTTGCGCGCACGCCCCCACGCCTCCGCGAGCTCGGCGTGGAGCGCGCCGGCCTCGCCGAGATCATCTCCTCTGGCCGCGACGTCGAGTCGCTCGAGCGGGAGGTGGCCGAGGCCCAGGAGATCCTCGACGAGTCTCCCGACCCCGAGATGGCCGCCCTCGCCGAAGAGGAGATCGCGTCCCTTGGCGAAGCTCTGAAGACTGCCTCCGCCAGGCTCGGGGCGGCCCTCATCCCCCCCGACCCCATGGAGGACCGCCCCGCCGTGGTCGAGATCCGCGCCGGCACCGGCGGCGACGAAGCCGGGCTCTTCGCCGCCGATCTGATGCGGATGTACCGCCGTCTCGCCGAACGGAGCGGGTGGCGGGTAGAGCTGGTCAGCGTCTCGGAGGGCATACCCGGGGCGATCAGGGAGGCGATCTTCACGGTGCGCGGAAAGGGCGCCTACGGTCGCCTGCGCTACGAGTCCGGGGTGCACCGCGTGCAGCGGGTCCCCGAGACCGAGAGCCAGGGGCGCGTGCACACCTCCGCCGCCTCGGTGGCGGTCCTCCCGGAGGCCGAGGAGGTGGACATCGAGATCGACCCGGCCGACCTGCGCGTCGACGTCTTCCGGTCCTCCGGGCCCGGGGGACAGTCGGTCAACACGACCGACTCGGCGGTGCGCATCACGCATCTGCCTACCGAGGTCGTCGTCACCTGTCAGGACGAGAAGTCCCAGCACAAGAACAAGGCGCGCGCGATGAAGGTCCTGCGCTCCCGCCTCCTCGACGGCCTGGTCGCCGAGCGCGAGGCCGAACGCGCCGCGGTGCGCAGGTCGCAGATCGGGAGCGGCGACCGCTCCGCCAAGATCCGCACCTACAACTTCCCCCAGAACCGGGTCACGGACCACCGGGTGCGCCTGAGTCTCTACCGGCTCGCCGAGATTCTGGACGGCGACATGGAGGAGATCATCTCCGCGCTCCGCGTCGCACGGATGGAGGAGCGGCTTGGCGAGGAGCTGGACGACCGATGACGGTCGGCGCGGCCGCTGTGCCCAGGCGAAGGGCGGCGGTCATCGAGAGGATGCTCGCCGACGGGGCCGCCTACCTCGCGGGCCGGGGCGTCGAGGACGCCCGCCTGGAGGCCGAGCACCTCTTGGCCCACCTCCTGGGGGTGCCTCGCCTGCACCTCTACCTCGACCTCGACCGGCCCCTCGGCCCCGGCGAGACGGAGCGCTACCAGGAGCTGCTGAGGCGGAGGGACACACGCGAGCCGCTGCAGTACATCCTGGGGTCGGCACCCTTTCGCAACCTCGATCTCCGTGTGGACCCACGGGTCGCCATCCCCCGCCCGGAGACGGAGTATCTCCTCGATGTCCTGATGGAGCTGGTACGCCGCGACGAGTTAGCAGCCCGTGGACAAGCCTCCCCCGGCATTCGAGGCGCGCTGCATCCGCGCTGGAGCGCTTCGCTCTGCGTTGCTTCTTGCACGAATAGCGCTGCTATTCGCGCTGCGCAGCGCCTTGCCAGCCCAGCGCAGCGACCCTCTCGGTGCTCGGGCGAGATTATCCACGGACTGCCAGAGGGCGAGTCGGCACCCTTCGATGAGGCACCCTTCGAGTCGGCGCTGGAAGTCGGCACCGGATCCGGCGCGATCGCCATCTCGCTGGCCACGGAGGGAATCGCCAGGTCGGTGACCGCGACCGACGTCTCGCCCCAGGCCCTTGCCGTGGCTCTCGGCAACGCCCGCCGCGCGGGTGCTCGCGGGATCGAATTCCTGGCGGGCGACTCGCTCGCGCCGGTCGGCCAGAGGAAATTCGATCTGGTCATCTCGAACCCGCCCTACCTGACTCGCGCCGAGTGGCTGACCGCCCAGCCCGAGGTGCGCGAGTGGGAGCCGAGGGTGGCGATGCACGGCGGTGGGGACGGACTGGATCTGGTCCGGTCGATGGCGGCGGGCGTGGGGGGAGTACTGCGCCCTGGCGGATGGTTCGGCCTGGAGGTGGGAAGCGGACAGGTGGAGGCTGTGGTTGCGCTTCTCCGCAGAATCCCCGCCCTCGGCGCCCCAGTCGCCCGGAGCGACCTGACCGGGAGGGGGCGCTATGTTTTTGCGCGGTGGGGCTGCAACATACCCTCGGGCTAGCGCGTAGAGGCGCCGTCGCCGGCGGGGCGCCCAGGTCCCGCCGATCCAGCTGCCACCGCAAGTCGCAAGGAGACACTTCGTGCACCCTACCCCTACCATCGAACAGGCCGACGGCCGCCTGGGCGTTCTGCTCCCAGGTCTAGGCGCCGTCGCCACCACCGTAATCGCCGGCGTCGAGGCGGTGCGGCGCGGGATCGCCGAGCCCTTCGGCAGCCTCACCCAGATGAACACGATCCGGCTCGGTCGGCGCACCCAGGACCGGACGCCCCTCATCCGCGAGCTCGTGGGCCTCGCTCCGCTCGACCAGCTCGTCTTCGGCGCCTGGGATCCAATCCCGGACGACGCGTACGAGAGCGCGGCCAAGGCGGGCGTCCTCGACCGCGGCAGCCACCTCGACCCCATCCGCGACTTCCTCGCATCGATCAGGCCGATGCCCGCTGTCTTCGACACAGCCTACGTCAAGAGGATCGACGGTCCGAACACGAAGCAGGGGAGCGACTGGATGGAGATGGGGATGGCGCTCCGCGAGGACATCCGGGCATTCAGGCGGGAGCACGGCTGCACGCGCGCCGTGATGATCTGGTGCGGCTCGACCGAGGTCTTCGAGCGCCCCGGACCGGTTCACGCCACCGTCGAGGCCTTCGAGCAGGGGATGCGCGACGGCGACCCCGCCATCGCTCCGTCGATGGTCTACGCCTGGGCCGCGATCAGGGAGGGCGTGCCGTACGCCAACGGCGCCCCCAACCTCTCCGCCGACGTCCCCGCACTGGAGGAGCTCGCCCGCAAGCGGTTCGTCCCGATCGCGGGGAAGGACTTCAAGACCGGCCAGACGCTGATGAAGACGATCCTGGCGCCGGGGCTCAAGGCGCGCATGCTGGGCGTCCGGGGCTGGTTCAGCACCAACATTCTCGGGAATCGCGACGGCGAGGTGCTCGACGATCCCGATTCCTTCCGGACGAAGGAGGAGTCGAAGCTGGGCGTCCTCGACTACATCCTCCAGCCGAGCATGTACCCCGATCTCTACGGCGATCTCTACCACAAGGTCCGCATCAACTACTACCCCCCCCGGGGCGACGACAAGGAGGGGTGGGACAACCTCGACATCTTCGGGTGGCTGGGCTACCCGATGCAGATCAAGGTGGACTTCCTCTGCCGCGACTCGATCCTGGCGGCGCCGATCGTCCTCGATCTGGCGCTCTTCCTGGATCTGGCCTCCCGGGCGGGGCTGAGCGGGATCCAGGAGTGGCTCTCCTTCTACTTCAAGAGTCCGCACACCCCCGAGGGGCTCTACCCCGAGCACGACCTCTTCATACAGCACAAGAAGCTGAAGAACACCCTCCGCTGGCTCGCCGGCGAGGAGCAGATCACGCACCTGGGCAGGGAGTACTACTGACCTCCCCGCAGGCGGGGCGGGAGGGGGCGGCCGCAGCTGCCGATCCGCGGCGGCGTGGCCGGCTGATCGCCGTCGAGGGGGGAGAGGGTGTGGGGAAGACCACCCAGCTGGGCCTCCTCTCGAGGCGCGTCGAGGCCTGCGGGTTCGAGGTGTGCACGGTTCGCGAGCCGGGGGGGACGCCGATCGGCGAGGAGGTTCGGCGGATTCTGGCCCGAAGCCAGACCGGAAGCATCGCGCCCAGGGCCGAGCTCATGCTCATCCTCGCGGCGCGGGCGGCGCTGATCGGCGAGGTCGTGGCGCCGGCGCTGGCGGAGGGCAGGTGGGTTCTCTCCGACCGCTCGTCGCTCAGCTCCCTGGCGTATCAGGGGTACGGCAGGGGGCTGCCGCTCGAGGAGGTGGAGCTGCTCGATCGGAGCGCCACCGGTGGGCTGGGTCCCGACATCTGCATCGTCCTCGACCTTCCGGCGGGGGAGGGGATCGCGCGGCATCGACGTGGACGGAAGCACCTCGACCGATTCGAGTCGGAGACGGACGGCTTTCTCGAGAGGGTGCGACTAGGGTATCTTGAGCTAGCGAAGTCGCGGGCGGAGGCGGTGCTGCTCCCGGCCGACGGAAGCGTCGATCTGGTCGCCGAGAGGGTGTGGCGCGAGGTGTGCGCCGCCTTCCCGACGGGGCTTGCCTATCCTCGTGACTCTGATTCGGGGCGCGTTTCACCGGTGCGTTAGGGGTGTCCAATGGCAAAGCGTAGGCGACTCGTGGCACCGGCTCTGATCGTCGCGCTGGCGGTTGTCTGCGGCGGGTGGTTCCTGCAGGGCGACGTGGGGATCGGCTCCAACCTCTACACCAGGGCGAAGGTCCTCGACGAGGTGGTGTCGCGCATCGAGAGGCACTTCGTGGACGAAGTCGACCCGGACAAGCTCTACAGCGCCGGGTACGACGCCGCGCTCGACAGGGTGGTGGAGGAGCTGGGCGACCCCAACTCGGCTCTCCTGCAGGCCCCCGATTGGGAGGACATGCGCATCCGCACCGAGGGCGAGTACGGAGGAGTGGGACTCGAGATCTCGGGTCGGGACGGCTACGCCACCGTGGTGGCTCCGATCTCGGGAACTCCCGGATCGAGGGCCGGGGTGCGTGCAGGCGACCGGATCGTCGAGGTGGATGGCGAGTCGGTGGAGGGCTGGAGCACGGATCAGGTCGCCGATTTGCTCAGAGGCAAGCCAGGGACCGAGGTGGAGATGGTGGTGCGGCGGACCGGAATCGAGCAGCCGATCGTATTCGAGCTCACCCGCGCTCTGATCCGGCTGAAGGCGGTGCCATTCGCTGTGCTTCTCGAGGGCGAGGTCGGGTACCTGCCCGTAAGGAGCTTCAACGGCACGACCACCGAGGAGGTGCGCTCAAGACTTGACTCGCTCGAGGCCGTCGGGATGCAGTCACTCGTGATCGATCTCCGGCGCAACCGAGGGGGGCTCCTCACGGAGGGGGTGGCGCTATCGGACCTCTTCCTCGATGCGGGTGCCGGGATAGTCGAGGTGCGGAGCCGCGACGAGGACCCGGAGCGGTACCTCGACGAAGCCGCACAGGATCGCCCGGTGCTGCCGATCGTCGTGCTCCTGGACGTCGCGAGCGCCTCGGCGGCAGAGATTGTGGCGGGTGCCCTCCAGGACAACGACAGGGCTCTCGTACTCGGGACGCCGAGCTACGGGAAGGGCTCCGTTCAGTCCCTCTTCCCGATTGCGGGCGGACGAATGCTGAAGCTGACGACTGCCCGCTGGTACACTCCCTCCGGCAGGTCCATTCAGCGCCCTCCCCCGGAGGAGATCGACGATGGCGAGGGGGAGGCGCCCTCGATGGTCGAAGGGGCGGTGCGGCCCTCCGCCGATCCAGAGCGGCCGCGGCACAGCTCGGTAGGAGGGCGCGAGCTCCTGGGCGGGGGCGGGATCGTCCCCGACCTCTGGGTGCCGCCCGACACCCTTGCGACGGCCGAGGTGCATGCGATGCGGCAGCTCCTCGGCCTCGGAAGCGACTACATGCATGCGGTGCAGGAGTGGGCGGCCGGGTACCTGCGCGAACACCCGGAGCTGAGGCCTGGCTTCGAGATAACCGACGCCGACCTCGCCGATTTCCACTCGCTCCTGGTCGGGCGTGGCGCCGAGGTCACGCTGGCCGAGGTGGCGACGGCGCGCACATCGGTCGTCTACGAGCTGGGGGGCGAGGTCGCTCGGCAGAGATGGGGCGAGCGCGTCCGCTTCGAGCGTCTGATCCCCCACGACAACCAGCTCGAGCGGGCCGTGGAGCTGCTCCTGGAGGCGCGCAGCCAGGCCGACCTCTTCCGCCTCGCCGAGGATGCCGAGAGGCGGGCGCGGGGCCCGGTGGCGCACTCCGGGGGCGACGATTCCCCAGGGCGGTAGCTGCGGTAGCTGCGTCCGGGTAGCAGCCCGTGGACAAGCCTCCCACGGCAGGAGCGGCGCTGCATCCCCGCTGGACCGCTCGGCGTCCCAATGGGCCATGGAGACGCCCCGGGGCAGATCGCAACCTTGTACGCGCGGGAGATGACCGGCGTCACCTGCGCCATCTCGGGGCGGACGGCGCCGTGAAGGGGAGAGCGACGCCGCGAGCTCCGCTGGAGGTCAGGTGGCTTCGCCGCGAGCTCGTCGAGTCGCGGCACCGGGTCCACGCCGTCGTGGCGGACGGGACGGGGAAGGTCCGGAGGGTCTGGGGCGACGAGTCGCTTGCGTGCGTCGCCAGGTCGTCCGCCAAGCCCTTTCAGACGCTGCCCCTGGTTGCCGACGGGGCTGCGGACCACTTCGGGCTGACCGACGAGGAGATCGCGCTATGCTGCGGGTCGCACAACTCCGAGGAGGTGCACATCGAGGCCGCCCGCTCGATCCTGGCCAAGGTCGGCGTGGCCGAGGAGCGGCTCGCCTGCGGAGGCCACCCATCGCTCCTCGAAGCCCGGCGCGACGAGCTGGTCGCCGCTGGCCGCAGGCCGACCCCGGTCATGAGCAACTGCTCGGGGAAACACGCCGGGATGCTGGCTCTGGCGGCCTTCCACGGGTGGCCCCTGGCGGGGTACGAGAAGCTGGGCCACCCGGTGCAGGAGCGGATCGGGCGCGAGCTGGCCGGCTGGGTGGGGAGGCGTTTCGGCGAGCTCGAGTGGGCGATAGACGGGTGCGGTGCGCCGACCTTCGCGGTCCCGCTGCGGGATCTGGCGGTGGCGGCGGCGCGGCTGGCCGCAGGTGGCGGCGGAGCGGATGCGCCCGCCCGCGTAGTTGGCGCCATGGTGGCCCACCCCTACATGGTGGGAGGCGCCGGGAGGATCTGCACCCGGCTCATGGAGGCAGAGGGGCGGCGGCTCTTCGTCAAGGAGGGGGCCGAGGCGGTGTACCTGGCGGGCGAGGTGTCGCGGGGGGTGGGCGTGGCGCTCAAGGTGGAGGATGGTTCGGTGAGGGCCGCCGATCCGGCGCTGCTCCGGGTGCTGGGCAGCGCCGGACTTGTCTCGGCAGCCGCCCAGCGCGCATTTCGCGAGGATCTGGGCCCGACGCTCCGGAACACCCGCTCGGAGGTCGTCGGAAGGGTGGTCGTCGAGGAGGTCGCGTGACGCGGGGGCCCGCCTTCGTCGATTCGGTGTCGGTTGTGGTCGAGGGGGGCAGGGGAGGATCGGGCGCGACCGCCTTTCGGCGCGAGAAGGGCGTGCCGCGCGGTGGTCCGTCCGGCGGCGACGGCGGTAGCGGCGGCGATGTGATCCTGGTGGCCGACACCGACCTGACGACGCTCAGCGACTACCGCTACGGGGGAGAGCGGCGGGCCGAGCGCGGGCGTCACGGCGAGGGCGGAAACCGCTCTGGCCGCAGCGGTGGGGATCGCGAGCTCAGGGTGCCTCCGGGGACCGTGGTCATCGACGACGCAGACGGCGAGGTGCTGGGAGAGGTGGTCGCGGTCGGCGACCGGCTCCCCGTCGCCCGCGGGGGGCGCGGCGGTAGGGGGAACGCCAGCTTCGCCTCGGCCACGCACCAGGCGCCGCGTCGCTGGGAGCCGGGTGGAGAGGGGGAGCGGCGCACGCTGCGCCTCGAGCTGAAGCTGCTCGCCGATGTCGGCCTGGTAGGCGAGCCGAACGCCGGCAAGTCGACGCTCCTCTCGCGGATCAGCGGTGCCAGGCCCAAGGTCGCCGACTACCCCTTCACCACGCTCTCCCCCTGTCTCGGCGTCGTCGAGCTCCCGGACTTCCGCTCCTTCGTCGTCGCCGACATCCCCGGCATCATCGAGGGGGCGCACCTGGGAAAGGGGCTGGGGCACCGCTTTCTGCGGCACATCGAGAGGACCAGGGTGCTGGTCATCATGGTGCCGGTGGACAGCCCGGACCCGGGCCAGACGCTTGCCGTCCTGCGAAGCGAGCTGGAGAGATACTCCCCCCAGCTGGCTCGGCTGCCCTACGGCGTCGCCATCTGCAAGACGGACCTCCTGCCGCCCGGCTCGCCGATGCCGAGTCTGGAGGTGCCCGATGCCGTGGGCCTCTTCGGCGTGAGTGCGGTGACGGGCCAGGGAATCCCGGAGCTCCTGGAGGGGTGCTGGCGGCAGCTAGCAGTCCGTGGATAATCTCGCGCGAGCACCGAGAGCGGCGAAGCGCCCCGCTGGCAAGGCGCGACGAAGGGCCAATAGCCGCAGCGCTATTGGCCCGAGGAGCAACGCAGGAATAAGCTCCGGGTACGGGAATTGTAAACCATGGATTACACATTGTAAATCATACATTACAATGTGGACAGGCGAGCGAAGCGGTCCAGCGGGGATGCAGCGCTGCTCGAATGCCGTGGGAGGTTTGTCCACGGGCTGCTAAACCGGTCACCCCGTGAACTTTAGATTACATAATGTAAAGTGAAGCTTACATCTCTCGGATCCTCCGAAGGGTCGGCTGCGGAGGCGGCGATTGCGCTGAGGTCGCTGCCAGGCGTCGGACCGACGCGCTTCAGGGCGCTCGTGGATCGCTTCGGCGGGGCAGAGGCGGCGCTCGCCGCCAGCAAGGCTGACTTCGCCGCGATCGCCGGTGGCCGTGCGGCCGCCCAGCGCGCATCGAGGCGGCACACCCGTCTGGCGCGGAGCACCGTGCGGAGGTGCGCCGCCCTCGGGATCAGGACGATCGCGTACGGCTCCGCCGGGTTTCCTCCCCGTCTCGGCGACCTCTCCGCACCGCCCTCCGTCCTCTACACGATGGGCCGCGCCGACCTCCTGTTGGAGCCGTGCGTCGCGATCGTCGGCTCGCGCCGCGCCACCGCGTACGGGCGCCGGGTCGCCGAGCAGCTGGGGGAGCGCCTGGCGCGCGAGTCGCGGTGTGTGCTCTCGGGGATGGCGATGGGGATCGACGCGGCATCGCACCGCGGCGCGCTCCCGGGCGCGACGGTGGCGGTGCTCGGATCGGGGGTGGACGTGGTGTCGCCCCCCCGCCACCAGCGCCTCTACCGGGAGATCCTGGCGCACGGCGCGGTCGCCTCGGAGTACGCACCCGGAGTGCGAGCCGAGCCCCACCACTTTCCGACGCGCAACCGGATCATCGCCGCGCTTGCGGGCGATGTCGTCGTCGTCGAGGCGTCGCTCAGGAGCGGAGCGCTGATCACGGCCGGGATCGCGCTCGACCTGGGGCGCGAGGTGCACGCCGTCCCAGGGCCGATCGACCGGCCCACCAGCGCGGGGACCAACCGGCTCATAGCCGACGGCGCGGGCGTGGTCGTCGACACCGGTCTTCTGGATCTGCTGCCGAGCGCCTTCCCCGCAATCGAGGACCCCTCGCTGCGCGACCTCCTGGAGGCGATTCCCGCCGCTCCGGTCACCGTCGAGGAGGTCGCACTTCAGACCGATCGGCCAGTGGAGGATGTCGCCAACTCGCTCTCGATCCTGGAGATACGCGGATACCTGACGCCGACGCGCGACGGCCGCATCATGAGGACTCCCGGCCGGAGGGCGCTAGCAGTCCGTGGATAATCTCGCGCGAGCACCGAGAGCGGCGAAGCGCTCCGCTGGCAAGGCGCGACGAAGGGCTGGTAGCAGCGCTACCGGGCCAAGGAGCAACGCAGAGCGAAGCCCCGGGTGCGGGCATTGGAAACCATGGATTACACATTGTAAAGCATAGATGACAGTATGGGTAAGCGAGCGAAGCGGTCCAGCGGAGATGCAGCGCTGCTCGAATGCCGTGGGAGGTTTGTCCACGGGCTGCTATGCGCGAGGTGAGGTGGACGTCGCCAACCTGTACATTCACGCGCCCTTCTGCGCACGCCGCTGCTGCTACTGCGACTTCGCCGTCGAGGTGAAGCGGAGCCCGCCCACGGCGCGATGGCTGGCGGCGGTCGGCCGTGAGCTCGACACGATTCGCGGCTCGGGCCGCCCCGCGCTGGCCGCGGCATACGACACCGTGTACGTGGGGGGCGGGACGCCCTCGCTCCTTGGGCCCGAGGCGATGCGGGGGCTCCGGACGGCGATCGGAGACAGCCCCATGGGCGGAGCCGGCCTGGAGTGGACCGCCGAGGCGAATCCGGAGTCCCTCTCGGCTGAGACCGCTTCCGAGTGGGCGGCGGCCGGAGTGAACCGGATCTCGCTCGGAGTGCAGAGCTTCGAGCCCGACGCGCTCGCCTGGATGGGACGCCTGCACTCCCCCGAGGATGCGTGCGCCGCCATCGAACGAGCCCGCGCCGCCAGCATCCCGAACCTCTCCGTGGATCTCATCTTCGGGCTCCCCGACGGCGTCCCACGCAGGTGGAGCGACGAGGTCGGGAGGGTGTTGGAGCTCGATGTCCCGCACATATCCCTCTACGGGCTGACGGCCGAGGCGGGCACCCCGCTCGGGAAGTGGGTGAAGAGCGGACGGGCCAGGATGCCGACTGGCAGCCGCTACCGCGAGGAGTACCTGCTCGCCGCCGAGGCCTTCGTGGCGGCTGGCTACGACCACTACGAGGTCTCCAACTTTGCGCGGCCGGGCTTCGAGTCCCGCCACAACCGCGCCTGCTGGCGAGGGGCGCCGTACCTCGGTCTCGGTAACGGCGCCCACAGCTACCACGGCGGCCGCCGCTGGTGGAACGTCGGCGAGTGGGCTGCCTACGCCGCCCAGGTGGAGGAGCGGGGCCGGGCGGTCGCGGGGGAGGAGGCGCCGATCGCCGCGCAGCGCCGCCTGGAGCGGCTCTGGCTGGGGCTGCGCACCGCGGAGGGGATCGCGACCGACGGGCTCGGCCCGGCTGCGGAGGCGGCGTTCGAGCGCTGGACGGCGGCCGGGTGGGCCGAGCGTTCGGCCTGCCGGGTGCGCCTCACGGCACAGGGATGGCTGATCCTCGACGAGCTGGTTCTGGAGCTGGCTTGACGGCCCCCGTCCTTCTGGGGTTCTTTACATTGGACCCAGGCAGAGGGGAGGGGCACTCCAGATGGCACTCAAGCGGCGTACCGAAGGCGGCCCGCTCTCCCAGCGGGAGCGCACGGTCCTCGAGGCCGTGATCCGGACGTACGTCGAGACGGCGGAGCCGGTCGGGGGCCGCACGCTCGCCAGGCGCTACGACCTCGGAGTCTCTGCGGCCACGATCCGCAACACCATGGCCGACCTCGAGGCCGATGGGTACCTGAGCCACCCACACGCCTCGGCCGGGCGCGTCCCCGCCGACCTGGCCTACCGCTACTTCGTCGACCGGCTGGTCAGGCCCGAGGCGCTCACGCCGGAGGAGACCGGGCTCATCGAGGTGCAGCTCGCAGCCAGCGACTCGACCGTGCAGCAGACGCTCCGGAGCGCCACGCGGGCGCTCGGGATCCTCGTCAACGTGCTGGGCGTCGGCTCGGTGCCGCAGATGGAGGGTGCCTTCCTGGAGTCCATCGAGCTGATCCGGGTCTCGAGCAGCAAGCTGCTGATGGTCGTCACCGTGGGCGGCGGGCTGGTGCGGACGGTCTACATCGACCTCCCCGGCGAGGTACCGGGCGACCTCCTGGAGGAGCTGCGCGTGGTGCTCAACGAACGCCTCCGAGGCATCACCTTCGCCGAAATTCGCCGCTCCTTCGGCGATCGCGTGCGCGACTCCGTGGAGGACCCGGCGACCAGGGACGTCCTCAACATATTCGTAGAGTCCAGCGAGGAGATATTCGGACCCGGAGCGGCCGAGCCCGGCGAGGTCGTCCTCGGCCGGACGTCGGCGATGGCCAACCAGCCGGAGTTCGCCAACAGCGAGCGCCTCATGGAGCTGATCGAGCTGACCGAGCGCAAGGACCTCCTCGGCGACATCCTCGGGAGCCGCACCTCGGGCGGAGGACCGTACGTGACGATCGGCTCCGAACACGCTCCGGAGCTTGCCGACTTCACCCTCGTCACCTCGGGCTACCGCATGGGGGGGCTCAGGGGCGTCGTGGGGGTGATCGGACCGACGCGGATGCCCTACGAGAAGGTGATCGCGATCGTGGACTACACCTCGTCCCTCGTGACCCGCATGCTGGAGCCGTGACCGCGGAGCCGCTCACGGACTGCTAGCAGATGGCCGACTACTACGAGCTGCTCGGCGTCTCCCGGGACGCCGAGCAGGACGAGATAAAGAAGGCGTACCGCAAGGTGGCGCTCCGGTACCACCCCGACCGCAACGCCGGCTCCAAGGAGGCCGAGGAGCGCTTCAAGGAGGTGACGGAGGCGTACGAGGTCCTGAAGGACCCGCAGGCGCGCGCGCGCTACGACCGCTACGGGCGCGACGGCGTCCGCGGCCAGGGTGGCTTCCGGGGAGGCATGGACTTTTCGGACGCGCTCGAGGTCTTCATGCGGGACTTCGGGGGCTTCGGCGGTCTGGGGAGCCTCTTCGGCGGACGTCGCGACGACCGTCGGCCGAGGCGCGGCAAGACGATGCGCATCCGTCTGCCCCTGACGCTCCGGGACGTCTGCACGGGCGTGACGAAGAAGGTGCGCGTAGCCGTGCTCGAGAGGTGCGACCCGTGCGGAGCGACGGGGGTGAAGGGCGGAGGCTCTCCGCGCCCCTGCTCCGTCTGCCAGGGCTCCGGCGAGGAGCGCCGGGTCGAGCGCTCGGTCTTCGGGCAGTTTGTGAGCGTTGCGCCCTGCCGCAGCTGTCGAGGCGAGGGCAGGGTGGTGGACGACTACTGCCCGGAGTGCAGTGGCGAGGGTCGGGTCCGAGTCGAGAAGAGCGTCCGCATCGAGGTGCCCCCGGGCGTGACCTCCGAGAACTACCTGACTCTGCGCGGGGAGGGGAGCGTGGGTCCGAGGGGCGGCCCCCGAGGGGACATCGTGGCGCTCTTCGAGATCAAAGAGCACGAGCGCTTCGCCCGCGACGGGACCGACCTCCTCCTGGAGCTCCCCATCACCTTCGGGCAGGCGGCGCTCGGCAGCGTGGTGGAGGTGCCGACCGTCGAGGAGGGCGCGGCCCGCGTCGAGATCCCGCCCGGCGCGCAGAACGGCGATGTGGTGCGCGTGCGCGGTGAGGGGATTCCATCGCTGAATGGGACCCGGCGGGGCGACCTCCTGGTGCGGCTGGCGGTCTGGGTTCCGAGGCGCCTGAGCGCCGAGCAGGAGAGGCTCGTCCGCATGCTGCGCGAGTCTGAGGATGCAGCGCCCGAACGGATCGACGATCGCGAGCGGCGCGGATTCTGGTCGAGGGTGAAGGAGGCGCTGAGCTAGCCGTGGACAGACCTCCCACGGCATTCGAGCGGCGATGCATCCGCGCCGGACGCTTCGCTTCACACTTCCACGCTGTAAAGCACACATTACATTGTGTCATGTTCACTATACATTTTTTCACTCCAAGGCTTCGCGCTGCGTTGCTCCCCGGGCCAGTAGCACACCTCCTGCTCGTTACCACGGGGGCCAGCGCCCTCGCGTCGTGCGGAACCGAATCGCCGTCGTCGAGCCCGACTCGCGAAGTGCTGCCAAACGGGGCGGTCGTCGTACGCTACTCCGGCCTCCCCGCCATCGACTCCGTCGATCGCATGGTGACGGAAGCCCAGGTGGACCTTGAGTTCGGGAGCCTCGAGGGCGACGACCCCAACCTCACCTTCGGAGGCATCCGGGGCATCCAGGCCGCGAGCGACGGCACCATCTATGTGCTGGACGTCCAGGCCGCCGAAGTGCGGGCCTACGATCCCGATGGCCAATACCTGCGGACGGTAGTGCGGGGCGGCGAAGGCCCGGGCGAGATTACCGAAGCAAACGGGATCATCCTCGCGGGCGACACGCTGCTGTGGCTGAACGATCACGCCAAGTGGTCGATCATCGGGGTCGACCGGGCCGGGCAGGAGGTGCGCCGCTTTGTCAAGCCCATCTGGAGCTACGGGTATATTTGGGATGGCGCCTTCGACGATCGGGGACGCTACTGGAGGCAAACCTCCCATGAGGAGGGCGGATTCACCTATCCGCCTCCACCGGGCCTGAGTTCAAGGACCGCCCGCAACTACTACAAGTCCTACGACCTGTCGAGCGAGGCCATCGACTCGGTCTACCTCGGCGAAAGCACCTTCCGGTCATACACATACGAGGACCCATACGAGATCTGGCAGTTTCTGCCGATCTCCTTTGAGCCATCCGACATCTTCGTGCTCAATCCGCCCGGCGGCTTCTGGCGGGCGAACAGCGCCTCATACCGCATCGTGCGAACCGGCGAGGGAGGAGACACGCTGGTCGTGATCGAGGCCGGGGTGCCGGTGCAACGGGTCACGGACGAGGACCGCAGAGCGTACGTTGAGGGGTGGGTCGAGTATCGGCCCGAGGCGCGCCGCGACTTGGAGGCGGTCGCGGCGCTGATGGCGGACGTCAAGCCGGTCTTGGCAGGCATCTTCGTCGACGATGAAGGCGTGCTCTGGGTAGAGAGAGTCGTGCCGAGCGACGCCCCCGCCTTCTACGACCGCTTTTCCGCAGAGGGCGACTATCTGGGTTCCGTCCGCCTCGCGTTCGAACCGGCGGGGGGCAAAATCTGGGTCCAGCACGGCAACATCTACTCTTGGGTCGTGGATGAGCTGGATGTTCCGTACGTCGTGAGAGCACCGCTGAGGTGAGGGGTTTCGACGATCGCGAGCGGCGCGGATTCTGGTGTTGTGCGACCTCGGCGGCGCTGGCGGACCCCGCGGACTGCTCTACTCTTGCGGTTCCAGCGCAATCAGCCGGACCACGCGCACGGTCTGAACTTCAAGCTCGTCGGTCTCAATGTAGGCCATGAGCCCGCCCGGACCGAAGGCATCCGGCGTACGTAGTCCATCCGGCGGCAGGGTGCCGACGTAGCCCCCGTCGGGTGTCACGATGTCGGTCGGGCCGTCGTCGTCGCCCGTGGGACCCCAGCGCTCCAGCCAGACCCGGTCCTCCCAGTCCACCTTCAAGTCGTACAGCACTGGCACCTCGTCGGCGAAGGTGCGCTCCTCCACTCCCGCCCGCTCAAGCCGGACGTTGGCAGCGGCTGCGCTCTCCCGCGCCGACGCCTCGTTTTCGCGGTAGCGCTCGCGTTCGGCTTCCATGATCGCATCGTCGACCGGGAGCGGTGGGATCGGTCGCTCGATTGTTCCTGAGACGCTTCCGTCGAGTCCGATGAGCTTGACGCGATAGCCGATCGAGTCGATCAGTGCGAGGCGGCCGTCCGTGAGCAGGTCGTATCGAAGGTGGGGCTCGAAGGCGCGGCCCGCCGGGATGCTCACGCTCAGACCCGTCGATCGGGATCCGCTCATGTCGATCTCGTCTTCGTCCTCTTCGGGCAGCTCCCAGGCTGTATAGAGGAGCTGCGGAACGATGCTGTCGCTGGGAAAGATGCGGATCGGGCGGCCCACTTCTTCAGGCTCCTCGTCGTCTCCGAAGCGCATGAACTCGGAGGACACCAGGCGACCATCGGGGAGCGCCACCCCACCCATGACGATGCCCGTAGTCATCGGGTTCATGGCGATGCTCCCCGCGAACTCGCCGCCGGGTTCGAAGAGGTCGATCCGCGAGAATCCCATCACCTTGTAGGAGCCGTCGCGCGCCACGATCGCCGTCATCACGCTGCCGAACTCTCCCGGTCCCTCGCCCGGCCCGCCGACCGTACGGACCAGCGACCCATCCGGTCCGACCACCAGGATGTGATCGGCCTGGCTGTCGAAGATGTGGAGGTTAGACTGGGAGTCGAAGTGGACTGAGCGAACAGTCCCGAAGGTATCCCAGTCGTCGCCCGCGACCGACCCGACGGTGAAGACCTCCTCGGTCACCGCGTTCACGATCACGTCCGGGCCGTCCAGGGTTCCGGCGGCGCCGGTGCCCGATCCGTCCCCACCATCGCCGCAGGCTGGTAGCAGGGCGAGGGTGAGAGGCGCGAGCACCGCGAGACATCGCGGCACCAATCTCGTCGTCAGCTTCGGCATTTCGGGCATTTCGGTTGGTCTCTCCGGGTCAGGGGGCTCGCGCGAGTCGTTCGATATTCGGGGAGACCGGAGGCGTTGCCCGGTCGGTGCTTCGTGCCAAGGCGATCCGGCACCGCATGAAGGCTCGGCAGCGTCAGGTTCGTCCCATGTCAATGTACACAAGGGGCCCCTCATGGACGACGACTCTCGGAGATCGGGCAACTGGTGGCGGCGGCGCGGAGACCCCGGCGGGAGCTTGCGGAGCTCGGGGGTGAGGGGCATCCCTGGGCGGCGCCGGGCCCCGCTACCGTTTCCTTCGCACGACTCGATGCACCCTGACGTACTCGACACCGAGTTCGTCCCGGTAGACGCCCGCCAGCAGCCCATCGCGGATCGAGAGAACTGTCAGGCCGCCTGGAGTCGAGACAGACCCAAGGTAGACCCCGGTCGGATCGAGGACATCCCACGTCGGCGGCTCTCGTGACAGCGGATCGGACTCGAAGCGACGCGCCCAGAAAGTTCCATCGCGGTCGGCCAGCAGCCGGTCGAATGCGGGCTCGTACCGCGGGACTTCAATACGATCTCTCCAGTCGCGCCAGACCGCCGCGCCAGCACCCGACTGACCGAGTTCGACAAGACTCTCGATGACCCGTGTGACCTCCGACTCGGCCACGGCTCTCCGGTCGCGCGCGATCCGGTAGCGAGTCACCAGCGAGCCGTCCACGTCGTGCACCGACACTTCGGCGTCGGGGCCGGTTGCCACGGCGAGCCGGGTGCCGTACGTAGCCCACAGCGGCCGAGGGCTGAACGGCACGGGCAGCATGTGTCGGCCCGTCCAGACCCACCGGCCGCCGACGATCCTGGCTAGCCGAACCCGATTCTTCCAGGCTGGATCGTAGCGCCACAGCGCTATCGTGTCGGCCCAGGCGACTCCGGCCTCGGGTGCTGACAAGGTGGCTGGGAAGGTGACCAGCCAGGTGCCGTCGTCGAACACGGCCTGAGCCACGATCGCCGAGCCGCCGAAGGAGCGGCGCTCGGTCGCAATCAGCTCTCCGCTCTCTCCCACGACGGACAGACGAGACAGCGACCGGTCCCAGATCAGGAAAGTGCCGTCGTCCCGCCGGCCCAGATAGCGCGGGCTCCTGAACTCCCCCGGACCGTCTCCGCTGCCGCCTGCCGACCAGAGGTGGCGACCGGTGGCGTCGTAGCGCCGTACCTCGGACGACCCACCATCGACCACGATGACGTCGCCGTCGGCAAGCAACGCCACATCCAGGATCCTGAAGAAGTGCGAGGAGTGATCGTCTTCGACATTGCCCAGACGAACGACGGGCTCTGGAGCGACATACCACTCGTCGCCGGGCAGCCATGCAGCGGACGTGCTCTGTACGATCTGCACTCCGGCGCTGTCGATGCGGATCGCGGCATCCGGCTCCCGCTCGGCGCACGCCGCTGTACAGAGTACGCAGAGTGCTGCCAGAGCCTGACGGCAGCTGTCGAACCGATCCAACGGACTCCTCCTGCCGGGGATTCTGGATTCCACGATTGCAACTTGCTGCGGACCACCTCGTCGCCGCAACAACGCGTGATGGTCCACCGAAGCGGGCCGATAGTGGTGCGCCAACGACCGGGCCTTGGTCCGGCCCATCGGTGAATGCGCGGGGCCGCAGGCGATTGACTGCTCCAGTCCCTTGCCTGGTCGTCACCGCTCGAAGGCACACCGATGCACGATTCCCCTACATTGGATGCCAACGGCACCGCTGGGCAACGTATTCCGTGGAGCAGGCTGCGGGACCTGATGGCAGCGCACGGCGCGTCCGCACCGCTACGGACCGCTCCGGCAAGCTTGCTGCGTCTGGGTCGCCCGTCCCCCTCTCAGCCGCTGGAGGAAAGAAGAAGGGAATCACACCGGAACCGTCCGCGAAGGCGGGGCAGGTCCAGAGACTTCTCGTCTTCCAGCTCATGTGGCTTTCCGGCAAGGGGTTGATCCGGTCTATTCTCGGCAGGCGGCAGGCACTCACGACGGGCAGTAGTGGTTGCCGCGCCAGATTGCGACAGGGGCCTGTTCTTCGCAACCCTCCCCCTCCGCGGGTCACGAGATCCAGGTGCAAACCTGGCCCGGCTTCCACCACGCCCCCGAGTACTGACTTGTGACCTGTCGAGTGCCCAGAATCCCCACCCCCCCCGCCATCCTCACCCACTCCACGGACCGGTCGCGAGGCAGACCCTCATCGCCTCCTCCGCCTTGATCGCCCACCTGCACGCCTCGAGGCGCGAGTCCGGCGCCACCTCCTCGCCCAGCGCGGCGAGACCCTCCCAGAGGGGGCGCGCGATCCCTGGCTGCAGCGGAGCGTCGGTGGGCGATGTGAGCGCCACCCAGCTTGCCAGGGAGCGGGCTCGATGACGGACCCGCACCCCCTCGATCCCCACCTCCACGAAGAGGAGGCGCCTGCCGGAGTCACGGGCCAGGTTGCGGATCTGCTCGGTGCTCAGCACGACCGCCGGGTGGAGGCGCAGCAGCTCGCTGCGCAGGCGATCGGTCGGGAGCACTCCGGGACCGCACCGCCTGAGCACCTCCACCATCCTCTCCACCGTCTCCTCCATGCCCCTCCCTGTGCCATGCCAATGGAGCGCTTCGCCGGTCTCGGTGCTCGTCCGGGCCCGTCCACGGACCGCTGGCGCTCCGCCGCTCGCGGTGCTCGGGCGAGTCTGTCCAAGGGCTGGGCCGACAACCCGCGGACGGGCGAAGTGTAGCCACCCGCGGCGATCACCCACATATCCAGATGGGACGGCGACGGCACCGGTTCCACCTCTCACCCGAGCCAGCGCCCCTGAGGGCGATGATGCGGGGTGACCGGCGGAGTCCATCTTTGGCCATATTGGATCGTCCGCCCGCACCACCTGCCCACGATCTTCGCGCCGAGGAAGAGATGACGGACTCGCTCAAGGAGACGCTACGCGCCGACCTCAACGCCGCGCGTCTGGACCGCGATCGCGAACGGACTCTCGTCCTCTCGACGGTGCTCGCCGAGATCCGCAATCGGGAGATCGAGACGGGGGGAGATCTCGCCGATGGCGGGGTGCGGGCCGTCGTGGCACGGGCGGTCAGGCAGAGGCTCGACGCGGCGGAGCAGATGCGCGATGCGGGCCGGGAAGAGCTGGCCGAGCGGGAGGAGGGGCAGGCGAAGGTGCTGCGCGCATACCTGCCGACCGAGCTCTCCGAGGACGAGGTGCGCGAGATGGTGCGGAGCATCGTGGCCTCGGGGGCGGGGCACATCGGTGCGGTGATGCCGCGCCTGATGCCGCAGATCCAGGGGCGGTTCGACGGGAGAGCCGCATCGGCGATCGTGCGCCAGGAGCTGGACGGGGGGTAACGGCCCGTGGGCGGACCTCCCATGGCTCCCAAGGCACGGAGCGGCGCTTCAGGAGCGGCAGAGAAAGTGACAGATAGTGGGCACAATCTGTCACGGATTGGGCGGCGCTGCCTGCGGAGGAACCGGTATTGACAGATAACGGGCACAATCTGTCAGGGCCTGAGCGGCGGTCGCTGGAGGTCCTCGACTTCGGCCGAGTACTCGAGCGCGTTGCGGACTACGCCTCCACCCGGGCGGGCAGGCGGGCGGTCCTCGCGATGGTGCCGTCGGCCGACCTCCGCGTCGTCCGCGAGCGCCTGCTGGCTGGCGAGGAGGCGCGGCGTTTTCTGGAGGAGCGGGAGGGCTGGTCCCTCCCGGCCGTCCCGGAGTCCGACGCCACGCTGCGGCGCCTGGGTGTCGACGGCTCCGTCCTGACGCCAGCCGAGCTGGCGGAGGTGGGGGGCCTCCTGGAGGCGAACCGGACGCTCGCCGCGGAGCCGGGGTCCGAGGGCGAGCTGGGGACGCTCGGCGCGCTCTGCAGACGCCTCCTGGCCGCCCCGGAGATCGAGTCGGCGATTCGACGTGCCATAGCGCCCGAGGGTGCCGTTCTGGACGGGGCCAGCCGCGAGCTCAGGCGGCTTCGCTCTCGGCTGGCGGGGGCGCGAAACCGGGTCGTGGCGCACCTGGAGGAGCTGCTGGGCACGCTATCCGAGCGCCACCGGGTGCCCGACGCCTCGGTGACGATCCGAGACGGCCGCTACGTGATCCCGCTCAGGCGCGAGGGGCGCAGGGCGGTCGGCGGATACCTGCACGACGAGTCGTCCTCGGGAGCCACGGTCTTCGTCGAACCCCCGTCGGCGATCGAGATGATGAACCAGCTCCGCACCCTGGAGCTCGCGGAGGCCAGGGAGGTGCACCGGATCCTCGTCGAGCTCTCGGCGCTCTGCCGCCCGCTCGCCGACCCTCTGGCCGACTCGCTCGCGGCGATCACCGAGCTCGACCGGCGCCTTGCGGTCGCGCTGGCCGTGGAGAGGTGGGAGGGCGTGGCCCCCGAGATCGCGCCTGGCCCGCTCCAGCTCCGCAGGGGCCGCCACCCGCTCCTGGTCCTCGGCGACTCCCCGGCGGTCGCATTCGACCTGGAGCTCGAGGGGACGGAGCGCGTGGTCGTGGTCACCGGACCGAACGCCGGGGGGAAGACCGCCTTCCTCAAGGCGACGGGTCTCATAGCCGCCCTGGCGCAGTCGGGGATCGCTCCTCCGGTTGGTCCCGGCACCCGCCTGCCGCTCTTCGGCGCCATCCTCGCCGAATCGGGCGACGGCCAGTCGATCAGCGACAGTCTCTCGACCTTCTCCGCCCACCTGGCGAGCGTCGGGCGGATCCTGGAGGAGGCCGGGCCCACCTCGCTCGTCCTGATCGACGAACCCGGCGCGGGGACCGATCCGGGCGAGGGCGAGGCGCTGGCGCGGGCCCTAGTCGAGACGCTGGCTCGGCGGGGCTGCACGGCCGTCGTGACGTCGCACCTGGGGGGACTGAAGGAGCTCGCCGGTGGCGACGGCCGAATTGTCAATGCCTCGCTCGCCTTCGACGGCGACCGGCTCGCGCCCACATTCCGATTCGCCAAGGGCAGCCCCGGGCGCTCATACGGTCTGGCGATAGCACGCGGCCTGGGCTTCCCAGCCGAGCTCCTCGATCGGGCGGAGAGCTACCGGGACGGGCGCGAGCTGCGCCTCGACGAGCTCCTGGCACGGGCGGAGGAGCGCGACGAGCGTTCGGCGCGGCTGCTCGGCGATCTCGAGGGCGAGCGCGATCGGCTGGACTCCCTGCGGGGCGAGCTCGAACGCCGCGAGGCGCGACTTCGGCGTCGGGAGCGGGAGGCCGCATCGCTCTCCCGGGCCGAGACCCGCCGCATGCTCCTCGAGGGCCGGGGCAGGGTGGAGGCGGCGATCCTGGCTCTCCAGGCGGCCGCCTCCGAGAGCGGCGACCTTGCCGCCGCGGCCCGGCGGGCGCGGGTCGAGGTCGAGGCGGCGGCGCGCGAGCTGGAGGAGGACGAAGCGGGGAACGCGACGGCTCCTCCCCACGGCCACGGCGCACAGATCGAGCCGGGCACCACTGTACGGATGACCGACACGGGTGCCCGGGGCGTGCTCGTCGCCCTCGAGGGAGGGCGCGCAGTGGTGAGGGTGGGCGGGCTCCTGGTGCGTACGCCCAGCGAGCGCGTGATTCCGGAGCTGGCGGAGGTCGCCGAGGCCATCGAGCCGAGGCCGCGGTGGGACGCCTCGACGGCTGCAACCCCGGAGCCCGAGGTGGACCTGCGAGGGCTGCGCGCCGACGAGGCCGAGCGGTCGCTCCTGGGCGCTCTCGACCGGGCGGCGGTCGCCGACCTGCGCGAGGTGCGGGTCATCCACGGCAAGGGGACCGGGGCGCTCCGCAAGCGTGTCGGCGAGGTCCTGGAGCGTGACGAACGGGTGGAGCGCTTCCGCGCGGGCGGAGTCGGCGAGGGCGGGTTCGGCGTGACGGTGGCCAGGATGCGCTGATGCAGCCCCTGCACCCTTCCCCCGCCCGCTCAGATCGGGACGAGTGATGGCGCGCGACGACATCGTCGAGGAGGTGCGCGCCCGCGCCGACATCGTCGAGATCATCGGCCAGTTCGTCTCGCTCCGGAAGGCGGGCCGGGAGTTCCGGGGACTCAGTCCCTTCAAGAAGGAGAAGACACCGTCGTTCTTCGTGATTCCGGCGAAGGGCTTCTTTCACGACTTCTCCTCCGGAGAGTCCGGCGACGTCTTCGCCTTCCTTATGAAGCACCAGGGGATGAGCTTCCTGGACGCCGTGAGGCACGTCGGCGCACACGCTGGCGTCGATGTCAGCAACCTCGGGAGGCGCAGGGAGAAGGACGACCCGGCGCGGCCCTACTACGAGGCGTGCGCGTATGCGAGCTCCTTCTACCGGGAGCGCCTCTGGGACGCCGCGGACGGCGCGAGGGCCCGCGCCTACCTGGAGGGAAGGGGCATAGGGCGCGAGACCGCCGAGCGCTTCGGCCTGGGCTATGCGCCGGACAGCTGGGAGGCCTTCCGCGAGGCGGCCTCGGTCCACGGCCTGAGCGAGCCGCTCCTCCTCGAGATCGGCCTGCTCAAGGAGGCCGAGGGCCGCGACAGGCCCTACGACGGCCTCCGAGACCGGATCACCTTCCCGATCGAGTCGCTCTCGGGGCGGGTGGTCGCCTTCGGGGGCCGTCTCCTCGGCAAGGAGGGCAAGGGCCGGCCCAAGTACCTGAACTCCCCCGAGAGTCCGATCTTCCGGAAGGGCGAGGTGCTCTACGGGCTGCGGCGGGCCAGGAACCACATCCGGCGCTCGGGCTCGGCGCTCGTCGTCGAGGGCTTCGTCGACGTGGTGTCGCTATCGGCCGCCGAGATCGGGAGTGCGGTGGCACCCCTCGGGACCGCGCTGACAGATGGGCAGGCCACGCTCCTGAAACGCATCACAGACCAGGCTTGCCTCCTCTTCGACAGCGACGCGGCCGGCCTCAGGGCCACCTTCCGCGCCGCCGACACCCTCCTGGCCCACGGGGTCAGCGTCTCGGTGGCGACGCTTCCCGAGGGGGAGGATCCCGACTCGCTCGTCCGGGGGGAGGGGCGCGAGTCGCTCCTGGAGTGCGTGCAGCAGTCCGTCGACGTGCTCGACCGCAAGATCGGCATCCTGGAGGAGCACGGCTACTTCGACTCGACCCAGGGTAGGCGCCGCGCCGTGGACCGCCTCCTGCCCACCATCCGCGCGGCGCTGAATCCGCGCGTCCGCGACATTTACGTGACCCGGGTGGCGGAACGCGTCGGTGTCCGGGAGGAGACGCTGCTGGCAGAGGTAGGCTCGCAGCCCGCCCCCCGCCGCGGCCCTGCCGCCCGCCCCCCCTCGCCCGGTCGCAGGCGCCGGGCGCCTCGCTTCCACGGCCTCGGCCCCGAGCGCGCTCTGCTCCTTCTCCTCGTCAAGGAGCGCACCCTGGTCGAGAGGGCGAGCGAGAAGGTGGGGCCCTCCGACTTGGAGGATCGTGCCAACCGCGCGATCTTCGAGGCGCTGGTTGACGACCCCGAGCTGGTCACGATGCCGGAGGGGAGCGAGGGAGAGGCGGTGAGGCGCTTCGAGGAGCTCAGCGCGGACCCCGAGAGGTGGGCTTCGCCCGCTCAGGCCTTTGCCGATGCGGTCGACAGCATCGCGACCCGGAACATCGACCGGCAGATCGAGTCGATCGAGGCGCGGCTGGCTGGGGCAAGTGCCGACCAGAAGCTGGATATGGCAAGGCGCAAGGAGGCGCTCACACAGGAGAAGCTCGCCCGGAGTGTGGACTGGCGCCGGTCCGCCAGGGCGATAGGGACCATCGGCAGGAAGGCCGAGGAGTGAGGGAAGCAAAGGTGAGTTTGGAGAGAGCTCCGGCGGCCAGCGGACTGCTGGAGCTGCAGGCGATGGACAGCCGGATCCGGGAGGCCCAGCGCCGGGCCGATGCCTACGGCCCCCAGCTCGACGAGATTGCGGCCGCTGCCGAGCGGGCCGTTGAGGCCGCCGACGAGACCGGCCGCAGAGTGCGGGATCTCCAGGTGGAGGAGCGTCGGCGCCGACTCGCGGCGGAGGAGAAGACGGGGCGCGTGCGCCGGCTCGAGGAGCGGCTGAGGCAGGTGAGGACGCTCCGCGAGGAGGCGGCGGTGCAGGCCGAGCTGGCGGTGCTCAAGCGCGCGGTGGAGCAGGAGGAGATGGAGGTGATCCAGCTCCTCGACCAGATCTCCCGGCTCGAGGAGCGGCTGCGCGATCAGCGTGAGGAGCTCGAGGGTGCCGAGGGCGAAGCCGATCCGCGGCGAAACGAGCTCCTCGGCGAGCAGGCGATGGCCGTTGCCCAGGTCGAGCGCCTGAATGTCGTGCGCGAGGAGATCAGGGCCGAGATCGATCCGCGCCTGCTCCGCGCCTACGACCACCTGGCCAGGGGCGGCAGCCGCAAGGCCGTCGCCCGCATGACCGAGGACGGTGCCTGCGGATCGTGCTACTCGGTGATTCCGCTGCAGATCCAGAACGAGATACGCACACACGCGCCGCTCGTCCGCTGCGAGGCCTGCGGGCTCCTCGTGGCCGCGCCCACCGACGAGGCCGACGGGGATTAGCGGACTCTCTCCGCGTCCGCGGTGGCAGCTGCGCCCGGAGCCGTCCCCCCACACCGTCCGGGAGCTGGAGCGGGAGCTCAGGCTTCCAGAGGCTCTCTGCAGGCTCCTGGCGGTGCGCGGACTGACCTCCCCGGAGGAGGCGAAGGACTTCCTGCGCCCGCTCCTCGCCGACCTCCACGACCCTTCGCGGCTACTCGGTGCGGAGGCGGCGGCCGAAAGGCTGGCCCACGCCGTCCGAGGTGGCGAGATGGTGGTTGTGCACGGCGACTACGATGTGGACGGGATCAGCGGGGCGGCGCTCCTGACTCTATGGATCCGGGCGCTGGGGGGGCGCGCCGAGGCGATCGTGCCCGACCGGCTGCGCCACGGCTACGACCTCTCTCGGCCGGGCGTCGAGAGGGCGGAGGAGCTCGGCGCCGCGCTCCTCGTGACGGTGGACTGCGGCATCGTGGCGCTGGAGCCGGCCCGTCTCGCCGCCGAGGCCGGGATCGACCTGATCGTCACCGACCACCACACGCCGGGCCCCGAGCTTCCGAGCGCGCTGGCCGTCGTGAACCCCAGTCGTCCGGGGTGCGCCTATCCGAACAAGGGCCTCTCCGGCTGCGGGGTCGCATTCAAGGTCGGCCAGCTCCTGGCCGCCGGATTGGGACGCCCGGCGGACGAGAGCTGGGAGTACCTCGACCTGGTGGCGCTCGCCACGATCGCCGACCAGATGCCGCTCGTCGGCGAGAATCGCATCCTGGCCCGCTACGGCCTGCGGCAGCTGGCGCGCACCGGGCGCCCTGGTCTCCGAGCGCTGATGGCGGAGGCGCGAGTGCGGCCGGACGAAGGACTCGAGGCGGGAGACGTGGCCTTCAGGCTGGCCCCCAGAATCAACGCCGCCGGAAGGGTGGGCGATTCCGACTCGGCGCTGCGGCTGCTCCTCGGCGACGATCCCGCCGAGGCCGGTCGCCTCGCCCGCAGACTCGAGAGCGACAACTCCGCCAGACGCGAGCTGGAGGGGAGGGCGACGGGCGAGGCGCTGGCGGAGGTGCGGTCGAGCTACGATCCCGAGCGCGACCGGGCGGTCGTGGTCGATGGGGAGGGGTGGCACCCCGGCGTGATCGGCATCGTGGCGTCGAGGATCGCCGAGCGGATCTTCCGTCCCGCGATCGTCATCTCGGTCGAGGGCGACCGGGGGCGGGGAAGCGGCCGCTCGATCCCCCACTTCGACCTGCACGGCGCCATTTCCCGCTGCGCCGACCTCCTCGAGCGCTTCGGCGGCCACCACCAGGCGGCTGGACTCGACATTCGGCGCGACCGCATCCCTGCGTTCGCCCGGGCCTTTCAGGAGGAGGCCCGCCAGGATCTGGGCGACGCCATCCCCCGCCCCAGCCTCGATGTGGAGCTAGAGGTCAGCCTCGAAGAGGTCACGCCCGAGCTCTGCCGCTACTACAGCTACGCGGGGCCGTACGGTCGCGGCAACCCGGAGCCGATCCTCATGGCCCGAGGAGTTCGGGTCGAGCGCGGCGTGCGCGTCCTGAACGGCGGCCACCTCGCCTTCCGAGTCGAGCAGAGTGGCGCCCGCCTGAGGGCGATCGGATTCGGGATGGCGGACAGGGTGGATACCGATAGCCTCGGGGACGCCCCCGTCGACCTGGCCTTCACCCTCCTGCGCGACGTCTGGCGCGGACACCCGACCGTCAGCGCCCGTGTCGCGGAGATACGGCCGTCCGAGTGCGCATCATAGGGGGCGAGTGGAGGGGCCGGCCGATCGTGGCGCCCCGGGGAAGGGGAGTGCGACCCACGACCGACCGCGTCCGCGAGGCGCTGATGTCGATCCTCGCCCCCAAGCTGCCTGGCGCAACGGTCGTCGATCTCTTCGCCGGCTCGGGGGCGCTAGGGCTCGAGGCGCTGAGCCGAGGGGCGAGCCACGCCACCTTCGTGGAGCGCAGTCGCCGTGCAATCCGCGCGATCGAGCGGAACATCCGGTCGCTCGGCGCCGAGGGGAGGGCAACGGTCGTCTCGGGCGACGCGCTCGCCCATCTCCGAACCCTGGGTCCCCAGAGCCGCGATCTGGGGCTGGCCGACCCTCCGTACGGCCGCGGCTACGCCTTCGAGCTGCTGAGGCGCTATTCGCGGCAGCCCTTTGCGCGGGAGCTGTGGATCGAACACGATCGCCGCGAGGAGCTCCCTGCGGGGACATGGGTGGAGCAGAGGCGCTACGGCGACTCCATCCTCACGGTGGCGAGGGCGCTGGCCCACTGTGGCGATGGCCCGGCAGTCCGCGGACAGACTCGGGCACTGTAAACCGTGGATTACTTATCGTAAGGTAGACATTACATCATGGGCGGGCAACGGACTCGGGCACTGTAAGCTGCGTATTACAAATTGTAAAGCATACATTACATTGTGGACTGGCCACGGATACGAGCACTGTAAACCGTGGATTACATACTGTAAAGCGTACATTACATTTTGGCGAACTGGCGGAGCGGTGTATTGGGGATGCAGCGCCGCTCGAGTGCCGTTGGAGCTATGTCCGCGGGCTGCCTACGCCTCGGCGGTCACGAATCGATCACCTTCCCGGCTTTGGGCACTCGGGGGAGATAGCGTAGCTTGGACGGTACGCGGCGCACCGGACGGTGTCCCCAGGCGAGCGAGGGCGAGGGAGCGTGATGGGAAATACTGTGGCGGTTGACGTGGGGGGCGTGCCGGTCGGCGGCGGGAACCCCATCGTGGTGCAGTCGATGACAAACACCGACACCGCCGACGCCGCCGCGACCGCCGTCCAGGTCAGGGCGCTGGCGGATGCCGGCAGCGAGATCGTGCGCGTCACCGTCAACAACAAGCAGGCCGCTGGCGCGGTTCCCGAGCTGTTCGAAAGGCTTGCGGATCTAGGCTGCACGACGCCGATAGTGGGCGACTTCCACTACAACGGCCACATCCTGCTGAGGGACTACCCCAAGGCGGCAACCCTACTCGCCAAGTACAGGATCAACCCAGGCAATGTGGGGACGAGCCGACGCGACGAGAACTTCCAGGCGATCGTGCGCATCGCCATCGAGAACGGCAAGGCGGTGCGCATCGGGGTAAATTGGGGCTCGCTTGACCAGCGACTCCTGACGCAGATGATGGACGCGAACGGCCGTCGCCCGGAGCCGAAGGCCGCCGACCAGGTGGTGCGCGACTGCATAGTGGAGAGCGCTGTCCGCTCTGCGAAGCTGGCCTTGGAGACCGGGCTCGGGGAGGACAGGATCGTTCTCAGCGCCAAGGTCTCGGGGGTTCGGGATCTGATCAGCGTCTACAGGCAGCTCGCGCCGCTGACCTCGCATCCGCTGCACCTGGGTCTCACCGAGGCGGGGATGGGGACGAAGGGGATCGTGGCGACGGCCGCGGCGCTCTCGCCCCTCCTCCTCGACGGCATCGGCGACACGATCCGGGTGTCGCTCACTCCTAGGCCGCACGGCGACCGCACCGAGGAGGTCCGGGTCGCGCAGCAGCTCCTGCAGTCACTCGAGCTCCGGAGCTTCGAGCCAGCCGTCACCTCCTGCCCGGGGTGCGGCCGCACGACCAGCACCTTCTTCCAGGAGATGACGGAGGAGATTCAGGGACACATCCGGGAGCGCATGCCGAGCTGGCGCCACGACTACCCCGGCGTCGAGGAGCTCAAGGTCGCCGTCATGGGGTGCGTGGTGAACGGGCCGGGCGAGTCGAAGCACGCCGACCTGGGGATCTCGCTGCCAGGCACCTTCGAGGAGCCCAAGGCGCCCGTATACGTGGACGGGAGGCATCTGCGGACGCTGAAGGGCGATCAGATAGTGGAGGAGTTCAAGGAGATTCTCGGCGACTACGTGATGCGCAGGTACGGTGCCCAGCAGCCACGGGGGGAGGGGTAGCAGAATGGCGGCCTCCAGATCGACGCTAAAGGTCCTTACCGCGCTGATCCTGGTGGCGCTAGCGGGGTGGGCGACGTGGGCGCGGCTCCGCGTCGCGGAAGACGAGGCCGAGGACGAGATGGATACGCCCTCGGCGGCGGAAGGAGCGGTGGTCGAGTCGGTGCAGGAGCAGTTCAGAACCGAGCTGCCGGTGCCAGTCGCCGGAGCGGTGGCCGTCATGGACACGCTCAGGATCTCGGTGGGCGCGGAGGGGCGGGCCGAGGCGATCCGTCTGGCGAAGGTGAAGGCCAGGAAGTCCGGCCTCCTCTCCGATCTGCGCGTCCGCGAGAACCAGCTCGTCGAGGCCGGCGACACCCTGGCGCGAATCGACACGACCGAGTACGCGCTCGATCTTGCGGCTCGCGGCGCGGCCCTCCGGAGGGCCCAGGCCGACTATCGGGCGCGGATCCTCGGCGACGAGGCGATCGCCGATCCCGAGGCGCGCGAGGCCCGCGACAAGCTCGCTCGCGCCGTCACCGGCCTGGAACAGGCGGAGGTCGACTATCGGAGTGCCTTCCTGGATCTGGAGCAGACGGTGGTTCGCGCGCCCTTCGCCGGCCGCATTGCCGACATCATGGTCGTGGCTGGCCAATTCCTGGGCGAGGGCGAGGAGGTGGCCACCGTCGTCGACGCCGACCCGATCGAGGTCGCCGTGCAGGTCCTGGGCACCGAGGTCGTGCACCTCGAGGAGGGGAACGCGGCCACGGTCGAGTTCACCGCCTTTCCGGGGATCCCCTTCCTCGGCAGGATCGAGACGATCAACCCCCTGGTGGATCCGGCGACGAGCACCGCCCGCGTGACGGTGCACATCGGCAATGCGGACGGGAGCGTGCTTCCGGGGATGTACGCCGAGGCGCAGCTGGAGGCGCGCAAGTTCGCGGACCGACTCCTCGTGCCGCGCACGGCGCTCCTCGAGGCGAGCGATGGACGGCCGTATCTCTTTGTCCTGGAGGAGGACCGCGCCGCCTGGCGGTACGTCCACCCGGGGATGCAGAACGACGAGCTCGTCGAGCTCCTCGACCCGGGCAATGCGCGGGAGTGGGTGGAGCCGGGCGAGACGGTGCTCGTGGACGGGCACCACTACCTGACCCACGACGCCCTGGTGAAGGTGACCGAAGACCCTGTGGGCGAGGGCGGGAGGCCGTCGCGGTGAGGACGGCGGCACTGCTGGTCCTGGCGACGGTCTCGCCCATCGGCGCACAGGAGGGGGAGGGGGACCGGGCGCCGCCGCTGCTCACCCTCCAGGCCGCGATGGAGAGGGCCGCCGAGTTCAGCCCCGAGTACCGCCGGGCGGTGGGCGAGCTGGAGCTCCTGTCGCACCCCCGGCAGCGTTGGTGGGCCGACTTCATCCCGCGCCTCAACCTCACCTACGGAACCGGCTACGACGTGGATCGGCGCACCTCCTGGCTGGGTCTTGACGGCAACCCCATCCAGAATCCGGATCCCACGACCGTCAGACGCTCTTCGTCGCTTCACAACCTCGGGGTGGAGGTGTCGCTCCTGGATGGGGGCACGCGCTTCAGGCAACTCGGGGAGAGGCGGGCCCAGTGGCGACAGCGCGAGGCCAGCGCCTCCGGACTCCTGAACCAGACGCTGGCCGGCGTGCAGCGCCGCTACCTCGCTGCGCAGAAGGCCCAGGCGCAGCTGGCCCTCGAGGAGGAGCTGCTCCGAGGTGCCGAGGAGGATATCCGGTCGAAGCGCTCTCGCTACGAGCTCCTCGCGATCCGCCGCTCCGAGTTGCTCAGCGCCGAGCTGGACCTCGAGAATCAGCGGGTCGCGGTGGGCCGCGCCCGCGGCGAGCTCGAGAAGGCCCTTCTCTCGCTGCGCACTGCGATCGGGGACCCCGGACTCGGGAGCTTCGCGATCGAGGCCACCGCCCCGGTGCCATTCGACCCCGCGGGGCTCGACGTGCTGGCGCTCCTTGCCGCTGCCCAGCGCGAGAGCCCGTCCGTCGCCTCCGCCGAGGCGGAGATCGAGGTGCGCCGCGCCGCGCTCCGGACGGCGTCGGGGTGGCGCTGGCCAACCGTGAGACTCTCGGCGACGATGGGGAGCAGCACCAACGCCCCCGGCGGCACCGAGCTCTTCGGGTTCGAGACCAACACCGACCGCTTCGCCTACGGTTACCAGCTCGGAGTGAACCTGGCCGTGCCGGTCTTTGACGGCTTCCAGCGCTCCTACGCCACCGCCACCGCAGCCAGCGCCCTGAGCGCATCGGAAGCCTCGCTCCGCCACGCCAGACTTGGAGTCGAGGAGTCGATCCGCGCCAGGTACCTCGACCTTGCCACCGCGTGGGCGAGCGTCACGCAGCAGGCCAAGGCGACGGATGTCGCCTCGCAGCGCCGTGCCATCGCGAACGAGGAGTACCTCCTGGCGACGATCGGGATCGAGGAGCTGCGCTCCGCTACTCGCGACGAGGAGCGTGCAAGGCGGGATGCACTGCTCCGCCGCTTCGAATTCGCCGAGGCGCTGCTCGCGCTCCACGAGGAAGCGGGAATCGTCGCCCGCGAGGCAGGGATCGGGGCATCGCCCGGGAGCGGGTGATCCATGTCCATTCCAGGCGCCTCGACCAAGCGTCCGGTCGCGGTCGCGATGCTCGTCCTGGCGGTGGTTCTCCTAGGAGCCATCTCCTACGCCCGTCTTCCGATCGACCTACTGCCCGATGTGAGCTTTCCAAGGCTGGTCGTCTACACCTCCTACCCCAACGTCGCGCCCGCCGAGGTCGAGCGGCTCATTACGGAGCCGGTCGAGCGCCAGGTCGCGCAGGTGGCGGGAGTGGAGCAGGTGGCCTCCGTCTCGCGCGACGGCGTGAGTCTCGTCACGGTGGGATTCGCCTGGGGCACCGACATGGACTTCGCGGCGCTCAACACCCGCGAGCGCCTCGACGATATTCGCGACGTGCTCCCCGAGAGCGCCCAGCGGCCGACGATTCTGCGGGTCGACCCCCAGGCCGAGCCGATCATGGCGGTGTCGATCGCTGGCGGCGGCAGCCTCCTCCGAAACAAGGAGGTCGCCCGCGACGTCTTCGGTCGTCGCCTGGAGCAGCTGGATGGCATTGCGCAGGCGTCGGTGACCGGGGGGCTGGACCGGGAGATTCAGGTCAACGTCGACAGGGCTCGGCTGGAGGCCCACTCCGTGACGCTGGAGGACATCTCCGGTGCGATCGGCCAAGCCAACTACTCCGCGCGCGGCGGCACGGTCCTGCGAGGGCGCTACCGCTACCCGCTCCGCACCCTCGGAGAGTTCCAGACGGTCCGGGAGATCGAGGAGGCGGTTGTCGCACGGAGCGGGGAGGACGAATCGGAGGGCTATCGCCAGATCCGGGTGTCCGACCTCGCCGAGGTGATCGACGGCTTCAGGGAGCGCGAGGAGATCGCTCGCTACAACGGCGCCGAGTCGGTCGGACTCCTCGTCTTCAAGGAGTCGGGCGCCAATACCGTGCGCGTCGCCGAGGACGTGGTGGAGACCCTTGGAGTCCTCTCGGAGCAGTGGCCCGACTTCACCGCGGAGGTGGCGTACAGCCAGGCCGAGTTCATCTCCGACTCGATCAGCAACGTCGTGCAGGCGCTGGTCCTGGGGGGCGCGCTCGCCTTCGTGGTGCTCTTCCTCTTCCTGCGCGACCCACGCTACCCGGTGGCGATCGCGCTGGCGATACCGATCTCGGTGGCAGGTGCCTTCGCGCTGATGGACGCCTTCGGGGTCTCGCTCAACGTCATGAGCCTCGGGGGGCTGGCGCTCGGCGTCGGAATGCTGGTGGACAACTCGATCGTGGTCCTCGAGAACATCTTCCGGCACCGGCAGGAGGGGCGCAGCATGATCGAGGCGGCGGCGATGGGCGGCCGGGAGGTTCAGGGCGCGATCACCGCCTCGACGCTCACGACGATCTCGGTCTTCGGGCCGATCATCTATGTGGAGGGCGTGGCGGGCGAGCTCTTCCGCTCCCTCTCGCTGGCGGTCGCCTTCTCGCTGCTCGCCAGCCTGCTAGTCGCCATTACGCTGCTTCCGGCGATGGCGGCGCACTTCGGCAGGCGGGGTGCGGCGACGCCGGGGCACGCCCGACCGCATCCCCCGCGCGGGCGCGTCGCGGGGGTTATGGCGCTGCCGCTCCGGGCGCTGCGCGGGCTCGCCGGCCTCGTCGCCAGCCTCCTTCGCTTCTGGATCGAGTCGATCGGCCGCGCTCTGATGGTCGTCCTGCGACCCCTGCAGGACTCCTTCGACCGTCGGTTCGAGGCCTTCGCGGAGTGGTACCACAGCCTCCTGGCGTCGGCACTCGCCAGGAGGGGGACGGTCCTGGGGATCGCGGCCGCCTCCCTGGCCGGCTGTGCGCTCCTTGCGCTGGCGCTCGACCGCGACCTGCTGCCCGATGTGGATCAGGGGGCCTTCGAGGCCAGGCTCGAGCTCCCCGAGGGCACGCAGCTCCGCGTCACCGCCGAGGAGGTGGGGCGGCTGGAAGAGCGCCTGCTGGACGATCCGGATGTGGTGGCCGTCTTTAGCCATATCGGCCGCGATGTGCGGGCGAGGGGCGTTCATGGCCGCGCGACGGGGCTGAACACCGCCACGCTGCGCGTCCGCCTGCGCGAGGGGGCCGCCACCGACGAGGTCGTGCGGCGCGTCGAGGGCGTGCGGGAGTACTTCCCGCCAGGGGCACTCTCCCTAGAGAGCGGCCAGGCCACCGCCCTTGGGCAGATCCTGGGCGGTGGATCGTCGGACATAGCGGTGCGCGTCCGAGGGGAGGACCTGGAGCGGTCGTACCCCTTTGCCGAGCGAATACGGGACCGTCTGGAGGCCTTGCCGGAGATCATGAACGCCCGCATCGCCTCGGAGCGGGGCCAGCCCCAGTTCCAGGTGCAGGTGGACAGGGAGGCCGCGGCCCGTCACCAGATCGAGGCCAGAGTGGTCGCCGAGACCGTCGAGAAGGCTATGCGGGGCGCGATCGCGACGGAGTTCCTCGATTTCGACCGGAAGATCGACGTCGTTGTGCGGCTCCCGGATGCGCTCCGCCACGATGCCTCCACTCTCGACCGCCTCGCCGTGCGGGGAATTCCGCTCAGGGAGCTGGTGGTCGTGCGCGAGACGGTGGGGCCGGCGGAGATTCGCCGCGAGGACCAGGGCCGCGTCGTGACCGTGTACGCGGATGTGGCGAGTGGGGGGCTCGCGGACGCGATCGCGGCGATCGAGGGCGAGCTCGCCCAGGTGAGTCCCCCTCGCGACACCCGCGTGCAGGTGGGCGGCGAGAGCGAGGAGATGCGCCGGTCCTTCCGTGACCTCGCGTACGCCTTCGCCCTGGCGCTGCTCCTGGTCTACATGATCCTGGCTGCCCAGTTCGAGTCGCTGGTACACCCCTTCACGATCCTGACCGCGGTGCCGCTGGCCCTCGTCGGGGCGGTGCTGGCGCTGGCGCTGACTGGCCAGGGTCTCAACACCATGAGCCTGATCGGAGTCGTGATCCTCGTCGGCATTGTCGTCAACGACGCGATCGTCAAGGTGGACTTCATCAATCGCGGCCTGGGAGGCGGCCGGACGCTGACCGAGGCGGTTATGGAGGCTGGCCGGGTCCGGCTGCGCCCCATCGTGATGACGACGGTGACCACGGTCCTCGGTCTGACGCCGATGGCGCTCGGGCTGGGGCGGGGCGCCGACCTGAGGGCGCCGATGGCGATTTCGGTGATCGGCGGACTCCTGGTCGCCACCGCGCTCACGCTCATAGTGGTGCCGGTCGTATACTCGGTGATCGAGGACGCGCGCCACCGCTGGCGGGGACGCATCGGGGCCGGTGGCGGGCGGTCGACCGCCCAGGGAGCAGCTAGGTGATCCGAGTCAGCGCCGCACGTCCGGTGGCCGTCGCGATGTTCTACGTCGCGCTCGCCTGCCTCGGGATCAGAGCATGGATGAACATACCC
The DNA here is from genome assembly GCA_965205315.1 of Longimicrobiales bacterium. Taxonomy (GTDB): domain Bacteria; phylum Gemmatimonadota; class Gemmatimonadetes; order Longimicrobiales; family Gaopeijiaceae; genus Bin94. Next base: position 1,498,687 of record CBDBGW010000002.1, read on the forward strand.
GTCGAGCTGATGCCGAACGCCGAGCTGCCCCGCCTCACGGTAAGCGGCTCCTGGCCGGGTTCGTCGCCCGAGACCGTCGAGGCCTTCCTCACCTCGCCGCTCGAGGCGGAGATCCAGCTGATGGACGGGGTGCAGAAGGTGACCTCCCGCTCAACCGAGGGCGGCGCCTCGATCGAGGTGCGCTTCGCCCGCGACACCGACATGAACTTCGCCCGCCTGGATCTGAGCGAGCGCCTTGCCAATCTCGAGGAGAGCGTGCTCCCCGCCGGAGTCGGCAGGGTTGCGGTGACGCCGTACGTGCCGGACGACTTCGCGGCTGCCGAGCGTGCGCTGATGCGGTACACGCTGACCGGCAGGCGGACCCAGGAGGCGCTCCGGGAGCACCTGGACGATGTCGTGGCGCCCGAGCTCTCCCAGGTCGAGGGGGTCGCCTACGTGTCGGCTCGGGGTGGACGCGACCGCCTCCTCGAGGTCGAGCTCGACCGCTCCCGCATGGCTGCTCTGAAGGTGACTCCCGGCGATGTGGCCTCCGGGCTCGCCGGGCTGGACCTGGTCCGGGAGGCAGGTTCGGTCCGCGAGGGGACGCGGGAGTGGACGATCACGATCCGCAATCGCGCCGCCAACGCCGCGGACGTTCGGAGCGCCGTCATCGGGAGCGCTGCGGGACGCCCGGTGCGCATCTCCGACGTGGCGACGGTGCGCACCGGGTACGAGGAGGCGCGCAGCCACTACCGTATCAACGCCCAGCCGGCGGTCAGCCTCTCGGTGTACAGGGAGGTCGGCGCCAATTCGGTGGCGGTGGCCGAGCGCGTCAGGGAGCGAGCGGCTGGGATCGTGCCCCGGCTTCCCGCCAACACCCGTTTCGTCCTGCAGTACGACGGAAGCGAGCGCATCAGAGAGCAGCTCTCGGACCAGCGGAGCCGGGCGGCGCTATCGGTCGTCGTGATCCTCGGCGTGCTGATCCTCTTCCTGGGATCGGTCCGCACCTCGCTGATCGTCTTCGCGACGATCGGCTTCTCGGTGCTGATCGCCGTCAATGTGATCTACTTCGGCGGCTACACCATGAACCAGCTGACGCTGATGGGCCTCGCCGCCGGCTTTGGCCTATACGTCGACAACTCCATCGTCGTCCTGGAGAACATCTACCGCCGCTGGCAGCAGGGGGCCTCCAGGCGCGAGGCGATCGTCGACGGGGCCAGGCATGTCGTCTTGCCGGTGATGGCGGCCACCGGCACGACGCTGATCGTCTACGCTCCCTTCCTCTACCTGACCGGCGAGCAGCGGGTCTACTACCTGCCGCTGGCGGTGATAATAGTGCTGAGCGTCCTCGGCTCGGTCCTGGTCGCCTTCTCCTTCATCCCGGCGATGGTCGGCAGGCTCCTCCCCGCCCAGCAGTGGCGGTCGCTGGCCGACAGGGACCGTCCGCCCCTGTACCAGCGCCTCTACCTCGGGCTGGTCGCGGGGACGCTCCGCCGGCCCTGGGTCGCGGTGGCCGTGCCGGCTCTCCTCCTCGTGGGCTCCGGCTACCTCTTCAACGAGCATGTGCCGCGCGGCAGACTCTGGGGCTGGGGGGGAGGCGACCGCACCTACATCGATCTCTACGTGCGACTTCCCAGGGGGTCGGACATCGAACGCACCGACCAGTTCGCCCGCTTCTTCGAGGACCGCCTCTCCGCGATGCCGGAGATCAGGGAGTTCGTGACCAACGTCTCGGAGACGTCCAGCCACACCCGCATCTCCTTCCCCGAGGCGCTCGAACACACCAGCGTGCCCGTCGCCATCAAGGACCGGCTCCTTGCGTACTCGCTGGGCTTCGCGCGCGCCGAGGTGCGGGTCTACGGCTACGGCCCCTCCTTCTACGGTGGAGGCGGGGGGAGCGGCGGCAACTATGGCATCCAGGTGCTGGGCTACAACTACGAGGAGGTCAGGGACATCGCCGAGAATCTCGGGGCCCGGCTGGAGCGCTTTCCGAGGATCCGGGATGTGGACACCAACGCCTCCTTCGGCTACGGCGCCAGCGACCGCGCCACCGAGTTCGCGGTGGCGATCCAGCGCGAGGCCGCCGCGCGCTACAAGATCCCCGTGAGCCAGCTCGTGCAGCATGTGTCGGCGGCGGTGCAGGGTCAGGTGGCATCGAACACGATCAAGATGGGCGGCGACGAGATCCGCTACGACGTCAAGCTGGAGGGGCACCGGGAGGTTGATCTGCACGAGCTCATGAACACGGTCGTGCTGAATCCGGAGGGCGAGCCGCTGCGCCTCGGTCAGGTCGCGGCCATCGAGGAGCGCGAGGTGCTGGGCACGATTCTCCGGGAGGACCAGCGCTACCAGCGCACCGTCAGATACGAGTTCCGGGGCCCCCGCAAGCTGGGCGACGTCACCTACGACGCGGTGATCGATGCGACCTCGGTGCCCCCTGGGTACACGCTGAAGAAGGGTTCCGGATGGGGCATATGGTCCCAGGAGGACAAGTCCCAGATCTACATGGTGCTCGCGGTGGCTCTCCTCCTCGTCTACATGGTGACGGCAGCGCTATTCGAATCGCTTCGCCTCCCGCTCTGCGTGCTCCTGGCCGTGCCGATGGCGCTGATCGGCGTCTTCCTCCTCTTCTTCTTCAGCGGCGCACACTTCACCAGGGAGGCGTACATAGGAGTGATCATGATGGGCGGAATTGTGGTCAACAATGCGATACTGCTCGTCGACCACATCAATCGGGTGCGGGGGGAGAGCGCCCTGCCGCTTCGGGAGGCAGTGCTCCAGGCGACGCTGGAACGGGTGCGGCCCATACTCATGACCTCGGCCACGACGATCATGGCGCTCCTTCCGCTCGTCCTCTTCAGCCCTACCGCGAACGCCAACATCTGGAACGCCATCGCGTACACGCTGATCGGGGGACTCCTGGCCTCGACCTTCCTGGTGCTCACCGTCACCCCGGCGCTCTACCTCCTCTTCGAGCGCGGCCGGGCCGGAAGGCATGCGCTACCGGGCGGCGCGACCCGGCCATGAGGGTTAGGTTCGCCCCCTCCCCGACTGGAAGCCTCCACGTCGGCGGGGCCCGGGCGGCGCTCTTCAACTGGCTGCTGGCACGGCAGAGCGGAGGCGAGTTTCTGCTCCGGATCGAGGACACGGACCGGGGCCGCAGCCGCGCCGAGCATGTGGACGCGATCCTGGATGGTCTCGGCTGGCTTGGGATCGACTGGGCCGGGGAGCCGCGATTCCAGGCGGATGGCGTCGAGCGGCACCGGGCTGACGCACTGGCGCTCCTGGAACGTGGCGCCGCCTACCGCGACTTCACCCCTCAGTCCGACTTCGCTCGGGCTCGAGATGCGGCCGTCGAGGCGGGGAGCGGGGCGGTGACGCGGCTTGCGCGCGAACTGGCGGCCGAGGTCGGCGAAGCGGAGGGGAGAGCCCGGGCGGCCCGGGGCGAGCCATTTGCGGTGCGCTTCCGGGCACCGGATGGAGAGACCGCCTGGGGCGACCTGGTGCACGGCGAGCTGCGCTTCGCCAACGCCGAGATCGACGACTTCGTGATCCTCCGGAGCGACGGCACCCCCACCTACAACCTGGCCGTCGCCTCGGACGATGCCGATATGGGGATCACGCATGTGCTGCGGGGCGACGACCACATCTCGAACACCCCCAAGCAGATCCTCATCTACGAGGCTCTGGGGCGCGAGCGGCCGGCCTTCGGCCATCTGCCGATGATCCTAGGGCCGGATGGCAGACGGCTCTCGAAGCGGCACGGGGCCCGGTCGGTGCGGGACTATCGTAGCGACGGGATTCTCCCCGAGGCGATGGTCAACTTCCTGGCGCTCCTCGGCTGGTCTCCTGGCGACGACGACGAGCTGCTCTCGCGCGAGGAGCTGATCCGTCGGTTCTCGCTAGGGCGCGTCCTGAGAAAGGGCGCGGTCTTCGACCCGGCGAAGCTCGAGTGGATGAACGGACGCTACATCGCGGCGATGCGCCCCGACGAGCTCGATTCCGCCCTGCGCGAGGCGCTGCGACGGGACGGGGTGGCAAGCGACGGCATCCGCCTCTCCGACGAGGCCTTCGTCCGCCTTGCGGGTGTGCTTGCGCCGCGCAGCCGCACCCTCGCCCAGATGGCCCGCCTGGCACGCCCCTACGTCGGGCCGATCGACGCCTACGACTCAAAGGCGGCGCGCAAGCTCTGGCTCCGCGACCATGACGGAGCGGTGGCGCTGCTGGATGCGGTGGCCGAACGACTGACTGCGGCCGAGTGGACGGCGGAGGCGCTGGAGGCGTCGCTGCGCTCTCTCGGGGCTGCCATGAATGTGGGCGCCGGCAAGGTGTTTCAGCCGCTTCGCCTTGCGCTCACCGGGCAGTCGGCGTCGCCGGGAATCTTCGATGTTCTGCTCGTCCTGGGGCGCGGGCGCTCTCTCGCCAGGATTCGCCGTGCGATCGAGTGGATTGCCGCCTAGCAGCCCGTGGACAAGCCTCCCGCGGCATTCGAGCAGCGCTGCATCCCCGCTGGACCGCTTCGCTCGCTTGTCCATACTGTAACCTACGCCTTACATTGTGTAATTCGTGGTTTACAATTCTCATACCGTGGCTTCGCTCTGCGTTGCTCCTCGGGCCGGTAGCGCTGCTACCAACCCTTCGTCGCGCCTTGCCAGCGGGGCGCTTCGCCGCTCTCGGTGCTCGCGCGAGATTATCCACGGACTGCCAGCGCGTCGACTCCGTTCCTTGACCGCCGCCCGCCTTCCCGGTAGCGTTTCGGCCATGGCACGGACAAGGCATCAGGCGGACGGGTCCTCGCTGAGGTTCACCGCCGCCAATCTCTGGTTGGCGCTAGCTGCGGTCACCCTGATCTCGCTGGGCTACTACCTCCTATCCCAGGGGTCGGTCACGCTCGCGCCGACTCTCCTCGTCGTCGGCTATGTCGTTGCCGTCCCGCTAGCGATCATCCGTTAGCAGGAGCCTCTGGCGCACTGGAGTCATGAGCCGGTCCTGCCGCGTCGGAGCCGCGCTGCTCGCTGCACTGGTCCTGGTCTCGGGCTGCGGCTCCGAGTCGGGCGAATTGGCGACCTCGGATGCGGCGGGGCCGACTCTGATACCGATCGACAGCATCCTCCTGGAGGAGGCCGACACGCTGTATATCGGCAATCCGCACACACCGGTCGTCGATCCCTTCGACGGCTCCTTCCACATATCCGACATCTTCTCCCGACGGGTGCTGAGGTTCGGGCGGGGCGGAGACCTGATGGCGACGTACGGCCGACCGGGCGAAGGCCCCGGCGAGTTCAGTGGCGGGGTGGAGCCTGCGATCATCCTGGACGACTCGACAGTGGTCGCCCAGTCATCAGCGAACCGGCGGGCGAACGTCTTCGACCGGCGCACCGGCGAGGTAAGGCGGGTGGTGAGCTTCCCTACGGTTGTCGGGGTCACGCCACCGCTGGTGATCGGCGACGATGTCTGGATGACCGGCTTCGAGGTCAAACGAAGGACATCGCTGACGCGCTGGAGACTGGCCACGGACGAGTTCGAGAGCCTGGGCACCATCCCAGCCGAGTATCTGGCGTCGGCCGAGAGCAGCAACTGGATGTTCGCGGGCGTCTTCTCGCTCAACTCCCTTGCGTACTCGGAAGGCCGCTTTCTCCAGGGCTGGTCGGGGTTGGACGAGATGTTCGTCCTGAACATGCGGGGCGAGGTGGTCGACACCGCCGATGTGCCGGTGGTGCGTCGCCAGGGTGTGCCGGCCGACCTGCGCGAACAGATCGACATTGAGCACATGCCATTTCGCGAGGTCCTGGAGAACAACTCGCGGCTGCGGCAGCTGCGGGCACGGCCCGGCGGCGGCTTCCACTTCACCCACCACGACCAGACGGTGCTCGCGATGGAGGCGATGCCGGTGCTCACGGCAAAGGTGTGGGTTGGGATCCTCTCGCCGGATCTGTCGAGTGCGTGTGTCGACACCCAGGTCCCGCACGACTTCGAGATACGGCCGATGGAGACCTTTCGTGGCGACACGCTCTTCGTGCTGGACAGGCGCATCGACGAGGGCGAGAAGCTCCAGACCTGGATCCTGATGTTCCTGGTTTCGGAGGAGGGGTGCGACTGGCTGAGCACCGATCCGGCGGATGTTGGAAGAGCGGTGGGTCGGCGGGAGGGATGAGGCTGGTGGAAGGGGTCTGTGGAGAGATGCGGACTTGGGCGCAGATCGGGCTAATGGCTGCAGGGATGGTGACGCTGGGCTGCACCGAGGGCCGCAGTGCCGATCCGGGGGAGTGGACACTCTCGGATGGGAGGGGTATTGCGGAGCTGACCCTCGGGGACTCGGTCGTGGTCCTCGCGGTGGACCCGAGTCAGTGTCTTCGCTGTTCGTCCGTTCTGGCTGAATGGCTGGAGTGGGAGCGGAGCACGGGGTCCAACGTATGGCTGCTGCTCACCAGAGAGCCGACCGAGGGGGAGAGGCACATTCTCCTGGCGACCGGCATCAGGACGGACGGGCAGCTCGCCGGGGTGCGCATCGAAGCGCAGAGAACGCCGGTCGAGCTGGTGGTGGACACAGGCGGAGTTATCGTGCGCACCGAACAGGTGTACGGGCCATCGAGCCCTCTGTTGGACGCCCTCGACGATGGCAAGTCGTTGCAGGAAGCCGTGGCCGAGTTGACTGCGTATTTTGGGGAGCCCCCCTCCTAGCCAGGGCGCTCCGCATCGTCCTAGCCCGAGCCCCGGGCGGGCCAGCTCCCCAGCTCCTGCAAGAGCTCCGCAGCGGCTCCCGCTCCCCCCGGCGGCGGCGCGATCTGGATCCCCGCGACCCTTCCCCGGAGCGCCTCGGCCGTCTCCCGCGCAATCGCCGCGCCCTCGGCGGCGGCGCGCCGAGCCCCCCTTGCCTCGGCTCTCCGCATCCGCTCCGCAACCCAGCCCGGGAGGTGCACCGTCGGCACCTCGTTCCGCAGGAACTCCGCTTGGCGGGCGCTCTGGAGCAAGGCGATCTCGGCGACAAGCGGGATCCGGGTGCCACTCGCCTCCAGGAATCGCTCGAGCTGGCCTACTTCGAATACCGGCCGCGAGAGCGCGAAGTCGGCGCCAGCCTCCACCTTCCACCGGTACCGGCCCAGCTCGCGCTCCATGTCGCGGGCCGACTGGTTCGCCGATACGCCCACCACGAACCCCGCCGCGGCACCGATTCGGTTGCCGGAGGGATCGAGCCCGGCGTTAAGGCCGGCCACCACATTCGCCAGGCCGATCGAGTCCACCTCGACCGTCGAGGTGTAATCCGGGTAGGGACCCGGTCCCGGTGGGTCGCCGGTCACGAGGAGCACATTCCCGAGGCCCGTGGCGGCCGCGCTGAAGAGGTCGCTCACCATTGCGGACAGCTTGCGGTCGCGGCATCTGTACTCGACGAGCACTTCGAGCTCCCGGAGCGCTCTCCGGATCGCGGCCGCCGCGGCCAGGCCACCGAGCCTCGGGCCGCCGCGGTCCTCGTGCACACATACCACCGTGGCCCCGGCCTCGGCCAGCGCACGGCACTCGTCGACGAGCGCCGCCGTGTCCCACCCGCGCGGCGGCGCCACCCGCACCGACACGACCGTTAGCTGCCGGGCGAGATCGCTACCAAGTCGGGACCTTTCCGCCAATGGGGTGGGGGGAACACCTGAGTGCGGGTGGCCTGGACGATCGACGACAGCGATCGGTCTGCGTGGCTGGAGCTCGGCGACCTGCTCGCCGATGCGTCGGGTGTGCTCGGGCGTCGTGCCGCAGCACCCCCCTACCAGGCGGGCGCCGGCCGAGATGAAGCGTCGCGCGTAGCGGGCCATGTAGGCGGGCCTCGTCAGGTAGATCTTGCGCTCCTGCACGGTGCGTGGCAGCCCGGCGTTGGGCTGCGCGGAGAGCGGAAGCGAGGTCGCGCTGGCCATCCGCTCGAGCGCCTCCAGGAGGACGGCAGGCCCCACCGAGCAGTTGAGCCCCGCCACGTCGGCCCCGCCGCGCTCGATCGCACGCGCCGCCTGCTCGACCGTGGCGCCGAACTCGGTCGATCCGTCCTCGCCGACCGTCACCTGCGCTATGGCTGGCAGGTCGCTTCGCTCCTTCACCGCCAGGAGCGCCTGCTCGAGCTCGGCCAGATCCGAGAAGGTCTCGAGGACGAAGCCCTGGACGCCTCCCTCGAGGAGCCCGTCCACCTGTCTCCCGAAGCACGCCCTCGCCTCCCGCAGCGAGGTGGGGCCAAGGGGCTCGACCCGAATGCCGAGGGGGCCGACCGCGCCCGCCACCGCCGCCCGCCCGCCCGCGGCCCGCAGGGCGATCTCGGCCGCCCGCCGGTTCAGCTCCTCGGTGCGCTCCTCCAGCCGGTACGCCGAGAGCTTGACCGGGTTGGCCCCGAAGGTGTTCGTCTCGAGGATCTCCGCGCCCGCCCAGAGGTACTGGCGGTGGACCTCCTCCACGAGCTCGGGGCGAGTCGCGTTGAGCTCGTCGTAGCAGACGTTCACGAATATGCCCTGCTCGTAGAGCATCGTGCCCATGGCGCCGTCCACCAGGTGGACCCGGCCGTCCCCGAGTAGCGATCGCAGGTCAGGCACTGTCGCCTCCGCCCCGGGATGCCGCCGTCTCCGGATCGTCGGCGAGGTTGTGCGAGAGCCAGCGCCGGGCCTCGGCGAGCGGCATCCCGGCCCGCCCGGCGTAGTCCTCCAGCTGGTCGGCTCCGACCCGTCCGACGCCGAAGTAGAAGCTATCGGGGTGGCCGATATAGAGCCCCGAGACGGAGGCGGCCGGGAACATCGCGCAGCTCTCCGTCAGCGTCACTCCGATCCGATCCGCGCCGAGGAGGCGGAAGAGCGTGCGCTTCGTGGAGTGGTCCGGGCAGGCGGGGTAGCCGGGGGCTGGGCGGATGCCGGCGTACTCCTCCCTGATCAGCTGGGTATTGCTCAGCCTCTCCTGCGGGGCGTATCCCCAGATCTCGCGCCGCACCCGCTCGTGCAGCCTCTCGGCGAATGCCTCGGCCAGACGGTCGGCGACCGCCCTGACCAGGATGCTCCTGTAGACGTCGCCCTCGGCCTCGTAGCTCGCCGCCAGCTCCTCGGCCCCCTCGCCCGCCGTCAGGGCGAATGCACCCGCGTAGTCGGCCACCCCGGAAGACGCAGGCGCCACGAAGTCGGCGAGCGCCAGGTTCGGCCGGCCCCCGCCCTTCTCGAACTGCTGCCGGAGCGTCGGGATCACCAATACGGGGTCCTGCCGCGACTCGTCGGCGTAGAGGACGATGTCGTCCCCGGCAGAGTTGGCCGGGTAGAGCCCCACGACGCCCCTGGCCCGGAGGAGGCCCTCGCGGCGGAGGCGCTCGACCAGCTCGAGAGCGTCCCGGTGAAGCGAGGTCGCCTCGGTTCCAAACTCCGGATGGCTCAGTATCTCGGGGTACGCGCCCCTGAGCTCCCAGACGCGGAAGAACGGGGTCCAGTCGATGCACCTGGCGATCTCGCCCAGGTCGTAGGAGAGCTGCCTGGGCGCCTCGGGGGCGGCTGCGTTGGTGTGGCCATGCGCCACGTTCGTCGCAACGGCGGCAGGGAGCACCCGGTTGCCGATCAGCGTCGGCCGCACTGGCGCTGGCCCGCTCCAGTCCAGCTCGAGCCTCCGGGCGCGGGCCTCGCCCAGTGGGAGGAGCGGGGCCCTTCGCGCCGTGCGACGTCTGCGCTCGCGCAGCTCGGCGTACTCCTCTCGCAGCCGCGCCAGGTATCCGTCGCGCCGCGCCGGGTCGAGGAGACTGCCGACCACCGCCACCGAGCGCGAGGCGTCCTGGACGTGCACCACCGGGCCCGAGTAGCGACCCTCGATCCGGAGCGCCGTATGCACCCGAGAGGTGGTAGCCCCGCCGATCAGAAGCGGGAGCCGCATCCCGGCGCGCTCCATCTCGGCGGCAACGTGCGCCATCTGGTCGAGGCTCGGCGTGATTAGCCCGGAGAGCCCCACGATGTCGGCCTCCGCCTCGAGCGCCGTGGCCAGAATCGCCTCCGCAGGCGCCATCACCCCGAGATCCACCACCTCGTAGCTGTTGCACTCGAGCACCACGGCGACGATGCTCTTGCCGATGTCGTGCACATCGCCCTTGACGGTGGCGAGGACGACCTTCCCGGCGGCGCTCCCTCCCATGCCCGCCTTCTCGCGCTCCAGGTGCGGCACCAGATGCGCGACGGCCCGCTTCATCACCCGCGCGCTCTTCACGACCTGGGGCAGGAACATCTTCCCCGCGCCGAAGAGATCGCCCACCGCGTTCATCCCCGCCATGAGCGGCCCTTCGATCACCTCGAGAGCCCGGGTGGCCGCCCGGCGGGCCTCCTCGGCGTCCTCCTCGACATGGTCGGCGATCCCGTGCACAAGGGCATGGCGGAGCCGCTCGGCCACCGGCCCGTCCCTCCAGGCCAGATCCTCTTCCGACGCCCCCCCGCCATCGCGGTAGCTACTCGCCAGCGCGATCAGCCTTTCGGTGGCGTCGCTCCGCCGGGCCAGCACGACGTCCTCCACCGCCTCGCGCAGCTCGTCGGGGATCTCGTCGTACACCGCGATGGCGCCGGCGTTGACGATCCCCATGTCCATCCCGGCCCGCCCTGCGTGGTAGAGGAAGACGGAGTGCATCGCCTCGCGCACACCGTCGATGCCTCGAAAGGAGAAGGAGAGGTTGCTGACGCCTCCGCTCGCCAGCGCATGCGGCAGCGTCGCCTTGATTCGACGCACGGCCTCGATGTAGGCCACGGCGTAGTCGTCGTGCTCCTCGATCCCGGTGGCCACGGCGAAGATGTTCGGGTCGAATACGATGTCCTCGGGGGGGAAGCCCTCCTGGCGGACCAGGATGTCGTAGGCCCTCGTGCAGATCTCCACCTTGTGCTCCTCGGTCGCCGCCTGGCCCTCCTCGTCGAAGGCCATCACCACGACCGCCGCCCCGTATCGCCTCGCCAGGCGGGCCTTGGAGCGGAACTCCTCCTCGCCGTCCTTGAGGCTGATCGAGTTGACGACGGCCTTGCCCTGGACGCACCGGAGCCCCTCCTCGATCACCTCCCAGCGCGACGAGTCGACCATTACGGGAACGCGTGCGATCTCCGGCTCTGCGGCAACGAGATTCAGGAAGATCCGCATCGACCGCGCCGAGTCGAGGAGACCCTCGTCCATATTCACGTCGATGATCTGGGCCCCGCCCCTGACCTGCTGGCGCGCCACCTCGACCGCCTCCTCGTAGTCGCCCTCGGCGATCAGACGGGCGAAGCGCGCCGATCCGGTGACGTTGGCGCGTTCGCCGATATTCACGAAGAGGGATTCAGGACCGATCGTCAGCGGCTCCAGCCCGGCCAGGCGGGTGCGGCGGGGAAGCTCCGGGAGCGGACGTGGGCGAACCCCGTCGACCTCGGCGGCGATCGCGCGGATGTGCTCGGGCGTCGTGCCGCAGCAGCCGCCCACGATGTTCAGGAAGCCGTCGCGCGCGAACTCGCCCATCGTGGCCGACATCTCGTCGGGGGTGAGGTCGTATTCGCCGAGCTCGTTGGGGAGTCCAGCGTTCGGGTGGCAACTAATGCGGTTTTCGCATACGTTCGATAGTTCATGCAGGTATGGACGGAGCGCCAGCGGGCCCAGCGCGCAGTTGAGTCCGAAGGCGAGAGGCTCGGCGTGCCGGAGCGAGTTGTAGAAGGCCTCCGGGGTCTGTCCGGAGAGGGTGCGCCCGCTCTGGTCGGTGATGGTCCCCGAGATCATGATCGGGAGCTGGACGCCCACTTCGCCCAGCACCTCGTCGATCGCGAAGAGCGCGGCCTTGGCGTTCAGCGTGTCGAAGATCGTCTCGACCATCAGGAGGTCCACGCCCCCCTCGATCAGCGCGCGCGCCTGCTCCCGGTACGCGAGGCGCAGCTCCTCGAAGGTGACCGAGCGGGCACCGGGGTCGGAAACGTCGGGCGAGATCGACGCAGTGCGGTTCGTCGGGCCCATTATTCCCGCCACGAAGCGCGGGCGGCCGGGTGTGCGCGCGGTGTACTCGTCGGCCGCCTCGCGCGCTATCCGCGCCGCCGCCATGTTGATCTCGCGCACCGCGTCGCCGACTCCGAAGTCGGCCATCGCGATGCTGGTGGCCGAAAAGGTGTTCGTCTCTACTATGTCCGCACCCGCATCGAGGTAGGCGCGGTGGATTTCCCCGATGACGTCCGGCCGGGTCAGCGAGAGGAGGTCGTTGTTGCCGAGCTGTGGGGTGGGGCGGTCGGCAAGGAGGTCGCCCCGGAAGTCGGCCTCGCCGAGGGCCCGCCGCTGGATCATCGTCCCCATGGCGCCGTCGAGGACCAGAATCCGCTCCTCGAGGAGGCGGGCGATCTCCGCCGCACCGGCCCCTGCCGCGTGGCGGCTGGCTCCCCGCTGGGTGGTGATCATGCGCTCTTCAGCTACAGCCCGTGGATAATCTCGCGCGAGCACCGAGGGCGAAGCCACCGGTGTGGGAATTGTAAACCATGGATTACACAATGTAAATCATACATTACAGTGTGGGGAGACGAGCGAAGCGGTCCAGCGGGGATGCAGCGCTGCTCCTGCCGTGGGAGGTTTGTCCACGGGCCGCTAGAGGCCGACTCTTCCCTCTAGAGCGAGCCGGGTGAGTGGGGTGCCGTCGGGGCCGAACGCCCGCTCGCCGACCAGGTGAACGACGCCGGTGCGCAGGGCGTACCCCATCTCGACCTGTACGTGGTCCGGATGCAGTCGGTGGCCCATGGCCTTGGCGCTCGCGGGCTTCGCCGCGGCTTCCCTCCAGAGGCGCCGAATGTCGGACGCCACCTCTCCCCACGCGGGCACGACGGAGATCGAGAGCCCTGACGGCCGACGACCGGGGCGGACGCTCAACTCGACGCCGACCCCCCAGTCGCTCAGATCCGAATCCTGATGCGCCACCACCGTGCGTCCCCGAGCGCCGAGAGTCACCCCCAGCGGTGCATACGCCAGAGCCAGGTCACCGGCGACCCCGGCCCCCACGCCCGTCTCCGCGTCGCCCCCGTCGACTCGCATCCCCACCTCCACATTCGCCGATAGCGCGGTCGAGCCTCCGTCGATCCGTCCGCTCAGCTGCGGCGCGATCCGCACTCGCCGCGAGACGGCGTCGAGCGCGTCGATGCCCTCCGCGTCCGATGTCGAGATCGTCGTCTGGAAGGCGTCCGCCCTGATCGACAGGAACTTCGAGAATCGCTTGCTTACCCCCCCGGCACCCATGGTCAGACGGAGGTCGGTTGCAAACGCTTCGCCTTGGTCGTCGAGGTCGGCGTCTCCCCACCCAAAGCCAGCTGTAGCCCACGCATCGATGTCGCGTGGCGACCACCTCAGGTAGGGGTGCACGCCGGTGATCCGAGCCTCCACGGTGCCCCCGCCATTGACGCCGCTCTCGAAGTCGATCGAGGCCGAGCTGCGTGAGCCGGCCACCCCGAGAGCGACCCCGCTCGGGCGCTGGTAGTCGCCACCGACGAAGGCGGTCACAGACGATCCGTCCACGGTGAAGTCCTCGTCCGGAGTGCCCTCGAAGCCACCGGATCCGACCCTCGCCCAGAGGGTCAGGCCGCCGCGCGCCACCTGCGCGGAGCTGCCCGACGCCAGCGCCGAGAGCTTCAGGCGGTCGCCCGGGGAGCTCGGCAGCGCCTGCCCGCCGCGACCCCATCCAGACCCCTCCTGGTAGGCGGCGGCCCCGCGCTGGGCGGTGTGCGCCAGCCTCTCGGCCGTGCGCCACATCCCGCCGAAGCCAATCACGTCGGCGGCCTGGGCCAGCACTTCCGTCGTCGAGCAGCCGCCCACCGCACAGTCGAGAGAGCGGTCGCCAAGGCGCAGGTGGCTGCCGCTCGCAATATCGGTGCCGCCCTCCCAGTCGTCGACAGCGTCCAGGCGCTGGGCGATCGCGTCCGCCGCCGCCGTCCCGATCGTACGCCCAAAGGCCGAAAGGGTGCGCCTAAGCGTTCTCTCGCGATCGGCGGCGCTGATCGTCACGGTCACCGAGAGGGTCTCTGTGGCCGATAGCCCCCCGGGATCGAAGGCCGTGACCTGCACCTCCGCTCTTCCCACGGATCTGGCGACGAGAGTCAGAAGACCCCCGAACATCTCTGCACTCACAACCGAGGGGGCCCCGAGTACGATCGCCTGGTAGCCGAGCTCGTCGCCGTCGGGGTCGATGAAGTGCCCGGAGAGATGCATCTCGCGCGACGCGCCGACCTCGAGCACGACCGGCGGAATCGCCAGCGTCGCAGGTGCCTCGTTCACATCTCGAAGTGCGACCGTGATCGCGGCCGAGGCCGAGAGGCCGCCCCCGTCGGTCGCCGTCACCGTCATGGAGAGCTCCGGGGACCCGCCCTCGAAGTCCTCGCCCGCCCCGACGTAGCTCACCCGCCCCCTTTCGTCGATGTCGAAACCACCAGCCGCCTCGCCCGCAAGGGAGTAGCGGAGCCTACTCCCGGCGTCCTGATCCCTGGCCCTGACCCTCCCCACGGCAACTGGTCCGGCCCGGTTCTCTGCGAGCGAGAAGGCGTAGAGGTCGCGCTCGAAGGCCGGCACCTCGTTCACATCCCGTACCGCTACCTCGACCTGGGCCGTAGCGTAAAGACCGTCGGGGTCGGTCGCCCGCACCGAGAGCTCGAAGTTCTTGCGTCCGCCCTCGAAGTCCTCGCCCGAGCCGCTGTAGCGCACCACCCCGCCCGCATCGATCGAGAAGCGGTTCCAGCCGCCCGTCAGCCGGTAGGTGATCGGGCCGCCCTCAGGGTCCGTCGCCACGACTGTGCCGACGGTGTGGCTGGTCAGGTTCTCCGGCAGCTCCAAGGAGTAGGAGCCGCGGGCGAATTCCGGCGGCTCGTTCGTCTGGGCAACGAGCGGCGAGCTGCCGAGCCCGCCCAGGGCGGCTGCAAGCGCGGCCGAGAGCAACGTGAAGCGCGGGTAGCGCATGACACCTTTCCTTGCCACGGGGACGCGGGCGTCGCTAAGGACCGCCTGCCGAACGGTCGAGTAGCCGGGATGCTGCCGACCAGCCTGCGAGACTACCACGATCAGGAGAGAATGGAAACGGTTGTAGTAGCGCGAAGCAACCTTCGCGCGGGCGCGAGCCACCGGATTTCCTTATGATTGTAGGGGTGCGCGACGGGGGCCCCACAGATACGGGCTCGAGCATCTGGGAGCGACGGCCATGATCAGCCGGACGAATCGAAGTCGGATTGGGGACAGCCAGCGGTGGGGCGTGCACCACCACTTTGCGGCCCTCCTTGCCGTGGTGCTCGCGCCCGCCGTCGCCTTCGCCCAGGAGCCGGTCTCGATCACGGGCCGGGTTGTGGATGTCGCGACGGGCGATCCGATCGCTGGCGTAGAGGTGGTGCTGGCCTCCAGGGAGGACGCGCTCCAGCCCGGCCTCCTCTTTCACACGGACGACCAGGGCGAGTTCTCGGTCGCGAGCATCCAAGCCGGCATGTACCGGCTTGAGCTCTCGCACCCGCTCTACAATCCCTCGGTGGGCGATTTCAATGTGATGCGGTCGGGCGGATTCCAGACCACGATGCAGCCTGTCGGGCACCAGGAGGGCGGAGAGCTCGTGACCGGGATCGTAGGCGTGCTGACCGACGCCGAGTCTGGCGAGCTGATTTCGGGCGCGGTGGTGCGCACGGGTCAGGGGGAGCGGGGCACCCTCACCGACTCTCGGGGCGAGTTCCTCATCGAGGATCTCATCGCGGGCCAGTACGTCGTCGAATTCGCGATGATCGGGTACGCTCCCCGTGCCGACACCATCCGGGTGACCGGCGGCCGGGTGACCCATGTGCGGGTGTCGATGGCAGTCGACCCGCACGCCCTCGACCCCCTCGAGGTGACGGTGGAGAGGCGCGAGGTGAAGCTCCAGCAGGTCGGGTTCTACAACCGCCGTGCGATCGGCTTCGGGAAGTACCTCGACCGCGAGGAGATCGAGCGGAGGGGTCCCTACGAGTTCACCGACCTCTTCATGGGGATGCCGGGGGTCGAGATCTACCCCGACCCCCAGAACGGGCTGCAGAAGTACGTGGTGCTCCGGACCGGGAGGCTGCAGCTCCCAACCTCCACCGGGTACAACCGCTGTTTCCCCCGCATCTACATCGACGGCCTGCTCACGGCCCACGGGGGCGACGAGCCCGGGAATATCGACAGCTTCCTGGACACCAACGTGATCGCTGGGGTGGAGATATATTCCTCGACGGCGGGTCTCCCTCCGCGGTACCAGGGTAGGTTCGCAGGCTGCGGCGTCATCCTGGTGTGGACCAGGGTGACGGGAAGGGCCCAGCCCAGCTCCACGCGCTAGCGGCAGCCCCTGGACGGACCATCCTCGGAGTTCGAGCGCCGCTCGCAGCCGGTCGCCCCGCGCGACATCGCGCTCGTCTCGGTATCGATCGACCTGGGGGCCGGGCGGCGAGGGGTCGACATGGGTCCGTCGGCGCTCCGGATCGCGGGCGTCACCTCGGAGGTCGAGGCGATAGGCCACCGCGTGATCGAGTGCGGGACGATCACCGCCGGGGGACTCGAGACGGCAGCTGCGGGTCAGGGGGGGCTTCCCTATCTCGACGAGATCGCCGCGGTGGCTGAGCGAATCCGGGCCGCCGTTGGGGAGGGCCTGGCACGCGGCTGCACACCGCTCGTGCTGGGCGGCGACCACTCGATCTCGATCGGCTCGGTCGCGGCCGTCGCCCAGCACCGCCGCGCCCTGGGGGAGAGGATAGGGGTAATCTGGGTGGACGCGCACGCCGACATGAACCGACCCCACACGAGCCCCAGCGGGAACATCCACGGAATGCCGCTCGCAGTGCTCCTGGGGTACGGAGACCCGCGCCTAACCAGCCCGACCCCGTCGGTGAGGCCGGAAAACGTGAGCGTGCTGGGTGCCCGTCAGCTGGATCCTGGCGAGAAGCGGCTCATCGGAAGACTCGGGGTGCGGGTCTTCACGATGACCGAGATAGACGAGGTGGGGATCGGCGCCTGCATGGACGAGGCGGTCGAGCGGGCGACGGCCGGCACCGTCGGCTTCCACCTCTCGCTCGACCTGGATGCGCTCGATCCCCGTCTCGCGCCCGGCGTGGGGACCCCGGTGAAGGGCGGCCTCACATACCGGGAGGGACACCTCGTCTGCGAGAAGGCGGCCCGCTGCGGGCGCCTCCTTAGCCTCGAGGTAGTCGAGCTCAATCCGGTGCTCGACGACCGCAACCACACGGCCCAGCTCGCCGTCGGGCTGGTTGCCTCGGCGCTGGGGCGGACCATACTGTAAGCCCCCCAGGTGCTTCCTTGCACCTTTCCGCCGGGGTGGTGAAATCGGCATACACAGGGGACTTAAAATCCCCCGGGAGCAATCCCATGCGGGTTCGAGTCCCGCCCCCGGCACTCCTGCCGAGCGAGCCGTGCGAGCGCCCAGCGACGCGCGGCGGCGCTCAGCAGCCATGAGCAGCAGTCGTCAGTGAGTGCTCGACTCCATCGTGAATTCTGCAGGAAGCGAGGCTAGCGAGAGGTGAATCCTCAGAACTCGACCAACTGGCCGCTGATCGTGGCCAGCTTCCTGGTCGTCGCGTCAGTGGTGTGGATCGTGGGATCCAGGCTGATCCGGCGCCAGGTGAAGAGGATGACGCGGCGTGGCACCGAAAGGGAAGAGGAGGTCGGCTGGGAGGACCGCCTCAGCGAGCACCACTTCTTCCGGCGCATGGCGCTCGTCGTCCCCGCGGTGGCCGTCTACCTGGGTGCCGAGTCGATGCTCGGCTACCTGAGCGTGTCAGGGCAGTTCCCCGACGAGCTTGGAGTCGCGGGGGTGGTGGTGCGCCGTGTAGCCGGGGCGCTGGCGGTCTTCGCGGTCGCGAGGGCGTTCCAGGCGCTCCTGGACGCTGCCGACCACATCTACAACGACAGGTGGGCCGAGGCCAGGACGAGGCCGATCAAGGGCTACCTGCAGCTCGTAGCTCTAGCGGCGTGGATCGTGGCGGTCGTCGTGATCGTGGCGATCGCGATCGGGCAGTCTCCGGTCACCTTCCTCACCGGGTTGGGGGCGCTGGCGGCGGTGCTGATGCTTGTCTTCCGCGACACGATCCTTTCGCTGGTCGCGAGCGTCCAGATCAGCTCGAACGACATGATCCGGATCGGCGACTGGGTGAGCGTCCCCCAGGCGAACTGCGACGGCGAGGTCGTCGAGGTCGCCCTGCACACCGTCAAGGTGCAGAACTGGGACAAGACGATCTCGACGATCCCCACCTCCAGGTTCATCACGGAGTCCTTCCGCAACTGGCGGGGGATGTCCGAATCGGGGGGGAGGCGGATCAAGCGCTCGCTCTCGATCGACATGAACTCGGTGCGCTTCCTGACCGAGAAGGAGGTGGCGGAGCTCTCGCGGCGCGAGCTTCTGGTCGACTACATGCGCGAGGCCGTCGGATCGATCACGCGCTTCAACAGCGCCAAGGCATCGGGCGAGGAGGGGGTCGAGCCGGAGATCCGCCGTCTCACCAATCTGGGCACCTTCCGGATCTACGTCCTCAGGTACCTGCAGGCGAACCCCCGGACCCACAGGGAGATGACGACGCTGGTGCGCCAGCTCGACCCCCGCCCCGAGGGTGTGCCGATCGAGGTCTACTGCTTCTCGAAGAACACCGAGTGGGCTAAGTACGAGGCGCTCCAGGCGGACATCTTCGACCACCTCATTGCCGTGCTCCCGGAGTTCGGGCTGCGCCCCTTCCAGGCACCTACCGGCAGCGACTTCAGGAGGGTGCTGGCGGCCGGATCCTGAACGACGGATAGGAAGACCAGGGTCTACGCCGGTGCGGGGACACCGCGGAGGAGATCGGGGCGCCGATCGAGGGTTTGGTCGAGATCGCGGCTCGCCCCCGATCCGGTCGCACGGCGCGGAATCGATATCGGTATAACATGCCGATTATAGCGTGTGACTGACTACGCGGTCGCCCGGGTCAGCCTGTGGGGGCGGGACGTCGGCATGCTGGGCGAGTCCTCGACCGGGCGGGTAACGTTCGAATACGACCCGGACTTCCGCCGATCCGGACTCGACATTTCGCCGTTCCATCTGCCGGCGCGACGGCGCGATCTCTTCGCGTTTCCGGAGCTTGCCCGCAAGCCCGCCTTCCTCGGTCTGCCGGGCGTCTTCGCCGACGCTCTCCCGGATCGATTCGGCGACGCCATAATCCAGCGCTATTTCACGGACCGCGGGTGCCCGGCCGACGCCATGTCCCCGCTCCAGCGACTCCTCTACATAGGCAGCCGGGCGATTGGAGCTCTTGAGTTCCATCCCGCGCTCGATCCGGGGGAGGGCACCGAGGAAGCCCTCGAGCTGCGCTCCTTGGTCGATCAGGCGCGGCGCGTCATCGAAGGAGATGTGTCGATGGCGGTTCCAGATATCATGCAGGTCGGGGGCAGCGCGGGAGGTGCCCGCCCTAAGGCGCTCGTTCTCTGGAATCGGTCGGCCAACCGCATCCGTTCGGGATTCGTGCGCCCCGAACCCGGCGAAGAGGCATGGCTCATCAAGTTCGATGGGGTGACGCGGAATTCGGCCGGACGGGGCATGCGCAGCGAAAGACAACCCGGCCCCTGGGGGCGCATCGAGTACGCATACTCTCGCATGGCGAGCGACGCGGGCATCCGCATGGCCGAGTCTCATCTTCTGCGCGATGGCGGCTTCGCTCACTTCATGACCCGTCGCTTCGACCGGATGACCGGCCGGACTGGGGAGTCGAGACTCCATTTCCATAGCCTGGGCGGGCTTCAGCACATCGATTTCAACGACCAGTACGTCTTCAGCTACGAGGGCTACTTCGACACCATCCGTGCGCTCGGCCTAGGGCAGAGGTCGGTGAACGAGGCCTTCCGGCGCATGGTCTTCAACGTGGCGACCGTAAACTTCGACGACCATGTGAAGAACTTCGGCTTCCTGATGGATCCCGAAGGCCGATGGCGGCTGGCACCGGCCTACGACGTGACCTACGCCGATAACGAGGCGTGGACGCGACAGCATCAGATGTCCGTCAACGGCAAATTGCGCGGTATCGCGCGGCGCGATCTGCTGCAGGTGGGGAGGAGCTACGACCTTCCGGAGGACGGAGGCACGGCCATCGACCAAGCGGTCGATTCACTGGGCCGCTGGCGCGAATTCGCCTCGGCCGCCGGGGTTCCCGGCAGCATGGCGGAGCACTTGGAGTGCAGGTTCGAGCGGTTCCCCTAGCAGTCCGTGGATAAACTCAGGCGAGCACCGAGAGGGGCGCTGCGCCGGGCTGGCAAGGCGCTTCGCAGCGCGAATAGCAGCGCTATTCGTGCAAGAAGCAACGCAGAGCCGAAGCGGTCCAGCGCGGATGCAGCGCCCCTCGAATGCCGTCAGGGTTTCTTCCACGGGCTGCTAGGGTCCGGTGATCGTCCCAAACCGCGGCCAACTAGCACGGGCTCCCGACGCTGGCGAAGATCGAGCGATGCAGGCTCGGGCGGGCTCCCCGCCTCACCGGTCATCGCCGAGCAGCTCGCGCCTCTCCTCGTCCGTGAGGCCGATGCTGTCGAAGTCGATCTCCTCCTGGGGGTCGCCGGGGCCGGGAGGAGGGGGCGCGGTGCGGGATGGCACCGCTTCGGGGGCGGAGCCGGGCGTGCTGGCGCCGGACGCGGCCTGAGCTCCCGTCGTCGCGTCGTCGGTCCTGCCCGACCTGCGCTTCCCCGGTGGCCGCCGCGAGACCGGCCTTCCCCACCACGAACCCAGCACCTCGGCCAGCTCCGCAGTGTCGCGGCTGCGGAAGAAGTAGCTCCGTCCCCTGAGGGGGCGCAGATGGATGCCGGGGCCGAGGAGCCCGAAGGCGAGCGGAGGGCTCCGCAGGACCCCCCGGCCGAACCAGGCGCCGAAGCCGCGCTCCAGCGCGATATCCTCGATATCGCCGGCCCTGAGGACGCGCGAACGCCAGGCCCGCGATTTGACGCGGATGTGATCCTCGAAGATGAGCAGCTTGCGCGGGGACGAGGTCAGGAGGAGGGCAGCGGCCACGAGGCTGGCCGCCAGCATCGCCCCGACGACGGTATGCTGGACGAGATAGCTGTCCACGGGCAGAAGCCAGCGCTCAACCCCCCAGACGATCCCGGCTGCTGCGACCCGCCCCAGAGCGAGCGTGACCGCGATCAGCCCGAGCGCGTAGAACGTCCGCAGCACGACCGGGAGCCGGAAGTGGGCCACGTAGCGGATGTCCTTCATCTGGACGGGCTTGGTCAGCGCCCACGCGATCGCCTTCAGGGTGATCCAGATGAGCGCCGCCACCGTGAGCACCGCCATCCCCTGGCTCGCCGGCTGCGTTCGCGACACCGACAGCACCTGGCGCGACTCGTCGAAGGCGCGCGAGGCGAAGGACGCGACCTGGCTCTGGGTCAGCTCCTCGTAGAAGGAAAGGACGTCGGGGAAGTCGGCGAAGATGGCCGGATCGTAGAAGACCTGCCGGGTCCAGGCATTGAGGGATTCCGCGGTCTGGTTGGCACCGCGCAGCCGTTCGATCACTGCGGCGCGGTCGGCCTCGAACTCGGCGGCGTCGAGGGTGCCGGAGCGCAGGAACTCGATCTCCTCGGCGATGATCGCTCGGGCGAAGTCGTAGTCCTCCTCGTCTATCCGGCTACTGATCTGCAGGAACGCCGCTGGCCCGCGCACCGCCAGGCTTGCGCTCGCGCCATAGACGGCCTTCCGCTCGCCGTAGCGCAGGCGCTGGTTGAGACGGCGGTTCAGCAGGTCGCGGACGAACATCGCGGTCAGCAGCTCGCCGGCGTTCGGGTGGAAGAGCTTGTGGCGCGACTGGTAGCTGGCCGTCGACTGGAAGCCCCACTGGTAGGCGGACCGTCCGCGCCCCGGATCCTCGGCCGTGGTCGTCCAGCGCTCCACAGGTCGCGCGGGGAACGACCCGAAGGTGCTCCGGGCGCGGTCGAGGGCCTCCTCCCGGTCGAGGTCGCCGACGATCGTGACCGTCATGACCGCGGGTGAATAGTACCGGTCGTAGAAGCCGCGCAGATCCTCCGGTGTGATGGCTTGGAGGCTCCGCCACATGTCCGGGAAGGGGGCGCGCAACCGCTCGATCCCGAACTCGCGCTCCCAGAAGTCGGGGGGAGCGAGCCACCCCGGGTTGAGCGCGGCCACGAGGTGGTCGAAGAGCTCGCGCGGCCGGGCCCGGATCTCGTTCTCGACCGGCTGCCGCCCGCGGTCCACCACGGCCGGGTCCATCTCGTGCGGCGAAAGGATGCCGGCCAGCCACTCGATGGCGAAGAGGCCGTGCTCGCGGCCGATGGTTACGTAGTACCAGGTGTGGTCGCGGTAGGTGACGCCGTTGCGCCGTCCGCCGATCCCCTCCACGGCGTCCTTGATCTCCTGCTCGGTGCGGCCGTCGTGGTCGGAGAAGAGCATGTGCTCGGTGAAGTGGGCGAGCTGCTCCCTGCCGGGCGGATCCGCGTCCGAACCCACCGGCACGCCCGCGCTCACCGAGACGTTGGGGGTGCCGGGCAGCCGCTTGAACCAGACCTTCACGCCGTTGGCGAGGAAGTGGGTCTCGAAGCCTGCGAAGGGGTTGGAGGGGCCGGTCTCCGGGGCATCGACCCCGCCCGTGTCCGCCGACGCTGGCCCGCGCGCCTCCTGGCCCGCGCCCCGTCCGGCGCCAGTCAGCACGGCCAACACCAGCCCCAGCAGCCCGTGGACGAATCCGCGCGAAGCCACCGGGACGGGCATTGTAAACCATGAATTACACATTGTAAAGCCTACTTTACAGTACGGAGAGGCGAGCGAAGGCGTCCAGGGGGAATGCGGCACCGCGCCTGCTTCCCGCCATGGGTCGCCTCCTTGGTTCGTCCAAGATGGAAAGGTGGCCTTCATAGCGTGGCTTTACCAGATCGATCACTGCTTCAACAGCGGCAAGGCATCCAGCTGTTTCTCGAAGGCCAGCATGCGAGCGAGATGAGCGTTACGTTGGGTGGACTGAGTGACCTTGAGTTTCGATTCCACCCGCAAAATGCGGGCCCCGTATTCGGGCACAACGGATATGCCCAGCTCCGGGTAATCCAATTGACCCGACGGACTGGTACCGTGGACGTTCGAAGCTCGGCAGAACGGGGTAGCCGATGACCATCTCCGAAGCGGCAGTCGCGGCGCTGCTCCTCCAGCAGGTGGTGGTGACGGGGGTGGTGCGCGACAGCACGAGTCTGGAGCCGCTCGCGGGTGCGAGGGTGACGGTTGCGTCGTTGGCCGTGGGCGAAGAGCTGGAGAGCACCTCCGACCGGCACGGAGCCTTCGTGGTGCCGGTTGTGCGGGCGGGCCCGCCCGGCGTGCGTGTGGAGGTCGAGTTGCCTGGGTACGCGCCTTGGCAGCGTACCTTCGACACGGCGTCGGAAGCCCCCATACTCGTGCTGCTCTCGGCCTTGCCACCGGAGCTCGAGGGGATTGTGGTGCGAAGCGACGGCGCCCGGCCAGGAGATCCGCTCTCGGGCTCCCGCGACAGCTACACGGTGGACCCGGTGTTGGCGGCTTCGGTGCCGGCGGTGGGAGAGGTCGATCTTCTCCGCACGGCCGAGCTCGCGCCGCTGGCGTCGTCACCATCCGACTTCTCGGCGATGCCCTACATTCGCGGCGCACCCAGCTTCGCTACCCCGGTCCTGCTGGACGGTGCACGTCTATTCAATCCATTCCACCTCTCCGGGGTGATTTCCGTGGTCGTAGCCGAGGCGGTGGACCGGACCGAGGTCGTGCCGGGTGTGGCTGGGGGCGGGTTGGAGGCGGGCTCGCTCTCGGGCGCGATGAGGGTATCGACCAGGGACGGAACGAGGGGAAGGAGGCGGACAGCCGCGTCGGTTGGGGTGGCTTCTGCCAGCATTGCCGCCGAGGGCCCCGTCGGCGACAGAATCTCCTATCTCGTCGCTGGCAGGCGCACCTATCTCGACCGAGTCATCCGTGGCCTCGAGCTGGCGGGGCTGGTCGACACGAAATTTCCCCTCGCCTTCTCGGACCTGCACGGCAAGCTGACCGCCGACCTCGGCGGGATCGAACGCCTCTCCGTCACGGCCTATCTGGGTTCGGAGGCCTATGCCCTTGAGCAGGGGATACATCTCCTCTGTGGCGACGGAGCGGAGGAAGACAGCGGCGACGGAGTCGAGACTCGCTCCGGCTGGGTTGGCGACGTGCTGGATTGGGGAAACGGCGCCGTATCGGCTCGGTATCGCCGGAAGTTGGGAGCGGCGGGCATCGTCGACGCGACCCTTGCGCACAGCTGGTCGAGACACAGCCATTCCGACAACTCCTGCGGCCGCGACCCAACCCTCGCTGGTGGGGGGATGAGGCAGACGCTCGCCGAGGCGCGCGCCACCTGGCGAGTTCGGCGCGCCACCACGGTTGCGGGGGCGCAGGCCACCTACTTCGGCGCGGACCTCGAGGCGGAGGATTCCGCGGATGTCTGGTACCGGCCGATGAGCCTCGACGTCAACCTCGGCGGGATCGCGGCGTACGCGACCGTCGAGGCGCCGCTCGCCGTGGGATTTGCCGCCCGAGGCGGGGTGCGTGCGGATCACTTCGTCGGATTGGCGAGCACCGCCGGTGGCTACGGGGAGCTCAGCTTCGGCGTGGGCAGCTGGTCGGTGCGCGCGAATGCATCCAGAGCGCATCAGGCGCTCGGATCGCTGAGGAACGAGGAGGCGGACAATGCCGTGGTCGCCTCCTTCGACGTGCTGGCTCCGGTGGAGGGGCCGCCGATTCCCCGCGCCACGGATCTGTCGGCGGGTCTGAGCGGCTCGCTGGGGGGGCTGCGGGTGCGTGTCGACGGCTACCTTCGAAGGCTCTCCGATCTGAGGCTGACGGCGATCCCCGAGCGTGACGGGCGCGCGGTCGAGGCGCCCGAGCAGCTGATGGATGGCAGCGGGGAGATGCGTGGTGTCGAGACGTCGCTGAGCTGGGCGCAGGGCCGACGGTTCTCCCTGATCGGCAGCTACCGGTGGGGGAAGGCCATGTACACGGCGGGGTCGCAGAGCTACATCCCGCGCTTCCACCGCGACCACGAGGGGGAGCTCGCACCGTCGCTCAGGCTCGGCGCCCAGACGTGGTTCGCACGGGTTTCCGTCCGCTCGGGGGCGCACCTGGGGAACTTCGCCGGCAACGAGGGGCAGGAGCTGGTCACGCCCGTCTACCACCGCCTCGATGTGGGATGGAGTCGGCAGGGCGAGTCCTTCACCGTCCGCGCGTCCATCTACAACGTGCTCAACACCGAGAATACCATGGGCGTCTTCGGCGGCGGCGGCTTCGGTGGCTGGCAGCGCGAGGAAGGGCTGTTCCTGCTGCCCTTCCTGAGGATTGAGTATCGATGGTGAGCTAGGTACGAAGCCGTTCGGCAGACGCAATGTAAAGTCAACATTGCAAAATGACAACTGGGGTTTACAGTGTGGCCTGTTCAATGGGAGGACGCGTCCGGGTAGGGCCGCGTGACTACAGCGGCTGCGTCGCCAGCTGCGCCGTCGCCCAGATCGCGACCGTGGCCAGGACGGCCTCGCAGAGGACCGACGCCCTGAGTCTCCCAAGCGAGGGTGCGGCCGCAAGCGACGGCTGCACGACCCTCCAGTTGTAGAGGCCGACAAGCATCGCGGCTGCCGCCCAGCCGAGCTTCACCAGGAGCGTCGCGCCCCACTCGGTGTCGAGGAGCTGGCTGGGCGACGAGAGGTGTAGCCAGCCCTTCAGCGCGCCGGTGGCGATCAGCGTTGCCACAGCTACGCGGGCAGTCCGGGAGAAGGCCCCGAGGAGGGGGATGAAGTGCTCCGCGTCCGGCCATCGCTTCGCCGCCGACCTCGCCGCCAGCGCCAGGCAGGCAAGGCCACCGACCCAGGCCGCCGCCGCGCCGATGTGCAGGTAGGTGGCCGCTATCGAGAGCGGGAGCGGCCTGTCCGAAACGCCGTGTCCTGCCAGCAGGGGAGCGAGGGGTAGGAGCAGCGCAGCCACCGACACCATCCTCCAGCCGAGCGCCCCCGAGCCCTTCCTGCGGGCAAGGAGGAGGCCAGCGGCGATCAGAAGCGCCGAGGCGCAGTGGATCCACCACCCGATCCCCCACGGCGTCCGGTAGAGCAGCGTCTCGACCGCCTCCCACCTCTGCCCAGGGGGGAAGGCCGCCGCCTCGGCAGAGAGGCGGGCGGGCAGGGCGATGGCCACGAGTGCCGAGCCCGCCGTGGCGATCTGCCGGAGGGCCGCCTGGAGGTGCCGCGCTTCCTCGTCGTCCGCGGCGGTGCCGGCAGTTTCTCGGTGCTCGCCCGTGTCTGTCCTCCGAGTGCTCGGCACCACGGCGGTGCGAAACGCCACCGCGCCCAGCACCCCGACGATCCCCGCATAGAGGAGAAAGCGAGCGAAGTGGTCGAGCAGCCCCTCCCCCTCGCCGCCGTGCTGAACAGGTCTTTCCGGGTGGACGGCTCTCGCAGGGGGCTCCGTCGTCGGCTGCACCCAGAAGCCGAGTCTTCCCGAGACGCGGTGCCCATCCGGCCCCGCCGTCGCCCACACAACGGTGTAGCGGCCTCGGCCGAGCGCTTCGATGATCGGCAGCCTCAGGGCATGGAGGCTGTCCTCCGGATGCAGGAGCTCGCCGACCGCCACCGAAGGCGTCGGTCCGCCCTCGCTCCTCACCTCGACGGAGCTGAGCGCGAGCTGCACCTCGGTCGTGAAGACGAGGAGGATGGATCCAGGCGACTCCGCGAGACGGGCGTCAGGCGCAGGTTCCGACGAGCGGAGCTCCGTATGGGGCGGCGCGCTCCATCCGGCAAGGGCGAACGCGGCAAGGAGCGCTCCCCCGAAACCGACCGCTGGCACTGGGAAGGAGTCGCCCGCCCCGGTCACCCCTGTGGAAGTCCGTGCGCCATCGCCCACTCGACGGCTTCGCAGAAACGGTCCAGCTCCTCGAGCGTCGTGTAGACGCTGGGGCAGATGCGCAGCCCCGGGCACTCCTCGTGTCCGATCGGGGTCGAGATGATCCGGTGGGCGTCGAAGAGCCAGATCGCGAGCGGGCCCGGATCCAGGCCGTCGATTCGGACATTTCCGATTCCGCACGCAAAGCCCGGCAGCTGGCTCGTGTTGAGCGAGACCCGGTCGCTCTCCAGGAGCCGATTTGCCCAGTAGTCCCGCAGGTACACCAGGCGCGCGGCCTTGCGCGCGGCACCCAGCCCCTGGTGGAAGGTCAGCGCCTCGCCGATCGCCAGGTAGTTGGCGGCGGGGTGCGTGCCGATCTCCTCGTACTTGCGGATGTCGCCGTCCATCTCGCTGACCGCGGCCATGAGCGGCCAGATCTCGGGGATCTTCTCGCGGCGCACGTAGAGCATCCCGGTCCCGTGCGGAGCGAAGAGCCACTTGTGAAGCGAGGTGGAGTAGTTGTCGCACTCGAGCTCGTCGAGCCGAAAGGGAAAGTGGGCGAGAGCGTGGGCGCCGTCGACGATCACATCCACGCCCCGCTTCCTAGCCATCGCAACGACCTCCCTGACGGGGAGGATCTGGCCCGTGAGGTTGATCATGTGGCAGAGCAGAACCAGTCGCGTGCGGGGACCGATCGCCTCCTCGAAGCTCTTCACCACCACCTCGGGGTCCTCGGCGGGGACGGGCACCCGGACCAGCCGCATGACGATCCCCTCGCGACGCTCCCGCTGGCGGAAGGTGGTGATCATGCGGCCGTAGTCCTGCGTCGTGGTGACGACCTCGTCGCCGGGCTTCAGGTCGTATCCGAGCTGGCAGATCTGCAGACCCTCGGAGGCGTTGCGCGTCAGCGCCACCTCCTCCGGATGCACTCCCCACTCACGGGCCAGGCGGGCGCGCACCCCCTCGCGCTGCGGCTCCAGCACCCGTCGCATCGTGTACGACGGTGCGGTGTGCGAGTAGTCCAGGTGGCGCTTCATCGCCTCCTGCACAAAGGCTGGCGAGGGGCTGACGGCACCGTTGTTCAGGTTGACCAGCGACCGGTCGACGGTGAAGGCCCTGGCCACCGCGGCCCAGAAGGTCTCGTCGCCGGCTGTTGCGGCGGGGGACCCGGGGTGGGCGGCAAGCTCCCCGGCGATCTCCGTCGCGCTCGCCGACAGCGCCGCCACATGGGCCGCGCCGAGCGCCCCGACGGCCGAGCCGACGAAGCTCCGCCTGCCGATCGCGCCACCGGGGGCGGGATTCAGTCGATCGATAGGCATCGTGATGGGATCGTAGCACCGCCGCCAAAGGGTCGGCAAGGTCAGCCGCGCGAGGTTGTCCACCAACGGCGGACGAGCGAGGCGCGTTGCCAAACGGGGCGTCCACGATAGAATTCGACCTCCCCGCTCACCCCGCACTCCGTCGCCATTGCGGCGAAATGCCGCCCTATGATCCGAATTCGCTTCCTCGGCACCGCCGCCGCCCGCCCGACCGTGCGGCGCAACGTTGCCGGAATCGCCGTTCAGCGAGAGGGCGAGTCCTTCCTCTGGGACTGCGGCGAGGGCACGCAGCGGCAGATGATGCGCTACGGCACCGGCTTCTCCTTCAGCCACATCTTCATCACGCACGCCCACGCGGACCACATCCTCGGCCTGCCGGGACTGCTGCGCACCATGGGGCTGCAGGGCAGGGAGGAGGGCATGACGGTCTATGGGCCCAAAGGGACGGAGGGGCGACTTAGGGAGGCGGTCCGGCTCGGTGCGCAGCGCTCGCCCTTTCCGGTCGAGGTGCGGGGACTCGAGCCCGGTGCCAGGGTGGAGTTCGAGGGCTGGGCGGTGCACGCCTACCCCGCGGACCACGGCGTGCCCGCGCTCGGCTACGCCTTGGTCGAGGAGCTCCGTCTCGGGCGCTTCGATCCGGAGGCCGCACGGAAGCTGGGGGTGCCGGAGGGACCGCTCTTCGGCAGGCTCCACCGAGGCGAGGCAGTGGTCGTCGATGGCAGGGAGGTCGCGCCTGCAGACGTGGTCGGCCCCCCGCGACGTGGGCGCAAGGTGGTGTACAGCGGCGACACGCGCCCCACCCGCGATACCGTCGAGATCGCGCGCGGCGCAGAGCTGCTGATCCACGAGGCGACCTTCGGTGCCGACGAGGTCGCTCGTGCCAGGGAAACGCGGCACTCCACCTCGGCCGAGGCCGCACGAGTGGCTCTCCGGGCTGGCGTTCAGGAACTCGTCCTGACGCACATCTCGGCCCGCCACTCGGAGAATCCGGCGCGGCTGAAGGCTGGCGGCCGAAAGGTCTTCCCCGCCTGCAGGGTGGCCCGCGACGGCCTAGAGATCGAGATCGGGTATCGGGACGGATAGCCTGACAGCCCGTGGACAAGCCCCCCACGGCGGCGAGTAGCGCCGCAACCCGGCTGGACTGCTTCGCTCGACTGCCTACAGTGTAATGTGTGCTTTACAATATGTAATCCATGGTTTACAATTCCTGCACAGGTGGCGTGAGTTTGTCTAGGCGGTCCCGATTGACCGGACCGTAGCGGCGGTGCCTTGGCGAATAGGCGTCCCGGCGGACAAGTCGATCGCCCAGCGGGCGCTGATCCTCTCGGCGATGGCGTCTGGAGAGAGCGTCCTGCGGGGGGTGCTCGGTGGGTTGGACACACGCTCTACGGCAGCCGCCCTCGCCGCACTCGGCGTGGAGATCTCGCGTCCGGGAGGGGGCGGCCCGGGCGACCTTCGAATCTGTGGGCGCGGCCTAGCGAGCTGGAGCTCTCCCGATGGCGTTCTCGACCTGGGCAACAGCGGAACGGGGGCCCGGCTCCTGGCGGGTGCGATCGCCGCCCAGCCGATTTCGGCGGTGCTGGCGGGCGATAGGTCGCTCTCGCGTCGGCCGATGGACCGGATCGCGAGGCCGCTTGGCCGGATGGGAGCCGCAGTCGAGTACCTGGAGAGGCCTGGGCGGCTACCGCTGAGGGTGACGGGGGGGACGCTCGCGCCGCTCGTCCACGAGAGCTCGGCGGCGAGCGCTCAGGTCAAGGGCGCACTCCTGCTCGCTGGGGTTGGGGCGGGTGTGTCGATCGAGGTGCGCGAGCCTACCCGGTCCCGCGACCACACCGAGAGGTTGCTCGAAGCGATGGGCGCGGCCGTGGCGGAGGGAGAGGCGGACGGCGGGTGGCGAGTCGGCGTGCCCCGGCCGCCGTCGGGTCTGGAGCCGATCGAGCTCGAGATTCCAGGCGATTTTTCCTCGTCGGCCTTCCTGATCGCGGCGTGGGTGCTTGGGCGTCCGGGCGACGTCATCGAGGTGAGGGGCGTGGGTGTGAACCCTACGCGCACCGGCTTACTCGGCGTACTTTCCCGGATGGGCGTCAGCGTCGAGGTCGCGGAGCGCGAACGGCGGGCTGGAGAGGCGGTCGGGGAGGTGCGTGTGTGGGCATCCTCCGAGCGACTGCGGCCCGTAGAGGTTGAGCGCGACGAGGTCCCGGCGCTGATCGACGAGCTGCCGCTCGTCGCCGTCCTGGCGGCTCGCGCCGAGGGCGTTACCACGATCACCGGGGCGGGCGAACTCCGGGTCAAGGAGAGCGACCGCCTGGAGGCCCTCTCCCGGAACCTCCAGCGGGTTGGCGTAGCCGCCGAGGAGACGCCCGACGGGCTTGTAGTCGAGGGCACTGGCCGTCGCCTGGGGGGCAGGGTGCGCTCCTTCGGCGACCACCGCATCGCGATGGCCTTCGGAGCGCTGAACGCCGACCCCGGGTGCAGCGTGGAGGTGCTCGACGGGGAGGTGGCCGAGGTCAGCTACCCGGGCTTCTGGCGAGCGCTGGCGAGGATGCGGAGCGGGGAGGGCGGGGGCAGCCCCGCACGGGCGACCGCTCCGGGGGGCGGGCCCGAGTTCGACGCGGCTGCCGAGGACACCCCGGAAGCGCGACCCGATCCCGACTGCCTGGTCGTCGCAATCGACGGCGCCGCCGCCTCCGGCAAGTCCACGACGTCGCGCGAGGTGGCCGAACTTCTCGGGTACCGCCACCTGGATTCCGGGGCGCTCTACCGCGCCGTGGCCGCGCAGCTCGTCGCCGATGGGATGGGCGAGGGCACCCTCGGCGAAATGACGGCCGAATGGGTGAACGGACTCGCGATCCAGCTCCTCTGGAAGGGGGGGCAGATGGAGCTCCGAAGCCGGGGCCGCCGGATCGCAGAGAGCGAGCGTCGCGACGAGCGGGTCAATGCCATCGTGTCGCAGGTGGCGGCCAGCCCGGTCGTGCGCGACTACCTGCTGCCGATGCAGCGCACCTCCGCCAAGGGCCCGGGCCTCGTCGCCGAGGGGCGCGACATCGGCACGGTGGTCTTTCCCGACGCGGCGGTGAAGGTGTTTCTCCAGGCCGACCCCAGGGTGCGGGCGACGAGGCGCCTCCGGCAGAGGGGTGTCCGGCGGCCCAGCGAGGCCGAGGTCGAGGCCGAGGCCGCGAAGCTCCTCCTCAGGGATCGGAGGGACGCGTCTCGCGCCGCTGCGCCGCTCCGGCGAGCCACCGATGCGGTCCTGATCGACACCACGGCCACGAGCCCGTCGGAGCAGGTGCGGATGATCGTCGAACTCGTTCGCGGTGCTCGCTCTTCCTGATCGGCCGCCCGGCCTTGCCCGGGCGGGCCGGGAACGGACACCTTCGACGAGAGGAGCGCTGGCGATGCGATCTAGCCGAACCCTTCCGCTTGCCCTGTCGATGGCTGTGCGACGAAGGAGCGGAGCTACGGCGAAGCTGACGACCCCCGGCGCGGCCTGCGTTTCCGGGCTCCGCCGGGTGGCGGCGCTCGTGTCCGTAGTGGCGGCCTTAGTGCCGCAGCCCTCCCGAGCGCAGCCCGCCGACACGCTCGAGCGCCAGTGGGTGCAAGAGAGCTTCGACACCCTGCCTCTGGTTCGGCCTACCCGCCTGCTGGCGACTTCGTGGGGAGAGGTCTGGGTAGTCGATTCTGGAGAGCGCGCTGTCTTCCGGTGGTCCGCGATGGGCGAGGAGCTGTCCCGCGTTGGCGGCCTGGGCGAGGGGCCGGGCGAGTACCTTCGCCCCGGACTCCTGATCGAGATGGACGGCGATTCCGTCGGCCTCTGGGACCGCCATCGGCAGCGGGTGAGCTTCTTTGGGCGGGACGGGGAGTTTCTGAGCGTGAGGATACTCCCCGTGGCCGCGGGTGCCCATGGGTTCGTAAGAGCCATGAGCTTGCAGGGCGACGCGGTCCTGGCGATGACGATGACAAACCCCGGCCTTGAGCCAGCTCCACGGGACCACCAAGCCGTGTTGTGGCGGTTCGTCGGTGCCGATCTTCGGGCCGACTCCCTGTTCGCCATGCGAGACGAGAACGTACTCACCGTTCGTCACGATGCTGGGCTAACACGTTTCCCGGCTCCCTATAACGGCCGGGCGTATGCGTTCTTCCAGGAACGACGGAAGCGTGGCCTTGGGCCACGGCGAGGACAGCGCGCTGGTGGTGCTGGACGGTCGTGGGCGCGAGATGCGGCGGGTCGAGCTGGACCTCCCCCCGCCCCTTGTGCTGACGAGAGCGTATCGGGAGCACTTTTCGGACTCGCTCCGCCTCGGCCTTGAGGCGGAGAGAGCAAGTAGGGGGGCTGGGGCTCCCCCAGCCGCCCTCGCCGCTCTGGAAGAAGCAACCAGACACATGTATCGAAGGCTCGAGTTTCCCGACTACCACCCGCGCTACACCGACGCGTTCCAGGACGCGGCCGGCACGCTCTGGCTGCGCATGGCCGCTCCGCTGCTGGCGGAGCATGTCGAGTGGCGGGCGTACGATCGTCTGACCGGCGACCACCTGCGGTCGGTGTTCCTGCCCAACGGTGCCTTCCTAGATACGCGAACTGCTGACGGGTCGGCGTTCTTCGCGACTGTGGCCGACGAGCTCGGCCAATCCCGGCTGGTGAAGTACGGACGGTAGCCCGTTACTGAGCGAGTCCGGCCCGGTCTCCACCCCCTTCTGGGCAAACCATGGTACGCATTGTAAACTATAGTTTACACATTGTAAATCACAGTTTACACAGAGGAGAAAGCTGCCGGGAGAAGTGGGCTCTCATCTCTCGAGGAGCGGCAGCTGTTCGCCGCGACTGGCGCTACGGAGCTTCGCCAGGTCGATCATCTCCGTCGGGTCGGTCGGGCTGGCCACCAGGACATCCCCCAGGTAGCCCCTCCTGGCCAGGGCGCTCCGCATCGTCCTCTCTGCGAGGCCGGGTCTGTTCGACTCCGCCGAGAGGTGGGCGAGCACGACCACGGCGAGCCTGGGGCCGAGCAGCTCGCAGACGAGCTGCGCAGCCGCGCGGTTGGAGAGATGGCCGTGACTCGAGGCGATGCGCGCCTTCACCTGCGGCGGGTAGGGGGCCGACCAGACCAGCGCCTCGTCGTGATTCGACTCGACTATGAGCGCGTCGCACTCGGCAAGCACGTGTCTGGCCAGCGCCGTCGGTCTCCCGAGGTCCGTGGCCACGCCTAGGCGCAGACCCGAAGCCCCCTCCACAACCGCCATCGCGACCGGATCGGCGGCGTCGTGCACGGTGGCGAATGGCTCGACTACCAGGTCACCCACCTCGAAGGGCCGGCCGGGCCGGTATGTCCTGAGCGTCTCCTGGCCCCTGAAGAGCTTGCCGCACGCCGCCAGCGTCCCCTCGGTAAGCGCCAGCGGGGTACCGTGCGCCCTGGCGAAGACCCCCGCGCCACGAACATGGTCGGTGTGCTCGTGGGTCAGAACCACGAGGTCGATCTCCTCGGGCACCACTCCCATCGCCTTCATTCGTCGTGTCAACTCACGTCCGCTAAATCCTGCGTCGATAAGGAGATGAGTCGATCCGGCCGCCACTAGCGTCGCATTGCCGCCGCTACCGCTCCCGAGGACCGTGAAGCGCACCGGTCAGCCCCGCACGCCGAGCAGCGGCGAAATCCGGTCAGCTGTGCGCTTCACCGTCGCGCTGCGACCCCGTCTCCCGGAAGATCCGCCGATAGAGCCTCCGCATCCCCTCCCCCACCTCGCACCCCCTCCGCGCCATCACCCGGCCCGCCGTCTCGAGGAAGCGGTCGATCTCGTAGTCGACCACGCCCCCGAGACCGCACCAGGAGAGGGGAGGAACCTCCTTGGGGGCCAGCGTGCCGCCGAAGACATTCGACCCGGCACCCACGACCGCGCCCGTGTCGAGCAGCGTGCCGATTCCGGTCCGGACGTGGTCGCCGATCAGGCAACCAGCCTTGGTCAGCCCGGTCTCGACCCGCTTGCCGCCTGCCTGCGAGCGCACCGGTCCGTAGCTGTTCTTGAGGTCGGAGTTGGTGGTGAGGGCGCCGAGGTTCACCCAGCGCCCGAGGACGGCGTGTCCCAGGAAGCCGTCGTGCGCCTTGTTCGAGTACCCGAGCACGATGGAGGACTCGATCTCGCCGCGCACCTTGCAGCGCCGGCCGATGCTCGAGGCCGTCAGCGTACCGCCGAGGACGACCGAGTGGGCACCGATGTACGTGGGGCCGCTGACCCGGCAGGGGGCCATGATGCGCGCCCCTTCGGCCATAACGAGCGGCCCCTCCGTGGTGTCGATCACGGAGCCGGGCTCCACGACTGCGCCATCGCCCATGCAGAGGGGAGCGTCGCCTACCCTGACGACCCCGGCGGGCGTGTCGGAGGGGGCGAACGACCCGGCGTCGACCGCGATTCGCTCCGGATTGCCCCGCATCAGCATCCACGGGGACTCGATCAGCTCTCCGGGAACGGCCGCCGACGGCCAGCTGCGCCACTCCTCCCAGCTCGACCAGTCGCCCTCCAGGAGAGCGCGCTTCGGGGTGGAGCCGTTGGGGATCCAGGCGCCTACCGGCTGGCCGTCCCCCGTCGGCCCGGCGGCATCCGTCCGCATGCCGGCGTCTCCAACGTCCGCCAGGAGGACCGTAGCTTCCCCGAAATCGGCAGGATCACCGCTGCCTCGCACGGCGAAGCGGCTGCAGAGGAACAGCTTTCCCCCATCGGCCCCAACCTCGTCGCCCGGGATGCACGGCGGCGCCCCCGCTTCCGCGAAGCCGACGAGCCGCTCCCCGGCCAGGTGCCCTTCGCACCGCACCCCCCAGAGGCGCTCGGCGCTTGCCCGGAGCGTTCGCGTTCCGTAGAGCATCTCGCCCACAGGGCGCGTCACCGAGAAGGGCAGCCAGCCCCGCGCGGTCTCGTCGTCGTAGAGGAAGAGGCGTTGGATCCTCACGCTAGCTGTCACAGCAGCTCCGGGGGCAGCTCGCCGAGCAGACGCTTGAGGTCGTGCGACAGCTCCCGGGGCATCACCAGGGTGGCCTTATCGGTCTGTACCACGACGAGGTTCTCCGCGCCAAGAAGCACGATGCGCCCCGATGTCGCAGCCGCCACATTGCCGCTGGCCTCGACCACGTGCACCTCGCCCTGGCGGATGTTGCCGGCTTCGTCGGGCCGGTGGTTGCGGGCATACGCCTCCCAGCTCCCCAGGTCGTCCCAGCGGAAGTCGGCCTCGATGCACCCCACGCGGTCGCTCCGCTCGAGCACCGCCTCGTCGACGCTGATCGTGGGGGCGTCGCGAAAGAAGGCGTCCGGGTCGCCGGCCTCCAGCCGCGCGGAGGCAGCGGCGATCTCCGGAGCCCACGCCCGCACCTCGTCCAGGAAGTGTCCGGCCGACCAGACGAAGATCCCCGAGTTCCAGAGGAAGCCCTGCCTGAGGTACTTCGCGGCCGTATCGGCGTCGGGCTTTTCGACAAAGGCGGCGACGCGGTATCCCGTGCGCCCCCCGGGGGCCGCCAGTCGCACTCCCGGGCGCAGGTACCCGTAGCCCGTCTCGGGCCGGTCGGGAGGCACCGCGATCGTCATGAGGAGACGCTCCCGCACCGCGACCTCGACCGCGGCCGAGATCGTCCCCCGGAGCTGCCCGGCGGACTCGACGAAGTGGTCGGCGTGCAGCGAGACGATGGCCGCTCCGGGGTCGCGCCGAGCGATCTCCCAGGCGGCTCGAGCCAGCACTGGCCCCGTTCCCCTGGGGCGACTCTCGGTCAGGAAGGAGGCTGCTGGAAGACCGGTGGCTTCCCGGATCGGCCCCACCAGCTCGTCGCTGCAGAGCGCCAGCGTGCGCTCGTGGGGAACCAGACCGTCGAGGCGCGCCAGCGTGTCCACGATGAGGGGGCGCGAGGTGGCGAGCGGCAGCAGCTGCTTGGGACGCCCCCGGGTGCTGAGCGGCCAGAATCTCTGACCTGCCCCCCCGGCCAGGACGACCGCCCAGAGGCTGGAACGGGCCTGAGAGGGGTCGCCGGAGACGCCGCTACGCGACCTCACATTGACCCCATCGCCGCCGCTGCGGTAGGTTGGTACATGCGTGCACGATGCGTCTCCCTGGCAGCCCCGCTCGCCCTGTTCTCGGCGTGCGGAGGCGATCCGTATCAGGTTCCCTGGTCGACCGACGTGGACACGGTGCATCTCTTCGCCCTGTCGCGTCCAGAACCCAACCTGGCGTCAGCCTTCGACTTCTACAACCGCCGCGGCCGTACGCTCGAGGCCGTCACGACCGGAACGCAGTGGGATCTGGTGGCCGACGAGGTCGATGGCGCCTTCCGCTGGCTTCCGCCCGGCACACTCGGCGTGAGCTCCGACGCCGGACTTGCCACCCTGGAGGGCGAGAGCTTCGACGGGCTGGCCATCGCGCCCGACGACACCGCCAGCTACGAAAGCGACGAGCCGATCCCGATCCGCCTGGACGAGGTCTACGTCGTCCGCACCCGGAGGCTCCAGGGCAGCTTCACCAGCTGCAACTACTTCGGGAAGATCGAGGTCCTCGAGACAGATCCCCTCCTGGGCATTGTGCGCTTCCGCTTCGACCTGAATCCGGTCTGCAACAACCTCGACCTGATCCCGCCAGAGTAGCGTACAGCCGGGAGCTGAGCTGACGTGCTGGAGATCGGCAGGCTGCGACGGGAGCCCGACCTCGTGGCCGCTGCGCTGGGCCGTCGCGCCCTCCCCGGGGCGGCCGAGGCGGTGGCGGCGATCCTGGAACGGGACCGCAGGCGGCGCGAGGAGCTCACTCGGCTAAATGGCCTCCGCGCCACCCGCAACCGGGTCTCGAAGGAGATCGGAGCGGCGAAGCGCGAGGGCCGGGACGCTGGCTCCGAGATCGAGCGGATGCGAGGGCTCCGCGCCGAGATCGCCGAGATCGACGCCTCGATAGCGGCCTCCGGCGAGTGGATCGCAAGCGAGCTAGCGGAGCTCCCCAATCTTCCCGATCCCGAGGTGCCGACAGGCGACGAGTCGGAGAATCTGGTGGTGCGGAGGAGCGGCGAGGCGTCGTCCTTCGACTTCGAGCCGTTGCCTCACTGGGAGCTCGGCAGCTCGCTCGGCATACTCGACACCGACGCAGGCTCCAGGGTCTCGGGATCGGGATTCCTGGTGCTGAGGGGCGCGGGCGCGGCGCTCCAGCGGGGGCTGATCGACTGGATGATCCGCCTGCACACCGGCGAGCACGGCTACACCGAGGTGCGCGTCCCGTACCTGGTCCGGGAGGAGGCGATGCACGGTACCGGGCAGCTCCCGAAGTTCGCCGAGGAGTCGTACGCGACCGCTCGCGACGGGCTCTGGCTGATTCCAACGGCGGAGGTCCCGGTGACCAACCTCCACCGGGGCGAGATCCTCCGGGGGGACTCGCTCCCCAGAAGGTACGTGGCGTACTCGCCCTGCTTTCGGAGGGAGGCGGGGGCGGCGGGGAGGGACACCCGCGGGATGCTGCGCGTACACCAGTTCGACAAGGTCGAGCTCGTCCGCTTCGAGAGGCCCGATGACAGCCGCCGGGCGCTCGAGGTGCTGACCGGCGAGGCGGCGCGGATCCTGGAGCTCCTCGGCCTCCGCTACCGCGTGGTTACGCTGGCTAGCGAGGATCTTGGCTTCTCCGCCTCCCTCACCTACGACCTGGAGGTGTGGTCGCCGGGGGTGCGGCAGTGGCTGGAGGTGTCGAGCTGCTCGACCTTCACCGACTTCCAGAGCCGGCGAGCCAACATTCGCTTCCGCCCCGCCCAGGGCGCCCCGACCGAGTTCGTGCACACGCTGAATGGCTCGGCGCTGGCGCTCCCCAGGCTGATGGCCGCGCTGCTCGAGAGCTGCCAGCAAGCCGACGGGTCGGTGCGGCTGCCGAGCGTGCTGGAGTCGGCGCTGGGCTTCGTCGAGATCCCGGCCGCCAGCCGATGAGATGGGGCCGGCTGCCCTCGCCAGCCAACCCGCGCACCTGGCCGGCGGCGCTTGCCCTCCTCTTCATGGCGCTCCTCGTCCTCTTCATGGTCTATGCGGGGCAGATCGTGCGCTCCCAGCAGGCCGACGCCGAGACCTTCACGCGCATCTACGCCGTGGCGCTCGAGGGACTCACCAGCCAGGAGTCCGACGGCGCCCTGGCGGCGCTGACCGAGCTCCAGAGCGAGCTGGTGCAGCTCGGTGTGCCCTTCGTGGTCACCTCCGAGCCCGGGGGGCGCTACAGCACCCACGCCAACCTCCCCTTCGCGGTCTCCACCCCCCCCACTCCCGACGAGGTGGAGCGCATCGTGCGCTACGCGGCCGAGCTCGACTCCCGAAACGCTCCCGTCGGCGATCCCGGAAGCCAGCTCGTGCACTACGGGATCACGCCAGAGGCCGCCCGCCTACGCTGGATGCCCTGGATCTGGGCGACGGGTCTGCTCCTGACGATCCTCCTCGCGGCGGCTCTCCTCCGCTATCAGCGGCAGCGGCACGCCGAGCGGGCGTGGACGGCGATGGCCCGGGAGCTGGCGCACCAGCTCGGCACGCCGATCAGCTCGCTCCAGGGGTGGGTCGAGGTGCTGGGCCTTGATCCCGGAGAGCGGCCGGCCGAGATGGGGAGGGGAGAGATCGCGGCGGCGATCGAGGAGGACTTGGTCAGGCTGGAGAGGGTGAGCCGCCGCTTCGAGCTAATCGGCCGGGAGCCTGAGCTGGAACGGATCTCCCTTGGCACGGTGGTCGCCGAGCTGAGGGGGTACATGGAGGCGAGGCTGCCCCGCCTCGGCCCCGGGGTGGCGCTGCACGTCGACGTCCCCCACGACCTCCCGGAGGTGCGCGGCCACCAGGTGCTCCTCGCATGGGCGCTGGAGAACGTGGTGAAGAACTCCCTCGACGCGATGGCGGGCGGAGGCGGGTCGATCACCATCTCGGCGAGGGCCGAAGGGGGCTGGGTCGTCCTCTCGGTGCGCGACACCGGGCCGGGTGTGCCAGCCGATATCCGAGACCGCGTCTTCGACCCGGGGGTGACGACCAAGGCAGGGGGATGGGGAGTGGGGCTGACGCTCACCCGGAGGATCGTCGAGGGGGTGCACCGCGGCCGCATCGAGCTGAGGGACCGGGACAATCGGGGCGTCATCTTCCAGTCCCGGCTGCCGAAGGCGCAGTAGCGCTGCACGTGGTCTGGACGGGGCGAGCGCCGTGACAGATTCTGCCGAGAATCTGTCAGGCATCCTCCTGAACCCCGAGCAGCGCGAGGCGGTCGAGCACCTCGAGGGGCCCTGCCTTGTCCTTGCGGGTGCCGGATCCGGGAAGACGAGGGTGCTCACCACGAGGGTCGGTCGCCTCATTCTGGAGCACGGAGTGCCGCCGGATCGCATCCTGGCGGTGACCTTCACCAACAAGGCGGCGGGGGAGATGCGGTCGCGGGTCGCGGCCATGCTCGGGAGCGATCCGAGAGGCGTCTGGATCAGCACCTTTCACGCCTTCGGGGCGCGACTCCTCAGGCGCCACGCGCCGGAGCGGGGCTGGACGCGGGCATTCGCCATACGCGACGCCGAGCAGTCGCTGCGAGAGATTCGGAAGGCGCAGATCAGCGTGGATGTGGACCCCCAGCGCTACGCCCCCCGCGCCGTGCGCGAGGC
Source organism: Longimicrobiales bacterium (assembly GCA_965205315.1). Lineage (GTDB taxonomy): Bacteria > Gemmatimonadota > Gemmatimonadetes > Longimicrobiales > Gaopeijiaceae > Bin94. The sequence goes on from CBDBGW010000002.1 coordinate 1,538,400, forward strand.
GATCTCCAGGGCGAAGAACGAGCTGGTCTCCGCCGAGGCCTTTGTCGAGCGCCACGGAGAGGGTCGAGATCCCCTGCTCAGGGGGGTGGCCCGAGTCTACCCCGTCTACCAGAGGGCGCTGAAGGGACAGGACGCGATGGACTTCGACGACCTCCTGGTCGAGCCGGTCCGGCTCCTGGAGGCCGACGACCACTGGCGCGACCACTACCGCGACGCCTTCGCCTTCATCCTGGTCGACGAGTACCAGGACACGAACCGGGCCCAGTTCCGGCTCCTGGAGCTTCTCGCCGGGGAGCGCGGCAACCTGATGGTTGTCGGGGACGACGACCAGAGCATATACGGGTGGAGGGGCGCCGACGTGGGGAACATCCTCGGCTTCGAGCGGAGGTACCCGGGCGCGCGGGTGGTGCGGCTGGAGCGCAACTACCGCTCCTCGGGGAGGATCCTCGACGCCGCCAACCGCGTCATCCGCAGGAATCGGCACCGCAAGGAGAAGACGATGCGGCCCGATCGCGGCGACGGTCCCCCGGTCACGCTCCTCGAAGCCGGGAGCGAGCGGGAGGAGAGCCGCTGGCTGGTGGCCGAGATCGAGGGCACGATGCTCGACCGGCCGGAGCTCGGCCACGGCGACTTCGCGGTGCTCTACCGGACCAATGCGCAGGCCAGGTCGCTCGAGGACCGCTTCCGCCAGAGGGGCGTGCCCTACCAGATCGTCGGGGGGGTGCGCTTCTACGAGCGGCGCGAGATCCAGGATCTGCTGGCCTACCTGAGGCTGATCGCCAACCCGCGCGACATGGACGCCTTCGACCGCGCGGTCAACTATCCGCGAAGGGGCGTGGGCCGCAAGACGCTGGCGACGCTCGGCGCCCACGCCAGACGGGAGGGCGTCGACCTATTCGAGGCCGCTGCCGGCGCCGACCGCATCGCTGGGCTTCCCTCCGGGTCACGGCGCGGACTCCTGGAGTTCGCCGAGTTCGTGCACAGGTACAGCGAGCGGGCGGGGCGCGACCCGCCAGGCGAGCTCCTCCAGGACCTCGTCTCCGAGCTCGGCATCCTCGAGCTGCTGCGCGACGAGGGGATCGAGGGCGACGACCGAGCCAACAACGCCCTCGAGCTGGTCGCGGCGGCCGAGGAGTTCGAACCCGAGGAGGTGGCGACGAGCGCCGAGGACCGCCGGGGTCTCACCGATCTGGATCTCTTTCTGCAGCATGTGGCGCTCGTTACCGACCTCGACCAGCACGAGGACGGCGCCGACGCGGTGACGCTGATGACGCTTCACGGCGCCAAGGGCCTGGAGTTCCCGGTCGTCTTCGTCGTCGGGCTGGAGGAGGGTCTGCTGCCGCTGGCCCGCGCGACCGAGCAGCTCGGCGGCCTGGACGAGGAGCGCCGTCTCTTCTACGTCGGAATCACGCGCGCGATGGACAAGCTGTACCTGACCCACGCACGGCGTCGCCGCAGGGCGGGACAGACCTTCTTCGCCCCCCTCTCGTCCTTTGTGGACCCGCTGGAGGGGATCGTCGAGGGCGAGTCGGTCGGGGTCGCTCGGCGCACCCGGGGCTTCGGGGGCTGGAGGGAGCGGCGTAGCGAGGGTGCCCGCGCCCCGCTCGCCGAGGCGCCTGCCTACGGCGACCAGGGCGACGAGTGGGGATTCGACCAGGACCGCCCACGCTACCTGAAGGGCGAACGGGTCGCCCACTCGACCTTCGGGTCGGGCACGATAGTCGAGCTCTCGGGATACGGGCCGGATATGAAGGTCACCGTGGACTTCGACGGCGTCGGTCGGAAGAAGCTGATCGTCAGGCACGCCCACCTCGCGAGAGACTTTCCATAGCAGCCCGTGGACAAACCTCCCACGGCATTCGAGCAGCGCTGCATCCCCGCTGGACCGCTTCGCTCTGCGTTGCTCCTCGGGCCGGTAGCGCTGCTACCAACCCTTCGTCGCGCCTTGCCAGCGGGGCGCTTCGCCGCTCTCGGTGCTCGCGCGAGATTATCCACGGACTGCCAGCAGCCCGCGGACAAACCTCCCACGGCATTTCTGTAAAACAATGCCAGCGAGCACAGCGCGTTTCAGCCCCGCGGGGTGGCCGCTCGCGGCCATGGAAGATTCGAGCAGCGCAGCATCCCCGCTGGACCACTTCGCTCGTCTCCCCGCGCTGTAATGTATGATTTACATTGTGTAATCCATGGTTTACAATTCCCACACGCGTGGCTTGCTCTGAGTTGCTCGTCGGACCGGTAGCTCTGCTAACTTTCCCCGAGAGATGCCCACCTACGACTACCGATGCACGGCCTGCGGGCGCGACTTCGAGCTGTTTCAGCGGATGAGCGACCGCGCCGAGGCCGAGTGTCCCGGCTGCGGGAGGGAGGCCGAACGGCTGATTTCCGGCGGGGCGGGCTTCCTCTTCAGGGGGGATGGCTTCTACATCACCGACTACAGGTCGGAGGACTACCGCAAGCGGGAGCGCGCCGAGGGGGAGGCCAGCGGCTCCAAGGACGGCGGGAAGGAGCGCGCCGAGAGTACCGTAAGCGATCGTGCCGCCACCGCCGGCAAGGAGGCCGGTTCGGAGGAGGGGGCTCCCACGAAGGGCGCTGGCAAGGGGGCGGGGAAGTCACCGAAGCCGAAGGGGACGGGCGACGTAGGGGACGGGTAGCGCCCTGTGTTCGCCCTTGACTGAATGACAACGGAGCGAATCGCCGCCGCGCTGCACGAGGCCGCTGCGGGCCTCGGCGCGCCGGGTGCCGATGTCCAGCTGGAGCGTCCCAAGGATCCCTCCCACGGCGATCTCGCCTCCAACCTTGCCCTCGCCCTCGCCTCGCGCCTTCGCCGCGCCCCCCGCGAGATCGCCGCCGAGTTGAAGGAGTGTCTGGACGGCCTCGCTGGAATCGACCGGATCGAGGTTGCCGGACCCGGCTTCCTGAACTTCTTCCTGGAGCTGCGGGCCGTGGGGGAAGCGTTGGGGCGCATTCTCGCCGAGCGGACCGACTACGGTCGCAGTCGGGAGGGCGAGGGCAGGCGGATAATGGTCGAATTCGTCTCCGCCAACCCTACCGGGCCGCTGCACCTGGGACACGGGCGCCAGGCGGCCCTGGGAGACGCTCTGGCCTCGCTCCTGGAGTGGTCGGGGTGGAGTGTCCACCGCGAGTTCTACTTCAACGACGCGGGCCGCCAGACCGAGCTCCTGGCGGAGAGCGTGCTGGCGCGCTACCGGCAGCTCCTGGGTCACGAGGCCCCAGTCCCCGAGGGGGGCTACCAGGGAGAGTACGTCGCCGAGATCGCGGGCGCGCTCCTGGAGCGCGACGGGCCGCGGTACGAGGACGACGCAGGCGGAGCGGAGCTCGAGGCGATCCGGCGCTTCGCGATCGAGGCCATGCAGGAGACGCAGAAGAGGTACCTCGCCGCCTTCGGAGTTCGCTTCGACGAGTACTTCGCGGAGACCGCCCTCTACCGCGACGGCCGCGTCCGGGCGACACTCGAGGCGCTGGACGAGGCCGGGGTCGTCTACGAGCGCGATGGTGCCACATGGCTCCGCACCGCGACCTTCGGCGACCAGAAGGATCGCGTCATGCTCAAGAGCGACGGGTCGGCCACCTACTTCCTCCCCGACGTTGCCTACCACCTCGGCAAGTGGGAGCGCGGCTTCCGCGATGTGATCAATGTGCAGGGCGCCGACCACCACAGCACCGTCGATCGGGTGCGGGCCGGCCTCCAGGCGCTTGGCATCCCGGAGGGCTACCCGGAGTACCTCCTGCACCAGATGGTGACCGTCGTCAGGGGCGAGGAGGAGGTGCGCTTCTCCAAGCGTTCGGGCTCCTACACCACGCTGGGCGAGCTGATCGAGGAGGTGGGAGTCGATGTGGCTCGCTACTTTTTCCTGATCCGGCGCCCCGAGGCCCACCTGGTCTTCGATCTGGAGCTCGCGCTGGACCAATCCGACAAGAACCCCGTCTACAAGGTCAAGTACGCCCATGCCCGCCTCTGCCGCCTATCGCGGATCGCTCGCCGGAGGGGCTGGGACGGGATGGACGGGCCCGACGCCCCGGAGGCCGACGCCTCGCTCCTCTCGGCACCCCCGGAACGAGAGCTGATCAAGCGTCTGGCGGACTTTCCGGCGACGCTTGGACGGGCGACGAAGGCCCGGGCGCCTCACATCCTCTGCGACTACCTGGAGCGGACGGCCGGAGTGGTCAACTCCTGGTACCAGGCCGGGCATCCTTCGCGCGATCCGGAGGCGAGCGCCCTCGTGGAGGACGAACCCACCAGGCGGGCTAGGCTGACGCTGGCCGTCGCGGCCCGCATCGTGCTCGCCAACGGCCTCCAGGTGCTGGGCATCGAGGCGCCCGCACGGATGACCCGCGGCTCTTGAGCTATCGTGCACTGGTGGTGCGGGCAGCCCGCGGACAGACCGCCCACGGTGAATTATGGGGGGTGTGTTCCGAATGGTGACAGATTCTAAGGGTTATTTGTCATGATGAATGCATGATTGGACAGATTACGTGCCTATTTTGTCACTGGGAACGATCGCCCTAGATCGCATCTCCACCCCGGCGGGCCGGGTGGAGGCGGCGGTCGGGGGCTCGGCCGTCTTCTTCTGCGCGGCGGCTTCGCTACTCTCCGAGGTGCGGGTCGTCGGCGTGGTGGGGGACGACTACCCGCTCCTCGAGCTCGACTTCCTGAGGGAGCGCGGTGTTGACTTCGGCGGGGTCGCGAAGCTGCCTGGGCCGAGCTTCTTCTGGTCCGGCGAGTACAGCGAGGACTTTCGCAGCCGAACGACGCTCGAGACCCGCCCCGGTGTGCTCGCGGACTTCGACCCCCGGGTGCCCGAGAGGTGGCGCCACTCCACGATGATCTTCCTGGGCAATACCGACCCGGGGTTGCAGATCGCCCTTCTGGATCGCACCGAGGGCCCCGCCCTTGTTGTCGCCGACACGATGAACTACTGGATAGAGGAGACGCGGGAGGCGCTGATGCGGCTTCTGGCGCGGATCGATGTGCTGCTCGTCAACGACGAGGAGGCCGTCCAGCTCTCCGGCGCGGATGACCTGGGGGAGGCGGCCGCCTGTATCAGGTCGCTGGGCCCCAGCGTCGTCGTCATCAAGCGGGGCGAGGCGGGGGCGACCCTCTACGGCGAGGGGTGGTCGCACTCCTGCCCCTCCTTTGCGCCGGACCGCCTGCGGGACCCCACCGGCGCGGGCGACGCCTTCGCGGGTGGCTTCATGGGGCGACTGGAGAGGGACGGCCGCCACGACCCGGTCGCCCTCTGCCGCGCGGCCGCCTTCGGAGCGGCAGCTGGGTCCTTTGCCGTGGAGGACTTCTCGGTCGAGCGCTTCCGATCGCTCGCCGCAGACGAGCTCGCGGCCCGGGCCGAGGCGATCGCGCTTGCGGCCCCGCCACCGGCAGGAGCGACCGCAGGAGCGAGCGGGCCGACGGCAGCCCAACGCCGTGGGAGGCAGCGATGACCGAGGGGCTCACCTACCGGGACGTCGGGGTGGATCTCGCCTCGGCCGATCGCGCCAAGAGGGCGATGGCGCCGCTGCTCCGGGGTGCGAGCGACGAGAACACCCTCTCCGGACTCGGGGCCTTCGGGGGGCTCTACGCCATGCCGGCCGACCTCTCCGAACCCGTCCTCGTCGCCAGCGCGGACGGGGTGGGCACCAAGCTGAAGGTGGCCTTCGCCACCGGTCGACACGACACCGTCGGCCGGGATCTCGTCAACCACTGCGTCAACGACATCCTGGTCCAGGGCGCCAGGCCGCTCTTCTTCCTCGACTACCTGGCGGTCGGCGGTCTGGACGAGACCGTGGTCGAGTCGGTCGTCGGCGGAGTTGCGCGGGCGTGCCGCGAGAACGCCTGTGCGCTCCTGGGCGGCGAGACCGCCGAGATGCCCGACTTCTACGCCCCCGGGGAGTACGATCTGGCGGGCTTCGTAGTCGGGGTGGTCGAGCGTTCCCGCCTCCTGGACGGCGCCTCCGCGAGGGAGGGGGACACCCTGATCGCACTCCCCTCCTCGGGGCTCCACACAAACGGCTTCACGCTGGCGCGCTCGATCGTCTTCGAGCGGATGGGCCTCGGTGTGGACGACCCCTTCCCAGGCGAGTCCGCTACCGTCGGCGAGGTGCTGCTCCGGGAGCACAGGTCGTACCTGGCAGAGCTCCGGCCCCTCCTGGAGCGGGGGTGGGTGCGGGCGCTGGCGCATGTGACGGGCGGCGGTATCGGAGGCAACCTCCCCCGCGTCCTCCCCGACGGCCTGGGCGCCCGGGTCGATCTGGGCTCCTGGCGAGTGCCGAACGTCTTTCGCCTCCTCGGCGAGGGCGGGGGCGTGGCGGAGGAGGAGATGTACCGGGTCTTCAACATGGGGGTGGGGATGATCGTGGTGGTGGCGCGGGAGAACGGGTCGGAGGTTCTGGCCGCGCTTGGGGAGGGCGCATGGCCGATCGGCGCGGTCGTAGCTGGCGAGGGTGTGGAGCTTGAAGGACTGGTGCGGAGCTAGCAGCCCGTGGACACACCTCCCACGGCATTCCTATGAATGAAACAATGCCAGCGAGCGCAGCGCGTTTCAGCCCCGCGGGGTGGCCGCTCGCGGCCATGGGAGATTCGAGCAGCGCTGCATCTCCGCTGGACTGCTCCGCGCACCCTCCCAAAGTGTAGTTCATGCTTTACAATGTGTAATCTAGAGTTTACAATGTCCGTGGCTGCGGCTCGGCTTCCCGCCCTGGCGGGGGCGGTCCTGGCCTTGGTCGCACTGCTCGGGGCGGGGGCGTCGGGGCAGCTGCCGCTGGGACGGGCCGAGCCCGAGGGGGTGGCGGAGCTCGCCGAGGCGTGTGGCGTCAACGCCCAGGAGGCCGTCTGCCGCGAGCTGGCTCTTGGCGCCCTCGCCGTCCAGAGGGGCGTGGGGCTGGCATCGGCGCTCGGGAGCGACATTCCGGGGACTGCGAGCACCGTGGGGCTCCGCATGGGATCGACGCCGCGCCTCTCCTTCTCGGTGGGAGCGGCCGGGGCGTGGGTCGGAAGGCCATTCGTCGGCGCGGACGCGGGCGCACTCGGGCGGTCGATGACTGCCACCGGGGTGCGCGGAGCCGCCGCGGTCGGGGTGAGCGAGGGAATTCGCTTCGGGCCGGGGATCGGGGGGTTCCTGTCGCTCGACGCGACGCTCCACCTCTCGCGCATCTGGCTCCCTCGGGGGGCGGGCTTCGAATCGGCCTCCACTGGGGTGGGCGTCGGGGGGCGGATCGGGATTCTGAGCGAGTCCTTCACCACGCCGGGAATATCGGTCTCGGTGGCGCGTCGCTGGCAAGGCACCATGACCGTCGCCGACTCCGCAGGGGGGAGCGGCAAGGAGATCGAGGCCGAAGTGGAGGTGACCTCGATCCGGGGGGTGGTGGGGAAGAACTGGTTCGTCGTGGGGCTGATGGCCGGTGTGGGGTGGGACAGCTACGGGGGCGACGCGGCTCTCGGGATCGCCGGAGGTCCGGGCACCGAGGCTGGCCCATCGGGCCGGTTGGCGAGCGCCCGTGCGCTGTACTTCGTTGGGGGATGGCTCAATTTCCTCGTCTCGCAGCTCTCGGCCGAGCTCGGGGTGGCGGACGGCGCTCTGGATCCCCTCGACGGGGCGGCCGATCGCCAGCGGGGGTACGACCCGACGCGGCGCGACTTCTTTCTCCTCGTCTCGATGCGCGTGACTCCATGACGCTCTGGAGACGATCGGCCCAGGCACCGAGTCGGACCGGGACGGCCGGAGGGACTCCCCTGGACTCCCTCTCGCCGCTCGACCGGCGGCTCCTGGAGCGGGCCGTGGTGCTCGGGCGCAGGGGGTGGGGGCGGGTTCACCCGAACCCGATGGTCGGAGCGGTGGTGGCGCGCGACGGATCGGTGATTTCCGAGGCGCACCACGGGGAGCTGGGTGGCCCCCACGCCGAGGCGCGGGCGCTGGCGGAGCTCGCCGGAGAGGGGGCGGGCGCCACCCTCTACACGAGCCTCGAACCGTGCAGGCACCGGGGGAGAACGCCGCCCTGCACCGAGGCGATCGCCGGCGCCGGGGTCGCCAGAGTCGTCTACTGGGCAGCCGATCCGAACCCGGAGGCCGGGGGTGGTGGCGAGTGGCTGCGACGGCGGGGCGTGAGGGTGGAGGGTCCCTTCGGCGAGGAGGGCGACTGGGCAGCCGAGAACCCCCTCTTCCACCACCGGGTCGCGGCCGCGGCGGATCCGCAGCCCCGGCCGTACCTCGCGCTCAAGCTGGCGATGAGCGTAGACGGGAAGATCGCGCCCTCTGGGGGAAGGCGGGTGTGGCTCACCGGACGGGAGGCGCGCGCCGAGGTGCACCGGCTGCGCGCGGGCTTCGGCGCGATCCTGGTGGGCACGAGGACATGGCAGGCCGACAACCCGGCGCTGACGGCGAGGGGCGCGGTCGCGCCGCCGCGGCCGCCGATCCCCGTCCTGCTTGATCGTCGCGGCGAGGCGACGCCGGAGCTCCGGGCTCTGGGCAACCGCGGGGCGCGGGCGATAGTGGTGACCGAGCCATCGGCGCGCGGTCCGCTGGGGGAGCGCCTGCGGGGACGCGCCGAGGTGGTGGCGGTGCCCGAGGGTCCCGGTGGCCTCGACCTGTCAGGGGTGCTTGGGTCGCTCGGGGAGCGGGGAGTCGAGAGCGTGCTCTCGGAAGGAGGAGGCGTTCTCGGAGGATCGCTCCTCGCCCAGGGGCTCGTCGACCGCCTCTACCTCTTCGTCGCCCCGGCGGTGATCGGCCCCGGCGGGGTGGATGCGTTCCCGTCGCCGACATCGCCGGGAGGCGACATGGTCGACTCCTTGGCGGGTTGGCGGCAGCGCCTCGAACCGGTCAGATTCGGCAACGACACGCTGATAGTGCTCGACCGCGAGGTGTCCAGCATCCCCGCAACCGGAGCGAAATCGTGACAGATAGTGGCCATAATCTGTCAAATGTAGTCTACAGTTTACATTGTGTCAACTCGCCATTACATAGCGAGGCGTCCCGCTTCGTCGCTCGCGCGGGCGATCCCTCGGGCGGCTGAGATGTTCACCGGAATCGTAGAGTCGGTCGGCGAGGTGGTCGATGTCGGGGATGAGCCTGGCGCCAGGAGGCTCGCTGTCGCCGCTCCCTGGTCGGGCGGGCTCGTCCTGGGCGAGTCGGTGTCGGTCGATGGAGCGTGCCTCACCGTCGACGCCCTCGGCGACGGCGCCTTTTCGGTCATGGCGGGGAGTGCGACGCTCGAGCGCACCATCGCCGGTGGCTACGAGCGGGGATCGCCGGTCAACCTGGAGCGGGCCGCGAGGGTGGGCGACCGGCTCGGCGGCCACTTCGTCCAGGGACATGTGGACGGAGTCGCGGTGCTGGAGGAGATTCGGCAGGAGGGCGCCACCAGGCTTCTCTCCTTCAGGCTTCCGGCGGAGGTGTGGGCAGTCACCGCCCTGCACGGATCGATCGCACTGAACGGAGTCAGCCTGACGGTGAACAGCTTAAAACGGGCCCGGATCTGCGAGGTGGCTCTGATCCCCCACACCTGGGAGCACACGAATCTCCGACACCTGCGGGCAGGCAGCCCGGCCAACGTCGAGGCGGACCTGATCGGCAGGTACGTGCAGCGTCTGGTGCGTGGAGATGCCCGGGGTTCGGCCTGACACCGGGGAGGGAGCAGTCCGTGGATAATCTCGCGCGAGCACCGAGAGCGGCGAAGCGCTCCGCTGGCAAGGCGCGACGAAGCGGTCCGTCGATCCGCCCGGGCGAGCACAGAGAGGGGCGAAGCGCCGTGCTGGCAAGGCGCTTCGCGGGGCGCATGGCAGAGCCATTCGCCCAAGAAGCAACGCAGAAGCGAAGCGATCCAGCGCGGATGCAGCGCCCCTCGAATGCCGCCAGGGTGCATCTGCGGGCCGCAAGGGCCAATAGCCGTAGCGCTATTGGCTCAAGGAGCAACACAGAGCGAAGCGAGGGACACTGGCATTGTAAACCGTGGATTACACATTGTAAGGCGTAGATTACAGTATGGACAGGCGAGCAAAGCGGCCCAGCGGAGATGCAGCGCCGCTCGAATGCCGTGGGAGGTTTGTCCACGGGCTGCTAGGGTGTTGCGCCGGTTCGGGTGCCGTACCTTGGGAAATGCCCTTCGACTCCGTAGACGACGCGATCCGTGACATCGCCGCTGGCCGGATGGTGATCGTCGCCGACGACCTTGACCGCGAGAACGAGGGCGACTTCGTATGCGCCGCCGAGAAGGTGACGCCGGATCTGATCAACTTCATGACTAAGCACGGGCGGGGTCTCGTCTGCGCTGCGCTGACCGAGGAGCGTGCCGACGCTCTCGCCCTCCCCCCGATGACCGACCGCAACACCGATCCGCACGGCACGGCCTTCACGGTCTCGGTTGACGCGCACCGCCGCTTCGGGGTCACGACCGGCATCTCCGCGCACGATCGCGCACGCACGATCCAGCTCCTCGTGAACCCGGGCACCGCGCCCGCCGACCTTCGTCGTCCTGGTCATGTCTTCCCCCTCCGGGCGCAGGAGGGTGGGGTGCTCAGGCGGGCTGGCCAGACCGAGGCGGCCGTCGATCTCGCCCGTCTGGCGGGACTTCGCCCGGCTGGCGTCATCTGCGAGATCCTGAGCGAGGACGGGACCATGGCCCGCCGGGACGAGCTCTGCGGCGTGGCACGGAAGCACGGCCTCCGCTTCATCTCGGTCGAGCAGCTCGTCGCGTACCGGCTTGGCGGCGAGGATGCGGCCAGCGGGGACGACGACCCACAGGGAGACTGCAGCTAGTGCGAATCGCTCTCCTCGTGGCCCGTTTCAACAGCCTCGTCACCGAGGAGCTCCTCGATGGAGCGAGGACGAGGTTGCTGGAGCGCGGCGTCGCGGCCGAGAGGATAGCGACGCTGCGGGCACCGGGGGCGTGGGACCTTCCACAGGCGGCGAAGCGGGCTGTGGACTCTGGCAGGTACGACGCGATCGTCGCCATCGGGTGCGTGATCCGAGGCGAGACCGCCCACTTCGACTATGTGGCCGGGAATGCGAGCGAGGGGCTCGGGAGGGTCGCGCTGGACTCCGGCGTGCCTGTCGTCTTCGGGGTCCTAACCACCGACACGGCCGAACAGGCCAGGGAGCGCTCGGACCTTCACGGATCGAACCGGGGTGCCGAATTCGCCGACGCGGCTCTGGAGCTGCTGGAGCTCTTCGCGGCGCACCCGCCGTCTGGGTGCCCGAAGTGAGGCCTCGGGGTCGGCGTGACCGGACCCGCTCGCGGGCGTGGTTCCTGCAGGTGCACTACCGCTGGGAGGCGGCCGGCGACGACACCTCGCTCATGGACGCCCTCGATGTGACGATGGCCGAACGGATGGTCGCGCCGGGGCGGGCGGGGTACCTGCGCCGCCTGGTTGGCGCCTTCGCCGAGCATCGGACGCTCGTCGAGGAGGCGCTGAGCTCCAGCCTCGAAAACTGGCGGCTGGAGCGGCTCTCGGTCATGGACCGGGGCGTTCTGCGGCTCGGCGCCACCGAGATCCTCTGCCTGGCCGACCTGCCCGGCAAGGTTGCGATCCAGGAGGCGGTCCGGCTCGCGGAGCGCTACGGAGGCGAGGAGTCGCCGCGCTTCGTCAACGGTGTCCTCGACGCGGTCTACCGGGGCCGCCGGTAGCAGCCCGTGCTGCGGATACTGGTCGTCAACTGGCTGGACCGCGAGAATCCGCAGGCGGGAGGTGCCGAGGAGCACCTGCACCAGGTCTTCGGCAGGCTGGCGGCCCGCGGGCATCGGGTGACGCTCCTCTGCTCGGGGTGGGCGGGTGCGACGCCTCTGGCCGAGCTGGACGGCATTCGGGTCCTCCGGGCGGGGAGCCGCTACACCTTCAATGTGGCGGCACCGATCCACTACGGACGGCACCTCGGGGGCGAGCGCTTCGACATCGTCGTCGAGGATCTGAACAAGATCCCCATCCTCGCTCCACGGTGGGCCGAGGCGCGGAGCGGGCTCCTCCTGGTCCACCACCTCTTCGGCGCGACCGCCTTCCGGGAGGCGAATCTGGCGCTTGCGTCCGCCACCTGGCTCCTGGAACGCATGATCCCGTCGGTGTACCGGGGGATGCCGTGCGTGGCAGTCTCGGAGAGCACCCGCGACGACCTCGTCCGGCGCGGTCTGGATCCCGGCGACATCTCGGTAGTGCGAAATGGCCTCGATACCGAACTCCTCCGGCCAGCTGCGAATCGTTATCCGGAGCCGACGGTGGTCTACCTCGGCCGCCTGAAGCGCTACAAGCGGATCGATCTGGTGCTCAGGGCGGTGGCGCGGCTGCGAACCGACGGCATCGAGCTTCAGGTTGTCGTCGCCGGGAAGGGGGGCGCACGTCCAGAGCTGGAGGAGCTGACTCGGAAGCTGGGCCTCTGGGACCGCGTGCGCTTCGCGGGCTTCGTCTCCCAAGCCGAGAAGGTGGAGCTCCTCTCGCGGGCGTGGGTGCATGTGCTGACCTCGCCGAAAGAGGGGTGGGGGATCGCCAGCATGGAGGCATCGGCGTGTGGTACGCCGACGGTTGCATCCGACTCGCCCGGGCTGAGGGAGACGGTCCGCCACGGCGAGACGGGGCTACTCGTCTCCCACGGCGACCTCGAAACCCTGGCCGAAGCCATCGGATGGGCGATCGAGCCCCACAGGCGCGACCGCCTCGGCAGGGCGGCCCGCCGCATGGCCGAGGCGTTTTCCTGGGACGGAGTCGCCGACGCCTTCGAGGAGCTTCTCCTTGAGCTGCACGCCCGAAGATCCGGTGGCTAGCATCCCACGCACCGGCCCGAGGAGAAACGCAGAGCGAAGCCACGGGTAGGAAGTTCCCCTCGGGGTGGGGCGTGGTATCTTTCTCTCGCGCTCCGGTAGCACATCCGGGCGCGGACTCGTGCCGGTTACCGCCATGGAGGCAGCCACCCTTGATGCCAACGCGAATTACCGCGCAGGGATGCGAAGTGGACGATGCGTTGCGACGACGCGCGCAGGCTATTTCCCAGCGCTGGCCCCGCTTCGACACCGACATGATGGAGGCGAGCGTCGTCTTTCGACTCGAGGGCCGCGAGCACTCAGTCGAGGCGATCGTGTCCAGACGCCGTCGTCAGGCGCTGGTTGCGGCTGGCTCGGGCGGCGACTTCCGGGCCGCACTGGACGACCTCGACGCCCATGTCAGGAGGCGTCTGAGGCGCGACCGATCCAGGCTCAGGGACCGCCGCCATGGGTCCCCAGCTCCATCGTCCTGACTAGGCAGCCACCTTGAGCCCAAGTCTCTTTACCTCCGAGTCGGTGACGGAAGGCCACCCGGACAAGGTCGCAGACCAGATCTCCGACGCGGTGGTCGACGCCGTCCTCGCCGAAGACCCGGAGGCGCGCGTGGCGTGCGAGACGCTGCTCGCGGCGAGCGCCTTCATGGTGGCGGGCGAGATCGCCCTGTCGGGGGAGCTGCCGGAGGTGCCACGGCTGATTGAGAGCGTACTCACCGAGGTCGGCTACGACCCGAAGCTGTACGCCGCCGAAGGGGCGGGCCGGGTGGCGCTGGCGAGCCAGTCGCGCGAGATAGCCGCCGGGGTGGACGGCGGTGGCGCGGGGGATCAGGGCATGATGTTCGGGTACGCGTGCGACGAGACGCCGAGCCTGGTGCCTGCCCCCATCGCGGCTGCCCATGCCCTCGCATTTCGGCTCGCCGAGGTGCGGAAGTCCGGCGCCATCGGGTGGCTTCGCCCCGACGGCAAGTCGCAGGTCACCTACGAGTACGAGGGCGGCAGGCCGGTGCGAATTGCCACGGTGGTGGTCAGCGCCCAGCACGCAGCCGAGCACCTGGGGAGGCCACTCTCCCAGGCCGAGATCCGCGACGAGCTGATCGCCGAGGTCGTCGAGCCAACCCTCCCACCCGCTCACTTCGACCCCGAGTGCACGGTCGTGCATGTAAACCCGAGCGGCAGCTTCGTGCTCGGCGGCCCTGCGGCGGACGCCGGGCTGACCGGACGCAAGGTCATCGTGGACACATACGGCGGGATGGGGAGGCACGGCGGCGGCGCCTTTTCGGGGAAGGACGCCACCAAGGTCGACCGCTCCGGGGCCTATGCGGCCAGATGGGCGGCGAAGAACCTGGTGGCCGCAGGCGCCGCCTCCCGGGCCGAGGTGCGCCTCGCCTACGCGATCGGCCGACCCGACCCGGTGCAGATCTGGGTAGACTCCTTCGGCACCGGGGCGCTCCCTGACGGCGATCTGTCCAGCGGAGTCGCCGAGGTCTTCGACTTCACCCCGCGGGCGATCATCCGCGATCTCGGGCTGGGAGCGCCGGTATTTCGCTGCACGGCGGCGTACGGCCACTTCGGGAGAACCCCGCGGACGGTGGAGCGGGAGGGGCGCGCCCTGAGCCTCTTTGCCTGGGAGCGCACCGACCGCTCAGATGACCTCAGGACGGCGCTAGGCCTATGAGGCGGGACGGCCGATCCAGCACCCCGTGGACACTCTCGCGCGGAGACCGAGAGCGTCAAAGCGCCCGGTTGGGCAGGGGAATTGTAAATCATGAATGTCCGCGGACTGCCGGGGAACGACGATGATCGAGGTCTCAGTCAAGAGCCTCGCGCTGGACCGTGCCTCGAAGTCGCCGGTGGTGATACTGCGCGAGGTCGGCAGCGACCGGATACTACCGATCTGGATCGGCCCGCGCGAGGCGGGTGCCATCGCCATGCATATGGGTGGCTACTCCTTTCAGCGGCCGCTGACTCACGACCTCCTCGCGGCGGTCGTGAGTGGAATGGGGGGGAGTCTGCAGCGGGTGCTTATCACCAGAGTCGAGGAGAGCACCTACTTCGCCGAGATGATCATCGACCGGGGCGGAAGCCTCATCTCGGTCGACGCGCGCCCCTCCGATTCGATCGCCCTCGCACTGCGCCTAGAGGCGCGCATCTTCGCCGACGACTCCCTCCTGGCCGAGGTCGGCGGATCGGTCGAAGTCGTGGATGGCGAGGAGGACGGCGAGACCGAGAGCCAGATGAGCGCCGATCAGCTTGCCGAGCACCTCAGGCGCCTTCGTCCGGAGGACCTCGGCCGCTTTGAGGCGTAAGCTGCCCGGCACGCACGAGATTGTCCACGGACTGCTCGTCGCCGCCGGGATGCTCTCCGCCTTCGCCACCGGGGGCGCGGAGGCGCAGCTGCGCGGCACCCTAAGGGGGCAGGTGATGATCGGCGAGGTGCCTGCCGATACAGGGACGGTCGTGCTGCACCGGGTCTCGGCCGCCTTCTCGGGGAGCGTGGATAGCGTCCGGGTGGGCCGGGACGGAGCATTCGAGCTGCCGATCGCCGCGACTACCGAGCCCGGCGAGCTCTTCTTTGCGGCGATCCACCACCAGGGCGTGCTCTACTTCGGGCCTACCTTCAACGGGGCTCTGGAGACTCGGCCCTACCTGATCCAGGCCTATCCCGCCCTCCGGTCAGGCCCCGCCAATCCAGCTGAGCTGCGCGCCCGAAGCATCTTCGCGACGCGCACGGACTCCACCGGGTGGGAGATCGCGGAGCTCTTCGAGCTCCATAACGGCTACGGCGCCACCCTGGTCTCGGAGAGCGGCGTGGCTGCCTGGTCGCACGCCCTTCCGGCCGAAGTCGCCGACGTGGATGTGGGAGCGAGCGGGATGGGCACCGTCGTTCCCGCGCTCGAAGCCGGCCGGATCGCGATCGTGGAGCCGCTGCCGCCCGGCGCGAACGTCTTCTTTGTGCGCTACGCCATTGCGGCGAGCCACTTCGAGATTCCTCTGGAGGTGCCGACCGGCTCGATGGAGATCCTGGTGCGCGAGCCAGCCGACGAGGTAGCAGTAGTGGGACTGCTCGACGCCGACCCGGTCGAGGTGGATGGCTGGCTCTATCGTCGCTTCGCGGCGCGCGATGTGGCCCCCTCCATGGTGACGGTGCGGGCGGGCTCCGACGGTGCGGAGGCCGAGGCAACCGCATGGACGGCGGTGATCGTGGCGCTCGTCCTGGCGGGGATGGGAGCGGCGCTGGCGGCGCGGCAGCGGCCATGGCATGGCGGCGAGCAGCGGCGGGGCACGAGTGCCCGGAGGCGCAAGGCGGTGACGGCGATCGCGCGGCTCGACGCTGATCGGGCCGCGGGGCGGATCCCGGAAGAGGAGCACCGGCACCGCCGTGGAGTGCTCCTGGAGGAGATCGGATGGTGAGTGAGGCGAGGGACCATTGGCACTGTAAACTATGGATTACATATTGTAAAGCATACATTACAGTATGAACAAGCGAACGAAGCGGTCCAGAGGGGATGCAGCGCCGCTCGAATGCCGTGGGAGGTTGTCCACGGGCTGCCGCAGTCCGTGGGCAGTCTCGCGCGAGCACCGAGAGCGGCGAAGCGCTCTGCTGGCAAGGCGCGACGAAGGGCGAATAGCAGGGCTATTTGTGCGAGGAGCAACGCAGAGCACCGCTGTCCAGCGGAGATGCAGCGCTACTCGAATGCCGTGGGAGGTTGTCCGCGGGCTGCTGGCCCCGGGCACCCACGCGGCCGGCGGCGAGTGGGGCGCATGTCCCGAGTGACGACGCCCGCAGTGCTCATTCGCTCCCATCCGTACTCGGAGACCAGCCGGGTGCTCCGGTTCCTCACCCGCGACCTCGGTCTGGTGGGTGTGATGGCGAAGGGAGTGCGCCGCCGGGCCTCGCAGGGCGAGGGGGCGGTCGGCACCTACGCCGAGGGCACGGCCGTGATCGCGCACCGCGAGGGCCGCGACCTTCAGACGCTCATCGAGTTCACCCCCACCGACCTGCAGATGGGGCTCGCCACCGACTTTCGCCGCCTCTCGGGCGCGTCCGTCGCAGCCGAGCTGATCCTCCGGCACGGGGGACAGGAGCCGAACCCATGCCTCTATCGGGCGCTGACCGACGGCCTTGCACGACTCGCCCGGAGCTCGCCCAGCGACATCGCCGGGGAGGTGCTTGCGCTCTGCTGGAGGATGGTCGAAGTGCTGGGCTTCGCGCCCGAGCTGTGTACCTGCACCGCCTGCGGCGGGGAACTCGGGGAGCGCGATATGGCTCGCTTCGATATCGCAGGTGGAGGCGTGGTGGGACCGGAGTGCCGGCACCCGCCTGGATCGCGGCGAGTGGGACCGCTGGCCCGGGGCCATCTCGACCTTCTGCTGCGCGGCGACGTCCCCGGCGACCTCTGCGGAGTGCCCGCCCACCTCTCGCTCCT
This sequence comes from Longimicrobiales bacterium, assembly GCA_965205315.1. GTDB lineage: Bacteria > Gemmatimonadota > Gemmatimonadetes > Longimicrobiales > Gaopeijiaceae > Bin94. The sequence continues at coordinate 1,555,576 of CBDBGW010000002.1, forward strand.
GCAGGACTTCACCGCCCATCACCTCCTGGGGGGGCACCCGCTCGCCTCGCTTCGCTTCGTGGCTCCATCAGCGTGACCGGTGACCGAGGTGCGCCTGCGGGGGGGCTGATTCTCGGCACCGCCGGGCACATCGACCACGGAAAGACGGCGCTCGTGCGCGCACTCACCGGGGTGGACACCGACCGCCTCACCGAGGAAAAGCGCCGCGGAATCACTATCGAGCTGGGCTTCGCCCGCTACGAGACGGGGCCCGGCACATCCTTCGGGATCGTCGATGTGCCCGGCCACGAGGGCTTCGTGCGCACGATGGTGGCTGGCGCGACCGGGATGGACATCGTCCTGCTCGTCGTAGCTGCCGACGAAGGCGTGATGCCGCAGACGCGCGAACACCTGGCGATCGTCCAGTTGCTGCAGGTCGATGCAGTGGTGGTCGCCCTGACCAAGGCCGACCTGGTCGAGGCGGAGTGGATGGATCTGGTCCGCGAGGAGGTGGAGGAGCTGCTGGCCGCGACCCCCTACGCCGACTCTCCGATCGTGCCCACATCGGTTGCAAGCGGAACCGGCATCGCCGAGCTGAAGGAAGCGCTGGTGATTGCGGCCGCCGAGGCCGGAGGGCAGCCGGTGGACGATCTTGCGCGGCTCCCGATCGACCGGGTCTTCACCATCGAAGGGGCCGGCACGGTGGCGACCGGCACCCTCTGGTCGGGGCGGATCGGGAGCGGAGCGACGGTGCGCATCCTCCCACTCGGCGCCGAAGCCCGCGTCCGCGCCGTCGAGGTGCACGGAGTGGGGGTCGGCGAGGCCTTGGCGGGCCAGCGGGCGGCTCTCGCGCTGACCGGGGCGGCCGTGCGGCGCGGCCTTGTCGGCCGGGGCGATGTGCTCGTCACCGACCGGAGCTGGTCGAGCTCCATGATGCTGACGGTGTCCATGCAGATGCACCCTGAGAGCGGCGCGCCCGTGGAGCACGGCCAGCGCCTCCGGGTCCACCTCGGCACCGTCGAGGTCATGGCGCGCGTAGCCCTCCTGGAGGGCGACCGGATAGCGCCCGGGGAGTCGGCGCTCGCGCAGCTTAGGCTCGAGGAGGCCGTCGTGGCCCGCGCGGGCGATCTCCTCGTCCTGCGCCACTACTCCCCTCCGCGCACGATCGCGGGCGCCCAGGTCCTGGAGCCCACCCCGTCCAAGCGCAAGCGGGTATCGCGATCGATGGGGGACGCCCTCGACGACCTCTCCCAGGGGGGCTTGCGTGCAGTGGCGGGTGCGGTTGCGCTCGCCGGATGGGAGGGGGTGGATCGGGAGCTGCTCGCCGTGCGGGCGGGGTGGGCCGGGGCGCACGACCACGCGGTCGAGCTCGCAGCCGCCGAACACGGCATCCGCCTCCTCGACGGCGCACTCTTCGGTCGCCACGTCGCCAGCCGTGGAGAGAGACTAATCCTGGCCGCCACGGAGGCCCACCATCGCCGCCGCCCCCTGGAGGCGGGAGTGCCTCTATCGGTGCTGCGGGCCTCCCTTCCACCCCACGCGCACGCGTCGCTCGCCGACTCTCTGGCCCGGGAGCTCGCGGAGAGGGGCGAGCTGGTGGTCGAGGGGACAACCGCCAGGATCCCGACCTTCGAGGCGGAACTCTCCTCTGCGCAGAGGGCCATGGCGCGGACAATCCTGGAGGCTCTGGGAGAGGTCGGCCTGGAGGGTCTCACTTCGGCCGAACTGGTGGAGCGCGGCCCGCGGGCTGAAGCGGCCGACGTGCTCGCCTTTCTGGCCGAACGGAAGCGGGTCCGGCTGATCGCCGACACCTTCTGGGTAGCCGCCGAGGCGCTCGATCGCGCCACCAAGCGGATCGAGGACGAACTGGGGGGGCGCGAAGGACTGGGGCCAGCCGACTTCCGGAGGGTGCTGCCCCTATCGCGCAGACGTCTGATCCCGATCCTGGAGCACCTGGACGCGCTCGGCGTAACCGAGCGGGGCGAGGCGGGGCGGCGGGTTCGTCGCTGACAGAGGAGCCGACCGGCTGGATCTCCAGTCGTGCCACAGTGGCCGAATGGGTTGAATGGAGGGGCGGGGTGGTCCTCGTCACACCTGGCAGCCTCGTGGACAAAATCCCCCCGGCATTCGAGTGGCGGTGCATCTGCGCTGCCAGCTTCGCTTCACTCAATTCACAATTGTAAAGTATACATTACACTATGTAATGTATGTTATACATTTTGCCTCTCCAAAGGCTGCGCTCAGCGTTGCTCCTCGGGCAAGTAGCGCTGCTATTCCCCCTTCGTCGCGCCTTGCCAGCCCGGCGCTTCGCCGCTCTCGGTGCGCAGGCGGCTTTATCCACGGACCGCTAGGCTGCTAGAATCAAGGGCCGATTACCGATCCGACGGGACGCTCCAGGCGCCACTCGACCCTGGAGCCCAACCCCAAGCCGATGGCTCTCGACCAACTCGATCAGCGTCCCGGCCTGCGCTTCCTCTTCACTGTCGCGGTCGGCTTCGTCCTCGTGCAGGGCCTGCGCTTCGCCGAGCCAATCCTCCTGCCGATCGCGCTTGCGGCCTTCCTCGCGGTCATCTGCCTTCCGGCAGTCCTCTGGGCGCAAAGGAGGCGCATCCCCTTCGCAGTCGCCATCCCGGTGACGGTCCTGGCCGTGGCCGGTGTCCTGGGGCTCCTGGTTCTGGTCGGCATCCAGCAGCTGGACGAGCTGCAGTCCCGCATCGTCGCGCAGGGGTTGGCGATCCGCCCCGAGCTGGACGCCTGGCTGACCGAGATCGAGACCCGCTTCGCGCTCCTGGAGGAGGGCGACATACGCGGCACGGTCCTGGGTCTGATCGACATTCCGACGCTGGCATCGCTCGCTACCGACGCCACAACCTGGGCGCTGTCCTTCGTCTCCGGGGTCTTCATCGTGCTCTTGCTGCTGGGGTTCACCCTGGGAGAAGCGGCGGTACTCCCGAGGAAGCTGGAGCGTGTGGCGGGCAATGTGGTCGCCTCCAACGAGAGGCTGACGGGCATCGTCGCCGAGGTGCAGGGGTACCTCGTGATCAAGACGGTCGCCAGCCTTGCCACCGGGGTGCTGCTCGGGCTCTGGACGTGGTCGATGGAGGTCGAGCTCCCGATCCTGCTGGGGCTGATCGCCTTCGTCCTCAACTATGTCCCCACCATCGGGTCGATCATGGCGGCGATTCCGGCGATCGTGCTGGCGCTTGTGGAGGTCGATGTGGCCACGGGGGACTTCCTGGGGGTGAATGCGCAGCGGACGATCGTGGTGGGACTCGGCTACCTGGCCGTCAACGTCTGCATCGGGAATTGGCTGGAGCCAATGGTGATGGGTCGGCGCCTGGGGCTCTCGACTCTGGTCGTGGTGCTCTCGCTGCTATTCTGGGGTTGGCTCTGGGGGCCGATCGGGGCCGTCCTCTCGGTGCCCCTGACGATGGTGGCGAAGATCATGCTGGAGCACACCAGCGACCTGAAGTGGCTGGCCACGATGCTCGGCAAGGCACCCGGGCCGGACGATGCCGCCAGCACGGGGGGGAAGGCGTGATGCTCGCCGACTTCGAGAATCTCCCCGACAGCTCACGGCTCTGGGTGTACGCCTCCCGCAGGGAGTTGGCCCAGGACGAGGCCGCAGCGCTGCTCGCCGCGATCGATGCATTCCTCGCCGAATGGAGCGCGCACGGCTCCCACCTGAAGGCGGCCAGGTCGCTGCGCCACAACCGCTTCCTCCTGATCGCGGCCGACCCCGGGGCCGCGCCGCCTTCGGGTTGCTCCCTCGATGCGCTCGCGGGGGAGCTACGCAGGCTAGGGGGACGGCTGGGGACTGGCCTTTTAGGCCATGACGGCGTCTGGTACCGCGATGGTGGTGGCGCGGTGCGACACGCCACGCGGGGCGACTTCCGTGCCCAGGCTCATGCCGGCGCGGTGACGCCCGCCACCGTCGTCTTCGACAACTCGATCACGACGCTTGCGGAGCTGAGGGCGGGCGGGTGGGAGGGACCAGCCTGCGACCGTTGGCACGCGATCTTCTTCGATGCTACATAAACGCAAGTGAGGCCGACGGTTAGATCCGTCGACCTCACATTGAGTCGGATCGGCCATGGTGCCGATCCGGTGTCAGTTAGCGTTGGCTGTTCGCGTTGTCAGGACACCTCGGCAACGCGGGTCACGTTCTCTGCTGCGGGCCCCTTGGGGCCATTCACCATGTCGAACTCGACCTGGTCTCCCTCGGCCAAGCTCCTGAAGCCATCCCCCTCGATGGCCGAATAGTGCACGAAACAGTCTCGCTCCCCGGCGGCCGGGCTGATGAAACCGAATCCCTTCGCGTCGTTGAACCACTTGACGGTTCCCGTCGTCCGCATCCGTCTACTCCTCATGGTAAGCTGTACTATACTTCGGCGCTGACGATCGCACTCGCGATCGCACGAGCCGCACGGCGGAAGCAGGCGCACACACTCCGGGGCAGCCTTCCCGCCAACTCAAGATCCTCTGACCCTACCCGGTTGAGAGGCGTAGGTCAAGTGCCTGCAACGCCAAGGCAAGGAATGCGACTGAAGACGAAGCAAGCCGAATCGCCCGAGAGCGCCACCCACCCTGCACGCCGGGGCAGCGGCTCCCGCAGCATGCGATGGCGGTTGCTGGTTTCCGTGGCCCTTGCGGCTGGAGCTCCGGTAGCGGCGACGGCGCAGGATGCCCGTCGGCCCGCCGATGCCGGGGCTGGGCTCGTGGACGCCCCCGCTCTGCTCAGCGAGGTGCTGCGGGCGGCTCTGGAGGGCAACCCGGATATCGTAGACGCCGCTCTGGAGGTCGAAGTCGCGCGGGAGCAGGTCTCCGAGGCGCGGAGCGGTCTCTACCCCACGATCGATCTCTCGTCCTCCTTCACCCGCAATGTCAAGCCTCCGATCAGCTTCCTGCCAGCGGAGTTCTTCGGCGGAGAGCCAGGGGAGTACATCCAGGTGCGGTTCGGTGCCGACAACAACTGGCAGCTCTCGATCGACGCCGAGCAGCCGCTCCTGGACATGAGGGCCGTCATCGGGCTGGGGGCTGCGGACGGGCTGGTGCAGATCAGCCGCGAGGCAGCGCGCGGGCGCACGCAGGATGCCCTGACTCGGGTGCGCATCGCCTTCTACGATCTGCTCCTGGCGGGCGAGGAGGTTCGCCTGATCGAGCGTTCGCTCGCAAGGGTGCAGCAGGCGCTCTCCGACACCAGGGCGATGCAGGGGGCCGGGCTTGCCTCCGAGTACGACGTGCTTCGCCTGGAGGTGGAGGTGGCGAGCCTGGAGCCGGACCTCAGGCGGGCACGGAACCGTCACCGGTCGGCGAGGCGGACGCTGGCGGTTGACCTGGGCCTCGAGCCCGGCGCAGAGATCGAAGCGGCCGGATCGCTCGCGGAGATCGACCTTGACGACGTGGAGGCCAACTCGGCTGGAAATCGGGACATCCTGGCGCTCCAGGGAGTGGCTGCGACGGATGGGGCGGGCACACAGAGTCTCATGGAGCGAGGTGTGCGGGGGCGCGCCGACGTCAGGCAGCTCGCGGTTTCGGAGCGCCTCCGCCTGGCGGAGCTTCGTCTCGAACAGGTCGAGTATCTGCCGAAGGTCTACGCATTCGGCAGCTACGGCCTCTCGGCGCAGCACGATGGCGCGCCGAAGTTCTTCGGGAGCTCGCAGGAGCGGACCGAATCGCGTCTGGTTGGACTCCGGGTCACCATTCCGCTCTTCTCCGGCCTGAGCCGCGACGCCAGGATCGACCAGCGCCGAGCCACGCTGCGACGCGTTCGGAGTCAGTCCCAGGCGGCGGTGGATCGTGCGCAGGCGGAGCTGCTGGATGTGCTCGGCCAAGTGCAGGAGGCACGCTCGCGCGCTTCGGCCCAGCACCTCGCCGTCGGCCAGGCTAGCCGCGGCTTCGCGATCGCGGCCGCGCGCTACCGCGAGGGCACGGGCAGCCGATTCGAGCAGACCGACGCCGAGGTCGCCCTCCGGAGAAGCGAGTTCAACTACGCGCGGGCCGTATACGACTATCTTTCGGCGAGAGCCCGTCTCGATCTGGCTAGCGGACGGGTGCCCTTTGTCGACGTGGGCGCCGGCATTCCGCTCGGCTGACGCTGGCAACCTGTGAACAAACCTCCCCCGGCGCGAGCGGCGCTGCATTCCCGCTGGACCGCTTCGCTCGCCTGTCAAACTGTAAGGTGCGCTTTACAATGTGTAACCCGTGGTTTACAATGCCTACGACACGAGTGGCGGGACCGATCCCAAATCGAATCTGCACTTGGTCCGGAGTCGTTCGGTGAGCGAAAAAGAGCAACTGGGCATGGCTGACCACCGGTTCGTATTCGGGACGCTGCTTGCGCTGGCACCGCTGGCCTGTGGCGGCGCCGAGGGAGAGGGGACGGAGACGGCGGAGGCGGCGGACTTCCACCGCGTCGTCAACGTCGAGGTCGAGGCGGTCGCCCCCCGTCCTTACGCCGTTTCGGTGCGCGTGACCGGTATGGCGGCGGCGCTCAGGGATGTCATGGTGGCGGCCGACGAGACCGGCGTCGTGAGCGAGATCCTCGCGGAGCAGGGGAGCGAGGTGGAGCCGGGCGCTCCCATCCTGAAGCTCGACGACGAGATCCTCCGTGCGCAGCACCGGGTGGCCAGCGCGCGTGCCGAGTACGACGAGGGTTACTGGGAGCGCACGAGGAGGCTCTACGAGGAGTCCGGGATCGGGTCCGAGGTGGAGTATCTGCAGGCCAAGCGCGCGGCCGAGGAGAGCGCGGGCAACCTGGCCGTCCTCGAGACCAGGCTCGCGCACGCGACGGTGCGGGTGCCCTTCGACGGCATCCTGGACAGCCGCCTCGTCGAGGTAGGGAGCTTCGTCGCACCCGGCACACCGGTGGCCCGCGTGGTGCAGATCGACACGATCAAGGTCCTCGCGGGGGTTCCCGCCAGATTCGCCGCCGTCGTTGGGAGCGGCACCAAGGCCACCGCCCACTTCGGCGGCGACGAGATGTCTCTGAGCGGAACGGTCGCATACGCGGGCGCCACGGTGGACCTTCAGACGCGGACGATGCCCATCGAGCTGACCTTCCCCAACCCGGGCCGCCGGATCAAGGCAGGAGGCGTCGCCGATGTGGTTCTCACGGTCGACGAGATCTCCGACGCGCTGGTCCTTCCCCGCGTGGCGCTCATGTCGATGGAGGAGGGGCAGGTGGTCTTCGTGGTCTCCGACTCCGGCGAGCACGCTGTCGCCGAGGCAAGGCAGGTGCGAGTCGCCAGCTGGCAGGGCAACGAGGTCGTAGTCGAATCGGGGGTCGCTTCCGGAGACCGCGTGGTGGTGGTCGGCCAGCGGGGGCTTACCCACGGCGACTGGGTCAGGGTCGTGACCCCGCCTGCGGCGTCGGCGAAGACTGAGGGACATTGAGCGAACCCTCCGCAGGGAACGCGGGGAGGAGAGTCCCAGCAGCCCGCGACGAGCGGTCCTTCAAGGAATTCCCGCTCACGACGCTGGCGATCCGGAATCGCACCTCGGTGCTGGTGCTCTTCGCCTTCGTGACGATCGGCGGTCTGGTCTCCTACAACGCCATCCCCAAGGAGTCGTTCCCGGAGATCGAGATCCCGTCGATCGCTGTCAACACCTTCTACCCGGGGGTCTCGCCGACGGATGTGGAGAGTCTGGTCACCCGGAAGATCGAGGAGGAGCTTAACACGATCAGCGGCCTGAAGGAGCTGACCTCCACCTCGATCGAGGGCTACTCCTCGGTGGTCGCCGAGTTCGAGACCTCCACCAATATGGACGAGGCGCTTCAGAAGGTCAGGGAGAAGGTCGATCTCGCCCGGCCCGAGCTCCCGCCCGACGCCGAGGATCCCGCGATCTACGAGTTCAACGTGGACGACTTCCCGATGATGCAGGTCAATCTCGCGGGAGGGTACGGGCTGGTTCGGCTCAAGGAGGTCGGCGAGGAGCTCCAGGATCGTCTCGAGGCGATCCCGGCGGTGCTCAGGGTGGACCTGCGCGGCGGCCTGGAGCGGGAGGTCCGGGTCGATGTCGATCTCTCGCGGCTGCAGTACTACAACGTCTCCTTCGACGATGTGCTGAGCGCGATACGTCAGGAGAATGTGAACATCCCCGGCGGGTCGATAGATGTCGGCGGGGTGAAGTACCTGGTGCGAGTCGACGGCGAGTTCGACGATCCCTCCCTAGTGGGCGACCTCGTGGTGACGATCGTCGACGGGCGTCCGATCTACGTGAGCGACCTCGCCGAGGTGGAGTTCGGCTTCGCGGAGCGGGAGAGCTACGCACGGCTCTCCGATGAGCCGGTCATCACCCTTGACGTGGTGAAGCGCTCGGGACGCAACATCATCGAGACAGCGGACGCTGTCCGGGCCGAGATCGACGCGATGCGTCCGTTCCTGCCGCCCTCCACCGTCGTCTCGATAACCTCCGACATGTCGGCCGACATCGGCGACATGGTCAGCAGCCTGCAGAACAACATCATCTCCGGGCTGATCCTGATCGTGGGCGTCCTGCTCTTCGTCCTGGGGCTGCGAACCTCGATCTTCGTGGCGATCTCGATACCGACCTCCATGTTCCTGACCTTCGTCCTCCTGCGGGTGCTGGGAGTGTCGATGAACATGGTGGTGCTCTTCTCGCTGATCCTCGCGCTCGGGATGCTGGTCGACAACGCGATCGTGATCGTCGAGAACATCTACCGCTTCGTCGAGGAGGGGTGGGATCGGAGGACCGCGGCTCGCAAGGCGACGGGCGAGGTGGCCGTGCCGGTTATCGCGGCCACCGCAACCACCCTCGCCGCCTTTACTCCGCTCCTCTTCTGGCCGGGTCTGGCGGGTCAGTTCATGCGGTACCTGCCCCTCACCCTCATCGTCACCCTCTCGAGCTCGCTCTTCGTGGCGCTCGTGATCGTGCCCACCCTCTGCTCCTTCTTCCTGGATCCGGCGGGGGCGCGGCCGCGGCGCCAGGGGCGACGAAGGCGCGGCACGATCCTGGGTATCCTCGGTGTGGGGCTCCTCCTGGTGGGGATCGCCAACCCGCTCACCGCGGTGCTCCTGGCGGCTGTGGGCGGCGGCCTCTGGCTCCTCCACATCAGGGTGCTGGAGAGGGTGGGCGCGGCCTTCATGGCGCACACCTACGTTCGCCTGATTTCGTGGTACGAGGGGCGTCTGAGCTGGGCGCTCGACCACCGCCCACTTGTGCTGCTCGGCTCGGTGACCGCCTTCGTCGGCACGATGTTCGTCTACGGGCTATTCGCGAGGCCGGTGGAGTACTTCCCCGAAGATGTTCCTCCCCGCACGCTGGTCGTCAGCGTGGACGCGCCCGTAGGCACCTCCGCAGATGTGACCGACGGGTACGCGCGCCGACTGAAGGCCGATCTGGCCAGCATCGAGGGGCTTTCCGACGCCGAGACCGTGGTGACGACGGTGGGTGCCGGCGGCGGTGGGGGCGGATTCATGGCTAGCGGCCCCTCCGGACCCGAGGCGGGGCGCATCACCGTCGACATGGTCGAGCCCCAGGACCGGAGCTACGACGTATTCGCCACCCTGGCCGAGATGCAGCTGCGGGTCGGCGCAGAGCTGGCCGGCGCGGAGGTGCGGGTCGACAAGATAGAGGAGGGACCAGGGTCGGGGCCTCCGGTCAACATCGAGATCGGCGGCGAGGATCCGCAGCTCCTGGCGGCCTTCGCCGAGGAGGCGATCAATCTGATCGAAGGTGCGCCCGTCTACTCGCGGCTAGTCGGTCTGGAGAGCGACATGGACGACGCCCGCGCCGAGCTTCAAGTCGAGGTGGACCGGGAGCGGGCGAGCCTCTACGGACTCTCGACCAACGATGTCGGCTTTGCGGTCCGGGGAGCGATCAACGGGCTGGAGGCCGCAAAGTACCGTACCGGCAACGACGAGTTCGACATCGTGGTCCGACTCCGCGAGGAGGACCGGAGGGAGCTGACGGCACTCGACGGGATGACCGCCCTCGCGGAGGGAACCCAGGTGCCGCTCGTCTCGGTCGCCGAGTGGAGCGTCGGAAGGGGGTACGGCTCGATCCGGCGCAAGGACATGGACCGGGTGGCCACCGTGAGCGCCGAGGTCGCTTCCGGGCAGAACCCCAACGCGGTCCTAGGCGAGGTGAGAGGGGTGCTGGCCGACTTTGCCGCCTCGCTGCCCCCGGGGTACACCCTCGCCTTCACTGGCGAGCAGGAGGAGCAGCAGGAGGCCCAGGCCTTCCTGATGGGTGCCTTCCTGATCGCGGTCGGGCTGATTGCCTTCATCCTGGTCTCGCAGTTCAACTCGGTGGTGAAGCCGCTCATCATCCTGTCGTCGGTGTTGATGTCGACGATCGGCGTCCTCGTCGGCCTCCTGGTCTTCAAGATGCCATTCGTGATCATCATGACCGGCGTGGGTGTGATCTCGCTCGCCGGCGTCGTTGTGAACAACGCGATAGTACTCATCGACTACATCGACGTGCTCAGGAGGAGGGACGGCCTCTCGTGCCGCGACGCAGTGACGATGGGGGGAATCACCCGCCTGCGCCCGGTGCTCCTGACTGCGATCACGACGGCGCTGGGGCTGGTTCCGCTCGCCATCGGCCTGAACTTCGATTTCTTCGGCTTCTTCTCGAGCCTGGCGCCGGAGATCTACTGGGGAGGAGAGCAGGCGGCATGGTGGAGCCCGATGGCCGTGGCCGTCATCGTCGGGATCATCTTCGCCACCTTCCTGACGCTGATCCTGGTGCCGGTGCTCTACACCCTCGCCGACGACCTGGCCAGCTTCATCGGCTCGAAGCTCTCGTCGCCGCAGAGAGCGTCTCGGTAGCCACGCGACCGACTGCCCGCGGGTCGGCGCGGCCGCCCGTGGCCCGCATGGCCTCGCCGACGAAGAACCCCAGCAGTCCGCTGCGCCCCGCGCGGTAGGCGGCCGCCTTCTCCGGGTTGGCGGCCACGATGCCCTCGACCACCCGCCGAAGGGTGTCCTCGTCGTCGACCTCGGCGAGGTCCAGCGACAGGCGCACCTCCTCGAAGTCGCCACCCCCTTCGAGGAGCGCCTCCAGGACCCTGCGCCCCTGCCGGTGCGAGAGCTCGTCGGCCTCGACGGCGCGTACGAGATCGGCCAGCGCCTCAGGCGCCAACCGTCCGAGAGCGGGTGTTGCGCTCTGCCGGACAAGTCGCGCCACGTCGTTGACCAGCCACGAAGCTACGACGCCCGCGCCCTCGGGGTAGCTGGCGATGGCCTGGTGGAAGAGGTCGAGCGCCGCCAGCGATCGGACAAGGCTGACGGCGGTCGCCTCGCCGACTCCCAGAGATCGCAGCTCCCTGAAGCGGTCTCGCTCCAGCTCGGAGGCGAGCGACGCCCCCGGGGAGCGCGCGGCGTTGGCGTCCACATTGCGCGTGCGCACCCGCCGTTCGGAATCTGCTCCGGCCGAGGCGGAGGCGCGACCGGTGCCGCTCCCCTCCATTCGCAGCCGCTCCGCCCAGCTGTCGCGCAGCGTGACGACCCGATTGAAGACCAGCCAGTCCGGACGCGAGTCCGCCGGATCGGTGAAGAAGTAGCCGAGCCTCTCGAACTGGTAGTGCGTACCGGGGGCTGCGCCAGCGATACCAGGCTCGACCAGGCCCGTCACAGTGCGCTCCGAATCCGGATTGAGGGCGCTTGGCAGGTCGTCGAGCGGCGGATCGGGCACCGAAAATAGGCGGTCGTAGAGGCGCACCTCGGCGGGCACCGCGTCGGCCGCCGAGAGCCAGTGGATCGTGCCGGGCACCCGGCGGCCCTCGGGCGCGACCCCGCCCAGCGTCCCGGGGTCGTGGGAGCAGCGCAGCTCGACGATCCGGCCCCCGTCGTCCCGGACGACCTCGTCGCATCGAATCGTGAGGGCGTACTTGAGCCTGACCTCGCCGCCCGGACGGAGACGGTGGAAGCCAGGCGGAGGATTCTCGGCGAAGTCGCCGCGCTCTATGTAGATCTCGCCGCGCAGCAACAAGTCGCGCTCCTGTTGGGTGCCGTCGTCGGAGCCAGGCATCGTCGGGGCCGTGAGCGACTCCGACCTGCCAGCGTCGAAGTCCGTCAGCACGATTCTGAGCGGCTCCAGGATGCAGAAGGCGCGCGGTGCCCTGCGGTTGAGGTCGTCGCGTATCGCGAACTCGAGCTTCCCGTGGTCGACACGCGACTGGGCCCGGGAGACGCCGACCATCTCGCAGAAGCGGCGGATCGCCTCGGGGGTGACGCCACGCCGCCGGAGCCCGGCAATCGTTGGCATGCGGGGGTCGTCCCAGCCCCGCACCGCCCCCGCTCCAACGAGCTCCTTCAGCCTGCGCTTGCTGGTGACGACGTGCTCGACGACCAGTGGTGCGAACTCGGTCTGCTCGGGACGGGGGAGGGGCGCATCCACCTTTGCCAGCAGCCAGTCGTAGATCTCGCGGTTGTTCTCGAACTCGAGTGTGCATAGCGAGTGGGTGACGCGCTCGATCGAGTCCGAGAGGCAGTGCGCGAAGTCGTACATCGGGTAGATCGGCCAGCTGTCGCCCTGGCGGTAGTGGGTCGAGTGGCGGATGCGGTAGAGTAGGGGGTCGCGCATGACCATGTTGGGGTGGGCCATGTCGATCCTGGCCCGAAGTACATGGCTGCCGTCGGGAAACTCCCCCGCCCGCATCCGCTCCAGCAGATCCAGGTTCTCCGCGACCGGGCGGTCGCGCCATGGGCTCTCCACGCCGGGCTCGGTCACCGACCCCCGCCGGGCGCGGATCTCCTCCTCGGCCGAGGAATCCACATAGGCCAGCCCTCGGCGAACGAGCAGGAGCGCGTACTCGTACAGCTTGCCGAAGTAGTCGGAAGCGTGGTAGAGATGCTCGCCCCAGTCGTGGCCCAGCCACCGGATGTCGCGCTTCATCGCCTCGACGTACTCGGATCTCTCGGTCTCCGGATTCGTGTCGTCAAGGCGCAGGTGGCAGCACCCGCCAGGGTGCTCGGAGGCGATCCCGAAGTTGAGGTGAATCGCCTTGGCATGGCCTATATGCAGGTAGCCGTTGGGCTCCGGCGGGAAGCGGGTGACAACGCTGCCTCCGTACTTCCCGGTCTCCTGGTCCCGGGCGATCATGCTCCTCACAAAGTCCATCCAGTCCTCTACCTCCGTCCGACCGTCTCTCGAATGCGCCCACCCCCTAGCACCCGGTCTCCCTCGAAGAAGACGCTCGATTGCCCTGGGGCCACGGCCATGGCACCCCCCCTGAAGGAGAGCCCGACCGCGTCGTCGTCGATCTCCTCGACGGTGCTGCGGTGCACTGGCGCACGGTAGCGGATCTGCACTCCGAGCCGGCGGCCCGGAACCGGGGGCGGTCCCAGCCAGTTGAGGTCGCCGACGACCGCACCGCCGACCTCGAGTAGGTGGCGCGGCCCGATCACCACTTCCCGCGTCGGGGGTCTGATCTCGATCACATGGTAGCGCTCGCCGCGCCCCCCGCCGATACCCCGGCGCTGCCCCACGGTGAAGCCCGCGTAGCCGCCGTGCCGCCCCAGGACGCGCCCGCCGGGGTCGACGATCGGGCCGGGCGAGAGCGCAGGGTGGGTGGGAAGGAGCCTGTCGGCGAGCAGATCCCGGTAGTTGCCGGTCGGCACGAAGCAGATTTCCTGCGACTCCGGCTTCTCCGCGGTGACCAGCCCGAGGGCGCGCGCGCGCGACCGCACCTCGTCCTTTGCAAGCCCGCCGACCGGAAGGTGCAGCTTCCCGAGCATCTCGGCGGGCAGCCCCCAGAGGAAGTAGGACTGGTCCTTGGCCCGGTCCGCCCCACGCAGCAGTCGAGGCGCCGATCCAGTCTTGTCAATGCGTGCGAAGTGACCTGACGCAACGCCTTCGCAATCAAGGACTTGACCGCGCACGAACAAATCGCCGAACTTGGTGTTCGAGTTGCACTGAACGCACGGATTCGGCGTGCGGCCATTCGCGTATTCCGAGACGAAGTCGTCGATCACATCGCGGGTGAAACCCTCCTCCACATCGAAGACGTAGTGGGGAATGCCCAAGCGGTCGGCGACCTGGCGTGCGTCCGCGATCCCGTCCAGCCCGCAGCAGCTTCGCTTGGAGGCGGCCGAGTCGCCGCTGTAGCAGAAGGTCTTCATCGTCGCCCCGACGACCTCGTGCCCGGATTCCACCAGCATCGCGGCTGCCACGGAGGAGTCGACGCCGCCCGACATCGCGACCAGTATCCTCATCTGCCCTAACCGCTCTTCACGGGTTGCCAGCGGCGCCCAGCGCCCGCGCCCGCTCGACCGCCCCCACAACGAGCTCCGCGATCCGCTCACCGGCGTGGGCGGCGTTCAGGCGACCGAAGCTCAGTCGCACCACGGCGCCGGAATCGTCCGGTTGGAGCGCTTCCACCGCGCGGCTGCGTCTCCCCGTCCCGCTTGCGCACGCCGATCCTGCGGAGGCCGCGACGCCCTCCCGGTCCAGAGCCGCCAGGAGCACGTCCGAGTCCGCGCCCGGTATTATGAGCGACGAGATGTGGGGAGCCCTAGGCGCCTCGCCGGCAATCGCCCGCGCTCCCGGGACCCCGGCCAGCACCTCGGCCTCCACGCGATCCCGCAACCTCTTCAGTCTCCTCGCCTCGCTCCGCTGCTCGCCGACCGCAAGGCGCACCGCCTCCGCCAGCCCGACTGCGCCGACCACATCCTCGGTGCCGGGTCGAAGCCCCCTCTCCTGACCCCCGCCGAAGTGGAGCGGCTCCAGGCCGCCGCGCTCCCGAACCACCAGGACCCCGGCGCCCTTTGGTCCGTAGAGCTTGTGTCCCGTCAGGGTGAGCATGTCGGGGGACAGCTCGTTGACCTCCACCGAGAGCTTCCCCACGGCCTGCACAGAGTCGCTGTGAAGCTGGACGCCGTGGTCGCGGCACATCTCGCCGACCTCGCCGATCGGGATCTCCAGACCCGTCTCGTTGTCGACCCACATGAACGAGGCGACGGAGGCTCCCTGCCGGAGCGCCGTGACGAGCGCGCCAAAGTCCAGGCCGAGCCCTGAGAATCGCACCACCGTATGCCGCCCCCCCTCGGTGGCAACTCGCCGTGCCGCCTCGAAGACGGAGGAGTGCTCGATCGCCGAGGTTATCACATGCGCCCTCGCGCCCCGCGCCGCATCGTGCCGCGCCCTCCCAAGTATCGCCAGGTTGTTCGACTCCGTCCCGCCGCGTACAAAGACGACGCACTCGGGGGACGTACCGATCGCGTGCGCCAGCGTGCTGCGCGCCTCCTCCAGGAGAGTGCGCGCTCTGCGCCCCCACGCATGCACGCTCGACGGGTTGCCGAAGTTGTCCTCGAGGGCCAGCTGCATTGCCGTAGCCACCTCCGGACGCACCGGCGTGGTGGCGGCGTGGTCCAGGTAGGCGGGCGTAGAGATGGCGGGCACCGGCGCAGGCCTCCGGTTCGAGGAACGATTCCCAATATCGCGCAATGCGGCCCAAGGGGGGACGGCCACTTCCCCCGCCTCTCCACGCGCTCTTGCAAGGCGGCCGGGAGATGGCCAGCGGCTCCTATGGCCGCCGACTACATGGCCCTCACGGAGAAGGCCGAGCCTGTGGTCACGCTGGAGTGACTCCCCTCCGCGAAGCCCCCGGCCTTGACGGTCGGGCAGGATATCCACAGTGTAGGGACGGTGAGATCCGTGTTCGCACGGTCGGTGAGCCCCCAGTGTAGGGCGGGCCGTGTCGGACACACCAACTCCAATCCAAGGGAGAAAGGAAGTCAGCCGATGAAATCACCTCTGTCTACCACATCGCACAGGACTGGGCTTCGCGCCCCGTTCCGATCGTCGCACCTCGTGGTGGCTGGCTCGCTGTTCGTCGCGTGCGGCGAGGAAGAAAACCAGCCGCCCTTCGCCACGGTGGACGAGCTGCCAGCCACCAGGATCATGACGGAGAAGAGCATTCAGGAGTACGACGTTGGCGACCTCTTCAGGGATCCCGACGAGGATCCCCTTATCATCACAGCGTCCATCGACGATGCGTCGGTTGCCAACGTCGTCGTGGAGAATTCGCTCTTGGCCATAGAGGGCGCAACGGGCGGCGAGACCATGGTGACACTGACGGCCAAGGATCCGCACGGCGGCGAGGCTCAGGTCTCCGGGCAGCTCCGGGTGGTCGAACCAGTGCTGTTCTGGCGTGATGACTTCGACTATGACAACTCCGAGTGGATATACACACGAAGGGTCGACCCTTACGAGTACAGACCCGGATACCTGACTGCGCGACAGAGTTTTGGAGCCTCGCGGGAGGAATCCGTAGCAGCGTTGGAGTGGCTGGTATCGGCGTCGGTGGCCGTGGAAGAGCCTGGTCAGACGATCGGGGTCTGGTCGTCCGCACCCTCGGGAGCCACCAGGCTCCTTAAATACGCAGGGTTGGGCGAGGTCGATGTTTTCGAGCCCCTCGGCGATGCGCCAAAGTCTAACTGGCAGGTTATGTATTTCGAGGTCGGGCACGGCTACAAGCTCGGTGGATATGGCAACGCGGAGGCCGTTGCCCCCATCGGAGAATTTAGCGAGATGCACTGGGGGGTGCGCCTTGGGGTAGTGGAGTTCTTCGTTGGCGAGACTCTGGTGTGGAGCGAGGATGCTGAGGGGAAGTGGCCTCTTGTCCATGTGCGTACCGGGTTGTCGTTTTTTCCGGCTAATGACGGAATAAACCAACGGGGCTACTTCGACTGGGCCGAGCTGTGGGCCATCGATGCGGACTTCACCGAGCAGTGACGTTGGCCCACCACATCGATTTGGCAGCCTCACGCCACCCGTCGCGTATGTTAGGTTAGTCGAGGGGGCCGGAGGTCCTGGGGCACGGGTTGTGCGCCGGGGCCTCCGGGAGGACGCGGGCGAAGGCGTCGTGCTTAACCGGCTGCGGCGGTGGGGGCGAACCCGGCTCCGCTAACTCGACGACATGGCTCACCGAGGTCGACCGCGAGTTCGGTCCACCAGCGCGAGTTCCTGCCAGCGAAGAGCGGCATCGTAGCGACGGTCGGACAAGGTATGGCTCAGGACCTCCGAGAGGTCGGACGTGGTCGTGGTCTACAGGGCTGGGGAATCCCGCCGGTTCTCCCTACCGGAATCGCCGTCGCTTCGGGATGTCCCGGAGAGGCGTCTGTCGGGTGTCTGGAAGGACTTGCTGGAAGTGCCCCACATCGTGGGGCGAAGGCTGGTCAGCAGCTCCGTAGACGATCCGGGCGATCCGCCCCCCGGGGCGAGGCATGCTTGCTGCGCAGGCGTTTCCCAGTAACTTCATGGCGTGCGGACCGGCACCGCACCTCTCGACTGTTACCGCGCCGGTCGGGGGGGCGATTCACCCCTCTTTCCCGTAGACTGCTGTCGATGGACCTACACGAATACCAGGCCAAGGATCTCTTCCGCGCCGCCGGCATGGCGGTGAATCCGGGCGAAGTCGTCCGCGACTCCGGTGCCGCCCGTATCGTGGCGCAGTCGTTCGGGGGCAGTGCGGTCGTCAAAGCCCAGGTGCACTCGGGGGGACGGGGGAAGGCTGGCGGGGTCAAGCTCGCGCACTCTCCGGCCGAAGCCGAGAAACACGCCGAGGCCATACTGGGCATGAGCATCAATGGTCTCGCCGTCCACGAAGTTCTGATTTCCCCCGTCGAGGAGATCGAGTCGGAGGCCTACGCCGGGGTGCTGATCGATCGCAAGAGCCAGCGCCCGGTCCTGATGGTCTCGGCGGAGGGCGGAGTCGACATCGAGGAGGTGGCGGCCGACAACCCGGAGGCCATCCACCGGCTGAGCGTCGATCCTCGCTACGGCCTGCTTCCGCACCAGGCGTACGGACTGGCGACTCGGCTGTACGACGAGCCGAAGCTCGCCTCCCAGGGTGCCCGCGCGATAGCGCAGCTGTACCAGGCGTTCGTGGACAACGGTGCCTCGATGGCGGAGATCAATCCGCTCATAGCCACCTCCGCGGGGCAGGTAGTTGCGATCGACGCCAAGGTCAGCATCGACGACAGCGAGCTCTTCCGGCACCCGGAGCTGGCGGCGCTCCGCGATCCGACCACCGAGACCGCCGCAGACCGGCGTGCGCGCGAGGCTGGACTCAGCTTCGTCAAGCTCGGCGGAATGGTGGGTTGCTGCGTGAACGGCGCTGGCCTGGCGATGGCTACGATGGACCTGGTCAAGTTCTAC
Source organism: Longimicrobiales bacterium (assembly GCA_965205315.1). GTDB lineage: Bacteria > Gemmatimonadota > Gemmatimonadetes > Longimicrobiales > Gaopeijiaceae > Bin94. The sequence goes on from CBDBGW010000002.1 coordinate 1,573,684, forward strand.
GGCGGAGAGCCCGCCAACTTCCTGGACATCGGGGGGTCGTCAAATCCGGACAAGGTGGTTGCCGCCCTCGAGATCATCACCTCGGATCCGGGCGTCAGGGTCATCCTCTTCAACATATTTGGAGGAATCACCCGCTGCGACGATGTCGCCAACGGGATCGTGCAGGCGGTGGAGCGCATCGGCTTCGAGCTCCCCTTGGTGATCCGTCTCACGGGCACGAACGAAGAGCCGGCGCGCCGGATCCTCTCCGGGGCGGGTCTCGCCGCGGCGTCGTCGATGGACGAAGTTGTGGAGAAGGCAGTTCAGCTAGCCACCGGGTAGGCGGCCGAGAGACAACCAGATGTCGATATTCGTAGACGAGGAGAGCCGCGTGCTGGTCCAGGGGATCACCGGGCGCGACGGCTCCTTCCACGCCCGCCAGATGATCTCCTACGGGACCCGGGTCGTGGCTGGCGTGACCCCGGGGAAGGGTGGGCGGGACTTCGCCGGGCCGGGTGGAGGGGTGGTGCCGGTCTTCAACACAGTAGCCGAAGCGGTCGCCGAGACCGGCGCGGACTGCTCGGTCGTATACGTGCCGCCAGCCTTCGCCGCCGGAGCGGTCATGGAGGCCGCCGACGCGGGGATCGACTTCATCGTGTGCGTCACCGAGGGCGTTCCGGTCCTCGACATGACCCGTGCGCACGCCTTCGTCCGGGACCGGGGCTGCCGCCTGGTGGGCCCCAACTGTCCCGGCATCATTTCGCCTGGCAAGACCAGTCTCGGGATAATCCCGGGCTCGATCGTGGCCAGGGGGCCCGTCGGGGTTATTTCGCGCTCGGGCACCCTTACCTACGAGGCCGTGCGCCAGCTGACGGAGAGAGGCCTGGGGCAGAGCAGCTGCATCGGCATCGGCGGGGACCCGCTGATCGGCACCAGCTTCGTGGAGTGCCTCGCGGCCTTCTCGGAGGACCCGGAGACCGAGGCGGTCGTGCTGATCGGAGAGATCGGCGGCACTGCAGAACAGGAGGCAGCGGCCTGGATCGGCGAGCACCTCGAGGTGCCGGCGATCGGCTTCATCGCAGGCCGCTCGGCACCGCCCGGGACGCGGATGGGCCATGCGGGTGCGATCATCAGTGGGTCGTCCGGCACCGCGGAGGTGAAGACCAGGGCGTTCGAGGACAACGGCGTCCGCGTGGCGATGCGTCCGCGCGAGATTTCGTCGCTCGTACAGGAGCTTATCGGAGGCTAGCACCTAATATGTCAACCATTCCTGAGCAGTTTGATTTGGAACCTGAGGTCGCAGCACGTAGCTTGGTGTCCGACCACAAAGTCCTGGTCGACCTGAGGGTGAAGAATGTGCTCACTCCGCTTAGCTACCGGATCTACCCGGACACGCCTGTTGCCGAGATCCTGAATCTCATGTTGCGAAGAGGAGTCTCGGCGGTGCCGGTGGTCGGCGCGGACCACGAGCTCCTGGGCGTCGTTACCGAGGCGGATCTGCTGCGATGCATGCTTCCGGAGCGTCAGGCGCAGTGGCCGATGGCGCGCGGCAGCATTCCGGCAAGCGAGGTGATGTTTCGCTCGGTGCTCTGCGTTTCGGAGGACGAGTCCCTCCTCGAGGCCGCCCGATCGATGGGCGCACGGGGCGTGCCCCTCCTGCCAGTCGTGCGAGACGGCGAGCTCGTTGGCTTCCTGGAACGTCGGGTGGTGATGCGCACCTTGGCCCGCGCGACCGCGCCCGAGGAAGCCTCAACCCCACCTGCCCGTTCAGACCACTGGGGCGGAGAGCCCCAGCAGCGAGGGCTCAACCTGTGAACCACACCCTGGCAATCATCAAGCCCGACGCCGTTGCGGGGGGCAGGACCGGGCTGGTCGTCGCGCACCTGGAGGGGGCTGGCTTTAGGCTCCTCGCGGCCCGGCTTCTCACACTCACTCGCGCCGACGCGCGAGCCTTCTACGCCGTACACCAGGAGCGTCCCTTCTACGACTCTCTGGTTGCCTTCATGACTTCGGGGCCGTGCCTTCCGGTCGTGCTCGAGGCCCCCGGCGCAGTCGCGAAGCTGCGGGAGACGATCGGCGCGACCGATCCGGCCGAAGCTGCGGTGGGGACGGTCCGACAGCGCTACGCCGAATCGAAGGAGCGCAACGCAGTGCACGGCTCGGACTCGGACGCGAACGCACTACGCGAGATCGGCTTCTTCTTCGCCGAGCGCGAGTGGCGATGATCCCGGAGTACCGCGTCGGCGAAGGGCCACCGGTCGGCGTGGCCCTGCGGTATCAGCGCATGGGCGGCGGCTTCGTCGCTCCCGGGGCGCTCTGTAGGAGGCCAGCTGGCAGCCCGCCGAACCTCTTGGAGACGAATGGTGCAGGTTGACCTGCTGGGCTTGCGGCGCAGTGGCTCCGTGTCGGTGAGAGGCGAGATCGCGAGCGACGACGATATCTGGGCGGGATCGGAGCTGAGTCTGGCGAGGGCGGTGCAGCTCTCGGGGTCGGCAGCCGCGACGCCCACGGGGGGAGTTGTCGTCCGCGGGAGGTGGCGGGCGCTGCTGCGATACGACTGTGGTCGCTGCCTGAAGGAGCTGCTCCTCGAGTTTGAAAGGCCCGTGACGCTCCACTATCACCCAGCCGACGATCACAGCGTGGCGGAGCTGGACGGAGACCCTGACGTGCGAACGGTGAGCGCCCACGAGACGGCCCTCGACCTTGCCGAGGCGATCCGGGAGGAGGTCGTCCTCGAGGTGCCGCGGTACATGGTCCCAGCCGAGGCGGTGGACGGCAGCTGCGGCGAATGTGGGGTCCCGGTGCGAGATTACATTTGCAATAGGGCAGAGCGGCACGACGCCGAAGTCGATGTCCGATGGTCGCCGCTCGCGGCTCTCGGACCCAACTAGGAGGTAGGAGCGGAACCATGGCCGTCCCGAAGAAGCGCGTCTCCAAGCAGCGCAAGCGCAAGAGAAGGACTCACTACAAGGCCGCAGAGGCCACGCTCGGAAGCTGCTCCGCCACCGGCGACCCGACGCTCCGCCACCGAGTCTGCCCCACCTCTGGGATGTACCGCGGCAAGGAGGTCTTCGAGCCGCCCTCGGAGTAGGCAGTCTTGGCTGCTTCGGGGATTCGCCCCTCATGAGAATCGCAGTGGATGCGATGGGGACCGACGGCGCTCCTAGGAGCGAGATCGGCGGTGCCGTGTCTGCGCTCGAGGCGAATTCCGAATTGGAGGTCGTCCTAGTAGGCGACGAACGGATTCTCGCAAAGCCCCTGCGGCCATACTCGAAGCTGGGCCGGCTCTCCGTCGTTCACGCGCCCGACCGGGTCTCGCCTGCCGACTCGCCCGCCAAGGCGCTCCGCCGGTGGCCTCGTTCCTCGATCAGCGTGGGGCTGGGGCTCCAGGCCTCTGGCGATGCGGATGCCTTCGTCTCGGCCGGCTCGACCGGAGCGGTAATGGCTGCGTCCCTTCAGCGGCTGGGCCCTCTCGAAGGGGTCGACCGACCCGCTATCGGCACGCTATTCCCAACCGAGGGCGGACTCACCCTGGTCCTCGATGTAGGCGCAAACGTTGGGTGCAAGCCCCACCAGCTGGTCCAGTTCGCACGGCTGGGCGCCATCTACATGCAGGACCTAAGGGGGGTGGGTTCGCCCAGGATCGGACTTCTGAACGTAGGCGTCGAGGCGGAGAAGGGTACGGAGACCGAGCAGGCAGTGCACCGGCTGCTGGCTGGGAGCGACCTGAACTTCGTCGGCAACATCGAGGGCCGTGACATCCTCTCGCACAGCTGCGACGTCGTGGTGTGCGACGGCTTCACCGGGAACATCCTGCTGAAATTCTACGAGTCGGTGGCGGCCTTCGTGGTGCACCGGCTCGCGGATCGTCTGCGGACCAACGGCGTGAGCGACGAGGTCGCCGACCTGCTGCGCGAGTTCGACTACGCCGAGTACGGGGGCGCACCCCTCCTTGGAATCAACGGCGTCTCCGTGATCTGTCACGGCCTCTCCTCGTCCCGCGCGATCTCCGCCGCCATCGGTGTGGCCGCGCGGGCGGTCCGGCGGGCGATGGTGTCGCACATGGCCCGCGATCTTGCCCAGCCCACGGCGAGCATGGCGTGAACGCCGCCCAGCCTACCGCCAAGATCACGGCCACCGGCCGCTTTCTCCCCGAACGCGTGCTGACCAACAGGGAGCTGGAGCAGATGGTCGACACCACCGAGGAGTGGATTGTGGAGCGAACTGGCATCGTGGAGCGTCGCATCGCCCCTGCCGAGATGGGCGTGACCGAGATGGGCGCACGCGCCGCCGAGCGGGCCCTCGCCAAGGCGGGGATCGAGGCGGGGGACATCGACCTCCTGATCGTGACGACTGCGACGCCGGACCGGTGGCTGCCATCGACGTCGTGCGAGATACAGGCTCGCATCGGGGCCACCGGCAAGTCTGCGGCATTCGACCTGCACGCGGCCTGCACCGGCTTCCTCTATGCGCTCACCATGGCCGAGGGGCATGTGGCGGGGGGCAGGGCCGACACGGTCCTAGTGGTGGCAGCGGAGAAGATGTCGTCGATCATTGACTGGGACGACCGGTCCACCTGCATCCTCTTCGGCGACGGCGCCGGAGCGGCGATCGTACAGCGCTCGGAGAACGGCGAGGGCATTCTCGCCAGCCACCAACGCTCGGACGGCAACTTCGCCGACCTTCTCGAGCGGCCAGCCGGTGGTGCCGCCAATCCCCTTGACGTCGAGGGGCTCCGGGCGAAGGAGCATCTGATGAAGATGTCCGGGCGCGAGATCTTCAAGCTGGCCGTGCGCCGGATGGCGGACGCCGGGAGGCAGGTGCTTTGCGACGCGGGGCTGAAGGGGGAGGATGTGGACCTGCTGGTTCCGCATCAGGCGAACGTCCGCATCATCGAGTCGACCGCAAGGTACTCGCGGATCCCGATGGAGAAGGTCTTCGTGAATCTGAACCGTTACGGCAACATGTCGTCCGCATCGATTCCGGTCGCGTTGGACGAAGCGGTGGAGCAGGGGCTTGTCGGGCCAGGCACCGTGGTGTTGACGGCGGCCTTCGGCGCCGGGCTGACGTGGGGCGCCGTGGCGATTCGCTGGTAGGAGGCCGCGAGCCACGCGCCACCATGAGGACCGGACTACTCTTTCCCGGGCAGGGGTCCCAGCACGTCGGGATGGGGCGGGGACTCGCCGAGAGCTTCGAGGAGGCGCACGACACATTCGCCGAGGCCGACGAGATCCTGAGATTCCGCCTCTCGCAGATCGCCTGGGAGGGGCCCGACGAGGAGCTCACCGCCACGGAGAATGCGCAGCCCGCCCTCTACGTGCACTCCATCGCCGCCTTCCGGGTGGCACGGTCCCTCCTGGGGACGTTGGTTGGTGCCGCGGGCCACTCGCTCGGCGAGCTCACGGCGCATGCTGCGGCTGGCAGCTACACCTTCGCCGATGGGTTGCGCGCGGTCAGGCGTCGGGGCGAGCTGATGGCCAGCGCCAGCGAGATCACCGCTGGGACAATGGCGGCGGTGCTCGGACTGGAAGCCGAGGTTGTCCACGACCTCTGCCGCGACGCCGAGGCGCGGGGACATGTCGTCGTTCCCGCCAACTTCAACGCCCCCGCTCAGGTCGTGCTGAGCGGCGACGCCGAAGGGGTGGCGTGGGCTGCGCAGGAGGCTCGAGAGCGCGGGGCCAGGCGGGTGATGCAGCTCAGGGTGGCCGGAGCCTTCCACTCTCCGCTGATGCGGCCTGCAGTCGCCGAGTTCGAAGCGGCGCTCGCGGGTGTGGCCTTCGAGCGGCCCGACTTCCCCATAGTGGCGAACGTCACGGCCGAAGCCGCCGAGGAACCGGCCGCCGTACCCGGCCTCCTGGCGCGGCAGCTCACCTCGTCGGTGCGCTGGGTCGAGTGCGTCAAGTCGCTTGTGGGGATGGGGGTGGAGAGGCTGGTGGAGCTCGGCCCGGGAAGGGTGCTCACGAACCTCTGCCGACGGAGCGCCAGGGGAGTTTCCGCCCTGGCGGTCGGAACACCCGAATCGATCTCACTGCTGGAGGGGAACAGATGAACACCGAATCGGAGCTCGCCGGGAAGGTCGCAATTGTGACCGGCGGATCGCGTGGGATAGGGCTGGGCATCTCCCGAGAGCTCGCCGTCGCGGGCGCCCGTGTAGCTGTGGTCGCCATGAACGCCGAGCGAGCCGGAGCTGCGGCTGCGGAGCTGCACGGCGAAGGGCACGCGGCCTACTCTTGCAACGTCTCGGACAACGCAGCTTGCAGGGGGACCGTTGCCTCGGTCGAAGAGGCGCAGGGCCCGGTGGCGATCCTCGTCAACAACGCGGGAATCGCCAGAGACGGCGTGCTCCTGCGAATGTCCGGCGACGATTGGTCCAGCGTGATCGAAACCAATCTGCGGGGGGCCTTCAACATGATCCAGGCCGTGGCCCGGGGCATGATGCGGAAGCGCTCCGGGTCTATCGTCAACGTGTCCTCGGTGGTGGGCCTAATGGGCAATGCGGGACAGGCGAACTACGCCGCCTCGAAGGCCGGTCTGCACGGACTGACGAAGTCCGTGGCCAAGGAGCTGGCCCGTCGCAAGGTGCGCTGCAACGCGGTCGCGCCGGGCTACATCGAGACCGACATGACGGCCGGACTGAACGAGTCGGCGGTGGGGAAGCTGTCGGCGCGCATCCCCGCGGGACGCCTCGGCAAGCCGTCCGACGTGGCGGGCTTGGTGCGATTTCTCGCCGGGTCGGGGGCAAGTTACATTACGGGCCAGATCATTGCGGTCGACGGTGGCATGGCCATGTAGGTGCGGGCGACCCGCAGCGTCGGCGTCGCGCTCAACACCAAACGCAACGAGAGGCTGAGCATGTCCGACTCACCGGATTCCAGGGTCGTGGAGATCATCGTAGAGGAGCTCGGGGTGGAGGCCGACAAGGTGACCCCGGAGGCTTCGTTCGTCGACGACCTCGGTGCCGACTCCCTCGACACGGTCGAGCTGGTGATGGCCCTCGAGGAGGAGTTCGAGATCGACATTCCCGACGAGGACGCCGAGGCTATGCGCACTGTCGGCGACGCGATAGACTACATCAGGAAGAGCCAGGGCTAGCAGCCCGTGGACAGACCTCCCACGACATTCGAGCAGCGCTGCATCCCCGCTGGGCCGCTGCGCTCTGCGTTGCTCCTTGGACCGGACTGCTAGCAGACCGGGCTCCATGGCCAGCGATCCAGGGAGGAGACGAGTCGCGATCACCGGGGTGGGGATGATTACTCCGGTAGGCCTAGATGTCGAATCCAGCTGGGATGCACTCCTCTCCGGGGTGTCTGGCGCGGACACGATCGCCCACTTCGACGCCGAGGGCTTCGCGACGCGAATCGCCTGCGAGATTGACGACTTCGATCCAGGCGCGCACATCAGCCGTAAGGAGGTGCGGCGGTACGACAGGTTTCTCCAGCTGGCCGTGGTCGCCGGAGATGAGGCGATGCGGTCGGCGGGCCTCGGCCGATCCTCGCTCCCAGCTGCACCGACCGCCTCTGGAGCGCTGATCGGAAGTGGGGTTGGGGGGATCGCCACGCTGGAGGCCAACTGTTCGATTCTCGAGCGCCGCGGACCCGGCCGTGTGAGCCCCTTCTTCATTCCGATGTTCATCCCGGACATCGCCTCCGGGGTCCTGTCGATCCGCTACGGCCTCAAGGGACCGAACTACGCCACCGTGTCCGCATGCGCCTCGGGCGCCCACGCCATCGGGCAGGCCGCCCGCCACATATCTTGCGGCGACGCCGAGCTGATGCTTGCGGGTGGTGCGGAGGCGGCCGTTACGCCGATCACGATCGCAGGATTCGCTGCGATGAAGGCGATGTCGCGGCGGAACGACGACCCCAAGGGGGCGAGCCGCCCCTTCGACGCGGGCCGCGACGGCTTCGTAATCGGGGAGGGGGCGGGCATCCTGGTGCTCGAGGAGATGGACCGAGCGCGGGCCCGGGGCGCGGAGATCCTGGCCGAGTTGGCCGGGTACGGCGCGACTGGCGACGCCTACCACTTCACCGCGCCACCGCCCGATGCGGAGGGTGCCCAGGAGGCGATGAGGGCGGCGCTGGCCGACGCGGGGATATCGACGGACCAGCTCGACTACGTGAACGCCCACGGCACCTCAACCCCCGCGAACGATCCCGCCGAGACCAAGGCGATCAAGGCCGTCCTGGGGGAGCGCGCGTACGGCGTGGTCGTAGGGTCGACCAAGTCTATGACCGGCCACCTTCTGGGAGCGGCCGGGGCTATCGAGGCGGTCATGTGCGTAATGGCGTGCCGAACGGGCCGAATCCCGCCCACGATCAACTTCTCGGAGCCCGACGCCGAGTGCGACCTGGACTACGCGCACGGCGGTGCGGTGGAGCGCACGGTCGAGGCCGCGCTTAACAACTCGTTCGGATTCGGCGGACACAACGCCTGTCTGGTCACCCGGAGATACGAGGATTAGGGTCGGGACCGGCTACGACTCGCATCGGTTCGGGTCGGCACCGCCGCTTGTCCTGGGGGGGGTGCTCTTCCCCGGCGAGCCGCGTCTTGCGGGTCACTCGGACGGAGATGCCATCGCTCATGCGGTGATCGACGCCCTCGTGGGAGCGGCTGGCCTGGGCGATATCGGAACGCACTTTCCGCCGGGCGCGGAGGAGTGGCGCGACGCCGACTCGATGGAGCTCCTGGCGAAGGTGGCCGAGCTCTTGAGGGAGCACTCCTGGCAACCGCTGAACGTCGACGCCACGGTCGTCTGCGAGCGTCCCCGGATATCCCCAGTGGCAGCTCGGATGCGGGAGGTCATGGCGGCGCGGGCCGGGCTCCCGGTGGAGGCTATTTCGATCAAGGGCAAGTCCAACGAGGGGCTGGGGTGGATCGGCCGGGGCGAGGGCATCGCCGTGCACGCCGTGGCGCTGGTGGCTCGCAGCTCCGCCCAGCGCTCCGGGCCAATGGACCTTTAGCAGCCCGTGGACAAACCTCCCGCGGCATTCGAGCAGCGCTGCATCTCCGCTGGACCGCTCCGCTCGCCTGTCCGTACTGTAATGTATGCTTTACAATGTGTAATCCAAGGTTTACAATGCCCGTACCCGTGGCTTCGCTCTGCGTTGCTCCTCGGGCCGGTAGCGCTGCTACCACCCCATGCGGCCCGCAGAATGCACCCTGGCGGCATTCGAGGGGCGCTGCATCCGTGCTGGATCGCCTTGCTCTGCGTTGCTTCTTGGGCGAATGGCTCCGCCATGCGCCCCGCAAAGCGCCTTGCCAGCCCGGCGCTTCGCCCCTCTCTGTGCTCGCCCGGGCGCATCCACGGACCGCTTCGTCGCGCCTTGCCAGTGAGGCAGCCCGCGAACAGGACCCCGACGGCATTCGCCCGGCGGAGCATCCCCGCTGGGCCGCTTCGCTCTGCGTTGCTCCTCGGACCAATAGCGCTGCGGCTATTGGCCCTTCGTCGCGCCTTGCCAGCGGGGCGCTTCGCCGCTCTCGGTGCTCGTCCGGGCCCGTCCACGGACCGCTTGCGCTTCGCTGATCTCGGTGCTCGCGCGAGATTGTCCACGGACTGCTAGAGGGGCAGCCGATGGAAGGGGTCATCGCCTTCCTTGGCGAACTTCCGCTGCCGCTCGTGTACATCGTGCTCGGCGTCGGCGCTGCAGTAGAGAACATCGTCCCGGCTCTGCCCGCCGATTCGGTGATCTTGGCGGGCGGCTTCGCCGCGGGGGCGGGCGTCGCCCACGCCACCGGCGTTTTCCTGGTGGTCTGCACCTTCAACATTGGCGGGGCTCTAGGGGTTTACGCCTTGGGGCGCCGGCATGGCCAGCGCTTCTTTCGGACGGGGCCCGGCCGGCGGCTGCTTACGCACGACGAGTTGGTGCGTCTCGAGCGATTCTACGAGCGCTGGGGGGTGGCGGCCATCTTCGCAGGGCGGTTCCTGCCGGGCTTTCGCGCCGCGGTTCCGGTCTTTGCGGGCGTGGCCCGGGTGGGCTGGTTCAGGACCGTTCTGCCCATAACGGCGGCATCTGCCATCTGGTATGGGGCGCTTGTCGGGGTGGGGCACGCGGCCGGGGCGAATCGGGAGGCGGTGGTCGACGCGGTCTCGACGGCCAATCGGGGGCTATTGGGTGCATCGGCTGCGCTCGCCCTCCTCGTGTCGCTCTGGTGGTGGAGGCGACGGCGATCCGCCCGGCGACACGGCTCTGGAGGACGGTGAAGGCGAGCGAGTCGGCGTCGGACGCCATGGCGCTGAGATTTCATCTGGAGACCTTCGCCGACTTCCTGATTCTGGAAAGGGGGCTCAGGCCCCGAACGCTGGCGGCCTATCGGAGCGACCTCGGCCGCTTCCTGGATCATCTGCGCGAGCTGGGCGTCTCCTCGCCCGACGAGGTGACCCCCGACACGCTGCACTCGCACATGCTTCACCTGCGAAGTAGCGGGCTCGCAACGACAACCGTGCGCCGCGCGCAGTCGGCGCTCCGGGCCTACTTCGGCTTCCTGACCGCCGAGGGCGTGGTGAGCGAGGACCCCACGGGCCGCATGGAGAGCCCCGCACCGGCCAGGAAGCTGCCCCGCGTCCTCAGCCGCGCCGATGCGGCTCGGCTCGTCGAAGCCGTCGACCCCGACCTGAGGGTGCACTGGAGGGACCGCGCCGTGCTCGAGCTCCTCTACGCGACGGGCATGCGGGTCAGCGAACTAACCGGACTGTCGGTGGGAGACCTCGACCTTCCCGATGAGAGCTGCCTCGTCTTCGGCAAGGGGGGCAGGGAACGACTCGTCCCCGTTGGCAGGCCCGCTCTGGCAGCTCTCGAGCGCTACTTGCGGGCCGTGCGCCCAGGCTTGGCGAAGGGACGCGAACGGGAGGCGCTCTTCCTAAATCAGCGCGGTGGGCGGCTCGGCCGGGCGTCGGTATGGACAATCGTCTCACGGGCCGCCGAGCGCGCGGGCCTTGAGCAGGGCGCGTCGCCCCACACGCTAAGGCACAGCTGCGCTACCCACCTCCTGGAGGGAGGGGCGGATCTCATGGAGGTGAAGGAGCTGTTGGGGCACGCCGATGTCTCGACGACGCAGCTCTACACCCATCTCGACACGAGCCACCTGCGCCGGACGCACGAGCGCTACCACCCACGCGCAAGGTCGCCCGCTCCGTAGCGCCGCATCCCCGCTTTAGCGCTTCGCTCGCCACTCCATACTGTAATGTGTGCTTTACAATATGTAATCCCCGATTTACATGCCCGTATCCGTGGCTTCGCTCCATGTGCTCCTTGGGCCGGTAGCGCTGCTACCAGCCCCTGCGGCCCGCAGATGCACCCTGGCGGCAGGAGGGGCGCTGCATCCATCTGGACCGCTTCGCCGGTCTCGGTGCTCGCGCGAGACTGTCCACGGACCGCTAGCCGCCCTCCTCGGCCGGTTCGGCTGCCGCCTCCGCGAGTGCAAAGAGCTCGTCAGGAGTGCTCGCGCTCCGGGCCAGACGTAGCGCCTCGGCCAACGCCCGATCCCGCTCGGCCAGCACTAGCAGGGCCAGACCACGGGCCTCCGCACGGTCCAGATACCTGACCTGGGCACGCCAGTCGAGGTAGGCACGCGCCGCCGGGTCGCCCAGGATCGCCGAGTCCATCCCCTCGGCCACCAGAGTGTCGACCAGTCCGTCGAACGCCGACGACGGTAGGCGCTCCACGGCACGTGCGGCCATCGCGGTCGCCGCGAGCCCGAGCGCGTACTCGCGAATGCGAGTCCCCAACGGCACCTGCACCTCAATGGCGTGGTTGTACAACAGATCGAGCCCCTCCTCAGGGAGCGTGTCGCGCTTGATCGCGAGGTCCGGAACAACCCCGCCCCCGGTCCCCAGCTCCCGACCAGCCCCGGTCGTCACCGACCCCATGGCGCTCTCATCCACCTCCTTGGGCTCCCCATTCCGATTGCGTGGCCTATGCAGCGACCTGCCAAGGGGGGTAATCCAGGAGCCTGTCGTCAGGCGTATCCAACGACCGGCCGGAAGGGGGTGGATCGACTGCACGGCCCCCTTTCCGAATGTGCGGCTCCCGACGACCACGGCGCGGTCGTGGTCCTGCAGAGCGCCGGAGATGATCTCCGCCGCACTCGCGGTGAACTCGTCCACCAGGACGACGATCGGGGTGCTCTCCATGCGGCCCGGCGAGCGGGCGAACCACGCCTCCTTCTTGACCTCGCCCCACTCGTTCTTTCCCTCCGCACCGGCCAGGAGCTGTCCCGGTGCCAGAAAGAGATCCACGATGCCCAGCGCCTCGTCCAGATAGCCCCCCGGGTTTTGCCGCAAGTCCAATATCAACGCCCTGGCATCGGCGAAATCGGAGAGCGCCTTCGCAACCTCGGTCGTGGAGCCCCGCGCAATCCGGTCCATACCGAAGTAGGCGACGTCGCTGTCGATCCATGTCGCCGCCAGGGAGGGCACGTGCACGCTGTCGCGCGTCAGCTCCATCGGGATCTGGCCCAGTAGCCCGTCGCGCTCCACCTGTAGCCTCACCACCGTGCCGACCTCGCCACGAATTGAGTCGCGCGCCTGGTCCACGCTCCAATCCGTCGCGTCGTGTCCCTCGACCCAGACGATGCGATCGCCCACCAGCATGCCCGCGCGCTCGGCCGGCGTGTCGCGGAAGACGGCGATCACGGTCACCCTGGCGGCCAGCCGTGCAATCTGTACCCCGATGCCCGCGTACTTGCCGGTCGCGCCCTCCTGAAAATGAGCGTACTCGGTCGGAGTGAAGACTGTTGCGTAGGGGTCGTCTATCTCTTCGACGAGTCCCTCGAGCGCCCCCACCCAGAGGGCGGAGTCGCTCGCGCCGGACGGGTGCAGACGCTTTATCGCCTCAAACGCCTGCAGAAAGACCTGGGCCTCGTCCGAACCGAGGATTCGAGACTGGCCGACGGTGTCCTGCGCACCTGCGCCGGAAGGGAGGGCCAGGAGGGGGATCCAGGCAAGGCGGAGCGGCTTCGACATTCTGGCAACCGGGGAGGTGGCAGGGACGGTGGCGCGGGGAGCGCTTGGGGTAGATTGAAAGATACTGCGGGGGCCGGCGTTTCCCGCATTCCCCTTCGAACCCCAACGCTCGGGGGATTCATGGAGAGTGGCCGCACACTTCGGGCAGTGCTTTGCCAGATCAAGCCCCGCAAGGGGGACTTGCAGGCCAATGTGGCCGCAGTTCGTGACGCCCTCGTCCCGGGTGCCGATCTGGCCGTATTTCCAGAGACGGTTCTCTCCGGGTACTTCGTCGAGGGAGCCGCCCTTGAGGTCGCGCTCGCAACCGAGGAGCTGACGAGGTTGCTAGGGGAACCCCCGGCGGGTTGCGAAAGCGACATCGCGATCGGCTTCTACGAGAGGGGCCGCTCCAGCGTGCACAACAGCGTCGCCTACCTGACCCCCGGCGACGGTGCGTACGAGCTCGTGCATGTGCACCGCAAGGTCTTCCTCCCCACCTACGGGATATTCGAGGAGGGGCGCTACGTCGAGCCCGGCCGCGATGTGCGCGCCTTCGACACACGCTTCGGCCGCGTCGGGATGCTCATCTGCGAGGACCTCTGGCACTCGCTGCCAGCGACCGTGCTGGCGCTCGACGGTGCCGATCTACTGCTCTGCTGCTGCGCTTCGCCTGCCCGGGGCTACGAGCCACCCCTGACCCGTCCGGCCAATCTCGCCGAGTGGGACCGCATCGCCGCCCGTACCGCGAAGGAGCACGGAGTATTCGTACTGCTGGCGCACCTCGCTGGCTCCGAGGGTGGGAAGGTATTTGCCGGGGGCTCCACTGCCTGGCGCCCGGACGGAACGCTGCTGGCAAGGGGGCCGATCTTCGGCGACGGAAATACCGAGGCGGAGATCGAGACCGGCGAGATAACGCGCGTGCGGACCGAGTCCCCCTTCCTCTCCGACCTGAGGACCGCGCTCCCGCACCTCCAGTACTCGCTCGAGGCGTCGAGGGTGGAGAAGCGCTCCCGGAAGCGCCCGGCCCAACGGCCAACGATCCAGGCTAACCCGGAGCGTGCGGAGGGCAGGGCAGGGAGGTCGGGGGCGACCCCGCGCAGACGAGCCTCCAGCGCACTCCCCTATCGTCCGAACGAGGAGGACCGGGCCCTCCTCTCCATTCAGCCGGACCTGGTGGAGTCCGCGCTCACCGAGTTCATCCGCGAGGAGATCCGGCGGCGACGGGGGTTCTCGAGGGTTGTGATCGGAGTCTCCGGCGGCGTCGATTCGGCCACCTCCCTCTTCCTGGCTTGTCGCGCGCTGGGGCCGAAGAACGTGTACGCGCTGCGATTGCCCTACTCGTCATCGAGCCCGGAGAGTCTGGAGCACGCGGAGCTGGTGATCGGCGAGTGCGGGGCGCGATCGCGCACCATACCCGTCACATCGGCGGTGGACTCCTACGTGGAGGCCCACGAGCCCGACCTGGGCCCCGGACGGCGGGGCAATCTGGCTGCCCGCATGCGTGCGCTGGTGCTCTTTGACCAGTCGGCGAAGCTGGACGCTCTGCCCCTCGGCACCGGCAACAAGAGCGAGCGCCTGCTCGGCTACTTCACCTGGCACGCGGACGACTCGCCGCCGATCAATCCCCTGGGCGACCTCTTCAAGACACAGGTGTGGGAGCTGGCCCACCACCTTGGCGTCCCAGGTGCGATCCTGGGGAAACCGGCGACCGCCGACCTAGTGCCAGGCGTCACCGACGAGGACGAGCTCGGGATTTCCTACCGAATCGCAGACCCCATCCTGCACTGGCTGCTAAAGGGGTTCGGTCCCGACACCCTGGCGAGGAGGGGGTTCAGCCGCGCCGAGGTGGATCTCGTCGCGGAGAGGCTCTCGTCCACGCACTGGAAGCGCGAGCTACCCACCGTGGCGCTGGTCTCGGAGAGCGCGATCGGCGAGGGGTACCTGCGGCCGGTCGACTACTGACGGCAATACCGCCGGCGGGTGGTGCCGCTCCTGGTGTCGCAGGCGATGGCGAATGCGATTGCTCTGGAGAAACACGTGCCGGATCGGCTGCCGTCACGACACCGCTTGAGGTGCTGGCCCTTCCGGGCGATCTTTCCGCCCGCTGGAGGGGTGGCAGAGAGGCTCAATGCACCGGTCTTGAAAACCGGCGTCCGCGAGGACTCGTGGGTTCGAATCCCACCCCCTCCGTAGTTGCGGGGCGCTTCGCCGCTCGCGTTGCCCGCGCGAGATTGGCCGCGGACTGCTACCTTTAGGTCCGTGATCCGAATTCTGGAACCGGAGCCCCGCACTCCCCACTGGATGGAGTCGTGAGTCGCGTCCTGGGAGTCATCCCGGCGCGGCTGGGGTCGTCGCGTCTCCCCGAGAAGCCCCTCCAGCCCCTCCTCGGCGTCCCTCTGGTTCTCTGGGTCTGGCGGCGGGCCCGCACGGTGGAGTGCATCGACCGCCTGATCGTGGCCACCGACTCGGCCGAGGTGGTCGCCCTCTGCCACGACGCGGGTGCCGAGGCGATGCTCACTTCGCCTAAGCACCCCACCGGGAGCGACCGCGCCTGGGAGGTCGCGCGCAGACTGGGCTCGCAGTACGGCGTCGTAGTCAACATCCAGGGCGATGAGCCACTTGTCGAGCCGAGCGCCGTCCATGCGGCTGTGTCGATGGTGGAGGGGGGATTCGAGGTGGCCACCTGCGCCACGGCGGTGCGCGACGAGGAGGAGTTTCGCGATCCGGGAGTGGTGAAGATCGTGAGGACCCGTCGGGGCAGGGCGCTGTACTTCTCGAGGGCCCCAATTCCGCACGGCGACGGCGCGCCATCTGGCAGGGAGGGCAGGCTCCGGCATGTAGGTGTCTACGCCTACAGGACCGAGTCGCTCGAGCGCTGGGTCGGATGGCCGAGGTCGCAGCTCGAGCGGCAGGAGGACCTCGAACAGCTCAGGGCGCTTGAGAACGGCCTGGTGATCGGAGTCGCGGTGGTGCCCGACGCCGCTCGGGGAGTCGACACCCCGCAGGATCTGGCGCGTACGGAGCGCCACCTTCGCGCTCTGGGAGCCGAGGGAGATGACCACGGACTGCATGTCGAGATTTCGGCATGAGCTCTAGAGGATCCCACCGCACCCGATACATCTTCGTGACCGGCGGGGTGGTCTCCTCGCTCGGCAAGGGCATCGCAGCCGCTTCGCTCGGCGTTCTCCTAAGGGAGAGGGGGCTGCGCGTCACTCTGCAGAAGCTGGACCCCTACATCAACGTCGACCCCGGCACTCTCTCGCCTCTGCAACACGGCGAGGTCTTCGTGACCGAGGACGGCGCCGAGACCGATCTCGACCTGGGCCACTACGAACGCTTCATCGGGACGACGCTCTCGCAGGACAACAACACGACGACCGGGCGGATATACCGGAACGTCATCGAGAGGGAGCGGAGGGGCGACTACCTTGGCCGCACCGTGCAGGTTGTGCCGCACATCACCGACGAGATCAAGCGATCGGTGAGGGTGCTCTCCGAGGGTCACGACGTCGTCATCTGCGAGGTTGGAGGAACAGTAGGCGACATCGAGTCACTCCCCTTCCTGGAGGCGATCAGACAGTTCGGCCAGGAGGCAGGGGACCGCGCCATGCACATCCACCTGACGCTGGTGCCGCACATCAGGGCGGTGGGCGAGCTCAAGACGAAGCCGACCCAGCACTCCGTGCGGGAGCTGATGCGCACCGGGATTCAACCCACGGTCCTCATCTGCCGCACCGAGCATCCGCTCGACGACCAGACGCGCGCCAAGATCGCCGGCTTCACCAACGTGGACCTCGAGGGGGTGATCGTGGCGGTCGACGTCGACACCATCTACGAGGTCCCGCTTCAGTTCCGTCGCCAGCGCCTGGACGACTACGTGCTGAAGCGCTTCGGCATCGACGCGCCCCCTCCGAGGCTCGAGTCGTGGACCCGAATGGTGGATCGCATCAAGGCCCCGCAGCGGGGTGCTGTCCGGATCGCCGTGGTCGGCAAGTACACCGAGCTCGTCGACGCGTACAAGTCGGTCGAGCAGGCGCTCATCCACGGGGGCATCGCCAACGACGTGGAGGTGGAGATCGACTGGATCGCCAGCCAGGAGCTGGAAGGATCGCTCGACCCCTCGCTCCTCGAAGACTACGACGGCCTGCTTGTTCCAGGCGGCTTCGGGGGGCGTGGTATCGAAGGGATGATCGATGCCATCCGGTGGGCTCGCGAGAACCACCTTCCCTTCCTGGGGATCTGCCTGGGGCTTCAGTGCGCCGTGATCGAGTTCGCGCGGCATATGGCCGGACTCGACGGGGCCCACTCCTTCGAATTCGACAAACAGTCGCCTCATCCGGTCATCTGCCTCATGGACGACCAGCGTCGCGTCACGACCAAGGGCGGTACGATGCGCCTCGGGGCCTGGGATGCCCACATCGCCGACGGCTCGCTCGCGGCCAGTGTGTACGGAGCGACCGAGATCAGCGAACGTCACCGCCACCGCTACGAGGTCAACAACGACTACCGTGCGCGACTCAGGGCACATGGGCTCGCCTTCTCGGCCACCTCGCCGGACGGGAGGCTTGTCGAGATGATCGAGCTTCCCTCGCACACCTGGTTCGTGGCTGGCCAATTTCACCCGGAGCTGAAGAGCCGCCCCACAGCTCCGCACCCGCTCTTCGCCTCCTTCGTCGAGGCGGCGGCCGCCGGACTCTCCGTGAATGCTCGACCAAAGGCCGTCGCGCTTGGGGGGTAGCAGCGCCATTCAGGGTAGCATTCGGACAGCCGCGCCGGTTCGTCCACCCGGAGGTGGCGACGACGGACTGGGCGGCTTCACCCTCTTCGCCGGCCCGTGTGTGCTCGAAGCCGACGACCTGAATCTGGAGGTCGCCACGCGGGTGAAGCAGGCGGCCGAGGAGGTCGGCCTGGCCGTGGTCTTCAAGGCCTCCTTCGACAAGGCGAACCGGTCGAGGCTCGGGTCGCACCGTGGGCCGGGCCTGTCGGACGGACTTCGCCAACTGCAACGTGTAGCTGAAGATACGGGCATTCGTCTCATGACCGACATTCACGAGCCATCGCAGGCCGCCCCGGTAGCCGAGGTGGTCGATGTCATCCAGATTCCTGCCTTTCTCTGTCGCCAGACATCGCTTCTTGCGGCGGCGGGTCGGACCGGCATGCCGGTGAACATCAAGAGGGGGCAGTGGATGTCGCCCTCCGCCATGGCCGGCGCGGTGGAAAAGGTGGCGAGGAGCGGTCCCGGACGGGTTCTCGTGACCGAGCGAGGATCGGCATTCGGCAGCGACGATCTCGTGGTCGACATGCGGAACCTCTCGCGCCTCCGCTCGGCCACCGGTGCGCAGGTCGTCTTCGACGGAACCCACTCGGTGCAGCGCCCGGGAGCGATGGCCGACGGCTCGACGGGTGGTGCCAGCGACCAGATCGCGCCCCTCGTGCGTGGCGCCGTTGCGGCCGGCTGCGATGGGCTCTTCCTCGAGGTGCATCCCAAACCGCGCGGTGCGCCATCCGATTCCGAGTGCATGCTACCGCTCGCCGAGCTGCCGCGACTCCTCGCCCAGGTCGTCGCGATCAGACGGGCGCTTGGCGAGGAGGCGAGAAGCTGGGAGGAGAACGGTGACGATTGACAGGGCGGTCGCCCGCCGCATACGGCTTGTTGTGCTCGACGTGGATGGTGTGCTGACAGACGGAGGCATCTACATGGGGACGGCACCTGGGCAGGCGATCGAGCTCAAGCGATTCGACGTGCAGGACAGCATAGGGGTCAGGCTCCTCCAGGCGGCCGGGATCCGCGTCGCACTCCTCTCCGGGCGCGTGTCGAGGGCGACCGACCTCAGAGCCGCCGATCTGGGTATAGAGGATGTGCATCAGGTGCCCGACGCCAACAAGGTGCCAGTCCTCGAGGAAATGCTCCGTGGGTGGCTGCTCTCGTGGGACGAGGTCGCGGTTGTGGGCGACGATCTCCCCGACCTGCCGCTCCTGCGGCGCGCGGCACTGGGGGCCACCGTGGCCAACGCCGTGCCCGAAGTTCGGGCCTCGGCGTCGTGGTGCAGCTCCAGGGAGGGGGGAAGGGGCGCAGCAAGGGAGTTCGCGGAGGCGCTGCTGCGGGCCCGCGGAGAGTGGGACGGACTTGTCGCCGAGTACTGTCGCCGCCGAGGCGGCTAGCGGCGACCGCGGATCGACTTCAGAACCATGGGCGATCTTGCCAGATTCATGGGGCGGACCGAGGACGTGCCCGACCCCGGTCTCCGACGTCATCACCGGCGCACCGAAGATCGCATCCCCGAACCAGCTGGGCTTCGCGGCTGTGCGCGCAGGCAGAGGAGTGGGAGAGAATGGCGATAGTGGCCGAACGAGGGTGCGCTCGTGGGCGGCGTCGATCCGCGCGACCTGCTCAGGGCGGGGACAGCGTGACCGGAGTCGGTCGTCTCGCTCAGTCGCCCCTGCGGTGCGCCTTCGCGGGCGTGGCAGTCCGTGGATAATCTCGCGCGAGCACCGAGAGCTGCGAAGCGCCCCGCTGGCAAGGCGCGACGGAGCGGTCCGCGGATGCGCCCGGGCGAGCACCGAGAGGGGCGAAGCGCCGGGCTGGCAAGGCGCTTCGCGGGGCGCATGGCAGAGCCATTCGCCCAAGAAGCGACGCAGCGCAAGGCGATCCAGCACGGATGCAGCGCCCCTCGAATGCCGCTAGGGTGCATTCTGCGGACCGCATGGGTTGGTAGTAGCGCTACCGGCCCGAGGAGCAACGAAGAACGAAGCCACGGGTACGGAATCTGTAAACCATAGATTACACATTGTAAAGCAAAGATTACAGTATGGACAGGGGAGCGAAGAGGTCCAGCGGGGATGCAGCGCCGCTCGAATGCCGTGGGAGGTTTGTCCACGGGCTGCTAGCGCTGGCCGTAGCGGCCGCGGGGTGCCTCGACGATTCGGGGGAGACCGCCGCGACCGGATTCGAGGAGATGAATGCGGACGAGGTGCTGTACGGGGTCTCCCACACGCTGACGACAGATGGCGTTCGCGAGGCCATCCTGGCAGCGGACAGCCTCTTCGGCTGGCGGGACTCCTCGCACACCTGGGCGATCGGCTTCTCGCTCCGAGTCTTCGCGGATGGGACGGGCGAGGCGCAGGCGACGATAACGGCCGAGCGCGGACGTCTTCAGGGCCCCAACCGTCCGCCCAGCGAGTCCAGGAGCGAGGCCGAGCTCGTAGCCGTCGGCAACGCGGTGCTCACGATCCCGGAACAGGATCGCGAGATCCGGAGCGACGAGCTCCTCATTTCGACCTTCCGCGACCTGATCTGGAGCAATAGGCCGGTCGTGATGCGCGAGGCGGGGTGCGAAATAGAGGGGACCCGCTTCGAGGCCGACATGTCCTTCCGGGAGGTGAAGGTCTGGCGGACCAAGGAGGGAGACTGTCCCGGGCAATGACGCGGATGGCCCTCTGGGCGGAGGCGCTCGCCGCGCTCGCCCTATGCCCCGGCATCGCCGCCGCTCAGCCCCAGGAGGGGGAGAGGGAGTGCACTCTGGCCCGTGTCGGGGGCTACACCGTCAGCACCCGGTCGGACTCCGTCCACTACAACCACCGCGCGTCGGGCGGCATCGACTACAGGTGCGCCGATGGTACGCGCATTCGGTCCGACTCCGCAGTGGTGTGGGAGCACAGCGGAAGCGTCAAGCTCGTCAGGCGGGTTCGGTACGAGGACGCCGACACGAAGCTCAGATCTGACACCGCGTACTACTTCGGCACCAGCGGCGAGATGCGGGCGTGGTCGCGCGTGGTGCTGACCGATCAGGGGAGCGGGGCCGTCCTGAGAGGGGACTCCCTCTTCTTTCAGCGCAAGTCGCGCTATCGGAAGCTGGACCGGATTAGGGTGCAGGGCGGCAATCCCCGCGCCGTCGTGACGCCGGCGCCGAGGCCCGCTGCGCCGCCGCCGGCCGAGTCCGTCACCGCGGCCGACGCCCGGGCCGACAGCATGGACGAGGTCGGGGTGGATGCTGATTCCGACGGCGGCGACGGCTTCGTCGGAAGGGAGGTCGAGGAAGACCCCGCGGCCAGCGAGCCGCAGGTCGAACCGGTCGCGCCCCATCCCTACCTCGTCGAGGCACCCCGCCTCTACATCGACGGGCGCCGCTACTTCCGGGCCGGGGGCGGTGTGGTTGTGACGCGCGACTCGCTCGAGGCGACCGGGGATTCGCTCGACTACGACCAGGAGGTCGGCGCCATGCTGGTTTTCGGCGACTCCCGGGTGGTTGACAGGGGATTCGAGCTGCGGGGTGCGGCGATCTCGGTATCGCCTACGACGGGCCGCAGCGAGGAGATCGTGGCGCACGGCGACGCCGAGCTCACCGGCGACCAGGTGCTGATGCGGGCGCCGTCGATTCGCCTATTCCTGGGCGAAGGGCAGGTGGACCGCATCGTGGCGATCCCCGAGCCGGTGCCGCTGCCCGGCCCGGGAACCGAGGAGCTGGACACGACTGGCCTGACCGCTGGCGATGCGGAGCGCGCCCTCGAGCTCCTCAGGGAGAGCGGGGGGGAGGAACCACCCGAGCTGTCTTCCCCGGGGGTGTGGCCTCGCCCCCTGGTGAGAGCCGCCGACTTCGACCTGACGGGCGACTCGATCGAGGTGCTCTCGCCGGGCCGGGTGCTCGAGTCCGTAACTGCGATCCGGGGCGCACGGGCGGAGGCAGTCCTCTCCGACGAGCCTGGGCGCTCGGACGTCGAGTGGGAGCTTCCCGAGATCGCGGCCAGGGACTGGATCGAGGGCGAGAGGATCGTGGCGAGCTTCCTCCCGACGGACTCCGGCGGGGAAGAGGCCCGAGGCGCCGCAACGGGCTACGGGGAGGTGCGGCTCGAGACGATCACCGCGACCACGAATGCCCGCAGCCTGTACAGGGTCTCGTCCGATCCAGCAGAGGATGCGGACCCGGGTCCAGCCTCGGCTCTGGCCTCGGATCCCGATGCACCCGACACCCCGCCGGCCGACGAAGAGGAGGAGGCGCGCCCGCCCGCGTTACACTACGTAAGCGGGGATCGAATCACGGTGCACATGGAGGGCCGCCAAGTGGTCAGGATGGATATCGAGGGCCACACGATGGGGTATCACTTCGAGCCTCTCCCGCCCGACTCGGCCGAGCTCGCTCCCGACTCGCTTCCGCCGGACTCGCTGAGTGGAGGCGAAGACTCGCTCCCGAGAGCCGACTCTCTCTCGCAAGAGGCCGACGCCACCCCAGGTGGTGCCACTGGCGTCGGCGACGGCGAGGAGGCGGAGGCCTCCGGAGACGACCCGCCCCCTCCTCCGTACGAGCGAGGAGCAACGCAGAGCGAAGCCCTAGGTATGAGCATTGTAAACCATGGATTACACATTGTAAATCATACATTACAGTGTGGGGGTACGAGCGAAGCGGTCCAGCGGGGATGCAGCGCTGCTCGAATGCCGTGGGAGGCTTATCCCCGGGCTGCTAGCAGTCCGTGGATAATCTCGCGCGAGCACCGAGAGCGGCGAAGCGCTCGGCTGGCAAGGCGCGACGAAGGGTTGGTAGCAGCGCTACCGGCCCGAGGAGCAACGCAGAGCGAAGCCCTAGGTATGAGCATTGTAAACCATGGATTACACATTGTAAATCATACATTACAGTGTAGGGGTACGAGCGAAGCGGTCCAGCGGGGATGCAGCGCTGCTCGAATGCCGTGGGAGGCTTATCCCCGGGCTGCTAGCAGTCCGTGGATAATCTCGCGCGAGCACCGAGAGCGGCGAAGCGCTCGGCTGGCAAGGCGCGACGAAGGGTTGGTAGCAGCGCTACCGGCCCGAGGAGCAACGCAGAGCGAAGCCCTAGGTATGAGCATTGTAAACCATGGATTACACATTGTAAATCATACATTACAGTGTAGGGGTACGAGCGAAGCGGTCCAGCGGGGATGCAGCGCTGCTCGAATGCCGTGGGAGGCTTATCCCCGGGCTGCTAGGTGGAGGACACGCCGATGAGCGGACAGGAGGGCGCGCCGGCGCCCGTCGGCGAGGCGTCGCTGGAAGGCGACGCCCCCTACATCGAACCCATCGAGGTCGCACCTCCGGTCGTCGCGGAGGAGTCCGAGTCGGTTGAACCGGTCTCGGTGCTCCGGGGGGAGTCCCTCACCAAGGTCTACAAGAAGAGGCGGGTGGTGGCCGAGGTGGACATTCAGGTCGAGCAAGGGGAGATCGTCGCTCTCCTCGGTCCCAACGGGGCGGGGAAGACCACCACCTTCTACATGCTCGTCGGGCTGATCGGGCCAGACGGGGGCAAGGTCTTCCTCGACGACGCCGAGCTGACCTCGGTGCCGATGTACAGGCGGGCGCGGATGGGGGTTGGCTACCTGGCGCAGGAGCCGTCGGTGTTTCGGCGGCTGACGGTCGCCGACAACGTCATGTCGATCCTCGAGACGCTGCCGCTCACCCGCAAGGAGCGTGTGGCCAGGCTGGACGAGCTCCTGGACGAGCTCTCGATCGCGCACCTTCGTGGCGCCAAGGCCTTCTCGCTCTCGGGAGGGGAGCGCCGCCGGCTCGAGATCACCCGCGCCCTCGTGCAGCGCCCCAAGTTCATGCTCCTCGACGAGCCCTTCGCCGGCATCGACCCAATCGCGCTGCACGATATCCAGGAGATCGTTGCCCAGCTGAAGACTCGCGGGATCGGCGTCATCATCTCCGACCACAGCGTCGAGCAGACGCTGGAGATCGTCGATCGCGCCTACATCATGTACGAGGGCGAGATCCGCGTCAGCGGCACCGTCTCCGACCTGGTGTGGAACGACGAGGTGGCCGAGCTCTACCTGGGTCCGTCGCTGACCGCGCGCATGAGGTCGAGGTACGCGCCGCCCGGGGCCTGAGTTTGGTGGCCCGCCTACTGCCGCTGGCCTGGGGGGCGCCGACGTGAGCCAGGCCAAGACGGGGCTCTTCACCGAAACCAGCCTCAGACAGCGGCCCACGATCAATCCGCGCCTCTACCAGGCGATGGATATGCTCTACATGCCGCTCGTCGAGCTGCAGTCACACCTCGTGCAGGAGCTAGCCGAGAACCCTTTCCTGGAGCTGCTGGACGCGGACGCGGACGACGACGAGGCGGGCGAGTCCGACGAGGAGTCCCTGGAGGAGGACGAGATCGACTGGGACGAGCTCATGCTCGGAGACGATCCAGAGAGTCCGCGATCTCCCTACGAGCCCCGCGAGTACCTGGAGCCGATAATCGTCAACGCGCAGAACCTGCGCGGTCACCTGACCGACCAGCTCGGCCTGCTCCAGCTAGGGGAGCGTCAGCAACGGATCGCAGAGGAGATCGTCGGCAATATCGACGACGCCGGGATTCTCTCGTGCACGCTCGAGGAGGTAGCCGCGGGAGTGAGCGACGAGCAGCCGGAGGTGGGCGTCCTGGCCGAAGTCGAGGAGGTGCTGCGCCTGATCCAGTCACTGGATCCGCCCGGCGTGGGAGCCCGTGATCTCCGCGAGTGCCTGCTCATTCAGCTGGACCGGCTGGAGCGCGGCGACTCGCTCGCCTTCCGGGTCGTCGATCGCCACTTCGACGCCCTGGTCGGCCGCAGGTGGCAGGAGATAGCCGAGCTGCTCGGCATTTCACCCAGGGAGGTGCAGGACGTAGCCGACGAGGTCGCCAAGCTCGATCCCAAGCCGGGGAGGCGCTACTCCGACGATCCCGACGAATACGTGATTCCCGATCTCGCCGTGGAGATGATTGGCGGCGAGTACATCGTCTTCGTGAACGACGCGGGGCTGCCCCGGCTGCGCCTCTCGCAGTCGTACCGCGAA
Source organism: Longimicrobiales bacterium (assembly GCA_965205315.1). Classification (GTDB taxonomy): domain Bacteria; phylum Gemmatimonadota; class Gemmatimonadetes; order Longimicrobiales; family Gaopeijiaceae; genus Bin94. The sequence goes on from CBDBGW010000002.1 coordinate 1,598,388, forward strand.
GTGGTCGCCGACCGCGCCAACTTCGTCGGGCGCAACAAGGAGTTCATCGCAAACAAGCTGAATGGCGCCCAATGGCTGATCCAGGCGATCGAGCAGCGCCGCCAGACGATGCTCAGAGTCATGCGCTTCATTGTGGCCAAGCAGGCCGACTTCTTCGAGAAGGGCGTCCAGCACCTCAGGCCGCTGACGCTGCGCGAGGTCGCGGACCACATCAAGATGGCGGAGTCGACCGTGTCGAGAGTCACTCACGACAAGTACGTGCAGACTCCAGCGGGCGTACACCCCCTCCGATTCTTCTTCTCGGCGGGACTTCCCACCGTGACCGGCACCGACATCTCGACGCGCGGGGTACAGGCGCTAGTGGCCAACCTGGTAGCGGACGAGGACCCGCAGAGGCCGCTCAGCGACCAGGCGATTGTGAACCTCCTCAAGAGCGAGGGGATCAAGATCGCGCGCCGCACCGTTGCCAAGTATCGCGACCAGCTCGGCATCCTGTCGGCCCGCATGAGGAAGCGCTTCTAGCGTGCCGTCGACCGCCCGTCGCGACTTCGCCGTCATCGTGCCCGCCTTCAACGAGGCGCCCAATGTGGAGCGTCTGGTCGCGGAGCTGCGCGCCACCTTCGAACGGCACGGACTAGAGGGGGAGGTCGTGCTCGTAGACGATGGCTCGACCGATGGCACCGGCGAGCTGGCCCGCAAGCTCGGCTGCGACTGGTCGGCGCTGACGGTGCTGCGCCACAGGGCCAACCAGGGCAAGACCGAGGCGCTTGTAACGGGTGCGCGCGCCACCGAAAGGCGGAATCTGGTTCTCTTCGACGCCGACCTGCAGCACCTGCCGGACGAGATCCCGCGCTTCCTGGACAAGCTCGACGAGGGGTGGGACATCGTCACCGGTAGGAAGGTAGGGAAGTACGGCAAGCGAACCGTCTCGTCGATCTACAATGCGCTCAGCCGCAGGATCTTCAGGGTGCCGGTGAGCGACCTCAATTCGATGAAGGCCTTTCGCGCCGAGGTGATGGCGAATCTGCGTCTCCGGCACGACTGGCACCGGTTCTTCGTGGTCATGGCGTACCGGCAGGGCTTTAGCGCCACCGAGATCGAGATCGAGCTGCACCCGCGCGAGGCCGGGGTGGCCAAGTACTCCGGGAAGGGGAGGATCGTCGGCGGCGTGCTCGACCTGGTCGCCGTCTGGTTCCAGCTGCGCCTGGCGCGCAAGCCTATGGTGGCCTTCGGGCTTCCCGGCGTGGCGCTCGTCGGGGCGGGCGTGCTCGTCGGGCTTTGGGGCCTCTACATGCGCTTTGCGTTGGAGCAGGGGTACCGGCCGCTCCTCTACCTGGTCGTGCTACTGGTCACCGTCGGCGCACTCCTCTTCGCCGCTGGCTTTCTGGGCGAGATGATCGCCTCGGTCCACGACGAGCTGGATGCCATGCGCGGGGAACGCGAGGCCAACCTGGGGGCGAAGGGCCGCCGGGATGTCGACGCCTAGCCCGTGAACAGGCCTCCCACGGCAGGATTGGCGTTGCACCCCCACTGGCCCGCTTCGCTCGTCTGTCCACAGCGTAATGTATGCTTTACAAATTGTAATCCATGGTTTACATTGTCTATGCCTCGTGGCCTCGCTCGCCTGTCCACGGACCGCTAGGGCGATCGTGCCGCGCGCGAAGGGATCACAGGCGGGCGCATCGGAAGGGTGTCCGGGCCCCCGGATCCTGTCGGTTGTCGGCACCCGTCCGGAGGCCATCAAGATGGCGCCCGTGGTGAGCGCGCTCGAGCGCCGAGGCGGATGCGAGCACCGGCTCGCGCTCACGGGGCAGCACGCCGAGATGGTCGAGCAGGCCCTGGCCGCCTTCGAGCTGACCCCGAGCTACGACCTCGAGTTGATGAGGTCCGGGCAGACCCTGTTCGATGTGGGCCGCGCCTGCCTCGACGGTCTCCGTGAGGTCGAGGAGGAGTATTCGCCGGACCTTACCCTGGTGCAGGGCGACACCGCGACGGTCTTCTTCGCGGCTCTCGTGACCTTCTTCAGCCAGGGCAAGCTGGGTCACGTCGAGGCCGGACTTCGCAGCCACCGCAAGTGGTCTCCCTTCCCGGAGGAGATGCTCCGCCGGATGACGGACGTCGTCTCGGACTACTGCTTCGCTCCGACGGCCGGGGCGGCTGGCAACCTCGCCCGAGAGGGAGTCCCCGGCGATCGGATATTCGTCACCGGCAACACTGTGGTGGATGCTCTGGAGCGGATGCGTTCGCGCCTCCCGCCCCCAATTGACCCCCAGCTGGCCGAGCTGCTTGCCTCCGGCCGCCGTCTCGTGCTCCTCACCGCGCATCGACGCGAGTCCTTCGGCGAGCCAATCGAGCGCGTCTTCGCGGCGGTGGCCGCGCTGGCGAGCCGGTTCGAGGACGTGGTCGTGCTCTACCCAGTGCATCCGAATCCCCGGGTCCTGGAGCCCGCACACCGGATCCTGGGCGGCTCGCCCGGCGTTCGTCTCACCAGCCCCCTTGACTACGACGACCTGATAACGGCGCTCGACCGCGCCGCACTGGTCCTCACCGACTCAGGCGGCATCCAGGAAGAGGCACCGACCTTCGGAGTGCACACGCTCGTGCTACGGGAGGTGACGGAGCGCCCGGAGGGGGTGCGGGCGGGGGTGGCCACCCTGGTAGGTACGGACCAGGAGCTGATCGTCTCCGAGGCGAGCGCCCACCTCTCGGGAGGGCGTCCGGTGCCGACAGCCGCCAATCCGTACGGAGACGGTCGGGCGGGGGAGCGGATCGCCGACATCGTCCTGGCCGAGCTCGGCGGGAAGCCACGCCAGCTCGCTGACTGGAACGCTCCGTGAGGATCCTCGTCCACTGCGTCTACTACCCCCCCGAGGTGGGCGGGCTCGAGAGTCATGTGCACTACCTCTGCCGAGGCCTTGTGGCGCGCGGCCACGAGGTTGTCGTGGTGACGTCCCTCTCCCAGCCGGGCCTCGCTCGCCGAGAGGTCGTCGGCGGTATCGAGATCCACAGGACGCCGCTACCGGCGCGCACACCGCTGGGCTGGCTCGCGCACGCGCTCGGCTCGACGCCGCGCACCAGGAAGCTGGCGCACGCCGCCGACATCGTGCACGCACAGGCCTTTCCCTCGCTGCTGCCGTGCCGGGTGGCGCTGGTGGGATCCAGCACGCCGCTCGCCTGCACCCTCCACACGTCGCACTTCCTGCGCCTCGCCGCCAAACGAGCACTCGCGCCGCCACTCGGTAAGCTGCTTGAGTTCAGCGATTACAACTTTGCTGCCAGCAAGGAGATAGCTGATGTAGGCGAGAGCCTTGGGCCTACCATCGATGTCGAGGTCCTAGTGAACGGAGTCGACACCGAGGTCTTCCGCCCTGTGCCGGGATCCCTGCCGCGCCCGGAGTCGCGGGCTCGCCTGGTGGTGCCCCGCCGCCTATTCGCCAAGTGCGGGGTCGAACACTTCGTCAGGGCGATGCCGATGGTCGCGGCGGCAGTGGATGTCGAGGCGATCCTGATCGGCGACGGCCCCGAGCGGGCCAGGCTCGAGGCGCTGGCCCGTGAGCTGGGAGTGTCCGACCGCGTCACCTTCCTGGGTGCGAAGCCCCACGCCGAGATGCCCGCTCTCCTCTGCTCGGGAGACTTGGCCGTCTTCCCGTCGCTTGTCGAGGCGACCTCGGTGGCGGCGATCGAGTGCATGGCGTGCGAGCTTCCAGTCGCCGCATCGGCGGTGGGCGGACTCCCGGAGATAATCGACGACGAGGTTGGCGGGCTCTTTCCGCCAGCGGACTCCAGCGCTCTCGCCGCCAAAGTAGTCGAGCTCCTTGGAGATGGCCAGCTCGCTGAGCGGGGTGCGACGGGACGGCGCAGGGTGCTGGCCTCCTGGAGCAACGAGCGTCTCGTGGAGAGGCACGTCGAGGTGTACCGTGGGCTGCTGGAAAGGTAGTTTCGGGCGATGACGAGAAAGCCCGCCGACGAAGTGCTCATCCCCTGGTGGGGGACCGCGGCCCTCTACGTCGCGGCCGCAGCCGTCCTCTTCGGCGAGTTCGTCTTCTCCGACGAGATGCTCTACGGCGAGGACACCCTCGCGCTCGGTTACATGGCGCGCTCCTTCTTCGTCGAGCGCATTACCGAGGGCGACTTCCCGCTCTGGGCACCCAGGCTGCTGGGCGGCGTGCCCACCGTGGAGGCGATCTACGGCGGCGACGCCATCTACCCGACCAGCCTCCTCTATTTCGTCGTCGAGGCGTACCGTGCGCTGGGGTGGAAGCTCGTGCTGCATGTCCTGGGGGGCGGCTTCTTCATGTACGGATGGGCGCGGAGCATTGGCCTAGGGCGTGCCGCGTCCACGGTGGGCGGGCTCGCGTGGCTCCTCGCCCCGGTTGTCGTCACACTGGTGTTGCCCGGCAACGACGGCAAGCTGATGGTCGCCTCGCTGGCACCGCTGGTCTTCTGGGCGGCGGAGGGGGCGCTCGGCGCTCCAGGGCCGCGCACGGCGGCCGGACTCGCGGGAGCGGTGGCGCTTGTGTGTCTCACGACTCAGTTCCAGAGTGCCTACTTCCTGTTCCTGACTGTCGGAGCCTACGCCGTCTTCAGGTGCACGCGGGAGTGGCGCGACCGGTCCGGGCGGGGGGGCCGCAGGGCACTTCGAAGTGGAGGCGTCTTCCTTGCGGCCGCCCTTCTCGGTGCCGCGATCGCCTCGGTGCAGCTCCTGCCGGCCGCCCAGTACGTCACCGAGTCCTCGCGCAGGGTCGCAACCACCGTGGATGCAAGCCCGGAGGAGCGAATCGCGTATGCCTCGTCGTGGTCCTACCACCCCGAGGAGGTGGCGGCACTCGTCGTGCCCGAATTCGTCGGCAACACGGCCGCCGACGCCGAGTGGGGGAGGGGGACCTACTGGGGGCGCAATGCGCTGAAGCTCAATCACGAGTACCTGGGCGTCACGGTCGTCTCCCTGGCGCTCTTCGGCATCTTCGGGCGTCGGCGGAGGCCGCTCCGCATCTTCATGGCGGTGGCGGCCAGCATCTGGCTCCTATACGCGCTCGGTCCCCACACGCCGGTCTGGCGCCTCTTCTACGAGGTCGTGCCGGGGATATCGCTCTTCAGAGTCCCGGCGATCAGCGCATTCCTGGTGAGCTTCGCCGTGACCACGCTCTTCGCTCTAGGGGTGGACGATGCGATCTCGGAGCCGCCGTCCGCCGGTGCATTCCTTCGCGAAGGCCGCGGCCGGGCGCTTGTCGGCCTCGTCGGGGTTGTGCTCTTCGGCCTGCTCCTGCACGCGAGCGGTGCGCTCGCCCGCCTCTGGACGACGCTCCTCTACAGCGAAGCCGACCCGCGCACCCTTGCCACCCTCGCCGCGGCCGCCCCGCACATCATGCGCGGGTTCCTGGTCGCCGCGCTCCTCGCGGGACTCGCCGCCCTGGTCGTCTGGGCGCTGCGCGAAGGCAAGATGCCCTCCATCTGGGCTACGGCCGCGCTTGCGGCGCTCGTGGCGGTGGATCTTGGCCGGATAGACGCGGCCTTCATCCGCACCCTCGACTACCAGGCCTGGTCGGCTCCGAACGCCAATGTCGACTATCTCACCCGCCAGCGCGAAGGGGGGTCGCCCTTCCGGGTGGCGGACCTGCGAGGCAGCGACCAGAGCGTCGAGCTGGCTGCCCACGGAATCGACCTGCTCGCCGGGCACCACCCGAACGACCTCGCGCGGTATCGCCAGCTCCTGGGGCTTGCCGGCAGCCGCGCGGCCGGCACGAACACCCGGCATCCGAACGTCCTCAGGATGATGAATGTGAAGTACGTCGTATGGCCGGAGGAGGCCGTGGGGAGGGGGCCCTACCGAGGCGCCAAGGCGTTGATCTCGGCGAGCGGACGCCGTGGAGTCGAGGCGGTCTACTCCTTTCCGGGGCTGGATCGGGCCTGGCTCGTCGGCCGCGGCGAAGTGGTCGAGGAGGAGGGGGCCGCGCTGGCCGCGCTCCTTGCCTCCGACTTCGACCCCGAGCGAAAGGCGATCCTGCCTTTGCCCCCGAGCATCGAGCTTGCGGATTCAGCGGGTCGCCCTCCCGGCACCGTCGCCTGGGAGCTCTACGAACCCGACCACCGGCGCCTTTCCGTGACCACCGAAGGACCGGCGCTGCTGATCATCTCCGAGAACTGGTTTCCGGGGTGGGTGGCCGAGATCGACGGGACCGCCGCCGAGGTCCGCCGCGCCAACCTGACCTTGCAGGCGGTCGAGATTCCCGAGTCCGGGACCCACACGGTGACGCTGCGCTTCACGGCTCCGACGGTGGCCAGGGCGCTCTGGATCACCTTGGCGGCTGTGCTTACGGCTGTCGCTATGGCCATATGGCCCTGGCTCGGCGGCCCCGTGGCCCGCGCACGATCCCGGTTGGCATCCGCACCGTGACGGTGGGCACCGGGCCAACCGACGGTCGCGCCGGGAGAACCGGCGATCCAGCCCGCAACCCCGACGGCGTGAGCGGCCCTAGCGAGGCGAAGGGGGGGCGGAGCCGCGCAAGGGCGTGGGGATCGGTCCTGGCCAAGCTGCTGCTCACCGTCGCGGCGACGTGGCTCATCCTGCGCATGGCTGGCATCGGCCCCGACGAGATCGGCACCATCGACTGGTCGCGCGTGGACCCGAAACCGCTTCCTCTAGCCCTTTCCGTGGCGCTTCTGGCGGCGACACTGCCGATCACGGCGGCGCTCTGGTGCCGGGTGCTCGACGAATTCGGCGAACCGGGGGTCCGTCTGGCCGACGCGGCCGCAATCCTGCTAGTCGCCAACCTGGGCCGCTACCTTCCGGGCAAGATCATGCAGCTTGCCGGAGTCGGCATTCTGGCGCGGCAGAGGGGGCTCTCGGCAACCAAGGCGACGTCGGCGGCCATTGCGAACCAGATCCTCAACATGGTGGGAGCAGCCCTCTGCGGCGGCTGGGTGATCGTGACCCGGATGGGGACGATCGGGACGACAAGCATCCTTGTCGGGCTGCTGGCGGTGCTCGCTGCCGCTGCCTTCCTGTACTTCGGGGGAGCGGGCGCACTCCTCGGCTGGCTGCTCAGGCGCACCGGCGGCACCGACGACCTCCCACGCCCCAGCGGGCGTGGGCTGGCTCTGCTCCTTCCTGGCTACCTCTTCAACTGGGCCCTGCACGGGCTCGCCTTTGCGTGCCTCGCCTGGGGGGTCGGGATGGAGACGGGTCTTGTCGTTGCTACCACGGCCTTTGCGGCCGCCTACTTCGCTGGGTACATCGCCCTCTTCGCACCCGCAGGCATTGGCGTGCGCGAGTCGGGGCTGGCCAGCTTGCTGGCACCGGTAGTCGGTGTCGAGGCGGGCGTCGTGCTGGCGGCTCTGCAGCGCATCTGGATCACGGGCGTGGAGCTGGTCGGTGCGGCAGTCGGGGTGCTGGTGCTGCGACGGTCACCCCCGTCGGTGGCAGGAGGCATGCCGTGAGCGCGGACCGGAAGGCGCTGGTGGTGGTTCCGACGTACAACGAAGTTGAGAATCTGCCTCGGGTGGTGCCATTGATCCTACAGCAGGGCAATGGGTTCCACGTTCTGATTGTGGACGACAACTCTCCCGACGGGACAGGGGTGCTGGCGGACCAGCTGGCGGAGAAGAGCAGTCGGGTGAATGTGCTTCATCGTCCGGGGAAGCTCGGTCTGGGGGCGGCGTATGTCGCCGGATTCGATTGGGGTCTTCAGCGCGAATTCGACCTTCTCATTGAGATGGACGCCGACCTCTCCCACCCCGCCAATGTGCTTCCGCAGCTGGTCGGCGCACTCGACGAGGTTGACGTGGCGGTCGGGTCCCGCTACGTGGGCGGCAGGATCACGGTGGTGAACTGGCCGCTCCGGCGGCTGGTCATCAGCCTCTTCGGGTCGTGGTATGCGCGCACGATCACCGGCCTGCCGGTCGTCGACGCCACAGGCGGCTTCAACGGCTTTCGCCGCGAGGTCGCGGAGGCAGTGGGGTTGGATCGCATCCGCTCGAATGGATACAGCTTCCAGATCGAGCTCAAGTACCGGGCGTGGCGCAAGGGCTTCTCGCTCGGCGAGGTGCCGATCGTCTTCACCGAGCGCGACAGCGGCGAGTCGAAGATGTCGGGGCGAATCATCCGCGAGGCAGTCTGGAAGGTGTGGCAGCTGCGGATAATGGACCTCTTCGGCAAGCTGTGAGGGGCATCGCCGGACCCTTGGTGGCTGGCCAGGAGCTCCCCTTGCGTGCAGACTCATTGGCATGATCAGGTCGGTGCTCCTCTGGGCCTCCGAGAACAGGTGGTGTAGCAGGACGCTGCCACGGTACGGGTTTGTGAGACGAGCCGTGGGTCGCTTCATGCCCGGCGAGGAGCTGGAGGATGCGCTCCGGGCCGCACGGAAGCTCGCCGACCGGCACGGGATCTCGGCGCTGGTCACCGTGCTGGGCGAGAATGTGGAGAGCGAAGAGGAGGCGAAGCGGGCCGCCGACCACTACTGCGAGGTCACGGACAGGGTGGCGAAGTCGGGTCTCGACGCCGAGATATCGCTCAAGCCGACGCACCTGGGGCTGGACTTCGGGATCGCCGTCGCCGAGAGGAACATTCGCCAGGTGGCGGAGGCGGCCGAGGAGAAGGGGAGCTGCGTGTGGCTGGACATGGAGTACAGCCGGTACGTCAAAGCCACGCTGACTCTGTACCGGGCTCTACTGGTCGACCACCCCAGGGTAGGGATCTGCCTCCAGTCGTACCTGCGGCGAACCCCCGAGGACCTTGAGTCGCTGATTCCGCTCGGTGCCTCCATCCGCATCGTCAAGGGGGCGTACGCCGAGCCGCCCACGATCGCGCTTCCGACTAGGAGGGAGGTGGATGCGGCGCTCTTCCAGCAGGCGACCCGCCTGCTGCAGCCGGACGCGCGCAAGGCCGGCGTTCGACTTGGTCTGGCAACTCACGACACGTCGATCATCCGCCGCGTAGGCAGGTGTGCGGAGGAGAAGGGGGTCGAGGCCGGCTCGTGGGAGCACCAGATGCTCTACGGGATCGCCGAAGGGGAGCAGCGCCGACTGGCGAGGACGGGCAGGAAGGTCCGCGTGCTGATCAGCTACGGCAGCCACTGGTTCGCGTGGTACGCCCGCAGGCTCGCCGAACGGCCAGCCAATATCGGCTTCCTGGCGAGGAATATCCTCCCGCGGTGAGATGGGTGGTTGGGGCGCGCCGGTGTGGGGCGCAGGAGTTGGCCTGACACCGCCGTGTTCTGGGGAGATCGACGCGCCGGACGAGGTGGCGGGAGATGATCGACCTGCCCGGCAAGGCCGTCGAAACGGTCGACTGCACCGGAATTCCCGACAACGACTGGCCGGGAATGGTCCAATAGCAGCCGGACCATGAGAGGCTGCAGGGGAGCCTACCCGGGACTCCCTTGTGTCGCTGGCGAATCATTACTATACATAATGCGCATTATGCGACATAGCGATTTGTGGGCAGCCCCGGCACCGACGGTCCAGATTCGCTTGATCCGCAGCGATCGGCGCGGCAATTTCGTAGCTTACAGAGGAGAGCGGCCCACCGATCGCCTACGGCCGCCAAGTGCCAGGAAGCTAGACTCACGCAGAGGACCATGCCACGGTATCGCAAGCCCACGAACCGCCCTCCCGAGCCAGAGAGTCCGCTCGACAAGGAAGACGTATTCGTAGCCAAGACGCTGGAGGTGAGCCACTGGGCCCAGCGGAACCGCGGCAAGGTCACGTTGGCGGCGGTCGTGCTGGGACTTGGGATCGTCACTTCGGTGTACTACGTACGCCATCGAGCGAGTCTGGAGGCGAGTGCGGCCGCGCAGCTGGAGGTGCTCAACGCACGTGCCGTCACCGGCGATCCGGCCGATTTGCGGTCTGACCTGGAGCTCTACGTGGAACGCTTCGCGGGTACCCGCGTTGCTGACGAGGCCCGCATCTCGCTGGCGCAGGTGAATGTGGAGCTGGGTGAGATGGCAGCCGCGGCCGATGCGCTCCGCCCTCTGGCACGGCGGATCGACGAGCCCCTGGGCTCCCAGGCGGCGGCCATGCTCGCAGCGATCACCGAGGATCTGGGCGACCTCAGGATCGCCGAGGAGCTCTACCGCAGGCTGGCGGACGAGGCGCTGCTAGACTTCCAGGTGCGCGAGGCGCTTGCGAACGCCGCCAGGCTCAGGCGCGCCCAGGGCGACGACTCCGGCGCCATGGAGCTGTACGACCGCATGCTCTCCCAGATGGCGGACGACGACCCGGACCGAGGCGTAGTCGAGATGCGCCGCGCAGAGGTGGCTGCGGCGATGCGGTAACCGGTTCGGACACGTCGCATTGACATGTAGTCTGCATCCGCTCGGAGTCCCCACCCCCGAACATCGGTCACCCGCCCCGCCGGACCCACTTGGCGGACAGAACGGATGTTCCGCCGCTCCGAGTTGAGCTCGACCCCACCGCGCCTTGTCCGCACAACCTGGGCCGGTGATCTTCCTTCGCGTGGATGTCCCCGTAGCTCAGGTGGATAGAGCGACTGCCTCCTAAGCAGTAGGCCCCAGGTTCGAGTCCTGGCGGGGACGCTGGGGGTGGAGGGATCGGTTGGCGTCGTCCCGAAGGTGGTTCGGCCTCGGGCAGCGGCATCCTTCAGGGCCTCCCGGAGGGCCAAGGTTGAACGCACGAGCACAGTGACTTGACCTGCCTTCCCCGGACGCTGGTGCGGGTGTCCGAATCACCATCACCCTTGCGGTGCTGTCCTAAAATCCCCATATTTTTAGGACACCTCTTGACACCCTCCCAACACACGGTGGAGACATGACCGACAGCCGACCTATGGAGGTCTTCGAGCCGGACCCGGATGCCGTCCGACGGAGACTCGCGACGCTGGGCATTCCGATGAAGGTACTGCTGGAAGCTGTCCGCGTCGGACACCACGCGGGGGACTTCGCGACAGCCGCCCACCCAAGGAACTTTCGTGGCATTCTCACCTGGGCTGAGGTCACGGCGACGCTCCGAGGCGGGCTAGCCGCGCTCGGCTGGGGCTTTGACGATAGGGACAACGTCGCTCGCGTTATTTCACCGGACGGTGAGGTGACCGTTGTGGCCATCAGCGGGAACAGATTCACCGGCCTTCGAGGCAAGCATGAGCAGTTGAGTACTCGCTGGCCCCGTGGTTCCGCGGGGGTTCGCATCATCTGGCGGAACGCTCAGCGCGAACTGGCATTGGGAGGCGCGCTGGTGCGTTCGAGGAATCTAGTGGTGGATGGCAAGGGGACATGGTTCTTGCTGTACAATCGGGTTGGTGACTTGCTGCGGAGCGAGTTGTCGTACGCCAAGAACGTGGACAGTCAGGGTGAGCTGATCGATTGGAGAGAGCGGCTGATACTGCCCGACATCGACCACTCCACACCCCTGCCCGTGATCGTGGACAACACCCCGAACACGCCGCCTAGCGTGGAGGTTCGCGTTTCCCGCCGGGGCTAGAGGGAGATGACGGGTAGCCTCTTCTCACCCGACAGATTACGACTAGCCCGCAAGCGTCGCGGCCTACGGCAGCAGGAGCTAGCGGTTCGCATCGGCGTGTCGGCAAGGTCCGTTGGTCGCTGGGAGCGTGGAGCAACGGTCCCCGAGGAGAGCAGCGTGAGGCTGCTTTCGCGGGAACTGCGTTTCCCCGAGACCTATTTCTTTGGGGATGCACCTCCAACGCTTGAGAATTGGGCATTCCGATCCCTCGCAAGGATGACTGCCCGCCAGCGAGACAAGGCGCTTGCAGCCGGGGCACAAGCTGTTTCGCTGGACATCTGGCTCGATGCTCTGATCCACCGTCCAACGCCAACGATTCCCGACCTCCGGGAACATTCATCGCCTGAAGACGCCGCAATCGCGCTCCGTGCGGCATGGGGCCTGGGGTATCGCCCGTTACCCAACGTCGTACACCTGATGGAGGCACACGGCGTTCGCGTCTACTCGCTTGTTCAGGACGGTGCCAGTTTCGACGCGTTCTCGGTCTGGCATGGCGAGGTTCCCTTTGTTTTTCTGAACACGACGACCACGCCTGAGCGCCAACGAATGGACGGGTGCCACGAAATTGGGCATCTCGTACTTCACGCTCATACCGGAGGAGGGGATACGAAACTCGAGAACGACGAGGCGGCGGCGTTCGCAGGTGCCTTTCTGATGCCCGCCCCATCATTCGTCGCGTCGGCACCCCAGACAATCACGCTGTCGTCGATCATTCAAGCGAAGCAAACGTGGGGTGTATCGGCCATAAGCTACGCTCGCAGGCTCTACGAGCTGCAGCGCATCACTGAATGGCAGTATCGTTCACTGTGTATCAAGATTCGAACCGAATACCATCACACGGAGGAACCTGGCCCGGCAGGAGCACCCGAGGTGTCCCAGGTTCTGTGGTGGGTCTTCTCGTCGGGCGAGTCCGGGATATCGAGACGCGATGTCGTAGAGCACCTACGGATCCCGATGAGTGACTTGGACGAAATGACCTTTGGTTTGACGCTCACGGCAGTCGCGGGCGGGGCCGGAGCCTCGGGAGGGGCAGCAATGCAACGCGCTGGGCAGGAAGGGGACGGACCGGACCTAACCCTTGTGGACTGAGGACCTTGCGGGTTCCGCCCAAGTGCCTCCGCGCGGGGTGGTCGTCTGCCCACTACTTCGCCTGCGTATCCCCACCTCGGCTCGCGACGATCCGCTCGCGCATCCATTCGTCCACCACCTCGTCGATCCAGCCGACCGCTCGCGCGCCCAGCGAGACCGGTCGGGGGAAGCGCTTCCGGTCCAGCGGCACATAGACCGTGCTCCGCGACAAGCCCGTGCGGGCCAGCGCATCCCGCAGCCGCAGAACTCGCGTCGGCCAACGCGCTTTCTGTTCCATCGTCGTCATCACTCTGGCTTCCCCGGTGACGCGAGACCCGCACGCGTCGAACGGCACCGGTTCCTCGCACGTCCGGTACGGCACAGACATCAGACCTCCCAGTGGAGTCGGACCCCGCCCGACGAACCGTCATCCACGTGTCGGCGCGTTCCATCAGGCCCCGGCCCGCACGCCTTCGGGCGCGCCGCTCAAGGGCGACGGCGCGCTTCAAGGCCGTCTGCAAGCCGCCGTACTCGTCAAGGATGTGAACATCGCCGCTGCCGATGGCCTGCTCCATGCGGGGGAGTGCACGCCGGGTTTCCTCGTCAATCTCGGACGGGTGGGGATACCGGTGGGCCCAGGTCCCAGAGCGCCCTCCAGACCGTGGCGGGCACGGGCTTCGCGACGAGGTGCTGGACGGCACGGCGCAGATGACCCTGCACGGCAGTGGGATGGGTTATTTTGGGAGCATCCGTCCGGTGCGGGCGGAGCGCTGCGAAATCCCCCGACACCCATATAGGAGGCTCCTTGCCACGGCTCCACTTCAAGGGGAAGGTCTTCGTCGAGAACCACCACCTGGCCGTGCCCTTCCACGAGCTGCTGCCGGTGCGCGAGAAGGGGCTGAGCGAGAAGGCGAGCCTCCACGACAACCTAGTCGTCCATGGGGACAATCTGGCCGCCCTGAAGTCCCTGCTGCCGACCTACCACGGCAAGGTGAAGTGCGTCTACATCGACCCGCCGTACAACACGGGCAACGAGGGCTGGGCCTACAACGACAGCGTGAACTCGCCCCTCATGCGGGACTGGCTGGGCCGGGTGGTGGACCGCGACGACCTGACCCGGCACGACAAGTGGTGCTGCATGATGATGCCGCGTCTCAAGCTGCTCCGCGAACTGCTCCGGGAGGACGGGGCGATCTTCGTGTCCATTGACGACAACGAGGTGCACCATCTGCGGAACCTGATGGACGAGGTGTTCGGGGAGGATAACTTCGTGGCGACGGTCATCTGGGAGAAGGTGTATGCCCCGAAGAGCAGCGCCAAGTACTTCTCTGAGAACCATGACTTTGTGGTGGTTTACGCGAAGCGCAAGGAGTCGTTCAAGAGGAACCTGCTGCCGCGTACCGACGAGGCCGATGCGCGCTACAAGAATCCGGACAACGATCCCCGCGGACCCTGGAAGCCCGACAACCTGTCGGCTCGCAATCCGTATAGTCGGGGCGTCTATTCCATAGAGTGTCCCGGCGGCCGAGTGATACCCGGCCCTCCGGCGGGCAGCTATTGGCGCTATTCCGAAGAGAAGTTCTGGGAAATGGACGCCGATAACCGGATTTGGTGGGGTGCGGACCGGAATCAATCACCAGCTCCGAAGCGCTTTCTGGCGGAAGTGAGACAAGGTTTGGTGCCGGAGACCATCTGGACGTACAAGGAGGTCAATCACACGCAAGGCGCGAGGAAGACGGTTTCGCAACTGTTCCCAGAAGAGTTTCCCGGCTTCACCACTAAGCCGTTCGAGCTGATCCAGCGGATGGTCCTGCTCTCCACCGACCCCGACTCCATCGTCCTCGACTCCTTCGCCGGCTCCGGCACCACCGCCCACGCCGTGCTCGCCCAGAACCGCCAGGACGGCGGCAACCGGCGCTTCATCCTCGTCGAGTGCGAGGACTACGCCGACACCATCACCGCCGAGCGCGTCCGCCGCGTCATCAACGGAGTCTCGACCGCCAAGGACGACGCCCTCAAGACCGGCCTCGGCGGCACCTTCAGTTACTTCGAGCTTGGGCGTCCTATGCGTCAGGAGTCGCTCCTCGACGGCTCCCACCTGCCATCGTGGGAGAAGCTGGCATCCTACATCTTCTTCACGGCGACGGGGGAGGAGTTCGACCCGGCAGAGACCGACAGCGAGACAGGGTTCGTCGGGCGCACGGCGTCCCACGACGTCTTCCTCCTCTACGAGCCCGATGTCGACAAGCTCAAGAGTCTCGCGCTCTCGCTCACCGAAGCGCGCGCGCTGCCCGCTGGATCGAGACGGAAGCTCATCTTCGCGCCCACCAAGTATCTGGACCGAGAGTTCCTTCACAAGTTCCGGATCGACTTCCAGCAGCTTCCCTTCCAGATCTACGAAGCAATCGAGAGTCTGGACCGGTGATCCTGAAGGAATACCAGAAGCGGACGCTGGCGACCGTCCAGAAGTTCCTGGCCGAGCTCGCTAAGTGGCGGGCAGAGGACGAGGAGGCGAGACGCCACAACCCCCACTGGGGTTCGGACTGGGTGCGCAAGGCGTGGAACAGCACGGTCCCAGGGCGGCCGTTCCTCGCCCGCCGCAACGGACTTGGCGAGCACTTCCCCGCCTTCTGCCTCAAGATTCCGACCGGCGGCGGCAAGACGCTGCTCGCCACTCGGGTGATCGATCTGGCGAACGCGCACTTCCTGCGGAGTCGTCGGGGCTTGGTGCTCTGGATAGTGCCCACGACGCAGATCTACAATCAGACGCTCAGGGCGCTCAAGGACCGCGATCACCCGTACCGCCAGCAGCTCGACCTGTCCTCGGGCCAGCGTACGCGCATCCTCGAGAGAACCATGGCTTTCGGCCCCCGTGACGTCGCCGAGAACCTCTGCGTTCTTCTCCTGATGCTCCCGGCCGCGGCCCGGAAAGCCACGGTATCCCTGCGGATGTTCCGCGACAGCGGCGGCTTCGACCGCTTCTTCCCGTCGGACGACGACCCGGCCGCGCACGACCGGATGCTGGACGGCAGCCCCAATCTGGACACCTTCGAGCAGACGACGGGCTTCTGGGGCCGTCAGATCAAGACCTCGCTCGGAAACACGATCCGGCTGCTGCGGCCCCTTGTCATCCTCGACGAGGGGCACAAGGCATACACCGTCACCGCGAAGAAGACGCTCGAGGGGTTCAACCCGTGCATGATCGTCGAGCTGTCGGCGACTCCGGCCAGGGGGGCCAATGTTCTCGTCGAGATCCTAGGTCGCGAGCTCAACGCCGAGGAGATGATCAAGCTCGACCTCCACATCCGGAACAAGGCGAGCAACGACTGGCGGGACACGCTGCTGGAATCGGTCGAGCACAGGGCAACTCTTGAGGAATGTGCAACAGTTCACGAGGCCGAGTCCGGGACCTACATCCGGCCGATCTGCGTCATACAGGTTGAGCGGACCGGGAAGCAGCAGAGGAAGCCCGGTCTCGTTCACACCGACGATGTTCGCGAGTACCTGCTGCGGCACCCGGGGATTGCGCCCGAGCACATCGCGGTCAAGACCAGCACCAAGGACGAGCTCAAGGAGGTGGACGACGTCGGCGGTCTGATGTCGCGCGACTGCCCGATTCGATTCATCATCACGAAGCAGGCGCTCCAGGAGGGGTGGGACTGCCCCTTCGCCTACGTGCTCACAATCCTCACCAACCCGATGTCGAAGACCGGGATCACCCAGCTGGTGGGCCGGATCCTGCGGCAGCCCTACGCGTCCAAGACGGGAGTGCAGCTTTTGGACGAGAGCTACGTCTTCTGCTACAGCCGCCGGGGGCACCAGCTCCTGACGGAGGTCAGGAAGGGGTTTGGGCTGGAAGGGCTGCAGGGACTGGAAGGCAGGGTGGTTTCCGATGGCGGCCCGGTGCGGCCGACCGGGAAGCTGGCGACCCGGCAGCGGGAGCGGTACCAGGCTGCGGCCCGCGACCTGGTCCTTCCGGCATTCATGATTCGCGACGTGGACGGCTGGCGTCTCGTCCACTACGAGGCCGACATCCTTTCTCGGGTTCCCTGGGACGAAATCGACCTCTCCCCGCTGGACGGCCTTGAGTTGGGTGAAGGGAGCCGTGGAGACGACCGATGGCGTGTGAATCCGACGGCGGAGGAGCGGGTTCTCGATCCCGTCGTCGAAAATGGCGACGATCGCGGAAGCCTCCAAGCGACCGGCGATGCGACTTCCGGCAACGGCGCAGGTCCGGTGGACTACTTCTTTGCGGCCAGCCACCTCCTCGACGCGGTTCCCAATCCCTGGCGAGGTCGCGATCTGGCCCGGAGCGTCTTCGAGGCCCTGCTAGAGCGCTATCCCGCCGACCAAGTGTCGGCCAACCACGCCTTCGTCCTCGAAGCACTCCGCCGACAGGTCGAGAAGGAACGCGACCGCCTGTCCTGCGAGGTCTTCCACGAGCTCCTGGAGTCGGGTCGGATGCGCTTTCTGGTAGTCGCCGAGGACCTGCAGTCGAATCGCCTCCCAGCGAAGATCGAGGTTCCGAAGGCGAAGCAGGCGAACCGCGAGGACGGCAGCCCCTACCAGCGCAACCTCTTCGACGTGACCACGGAGGACGATCTCAACCAGTTCGAGAACAAAGTCGCGACCTACCTAGACCAGCAGGCGCGTCTCTTCTTCTGGTACCGCAACCGAGCCCGCAAGGACTACTTCGTGCAGGGATGGAAGGCCCGCCGCGTCTACGCGGATTTCGTAGTGGCGCTCCGAAACGACGAGGGCCTGAAGGGCGCAGACGGCTTCGACCAGGTGTTCGTGGTCGAGACGAAGGGAGTCCACCTCAAGGAGGCGGAGGACACCGAGTACAAGCGGTCGGTGTTCGACATCTGCAGCGAGCACGCCCGCAGGGCCGATTGGGCAGAGTTCGCGCCCGCGATGCGGAGCAAGGTGATGCGCTTCGAGGTCGTTGACGAGGACGAGTGGCAGGCACGGCTGAACGGGATGCTGTTTCGGACGCTAGAGTGAATGATTCTCGCCACCAGTGCGCCCCGGTCCCGCAACCCAAATACTCTCAGCAGCGAGCACAAACGACTCGCACTCTTAATCTACCCCACATAGTTACGATGTACGAATTGCGATGACCGGAACGCCACCCGCAATATTCAACGGTTGTATATCATGCAATATATTGTGCGTAAGTGCAAATTGGGCATCCACAGTGGATTGGCGTCCAAAATATGCTTCGATGTCATCTTCCAACATCGACGTGCGTTCTCGCAACACCGCACCGATTTGATGTTCACTATTCTTGATGCTGTCTGTCCACTCGTCGATCTGTTTCCGACTGATGTTCACCCCACCAGAATCGAGCAGCGTAACCGCCACCTCGTGGAAAAGAAAGCACCCCGTGGGCACCGAGTATCGCATCTCGCCTGCCAGAAACACAACGTTCCCAATAGAGGCTACCATGCCCACATTGTGAGTGATCAAATTGAATGACATACTCTTCAACACATTGTATATTGTTACTCCGCAGTGTACCATTCCACCAGGCGTCGACATGAAAAGGTACACGTCTTGCACGTCCTCTCGATGACACTGATAGCACGTTTCTAGAAGGTGATCCTGTGAAACCTCATTAATACCTCCCACCAATGAGATGTACCGCTGTCCCCTTCGATCTACCGATGCCACATCCGATCCCATTTGCGCTTCCACCGTCGCCGGCGGTATCTCTGCGCCTTCTCTCGCCGATACTGCTCCCTCTCCATCACTATGCGGCTGTCTGGCCATTGGTCGCCCCTTAGGGTTCGATTGCGAGAAATAAAATAGTGACTCCTGCACGGCAACTGCCAGTTGCCGATGGATGGTGATATACTCACCGTTTCACCATCGTATGCTATGCTCCAGTCTGACGGGCTCAATGGAAGGCTCACTTCTTCTCCACACCCGCATGCGCATAGGTGCTCAGTTAAATCGTGAACTACGGATACATATACTTTACCATCTTCAAGAGCAGGCGGCATGTCTTCTACCCATACCACTTCCCACCGTTTGACTTTCACAGTTCTCTCTTCCGCTTCGTGTTGATTCTACCAGTCGGAATAACGTACACTTGACTGTCAATGTCTGTGGATCTGTCATTCACGTAAAAGCCACGCATTGCCTTCCACTCGACAATGGCGAGCGCTGCACTTAGCATGTTCAGTTCGACAGTCTGAATGTTCCCGTACATGTCATCGGCGTCTGCCTGCGCTAAGTATACTTTCCGATCAGCGTCACTCAGGATACGAGGTGCGTGCATTACCTCCACCTTGACCATACCTCCCAATTGGTCATTGCTTTCGCCCTCAACCTCCACTCCAAGCCCTACGGCGATATGCGCAACACCGAGATCTGAACATCGGTCTTGTATCGCACGCCTAACTTCGAGGCGATCGACCGAAATAAAGACCATCGTGTATCGAGCCAAATCCTCCAAAGCTTCACCGGCAACCTGTTTATCGTGGGTGTGAATCCCTTCTTCACGAATAGGTGCGTATTGGTTTTTTAACCAATGTACCTTTCTTACCTGGCCAGTCAACTCGCTAGCATCGGCAGCCCCAGGTAGACGAAACGCGTTGTGGTAGGACAACACGTCGTCGTCGTAAATATGCAATTCCTTGATATTCGTCTTGGCGAGAATATCTACAAGATAGGAACCGCTTCCACCGACTCCAATGACAGCAACAATCTCATCGCTAATCGTCTGTTCTATGCCTCGCGTCCCATTCCGAAAGGCGTTCATATCTAGGTATTTGAAACGGGTTTGCAGATCGAGATCTACTAGCGACTCACTTTTTGCTATCGCAAGAGAGCCCGGAAAGAGGGCATCAGCGTGGCCAGCCACTTCACTTACATACGTGTCAATCTTTTCTTTATGGTCCGAATACGCGCGATGTGTGCCGCGACCTCGCAGCTTCATGGACCATCGCGAATAGGCTATCAGACCGTCGCCCAACGAGAAGCCTGTCGGCCAAATTGAGCAACAAAGGGATTCCTGCATACTACTGCGGTCCGAGTAGTGCGGCATTTGACCTGTCCACCAAACGGTATGCTGCGAAAGAGGGCTGACGGTCTCGTCACCGCTGAGCTCCAGAGCACTAACGATATCCGCAGTATCGATAGCACCGGAGTCAGTAACATAAGGAATGCCTCGTACGACGAGATAGCCACCGACAATGCTAATCGTGTACCCGTCGTTGACGAGCGCGGAAAGATCCGTGTTACGACTTATCAGTGAATGTGACATAAAATCTCATGCCCTCAACGATTTCAACGACGGCACCCTCACTAAGCGTCCCTTCCTCGTCTTTTTTGGGGCCATCCTTCCAAGTCACTTCGTACTCGAACAATGGCCCGCGTTTACCATGCGGGTAGCCGAGGTGAACGACCTGATCGTAGGTGATCTTGTTGTCATTGACAACATGGGGACGGCCCTTAACGAAAATCGTGATTCCGCGTTTAATATCCAACGTCATCTCACTCTCCTATTATTAGTCGAGGCTGCGTAGTTCAGCACTTCTTGTTCTTGGAAGATAACGACGTCAGGCACCGGTGGTCAAGTAGAAGCGAGTCGGTGCCACGCGGCTCGATGGTAGACCACGAACCCGCGTGTTTTCGCGGGGACGTGGGTGGCGCTAGGAAGGGGTACGGATTCGACGCGGAGATCTGGACCGGTCATGTCACGGGGGCTCGTGAGTTCCGGCCCGGTTCGGGATCCAGCCGGGGCCGCACCCGCTCAATCATCGCCAGCACGGTCGTCCCTCCGATCCGCATCCCGGCGATAGGACTCGGCAATCCCCCTGAGCATCCGCGCCGTCTGGGGATGCGCAGCTCGTGCCGCGATGGCGTAGCCCTCGTACTCGTGGGCAAGCTCCCGCTCGGCCGCACCTCCCACCCCCGCGTCCCTGATCCCCGCACTGCGCCTATTGCGGACGCCGAACGCCACTCCCGTCTCCAGGTCGGTGCTCGCCATCGCCTCGATCACGTCTCGCACGGCGGCGCACGGCCACAGTCCATCGCGGCCATGAGGACTCCCGCTCAACATCTCTCCAGCGACCGTCATGCCGACTGGGAGCCGTCCCACGGCTTCGAGACCGGCCCGGGCCTTGGAAATCCACCGGTGCAGCGCACGGTGACTGACCCTACCGTTGTCCTCACCCGGCAGGGTTTGCCAGGACGACAGCAGGGAGTGGGCACCCTGAGCGATCCGCCTCGTGCGATCGTCCAGCCTCGGTGGATCTTCACCCTCCGGTGAGTACGCAAGTGCCACGACCTTCACGAAGAACGCCGCGTCTTCGGCCAGGATCTCGTGCAGTGCACCCGGGAGTCGTTCATGCCGGGATACGTGGGGTAGCAGACCCCACTCCAACCGGGCCAGTTCCTTGCCGTCGTAGTCGGCTGCCGCGAGGATGTCGAGCAGGGACGCGATGTCTCCCCCGAGTTGCGGATTCTGAGGGTCGCACTCCCCGCTGGCCGAGACGATGGCTCGGAGTACATCCGCGATCACTCCCGCCGGAACAAGGCTCGCTGTGACCCGCTGATCGTGCGTGAGTAGGCTCGCGGCGTCAAACGGCCGACCGGCGTCGACCAGGGATGACGCCGCCTGGGCCAGATCCCGGTCCCGCGCACATCCGGAAAACACCCTGACCTTGCTCCAGTACCCGTCGTGTACAGTCTCGCCGCGTCGCGCGGCCACCTCCCAGGTCTCGCTGCGGAATGGCAGAACCATCAGGAGCTCGACTTCCTGGTCGGCGGAAAGTGCCAACTCTCCACGCTCCAGCCGACGGATCACCCACGACTTGCCGTGCGCACGAGAGCGGCCCAGCGCGAATCCGCGCGCGAACCGCCCGAGCGCTGTCTCCGCGTGCGCCAGGTACCGAGGCAGCACTACACGGGCGTCCACCAGCTTGTTGGGCATGCTGCCGACGGCGAGTCCCAGGTCGTCGGGCCGCTCGACCGCTCCGGCGAGTTCGGCAAGAGCCAACAGTCCGCCCTCCTCGAATACGGCCGCCGCGGCCCGGATCTGCCTCTCTTCCTGCGGCACGACATCCGCGAAGAGCCAGCCGAAACGGGTGGCCGGATCGGACGGCCGGAGCCGATCCAGGACGCCCTGAAGCCTCGTGAGGTCGGCCTCGGGCATCGCCCACCGTGCGGTCTTGTACCGCCGGTGCCGATCCAAGGTAGAGCTGGCCGCCCGCCAGGTGGCCGCACTCGCATTCCCGGTGCACTCGCCGCAAACCAGCTTCTCCAGCGCCGTCATCACATGGCCGCGCTCGCTAGCGGGCAGCCGGTCGAGCCGTTCGATCAGGTCCGTCCACCTCCGACCGCACACCCCCGCATCGTCCGCCATCCACGTGACGACCTGAGACGTGGTCCGGGCGCGCTCCTCCCAGGTCGTGCGCGGCCTCTCGCCAGGTGCCCACTCGCGCACCTTGGGCTTCGAGGCAGGCCACCCGACCGCGCCCGGCTCGGGCAGCATCGAGCGCATCACGCACCAGGCCACGTCGCCGTGCGAGCCGCGCAACCGATCCAGCGCCGCCAGCCGCTCACACAGCGATGCCGTGGTCTGCGGAAACCAGCTTCGGAACACGGCCCTGAGCACGGACGACGGGCGGGGACCCGAGCCTTCATGGCCATCGCTGCCGTGCCGGAACTCCGACGCCGGATCCAACCGATCGAGACGTGCGAGAAGCGGCACCACGAGTCCGAAGTGATCCTGGGACGACGCGAGCACTTCCATCGCCTGGACGAGCCCGCGGAGGCCTCGCGGGTGGAACAGCACCTTGCCACTCCCGGCAAACAGGTTGGCCAGCACCGGCTCGGGACCTTGCAGACCCTCCTCAACGGCACGCACGAATTGATCGGGAGCGGCCTCGGCAAGGAGGGGCAGGTTCTCGCCCAAGGACGCCCAGATGCGCCAGTCGCCATTGGCCCTCCGGAGAAGATCCCGAATCATCCGCTCGACCACCCCGCTCCGGGACACAGCGGGGCCGCCGTGAACGTTCATGACGGCCAGAGTCGTGGCCAGACCCTCGCGCAGCAGGTTGGAGTGGTCCCCGTCTCCGCCCAGAACATCCACCATCCACCTCTGTTCGGGGGGGCGATGGTAGGCGGCCTTCACCTGCCCCAGTACCGACATGACGGCTTCCCCAAGGAGGCTCAGGTCGTCCGGGAGGATGTAGCGATTGAGGAGACGCCAGGCGTCGTGGACCGAGATCAGGTACCACATGTCGCCCCGCCTCCGGATGAACGGGTCGGCCGTCACGGTGTGGGGAAGGAGCGTTTCGACCAACTCTTCGTAGGAGTGGGGTCCGAGAGCCACGACGACTTCGCGGTCCCTGCGGTTCCCATCGCTCCACGAGCCTGCCAGAAGCGCGGGTATCACACTCCGGGCGTCCGCAGGTCTGGACCAGTCGGGCTGGCGAATCGCCGGGTTCGCGGCGCACTGCCGTCGAAACGCGGAGATGCTTCTGTGCGCGAGCTCCGCCAACTCGCGAGCGCGATCCTGGGGCACCCCGGTGTCCTCGAGTGCCCGGGCGGCGGGCCGACGGCCCACCGGGCCCACCGGAACCACAAGGTCCTGCGGTGCCAGCGCGCTCCTGTCGAGCGGCACGACCACCACATGTCCGGCCTGCGCGGCGGCGGACGCCATATCTCCGGCCTCGAACGTCGGTATCAGCACGAGTGGCCGCCTGGCGGAGATCAGGGACCGGAAGGCATCCGCCGTGTCCACCACCAGAGATCCCGCGAACACACGCTGGGCCTGCTCCGTCCCCAGGGCGAGGACTGCGTAGTAGAGGCAGGCGACCGCTTCCTCCCGGGACTCGGCCTGAATCGCCCATGTCCGGCCGGTTCCCTCCAGCAGCCGCTCGCGGATCGCTTCGAGCGCCCGGTCCCGGCCAGCCGAGACGAACCGGGGCGACAGAGGCGGACGGGTGCCCCCTGACCAATCCTCCCCCCACGACTCCAGATCCACCGCATTGGTTGGCCTCCTGCCCATCTGGATCGACAGCCAGACGTGTACCGACGGAGCCTCGTCGAGCCAGGCCGCCAGATCATCGGCATCCAGGACGCGCACCGTGCGCCAGGGCCCCTCGGCCGCCCTTTGCCGGGCCCACTCCTCCTTGTCGCGCCAGCGTCGAGACGTGACGAACACGAAGCCCGCTTCGTCCGCCCGCAACGACGGGCTGTCGGCGGACCGCGTCTTCCAGTCCTTGTCCGCCTTGCCCTTCGGGTCCTTCGCCACGCTCATCTCCCAGCCGGATCTGCCCCTGGGGACGAACGGCGAACCCAGCTCGGAGTGGACTATTCCGTCCCATCCGGACAGTTGGACACCTTCGTTCGTTCGGACGTGTAGCTCGGAACACGCGACCGTGGCCTGGATGAGCCGCCTCACGACAAGCGGCAGCATGCCCTGTGCCTCACGCCTATCCGACCACTGTTCCAGCTCCGTAGCGTCGCAGAGGGTGTCGCCCAGAATCGCCAGAGCTGTCCTGGCGCCCGAGCGCACGTACGAGGATTGACCGAGCGCGGAATGGGCGCGACCGCCTCCAGCACCACGGAGTGCTTCCTCGATCTTCACCCGGGTCAGCTCCGAGAGCTCGTCCCTGTTGACAGCCCTGGACACGGTCTGCCGACTGAGCGAAGCCTCCCTCGCCAACCAGGCCTGGGTCAGACCGAGTTCCTTGAGCCTTCCCCGAAGCCGGGTCCCATAGCCGGAGACGGTCCGAATGGTCCGATCTTCCATGGGGAAACCTCCCGTGTGTGCATTTCGTCGCACATTTACATGTCAAAGTCTATTGGACACGTCCAATAGTAACACAACATGGCAGTTGGACGAAAGCACTCAGCCGGTGGCCGAGCCCTCGGCGGCTCGGCCGGGTCCAATGAACCGGCGGTCTTCGGCGGCCAGACCCGACAAGCGGAGTAACGGCCGCTAGGCTCCTAGACTTGACCAGGCGTCAGGGAAGGCAGAGGAATGAGCGCCCGTCCATCACGCAACCCCGAGACCGGACGGGGTCAGGATACTAGCACTAGAACTAGACTAGATTCCCCGTGCCGTTCCGATCATCGTGACTCAGAGAGGGGGCGTCAGCTCTGCTGCGTGGCCGCACGCCTCGCCCCGGTATTCAGCTTCTTCGAACGATTCGAACCAAACGTCGCCGAACACGGTGTCGAGGGTGAGATCGACTCCGCAGCGGCCCGACTCCTCTCCACGCTCCCAACCGAACGTTCCGGAAAGGGTCCAATGCGCGTGGCCCCGCCAGCCGCCCCCGAGAGCGTCTCTCGCCGAGTGGGTGAGGGCGGGGTCCCCGCTCAGGGTGTACCCCTCACCACCGGCCGACACCTGGCATCGGGCGAAGGAGAGGCGGACATCCGTGGTGAAAATGACGCTATCGCCCTTCGTGTCATGCCTCTCGTCGTGCCCCACCGAAAACGCCTTCTCACCCCCATCGGGACAGTCCACAACCTCATCCTCAAACCTGTAGTAGGGGTCGAACTCCTCCATGATGGTGCGGAGAAGGGCCTTGGCTTCCGTGGATGTCAGCAAGACCCCGGGATCCGTCCCGCACGACAAGACCGCCACAACGGCTGCGGCTGCCAGCACGATCGGGGATCGGCGTCTCATCTCTCTCGACTCTCCTTCCGACGAGTCGGCCTTCCGACGGGTTGGCCCGCGTGCAAAATAGTATGCCGGGCAAGGTTTGTCACACTATGGGCGCTAAGGCGGCGCCTTCGATTCAGCTGTCGGGAAGCCGGGGTCCCGCCGCGCCGTCGCTGGCTTGCGAAATCGCCGAGCGCCGCCCCACCGCATCCAGGAGCAGGACCGCCGCAACACCGGCGCAGAACATGAGCCCCACCGACAGCACTTCGGGGTCTCCCGCCGAGGGCAGCGTCAGCACCTCCCTCCCGCCGGCGGCGTGGTCCACGAAGGGCCACAGCTTCCTCAGAGACCCCACCATCAGGCCCACCAACACGGCAAGCGTCGCCCCTCTCCACCTGGCGAAGAGGTGTTTCAGAACGCGGGAGAAGGTGAGCAGACCTGTGGCCACTGCGGCCAGCATGGTCGCCACGACGACGGCGCCGCCGGGGTCGCCGTGCCGGAGCGCCAGGGCGAGTGAATGCAGCACGAAGTGGTAGAGGCCGAGGAGGAGGAGGACGAAGGAACCCGAAATGCCGGGCAGCACCATCGCCGAAATCGCCAGCGCCCCGCCCACAAAGACGTACCCGAGGCTCGGGTCGCGGCCGCCGGAGAGCGTTTCGGGCTGAAGCACCGAGGAGATCTGCGCGGGGCCGTCCCAATCGCTGATCGAGCCCGGGGGGAGGTTGCCCGCGCCACCCGCCATCCGGGCGACGACCTGGACGTCCAGGACGGTGGCGCCACGGGGAATGGACTGCGAGGCCCGGAGGCCGTATTCGATCTCCGGCCAGCCGCCTTCGCCGGGAGCCGTCAGCGTGAGGTTGCGGGGCGTGAGCCGAAGCTCACCCGCCACCGGATCGGCGAACTCCAGCGTCACGATCCCGCCGGCACGACGGGTCGAGGGCTCCGGCAGGCCCACGAACCATGCGGTCAGCACGGTCGCACCCGCCGCCAGCAGCCAGCGCCGCAGGCTCCGGCGCCTGATCTGGCGGGCGGGAATGGTCACGGAGGCCGCAACCAGACCCAGGAACAGACCCCGCATCTGCTCCGGGTGGGCGCTGAGCAGCGGCGGCAACACCTGGGCACCCACCGCTATGGCCGGCACGATGCCGGCGACCACGGAGGCGAGGAGGAGAACGTGTCCTGCGTGTGTCCCGTCCCGCCTATCCCCCAGCCGACCGGGATCCCTCAGACCCTCCTTCACCAGCAACCGGAACGAACGCCGCCGAGTCATGCGCAGCGTCTCCGTGCCCAAGCTCCCCACCGCCCCGACCAGCCGCGGGTAGATACCCAGAATCAGCGCAACCGTGCCCCCCGATACCCCCGGCACCACATCGGCCACCCCCATGCAGACGCCACGCAGCGAGTTGCCGAGCCAGTGCTTCACAGGGCCTCTCGCGCCCCCCTCGCGCCAGCGGCACTAGCAGCCCGTGGAAGACCGCTAGGCGTCAGGGCGTCAGCTTCCACTTGCGCACATCGTCCAGGCGCCTGTAGCTGGTGAGATCCAGGTGCATCGGGGTGACCGAGACGTACCCCTCCTGGACGGCGCGGAAGTCCGCGTCCGGACCGCCGTGGAAGTGCGGGTAGCCGCCGCCGATCCAGTAGTACTCGCGCCCCGACGGGTCCTCGGAGCGGGTGATGGCGTCGCTGTACCGGCGGCGCCCCAGGTTCGTGACGCGCAGGCCCCGCAACTCCGACGGGGAGCAGGCTGGCAGGTTCACATTCAGGAGCTCGTGTTCAGGGATCCCCTGGGCGACGATCTGGCGGAGCAGGTTGCCGACCACCCCCTGCCACCCCTCCACCTCCTCGATCCCCTGGCCCACGTAGGAGAAGGCCACCGAAGGGATCCCCAGGATCGTCGCCTCCATCGCGGCGGCGACCGTCCCCGAGTAGAAGACGTCCTCGCCGAGGTTCGGACCGTGGTTGATCCCCGATACGCACAGGTCGGGCAGCCGGTCGGCGGAGTCCATCACCGCCAGGATGACACAGTCGGTGGGGGTGCCGTCGACGATAGTGGCGCCGTCGGGGACCCGGCGCTTGCGGAGCGGACGGTGAAGGGTGAGCGAGTTGCTCGAGGCGCTCCTCTCGCGGTCGGGGGCCACCACATCCACCGAGCCGATCGCGTGCGCGGCCTCTGCCAGCACCCGGATCCCCGGCGACAGGTACCCGTCGTCGTTCGTGCAGAGTATCCGCACCTAGCAGTCCGTGGCCACGGGCCGCTAGCCGTCCGGCAGCGTCAGGGTGTCGCGCAGCTCCTCCAGCTCCTTCCTGATCGACGCAACCACCGCTGGATCGGCCCGTTCCCTCCCCTCGACGGCAACCTTGCCACCCTTGCGCAGCTCCCGCAGCTCGCGCCTGGCGCCCTCAAGGGTGAATTTCTTCTCGTAGAGGAGGTGCTTGACGAGGAGGATCGTCTCGATGTCGCGCATTCGGTAGACGCGCTTGCCCCCGCGCTTTGTGGGCGAGATCACATCGAACTGCGACTCCCAGTAGCGGAGCACATGGGTCTTGAGCCCAGCCAGGTCACTGACCTCGCCGATCGAGTAGTAGGTCTTTCGGGCGATCGGCCGCAACTGCACTAGCCCCTTTCCGGGTTCGGGGAGGCGATGGGGGCCTCCGACGTCGGCTCGCGGGTCATCAGGCGGTCGAGCGCCTCCACTGGATCCCGCCCCTGCACCACTATCGCGTAGACCTCGGCGGAGACCGGCATCTCCACACCGTGGCGCCTCGAAAGATCGCGCACCGCGTGGGCCGTGGCTACGCCCTCGGCCACGGTGTTCATCCCGGCCATGATCTCCTCCATCGATTCGCCTCTACCCAGCCGCTCGCCGACCTTTCGATTCCGGCTGGCACCCCCTGTGCAGGTGAGGACCAGGTCGCCCATCCCCGCCAGTCCGGCGAAGGTGGCCGCGCTCGCCCCCATCGCAACCCCCAGCCGGCCTATCTCGGCCAGACCTCTGGTGATCAGCGCCGCCACCGTGTTGTGCCCAAGCTCGAGCCCTGCGGCCACTCCGGCTGCGAGCGCGATCACGTTCTTCAGGGCGCCACCCAGCTCGACGCCGATCAGGTCGCGGTTGGTGTAGACCCGGAAGCGGTCCGTCCGGAAGAGGGACTGCACCTGGCGACGGGCCGCCTGGTCCCGACTCGCGGCGACGACGGCGGTCGGAACTCTCGCGACCACCTCGCTGGCGAACGAAGGCCCAGAGAGGGCGCAGACACGGTGGCTCTGCCCCGGGGACAGATGCGCACCCAGGAGCTCGTGCATTGGGCGGAGCGTCTCCACCTCGATCCCCTTCGAGGCCGAGACGACGATCGCCTCCGGCGGAATGTGCTCCCGCGCACGGGCGAGGAGCGCCGAGCTGTACTGGACCGGACACGTCCAGATGACGACGCTCGCTCCGGCGAGAGCGCACTCGAGCGAGCTGGTGGCACTGAGCTCGGTGCAGAGCTTCAGACCCTTCAGGTACTCCGCATTCTCGTGGCGTTCGGCAATCGACTCCACCACCTCGGGCTCGCGGGCCCAGAGGCGAACCGAGCTGCCGCCGCCCCTCGCCAGGAGGTCGGCCAGGGCGGTGCCCCAGGCGCCGCCGCCGACCACCGCGACGCGCTCTCCGGCAGACGCCTTCACCCGCCCCCCTCCCTTCGGCGGCCACCGATCCGGGGCTCGGTGCCTGCAATCAGCCTTCGAATATTGGAGCGATGGGCCCACACAACGAAGACCGCGATCGACTCCAGGAAGAGCTGCACGGCCCTGTCCGTACCCGGGATGACCAATCCGGCCAAGCCCACCGCGAGAGCCGCCACCATCGACGCGACGGAGACGGTACGGAGCGCGATGAGCGCCACCAGCCAGGCAAGCAGCCCCACAGCGACGGCCATCGGGGATATCGCGACCAGTGCACCCGCGGCCGTGGCGACCCCCTTTCCGCCTCGGAAGCGCACCCAGAGCGAGAAGACATGGCCCACTATCGCGGCCCCGCCGTAGAGAACCGTCGGCCATGCGCCCGCGTGGCCGTCGAGGAGCGGGAACCACCAGGCTGGCGCAAACCCCTTGAAGACATCCACTACCACGACTGGCACGGCCGCTCGCCACCCCAGCACCCGGAGTGCGTTGGTGGCCCCCAGGTTGGAGCTTCCGAGCTCTCTCAGGTCCTTGCCGTAGAACACCTTGCCGATCCAGTACGCCGACGGGATCGACCCTGCGGCGTACGCGGCCAGGGCGAGCAGGGCGACGCTCTCCACCCTACTCCCCTTCCCCGGCCGAGGTCCTTCGTCCGCCGCTCTGGCGCAGGCGCACCCTGACCGGCACGCCCTCGAAGTCCCACATCGCCCGAAGCGAGTTCTCGAGGTAGCGCCGGTAGTGGACCGGGATCGCGTCCGGGTAGTTGGCGAAGACGACGAAGGTCGGCGGACGGGTGCGCGCCTGGGTGGCGTACTTCAGCCTGACGGGGTGCCCTCGGTAGTGCGGCGGCGGCTGTCGGCGCACCAGCGACTCGACCGCATCGTTGACCTGGGGCGTCCCGATGCGCGTCGATCTCCGCCGTGCGACCGCACGCACCAGATCCAGCGTTCTCCGGACCCGCAGACCCGTCAGCGCCGAAGCAAAGAGGAATGGCACCTGTCGCAGGAACGGGGCCCGCTCCCCGGCCGCGCGCCTGAAGTGGGCCGCGGTGTTCGTCTCCCTGGCCACCAGGTCCCACTTGTTGCAGACCATGATCACACCGCAGCCGGCCCCCCATGCCCTCTCGGCGACCCTGATGTCCTGCGCGTGCAGACCCTCCGCGCTGTCCACCACCACTAGGCAGACAGCGGCCTCGCGCACGACACGCGCGGTGCGCAGGCTGCTGTAGTACTCGACCGAATCGCTCATCCGGGCGTGGCGCCGGATGCCGGCAGTGTCCACGAAGACGAGGCGCTCTCCATGGTACGTCAACTCGAGGTCGACGGGGTCGCGCGTCGTGCCGGGCACCTCGCTCACAACCACGCGCTCATGGCCGAAGAGACGATTCACGAGCGACGACTTCCCGGCGTTCGGCTTTCCCACTACGGCGACTCGGAGGTCGGTCTCGTCGGGGGCGCCATTCTCCTCCGGCAGTTGGGGGAGCAGGGCGTCGAAGAGATCGCCGAAGCCGCGTCCTGATACTGAGCTGACCGCGTGCGGCTCCCCCATTCCGAGCCCCCAGAACTCCAGGTGCGACTCGTCGTTCGGCAGGTTGTCCACCTTGTTGGCGGTCAGCAGGACTGGCTTCGGGACCTTGCGGAGCTCTTCGGCCAGCCGCTCGTCGAGGGGGTGGATGCCGACCTTGGCGTCCACGAGAAGAAGCACGGCGTCGGCCTCCCGGACTGCGACCATCGCCTGTCTGCGGATCATGCGGTCCAGCTCCCGGTCGGAGCCCATCACGACCCCGCCGGTGTCGACGAGAAAGAAGTTGCGCCCGGTCCAGTCGGTCAGCCCGAAGTTGCGGTCCCGGGTCACGCCGGGCGTGTCGTCAACGACGGCGACCCTTCGCCCAAGGGCGCGGTTGAAGAAGGTGGACTTCCCCACATTAGGGCGGCCAACGAGCGCGACTACCGGCGCACTCACGAGCCGACCAAGACCTCGATCAGCTCGTGTCCGGTGCGCACCGTCGCGGGTGCCAGCGACCGCTCGACCTGCAGGAGCGGCATCCCGTCGATGAACGCATCCTCGCCCGAAAGGGCCGCTCCCGGAAGTAGCACGAGGTCGCCCGGCCGGGGGTCGCCAACCGCATCCACGATGTCGGAGCCCGCCAGGAGCCCGGCGATCGTGACGGTGGGGCCGAAGTAGCTGTTGGGCACGGATACCACCTCCGTCCCACACCCCATCCCCGCTCGCACGGCGGCCGCCATCTCGGCGAGGTATGGCTCCATCGACACGCCGGTCACTACGCGCACCCTCTCGACCCCCGCCGTCGGTGCCAGTCTCTCCTTCCCCGACTCGAATGCGTCGAGGAGCTCGCGGAGCGCCCCCACCCCATTCTCCGCCAGCCCGCCCTCGTCGTAGTAGGCGGCGGCGGGCACCTCCCTATCGGCGATCAGGAAGAGCTCGTCGGCCGCGTAGCACCAGCTTCGCCCTCTTTCGGCTCTCGCCCTCCGCCGTGCCGATTCCGTCTGCCCGATGGCGACCCGAGCCTCGTCCGCATCGAGCAGGCGCACCGGGCGTGCCACGTTGTAGCGCGTCAGCCCCACCGGCACCACCGAGAGACTGAGGACGCCGTCTCCCAGCCCGTAGAGGTCTGCGATAGTGCGGTCGAGCTCCGGACCATCGTTCCACCCCGGGCAGAGCACCACTTGCGCATGCAACTCCACTCCGCCCTCCAGCAGCTCCCGGAGCTGCTGCATGATCAGCCCTGCGC
Source organism: Longimicrobiales bacterium (assembly GCA_965205315.1). Classification (GTDB taxonomy): domain Bacteria; phylum Gemmatimonadota; class Gemmatimonadetes; order Longimicrobiales; family Gaopeijiaceae; genus Bin94. The sequence continues at coordinate 1,629,969 of CBDBGW010000002.1, forward strand.
GAGGATTCTTCAGCATCCGCGACCGGACAGCTGGGTCTGTCGCGTGCACGCTGACGTAGAGCGGCGAGATGCGCTGCTCCACCAGCCGCTCCAGGCCACGCGGGCCCAAGTTCGTAAGCGTCACGTAGCTGCCGTAGGTGAAGGAAAGCCGAAAGTCGTCGTCCCGCAGCCAGAGCGGCGCCCGTGCGTCTGGGGGATTGCCGTCGATGAAGCAGAAGACGCACTCGTTGGCGCACTCCCTGATCTTGTCCCGGTCCGGGACTATCCCCAGCGGCCGATCGTCGTACCCGCCGATCTCGTAGACGGTGCGGCACCCCTCGGCATCTACGGCCTCGAGCTCGAGTTGGCCATCGGCGGTGCGGAAGAGGAAGTCGAGTCCGTCGAGCACCCGTTCCCCATTGACGGCGATAATGCGTGTGCCGACACGCATTTCGAGGGCTTCGCCGACCGACCCTGGCGCAATCTCTCCGATCCGTACCACCGCTAGCAGTCCGTAGATAATCTCGCCCGAGCACCGAGTGGGGCGCTGCGCTGTCGGTCCGTGGACAGGCCCGGACGAGCACCGAGACCGGCGAAGCGCCCCGCTGGCAAGGCGCGACGAAGGGCCAATAGCCGCAGCGCTATTGGTCCGAGGAGCAACGCAGAGCGCAGCGGCCCAGCGGGGATGCTCCGCCGGGCAAATGCCGTCGGGGTCCTGTTCGCGGGCCGCCTCACTGGCAAGTCGCTTCGCAGCGCGAATAGTAGCGCTATTCGTGCAAGAAGCAACGCACAGCGAAGCGGTCCAGCGCGGATGCAGCGCGCCTCGAATGCCGGGGGAGCTTTGTCCACGGGCTGCTAGCCCCCCTTGCTGCCGCTCGCTGCCACGACCGCGACCAATGCCGAGCAAGAGCGGGAGACGGGACTCGAACCCGCGACCCTCAGCTTGGGAAGCTGATGCTCTACCGGCTGAGCTACTCCCGCGCTAGCGCTCGGCGTTGTCTCCCGCCCGGAGTCGCAACGGCACAGGCCTCTCCTAACCTCTTGGCGGCACCACCTGGAAGTAGAAGCCGGTGACTTCCGCATCGCTGACCAGATCGACCTGGAAGGCAGTGGTGCAGAACGCCTCAGGGTCCACAGGCTCGCATGACTCGCCGGTGGCTTCGTCACGCGACGCCTGCGCCGGCACCTCGACCCGGACACTGTTTGTTCCAACCGATTCGCCGTCGTCGCCTAGGAAGTTGACCAGAATAGTGACCGTGCCGCCGGGATCGAGCGTGTAGTTCGTGAGATTCCCGGTCACCGAACCACCGCCACCGACACTGGGGGTGAGGCTCGCCCCGGACATGTTGAAGGCCATGGCCTGGTAGTTCTCGATGATCTCGGCCGCCTCCTGCTCGTCGCCTGCGAAGGCGACGCAGCGGGCCAGGATCAGGAGATGGTCGGCTGCGTACGGGTCCGTCTCGATCAGTCGACGAGCCACCGGAACGCACTCGTGCCAGCGCTCCGCCTGGTAGAGAGTCGTCGTCAGGTTGAGGAGGGCGTCGCGGTTCTGCGGCGACGCGTCGAGCACCAGCTGGAAGGCCTCGGCGGCGCGTTCGTAGTTGTTGGCCAGGTAGAGGCCAACGCCGATGTTGGAGTAGTCTAGGATCCCCAGGTTCTCGCCCATCAGATTCTCGTAGATCGCCTGCGCCGAGTCGGGCATTCCGGCCGCAGCGATGGAGCCTGCCAAGTTGGAGAGGGCGGTGATGTCGCCCGGGTTTCCGGCCAGGTAGCGGCCGTACTCGTCGGCGGCTTCCTGGTGGAGCTCGTTGTTCGTGTAGAGCATGGCCCGGTTGAAGGCGACGCTGGCCTCCTTCTCCAGCCAGCTGGCAGCGAGCGAACTATCGCGCGCCAGCATCTCATGGGGGCGGGGACCACGGATTACCTCCAGCGCGACGCCAAAGGCCTCGATCGCTTCCTCCGTGCGGCCCAGCTGCTCGTAGCTCACCCCAAGGTTGATCAGCGCCTCGGGACGCATGCGCGGGTAGATCATCTCTGCGGACTTGAGTTGCTCGATCCCCTCCTCCACGCCGTCCTCACCTTCCAACAGACCGATGGAGGCGTTGAAGGAGTTGATCCACGCCGACTCGCGCTGTCCTTCAACCTCGTCGGCGTACGGCGGGTGCAGCGCCGTCGCCATCTCCAGGAGGGTGTCCGCGGCCATGTAGTCGTAGAGGCCGATTTGCGCCCTGGCGGCCTGGTAGTACCCGACCGAGTTGCCGGGGTCGCTCGCAATCTCCCTGAGCGCCCAGTCCAGAGCCTCCTGGTACAGGGCTGGATCCGGGGTCACGACAGTCTTCGTCAGGGCCAGCTCGGCATTTCGCGTGAAATCGCTCTCCCGGTACGCAAGCACCGCAGCCTCGCCACCCCCGCTGCCGCCGCTGGCGCAGCCGCTAAGCACCGGCGCACCCACGACCACAAGCGCACCCAAGAACCCGGACCTGTTCACAGCCATCCTCCTATGAGTCGACAGACCTCGGACCCCGAACACCTCCGGTGACTCGCGGAGGCCGGGGCCATGATCGAGAGTATATAGTACGCCCTGACAACCGTGCGGTCAAAGGGAGGGCTGGGCCGCAGCCGCTATCGCCTCTCGGCCAGGTAGGCCAGCACCCTCGCCCCCATCGCATCGCTGAATCCAGGGACCCTCCCGATTTCGCGAGGTGTGGCCTCGCGCACCCGGCGGACCGATCCGAAGCGGGACAGGAGGGCCTGCTGCCGCTTGGGGCCAATCCCGGGGATGTCGCCCAGCTTCGATCTCAGCGTTCGCCGTGAACGCAGCTTGCGGTTGTGGAGTAGGGCGAAGCGGTGGGCCTCGTCGCGCACCCGCTGCAACAGGTGGAGGGCGGGACTCGTACGGGGGATCATCAGGGGTTCCCTTCGGTCGGCCAGGAAGACCCTCTCGTGCCGCTTGGCCAGCGCTGCCAGCGCCACATCCCTTGTTCCGGCGGAGGCGAGGGCGCTTCGCGCAGCGCCAAGCTGCCCGCGCCCCCCGTCCACGAGCGCCAGATCCGGAAGCGGTCCCCCGCTCCCCGCCGCGCGGCGAAAGTACCTCGAGACAGCCTCCGCCATCGAGCGATAGTCGTCGTTGCCGAAGCCGCCCTTGATGCCAAGGTGCCGATACCCCGCCCGGTCGGGGCGTCCGTTGCGGAAGAGGACCGCCGCCGCGACGACCTCCGCCCCCTGCGTGTGCGAGACATCGAATCCAACTATCAGGCGCGGCACGACCTTGAGCGACAGGCGGTCCTGAAGCTCGTAGAGCACATCGTCCGCGCGGGGCTTCAGCCCCTCCAAACCCTGTCCTCGCTCATTCCCGAGAGCGCTCCGCGCATTCGCCCGCGCGAGCTCCACCAACTGCGCCTTGGGCCCTTGCTGCGGGATTCGGGTCGCCACCTTCCGCCCGGCCCGCCGGCTCAGCGTGCGTTCCAGGAGGTGCCGGTCCGCAAAGTCGGAGGGCAGCAGCACCTCGCGGGGCAGATCGGCGCTCCGCTCGGTGCCCCGGGCGAAGTACTCGTGGGCAACGGACCTGCCCAGGAGCACCCCGTCGTCGTAGGCCTCGACACCGGTCAGGGAGTGGCTCCGGCTTCCTACCACCACGCCGTGGCGCACCTGTAGGACAACCGCAGCCGCCGACTCGCCAGCCCTGGCCACTCCGAACACATCCTGGTCGCCTCCACCTGCGACGTGAATGCGCTGCATGCGAGCGAACGAGTCAAGCCCCTCCATTGCATCCCTGAGTGCGGCCGCACGCTCGAAGTCTAGTTCTGAAGATGCTTTATGCATTTGATCTTCAACTTCTTGTTGAGACTGTGCCACATCGCCTGACAACACCTTTAGGAAGCGGCTGGTCATATCGCGATAGGAGCTCTCCGACTGGAGCTCCGTGCAAGGCGCCCCGCACCTGCCGATGTGGTAGTCGAGGCAGGGACGCGACGGCCGCTCCCGGGGAAGGTCGTAGCGGCAGGAGCGAATTCCGTGGCTGCGCTTGAGGAGCTCCAGCGCACGACGCACCCGGCCCACCGAGGGGAACGGGCCGAAGTAGCGCGCACCGTCCCGCCGAATGCGGCGCGTTATGTAGGCCCTGGGGTAGGGCTCCTGGACGGTCACCCGAATGTGGGGATAGCTCTTGTCGTCCCGGAGCTGGATGTTGAAGCGTGGCTGGTGCTCCCGGATCAGGCTGGCCTCGAGTATGAGCGCCTCCTCCTCGGACCCGACCACCAGCGTCTCGACCGTCGCGGCTCGGCGCGCCAGCTCCGCCACCTTCAGGCTGGGAGCGGCCTGGCCACTGAGGTATGTGCTGACTCGGCGCCGGAGCGATTTGCCCTTGCCGACGTAGAGGACCTCGCCGTCGCCAGCGCGAAAGATGTACACGCCGGTCCCCAAGGGGACCCGGCACAGCGTGTCCGCGCCGAAGGGGAGCACGGCACTCATCCTCGCCTCCATCGGCGGAATCGGCCCGCCAACCCAGGAGGCGACACACCCCAGAGGTGCGTGATCCAGAGGTAGGCCACCGCCACCGATCCGATCGAGGCGGCGGCGACAGCGAGCGGGGGCGCGCTGGCGAGCGCCCACCGGAGCGCCAGCCCCACCCCCGTCGCCAGCACGGCGCCTGCAAGGTAGCGGCGGGTGTGGGCCCCACCCAGCGCAACGTTCCCTAGGCGGTGTGCAAGCCCCCTCTTCAGCAGCGCTAGCTCGGCCCAGGCCCCGATCGATGCTCCGATCGCGAGCCCCGTCGCCCCCAGACCAAGATCACCGATCGTGTGGCGGTCCAGCGAGAACATCAGGCTGATGGAGGCGGCGATCGAGAGCGCGATGCGACCGTAGGCGATGCGGGCCGGGGTCCTCGTGTCTCCGATGGCGAAGTACGCCGACGAGAGCACGCGCGAGGTGCCCGACGCGGGGAGCCCAAGCGCATATGCAGCCAGGACCAGCCCTGCGACCGCGGCGTCGGTCTCGCCGAAGGCGCCGCCGGTCCGGTAGACGGCCATCGCCTCCTCGCGGAACACGATGTAGCCGATGGCGGCCGGAATGAGCCAGAAGAGCACCGTCGAGGCGGCCTGCTCGGTGCGCTTCCGCACGGCGTCGCGCCCGGCGACTTGGTCTCGCGCGAGCTCGGGGAGCTCGGCGGCCGCCACCGAAAGGGAGAAGACGGAGATCGGGAGCAGGTAGAGCGTCTGCGCATACCCCAGCACGCCCACCGATCCGGTCGAGAGGCGGGACGCCAGATTCGTATCCACAAGTGCACCGATGTTGACGGCGCCCCGGGCGCCGATCACCGGAAAGACCTTGCCGACAACTTCTCGCACTCCGCGCATTCGGCAGTCGAGCGAGAGCGCAACCGCTCCGAGCACCGTACGCAGAAAGGCCAGCTGGAAGCAGAGCTGAAGTGCACCGCCCGCCAGCGCCCCCCACGCGAGTGCGCGCAGCAGGCCGACTTCCATTAGGCCAGCGGTGGCTGCCGCGACGAGGGCGGCGATCATTGCGACGTTCCAGAGCGCCGGAGCCACATAGGCGACGAAGAGGCGCCGATGGCTGTTCAGGAGTGCGAGCGCCCACGCCGAGAGGGCCAGAAGGCCCGTCGCGGGAAAGAGGATGCGAAGCAGGTCCGCCAGGATGTCGACCCGGTCGTCCCCTACGAAGCCGGTGGCGAGCACGGCTGCCAGGTGGGGAGCGGCCCAGACCCCCGCCACGGCCAAGGCTCCGGCGACGACAACCAGGAGGCCGAGCACGGCACCCGCGACGCGGCCAGCCTCCTCCTCCTTGCCCTCCTCGACGAGGCGGGCGTAGACGGGGACGAAGGAAGCGCCGAGTGTGCCCTCGCCGAGCAGGTTCTGAATCAGATTGGGAATCCGGAGAGCGGCCCGCCACGCGTCGGCGAGCGCGCCGTTGCCAAAGTGGTGCGCGAAGACCGCCTCGCGCCCGAAGCCGAAAACCCGGCTGACGACGATGCCGGCAGCCGCTCTCGAGGCGCCCACCTACCCCTCCGTCCCGATGCGTCCTTCCGCCTGATCGCCGGAGGGCCGCAGCGCTCTCTCCTCGGCACCCTCGGCCAGCAGCCTGTGGAGGAACTGGCTCTCCTCGCCCAGCCGGGCCACCTCGCGGCTCAGCCGCTCCACCTCCGACTCCACGAGGCGCAAGCGGAGGTCGTCCTCGCCTCCCGGGTCGGCCTTACGGCTCCCGCGCTCGAGTCGTCGCGCAATCGCCCGGCCCACATCGGAGTCAAGCACGATCGCGATGATCGGAATGAGGAGCGCGAGGACGACAATCGTGGGCACCATGGGCGAAAGCTACGCCCTAGCAGCCCGTGGACAACCTCCCACGGCATTCGAGCGGCGCTGCATCCCCGCTGGACCGCAGTGCTCTGCGTTGCTCCTCGCACGAATGGCCCTGCTATTCGCCCGTCGTCGCGCCTTGCCAGCAGAGCGCTTCGCCCCTCTCGGTGCTCGCGCGAGACCGCCCACGGACTGCGGCGGCCCGTGGAAAAATTGCGGGCGTCAGCTGCCCCCCTCGCCGCTCAGGTCGACGGAGATCGCCTCGAGAGCGCGGTCTACGAAGGTCGGCCCGTAGAGGATGAGGTACTGAAGGGGTCCCAGCACTCTGTCCTGCGCCCTGTTGAGTGGCCAGAGGTGCGCGTGGGCGCGTCGAATGCGCGCCTCGGTGGTCCCCTCGAGTCGCCGGGCAGCCCGCACGACCTTTCTCTCCAGCGCGTCGGCCGCACCCACTGCCGCGCCTCGCGCACGCGCCACAGCGCCAGCCAGCGTCGGATCGAGGCTCTCCACCGCGTCAGCCAGCTCCGCACCCTGCTCATCGACCGCGCCCCGCCACCGTGCGAGCGCGTTCACGATCTCCGCGGGCAGCCCCGCACGGGTCAGCTTGCGGATTGTCGCAGAGGCGTCTCGGAGCTCGTCCGGCTCGATCCCGCACATCGCGAGCACCCTCTCCACCTTGGCCTCGACGACCATCAGGGAGGCCCTGGGAAAGGCGATCGGTCGGGGCGTTCCGTGCCTCTCGAAGAGCTCCTCCAGCTGCCCAAGGTAGGCCAGCTCCCCGGGCCCGCCGACGTACGCCAGATTCGGGAAGAGGTAGCTCTCGACGACCGGGCGCAGGAGCACGTTCGGCGATACCACCTCCGGGCTGCTCTCGATCAGGGTGCCGAGACTCCGCCTCGAGAGCGTTCGGCGAGTCCGGCGGAGCGAGAAGCCGCCCCGCACAGCCTGAAGACGCTCTCGACCCTTCTCCAGATCCACCATCAGGAGCGAGGCACCAGGGATCTGCGGGACCTGGAGGCGGTATCGGCTCTCCTCGAGTCTCCGCGCGCTCCCTTCGAGTGCTCGCTCGCTGGCCTCCGGGTCGTCGGCCTCGGCGCAGAGCAGCGGAGCGGCCGCTCGCTTCAGGCGCCGGTCGGCGGCTTCGATCAGCCCCAGCTCCGTCTGGCCGAGGAGCTCGGCCATGAAGGTGCCGAAGGCTTCCGCCATCGTCGCGTCGGGCGCGTAGGCCTCCGCTATGGACCGTACATATCCGTCACGGAAGTCGTTCGGCCCAAAGGCCCGGGCGACAGCCGCCACCGCTTCATGCGCCGCGGCCCCAACAGGCGTCCGCGAGAGTGGGCGCGGCACCCCGGTAGGGGCGTCGCCCAGCGACACCTCGCGAAGCTTCCCGCCCCGGTCCACAAGGTGTATTCGGCTCGCCTCGGGCCAGTCGTGATCGTCGGAGGCGATCCAGAAGAGCGGCATCACTGGGCGGGCCAGGAGCTCGCGCAGCTCGCGAGCCAGCCGAATCGCCGTAAGCGCCTTGTAGAGGCTGTGGAGCGGACCGCCGAAGAGGCCGGGCTGCTGGCCGGTGGTGACGAAGAACCCACTCCGCTCGATCACTCTATCGAGTAGCTCGCGAGCCGCCGGGCCGACAGGGCGGAGCACGTCGCTCGCGACCGCGTACCTTTCGGCTGCCGAGAGGCGCCCGATCTCCCGGGCCTTGGCGACGAAGCTCTCGGCTGCAAGGGGAGGTGCCCGGTAGAAAGCCACCGCGTCGCCGACGCCGGAGAGGTAGTCGCGCACCAGCCGCGATCCCCCAAGTGGTCGCCGGAGTAGCTTCACCTCGCGCCCCGCCCGCCGGAGGCAGCCCTAGCAGCCCGTGGACAAACCTCCCACGGCATTCGAGGGGCGCTGCATCCCCGCTGGACCGCCTTGCTCTGCGTTGCTTCTTGGGCGAATGGCTCCGCCATGCGCCCCGCAAAGCGCCTTGCCAGCCCGGCGCTTCGCCCCTCTCTGTGCTCGCCCGGGCGCATCCACGGACCGCTTCGTCGCGCCTTGCCAGTGGGGCGGCCCGCGAACAGGACCCCGACGGCATTCGCCCGGCGGAGCATCCCCGCTGGACCGCTGGCGCAGCGCGCCTCTCGGTGCTCGCGCGAGATTATCCGAGGAATGCCAGCGTGGCCGATTGGGACTGCGTCGAAGCCGCAACGGTACTCCATCCGTTTCACGAGAGGGCCCTGTTCAGCACAATGTAGCGTGGCGAGGCGTCGGAGTGGGGCGACCCGTCGTAGGCGCCGAACGCCCTTACGGGACGCAGCCCCCCGCGCCTGAGCATCTCGTCCAGCTCCTGGGGGCGGTACAGGCGGACGCGCTCCACGAACTCCCGGCCCGGGTCTGGTCCGGGCGATTCGATGCGAATGCATTTCTCGACCACTCGGCCCCCCTCCGCGAGGCGGCGTCTCTGCACGACGACCGAGCCTGCCAGCGAGGATCGATCCTCTCCCTTCAGCGTCGCCGCGACGTGCGCGGCGTTCAGGAAGTCGAGCAGGTACCACCCGCCCCTCGCAAGGACGCGTCTAGCCTCGTGGATGACCCGCTGGTCGTCGCGCTCGTCGTCGAAGTACCCGAAAGAGGTGAAGTAGGAGGTGACGATGTCGAAGGTAGCGCCCGCGATAGGCAGCCGCCGCATGTCCGCACGGATCAGGTGGGCCTCCGGTGCCGCGACCCCGGCAGTGGCGATCATAGTCGGCGACAGGTCGATGCCGACCGATGAGAAGCCCGCGCGGGTCAGCGCGGCGAGGTGCCGTCCGGGGCCACACCCAACGTCCAGGACACGAGCGCCGGAGCTCTGGCCGACCTCCCTTCGCAGGAGCGCCACACCCTCGGCGGCCTCGCTGGCATCCCGATGGGGGTAGAGCTTCAGGTACTCGCTCCCGAACCACTGCCGGTACCAGGCTGCCCGGTCAGGGTGCGAGTTCACCCGGCGCTCCAGGAGGAGCCGGGGGAAGCCCCGGGATTGGCGGCGCACCTATCCAGAAGCTCTTGGAGCGCCGAGCGTAGCGGTTCGGGTGGTTCCCCCTCCACGCGTAGGTCCACGACGACGCAGTGGGGTGCGAGAGCCGGGAAGAAGGAGAGCTTGACGGCGTCCTTCTCCGTACAGACGATCGTGCGGCCGCGGCGCCGCGCCATGAGATCGGCGACATCTTCCACCGTGTACTCGTGGTGGTCGGTGTAGGCGACCAGCTCGATCTCGCCACCGGGGATGAGCCTCGCCAACCCCTCGGCGAATGCTCGTGGACGCGCAACCCCACAGGCGGCAAGCACATCGCCGCCGGGTGACGAAGCGGGCCTCCCCGCCATATCTCGCCAGCCGCGCATTCGGAGTCTCACCACGGCGGGGCTCGTGGCCGGGGCGACCCCGGCGATCCGCTCGCGCCAACGGTCGGATCGAGGCTCGGGGGCCGTCCGGCGCGTAACCAGCACATGGGTGGCCCGCCGCGCCGCCGAGAGGGGCTCCCGATACGGTCCCCTGGGCAGAAGGCGCACTCGCTCCGGGTCCTCGGCCGCAAACAGCAGGACGCTCAGAGCGTGGGCGCGCCACCGATGCTGGAAGCCGTCGTCGAGGATCGCCACGCTATGCCCTCGGCTCGCCGCCATATCGACCGCACGGCGGCGGTCGGCGTCGACGAACACCGCCTCAGGCCCAAGCCACCGGCGGTGCAGCAGCGCTTCGTCGCGACCATAGCCACGCTGTACAACCGCCACCTCCAGGCCTCGCTTCAAGAGCCACCCCGCCAGCCAGCGCACGACCGGCGTCTTGCCGGTGCCGCCCACGACGAGGTTGCCGACCGAGACGACGGGAATCGGAGGGGCGTCCCACCGAAGGCGACTGTGCCAAGCGCTTCGTGTCCGGGCCGCGAGCCGAAAGGCGGCCTCCGCCGGGCGGAGAGCCGTGCCCAGAAGCACCGCCCCGTGGCCCCGCAGCTCTCCCTGCCAGAAGTCCCGCGCGAAGTCGTGGAGGCGGCGCACCGGCAGACTAGGGAGTGCGGGCCGTTGCATAGCAGCGTGTAGACAATCCTCCCACGGCATTCGAGCAGCGCTGCATCTCCGCTGGACCGCTTCGTCGCGCCTTGCCAGTGAGGCGGTCCACGGACTGCCAGCCGCCGGCCAGCGCATCCCCGACCATCTCCGCCACCCGCGCGGCTGCCCCAGGGGGCCCTAGCTCGGCGCGAATAGCGGCGAGGTCGGCGACCATCTGCCCGCGGACCTCGGACGACGGGTCGAGGAGCGGCTCGAGGGCGTCGGCTACAGCCTCCGGAGTCGCCTCGCGCTGAAGGAACTCAGGCACGACGCGGCGCCCGGCGACCAGATTGGCGAGCGCCAGGTGGGGGACGCGCACCAGCCGGCGGGCGAGCGCGAAGGTCGCTGGGTGCGCAACGTACGCGACGGCGAATGGCATTCCTGCGAGCGCGGCCTCCAGCGTGCACGTCCCGGACTTGACCAGCCCCGCCGTGGCGAGCGCCATCAGCGAAGCGGTGTCGTCCGCGTGGGGAAAGGGGAGGCCTTCGTAGGCCGATGCGGAGAGCGAGGCAACTCGACTGACCACTACGACGAGGCCCGGAATTCGGTTCTGAAGCTCGTGCGCGCTCTCGCGGAAGAGCGCGGCGTGGCGCCGAAGCTCCTGGCGCCGTGATCCCGGGAGCAGGGCGAGGACGGCGGTGCCGGGCGCGATCCCGAGCTGTGCGGCGAGTCCTGAGGGGTCGGGTCGGGAGTCATCTTCGAGGAGGGGGTGTCCCACGAACTCGATCCTTGCGCCTCGCCCATCCGGTCGCTTCGGGTAGTGGCCGGCCTCGAATGGCAGAATCAGCGCGATGCTCTCGGCGTACCTCGACAACCGCCTGGCACGGGAGGGCCGCCACGCCCAGACTTGGGGTCCGATGTAGTAGACCACCGGGACGGCGAGCCGCGAGGCTCGCCGGGCGATCCTCAGGTTCAGCCCAGGGAAGCCGATCGGGAGCACGACGTCCGGGGGTTCCTCGACCAGCATTCCAGCCACCCGCCGCTCAAGCCGCCGGAAGAACCGGAGACGGGGGACCACCTCCGCGAATCCCATGACCGCAAGGTCCTCCACCGAGATGATCAGGCGCATCCCCTCCCCCTCCATCGCCTTTCCCCCGAGACCGACGAGCTCGGCGTCGGGCCATCGTCGCAGGATTGCCCGCACGACCTGTGCTCCGTGTCTGTCCCCGGATGGCTCGCCAGCCAGAACCAGCACCCTCGGATGCGCATTGCGGCGCCACCCGAATGCCGTGGGAGGGCTGTCCACGAGCTGCTAGAATGCGCGCCCGAGCACCCAGATTATCACCAGCACCGCCGCAAGGAGCGCGACGAGCGCCGTGGGCGACTTCCCCTTCTTGGCGTCGATCCACTCGCGCTTGCGCCTACGCCTGACCCGAATGAGCGACATGCTCCTCGATCCTCTCCTGAATTGCGAGGGAAAGCCGAAGCGCCCGCCGGCCGTCCGGGCCCGTCACCGGGGGGAGCGCCTCCCCCAGCATTGCCCGACGGAAGGACTCCAGCTGCGCAGCCAGTGGTTCTTCCCCCGAGCCCGAGATCGGGATCCGCTCCACTACCGAAGGTAGCCCCTCGACCCCGGCACCGTCGTCCTGGGGGGGAGCGGCGGGGAGCGACACGCCATCCCTGAGGCGCAGGAACTCGCCTCCGCCCTCCGCCAGGTCCAGCGACAGGTAGCCGGAGCGCTGCCAGATGCGGAGCTTGCGGACGCGCGACATCGAGACCCGGCTGGCAGTCAGATTCGCCACCGCTCCGCCTTCGATCTCCAGGCGGGCGTTGGCGATGTCGACCTGCCCGGTCAGGACCGCCACCCCTACCGCAGCCACCGAGCTGACCGGTGCCTCCACCAGTGCGCAGAGAAGGTCCACATCGTGGATCATCAGATCCAGGACGACTGGCACGTCGAGCGAACGGGGGGCGAAGGGGGCCAGTCGGTGGGACTCGACGAAGAGCGGGCGCTCCAGGTAGGGTTTGGCCGCCCGGATCGCCCGATTGTAGCGCTCGCTGTGTCCCACCTGGAGGACGACTCCCGCGGCGTCGGCCTCGGCGATAATCCGGTCGGCGGCCTCCACGTCCGGAGCTATCGGCTTCTCGACCAGGACATGCCTTCCCGCACCGATCGCCGTCCTAGCGACTCTCTCGTGCGCACCCGTTGGAACAGCGACCACAACGCCGTCGCTGGCCGCCAGGAGCTCCTCCAGAGATGACCGGGCGGGGACGCCCAGCCGTCTCCCCACCTCTTGGCAACGCAGCGCGTCGGAATCGAAGACCCCGCTGCAGGCGGCACCGTCCAGATCGCGCGCCGCCCGTGCGTGGTGCCTCCCCAGGGTGCCCACGCCAACCACCCCAATTGCCGGTCCGTTCGCCGGGGCGACGCTGTCAGGACGAGATGCCACGCTCGCTGTCTCGGATGAACTGGAGCAGGTAGGCGACCTCCCGGCATCGGACCGCTTCGTCTGCCTCGGCGTTCGCGATTGCCTGCGTCACGGTCTGCCCGGTGTTGAAGAGCGTGCGGTAGGCGCGCTTTAGGCGACGGCGCACCTCGGGCGAGAATCCGCGCCGCTCCAGCCCCACCGTGTTGAGTCCGAAGAGCCTGGGAGCAGGGTGGCCGGAGACCCGACAGTACGGGGGGACGTCCTGGCGGAGCGCGCAGCCACCGCCCACGAAGGCGTGCGTGCCGATCCGCACGAACTGGTGGATGGCGACCAGGCCGCCGACGATCGCCCAGTCCTCGATGACGACGTGCCCCCCCATGTTCACCGCATTGGATACTATGACATGGCCGCCCAGGTCGCAGTCGTGCGCGACATGGGAGTACGCCATGAGCAGGCAGTCCGACCCGACCCGGGTGCGCCCGGCAGCCGCGGTGCCGCGGTTCAGCGTCGCGAACTCCCGAATCACCGTGCGATCCCCGACATCCAGGTGCGTCTCCTCGCCCCGGTACTTCAGGTCCTGCGGATCAGTTCCCAGGACCGCCCCATTGGCAATCCAGCAGTCGCTACCGATGGTCGTGTCCCTCTCGATCAGGACCCTGGGGCCGATGCGCGTCTTCGCGCCGATCGAAACCCCGGGGCCCACAATCGCGTATGGCCCCACATCGACGCCGGGCCCCAGCTCGGCGTCCGCGTCGACCGATGCGGTCTCGTGTACCCGCACCCCGGCCTCGCCGCCAGTCGAGACCGCGCTCATCGGTCCATCACTCTGGCCATCATCTCGGCTTCGGCGACCACCCTGCCCTCCACGGTGCCCCTGCCCCGCATCTTGCAGACGCCCCGCCGAAAGCTGACCATCTCGACCTCGAAGAGGATCTGGTCTCCCGGAGTGACCGGTCTGCGCCACTTCACGCTCCTCAGCGCCATGAAGTAGACCACCTTGTCCTTCGGATTCTCGACAGCGTCCATGAGGAGCAGCCCGCCAACCTGCCCCATCGCCTCCACGACCAGAACACCCGGCATGATCGGGTGCCCCGGAAAGTGGCCTCGGAAGAAGGGCTCGTTGATCGTCACGTTCTTGAGCCCCACGATCCGCTTGCTTGGCTCGAAGTCGACGATCCGGTCCACCAGGAGCAGCGGGTAGCGATGCGGGAGGGCATCCAGTATCTCCGCGATGTCAAGGCGGCGGGCGTGTCGGTGCCGGTCGTGCCGCTCCCGAATGGCGCGGGCCAGCGCGATGTTGCCCGCGTGGCTGGGCCGCTCGGCGACGATGTGACCGCGTAGCCTAGCCCCGATCAGCGAGAGGTCTCCCACCAGGTCGCCGACCTTGTGGCGCAGAAATTCGTCCGGGTAGCGCAGGCTGCCCCCAACCACCTCCCCGGAACCCAGCACGACCGAGTTCTCGAGCGACGCCCCCCTCGCGAAGCCGCGCTCTCGGAGCGCATCGACGTCGTTGCGAAAGCCGAAGGTCCGGGCCGATGCAATGTCCTGGCGAAAGCCCCCATCCTCGATGGCGAAGCCACCGTGCTGACGGCCGATGGCGGGATGGGCGAACTCTATCGTTGCCGACACCAGGAACGCCTCGGCTGGCAGCACCGTGTAGGAGGACTCTCCCACCCCGTCTTCCCCGAATGCCTCGACCACCTCGACGATCTCAACGCTTTCCTCCTGGCGTTCGAGACCGATCCGGTCGAGAGCGCGCACGTACGGCTCGAAGCTGCCGTCGAGGATCGGCACCTCCCGCCCATGCAGCTCGATCCGGGCGTTGTCGATCTCGCAGGCGTAGAGAGCTGCGAGGATATGCTCGACGGTCAGCACCTTCACCCCGTCGGCGGCAAGCGTGGTTCCGAGCTCGGTCCCCGAGACGTGCTCCAGGCGGGCGGGAATGCGTCGCCCGGCTGGCGAGTCGCTGCGGACGAAGACGATCCCCGTACCGGGGGCTGCGGGCCGCACGGTCAGCGTCGCCGACTCTCCGGTGTGGATGCCGACGCCCTCGAAGCTGACCTCCTCGGTCACGGTCTGCTGCAGGCGCGGCTGCGTCATCTCGCCCCCCGCCTGTCGTCTAGCCGCTCAAGGCGTTCCAAGCGCCTGATGAAGGTCGAGAGCCGCAGGAGGTGTGCCATCGCACGGAGAAAGCTGCGGTGATCCCTTGCCGGGTAGCCGGAGACGGTCTGGCCGGGGGCGACATCGCCGATGACCCCCGCCTGCGCGGCGATTCGGGCCTCGTCGCCGATCGCGATGTGTCCCGAGATCCCGGCCTGCCCCCCCATCAACACACCGTTGCCGACCCGAACCGAGCCGGCGACGCCAACCTGCGCAGCAAGCATCGACCCCGGCCCCACCGAGACGTTGTGGGCGATGTGGACAAGGTTGTCCAGCTTCGACCTCGCACCGACCACCGTGCGCCCGATGGACCCCCGGTCGATCGTGCAGTTCGCGCCGATCTCCACGTCGTCCTCGACCACGCACTCTCCCACCTGAGGAATCTTGACAGGTCCCCCCTCCCGCGCCACGTAGCCGAAACCGTCCACCCCGACGCGCGCACCGGAGTGCACGACGACGCGCGCACCGAGGACGACCCCCGCATAGAGGGTCACGTTGTGATGAAGTACGGAGTGCGGGCCGACCACTGCGCCCTCGCCGATCACGCAGTTTGCGCCTACCCTGACCCCCTCCCCCAGCTCCGCACCGGACTCAATCGCCGTGTGCGGACCGACTGCGACATCCGGCCCCAGCGTCGCCAGCGGATCGACGACCGCCTTGGAGTGCACGGTCGCGACGGGATCGATGGAGGCTGGCTCCAGGAGCGGCAGCAGCGTGAGGAGGGCGGCGTAGGGGTCGTCCACGATTATCCGGCTCCCGGGCCCTCCGCTCCACCGGCTCAGGGACTCGGAGACGAGGAGGGCGGAACCGCGGCACCCCGCCAGCTGGGACGCGTAGCGACGGTGTGCCAGGAATGCGAGATCGCCGTTCTCGGCCGCGTGCAACGGCGCGACGCGAGAGAAGGTAGCGTTCCCATCGCCCTCGCTCCTGCCACCGGTGGCCTTGGCCGCCGCCCTCACGGTAAGGTGCGGGCGGTGATCCCTCCCCTGGCCCGTCCTCATCCGTCCGCTTCTGGCTCGCTCCTGGAATTGAGGCGAGCGAGAACCTGCTCAGTCAGGTCAAGCGCTGGATCGGCGACCAGGATCGCCCGCGACGCCGTGTCCAGAATCAGCGCGTAGCCGCCCTCCACCCGGATCGCCTCCAGGACGGCGCGGATCTCCTCCATGATCGGCTGGAAGACCTCCCCTTGGCGCTGCAGTGCCTGCTCGTTCAGCTCCTGTCTCCTGGCCTCGAGATTCTGCAGTCTCTCGCCCAGCTCCTGCTCGCGCGCGGCCCTGGCCTCGGGGTTCATCGTCATCTGCTGCTGCTGGTACTCGCCTACCGCCCCCTGGTAGTCGGCTTCGAGCTGGCCGATCTCGGCTTCGTACCCGGCCAGCGTCGCCTGCAGGCTCCTCTGGGCGTCCTGCGCTGGCCCATACTCGAGCAGAATCGCATCGCTGTTTATGTACGCAACCTTCTCGCTCTGGGCCAGCAGCGGCGCGGCACCGCACAAGAGGCACGCGGCGGACGCCGCAGCCAGTCGGAATAGTCTCATGCTCTTGATCCCTCCAGCTAGAAGTTCGGGCCCATCTTGAAGTGAAGCTGCCACCCTGGCACGGGCTTGTCGAATCCGTACGCGTAGTCCAGCCCGATCGGACCGAAAGGAGTCACGAGCTGGATCCCGAAGCCCGCGCCGCGGTACAGCCTCGAGACGTCGATATCGCCGGGGTGGCGCCATAGGTTGCCAGCGTCGAAGAATAGCGACAGACCCAGGTTGGAGTTGACTATCGCCTTGTACTCGGCCGTGGCGGCGAGGAAGGCGTCGCCAAGACGCTCGACCTGCGAGATGCCGCTCGCGATCCCCTCCGGGAAGTAACCGCGCGGCGTGATGGTAGTCTCGTCGTAGCCCCTGAGCGGCTCCCCGAACTGCACGCCCCCCAACCAGAAGGACTCGAAGGGGAACCCGGAGGCATCTCCGAAGACCATCCCCGCCCTGATCCTGACGCCCATCGCCAGCTGGACGCCGCCAGCCCCAGCCTCGCCCAGCCCTCCGATCGGCACTACCCAGCTCGCCGTGCCGGTGTGCTTGACGAAGTCGCCAGCACCTCCGAGGATGCCCCCGTTAAGCTCGGTGTTCCAGCTCTGCATGGACCCGGAAGTTGGGAACAGGGGGTGGTTTAGCGTCTGTCTGGTTACACCGAGCGAGAAGGAGCTCAGCACGCCTGTGGGAAGCCCGAAGAGCGACAGGTCGGTCGCGGTGCTAAAGGCCTCGTACTCGGTGCGCGCCAGAGAGTACCCGAAGAAGAGACGGGTCTGCAGCGAACCGGGAATGGGCACCCCAAAGCGGGTGGTGAATCCCGCCCGCTGGCGGCGCCCGGTGGCGAACTGGTACAGCCGGTCGGTAGAGTTGAAGAGTGAGATGGAGCCGCTCACGGTGGACTGCAGGAGGGCCGGGTCGGTGAAGTTGAGGGTGAAGCTGTTGATGTACCGTCCGAAGTCCCAGCGCACGCTCCCGGCCTTGGCCTGGCCGAAGAGGTTCGGCTGGTCGTAGCCGAGGAAACCCGAGAGGCCGACGCCTCCGCCGACTGCCGTGCCGAAGCTGACGGACCCGGTCTGTTTCTCCTCCACATTGAAGACGATGTCCACGTCGCCGGTCTCGGTCGCGCGGATGTCAGGAAGCGGCAGCGGAGTCTCGAAGAAGCCCAGCGACTGGATGTTCTGGTACGACTGAAGGACGCGGGACTGGCTGTAGACATCGCCGGGGAGCAGGAAGATCTTCTCGCGAATCACCCGGTCGTAGGTGAAGCTGTTGCCGGAGACCACGATCCGGTTCACGAAGGCCTGATCGCCCTCCCGTATCGCCCAGGTTGCACGCACGGTCGCCCCGCCGTCGTCCGTCCGCTCCCAGTAGGGCTGCACCTGCGCGAAGAGGTAGCCGGCGTCGAGGTAGAGCTGCTGCACCTCGGCGGCGGCGGCCTCGAAGGCGAGCACATCGAAGATGCGGCCGTCGCCCTGCTCGCGACCCTGCTGAAGGCCGAGCATCGAGAGGATTCCGCCCTCGTCGTCGTCGAAGAACCGGCGTAGGCGTTCATCGTCGAACTCGTTATTCCCCTCGATCTCTAGCTCGGCGAGCCGGTACTGCGGCCCCTCCGACACCTCCACCTCGATACGCGCCTTTCCGGTCTCGGGATCGATGACGAGCGTGTCGCCCACGACCTCGAAGTCCAGGAATCCGGCGCGGAAATAGTGGTCGGGGAGCGACTCCACGAGGTCAAGCCCGAAGTCGATGTCGTCGTAGTTGCCGGAGCGGAACCAGAAGAACCCCTCCGGCTTGGTGTTCATCGCACCCTGGAGTTCGGCGTCGGAGAAGTGCTCGTTCCCCGTGAAGGCCAACCGTGCGACAGTCACCCGCTGCCCCTCCTCGATCTCGAGCACCACGTCCACGCGGCCGTCGTCGCCGGGGACCGGGCGTATGCGCTCGTCAATGCGCACGTACGGCACGCCGCGGCGTCGGAGCTCCTCGCGCACATACACCTTGGCCCTCGCGAGGGCGTTGCGAGAGAGGGGGACGCCCTCTCCCAGCCCCGACTCCGCCAGCACGTCGTCGTCCGAGATCGACCGCAGCCCGGCGATGCGCACCAGGCGGGTGACCGGCAGCTCCTCCACCTCCAGGACGAGGATGTTCCTGCCAGCCACCGACGTTGTGTCCAGTCTGGCGACGGCGTTCTGGTAGAGCCCCGTCGCCCACAGGTTCTTGAGCGCCCGGTTCACGTCGAGCCAGCCCTGCAGTACGCCGGTCTGGATCCCCGCCGCCCCCACCACCTCTCCGGCCGTCCGGCGCTCGATGCCACGCACCTCTATGGAGTCCAGCCGCACTAGGCCGGCGGCGGTCTGGCCGGCGACGGGGCCGTCGTACAGGACGACTGAGGCAATCGCCAGGACCCACCAGGCCCGAGCTCCCGCCCTCTGCGACGAGCTGCGCATCAGGCCGCGCTGGGTGAGCACGATCTGATCTGGAGCGACTCCCCGCCCTCTCCCACGCCAACCTCTATCTCCCCCTCCTCGTCGAGGTCTCCGGCCAGGATCAGCTCCGAGAGCGGCTCCTCGAGGAATCGCCGGATTGCCCCCTTGAGCGGTCGGGCGCCGTACTGGTCGCTGTACCCCCGATCCGCCAGGAACTTCACCGCGGCCTCGTCCAGTCGCAGCGACCTCCCGTCGGCCGCCAGGCGCTCCCCCAGCTCGTCGATCAGGATGCGCACTATGCGGGCGGTGTCCTCCGGCACTAGGGAGCGGAAGACGATCGTGTGGTCAACTCGATTCAGGAACTCGGGTGTGAAGGTGCGATCGATCGCCTCTCCCACCTTTGCGCGCACCGTCTCGTCGCTCGACGCGGAGTCGGAGCGCTGGAAGCCCAGCCCACCCCGGGCGATGCTCCGCGCCCCGAGGTTCGACGTCATGATGAGCACGGCGCTGCGAAAGTCCACCACCCGCCCGTGGCTGTCGGTGAGCCGCCCCTCGTCGAGGACCTGCAGGAGGACGTTGAAGACGTCGGGATGTGCCTTCTCGATCTCGTCGAGGAGTACCACCGAGTACGGCCGCCTGCGCACCGCCTTGGTGAGGACGCCCGAGTCCTGGTAGCCGACGTAGCCCGGAGGTGCCCCGATCAACCTGGACACCGCGAAGCTCTGCATGTACTCGCTCATATCGACGCGCACCAGCGAGTCGCGACCCGAGAAGAGGAAGTCGGCCAGGGCGAGGGCGAGCTCCGTCTTGCCTACCCCCGTCGGTCCCGAGAAGATGAAGGAGCCGATTGGACGCCTAGGGTCCTTGAGCCCCGCGCGGCTCCGGCGGATCGCCCGCGAGACGGCCTGAATCGCCTCGTCCTGCCCCACGACGCGCTTGGCAAGGGCCTCCTCCATCCTGACCAGGCGTTCGCTCTCGGCCTGGCGAATCCGGGTTACCGGAACCCCCGTCATCCGGCTCACGATGAACGCGATGTTGTCGACGGTGATCACGGGGCGGTGCCGCTGTCTCTCTCGCGCCCAGGCCTCCCGCTGCTCCCTGATCCGCGCGCGCAGCGCCCGCTCCTCGTCGCGCAGCTCTGCCGCGCGCTCGAAGTCCTGCTCGCGAATGGCCCCTCTCTTCTCCTGTGTCACGCGCGACAGCTCGTCCTTGAGCTCCTCCACCTCGAGCGGCGCGGCGTTGCCCGCGATCCTCGCGCGGGCCGCTGCCTCGTCGATCACGTCGATGGCCTTGTCGGGCAGGAAGCGGTCGGCGATGTACCGATCGGCTAGGTGGGAGGCGCGCACGAGCGCCTCGTCCGGGATCGAAACCTTGTGGTGGTCCTCGTAGTGTCCGCGCAGGCCCGCGAGAATCTCGACCGTCTCGTCCACGGTGGGAGGTTCGACGACGACCGGCTGAAAGCGTCGCTCGAGCGCGCCGTCCCTCTCCACATACTTCCTGTACTCGTTCAGTGTGGACGCCCCTATGCACTGGACCTCCCCGCTGGCCAGCGCGGGCTTCAGCATGTTCGACGCGTCGATCGCACCCTCGGCAGCCCCTGCGCCAACCAGCGTGTGCATTTCGTCGACGAAGAGCACGACGTTGCGGTTTCGGGAGATCTCGTTCATGACCGCCTTGAGGCGCTCCTCGAACTGCCCACGGTACTTGGTGCCGGCGATGACGGCAGCCATGTCGAGAGCGAGGACGCGATGGTCGGCGAGGCTCTCTGTCGCTTCGCCTTTCGCGATCAGCTGGGCAATTCCCTCGACTATGGCCGTCTTCCCGACCCCGGGCTCGCCGATCAGCACCGGATTGTTCTTGCGGCGGCGACAGAGGATCTCGACGATGCGCTCGATCTCCTCCTCCCTGCCTATCGTGGGGTCCAGCTCGCCCTCGCGCGCCAGTGCGGTGAGGTCGCGGCAGAAGTGGTCGAGAGCCGGGGTCTTGGACTTGCGCTTCCCCATCGGCGACGCAGGCACCGACGCCGAGGCGGAGATGTCGCCGCCGGGGCTGCCTACACTTGCGGACGCAGTCGATTCCCCGTGCGCATCCAGCACCTTCCGGGTCTCGGAGCGAGCTTCGTCGATCGTGACCCCGAGCGAGTTCAGCACCTTGGCCGCAATTCCCTGGCTCTCCCGCAGCAACCCCAGTAGGAGGTGTTCAGTGCCCATGTAGGTGTGCTCGAGCTCTCGGGCTTCGGCCAGCGCGAATTCGAGGACCTTCTTGGCCGACGAGGTATAGGGCAGTTCGCCCAGGTCCGCCACGGCCGCCTTCCCCTGCCGGACCGATTCCTCGACGCGCTGATGGACGCCTTCCAGCTCCACGTCCATCTTCGCGAGGACCCTCGCCGCCACGCCCCCGCCCTCGGCGATTAGGCCAAGCAGGATGTGCTCCGGCCCGACGTAGTCGTGCTGAAGGCGAATCGCCTCCTGACGGGCCATCGAGAGCACCTTGCGGACCCGCTCGGTGTTGTAGTTCATCCTCGTCGCACTCCTCCGCGGCCAGATCGTCGCGGTTGCAAGCTCCCGCCCACTAACAAGATCGCCTTCACAGGGCGGCATCGGAAGTGGACGCCTCCCCCGGGTCTCGCAGCGCAGCGCGCACGTATTCGGCCCGGTGGCACCGCCGCTCCTCGGCCGAGAGGGCACGTCCCGCCGCCTCGTCCAGGTGCGCAGCCTGGGCGAAGACCATCATGCGATTGAGCGAGCCAATGGCGGGAGCCCTCAGAACTCCCAGCGACACCCCTAGGCGCACGCCGGAGAGGAGCTCCGAGAGGTCCCTGTAGCCCAGCAGCCGCGCGTGGCGCAGCAGTCCGTAGGCCCGCCAGATCAGATCCTCCATCCTCGGTCCCGCGTTCAACAGGACCTGCCGCGCCTCGCGCTCCTTCTCCACCACACTGTCCACGGTGCGGCCGAAGTGCTCGATCAGATCCTCCTCGCTCCTGCCCAGCGTCGTTTGGTTGGAGAGCTGGAAGAAGTTCCCGGTGAAACGCGATCCCTCTCCCTCCACGCCCCTGTGGGTCAGCCCCAGCCGGTCCAGACCCTCCAGCACGCGGCCGATCTCCTTGGTGAGCACTAGCGCTGGCAGATGCACCAGCGCAGAGGCCCGGAGGCCTGTCCCAGCGTTGGTGGGGCAGGATGTCAGGTACCCGAAGTCGTGGTGGAAGGCCAGCGGGAGCTCGCTTCCGAGACCGACGTCAAGGCGGTCGACGAGACTCCACGCATCGACCGCGCTGAGCCCGGAGACGAGGCACTGCAGGCGGAGATGGTCCTCCTCGTTGACCATCGTGCTCACCGGCGCGTCAGCCCACGCCAGCAGTGCGGCGCCCCCGGGTTCCGCGCCGTCGACCCGTCCCACCAGGTCGTGCGAGACCAGCCGCCGCTCCAGCAGGATGCGCCGCGAATGCGCTTCGAGCCCCTCCATGGTCAGGAACCTCGCACCCCCGGGGAGCGACGAGCTGTCGACCAGTCGGGCCACCTGGTCGCAGATTCTCCTGCGCTCGTCCGTGTCGGTGCGCGATGCGAAGCGGTGCCCCTGGAGGTTGCGCGCAAGCCGCACCCGCGTCGAGAGGACGATGTCGGCGTCGGGGCCGTCGGCTTCCAGCCACCTGAGCCCCAGGCCGCCGACCGGATCGGGGTCCGTCACATCGACCTCGCAGCGTCGAGGCCGCGGAGCTGGTCGCGCAGCACCGCAGCCCGCTCGAAGTCCTCGGCCTCGATCGCCCGCTCGAGCCGACGCCCCAGGTCGGCCATCTGCCGTCCGGAGACGAAACCCTCGGGATCGGGTGGCACGTACACCTTCCCAATGTGCTCGGATGACCCGTGGATTCGTCTCAGCAGCCGCCTGGAGAGCGTCTCGAAGGAGGTGTAGCACTCGGGGCACCCCATGCGCCCGCTCTCCTTGAAGTCCGCGGTCGTCTGGCCACAGAAGTCGCACGCCCCCCCCTCTTGCCGACCAGCCCCGTCGACGACATGGGAGACCAGGTCCACTACCGCCTTTTCGGGTGCGAGGAGCGGACCCACACCCTTGGCTTCGGCGCACGTCTTGCACAGGTACTGCGTCGACGCCTGGTTGTCCACTACCTGGGTGAGGTGTACACTGGCCCTGTTCCCGCAGTCGGTGCTGTCGCAGCTTCGATCAGCCTGGGACATCTTCCAGAACTCCCTCCCGGAGCCGGAGGACCCTGTCGGCGCGATCGGCCAGCTCGCGGTTGTGCGTGGCGACGATGAGCGCAACTCCGCTCCTCTCGCGCATGCGGAAGAGCAGGTCCTGCACCTCTCTGCTGGTGGCTGTGTCAAGATCTCCGGTCGGCTCGTCGGCGAGGACAACGGGCGGCTCGTTCACCAGGGCACGCGCCACTGCGACCCGCTGCTGCTCGCCCCCCGAGAGCTGGCCGGGCCGGTGGTCGAAGCGGCCTCCGAGACCCACCGCCTCGAGCAGCGTCGAGGCACGCTCCCGCGCGGCGCTGCGGTCTCTGGAGTTGATCATCGCTGGAATCATCGCGTTCTCAAGGGCCGTGAAGTCGCCGAGCAGGTGATGAAATTGGAAGACGAAGCCGATTCTGCGCGTGCGTAGAGCGGCCGCCTCGTCGTCCAAGAGGCCGGATACGTCGCTGCCACCGATCAGCACCGTGCCCGACGTCGGCCGGTCGAGCGCCCCGAGAAGGTGCAGGAGCGTCGACTTGCCCGACCCGCTGGCCCCTACGATAGCAACCGCCTCTCCGCTACGCACCTCGAGGTTGAGACCCCGGAGCACCTGGAGCGGAGGTCCAGCCGCATTCGGGTAGCTCCGGACTAGGGCGCGGGCTACGATCGGCGAGTCGCCAGCCCGGTCGCCACCTGCGCGCTCCTTCCCTGGCATCGCGGACCCGGTGTCTTCCGCCCCACTCATCGCCGCTACCTGCGAATCGCCGCAATCGGCTCGAGGCGAGATGCCCGGCGGGCCGGGTAGATCGTGGCCAGGAGCGAAATGAGCAGGCTCACCGATGTGATCCAGAGGATGTCCCACCCCGAGATCAGGACCGGCAGGCGGTCCACGAGGTAGATGTCCGGCGGAATCGGAATGAGTCCGTAGCGCTCGATGAGCACTGCCAGGATTAGCCCCAGCGCTAGACCAGCGGTGGTGCCCACCACCCCAATCCAGAGGCCCTGCAGCACGAAGACGACGAGTGTATCTCTAGGCGTGAGTCCCATCGCCTTGAGAATGCCGATCTCCCGCCTCCGGTTGGCCACCACCATCACCAGCGTGGTCACAATGTTGAAGGAGGCCACCAGCACGATCAGCGACACGATCACGCCCATCGCGAGCTTCTCGAGCTTGAGGGCGGCGAAGAACTGGCGATTGCTCTCGGTCCAGGGGTCCACGAAGTACGGCCAGCCTCCGAGCGCCGAGCGCACCGAGTCGGCGACATCCGCGGCCTGCCACGGATCGGCCACGCGACCCCACAGCGACGACGCCGTGCCCTCCTCCAGCCCCAGCAGTCTCTGCACATTGGCGATGGCGGTGTATCCGTTCTCGAGGTCGTACAGGTGCATCCCAGTCGCGAAGACGCCCGCCACCACCCAGTCCTCGGCAACCGGCACGATGTCTCCGTTGGGGCTGACCCTGAGGTTCTCGAGGGCGACGACCCTCACCGTGTCGCCGACGAAGGCGC
The DNA here is from genome assembly GCA_965205315.1 of Longimicrobiales bacterium. Lineage (GTDB taxonomy): Bacteria > Gemmatimonadota > Gemmatimonadetes > Longimicrobiales > Gaopeijiaceae > Bin94. The sequence continues at coordinate 1,654,481 of CBDBGW010000002.1, forward strand.
CCATGCGGGTCGCGAGACCGGTACCAAGTACAATCGGCGGCAACTCGCCCGGTGCGCTCTCCCGAGGGAGCCTACCCGAGCGGAGACTATCCTCGGTGGCGGTTACGGGCGGCGCATCCGGGTCCAGAGCGAAGCCGAAGAGATTCAGGACCTCCGCATAGTCCTCCCGTAGGACGATTGCCACCTTCGTGTACACCACCGGTGCCGTCGCATCCACTCCGTCGACTGCGCTCGCCCGCTCTGCCACCTCTCTCCAGTCCTGCAGCCGGAGCGAGAGACCCGACTGACGCACCATGAAGTGCGGCGTCAATCCCAGGATTCTGGAGCGCAGCTCGGTCTGCATCCCGGTCATCACCCCGATCACCACGATCAGGGCGGTCACCCCCACCGTCACTCCCCCGACGGCGATCCAGGTGATGAAGGTCAGGAACCGCGACCGTCGTCCAGAGGTGGCCCGCCCGCCCCGCAGGTAGCGACGCGCCAGGAACCACGAGAGACGCAGACGGTGTCTCAGCGAAGTCCCTTCCACTGCCGCGCCCCCGCTCATGGCGACCGGAGCGTCGGGAAGATGATCACGTCCCGGATCGAGGGCTGGTCGGTGAGCAGCATGACCAACCGGTCGATGCCGATCCCCACGCCCCCGGTCGGCGGCAGGCCGTACTCCAGCGCCATCAGGTAGTCTTCGTCCACGGCGTGCGCCTCCAAGTCCCCGGCGGCACGGAGCGCCGCCTGCTCCTCCAGGGCGGTACGCTGAGCCACGGGATTGTTCTGCTCGCTGAAGGCGTTAGCGATCTCCTGGCCCGCGGCAAAGAGCTCGAATCGCTCGGTAATCCCAGGAGCACCCCTCTTTTCCTTGGCCAGTGGGCTCAGCAAGGCGGGGTAGTTCACCACAAAGGTGGGTTGGACGAGAGCGGGCTGCACAGCCAGGCCGAAGAGCTTGTCGAGGAGCTTGCCCCGATCGGCAGCTGCAAGGCCTCTCGCGCCGAGCGCCTCGGCACTGGCCCTGAGATCCGAGAGCGGCGCGGTCATCGGGTCCGCTCCGATCGCTTCGGCCAGGCTCCCTACGAAGGAGATCCGCTGAAAGGGCGTCGCGAGGTGAACGCGAGAGCCCTGGTAGGAGAGCTCCTCCCCGCATCCGGCGGCCGTCGCCGCCTCCAGGACCAGCTGCTCCACGAGGCCCATCATCGCCTCGTAGTCCGCGAACGCCTGGTAGCATTCGAGCATCGTGAATTCGGGGTTGTGGTAGCGGTCGATGCCCTCGTTCCTAAAGTCCTTCGCTATCTCGTAGACTCGATGCATCCCGCCTACGATGAGCCGCTTCAGGTACAGTTCGTCGGCGATGCGCAGGTAAAGCGTACGATCGAGCGCATGGTGATGGGTCTGGAAGGGGCGCGCGGTCGCCCCCCCGTAGAGAGGCTGCAGCACCGGCGTCTCGACCTCTAGGTACCCCAGGCCGTCGAGGAAGGCGCGGATCGCGGAGACGACGCGCGCGCGGGCCCTGAAGACCTCGCGCCCCTCCGGGTGCACCGCGAGGTCGGCGTAGCGCTGCCGGTAGCGCGCCTCGCGATCGGCGAGCCCCGAGTGGGTTACCGCCGTGCCGCTCTCGGCGTCCTGCGCGACCTTGCCGAAGGGGAGCGGGCGCAGCGACTTGCAGAGGAGTGCAAGGTCCGTAGCCCCTATCGTCACCTCTCCGGCGCGGGTGCGGAAGAGAGCCCCCTCTACGCCGATCCAGTCCCCAAGGTCTAGTAGCGGGAGGAGCGAGTAGAGCTCCTCGCCGAGGACATTGCGCCTGAAGTGCGCCTGCAGGCGCCCTGTGTGATCCTCCAGGTCGGCGAAGGAGCTGCCACCGTGCGAGCGCAGCGCCACCATCCTGCCGGCCCACCGGCCCGCGACCTCGCCCCCACGGCCCTCGCCGAGCGCCTCGAACTCGGCCGCCGCCGGCGTCGCATGGTGGGTGACGCCGTACGAGTAGGCGAAGGGCTCGACTCCACGCGCCCTAAGCTCCTCGAGCTTGTCCAGGCGTACCTGCCTGATGCGCGAGAGCATCTCGCCCTCGGAGACGCCGTCAGGCACTACGGGCCGCCCCGAACTTCTTCAGATACGCTTCGATGAAGGGATCCAGCGCCCCATCGACGACTGCGCTCGCGTCCCCCTTCTTCACCCCCGTGCGGTGGTCGTTGACCATCGTGTAGGGAGCGAAGACGTACGAGCGGATCTGGTTTCCCCAGGCGATGTCGGCCTTCGAGGACTCGAGCTCCTGCCTCTCTCGCTCCTTCTCCTCCTTGGCTCGCTGGTAGAGCGCCGCGCGCAGCATCTTCATCGCGGTCGAGCGGTTCTTATGCTGCGAGCGCTCCTGCTGACACGACACGACCACCCCGGTGGGCAGGTGTGTGATGCGAATCGCGGAGTCCGTCTTGTTGACGTGCTGTCCGCCGGCCCCCGAGGCCCGAAAGGTGTCGACGCGGAGATCCGACTCGTCGATCTCGATCTCTACCTGGTCGTCCAGAACCGGGTAGACGAAGACCGAGGCGAAGGAGGTGTGGCGTCTGGACTGCGAATCGAATGGCGATATGCGCACGAGCCTGTGAACACCCGTTTCGGCCCTCAGATATCCGTAGGCGTAGTCGCCCCTGATCTCGAGCGTCGCGCTCTTGATCCCCGCCTCGTCGGCGCGCTGAATATCGAGGATGCGGATCTCGTAGCTGCGCCGCTCGGCCCACCTCATGTACATGCGCTGCAGCATCTCGGCCCAGTCCTGCGACTCGCGCCCGCCCGCTCCAGGGTGCACCGTCAGCATAGCTTCCCGGTGGTCGTCCTCGCCCCCCAGCATCGTCCGGAATTCGAGCTGGGACAAGCCGACCTGCAGAGCCGATATCTCACTCTCCCACTCGGCGGCGAGCTCGGCGTCGGGATCTTCGGCCAGGAGCTCGCCCAGCTCTCCGAGCGTCGCGGCCTTGGCGCTCAGGTCGCTCCAGGGCTCCACCCACCCCTTGAGGCGGTTGGCCTCGGCGATCAGACGG
>CBDBGW010000002.1:1662500-2889084 GCA_965205315.1 Longimicrobiales bacterium
CGGGCGGCTGCGCTATGGCCTCTCCGTCGCCCTGTGGGCCCTCGGATTTCGCCGGATCCGCCGGGAATTCGCCCTAACCGGCAGCGCCGGTGCCAGTCGTCCACGTGCTCCGGAGCCTAGAACACCCACCCGCTGTCCTCGCAGCGCACCCAGTACTCCTCGACGTGCTCCGGGACGTGCCCCGGCATCCCCTCGGGAACCGTGACAACGATCCCCTCGCGGGCGCGCTGGACGAGCGTCGCATGCGCCTCGCGCAAGGCGTCATCGTACAGGACGCCCCCCGCCCGGCACCACGGCGTATCGTGGAAGGTGTCGGGTCCGTCCACGCATTCCGGCGCCGTCCCGCGCCACATCCCCGGATCGCACACCGGTGGCCGCTCGCTCCGCTCGAAGAGCTCGCGGACGTAGGCCGGGCCGCGCACAGGATCGGCCCACCAGATGGTGGACAGCGCATGGCCGTAGCCGCCCTCGTACACCTCGACCAGCAGGTCGAAGGCGCGCGGGTACGGCGTGCCTCCCCTGTCGTCAGCGGTGTCGGCAGCGACCGCCAGGGCATAGCTGGCGTAGCTCCGGACGTCCCTGGGGAGCGCGGTGTCGAGCACCATCGCGGCCAGCCTGTCGGCGAAGGCGTCGAGCTCGGCCGACGTGCGCGGGTAGGGGGAGTCGCCCCACCGGTCCAGCTGGCGGAGGATCCAGACGGCGGGTTCGTAGTCCAACACTCCCTTCACCCGCTCCTCCCGCTGCAGGTACTCGAGCACCTCCTGGACGGTCGTCTCCTGTGCGCTGGCCGCGCCCGTCGAAGGCGGCAGCCAGGCCAGCGCCGCCAGCGCGGCAATCGTAGTCGTCGCAGTCCTCGTCATCGGTCTTTCTCCTCTCCCAGTCACTTGGGGCATCCGTCCGTGCCGCTGTGGCCCTGCAGCTTCAGGGTGCCCTTCACCCACGGGCCGCGAGGGCGCGTGTAGGTCCAGAGGGCCTGTCTGAACTTCTCGTCCGGCTGCTTGCTCTTCTTGGCCCTTTCGATGGCATTCCGGAGGCGGTCGGTCCACAGCTTATTGGCCTCATTTTTGACGGCGCTCCTATCCGGCCCGACGATCCTCTCGATCGCGTCGAGCCTGCCGTCGCCGAAGGAGTTGATGGTGTTGAGGCACTTCACGAGGCTCGCGTGGTGCCTGAACTCGTGCTCCTGGACCTGCCCTTGGAACTCGGCCAGCCTGGTCTTCCAGCCGCATGCCTCGTTGAGGCGGTAGACGTTGACGAAGCTCCCGCCGCCCACGCCGCATTCGCCGTGGACGAGCTTGTGCGTCTTGCCGTTCCTGATCAGGTCGTCGTGCAGCATTACAACCGGCTTGGAGCTCAGCCCCGGCCGCATGGATACGTAGTGGCTGCCGCCCCACGGCCCCGACCCCTCGCCGACGAACGGATCCCCGGTCAGGGGCGCGTGGTAGCCCCCCCACGCGGTGTCCGGCAACTTGCGGGTGTAACTGATGGCCGCGGCCTGCGGCGGGATCTCCCAGATGCGCTCCCGGACATTGGCCGGCTTGGCTCGGGACTCGAACCCCTGCCAGCCGCCGGGACCCCTGACGGTGACTATGACTCTGCGGGTCTGCGTGGCCTTGCCGCTCCACCTCGAACCGAACCGGCCCCGGCCTCCGGACCAATAGGCCCCCCCATCGCTCTTCCATTCGAACTCGAGGGAGTCCACAAAGTCGGGATCCATCGGCGTCGAGACGTCGCAACCACCGTTCTCGCCGCGCGTCATGCGTGGGTCGCACGCCGGCCGCAGCCAGTCGCGCCAGGGAGAGCGACCACCTTCGGGACCTCCGTCTTCCTCCTCCTCCTCGCCTTCCTCGCCTTCCACGCCACCGCAGAAGTCGCAGCTGGTGTCGTTGACGCAGCAGCAGTAGCCGGTGCGCTCCCCGTCGTCATTGACCGTCTCCGTGCAGCTGCAGCCATCGAAGCCGCCGTCCAGGCACTGATCGATGCATTGCTGTGCCAGTTCGCAACTGAACCCGTCGTCCTCGTCGGCCAGCGGGTTGCCGCCCTCCGCCCAGATGCCGCCCTCGACCTCCTCGACAAGCGCGTCGACGGCCGCGCCCCAGCCAGGCTCGAGCTCCTCGTCGAAGCATCCGGAGAGCGGGAGCGCCGCCAGCGCGGCCAGCCAGAGGGCAGGGGGAAGGGTTCGGGTCGGTCGCATCGCCGGCGCTCCTCTCGTCGAAGGGTCTCTGTCGCCAGCCCGACCAGACCAAGGCCGGGCCGTTGTCATAGGAAGCACCGGAGGCGAAACCCCCGCCTGTTCGCCGGGCTGGGCGCGAGCGGAACTGGCCGCCCGGCCCGCGCCGGCTCTTGTATTCGGCGGGCGGCCCGGCGGGAATCGCCGGAAGAGCGCCTCCGTCGAATACTTCCTGTGACGCTGGCAATGTGGGGAGCGCCGCGGAGCCAGGCAAGCGCAGGGAGGCTAGGAGAGCGTACGGAGGCGTAGAACGCGCAGGATCGGAGCGCAGAACGGGGGCCTAGGGTTCACGATTCTGTACCGTAGGCCGCCAGGCCCGAGCGCTCTCCGGAGACGTGGAGGCCTCCACCAGGTGCGGGACGGCGACGTCCGGAATAGGTTGGACGGGACCGCTCCCGCAGGCGACGCCGGCCCCGCCAGGGGTCGGCGGAGACGCGCTGGCGGGACATGCAAAGAGGCCCCCGGCGGGAAGAACCCGCCGGAGACCCCCACGTCCATGACCCCCCGCAGGGGCTGGACAATCCCCGCAAAGGAGGGGAACCGAGAATGATCAAACCCCCAAGGCAGGACACTGAATACAACAGGACCCAGGGAACCGCGCAAGGCCCCCGCCCGAATCCACGGAACCCGCTGGGCTGCTCGTACGCGCTGGTCCCCGCCAGGCTGCTGGACCTGCCGGGCGGAGAGCTCGTCGTCCTGTCGTGGCTGCTGGCCGCCAGGCGGAAGACGTGCTGCCTCGGATACACGCTCGCCGAGCTGGGCGCTGCCACGGGGTTCTGCGGCCGCACGGTCCAGGCCCACGTCGCCAGCCTCCGGGCGGCGGGGCGCAGAGGGCCCCCGTAGCAGGGTGGGCGACCGGATTCGAACCGGCGACCTCCGGAACCACAATCCGGCGCTCTAACCGACTGAGCTACGCCCACCGTGGACACGGCTTCCCCAGCGATCCCTTCCACTACGAACGGGAGGGGAAGCCAGGAAGCTAAACCGTAGCGGCGACGCGGCCAAATGCCGCTTGGAGCACGCCCGCCAGGACTCGAACCTGGGACCCTCGGCTTAGAAGGCCGATGCTCTATCCAGCTGAGCTACGGGCGCATGACCTGCTCTCCGTCCTGGGAAGCTAACCGGTTTCCCCCCTTCTGCTAGCCAGGGACTGCCAGCTAGCAGTCCGTCGGCAGCCCCGGACGAGCACCGAGACCGGCGAAGCGCCCCTCCTGTCGCCAGGGTGCATCTGCGGGCCGCATGGGCTGGTAGCAGAGCTACCTGGCCGAGGAGCTACGCAGAGCGAAGCCCCGAGTAGGAAATTGTAAACCATGGGTTACATTTTGTAAACCCTTCATTGCCCCACTGGCAAGGCGCGACGAAGGGCGAACAGCAGGGGTATTCGTACGAGGAGCACCGCCGAGCAACGCGGTTCAGCGGAGATGCAGCGCTGCTCCTGCCGCGGGAGGCTTGTCCACGGGCTGTTAGTGCCGGAAGAGCCTCCGCCCTGTCATCACCATGGCGACCCTGTGTTCGTCGGCGGCGGCTATCACCTCCTGGTCCCGAATTGAGCCACCGGGCTGTACGATCGCGGCTACTCCCGCCCCCGCGGCCGCGTCCACCCCATCCCGGAACGGGAAGAAGGCGTCCGACGCCAGCACAGAGCCCTTCACCGCCAGCCCGGCAGCGACCGCCTTGCGGACGGCCAGCTTGGAGGAATCTACCCGACTAGTCTGACCGGTGCCGATTCCGATCGTAGCGAGCCCCCGCGCTATCAGGATCGCATTCGACTTGACGCCCGCCACCGCGGCCCAGGCAAAGGAGAGGTCATGGGCCTCGGTTGGCGAGGGCTTCCGTTTGGTGACCACCCTCCACTGGGCGTCGCCGCCTGGGTGTTGTGGCGGTTCCGGGAGCGACTGCGCAAGAAAGCCGCCGTAGACGGACCTCAGCCCGAGCGCTCCGTCCTCCCCAGCGGCGCGCGCCAGGAAGTCCAGTCCCCCCTGCCTGTCGACCCCTCCCCCGGGGAATGCGAGAAGGCGGAGTCCCTTCCTGGCGGTCAGGAGCTCCATCGCGCCCGAGGAATAGCCCGGCGCAACGACGCATTCCAGGAAGATCGAAGCGATCGCCGAAGCGCACTCCTCGTCGATCGGGCGATTCGTGGCAACCACCCCGCCGAAGGCCGAGACGGGATCGGTCAGGCGGGCGCGTTCGAAAGCCGCCGCCAAGCTACCCCTGACGGCCAGGCCGCAAGGGGTGGTGTGCTTCACGATGCACACTGCCGGATCGGGCGTCGAGGCGAATGGCGCCAGCGAGGACAGCGCGCCGTCCAGGTCAAGTATGTTGTTGTAGGACAACTGTTTGCCGTGCAGTTGTTCAAGTGCTGCGATCCCCTCTGTGCGCTCGTCCAGGAGGTAGAATCCGGCGCGTTGGCCGGGATTCTCGCCGTAGCGCAGCTCCTCGCCGCGACGATCCAGGAAGAGCGCCACCTCGTCGGCGAGTCCGTCGGGCGCTCCGGCCAGGTAGCGTGATACGGCCGCGTCGTAGCGGGAGATCTCGCGAAAGACCTTGGAGGCTAGCTCCCTCCGCAAGTCACCGTGCACCAGTGCCTCCTCGGGGTCGGCGGAGCTCCCCTCGCGCCAAAGCGCCTCGAGCACCCGACCGTAGTCCTCGGGGTCGACAACCGCCCACACGTCGCAGTGGTTCTTCGCGGCCGCCCGGATCATCGTCGGTCCGCCGATGTCGAGGTGCTCCATCGCGGTTGCCATCGTGACGTCGGGAGCGGCTACCGTCTCCCGAAAGGGGTAGAGGTTGACGGCCACCAGATCGATCGGCCGGTACCCCTGCCCCGCCAGCGCCTCCATGTCGCCTCGATGGCGGCGACGGGCGAGGAGGCCGGCATGGACGGCCGGATGCAGCGTCTTGACGCGCCCCTCCATCATCTCTGGATGGCCCGTCACGATCGAGATGTCGGTCGCATCGACCCCGCCGTCGCGGAGTGCTCGGGCCGTCCCTCCGGTGGAGAGAAGCTCCCACCCCATCTCGGCCAGGCCGCGTGCGAAGTCGACCACGCCCGACTTGTCCCAGACGCTGATCAGCGCCCGTCTGCGGCCCATGTTCACGCCTCCCCGCCGTCGAAGGCACTTTCGATAGCTTGGCCGAGCGCACCATCCGTCTTGGAGATCCCACCCGGCCACCGGAAGGCCGGTGGGCGCGCATCGCCGCGCTCGAGACTTCGCGCCAGCGCGTCGGCGGCGGCCGGATAGAGCAGATGCTCGACCTCTAGGACGCGCGCCGCCAGGCTATCCGGCGTGTCCGAGGCCAGGACCGGAACCGGCCATTGGGCGAGGATTCGCCCCTCGTCGTAACACTCGTTGACCAGATGCACAGTGACCCCGCTGATCTTCGCGCCAGAGGCCAGAGCCGCAACGTGCACGTTGCGGCCGTACATCCCCTTTCCCCCAAAGGCAGGAAGCAGCGCCGGGTGGATGTTCAGGATCCTCCCGTCGAACGCCCGGCACACTTCGGAGGGAACGAGCCTCAGGAATCCGGCGAGGAGGACGCCGCGTACCCCGTGTTCGGAGAGCAGCCGGGCGAGCTCTCTACCCGCGCCCGCGGCCCCGAAGTCGAGCCGTGCAGCGGTCCGTCCCCTCCGCTGCATCCGGCCCTCGGCTGCGCACTCGCGATCCACGATCAGGAGCGCGATCCGGTAGGCCGCGCCCCGCTCCTCGCGCTCCAGCAGCGCCTCCAGGTTGGTTCCCGACCCGGAGGCGAAGGCGGCGAAGGCCACGCTCACGGACGCACGATCCCGCGCGCTTCGGCGAGGAAGGGGTTGGTGAGCCGCTCGCGCCCAACCGTCGTCTCCGGGCCGTGGCCGGGGTAGAGCCGCGTCTCGGGCGGAAGCGTCAGCACCTCGCGGCGGATCGACTCCATGAGCGTGTCGAAGTCGCCTCCGGGAAGATCCGTGCGGCCTATCGAGCCCTGGAAGACGAGATCGCCCGAGATCGCGACCGGTGCGCACCGGGAGAGGAAGATGACATGTCCGGGGGAGTGCCCAGGAACGAAGACCACACCGAAGCTGGAACCCCCGAAGGTGAGGCCAGCCCCGGGAACCAGCGCCGCATCGGGCGGCGGAGGTCTGTCGAAGGGCACGCCCCAGGCGGCCGCGTGCGCGTCGGCACTCTCGTAGATGGGTCTGTCGAGGGGGTGGAGGTGAATCGGGGCACCGGTTTCACGGTGCGCGAGCGCCACCCCCTCGATGTGGTCCAGGTGCGCGTGCGTGAGGAGGATCGCCGCCACCCGCAGCCTCCGCGATCTGGCCTCGGCGAGAGCGGACGGGGTCGCGGCGCCGGGGTCGAAGAGCACTGCGGTCTCGCCGTCCGCGCAGGCGAAGAGCGTCGTGTTCTGAACGAAGGGCCCGCCCACAAAGGTCAGAACCTCCATGCTAGCGGCCGCTGCCGACCGCCAGCCTGCCAACGGGAACCACTATAGACTACACCGTGAAGGAGCTGCCGCAGCCGCACCCTCCGGTCGCCTGGGGGTTCTTGAAGGAGAAGCCGGAGCCCATGAGCGAGGTCACGTAGTCGATCTCGATGCCATCGAGATATTGTGCGCTGAAGGGGTCCACGAAGATGCGCAGCCCGTGCCTCAGAAGGATCTCGTCGTCGCCCTCCGGGGCCTTGTCGATGTCGACCTCGTACTGGAAGCCCGAACAGCCCCCGGGCATCACCGAGACCCTAAGCCCCGCCTCGTGTGTGCCGCCGTGCTGGTCGAGGAACCCCTGCACCATCCGCACAGCGTTCGGCGTCAGGGTCATATCCATCCGGCCACCTCCTGGAAACCGCCTGGCAATCGCTCCTATCCGCGTCCGCGTTGAAATCGCACCGGGTCGCCCGCGAGGACCCGACCCATCCCCGACGCGGATAGCGGAAGCTACCGGCGAGGTGCGAAGGGGTCAACGGGCAGCGAGAGAGGAGTGGAGAGAGAGAAGTCTTGTGGGCGCGGTAGGCGGATAATGGGGGCATGGTCGTGGCTGTGCGCCGAGCAGGTCCGCACTATCGAGGAAATCGGGAGGCTACCGGTATTCCTTTGCAGCACGGAAAATGTCGGACAGCACTCCTTGGGCCGTGACTCTTGGACCTGCTCCCGGTCCGTGGATCGTGAGAGGATCGTCCCGGTAACTATCGCTCCACACCGAGACGGTGTTGGTTCCAGGGTCGCCCGTTGCGGCCGGATGGCCGGGGTCGAGCTCCACCCAGCCGACGGACCAGCTGTCGGGCGCAACCCTGGCCAGGTGGCGCAGCGTGCGGCCCTTCCGCTTCGCCGCCCGGACCCGTTCCAGCCACAAGCTGTCGGACTCGGCCACGGCATCCCAGAAGGCGGGGTCGTCGGCACCGTGGTCCCGTCGCAAGCCCCGGCCTCGGGCGACGAGGCCTCCCGGGTGCCCGGCCTCCGGTCTGGGACCGAATCCCGCCACGCGCCCTAGTATTACCGCCTTGCGCTTGACATCCTGACCGGATAGATCCACGAACGGATCCGGTTCTGTCATGCCCAGCTCGTGCGCTTCGCGCAGGGCGGAGCTGAAGGGCGCACCGTCGTGGAGCCTCGCCGACAGGTAGCCGAGCGTGCCCGACAGCGAACCCTCGATCCTGCGGATGGTGTCGCCCGCGCATACGAGGTCGGCGATTGTACCCAGCACGGGCAGGCCAGCCCCCACGGTCGTCTCGAAATAGAGCTGGGCGTCGGTGGCTAGGAAGCGGCGGAGCTCGGGCCAGGGAGCGCCGGTCGCGGCGAACCCCGTCTTGTTGGCGGACACCACCGCGATTCTGTCGGCGAGCAGCGCGGGATAGAGTCTGGCAACTTCAACGTCTGGGGTGCAGTCCACAAATATCCTGAGCGGCGAGCTGTCCGCCAGAACCGCCCGGGCGAGCTCGGCACCGCCGTCGGCTACCGCCTCCCTCTGCTCTCGAAACGCACCGTCACTCCGCGAAACCAGCCTCCGGGGGTCCCGCACCCAGCCTTCGCCTCTGACCAGCCAGCGCGAACCCGCCATGGCAGCCGTTTCGAGCCGGATTGAGCCCCGGACCGGAAGCCTCTGCAGCCTGCGCATCTGCCGTGCGAGTTCGCTGCCCACACCGCCATGGCCGGCAACGTACACTCGTGCCACCGAAGGTCGCTCGCTGCGGACGAATCTGGCGACGGGCACGCGACCAGAAAGAACATCCCGACCGCTTCCGAAGAGAGCGGCGTGCGCAGCGCGCAGGCTGCGATCCTCCGCCTCGGCGTCAACGAAGAACACAATGCTACTCCCCGAAGCGCCCTGGGCGATGGCGTGAATGTTGATACCATGGTCGCCGAGAGCCCGGAAAATGCGACCGCTTACGGCGGGCTGCGCTTCCAGCCTCCTGCCCACTGCGGCCAGCAGGACCAAGCCCTCGGTGAGGACGGGGGGGTCGACCCTGGCAGCCGCGATCTCCAGCTCGAACTCGGCTCGAATCGCGTTGACGATCTCACGGCACTCCGTGCACACCACGGCTAGTAGCACGCCCTGCCCGCTTCCGATCTGAACCAGAATGGGTGGTGGCGCATCGGTCATCTCGACGGCCCGCAGCAAACGCTCCCTGGTTCCGCTCTCACCTCGGACCGCCGGGCCGCTGACCCGGACAAGGGCGACTCCCGCGAGCGATGTCAGGCCGCAGACGCGGACTCCGTCGGAAGGTGCGGGAGCAGCGACGAGACGCGTGCCAGCAAAGGACGGGTTGCGTGAGTTGCGGATGACCAGCGCCGCTCCCACCGCTCGCGCCTCGTGGATCGTCGGCTCGTAGACGACCTTGGCTCCGAAGTGCGACAGCTCGACCATCTCTTCGTATCCCACCTCGTCGAGCGAATGGGCATCGGGAACGCGAGCAGGGTCGGCACTCATCACTCCGTCCACATCGGTCCAGAGCTCTATCTCGGAGCAGCCCAGAGCAGCGCCTACGATCGCGGCGGTGTAGTCCGAGCCACCTCGTCCCAGCGTGGTAGGGTGCCCCTCGATGCTGGCGGCCACGAAACCGGGGACGACCGTGATGCCTCCAGCAAGCGGCAGCAGGGCTTGGCGCGTGCGCCGGCGGGTCACCGAGCGGAGAAGTCGCGTCTTGCCGAAGCGCCGGTCGGTGATGATGAAGTCGCGGGAGTCAACCAAAGCCGCGGCAGCCCCCGGAACGGCCGGGGCGACGCGCGGGTGCCGGGCAGCTTCCAAGCCGCAGTACTCATCGCAAGCTGCCGCGAAGATCGGGCCTGAGAGCCGCTCTCCGGCTCCGGCCACCGCATCGCGGGTTCTGGGCGTAGCCTCGCCGATGAGCCGGGCACCGTGCAGCAGCTTGCGCAGCTCCCCGAAGATGGTGGCGAAGATGTCTTCAACCTTCCTTGTGCGCTCGTCCGTGAGACGCAGATCGTCTAGAACCCTGGAGTGCCGATGCTCTATTGCACTCAGGTGAGCTTCCCACGCTTCGCCGTTCGCGGCTTGGCCCAGCACGTCCTCAAGGGTGTTCGTGACCCCGGCCAGGGCGCTGACAACTGCCACGAGAGGTCGTCGCGTCGCCCGTTCCGTCGATATGCCGCCCGTCCCCACGCCATTGGTATCGCCGCGGTTCGACCAGCTCCGGTTCTCCAGGCGCTCGACCGCGATCCGCGCCGACCGCGCTATGCACTCCGCATCCGCGAGCGAGGTGCCGCCGAACTTCATCACCAGCAGAGATGATGGCGGCCCCCCGGCCGACGCAGCGGCCTTGTCGGGTGAGCCCTGGGTGGGCGGTGCACTATGCAGAGGCAGATTCCCGGACGTTGGCGAGGCGGAAGCTGAGGGCTGGCCAGCGGGTGGGTGGGTCGCCCTCCCGTCTTCTGCGTTGCCGAATCCGCTTTCCCCGACCTGACGCATGTGCGACGGGTAGATGGCAGTCGACCGAGAGCGCCAGCAGGCCATGGTCACGCCGCCTCCCCGCAGCTGGCCGCGGTTCCCGCAACGCGCAGCGGCAGTGGAAGCCGTGCGAGCGAGCTCGCCACGTCGGAGACTAGATCGCCGGTATCCTCGATTCCTGCGGAGACGCGCAGGAGCGCGTCTCCGATGCCGGCTTCTCTGCGCTCCTCGGGTGCCATGGCTCCGTGACTCATCGTGGCGGGGTGGCAGACGAGGCTCTCGACCCCTCCCAGCGACTCGGCGAGCGTAAAGTGCGAGAGCCCATCCACGAATTGGTCCAGCGCATCGGGGCCGGCGGCGAGCTCGAAGCTCACCATGCTGCCGAAGGAGTGCTGCTGCTTGCGGGCGAGTTCGTGGCCGGGGTGATGATGGAGGCCGGGATAATGGGTGCGCAGTACGGCGGGATGTTCGTCCAGCAGATCGGCGAGAGCCCTTCCGTTGGCCTCATGCTGAAGCATGCGCGCATGCAGTGTCCGAAGGCCCCGGAGCGCCATATAGGTGTCGAAGGGGCTCTGCGAAATGCCGAGCGAGTTAGCCCACCACGCAAGCTCCTCGGCGATTTCGGGTGAAGCTGTCACGATCGCCCCGCCGATCACGTCGCTGTGGCCGTTGATGAACTTCGTGGTGGAGTGGAGGGTGATGTCGATGCCCCAGTCCAGCGGTCGCTGGCCCACGGGGGATAGCATCGTGTTGTCGACCACGGTGACGGCTCCTGCCTCGCGGGCGGCGCAGGCTAGGCGCTCCAGGTCGGTCAGGCGCAAGAGCGGGTTGGACGGCGTCTCGGCCCAGATGAGACGAGGCTCTCCCGCAATGGCGTCTGCAAGCGAGGCGTTGTCGGTCAGGTTGGCATACTGGAGCTCGAAGTGCCCCTTGGCCGCCAACGCCGAGAGCAGGCGGCGCGTTCCTCCGTAGCAGTCGTGAGCTGATACGACCAAATCGCTCGGCTTCACGAGCTGGAGGACGAGAGCAACGGCGGACATGCCGGAAGAGGTTGCGACGGCTCGCGATCCTCTTTCGAGGTCGCGAAGCGCCTCCTCCAAGCACTGGCGGGTTGGGTTCTTCGAACGGGTGTAGTCGAAATCCGGCTCCTCGCCTATCGCGTTGAAGCGAAAATTGCTGGTTAGATAGAGCGGCGGAATCACCGCTCCGAAGGAAGCGTCGTGCGCGATCGACGCGCGAACTGTCCGCGTCTGGGTAGTATGCTCGCTCACGGCCTGCACTCCTCGTCGGGCCAGGTGGCCAGTGATCCCGATAGCGCCGCAGACAGGTCCGCAGCCCCCGTGAGAAATCCGTCATGGCCGCACTTGGCGTTCAGCCTGAAGTGGCAGCAGGTGCCTGGAACGGCGGCCTCGAGCTCTCCTACGAGCCAGGGTGGCACGAGCGTGTCCTCGCTGAAGGAGATGAGATACGCGGGCACGCACAGAGCCGTCGGATCGAGATCGCACAGATCGATCGACTCCGAGAGGGTGAGGAAGGCCTCCGGGTCAACCGACCCCGCGAACGCTTCTCCCCGGTTGTCCAGGTACGAGGAGACTTCGAAGGAGGGTAGCTCGTCGCCTCCTCCCGTCCGGACCTTCCACTGCGCACGATGAGCAAAGCGATTATCGAACTCTCCGGCCGTCCGATAGGTGGTGAAGGCGAGAGCCCTTGCAAGTGCGAGACCCTGGGCCGACGAGCCGTTGGCCAGCGCCATCTCGACGATGCCGCGCTGGACGAGGCGCAAGGCGGTGGCATGCGGGTGGCTCCGATGGGCGGCGGCGAGCATTACAAGTCTGCCGATGCGTTCCGGGTGCCGAAGCGAAGCGGCGAGCGCCACCGATCCCCCGTACGAAGATCCCACGACGGCGTGCACCTTAGCGATGCCCAGGTGATCGAGCACAGTGAAGACGGCGTCGGCCTGATCCTCCGGCACGAGGTGCAGCCTGGACCGGACTGCGCCTCCCCGGCCGCTGCCTGCCAGAAAATCCAGGGAGACGACGCGCCAGCGCGCCGGATCGATTGCGAGTCCCGGACCCACCTGTCTGTTCCACCAGCCGGGACGGGGATCCTCCCTGGTGGCGGTGACGTGCCGATCTGCCGAGATGCCGCCGAGAACGACGAGGACAGGCACCCCCGCTGGCCCCACGCTCTCCCAGGTGACCCGCCATCTCGCAGACATCCCGGGGTGACGCAGCGGGTGCCATGCCAATGGCATGAACGACATTCCGCGCTGACTCGCCGGAAGAGCCCGGGCGAGTCGCCTAGGAGCGGAGACGGCACCCATCTTTCCCTCCCGATTTCGGTCCAGCGGACCGAACTCCCGGAGGTGCGAGCGGGACCCCCCGAGAAGGAGGTGCGAGCCGCCCACCCTCATCTTCCACGAAGCCGTCGCTGGACCTCGCGCAGGAGTTGGCACCGCTGAATGTCGTCTCAGGGAAGCGACATCCCGGTTGCCCCGGCTTCAACGGGCCAGTCCCTCAGCCGGTCTCGATGAGTTCCCTGAAGCTAGCGGAAGGGTGCGGCGAGTGTCAACCCGGCTGATCGCCCAGCAGCGCCGCAAGGGCCGGATCCGCGACCACCGGCTGCGTCCTGCGGCGCGGCCCTTCGCCACGGTCTACACGACCGACGACGGGCACTGCTGGCCTAGGTGGACGAGGCTTTCGGCCAGCTCTCGGGACCGGCGACGAAGAGAATCCTGTGGCGCATGTTCCACATCTTCGGCGACGAGCGCTTCGAACGCTTGGCCGAGATCTCGAACGGCCACATCTACAACCTGCGCCCGCCGGACGTACCGGCGCGCCCGGACCGCGTTCCAGAAGACGCGGGGCGCGGCGTCGCCGATGCCGCGCAAGAGGGGAGAGGGGGCCGCCAAGCACGCGCTCGACGGCACTGTCAGCGGCCCCAGTCGCAAGGCGTGGGGTCGTAGCTGGCCGAATCGAGTCGCCCGGGGTTGCGACGCCGATATTGGCCGCAGCCGCCAAGCCGCCACCCCGCCGGGGGTCTGCACCCACGGGACCCGCCGGGCTCCAGTCTCCCGGCGGGTCCCGATGGCACCGCCCGTTCTACATTGGAGTAGGTGCGCCGGGGCGGAGGCCCTTACACGAACAGTTTGGAGCGCAGAAGGTCGGAAAACAACTGCCGCAACACATTTCCCAATCGGGTGGGCCAGGGTTGCAGCACCTGTTACAATCTGCACAGCACTCCTTCTGGCCCTCGGGACAATCGCCGACAACAAGTAATGACCCGCTCGTAGGGGAAGGCCTCGGCTGGATCGAAGAACGGATCCGCTTCCAGACACACCACCACCGCCAGGGAAGGCCGCTCCAAACTCGCTGGCAGATCGTCGCCTCCGGGCAGCGACGACCCCGCCGGTTCGGCGCTGGCGGACAAACCGCCGAGTCCCATGGCCACGGCTACGATTGCAGCCTTGATTCCCATATCGATTCTCCTGTTTCTCTTCTCCGGGCTGTTCACTTCACTCACTGGGTCCGCCCCCCCCCGGAGAGACCGGGCCGGACCCGCTCAAACTGGCTACCTTCCGTACTTCACGAGCCGGGATTGGCCGAGCTCGTCCACCTGGGTCACGAAGAACGCCGACCCGTCAGCAGTTCGCGTATTTAGGAAGGCACCGTTGGGCAGGAACACCGACCGCAGATGGTCGCCGGTCAAATGGTCGTACGCCCGCCACTCGACAAGCTCCTCCAGTAGCGGAGCGGCCATGCGCAGCCAGAGCGTGCTGGCCGCGTCCTGGAACGCGTCGGTGTAGCGCGGGTGGTAGTCGGGAAACTCGAGCCTTCGATACACGTGTCTGGTTGCTTCTTCCAGAGCGGCGTGGGCGGCTGGGGGAGCCCCAGCCCCCCGACTTGCTCTCTCCGCCTCAAGGCCGAGGCGGAGCGAGTCCGAAAAGTGCTCCCGATACGCCTTCGTCAGAGCAAGGGGCGGGGGGAGGTCCAGCTCGACCCGCCGCATCTCGCGCCCCCGCTCGTCCAGCACCGACAGCGCGCTGTCCTCGCCGTGGCCCACGACCACGCTTCCGTCGTCTTGGAAGAACGCATACGCCCGGCCATGATAGGGAGCCAGGAAACGCGCTAGCCCGGCATCGTGACGAACAGTCACCACGCTTTCGTCCCGCATGGCGAGCAGGGAGTCGGCCCGAAGGTCGGCGCCGACGAACCGCCACAACACGGCCTGGTTGTCCCGTGGAGCTGCCTCAAGGCCGGGGTTTGTCATCGTCATCGCCAGGACCGTGTCGCCCCGCAAGCTCATGGCTTTCACGAACCCATGGGTGCCCATGGCCACGGGGATTCTCCTCATGCTCAGGAACTCCCCGTCCCGCCCGAAGTAGGTCACCCGCCGCTGCTGGCGGTCCCAGACACCGACGGAATCGCCGTCCATCTCGACCAGGAGACTGGGGCGATAGTACTCGCCCGGCCCTTCGCCCACGCCGCCAACGCGGGACAACTCCTCGCCCGTGGCGGACCACCGAAACACGGCGCGCTCGCCACCATCGGTTACCCAGACCTCGCCCCACGACGTCGCCAGCAGGACAGAGGGCCGAACCAGAGGCAGGGAGTCGAAGCCCTCCCGCACCCACTGGCGATCGAGCGTGTCGGCGGGCTGGGCGCGGGAGGGCTGCGGCACGAATACCGCCACGACGGACACGACCGCCGCCACCCAGCGGAGCGCGGAAGCGCAGGCCGCGCTGGGGGTCGTCAACTTAGCCATAGCTACGCTCCCTTCGTCACGAGGGGGTTGTGTGCCGACACCACCAACACTGACGCGTCGGTGGCGACGCGCGAGCGCAAGGGGCTATCGACTTCTTCTCTCGTGTCTCCTGTCACGTTGGCAGATAGGGAGACCGGCGAGCGCCGACGCCAGGACCCTATCGTCGCCTGGATCGACGGCTCGCAGGTCGAGGAAGACGCGCCCCCGCCTACCGCGTGCGACGATGGGGGGATCGTGCGACCGCAGCCGCGCCAGAACCCCATTCACCGCCTCGCCAGCCTCCACGACGATGGCCACGCTCGGGATTCGCGCCTCCGGGAAGGTCCCGCCCCCCACTAGGGCGTGGCCACGATCCACCCTGGCGGCGAGCGGTGGCAGACTCGCCTCTTCGCCTTGGCGCGCTGCCGTCGCCACTATCTGCTCCGCCCGGTGCCGCAGCTCTTCGACCGGAGTGGAGATCATGCGGAGCGCCGGGATGCGTCTCTTCGCCAGCTCCGGGTCTCGGTGCAGCCGCAGCGTGGCTGCCAGCCCGGCGAGCGTCACCTTGTCGCAGCGAAGCGCACGGCAGAGCGGATTCGACCTCGCGAGCCCGACCGCACGGGTCGTCCCCGCCATCACTCCCGCCTGCGGTCCGCCCAGGAGCTTGTCCCCCGAGAAGACGACCAGGTCAGCCCCTGCGGCGACGCTCTCGGCGGGGGTGGGCTCGGAGGGAAGCCCCAGATCGGCGCTCGGGACCAGGAGTCCCGATCCCAGATCGTGGATCACCGGCACCCCGATCCGATCCCCCAGGGCGACGAGCTCCGCCAGGGATGCTTCGCCCGTGTAGCCGCTCATCGAGAAGTTGGAGCGGTGCACCTTGAGGATCGCCCCCACGTCGCCCTCCCCGACCGCGGCCTCGTAGTCCTCGACTCTGGTGCGGTTCGTCGTCCCCACCGTCACTAGGCGCGACCCGGCCGCCCCGACCACCTCCGGGATCCGAAACCCCCCACCGATCTCGACCAGCTCCCCGTGCGAGACGACCACTCCTGTGCGCGGCGCCAGAGCGGCGAGTGCGAGCGCCAGGGCACCCGCGCCGTTGTTCACGACGAGTGAATCCTCGGATCCGCAGAGCTCCCGGACGAGATCGGCGCAGTGCAGGTAGCGCGACCCGCGCCTGCCCGTCTCCAGGTCGAACTCGAGGTTCCCGTACCCGGCCGCGGCCGACATGGCTCTCACGGCCTCCGGCGCTAGCGGTGCCCGCCCCAGGTTGGTGTGCAGGATCACCCCGGTCGCGTTGATCACCCGCGTCAGGGTGGAGCGCTCGGCGTCCGCGATCTCGGCCGCCACCAGATCGGCGTAGCCGTCGTCGTCCGGAGGCCGCGGCACCGCACCGGTCCTCACCTCCGCGAGCACCGAGCGGAGCCGATCCGTCACCCAGCCGCGCCCGTGCATCCCCGCGAGCTCCTCGCACCACGGGCGGGCGAGTAGGCGGTCGACTCCGGGGATCGCTCGACGGCGATCCGCGTCAGAGGCCATGGCCCGAGCGTCGATTGGCGCCGCGGACCGCCCTCGCGGCGCCGGAGGGCCGGATCGCGCCACCCTGGCCGCGCCGCTGGTCCGTCGTGTCCGGGGGCCGCGCTCCCTCGCGAGGAGCCAGGGTGTCCGGGGAGGTGACGCTGTCGGCGGCCTGCGCGGTGTCGGGCGAAAGTGTATCCGCTGGCACCGACTCCTCCGCAGTCGTGTCCTGACGCTCACCATCGGCGTTTGCGGCGGAATCGGAGCTCTCGAGCGTGTCCGCTGGCACCGAGTCAGCTTCCTCGGCCCCCTCCTCCGCCTCATCGTCCTCCTCCACCTCGGGCCACTCCCAGAGGAGGGTGTCGACTCCGCCCCCGCCCCCCAGTCCGGCGATGTTGACGATCCCGCGGAGCGTCAGCTCGTAGAGCACCCCGTGCGCGAGGGGCTCCTCGAGCACGCCGACGAGCGAATTGTGCGGAATGAGGAGCCCCGAGAGGGTGCGGGCGAAGTCCGGCACCGAGTCGGCCGGTTCCTCGGGATCGCGGCCGCGTTCCCGCTGGCGGGTCTCGGCACCGCGTCCTTCGGTGGTTTCTTGTCCGGCCGCCGCGCCAACCGAGTCCGCCTCCGCAAGCTCCTCCAGCTCCCCCGCCCTGGCTATCGAGTCCTCTCGGCGTTCGCTCCAGACCTCGTACTCGTTCTCCTGGAAGATGTGCAGAGCGAGCGTGTCGCCCAGCTCCGGCGGAGCGCGGACCGGCACCGTGTCGGCCTCCCTCGCCACTGCCAGCGAATCGGTGCCTCCGGGCGCGGCTTCGCCCAGATCGTCCCGGGCGATTGCCTCCTCGGTCGTGTCCGCCGCCTCCTGCCCAGCCGAGATCGCGGCTGCTTCGTCCTCCGGCACCGAGTCCACCTCGCTCGCCACCCCCGTCGTGTCGAACCCGACCACTACGAGCTCGCCGACGATCGTCCCCTCCACGAGCTCGGGCTCGATGTAGTCGTCGATCTCTATGGCGAGGGTGACCGAGTCGGTGATCTCCACCTTCGCGAGGCGCGCCGGGATGGTGTCCGGCTCGACCAGGGTGAGCACTGCCAGAGCGGTGTCGAGCGCCTCCTGGATCTCGCCAGGGTGCACCTGGCTCTGGGGCTCCCTCTCGCCCAGCTCGCCGTCCCGGTTCCGGTCCTGCCACGCCCAGAGCTCGAAGGGGCCGACCGGGACGTAGCGGAGCGAGAAGATCCCCGCCGTGTCGCTGAAGTTCCAGTGAACGAGGGTGTCGTCCTCGAGCGGGAAGCGTGCCGCAACCCTCACCTCGGGCACCGCGTCGCCCGTCACCCGATCCTCGACCATCCCGGCCACGACGTTCGGTATCATCTCGCCGCCGGTCGAGAACACCAGGTCGAATGGATCGACGAGCGTATTGCCGAACATGTCGCGGATCACGGGCAGCAGCGTCACGCGGTAGACCCGGTCGGGGAGGAACCCCTCTCCGGTGCTGACCTCAAGACCCTGGCGGCGGTGTTTCACCCGTAGCTCGCCAACCTCGGGCGAAACCACCACAGCGTCGCGCAGCCTGCCCCCGGAGGGGCGCTCGCTGATCCGCTCGCTGAAGCGAAAGCGAATGCTCAGGTCGCCCGTCTCGATCGTGGCGAAGGTATCCGGCATCGTCTCGACGACGAATGGCGGGAAGCGGTCCTCTGGCCCCCCGCTCGGGAACTCGCGCCGACCACAGGCGACGGCGATCAGTGCGCAGGTTGCGACCAGCGCACAACCCCGCTTCACTCGCCTCCTCCGAGCGATGTCAACTTGCGTTGCCATTTTGTCAACTGAAGTTTACAACTCGCCAGCTTCTCCCGCTCTCGCTCCACTACTGTTGTCGGAGCACGAGTCAAGAATTTGCTATTGGCCAATTTAGCTTCTATTCCTTCAAGTAGATTTTCAATGCGTTCGATCTCCCCCCGGGCCCGGTCCACCTCGCGATCCAGGTCGACCACACCTGTGAGCGGCATGAAGAGTTCGGTCCCGTCGCTTAGGACGGCGCTCGCTCCGGCCTCCCCGGGGGTTGCAGCCGTCGTTTCGAGCGACGAGATGCGGGCCAGTCGTTCGAGTAGCTCGCCGCGCAGATTCGCGAACCCGCTCGCCTCCCCGGCCAGGTGAACCACGACCCTTCCACCCTCCGCTACGCCGTACTCCTTGCGGAGCCCCCGCACCAAGCTGATCAGCTCCTGGAAGCGACCGAATTCAACCTCGGCCTCCGCGTCCACGGAGTCCGGGTCGGGAGCTGGCCACCTCGCCGCCACCAGCGGCCCTCCCTCCCCTTCCTCCGCCATTTCCGCCCTGGGAAGGACCGTCCAGAGCTCCTCGGTCACGAAGGGGACCAGCGGATGCAGGAGGCGGCAGCTGCCTCCCAGCACATGGGCGAGCACCGATCGGGCCGCCGCGCGTCGGTAGCCGTCCGGCCGCAGGCGATCCTTGACGCTCTCCAGGTACCAGTCGGCGAAGTCACCCCGTACGAAGTCCCGAAGAGCCTCCGCGGCCCCCTGCATCCGGAAGGCGTCGAGTTCGCGGTCCACGCGCCCGATCGCTCGCTGCAGACGCGATAGGATCCAGCGGTCCTCGAGCGCCAGGTCGGACCGCACATCCGCCAGCGGCGGAATCGGATCGTCCCCGATGCTCATCGCGGCAAAGCGGCCCGTGTTCCAGAGCTTGTTGACGAAGTTCCGACCAGGCGCGAAGGTGGCCTCCAGGTCCTCGTGGTCGAGACGGATGTCGGCCCCGACCCCGGCGCCGGCCAGGAGCGTGAAGCGCAGCGCGTCCGCACCGTAGAGAGCGACGACCTCGAGGGGGTCCACGCCGTTGCCCAGCGACTTGGACATCTTGCGCCCCCGCGCATCCCGGACGGTGCCGTGCAGGTAGACCCGTGCGAAGGGCGTCTCGCCCATGGCCCGGTACCCGGCCATGATCATGCGGGCGACCCAGAAGAAGAGTATCTCGGGGGCGGTGGAGAGGACGTGGCCCGGGTAGAAGGCCCTGAGGTCCGGGGAATCGTCGGGCCAGCCGAAGACCGAGAAGGGCCAGAGCCACGACGAGAACCAGGTGTCGAGCACATCCGGGTCCTGCTCCAGCGCGGTGCCGCCGCAGAGCTCGCACGCCTCCGGGTCCTCGCGGCACGCCATCACGCCCCTGCAGTCGCGGCAATACCAGACCGGAATGCGATGGCCCCACCAGAGCTGGCGCGAGATGCACCAGTCCCGAATACCCTCCATCCACCGCTCGTAGACCTTGGTCCAGCGATCGGGCGAGAAGGCGACCGCGCCCTCGCGAGTCCCCTCGAGGGCCGCCTCGGCCAGCGGCTGCATCCGCACGAACCACTGCTCGCTCAGGCGCGGCTCGACGACGGTGTCGCATCGATAGCACCGCGGGACCGCATGCGCGTGGGGATCGCTCCCCCCCAGCAGGCCCTCGGCGCGCAGGGCGGCGAGCACGCGACGGCGCGCCGCGAAGCGGTCCACTCCGCGAAACGCCTTGGGCGCGTTGGCGTTCATCGCCCCGGTATCGGTGAGTACGTTCACGATATCCAGTCCGGCGCGCCTCGCGATCTCGAAGTCGTTGGGGTCGTGGGCCGGCGTGACCTTCACCATGCCGGTTCCGAAGTCCGGGCTGACGTGGCCGTCGGCGACGATCGGGATCGTGCGCCCCGCGAGGGGGAGCTCGACCTCCGCGCCCACGAGCGGAGCGTAGCGGGGGTCGTCGGGATGAACCGCCACGCCGGTGTCTCCCAGCATCGTCTCGGGCCGGGTGGTGGACACGGTTATGCACCAGCGGCCGTCCGCCAGGGTATCGACCGCCTGGGCGCCGGCAGCGCGCGACCGCCGCGCGGCCCGGTCGTGGCCGGCTGCGAGCGGGTAGCGGAGCCGCCAGAGCGATCCCTCCGCCTCGGCGCCCTCGGCCTCCTCGTTCGAGAGCGCGGTGAGACAGCGGGGGCACCAGTTGATGATGTACTCGCCCCGGTAGACGAGGCCGTCCTCGTAGAGGCTGACGAACATCTCGCGCACGGCGCGCGAGAGCCCCGGGTCGAGCGTGAAGCGGGTTCGGTCCCAGTCGCAGCTGCAGCCAATCGCCTTGAGCTGGCCGATTATCCGGTCGCCGGTGGCCTCCACGTGCTCCCAGACAAGCCGCTCGAAGTCCCGCCGCTCCAGGTCGTGGCGGGTCCTGCCGGTGCGCGCCAGCTGGCGCTCGACGATGTTCTGAGTGGCGATGCCCGCATGGTCGGTCCCCGGCACCCAGAGAGCCACCTTGCCGCGCATCCGCTGCCACCGGATCAGCACATCCTGAATCGTATTGTTGAGTCCGTGCCCCATGTGCAGGACGGAGGTCACGTTGGGCGGCGGAATCACAATGACATAGGGCTCTCCGCCCCCCTTCACGGCGGCGGGGGAGGCGCCGAAGTGTCCCCCCTCCTCCCACATGCGTCGTATGCGATCCTCGACCGCGCTCGGTTGGAAGGTCTTGGGGAGCGACGAAGCCGACAACTAGCAGTCCGTGGCTAATCTCGCGCGAGCACCGAGAGCGGCGAAGCGCCCCGCTGGCAAGGCGCGACGAAGGGGTCCGCGGATGCGCCCGGGCGAGCACAGAGAGGGGCGAAGCGCCGGGCTGGCAAGGTGCTTCGCGGGGCGCATGGCAGAGCCATTCGCCCAAGAAGCAACGCAGAAGCGAAGCGATCCAGCGCGGATGCAGCGCCCCTCGAATGCCGCCAGGGTGCATCTGCGGGCCGCAAGGGTTGGTAGCAGCGCTACCGGCCCGAGGAGCAACGCAGAGCGAAACCACGGGCATGAGAATTGTAAATCATGGATTACACAATGTAAATCATACATTACAGTCCGGGAAGACAAGCGAAGCGGTTCAGCGGGGATGCAGCGCCGCTCGAATGCCGTGGGAGGTTTGTCCACGGGCTGCTAGCGGCCCGGTTCGGGGATCGAGGTCGTGTCGGAGCGCTCCGCCTCGATGGCGCGCACACCGCCGTCGCCCTGCTCTCCCTTGTCTTTCTCTTCCCCCTTGAGGGCTCGCAGCTCCTCCCGGCGCTTCATCATCGCCTCTCTACGCTCCTCCCAGCTCCTTCGGACCGCAAGGGTGGAGGCCGCCCGGTCGATGTCGGCGGTGCGAAAGGCCATCTCGGCCCGGTCGCCGTTCACGTCCGGGGGCGGACCGAAGCCGAAGGGGAGCGGGATCGTCAGGTCGCCCAGGTGCAGCTTCCCCGGCGACACGCCCCACCTCCCGCCCTCCTCGTCGGTGTGGGTCCACTCCAGGCTCCGCCTCGCCTCCTCGGCCCGAGCCACGGCCGAGTCTGCGGCCGCCTCGATCGCGACCGCTACCCGCAGCGCGATGATCTGTTCGGGGGACGGACCGATCAGGTCGGGATCCACCGGTTCCCATAGGCGGGGGTCCCCGCCCTCGGAGATGCGCAGTCGCTCCAGGGCGCTCTGCGGAGGAGTCCACCTCGGTAGGGCGGCATCCCCATCGTCCTCCAGGCGCGGACTCTCGGGGCGGTCAACATGGGGGTCCTCCACCTCCAGATCGACCGGGTCGTCCGGGGATACGACCTCGGGGCCCTCCACCTCGACTATCCGCAGTACTCGAGTGCCCGTAGGCTCGGATGTGGGACCCGAAGCCACCTGTAGAGGCCAGGAGGGGATCTCGGGGGCGAGGGACGGATAGAGGAGCAGGAATGCGACGTGGGCAACCGCCGATACGGCGAGTCCGACCGAGAGGCCAGCTCGGTCGGGACGCCGACGGGAGCCTAGATCTCCCAGGTGCTCGGGCGAGTGGGTGGGCCCGCGCGCCACGGAACGCTACCGGCTGCTGCGGGAGTGAATTGCGGTGCCAACAGCCGCGCCGACGCCCGCTATGGCGAGGAAGCCTGCGATTACGGTCCACCAGAAGCCGACATCGGAGTGGCCACCGCCCCACCCTAGGTGAGCGGTGCGCGCCGCACCGGCCGAGAGCGCCAGGAGAACCAGCGAGGCCATGAACCCAAATGCTCTTCTCATAAACTCTATTGACCGGGGCTAGTGGACAATCGGTTGCGCAAGCCTCCCCGTCAGGATGCCCGCATCCTCGCCAAAGCCAAAGGTAGCGGAGCCACCCGTCGGCAACCAATCGCGCATCGGTTGGCGGCGCTGCCGCCCGTGGCGGGCTGCTACCAGCCCTTCGAGTCCGCGCTGAATCCCCCTGCCGGCCGGAGGAAGTCGGCTACCCTCCCCCGCACTTCGGACCAGTCTCCGGTGACTAGGGGCATGGGGGGCAGCGCCTCCAGGATGTCGCGACCGTACCGCTTCGCCAGGATGCGGTCGTCCAGGATGAGCGCGACACCCTTGTCGTTTCGGGAGCGAATCAGGCGTCCGATCCCCTGCTTGAGACGCATGGCCGCTTCGGGGACCATCAGGTTGAGGAAGGGGTCGCGGCCTCGGCTCCGCATCAGTTCGGAGCGGGCCTCGGTCATCGGCTCGGTGGGGACGCGGAAGGGCAGCTTGTCGATCACTAGCGCCCGAAGCGGCCATCCCGGGACGTCGACGCCCTCCCAGAAGGAGGCGGTGCCGAGGAGGACGGCAGCGCCCGAGCCGGCAAAGGCATCCAGCAGCCTCGATCGGTCGTCCTCTCCCTGCACGAAGAGCGGCCAGCGGCCCTCGGTGCCGAGGGCGCGCATCTCGGAAGCTACGTACCGGAGCGCCCTGTGCGAGGTGAAGAGCGCCAGCACCCCGCCACCGGTGACCTCCGCCAGCGAACCGACCAGCTCGGCTACGGCCCGGTGGCGCACGGGACCGCCCGCACCACCCCTCGGGGAAGGTAGGCCACCCGGCACCGCCAACAGGCTCTGCGCACCGTAGTCGAAGGAAGATTCGACGAGTGCCTCCGCCACCTCCGAATCCACCGGACCACCCGACCAGCCCGGCGCACCCGACTCCGAATCGGCCAGCGCCAGCGTCGCGTCCTGTGCTTCGGCCGCTTCGTCGAGTCCAAGCCGACCTCTCATGTAGGAGAAGCTGCCATTCACGGCAAGTGTCGCCGAGGTGAGCACCATGGACTCGGTTCGCTCGAAGAGGTGCTCGGCCAGGATCTGGCCGACTTCGGTGGGAGCCGTGGCGAAGACCAGATTGGTGCGGCGGCGAGCGCCGCCACGACGGACGTCGAGCCAGCGGACCCTCGCGTGGGCGTCATCGTCGGGGACGAGCGCCAGGCGGAGCGCGCTGTCGATCAGCTCGAGTCGTCCTCGCAGCCCCCTCAGGTCCAGGAGCCGTCCCTCCAGAGTGGAGGACAGCTCTTCCTCTTCCGCCAGGTCGTCGGCCACCTGCGCCAGCTCGACGCGGAGGTCGCCAAGGTGGGCGAGCGCCCCGTCGAGGAGCTCGGCTATCTCGGGATCGGATGTAGGCTCGGGCCCGCCCCGCCCAGGTGGGCCCGGGCGTCCCAGGCGGAGGCTCCCGCCATCGGCCCGAGCTCCCACCCACTCCTCGACCCGCTCGAATAGGGCTATCAGGGCATCGTGGGCACGGTCGACCAGCAGACGAGACCGCGACCCGATTCGCCGACGCGTGCGCTTGGCCGTCGGGTTGCCGGGCACCGCTGCCAGGGCCGTCTCGACGGACGCCAGGACCCCTTTTCCACGACGATCGAGACGACCGAGCGTACGTAGTATCCCGGTCCGGCTTGTCTCGCTCCCCAGGCGCGTTGTCGCGGCCTCCTCAAGGTGGTGGGCTTCGTCGAAGATCACGCGCCTGTAGGGTGGCAGGACGGCCGCGTCGGAGAAGTTGTCCGTCGCTATGCGCACACCGAGATCGGAGAAGAAGAGCGCGTGGTTTACCATCAGGAGGTCGGCGGCGCCGGCGGCCCGGCGTGAGCGCTGATAGTGACACTCCTGAAAGTGGGGGCACTTGGCGCGAAGGCAGGCATCGGTGTCGCTTCGCACCTCCTCCCACACGTCGGGGCTGGGGACGTACGGCAGGTCGCTCCGCGAGCCGTCCTCGGTACCCTCCATCCACTCCAGGAGCGAGGCCAGCTCCCGCGACCGGTCGTCGGGAAAGAGAGCGGGTGCCGACTCTGCTGCCAGGTGCGCGCGCCGGATCGAGACGTAGTTGGCCCTGCCCTTCGCCAGCGCCCACCTGAAGTCCTCGCCGAGCACCCTGCCAGCGATCACCAGGTCCTTGCCGACAAGCTGCTCCTGCAAGTTGATCGTATTGGTCGAGACCACCACCCTTTCACCGTTGCGGACCGCCCACCGGACGGCCGGGAGGAGATAGGCCAGCGACTTGCCCGTTCCCGTACCGGCCTCGACCAGCCCCACGCCCCCCTCGTTGAAGCGGGTCGCCACGAACGAGAGCATCTCGCGCTGGCCGGCGCGGTCCTCGTAGTGCGGCAGGGCGGCGAGCGGACCATCCGGCGAGAGCCTCCCGGCCAGTTCGGCGATGTCGAGAAGCTCGACCTGGCGAGGCTCGGGAGGTTCGACGACCACATAAAGGCGCGTGGCCCGATTGTCGACGATCACGGTGCCCAGGCCATCCTCGTGAATGCGCGCGGCAACTCGCAGGTCGGCGTCCGAGGGGCTCATCTCACCGGAAGGGTGATTGTGGATCATCACCCCGCCCTCGGGTGCTCCCTGGGCGACTGCGAGCACCGCCGAGTAGTTGCCACGGGCCACGGCGCGCGGATCCTCGATGACTCCCTGGCGCGTAACTCCAGCCAGGAAGGAGACCTCGCGCCCTCCCGCCATCGACACCTCTTCGCGGATTAGGCGAGCGGCCTCGGGGGCAAGGCGCAGTGGGTGCGAGGCCACCTACCGAGCGGGTCGGCCGCGGTTCACTCTGGACCCGGTGCTATAGGTGCTGCTCGATCTTCTGCTGAATGTGCGCCTTGGGCACCGCTCCGATGACTGTGTCGACATGCTCGCCACCCTTGAAGAAGAGGATGCTGGGGATCGAGCGCACTCCGAAGCGCATCGAGGTCGAAGCGTTCGCGTCCACATCCAGCTTGCCGACTCGCACCCGACCGGCAAACTCGTCCGCCAGCTGGCTCACCGAGGGCGCGATCACCCTGCACGGCCCACACCATTCGGCCCAGAAGTCCACCACGGCCAGGCCGCTGTGCTCCTCGATCTCCTCCCTGAAGTTGTCGTCGGTGATGGTGACGACATTCGAGCTGTCCGCCATAATGTGGGTGTCCTTGATTCGGGGGTGGCACTTGACCGGGCAGTCCGGGTCGATCCCAACAATCTTACTGCACTTGGCGGTCGCGAGGTGAATGTGAACGAAGAGCGCTCTGCTACGGACTCGGGGCGTGTGTCTGGGCCAGAGGCCGGCCACCTGCCCGAAGTGGCCGCGCTGGAAGGCGCGGCCTTTGACCATGTGGCGATCGCCGTGCCCTCCATCGCCGAGTCGGTGCCCCTCTTCGAAGCGGTCGTCGGTCGGCGGGCGACGCGCCCCGTCGAAGTCCCGGAGCAGGGCGTGGCGGTCTGCTTTATCGGGCCGGTGGAGCTCGTCAGCCCCCTTCAGGACGGCGAAGGACCGGTGGCGCGATTCCTCGACCAGCGTGGCCCCGGACTGCACCACCTCGCATTCAGCGTCCCCGACGTGAGGCGAGCCATGGAGGGGATGCGCTCGGACGGCCGCGATTTCACCTCCGAAGCGCCGATGCTCGGCGCGAGCGGGCACAGGATCGCATTCCTGCACCCACGTTCGACCGGTGGCGTGCTCCTGGAGCTGGTCGAAAGGTAGCGGCGCTCCGAGCCGGCCAACCGCCGTCCGCCTACGTACGACCGATCACCAGAGGACCGGGAGTCACCCCCGCATATTCCTCGTGGAGTACCGCGGAAGGCTAGGACTGCTGTCCTGGGTCATCGCGCCGGGGTCGCCGTGATCATCGTGCGCGTCAGTACAAAAACTCCAGATCGGCGGCATCGAAGTCGGCGATGTGACCGCAGACGCTGCCGGTCATACCGCCTTCCTTCACGATTTCGCTGTCATCGGACACCTCGAACTCCCATTCAACGTCGAGCGCTACGTCCACTTCGCAGACGCGGCTCTCGCCCTCATCGGCGACCTCCCACTCCAAGCTTCCCTCGGCGCCCCCTATCCTACGTATGTACACCATTCGATCTGCGAGGCTCAACGTCCCGATGGTCGTGACGGCAAATTCGATCCCCCCGGTGAGCGCAATGACGACGTCCTCGTCGGTGCGACCAGCGCAGGAATCCAAGTCACCTGAACCTTCGGAGCTCGCGGAAAACGACGAGTCGTCGAGCTGCATGTCGACGGTCCCGGAGAGCGCGGCCGTTCCCCCCTCGGGACAATCGACCTCGGTATCGTAGGTAGGGCCCCCGGCTTTCTCGTGGAAGGCGCACCAGGTGTACAGTAGATTGCAAACGAGGTGAGGTTCGGTCTCCTCCAGTGCGGGATCGACGACGGTGCCTCCCATCAGCTCCGCAATAGTCATGGCCTCGCCCTCGGTAAGCTCGCTCGGCGGGTCCGTCGTGCACCCCGCCACCCAGAGGCCGAGAGTTCCCAGCGCCGCTACCTGGGCGATCAGTCTCCTAGACTTCATTGTCTCCTCCTCGGGGTCGCGCTACGGTCCGGTCCGTAGCGGTCTGTCTACGACGGGCCAGCGCTCGGACGCACCCGCTCCAGGCACACCTTCAGGCGGCCAGAGCCAGCCCTCCACGGGAAGCCTCGCGCGAGCAGCGAGCGCGGAGTGTCGCCGCATCGCTCTCGATGCCCAAACACGATCCGCGCGCGTCAGAACTCCAGATCGGCGGCATCGAAGTCGACGGAGTGGCCGCACACCGTGCCGGTCACACCACCTTCGACCACGACCTCGCCGCCCGGGAAGCCACCCCGGAGCTCGATGTCGACATCGAGCGTTACGTCCACTTCGCAGACGCCGCTCTCGCCCTCCTCGGCGATCTCCCACTCCAAGCTGCCCTCGGCGCTTCCTTCCGCACTTATGTACACCACCCGATCGGAGACGCTCACCGTCGCGACGATCGCGAGAGCAAAGTCGATCCCCCCGTTGAGCGCAATGACGACGTCCTCGTCGGTGCGACCCGCGCAGGAGTCGAAGTCAACGGAGCCTTCGGAGTTCGCCGAAAACGACGAGTCGTCGATCTGCACGTCTACGGTCCCGGAGAGCGCGGCCGTGCCCCCCTCGGGACAATCGACCTCGTGTTCGTAGTCAAGGCCCCGGGGATCCGCCTGCCCGAAAAAGGGAATTGCCCCGATGGTCTCCTCCACGGCGGGATCGACGACGGTGGCTCCCATCATCTCCGCAATCGTCATGGCCTCGCTCTCGGTCAGCTCGCGCGGCGGGTCCGTCGCGCACGCCGCCCCCCAAAGGCCGAGAGTTCCCAGCGCCGCTACCTGGGTGATCAATCTCCTGGACTTCATCTTCTCCTCCTCAGGGTTGCACTACGGTCCGGTCCGCAGCGGTCCGGCTACGACGGGCCAGCGGTCAGATGCACCGAGCCAGCCCAGGCACCCTTCAGGCGGCTCGAGCCAGCACTCCACGGGTACGGGAATTGTAAACCACGGTTTACACATTGTAAAGCGTACATTACAGTAGAGGGCGACTTGAGCGGTCCATCCGGGGACGCAGCGCCACTCGAACGCTCTGGAGGGCTCGTCCACGGGCTGCCAGGCCGCGCATCGGGCCAAATATAGCCACTCTATCGGTCGATCACATCAGCCCCTTCAGCTCCACCTTCTCGACCAGCCAGCGTTCGCCGGAGGAGAGGATCGCCAGGAAGGGCACGGCGACGAGCCGCCCTGCCGCTGCGAGCTCGACCTCAACGAGCCAGGCTGGCCGCCCCTTCCCCACCACCCGCTCCTCGCGCACCACCGAGTACGATTCGTGGGCCAGAGCCGCCGCGATCAGATCCATGCGGAGCTCCACCTCGGCGTCGCTTGCGCACCGGTGGCCGATCCCCAGCCAGGAGCCGACTCTGCGCAGTGCGCAACCGAGCGCCCCGGGGCGTTCCCCAACCGGTCCTTCGGCGGTGCCGAAGCGCGAGGCCATCGCCCAGTGGTCGCGGCGGTTTGCCGCATCCAGGAACTCCGCGACCACTGTGCGCGGCTCGGACGACCACTCCGCGCCGGGCAGCGACCCAGCGGGTCCGACAGCCGCGGCTCCGCCACACCCCAGGAGCGCCGCCAGCGGCAGCCACGACAGAGCCCTCGGCAGCCGCTCCACGCGGACTGGCAGTCCGTAGATAATCTCGCGCAAGCACCGAGACCGGCGAAGCGCCGCTCCTGCCGTGGGAGGTTTGTCCACGGGCTGCTAAGCCTGCGTCAGAGTCAATCCCGCGCCGTCGCGGGCCGCATCGACCACCACGGTGCTCTCCGGCGACACGGTGCCCTCGAGGAGGGCCTCAGCCAGCGGATCCTGTACGAGGCGCTGCACTGCCCGCTTGAGGGGCCGGGCACCGAAGGCCGGATCGTAGCCCTCGCTGGCGATCGTCCGCCGCGCCCCGGGACTCACATCGAGGGTGATCCCCTGCCCCGCAGCCAGCTTGGCGACCCGGCCCAGCTGCAGGTCGACGATTCGCTCCAGATCCCTTCGATCCAGGGGTCTGAACACCACCACATCGTCCACCCGGTTGATGAACTCGGGGCGAAAGAAGTCGTGCAGCCGCCCCCGGACGATCTCCTCCACCCTCTCCCACTCGCCGTCGGCGGAGCGCTCCAGGATCTCGGGTCCGGCGATGTTCGAGGTCATTATCACGACCGTGCTGCGGAAGTCCACTGTGCGGCCCTGCCCGTCGGTGAGACGACCGTCGTCCAGAATCTGCAGGAAGACGCCGAAGACCTTGGGGTGCGCCTTCTCGACCTCGTCCAGGAGCACGACCGCGTGCGGCCTGCGGCGGACAGCCTCGGTGAGCTGCCCCCCTTCGTCGAAGCCGACATAACCGGGCGGCGCCCCGATCAGGCGCGATACGGAGTGCGACTCCATGTACTCGGACATGTCCAGACGGACCATCGCACGTTCGTCGTTGAAGAGGAACTCCGCCAACGCCCTTGCCGTCTCGGTCTTGCCGACCCCGGTGGGTCCCAGAAAGAGGAACGACCCGATCGGGCGATTGGGGTCCTGGACCCCGGCGCGAGCACGGCGCACGGCCCTGGCCACAGCGCTCAGCGCCTGCCGCTGACCGATCACGCGGCGGCCCAGAAGCTCCTCCAGGCGCACGAGGCGCCGGCGCTCCGACGCGAGGAGGCGCGACAGGGGAATTCCCGTCCACTCGGCCACAACTTCGGCGATGTCGTCGGCCGTCACCTCCTCCTTCAGGAACTTTCCCTCGGACTGGAGCCCCGTAAGACGCTCCTCGGCCCTCTCGATCTCCGCCTGCGCGGCCGGGATTTCCGAGTACTGGATCTCGGCGGCACGACCCAGCTCCCCGCGCCTAGTCGCCTGCTCGGCCTCTGTGCGAAGCCCGTCAACACGCTCCTTCAGCTCCTGAATGCGCGCGATCTGGATCTTCTCGGCCTGCCAGCGCGCCTTCATCGCCTGGCTGGACTCGCGCAGCTCCGCCAGCTCGGACTCGATGCCGCCCAGGCGTTCGCGCACGCCCGGGTCGTCCTCGGGGGTCAGCGCCTGCTTCTCGATCTCGAGTTGAATCATCCTCCGCTCCACTTCGTCGATCTCCTGGGGGAGGGAGTCGATCTCGATGCGCAGCCGGCTCCCCGCCTCGTCCATCAGGTCGATGGCCTTGTCGGGCAGGAACCTTCCCCCCACGTACCTATCCGACAATCTCGCCGCCGCTATCAGCGAATCGTCAGTGATCCTCACCCCGTGGTGCACCTCGTAGCGCTCCCGGATGCCGCGCAGGATGGCGATCGTGTCCTCGACCGAGGTGGGCGCCACGTAGACGGGCTGGAAGCGGCGCTCCAGCGCGGGGTCCTTCTCGATGTGCTTGCGGTACTCGCCCAGCGTGGTCGCCCCGACCATGCGCAGGTCGCCCCGGGCCAGCGCCGGCTTGACCATGTTCCCCGCATCGACTGCGCCCTCGGCAGCGCCCGCCCCCACGATGGTGTGGAGTTCGTCGATGAAGAGTATGTAGCGTCCCTCGGCCTCGACGACCTCCCTGATGACGGCCTTCATCCGCTCCTCGAAGTCGCCACGGTACTTCGCTCCCGCGAGCATGGCCGAAATGTCGAGCGAGACGAGCTTCCTGCCGCTGAGCGAGGTGGGCACATCGCCGGCAACGATTCGCTGGGCCAGCCCCTCGGCGATCGCGGTCTTGCCGACGCCGGGCTCGCCGATGAGCACCGGGTTGTTCTTGGTGCGGCGGGCCAGAACCTTCATGACGCGCCGGATCTCGTCGTCGCGGCCAATCACCGGGTCCAGCCTGCCGCGTCGGGCGCGCTCGGTGAGGTCGTGGGAGTAGCGCGCCAGCGCCTGATACTTCTCCTCGGGGTTCCGGTCGGTGACCTGGTGCGAGCCGCGTATCGCCTGCAGCGCCTCTGCGAGCCTCTCCTCCGTGACGCCATTCTCGGCGAGGATGCGCCCCGCGTCCCCCTTCGCCCGTACGAGCCCGACGAGGAGGTGCTCGGTCGCGACGTAGGCGTCTCCAGCCCCGACGGCGGCGTCCTCGGCCCCGTCGAAGGTCCGACGCAGCTCGCGTGACGGACCGGGCTCCGCGCCGCCACTCACCCTCGGTCTGCCGGAGAGCTCGCGGTCCACCGCATTGGCGACCGCGTCCGGCCGAACCTCCATCTTCTCGAGAACGGGTCTCACTACGCCGTCGTCCTGCCGGAGGAGCGCGCGGAGAAGGTGCGCGCCGTCTATCTCGGGGTGGGTCGAGTCGCGGGTCTCGCGGGCCGCTGTGGCTAAGGCGTCGGCGGCCTTCACGGTCAAGCGATTGGCGTTCACGGTATGTCCTCCTGAATGGCTGTGGCGACTTGGGGTGCGCTTTGGTCGAGTTGGGCCAGTCTGCCATCTTGGCAGAGTGGGAGCGGGTGGTGCCCAAAAACACAACCACGATACCCGGATAACCTGCCGTAACGGCAGACTTTCGGGAGTCGGGCACCGTCCAGCCAGGACTCACCCCCCTGCGCCCTAATAGCTGTGGGAAGATCCGGGCCAGCGGAAGGGGAGAGCCGCGGTCCCTCCACTATTCGGTGCGCGGGAGCCCCGCCTTCGGAGTCAGTTCGGCGTCACCCGACCGGAACGACTCGGGCCATACCGGCATTGTCCATGACTCCAACCTGCACCATGAGCTTCCAGTCCTTAGCTGTCTCCTGCTGCGTGGAGACAGCCCCCCGTGGCAGTCGAGGGTGTCGAGCTCCACCAGCAGGCCAGAAGCGACCGTGCTCGCCGCGAGCCGGTGGACATCCCGTCAGCTCAAGGAGAGCGTTCCCCTGTGTCCCGGTTTCGTCTATGCCGCTACAGCCTGCCGAAGATCGTGGTCACCAGGGCGTGGATGGTAGGAATCGTCAAGACCCCGACGAGCCCGTCCATCTCCAACGCAATGGCGGCCGAGCCCAGCCCGACACCGACTGTCGAACCTAGGATGCTCTTCTCCCAGGTCCCTTCCCCGAAATGACGTGCCACCGCTGCCGGCCCCAGGACCGCGGCGCTCGCACCTAACACCAACACAGTGGTGAGTAGCTCCACATCTTCAAAACAATACGTCCACGCGCAAACACCGACTAGTAGGGCCGCGCCCATATCGAACAGGAATGCGGCCGCGAGCGTGGGGACAAAGACATTGTCAAAGGGTAGGGACTCGCCGGTGGAGTCCGGGACGAGCCCGCTCGAGAACGGGATGCGCACCACTGTCACGCCCGCCTCGCCCCCGCCGGTCGCAAGCCCCGGCGCACGGGCCGCGGCGTGAAACGGACTACGGTGTGCATCGGCCATGGCGTCGCCGAGGCTCGGAGCCCGCCTGGCATCGAGAGTGTCGGCGGAAAAGGGGCGCTCCGGCGCGACGACCGAGGCAAGGCCCACGACGCCATCGGTCATGGCCACCGTGGCCCCCCCCTGGGCCCAGGCACCGGACGGGAGCGCCAGCGAGGCAACCACTACTAAGGCTGCCGGACTCTCAGTTCGAAAACACGCCTTCATCCGCCGGCTCCTTGCATGCCTCCTGCTCTTAGCCCTGGCACGCCGCTACAACCTACCAAAGACCGTGGTCAGCACGGCGTGGATGATGGAGGCGGACAAAAAACCCGAGAGCGCGTCGTCGCTACCCACGAAAATACCCACAACGATACCCAGACCAAGGCCGATTGTCGATCCGAGGATGCTCTTCTCCCAGGTCCCTTTCCCGGATGATCGTGCCACCGCTGCCGGCCCCAGGACTGCGGCGCTCGCACCTAGCAGCAGCACCGTGTACGCCTCCCCCTCGGTTTCACACACCCCCCACACGCAAAAAAGGACTAGGTAAAACGCGCCAATATCGACTAGGAATGCGGCCGCGAGCGTGGGGACAAAGACATTGCTAAAGGGTGTCGACTCATCGGTAGAGTCCGCGACGAGCCCGCCCGAGAAGGGGATGCGCACCTTTGTCACGCCCAGTTCGTCCCCGCCGGTCGCAAGCCCCGGCGCACGGGCCGCGGCGTGAAACGGACTACGGTATGCCTCGGCCATCGCGTCGCCGAGGCTCGGAGTCCGCCCGGGATCGAGAGTGTCGTCGGGAAAGGGGCGCTCCGGCGCGACGACCGAGCCAACGTTCGCTACGCCATCGGCCACGGCCACCGTGGCCCGCCCCTGGGCCCAGGCACCGGACGGGAGCGCCAGCGAGGCAATCACTACGAAGGCTGCCGGACTCTCAGTTCGAAAAAATGGCTTCATCCGCTGGCTCCTCCCGTGTTGGATCGTAACAGAAAGGGCGTGCTCCCCACGAGCCGGTGGACGGCGCGATAGGTCACCCAGAGAGGGTACACCTCCCCTTTGTCCCGGGTTCAGGCCCTGGCAGCTGACTTGTCCGTTCCGCATGCTCGGGCGTTGCGCCCGGCGCGCCGGGCGCTCATTATACCCGCGACCCGCACGCCGAGCGGCCTTGCGGCAGCGGTTTCCGAAGCCAGTGCGGACGCCTACACCTTCAACGGAGCGCAGCAGATGCCATCGGTCGACCCTCCGGCCCAGAGAGGCCTGCCCCCGGAAGCCTACGAGCAGGTTCCCGGGAGCGAGTACCGTCCCTACGTACCCGCGTCGCAGTCGCTGGCGGAGTTCACCCTCAAGGCGGTGGTCATCGGGGTGCTGATGGCGGTGGTCTTCGGGGCAGCCAACGCCTACCTGGGTCTTCGGGTGGGTCTCACGGTGAGCGCGTCGATCCCCGCCGCGGTGATGGCCGTGGCGATCTTCAGGGTGCTCAGGCGTGGCACGATCCTCGAGACCAACATGGTGCAGACGATCGGCTCGGCGGGCGAATCGGTCGCCGCGGGCGTCATCTTCACGCTGCCCGCTCTCTTCATCTGGCAGCGCTCCGACCCGTCGATCGTCGTCGATCTGCTGCAGGTCTCGGTGATCGCCGGCTTCGGCGGACTGCTCGGCGTGCTCTTCATGATCCCGCTCCGGCGCTACCTGATCTCGCGCGAGCACGGGAAGCTCCCCTACCCCGAGGGCACCGCCTGCGCCGAGGTGCAGGTGGCAGGCGACATGGGCGGCGGCAAGGCCCGCATGCTCTTTTCGGGGCTGGGGCTCGGCGCGCTCTACCAGACGCTGGCCAACAGCAGGGGGCTCGGCCTCTGGAACGAGGGACCGCACCTGCCGCTGCCGAAGAAGGCGCAGATCGGCGGCGACTTTACCCCGGAGTTGCTGGGGGTGGGCTTCATCATCGGGCCTCGGATCGCGGCGATCATGTTCGGGGGCAGCGCGCTCGCGTGGCTGATCATGATTCCGGCCATCAACATCTGGGGCGGCAACAACGTGGTGTACCCCGCCGACGTGCCCATGTCCGACCTCGCGTCCGGTCAGATCTGGAGCTACTACCTGCGCTACGTGGGCGCGGGCGCGGTGGGGTGCGCCGGCATCGTCACCCTGATCAAGTCGTTCCCAACGATCATCGAGTCGATCAGGCTGGGCGTGGGGCATGTGGGGGGCGGAGGCGGAGGCGACGTGCCGCGCACGCAGCAGGACCTGCCGATGAAGCTCGTGATGGGCCTGGCGGCGCTGATGGCTGTGGCGCTGTGGCTGTGGCCGGGCGTCCCGGTGAACCTGCTGGGGGCGGTGCTGATCGTGATCTTCAGCTTCTTCTTCGTGACGGTGTCGAGCCGGATCGTGGGTCTGATCGGGTCGTCGTCGAACCCGGTGTCGGGGATGACGATCGCGGCGCTGCTGCTCACATCGCTGATCTGGGTGGTGCTGGGGCTGAACGACGGCGGTGCCGCGGCCAAGGTGGCGGTGCTGGCGGTGGGAGCGGTGGTGTGCATCTCGGCGGCGGCGGCGGGCGACACCTCGCAGGACCTCAAGACCGGGTTCCTTGTCGGGGCCACCCCTTCGCGCATGCAGATAGGGGAGATGATGGGCGTGCTCGCCTGCGCGGTCACGATCGGCGGTGTGCTCATCGTGCTGAACGAGTCCTACGGGATCGGCACGGCGGACGGGCTGGCCGCCCCGCAGGCGACGCTCATGAGCCTGGTGATCGACGGTGTGCTCAGCGACACGCTGCCGTGGACCTTCGTGTTCATCGGGATCGGACTCGCGCTGGTGGTCGAATTCGTCTTCAAGCTGCCCTCGCTGGCCTTCGCGGTGGGTGTCTACCTGCCGGTGTCGCTGATGACGCCGATCCTGGTCGGCGGCCTGATGCGGCGGGCGCTCACCCGCAGATACGAGGACGCGGGCGACACCGAAGAGGGCGTGAGCGTGCTGGCCGAGAAGCGCGAACAGGGTGTGCTCTATGCGTCCGGGCTGATCGCCGGGGCGGCGCTGGTGGGCGTGCTGATCGGCGGGTTGATCTATGTGGTGACGCGCGCGGGCGTCGCGCCCGCTTGGCAGGTGGGGCACGAGTGGATGGACGGGCTGATTCCGTTCTTCCCGTACGTGTCATGGGTAGTTGGCGTCCTCGCCTTCGCGGGGCTCTGCTGGATGCTCTGGCGCGCGGGCACGCGGAAGGTGACCGCCTGACGCCGACGGCAACTTTGCCGTCGCTGTGTAAACTACGGATTACATTTTGTAATGCCTGATTTACAATTGGATCGGCTGAAGCGGCCTGCGTGGCACCTGCGCAGCGCCGGTCGTGTACTCCGCGCAGTTGGAGTGCGCGTCGGCGGGGTCGGCACCCCGGCCATGCTGGCGCTCGTCGGTGCAGTGGGACTCGGCGGCTGCGCGGCCGACGGCGAGCCGCGTTCGATCAGCCGGGAGGAGTTCGTCGAGACGTACGCTGCGCTAAGGCTGGCCGCGCTCGAGGAGTCCGCCGGATCGGACAGCACGCCGATCTCGCCAGAGGCCCGGGAGCGCACGCTGGCCGAGCAGGGTGTGACCGAGGAGGAGCTCCTTCGCTTCGCCGAGCTCAAGGGCGGCGATGTGGTCTACATGAAGGAGCTCTGGAGCGATGTCGAGCTCCGGATGGGCGAGTTGAGGCTCCCGCCCGACGTGCCTCACTGAGGCCTGAGGTTTGCACTTCAGCTTCGACTGCGAACGAACAGAGCGCCGCCTGCCACAAACGAGGAGAAGGCGGAGATGAGCGGCTGGACTAACCGTACGACTCGTAGGCCTACGACTTCCCATTCGGGTCCCTTGACGGGCGTTGGCCCTCAGGCCCGATCCCGGCCGAACTGGGCAACCTCGCCAATCTCGAGGAGCTCTTTTCCGCCCGCAGCCGTGCTCTGGTGGGTCCCCTTCCCGCAGAGTTGGTTCAACTCCAGAGTGAATGACTCAGGCTCTTCACCGGGCAGGTCTCGGCTTCGCTCCGCACGCGCGCGCGCCTGACATAGTGTGGAGCGCTAGTCGCCCGGGACGGTCACACCAGGAAACGGTAGGCAATCGAATGAGACAGTCGCCCGCCGGGGCGTCCGCCGGGAGCGACCGGTGACCGCTTCCGCGGCGGGAGCGGCCGTGCTGCTCCAGCAGGTCGTCGTGACGGGCGTGGTGCGCGACAGCGTCGCTCTGACGCCGCTGGAGTACGCGCACGTCACGGTGGCGTCGGCGGACGGTGGGAACGTGGCGACCGGGGTCACGGACCGGTACGGCGCCTTCGTGATCCCGGAGGTGGCCGCAAGCCGCGAAGGGGTGCGGGTGGCGATCGCCCTGGCTGGGTACGCGCCGTGGGAGCGCGCCTTCGCTGCCCCGCCAGAGGATCCCTTGGTCGTGCTCCTCGCGGCGGTGCCGGTCGAGCTCGAGGGACTTGAGGTCGCGGGGGGCGGTGCCCGCCCGGGCGACCCGCTCTCGGGCAAGCGCGACGGGTATGTCGTCGACGGGAAGATGGCGCATGCGGTGCCGGCGGTCGTCGAGGCGGACGTGCTGCGCGCGGCCGAGCTCTCGCCCGCGGCGTCGTCTCCTTCGGACTTCACTTCGGTGCCGTACCTTCGGGGCGTACCCGGCTACGGAACGCCGATGACGCTGGACGGCGTCCGTGTCTTCAACCCGTTCAGACTGGCCGGGCTGTTCTCCTCGCTGCCCCCCGAGTTCGTGGACAAGCTGGAGGTCATACCCGGGTCCGCCGGGGAGGGGATCGGCGCGGGCTCCCTCTCGGGCGTCATGAGCGCATCGACCAGAGAAGGCTCGCGGGAGCGGAGGCGGATGACCGCCGCAGTCGGGGTGGCTTCGGCCAACGCGGCGGCCGAGGGGCCGCTGGGAAGGAACAGCTCCTATCTGGCGATCGGCAGGCGCTCGTACCTCGATGTGTATACGCGGGCTCTCGAGAAGCTGGAGTGGGTCAACTCGGACACCCCCTACCACTTTCAGGACCTGTACGCCAAGCTCACCGCCGACCTGGGCGGGCTGGAGCGCCTCTCGGTAACGGCCTACCTGGGGTCGGAGACCTACGTTCACGGCACTGCGTCGGAGTTGGGATGTTCTGGCCTCGGGGAGTTGTACGAGGAAGACGACCCGGTCAGCAAGTCCGACTGGGGCCACGGGGGGTTGTCGGCGCAGTACCGGGGTCGGGTCGGCCCGACCGGAGTGGTGGACGCCACCCTTGGGCACAGCTGGTTCCGAGTGGAGAACCACTCGCTCGATGGGTGCTGGGGGGGAGACGCACCCTTCGACACGACCTGGGTCGGCTGGGGAATGCGCGAGACGCTCGCCGAGGTGCGTGGGACCTGGCGGATTCGGCGCGCCGCTACGGTAGTGGCCGCGGCGCAGGCGAGCGGCTTTGAGATGGACCACCACTCGAGAGACCTCGACGGCCGGTTGGCGCGGATCGCAGCCTACTGGTCGGTGGACGCGCCGCTGGGCGCCGGATTCGCTTTCCGGGGCGGGCTGCGGGCCGACCGCTTCGGCGGACTGCAGAGCACGGCCTCTGGCTACTCGGAGCTGGGCTACGCATTGGGCGACTGGTCGGCGCGCGCGTCGGCCGCGATGTCGCGGCAGGCGCTGGCTTCGCTGCGGGACGAAGAGGCGCCGGACGCCGTCCTTCCGTTCGACCTTCTCTTTCCCGTGCCGGAGTCGCCGGTTCCGAGCAACGCGGAGCTCGTTGTCGGCCTGAGCGGCGTGTTGGGGGGGCTCCAGATCCGCATTGACGGCTATGTGCGCGACCTCGACCACCTACGACTGGTCGCGGGCCCGGGACACCGCGTGTCTGTGTTCCAGAATCCCGAGGAGTGGCTGGCGGCGAGCGCCGAAATGCGTGGCGTCGAGGCTTCGTGGAGCTGGGTTCGGAGCCGGGGGTTGTCGGTGCTGGGCAGCTACCGGTGGGCGCGGGTCGAGTACGATGTCGAGTCGCTCGGGAGCTACGTGCCGCGTTTCCACCGGGACCACGAGCTGGAGCTGGCGCCCTCCTTCAGGCGCGGTGCGCACACCTGGTCCGCACGGGTATCGATCCGCTCGGGACTTCGCTATCCGATCCACTTCCCCGAGAGCGATCGCACCCGCCTGGAGATGTACCACCGCGTGGATGTGGGGTGGGCCCACACGGTCGGCTCGTGGACGGTACGCGCGGCCGTGGCGAATGTCCTGCTCAACCACAATGCGATCGGGGCCCTGCCGGGCGCAGGCGAGCCTGCCAGCCGCTGGTACAGAAGGCACGGCTTGGGTCTGCTGCCATTCCTCAAGGCGGAGTTGCGCTGGTAGGCCGCAACGCTGGCAGTCCGTGGAATCTCGCGCGAGCACCGAGAGGCACGAAGCGCTCCGCTGGCAAGGCTTGGTAGCAGCGCCACCGGGCCAAGGAGCAACACAGAGCAAAGCTAGGGGTGCAGGAATTGTAAACCATGTATTACATATTGTAAAACGTACATTACACTTTGGGCAGGTGGGCAACGCGGTCGAGCAGGGATGCAGCGCCGCTCGAATGCCGTGGGAGGTTTGTCCACGGGCTACTCGGGTCGCCTACTCCCACTCAATCGTTGCCGGAGGCTTCGAGCTGATGTCGTAGGTGACGCGGTTCACCCCCGCCGTCTCGTTGATGATCCGGGTGGCGACGCCCGCAAGGAACGAGGCGTCAAAGGGGTACCAGTCGGCGGTCATCCCGTCGCGAGAGGTCACCGCCCTGAGCGCGATCACGTTCTCGTAGGTGCGTCCGTCGCCCATCACGCCGACGGAGCGCACCGGGAGCAGGACGGCGAAGGCCTGCCAGATCTCGTCGTAGAGCCCCGCGGCCTCTATCTCCTCGAGGTAGATCCGGTCGGCTAGCCGTACCATCTCGACGCGCTCGCCCGTCACCTCGCCGAGAACGCGGATCGCGAGCCCCGGACCCGGAAAGGGGTGTCGCCGGATGGAGGAGGAGCTGAGCCCAAGCGACTCGCCGACTCGGCGCACCTCGTCCTTGAATAGCTCGCGCAGGGGCTCGACCAGCTCGAAGGAGTGGTCGTCGGGGAGACCGCCGACGTTGTGGTGAGTCTTGATCGTGGCCGAAGGTCCGTGGACCGAGTGCGACTCGATCACGTCCGGGTATAGGGTGCCCTGCACGAGGAAGCGCGCATCGAGCCCGAGGTCGCGGGTGGTGCGTTCGAAGACGCGAATGAAGGCCTCGCCGATGATCCTGCGCTTGCGCTCGGGGTCGGCCACGCCTTCGAGCGCCCCCAGGAACTCAGCTGACGCGTCCACCACCTCCAGGCGTACGCCCAGGTTGTCGCGGAAGGCGCGCTCGACGCTCTCGCGCTCCCCGTGGCGCATGAGCCCGGTGTCGACGAATACGCAGACGAGCTGCTCCCCGACGGCCCTGTGCACGAGAGCCGCCGCCACCGAGGAGTCAACACCCCCCGACAGTCCGCAGATGACGCTCTCGCCGCCCACCTGGGCGCGAATGCGCGCCACGGCCTCCGTGACGAACGCCCCCGGCGCCCAGTCGCCCGAACAGCCGCAGATGCGATGGAGGAAGTTCTCGACGATCTCCTTTCCGCGGGGCGTGTGCGCCACCTCTGGATGGAACTGAACGCCGTAGATGGGACGCGAGCGAGCCGCGAAGGCCGCAACGGGCAGGTCGGCGGTCGAGGCCAGCGTGATGAAGCCGTCGGGGGAGTCGTCCACATGGTCGCCGTGGGAGCACCAGACGGAGATCTCCTCCCCGGGCTCGAAGCCGTGAAAGAGATCCGCGCCGTGCGAGCTCGAGCTCGAGTGGGGACGGAGGACCCGTAGCGTGGCGCGTCCGTACTCGCGCCTCCCGGGCACGACCTCGCCCCCTTCCTGCCTGGCGATCAGCTGCATTCCGTAGCAGATGCCGAGCACCGGAACGCCAAGCTCGAGAAGCCCGGGATCCAGCCCCGGGCCGTCCTCGTGGTAGGCCGACGAAGGGCCGCCCGAGAGGATGATTCCGGTCGGCGCCCAGGCGCGGACCCAGTCGAGGGAACGGTGCGGCGGGTGAATCTCGCAGTACACCCCCGCGTCCCGGATCCGCCTCGCGATAAGCTGCGTGAACTGCGAGCCATAGTCTACGACGAGCACGCCCTCGCGCTGGCTCCGAGGGCGAGCCCGCGGGGGCGGTCCGGTCATCGCCGGCACCGGACGCCCGCGGTCAGTAGGCCCTTGCCCACACCACCTCCATCTGCGCCCTGCTCCCGCCGATGCACCGCGTCGGCTCGGTGTCGGAGCGGAACTCCTCGTCTGGAATGACCCGGATCGAGGCCTTGGCGGCCACCCTCGCCC
Organism: Longimicrobiales bacterium; assembly: GCA_965205315.1. Taxonomy (GTDB): domain Bacteria; phylum Gemmatimonadota; class Gemmatimonadetes; order Longimicrobiales; family Gaopeijiaceae; genus Bin94. The sequence goes on from CBDBGW010000002.1 coordinate 1,703,070, forward strand.
GCTCCTCCACGGCCGGGTCGCCGGACCACCCGGTGTAGACGAAGCCAGCACCGCCCTCGAGCAGCTCGGCCAGCTCAGCGACCGAGGAGACGGGGCCGCGATACGTCGCGGCCTCCCGCCTAGACCGCGCCGCCTCGAGAAGTCGGCGCTGCACCTCGTCGAGCCTTGCGGGCATCTCGGCCACCGCCACGGCCTCCTCGGCCGCCACCTTGCGCGGACCGTCCGAGTCGGGAACCCGAGCGACGGCGACGACCTCCCCTCTCGCCACGTCCCTTGGGCCCACCTCGATTCGCATCGGCACGCCCTTGCGCTCCCATTCGTAGAACTTGGCGCCGGGCGAGAGGTGGCGCCGACGGTCTATCTTCGCGCGGACTCCCACGCACCCCAGCGCCTCGGCCACCCGGTCGGCCACCGTCCCGACCGCGGCCCAGTCGTCGTCCGACCTCGCGATCGGGAGCACGACGACCTGCGTGGGCGCCAGCTTCGGGGGCACCACCAGCCCCACATCGTCGCCGTGGGTCATCACGAGTCCGCCCACAAGGCGCGTCGAGACGCCCCACGAGGTGTTCCACGCGTACTCCTCGCGCCCCTCCTCGCTCTGGAATTTCAGATCGAACTGGCGCGCAAAGTTCTGTCCGAGCATGTGCGAGGTGCCCGCCTGCAGCGCCTTTCGGTCCTGCATGAGCGCCTCGCAGGCGTAGCTTCGGACCGCTCCCGCGAACTTCTCCGCCTCGGACTTGAGCCCCGTCAGCGGGGGCATCGCCATCCACGCCTCCATGAAGCTCCGGTAGATGCCCAGGATCCTCACCGCCTCCTCCTCGGCCTCGGCCTCGGTGGCGTGCGCCGTGTGCCCCTCCTGCCAGAGGAACTCGGCGGTGCGCAGGAAGAGGCGCGTGCGCATCTCCCAGCGCATCACGTTGGCCCACTGGTTCAGCAGGATCGGCAGATCGCGGTAGCTCTGCACCCACTTGGCGTACATCGAGTAGATGATCGTCTCCGACGTTGGGCGCACCACGTACGGCTCCTCGAGCTCCTTCCCCCCGGCGTGGGTGACGACGGCCAGCTCGGGCTTGAATCCCTCGATGTGCTCCTTCTCGCGCTCGATGAAGCTCATCGGGATGAGGAGCGGGAAGTAGGCGTTCTCGTGGCCCGTCTCCCTGAACATCTCGTCGAGCGCGCGCTGCATCCGCTCCCAGATCCCGTACCCCCACGGCCTGATGACCATGCTGCCGCGCACGGGAGAGTAGTCCGCCAGCTCGGCCTGCTGAACCACCTCGTTGTACCAGGCGCTGAAGTCCTCCGACCTCGGTGTGAGCCCCCTCCTGGCCGTCTCCCCCTTCCCCCCTGCCATCAGCTGCCCTCCCGGTTGGTCTGCCTGTCGAGCGTCCCGTCGGTCGTCGCCGACTCGAGTAGCTGGTCCACGGTGCGCTTCGTCTGTTCCCCGCTGCGCAGCTCCCGCACCGTGACCTCCCCCCTCTCGGCCTCCTCCGGCCCGATGATCAGCGCCGCCTTCGCCCCCGCCCGGTTCGCGGCCCTCAGCTGCCTCCCCAGCGGCTGATCCCGGAGCGTGTAGACGACCGACCTGCCAGCCTCGCGCAGCCGACGGCCCAGCGCCAGCCCCGCCGCACGCTGTCGCTCCTCGACCCACGCAACGTAGTAGTCGCAACTCTCGGCTTCGTCCGGCACCAGGCCGCGGTCGCCGAGGAGCTCCGTCAGCACCACGTCGCCCATGCCGAATCCGACCGCGGGCAGGGGCTCCCCGCCGACGAGCTCCAGCAGCCTGTCGTAGCGTCCACCGCCGCAGATCGCGCGCAGCTCCCCGGCCCGGTCGTGGAGCTCGAAGACGATCCCGGTGTAGTACGCCAGCCCGCGCACCACCGAGAAGTCGAAGCGAAGGTACTCTCCCAGCCCCATCGCGCCGAGGATCGCGGCATGCTCCTCGAGGCGGCCCACGGCCTCCTGCACCGGCTCCGACCGGTAGCGCCGGGAGATGCGGTCGAGGGACCCCCCATCCAGCAGCTCGCAGAGCTCCACGACTGCGCTCTCGGAGATGCCGAGAGCCGTCAGTGCCGCCCCGGTCGCACTCTTCCCTACCCGGCTCGCCCTGTCGATCGCGGCGATGCACCCGCCGTGGCGATCGGAGGGGATGCCAGCCTCGGTCAGCACCGCGCCGACCAGCTTGCGGTCGTTTACCAGCGCCGCGAAGTCGGTCTCGTCGAGCCCCACCTCCCTCGTCGCGTCGATCGCGAGGGCGAGCACCTCGGCGTCGGCGGCCACCCCCGCCTCGCCGACGATGTCGACGTTGAGCTGGAAGTGCTCCCTGAGCCTGCCTCGCTGGCTGCGCTCGTAGCGAAAGAGCTGAGGGAGCGAGTACCACCGGATGGGCTTCGGCATGGCGCGGCTGCGCGTAGCCAGTATCCGCGCGAGCGTGGGGGTCATCTCCGGGCGGAGCGCGACCTCGCGACTCCCTTTGTCGCGAAAGCTGTAGAGCTGGCCGACGATCTCCTCGCCGCTCTTCGCTACGTACAGCTCGAGCCGCTCCAGAGGCGGGCCGTCGTACTCCCGGAAACCGTACCGCCGCGCCACCCTGCGCCAGGCGTCGAAGATGTGCAGTCGGAGCGCCATCTCGCCGGGGGCGAAGTCCCGGAAGCCGGGAAGACGGGCGAAGGAGCGAGGGGCCGGCATACTTGGCTAGTGGGCGAACCAACTTGAAGCGGGCGAAATGGGGAGCGCGAAGGTCAGTGCGGAAAGATAACCGAGGAGGAGGCGTCCGAGACGGGCGAAGCGGGTACGCTTGAACCCATGCGGATTCCGCAATAGTTCGACCTATCGGCCGAAGGTCCCAGCCACTGCGCTACGGGTCGCCTCCGTGTCGGCGTCGAGGGTGACCAAGGCGTCCCCCGGACCGGCGAGGACGAGGCTTGCGAGCGCCTCCCACCCGCGCTCGACCGGCAGGAGGAAGACGAAGATCCCGGTCCCCTCCTCCGCGTCCGCCGGCTCGTCCATCTCGAAGGAAATCGAGAAGAGCTCCCGCTGAGCGTCGTCCAGCCCCTTGAGCGTGTAGTCGCCGCCACGCGCTTCCGGCAGCAGGCTCCGGCCCTCCACCAGGAGCGCCGGGTCCATCGACAGCTCCCCCGACGCACTCCGCGCGCCCCACACCAGCAGCGACGGCCCCGTCCGGTGCCCCTCCCCGCCGTGCCACATCTCCTGCACGGTCCGGTACCGATGCACCTTCTCGAAGTGGTAGTCGCTGACCCACTCTGGCCTGCAGTAGGTCATGAGGTCATTTACATCGTCCTTGTCGATCAGCGAATCGCCGCGGTGGTCGTAGCCCCACGCGCCTATGCTGCCATCCTCGTAGGGGTAGTCGGGATCGACGCTGCCCGGATTCCCGCACGGAGCGTGCCAAAGGCTCAGGTTGTGCCCCAGCTCGTGTGCCATGATGTAGCCCTCGGTGACCGACGCCGAGGCGGTGCCGGGCCGTCTTGCGACGCCCCCCACATCCGAGAATCTCGGCATCAGGCCCATCCAGTATCCTGACCCACCCTCTGTGGCCCGGATCGCAATGGTCCGACGCAGCACCGCGAACCCGCTGTCGCTGTCGATCTCGACCGGGTCGTGGTCGTCCACGCTCATCTCCTCGATCGGGAGCAGATCGTAGGTGTCGTGGAGGAGCTCGTGGTCCTCCTCGTCGTCGGCCATCTCCTCCACGGTCTCGATCACCGACGAGTCGGGGTCCTCGGTGTAGAGGAACGGGATGGCCGTGAGCTCGAAGCCGGGCACGCCCTCCACCCTCAGATCCCACTCGCCACTCTCCGGGATCCGTCTGGCGACGAGGATCTCTGCGTCGATCGTCGAGTCGGGGTCGATCTCGATCACAACCGAGAGACCCTCCTCGATCACCGAACCCGGAATCGTCACGTTCAGCGACTTGTCGAGCGACCCCTCGTCGACCTCGGTCGGGATCGGCTCGGATGTTCCGTCGATCTCCACCGAATACGTCTCCTCGTCGTCGACGTAGAAGGTCGCCGTCGCCGGCGGCAGCGTCTCGGTCGTCGCGCGGGCGGCTATGACGAAGATCCGGAGAAGAGCCTCCTTCTCCGCCACCACGGACACCGGATAGCTCAGCGACTGCACCGCCTGCACTAGGTACGCGGTGGGATCGTCGCAGAGCCTGGCCCGGCGATTGTCGATATCCCTATACCAGTCCCACAACGCGGAGGGCACGCACAAGGCGGTCCCGTACGCGAGCAGCTCCTTCAGCGACGTCAGGTTGGAGAAGCTGGACGGCAGCCTGCCTTCGAGGTCGGCGTTGTTGTACATCCTGAGGATTTCAAGACCGCTTAGGTCGCCCAGCTCCGGGGGGATCGGGCCCGTCAGGTTGTTCGCCTCGAGGTCCAGGTAGCGCAAGCTGTCGAGGTCGCCGAGCTCCGGCGGAATCTCACCGGTCAGGCCGTTCTCGTCGAGACGCAGACCGATCACCCGTCCCCGGGTCCTCACAGTGACGCCGTGCCAGCTCTCCAGCGGCGCCGAAGTCAGCCAGTTGGTGTTGTCAGCCCAGTTCGGGCCGTCGGTGGCGTGGTAGAACCGGATCAGCACACCACGATCCGGATTCGCCACGCGTACCCTGACCGAGCCCGCCACTGCACCGGACTTGGCGCGGACCAAAGTGAACCCGTTGCCCACAGCCGTCACCAGCCCCGCCCCGCCCACCGTCGCCACCCCCGAGTCGCTGCTCGACCATGACACCTCGGCGCCCTCGACGACATGGCCGTTCGCGTCGCTCACCGCCGCCGCCGCCGTGGCCGTGTCGCCGAACGACCCGAAACCCAGGCTATCCGGTCGTGTCTCTGCCCGATACATTTACAGGTCGGGAGGAGCACCACGGACACCCGTTGAAGGGGGAGGACTCGATCGCATCGTGGGTCTGGCCCTTCCGTTCGGAAAAGTGGGCTCGGGAGGTGTTTCCGGCATGACTTGACGACGATACGCGACCGTATCGGTATCGTCGATCCGTGTAGAATTGACGATAGCACGATCCGCCCAGCTGGCGCCAAACCTGCGACTTCCGCCGGGACGGCTCGCGGGGTCAGACCGTCGACATCGCAGACCTCGATGGGTCCATCCCGTCCGAGCCCGCCGTCGTGCTCCCAGCGGAGATCGTGACGCCGAAGGAGGCGCTCTATTGGCTCGCTGGCAAGACTATGGTGACGATTGAACCTATGCGGATTCCGCGGTAGCGCCCGCGTCGGCACGAGGCAGCGCTCCGCTGGCACAACGGTTCAGGAGTTGCTCTGCGTCCGCCAAGCCCTCGTCGCTCGGCCCGTCGTCTGTGGCAATCGAGTTCGTTGCAATAACGGCGACCGTGTGTTCCCCATCCACCACTACCTGCGTGGACCCGGATCCGGCCCCCTCCCGACGGGATACCGTGACGTTCAACCGGGGCGCATATCCCTCGAAAACGGTCTCGCTCACCGACAGGACGTCGGTGCGCCGGTCACGATCGAAGAACAAAGGCCCACGCTCCAGCCGCGGGCGCTCGCCTCTGACGTAGCCTGTCGCGCGATCCCCGCCGGTTATCGTGTAACCCAGCTCTACAAGCATTGCGCTGGCGCAGTCGAGCCCTCCAGTCTGAACGACAATGGGCCGACCCAGCATCTCCGGTAGACTACCGCACCCTGCTGCTACTGCCACCCCTCCTGCCGCCATTATCGTCAGCCGCCCAACGCGGCGGTGTTCCTTCCTCGTCATTTTCCGATTCTCCTTCTCTGCTACCAGGGTGACGGTTCGCAACCCTGCTCACGTGGCGTGCCCCCTCGATTCGGGCTTCGGGGCAGGCTCTTCCAGGGAGATACCATCGGACCACAGAGGTGGTTCCGTGAAATCGAGCGGCTGCGAGTTCCTCTGCCGCCCCACTGGCAAAGGCGCGACGAAGAGATTCTGGGCGGGGATCGTGACGCCGAAGGAGGCGCTCTGTGGGCTCGCGGGCGAAGCCGCAGCGACGACGTTGTAAACTATGGATTACATATTGTAAAGCGTAGATTACAGTAGGGACCGGCGGGGGATGGCGATCCGGCGGGGATGCAGCGCTGCCAGGAGCGCTAGCAAGACCACGGCGACGGTTGAACCTATGCGGATTCCGCAATAGTTCGGGCTATCGCCTGGGGGTCCTAGGGGCCCCTCTGTCCGCGGGCCGCCATCGCTACCGGTCCGCGAACGGCCTCGCGTCCAGCGCGCGAAGCGCGTCGCCGACGGTGTGGCACGAACCGGTGACGAGAATCGTCCCCCCGCCAGCGAGAAGGGCCGCCCTCCTCAGAGCCCCGCCGATCTCCTCGACCACCTCGAGCCGCGCCGAGCGCCCTTCGCCCGCTGCCTGCGCTTCGCGGGGACACCATCTGCGCTCCGGGGGTGCCGAGTGGGGGCTCGTCAACACCACGGCGTCGGCAACGGCTGCGATTGCGGGCACCATCCGGGGCCAGTCCTTGTCGGCCAGGATTCCCACGACGGCCACAAGCGGTCGCGGGGGCGACAGCTGATCTACAGTCCTCGCAACGGCGTCGGTAGCGGCGCGGTTGTGGGCCGTGTCGAAGATGTAGCGCCTGCCTCCGAGCCACACCATCTGGCCTCGGCCCGGCCAATCGACTGCGGCCACCCCGGCCTGGATCGACTCGGCAGATGGAGGAGACGGCAGCATCTCGAGGGCGGCGACCGCGAGCGTCGCATTGAGGGCCTGATGCGCACCGGGAAGGGGCGTTCGCAGCTCGCGGAGGCTCCCGCCGGGGCTGGCGCAACGGAACGTCGTGCCGCACTCGCCAACCCGCACATCGCGCACACCCCGCTCCGGATCCACGCGCACGAAGGGCGCGCCCCGAGCGATGGCCGCATCCGCGAGCACGGCGAGCACCCGGTCGTCAGTCTCGGCCGTGACCAACGGGACTCCCGGCTTCACGATGCCCGCCTTCTCGCGGGCGATCTCCTCCACCGTCGCCCCGAGGTAATCCTGGTGGTCGAGGGACACGTTGGTGATCGCGACGACCTCGGGCTCGATCACGTTGGTGGCGTCGAGGCGCCCCCCGAGCCCCACCTCGATGCAGGCGGCGTCGATCCCCTCCTGGGCGAAGACCACCAGTGCCAGCAGCGTTGCCGCCTCGAAGATCGGCATGCCCAGCTCCCGGGCCAGAGGCCGAAGGCGCTCGGCCGTCTCCAGGAGCCGACGGCGCCCCACCGGGCTGCCGTCGACCCTGATGCGCTCGCGGAACGAGCAGAGGTGCGGCGAGGTGTAGAGGCCGGTGCGCCGTCCCTCGAGTCTGAGTACGGACTCCCAGGTCGCCGCCACCGTGCCCTTCCCGTTGGTGCCTCCGACGTGCAGCGAGGAGTAGCGTCGGTGGGGATTCCCCAACTCGGCAAGCGCCGCCCGCATGCGGTCGAGTCCCCAGTCAACAACGCTTGGACGATCGGGGAAGAGCTCCTCGAGCAGCGCGTCCGGAGCGTCGACCACTCGGGCCCCGCCTCCCTGGACACTCGAACCCGGTCCCGTAGCCGGCTGCGCCGAGGCCGGGATGGCACCCGACTGCGGGTGCTTCAGGCCCGCGGTCTCCACCCGGCGTGCATGTGGCGCAGCAGCTGCGCGATCGACGCCTTCAGCTCGCGACGATCCACCACCCGGTCGACCATCCCGTGCTCCTCCAGGAATTCGGCGCTCTGGAAGCCGGGCGGGAGCTCCTGGCGAATCGTCTCGCCGATCACGCGCGGACCTGCGAAGCCGATCAGGGCGCCGGGCTCCGCCAGATTGACGTCGCCCAGCATCGCGTAGGAGGCCGTGACGCCGCCGGTCGTCGGGTCGGTCAGAACCGATATGTAGGGTAGTCGGCGCTCGTGCATGCGGGCCAGGACGGCCGATGTCTTCGCCATCTGCATGAGCGAGAAGATCCCCTCCATCATGCGGGCGCCCCCCGACGCGCTGACCACCACGAGCGGGAGCTCGCGCTCGAGCGCCATCCGCCCGGCGCGCGCGATCTTCTCGCCGACCACCGATCCCATCGAGCCTCCGATGAAGGCGAAGTCCATTACGGCTATCGCCACGGGGATGCCCTCTATCCGGGCCTCTCCCGAGATAACGGCCTCGCTTCGCCCCGTCCGCTCGCGGGCTTCATCAAGTCGATCGCCGTAGACCTTCAGGTCCACGAATCCGAGCGGGTCGGCGCTCGCCATCTCCGCGTCTCGCTCCTCGAAGCTCCCCGGATCGGTCAGGATCTCCAGATACCGGGGGGCGGCGATGCGGAAGTGGGTACCGCAGTCGGGACAGACGCCCATATTGCGAGCGAGCCGCTCCCGATAGACGATCTCTCCGCACCCGCCGCACTTCGAGAAGACGTCCGAGGGCAGTTCTCGTCGGCCGTCGCCGGATATCTTCTTGTGCTTCTTCTGAAACCAGGCCACTGGGACTTCCTTTTTCCGCCCGGGCGCTCAGGCGCTGTCGGTCGACAGCGCCACGACGACCGCCGCCGCCATCCAGGACATCAGGAGAAAAGAGCCACCGTAGCTGATGAACGGCAAGGGGATGCCCGTGATCGGCACCACACCGACCGTCATCCCCACATTGACGAAGACGTGTGTCATCCACATCCCGAGCACCCCGAAGGCGAAGAGCCCGGCGAAGTCGCTCCTCGAACCCTCGGCCACGCCGATCAGCTTGTAGAAGAGGTAGCCGAAGAGGAGCAGGACCGACGACGTGCCGAGAAATCCCAACTCCTCGCCGACCACGCTGAAGATGAAGTCGGTGTGCTGCTCCGGGAGGAAGGCCAGCCGCTTCTGGGTGCCCATCGTGAAGCCCTGGCCGAAGAAGCCGCCGCTGCCCACCGCCACCTTTGACTGAATCAGCTGCCAACCTGCATTCTGCGGATCCATGCCCGGGTCGAGGTAGACTAGCAAACGGTTCCGCTGATAGTCGGAGAGCGATCTCCAGAGCGCCCTTGCGGCACCTCCTGCGGCAACGTTGGCGAGGATCACCGCCACCGACTCGACCAGGTAGAGGCGGTATCGGTACAGGTAGACTCCTGTCGCAAGCACCACGGAGTACAGGGCCCAGGCGCGCGCGCTGAAGGCGAGGATGAACGCCGCCCCGGGAGAAGCTGCCAGTAGGATCAGCGGCCATGGAGTGCCCGCACCAACGAGCGCTGCGAAGAAGATCCCCACAAAGGCCAGCGCTGTCCCGAGGTCGGGCTGCAGGAGGACGAGCGCCAACGGCAGCCCCGCGACCGCCGCCGGGGCCAGGAGCTCGCGCAGGTGCTTCGGTGGCTCGCTACGCCTGACCAGCAGAGCGGCAAGGCCCAGCGCGGTCGCCACCTTCGCGGCCTCGGCCGGCTGAAATCGGAAGCCGCCGACCGAGAGAAAGCTGCTGACCCCCTTTGCGGTGCCTGCACCCGTCCCGACGACGAGCGTGACAGCAAGGAGGGCGACGCCGACGATGTAGATCGGCGCGGATGACCACTCGATCCATCGCGTCGGCACCCGGCAGACGAAGAGGAAGCCCAGCACCCCAGCCGCGAGGAAGGTCGCCTGGCGAATCCAGATGCCGCTGACGACCGGGCTCGGTTGCTGAAGCAACCCCGCCGAGTACACCATCGCCACACCAAAGAGCGAGAGCACCAGGACGACTCTGGCGACCGGGTGCTGCCAGAGCGGCGCAAGAATCTGCTTCATCGGTGGCTAGTCAGCTAGCGCCCGGCCGCCCACCCGATGCTGCGGCCAGCCTGCAGGTGCTCGCGCAGCGTCTGGATCGTGTCGCGCCGAATCCCGTGCTCGCCGCGCAGGTAGAAGTCCACCGCCTTGGCCACGAGCGGGGCTGCCACCTCCGACCCCCCTCCCCCGAACTCGACCAGGGCGACGGCAACCACCTCGGGGGGAGCTCCGTGCGGGCCGGCGATGGCGCTGAACCACGCGTGGGTCGGGCGGTCGCCACCGCTCTGGGCGGTGCCGGTCTTGCCCAGCAGGTCGAAGTGCTCGATCGAGGATGCGTACGCGGTCCCGCCCGGGGACACGACGCGTCGCATTCCCTCCCGGATCTGCTCCAGGTGGGGGGGCGGGATGTCGAGCCGCCAGGCGTCCCCTAGGGTCTCGTCCGCACCCATACGGCGGAGCGCCGGGGGCGGGGCCGAGCCGTCGCGGGCGATGGCGAGGAGAAACTGGGCCATCTTGAGCGGAGTCTGATCGTTGGGCCCCTGGCCGATCGAGAGGCTGATCACCTCGCCCTCGCGGGGCTCGTATCCGAAGCGTCGCTCCCAGAAGCCCCTGTCCTCCGGGAAGGTGCCCCCCGCATCCTGCGGCAGATCGATCCCGCACCTGGTGCCGAAGCCCATCCGGTTGCCGATCTCGAGCGTTCGCGACAGTCCTATCCTCGCCCCCAGCTGGTAGAAGTAGACGTTGCACGAGTGTTGTATCGCCTCGGCCAGCTGGAGCGAGCCATGCCCCTCTTCCTTCCAGCAGCGGTAGCTCCGGTTTCCGAAGTCGAACGACCCACGACACGATACCGGCATTCGCTCCGTCGGGGTCACCAGTCCCAGCTCGAGCGCCATCGCCGCGGTGGCGAGCTTCCACTGCGACCCCGGCGGGTACTTGCCCCTGACGGCACGGTGGTATAGCGGGCTGTCCCGGTCGCGAACGTACCTTTCCCAGTCCCCGCGATCGACGACGCCAGCGAATACGTTCGGGTCGAACGCGGGCGCGGAGTAGAGTGCGAGCACCCCACCGGTCGGCACGTCCAGCATTACCACGGAGCCGTTTCTGCCCTCGGGGAAGATGCGGTGTATCCACTCCATCAGCTCGAGGTCGAGGTGGAGATCGAGGTCGGTTCCCGGTTCCGAGGCGACTCCGCGGACGCCGGAGAAGGCGCCGAGAATCCTCCCCTGCGCGTCCACTTCGACGTAGCGCGTCCCCGGCCTGCCCCCGAGCACGCGGTCGTACTGCGCCTCCAGTCCGGCCTTGCCGACGATCCGCCCCGGAGCGACCCCCTCGTCCCGGCGCGCCTCCAGCTCGAACTCGTCGATCTCGCCCACGTAGCCGATCGCGTGCGCGCCCACCTCGCGAGCGGGGTAGCGCCGTTTGGGTCGACTCTCGATCAGGAGCCTCGGGAAGGCGGACCGGCGCTCCTGGAGCGCGGCCACGGATTCAAAGGGGGCGTCGAGCGTGATCAGCACAGGGCGGGTAGGGCGCGCCCCGGACTGCCTGGCGAGCTCCCGGTAGCGCCGGTCGGATATATCGAGGTGCTGCCTCACCCGGTCGAGCGTCGCGACCATGGAGTCGGCGCGATCGGGAATGATGGCGATCGAGTATCCGGGCACGTTGTCGGCGAGCACACGCCCGGCCCGGTCGCGAATCACACCTCGGGGAGCAGGCACGGCGAGCGTGCGCAGGCGGTTCGACTGGGCCTCCAGCAGCCACGCCTCCGAGGCGACGACCTGGTAGCGGAAGAGTACCCCGGCGAGGAGGCCCAGGAGTGCCAGCACCGCGATGCGGGTGGTTGTGACCCGGGCGCGGGATAGGCGCGGACGCTTCCGCATCAGGCGCTCCCCGGACCCGGCGACAGGAAGGCACCGACGGCAACCCCGACGGCCGCCGCGTAGAGCGCCGCCACTGTGGCCTCGACGAGAAGGGCGTCAGCAACGGGAGGGCGAGTTGCGGCGTCGGAGACGAGCCAGGCAAGCAGGTCGCGCGACCACTTGCCGACCGCGAAGAGCACGAACCGAAACGCAGACGAGTCGCTCTTCAGCACTTCGGCAAGGCGTCCGGCCGCCCCCCCCACCATCGCAAGGGCAAAGGCGCTGGCCCCGAAGCTGGTGAGCGACACGCTGTCCTCTACCAGGCCGAGGGCAAAGCCGAGCGCCGCCCCCCATGCGGCCCCAAGCCGCTGGCTCGCCATCAGCACGGTCACCGCGAAGAGGTCCGGGGCCAGCGCCCCGAGGGGCAGAGCGACGTTGGCCATGAGGTGGAGGACGACCAGCGCCGTCAGGAGCAAGGCGAGGCGCACGGTCACCTTGCCTCACCCTCGCCACCGGGACGAAGGGAGCTGGTCGCAGCTGCGGCTGCGCCGCTCTCGGTGTATGCCAGGGCGTGGGCTACCAGCCCCGGATGCACGGCAGGCACGACGTAGTAGCTGCGGCTCCAGCCAGCCGACGCCTCCGCCGGGCCGTCGATCGACCCAACGCGAATTCCCGCCGGGAAGGTCCCGCCCCTCCCCGAGGTCACCAGCTCGTCCCCCGGATCCAGCTCCGAGAGGAAGGCCGTCCCCCGGATGATCAGCCTGTCCTGCTCGCGCAAAGTGCCCTTGGCGGCCTCCACAATGCCGTGGGCACGCGCGTCGGGGGTCATGGCGGCGACGCGAAAGTCCGGGTGCGACCAGTAGTACCCCACGGAGTAGTCGCCGAAGACCTCCTGCACCTGTCCCAGCAGGCCGTCCTCGGTGATCACCGCCGTAAAGGGAGTAACCCCACTCGCCAGACCGACGTCGAGGTGGAAGACACTCTCCGAGCCGCGCCTCCCCAGCCGTATCACGGTGGCGCCGATCGCTCTGTGCCGATGACGGTCGGCCAGCGCCAGCAGGCCGCGCAGTTCGCGGTTCTCCTGCACCAGTAGGCGATGGGCGATGGCGGGCAGAACCAGCGAGTCGAGTCGCTCCCTGGCCGCGTCGAACCCGAACGCCCGGTCGCGAGCCGTCGCGATGGCGCCGTTGAGCTCCAGGAAGGGGCGCAGCGCCGTTTCGCGAATCAGGTGACGCGCGTCGCTCTGCACCTGGGGGGGAAGGTTGACGACAGCGAGCGCGGCGAGGCACGCCACGGCGACGACGAGCAGCTCCCTCTTGCGTCCCTGGCGTCGCACCGAGCGGAGATGGTGCCTGTCGGCTAGCAGTCCGCGGAAAACCTCGCGCGAGCACCGAGGGCGGCGAAGCGCCCCGCTGGCAAGGCGCGACGAAGCGGTTCAGCGGGGATGCAGCGCCGCTCGAATGCCGTGGGAGGTCGGTCCACGGGCTGCCTAGCTGACGAGAACCGGGCGGTACTTCGCCACGTCTTCCAGGATGCGGCCCGCGCCCCGCACGACGCACGTCATCGGGTCCTCGTCCACATGGATCGGCAGGGCTGTCTCGAGGGCGATCAGCTTGTCCAGACCGCGGATCAGCGCACCCCCTCCCGTCATCACGATCCCGTAGTCGACGATGTCCGAGGCAAGCTCGGGGGGCGTGATCTCGAGGGCCGACCGCACCGCGTCGATTATCGACGAGAGTGCCTCCTGGATGCAGTCGCGAATCTCGTCGGACCGGATCACCACCATCTTCGGAATCCCCGAGACCAGGTCCCTACCCTTCACCTCCATGTCCCGCTCGCCGTCTAACGGAGTCGCCGACCCGATCTGCATCTTGATCGTCTCCGCGGTGGGCTCGCCGATGAGCAGATTGTAGTTCTTGCGTACGTGCGAGACGATCGCCTTGTCGAGCTCGTCGCCGCCGACCCGAATCGAGGTGTCGGCGACGATCCCGTAGAGCGCGATCACCGCGATCTCCGTCGTCCCGCCGCCGATGTCGATCACCATGTTGCCGCGCGGGGTCTCGACCGGAAGGCCGACCCCGATTGCAGCGGCCATCGGCTCGGCCACCATATGGACCTCGTTGGCACCGGCCGCCAGCGCCGCTGAACGCACGGCCCGCTTCTCGAGCTCGGTAATCCCGGACGGCACGCCGACCACCACGCGGGGCCGCACCCGAAAGATGCGTTTCGCCATGACCTGCTTGAGGAAGTGGCGCAGCATCACCTCGGTGATGTCCACGTCGGCGATGACCCCGTCGCGAAGCGGCCGAACGGCCTGGATTCCATCTGGGGTTCGGCCGAGCATGCGCTTGGCGTCCAGCCCCACGCTCAGCACCTCTCGCGTGCTCCTCTCCACCGCGACCACGGAGGGCTCGCTCAGCACCACCCCGTCGCCCTTGACGCACACCAGGGTGTTGGCGGTCCCTAGATCGACGCCTATGTCGCTAGTGGGGACGAGTCGCTTCGACCTAAACCAGCTCGCAATCGGTGGCAATAATGTGACGAGCCTGACGGGGCTCCGAACGAGGATTCGGCGGTGCCTTGGGACAGCCCTATTCTACCGTAATCGGAGCGGGCAGGCTAGCAGTCCGTGGATATCTCGCACGAGCACCAAGAGCGGCGAAGCGCTGCTCCCGCCGCGGGAGGTCTGTCCACCGGCTGCCAGGTGGGGCCTACCCCACGCCGGTGCTCCCGAAGCCTCCCCCGCCGCGATCGGTCTCGGAGGGCGACGCTCCCTCGGCGATCGTAGGCGCGAGGCAGCGGCCGAAGACGAGCTGCGCGATCCGGTCGCCCCGGAGGATCTGGACCGGCTGGGGACCCAGATTCTGGAGCAGCACCTTCAGCTCGCCACGGTAGTCCGAGTCGATCGTCCCGGGACTGTTCGGCATCGTCAGGCCGTGCCTTGCCGCCAGCCCCGAGCGCGGCCTGACCTGACACTCCATCCCAGGCGGCATCTCGATGGCCAAGCCGGTGCATGCGGCGCGAATCTCGCCCGGCGCCATCTGGAACGACTCCGAGCTCCGGACATCGAATCCTGCCGCACCGGCGGTCTCCCGCGCGGGGAGGGCCAGATCGGGATTGGAGCTCAGGCGCAGGAAGCGGACGGTCTCGGCAGGTGGGGACCGCTCGATCCCCACCGGGTCGCATGTGAGCCCGAAGGCCTCGGCCACTCCGGGGTGCACCACCCTGCCCTCGCAGATGTTGACTCCGCGGCCCAGATCGGGATCGTCCGCGCACGCTTCCCTCCACCCGGCGTCGGCCAGCTTCAGGGCGTACGGCAGCGTGGCGTTGGTCAGCGCCAGAGTGGACGTCCTAGGTACCGCTCCCGGCATATTTGTGACCCCGTAGTGAATCACGCCGTCCACCTCGTACACCGGGTCCTCGTGGGTCGTCGGGCGTATCGTCTCCACGCACCCGCCCTGGTCGACCGCCACGTCCACTATCACCGATCCCGGTCTCATCGTTGCGAGGTCGTCGCGCGCCACCAGCTTCGGCGCCTTGTTGCCGGGCACCAGCACCGCGCCCACCACGAGGTCCGAGTCCCGCAGCTGCTTGCGCACCGCGTAGCCGGTGGAGAAGAGCACATTCACGTTGGCGGGCATGATCTCCGCGAGCTCGCGCAGGCGCGGTAGCGAGACGTCCATCACCGCCACTCTGGCGCCAAGCCCCGCCGCCATCCTCGCGGCCTCGGTTCCCACAACCCCCCCGCCAAGTACCAGGACCTTGGCCGGAAGCACGCCCGGCACCCCTCCGAGCAGGATCCCCGAGCCCCCAAAGGGACGCTCCAGGTACTTGGCCCCCTCCTGAACCGCCATCCGCCCCGCCACCTCGCTCATCGGGGTCAGGAGAGGGAGCTCGCCGCGCTCGGGGCCGACCGTCTCGTACGCTATCGCCACGCACCGGCTCTCGATAACGGCGCGGGTCAGCTCCTCCGAGGCGGCGAAGTGGAAGTAGGTGAAGACGATCTGGCCCTCGCGCATCAGGGGCCACTCGGACGCGACCGGGTCCTTGACCTTCATGATCACCGCCGCCCGCTCCCAGAGCTCTTCGGCACCAGCCACGACCTCGGCCCCTGCTCGCTCGTAGAAGTCGTCGGTGAAGCCGCTGTCGTTGCCCGCGCCCGCCTGCACCACAACGCCGTGTCCGGCCTCTGCAAGCGCCTCGGCACCGGCGGGTGTGAGCGCCACCCGGTACTCGTTCTGCTTCACCTCGGTAGGGACGCCGATGAGCATCTCCGGCCCTCCTCCGGTCGCTGCCCGGGTCTTCCAGGCTTCTGTTTCGTCCAGCTAGAACTCATGGATTGTAAACCACGGATTACATAATGTAAGGCGTAGATTACATTATGGACAGGCGGGGCTGCTAGGTGGGGCCCAGAGTCAGCGTGCAGCTTCGCTCGGGGTCGAGCGCCTGGGCCCCCACCCTCGCGATGTCGCCGTGCGAGACGCCGTCGACCAGCTTCAGCACCTCGTCCAGCCCCATGATCCTCTCGTCGTACAGCGCGGCGCTCGCCAGTCGGTGAAGGCGCGCGCCGGTGGAGTCCAGCGAAAGGACCAGCTGCCCCTTGACCTGCTCCCGAACTCGCTCCAGCTCTTCGTCGGCCAGGCCGTCGGCGACCACCTCGCGACATATCTCCGCCACAGCGTCGAGCGCCGCCGCGCACTCCGACGGACGCGTCGCCAGGTAGACGCCCGCGGCTCCCGCCCGCGCGTGGAAGGCCTGATACGAGTGGACGGCGTACGCCAGCGCCAGCTCCTCGCGAATGCGCTGGAAAAGGCGGGAGCTCATCCCGCCGCCCAGCGCCGTGGAGAGCAGCGCCAGGGCGTAGCGGTCGGGGTGCGAGTGCCCCGGCGTGGGTGCCCCGGTCACGATGTGCACCTGGGCGAGGCCGCGCTCCACCCGGTGGGTCCCCGCGCGCACTCCTGCCGGCTCCGGCACCGCCTCCGTCCGCTCGCCCGCCTCCACCGGACCGAACCACCTGGAGACCAGATCCGAGAAGGCGTCGTGCTCGACGGCCCCCGCCGCCGCGACGATCAGGTTGGCTCCCACGTAGCGTCTTCGGTGCAGCTCGGCCAAGCCGTCGCGTGGGATCGAGGCCACGCTCTCGCGGCTTCCCAGGATCGGCGTGCCGTAGGGGTGGTCGCCCCACATTCGGGTGCCGTGCAACTCGAAGACGAGGTCGTCGGGAGTGTCCTCGACCATGGCGATCTCCTCCGTCACGATCTCGCGCTCCCGCTTCAGGTCTTCCTCGTCGAGGCGCGGACTCCGGACCAGATCCGATATTACCTCTGTGGCCAGTGGGATGTGGTCCGGGAGCACGCGCGCCTCGTAGCCGGTGTGCTCCCGCGAGGTGTAGGCGTTGAGAGACCCCCCGACACTCTCGAGCGAAAGGGCGATCGCGCGCCGGGAGCGAGTGGCGGTACCGCGAAAGACCATGTGCTCGAGCAGGTGGCTGGCGCCCGCCATATCGGCTGACTCGAGGGCGGAACCCTGACGTATCCATGCCCCCGCAGCCGCGCTCCGCGCCCCCGGCACCGACTCGGTCAGGACAACGACGCCGTTGTCGAGGTGCGTGACCCGGTGCGACTCGCCCGCTCGGGAGGAGCGCGTCGGCATCGGTCGCCCTGTCCTGCCGGAGTGGCCGCCAGCCAGTCTGCGTCTACTTCCCCGAAGCCGCCGCGTCGTCCGCCGCCGCCGCCTTCCTGGAGAGGCGCATCCTCCCCTTCTCGTCTATCGAGAGGAGCTTGACCCGCACCACGTCGCCTCGCCTCACGACATCCTCGGTCTTGCCCACCCTGTGGTCCGCCAGCTCCGAGATGTGGCAGAGCCCCTCGATCCCCGGCAGGATCTCGACGAAGGCCCCGAAGGTGGTCGTGTTCTTGACCGGACCCTCGTAGATGACCCCGACCTCGGGCTCCTTCGCGATCGCCTCGATCATCTCCTGGGCGCGGCGCGCGGCCTCGCCCGAGACCGCCGCGATCTTCACGATCCCGTCGTCGTCGACCTCAATCGTGGCTCCGGATTCATCCTGTATAGCCCTGATAGTCTTGCCCTTAGGTCCGATTATATCACCTATCTTCTCAGGATTGATGCGAAGCGAGGAGATACGCGGCGCGTGGGGCGAGAGGTCGTCCCGAGGCGCTCCAATCACTGCCTCCATCTCGCCCAGTATGTGCATGCGGGCGCTCCGGGCCTGAGCCAGGGCCTGCTCCAGGAGATCGAAGGAGAGCCCGTCGATCTTGATGTCCATCTGAATCGATGTCACGCCCCGCTTCGTGCCGGCCACCTTGAAGTCCATGTCGCCCAGCGCATCCTCCAGACCCAGGATATCGGTCAGGACCGCGACCCGGTCGCCCTCGGCCACGAGCCCCATCGCGACTCCCGCGCACGGTGCCTTGATCGGGACTCCGGCGTCCATGAGCGAGAGCGACGCGGAACAGACGGAGGCCATCGAGGAAGATCCGTTCGACTCCAGGATCTCCGAGACGACCCTGATCGTGTAGGGGAAGTCGTCGTACTCCGGCAGCAGGGGCCGGATCGCCCGCTCGGCGAGTGCGCCGTGTCCCTTCTCGCGGCGCGAGGTGGCCCGGATCGGCCTCGCCTCCCCCACCGAGAACGGGGGGAAGTTGTAGTGCAGCATGAAGGACTTGGTCACCTGCTCCGGCGAGTCGATCGAGTCGATGCGCTGCTCGTCCTTCGAGGTGCCGAGCGTCACGACGCCCAGCGACTGCGTCTCGCCCCGGGTGAAGAGCGCCGAGCCGTGGGTGCGGGGGAGCAGCCCCACATCGCAACCAATCGCGCGCACATCCTCGAGGCCCCGACCGTCGGCCCGGACGCCCTCGTCGAGAATCCGGGCCCTCACACTCCGCTTCTCGAGGGAGCGGATCACCTCCCGCACTCCCCCGTCGCCGAGCGGCAGGTCGGATTCGTTCGCCTCGATCTGCTCGGTGACGTCCTTGGCGATCTCCGAGAGCGCGGCCAGGCGCTCCACCTTGCCGGGAATCTGGACCGCCGTGGCTACCCGGCCCTCGGCGGCCCTCTCGACCAACTCTCGCAACCTCGGGTCCACCTCCTTGGGCACCCACTCCATCGCCGGCACGCGGCGCGGCGCAATCAGCTCCTCCTGAATGGCGATCAGCTCGCGGATCGCCTCGTGGGCCCGCCTGAGCCCCTCCAGGATCTCCGCCTCGGGGACCTCGATGGCCCCGCCCTCCACCATCACGATCGCATTCTCCGAACCAGCCACCACGATGTCCAGGTCGGCGTATTCCAGCTGCCTGAAGGTCGGGTTCACCACCCAGTTGCCCTGAATGCGCCCGATGCGCACCGACGCCACCGGTGTCCTGAAGGGGATGATCGATGTGTTCAGCGCCACCGAAGCCCCGATCAGCGTCAGGACATCGGCGTCGTTCTCCTGGTCGGCGCTCAGCACCTGGGCGTGGATCTGCGTCTCATGAAAGAAGCCCTCTGGGAAGAGCGGCCGGAGCGTGCGGTCGGTCAGCCTCGACGACAGCACCTCCTTCTCCTGCGGCGCCCCCTCGCGCTTGAAGAAGCCGCCCGGGATCTTGCCGGCCGCATAGGTCTTCTCGCGGTACTCGACGGTGAGGGGGAAGAAGGGAAGGTGCGTCGGCTTGTCCTGCACCGTTGCCGCTACCAGCACCACCGTGTCGCCGAAACGAACGAGGCAGGATCCGTGCGCGAGGCGGGCCATGCGACCCACCTCCAGTACGAGTGGTCTGCCGGCGAAGCGGCGTTCGATTCTCTCTGTCATTTCTCTCGTCTTCATCTTCCGAATGTTGCGTACAGCCGGATAGTTGCACCGCAGCTTGCGCTGGCGGCTGGAAAATTACCGGATCTCGCCAGCGGCAAGCCGGGCGAAGAGGCGGGGAGCGGAGCCCGGGGGCGACGACGCGCCCCGGGTGCTGCGAGTTGGAGGGAGCACTAGCGCGATGCCGCTCCGAGGTCAACGCGGATCAATGGCGCAGCCCAAGGTCCTTGATCAGGGCGCGGTAGCGAGCCACGTCGGTGCGCTCCAGGTACTCGAGGAGCCGACGCCTGCGGCCCACCATCTTGAGCAGCCCGCGGCGACTGTGGTGATCGTGCTTGTGTTTGTCGAAATGGCCGCGCAGGTGGTTGATCCTAGCCGTCAGAAGCGCAACCTGCACCTGCGTGCTGCCAGTGCCGGCGCCGTCGTGCTCGTATCTGGCGACGACCTCGCGTTTGTCGATGGTCATGGGTGTGGCTCGGTTCGTCAGTTCGGTTTGCGTCGGTCTTCGACGCCCAAGGAAGGTAGGGCATTCCCAGGATCCCCGGAAGACGGCTCGGCGGGCCGGAGCAGCTTGACCGGAACAAGACGAATGGCAAGCTTCCAGAGCACCGTGGATGGTCCGGCGATGCCTACCCGACCGGAGATCCGGCGTCGGCCTCTTCCGTGCTCGCCAGCGGTGGGCCGGTGGGGTCCATAACCTATCCGAAAAGGGACCGTCATGAGGCGCCTCGCGATCTGCGCCCTCGCTCTGCTCCTGCTTCTTCCCGGAGCGCCCGCGCAGAGCCAGGTCAGGATGGCTCTATCGGCCGGGATCAACCTCTCCACGCTGGACTTCGACAACCCGTGGACCTGGCATGGGGGAGCACTCGGAGTCGCCTTCGGACTGCCCGTTTCCGACAGGTGGAGCGTCGAGTTGGCAAGCAACGTGTCGGCCAAAGGCTACTGGGAGAAGTACGATGGCGAATGTCCTCCTGGCCCATATCCGTGCGCACTGGGCGGCGGGGTTTCCCTGATCTATCTCGAGTTCATGGCGCTGGCGGACAGGCGGATCGACTTGGCCGGTCCCGTCCGGCTGCACCTCCGGGCGGGGCACTTTGCGGGATATCAGGATTCTCGCGAAAACACAAAGGCCTTCGATCACGGTGTCGTGCTCGGATCTCAGGTCGAGGTGGGGCCTAGAGCTAGAGGCACCTGGGGCTTCCTGGCCGGTGCGTCTTACGCCCATGGACTGGTGAACACCGGACCCATCCACGTTGGTGACCCCGACGCGCCGTACCAGAAGACCCGAACCCTGACTCTCCGCATCGGCGTCTCCCGACTGATCGGCTAGCAGTCCGTGGATAATCTCGCGCGAGCACCGAGAGGGGCGAAGCGAGGAGCGACCCAGAGCTGATCCCTAGGCACGGGGACGGTAAACCACGGATTACACATTGTAAGGCGTAGTTTACAGTATGGAGAGGCAATCGAAGCGATCCAGCGGGGATGCTCCGCCAGGCGAATGCCGTCGGGGTCCTGTTCGCGGGCCGCCCCACTGGCAAGGCGCGACGAAGCCAGGCTTCAGAGCACATCCGTTCGTCCCAGCGCCTCGCGCGAGCGCTTGACGTCCTCCCGCATCTGCTCGACCAGCGCCTCCGCAGTCTCGAACGCCACGACCGCGCGGAGCCGCTCCACCAGTTGCAGCCGCAGGACGCCCCCGTAGAGGTCGCCCTCGAAGTCCAGCAGATGGACCTCGATTGCGGCTCCCGCTCCGGGGAAGGTGGGTCGGGGTCCAATGTGCAGCGCACCCGCGAAGTCGCCGCCGGCAGCGGTTGCGCGACAGGCGTAGACCCCCTCCGCGGGGACGAGCTTGTCGGGGTCGGAGACCAAGATGTTCGCAGTTGGGACGCCCAGCGCGCGGCCGCGGCCGTCGCCTGGCACCACCGTCCCGGAGATCGAGTAGGGACGCCCCAGGGCGCGATTGGCCTCAGCTAGGTCGCCGCCCGCGAGCGCCCGTCGGATGCGGGAGGATGACACGATATCGGCACCCTCGCGGACCGGCCTCCTGACCGTGACCGAAAAGCCCAGCTCGGTGCCGAGTCTCGCCAGCGTGTCCGTATCGCCGGCCCGGCCGCGTCCGAAGCCGTGGTCGTGGCCCACTACCACCTCGTCCACCCCCAACCTGCCGAGCAGCAGCTCGGTCACGAAGCGTCGCGGCGAGTGCGTACGCAGCTCGGGCGTGAACGCCAGGACCACCACATCGTCTAGCCGGCTGCCCTCCAGCAGCTCCATCCTCTCCGCCGCCGTCGTGAGGCGCTTCGGCGCGGCTTCCGGGCGGACTATCGCGAGCGGATGAGGCTCGAAGGTGACGAGGACGCTCCTCCCGCCCGTGGCTTCGGCACGATCCGCGACCGCGCCGATCACGCTCCAGTGTCCGAGGTGGAGGCCGTCGAAGGTGCCGACTGTGGCCACCACCGGGGCCGATTTCCCAACCGGCCTGGCATCTATGTGCGCTCGCGAAGTCACCGCCCGCCCACCCCGCACCTAAAGACGGTGCGCGGGTGGAGCACGCCGCCTCGCACCTCGCCGACCGCCACGATCCGGTCGCCTTCACCGGCGACGAAGGTGGCCTGAGCGGAGTCCGCCGCACTCGTGGGCACCCTGGCCCCGTTCGCCAGCCGGGCCGCATCGCGCTCGTCCACCGCGACTGACGGTAGGTGCGACAGCGCGGCGACCGGTCCCATCCTCGCCTGCCGGGGCACGGTGCCGCTCCGAAGCTCCGCGAGCGAGGCCGCGTCGGCCACCGAGAAGGAGCCGACCCGAGTGCGACGGAGCTCGGCGATGTGCGCATTGGTGCCCAGTCGACGACCGAGCTCCGCGGCCAGGGAGCGTACGTAGGTGCCGCTCGAGCAGAGCACCCGAAAGCGCACCTCCGGCAGCTCGACCCCGACGATCTCGAGCTCCCGCACGACCACGCGACGCGGCGGCAGCTCCACCTCCTCGCCGCGCCGGGTGCGCCGGTGCGCTGCGACACCGCCGACCTTCACGGCCGAGTAGCTCGGCGGCGTCTGCTCAAAGGTCCCGGAGAAGCCCGACGTCACACGGCGAATCTCCGCCTCGGCCAGCCCGACCCATGCGGAGTCTTCCGCCACCACTTCGCCCTCGCGGTCGAGGGTGTCGGTAGCGACGCCGAGGCGGGCGACCGCCTCGTACTCCTTGTCCAGGCCGGTGAGATACCCGAGCAGCCGGGTCGCGCGGCCGAGCCCGAGCACCAGGAGGCCAGTCGCGATCGGGTCGAGGGTGCCAGCGTGGCCGGCCTTCCGCACTCCCAGCGAGCGGCGGGCGAGCGCCACAACGTCGTGCGAGGTGCAGCCAGTCGGCTTGTCCACCAGCAACACCTCCATCGCCGCCGCTGCGTCTGGCACCTCGAGCAGCCCGTGGACAACCCCCCCACGGCATTCGAGCGGCGCTGCATCTCCGCTGGACCGCTTCGCTCGCTTGTCCATACTGTAATCTACGCTTTACTATATGTAATCCATGGTTTACAATGCGAATGTCCCTAGCTCCGCTCTGTATTGCTCCTCGGGCCGGTAGCGCTGCTACCAGCCCATGCGGCCCGCAGAATGCACCCTGGCGGCATTCGAGGGACGCTGCATCCGTGCTGGATCGCCTTGCTCTGCGTTGCTTCTTGGGCGAATGGCTCCGCCATGCGCCCCGCAAAGCGCCTTGCCAGCCCGGCGCTTCGCCCCTCTCTGTGCTCGCCCGGGCGCATCCACGGACCGCCTCGTCGCGCCTTGCCAGCGGAGCGCTTCGCCGCTCTCGGTGCTCGCGCGAGATTATCCACGGACTGCTAGCTGGCTCAGCTCTCGGTAGGCTCCGACTGGTCGCCGCGCGGCGCCTCGCCCAGCGAATCGCCCGGCAGCACCTCGCGCAGGATGTCGTCGATCCGTCGAGCCGCCTCGATCGAGTCGTCCCGCTCGAAGCGCAGCTCCGGCATCCGCCGGATGTGCAGCTCCCTGCCCAGTGAAGAGCGCAGGAAGGGAGCGGCGCGGGCGAGCGCGGCCATCGTCCTCTCCTGCTCCTCGGGCGACCCGGACGGGACAACGTATACCCGTGCCAGCCACAGATCGGCACCCACGTCGACGCCGGTTACCGAGAGGCCGCCGACATCGGGATCGCGCACCGAGTATTGGATCTTGAGCGATATCTCGCGGAGAAGCTGCTGGCCGAGACGCGAAGTGCGCCGCGAGGTCATCCGAGGCGCCGGGTGGAGTCCGAAACCACGTAGGCGTCGCGGGCACCGGCGACAACCCGGTCCACGGCCTCGCGCACACTGTCGGAGTGGGCGGCGTGCGCGGCGAGGAAGGCAACCGAGATAAGGGCCCGGTCCCGTGGCTCCTGCAGCCCCGACTCCGCGAACGATACGTTCATCCTGGCGAGCCGGTCCCGAAGCGAGCGAAGCACCGAGCGCTTCTCCTTCAGCGACCTGGCCCCCGGTATCGCCAGCTCCCAGCTACAGAGCGTCACGACGGGCTCCGGCCACTCGCCCCCGCGCCGTTCCAAGCGCCCTCGCCGCCGCCTATGCGGTATCCAGGGTACGGGCGAACTCCTGCACCTGGTACGCTTCGATGATGTCCCCGACCTTGAGGTCGTTGAAGTCGGCTATCCCGATCCCGCACTCGAAGCCCTCCTTGACCTCGCGCACATCTTCCTTGAAGCGCCTGAGCGATCCGACCTCTCCGTCGTATATCACAACGCCGTCGCGGACCACATGAGCCGCCGCACCCCGTTGAATCGCGCCCTCCACGACGTAGCTCCCGGCGATCGTTCCGACGCCCCGGATCTTGAAGATGACCCGCGCCTCGGCCGATCCCAGCACGCTCTCGCGCCGCTCCGGCGCCAGCAGCCCCTCGAGCGCCGCCCGCACATCGTCAACGGCCTCGTAGATGACATCGTAGGTCTGGATGTCGACACCCGTACGCGCCGCCGTCTGCCGCGCGCCCGCGTCTGGGCGAACTCTGAAGCCGACGATGACCGCGTCGGCGGTGAGCGCCAGCGTCACGTCGCTCTCGTTCACGGCACCGACGCCCCGGTGGATGATCTCGACCTGAACCTCTTCCCCCGAAAGCTGCTCGAGGGAGTCACAGAGAGCCTGCACCGAGCCGTCCACGTCGCCCTTGACGACTAGGCGGAGCGTCCCCACGTCCCCAGCAGCGAGGAGCTCCTGGAAGTCGCCCAGCTTGATTCCCCGCTCCCGTATGCGGAGCTGCTTCTCGCGGTCCAGGCGCTGGCGGCTCGTCGATATCGACGCTGCCGTGACCGCGTCCACGACCTGGAAGATGTCCCCCGCCTGCGGCACGCCCGCGGTTCCCAGGATCTGCACCGGTACCCCCGGGCCCGCCTCGTCCACATTCCGACCGCGTTCGTCCAGGAGCGCTCGCGCCCGGCCATCGAATAGGCCAACCACGAAGCTGTCGCCCACCCGCAGCGTCCCGTTCTGCACCAGGATGGTGGCGACCGGGCCCTTGCCCACATCGAGCTCCGCCTCCACGACGGCACCCTTCGCCGTGCGCTCTGGATTCGCCTGTAGCTCGAGGATCTCGGCCTGCAGCAGGATCTTGTCCAGCAGGTCGCCCATCCCCTGCCCCGTCGCGGCCGATACCTCGGCAACCAGGGTGTCGCCACCGAAGTCCTCGACTGTGACGCCGTGCTGGAGAAGTTCGCGCTTCACCCGCTCCGGGTCGGCAGTGGCGAGGTCGATCTTGTTCACCGCCACAACCATCGGGGCGCCCGCGTTGCGAGCGTGGCTGATCGCCTCGATCGTCTGTGGCATCACCGAGTCGTCGGCGGCGACCACGAGCACGACTATGTCGGTGACCTCGGCACCCCTCGCCCGCATCGCCGTGAAGGCAGCGTGCCCGGGGGTGTCGAGGAAGGAGATGCTCCGGCCGTCTTCGAGCACGACGTGGTAGGCCCCGATGTGCTGGGTAATGCCGCCCGCCTCGCCTGCCACCACGTTCGTGTCTCGGACCCAGTCGAGGAGCCGTGTCTTCCCATGGTCGACGTGGCCCATGACGGTGACGACCGGGGGCCTCGGTCTGAGATCGGCGGGATCGTCCTCGACGGTCTCTTCCTCTGCGGGCAGGTAGTCGGTCTCGCGCACCGCCTTGAAGCCGAATTCCTCGAGGAGGAGCTCGATCTGGTCGAAGTCCAGGCGCTGGTTGATGGTGACCGGCAGCCCGATGTTCCGAAAGGCCGACCCGATTATGTCGGCGGGCGCGGTGTCGATCAGCTCGGCGAGCTCGGAGACGGTCAGGAACTCGTTGACGCGCACCGTCCGGGCCTCGGCGGCGACCTTCTCGGCTGCCCTCTCCTCCGCTGCGGCCCGCTCCTCCTTAGCCGCCGCCACGGTCGCCTTGCCCTTCCGGCGCCGCTTGCGGCCGCCCTTCAGCTCCGCCATGACCCGCTGGATATTCTCCTTGGCCTTGGAGCGATCGGTCGAGCGCCGCCGTCGGCCCCGCCTACGATCGCTCTTGCGGCGCCCGTCGGAGGTGTATCCCTGGGCCTGAACGCGCACCCTTCCGCCGGGTCCGGCGCTGGCGGCGGGCTCGAGTGGGGGGATAACAGGGCCGATTCCGGGAACGAGGCCGCTCGGCGCACCGTCGCGCACCGATCTTGGCCTCGTCGCGGGGTCGGGTTGTGGCGGGGGCGGGATCGGCTCGGCAGGGGGTAGCTCCGCGTCGGGTCTGGCGTCAGGCGCGGATATCGCAGTTGACCGCTCGGCAGCGGCCTGAGGCTCCTCGTCGGGGTGGAGCTCGACACCCTCGCTCGCGGCCGCCTCGGCCTCCTCCACAGTCGGCGCCGTGGTCTCGGCCTCTACCGGGGGAGGTGTTGCGGCGGTGTCCTCGACCTCGGCGGCCTGAGGGGACGCCAGCGCCGCCTCAGCCACTTCCGCCACCTCGGTCGCCCGGACCTCCTCCGCCGATTCCTCCGACTCGGGCCCGGGCGGAGGCGGTGCCACTCGACGGCGACGACGACGGCGACGGCTAGCGGGTTTCCTTCCCCTTGCGGCCTCGGCCATGACATCTGCGGCTTCCCCCCGCCCTGCCCGCCGCTCGCGCTCCAGACGAGTGCGGATGCGCGCGACGTCCATGTCGTCGATGCGCGCGTCGGCGTGCCCAACCCGCACTCCCGACTCCCTTAGGAAGCCGAGGAGGACATCCACGTTGACTCTCAGGTCAACGGCGAGCTCCTTGACCAGCATCAGCCAGCCGTCGGCGCGGGAGCGGGGGAAGTCGCGTCGGCCCGACCGGGGTCGGAGTCGGCTACGGTCAGCTCTTCGATCAGATGGAGCAGATGCGCAGCAGCATCCTCGGTCAGGCCATCGACAGAGAGCAGATCCGCCCTGTCCAGGTCGATGATGTCGAGGAAGCTGCTGTACCCGGCCTCGCCGAGTGCCGCCAGCGTGGCCTCGTCGATGGAAAGCTCGCTCAGCGGGAAGTCGGCCGTCTCGTAGGAGTCCGTCTGGCCGCCTAGCGCGAACGACGAGTCGGCTCCCCGCTCGAGCCACTCGCGCGAGCCGTAGAGGTCGATCTGCCAGCCGATCAGCTGCGAGGCCAGCCGGACGTTCTGGCCGTTCCTGCCGATCGCCAGCGAGAGCTGGTCCTCGTCGACGATCGCGGTGATTACCTGCCGGGCCGGGTCTGGAATGACCTTCGAGACCCGGGCCGGCGCCAGCGCCCGACGGGCGAAGATCTCGGGATCCGGGTGCCAGGGCACGATGTCGATCCGCTCCCCTCCCAGCTCCGAGACGACCGCCTGGACGCGAGAGCCCTTCAGGCCTACGCACGCGCCCACCGGATCGATGGACTCGTCGCTGCTGCGCACCGCTATCTTCGTGCGTCCCCCCACCTCTCGGGTCAGCTCCTTGATCTCGACGATGCCCTGGTAGATCTCGGGCACCTCGAGTCTGAAGAGCGCCGCCACGAAGAGCGGGTCCGCACGGGAGAAGATCAGCCTAGGTCCCTTAGGCGTCTCGTCGACCAGCTTGAGAACGGCGCGAATCGACTCGCCCTGGCGGAAGCGCTCGCGAGGGTTCTGCTCCTTCCACGGGATGATCGCGTCGGCGTCGCGGGTGCGATTCAGGAGGAGGACCAGCTTGCCCCGCTCGATCTGCTGCACCTCGCCCGAGAGCAGCTCGCCAACGCGGCCGGAGTACTCGTCGCGGATTCGCTGCCGCTCCCCCTCACGCACGAGCTGCACGATACGGTGCTTGGCGGCCATTACGGCGTTGCGGCCGAAGCGGCCGAAGTCCACCTCGATCTCCATCACGTCGTCGATCTCGTAGGTGGGGTCGTCCCAGCGGGCCTCCTCGAGCGAGATCTCCCGATCGGGGTCCTCGACCACCTCCACGACCCGCTTGAGGACGATCATCTCGATCTCGCCTGCCAGGTCGTCGACGGTTATCTCGGTCTCGACATTCGCACCGTAGATGCGCGCCAGGCCAGCGTGAATCCCGTCGCGGATGAGCTCGCTCACCTCCTCGGGGTCGAGACTCTTCTCGGCGGCGATCGCTCTGAAGGCCTTGATGACCTGGGCGGTGTCGACCTCCATCAGCTCGGCCACTCGTGCACGAGTCGGGCCGATGCGAGCGAGGCGCGTCGGATCTCAACCTCGTCTCCCTCCGGCAGGCGCATGCGGATCACGCTCTCCTCCGGGTGGGACGCGTACCCGAGCAGCTCTCCCTCCAGCCGACGGCTCCCCTCCCATAGCGGCTCCTCGCCGAAGAGCACCACCCGGCGGCCTCTGAATCTCCAGAAGTCACGCCCCCGCGTGAGAGGCCGCTCCAGGCCGGGCGATGAGACTTCGAGCACGTAGCTCTCCGGGACCAGATCGCCCCCGTCAAGCCGTGTCTCGATCTCCCGGCTCACCGCCGTGCAGTCGTCAAGCGACACCGGACGGTCGAGCGCCGACCGCTCGATCCGCACCCTGAGGACGGGGCGCTTCGGATGGCCGCCCCACTCCAGCTGCACGAGCTCGAAGCCCACTCCGGAGAGCAGCTCCTCCACCCCGGTCTCCACCTCCGCACGGGTGGCTGTCACGGCTTCGCCCTAGGTCTATATGTGGACAAAAAAAGCGGGGGACACCCACTCCCCCACTCTACAGGGCCGCCACCCCACGCACCCGGCGAGGCGCGACCATCGGAAACAACCGGAAATGTACGCCGAAGTGGTGCCCGTGGTCAATCGCCGGTCGCCTCCGCGGTGGCAGGCGAGCAAAGCGAGGGACATTGGCATTGTAAACCACGGGTTACACATTGTAAGGCGTAGATTACAGTATGGAGAGGCGGACGAAGCGGTCCAGCCTGCTAGGGTCGGCGCTCGACCTCGGCCCCGAGGGCGGCCAGACGTTCGTCGATTCGCTCATATCCGCGCTCGATCTGGTCGGCGTTGCCGATCAGGCTCTCCCCAGTGGCACCGAGCGCCGCGATCAGCATCGCCATTCCGGCGCGAATGTCGGGACTCTCCATCCTGCCCCCCCTTAGGCGCGAGGGGCCGACGACGACCACCCGGTGAGGGTCGCAGAGGATGATCCTGGCACCCATCGCGACCAGCTTGTCGGTGAAGAACATCCGCGACTCGAACATCTTCTCGTGCACGAGTATCGTCCCCACGGCGCAGGTGGCGGTAACGACCGCGATCGAGGTGAGGTCGGCGGGAAAGGCTGGCCAAGGTCCGTCGTCGACCTTGGGGATATGACCGAAGGCATCCGCCTGGATCACCGGGCGCTCGCGCGCGTCCACACGGAGGTTGCCGCCCTCGACGCGACATGCGACGCCTAGGCGGCGAAAGCCGATGAGTATCGAGTCGAGGTGCCCGACGGGCGCTTCCTCGATGACGAGCTGGCTCCCCGTCACAGCCGCCAGCCCGATCAGAGAACCCGTCTCGATGTGGTCTGCGCCGATCTCGAAGTCGGCCCCGCCCAGGGTATCCGCACCCTCGATCGTCAGTTGCGAGGTTCCGATGCCATCCACCCGTGCGCCCATCTCCGTGAGGAGGCGGCACAGATCCTGGACGTGCGGCTCGGCGGCGGCGTTCCTGATGACGGTCGTGCCGTGGGCCATCGATGCGGCCATCACCGCGTTCTCGGTGGCGGTGACCGACGGCTCGTCGAGGAACACCTCGGCACCGACCAGCCGCCTCGCCCGGAGCTCCAGCCCTGTCGAGGTCTCCACCTCCGCTCCCAGGGCGCGGAATGCCAGCACGTGGGTGTCGAGGCGGCGGCGTCCGATGACGTCGCCCCCGGGAGGTGGCAGCGAGAGGGTGCCGAATCGGGAGAGGAGCGGACCGGCGAGGAGGATCGAGGCGCGAATGCTCGCCGCCAGAGGCGCATCCAGATCCCGGGGCTCCAGGTGCCCGGCGTCGACGACCACATCGTTCGGGCCGATCCACTTCACCCTGGCCCCGAGCGACTCCACAATCTCGAGGAGGGTGTTCACGTCCCGTATTCGCGGCACGTTGCGCACCGTGACCGGCTCGGCCGACATGAGCGCGGCGGCCAGCACGGGCAGCGCCGCGTTCTTGTTCCCGGCGGGACGGATGCTGCCGCGGAGCTCGCGACCGCCCGTTACGAGGAAGGAGGACATCGCGGGGGAAGATACCACGCCACAACTGTCTCTGGATAGCGCGGGCCGACCGCCCCATATTCGTCTCCCCGTCCCCACCCGCTGGAGGCTGCCATGCTCTCAACTCCACTCGCGCAGGATACGTCCGTCGTGCAGCTAGCGCACGACGGGCTCGCGGTCGCAACCCAGTGGTCCGTGATCGTGGCCGTGGTGGCGCTCCTGGGGATCCTGGTAGCGCTCGCAATGGTGCTCGCCGAGATGCGGCGAGACGTGCGAAGGGTGCTCGCAGCACTCGACTCCGTCACCGAACAGACCGGGCCGTTCCTCGAGCACGCTACCGGTGCCGTCGGCAACCTGAAGCGGGTCACCGATGTAATCGGCACGGAGGTGGAGCGCCTCAACCGGACGGTGGGAGAGGTGGCCGGCGAGCTCGGCAAGCTGTCGGTCGAGTCGCGCCGGCGCGTCGCGGACATCTCGGCTCTCCTCGACGTGGCCCAGTCCGAGGCCGAGGACGCGGTGCTCGACCTGGCGGCCAAGGTGCGGATGCTGCGCAGGGGGGCGGGACTGCTGACACGTGCCACCTCCAGAGGAGGCGACGAGAAGAGTCCCCCTTGAGCTATCACCCCCGTCTGGGGTAGATTGTCGAGTAGCAGGATGCACTGTCCCGCCCAGAGTCGAACCCGAACAAAGGAGGTGATCAATTGTCTAGTCCGAGTACCCAGCCCAACCCGGCAAGGGCAAGCGATCGCCGCTTCGGCAGGTAGGCCGCCGAGCCACGATCACGAGAAGTCCACGCCGTAAAGCGGTCTTCGCGCCGGGTTGCGGCCGGTAGTTACAGAACGAACCCCCGGGGGACCCGTGCCGAACGTGCGGGTCCGCCGGGGGTTCCCCTAACGGCCCCGTGGGCAAGCCTCGCGCGGCATTCGAGCAGCGCTGCATCCCCGCTGGGCCGCTTCGCTCGCCCGCTCGCAATGTTGTCATGTATGCTTTACAGTATGTAATCCGTGGTTTACAATTCCATGCCCGTGGCTTCGCTGTGCGTTGCTCCTCGGGCCGGTAGCGCTGCTAGCGGGCGATCGTTAGGAACGGGAGTGGGTCCCCCACACCGACCTGAGCGCGTCGCTGACCTCCCCGAGGGTGGCTCTCCGCTTCACCGCCTCGATCATCGGAGGCAGCAGGTTCCCATCGCCCCGTGCGGTATCGCGCACTCCCTGCAGTGCGCTCTCCACCCGGCCCGCGTCCCGCTCCTCTCTGAACGACTCGAGGGTCGATACCTGGTGCCGCTCCAGGTCGCGGTAGTCGGGGCCAGCCATCGGGGTGCGCTCAGCCCCTGTCTCGTAGCGGTTCAACCCCACGACCACCCGATCCCCGCTCTCGACATCCAGCTGGTGGCGGTAGGCGGCGCGGTGGATCTCGTCGCGCATGTACTCGATCGCGGCCGCCGAGCCGCCCATCTCCTCGATCCGCGACATCTGCGCGAGCGCCTCGGACTCGACGGAATTGGTCAGATGCTCCAAGAGGAAGCTCCCGCCAAGGGGGTCCGCCCAGGCGGCCACGCCCGACTCCTCGGCCAGGATCTGCTGGGTGCGGAGCGCCAGCTCGGCCGCTTCGACGCTCGGAAGCTCCAGCGCCTCGTCGTATCCGTTGGTGTGCAGCGACTGCGTCCCGCCGAGCACGCTTGCAAGCGCCTGGAGAGCCACTCTGACGACGTTGTTGAGCGGCTGCTGCGCGGTCAGCGTCGATCCGCCCGTCTGCGTGTGGAAGCGGAGACGACAGGATCGGTCGGACGCGCCGAAACGCTCTCTCATCAGCCGCGACCAGATCCGACGGGCCGCCCGGAACTTGGCGACCTCCTCGAAGAGGTCGTTATGGGCCGCGAAGAAGAAGGAGATACGGGGCGCGAAGTCCTCGAGCGCGATCCCCCGCTCCAGCGCCCGCTCGACGTAGTGGATGCCGTTGGCGAGGGTGAAGGCAACCTCCTGGGCCGCCGTCGAGCCAGCCTCGCGGATGTGGTAGCCGGAGACCGAGATGGTGTTCCACTGCGGAAGCTCGGCCGCCGCGAAGGCCATCAGATCGCTCACCATCCTGAGCGACGGAGCGACAGGATAGATGTACGTTCCGCGAGCGATGTACTCCTTCAGGATGTCGTTCTGCACGGTGCCCCGGAGGTTGCTGCGCGGCACTCCGGTCTCGTCGGCGACGGCCGTGTAGAGGGCCAGGAGGATCGGGGCCGTGGCGTTGATCGTCATCGAGCACGAGATCGCCCCCAGGTCGATTCCGCCGAGGAGCATGCGCATGTCGTCCAGCGTGTCGATTGCCACCCCCGCCCTGCCCACCTCGCCGACCGCCATCGGCGCGTCGGAGTCGTACCCCATCTGGGTGGGCAGGTCGAAGGCCACCGAGAGGCCCGTGGTCCCGCGCTCGAGGAGAAAGCGATAGCGCGCGTTGGTCGCCTGGGCGGTGCCGAAGCCCGCGTACTGCCGCATCGTCCAGAGGCGTCCGCGGTACATCGACCGGTATATCCCGCGCGTATGGGGGAAGCTCCCGGGGCGCCCGAGGTCGTCGCGGACGCTGAAGCCCTCTGGCAGCCGCTCCCGGAAGGGGTCCCCGTCGCTCGCGTTCACGCCTCCTGCGCCTCCGCGAACTCGACCAGCAGCTGGCCCTTCTCGACCGCCTGGCCGGGGCGCACCGGGACGCGGACCACCCGTGCCGCAGCGGTCGCCCGCAGCTCGTTCTCCATCTTCATCGCCTCGACGATGAGGAGTGCCTGCCCCTCCTCCACCTCGTCTCCCTCCTTCACCTCGACCCGCACCACGAGGCCGGGCATGGGGGCCGATAGCGACGCGACTCGGGGCTTCCGGCCGACGCCTCCCGCCAGTGCCCCGAGCCGGGCCGCCCGCTCCTCGAGGACCTCTACTCGGAAGTCCCGGCCGCCGAGCGCGACGCGCCACCCGCCTCCGCCTTGGTGCCCGGCGGCGAGCGCATGTGAAGCCCCGTCCAGTAGGAGGCGGTGACCGTCCGGAGCTCCCGTCGGGGCCAGCTCGGCATCTACCTCCCTCCCGTCAATGTGAACGGTCCCTCCCGGCCCAACGCCCACTCTGTGGCGCTCGCCGAGGAACTCGACGATGTAGGCAGCCAGCTCGCCCCGGCTCACCACCCGCTCCCGCTCGGCTGGCAGGATCGCGGGAGGGCGGCCCACCGAGGGAGCGCGCGATCCGCTTCCACAATGCGCGGTGCCGCGCGCACACCTCTCCGGCGGTGCTCCAACAGCGCTGCAGCCACCACGAGCACCTCGCGCTCACCCGGAGACGGCGCCTCGGAGAGGAGCTCCGGGTGATCCTCCAGGTAGGCGGTCGAGAGGTGCCCGGCGAGGTAGTCGGGCTCGTGCATAATCCGCCTGAGCAGCGGGGCGCTCGTCGCCATGCCGGCGATGAGGAACTCGTCGAGCGCACGCGCCATCCGTCGGATCGCGCTGGGCCGGTCGGCGGCGTGCACGATCAGCTTGCCCAGCAGCGGGTCGTAGTGCAGGCCGACCTGATTTCCGACCCCGACCCCCCCGTCCCAACGAACGCCCGGCCCGCCAGGCACCTGCAGGCCAGCGACGGACCCGGCCGAGGGGAGGAAACCGTCAAAGGGGGACTCGCTGGTGATGCGGCACTCGATAGCGTGGCCTGCGAGCGGAATCTCATCCTGCGCAAGTGGCAGCGGCTCGCCAGATGCGATGCGCAGCTGCCACTCCACCAGATCGACACCGGTCACCATCTCGGTCACCGGGTGCTCGACCTGAATGCGGGTGTTCATCTCGAGAAAGTGGAATTCGTCGTCCTGCCAGAGGAACTCGACCGTTCCGGCACCGACGTAGCCGACTGCCTTGGCGGCCCGGAGTGCCGCCTCGCCGATCCTCGCGCGGTCCTCAGGGCCGAGTAGCGGCGACGGTGCCTCCTCGACGAGTTTCTGGTGGCGACGCTGGATCGAGCACTCGCGCTCGTGGAGGTGCACCACCTGTCCGTGCGAGTCGCCGCAGAGCTGTACCTCGATGTGGCGCGGGCGCGGCAGGTAGCGCTCGATGTAGACGCTTCCGTCCCCGAATGCGGCCTCGGCCTCGCGTGCGCACGCCTCGTAGGCGCGTGTAACCTCGCCCAGATCCCCCACAACCCGCATCCCCTTGCCACCGCCCCCCGCCACAGCCTTGAGGACTATTGGCACCCCGATCTCAGAGGCGATGCGGCCGGCCTCTGCGGGCGAGGCGATCGGGTCGGCGTTGCCGGGAACGACCGGCACCCCCGCTTCGATCATAGTGCGCCGCGCCTCCGTCTTGTCGCCCATCGCGCGGATCGTCTCCGCCGCCGGACCCACGAAGACGAGCCCCGCCTCGGCAACGGCCTCGGCGAACTCGGCCCGCTCGGCGAGGAAGCCGTACCCGGGGTGGATGGCCTCGGCACCGGAGCGGCGGGCGGCATCCACCAGCCTGTCGATCCTCAGGTAGCTCTCGGCGGCCGGGGCTGGGCCGATATTGTACGCCTCGTCGGCTGCGAGCACGTGGGGGGCGCCGCGATCCGCCTCGGAGAAGACGGCGATGGCACGAATCCCCAGGTCCTGGGCGGCGCGAACCACCCGAAGCGCGATCTCCCCCCGATTGGCGACCAGGACCGACTCGAGCAATGTCCGACCCTCAGGTTCGGTGGCAGCTGATGTTTGTAGCCCGCCTTCGGCAGCGCTACCTAATGCTACCCTCCACCGAGGTCTTGTCGCCAGAGCGCTGGACGTGGAAGACGATCTCCTCGTCGTCGGTGTAGGAGTGCAGGATGCGGCGCAGCTCGTCCGCGTCGTCCACCTGGCGGCCATCGACCGAGATCACTACGTCGCCCGGTTCGAGCCCGAGCGGCGACTGCGACTCGACGTCGGCGATCAGCACGCCTTCGTCGACTCCGAAGTACGATCCCAGTCCTGGATTGAGGTCCACCATCTCGAGTCCGTGGCTGCCGAGCCGCCGGAGACCCTCCAGGTGCAGCTCAATGCTCTCAATGCCCCTGCCCGGCGTCAGTGCCGCACTCGTGTCGAGCGAGTATGCTCTGGGCCGGCTTCGGTAGTGCTCGTACTGGTCTCGCCACCGCTCCAGCTCGTCGCGGATGCGCATCCCCAGCTCCTCCCCGCGAATGCGGAGCCTGAGCTCCGCACTCAGGTCTTCGAGCGACTCCGCCAGGCGATCGAGGTCGAGCGAGTCCATCCAGCTTGCAGCCGCGTCCTCCGTGACACGCTCGCCGAACTCCTCGTACCCCATGACTCTGGGGGTGACCGATAGCGACACCCGTTCGCCGTCGCGCAGCAACTCGATCTGGAGCGCCTCCCCCTCGGGTACCGCCTGGACCAGGGCCCGGAGACGCTGATTCGGGGGGCTGCGCGAGTCGTCGATACCCTCCTCGGACTCGTCGTCGAGCGGCTGGTCGAGCTGGTGCCCCCCCGCCGCCACGATGATGTCGCCCGTCCTAACGCCGGACTCCTTGGCGGGGCCCTCCGCCAGCAGACTGACGACGCTCAGGCCGCCCTTCGGCTCATCGCTCGGCTTGGTCCAGACACCGATCACCTTGACGGGCTCGTGCCGCACAATGCGCAAGCCGAGGTCCCGACTCTGGGCCTCGCCCGCCTCGGGGAGCGCTGCCGCTCCCACCAGCGCCACCGTCGCCCCAAGCCAGCTCTTCGTTCCGATCCCGTATGCCCTCACCGCAACCTTGCCGATCATCGCCACTCCCTCCGAACGTCCGAAGTCACACTCTCATCGCAAGGTGGGACGGTCTTCCGCACACTCCGGGTTGCCCGATTCGGTCGCAAATGACGAGAGTATGCGGGAGTGCGCGTCGATTGGACGCTCTGCAAGACGGCGGTCGGATCGATAGACGCTTCGCAAGACGGAAGTCAGATCGATGACCACATCGTAAGACGGGCAGCCCGCGGACACCACCGTGCGCCCACGATGCGGTCAGAACGAGTTCCCGATCCGCAGGTAGAAGACGGGGTCCAGGTCGTTGTTCTCGACAAGCGGAACGCCTATGCCAAAGCGAAGCGTCAGGCTGGGCTGGTAGGCGACCGAGAGAATCGCCGAGAACTCGGCCCCCGCGCTCATGAGCTCATCCGTACGGGGATTGTGGTAGAAGGCGCGCGCGCGATCGTCGAGGCCTTCCTCGTCAGGTGCCACCGGACCCCAGGCGTTCCCGGCGTCCCAGAAGAACGACCCGTGGACCCTGTCGAGAAAGAGCGGGAAGAGCCCGAGGCCCCGATCCGCCAGCAGGATTGGGAAGCGGTACTCGGCGCTCGCCGACCATCCGCGGCTCCCCCGACGCGCGCCAGCCCTGTAGCCGCGCAGCGGAAGGAGTCTCGAGGAGCCTCCAAAGAGATCGTAGCCCGTCAGAGATTCCGGCGAGCCCTCGGCGCCGCCTACATCGAAGTGAAAACCATTCGCCCCTGGCCCGCTCGCCACCCCGGCGGAGAACCGCACGGCCAGCACATGGTTCGAGAAGCCAAGCCCTAGGCCAAGGCTCTTGAAGAGCGCCAATTCTCCGGTGACCTCCGAGTAGCTCCGGTCGAAGAAGAGGCTGTCTCGCTTGTCGTCGTCGAGCCCCGAGATGACACCCTGCCGTAGCGCGCCGATCCAGGCCCAGCCGCCGTCCTCGCTCGAGATCGAGTAGGCGCGGCGCTGGGCGCGCGAAATGGACGCGGTGGCGCGCAGCTGGGAGAAGACGCTCTCCTCGGAGGGGAAGCTGAAGGGCCATACGGAGGGCGGGGCGGCACCGTCCAAGCCCTCGAGCGACAACTTCTCGCGGATCACGCTTCCGATCAGGGTCAGCGCCGCCGCCCTCTGGAAGCGGTTGCTCCTGATTGTGGTCGTGAGGGTGGCCTGGCGCTCGCGGTCGGTAAGGAAGAACTCCTCGCCCTCATGCGCAAACGAAGTCGGAAGCCAGATCCCGTAGTCCTGGCCGACCGAGACCCCGAAGACCGGGTTGCCGAGTCCGTAGAAGCTGTACCCGAGGTTGCCGGTGAGGCGCTCGCCGTCGAGCGACACCCTTGCGACAAGCGAGAGCTGGTGCCTCCCGACCAGGTCCCGCCCCTCGGTCGCCATCCCGATGTACGGTTCGATGACCGTGTGGAAGGTCGAATCCGAAATGCTCCGGGCGCTCTCGCTCGCGCGGGCGACGGGCCGCCAGAAGTAGGGCCGAAGCGTGGGCAGCGCCCGGTAGCGCTCCTCCTCCGGCGGCTCGTCGGCTTCGGCATCGGCGGCAGTGTGCGGAGAGGCGTGCGTGAGCCCACTCGAAGCCTCGCGCGGGCCGACCCCGAGGTCGGCGGTCGCTGCCGGGGCCGTCGGCCCGTGCGTGGCAGCCAGCGGCCGCTCCAGAAAGGCGGGGAGCGTCGGCTGCGGCTCGAACCAGCTCTCCGGATCGAAGGGAATCCTCTCGACGTGCCACCCGTCGGCGTGATAGGAGGCGAAGTGTATCCAGCGGCTCTGACGATCGACCGAGGGGTGTGCGGCCCCGCCCAGGATGTTCGTTACCTGGCGAACCTCGGGCTCCTCACCTTCGTCCAGGTCTACCCTGGCGGCGAAGAGATTCGGGATGCCGGTCCGGTCCGAGGACCAGAGGAGCGTCGAGCCGTCGGCGGTCCAGAAGGGCGTCATGTCGACGGCGCGGTCGTGGGTCAGGCGCGCGACGAGGCGCCCGGCCGCATCCAGGACCACGATGTCCATCATCGCGGGCCGGGTCCACCGCACCACGGCGATATGCGCTCCGTCGGGCGACCAGCGCGGGTACGCCCAGTGCGTGTCCTCGCGGCGCTCCGTGAGCGGCGTCACGTCGCCAGTCGCCAGCTCGACGATCACCAGGCCGTTGGTTCCGCCTCCCTCCTGCACCGCCACCGCCACCTTTCCGTCCGGCGCCACATCGGAGTGGGTAAGCCGTTGCCCATGGGTGATGCGCTCGACCCCGCCATCCACCGCGGTCCGATAGAGATCGCTCCTTACCCGGTAGAGACCCTCGACCTCCAGCTGCGTAAAGAAGAGGTCGCCGCGGGGGCCCCAGGAGAGCGTCCCGTCGGTCCCATTCAGGCGCGTGAGCTGGCGCGGGTGCGAACCATCCGGTGCCGAGAGGCGGATCTGCGCCGCATCCACTCCGTCGGCCCGGGCGAAGGCGAGCCTTGCCCCGTCGGGCGACACGATCGGCTGCCCGGCGACCCGCCCCCCGTCGTCTACCGTCTCGCCAACCGTGATGGGCGCGTCCTCGGCCAGCCGCTCGGCCAGCTCGCCGTACTGCTCCCCGGCATCTCGGCTCCACTCCTCCCAGCTGGAAGAGATCCCCGTGCCGAAGGCGTCACCTGCGGCGGCATTGAAGCGGTAGGGAATTGTCAGGTCCGCAACCGAGCGGGCGAAGTCGCCGAGCGCCTCCTCGCCGTGCTCCTCGGCGAGCCAGTCGATGTAGTGCGCCCCGTAGATGTATGCGCGGTTGCCGCCCGGCCAGACCGGCGAGACCCCCGTCACCTGGTCCAGCCGGTCGAGCGATCCCTCGAGGGCGGCCGTGCGGAGCACCATGTCGTGCCAGGTGCCCTCCACGCGCCCCGCATGGGTCAGCTCGGACTCGTAGTAGGTCGCGAGTCCCTCGAGCACCCACGAGGGGGCGTGCCAGGACGGAAAGATCGGCCACCCCCCCGGGGGCCTCCCGAAGACCGCGCGGATCACGCGGCCTATCCACCCGGTCATGTCCAGGTGGAAGGTGTGCACCAGCTCGTGGGTGACCACCATCTCGACCCAGTCGTCGAAGTAGGAGAGCGCTCCGCCGTCCATCGGGGGCCGGACCAGGATCGTCACCTTGTTGTAGGGAAAGGCCGTCGCCGAGCCGTTCGAGAAGTCGGCGTGGTCGGAGAGGAGGAGCTGGATGCGGCCCCCGGGGGGATCCACGAAGCGCTCGGCAAGGAGATCGTACACCTGCTCCGCGCTCCTGGCGGCGCGGGCACCGAGGTCGGCGAGCCCGGCGGGATAGGTGACGACGAAGTGCTCGGTGGTGATCTGCCGCCAGTCCAGGTCGGGAGGCTGGGCCGCAGCCCCTGCAGGTGCGAGGAGGGTCGGAAGCGCCAGCAGCACTCCGGTAGCAGGGAACGGTCGTGGTTTCATTGTCACCATCCAGGCAGTCCGTGGATAATCTCGCGCGAGTACCGAGAGGCGCGAAGCGCTCCGCTGGCAAGGCGCGACGAAGCGGTCCAGCAGGGATGCAGCGCGCCTCGAGTGCCGTGGGAGGTTTGTCCACGGGCTGCTAGTCGGCGGGTGCGGCACTCCCGAACGCCCCGATTATCGGCCCCCTACCCCGGCACCGCCAGCCCCCACAGCCGAAGTGTCGGGTTCGGGAAGCTCCGCCAGGACCCCGTCAGCCCGATCCAGCGCCGCCCGGGCGCGGGCCGCCCCCACTCCAAGCCGTCGCATCGCCAGGGCAGTCTTGACGTGCCCTTCGGCCTCGTCGAGCAGCTCTCGGGCCTGGCCTCGCCCGACGCCCAGCGTCGCCATCAGGATGCGCTCGCCCCGGTCCTGCAGCTTCGCGCAGGTGACGCGCAGATCGACCATGAGGTTGCCGTGGACCTTCCCCATCCGGATCATCGCGGCCGTGCTGATCGAGTTGAGGACCAGCTTGGTGGCAGTGCCGGCCTTCATCCGGGTGGACCCGGTGACGACCTCCGGACCGGTGAGGGGTGCAATCACGACATCGTGGGCGTCGGTGAGCGCGCGTGGCGGCGGGGTGCAGAGAAGGATGCCGGTCGCCGCGCCCACCTCGCGCGCCCTCTCGAGCGCACCGTGCACAAAGGGCGTGGTCCCCGAGGTGGCGATTCCCAGCGCGAAGTCCCGAGCGCCGACGCGCAGCCGCTCCATGGCGGCGGCGCCGGCACCGGGGTCGTCCTCGGCCCCCTCGCACGACCGCATGAGCGCGCTCGGGCCGCCGGCGATCACCCCCTGGACCATCGCCGGGTCGGTGCCGTAGGTGGGGGGCATTTCGGCCGCGTCTAGGACGCCCAACCGCCCCGAAGTCCCGGCACCGACGTAGATCAGGCGTCCGCCGCCCCGAAGTGCGCTGGCCGCGAGATCGGCCGCCCTGGCGATCGCCGGGGCCTCGCAACCGACGGCGGCCGCGACCTTCGCGTCCTCCCGGTTGACGAGCTCCACGATCTCGAGCGTGGCGAGCTGGTCGACGGCCTCGCTCTTGGGGTTGCGTTGCTCTGTCAGCCGGTCGTCGAGCATATTGGCAGTCCGTGGGTGGTCTCGCCTTCGCACGCCACGGTGAAGCTAACGATCTCCCGTCGACCCCGGGGGGCGTGTGGGCATTGGGGCACGAGGCGACTATGCAGGAAGGTCAAACAGTCCGTGGATAATCTCGCGCGAGCACCGAGAGGGGCGAACGGGCTGTTGGCAGGCGGAGGGCGGAAGGGGGTGACCGCCCGTGTCGCCTTCGCCCTCGCTGCCCTTCATCTGCTGCTCTGCGCCGCGCTCTTCGACCCCAAGATCCACACCGGCGGCGACAGCGTCACCTACATGCTCCTGGCCGAGAGCCTGCTCCGGGCGGGCGACGGGTACTCCACGCAGATTGCCCCGGGCCCGCCCGAGGTCCACACCAAGTACCCTCCGGGATACCCCGCGCTCCTAGCACCCATGGTAGCCGCCTTCGGGCGCAACTTCGTCGCGCTAAAGCTGCTCTCGGTTCTCCTCACCGCCGCGTCGACGGCGCTCTTCGTCGTCTACGCCCGCAGCGGGCGCACGCGCGCCTCCTGGCTCCTCCTGGCGCTGGCCTTCGCCGTCTGCCCCGGCGTGATCGACTATTCGCGCTGGATGCTGAGCGAGGCCGCCTTCCTGCTCGTCACCCTGCTGGCGCTCTGGCAGCTCGAGCGGGACCGTCCCGAGGCCCGTCTGGGCCCCGCCTTCTGGATGGCGCTCCTCGCGAGCGTGGCGACCTTCTACGTGCGCTCGATCGGCGCGCTCCTCCTGGCGGCAGCGTCGCTCGCATACCTGACGCGCCGCGAGTGGCGGAAGTTCATGGTGCACGGCGTCGTCGGGGCGGGCCTGACGATTCCGTGGATCGTGCGCAGCCGTATCCACGCAGGCACCACTTCGTCGTACCTCGAGGAGTTCCTCCTCGCCAACATCTACTCGCCCGAAGCTGGCCGCCTGGACGCGTGGGGCATGGCAGGGCGCTTCGCGACCAACGCATGGGTCTACGCCACCCGCGAGCTGCCGCGCGCGCTGGCGGGATCCGACCCCACCTGGGCGACGAGCCTGCCGGTCGCGATCGTCGCGGTGGTGGTCGCCCTCTTGGCGCTACTCGGGCTGGTGTGCGCGCTGCGCCGCCGTCCAGGCGCACCGGAGTACTACCTGACGCTCAGCTGCGCCTCCATCTTCCTCTTCCAGACGAGCGTCGCAGATGTGCGCTACCTCGTAGTGCTGATGCCGTTGGTGCTACTCTACGCCGCCGACGGTGCGGCCGTGGCCGCG
Source organism: Longimicrobiales bacterium (assembly GCA_965205315.1). Classification (GTDB taxonomy): domain Bacteria; phylum Gemmatimonadota; class Gemmatimonadetes; order Longimicrobiales; family Gaopeijiaceae; genus Bin94. The sequence goes on from CBDBGW010000002.1 coordinate 1,744,520, forward strand.
AAGTACGCCAGGGCTTGGCGCGGGTGGCTTGAGCCACGCCTGGCGGCGCTTGTGGCGGGTGGGCTGGCGGTGCTCTCTCTGGGCGCCCATGCGGCCAGGATTCCAGAGAATCTCGACATGATCGCCGCCTATCGCGCAGGGGACCGCTACGCAGGCTACCACCCTGCCGTGGCCAGCTTCTTCGAGGCGGCCGAGTGGGTGGGGGAGAACACGCCCGCAGGCGCCTCGGTGACGGTCAGGAAGCCCCGCCTCTTCCACGCTCTGACCGGTCGGCGCGCGCTCATCTACCCGTTCAGCTCCGACCGCGGCAAGGTGCTCGATTCGGTGCGCCAAACCGACTATGTTCTTGTCGATGCCCTCTACCAGACGACTCGCATGTACCTCCTCCCGGCGCTCATGCAGGACGAGGATTCCTTCGAGGTGATCTACGCCACCGACACCGACCCCTCCAACTTCGTCCTCAGGGTCGGGAATGCCGCGACTCCGCCTGCTCCTTAGCGCCACCTTACGCCGACTGCCGACGGGCTGCGGACAGGCTCCCCGAGGTGCCTGGCGGGCGCTTGGCCGCCCTGTCCGAGGAGCGCTGTGCGGTTCCCTCGCCCTGACGCTGCTCCTCGCCTCGTACGGGTGCGGGAGCCCGCCGCCTCCGGGGATCGCATTCCCCGATGGGTGGCCACTCTCCGCTGCGGCTGACCCGGTGAGAGCCTCCGCAGGGCTCGTCTCGACGACGGACGAGTTCGCCACCCGGGTGGGGCTCGACGTGCTCGAGGCTGGCGGCAATGCGGTCGATGCAGCGGTCGCCACCGGCCTGGCGCTGGCCGTCGTGAACCCCGAAGCCGGCAATCTGGGCGGAGGCGGCTTCATGATGATCCGGCTCGCCGACGGGAGCGTGCACGCCCAGGACCATCGCGAAAAGGCACCGCTCGCCGCCACCCGCGACATGTACCTGGACACCGCCGGGGAGGTCACCGACCGATCGCTGGTCGGCCACCTCGCGGCGGGCGTGCCGGGCACGGTTGCGGGGCTCTGGGAGGCTCACAGGAGGTTCGGCAGCTTGGAATGGGCGGCGCTCGTCGAGCCCGCAGTCGAGCTCGCCGCGGGGTTCGAGACCACCGGCCGCCTCCTCTCCACTCTGGACGCGGTCGGCGACCAGATGCTCGCATTTCCGGCCGCCGCGCGACTCTTCATGCCCGGCGGCGAGCCGCCGCCGCTTGGGAGCGCCTTCCGTCAACCGGAGCTGGCCGCTGTCCTGAGGCGCCTCGGCGACGAGGGACCGGACGACTTCTACCGGGGCGAGACCGCACGGCTGATCGTCGCCGAGATGGAGCGGGGCGGCGGCATGATGACGCTCGCGGATCTGGACCGCTACGAGGCCCTCTGGCGCGAACCCGTCGCCTTCGGCTACCGAGGCTACACGGTGTACTCGGTGCCGCCGCCCTCGTCGGGGGGCGTCACCATGGCGATGATCGCCGGGATGCTCGAGAGGTGGGAGCTCGCGGAGCTCGGATGGAACTCTCCGGAGACGATTCACCTCATGGTCGAGGCCTTTCGGCGCGCGTACGCCGACCGCAACGAGTACCTGGCGGATCCCGATTTCGTGGAGCTGCCGATCGACGAGCTCGTGTCGGAGGCGTACGCAGCCGCTCGCGCCGCGACGATAGAGCGCGACCGCGCGACTCCCTCGGCGGAGGTGCGGCCCGGCCTCGCGTCGATCGTCGACGAGAGCCACACCACCCACTACGCGGTAGTCGACGCCGCCGGGAACGCGGTTGCGGTCACCACCAGCCTCAACTCCTGGTATGGAAGCAAGGTCGTGGCCGATGGCACCGGGTTCTTCCTCAACAACACGATGGACGACTTTACCGCAAAGCCGGGTACGCCCAACCAGTTCGGCCTCGTGCAGGGCGCCGCGAACGCCGTCGCGCCGGAGAAGCGCCCGCTCTCGGCGATGAGCCCGACGATAGTCGAGGACCCCAATGGCGAACTATTCCTGGTTGCCGGCACTCCCGGTGGGGCTTCGATCATCACAACGGTGTTGCAGACGATCTTCAACGTCGTCGATCACGGTATGAACGCGGCCCAGGCGGTACATGCGCCGAGGGTGCACCATCAGCACCTGCCCGACCTGGTCTTCCACGAATACCGCGGGCTGCCGGAGGCCACCGTGGCCGCGCTCGAGGCAATGGGGCACACCATCGAGGAGCGCGATCCGGGTCCGGCCGACGCCTACTTCCAGGGGGGCGTATCGGGCGATGTGCAGCTGATCCGGGTGCTGCCCGACGGGTCGCTCGCCGGGTGGTCCGACCCACGCCGGGGTGGGCTGGCGCTGGGGCGGTGACAAGCCGCCATCACGGCGACGGATAGTCGCCACTACCCCTCGGCGTCCCCGATCGTCCAGGGACAAGTGGTGGACATCCGCCAGCGGTACGTCTTCCACGGATAGCCGCGGTCGAAGGCCTCCCCGAAGTCGAATACGGAGGCGAAGTCCTCGGGGCGGTCGGAGTCGTCCTTGACCAGAACCCCCATCTCGACCAGCGCGAAGACCATCTCGCCGATGTCCTCGGTCGCAGAGACGCCCCAGTGCTCGAGGACGGTGCGGGCCATGGGGCCGAAGCGCTCGAGCGCAAGCTCACGGAAGCTGTCGACCAGCTCCCCGCCGGAGATGTGCCTGCGCTCCTCCAGCCTGGCGACGGCCCGGTGGAGGGCTGTCAGAAGGAATCCATATGCGTCCCGGTGGAAGCGCAGCTGCGACTGTCGCAGCGCGGCCGCCGGATCTGAGGGGTCGTGTGTGCCCATAGGCCGGCAATCTCACATCGGTGAGTGCTCAGCACCAGCCAACCGCGAGGGACGCGAAGCGCCGCGTAGTTCAAATTGTAAACTACAGATTACATAATGTAAACTGTAGATGACATACGGCGAATGATGGCCTCTTCTGTTCACTCGTCAGACTCCGTCCGGGCGCCAGCCTGGATCGAAGAGCGGATACCGCGCGCACAGCTCGGTCACTCCCCCTCTGACCCGACTTGCGGTCGGCGCGTCGCGCGGGCGATCCAAGATGTCGGCGATCCAGCCGCCGACCGTGCGCATCTCGTCCCTCCCCAGCCCCCTCGTCGTCACCGCCGGGGTGCCGATCCGAAGCCCCGAGGTCACAAAGGGCGACCGTTCCTCGCCGGGCACGGTGTTCTTGTTCACCGTAATGCCGGCTCCCTCCAGCGCGGTCTCGGCGTCCTTGCCGCTCAGGTCGCGGTCGCGCAGATCTACGAGCAGGAGGTGGTTGTCCGTCCCCCCCGAGACGAGTCGCACGCCCCGCTCCCTCAGCGCCGCAGCGAGCTCGCGGGCGTTCTCGACGATCCGCCGGGCGTACTCTGCGAATCCGGTTGCGAGCGCCTCCCTCAGAGCCACCGCCTTCGATGCGATGACGTGCATCAGCGGTCCCCCCTGCGTGAAGGGGAAGACCATGCGGTCGATCACCCGGGCGTGCTCCGCCTGGCAGAGCACGATCCCTCCCCTCGGACCCCGCAGCGTCTTGTGCGTCGTGCTGGTGACGACATCCGCGTGCGGAACCGGACTCGGATGATGGCCGGCCGCCACGAGCCCGGCGATGTGCGACAGGTCGCACATATGGTAGGCACCGACCTCCCGGGCGATCTCGCCAAAGGCCTCGAAGTCGATGGTCCGCGGGTACGCTGACGCCCCGCTGACGATCATCTTTGGCCGTGCGCGGAGAGCAGCGTCGCGAACCCCGTCGTAGTCGATGAGCCCGTCGCCTTCACGCACTCCGTACGAGACGACATCGAAGAAGCGCCCGCTGAAGTTCACCGGCGAGCCGTGCGTCAGGTGGCCGCCGTGGCTCAGATCCATCCCCATGATCCGGTCGCCGGGCTCAAGGAAGGCGAAGTAGCCCGCCATGTTGGCCTGCGAACCGGAGTGCGGCTGCACATTGGCATGGTCGGCACCGAAGAGGCGGGTCGCCCGCACCCGGCATATGTTCTCGACCTCGTCTGCGAAGGCGCAGCCACCGTAGTAGCGGCGGCCCGGCACCCCCTCGGCGTACTTGTGCGTCAGCACAGTCGCGAGTGCCGCCCTCACCGACGGCGAGACGAAGTTCTCGCTCGCGATCATCTCGAGCTGCCCAAGCTGCCGCTCCTCCTCGCCCACTATCGCCCGATGGATCGCCTCGTCGGCCGTCGCCAGCAGATCGGAGGCGCTGCGCTCGGCCCTCACCCCACCCCCGTCAACGCCCGCCCGACCACGAGCCGCATGATCTCGCTGGTGCCACCGAAGATCTCGGTACCCTTGGCGTCGCGCATCAGCTTCTCGACCGGAAACTCGCGCATGAAGCCGTAGCCGCCAAAGATGCGCACGGCCTCCTCCGTAACCCACATCGCAGTCTCGCTCGCCGACAGCTTGGCCATCGCGGAGCTGGCCGCACCGGTCAGCCCGTCTCGGGTCTGCGCGCCCGACTGGCCCATTGCGGCCGCCACCCCGGCCACCAGCGCCCGCGACGCCGCGACCTTCGTCGCCATCGTCGCCAGCTTGCTCCGAATCGCCCCGAAGTCGGCGATCCGCCGCCCGAACTGGCGTCGCTCCCGCGAATAGCGCACGGCGTGCTCGAGCGCCGCCTGCGCGACCCCGACGGCCTGCGCCGCCACACCCAGCCTCCCCACATCCACCGCCTCGAGGGCGTACCCGAGACCGCTCCCCGCGTCTCCCACCAGCCGATCCTCCCCAACGCGCACCCCCGCGAGCTCCACCGCCACGGTCTCCGAGGCCCGAAGGCCCATTGTCTTTTCGCGACCGGCGACACGGTACCCCTTGGCGTCGGTGTCGACGAGAAAGGCGCCTACGCCAGGACTCTCCCCGGGCTGGGAGGTCCGCGCGAAGACCACGGCGAGATCGGCAAGCGACCCGTTCGTCACCCACCTCTTAGACCCGTCGAGTCGCCACGCTCCTCCGGGCGTCCCCTCGGCGCGCGTCAGGAGCGCTCCTGGGTCGCTTCCCGCATCGGCCTCGGCCAGCGCGAAGGCCGCGATCTTCTCGCCGCTCGCGAGCATCGGCAGCCAGCTGGTCCTCTGCGCCTCGCTGCCATGGGCCAGGATCAGATGGGGGACCGGACCATTCTGCACCGCCACGGTCAGCGCCACCCCCAGGTCCGCCCGTGCGATCTCCTCCAGGACAGCCACGTAGCTCTCCAGGTCGAAGCCCAGGCCGCCGTACTCCTCGGGCACGCGCATGCCCAGGAAGCCGAGCTCGGCGAGCCGATCCAGCACCCCGCGGTCAAAGGCCCGTTCCCGGTCCCACGCGGCCGCGCGGGGCGCGATCTCGCCCTCCGCGAACTCCCGCGCCGCCTCCCGTACCACGCGCCGCTCCGAGGCGAGCAAGGGCTATCCGTCCTTGCCGTAGGAGTGAAAGCCGCGACCGCTCTTTCGGCCCAGCCAACCGGCTGCCACGTACTGCCGCAGTAGCGGACACGGACGGTAGCGGTCGTCCCCGAGCTCTCGGTGCAGCACCTCGATGATATGCAGGCAGGTGTCGAGTCCGATCAGGTCGGCGAGCGCGAGCGGGCCCAGCGGGTGGTTCATCCCGAGCCGCATGACCTCGTCTATCGCCTCTGCGTCGGCGACGCCCTCCATCAGCGCATAGATCGCCTCGTTGATCATCGGTGCCAGGACCCGGTTGGAGACGAAGCCGGGGAAGTCGCGCACCTCGACGGGGACCTTGCAGAGCGCCCGGGCGAGATCCGAGGTAAGCCGCACGGTCTCGTCGGCCGTGGCCAGCCCCCTGATCACCTCGACGAGCTTCATCACCGGAACCGGGTTCATGAAGTGCATTCCGACCACCTGCTCGGGGCGCGATGTGGCGGCCCCGATCTTGGTGATCGAGATCGAGGAGGTGTTGGAGGCCAGGATGGCGTCGGGGGGGGCGATCCTATCCAGATTGGCGAAGATCTCGCGCTTGAGCGACTCGACCTCGGGCACCGCCTCGACCACCAGCTCGGCGCTCCCCGCAGCCTCGATATCCGTCGCCGTCTCGATGCGCCCCAGCGCAGCCTCCAGCTCGCCTGCGGTCAGCACCCCCTTCGCGACCTGCCGCCCCAGATTGCGGCCGATCGTGGCGAGAGCACCCTCGAGCGCGGCCCCGCTCGAGTCGATGAGAGAGACCTGGGCACCTCCGACCGCGAAGACATGGGCGATCCCATTGCCCATGGTCCCCGCGCCGACAACCGCAACGCGCACGAAGCTCAGCGGCGCGCTCCCCAAACCGTCCCGATAACCCTTGGCCGCGTCGCCACCCACACGATAGCTCCCTTGAGGAGCGCTCCCGGGAGGAAGGGCTGCACCCCGAGGGCGAAGACCTGGCCAGACGTCGAGGCCGTGACCACCGATAGCCACGCCGCCCCTGAGGCAAAGATCAGCGCCGTGGCCAAGGCCAGCGCCGCCCCGGTGCGCACCCCGCTGCGCGCACGGCCGGCCACCAGGCCAGCCAGAGCCGCAGCAGCCGGAAAAGCCAGCAGGTAGCCCCCCGTCGGACCGAGCAGCCAGGGCAGACCCGCGCCGCCCATCGCGAAGAGCGGCACCCCAAGCAGCCCCATCGAGAGGTACAGCAGCTGCGAGGAGGCACCCGCCGCCGGACCGAGCAACACCCCCGCGAGGAGCACGAAGAGAGTCTGCAGCGTGACCGGGACCGGAGTGCCGAGTAGCGGCACCGCGACCTGGCCGCCAACCGCCGTCAGCAGCGCGAAGGCGACGACCGCCATTGGAGCCGCCAGTGGGCGGAGCGCCGCTCGGGCGCCGCGCAACCCCTCCACGGCCGCGAGCTGGTGCGTCGTCATGGGCTCTCCTCTCCTGTCAGTTCATGTGTACCGAGAGCGCGACCGCGTTGCCGCCCCCAAGGCAGAGCGTCGCAAGTCCCAACTCGGTCCGGCTCGACTCCATCGCCCCCAGCAAGGTAACGAGTATGCGTGCTCCGGACGCCCCGATCGGGTGCCCGAGGGCGACCGCTCCGCCTCGCACATTCACGACATCGGGGTCGATTGCGAGCTCGCGGATATCGGCGATCGCCTGCACCGCGAAGGCCTCGTTTATCTCGACGAGCCCGTAGTCCCCCACCTCGGTGCCCTCCCGGCGCATCAGCGTCCTGACCGCCTGCACCGGGGCGAAGAAGAGGTCGTGGGGCTCGGTGCCCCCGGCGGCGTAGCCACCTATCGTCGCCCGCTGGGAGAGGCCGTGGGCGGTGGCGTACTCCTCGCTGGCCACCACCACCGCGGCAGCGCCGTCGTTGAGGCCGGGAGCGTTCCCGGCCGTCACCACCAGCTCCTCGAGGCCGTCGGGGGCGTCGCTCGGAAATGCCGGACGGAGACGCGCGAGCGCCTCGAGCGAGGTGTCGCGGCGCGGGCACTCGTCGGTCGCCACGATCGTCGTCCCCCGGCGCGAGGCGACCTCGATGGGAACGATCTCGGACTCGAAGTCGCCGTCGTCGATCGCCCGCACTGCCTTCCGGTGAGAGTCGAGCGCGAACTGGTCGGCCTCCCGGCGGGAGACGCCGGCCTTGGCAGCCGTGTACTCTGCGTGTCCCCCCATGTGGCACCTCCCGAAGGAGCACCAGAGTCCGTCGTGGATCAGTCCGTCCTCCACCTTGCCGTCGCCGAACTTCACCCCGCCGCGCAGTCCGCGCATGTAGTAGGGGACATTGGACATCGACTCGAAGCCGCCCGCCAGCACCAGCCGCGCGTCGCCCGCCCGGATCGACTGGGCGGCGAGCATCACCGCCTTGAGACCGGAACCGCAGACCTTGTTCACGGTCACGGCGGGCACGCTTGCCGGGACCCCGCCGCCCAGCGCCGCCTGGCGCGCCGGCGCCTGCCCGGTGCCAGCGCTCACGACGTTGCCCATTATGAGCTCGTCGATCTCGGCGGCATCCACTCCGCTCCGCGAGATCGCCTCGCGCACCGCCACGGCGCCCAGCTCGGGGGCGGAGCGGCCGGCTAGAGAGCCCAGAAAGCGCCCTATGGGGGTCCGGACGGCGTCGACGACTACGGGTGTGCGGGCGGGATCGGGCACGGGGTCCTCGGTGGGGTTGGTGGGTGCGCCGGAGTGGCGGTGGGAGCGGAAATATACCTACGCGCCCGGCGGCCCACGAGAATTATAGATGCGAGCAGTGGGTGATTCGATATGTAATCTGTGATTTACATTATGTAAACTATCGTTTACGTTTTGATCTTCGACCCGAGCAGGTCAGGGAGTGAGCAGCTCCCGCTGGCCGAGCGACGCCCGTGACGGGCGATACCGCCTGAGGGAGCGCAGGTCGCCAATCCCCATCGACTCGGCTCGGTCCAGGAGGCGGATCAGCAGCCGCGCGGTGGCCAGTGCGTCTCCTGCAGCGCGGTGCCTCCCCTCTACGGGGATGCCGAAGTGATCGGCGAGCGCCCCTAGACTTCGGTGGCGGCTCTCGGGGCAGAGCCGCCGCGCCAGGTTGATCGTGCAGAGGCGCTCCACCTCGGGAACCTCGCCGATCGCGTCTCCGAGCTGCGCACGGAGCCAGCTCCAATCGAAGGACGCGTTGTGGGCGACGAATATGCGCCCGGCGATGCGGGCGAGCACCTCGCAGGCGACCTCGTCAAAGGTGGGGGCCCCAGCGAGCATGCGGTTGGTGATTCCGGTGAGCGCCACGCTCCTGCGAGGCACCCGCCGACCCGGGTGCAGCAGCGTCTCGAAGATCTCCCCCACCTGCCCGAGCCGCACCTCTACAACCGCGACTTCGGTCATGCGATGGCCTCTCTCGTAGCTGCCCCCCGTGGTCTCGACGTCGACCACCGCATAGCGCAGCCGCGAGAGCGGTGCGCCCGGCGGCCGTTCGGTACCCCTCACGCTCCAGACGCCGTCGCCGTCGACCCGGAAGCGCACATCGGCACCGAGGAGCGAGAAGACCGCCGCAGCCGCCGCACTCGGATGACCGTCGATGCCGAGCACACGCCGTGCGACCTCGGCGGTCGGGAGGGGCGCCCTCTGGAGCTGCTCCCAGGCCTCCTGGAGGAGGGATCGATTCACCGGGGGTGCACCTGCCCGCTCTCCGCGAGGGCGGCGGCGAGCGCGACGAAGTCCTCTGGCGCTAGCCTCTCGGGCCTCACCTCCGCCGCCAGCGAGCAAGAGCTCAGCAGCCGCTCGACGACCGGGCGCGGGCGGGCAAGGTCGGGATGGCGCGCCAGGATGGTGCCGAGCTGCTTGCGTCTCCACGAGAATGCCGCCCGGGTTAGGCGACGCACACGGGCGGCCCCTCGGGGCGAGAGGCGCGGAGGCGAACGAGGCGTGATCCGGATCGCCACCGAGTCGACCCTTGGCACGGGGCGGAAGGCCCCTCTCGGCACCTTGCACAAGAGCTCGACGGCCGCGTGCAGCTGCACCCCTACCGATAGCGCACCGTAGCTCCGCGTCCCCGGCGGGGCGGCGATCCTCCGGGCGACCTCCGCCTGCACGGTCAGCACGATGTCGGTCGGATAGGGCATCTCCAGTAGTCGGAAGATTATCGGCGTCGTGATGTTGTACGGAATGTTGCCCACGACATGGGTGCGGCTCCAGTCCCCGACGAGCGAGCGGAGGTCCAGTTTGAGGACATCGCCGTGCACCACCCTGACGTCAGCGCGGTCGCCGTGGCGCGACTCCAGCTCGGCGAAGAGGTCGTCGTCGAGCTCGACGAGCGTCAGCTGGAGGGAGCGCTCGACCAAGTGCGTCGTAAGGGCGCCCCGCCCCGGCCCGATCTCGACCACCGGGTCGTTCGCCTCCGCCGCCACGGCGTCGGCGATCCTGCGCTGGAGGTTGGGGTCAACGAGGAAGTGCTGGCCCAGCGAGCGCTTGGCCACGCTAGCAGTCCATGGACAGTCTTGCGTGAGCACCGAGAGCGACGAGACGCTCCGTTGGCATGGTGCGACGAAGGGCTCGCAGCAGCGCTACCGTGGGAGGTCTGTCCACGGGCTGCCGCAGTCCGTGGACAGTCTCGCGCGAGCACCGAGAGCGGCGAAGCGCACCGCTGGCAAGGCGCGACGAAGGGTTGGTAGCAGCGCTACCGGCCCGAGGAGCAACGCAGAGCGAAGCCACGGTTATGGGGGCTGTAAATCATGGGTTACACATTGTAAAGTGTACATTACAGTATTGACAAGCCAGCGAAGCGGTCCAGTGGGGATGCAGCGCTGCTCGAATGCCGTGGGAGGCCTGTCCACGGGCTGCTAGTCCTCCAGCGCCTCCTCGAGGTCGTGCGCGATCCTGAAGAAGGTGTCCAGCCGCGTGAGCGCAAGGAGGCCGTGGAGTTCCTCGCTGAGGGCGGCTAGGCGAAGGTCGGACCCCGCGGCGTGAATCTCCTTGGAGATGGTGATCAGGGCCCCCAGCCCCGAAGAGTCGATGAAGGTGGTGCGCGAGAAGTCGATCACGATGCGAGGAGGGCCGACCTGCAGGGCGAGCAGCACCTCGCGCTTGAACTCCTGCCGATTCCCCACGATGAGCTGACCCTGAACCTCGAAGACCACAGCGCGGCCGACGTTGCGCTTGACGAAGGACATCTACTGGTTCCGGAGAGGACGGCGTCGCATGATTCTAGGAAGTTGGGTCGGCACCGGCCAGGAGGGCGGTGATCGCCGCAACGAGGGTAATGTCGCGACTCGATGCGCCCCGCGACAGGTCGTTCAGAGGTGCCCTCAGACCCTGTAGAATGGGCCCCAGGGCCCTCGCTCCAGCGAGTCGCTCGACCAGCTTGTAGGCGATGTTGCCCGAGGAGAGGGACGGAAAGACGAGCGTGTTGGCACATCCGGCCACCTCCGAGCCAGGGGACTTCGTCGCGGCGACCTCCGGGATAAGCGCCGCATCGCCCTGCAGCTCGCCGTCGGCGGCGACCCCTGGGCAGGACGCGCGAAATAGCCGCACGGCATCCCGGACCCGCTCGACCGCGGGACCCCCGGCGCTGCCCAGGGTGGAGTAGGAGAGGAAGGCCACCCTGGGTTCATCGCCGACGACAACCCGTCGTGCGCGCGCCGCCTCCAGAGCTATCGCCGCGAGCTGTCGCGGATCGGGCTCTGGAACGACGGCGGCGTCGGTGAAGGTGAGAACCTCGGCCCCGCGTCCCCTGAAGTCGGCGACCTCGATGTAGAAGGAAGACGAGAGCGTATTGACGCCCGACCTCAGTCGGACCCCCCGGAGCGCCGCCCTGATTACATCGGCGCTGGTGAGGACCGCACCGGCCACTACCCCATCCACCTCGCCCCGCCGGAGCATCGCGACCGCCGTGGCCAGAGATCCCACCCCCCCTCCGCCAGCGACCACGGGCTCGGCTATCGCCCGTCTTCGGAGCTCCGCGACGGCCTCCTGCACGCGCGCGTCGCCACCCTCGGCGAATGCGATCGTCTTGTTCAGCCGTCGGGCGCGCCGGACGAGCTCATCCGGGAAGCTCACCTCCGAGGCGCCTTCACCCAAGCCCGGGCAGGCGACGGCGCAACCGCTCAAGCACGGGGGGCGATACGGCGGCGCTCACGTCGCCCCCTAGCGAAGCAACCTCGCGCACCAGCGAGGAGGAGAGGAAGGAGTACCTGACCTCGGGGGTGAGGAAGATCGTCTCGACATCCGTCCAGAGCTCGCGGTTCATCTGCGCCATCTGGAACTCGTAGTCGAAGTCGGAGACCGCGCGGAGACCCCGAATGATGAAGCGCGCCCCGGCCTCGCGCGCAAAGTCCACCAGCAGCCCCGAAAAGGAGACGCACTCGACCCGCTCCAGGGCGCCGAAGACCTCCGCCATCAGCTCGAGACGCTCCCCGACCTCGAAGAGGTGTCCCTTTGCCTGGGTCGCGCTCTCGGCCACACCCACGATCAGCCGGTCGCAGAAGCGAAGCGTGCGCCTGACCACATCCTCGTGACCTAGGGTGACCGGGTCGAACGAGCCAGGGTAGACGGCCACGATCGGTCGGTTGGCGCTCATCGGCACTCTCCTCCCTTCGGGGTGTGGCGGCCACCCACGCGCCTAGCGATGGACCGCTCAGCTATCTGTCAATCACAGTTGTCACAATGTCAATCGCAGTTGTCTACTGTAGACGACAACCGCTCCTCGATCATCCCCCCGTGTCCTCCAGCCGTCTCAGCCGACGGGCGATCAGCCACACCCAGATCAGGATCGCGATCCAGGCGACCGCGTACGCCAACAGAACATGCACGAAGGGACGGAGAGCCCCGCGGCCGGCTTCGCCCTGAGCGGCAAGGGCCGCAGGGGATAGGGTGACGCCGAGCGCAGCGATGAGTGCGCAGGCGGCGCTGACTCCCGCATCGATGACGCGGCCCCTTCCTGGCAGCCCGTGGACAAATTTCTCACGGCATTCGAGGAGCGCCGCATCTCCGCTGGACCGCTTCGCTCGCTTATCCATACTGCAGTCCACTTCCACCGCCTTGGGACGGAGCAGCGGCTGCCATGCGCCAACGCACCCTCTCGAGGGCGTAGCGGAATGTGAAGAGGCCCAGGAAGAGCATCGCGAAGCCGAGGAAGGAAACCATCAGCGTGGCGAGCATATCCGGGTGCAGGGTGGGACCCTCCGACTTGAGCACGACGGGGCCTGGGTGCAGCGAGCGGAAGTGGAGGACGCTCACATGGATCAGCGGGATGAAGAGCGCTCCGACTACCGCGACCACCGCCGCGAAGCGTCTGCCGCGCCGAGCGTCGGAGATCGAGCCCCGCACCAGAAAATACCCCACGTAGATGAACCAGAGGAGGAGCGTCAGCGTCAGCCTCGGCTCCCACGTCCAGTAGGTCCCCCACGCAATCCGTCCCCAGAGCGGACCCGAGACGAGCATGATCGCCCCGAAGACGATCGCGCCCTCGGCAGCCGATACCGCGGCCGAGTCTGCCCGCTCGTCCTCCAGCCAGAGGTACGCGGCGCTCGCCAGGGCGGCGATCCCGATCGCAAGGAAGCAGCTCCACGCGGCTGGCACATGAACGTAGAAGATGCGCTGCACAACTCCCTGCGCGGCCTCCGTCGGGACCCAGAAGGCCATCATCCAGTGGCTGAAGAGGACGACCGCAACTCCGGCCGTCGTGAGCGCGAGGCCAACCGCCCGAGCCCTACGCGACATGGATTCTCTCTCCCCATAGCAGCCCGTGGACAAACCTCCCACGGCATTCGAGCGGCGCTGCATCTCCCCTGGACCGCTTCGCGTGCCTGCCCATACTGTAATCTATACCTTACGTTATGTAATCCATGGTTTACAATGCGAACGTCCCTAGCCTCACTCTGCGTTGCTCCTTGGGCCGGTAGCGCTGCTACCAGCCCTTCGTCGCGCCTTGCCAGCGGAGTGCTTCGCCGCTCTCGGTGCTCGCGCGAGATCATCCACGGACTGCTATTCGTCGGTCAGGTGGCGAAAGAGCGCCGCGCCGGCCGCGACCGCTACCAACGCGAAGGCCCAGAGCACTCTAACCGCCCCCGAAATCTCTGGCCATGGGCGTTCCAGGAAAACCCGCGCCGACGCGGTGGCACCGAAGAGGACCGCTGGCACGACGAGCGGAAAGGCCAGGACGGGGAGGAGCGTGTCGCCAAGTGTGGAGTGTCGCGATATCCGCCCGAGGAGCGTACCCACAGCCGCGATCCCGATCGTGCCGGGTAGGAGCACGGCCGCATGCGCCAGAGGTGAACCAACGCCCCGGACTCCCAGGAACGCCGTCACCGAGACGAAGGAGAGCGCCGTCACGATCCAGACAAGCGCCAGATGCGCGGCCATCTTGCCGAGGAAGAGGGCGTGGCGTGGGATGAGGGTCAGCAGCACATGGCGGAATGCCCCGTCCTCCTCGTCCGGATCGAAGGTGCGGCCCGCTCCGCCCATGGAGGCGAAGATGAGTGTCAGCCAGAGGAGAGCCGCGGCCACATCTCGCCCCGCGACTGCGCTTCGGTCGAGGGCGAAGCCGAAGAGAAGGCCAGCGAGCACGGCGAATGCGGCCATCGCTACCAGGCGCCCCCGCGAACGGGCCTCGAGGCGCAGGTCGTTTGCAGCGACAAGCCAGACCCAGCGGGCGAGCGCCCTCATCTCTGGCTCGACTCGGCGGAAAGGTGGGCGACGACCGCGCCCGGGTCGGCCGGCGGAGCTCCCTCGTACCTCTTGCGGCCCCGCCGGAGCACGACGATCCGGTCCGCGAGGCGCACGGCGCGGCTCAGATGGTGAGTCACCAGAAGGACGGTGCATCCAGAGTCCCGACGCGCTGCAAGCACACCCTCGAGGAGACCGGCGGCCTCGTCGTCCAGTCCCGCGAAGGGCTCGTCCAGGAGGAGGAGGCGCGGGTCGCTCAGCAGGGCGCGGGCGAGAGACACCCGCTGGGCCTGGCCGTGCGAGAGCGTCGACACTCGCCTATCCGCCAGGGTGGCCGCACCCACGGAGGCAAGCGACTCGGCCACCAACTCGGACGCCCCACGGCGAGGCAGGCCGTGCAGTCCGGCAAAGAGGCGCAGGTTCTCGGCCGCGGTCAGCGCTAGGTAGAGGCCGGTGCGGTGCGACACCACGGAGACGCTGCGTCTCCACTCCGGGTCCGATCGCGAGATCGGCTGCCCATCTGCGATGACCGAGCCTGCGTCGGGCCGCCGCTCCCCGCTCATGACCCTTAGCAGCGTGCTCTTCCCCGCCCCATTCGGACCCACCACCGCCACGACGCTCCCCGACTCGGCGAGGATGCTCACCTCCTCGAGCGCCCTGGTGGCGCCGTAGCGGCACGAGACGCGCCGCGCCTCGAGCGTCAAGGGTGCATCCGCGGGCTGCAAGGGCTGGCAGCGGCGCTACCGGCCCAGGGAGCAACGCAGAGCGAAGCCACGGTGGGAGGTTTGTCCATGGGCTGTTAGAGCGCCCCGCCGCACTCGCCGCAGTAGCGCGCTCCGAAACGGTTGACGTGCTCGCACACCCCGCACTGCAGCCCCGCCTCCAGGGCGCGGCGCATCTCCGCGATCTCCGCCTCCAGCTCGGCGTCCTCGGACGCTTCCCCCTCTCCGCCAGCCGGCGCCAGGTGCGCGAGTGCGTTGTGCGCCAGCTCCGCCCTGAGCACCTCGTAGTCGGCACCCTCGAGCTTGCCGGTGGCGCGGTCGTACTCGAGCTCGCGGAGCGCCACGAGCGCCACCCTGCGCCGCGCCTTCGCCTCGGCACCGCCGCTGTCTCCGTCGTAGAGGGGGGCGCTCCTCCCGGAGAAGATGGGCTCCAGCACCGCGAGCACCACACCGGTGGCCAGGAGGACCGCGCCCACTACGGCGACCACCGCACCCTCGGCAGTAGAGCGCTCACGCCGCCGCGCGGGTCGGGGCACCAGCCCGCACCGGTCGGGGCTGCGGCCTAGCAGCCCGTGGACAAAATCCCCCCGGCATTCGAGCGGCGATGCATCCGCGCTGGCCGCTTCGCTTCACCCGCCCGCGCTGTAAAGTATACATTACACTATGTAATGTCTGTTATACATTTTACCACTCCAAGGCTGCGCTCTGCGTTGCTCCTCAGCCCAATAGCGCTGCTATTGGCCCCTCGTCGCGCCTTGCCAGCCCGGCACCTCGCCGCTCTCGGTGCTCGGGCGGCTTTATCCACGGACTGCTAGCGGACGGCGGCCAGAGGGCGACGAGTCCACCCACCGCGATGACGAGCCCCCCGACCCAGATCCACGGGACCAGCGGCAGGACCTTGACCTCGAAGCTCGCCCGCTCGGTATCGACATCCACCTCGCGGGGGATCACGTAGAGGTCCTCGAGCGCCGAGCTGGAGATCCCCACCTCCGTCGAGCTCTGGTCCATCACCGGGTAGAAGCGCCTCTCCGGCCGCAAGACCCCGATCCGTTCGCCGTCACGGTAGGCGGTCACCAGAGCCGTCCACCGCCAGTCGTTCTCCCCGACGTCCTCGGCCACGCGGGGCCGCGAGTGGGATAGGCTCTCGTACACCAGCCGGTACACGCCGCCCAGCGCCGAGGTCACCGTCATCGCCTCCCCGGGCTCCAGCTCCTGCACCACGCGCCGGTCGAAGGCCGCCCCGGCGATCCCCATGAAGACCACGACCACGCCCGCGTGCACGACGTACCCTCCCCAGCGGCGCCGGTTCCTGCGCACGAGGCCGCCGATAGCCCGGAGCACGCCCTCTCCGGCGATCAGTGCCCTCGCCCTGGTCCCCTTCCAGAACTCGACGACCACTGTGGCCAGCACGAAGGCGCCGATCGCGAAGGTGGCAAGCGCCATCCCGTGCCTGACCCCCATCGGGAGCAGGACACAGAGTGCGACGACACCTGCGAGGAGCGGAAGGGCGAAGTTCCGCTTCAGGTTCCTGGCCGACGCCTTCCGCCATGCGATGATCGGCCCGACGCCCATGAGCGCCAGCAAGAGGAGCCCTACGGGGATGTTCACCCGGTTGAAGTACGGCGGCCCCACATTGCGCGTCTCGCCGAGCAGCCCCTCGGTGATGAGCGGAAAGAGGGTGCCCCAGGCGACCGCGAAGGTGATCCCCACGAGGAGCAGGTTGTTGAAGAGGAAGGCCGACTCGCGCGAGAGGAAGGACCGGATCTGGTTTTCGGGCCGGAGCGAGGGGAGGCGGTGGACGATGAGGAGCGCCGCCAGGATCCCCATCGCGCACATGAAGCCCAGGAAGATGTAGGCGATCCGCAGATTCTCCGCGAAGCTGTGCACCGACTCGATCAGCCCGGAGCGGGTCAGGAAGGTGGCGAAGATCGTCAGGAGGAAGGTGACCGTGACCAGCACCATGTTCCACACCTTGAGCATGCCCCGATGCTCCTGGATCTGGATCGAGTGCAGGAAGGCCGTAGCGGTCAGCCAGGGGAGGAGCGAGGCGTTCTCGACAGGATCCCAGAACCAGTAGCCGCCCCACCCCAGCTCCTCGTACGCCCAGCGCATGCCGAAGATGATCCCCAGCGTCAGGAAGAACCAGCTGAGCAGGATCCAGCGCCTGGTAACGGCGATCCAGCGCGAATCGAGGCGACCGGTCAGGAGGGCCGAGACCGCGAAGGCGAAGGGGACGGCGAAGGCGGTGAATCCCAGGTAGAGCGTCGGGGGGTGGATCGTCATCCAGTAGTTCTGCAGCTGCGGATTCAGACCCAGGCCGTTGATGCGGGTGAAGCCCAGCCGCTCGAAGGGATTGACGTCGGCGAAGAGGAGGACTACGAGGAGGAACGCAAGGATCCCGAGGAGCGTCCCACTCACGTACGGCATGAACTCGCGGTTTCGCAGGCGGTTGCGGAATACCGCGATCGAGGAGAAGACCGAGAGAAGGAGCGTCCAGAAGACCAGCGACCCGCGCTGCCCGGCCCAGAGCCCCGCGAACTTGAAGTACGGGTCGAGCTCCCGGTTGGAATAGCTGACCACGTAGAGGTACTCGTACCGGTTGCCGAGGAAGGCGGCGATGATCCCGGCCGACACCAGGATCAGGAGCGCGGTGACGACGTGTACGCTCCGCTCGCCGCTCGCCACCAGCTGTCCCCTCCCGAGCCTTCCGCCCGCAAAGGAGGCGACGGTGCCCCAGAGGGCTATGGGAAGGGCGATCCAGAGGGCGGCTTCGCCCAGGGCGGTCACGCCGCCAGCAGTCCTTGGATGGAGCCGCCAAAGCACCGACGTGCTGGCAGTCCGTGGACCGGCCCGGACGAGCACCGAGACCGGCGGAGCGCCCCGCTGGCAGGGCGGATCCTACCCACGGGCCGCTAGCAGCCCGTGGACAAACCTCCCACGGCATTCGAGGCGCGCTGCATCTCCGCTGGACCGCTTGGTTCGCCTATCCATACTGTAATGTATACTTTACAATGTGTAATCCATGGTTTACAATCCTGTATCCCTGGCTTCGCTCTGTGTTGCTCCTCGGCCCGGTAGCGCTGCTACCAAGCCTTCGTAGCGCCTTGCCAGCGGAGCGCTTCGCGCCTCTCGGTGCTCGCGCGAGATTATCCACGGACTGCCAGATCCTCCTTGGCCGCCTCGAAGCGGCTCCCGCACTTGGTCAGAACGGTGTGGGCGCGAAAGACGCCATCGACGCCGAAGGCACCCTCGACGACTACCTCGGCCTCGTCGTTGAAGGTGTCCGGCAGCACATCGGAGTAGCGCACCACGAAGGTCGCGCCGGTGTCCTCCAGGTCGCGGACGACGAAGGTGTGCTCGCCGCCCAGCTCGCCATCCCGTTCCCACGAGCCGTCCACCACCCTGCCGCTCACCTTCACCCCCACATCGTGGAAGGTCGGGTCGGCCTCGACCCTCGCGAGGAGCTCGACCGGAGTGAGGTAGTAGACCATGCTGTCGCTGATCCCAGTCCACATCAGGTACGTCACCACCGCCGCCACCCCCACCAGCCCCACGAGAAAGCCTCGGTTCTTCACTGTCGATCTGGCTCCAGTAGCCGTTCAGTCCATTGAGCGCGTCAGGCGTCTCGACGGGATGACAGCCCCGCCCGCGGGCCTCCGCCGCTTCGCGGGAGCGGAGGAGCTGATGCGCCGGGTACGAGGGTCGTATTTGCCGACATGGTCTCCTCGAAATCTAGCAGCCCGTGGACAAACCTCCCACGCCAGGAACGGCGCTGCACCTCCGCTTCCCTCGCCTGTCCATACTGTAATCCATACTTTACAATATGTAATCCATAGTTTACAAATTCCCAGACCCGAATTGGCGAGCCGCTCCGCGTGCGCCAGCGTCGTTGCCCAGCAGCCCGTGGATAAACTCGGGCGAGCACCGAGAGGGGCGCTGCGCCAGCGGTCCGTGGACGGGCCCGGACGAGCACCGAGGCCGGTGAAGCGCCCCGCTGGCAAGGCGCGACGAGGGGCCAATAGCCGCAGCGCTATTGGTCCGAGGAGCAACGCAGAGCGCAGCGGCCCAGCGGGGATGCTCCGCCGGTCGAATGCCGTCGGGGTTCTGTTCGCGGGCCGCCTCACTGGCAAGGCGCTTCGCAGCGCGAATAGCAGCGCTATTCGTGCAAGAAGCAACGCAGAGCGAAGCGGTCCAGCGCGGATGCAGCGCGCCTCGAATGCCGTCAGGGTTTCTTCCACGGGCTGCTAGGTTAGGACGCTCTTCACCGCCCGCTCCCAACCGGCGACGAGACGGGCGCGTTCTTCGGTGCCCATCGTAGGCTCGAAGCGCCGTCCCGCGCCAAAGGCGGCGGCGAAGTCGGCGGGAGCGCTCCAGACCCCCGCACTCAGCCCCGCAAGCCCGGCCGCCCCCAAGGCGGTCGTCTCGACCATCGCGGGACGTACCACCGGTAGATCCAGAATCCCGGCCAGGAAGCCCATCAGCCAGTCGTTCAGCGCCGCCCCGCCGTCCACGCGCAGCGCCTGGGGCGCATGGCCAGCGTCCATCTGCATCGCGCCCAGGAGCTCGCGGGTGCCGTAGGCCATCGCCTCGAGGGCGGCCCGCGCCAGATGCGCCCGCGTGGTGCCGCGAGTCAGCCCGACTATCGACGCCCGCGCGTCCGGCCGCCAGCGCGGAGCGCCCAGCCCCGTGAATGCAGGTACCATGTATACCCCGTCGTTCACCTCCAGCGACCGGGCCAGAGTCTCGCTATCGGCCGCGTGCTCCAGGACGCCGAGACCGTCGCGCAGCCACTGGATCGCCGCCCCGGCTGCGAAGATCGACCCTTCCAGCGCGTGGGCGCGGCCTCCATTGGCGTCACACGCGATGGTCGCGAGCAGGCCGTGCTCCGAGAGGGCCCGCCGCCGACCCGTGTGCAGGAGGAGGAAGGCACCGGTCCCGTAGGTGCACTTGCCGGCGCCCGCCTCCCAGCACCCCTGCCCGTAGAGAGCCGCCTGCTGATCGCCCACCACGGCGCCTATGGGGAGCTCGATCCCGAGGGCATCTCCCACCGAGACCCCGAAGTCGCCGCGACTCGGCCTGACTTCCGGGAGCGTTCGGGCGGGCACTCCCATGAGCGAGAGCAGCTCGGGACTCCACTCGCCCGACTCCAGGTCGTAGAGGAGGGTGCGCGACGCGTTCGTGTGGTCGGTGGCGTGCACGGCTCCAGCGGTCAGCTTCGCCACCAGCCAGGAGTCGATCGTCCCAACCGCCACCTCGCCCCTCTCGGCGCGCCCCGCCAGCTCCCGGTCGCGCTCAAGGAGCCACCGGAGCTTGGTGCCCGGAAAGTACGGGTCCAGCACCAGGCCGGTGCGCCGACAAACCATCTTCTCGTGCCCGGCGCGCTTCAGCTCGCGGCAGATCGCCTCGCTACGGCGGTCCTGCCAGACGACCGCCCGGCGAAGGGGCGTCAGCGTATCGGGGTCCCAGAGGACGACCGTCTCGCGCTGATTCGCGATGCCGATGGCCGCGACTTCGGCACGGGCCGCGGCGAGCGCCTCGCGCGCCACCCGCCTCGTGGTCCGCCATATCTCGTCGGCGTCATGCTCCACCCAACCGGGCCGCGGGAAGTGCTGCGTAAACTCCGAATACCCCCTCCCGAGGATACGTCCGTCGGCCGAGACGACGAGCGCTGTGGACCCGGTCGTGCCCTGGTCGAGAGCCAGCACCGCGCCGCCGTTCACGGAGTCCCCCCGGATGGCGTCACCGTCGGCCGATCGAGCCGATGCGGTACTCCAAACCCACCTCCGGGAGGATCTCGACGAAGGCAGCGACCGAGAGTCCCACAACCGCGAAGTAGTCGCCCTCCACCCGCTCCACGAAGGTCGCGCCGACCCCCTGGATCCCGTACCCGCCGGCCTTGTCGAGCGACTCGCCGGTCGCCACGTACGCCTCGATGGAGACCGTGTCGAGCTGCCGCATCGTCACGTCGGCGACCGCTACCCGCGACGCGGTGACTCCCTCGGCCACCGCCGCCACCCCGGAGAGCACCCGGTGCCTTGTGCCGGAGAGCGAGGAGAGCATCCGCAGCGCCTCCTTCGGCCCCGATGGCTTCTCCAGCACGCTCCCGCCGCAGACGACCACCGTGTCGCCCCCGACGACCAGCGCATCGGGGCGGCGTCGCGCGACGTGCAGAGCCTTTTCGCGGGCGAGCCGGTCTACGTACTCCTCCGGTGTCTCCCCCTCCAGCTGGAGCTCCCTGATGTCGGCCGGGATCCTCTCGAACTCGATCCCCAGCATCGCCAGGAGCTCCGCCCGCCTCGGCGAGGCCGAAGCCAGGACGACCGGCACTGCATCCTCAGTGCCTCGGGGTGTCACCTAGCAGCCCGTGGAATTGTAGACCATGGATTACAAAATGTAAAGCACACATTACAGTGTGAGCGGACGAGCGAAGCGGTCCGGCGGGGATGCAGCGCTGCCCCTGCCGTGGGAGGTCTGTCCACTGGCTGCTTGGGGCTCTCTCCTGCGCTTCCGGTCACTCCACCGTCACCGATTTGGCGAGGTTTCGCGGCTGGTCCACATCGCAGCCTCGCAGCACTGCCACATGGTAGGCGAGGAGCTGGAGCGGGACGGTCGCCAGCACCGGCATCAGCGCCGGAATCGTCGACGGAATCACGATGCGCTCGTCGGCCCGGATCGTCTCGCCGTCGTCGTCCTCGCTGACCACTGCGATCACCCGCCCTCGGCGGGCCCGCACCTCCTCGATGTTCGAGACCGTCTTGGCGTACACGGCGTCGCGCGGCGCCAGGACCACCACAGGCATGTTCTCGTCGATCAGCGCGATCGGACCATGCTTCATCTCGGCGGCAGGGTATCCCTCTGCGTGGATGTAACTTACCTCTTTCATCTTCAGAGCGCCCTCGAGGGCTACCGGGAACTGATAGCCTCGACCCAGATAGAGGAAGTTGGGCGCGTCCCTGTACGCCTCGGTCATCTCCCGCACCGCATCGTCGACCGCGAGAGCCGTCTCCACCTGGTCGGGCAGACGCCGGAGCGCGCCTACCATCTCGCGGCCCTCGACGATCGACATCGACCGCCGACGCGCCATGAAGAGCGTGAGGAGAGCCAGCGCAACCACCTGCGACGAGAACGACTTGGTCGAGGCCACCCCGATCTCCGGTCCCGCGTGCAGATAGACGCCGAAGTCGACCTCCGCCGCGATGCTCGAGCCGACGACGTTGACGATCCCCATCGTGTGGCACCCGCGGCGCCTGGCCTCCCGGAGCGCAGCCAGCGTGTCGGCCGTCTCGCCCGACTGGCTGATGCCCAGGACCAGCGTCCTGGGCGAGAGCACGGCGTTCCTGTACCTGAACTCGGAGGCGTACTCGACGGTGACCGGCACCCTCGCTAGCTCCTCGAGCATGTAGGCGCCGATGAGCCCGGCGTGCCAGCTCGTCCCGCAGGCGGTGATGACGATGCGGTCGGTCTCGAGCAGCTCGGCCTCGGCCCGGGCAATGCCGCCCAGCCGCGCGCTCCCCTCCTCCTCCAGGAGCCGTCCGCGCAGCACGTCCCGAAGCGAGGAGGGCTGCTCCCGGATCTCCTTGTACATGTAGTGGTCGTAGCCGCCCTTGCCGACCGACTCCGGGCTCCAGTCGACGATCTGGGCACCTCGCCAGACCGAGCGGCGGGAGGGATCGAAGGTACGGTAGCCCTCCGCGCTCAGAACCGCCGAGTCGCCGTCGCGGAGCCGGACCACCCGCTGCGTGTGCGCAACCACGGCGGCCGCGTCGGAGGCCACGAAGTACTCGTCCCGGTCGCCGATCCCAAGGAGGACGGGGCTGCCATTTCGGGCCACGACGATCTTCCCCGGATCCCGCGAGCTCACCACGGCGATTCCGTAGGTGCCCTCCGCCTGCGCGAGCGCGGTGGCCACCGCGTCCTCCAGCTGGTCGCAGTCCCTGAAGGCCAGGTCGACCAGGTGTACCAGCACCTCGGTGTCGGTCTCGCTCCGGAAGTCGAAGCCGAGGTCGCGCAGCTTCGGGCGCTGGCGGGCTGCGCTCTCGATGATGCCGTTGTGGATGAGGGCGATGTCGAGGTCGCTCGAGAGCTGCGGGTGCGCATTGGCGGTGGTGGGGGCCCCGTGGGTAGCCCATCGGGTGTGCGCGATTCCGCACCTTCCAGGGGGTGGACGGCCGTTCAGGGCACCCTCCAGCTCGCCGATCTTCCCCGGCCGCTTCTCGACGGCAAGTTTCCCGTCGGGCGCGAGCATCGCGATCCCGGCCGAGTCGTACCCTCGGTACTCGAGCCTGCGGAGGCCCTCCATGAGGATGTTGCCCGCCTCGCGGGGCCCCACGTACCCGATTATCCCGCACACTTCAGACGCCCACCTGGCGTTCAACCACACCGCGGGCCTCGGCCGCAAGCACCTTGGCCGCCTCTGCCGTGGGCGCCTCGGCGATCAGCCGCACCACCGGCTCGGTCCCGGAGGGCCGGAGGTGCAGCCAGCTCGCCCGGTCCGGCCAGTCGAGGCGGAGGCCGTCGCCGTTATCGGCGCTCGCGCCGGGCAGATCGGCCGCCAGCGCCTCGTAGGCCTCGGCGAGCCGTTCGCGAGGGAAGGGCAGCTTCTCCTTCACGATTGCATACGTCGGGAGCTCGGCCACCAGCTCCGAGAGCGCCGCACCGGGCGAGTCAGCCAGGCGCTGGAGTGTCAGCGCCACTCCGACGACCGCATCGCGGGTGTGGTGCAGCTCCGGGACTATCACACCGCCATTGCCCTCCCCGCCCACAACTGCATCGATCTTCTGCATCGCGAGCACCACGTTGATCTCGCCCACCGGCGCACGGTGCACGGCGCATCCGTGTCGGCTGGCCGCGTCTTCGACGACACGACTCGTCGAGAGGTTGGTCGCCACCGGTCCCCGCCGCCGCGACAGCACCGTTTCGACCGCAAGCGCCAGCGTCAGATCCTCGCCCAGCGGGCACCCCATCTCGTCCACGAGCGAGAGGCGGTCGGCGTCCGGATCCACCGCGAAGCCGACTGAGGCACCGCTCTCGACTACCAGGCACCCCAAGTCCCCCAGATTGGCGGCCGTGGGCTCGGGGTCGCGGGGGAAGCGACCGTGCGGCTCCAGCCCGATGCCGTGCACCCTGCAACCAAGTCGCTCCAGGAGGGTGGGGACTATCACCCCCCCGGCACCGTTCACGCAGTCGAGCCCGACGACGAACCTCCTGGCGCGGATCTGGTCAGCGTCTAGGAAGGGCAGGTCAAGGACCCGATCCAGGTGTCGCTGGATTCGCGAATCGTCTAGTTCGACTGCTTCTATCTCATTCCATGAAGCACGCCTAGGCGAATCCGATTCAAGTGTTGCCAGATAGTCCTGCATCCGATCCGGAGGGAGAAAGGTCCCGCCCCGAACCGCGAGCTTGAGCGCATTCCACTCGGCCCCGTTGTGGCTCGCCGTCACCCCGATGCCGCCATCCGCCCCCAGCTCCCCGACCGCCAGCATCAGCGTGGGGGTGGGCACGATTCCCAGCTCCGTCACTCGGCAGCCGACCGAGAGCAGCCCTGCCACAACCGCCCGCTCGAGCATCGGCCCCGAGGTGCGGGAGTCCCTCCCCACCACGATGTGCGCACCGTCGCCCTCGCCCTGGAGGAACGCCCCGTACCGAGCCGCCAGCCCCGCCACCAGCTCGGGCGTCACTACATCGCCGACCCTTCCCCGGAAGCCGGAGACGCTGACCATCAGGTCGGCTGGGAGGCGGATGGGCATGGCGAGGGGCGCGCATGCGCGCACATGCGAGGGGTTTTCGGGAGTGGCTGCCGCAGGGCCTTGTCGCAAGCTAGCAGTATCCGTGCCGTCAGCATAGAGCGAATCCAGAGGTACAAAATTGTAAACTACAAGTTACATATTGTAAAGCACACATTACAGTATGTGCAGGCGAGCGAAGCGGTTCAGCGGGGTGCAGCGGTGCTCCTGCCGTGGGAGCTTTGCCCACGGGCTGCTAGATTTTCTGCCTCCACCGTCGCCCACCCCCACCGCCACACTCCGGAGACAGGCGCTTGTCCGACCCGACGGACAGCTTCGGCACCCGCTGCGTGCACGCGGGACAGCAGCCGGAGGCGGTTACGGGGGCGATCACGCCTCCCGTATTCCAGACCTCCACCTACGTTCAGGACGGTGTCGCACGCCACCGGGGCTACGAGTACGCTCGCGTTCAGCACCCGACTCGGGAAGCCGCCGAAGCCAACATCGCGGCGCTCGAGGGGGGCAGGCACGCAGTTGCCTTCGCGAGCGGCCTGGCGGCGATCGAGTGCGTCGCCAAGGTGGTGGCCCCCGGTAGCCACATCGTCTGCGAGGAGAACCTGTACGGAGGGACGCTCCGGCTCTTCAACCGCGTTCTCGCCACCCTCGGGATCGAGATCTCGCCCGTCGACACCCGCGACCTCGGGGCGCTTTGCAGCGCGCTTCGGCCCGGCGTCACCCGGCTCGTCCACGTCGAGACTCCCACCAACCCGCTGATGCGCGTGTCGGACATCGAGGCCGTCGCCGAGGCCGCCCACAGCGCGGGGGCGATCCTATGCGTCGACAGTACCTTCGCGTCGCCCTACAACCAGCAGCCGCTCTCGCTCGGGGCGGACGTGGTCGTCCACTCGACCACGAAGTACCTGAACGGCCACTCCGACGTGCTCGGCGGGGCCCTGGTTCTGAACGACGACGCCCTGGCCGAGGAGATCCGCTTCGTGCGCATGTCGACCGGACCGATCCCGGGCCCGATGGACTCGTGGCTGACGATGCGCGGCACCAAGACGCTGCACCTGCGCATGGAGCGTCACAACGAGAACGGGATGGGGGTCGCTCGCTTCATGGAGCGGCAGCGCGCGGTCCAGGCGGTGCACTACCCCGGACTCCCCGGCCACCCCGACCACGCGCTGGCGTCGCGCCAGATGACCGGCTTCTCCGGGATGCTCTCGGTCGAGCTGGACCCGCCCGCCGCGCGCAGGCTGGCGGAGGGCACGAGGCTCTTTCGCCTCGCCGAGAGTCTGGGCGGCGTCGAGTCGATGATCAGCGTTCCGGCGGCGATGACGCACGCGTCTATGCCCGCAGAGGATCGGCTGCGGATGGGGATCACCGACGGCCTCGTCCGCCTCTCGGTCGGGATCGAGGACATCCGCGACCTGGAGGCGGATCTGGAGCAGGCGCTGGCAGGGTGTGGCTGAATGCTGCGGGAGGTATATCCACGCTCTGCCAGCCGATGACGAGTAGGCTCACTGTACAGGCCGGGAACCCGGCCAAGGACAGACAATGACCGATCCCGACTACGATTTCGAATACGACTACGGCGAGGGCGACGACAGCGAGAAGGCGGACGACGAGGGGCGCGGCGCGGGCGGCGGCCACGGTCCCACTGGGAGCGGAAGGGCAACCCTCACGGGGATCTCGTCGCGCGCCTGGGAGCACAGCGCCGATCGCGCCGCTCTCGCCGCTCTTCGCAGGCTCCCGAAGTTCGACCAGGTGCTGCGGGCGATCTTCGGCCTCTTCGGCGAGAAACCCATCCGCCTCGCATTCCAGGCGAACGCCGTGCAGGTGGGCCCCAACCAGTTTCCACGCATCTGGCAGCTGTACACCGAGGTGTGCGACACCCTCGACGCCCCCGCGCACTACCCCCTCTTCGTCTCGCAGAGCCCGGTGGTGAACGCAGGGGCGTACGGTATGAAGGAGCCCTTCATCATCCTCAACTCGGGCTCTCTGGAGCTGCTCTCGGACGACCAGGTCGCCTATGTGCTGGGCCACGAAGTCGGCCACGTGATGAGCGACCATGTGCTCTACCGCACGATGACGGCGCTCCTGATCCAGCTCGCCGGACTCGGCTTCCCGATCGTGGGGCTCGCGGCCCGCGCCATCCTGGTCGCGCTGCTCGAGTGGAGCCGGAAGAGCGAGCTCTCGGCCGACCGGGCCGGGCTCCTCGCCACCCAGGATCCGGAGGTCGTGATGTCGTCGATGCTGAAGATGGCGGGCGGAGGCGGCGACGAGGAGACCTCGCTCGCGGAGTTCATCCGCCAGGCCGAGGGCTACCGCGAGTCGGGCGACCTTGCCGACCAGGTATTCAAGGTCCTCAACCTGCTGGGCCAGACGCACCCCTTCTGGGTGCTCCGCCTCTCCGAGATTCGCGCGTGGATCGAGAGCGGCGAGTACGATCGCATAGTGCGCGGCGAGTACCAGCGCCGAGGCGACCCGGATCCGGCCTACGGCGACGACCTTGCCGACGCGGCGAACGCCTACAGCTCCGGCGCAAAGGACTTGGTGACCCAGTTGACCGAGGCCGCGCGGCGCGTCGGCGGGAGCTTCATGGATTCGCTGCGGACATGAGACCAGCCCGATGCCCGGCAAGCAGTCCGCCATGCGGATCCTGATCGTCGGGAGCGGCGGCCGGGAGCACGCCCTCCTCTGGAAGCTCCGCCGCGACGCGCCCGAGGCCGCCTTCCACGTCACCCGGCCGAATGGGGGCATGGCCGGCG
Organism: Longimicrobiales bacterium; assembly: GCA_965205315.1. Lineage (GTDB taxonomy): Bacteria > Gemmatimonadota > Gemmatimonadetes > Longimicrobiales > Gaopeijiaceae > Bin94. The sequence continues at coordinate 1,771,777 of CBDBGW010000002.1, forward strand.
AGTGCGCTCCGGTCGACATCGACCCCGGCGCCGTGGACAGCCTTGCGACGTGGGCCGCGGCCGAGCGCGTCGACCTCGCCGTGATAGGCCCGGAGGGACCGCTGGCGGCCGGTCTTGCCGACCGCATGGCCGAACGAGGCGTCCCGGTCTTCGGGCCGACGGCGGCGGCGGCGCGGATCGAGTCGAGCAAGGCCTTCGCCAAGGAGCTGATGGCGAGGGCGGATGTGCCGACGGCGGCCTGCGAGGTGCATACCGATCCCGACCGGGCGGCGGCCTACATCGAGGCGCATCGTGGCCCCCTGGTGGTGAAGGCCTCGGGGCTGGCCGCAGGAAAGGGGGCGATCGTCTGCGACACCAGGTCGCAGGCGGTCCAGGCAGCCCGCGAGATCCTGGGTGGCGCCTTCGGCGCGGCCGGGCGGCGGATCGTGATCGAGGAGCGGATGGAGGGCGAGGAGCTCTCGGTCTTCTGCATCGCGGACGGCGAGGACTACCTCATGCTCCTTCCCTCGCAGGACCACAAGCGGGTCGGCGAGGGCGACACGGGGCCCAACACCGGCGGGATGGGCGCGTACGCCCCGGTGGGCCTGGCCACGGCGGCGCTTCTCGACGAGGTGGGCGAACGGATCGTGGCCCCGACGCTCCGGGCTCTGGCCGAGGCGGGCGCCCCATTCCGGGGGCTGCTCTACCCCGGGCTGATGATCACCTCCGAGGGGCCCAAGGTCGTGGAGTTCAACTGCCGCTTCGGCGACCCGGAGACGCAGGCGGTGCTCCCCCTCCTCTCCTCCTCGCTCCTCGACCTGATGATCGCGGCGGCCTCGGGGAACGGGCTTGGAGGGCAGGTGACGACCTTCGCGGAAGCGGCGGCCGTGACGACCGTGCTGGCGGCCTCCGGATACCCCGGCTCGTACCGGAAGGGGGACCCGATCGAGATCCCGCCGCTCGGCGAAGGGGTTCAGATATTCCACGCGGGGAGCGCGACGGGTCCCTCCGGCCTCGTGACCTCGGGCGGGCGGGTTCTCGCGGTCTCGGCCGTCGCGCCCGACTTCGCCAGGGCCAGGCGAGCGAGCGTTGCGGCCGCCGACGCCATCTCGTTCGCCGGAAAGCACTTTCGTAGCGACATCGGGTGGCGCGAGGAGCGCCGCCGCAGAGAGATCAGCGCATAGCCACAACGCACTCAAGGGAGACGGCAGACCATGTTGATCACCACAACACCCAACCTCGAAGGCCACCCCGTGCGCGAGTACCTGGGCGTAGTGACGGGCGAGGCGATAATGGGGGCGAATGTCTTTCGTGACTTCGTCGCAGGGATACGCGACCTCGTCGGCGGTCGCTCGAAGGCGTACGAGAACAGCCTGCGCTCGGCCCGTGAGGACGCGCTGAGGGAGATGTCGCGGGAGGCCGCCTCCCGCGGCGCCGATGCGGTCGTTGGGGTCGACCTGGACTACGAGGTTCTCGGAAGCGCCAACGGCATGCTGATGGTGACGGCGAGCGGCACGGCGGTGTCGCTCGAGTAGGCGGTGCCCGAGCTGCCCGAAGCCGAGACGATTGCGCGTGGACTCGACCTGGTGCTGCCCGGCAGGACGGTTGGGGATGTCGAGGTGTTCCGCCCCGACGTGGTCCGGGGCCCTCCAGACGAATTCGTTGGCACGGTCTCCGGGCGGCGCATTCGCGGTGTAGGTCGGCGCGGCAAGAACATCGTGCTTTCTCTCGACCCCGTGCGGGTGGTCGTGAATCTGGGGATGACGGGGCGAGTCCTCACCTCGGCAGCTGCACACCCGGACACTCGCTCCACACACCCGGCCGTCGTCTTCCACCTGGAGGACGGGGGGCGCGCCACCTACGACGATGTGCGCCGCTTCGGGATGCTCTCGGCGCTCGGGCCGAGGGCGTGGCGGCGCTGGACGCGCACCCTGGGGCCCGAGCCGCTCGGCCGCACCTTCACCGCCGCCCGGCTCGGAGAGATTCTGGCCGCATCGCGGGCGCCCATCCGTTCGCTGCTGCTGGATCAGCGGCGGATCGCGGGCGTGGGGAACATCTACGCCGTGGAGGCGCTCTGGGCGGCTCGCATCGATCCCCGGACCCCCGCCCGGCTGATCGACTCCGCTGCCGTGGCAAGGCTCCACCGGGCGCTCAGGCGTGTGCTTCGGAGCGCAATCGCGGCGGGCGGCACGACGCTCCGCAACTACCGGGACGCGAGCGGCGAGGAGGGCCGCTTCGGCCGTGCGCTGCGGGCGTACGGCCGCGACGGCGAGCCGTGCCTTCGCTGCCGGGCACCGATCGAGCGGATCGTATTCGGCGGGAGGTCGGCATTTCGCTGTCCCCGCTGCCAGCCGGGACTCCCCGCGCGGTGACGACCTCGCGCAGCACCACGGCGGGCACCCTTGCAGCCCGTGGACGGAACTCCCACGGCATTCGAGCACCGCTGCATCTCGGCTGGACCGCTTTGCTCGCCTGTCCGTACTGTAATCTACGCTTTACAATATGTAATCTATGGTTTACAATGAGAGTCTCCCTAGGACTGCTTGCAGTCGCAACTCTCCTCGCCGCCAGCGCCTCGCCCGCGGCCCTGGCGCAAGGCCCTCTCGGAGCCAGCGCGCCGGGCGAGAGCCTCCCGGTCGTGCGCCACGAGCTCGCCAATGGGATGACCCTTCTGACGCTTCCTCGTCGCCAGGCGCCGATTGTCGCCGTAGTGGTCCGCTTCCCCGTCGGATCGGTGGACGAGCACCTCGGCAACACCGGCATCGCGCACGTCCTGGAGCACATGCTCTTCAAGGGCTCCCGGGAGATCGGGACGGTCGACTTCCGTGCGGAGGCCCCCCTCCTGGCGGCGGCGGACCGGATGCGCGACTCGCTCCTCTGGGAGCTGGCCCTCCCCCGACCGGACACCCTTCGCGTCGAACGCCTCGCAGGCGCGGTCGATCTGCTCGAGGACAGCGCCTGGGCCTTCGCGGTGCCGAACGAGTACACCCGCATCCTCTCCGCGGCAGGTGCGCGCGGACTCAACGCGACAACCTCCCACGAGGCGACCACATACTACGTCGAGCTGCCCTCCAACCGACTCGAGCTCTGGTTCCTCCTCGAGTCCGACCGGATGAAGGACCCGGTGATCCGTGGTCTCGGCGCCGAGCTGGGAGTGGTGGGCGAGGAGCGGCGGCTGCGCCTCGAGACCAGCCCGGGCGGCGTCCTCGAGGCAGCTCTCATGGCGACGGCCTTCCATACCCACCCCTACGGCGTACCGATCATCGGCCACGCCTCGGATGTGGAGCGCCTCACGCGGCGTCAGCTCGCCGAGTACTTCCGCGACTACTACAGGGCGGCCGGCGCAGTGGTGGCGCTGGTGGGCGACGTAGACCCCGAGGCAGTGGCGCGCCTGGCCGAAGAGCACTTTGCGTCGGTCCCCCAGGGCAGGCCGCCTCGGCCGGTGCCAGCCCACGAGCCCAGGCAGCGGGGCGAGCGGCGGATAACCGTCGAGTTCGACGCCGAGCCGAGGCTCACGATCGCGTGGCGGGCCGTGGCGGGCCACCACGAGGACGCACCGGCGCTTGCGATGCTGGCGTCGGTCCTGACGGCGGGGCGTAGCACCCGGCTCTACCGGCGCCTCGTCGCCGAGGATCGTTCGGCGATCTTCGTCTCGGCCTCGCTTGGACCGGGATTTGCCCACCCCGGCCTCTTTCGGGTGAGCGCCGTCCCCAGGTCGCCGCACTCCCCCGAGGAGCTCGAGCGCACCATCTACGAGGAGATCGCCAGGCTGCAGGAGGAGGCGCCCGAGGTGGCCACGCTGGTCCGCATCGGAAACCAGATCCGTGCCGCGGAGTACCGCCGGCTCTCCTCCAATCTGGAGCTCGCGATGCAGATCGCCGATTCGGAGGGGTCGCTGGGCGACTGGCGCGAGACCTTCCGGCTCTCCCGGCGTCTCCTCGAAGTCACCCCCGAAGATGTGCGGAGGGTGGCGCGCAAGTACCTGGTTCCCGGCGGCCGGACCGTGGCAACGATGGTCAGAGAGGCACCGTGAGGTCGGCGGTCCCCGCATCGTCGATCCCCGTCCTGCTGGTGGCTGCGGCATCGCTCGCAGCGGCGCTCCTTCCGCTCCAGGCTACCGGCCAAGCCACCCTCCGCGAGCGGATCGCAGAGCTCTCCGCGACCGGGATGGACTTCGAGCCGGTATACCCCAGGTCGGAGAGCGTCGCAGGGGTGCCGGTCTACTTTCTGGAGGACCGCGAGCTGCCGCTGGTCACCCTCTACGCGTCCTTCCGAGGCGGGGCAAACAACTTCGGCCGCGAGCACTACGCTGCGCTCGCGGCGCTGCCCGGCCTCCTCCGGAAGGGGGGCACGGCCACGCTCCCGGCGGACTCGGTGGATATCGCCGTCGAGTCGATGGCGCTCGCGATGAGCTTCGGGCGGGGCGGCCGGAGCGCCTCGGCCTCGGTCAATTTCCTCTCCGACCAGCTCGACGCGGCAGTCGAGCTCTGGGGCGAGATGCTACGCGAACCTCGCTTCGACTCCGTGCAGGTGGCCGAGTGGCGCGAGGGCGAGCTCGAGCGGATGCGGAGGCGGCGCGAGGACCTGGGCGTGGTGGCAATCGGCGCCTTCAACCGCATCATCTACGGCGACCACCCGATCGGATGGGAGCTGACCCCTGACGACCTGGTACCCGAGCATCTTGCCGACGATCGCCTGCGTCACGTCCATGCGGCGCTCATCTGCCCGGAGAATCTGACGCTCGGCGTAGTCGGGGACATCGGTTGGGAGCGGGCCTCGGAGGTCCTGGCGGGCCTGCTGGCGGAGTGGGTGCCGTGCTCCGGCGAGCTGCTCGAGGCGCCCTCCCCCACGCTCAGGCACGATCCCGGCGTCTTTGTGATCCACCGCGAAGTCGCGCAGAGCGTAGTCGTCCTCGGCCACTCCAGCCGCGTCAGACTGGGCGAGACACGGGAGTACTTCGCCTCTCGCATCGGCAACGCGATCCTCGGTGCCTCCGGCCTCTCCAGCCGCCTCAACACCGAGATCCGGACCCGCGAGGGACTCGCCTACGACGCCACCTCGATCTGGACCGCCCCGGCCGACAGCGACGGCCTGCTCGGGGGCCTCACGCGGACCAAGCCCGAGACGACGCTCCGGGCCGCGCGCCTGATGCTCGAGGGGCTGGCATCGATGAGCGCGGAGGCCCCGGCGGATCACGAGGTCGAGCGTGCGACCCGCGAGATCGTGAACGGCTTCGTCTTCAACTTCGCGGCCCCGGCGCGCATCGTGACCCGCGCCATTGCCTACGAGACGATGGGCCTCTCGGGGGACTGGCTCCAGCTCTTTGTGCGCGGGGTGCAGGATGTCACGCCCGGCGACGTCCTCGAGGTCTTCCACAGCGAGGTGGACACCGCGCGCATGACCTACCTTCTCCTCGGGGACACCACCCGCTTCGACGGTTCGCCGAGCGAGCTGGGAGCTGTCACGGTGATCGAGTCACCTCCCTGGTAGCAACGTGGATCGCGGCGATCCCGGCACTTAGGAGCCGCCACTCGATCTGCGCGAATCCCGCACGCCGGAGCAGATCCGCCAGCTCCTCGGCGGGCGGAAAGTCCGCGACCGATGCGGGGAGGTAGTCGTAGGCCCAGGGGTGCCCGGAGACCAGACGACCGACGAGCGGAAGAACACGGTGGAAGTAGGTGTGGTAGAGCCAGCGAACGGGCGGGCTCGGAGGAATGGTGAACTCCAGGACGACCAGGCGTCCGCCGGGACGGACCACACGTCCGAGCTCCGCGAGTCCGACCGGAAGCCGTGACAGATTGCGGACACCGAACCCGACCATTGCGCCGGCGAAGACGCCATCCGGAAAGGGGAGGCGCTCGGTGTCGGCGCAGAGCGGATGCACGCCCAGGCCGTCGAGCTTGCCCTTCCCCCTGGCCAGCATCGGAAGAGCGAAGTCGGCACCGACGACCCGTCCTCGAAAGCCCCGCCTACCCGCCAGCTCGACCGCGAGGTCAAGCGTCCCGGCGCAGGCGTCGAGGTAGAGCCCACCCGGATGGCGCTCCCACCCGAGCGCCTCGACCGCCAATCGACGCCACCTTCGATCGATGTTCAGGCTGAGGAGGTGGTTGAGCAGGTCGTAGCGGCCGGCGATCTCTCCGAATAGCGTCCTCACCACGGCCGCCCTCTCCGAATCGTCGGCTGGCGGGGTGAACTTCGAAGGCGTCAAGGGCGAGAGCTCCGCATCGGCAAGAGGACGGGCCGCTGGGGGACGGTCCCCGTATATTGATGGGGCGCGGTTCCTTCGCGCACCACGCACCCCGGCCCGACGCCGGGACCCAACCAGGGAAGCTACAGGCAACCGGTGACAGGCACCTCCCCGGACAGCGCACTGGCCCAAGAGGCCGCCGAGGGTCGGGAGTCGGCGTTCAGGGAGCTACTAGAGCGCTACGAGCGGCCGGTCTTCGCGCTCGTCTACCGGATGGTGAGGGAGCGCGACCTCGCGGAGGACCTGGCGCAGGACGCCTTCATCCGCGCCTTCCGGGGGATCGGCACCTACAAGCCGGAGTACAAGTTCTCGAGCTGGATCTTCAAGATCGCCCACAACGTCACGATCGACCACCTGCGCAGGAGGCGCCTGGACACGATCTCGCTGGAGGGATCGCGCTACGCCCGAACCGACGAGGAGCGGGAGCGCTCGCGGCCGGTCGTTGCCTCCAGAGACGAGAGCCCTGCGGAGCACCTCGAGAACCAGGAGCTGCGCGGCGAGATAGAGGAGGCGATCGGGAAGCTGCGCCCGCACTACCGGACGGTGATCCTGCTGCGCCACGTCGAGGGCCGGTCGTACCAGGAGATCGCGGAGATCACCGAGCTGCCGCTAGGCACCGTGAAGACGTACATCCACCGGGCCAGGGTGGAGCTGCGGGAGCTGCTGCAGGATGTCTGGGAGGACCGCTAGCGTATGTGTGCGCCCGCTCGGATCTCGTGCCGCTGCGAAACCGTATTATAATCCGACGGGTAAGGGGTGCTGATTGCCTAGCCTAGGGGAGGAAACCAAGCCGATGGCCGAGACCACCGCCAGCCAGGGAGTGGATGCGCGCACCGAGAGCGTCTTCTCCTACCTGGACGGCGAGCTGCGGGGGGACGAGCTGGCCGCCTTCGAGGATCGGGTGGCCCGCGACAGCGCCCTGCAGGCGGAGGTCGAGTCCTACCGCGCTGTCTTCCGGTCGGTCGGGGGCGTCGCAGCGCTGACTCCGGGCAGCGGCTTTCGGGACCGGGTGATGCAGTCCCTCGACACGGGAGAGTCGCAGGGCCGCGTTGTCTGGCTGCCAAGGTGGGTGACTATCGAAGACGAGGCGCCGGGTCGGCCGACGGGCCGCGTAGGGCTTCGCATCGCGCCTTTTGGAGGGGGTATGATTGGATCTCTGATGACGTTCCTCGGCGTCGCCATCGTGAGCATCGTGGTGCTCTGGATCGTGCTCTCGGTGGTGGGTTCGCTGCTCGGCCTGACGATTGGGATTGCCGGCTTCCTCCTCTTCAAGGTGGCGCCGGTAATGCTTCTGGGGTGGATCGTCCTGAAGCTGGCTGCAAGGCTGAAGGCGCGGAGAAATCTCTCGGCGAGCGATCGCCGCTGGCTGGAGCGGGAGTAGGCGCTAGCGCTCGCCGACGCCGGGCTCCGCAAGCTGGTCGAGCGGATCGCCGAGGCCGCACCCATCCCGGCGGCGCTGGAGATCGACCCCCGGAGGGCGGCCCTGGTTCAGGACCGCCGCGCACTTCTCGATGGCAAGCGTCACTCGTCTGCTGGTAGCTGTCAGCGGCCTGGGAGCTCTCGGGGGTAGGGCCGGAACGCACTTCAGTCGACTGGGGGAACCAGAGCTAGTCCGCGGATCACGCGCTCCCCCGCACTATTGGTGGACATCCCCCAGACGTGGGTCTCCGACGCGTCTTGGATCTGAAATGACGAGGGTACGAGCACCCGGCGCGGCGTGGCCTCATCGTCGCCCCGCCGAATCGAGTACCAGACGGACAGCCCGTCCTCCGTTTCCGCAGTCTGAAGCCATACATCCCCCGCAGAGCTGGCAACGACTCGGGCAACGACCGGCAGGTGGCTCGGCACATGTACCACGCTGTCCACAATGCTCCGTAGCTCTGCCCTGGTGAACACATGCCCGCCGGCGTCTCTCCGCAGAGTGGCCAGGACGCCCTCGATCGCCTCCTCCACTTCCTCTGCCGAGAGCTGCACAGCGGGCAGGTCAAGGCGACGATGCCATGCCGTGTCTCCGGTGGCAAACACCTCGAACACCTCCACCACCCCTGGGGAGCCACTCCTCCGCACGACGCCGACGCTCCCCCTCTCCGGGTCGAACCAAGTCAGATCGTGATCGGCAAACGGCTGTCTGATGAACACTTGGGTAGGATAGCGACTCCCTTCGCCGCGAATCCCCAGCATCCAATCCATGTGCCTGACGTCGAGAGCGAAGATTGTGTCCCGTTTCTCCCGTTCGCCAATCACATTCACATGCAACACCGCTTGTTCTTCCAACGGCTGGTAGAGACGATTCCAATCGAAGTCGGGCAGCTCCGCTTTGCCGATAAGACCCCCTTGAGGAGTCGGCGTGAAGCGTTCCAACCCTGTCGGTGGAGCTGCCCCGTTTTCGCGGACAGTTGGTTGTTTGGGTTGATGGTGTCTGGTGTGGATGCTTCCTGCTCTCGGGAGAGAGATGCGACGAGCGAGTCCGACGACGCGAGCGGGCCGGAGATGCTCGGGGAGCTTCCACCGCCCGGTGCCCGCAGGCTACCGTCAGGCCGCACGACCGAGTCTCTCGAAGTTCGCTGGCGAGCGGTAGCCCAGCGAGGAATGGAGTCGGCGCGTGTTGTAGAAGCCCTCGATGAAGCCGAAGACTTCGCGGCTCGCCTCGGCCGCCGTGGAGAATGTCCGCCGGTCGAGGAGCTCGCACTCGAGCGTCGCGAAGAAACTCTCGCACATCGCGTTGTCGTACGCGTCGCCGACCGAGCCCATAGACTGCACGACCCCCTCCTCCCGGCAGCGCTGGCCGAACTCCAGCGACGTGTACTGCGAGCCCTGATCCGAGTGGTGGACAACCCCGCCCTTCGGCCGCCGCGACCAGACCGCCATCTTCAGCGCGTCGCCCACCAGCTTCGCCGGCATCCGGGTGTCCATCGCCCACCCCACGATCCGCCTGCTCCAGGCGTCCAGCACCACGGCGAGGTACAGCCAGCGCGTTCCCGCGCGCACCTGCGTGATGTCGGCCACCCAGAGCTGGTCCGGCCCCTGGGCCGAGAAGTCCCGCTCCACCAGGTCCGGCGCGGGCCTGGCCTTGGGGTCCCGCTTCGTCGTGCCCGTCCGGAACCGCCTGCGCGTCACGCCCCCGATGCCCAGCTCCCGCATCAGGCGCGCCACCCGCTTGCGGCCCGTCCGCTCGCCGTCGGCCGCCAGCGCCGCGTGGATCCGAGGGCTGCCGTAGGTCTCGCCGCTCTCGGCCCACTTCGCCCGGATCCCGTCCTTGAGCTCCGCGTCGCGCCGCGCCCGCGCCGAGGGCGGACGCCGCAGCCAGTCGTAGTACCCGCTGGAGGAGAGACCCAGCACCCGGCACATGGCTGCGATCGGGAAGATGGCCCGGCGTGCCTTCATGAACGCATACCCCCGCTGGGAATCGATCCGCTCTCCCTCGCGAACCAGGCCGTGGCTTTTTTTAGGATGTCCCGCTCCATCCGCAGGCGCTGGTTCTCCCGCCTCAGCTCCCTCAGCTCCCTGCGCGCCTCCGTAGTCAGGCCGTCACTTCGGAGACCCTCGTCGATCTCCGCCTGCCGGACCCAGTTCTGGATCGTCTGCGCCGTCGGGTCGAACTCCCGGGCCAGCGACCTGGGACTGCGCCCTGCCCTAGCCAGTTCGACGATCCGCTCCCTGTACTCGGGCGGATACCGCCCCCTTCTGCCTCCCGCCATGGCTCACCTCCTTAAGGCTGCCCAAATGGAATGGCGTCCGCCATAGCGGGGCAACTCCAAAGACCCATCCGGCGTCCATATCGTGACCCTAGCACTGTTGCCCTCGGCAACAACAATGCGGTCGCCGTCTGCAAGGACAAGAACCCGGCTGACCCGAGCGAATCTGGCCTTAGGATCTCCGTCCATGGCTGCGCCAATACGGAACTCCGGAATAGTAGTCTGCAACCGACGATCCAATGAAGAGAATCGGTCACCCTTGCAGGCAACCAAGGTAGATGCGCAGAACACCACGATTAGCGCCTTCGGTGTCTTCATGCCGTTCCTCTCGGAGACCGTATTGGCTGAACCCTAGCTAGCTAGTGATTGACTGTTGGAGACTGCCACGCGATGGCGACACGTCCCGCAATGATGCCGTTGCATTTCCATCCGGAGAGAAGGGCTGGTGGTAGCCGAGGCGCTTATCCACGGAGTGCCAACTCATCCAATCCCGCGAGGAGGCGTTCCGCAACCTCCGCCAGCGCACGCCCGGCAGCCGAGTCCGGCGCGGAGTGCACCGTCGGCTCGCCGGAGTCGCCGGCCTCTCTGACCGCCAGGTCGAGCGGAATCCTCCCCAGGAAGGGAACGGAGAGCTCGGCGGCCAGCTCCTCGCCGCCGCCGCGCCCGAAGAGGTCGATCACCTCGTCGGTGCCGGGAATCTGGAAGCCGCACATGTTCTCGACGACCCCCAGAACCCTCGTGTTGACCCGCTCGAACATCTTGATGCCGCGGCGCACGTCGCCCGTGGCGACCTTCTGGGGGGTGGTGACCATCACCGCGCCGTCGAGCTCCACCGTCTGGACCAGCGAGAGCTGCGCGTCGCCGGTGCCGGGGGGCATGTCCACCACCATAAGGTCCAGGCTTCCCCACTGGACCTGCTCCATGAACTGCTTCAGGATCCCGGCGATGAGCGGGCCGCGCATGATGGCGGGCTGCTCGCGCTCCAGGAGTAGACCCAGGCTCATGATGCGGACGCCGCGAGACACCAGCGGGACGATCATCTCCGAGCCCTTCTCGCCTGCGACCGCTGGACGGCGGGTCTCGCCGAACATGGTAGGGATGTTCGGCCCGTAGATGTCCGCGTCCAGTAGTCCGACCTCCAGGCCACCCTGGGCCGCGTACGCCGCCAGGTTCGAGGCCACCATCGACTTCCCCACCCCACCCTTGCCGGAGCTGACCGCGACAACCCGCTTCACCCCAGGGAGGATGCCGGGGCTGGGAGTCGGGGCCGGCACCGATCCGGGACGGAGCCCCGAAGGACGCGTCCGGGTCGCCGCGCCACCTGGGCCAGCAGCGGCGCCGGGGGCCGGGCGAGCCGTGCCGGCCTCTTCCGATCCGGAGGCGCTCTGAGGCAGTTCGACCTTCGCCTTGGCCGTCCTCACCCCAGCCACCGCCTGGGCGGCAGCCCGCGCCTCGCGGACCAGCGCTCCCGGGTCTCCCCTTCTGAGCGAGAAGACGAAGCTGGCCGCCCCCGAATCGTCCACCGACACCTCGCGCACCTGCCCGCCCGCAACCACATCCTGGCCGGTCCTGGGGTTCACCACGCCTGCCAGCGCCCGCTCCACCGCCTGGGCAAGCTCGCCGTTGCTCATGAATCTCTCCGTTAGCTAGCTGCGGGGTCGTAGTCAGCCGTCGGTTGCGCACCTCCGGCTCCATCGTGAGTATCCCTACACTGGCCGAGCGCCCCCGCGTGCCCAGTCAGCCCGAATCCTCTTCGCCCGCAGGAGTCAGATGTCTGGAAGTTATCGCGTTCCCGAGGCAGTCAACGAACCCGTACGCTCCTACGCCCCCGGCAGCGCGGAGCGCAGCGAGCTCAAGGATGCTCTCCGCACCATGGCGGATCAGGAGGCCGAGATCCCCGTCATCATAGGCGGCGAGGAGATCCGCACCGGCGTCACGAAGCCCCTTCTGGCCCCGCACGACCGCCGGCAGCGCCTCGGGGTGTGGCACGCGGCCGACGCCGATCTGGCCCGCCGCGCGATCGCCTCCACGGTGGACGCGCACCGCGAGTGGGCGAGCTGGCCGTGGGAGGACCGCGCGGCCGTCTTCCTCAGGGCGGCCGAGCTCCTTGCGACCTCGTGGCGCCCCATCCTCAACGCCGCCACGATGCACGGACAGAGCAAGAACGCCTTCCAGGCCGAGATCGACGCGGCGTGCGAGGCGATCGACTTCCTCCGCTTCGGGATCCACTTCGCCGAGCGCGTCTTCTTCGATCAGCCGATCTCGGAGAGGGGCGTGTGGAACCGGATGGAGTACCGCCCCCTGGAGGGGTTCGTGTACGCCGTCAGCCCCTTCAACTTCACCGCAATCGGGATCAATCTGGCGGCCGCGCCCGCCATGGTCGGGTGCGGCGTCCTCTGGAAGCCGTCGATGCACTCCGTCCTCTCCAGCTACTACGCGTACAGGCTGCTGGAGGCGGCGGGGCTCCCGCCCGGGGTGATCAACTTCGTCCCCGGCGACCCGGTCGAGATCACCGGGGCGGCGATGGACTCCCCCGACTTCGCAGGCCTTCACTTCACCGGCTCGACCGCCGTCTTCAGGTCGCTCTGGCAGCACGCGGCCCGGAACCTTGACCGGTACCGGTCGTACCCGCGGCTCGTCGGCGAGACGGGAGGCAAGGACTTCATCGTCGCGCACCCGAGCGCCGACCGGGCGGCTCTCCGCACCGCGATCGCGAGGGGCGCCTTCGAGTACCAGGGACAGAAGTGCTCGGCGGCGTCGCGCGTCTACGTCGCGGCCTCCGTGTGGGAGGAGATTCGCGACGACCTGGTAGATGAGGTCGAATCGCTTAGGATGGGCAGTCCCAATGACTTTCGTAACTTCGTGAATGCGGTTATCGACCGTCGCGCCCACGACCGCATCGTCGGCTACATCGACCGGGCGACGGCGAGCGGGGAGGTGGAGATCGTCGCTGGGGGCAGCTACTCCGACGACGAGGGCTACTTCGTCCGCCCGACGATCCTGCTGACGACCGATCCGTCACACGAGGCGATGTGCGAGGAGATCTTCGGCCCCGTCGTGTCGGTCTACGTCTACCCCGACAAGAGGTGGGAGGAGACGCTTGCGCTCGTCGACTCGACCTCTCCCTACGCCCTTACCGGCGCGGTCTTCGCGGACGACCGCCGCGCGGTGCGCGAGGCGCTGGAGGGGCTGCGGGGCGCGGCCGGCAACTTCTACGTGAACGACAAGCCGACCGGCGCGGTGGTCGGGCAGCAGCCCTTCGGGGGCTCGCGCGCCTCTGGGACCAACGACAAGGCCGGCTCGGCGCTCAACGTGCTCCGGTGGCTCTCGCCCCGGACGATCAAGGAGAACCTGGCCCCGCCGACGGCCGTGGGCTACCCGTTCATGGAGGCGGAGTAGCGGCCGCGGCGGCTGCAGCCGCGAAGTCGGCCTGCAGGTCGCCGATGTCCTCCAGGCCGACGGAGATCCTCACAAACCCCGGTTCGATCCCCGCCGCCTCCAGCTCCTCGGCGGAGAGGTCGGAGTGTGAGGTGTGGCGCGGCTGGGAGACGAGCGTCTCGACCCCGCCCAGCGAGGGCGCGGCCGCGGCGAGGCGCAGGTTGCGGCAGAAGCGGTCGGCGGCCTCGGTGCCGCCCTCCAGCACGATGGAGACCATCCCCCCGTACCCGCTCATCATGGAGCTGGCGAGCGCGTGGTCCGGGTGGTCCGGGAGACCGGGGTGGAGGACGCGCCGGACGTTGGGGACGTTGCGGAACCAGCGCGCCAGCGCCAGCGCCGACGCGTTGTGCCGCTCCATGCGCGCTGGCAGCGCTCGCACGCCCCGCTCGAGCAGCCATGCCGTCTGGGGGTCCAGCGAGGCGCCGTAGAGCTTTACCATCTCCGCCACGCCCGCCACCAGCTCGGCGCTCCCGGCCACGACTCCGGCGATCAGGTCGGAGTGGCCGCCCAGGTACTTGGTCGCCGAGTGGATGACCGCGTCCACGCCGTGCTCGGCCGCGCGCAGGTTGACCGGGGTGGCGAAGGTCATGTCGGCGGCCAGGACCGCGCCGACGCTCCGGGCCGCGCGGCGTGGCGGACCGATGTCGAAGACGCGCAGCGTCGGATTGGTGGGCATCTCGATCAGGACCACCTTGGTGCGCGGCGTCACCGCAGCCGCCCAGGCGTCGGCGTCGTGGGGATCGACTAGGGTGGTGCCGATGCCGAGGCGGGGCAGCTCGCGCCTCAGCAGGAGGTGGGTGTCGCCGTAGAGGCTCCGGCTCGCGACGACATGGTCGCCCGCCGAAGCCGCCGAGAGAATCGTCATCGAGATCGCCGCCATCCCGCTGGCAAGGGCCAGCGCGTGCGAAGTGCCCTCGAGGGCCGCGATCTTGGCGGCGACCGAGCGCTGGTTGGGGTTGTTGCCGAGACGCGTATAGATGGGCTCGGCTCCGTCGCCCGGGTCGCTCCAGAAGTAGGTGGAGCTGTGCACCACGGGCCGTACGACCGGTGAGCCGGGGGCGTGCTCGGGGCCGCCAGCGTGAACCGCCTCGGTTGCGAGACCGCGCTGGTTGGGGTCGGGGTCGTGGTTCATGGGGTGTACTCTAACCGAACGAATCCGTCGTCTGTCAACACGGGTAGCGGGGCGCGCGAAGCGACGAGGTGGTCCCGGCGGCCCTGCCCCGCCATCAGCGGCAGGGTCCGCGTCAGCCGCTGCTAGTAGCAGCCCGTGGACAAACCTCCCACGGCATTCGAGCAGCGCTGCATCCCCGCCGGACCGCTTCGCTCTGCGTTGCTCCTCGAACCCGTGATCCGCTCCGGGGAAGCTCCGATCCTGATCGACCTCTTGCGGCTGAGAGGGCGCGTTCACTATCTTCACACTTTGACTGTGACGATTAGTCACATCCTGACGTGACCGTCACGGTTCTCCGAGCACGTCACTGTGTTACGGCCGCAAGTGGGTCAACTAGGGCTAGGAGCTGGAGCCGTGAGAGCCGCGATGTGGGTTCGGTGTTTCTTCATCGTGGGAGCCCTCCTCTGGGCTCCGGCGTGCGACGACCCCGTGGAGCCCAACCGAGGGCCGGCGACCATGGGCAGCATCCCGGCGCAGAGCGTCTTTGTCGCAGACACGGTGGAAATCGTCGTCTCCGGCTACTTCAGCGACCCGGATGGAGATGCGCTGAGCTACTCGGCGCAGTCGTCCGACGCGACCGTGGTGTCCGCTGCCGCGTCAGCCGGCACGGTACGAGTGATCGGGCTCACGCAGGGAACCGCCACGATCACAGTCACCGCCACCGACGGAGGCGGCCTTTCCGCCACCCAGAGCTTCACCGTCACGGTCCCGAACCGCGGCCCCGAGGCGGTCGATTCGATCGCCGCGATGGAGACACATGTCGGGGAGAGCGCTCATGTGGTCGTCCCGGCGTATTTCAGCGACCCGGATGGAGACTCGCTGAGCTACGCCGCCGAGTCGTCCGACACGGGCGTGGTCGCCGCCACCGTCTCGGGCGACACGGTGCGGGTGGCCGGGACGAGGCAGGGAACCGCCACGATCACAGTCACCGCCACCGACGGAGGCGGCCTTTCCGCCACCCAGAGCTTCACCGTCGCGGTCCCGAACCGCGGCCCCGAGGCGGTCGATTCGATCGCCGCGATGGAGACACATGTCGGGGAGAGCGCTCATGTGGTCGTCCCGGCGTATTTCAGCGACCCGGATGGAGACTCGCTGAGCTACGCCGCCGAGTCGTCCGACACGGGCGTGGTCGCCGCCACCGTCTCGGGCGACACGGTGCGGGTGGCCGGGACGAGGCAGGGAACCGCCACGATCACAGTCACCGCCACCGACGGAGGCGGCCTTTCCGCCACCCAGAGCTTCACCGTCACGGTCCCGAACCGCGGCCCGGAGGCGGTCGATTCGATCGCCGCGATGGAGACACATGTCGGGGAGAGCGCTCATGTGGTCGTCCCGGCGTATTTCAGCGACCCGGATGGGGACTCGCTGAGCTACGCCGCCGAGTCGTCCGACACGGGCGTGGTCGCCGCCACCGTCTCGGGCGACACGGTGCGGGTGGCCGGGACGAGACAGGGAACCGCCACGATCACAGTCACCGCCACCGACGGAGGCGGCCTTTCCGCCACCCAGAGCTTCACCGTCACGGTCCCGAACCGCGGCCCGGAGGCGGTCGATTCGATCGCCGCGATGGAGACACATGTCGGGGAGAGCGCTCATGTGGTCGTCCCGGCGTATTTCAGCGACCCGGACGGAGACCTGCTGAGCTACGCCGCCGAGTCGTCCGACACGGGCGTGGTCGCCGCCACCGTCTCGGGCGACACGGTGCGGGTGGCCGGGACGAGGCAGGGAACCGCCACGATCACAGTCACCGCCACCGACCCAGGCGGCCTTTCCGCCACCCAGAGCTTCACCGTCGCGGTCCCGAACCGAGCCCCGGAGGCGGTCGATTCGATCGCCGCGATGGAGACACATGTCGGGGAGAGCGCTCATGTGGTCGTCCCGGCGTATTTCAGCGACCCGGATGGAGACTCGCTGAGCTACGCCGCCGAGTCGTCCGACACGGGTGTGGTCGCCGCCACCGTCTCGGGCGACACGGTGCGGGTGGCTGGCGGCACGCAGGGCACCGCGATCGTCACGGTGACCGCCACCGACGGAGGCGGCCTTTCCGCCACCCAGAGCTTCACCGTCGCGGTCCCGAACCGAGCCCCGGAGGCGGTCGATTCGATCGCCGCGATGGAGACACATGTCGGGGAGAGCGCTCATGTGGTCGTCCCGGCATACTTCAGCGACCCGGACGGAGACCTGCTGAGCTACGCCGCCGCGTCGTCCGACACGGATGTGGTCGCCGCCACCGTCTCGGGCGACACGGTGCGGGTGGCCGGCGGCACGCAGGGTACCGCGATCGTCACGGTGACCGCCACCGACGGAGGCGGCCTTTCCGCCACCCAGAGCTTCACCGTCGCGGTCCCGAACCGCGGCCCGGAGGCGGTCGATTCGATCGCCGCGATGGAGACATACGTCGGGGAGAGCGCTGATGTGGTCGTCGCGGCGTATTTCAGCGATCCGGACGGAGACTCGCTGAGCTACGCCGCCGAGTCGTCCGACACGGATGTGGTCGCCGCCACCGTCTCGGGCGACACGGTGCGGGTGGCCGGCGGCACGCAGGGTACCGCGATCGTCGCGGTGACCGCCACCGACGGAGGCGGCCTTTCCGCCACCCAGAGCTTCACGGTGACCGTCCCGAACCGCGCCCCCGAGGCGGTCGATTCGATCGCCGCGATGGAGACATACGTCGGGGAGAGCGCTGATGTGGTCGTCCCGGCGTATTTCAGCGATCCGGACGGAGACTCGCTGAGCTACGCCGCCGAGTCGTCCGACACGGATGTGGTCGCCGCCACCGTCTCGGGCGACACGGTGCGGGTGGCTGGCGGCACACAGGGTACCGCGATCGTCACGGTGACCGCCACCGACGGAGGCGGCCTTTCCGCCACCCAGAGCTTCACGGTGACCGTCCCGAACCGCGGCCCGGAGGCGGTCGATTCGATCGCCGCGATGGAGACATATGTCGGGGAGAGCGCTCACGTGGTCGCCGCCGCGCATTTCAGCGACCCGGATGGAGACTCGCTGAGCTACACCGCCGAGTCGTCCGACACAGGCGTGGTCGCTGCCACCGTCTCAGGCGACACGGTGCGGGTTGCCGGGGGCACGCAGGGAACCGCGACCGTCACGGTGACCGCCACCGACCTGGGGGGGCTCTTCGTCACGCAGAGCTTCACCGTCACGGTCCCGAACCGCGGCCCTGAAACCGTGGACTCGATACCTGCGATGGAGATTCCGGCCCTAAATCAGGCGACGGTGATCGTCTCCGGCTACTTCACGGATCCGGATAACGACTCGCTTCGCTATGAAGCGGAGTCGTCGAACACCGGGATTGCGACTGTGTCCGTATTGGCCGATACGGTACGGGTTTCCGGAGTGGTAGAGGGAAACGCGACCATCACGGTTACAGCGGTCGATCCAGACAGTCTGTCCGCCACGCAGGACTTTTCGGTGGAGATCTTTCCCGACCCGCAGCGGGAGATCCTGAAGACGATCTACGACGAGATGAACGGCCCGAACTGGAGAGTCAGCACGAACTGGCTGACGGATGCTCCTCTCAACGAATGGTATGGGGTCACGACCAACGACAAAGGTCAGGTGACAAAGTTGGAATTGAGAAGAAACTACATGTGGGACGTCGAGATCCCGCCGGAGATAGGTGAGCTGACCAGCCTGGAGTACCTGATGTTCGAGCTGAACGGGCTCATCGGGCCGATCCCGCCGGAGATAGGAAATCTCACGAACCTGACCCACCTGTACCTGTCGGACAATGATATAACCGGGCCCCTTCCTCCAGAGATTGGGAACCTGACGAAGCTCGTCACCTTCATGATCCGGAGAAACGACCTGGACGGCTCTCTCCCTCCGGAATTGGGAAACCTGACGGAACTGCTCACGTTCTATGCCGACCATAACAAGCTGTCGGGACCGATCCCGAAGGAATTGGGAAATCTGAGGGAGCTATCGGGAGGGCTGCTGCTCAACCACAACCAGCTGTCGGGGCCGATCCCTCCGGAGCTGGGGAACCTGTGGAGGGTCGACTGGTTCTGGCTTCAGAACAATCAGTTGACAGGCTCGATTCCGAAAGAACTGGGACAGCTCGCAGGAGCCTCCGAGTTCAATCTCTCGAACAACAACCTGACCGATTCCATTCCGGAAGGACTTGGCGGGTTGGCGAGGGTGAATGATCTCTTCCTGCACAACAACGACCTTTCCGGCTCTCTCCCCGCGAATCTCTCGAACCTGGAGAATCTGGAAAATCTGACGGTCACGAACAACCCGAAGATGTCGGGCCCGATTTCCGAGGACTTCACCGAGATGGACGGGCTGGTGAGCTTCCTAACCGGCGGAACGGAGATCTGCGCGCCTGATAGCGACAACTTCCATGATTGGCTCAGAAAGATCCCGAAGCGCCGGGTGCACATCTGCGACCGCGAGGTTGCCCAGGCCTATCTGGTCCAATCAGCCCAGGAGCGGAACTACCCGGTCCCACTGGTGCCGAACAGAAAAGCCCTGTTGCGGGTCTTCGTGACGGCCACGAAGACGAACAGTGAGGACATCCCGAAGGTCGTCGCCACCTTCTACGTCGATGACGAGAAATCCCACGAGGTGACGATCGCCTCGAAGGCCGGGCCGATTCCGACCGAGGTGGACGAAAGCTCGCTGGCGAGGTCCTCGAACATCGAGATAGCCGGGAGCGAGATCGAGCCCGGGCTCGAGATGGTGGTCGAGATTGATCCGGACGGGACGTTGGAGGACAGCCTGCTCACGACGAAGCGGATCCCTTCGGAAGGCCGGTTCAAGTTCGAGGTCGATGATCTGCCCTCCTTCGACCTGACTCTGGTCCCCTTCCTCTGGGAGGAGGATCCGGACTCCGCCGTGATCGACCACTTCGAGGAAATGGAGGACGAGGAGGAGGAGCATGAGCTCCTCCAGGAGACCTACGACATGCTTCCGCTGGACGGGATGAGCGCGTCGATGCACGATCCCGTCATGAGTTCCACGAATTATGCCTACCAGATTCTCAGGGAGGTTCGCGCGATGCGGGCGGCGGAGAACGGTTCGGGGTACTGGATGGGTTCCATGACCGGCAGGATACAGGGCGCTGCGGGCATGGCCTACGTGGGAGCGCACGAGAGCTTCGTGCGTATGAGCTCGGGGGTGATCGCACACGAACTCGGACACAACCTGAACAACAGACACGCTCCGTGCGCTCTCACGCCGAACCCCGACCCATCCTTCCCCGAGCCGGACGGAAGCATCGGCGTGTGGGGATACGACCACCGGAAGGAGGAACTCGTAAACCCGGATACACCGGACTTCATGAGCTACTGCAGTCCCACATGGGTGAGCGGCTACTACTACACGAACATGGTCCGCTACCGGGTGTTCCTGGACCTGGACGAGAGGCGCGAGGCGCCCGCACCCGGAGTCCTTGTCTGGGGCGGTGTCGACGGAGACGGAAATCCCTCGCTGGAACCGGCCTTTGTGATTGACGCACCGCCGAGCTGGCCACGCCGGTCCGGTCCTTACAGGCTGACCGGCGAGGACGCGTCGGGCGCCCGGCTCTTCTCATTCCCGTTCGCCATGGACTCGGTCGCCGACGGGGAAGTGGGAGCCGCGGACTTCGCATTCATCCTTCCGGTGGAGCCCGAATGGGCCGGCTCCCTCGAGAGCATCACACTGACGGCGCCGGGCGGGTCGGTATCCCTGGACCGAGAGACCGACACCCCGATGGCGATCGTACGGGATACCCGGAACGGCCAGATACGGGCATTCCTGCGCGGGCGCCCCGAGCCTCCGGCGGTACCGGCGGGGTTCGAGGTGTACTGGACCCGGGGGATCCCCGGCCCGGAGGCGTGGGCGCGGTAGCCCACGACGATTGCCAGAATACGGCCATAATCTTCTTCCAAAGGGAGCAGGAGCCGTGAAGAACGCGATGTGGATTCCGGTGCGGTATCTCCCCGTCGTGGGAGCCCTCCTCTGGGCTCCGGCGTGCGACGACCCCGTGGAGCCCAACCGAGGGCCGGCGACCATGGGCAGCATCCCGGCGCAGAGCGTCTTTGTCGCAGACACGGTGGAAATCGTCGTCTCCGGCTACTTCAGCGACCCGGATGGAGATGCGCTGAGCTACTCGGCGCAGTCGTCCGACGCGACCGTGGTGTCCGCTGCCGCGTCAGCCGGCACGGTACGAGTGATCGGGCTCAAGCAGGGAACCGCCACGATCACAGTCACCGCCACCGACCCAGGCGGCCTCTCGGTCGAGCAGAGCTTCACGGTAACCGTCCCGAACCGAGCTCCGGAGGCGGTCGACTCGATCGCCGTGATGGAGACATACGTCGGGGAGAGCGCTCACGTCGTCGTCGCGGCATACTTCGGCGACCCCGATGGGGACTCGCTGAGCTACGCCGCCGAGTCGTCCGACACAGGTGTGGTCGCCGCCACCGTCTCGGGCGACACGGTGCGCGTGATCGGGCTCAAGCAGGGAACCGCCACGATCACAGTCACCGCCACCGACCCAGGCGGCCTCTCGGTCGAGCAGAGCTTCACGGTAACCGTCCCGAACCGAGCCCCGGAGGCGGTGGATTCGATTCCGGCGGTGGAGACGCACATCGGCCTGCGTGCTCCGGTAGTCGTCCCAGCCTACTTCAGAGACCCGGATGGAGACTCGCTGAGCTACACCGCCGAGTCGTCCGACACGGGCGTGGTCACCGCCACCGTCTCGGGCGACACGGTGCTGGTGGTCGCGGTCGCGAAGGGAAGCGCAACGGTCACGGTCACGGCCTCGGATCCCGGGGGACTCACCGCCCGCCAGAGCTTTGCCGCCACCGTTGCGAACCGTGCGCCGGAGGCCGTCGATTCGATCCCGGCCTTGGAGAAGTACCTCAGAGAGACCGGCGCTGTGGTCGTCTCCGCCTACTTCACCGACCCGGACGGGGACGCCCTGAGCTACGCGGTGGAGTCGTCCGACACGGCCGTCGCCACCGCCGCGGTCTCGGGCGACACGGTCCGGGTGCTCGCTGTCGAGCGGGGGAACGCCAACATCACGGTCACCGCCTCCGATCCCGAAGGCCTCTTCGCTGAGCAGAGCTTTCCCTTTACCGTCCCGAACCGTGCCCCGGAAGTCGTCGATTCGATCCCCGCGGTTGATACGCATGCCGGAGACCAGGTAACGGTGATCGCCTCCGCCTACTTCAGCGATCCAGATGGGGACTCGCTGAGCTACGAAGCGGAGTCGTCCGATACGGGGATCGTCACGGTGTCCGTGTCGGTCGAAAGCGTGAGGGTCGTGGGAGTCGCCGAGGGGAGCGCGACCGTCACCGTCACGGCCTCGGACCCGGGC
Organism: Longimicrobiales bacterium; assembly: GCA_965205315.1. Lineage (GTDB taxonomy): Bacteria > Gemmatimonadota > Gemmatimonadetes > Longimicrobiales > Gaopeijiaceae > Bin94. Next base: position 1,793,628 of record CBDBGW010000002.1, read on the forward strand.
GGCCTTTCCGTCGCGCAGGCCTTCCCCGTCAAGGTTAGTCCCGATCGGCAGCCAGCGATCCTGGAGGCGTTCTACGAAGCGACGGGAGGTGCGAGCTGGACGAACAACGACAACTGGTTGACGGACGCTCCGCTTGACACCTGGCACGGGGTCGAAGTGAACGACCGGGGGCGCGTCATCTCTCTCGAACTCTTCCGCAACAACCTGCATGGGACGATCCCCGGAGAACTCGGTGGACTTTCCAGCCTTGAGACGCTGGACATCAGGTCCAACGGCCTGTCGGGGCCCATCCCTCCGGAATTCGGCAACCTCACCAGTCTCGTGGGTGCGTACTTGAGTAGCAATGAGTTGACCGGGCCGATTCCCCCCGAATTGGGCAACCTCATCAGTCTGAAGTCGCTCCGACTCTTTCAAAACTCTCTGAGCGGCCCCATACCTCCGGAAATCGGAAAACTATCCGGTCTTTATGCCCTGTCGCTTTCCCTCAACCGCGTGACCGGTAGCATTCCCCCCGAACTGGGCGACTTGCACAACCTCGAGTTACTGGATCTCGGCGTCAACCGCCTGACCGAAGGCATTCCCCCCGAACTCGGCGACCTGCACAACCTCAAGACCCTGAATCTCAGAGCAAATCAGCTGACCGGCGGCATTCCTCCCGAACTGGGTGACCTGCAGAACCTCAGGACCTTGAATCTCTCCGAGAATCCCCTGACCGGGACCATGCCGCCCGAACTGGGGTCCCTCGACAGCCTCTCCGAGCTGCGTGTCGAATACAATCAACTCGAAGGTCCGCTTCCGGCCGGATTCCTCGCACTCGACAAACTCCGCACCTTCAGGTTCCAGTTCAACACGTCCCTCTGTTTTCCCAAGACATCCGGCTTTGTGGCCTGGCGCAGGAATCTGCGAAGTGTGGAAGGACCCTGGTGCGGCGAGTCGGATCGAAAGGTGCTGGAGGAGCTCTACGAAGTTGCGAGTGGTGCCGATTGGGAGAACTCGGGTGGTTGGCTCGTGGGTGACGACCTCGATACCTGGTACGGTGTCAGCGCCGACTCGTTCGGATACGTGGTGGAACTTGACCTGGAGGACAATGGGCTGAAGGGGAAGATCCCCTTCCAAGTCGGGGATCTGGAGGGGTTGACGAAGCTTGAAATCGGGACGAACGACCTGGTTGGGCCACTTCCCCTCCGGATGGTCAACCTCGACCTGGATCGATTCGGGTACGCGGACACGAAGCTCTGCGAGTTGGACGACGAAGAGTTCGAGGAATGGCTTGACGGCATTCCCTCGCTTGAGCGAACGGGAGAGGAGTGCCCGGACCCCCGCGAGGTGCTGACGGCGCTCTACCACGCCACGGGCGGCTCCGGGTGGTGGTACAATGAGAACTGGCTGAGCGACGCCCCGCTGGACGAGTGGTACGGGGTCGAGACCGACGAAGATGGACAGGTCACCAGGATCGAGCTAATCAATAACCTCCTTGTGAGCCATCTCCCACCCGAGTTGGGCGATCTCCCCAGGCTGGAACGGCTTATGCTGTTCGATAACTATCTTAGCGGCCCCATACCCCCGGAACTCGGTAAACTCTCCAGTCTCCTGACCCTCGACCTTAGTGACAACCTCCTGACCGGCAGTATTCCACCGGAACTGGGTGGCCTGTACAACCTCAGTGCCCTGCACCTCTTCAAAAACCAGTTGAGCGGACCGATTCCCTCGGAACTGGGTGACCTGCACGAGCTCCATGGATTGCATCTCTTCGAGAACCAGCTGAGCGGATCGATTCCTCCGGAACTCGGAAGACTCTCCAACCTGACCGACCTATCGGTCGTCGACAACGATCTGACAGGTTCGATTCCGCCCGAACTGGGCGAGTTGCCGGATCTTCGGCACCTCCACCTCGACCAGAACGAGCTGACGGGGGCGATTCCGCGCGAACTGGGCGATCTCTCCAATCTTGTGAGACTCTCGCTTACCAACAACGATCTCTCCGGCAACATCCCTTCGAGCCTTGGCCGCCTGGGGCGGCTGCATCGCCTGGAGGTCAGCCACAACCCGAAGCTGACGGGGACGATTCCGTCGAGCTTCACCAACCTCACCGAGTTGTGGGTCTTCTACACTGGCGGAACCGGAGTGTGCGGTCCCGACGATTCCACTTTCCTCGACTGGCTCGGGGGGATCATGCTCTTGCGGGTGAAGATCTGCGGGCGTGAGGGTCTGGCCGCCTATCTCGTCCAGGCCACCCAGTCGCGAGAGTATCCGGTCCCTCTGGTCGCCGAGAAACAGGCGTTGCTGCGGGTCTTCGTGACCGCGACCAGGGAGACCGACGAGGAGATTCCGCCGGTGCGGGCTCGATTCTACAGGGACGGATCGGAGACGTACACGGTGACGATCCCCGGCAAGTCCGTCGTGATTCCGACCGAGATCGACGAGAGCTCGCTCGAGACGTCGTCCAACGTGACCATTCCGGATACGGTCCTGCATCCCGAACTCGAGATGGTGATCGAGATCGATCCGGATGGCACGCTGGACGAAGACCTCCTCGTAACCAAGCGCATTCCCGAAGAGGGCCGGCTGGCGCTGGAAGTTCACTCCATGCCCGACTTCGATCTGACCTTCGTCCCCTTCCTCTGGGAAGAGGATCCAGACTCCTCGGTCCTAGAGGCGACCGAGGCAATGGTGGATGACGAGGAAGAACACGAACTGCTCCACGACACCTACGACCTGCTGCCGGTGGAGGGGCTGAGCGTGTCGGAGCACGACCCCGTCGTGAGTTCGTCGAATGTGCACGTCCACTTGCTCCACCAAACCTATGCGATCCGGGCCGTGGAGGGTGGATCCGGCTACTGGATGGGGTTGATGGCCGGAAAGGTCCTGGGCGGTCGTGGGGTCGCCCTCCTGGCCAACAAGGTCAGCTTCTCGGTCCTCGACTCCTGGGTGATGGCGCATGAGCTCGGCCACAACCTGTACTCCCTGCACGCTTCGGGCTGCGGGACTCTTCCAAATACGGTCGATCGCAACTATCCGTACCTGGACGGCGAGATCGGGGCGTGGGGATACAACCATCGCACCAGGAAGGTGGTGCGACCTTCCACATCCGATTTCATGAGCTACTGCGACCCCAGATGGGTCAGCGACTACTTCTTCTCCAACATGACGCGCTTTCGGGCGAACGGGGCCGTTATCCCCGGAGACCCCACCTTCGAACGCCGTGGTCTTCTTCTCTGGGGTGGTGTGGACGACGAGGGAGTGCCCTCGCTGGAACCGGCCGTAGTCGTCGACGCTCCGCCCAGCGAACCGCGCGGGCCCGGTCCCTACACGTTGACCGGTAAGGACGCGGCCGGTGCCCGGCTCTTCTCGTTCTCGTTCGACATGGAGGAGGTCGCCGACGCGGAGGGGGAGGTCGCCCAATTCGCCTTCGTCCTTCCGGTCGAGCCCGGATGGGCCGGCTCGCTGGAGAGTATCACGCTGACGGCCCCGGACGGGTCGGCCACGCTGGACGGCGAGACCGACGCCCCGATGGCGATCCTCCGCGACGTCCGGAGTGGCCAGGTGCGGGCGTTCCTGCGTGGGCTGTCCGAGCGCCCGGCGCTGCCGGCCGGGTTCGAGGTGTACTGGAGCCGGGGGATCCCAGACCGGGAGGAGTGGGCACGGTAGCTCCAGGCGATTGCCAGAATACGGCCATAATCTTCTTTCAAATGGAGCGAGAGCCGTGAAAGACCCGATGTGGGTTCCCGCGCGGTGTTTCCTCATCATGGGAGTCCTCCTCTGGGCTCCGGCGTGCGACGACCCCGTGGAGCCCAACCAAGGGCCGGCGACCGTGGGCAGCATCGTAGCGCAGAGCGTCTTTGTCGCGGACACGGTGGAGATCGTCGTCTCCGGCCACTTCAGCGACCCGGATGGAGATGCGCTGAGCTACTCGGCTCAGTCCTCCGACCCGGCCGTAGTGTCCGCTGCTGCGTCAGCCGGCACCGTACGCGCGATCGGGCTCAAGCAGGGAACCGCCACCGTCACAGTCGCAGCCACCGACCCCGGCGGCCTCGCCGCCGAGCAGAGCTTCACCGTCACCGTCCCGAACCGCGCCCCCGAGGCGGTCGATTTGATCGCCGCAATGGAGACATACGTCGGGGAGAGCGCTCATGTGGTCGTCCCGGCCTACTTCAGCGACCCCGATGGAGACTCGCTGAGCTACACGGCGGAGTCGTCCGACACCCGCACGGTCGCTGCTACCGTCTCAGGCGACACGGTGTGGGTTGCCGGGGGCACACAGGGGACCGCTATCGTGACGGTGACCGCCACCGACGGCGGCGGCCTCTCGGCCGAGCAGAGCTTCACCGTCACCGTCCCGAACCGCGCCCCCGAGGCGGTCGATTTGATCGCCGCGATGGAGACATACGTCGGGGAGAGCGCTCATGTGGTCGTCCCGGCCTACTTCAGCGACCCGGATGGAGACTCGCTGAGCTACACCGCCGAGTCGTCCGACACAGGCGTGGTCGCTGCCACCGTCTCAGGCGACACGGTGCGGGTCGCCGGGGGCACGCAGGGGACCGCGACCGTCACGGTGACCGCCACCGACCCCGGCGGCCTCTCGGCCGAGCAGAGCTTCACGGTAGCGGTCCCGAACCGCGACCCGGAGGCGGTCGATTCGATCGCCGCGATGGAGACATTTGTCGGGGAAAGCGCTCATGTGGTTGTCGCGGCATACTTCAGCGACCCCGATGGGGACGTGCTGAGCTACACCGCCGAGTCGTCCGACACAGGTGTGGTCTCCGCCACCGTCTCGGGCGACACGGTGTGGGTTGCCGGGGGCACGCAGGGGACCGCGACCGTCGCGGTGACCGCCACGGACCCGGGGGGCCTCTTCGTCACGCAGAATTTCACCGTGACCGTCCCGAACCGTGCCCCGGAGGCGGTCGATTCGATCGCCGCGATGGAGGCATTTGTCGGGGAGAGCGCTCACATGGTCGTCGCGGCCTACTTCAGCGAACCTGACGGAGACGTGCTGAGCTACACCGCCGAGTCGTCCGACACAGCTGTGGTCTCCGCCACCGTCTCGGGCGACACGGTGTGGGTTGCCGGGGGCACGCAGGGGACCGCGACCGTCACGGTGACCGCCACCGACCCCGGCGGCCTCTCGGCCGAGCAGAGCTTCACGGTAGCGGTCCCGAACCGCGCCCCCGAAGCCGTCGATTCGATCCCGGCCTTGGAGAAGTACCTCAGAGAGACCGGCGCTGTGGTCGTCTCCGCCTACTTCACCGACCCGGACGGGGACGCCCTGAGCTACGCGGTGGAGTCGTCCGACACGGCCGTCGCCACCGCCGCCGCCTCGGGCGATACGGTCCGGGTGCTCGCCGTCGCGCGGGGGAACGCCAACATCACGGTCAACGCCTCCGATCCCGAAGGCCTGTTTGCGGAGCAGAGCTTTCCCTTCACCGTCCCGAACCGGCCGCCCGAAATTGTGGATTCGATCCCCGCGGTCGATACGCATTCTGGAGACCAGATAACGGTGATCGTCTCCGGCTATTTCAGCGATCCCGACGGGGATTCGCTAGGCTACGACGCGGAGTCGTCCGATACGGGGATCGCCACGGTGTCGGTGTCGGGCGAAAGCGTGAGGGTCGTGGGAGTCGCCGAGGGGAGCGCGACCGTCACCGTCACGGCCTCGGACCCGGGTGGCCTTTCCGTCGCACAGGCATTCCCCGTGAAGGTCCGTCCCGATCGCCAGCCAGCGATCCTCGAGGCATTCTACGAAGCGACGGGGGGTGCGAACTGGACGAACAACGACAACTGGCTGACCGACGCCCCGCTTGACACCTGGCACGGCGTCGAAGTAAACGACCAGGGGCGAGTGACCGCCCTGGTGCTGCATGGCAACAACCTCGAAGGGACGATTCTGCCGGAACTGGGAGGGTTATCCAGCCTCGAGAAACTCCAGTTGTTCGGCAACAAGTTGGAGGGATCCATTCCAGCCGAGTTGGGTCGCTTGACCAACCTCAATCTGCTGCTCCTGTTGGGGAACAAGCTGTCAGGCTCTCTGCCGCCCGAATTGGGTAATCTTTCTAGTGTCCGCTGGATCAATCTTCGGGACAACGAGTTGAGCGGGACCATCCCCCCGGAACTCGGTGGACTTTCGAAGCTCCGAACGCTTATACTGCGCAACAACCTGCTCGAAGGCACGGTTCCCCCGGAAATGGGCGATTTGCAACTCCTCGATGTCCTCGACGTCAACCAGAACCGGTTGCAGGGCCGGTTTCCCTCCACCCTCGTCAAGCTCGAGCAACTCGATAAGCTCCTGTTCTCCGGCAACGATCGCCTATGTGCTCCCCGGAATCCTGCCTTTTCAGCCTGGCTGACAGGGGTCGAGGACGTCGACGGACAGCGGTGCGGAGATGCGGATCGGGTAGTGCTGGAAGAGCTTTACGATGTCGCTGGAGGGCCGGATTGGAGCGAGTCGGGTGGATGGCTCCATGCCGAGGATCTCGGCGACTGGCATGGCGTGAAGACCGATTCCTTCGGCTATGTGGTGGAAATCGATCTGGAGGACAACGGGTTGAGGGGGACAATACCAGTTGAAATCGGAGATATCGAGTGGTTGACGAAGCTGGAGATCGGTACGAACGACCTTGCGGGTCCGCTTCCCCTTCGGATGATCAACCTTTCGCTGGAGCGATTGGGATACGCGGACACGGAACTCTGCGAGTTGGACGACGAGGAATTCAGGGAGTGGCTGGACGAGATTCCCTCGCTGGATGGTACCGGGCTGGAGTGCGTCGATCCCCGAGACGTGCTCGCTACGTTCTACGACGCCACCGGCGGATCGCTGTGGACGGAAGACATGAACTGGCGGAGCGACGCCCCGCTGGACGAATGGTTCGGGATCGAAACGGACGACGATGGACAGGTCACCTCGATCGAGTTGATCCTGAACGGCCTTTCCGGTAGTCTCCCGCCCGAATTGACAGGCTTGCCCAGACTGGAGAGGCTTCGGCTGGATGTGAACGAACTGACCGGCCCCATACCCCCGGAACTAGGCAAACTGGCAAGCCTGCGTCGCCTCGGTCTCGGCGGCAACCGGCTTACCGGCACCATTCCGCCCGAACTGGGGGGCCTGACCGGACTGGAGGTCCTTTGGCTGACAGCAAACAGCCTGGAGGGGACCATACCCCCGGAACTGGGCGAACTGGCAAGCCTGATTTCCCTCGATCTCGGCTCCAATAGCCTCACCGGTGCCATCCCCGCCGAACTGGGCAAACTGGCGAACCTGAAGTCTACCCTCGATTTCGGATACAACGATCTTACCGGTACCATTCCGCCCGAACTTGGCGATCTCTCCAAACTGCGGGTCCTTCGGCTGCGGGGGAACAGACTGAGCGGCCCCATACCCCCGGAACTGGGCAAACTGGCCAACCTGGTCTCCCTCTACCTCGATGGCAACAAGCTCACCGGTACCATCCCGCCCGAACTGGGCGATCTGCACAAGCTCCGGGAGATGCACCTCTCCAACAATCGGCTGGCCGGGTCGATTCCCCGGGCACTGGGCGACCTGTTGGAGCTGAAGAGTCTCAGGCTCGACAGCAACCGGCTGACGGGCTCGATTCCCGGCAAACTGGGCCAGCTTTCACGGCTTTCCGAACTTGACGTTACGAACAACGACCTGAGCGGTTCCCTGCCAGCCGAGTTGGGAGGCCTTTCCAGCTTGAGGGACCTCCAATTGCACGGAAACGACTTTTCCGGGGCTCTCCCTGCAGAATTCGGCAGCTTGGACCAGCTGCACGCTCTGGTGGTTAACAGCAACCCGCAGCTGGCGGATCCGATTCCCACGAGCTTCACCAGTCTGAAGAAGCTGAATACTCTCCTCGCCAGCGGCACGGGACTCTGCGCTCCCGACGAGGCCACCTTCCTCGACTGGCTGGAGGGGATCCGCAATCGCCGGGTGAAGATCTGCGGCCGTGATCCCTCCGGTGCCTATCTGACCCAGGCCGTCCAACATCGGGACTATCCGGTCCCACTGGTCCCCGGCAGGGAGGCGCTGCTGCGGGTCTTCGTGACCGCCACCAGGGAGACCGACGAGGAGATCCCGCCGGTGGTCGCTCGCTTCTACCGGAACGGATCGGAGACGTACAAGGTGACCATCCCGGGGAAGTCCGTCGTCATCCCGACGGAGGTGGACGAGGGCTCGCTCGACAAGTCCTCCAATGCGTCCATCCCGGATACAGTCCTCCATCCCGGGCTCGAGATGATGGTCGAAATCGATCCAGACAGCACGCTGGACGAGGACCTGCTCACCAGAAAGCGGATTCCCGAGGAGGGCCGCCACAAGTTCGAGGTGGACTCCATGCCCGCTTTCGACCTGACCGTCGTCCCCTTCCTCTGGGAGGAGGACCCGGATTCCTCCGTGCTCGAGTGGACCGAAGAGATGGCGGATGAGGACGAAGAACACAAACTGCTCCACGACTCCTACGACCTGCTGCCGGTAGAGGGGATCAACGTGTCGGAACACGCCCCCGTCGTGAGTTCCTCGAACAATCGCATTCTACTCCTCAGGGAGCTGTATACAATTCGGAAGACGGAGAATGGGTCGGGGTACTGGATGGGTCTGATGACCGGACGGGTCACCGGACCTGCTAACGCCTACATAGGAGGAAAGTCCAGCTTTCCGACCCTTAGCTCCTCGACGATCGCGCATGAACTCGGTCACAACCTCAACAACCGACACGCTCCGGCCTGTTCCGCCCCCCGCGCGGACCGCGGCTTCCCACAGCCGGACGGGAGCATAGGGGCGTGGGGTTATAACCATCGAGCGGAGGAGCTGGTAAGTCCCTCCACATCCGATTTGATGGGCTACTGCCGTCCCAGATGGATCAGCGACTACTTCTTCAGCAAAATGGTCCGCTACCGGGTGCTCGAGCCCGAGCCACCCGGGGTGCCGAGCCCCGGGCTCCTTCTCTGGGGTGGCGTGGACGACGAGGGAGTGCCTTCGCTGGAACCGGCCGTGGTGGTCGATGCCCCGCCGAGCGGACCGCGCGGGCCCGGTCCCTACACGTTGACCGGTAAGGATGCGGCTGGCGCCCGGCTCTTCTCGTTCTCGTTCGACATGGAGGAGGTCGCCGACGCGGAGGGGGAGGTCGCCCACTTCGCCTTCATCCTCCCGGTCGAGCCCGGGTGGGCGGGCTCGCTGGTGAGCATCACGCTGACGGCCCCGGACGGGTCGGCCACGCTGGACGGAGAGACCGACGCCCCGATGGCGATCGTACGGGATACCCGGAGCGGCCAGGTGCGGGCATTCCTGCGTGGGCTGTCCGAGCGCCCGGCGCCGCCGGCCGGGTTCGAAGTGTACTGGAGCCGGGGGATCCCCGACCGGGAGGAGTGGGCACGGTAGCTCCGGCGGGCGTCACGATTTCGCCGGGCGTTGGCAGGGGTTGCTTCGTCTCCGCGCCTCCCCATCGCAGGCGTCGCGGCGCACCGCACCGTCTTCGATCATGCGATCGGCACCGGCCCCTCCGCACCGCCTCGACCAATCCGGCTCAGCGCCCTCACCTGGCCGCCGGAACCCAGGTGCGCTAGGCGCATCTCGCAGATCTGGACGAGCCGCGCCCGCCCCCCCGGCCCGAGGAGCGTCGTCGCCTCGCCCAGCTCGATGAGCCGCCGCTCCTCAAGGGCATGCCAGACTGCGCGCTGTCCATCGGACACCTCGCCGACCAGGTGGAAGGGACGGCCTCCGAACGCGCACGCCGCCGCGAGCCCGCGCCGCGAGAGGACCTCGGCGACCGCGTGGCCGTGGAGATGCTCGCGACCGCGAAAGATGAAGTAGCGGATGGCGGAGCGGGACGAGCCGTCGCTACGGAGCAGCAGCCCGGCGACGACCTCGTCCGCGCAGCTGAAGTCCATGACCCTGACGCCGGAGAGCTCGACGAGCGCCACACTCCCACCCGGTGCGCCCGCCGTGCACGCCTCGATCGCTTCGCGCACGGCCCGGCCCGTCGGACGGGTGATGAGGTCGCTCTGCGAGAGGCCGAGGCGGTCGCTCATCAGGCGGCCGACATCGACCGTAAGCGCCTCTCCCGATGCGACGACCGGGGTGCTGCCGCGTGGGCTGGGTGTGGATTCAGCCATCGCGCACCCCCGGCAGCACGATGTTGATCTGGGCACCCGGGAAGGCCGGGAGCTTCTCGAGCATCCGAGGGCTCTGGCTCCACGCCGGCGCATCCGCGATCCGGGCCGTCCCGCTCCTGATCGAGAGCAGGCCGTCCCAGCGGGCAACCTGTCTCCGGATCTGCTGGATCCCCTGCCCTCGGCCTGCATCGCGAAAGCGGGTGTAGCCGTGCAGGAAGGCGGCCTCGAGGGCGGCCGCGTCGCCCCACCTTTCCCCGAAGCGCTCGGCGTGCTCCTCGGCGAGCGAGGCGGAGAAGCCCCGGCCCAGGTCGCAGACGGCGATGACCGCCACATGGCGCCCAAGCCGTCGGCTCCAGTTGTAGGCCTGCGCCGCGACCCACCCAGGCGCGTCGGCGTGCTCGATGATGTTCTGGCAGACCTCGGAGAGGATCACCGAGAAGCGCACTACGGCGTGCGCCGGGTAGCGGAGCGTCTGGGCGAGGATGGTGCCGGCGCGGCTCTGCACCCGGTCGACCACCCGGTGGACATCGGAGTTGGTGGTCACGGGGGTGATCTCGAGGAGGACATCGGAGGCGCGGTGCGACCGGCGGCGGCCGCCGCCGGAAGGAGGTGGCGAGAAGACGTGGCGGGCGGCGCGGGCGAAGCCCATCCGGTTGAGGTAGCCGAGCACCTCGGAGCGCTCGGGGAGGGAGATGCGCGGGGACGCACCTCCCATCCCCGCCACGGTGCCAGCGGCCAGGAGGGCGAGCATGCCGTTCGGGTCGATCCACTCGGTGCGGCGCGCGTCGAAGAGCGTTGGGAGCCGGTCCCCCTGGCCGACGGCCGCATGCAGCGACTCGACCGTCCGGTAGTCCAGCGACCGCGGGAGCTCGACTACGCGCACGCCGCCTCGCTCATCCGCCGGCCTCGTCGAGCTGCAGGACCGCCATGAAGGCCTCCTGCGGAATCTCGACGGAGCCCACCTGCTTCATCCGCTTCTTCCCCTCCTTCTGGCGCTCCAGGAGCTTTCGCTTGCGGGTGATGTCGCCGCCGTAGCACTTGGCGGTGACGTTCTTGCGTACCGCCTTCACATTGGCCCGCGCGATCACCTGCCCGCCGATCGCGGCCTGCAGCGCCACCTGGAACTGCTGCCTGGGGATGAGCTCGCGCAGCTTGCGCACCAGGGCGCGCCCGTGCTGCTGGGCGCTGTCGCGGTGCAGAATCACCGAGAAGGCATCGACCGGCTCGTGGTTCACCAGCACATCCACCTTCACCAGATCGGATACCCGGTACTCGTGGAATTCGTAGTCCAGGGCGGCGTAGCCCCGGGTCCCGCCCTTCAGCCGACCGTAGAAGTCCAGCACGATCTCGGCGAGCGGCAGCTCGTACGCCATCTCGACGCGCCTCGGATCGAGGTAGTGCATCCCGCGAAAGTGCCCGCGCCGTTCGTGGCAGAGCCGCTGCACATTGCCGATGTAGTCGGAGGGCGTGACGATCCGGGCGCGGACCACCGGCTCGGCGACCGACTCGACGATTGCGCGGTCGGGGAGGTCGGTGGGGTTCTCGATCGAGAGCTCGGCGCCGTCGGAGAGTTTCACGCGGTACTTTACGCCCGGCACGGTGGTGACGAGCCCCACGCCGAACTCGCGGCCGAGGCGCTCCTGCACGATCTCGAGGTGGAGGAGCCCCAGGAAGCCGCAGCGGAAGCCGAATCCGAGCGCCCGCGAGGTCTCCGGCTCGAAGTGGAGCGACGCGTCGTTGAGCTGCAGCCGCTCAAGGGCGTCCCGGAGCTCCTCGTAGTCGTCGGCGTCCGACGGGTAGAGTCCCGCGAAGACCATCGGGCGGGCCTCCTGGTACCCCGGAAGGAGTTCGGCGGAGCGGCGTCGGGCGTCCAGCACGGTGTCGCCCACGCGGGTGTCGCTCACCGCCTTGATCGCCGCCACCAGGTACCCGACCTCGCCCGGGCCAAGCGAGGGGGCGGGGATGCGGCCAAGGCGGAGGTGCCCGACCTCGGTCGCCTCGTAGCGCGCCTCCACGGTCCCGAAGGTCACGGTCATCCCGGCTCGCACCTCGCCGTCGACGACCCGGATGCTCGGCACCGCGCCCTGGTAGCGGTCGTAGAAGGAGTCGAATATCAGCGCTCTGAGCGGTGCCCGCGGGTCCCCCTCCGGCGGGGGAACGCGGTCGACTATCGCCTCCAGGATGGGCTCGATCCCGACCCCATCCTTCGCAGACGCCTGAAGCACCTCGTCGGCGTCGATCCCCATGAGGTCGGCGACTTCGTCGCGGCGTTGCTCGACCTCCGCCCCGGGCAGATCGATCTTGTTCAGCACCGGAACCACCTCGAGGTCGGCCTCGAGGGCCAGGAAGAGGTTGGAGAGCGTCTGGGCCTGCACGCCCTGGCTGGCGTCGACGACGAGGATCGCCCCCTCGCAGGCGGCCAGCGAGCGCGAGACCTCGTAGCTGAAATCGACGTGTCCGGGGGTGTCGATCAGGTTGAAGGTGTACGAGCGCCCATCGGCGGCGGTGTGCTCCATCCGCACGGCGTGGAGCTTGATCGTGATCCCGCGCTCCCGCTCCAGCTCGTTGGTGTCGAGCACCTGGTCGCGCATCTGGCGGCGGTCGAGCGTCCCGGTGGCTTCGAGCAGCCGGTCCGCCAGCGTCGACTTGCCGTGGTCGACGTGGGCGATGATGCAGAAGTTGCGGATGAGGTCGGCCGACAAGGGTTGACTCCGCGACGAGGGGATCGGGATGGTGCGAAATTATCGGCGCACGCAATGTACCACCGCGACGAGGCCATGCCAGATCACCCAGGGACCGGAAACCAAATGGCGGAGGCCACTCTCCACCCGGCTGTCGCGGCTCTCCTCCGAGCTGGGGTGTTCCCCACCCTGGTCGACTCGCTGCCCGCACCGGGCCAGGGGCTGGCGGTCGGGGGGGCGGCCGGATCGCTTCCGCTTGTGACGCTGGCGGCGCTCTCCACCTGGCTGCCGAGCCGACTGTGGGTGCTCGTGGCGACGTCGGGCACCGAGGCTGGGAGATGCCACGACGACCTGACGACGCTCCTCGGCCCCGGCGCAGCCGTCAACTTTCCCGAGAGGGAGGCCCGGGGCACCACGGGTGCCACCGATGGCACCTCAGGCGACCCCGCCGAGGGGGAGCGGATCGAGGCGGTCGAGGCGCTCCTCGCGGGGGACGCGCGCATCCTGGTGGCGACGGCGCGGGCGCTTCAGGAGGTGGCCGCGATCCCCGAGGAGCTCGCCGAGCTGCGCGTCACGGTCGCCGTCGGGGACCAGGTGCGGCGGGACGACCTGGTGGGGGCGCTGGAGGACCGGGGCTTCGTGCGGGGCGGGCTCGTCGAGGAGGTCGGCCGCTACGCCGTGCGGGGCGGAATCGTGGACCTCTTCTCCTACGGCGCCGCCGGTCCGGCGCGGATCGAGTTCTGGGGCGACGAGGTGGAGTCGATCCGCCGGTTCGGGGTGCTCGACCAGCTCTCGACCGACACCCTCGACCGGATCGACATCCTGCCTGTGCGCTTCGAGGCTGGCCCGGCCGGTGGTGCCGCCACCCGCTCCTCGATCCTGGAGCGCCTGCCGCTCGACTCGATCGTCGTTCACCCCTCGGGGCAGGAGTGGGAGCTGGAGGCCCGCGAAGCGTGGCAGCGGGGCGCTCGGAAGCAATCCAGTGACAGATTCGAAGGGGAATCTGTCAATGGAGACGACGATACCGGGGTGGAGGGCGAATATCGGGCTCCCGACGCGGCTCCAACGCTCCTCCACCCCGGCGTCTTCACCGAGCTAGTCGCCAGCCATCCCCGCCTGAGCTTCGCCGAGGAACACATCGGCGACCTCGTCCTCAGGGCTCGGCGACCCCCTCGCTTCGAGAGGAATGTGGAGCGGCTCCGGGGCTATCTGGACGAGGCGGCGGAGAGGGGCGAGGAGAGCTGGGTCCTCTGCGACAACGAGGGTCAGGCCCAGCGACTGGAGGAGCTCCTCGCCGACCGCCGGGGCAGCCTGCCGCCGGGGTGCCGGACGACGGTCGGCTCGACTGCGGGCGGCTTCGTCCTGGAGGACTCGGACCCGACGGTCAACGTCCTCACGGATCACGAGATCTTCGACCGCAGCCGGGGCCTCCGGCGGATCAGGCGCTTTCGGGGGGCGGCCGCCCTCGAGAGCCTCGCCCAGCTCTCGCCGGGCGACCACATCGTGCATATGGAGCACGGCATCGGGCGCTTCCGGGGGCTGGAGCGGGTGCAGATCGGGGGGGAGTCGCTCGAGGCGCTCGTGGCCGAGTACGACGGCGGCGAGGTGCTGCGGGTGCCTGTCCACTCGCTGGATCAGGTGGAGCGGTGGGTCGGGGCACACCCCGGAGACGAGCCGGATCGCCTGCACCGGATCGGGGGCAGGCGCTGGAAGCGGCTGCGGGGCCGCACCGAGGCGGCGATCAACCGGATGACCGCCGAGCTGGTCGACCTCTACGCCCAGAGGCGAACGCGCCCCGGACACGCCTTCTCGCCAGACACGCGGTGGCAGCGCGAGATGGAGTCGGCCTTCCTCTACGAGGACACACGCGACCAGAGGACCGTCGTGGAGGAGATCAAGCGGGACATGGAGGAGCCCCGCACGATGGACCGGCTGGTCTGCGGGGACGCAGGCTACGGGAAGACCGAGGTCGCGATCAGGGCGGCCTTCAAGGCGGTTCAGGACGGCAAGCAGGTCGCGGTGCTCGCGCCCACCACGGTCCTCGTGGCCCAGCACCTGAAGACCTTCGGCGACCGCCTCGCAGACTACCCGGTGGTGGTCGCCTCGCTCTCGCGCTTCGACCGCCCCCGGGAGCAGCGCGAGACGCTTCGGGGGCTCGCCGAGGGGAGGGTCGACATCGTGATCGGCACCCATCGGCTCCTCTCGGGCGATGTGGCCTTCCGGGATCTCGGGCTCGTAGTCGTGGACGAGGAGCAGCGCCTAGGCGTGCGTCAGAAGGAGCGTCTGAAGCGGCTCCGGACCACGGTCGACGTCCTGACCCTCTCGGCGACGCCTATTCCCCGCACCCTGTACCTGTCGCTCTCCGGGATCCGCGACCTCTCCGTGATACGCACCCCGCCGCGCGACCGGATGGCGATCGTCACGCACATGATCGAGTGGAGCGACCAGCTGATCGCCGAGGCGTGCCGTAGGGAGCTCGACCGGGGCGGGCAGGTCTTCTTCCTGCACAACCGCGTGGCGACGATCGGGGGGGCCGCGGAGAGGGTCGCCCGGCTGCTCCCCGGTGCGACTGTGGAGGTGGCCCATGGCCAGATGGCCGTCTCCGAGCTGGACCGGGCGATGACCCGCTTCGTCGCGGGGCGCACCGACATCCTCGTCTGCTCCTCGATAATCGAGAACGGGCTGGACGTCGCCAACGCAAACACCCTGATCGTGACGCGCGCCGACCGCTTCGGCCTGGCGCAGCTCTACCAGATCCGCGGGCGGGTGGGGCGCTGGGACCGCCGCGCATACTGCTACCTGGTCGTGCCGGAGTCGTTGACCCGCGAGGCCGAGAGGCGACTCAGGGTGCTCGAGCACTACACCGAGCTCGGGAGCGGCTACCAGATCGCGCTGCGAGACCTCGAGGTGAGGGGTGCCGGCAACCTCCTCGGCGAGGACCAGTCGGGCTTCGCCCACGCGGTCGGGATCGACACCTACATGCGCCTCCTCGAGCAGGCGGCCCGGCGGCTGGAGGCGGGCGGGAGCCGTAGGAGCGACTTCCCCGCCCCGGAGGTCTCGGTGGAGACGGGCGCCTACCTTCCGGACTCCTACGTAGCCGACACCAGGCAGAAGCTGCACCTCTACCGGCGGCTCTCGGCCGCGAAGAGCCGCCGGGAGGTGGAGGCGCTGACGGCCGAGATCGCGGACCGCTTCGGACGCCTTCCGGCCGAGGCGCGGTCCCTCCTGGCCAAGGCTATCCTCGCCGTCGTGGGGAAGAGCGCGGGCGCGGAGCGCATCTCGGTGCGAAACGAGGTGGCGCGGGTGGGATTCTGGCCCGAGGCCACCCCGCGGATCTCGGCGCTGGAGGAGGCGCTGATGCGGAGGGAAGCCACCGTCGAGGTGCCCCGGCTCGCGCCGCTCTCCCTGGTCTTCAGGTGCGGCGGCGGGGAGAGCCTCGTCGCCGTTGTGGCGGATGCGCTCGAGGCTCTGGGTGGCGAAGGCGACGACTAGGCAAGCTCGTGGGCGAACCTCTCGCAGCATCCGAGCAGCGCTGCATCCCCGCTGAACCGCTTCGCTCGCACGACCACAGTGTAATGTATACTTTACAATATGTAATCCGTGGTTTACAGTGTTAGCAGGGACGCCCACCGGGTGAGCGAGCGCGTCACCCGCCCGCGACCTCAAAGGGGGCTCGGCCCCACGACCGCCCTGCACGGATTGACGCTCGTACGGCCGAAGGAGAAGCCCGTCGGAGGCCAGGTGTGCCACGTCTGAGGCCGTGTCGGGAGTCAGGTATGCGGTGAACTGAACTGCAGATAGTCCAGTGGGGTCCAGCCAAAGTCGTCGAGCGCGGCGGGATCGGCGCCGAGTTGCAGGAGCCGCTGGTACTTCGCTGGACTCCAGGCTGCCAGATGCAGCGGAGTGCGTCCACTCGGTCCGCGCGCCTGCAAGTCCGCGCCTGCCTGCACGAGCAGTTCCACAACTGCGAGGGGAGGTCCGCGCGACGCAGCTTCGTGCAGGGGCGTCGCCCCGTCGCTCCTGCGCGAGTTCACCTCCGCCCCCCGGTGCAGCAGCATCTCCACCACGTCGGGGTCCGCTGCCCACAACGCCGTGCGGAGCGGAGCCTTTCCTCCATCCGCCCCCGCATTCACATCCGCGCCCCGCTCCAGCAGCACCTCCACGACATCGGGGGCCGCCGCCTCTAACGCCATGTGGAGCGGAGTCCTTCCTCCCCCCGCCCGCGCATTCACATCCGTCCCGGCCTCCAGTAGCGCCAACACGACGCCCGGGCTGCTGTTCGCCGCGACAGCCTCGTGCAGTGGCGTATGCCCCCTGTCCGTTCGCAGCTTCGGGTCGGCCCCGGCATCGGTCAGGATGGAGATGAGCTCGGGATCACAGACCTGGGTCGCCGCCTGATGCAGTGGAGTGCGTCCCCCCGATCCGCGAGCGTTGGCATCCGCCCCGGCATCGGCCAGAGCGGCCGCCACGGCAGGGTTCGCGTTTGCCGTCGCCTCGTGCAACGGGGTGTAGTCCCACCCATAGTCGACATGGAATCCGGTCGCCCAGGAATTCACTTCCGCGCCAGCTTCCACCAGCGCCGACACGATCGCGGGATCGGGGTTGTGCCGGGTCGCCTCGTGCAGTGGCGTGTACCCCCGTTTGCCGCGCGCGTTGACGTCCGCACCGGCCCGGACCATTGCGGGGATCACGGCCGCGTCGCGGGTCACCTTCGACGCCTCGTGGAGCGGGGTGGCCCAGTCGTCGTCGGCACCGACGACATCCGCACCATCGCGAACGCAGTCGGCAACGACATCGGCTCCGGCCGCTGCGAAGAAGATCGGGGTGTTCCATCTCTCGCAACTCGCCGGATCCGGGACGTTGTCGCTGTCGTCCAGAACCGAGGGATCCGCCCCCAGCTGGACCAGCGTGTCGACGATGTCGGGCCTCCCGGCATCGAAGGCGCGGCGCAACAAGGTTCGGCCCGCCATGTTGCGCGAATCCACGATCGCCCCGGCACCGACGAGGAGCGAAACCAGCTCCACGGCGTCTTGCCTCCTGCCCACTGCCCTGTGCAGCGGCGTCCCGCCCCATCGGGAACCCGCGTCTACGTCAGCCCCGGCCTCGAGGAGTGCGGCCGCCATGGCGAGCCGTCCGGAACCCACGGCCAGGTGGAGGGGTGTGTCTCCCGAGTCGTCTCGCGCATCGATCTCCGCACCCGCGTCGGCAAGCATCCCGACAAGCGCGGGAGGCGACCGCTCGGCAACCGCCAAGTAGTGCAGTGGCGTTCGGTCCACAGGGTCTCGGGCATTTACGTCCGCACCGGAATCGATGCACTCCTCCAGGGTCTCCGCCGTGGCCGAGTGGAGGAAGTCCCCGACGCCCAGCTTGCAGGTCGTGGGACCGCCGTCCCACTCGGGAGTGCCCCGTCGCTCTGGGTTGGCCCCCAGCTCCAGGAGCTCGTCGACGACATGCGCATGGCCTAAGGAAAACGCCGCCTGTAGCGGTGTCCGGCCCACATCGTTCCTCGCGGTCATGTCGGCACCGGCACGCGCCAGAGCAGCGGCGACCGGCCCCGCGTGGCGCCGACTGGTCGTGCCCCTGGCCATGGCCAGAATATGCAGCGGTGTGTTGCCGCCATGATCGCGGGCGTGCACATCCGCGCCCGCCGCCAGAAGCAGATCGACGTTAGTGGCACTCCTCCCCGTAGCCGCGCGATGCAGCGGCGTAGTGCCAGCGGTGTCGCGCGCTTTCGCATCCGCACCAGCTTCGAGGAGTACATCAATCACAGCGGCACTCCTGCCTGCCCCGGCTGCCCTGTGTAGAGCGGTCGCGCCAGCGGGGTCCCTCGCGTTGACATCCGCTCCGGCCTCGAGGAGGACCTCAATCACACCGGCACTCGTGCCTGCCCCGGCCGCCCTGTGTAGAGCGGTCGCGCCAGCAGTATCTCGCGCGTTAACGTCCTGCTCCGGCCTCGACGAGGACTTCAACCAAAGCAGTACCCGTGCCTGCCCCTACCGTCCTGTGAAGAGCGGTCGCGCCAGCGGGGTCCCTCGCGTTGACATCCGCTCCGGCCTCGAGAAGGGCTGCCAGCACGCCTGGGTTGGTGCTCGCCTCGGCCGCCGCATGCAGGGCGGATTCACCGCGTCCCTCGGGCGCCGCGTCAGCTCCGGCTCCGAGGAGGGCACGGACGAGAGCCTCGTTGTCGCCCCGCACCGCAAGAGCCAGAGGGAGAGGAGTCCCGCCCCAGTAGTCGTGTGCATTTGGGTCGGTGCCGGACTCGAGGAGTCTCTTCGCGACCTGAAGCGCGTTGGGCGCATCGGGGTTGGACGCCACGGCATGCAGCGCGGTCCAGCCGTCGTCGTCCCGTGCGTTCACATCCGCGCCGCCATCGACGAGTGCGGTGACGATGGCGAGGTCCCGCCACCTGGCCGCATCGTGTAGCGGAGTTGTCCCCGCCCAGTCGCGGGCATTGGTGTCCGCGCCGCCCGCCAACAGGGCCGAGATGACTCCGAGGTCCGCATCCCACCCCATCGCCTGGTGCAGGGGCGTGCGGTTGTCGTAGTTGCGTGAGTTCGGATCCGCGCCTGCCCGGAGGCAGGACCTGACTGCGTCGGCGTCGGCCCTGCCGGGGAATCCACAGAACCGGCCCGACTCCCGGGACTCGCACTCCGGCGGGTGGGGCTCGGGGGAAGGGGGAGGCGACACGGGAGCGGGTGGCGCGCAGGCAACCGGGAGTGCCGCGACCGTGGCGATCAGGGCGATTCTCTTCATCGCTTCCCGGAGGGGACTCTTCACCTGTCCTGGCGGGTAGGGAGCATCCGAAGCTGAATCATGGGGCGGGCTGGAGGCTCCCGCAAACGAGCTGGGGGCGGGGCGAGCTGACCAGCCATGCGGCGCATCGCGACGATCCGGCGCGCGAGTAGCAGCGAATCCGGTTATCCGGTAGAGTCAATGGACCCTGAATCCCCACCCGATCATTCCTGCGCAAGCGATGGAACCACACCCTCCACATCAACTGGCCGTCCAAGGAGTTTCGACGATTCCCCAGCGCAACGCGATCGACCGGGATCTCGCCAGAAAGGCGGCCCACGGACTCCTGGCGCTGGCGCTGCTGGGGTGCGAGGCTGCGGTGCTCGCCGAGGCGGATGGGCGGCACCTGACGGTGGACGCGGCCGCCGAGCTCGCCGGCCGTCACAGCGTCCTGCCGGTCGATTCGCAGGTGATGGGCGCGGTCGTCGAGCTCTGGGCCGACTACACCCTCCTGGCCAACCGCCTGGAGGCCGACACGATGCTGGCCGCGCTCGACGTGGCGCCGGTCGCCGAGGTCATGCTGGGCGGCCTGATGCTCGAGCGACTCTGGGATGCCGCCATCTCGGTCGACACCGTCGTCGCCGACGATGAGCTCGCCGAGCGGTTCGCGGCCGAGACCCCGGGTGCCCGCGCCACCGCCTCGCAGATCCTCCTCCTCTTCGGGCCGGAGGCCACCGAGGAGGAGCGCGACAGCGTGCGTAGCGTCGCCGAGAGGCTCCGCGCCGAGCTTGCGGGCGGCGCGGACTTCGCGGCGCTGGCGCGCAGGAGCAGCGACGATCCGGGGAGCCGCGCCCGCGGTGGAAGCCTCGGCACCTTCGAGCGGGGCGATATGCTCCCCGAGGTCGACTCGGCGATCTTCGCCCTCACCCCTGGCGAGCTGAGCCACCCGGTTGAGTCCGCGATCGGGTACCACATCCTCCGTCTGGACCGCATCGAGCTCCCTCGCTTCTCCGAGGTAGCGGACCAGCTCCGCCTCCGCATCAGGGCCGAACGCGTCGCCCGGGCCGAGGAGGAGTACATCGCCGAGGTGGCCGGGGCGCGCGGCTTCCGTATGGCCACAGGCGCCGTGGGTGCCGCGCGGGCGCTGGCTGCCTCCCCCGACCGCCGCCTCCCTGCGGGGGCGGCGGAGCGCGATCTCGCCACCTGGGAGGGTGGCGCGTACCGAGTGGGGGATCTGCAGGCTGGCCTTGCGGGTGCTCCCCCCGAGCTCCTGGCAGGGCTCGCGGCGGCCTCGGACGAGGAATGGGAGGAAACGCTAAGGCGCCAAGCGGAGACCGAGATGCTGGTGACCGAGGCGCGTTCGCGCGGCCTGGTGCCGAGTGCGGAGGAGACCGATTCGATCGAGGCAGCCACACGGGCGGCGATTCGCGATCTTGCGCGAGCGGTCGGCCTCCTGGAGGGAGGTGCCTCTGGCGAAGCCGGAGGGGAGGCGGCCGAGGGCGATGGAGCGGACAGCTCGACGTCGGGCGCCGACACGCCGATGGCACTTCACTCGGCCCCACCCTCTGTCGAGGAGGCGGTGGCGGAGACAATAGCGGCACTCCTCTCGGGCGAGCGGAGCCTGGTGCCGCTGGGCCGGGCCGCCGAGCTGCTCAGGAGCCAGGGCTCATGGCGGATTCACGAAGGGCGAATCGAGGAGGCGGTCTCGCTGGCGCGCGAGATTGCGCGAGGTTCCTAGCAGCCCGTGGACAAACCTCCCACGGCAGCGGAGCGCTTCGCGCCTCTCGGTGCTCGCGCGAGATTATCCACGGACTGCTAGATGCAAAGGATGCGAAGGAGTAAGGTGGGAATGACGGTAACGAGATCATGCTTCGTACTGACTCTGGCCACGCTGCCGCTCGCGTTCTCCGCCGCGGAGGCGCGGGGTCAGGCGGGGCTGGTGGACCAGGTGGTCGCGATCGTGGGGGACTCGGTGGTCCTCCTCTCCGAGGTCATCCAGTCCGAGAACCGAATTCAGGCCGAGGGGGGCACCCTGCCGCCAGCCGGCACGCCCGAGCGCGACAGCGTACGCCAGCGGGTCCTCGAAGAGCTCGTCAACACCCAGCTGATCCTCCAGGCCGCGCTGCGAGACACCCTCCTCAGGGTGGACGACGAGAGGGTCGAAGAGGGGGTGACCGAGGCGATGGAGCAGCTCGAGCGCGGCTTTCAGAGCCGGGCGGAGATGGAGCGCGCCCTCGCTGCCGAGGGACTGTCGGTGCAGGCCTTCCGCGAGCTGCGGCGCGAGCAGATCACCCAGCAGCAGCTCGTCGGCCTCTACCTTCAGCGCAACTCCACGGGCAGCGCCGTCGAGGTCACCGAGGAGGAGATGCTAGCGGCCTACGAGGCCGGACGCGCAGGGCTGCAGAGGCGCCCCGCGACGGTGACCTTCAGGCAGGTGATGATGTCCGTCGCCCCGACCGACTCCGCGAAGGCCAAGGCCCGCTCGCAGATAGAGGGGATTTTGGAGCAGGCGCGCGGAGGGGAGGACTTCGCCGAGCTCGCGAGGAGCTACTCCCAGGACCCGGTGTCGGCCGCGGCCGGGGGGAGTCTGGGGTGGTTCCGCCGTGGCCAGATGACCGAGGCCTTCGAGAACGCGGCCTTCTCCCTCCTCGAGGGGACGATCAGCGACGTCGTCGAGACCGAGTACGGCTTCCACATCATCAGTGTGGACCGGGTGCGCTTCTCCGAGCGCCAGGCTAGCCACATCCTGATTCGCCCGACGGTCGACTACCAGGATCTGACGCGCAGCCGCCAGCTGGCCGAGGAGATCGCCGTACGCGCCGCCACCGAGGACTTCCAGGAGCTGATCGACGAGTACCACAGCGGGACGATTCCGGACTCGGCGACGATTCCGGTCCGGCAGGTGGCGCAGCTGCTCCCGGCCGCGTACGTGGCGGCGCTCGGAGGGCGCGAGGCGGGCGAGGTGGTGGGGCCGGTCCAGTTCAACTACGCCGCTGGCGAGAACTTCGCGGTGATCAAGATCCTCGAGGCGCGCGAGGAGGGAGAGTACACCTTCGAGGATCTGCGCGCATCGATTCGGGCGAGCCTGACCCACGACAAACGCATCGAGGAGCTCATCGAGCGGCTGCGGGCCGGCGCGTACATCGAGATCAAGAGCGAATTGTAAACTACAGTTTACATTGTGTAAAGTAGAGTGCGCATTAGAATCGGGGTGACGTTGGGCGACCCGCGGGGCATCGGCCCCGAGGTGGCCGCCAAGGCGCTGACCGCGATGGGCCGGAGTCGTCCGCTGGACGCGGTGTGCGCGATCGGGCCGGCGGAGCTGGCAGGCGACTTCGATCCGCTCTGCCGATTTGAGGCGGTCGGCGGGGAAAGGGGCGACCTGACCCCGGGCGAGGCCGCCGGGATGGCGATCGAGCGGGGCGTCGAGCTGGCAATGGAGGGCCAGCTGGACGCGATCGTCACCGCGCCCACGCACAAGCCGTCGCTGGCGGCGGCCGGATACCCGGCCGGACACACCGAGATGCTGGCCGCGCTCGCCGATGTCGAGACGGTGGGGATGCTCATGTGCGACGAGGGGGCGAGGAACCCCACGAGGGTGCTGCTGGCGACGACCCACCTTGCTCTAGCCGAGGTTCCCCTGCGCCTGACAACGGAGCTGCTCGTCTCGCAGACCCGGCTGCTGGGAGAATCGCTCGCGAGCTACTGGGGGATCGCCTCCCCGCGCATCGCCCTCTGCGCCCTGAATCCGCACGCCTCCGACGAGGGCGCCTTCGGGAGCGAGGAGCGGGAGGTCTACGCACCGGCCATGCGGGCGCTCGGGCGCGATAGCTGGCGGGTGACCGGCCCGATCCCCGCCGACGCGGTCTTCAGGCGGGCCTTCGCCGGGGAGTTCGATGCGGTGGTCGCGCCCTACCACGACGTGGCGATGGCGGCCTTCAAGACGGTGGCCTTCGGACGTGGCGTGAACGTAACCCTCGGGCTCCCATTCGTGCGCACCTCGCCGGACCACGGGACCGCCTTCGACATCGCCGGCCTTGGGCTCGCCGACCCCTCCTCGATGCTGGCGGCGCTCGAGCTGGCGGCCACGCTGGCGTCCCGTAGGGTGTCTCGGGCCCATGCGGGGCAGATGGCGTCGCGCGCATGAGCACCTCCGCCAAGTCGCCCACGGCGCCCGCCATCGTGGGGCACGATGCGCTCCTCGCGTCGCTGGGGAGGGCGATACGGGACGAGACGCTCCCTGCGACCGTCCTGATCCACGGCGCCCGAGGGTGCGGCAAGCAGACGCTCGCGCTCTGGATGGCGCGGGCGAGCCTCTGCGCAGAGCCCGCTCCCCCCTGCGAGCGCTGCACCAGCTGCCGCCTCGCGCTCCGCCTTGAGCACGCCGACATCCACTGGTACTTCCCTCTGCCCCGCCCCAAGGGAGCGACCAGCCCGGCGAAGATGGCCGAAGCTCTGGAGGATACCCGCCTCGAGAGGCTGGAGGAGCATCGCCGGGCCCGCCTGCGCCCACCCCTCGAGGAGGGGGTCGTCGGGATCTACTTCGCGACCGTGCTGGGGATCCGCTCCCGCGCGCACAAGCGCCCAGCGCTTGGCCACGCGCAGTGGTTCGTGATCGGCGACGCCGAACATCTGGTATCGCAGGAGGCCAGCCCCGAGGCGGCGAATGCGCTCCTGAAGCTGCTCGAGGAGCCCCCGAGCGGAAGTCGCTTCGTCCTCACCTCGAGTCGGCCGGACGCGCTCCTGGAGACGATCCGCTCCCGGGCCCTGCCGGTTCACATGCCGCCGCTCCCCACGGGCGAGGTGGCGTCATTCCTGGAGCGGGAGTGCGGGGCGGATCCGGAAGCGGCCACCCTGGCTGCGACGCTCTCGCAGGGATCGATCGGCTCCGCCGTGGGGCATCTGGATGCCGACGGGGCCTCCGCCTCGGTCAGGCGCGACTCGCTGGAGCTACTTCGCGCCGCGCTGGAGCGTCGCCGGTCGCAGTACTACACTAGGGCGCTCGGACTGCGTCCGGGGGGCGCGAGGGGCCTGCTGGGGCTCCTGGCCGCTCTCCAGCTCTGGCTGCGCGACCTCGCCGCCGCTTCGGTGGGGCGCGAGGAGCGGGTCGCCAATATCGACGAGCTGGCCTTCCTGAGAGGCGCAGCCGCACGGCTGTCGGCCACCCCGGACCGCCTGGGCGAAGCGATGGACCGGATCGAGGAGGCAACCGCGCTGGCCACAGCCAATGTGAACCCACAGCTGCTGATCGGCGGGCTGCTCCTGGAGCTCGAGGCCGCCCTGCACGGCGCGGCCCGCCCAGGAGGTGCCGGATGACGACGAGAGACCCGCAGCTAGCCCACCTCGACCGGCGCGGGAGGGCCAGGATGGTGGATGTCGGCGCCAAGGACGTGACCTCGCGCCAGGCGACCGCGCGGGGAGTGCTCCGCTGCTCGCCCGCGGCCTATCGGACTCTGATCGAGGGCGGCAACCCCAAGGGCAGCGTCGAGCAGGTGGCCCGCGTTGCCGGGATCATGGCGGGAAAGCGCACCGGCGAGCTGATCCCCCTATGCCATCAGCTCCCCGCGGCCAGCATCGAGGTCGATGTCGACCCGGTTGCCGATCCGCCGGGCCTCCAGGTAACGGCAACCGCGAAGGTGAATGCGCCCACAGGCGTCGAGATGGAGGCGCTCACCGCCGTCTCGGTGGCGCTCCTGACCGCCTACGACATGCTGAAGGCCGCGGATCGCGGGATGAGGATCGAGTCGATCCGCCTCCTCGAGAAGTCCGGCGGGAGGAGCGGCGAGTGGAGGGCGGCGGACCGCTAGCGCGCTTTTCGGCCTTCCGGACGACCCAAAGAAGCGATCGCCGGTGGCCGGGTTCGTCAGGGGACGCGCACCCGCCGCGCCGAAGCGCTACGGGCGGCCGCCCCTACCTCCCCGCTCTCTCACCCTGATTGTCGTGCTACAGCCCGCACGGAGATTCAACCAACCCAACCCCTTTCTGGAGCTTCCGAATCGCTTCTCTTCTAAACCACCGCACTGTCCCAGTTGCTATGCCCAGCTCCGATGCGATCTCGACACACTCCTTTCCCTGGAGCGTAAGGCGAACGACGGCCAACTGCCGAGGCGTCAGGCTCCGCTGCCCGACGTCCAGCACCCGTAGCGCCATCCAGCTCAACTCCCGTCCTTCGTCGAGTGACTGAACCAACACTGTTCGGATGTCGTCCTCGTTCTCGAGTCGAATCCGGCGTTGGCGAGTCTCCTTCCTCACGGCATCGTACGCCAAGTTCCGGGTAACCCGTACCACCCAGCCGCGCGAATTACGCACTCGCAGCACCATGTTCGGGTTCGAGCGCGCGATCGAAAGCACTTTCGCCATTGCTTCCTGCGCGATGTCTTCCGCAGCATCGAAGTCGCAGACACATTCCTCTGCGACAGAAACCATCACTACCCGCCAACGCTTCATCCACCTCGTCGCTCTCTCCTCCGCACCTTGCCACCGTGGCCTCTTCCCCCTTATTGGTGGATAGGAGGTCATGCGGGTAGGTTATCGGTGGGAGGTCGAGCCCGCCGAGGTGGAAGAGGATGGCGTTCACGAAGCGTTCCCGGTTGCAAAAGCCGCGGCTGCGCACCTTCACCGTCTTGATCCGGCTGTTGATTATGCCATTCGCCGGTCCGTTGGTGGCGCGCAGAATGATGGCATTGACGATGCCCACTCGAGCCACCGGTACCATCCAGACAGCGCCCAGGTCCTGCTCCGATAGCTTCTGCGGTTGGCGGCCGCTTCCTTGCAGCTCCCAGGCCCGTGCGGTCCGACCGGGTGCCCGCGTGGAGCCTCGCGAACGCCAGCTTCTCGGCGTGTGTCTTCCGGCTGGTTTCCGTCAGCCACTGCCACTTGATGCCCATCAGCATCCCGTTGCCCTCTCTTCAACAGCGCCCGGTGCTCTCCCGCAGCCACCGCACCCGAACACCCCTCCGGCCTCGAAGTTCAGGCGCAGGTCGAGCCTCCCAGTCTCCGGGTCGAACTCGGCCCTCTCCACGTACCACGGGTGCTCCAGCCCCACCGCCTGCTCGAACAGTCGGATGCCCTTCACCGCGACTCTTCCCGCCCGCTCCCCTTGGCCGCCTGCCCCGCGGAACCCGGGATCCAGACTGAGAGGCTCCACGCGGGGCCCGGAGCGCTCCGCCCCGGGCGGCCACCACGCGTTGCAGGGCGGGTATCGCAATCGTCCCTCGCGGCGCGCCATTCCTCCAAAGGACGGCTCCTCGCTGTTCCGAATGGGTGAGGGTTGAAAGGCTGCCAGCGTCGCTGATGTGCCGCCGGAGCTTGTGGTGACCATCGACACACTCCACGTACAGCACCGTTGACGGCGCGACGGCTACGGGTACTGCCGCTTGACAGGGAGTAGGGGTGGAAGGTGCGGACGGCCTTTCGACACGGCTCCGGTATCGGGAGATTGGGCGAACAGGACCGGGGTGCCTGATCCGGATCCCTGCGGAGCCTCGCCGTCCGGATCCCCGGCTTCCGCAGGGGGAGCCGACCGAGGGGAGCGGGCGGGAGAGAATCGCTGTGGAGCGGACGAAGCTGTTCGAGCAGGCGCTGGGGCTTGAGAATCCCTGGTACGTGGAGAAGGCCGAGTTCGACCCGAAGGCGCGGAGGCTCGATCTGCACCTGAACTTCGAGGCCGGAGGGGTGTTCGAGTGCGGTGGCTGCGGTGACGGGGGCTGCAAGGCGTACGACACGGCCTGGAAGCGGTGGCGGCACCTGAACTTCTTCCAGCACGAGGCCTTCCTGCACGCGCCGGCGCCGCGGGTGAGGTGTCCTTCGTGCGGGGTCCGCCGGGCTCGGGTGCCGTGGGCTCGCCCGAGGAGCGGGTTCACCCTGCTCTTCGAGGCGCTCGTGGTGGCGATGGCGGCGCAGATGCCAGTGCGGGCTGTGGGGCGGATCGTCGGGGAGCACGACACGCGGCTGTGGCGGATCGTCAAGCACCACGTGGACGAGGCGAGAGCGGCGGCGGACCACGGCAGCGTGCGGGCGGTGGGAGTGGACGAGAAGGCGTGCCGCCGGGGCCACAGCTACGTGACCTTCTTCGCGGACCTGGACGGGCGGAGGCTGCTCTACGCGACCCCGGGGCGCAAATGGGGGGTGCTGACGGAGTTCCGGAAGGACCTCGAGGCCCACGGGGGAAGCGGGGACGGAGTCCGGGAGCTGTGCATGGACATGTCGGCGGCCTACATGAAGGGAGCGCGCGAGTCGTTCCCGGACGCCGAGATCACCTTCGACCGGTTCCATGTCGTGAAGCTGCTGAACGAGGCGGTGGAGAAGGTGCGCCGCGCGGAGCAGAAGGGGCGTCCGGAACTGAAGCGGAGCCGGTGGCTGTGGCTGTGGAATCCGGAGCGCCTGACCCCGGACCAGCGAGAACGTCTGGACGAACTCCTCGATCCGGCGCATCTCGCCCTCGACACGGCCGAGGCCTACCGGCTCAAGCTCGCGTTCCAGGAGTTCTGGGACCTGCCGCCCGAACTCGCCGCGCTTCACCTCGAAGTGTGGTGCCTGCACGCCGAGCACAGCGGCCTCGCGCCAATGGCCAGGGTGGCCAGAACCATCCGCAGGCACTCGCCCGGAATCCTCCGTTGGCTTCGATCCCGGATCAGCAACGGTATGCTGGAAGCCATGAACTCCCTCGTCCAGGCCGCCAAAGTGCGCGCGCGCGGATACCGCACCGCCGACAACTTCATCACCATGGCCTACCTCGTATGCGGCAAGCTAGCCTTCAACCTGCCCACTTGAATCAGCGAGGAGGCCAAAGGACAGAGTAGTCGATCATCTCGCTTTCGGTTTCCTCACGACGAAGCCAGATCGAGCCGTCTTGCCCGACGAAAAGGTCGGTGACCGGTGGCAAATACTCAGGCAGGAATCCAGAGCGCCGAAACTTCTTCTCAAATGCCAATCGAATCGGCTCCTCCTCCGCTTCCGAAAACTCTGGGAAGATTGACATGTCGAGAACGGCACGTCGAATCCGACTCGCGCTCAAGGGAATATGCGCGGGTTCAAGCTCGCGCACAAACACAGTGTCGCCGAGCGGCTCAATCCCGGTTAACGTCAGACGCCCCGACGGGTAGGAGACCGTGACCGCGCCGTTCCCTCCTGGGCTGAGCCGGGTGAAAGGCTCAGGCTGGAGCGGAGCCACCGCCTGGAACACGGCACCGCGGTATCTGACGGACATGCCCACTCGCGACATGTCGTCCCAGACGGGCGTGCCCACCACTTGGGATTCCCCGTTCACTAGCCAAATCGGGACATGCACCGAAACTTCTCTCTCCGTCTCGGGCGCCGACATCGCCAGATTGGGCCGGACCAAGGCTCGGTTCTCCCCTACAATAACCTCGGGAACGTTGGAGTAGAGTCGTAGTCCGCTGTTCCCGGCGAATCCAGGCGCAATGTCGGCGATCCATCGGCGCGAACCGAGAACCTGTCCGTCCATGAAGTACGTCACCGTCCTTCTGCCACGATCGGTCACATATAGAGTGTCGCCCAGCGTGCCGATCGAAAAGACGTCCCGGAACTCCCCCGATCCATTGCCCCGGCGCCCGAGCGTCGCACTCATTTGGCCCAAGCTGTCGAAGATAAGTACCTGAAAAAGGAAAGGTTGAGAGACCACCAAACTCATATCCTTGCCCACTAACACCTGTCCCACCGTACCAAAGGGTTGGTCGCCAATCTCACCGCCGATCCGGAGCTCTTCGTGAATCCCCAACCGGCGGCCTAGCGGCAGAGAATCGAGACGGAGAGAGACGTGGCCTTCTTGAGAAAAAAGGGCTCCGTCTTTCATTCGAGTTGTTGACTCGATCACGGCCACCAGCAACTCTGGCGAAGGAGGCTCATGATACCGCCATCCATTAATAACTACAGTGGGAGTTCCTACAGCTCCAATTGCCTCGCCAAATTCAAGAGCCTGCTGAATACGATGCGCGGCCGGCTTGGAATCCACACATTGATCGAAAATGACTGGATCGGCCACACCAATTTCTTCTGCAATGCCACTCCAGGACTTCAACCCGAAAGAATCCTGGTTGCGATATGCCGCGTCCACCCAAGCAGATAGCACACCGAGTTCATGGGCGCAGGCCGCCGCGTGGGCGGCAGTTGTCGAAAAGGGATGATAGTCCAGCGGGTAATCGATCAACACCACGCGTGCCGCACCCGGAACTAAAGAGATCGCGGAATCCAAGGTCTCGCTAAATACTCGGCAGAATGGGCACTGGTAGTCGTGCAGCACCAGGATCGTTACCGGCGAGGTTGGCGACCCATCGGCCAGCATTCCAATATCAAGCCCGCGGGTCCACTGGTGGACGTACTCAGGGGCCTGTTTTCGTGACTGCGCGACGTCATGGGTTCGCAAAGCAACTCCATGACAAGATTTCGAAACGAGGTTAACTGTGATAGCAAGCGCAATCACCACCAAAACGAGGGTAACCGCCCGTTCGCTTGCCGCGCCGCGCAGGTCACTCAATGGGGACGGCCAACCCCGATATCAATGTCCGTCCCCTTCTTCCCGCACTCCAGCGTTGC
The DNA here is from genome assembly GCA_965205315.1 of Longimicrobiales bacterium. Lineage (GTDB taxonomy): Bacteria > Gemmatimonadota > Gemmatimonadetes > Longimicrobiales > Gaopeijiaceae > Bin94. The sequence goes on from CBDBGW010000002.1 coordinate 1,823,699, forward strand.
CGGGAATTCATACGGATACATGGCGCACTTCTTATTGGTGTTGCAGCTTGCGCCCTTTGTGCCGCAGCCTATGATCTTACAATATTCCTTGGGGTCTACCGGGCAGAAGGTCGCGCATATCTCACCACACCCTAGGTAAGGGGTGGGTTGACCGCCAGAGAGGGAGGAGTTGTGGGAAGCGGCCGCCCCGGACGCAATTACGGCCATTGCAGAGGCCCAAGTCATCCGCGTTCGCCAGCTATTGGGGAGCATGCGACGGAGAAGGATCCGCCAAGCCGCGCTAGGAACGTCAGCGGAGTTCAATTCAAAGGTGTGTTTCTTGCTCATGGGAGTCTCCCTTCGGTGGCTTCATCATGGATTTCAGGTCGGTTGTGAGCCGACACCGTCTCACTTAGTGGACGTCACGAAGGTGCGGATTCGTTGGGCGGGGGATCCATCCCTACTCGCGCCGACTAAAGGTCGCCTGCGGACTGAACTTCAGGTTCCCGCCGACCCTTCCTGCCCTTCCGGTGCCGATGTACTCCGGGTGCGCGACGATCCGCTACCTTTTCGGCGGCGGATTGGCGTACACGCCCTCCCGTCCGGGTATGACTAGGCGGGTGCCGACCTGCAGGCGCTTCGGCTCGACTGTGGGGTTGGCGTTGCGCAGCTCCTCGAGGGAGAGCCGATAGTGGCGCGCGATCTCCCAGAGCGTCTCGCCCGGTGCCACGGTGTGCACGGAGCGCGCCACCCTGGCCGATGGCGGAATTGCGGCGAACCGATCGGCGAACCCCGCTCCGCTCCCCAGCGGCAGGCGGAGCAGAGTGGAGGCGTCGGCCGGGGTCAGCCCGAGGCGCAGGTGCGGATTCAGCCGCTCGACCTCCGCGACCGGAACCCCCGCCGCCTCCGCGATCGCCTCGACCGAGGCGGCTACCGCGACGGATGCCTCGTCGAAGAGCCAGCGTCGGTCCCTCGCCAGACCGGCGAAGCCGAAGGAGGCGGGATCGCCCGCGATTATGGCTGCGGCAAGGTACTTGGGAAGGAAGTCGCGGGTCTGCGGCGGAAGCCTGTCGCGGATCTTCAGGAAGAGGACGTCATCGCGCACATCACCCCCTCCCGAGGCGCGGATGGCGCGGCCCACACGCCCGGGGCCCGCGTTGTAGGCGGCGAGGGTGAGGAACCACGACGGAAATTGCGCATTCAGCCGCTCCAGGTAGTCGAGGGCACGGGGGGTGGCCGCAAAGGGATCCAGGCGCTCGTCGACGAGATCGTCCACCCTGAGGCCCATCCACCTTGCCGTCCGCGGCATGAACTGCCAGAGGCCAGCCGCCCCCACCCGTGACTCGGCCGTCGGGTTGTAGCTCGCCTCGATTATCGGCAGGTAGCGGAGCGAAGCCGGGAGCCGACGGGCGGCCAGGAGCGAGTCGACGAAGTGCTCGTAGCGACCCATTCGGACGAGCGCTCGTCCGAAGCGAGCGCGGGCGCGGGTGTCCCAGTAGCCCATCCACCAGCCGATGCGCTCCTGAATGGCGAGGTCCTGCGTCTCGGATGACGCCAGTATGGCGTCGCTGTGGCCGTGGCGTAGCCAGGTGGTGCCGATCCTCTGGCCGTTCATGCCCGGCGGAGCGACTCCGGCCTCCGGTGGCCGTGCCCCGCCCGGCCCGCACGCCGCCAGGATCGTCGTCAGCAGGAGGACCGGGAGCGGACTGTTAGCAGCCCGTGGACAAACCTCCCACGGCATCCGAGCGGCGCTGCACCTCCGCTGGACCGCTTTGCTCACCTGCCCATACTGTAATCTACGCTTTACAATATGTAATCCATGGTTTACAATGCAAACGTCCCTAGCTTCGCTCTGTGTTGCTCCTCGGGCCGGTAGCGCTGCTACCAGCCCATGCGGCCCGCAGAATGCACCCTGGCGGCATTCGAGGGGCGCTGCATCCATGCTGGATCGCCTTGCTCTGCGTTGCTTCTTGGGCGAATGGCTCCGCCATGCGCCCCGCAAAGCGCCTTGCCAGCCCGGCGCTTCGCCCCTCTCTGTGCTCGCCCGGGCGCATCCACGGACCGCTTCGTCGCGCCTTGCCAGCGGACCGCTTCGCCGCTCTCGATGCACGCGCGAGATCGTCCACGGACTGCTAGACGCTGTAGTTGGGCGCCTCACGGGTAATCGTGACGTCGTGCGGGTGGGATTCGCGCAGCCCTCCTGCGGTCACCCGCACGAAGCGGGCCTTCGCCCTGAGCTCGGCGAGCGACCCCGCCCCGCAGTAGCCCATCCCGCTCCGAAGTCCCCCGACGAGCTGGAAGATCGTGTCGGCCACCGGGCCGCGGAAGGCGACGCGCGCCTCGATCCCCTCCGGGACAAGCTTGTTGGGAGCGGTGCCCTCCTGTGAGTACCGATCCGCCGATCCCTCCTCCATCGCCGAGAGCGACCCCATTCCCCTTACCGTCTTGAAGCGGCGACCCTCCAGGAGGAACTCCTCCCCCGGCGACTCCGAGGTGCCGGCGAGCATCGAGCCCATCATCGCCGAGTGCGCTCCCGCCGCCAGCGCCTTCGCCACATCCCCGGAGTACCGAATGCCGCCGTCCGCGATCACAGGCACCCTCCCCTCGGTACCCTCGACGGCGTCCATCACGGCCGTGAGCTGCGGGAGCCCCACACCGGTCACCACCCGGGTCGTGCAGATCGATCCCGGGCCTATCCCAACCTTCACCGCGTCGGCGCCGCGCTCGACCAGACCTCTGGCACCCTCCGCCGTCCCCACATTCCCGGCGACGATCTGCTGGTCGCCAAGGGCCTCGCGCAGGCGCTCCACCGCCCTCAGCACCCCCTCCGAGTGCCCGTGCGCGGTGTCGAGCACGATGAAGTCCACCCCGGCCGAGGTCAGCTCGCGCGCCCGCTCAAGATCCGCAACGGCCGCGCCCACCGCGGCACCCACCCGCAGGCGTCCATGCTCATCCTTGCAGGCGTTGGGGAATTGGCGGCGCTTGAAGATGTCCTTGACGGTGATCAGCCCCTCGAGCCGTCCGTCCCGCCCAACCACCGGCAGCTTCTCGATGCGGTGGCGGTGCAGGATCTCCTGCGCCTCGTCCAGGGTGGTGCCGACCGGCGCGATCACCAGCCCCTCCGAGGTCATCAGCGCCGATACCGGCCGGTCCAGGTCGCTCTCGAACTGCAGGTCGCGATTGGTGATGATCCCCACCAGCGTGCCGTCGGGCCGCACAATCGGCACGCCGCTGATCGAGAAGCGCGACATGAGGGCGTGCGCCTCCCTGAGCGAGGCCTCCGGCCCCAGCGTGATCGGGTTCATGATCATCCCGCTCTCGGAGCGCTTCACCCGGTCGACCTCCTGCACCTGGCGATCCACGGGCATGTTCTTGTGGATTACCCCGACGCCCCCCTCCCGGGCCACGGCAATCGCCATCTCGGACTCGGTGACGGTGTCCATCGCCGCCGACAGGAAGGGTACGGAGAGCTCGATCCGGTTCGTGAGCCGGGTGGTGACGTCGGTCTCGCTCGGGTGCACGAGGGAGTGCCCGGGAACCAGGAGAACATCGTCGAAGGTGAGGGCTTCCTTGAGGATCTTCTCGCCTTGGGCCAATTGGAGCTCCCGGGTATAGTCTTCCGAAGTGGCGCTAGCCGATCGCGGGCAATATCGCCGAGAGGCGAGGATCGGGCGGCAGAGGGTTGGAATCCCCCTGTAATGCGCAGACTAAAAAATGTAAACCGTAGTTTACATATGACAGATTGTGCCGGTTATCTGTCACGATTCTGGGTCCGTTTGCCGGGTCGCACGAGCCCTGCTCGAGTCGTCGGTCCCCCCCGAGGCGGCGTGGCGGTCAGGATCCGGAGATGCCGGGGCCGAACCGCTCCCCCGCAGCTCGTCCAGTATCTGCCGGCCAGCGCTTGCCAGACCGCTGAAGGCGCGATCCGCCGATGCGAGCACCTGGAAGGCCTCGCGCAGCGCGGAGGGGTCGACGGAGCGGCTCCGCAGGCGGTCCTCTATCCCCTCGGCGAGACGCTGGAATCCGCCGGCCCTGCTCCGCTCCCCCTCGGGTCCGTACTTCGACTGCAGGAACTCGATGTAGTCGAGAAGCTGGTAGAGCTGTTCCTCAGGGAGGCTCTCGGCGGCGCGGACCAGGCGGGCTCTCAGGACATCGTGCATGGCTAAGTAAGAAGCCGGTAGCCAGCGCCGGGCGCAAGTCCCCATAGTAGATGGCATGGCCCCACCCTCCGACTTCCGCTTCCGCCCGCTCAGGGCCGTCGAGCTCGATGTCGAACAGGCGAGCCGCTACGACTGCTGGCTTGCCGAGATCGACGCGGAGCTCTCGGACCCCGGCACCGACCGCTACGCGCTCTGCCGAAGGGTGCTGGAGGAGATCTTCCTCCCCCCGGGCACCCGTGGGTCGCCACCCGAGCCAGGCGAGGAATCGCTCACGCGCTCCGTCGTGCGCGACCAGCTCGACCCCCGCAGCATCACCCTCGAGCCCGAGTACTACCGGGAGATCGACGTGGAGCGCTACTACCGCGTCAAGCCGCTCATCTGGCTCTGGGAGATGTTCGACCGGAGTCCGCTCGGCGAGAATGTCCACCTGGGCGTCCGCTTCAGACGAATCCTGGCCAGGCGGATCTTCTCGAGGTGCGGAAGGAACTTCAAGGCCTTCCACCAGGTGAAGATGAGCTTCGGGTACGGATTGGAGGTGGGTGACGACGTGGTTGTCCACCGCCATGTACTCCTGGACGACCGGGGCGGCATCCGGATCGGCGACCGGGCGTCGGTGTCCGACTACGCCAACGTCTACTCGCACACCCACCACATCGGCGATCCCCGCCTGGTGCGGACGCCGACGACGGTCATCGGCGCGGACTGCCGGATCGCCTATCACGCCACCGTGCTCGCGGGCGTCGAGCTCGCCCCGGGATCGATGGTCGGCGCGGCCGCGCTGGTGACCCGCGACACGGAGCCCGACCGGGTGCATGCGGGCATCCCGGCCCGCCCAGGCACCGAGAGGCCCACCGAACGCTCCCATCCCCCGACGCCGGACCCCCTCGCCGACCGCTAGCAGGCTCTTTCGGAACGCTCTAGCCGCCCTCGGCCTCCCGGTAGCGCTCCTGCAGCCCCCGCACCACGGCGGGATCCGCAAGGGTGGTCGTGTCCCCGATGGTCCGGCCGGCCGCAATGTCCCCCAGCAGCCGCCGCATGATCTTCCCCGAACGGGTCTTGGGGAGGTCGGCCGCGAAGAGGACGACCTCCGGGCGAGCGATCGCGCCGATCGAGTCGGCGACGTGCCCCCGGAGCTCGACCGCCAGCTGGTCGCTCCCCTCCCTGCCCCCCATCAGCGTCACGAAGGCGGCGATCCCCTGCCCCTTCACCGGGTGCTCGACCCCGACCACCGCCGCCTCGGCCACGGCCTCGTGCTCCACCAGCGCACTCTCGACCTCCATCGTGCCGATCCGGTGCCCTGCCACATTCAGGACGTCGTCCACCCGGCCCAGGACCCACAGGTAGCCGTCGTCGTCCACCTTCGCGCCATCTCCGGCGAAGTAGACCCCATCCCACTTAGACCAGTAGGTCTCCAGGAAGCGCGCCCGGTCGCCCCAGATTCCGCGCAGCATCGACGGCCACGGGCGCGTGATCGCAAGGTAGCCGGCCTTCACGCTCTCGCCGTCGTCGTTCAGCAGATCGGCATCGATTCCCGGGAGGGGGCGGCACGCGCTTCCCGGACGCGCATGCGTGACTCCGGGGAGCGGCGAGATCATCATCGCCCCCGTCTCGGTCTGCCACCAGGTGTCGACGATGGGGCAGCGATCCCCGCCGATTGCTCGCCGATACCAGATCCACGCCTCGGGGTTGATCGGCTCGCCGACCGTGCCCAGGAGCCGGATCCTCCCCAGCTCGCTGGCGGCGGGCCACTCGTCGCCCCACTGCATGAAGGCCCGGATCGCGGTGGGGGCGGTGTAGAAGACCGAGACGCCGTACCGCTCGCAGATCTCCCAGAAGCGACCCCTGTCGGGCCAGTCCGGCGCCCCTTCGTAGATCACGACCGCGGCGCCGGCGGCGAGCGGGCCGTACACCACGTAGCTGTGTCCCGTCACCCACCCCACATCGGCGGTGCACCAGTAGACATCGTCCCGGCGCAGGTCCAGGACCGTCCTCGTCGTGGCGTATACCTGGGTCATGTACCCGCCCGTGGTGTGCACCACCCCCTTCGGCTTCCCCGTGGTGCCCGAGGTGTAGAGGATGTAGAGGGGATCCTCGGCGCCCATCGGCTCGGCCGGGCAGCCACCCCGTGCCGAGTGGGCGAGATCGTGGTACCAGTGGTCGCGCCCCGCCGTCATCTCGACCCCGTCGCTCCCCACGCCCTGGCCCCGCCTCACCACCACGACGCTCCGGAGCCCGGGGCAGCGGGCGGCGGCCCGGTCGGCGTTCCCCTTGAGGGCGATGACCCTGCCCCGCCGATACCCGCCGTCGGCTGTCACGAGCACCTCGGCCCCGGCGTCGTTGATGCGGTCGGCGAGCGAGTCCGGGCTGAAGCCGGCGAAGACGACCGAGTGCGGCGCGCCGATGCGGGCGCAGGCGAGCATCGCGAAGACCGCTTCGGGGATCATGGGAAGGTAGATCGCCACGCGGTCTCCCCTGCCGACCCCCAACGACTGCAGCACACCCGCGAAGCGCTCGACCTCCTCGGCAAGCTCCCCGTAGGTGAAGCGCCGGCGGTCCCCCGGCTCTCCCTCCCAGAGCAGCGCCGTCCGGCCGGCACCTTCGGGAAGGTGGCGATCGACGCAGTTGTAGCAGGCGTTGAGCGTCCCCTCCTGGAACCAGCGAGCATCGGGCGGGCTCCACTCCAGCACCGTGCTCCACGGGGAGAACCAGTGCAGCCGGCGGGCCCACCGCTCCCAGTACGCCTCGTAGTCCTCGGCGTCGTCGTAGATCGCCGGGTCCGCCACCCTGGCGCTGGCTACGAATCCGGGCGGAGGCGCGAAGCGGCGCTTCTCGTCGAGGAGCGCATCGATGGCGGCGCGTTCCGATTTCATTGGAGCTCCAGGAAGTCGTCTGACCTCTACCCCCCCACCATCCCAGCCGCCACATCCTCCCGAAAAACTGTCCGGGCGACTCCGTCCAGGCAAACCCAGGGGCTCGTTGACACTGGCCAGAAGAGTGCGATATGGTTTGTCCACGGGCTGCTACCGGTGGATGCACCGTCGCTCCTGCTGTAGGAGCGTCCGTCCACGGACCGCATAGGGAGGCTTCATTGGCCCCACTCTCCGAACACGCGGCCTCCGGGTGCCTGAGGGAGGCCCTCGAGAGCCGAGGCCACCGGCTGACCGAACAGCGCGCGGCCGTCTATCGCTACCTCTCGCGCACCAAGACGCACCCCACCGCCGAGGAGGTACACAGGGCCGTCCGGCCCGGGCTCCCCACGATCTCGCTTGCCACCGTCTACAAGAACCTGGAGACGCTGGTGGCGTGCGGGATCGCGGTCAAGCTCGCCTACTCGGACGGCTCCTCGCGGTACGATGGGCGCACCGACCGGCACCACCACACCCGGTGCGAGGAGTGCGGGGCCGTCAGGGACGCGGCGACCATCCTATCGCCGAGCACCGTGAAGGAGATCGAATCGTGTCCCGACTTTCGGGTTACAGGCTACCACCTCGAGCTGACCGGCCTCTGCGCTGCCTGCGCCTCCTAGCAGTCGGTGGATTAAGGTTAGACCATTTCGTGAACTGAGATGATCCAACGCACTATTTGGAAATCACTTACACCGCATGCGCCGACTTGCGACCTGCACCGTCTGTCCCCACCCCCGGCCGGGCGCGTCCGCCCGCAGACCTCAGGCGCCGCCGTAGCTCCACTCCCGACATCGTCGCTAGCGTCCGCCTAGCGGTCCTTAGCGAATTCCAGCGCACATCCCGCAGGTGGACGCCCCCCCCGTCGGAGTCGTACGCTCGCATGACCAGGTAGTGGCGTCCCTTGTAGTCGCCTCCCTCGTCGCTCTCGACCGCCGCCGTCCAGCGAACTCCTTCGTCGTCGGCGAAGTGTCTCAGGGGGTTGCTCCCATCATCGATCGAGTGCCACGGACAGCTCCCAGTGCAATATGCCTCATCGTGCCAGAGCAGAGCCACCCCGACCGATGCTCGCCTTGTGCATCAGCTCGGGGAACTCGTAGTAGATCACGCCCTCCTCGCTGACTTCCGACCTGACGCGCACCCCGTCCTCCATCGAGATCATCACCTTCTCGGCGGCCGAGAGCGTCAGGTCCAGCGCCGAGGCCACATCGGTCACCGTCAGAACTCCCCTCCGCTCGGTGGCCAGCCGCAGAACCCGCCGATTCAGTCCGTGGACGATCGACCGGCGCCGCGCCAGAAGGGCCTTGCGCCCCCACTGGAGGAAGCCCGCTCCGCCGAGGCCGAGGAAGGCGCCGGTGACGATAGCCCCGCCAACGCCGCTGACGATTCCAGCCGTGACGGTGATCGTGCCCGCTAGGGCGAGCGCCACCCCGACCACCCGACGCCCGACGCCGCTCGTCGGGAGTCGAGAGTTGGGGGGAGGCGAAGCGGCCACTGGAGCAACGACACCCTCGCTGGCGCTGGCAGTCGCTCGGGAGTGCTGCCAGCCCAGGCCACACCTTGGGCAGACCAGATTCTTCCGGCAGACGGCGTAGTAGATGACCCCGCCGATGACGTAGGTGAAGAGGCTGACGCCCAGGAGCAGAGCCATGTGGCTACGCCTCTGGAAGTAGTTGACCGGGGTGGTGCGCAGACCGCAGCGGCCGCACTGGCGCAGATCCGAGTGGGGCTCCGGCTGGCGGCGCGGCAACCCCGAGACGCCCCCAACCACGGCACCGCAGGTCAAGCAGCGATCTCCCTCGAAGACGTGGTCTCCGCAGGTCGAGCAACGCACGCTAGCGCAAACCTCGCCTAGCCCGCCTTGCCAGCGGGGCGCTTCGCAGGTCTCGGTGCTCGTCCGGGCCCGTCCACGGACCGCTGGCGCTTCGCCGCTCTCGCGAGGCTATCCACGGACTGCTGGCCCTGGGGGCTCGCACAACGATCTCGCACGAAGACGCCCAATCTCTCATGGCCCCCCTCGCAGCCCGCGGACGAGTCGCGGAGCATCCCCGCTGAACCACTTCGCTTCTCCACAATGCAATGCATGATTTACAATTTGTAATTCATGGTTTACGATGCCCGGACCCCGGGGCTTCGCTCTGCGTCCTCCCTGGGCCAGTGCGCTGCTACCAACCCTTCGTCGCGCCTTGGCAGCGGGGCGCCTCCCCGCTCTCGGTGCTCGCGCGGGATCATCCACGGACTGCTGGAGCTCGCGGCCCGCGACAATCTCGCCGCCAATCACATTACATTGACTTCGGCTATCCGCAAACCCGCCCACTGCAAGGTGTACCGCCCCGATGACCCCTTCCCCTCCGCCCTTCGCCGCCCAGCGCGGCCTCGGAGTGTTGGCTGGCGTGGCGATGCTGGCACTCGTCCCTCCCTTCGCCCGGGGGCAGTCGATCCCCTCGCCGCTGCGGTACATCGAGAACGGGCAGGCAGCTTCGGCCTTCGCCGGACGCATGTCGCTCTCGACCGGATCGCTCGGACTGGGACCCAAGTCGGGGTTAGTGGTGGGGGGGCGCTACGCGATCCAGACCGGGGGACCGGTCTTCTTCGAGGGGACGCTCACCTTCCTGCCCACCAAGAGGGACGTGATCAACCCCCGCAAGCAGTTCGGCGAGCGGGACATCGGCGAGTCCGATATCCATCTGCTGATGGCCGACGCACGCCTCTCCTTCAGCCTCACGGGGCGCAGGAGCTGGCACCGCTTCGCCCCGCACCTCTTCGTGGGGATCGGCGTGGCGCGGGACTTGGCGGGGGCGGGAGAGGTGGACCAGCAACTCGACGAGGACGATGTCTTCCACTTTGGAACGGCCTTCACCGCGGGCGCCGGGAGCGGTGTGCGGCTCTTTGTGGGACCTCGCCTGATGCTGCGTTGCGACGCTGGCCTGACCCTCTGGCAGCTCTCGACTCCATCCGGCTTCGGAGACCCCGAGAAGCGCCCCGACGACGAGGAGGACCCGCTCTTCGCGCCCGAGCAGAGCGAATGGGTCGGTGGGTACGGCCTGGGGGTGAGCATAGCCTGGCGCTTCTGACCGGCGGCTAGCAGCCCGTGGAAGAAACCCTGACGGCATTCGCGCGGCGCAGCGCCCCTCTCGGTGCTCGCCTGAGTTTATCCACGGACTGCTAGCGGCGCGTGGCCTGGGGAGAGGGAATTCGAGCCGACTGGCTCTCGTACGAGGAGGCCTTGGCCCGCATCCTGGAGAGCGCCTCCTCGCTGGCAGAGAGCTGGCCCACCGAGAGACTGCCGCTACGGCGGGCCCTGGGCAGGGCGGTAGCCGAATCCGTGCGGGCGCGGGCGACGCTCCCCTCCTGGCCCAACAGCGCGATGGACGGCTTCGCGCTCCAGAGTGCCGACCTTCGCAGCCGGGGGCCAGAGGGCCTCCGCTTCCCGGTGGCGGGGCGGTCGTACCCGGGCGAGGCTCCGCTGCGTGGACTCCGGGGTGGGGTGGCCGTCCGGGTGATGACCGGCGCCCCGGTCCCGGAGGGCTTCGACACCGTGATCAGAGTCGAGCACACCGACGGCGAGGCCGAGGAGGGCCATGTGGTGGTGCTCCGAACCGAGGACATCGGGCGGCATGTGCGGGGTGCCGGGCGCGACCTGAGGGCTGGCGAGGAGGCGGTGGCGGCGGGCACTGCCGTCGACTCGGGGGCGATCGCCGTCCTGCTGGCGAGCGGGCGGGAGTCGGTCGCCGTCCACAGGCAGCCGAGGGTCGGGGTGCTCTCGAGCGGCGACGAGCTCGTCGGCACCGACCGCTTCGACGAGGTGGAGAAGGGCCTGGCGGTGCCGGACACCAACCGGGGAATGCTCGCGGGGGCCGCCTTCGAGCACGGCGCCGTCGCGCAGGACTTGGGCGTGGCCTCCGACGACGCGAGCGACATTCGCGCCAGGATCGCCGATCTTGCCGACATCGATGTCCTGGTGACGACCGGGGGCGCCTCGATGGGCGAGCGGGACCTCCTCAAGAGCGTTCTCCTGGCAGTGGGCCTCCGTCTCTCCTTCTGGCGTGTCCGGGTGCGTCCTGGCAGCCCGGTCTCCTTCGGCCACCTGCCGGTCGGGAACCGCCGGGTTCCGGTATTTGGGCTGCCCGGCAACCCTGCGTCGGCCTTCGTCACCTTCCACACCCTCGTGGCACCCTACCTGCGCACCCTGGGCGGGCATCTCCGACCACGCGGCACGCTGGTGCGCTGCCGCACGGGCGACCCGCTCTCCTCGCCTCCGCGTATTACGCACTTCTACCGCGTGGCGCTCTCGCCGCCCGGCGCGGACCAGAGGGGAGGGAGGGCCGGTCCGGCGAGCGCCGACTGCTGGCTCACCGGCCCGCAGGGGAGCGACCTGGTCAGCTCGCTGATGGGTGCCGACGGGCTGGCGATGGTCGGCGAAGGGGTAGGCCGCGTCGAGGCGGGCGACACCTTGCCGGTGCTGCTCCTCCCGGGGAGATGCTGAGGCGGCTGCTGGCAGCCTGTGGACAGAGCTCCCACGGCAGGAGCAGCTCTGCATCTCCGCTGGACCGCTTCCCTAGCCTGTCCATACTGTAAACTATGATTTACAATGTGTAATCCATGGTTTACAATGCTCGTACCCGTGGCCTCGCTCGCCTGTCCATACTGTATCTGGCAGCCGGGGCGGTCGCCCTCCTGGCGCTGGGCTGCCAGTCGCCACAGTGGCCTGTGGATGGCCCGCTCGTGTCGCCCTTCGGCGTCCGGAGCGGAGGGGGGCTCGGCGAGCTGCACCGAGGGGTGGACATCGCGGCTCCGGTCGGAACCCCGGTGCGCCCGATCCTGGACGGGCGGGTGCGCTTTGCGGGGACGATGCGGGGCTACGGCCAGGTCATCTGGATCGACCACGGCGACGATGCGCTCTCGCTCTACGCGCACCTCTCCGAGATATCCGTCGAGGCGGGCGAGCCGGTGCGCAAGTCCACCGTTATCGGGCTAAGCGGCGAATCGGGCGACGTCACCGGGCCGCACCTGCACCTGGAGGTCTGGAGGTGGGGTCGCGAGGTTGACCCGGTGCAGCTCATCGGTCGACCGGCCCGATGATGGCGCTCCCCCGCTCTCCACAGTGCCGCCACTCCACCCACCGGCCGCAGGTCAGCTGTCGCGCAGCTCCCTGATCGCCCTGGCGAGCTCCGGCAGAATCTCGAAGGCGTCGCCAACGATCCCGTAGTCGGCCACCCCGAAGATCGGCGCCTCCTCGTCCCGATTGACCGCGACGATGACGCCGGCGGTGCGCATTCCGGCCAGGTGCTGTATGGCACCCGAGATCGCCACCGCGAAGTACAGCTTCGGCGTCACCGTCTTCCCCGTCTGACCCACCTGCTCGGCGTGGGGCCGCCACCCCGCGTCGACCACCGCGCGGGAGGCGCCGAGCGCCGCCGTCTCGCCCAGCGCGTCGCGCAGCTCGGCCAGGAGGTGCCAGTGGTCGGGACCCTGCATTCCCCGACCGCCGGATACGATTATCTCGGCTTCGGCGACATCCAGGGCGAGATCGCGCGAGGCCTCGAACCCCAACACCCGGTACGTCCCGACACTGATATCGGCCGAGGTCGCCAGCGCATCGACGGAGCTCGCAGCCGCCGACGGCGCTCTCCCGAAGACATTGGGCCTGATCGAGATCACAGCCGGCCGCGCCAGCATCCTGACACGGGCGATCGCCTTGCCCGCGTAGACCGGCCGCCTGACGACCACATCGGCGCCCTCCACCGAAGCGGCGATGACATCGGTGGCGAGCGGCACGCCCAACTTGGCGGCCACCCTCGGCGCCAGGTCCCGGCCGCGAGCGGTGGCGGCGAAGACGACCGCAGAGTACCCATGTCCCTGGACCTGTCCGGCCAGCGCGCCCGCGACGAGATCCGGGTCCCCTGCAGCCTCCTTCGACAGAGGCATCCGGAGCACGCGGTCGGCGCCCAGGGCGACCTTGCCCTCCGTCGCGCCTGGGATCAGGGCGTCCACCGAGCCGCCCCACGCCTTCGCCAGGCCAGAGGCGGCGCCCACGGTCTCGCGCGAAACGCCCAGGACCATGCCGTCCCTGGTGTCTGCTACCGCCAGGACATCCTTCACAGCTACCCTCGCGGCCCCGTCCTCCGGAATCGCCCCCCGCGGGTGCGTTCCGCAGCTGGATCTCGCTTATGATCCATTGTGTAGATCATCTGAATTTGCTATTTATTAAAATTGGTCTGTTTTCAGCCAGTGCTCATCCTGGCGGACTCGGTCCACTCGTCAGACGACGCCCTCCTCCTCCCGCAGGAGCCGCACCAGCTCTCCGACGGCCTCGACGCCGCTACCCACAATCCGCCCCGGCTGACGCTCTGGCGGGTACTCGATCGCCTCGACGACAAGTCCGGGCGCGACGTGCGCGGCTTCCTTCTCCGCGATCGGCTTCCGCTTCGCCATCATGATCCCCCTGAGCGATGCGTAGCGGGGTTCGTACCTCCCCTTCGTCACCGTCGCCACCGCAGGCAGATCCACCTCGACCACCTCCTCGCCACCCTCGACGGCGCGACGGCAGGTGGCCACCGAGTCCGCAACCTCGACCTCCGTAATCGAGGTGACGCAGGGTCGGCCCAGCACGCCAGCGACCATCGGGCCGACCTGCTGCTGGTCGTCGTCGACCGCCTTGGTGCCGAAGAGCACCAGGCCGTCCTCCCGTCGGGCGAGCTCGGCGGCGAGCGCCTGCGCGGTGGCCCAGCCGTCCATCGTCGTCTCGCCCCGTAGCAGCACCGCGTCGTGAGCGCCGAGCGCCAGCCCGTGGCGGAGCATCTCCTTCGCCTCCTCGGCGCCTAGGGTGAGGAGGGTGACCGAGTCCGCCACGCCCGCCTCGGCGAGCTGGAGAGCCGCCTCGACGGCGAACTCGTCGTAGGGGTTGAGCACGAACTTGACGCCGTCGGAGGACAAGCTCAGCCCATCTTCGGCGATCCGTATCCGAGTGCCGGTGTCGGGCACCCGCTTGACGCAGACAGCGATCTTCACGCTAGCAGTCCGTGAACGGATCTTGCTGCTAGAGCAGCATCCCGGCCGCAGCGAAGCACCCCGTAGCGATCGCCCCGCCGGTCAGGGCGTAGGGTAGCTGGGTGCGCACATGGTCAACGTGGTCGGTGGCCGCCGCCATCGAGGAGATGATCGTCGTGTCGCTAATCGGCGAGCAGTGGTCGCCGAAGATCCCGCCCGAGAGCGCCGCCGCCAGGAAGGGGGCGAGATCGAGGTTCATCGTAGCGGCGGCCGGAACGACGATCGGGATCATGATGGCGAAGGTGCCCCAGCTGGAGCCGATCGAGAAGGCGATCGCCGACGAGACGACGAAGACCAGCGGAAGGAGGACGCCGGGGGCCAGCGCCCCCTCGGCCACGCCGGCCAGGTAGGCGCCCGTGCCGAGATCCCGGGTGACGCCGCCGAGCGCCAGCGCCAGGAGGAGGATCAGCGCCAGAGGGATCAGGCCGCTGGCTCCGCGAAGCGCGATGCGGGTCAGCTGGTCGACGGAGAATGCCCGCTGCGCCAGGAGGAGGATCCACGCGGAGGCGAGCCCCGCGAGCGACGCCCAGAGAACCGATGTGGAGCCGCTCCCGGAGGTCATGGCGCCGTCGCCGGTGATCCAGAGCCCGAGGGGCATCGTCGCGACGAGAACCGCGATCGGCACGACCATGTTGATGGCCCGTGCCGGAATTGGCGGGTCGTCCTCGCCGCCCAGCACGGCCTCGTCCATCATCGGCGTCGCGCCGGGCCAGAGCACTTCGCCCCTGGCGGCACGCGCCTCCGCACGCCGCATCGGCCCCCAGTCCATCCGAAAGAGCACGACTCCCAGAGCGAGCAGCACGGCCGCGAAGGAGTAGAAGTTGAAGAGAATCGAACGCAGGAAGACGCTCAGCGCCTCTCCCTCGGGGACGCCCGCTTCGCCGAGGAGGCGCAGATTGGTGGCGCCCCAGGCGTTCAGCGGAATCAGGATGCAGATGGGTGCGCTCGTGGAGTCGATCAGGTAGGCCAGCTTCTCGCGGGAGCTGCGGTAGCGGTCAAAGAGTGGCCGTGCGACGGAGCCCGCCACGAGCACCGTCAGGTTGGACTCGATGAAGATCAGCACGCCGATCAGCCACGCCATCATCTGGGCGCCCCGACCGCTCGTCACCCAGCTCCGGCGCTCCAGCGCCGAGACGAATCCGGAGACGCCGCCCGAGGCGCCGAGGGTGGCGATCAGCGCCCCCATCACCAGGGTGAAGATGATGACCTTCGCGTTCCCTGCGTCGCCCAGCACGAGGACGACGGATTCGACCGCGTCCATGAGGCCGACGCCGAAGTGCCACCCGGAGAGGATCGTCCAGCCCAGCCAGATGCCGCCGGCGAGCGAGAGGAAGACCTGACGGGTGGCGACGGCGAGGCCGATCGCCAGGAGCGGGGGGAGGAGCGAGACCCACGTCGGATTCACAGCGGCTGCTACCTGGAGCGAGTGCGCAGCCCTTGACGGATGCGTCCCAGGAGTCCACGGCGGGAGTCGGCGGCACCGTCCCCGCTTCGGTCCACCGCGTTGCCTGCAGGCTTCTCGGCGACTTCGTCCGAACCCCCGCTGCCAACCGGGTCGGGAGCCGGCGCCTTGGAGCTCCTCCGCGCCCGTCCGGGGTTGGAGGTTGCAGAAGCGCTCTTCGGCCTCCCTCCGCCTCCAGCCGACCCGGAGCCACCCCGGCCCCGGCTGCGAGAGGGTCTGGAGTTGGTAGGCGCAGGCTCGCGCGCCCGCCTATCGTAGTCGCCCGCCCACGCCGCAAGCACGGCGTCCGCCCGCGATTTCGGCAGGATACTGCGCACGCGTTCGGGTTCCTGGTGCACCACCTGGAAGGCATCCCTCCCGAAGTGCGACACTATGCGCTCGGCGGTCTTGTCGCCCACACCCTTGTAGCGATTGGCGAGGTAGCTCTTGATGGAGCTCTCGCTCGTGGGCAGACCCAGCGCCTTCGGGTCAAAGTCGCCCCTACCGCGCGCCGGAGGCGACTCGGCCTTCGGCGGCTGCTTCGTTCGAGCTCTGCGACCCCGCGAGCGCCTGCCCCTACCGTTCGCGGCCGCACGCTCCTCCCGCCCGCTGCCCTTCTGGCCACCGCCCTGCTGGCCGCCGCGCCCGGCCGCCGGAGGCGAGATCGTGTGCTGGCCGTTGTCGGCGCGCTCGATCTCCAGGATTCCCTTGTTCGCAGCCTCCACGAGGAACTTGGAGAACTTCCTGAAGCCCAGATCGCGCTCGCTGAAGTCGGGGGACAGCTCCATGATCACCTGCTTGAGCCGGTCCGAGCGCATCACGTCCCCGCGCGAGACCATCTTCTTCACAGCATCCTCGACGAGCTGCCATGGGTCCGGGGGGCCGTCGCCGCCCTCCGATGTCCGGCTGAGTCCGGCGATGGAGGAGTACGAGTAGTACTCGTCGCAGTTCTGCACCAGGATGTCGGAGCTCGACTCCTGGATCCCGATCCCGATCACGTACTTGCCGTACTCCTTCAGCTTCAGCACCAGACTCGAGAAGTCGGAGTCTCCGGTGAGGAGAATGTAGGTGCCGATCTCGGGCCTGATGAAGACGAGTTCGATCCCGTCGATCGCCATCCGGATGTCGGTGGCATTCTTCTTCGAGCTGCCGTATGCCGGAGCGAAGATCAGATCGATCGACGCCTCCGAGAGGGGAACGATGTACTGGGGATAGCGTCGCCAGTCGGCGTACGCCCTCTGCACAGTGACCTTGCCCTTGATTATCTCCGCGTCCAGGAGATGCCTGAGCTCCTTGGCGAGGTCGCTACGCATCCCCATCGTGACGTTGTCGAAGTCGATGAGCAACGCTGCGTTCGGCGCTTCGCCGGACTGGGGGCCGCTGAGGTCGGCGTGGGGGGCATTGGAATATGGATTTCGCATCTAGTCTAGTCTTGGATCATCGAATCGGCGCTGCGCGCCAGGGCCCGTCCGCCATGCGCGGTCCAGACGCCGCCGCAGCTCGTGGCGCTCTACCTGGCCGGTCTCCGTCAGGGGGAGGTCTTCCATGAAGCTAACCACATCCGGCACCTTGTGTTGGGCAAGCTTGGCGGCTACCCACTCCCGAATCTCCCGCTCGCTCAGCACGCCGCCCTCCACTCGGACGACGCAGGCGCAGGCGGCCTCTCCCAGGATCTCGTCCGCCAACCCGATCACTGTGGCGCGATCAACCGCCGGGTGTGCCATGAGGCACCGCTCCACCTCTCGGGAGCGCACCGTGCGGCCGCCTCGCATCACCGTCTCTCCGCGGCGGCCGATCAGGTGCAGGTACCCCTCCTCGTCCACCATGCCCACGTCTTCGGTCCGCAGGAAGTCGTCGGAGTCGAGGACGGAGGCCGTCTCGCGCGGCTGGCGGTGGTACCCCCGCATCACGCCGGGGCCACGCACGCAGATCCTCCCCACGCTTTCTGTGGGCACGGTGCTGCCATCGTGTGCCTCAAGTCGCACCGTGGTCCGCCCGATGGGGCGTCCCACCGTCCAGTGGCGCTTGCGCGCCGGGTCGTCCGGGCGGGTCATGGCGAGCGTCGAGGCCGTCTCGGGGAGCGAGTACGCGGTCGCGAGGGGCACCCGCAGGGTGGCCTCGATGCGGCGGGCCAGACCGTAGCGCACTGGCGCACCGGTGGAGAGACAGAGGCGCAGCGTCGTCGGGGGACCTCCCCTCCGCTCGACACTCCGAAGCAGGGATGCCAGCGTGTGCGGGGTGCCACAGAGGACGGTGGCTCCGTGGCGCTCGGCGTCATCCATGATGGCGTCGGGGTCCGAGTCCGCCTGCAGCGCCAGGGCCGCACCGGAGGCCGCCGCGCCCAGCATGCCGGGGCCGAGGGCAAAGGGGGTGTGCGCTGCCGTCAGCCCCGCGAGTACATCGTCCGGGCCGAGCGAGAGGGCACGGGCAGTCTCGTGCGCGGCGTGGGCGATGTTGCCGTGCGCGAGCTCCACCCCTCGGGGCTTTCCGCGCGTGCTGGTCGTGTAGAGGATGGCGAGGCCGTCGCTCGGGCGAGCACTGTGGCCGGGAGGCACCCGCCGCTGCCCGGCCGAGAGCAGGTCGCTCCAGCGGTGGATCCGGTCGTCGTACCAGAGGCTCGCCCCGCCTATCGTGACGATGTGCGCGAGCTCGGGCGAACCATCCAGCAGCTCCTCCAGCACCTGCAGGTGGTCCTGACCGCGCAGACGGTCGTCCGTGACCAGACACGCCGCGCCAACGTGCCGGAGCACGTATCCAAGGTCGGGTAGGGGCAGATTGGGGTCCAGCGGGACCACGAGTGCTCCCAACCCTACCGCGGCGAAGAACGAGACGACCGACTCCGGGCACGAGGGGAGCATCAGGGCGATCCGGTCACCCCGCTCCACTCCGAGACGCGCGAGCGAGGCAGCGAGCGAGGCGGCCTCCGCGTCCACTGCGGCGAATGTGGCGAAGGTCCCTCCGGAGATCAGGAAGGGCGAGTCCGCGCCCCGTCGCCTGCGCACGGCCAGCATCGAGGATGCCGTCTGCGGGTTCATGGGACTAGCAGCCCGTGGACAAACCTCCCACGGCATTCGAGCGGCGCTGCATCCCCGCTGGACCGCTTCGCTCGTATCCCCACGCTGTAACGTATAATATACATTGTGTAATCTATGGTTTACAGTTCCCACACCCGTGGCTTCGCTCTGCGTTGCTCCTCGGGCCGGTAGCGCTGCTACCAACCCTTCGTCGCGCCTTGCCAGCGGGGCGCTTCGCCGCTCTCGGTGCTCGCGCGAGATTATCCACGGACTGCTAGACCCGACGAGGACCAGCCCCTCATGATGCGGACGACCTCTTCCGCTTCGACGGGCATCGTGGCGCTGTCACCCACTCCGACCCTGCCGACCGCCTCGACGCCGACTAGCTCCACCGTGCCGCGCCGAGCCTTCTTGTCCAGCCGCAGCGTGGCGGCGAGCTGCTCCATCCTCAGGAGCGACGGATCATACCCGCATAGTCCGAAGGGGCGCAGGAGGCCGCCGACGCCGGCCGCAGTGCCTAGGCGCGCCACGCCCAGCTCCTCCCCGATTCGCGCCTCGGCGACCATCCCCGCCGCGACAGCATCGCCGTGCGGCACAGAGAACCCCGAGTGCACCTCTATGGCGTGTCCCACCGTGTGTCCGAAGTTCAGTATTCGGCGCCCTCCCCTGTCGAGCTCGTCGTCGCCAACCACACCGGCCTTGAGCTCGATCGAACGCGCCACCGCACGAACGATCCCGGCGGTACGGCAAGCCAGTAGAGATCCGGCCGCCGAGGCCAGCCACTCGGCGTAGGCAGCGTCCAGCAGGATCCCGTGCTTTACGGCCTCCGCGAAACCCTGCGCCAATGTACGGCGGTCGAGTGTTGCCAGAAAGTCCGGGTCGGCGAGAACGGCCGCAGGCGGATGGAAGGAGCCGACCAGATTCTTACCCGCCGG
This sequence comes from Longimicrobiales bacterium, assembly GCA_965205315.1. Classification (GTDB taxonomy): domain Bacteria; phylum Gemmatimonadota; class Gemmatimonadetes; order Longimicrobiales; family Gaopeijiaceae; genus Bin94. The sequence continues at coordinate 1,843,181 of CBDBGW010000002.1, forward strand.
GTGGTCCACACCGGTCTTGCCGCCGACGGCCGCGTCCACCATCGCGAGTGTGGTCGTGGGCAGCTGCACGCACGGAATGCCGCGCATGTAGGTGGCCGCGACGAACCCCGCCAGGTCCCCCACCACCCCACCGCCGAGGGCCACCACGCAGCAGCCCCGGTCGAGTCCCCCCTCCAGGAGCCGGTCGGTGAGCGAGGCCCACCTCCCACGCGTCTTCTGCCCTTCGCCGGGCGGGAAGGAGGCCACGAGGGTGTCGATTCCACCCTGGGCGAGGAGACCGTGCACCTCGTCCCCCCAGTGGGCGCGAACGCGGTCGTCGGTGATGAGGGCACACCGTCGCGAGGGCGCAACCTCGCCGACGATCCGGGCGACCTCCGACCGTACGCCAGCACCGACACCGACCGCATAGCCCCCCCCCGACGAGGGGACAACCACCTCTCGGCTCAGGGGTGTCCTCATTATGGTATCGGGCGGCGCGGCGGCCCGGCTGTCAAGGTGGTATTTTCCGGATGGCGGTGCGGGTGTGCGCGGAGAAACCCCATCTTTGGAGAGGTAGCGAGGTGGCGGCAGGCGGCTTGCAAAGATCGTTCGCGTCCCGGGTCCTCCGCCTCGGTTGGCTCGCCGGGCTCCTCCTCGGGGGCGGGGGGCTGGGGTTCGCGCTCGGCGCGTGGCGGAACCTCTGCGTCGACTGCCCGTCGATCGCCCAGATCTACACCTACGAGCCGCAGCAGACGAGCAAGATCTACGCGCGCGACTCGGTGCTGGTGCAGGAAATCGGGCTGGAGCGGCGTACTCCCGTCTCGCTCGTGAGCCTTCCGGAGTACGTGCCGCAGGCGTTCATAGCCACCGAGGACCGGCGCTTCTACTCGCACAACGGGCTCGACTGGCGGGGGATCGCCCGTGCGGTCCTGGAGGCGGCCAGGACCCGGTCCCTCTCCGGCGCCGGGGGCAGCACGATCACCCAGCAGCTGGCCCGCAACATGTTCACCGACCGGATCGGCTTCGAGAAGCGGGTTGTCCGCAAGCTCAAGGAGTGGCAGGTGGCGCTCGCCATCGAGAGGGCGTACTCGAAGGACCAGATCATCGAGGCGTACATGAACCAGATCGTGTACGCGCACGGCTGGTACGGGCTGCAGACCGCCTCGCGGAACTACTTCGGCAAGAACGCGATCGACATGAACCCAGCCGAAGCGGCGCTCCTCGCGGCGATTGCGAACTACCCCGAGCGGTACAGTCCCCTGAACAACCCGGACGCCGCTCTCGCGCGCCGCGACCTCGTGCTGGACCTCATGGAGCGGGAGGGGTACCTCACGCCCGAGGAGGCCGCGCTCTGGCAGGCCGAGCCGGTCCCGCTGGAGCGCGCCCGCAGCGTCACGGTGCGCGCGCCGTACTTCGTGGAGTGGGTGCGCAGCATACTCGACGACCGCTTCGGAGGGATGCTCTACACGCACGGCCTCAGAGTCTACACCACGCTGGATCTCGGCATGCAGGCCGCCGCGCAGGAGGCGATGGAGGCCGGCTGGCGAAGCATCGAGGAGCGCCCCGGGTTCCAGCACCCCACCTACGAGGAGGTCGCGCAGCTGGACGCTGGCCCCGACCTGCCCGAGATCCCCTATGTGCAGGGGATGTTCATCGCGTCCGACCCCGCCACCGGCGAGGTGCGGGCGATGCTGGGGGGACGCGACCACAGGCACTCGAAGTTCAATCGGGCCATTTCGGCGACGCGACAGGCCGGATCCTCCTTCAAGCCCTTCGTCTACGCAGCCGCGCTGGCGAGCGGCATCCCGGCCTCGGAGATAATTCTGGACGGCCCGGTCGTGCTCGACCAGGTGGACGGCTCGATCTGGGCCCCCACCAACTACGAGGAAGAGTTCCTGGGTCCCGTCACGATTCGCCGTGCGCTCGCCAATTCGATCAACATGGTGGCGATCAAGCTCGGCATGCAGGTCGGCATGGAGTCGGTGGCGCAGATGGCCCGCCGGCTCGGCATTCGCACCGAGGTCGAGCGCTACCCCTCCACCGCGATCGGAGCGGCCGAGGTCATACCAGTCGAAATGCTGGAGGCCTACTCGACCTTCGCCAACCTGGGAGTGAGGGTGCGGCCCTTCCCCATCGCAAGGGTCGAGAGCGCCGAGGGGGAGGTACTCTGGGAGCCCGCGCGCGTGAGCGTTCGCGCCCTGGACCCACTGGTGGCGAGACTCACCGTCTCGCTCCTGGAGGATGTGGTTGCCACCGGTACCGGCCACCATGCGGTCAGGGTGGTCGCGGGCCTGCCGAACCGCGTGCCCGCGGCGGGCAAGACCGGCACCACCAACGAGGGCCGCAACGTTTGGTTCATGGGATTCACGCCCAACCTGGCCGCAGGCGTCTGGTTCGGGATGGACACGCCCCTGCCGATCGTCGCCCGCGCCACCGGGGGCGGCCTTGCCGCGCCTGTGTGGGGAAGGTTCATGAAGCGCGTCTACGACGAGGCGGATCCCCTGCTCGCCACCCCCGACCCCTGGGCCATTCCCGAGGGTCTCGTGACTCGCCGGGTCGACAACCGCACAGGGCTGCTGGCGTCGCGGTGGTGTCCGCCCGAGGACGCCTACCAGGAGCTCTATCTGCCGGGCACCGAGCCCACCAGCCTCTGCGACCGGTAGCAACTCAACAGCCAACCCGAGCCCCGACGAGCATGACGGAAGAAAATCAGACCCGCACCTTCGTATTCGAGACCACCCACCACGCCATGTGGGCCGAGGATGTGGCCCGCGACCGGTCGATCGCTGCCGAAGTGGTCCCCGCGCCTCCGGACGGAGGGGCGCGCTGCGGCGTGGCGCTTCGCACATCCGCAGACCGCGCCGACGAGCTCGCCCAGGCCTTCGACGAAGAGAATATCCTCTACACGATCCTGGCGACCCGCGGATAGTCTCGCGCGAGCACCGAGAGCGGCGAAGCGCCGGGCTGTAAACCATAGATTACATATTGTAAAGCATACATTACACTGCCCACTGCGGGGAGGCGAGCGAAGCGGTCCGGCACGGAAGCGCCGCTCCTGCCGGCTCCTGCCGCAACCTATCGGGATGCCAGCCTCGGCGCGCTCAGCCGATCACCAGCTCCAGCACCTCGCCTGGGAAGACCGACATCGTCTCGGTGACCACCTCGTCGCCCGCCAGGAACCTGATCCGGAGCCGGATGTACGAGAAGGGCCAGTCGAACTTTAGGGTGGCCTGGCTGTGGCCGCCCACCACCCCGATCCTGCGGCTGCTCCCTCCGGAGGCGGTGGCGTAGACGGTGGCCTGGTTGAAGTTCTGGTTGCGGACCAGGAGCTCGATCTCGCGACGCTCGGTGTGGGCCTCTTGGGCGAGTGGGTTCTCGCCGCGGGCGGCGATCGCGAAGCAGCCGAGCGAGATGACCGATGCCGCGGCGACCACCGCGGCCATTGCGCGGGGGAGCCAGGGGGAGCGGCGAACGGGCCGCACTAGCTGAACCTATCTCCTCGGGGAAGCCCCGACCCAACTGTCAACCGCGTGCGTCAATCTCCACGAAGTCCCGGCGCGGATTCCCTCGGAAGACCTGTCGGGGCCGGGCGATCTTCTGCTCGCGGTCCTGGATCATCTCCTCCCACTGCGCCAGCCATCCGACCGTGCGCGGGATCGCGAAGAGGACCGGGAAGAGCTCGACCGGGAATCCCATCGCCTGGTAGATGAGGCCGGAATAGAAGTCCACATTCGGGTAGAGGTTGCGTTTGACGAAGTACTCCTCCTGGAGCGCGATCTTCTCCAGCTCCAGTGCGATGTCGAGGAGCGGGTTGCGCCCGGTGACGGCGAAGACGTCTTCGGCGGCCCGCTTGATGATCGTGGCCCTGGGGTCGTAGGCCTTGTAGACGCGGTGGCCGAAGCCCATCAGCCTCCGCTCGCCCCGCCGCACGGTCTCCATAAAGGCGGGGATGTTGTCGGTGCTCCCGATCTCCACGAGCATCCTGAGAACGGCCTCGTTGGCACCCCCGTGGAGCGGTCCGTAGAGCGCCGCCATCGCCCCTGCGATCGCCGAGTAGGGGTCCACGCGCGACGACCCGATGACGCGCATGGCCGTGGTGGAGCAGTTCTGCTCGTGATCGGCGTGCAGGATGAAGAGGATGTCCAGCGCACGCGTCAGCGCGGGCGGAGGGGTGTAGTCGCCGCCACCGATCCTAAAGAGCATGTTCAGGAAGTTCTCGGTGTACGACAGCCCGTTGTCGGGGTAGACGTACGGCAGCCCCCTGTGGTGCCTGTAGGCGAAGGCCGCCAGCGTCGGCATCTTGGCGATCAGCCGGACGATCTGCGCACGCCGCACCTCGGGGTCGTCCACGCGCTTGGCCCGCGGATAGAAGGTCGAGAGCGCCGCCACGGTCGAGATCATCATCCCCATGGCGTGCGCGTCGTACCGAAAGCCCTGCAGGATGGTGAGCAGATTCTTGTGCACATAGGTGTGGCGCGTAACCCGGCCGACGAAGTCGTCGAGCTCGGCGCGGGTCGGGAGCTCTCCGTCCAGAATGAGGGAGCAGACCTCCAGGAAGGTCGACTTCTCGGCCAGCTGCTCGATCGGGTAGCCCCGGTACTCGAGCACCCCCTGGCCACCCTTGACGTCGGTAATCCGGCTCGTCGTGAAGGCGGTGTTGGTGAAGCCGGGATCGTACGTCATCATCCCGAAGTCGCCGTCGTTGACCCGGATCTGCCGCAGGTCGATCGCTCGCACAACATCGCCGTCCAGGATGTCCACTTCGTACCGGCGTCCGGTGCGGTTGTCGGTGATCGTCAGGGTGTCGCGGGGGTCTGTGGGGGACATCCGTTCTCCAGCTATTCGGCGTACTCTGGGACGGCCGCGGGCTCGGCGGGTCGATGCCTGCGCATAGCTGCGCGGCCCGGGGCAGGCGCTACCTACCTATAAAGTATCTAGATAACGGGCTCGGCGGTGAAGGGCGCACGATCCAGATAACGGGCTCGGCGGTGTAAGGGCGCACGCCCCTGACGGGGACTACCTACCCTAGCAGCCCGTGGACAAACCTTCGTCGCGCCTTGCCAGCGGGCGCTTCGCCGCTCTCGGTGCTCGCGCGAGACTCGCGCGAGATTATCTACGGACTGCTGGGGTCCACGGTCTCGTATACGGTGTGGTTCCCGTGACCGTCGAAGGCGATCACCTCGTAGCGCTGCGGACGCGGGCCCTCCATCCCCGGCGACCCGATCGGCATCCCCGGCACTGCGATCCCGCGCACCGCCGGCGCCTCCTCGAGGAAGCTGGCGATCACCTCGGCGGGGACATGGCCCTCGACGATGTAGTCGCCCACGACCGCCGTGTGACAGGAGGCGAGACGACGCGGCACCCCCAGCCGCTCCTTGACCGGCCCCAGGTCGTCCAGGTCTTCGACCGTCACCACGAATCCCGCGGCCCTGACGTGGTCGACCCACTTCGCGCAGCAGCCGCACGTCGGCGACTTGTAGACGTGCAGCTCCGCCACCGTCGCCGGTTCGGAAAGTCCGGGCGACATCGTCGCCAACGCGCCCCCTAGCACCAGCACCCCCGCCCCAATCATCCGCCTGTTCATCGCCCTCCTCCTGTAGGTGGGTATTCCGGCGAGCCAGTGCCGAGGGAGGGACTCGAACCCTCACGCCCGCAAGGGCAAAGGTTTTTGAGACCTTCGCGTCTACCGATTCCGCCACCTCGGCCGCTTCGCCGGTCTCGGTGCTCGTCCGGGCCTGTCCACGGACCGCCGGCGCAGCACCCCTCTCGGTGCTCGGGCGAGATTATCCACGGACTGCTGGGTTGGAAGTTCATTCTACCGTGGTAGGTTGCCAAGGTGAAGAGACCGGCACTAGCAGCCCATGGGCAAACCTCCCCCTGGGCGAGCCTATCCACGGACCGGTAGGCGCTACCTTCACTGAGCCGTCCCGCCACCGCCCCCAGCACCCCGCCATGTCAGACCAGATACGCGACCCCTTCGGCGCTCTCGCCACGATCGACCTCCCGGAGGGGCAGACCTCGCTCTTCCGGATCGCCGCCCTCGAGCGCGACGGGCTCTGCACTCTGGACCGCCTCCCCTTCTCGATCCGCATCCTCCTCGAGAACGTCCTCCGGGGAGCGGGCACCAGCGAGCGGGTGCAGGCGGGAGATGTCGCCGCCGCCGCCGCCTGGAGTCCGACCCGCGCCGGGGCCGACCTCCCCTTCATGCCCTCCAGGGTCCTCCTGCAGGACTTCACCGGCGTGCCGGCGATCGTGGATCTGGCGTCGATGCGGGACGGCATTCGCGCGATGGGGGGCGACCCGATGCGCATCAACCCCCAGGTCCCCGCCGACCTTGTGATCGACCACTCCGTGCAGGTCGACCACTTCGGGAGCGCCCACGCCTTCGAGCGAAACGTCGCCCACGAGTACGAGCGCAACCGGGAGCGCTACTCGCTCCTCCGCTGGGCGCAGGAGGCCTTCGCGAACTACAACGTCGTGCCCCCCGGGACCGGGATCGTGCACCAGGTCAACCTGGAGTACCTCGCCTCGGTGGTCCATCGGCGCGAGCACGGCGGGAGGTGGCTGGCCTTCCCCGACACTCTGGTCGGCACGGACTCGCACACCACGATGGTCAACGGACTGGGCGTGCTCGGGTGGGGGGTCGGCGGGATCGAGGCCGAGGCGGTGCTCCTTGGCCAGCCCTACTACATGCTCCTCCCCGAGGTGGTGGGTGTGAAGCTCGTGGGCGCGCTTGGGGAGGGCGCCACCGCGACCGATCTGGTGCTCCGGGTGACGGAGCTCCTCCGGGAGCACGGTGTGGTGGGCAGCTTCGTCGAGTACTACGGCGCGGGACTCTCCGGCCTGGCGCTCCCCGACAAGGCCACGCTGGCCAACATGTCGCCCGAGTACGGGGCGACGGTCGGGTTCTTTCCGGTGGACGACGAGACGCTTGCCTACCTGCGGGGCACCGGGCGAAGCACCGAGGAGGTGGAACGGGTCGAGCGCGTCTGCAAGGAGCAGGGACTCTTCCGCACCGACGAGACGCCCGACCCGGAGTACACCTCGACGTTGGAGCTGGATCTGGGGACGGTCGAGCCGAGCGTGGCCGGGCCGAAGCGTCCGCAGGACCGGATCGACCTGGGCGAGCTGAAGGGCGCCTTCGGGCGCGACCTGCCAGCGCTGGTTCCGTCGGGGTTCTCGCTGAATGGCAGCTCCGCCGCCGCTGGGGGCGCCCCACCGAACCGGCGCACCGTCGCCGTCGAGATCGAGGGCCGTGGCTGCGAGATCTCCGACGGCACCGTGGTGGTGGCGGCGATCACGAGCTGCACGAACACTTCGAATCCGACGGTGATGGTCGGCGCCGGGCTGATGGCGAGGAGGGCGCGCGCCCTGGGCCTCGAGGTCCCCCCCTGGGTGAAGACGAGTCTGGCGCCGGGCTCGCAGGTCGTGACCGACTATCTGGACGCCGCCGGGCTGACCCCCTACCTGGAGGAGCTTCGCTTCCACCTCGTCGGGTATGGCTGCACAACCTGCATCGGGAATAGCGGCCCCCTCCCGGGACCCATCGCCGACGCGGTCTCCGAGCACGGGCTGGTGGTGGCCTCGGTCCTCTCGGGGAATCGCAACTACGAGGCCCGCATCCACTCGCTGGTGCGAGCCAACTACCTGGCCTCGCCGATGCTGGTGGTCGCCTTCGCGCTCGCCGGGCGCGTCGACATCGACCTGGGAGGCGAGCCGCTGGGTCGGACGGCCGAGGGGCGGCCCGTCCTCCTGGCCGATATCTGGCCCTCGGCGGGGGAGATCCGGGACACGGTGGCCGAGGCGCTGAAGCCGCGGATGTTCAGCGAGCGCTACGCCCGGGTCTTCGACGGCGACTCGCACTGGCGGGCGCTCCCGCTCCCCGACGAGGCCAGCCTGTACGAGTGGGACCCGAGCTCCACATACATCCGCAACCCGCCCTTCTTCGAGGAGATGACCTCCGAGCCGCCCCCGCTTGCCGACATCCGGGGAGCCCGTGCCCTGGCGCTCCTGGGACACACGGTGACGACGGACCACATCTCGCCCGCTGGCGCGATCCCGCCGGGAGAGCCCGCCGGACGGTGGCTCCAGGCGAACGGGGTGCCGCCGATCCGCTTCAACACCTTCGGCTCCCGGCGCGGCAACCACGAGGTGATGATGCGCGGCACCTTCGGCAATGTGCGGCTTCGCAACCTGATGCTCGATGGCCGCGAGGGCGGCTACACGGTGCATCTGCCAAGCGGCGAGGAGACGACGATCTTCCAGGCCAGCGAGCGCTACCGGGCCTCGGGCACCCCGCTGGTGGTGATCGCCGGGCGGGAGTACGGGACGGGGAGCTCGCGCGACTGGGCGGCGAAGGGAACCTACCTGCTCGGCGTCAGAGCCGTGATCGCCGAGAGCTACGAGCGGATCCACCGCTCGAACCTGGTCGGGATGGGCGTGCTCCCGCTCCAGTTCGCCGAGGGGCAGGGCGCCCGGCACCTCGGCCTGACCGGATACGAGGAGTACGACGTTGCCGGCATATCGGAGGGGCTGGAGCCCGGTCAGGAGCTGGCCGTCCGCGCGACTCGAGGCGACGGATCGGTGGCGGAATTCCGCGTCACGGCCCGCCTCGACTCCGAGGTCGATGTCGAGTACTACAGGAACGGCGGCATCCTGCACACGGTGCTTCGGGAGCTCGCGGCGCCAGCAGGACCGCCGAGCCCTGCCTGACCTCCCGCACCTACCCCCACCTACGCGCCCCTACCTACGCGGCAGACGATCCGCACCCCGCGGACGTCGGTCGGCAATGAACTAGTGCGGATTCCGCATAAGTTGCGGGGATGTCGCCCGGCCAATCTCTGGACCACTGGCGCGGTCCCGCTTTGGCGCCTTCCGCTCCGGCCTATCGCTCCACTGGGTCCTGGTCGGTCCGGAGCGCCACCGGCGGCCCCAGCACCTCGCGTGCGACCACGAGGTGCCTGAGCGTCGCAGGCGAGGTGTAGGCTGCGACCGCCCCTTCCCATGGCCGCGCCCGCGGACTCCGAGGGGTCGGCGCAGTGGCGATCCCGTCGCTCCCCGCCCGACGCCGGAGCGCCGCGAGGGCCGGGACCGGCTCGTGGCGCGGTGTGCGCTGGCGAGCCGCCGCGGCAGGAGCGGGCGCGGGCGGCGGACTCGTGGGCGGGGCTGTCGGGCGAGACCCCTGCGGCGAGGGCACCATCGCGGGGTCGTGCTCCGGCTGGCGGCGGGGCTCCCCAGGGGGGGGCTCCGGCGGCACGTCGTCGGGCGCGTCCACCTTCCCGGCCGCGATCGGTGCGGCATCGGCGTCGTCCTCGGCCGGGACGGCCTTCGAAAGGGCCTCGCGCACGATCTGGCCCGCGGGCTTCACCACATCGTCGCCGAGCTGGCCCAGGCGCAGGTCGCGGAAGACCTCCGCCAGCGGATCGCGCGGCCTCGGCGGTTCCTGTTCCTGCTCCTCCTCCGCTTCGGCCAGACGGGCCCTCTTCAGGAGCTTGCCGATCGCCTCCATGATCGCGATGACCAGGAAGATGACGGCGAGGAAGCGCAGATCCATGTCAGCTATCTACTAGCTAGCCGGAGGCTCAGACGCGGGCGTACGCGGAAGGGCGGTGCGCAGCGGCGGCCTCCCTCAGCTCGGGGGCCCGGACTCGTCGGGCTCGCCCTCGGCGATCGCCTTCCGCATCTGGGTGTCGGACTCGATGTTGCGATACCGCACGTAGTCCATGATCCCCATGTTCCCGCTCCGGAAGGCGTCGGCCATCGCGAGCGGGATCTGCGCCTCCGCGGCGATCACCTCGGCGCGCATCTCCTCCACGCGCGCCTTCATCTCCTGCTCCCTCGCCGTCGCCATCGCCCGGCGCTTCTCGGCCTGTGCCTGCGCGATGCGCTTGTCGGCCTCGGCCTGATCGGTCTGCAGCTCGGCACCGATGTTCTTCCCCACGTCCACATCGGCGATATCGATCGAGAGGATCTCGAAGGCCGTCCCGGAATCGAGGCCCTTCTGGAGCACTGTCTTGGAAATCGCGTCCGGGTTCTCCAGGACGCCCTTGTGGGTGTCGGCGGAGCCGATCGTCGAGACGATCCCCTCGCCGACGCGCGCCAGGATCGTCTCCTCGCCGGCGCCGCCCACCAGGCGGTTGATGTTCGCCCTCACGGTGACCCGCGCCACCGCGATCAGCTGGATCCCGTCCTTGGCCATCGCGGCCACCCTGGGCGTCTGCACGACCTTGGGGTTCACCGACACCTGCACGGCCTCGAAGACGTCGCGACCAGCCAGATCGATGGCCGCGGCCCGCTGGAAGGGCAGGTCGATGGTCGCCTTGTCGGCGCTGATCAGCGCCCGCACCACGCGGTGCACGTCGCCTCCGGCCAGATAGTGGGCCTCCAGGTGGGCCACGTCGAGCGGCAGCCCCGCCTTGGTCGACGCGATCAGGGGGCGTACCACCGCCGGGGGGCTGACCTTGCGCAGCCTCATCCCGATGAGCGTGCCCAGGCCGAGCCGCACACGGGAGGACACGGCCTCGATCCAGAGGCGAACCGGCACTGCCCAGAGGAGCAGGACAACGCCAAGAAAGGCCAGGAAGAGGAGTAGCAGGGTGGTTGTCATCGGGTCCACGGTCGGTGTCCTTTACGCTGTTCGGTTAATGGTCTTCTGACTGGCGGCTGGCAGGCTATTCCCTGCATTACTAGTGTGGGGAGACGAGCGAAGCGGTCCAGCGCGGATGCAGCGCTGCTCGAATGCCGTGGGAGGTTTTTCCACGGGCTGCTAGCGCTGAGTGGAGCGGCCCTGCACGGATCTACCGCCGCTCCTCCTGTGCGAGGTTTGTCCGCGGGTTGCCACGTCCGAGCTACGGCGAAGGCCACGCGGCCGGGAGATCACTCCTCCTGCCCCCCCGACTGGGCACCCTCGGGACGGACGACGTGGCGGTACCCCTCGGCTGCGAGCACGCGGATCGGCGTCCCCTCGCGGATCCACTCGCTCTCGGAGACCACGTCGACGCGCTCCTCGCCGAAGATTCCGACGCCCGCCGGACGCAGGTCGGTCATCGCGACGCCCACCTCGCCCACTAGCTCGGAGCGCACCTCCGCCGAGGTGTACCCCTCTTCCCGGTCGGTGGACTCGCCCAGGATGACGCCGCTTCGGCGCAGCCGCCAGCTGTTCGGCAGGGAGCGTAGGAGGGACCATGCAGTCATCGTCACCAACAAGATAGCTGCGAGGATCACCGTGAGAGCCTGCACGATGTCGCTTCCGGTCGGGAATCTCCCGAGCTGCGCGGTGACGAGCCCCGTCACGAGCGCCACCACCCCCGCGATCCCGAAGACCCCAAATCCCGGCACCACCAGAACCTCGACGAGTACCAGGATCACCCCCGCGACGACGAGGATCACGTCCATAGCCCCAGCGAGCCCCACCAGCTGGTGGGCACCGAAGAAAAGGGCCAGCGCGGCGAGGCCCACGGAGCCCGGGATCCCGAAGCCGGGACTCTTGATCTCGAAGAGCAGACCCAGGAAGCCCAGGGAGAGGAGGAGCGGCGCGACGACCGGATTGGTGAAGAAGCGCACCATGCGCTCGGCCCAGTTGACCTCCGCCGATGCGACCTCGGCCCCGGCCAGTCCCAGCACCTCGAGCGCGCCCTCCCAGTCCGCCGACTCCACCGCGTAGTCGATCGCCACCGCCTCCTGGGTGGTCAGCGTCAGCAGCTTGCCCTCCTCAACAAGCCCCGCCACCGCGATCTCCTCGTCGACCATCGCCTCCGCCACGGCCGGGTCGAGGCCGCGAGCCTCCGTCAGCGCCCGCATCTGCGCCCTCATCGCCGAGACCATCTTCTCGGACGCCTTCTCGCCGCTCCCGTCCACCGGGGTGGCCGCTCCCATGACAGCCCCTTTGCGCATCACCACGCGCTCGGCCGAGAGGGCGATCATCGCCCCGGCGGAGTAGGCGTACATGTTCACGAAGGAGTACACGGGGACGGTCGAACGACTCACGGCGCTCGTTATCCGGAGCGCCGCGTCCACCCGCCCCCCCTGGGTCTCGATGTCCAGGACGACCGCGTCGGCCCCCTCGTCGGCAGCCTCCTCGAGGACTCGCTCGATGAATGGTGCCAGGCCCATCTCCACCGTTCCACTCACGGGGACTCGCACCACCTGGAGCTGCGCGGCGGCGGGGGCCGCCGAGGTGGCAGCCAGGACCAGGAGCGCTGACATGGCCGCCGTCGGGTTAGGAGTGTGCCGAAACGCAGAAGGCAGAATTGTCGTCACAAGTGGACTCCCATCTTGCCGCCGCCGCGACTTCCCGCCCCAGCTGGCGACCCCTATCATAGCGGATTCTCCGACCGGGCGGGTGGTGTTCGGGGGCTGGTGAGGGTTGCCCTTGCCAGCTGTGCGGTACCGAGCGGAGTCGCATTTGGGGACATCTTTCCGCTTGCGCGACCCCACCTCCCACCCCGTTCTTCGCCGCGAGGCAGGGGCGGACCGTCCGCCTCCGCCACTCACTCTCTGCGTGGAGGCGCACGACGAGACTTAACTATTCTCTCCCCTCGAAACGCTTGTTTACCACTCTGCCTCCTGATCGCGGGGTGCGTGGAGCCCGAGATCTCGCCAAGGGCTCCGAGCCCTGACCCCGCGAGTCTTCCGTACGGCGAGCATCCAGCGGACGACGATCTCGGCGAAGATCCCCACATGCTCGCCCTAGCCCGGCAGCACCCTTAGTTCGCTGGCATGTTCTTCGAGCCGGGCACCGGTCGCCTGGTGGTCGCATCTACGCCTACAGATGCCAGCGACGCCGCCGCTGTTCGCCAGACCGTCCTGACTGTGGTCTCTACCGAACTTGGCCATCCCCAGACGGCGGCCGATGGCGGACTTGCCCTGAACGCGGTGCAACGCACCTTCGAATACTCGTTTCTCGAGCTGGCACGGCACCGTGCACGCATCCGCCCGCAGGTATTCGGTATTCCAGGCGTTCAGAGCCTGTCGGTCGACGAGCAGCACAATCGCATCAAGATTGGCCTATTGGATCCATCCGCAAGGGACAGGGTTGAGCAGCTTGCGACCAACCTGGCAATACCAATCCAGATGTTGTCATTTGCGCATGAGTCGCCGGCGGTGCCTTTGGTTGGCACCTCACGATCGACTCTGTCTCGTCCCGCAATGTCGTCAGGACCCACTCTTCGCGGTGTGATATCCGCGCCGGACGATAGGCTGCGCGGCGGATATATGGTCCAAGCCGAAGGTACGGGTACCTGCACCTTGGGCTTCACCGCTGCTGACGTGTATGTGGAGGGGATGATAGTGGTTCCTACATATTTTGTATCGGCCTCTCATTGCTCTAAGGTCCGATTTTCTCTGGACACCGGATACTGGCATCAGCCGGACACACTGCCAAGACCAGTGCCGGAGCCTCCCGAAGGTCCCCGCGGAGTCGGTCAAGAGGTTAGGGACCCAGAGGTTCATTTCTGCTACATTAGAAATGAGGGCTTGCGCTCCTGTCGACATTCTGACGCCACTTTAGTAAGCACATACGTAACGGACATAGCTGATCCTCCAATGCCTCGGCGGATAGCGCTAGGCGAGATCGGTCGCACCACGGAACGATCTAACTGCTCTTCCTCCGAAGCTCCGATCACCATCGACACGGTCAATCCCGTCATTAGCATCGTGGGAACTAGAAGTATGATCGTAGATGGAGAAGAGCTCGACAAAGTCGGACAGAGGACAGGGTGGACCTATGGCAATGTCGAGGAAACTTGCGAGGACAAGAGGCAAACTGGCGGGACGTGGATACTGTGCTCGGGGCAGATCCGCTTTGCAGTCGGCGGGGGAGACAGTGGGTCGCCCGTCTTTCAATACGCGGGTTCTATTGACTCTACGGAGGGCACAGCTAACCTTGTAGGAATACTCTGGGGAGGAGAAGAACAGCCCAATCGGACTGAGAGGCTTTTCAGAACCGGTTGGATTTCGAACTGGGGAAAGATCAAGACTGACCTTGGTGAGTTTCTACTTGTCTGCGATTACGTGGAGCCCTGCGAAGTGCCGATGTAAATGCGGATGTGAATTGACTTGCAGAGCTCCTCCGCTTGCTAAGTGGCGAGATGGCAGGCCCCGGTCGCCTGGGCGGCTCCCGCCCCGGCGGCTGCAACAAAGGCACAGCGGCCGACCCGGCCTGCGGTCGAGTCGGCCGCCGTCGCCCCAGCTCCCGAGGGGCTCGAAGTTGCCGCGACTACCGCACCCCTCCCGGAATGCCGTCGCTCAGGTGCACATAGGGCGTGATGGTACCATCGATGCCCGCAGGCAGATTGCCGTCCCAGTCGCGCAGGAAGGCGCGAATCGTGCCGCCCTCGCCATCGCGGACTATCGCCATGAAGTCCTCGCTGCCGGGAGTCAGCGCGTCCTCGCCCTCAGGGCCGGATATCACGATCCGCTCCAGCGTCCCGTCGCTCTCCGCGTCGTACGGCAGCGCAAAGAGGAAGGTAGCCCCCTCGCCGTCCACCGCCTGCATCGGGGTGAAGTCGAAGGAGAAGCGCTCCTCGCCGTTGGGTCCAAGGCCCGTCAGGGTGTAGGGGCCACCTGTGGGAAGCTCGGTCGGGTGCATATCGATCAGGAAGGCAGGGTCAAGCTCGACGCTCCCCTCGTGTACGGTCCCCCATAGGAGCAGCGTCTGCTCCTTGGGAGGAAGCAGTGGACGCTCCTGCGTGCCCTCCGTCTGCACCCTGTAGTTCATGGCCCGCTCGAAGTGGTAGTCGCTCACCCAACGCGAACCGCAGTAGCTCATGAAGTCCTGGTGCGCCGAGGGGTCAACCAGGATGTCACCCCTGGGGTCCCACCCCCATTGCCCAATAGAGGCCCGGCGGTAGGGGTAGTTGGGGTCAGGTCCTCCGGGTGCGTTGCCTTCGCCAGGGAGAGGGCACGGCGCGTGGAAGAGGCTCATCGTGTGGCCGGTTTCGTGCACGAAGACCCAACCGACAGGAACCCCGACGCTCGCGTGGGGGTATCCAATGTAGGCAATGCCCAAAATGCTTCCACCGGGTGAGCTGGCGACGCCATAGTAGTAGCCGATCTCGCCCTCGTCACGCCAGAGCACCCTATTCTCGTTGCGCCAGCTGAGCCACCCACCGGGGAACGAGATACTCGAGTAGACCACCTCGTGGCCGACCGCCTCCATATCCTGGATCGGCAGCCAGCTCCGGAGGAGCACCATGTTCGAGGCGTCCTCGGACACTTCGTCGTGCCACATGCCGGGGAGCTCGTTATCGTCGTCGGACCGCCAGGTGAAGTAATAGGGAACCAGCGTCTGAATGTGGGTCTTGAGCGCAACGATGTCGAGCGCCATCCTGCCCGACTCCGGTATCCGCGTGACGCTCCCCTCCGCCGTCGGCACCATGCCCTCCGGGTCTATGTCGATGACCATCTCGACTCCCGGCTGCAGGACACGCCCAGGAATTACGGCATTGTACGAATTGTCGCGCCGACCGGGCTCCACATCAACGGGAAGCTCCTCCACCGGCGCCTCGATCGTCGTCGTGTAGACCTCCTCGCCGCCCTGGTAGAACTCCACCCGGACGCTCGGCTGGAAATAGCTCGGCCCGTTCCCCATCAGAAAGACCCGAAGCAGGGCATCGCGGCCCGCCACCAGGGGAACCGAGCCATCAGGATCCTGGTTGGCCTGGTTGAGGTAGAGGGAGGGCACCGAAAACAGTACGCGCTCCGGACTGATCCGCAGCTGCACGCCCGCCTTTAGTTCCTCGGCGACGATGGCCTCCAGGAACAGCTTGCCACCGGCGTTTGCCACCAGCTGGCCGTCGTCGGTCACCGTGACCACTTCCTTGAAGCGTTCGTCCTCGATGTACCAGGCGACCGGCACCCACGAGGGCTTCCCTATCGGCTCGTCGGCCGCGTCGTAGAAGAGCAGTCGGAGCTGCGCCGTGTCCCCTTCCTTGAGGATCGTGTCGTTCGGCGAGATTTCGAAACGGGTGGGAAGCTGAGCTGCATTCGGGGCAAGATCGCAGGCGGCGAGAGCCGCGACGGCCGCCAAGGTCAGAGTTCCGAGGATGCGTCCCCTCATGTCGGTATGTCCTTTCCGGTGTCCTAGTCCCCCGCCGTGCCCCGCGGCCGGGATGCCGCACGCACGCCCAGGGGGTGGGGCGCAGTGCCTGCCGAACCGCGCCAGTCCACTCCAAGTGTAAACCACGGAGCGCGGGTCGGGCAACCTCGGCACCCCGTGGAACGACTCTCCCAAGGCATTCCTGTGAATGGACTCTCCGGGACATCTTCCGCTTGCGCGACCCCACGTCCCACCCCATTCTTCGCCGCAAGGCGGGGGCGGACTGTCCGCCTCTTGCCACTCACTCTCTGCGTGGACGCGCAAGATGAGACGTACCGTTCTCTCCCCTCGAAACGCTGGTTTACCACTCGTACTCCTGATCGCGGGGTGCATTGAGCCCGAGGTCTCGCCAAGGGCACCGAGCCATGATCCGGCGAATCTTCCGTACGGCGAGCATCCGGCGGACGACGATCTCGGCGAAGATCCCCACATGCTCGCCCTAGCCCGGCAGCATCCTTCGTTCGCTGGCATGTTCTTCGAGCCGGGCACCGATCGCCTAGTGGTCGCATCTACGTCTACAGATGCCAGGGAGGCCGCCGCTCTTCGCCAGACCGTCCTGACGGCGGTCGCTACCGAACTTGGCCGTCCCCAGACGGCGGCCGATGGCGGACTTGCTCTGAACGCGGTGCATCGCACCTTCGAATACTCGTTTCTCGAGCTGGCGCGGTACCGTGCACGCATCCGCCCGGAGGTATTCGGCATTCCAGGGGTCCAGAGCCTGTCGGTCGATGAACAGCACAACCGCATCAAGGTTGGCCTATTGGATCCATCCGCAAGGGACAGGGTTGAGCAGCTTGCAATCGACTTGGCGATACCAATCCAGATGTTGTCCTTTGCGCACGAGTCGCCGGTACAGCAACTGTATGGTACCTCTCGATCCACCCGGTCTCGTACCCGCATATCGTCGGAACCCACTCTTCAAGATGTGATATCCGTGCCGGACGATAGGCTGCGCGGCGGGTACATGATCCAAGCCGAACATACGCAGGGTCCCTGCACGTTGGGCTTCACTGCTGCTGTTATGCGGAAGAATCCGACGGTCCAACTCGCTGATACATATTTCGTAGCGGCCTCTCACTGCTCCTGGCATCCGTTCTTTTTGGATAGCGGATATTGGAATCAACCGGACAACGAGCGAGGACCAGAGAGGGAAGATCCAGGACATGACTATTTTCCTCGCGGAGTCGGTCAAGAAGTCAAAGACAAACTAGCTTATCCCTGCCGCATTGGTGGTAAATGGCAGACATGTCATTCTGACGCCTCTCTAGTACAGACATATTACATACCTGACTACACTCTCCCCGGAGACGAACATCAAACCCCTCGGCTAATAGCGCTCGGCGAGATTGGTCGCACTAAGAAACGATCTAACTGTGGGCTCTGCCCAGATCCGGTTATTGCTGTTGACACGGTCAATCCCGTTATTCATATTGTGAGTACCAAGAGTAACATCGTAGTTGGAGATACCCTCGACAAGGTCGGTCAAACGACAGGATGGACTTACGGGACGGTGCTGGATACTTGCATCGACTTCAACACCCAGCGGAATGATGTGCACATACGTTGTGCCATAGAGGCTTACGTCACACACGGCGGGGGAGATAGTGGGGCTCCCTTTTTTGAATATGATACGACTTCAGGCACCGCTAGCTTGGTAGGAACACTCGTGGGATCAAGGGTAATTGACACTCATGCGAATCGGGCTAGAATCGGGATTATTTCGAAATTGAGACAAATCAAAATTGACTTTGGTTTCCTAACTAACCTTGATGACCTACTAGTGTGTTACGCGAAGAGGTGCTAAGAGTCGTCAAAATTCGGGTTTGAATCGCAGAGATCCCCGCTCGCTGGTTACGTGATGAAGCAGCATGCCCCGGTCGCCCAGACGGTTCCCGTCCCGGCGGCCGGGGCTTACGTCCCGCGTGGCCAAGGCGATGATGTCACGAACGGGAACACGCCAGCGGCTCCGGCACTGCCCAATGGTCTGTGTTACCCCGGAGTTAGGACCCAGCGCGGGCGCGGGCGTCCGTCAGCAACGGCTCGGAAGGTGCCACGTGTTGGCGGCCGTTCAAGTCGTAGCGTGAATCACCCGGGGGCTGCCGAGAGCGCCGCGAAGGCCGCCAGCGGAAGGAGGGCAGCAAAGCGACCCGCACGGCGGGGGGCGGCCCCGGGCTCCGCTGCCAGCACTTAACGGCCTCCCTTCCGCCGTCAAAACGCACGGCGGCCGACCCGGCCTGTGGTCGGGTCGACCGCCGTCGCCCCAGCTCCCGGGGCTCGAAGTTGCCGCGACTACCGCACCCCTCCCGGAATGCCGTCGCTCAGGTGCACATAGGGCGTGATGGTACCATCGATGCCCGCAGGCAGATTGCCGTCCCAGTCGCGCAGGAAGGCGCGAATCGTGCCGCCCTCGCCATCGCGGACTATCGCCATGAAGTCCTCGCTGCCGGGAGTCAGCGCGTCCTCGCCCTCAGGGCCGGATATCACGATCCGCTCCAGCGTTCCGTCTCTCTCCGCGTCGTACGGGAGCGCAAAGAAGAAGCCTGCGCCCTCGCCGTCCACCACCTGCATCGGCGTGAAGCCGAAGGAGAAACGCTCCTCGCCCTCGGGGCCAAGGCCCGTCAGGGTGTAGGGGCCGCCTGTGGGAGGCTCGGTCGGGTGCATGTCGATCAGGAAGGCAGGATCGAGCTCGACACTCCCCTCGTGGACGGTCCCCCATAGGAGCAGCGTCTGCTCCTTGGGAGGTAGAATTCGGCGCTCCTGCGTGCCCTCCGTCCGCACCCTGTAGTCCATTGCCCGCTCGAAGTGGTAGTCGCTCACCCAGTCCTTACCACGGCAGTAGCCCATGAAGTCTTTGAAGGAGGCATCGACGAGGGTGGAGTCCCTGGGGTCCCACCCCCAATACCCGATATCGGCTTCATTGTGAGGGTAGTTGGGGTCGGGTCCGGCGGGCCCCCCGCACGGCGCGTGGAAGAGGCTCATGTCGTGGCCGACCTCGTGCACGAAGGTCCTGTGGAGGGCTCTCCCGACGCTCGCATGGGGCCTCCCAAGGTAGGCAATGCCCCAGGTGTTTCCGCCGGGGTGGTTGGCGACGCCATAGTAGTAGCCGATCTCGCCCTCGTCCCGCCAGAGCGCCCCGTTCTCGTTGAGCCAGTCGCCCCACCCACCGGGGAACGAGATACTCGAGTAGACCACCTCGTGGCTGTTCGCCTCAAGGTCTCCGATCGGCAGCCAGCTCCGGAGGGTCCGCATGTTCGAAGCGTCCTCGGACACTTCCTCGTGCCACATGTCGGGAAGGTCGTTGGCGTCGTCGGACCGCCATGTGAAGTAGTAGGGAACTAGCGTCTGGATGTGGGTCTTGAGCGCGACGATGTCGAGCACCATCCTACCCGACTCGGGTATCCGCGTGACGCTCCCCTCCGCTGTCGGCACCATCCCCTCCGGGTCTATGTCGATGACCATCTCGACCCCCGGCTGCAGGACATGTCCCGGAATTACGGCATTGTACGAATTGTCGCGCTGACCGGGTTCCACATCGATGGGAAGCTCCTCCACCGGTGCCTCGATCGTCGTCGTGTAGACCTCCTCGCCATCCTGGTAGAACTCCACCCGGACGCTCGGCTGGAAGTAGCTCGGCCCGTTCCCCATCAGAAAGGCCCGAAGCAGGGCATCGCGGCCCGCCACCAGGGGAACCGAGCCATCAGGGTCCTGGTTGGCCTGGTTGAGGTAGAGGTGGGGCACCGTGATCCGTACGCGTTCCGGACTGATCCGCAGATGGACGCCCGCCTTCAGTTCCTCGGCGACGATTGCCTCCAGGTACAGCTTGCCACCGTCGTTTGCCACCAGGTGGCCGTCCCCGGCCACCGTGACCACCTCCTTGAAGCGTTCGTCCTCGATGTACCAGGTGACCGGCACCCACGAGGGCTTCCCTACTGGCTCGTCGGCCTCGTCGTAGAAGACCAGTCGGAGCTGCGCCGTGTCCCCTTCCTTGAGGATCGTGTCGTTGGGCGAGATTTCGAAACGGGTGGGAAGCTGAGCTGCATTCGGGGCAAGATCGCAGGCGGCGAGAGCCGCGATGGCCGCCAAGGTCAGAGTTCCGAGGATGCGTCCCCTCATGTCGGCATGTCCTTTCCGGTGTCCCGTCCCCCGCCGTGCCCCGCGGCCGGGATGCCGCCTGCACGCCCAAAGGGGCAGGGGCGCAGTGCGCGCCGCACCGCACCAGTCTACCCTAAGTGTAAACCACAGAGCGCGGGTCGGGCAACCTCGCTCTACCCCGCTCTACCCGTTTGGTTCCACCCCGAGCAGCACACACGCATAGTAGGCG
The DNA here is from genome assembly GCA_965205315.1 of Longimicrobiales bacterium. Taxonomy (GTDB): domain Bacteria; phylum Gemmatimonadota; class Gemmatimonadetes; order Longimicrobiales; family Gaopeijiaceae; genus Bin94. Next base: position 1,863,577 of record CBDBGW010000002.1, read on the forward strand.
CGCTGGATCGCGAGCTCGTACGATTCTGCCCCGATCGCGACTCGCGCCCACCATGCCAGCCGCCTGGCGCGGCTCACGCTGACCGGCTCCTCGGCGCCGACTCCCGGCTCGGGCGGTATGGCGGCGGAGGCCGCATCGACTAGCGATAGCGCCACGCTCCTGGGCGACACCCGGCGGAACTCGTCGGCTGCCCCGAGCGCCCCGTGCGCTGCGGCGCTCCAGTCGCCGACCGAGAGCGCCTGGGTGGCGCGCGCGAGCTTGACCGCAGCCTCGCGGACCGCCGCCGAGAGCCTGCCCGGCAGCGTTGCGGAGAGCGCCTCTGCCTCGGCGACGGCCGACTGGGCGGATTGCACCAGCCGGTGGGCAGATGCGGAGTCGGCCGGGGTGCCGGGGGCAAGTTCCGCCCGGGTAGGCAGGGGGTGCGACAGCTTCAGCGCGGGCACGAGTCCAGCCGCCACCACCCCCGACTCCACCTCGGTCGTGGCATTGCCGCACGCCGCGGCCACGACCGCGGCCAGGAGGGCGACGGCAACCCGTCCGCAGGATTCTAGGCGCTTCCTCATGTTGCGAATCTAACGGAGGGTCGCGTGTTACCTTTAGCGGCTCGGAAGGAGCCAAGACCGCCATCTCACCCCCACAGGACCCACCCCTTCATGACCGAGAAGACCCTCGTACGCTACTCCGATGCCGGTGGCGGGGTAGCGGTCGTCACCCTCGACGACCCGCCCGCAAACACCTACACCCACGAGATGATGCGCCAGCTCGACGACGCGATCCTCAGGGCGCGCTTCGACGACGACGTCCATGTGATCGTGCTCACCGGCCAGGGCGGGAAGTTCTTCTCGGCGGGCGCCAACATCGGGATGCTCGCCAAGGTCACCACCGGCTTCAAGTACTGCTTCTGCCTCCACGCCAACGAGACGCTGAACCGTCTGGAGCAGACACCGAAGCTGACGATCGCGGCGCTGAACGGCCACACCGTGGGCGGGGGCCTCGAGATCGCGATGGCGGCCGACCTGCGCATCGCGCGCGCCGGGCGGAGCATGTGCGGCCTCCCGGAGGTCAACCTCGGCGTGCTCCCCGGGACCGGCGGCACCCAGCGCCTCGCGCGTCTGGTCGGGAAGTCGCGCTCGATCGAGATGATGACGACGGGGCGCACCTTCGGATTCGAAGAGGCGGAGGAGCTCGGGATAGTCAACGACGTCTGGGAGACCGACACCCTGGACGACTTCATGAAGAGGGTGGTCGAGTACGCCCGTGGCTTCTGTCCGCCGAGTCGCGCCTCCAAGGCGGTGGGGCTCATCAAGCGGTCGGTGCAGAGCGGGGCCGAGATCCCATTCGAGACGGCCCTCGCCCTGGAGAGGGAGCTCCAGCAGCAGCTCTTCGCCAGCGACGACGCGCGCGAGGGACTGAGCGCCTACGTCGAGAAGCGCAAGCCCGAATTCTCGGGCAGTTGACGGAACCGCCGCGGGTCCAGCCCCCCACCCGCCTCTGGATAGGTGGCGAGTGGGCGGATGCCGAGGACGGAGCGACCTTCCCCTCGGTGAACCCCGCCACCGAGGAGGTGATCGCCGAGGTCGCCGAGGCGGGCGAGCGCGACATCGACCGGGCGGTGCGGTCGGCCCGAGGGGCGCTTCGGGACGGCAGCTGGAGGCGCGCCAGCCCGCACAGGCGCTCCCTCCTCCTCTGGAGGCTCGCCGACCTGGTCGACGAGCACGCCGACGAGCTGGGGCTGCTCGAGGTGCAGGACAACGGCAAGCCCTACTTCGAGGCGCGCCGGATCGACGTGCCGAGCGTCGCGCAGACCCTTCGCTACTACGCCGGGGCGGCGGACAAGGTCCAGGGCGACACCATTGCGGTGCCCGGACCCTACCTCAACTACACGCTGCGCGAGCCGGTGGGGGTGGTGGGGGCGATCATCCCGTGGAACTTCCCCCTCTCGATGGCGTCCTGGAAGGTCGCGCCTGCGCTCGCCTGCGGGAACACGGTGGTGCTCAAGCCGGCCGAGCAGACGCCGCTCACGGCGCTCCGGCTGGGGGAGCTCGCCTCCGAGGCGGGCTTCCCGCCCGGCGTGCTCAACGTCGTGCCAGGCTACGGCGAACGGGCGGGCGCAGCGCTGGTGAGGCACCCCGGCGTGGATGCCATCTCCTTCACCGGCTCGACCGAGGTGGGTCGCACGATCATGCGCGAGGCGGCGGGCACGCTCAAGAAGGTCTCGCTCGAGCTCGGCGGCAAGTCGCCCAACATCGTCTTCGCCGACTCGGATCTGCGGGCGGCCGTCAAGGGTGCCTCGATGGGGGTCTTCTACGGCAAGGGCGAGGTCTGCGCGGCGGGCAGCCGCATCCTCGTCGAGGGCTCGGTGCACGAAGAGGTGGTCGACGGGCTGAAGGGCTTGGCGGCCAAGGCCACCGTGGGCGACCCGATGGCACCGACCACCCGCCTGGGGGCGATCGTCAGCGAGGAGCAACTCGACCGGGTGATGGGGTACATCGAGGCGGGGGTCGGCGACGGTGCGGAGCTGGTGGCGGGCGGCGAGCGCGTCCGGGTGAATGGACGCGGCCACTTCGTCACGGCGACGGTCTTCTCCGGGGTGGAGCCCGAGATGCGGATCGCTCGCGAGGAGATCTTCGGGCCGGTGGCGGCGGTCATCCCCTTCGACGACATCGGCGACGCGATCGCCAAGGCGAACGACTCCCTCTACGGGCTCGCCGCCGGGGTCTGGACGCGCGACATCGGCAAGGCGCACCGGCTCGCCTCCGAGATCGACGCCGGGACCGTCTGGGTGAACACCTACAACCAGTACGCGGCCGCGTCGCCATTCGGCGGCTACAAGGAGAGCGGCTTCGGACGCGATCTGGGCTTCCAGTCGGCACTCGAGAAGTACACCCAGCTCAAGAGCGTCTGGGTGGCACTCGACCGGTAGGTAGCCAGCCCGTGGACGGAGCTCCCACGGCATTCGAGCGGCGCTGCATCCCCGCTGAGCCGCTTCGCTCCTCCACCGTTACCGTAAACTGGGTTCCGTGAGTGAAATCTCCCTTTCTCAGCGTCGCGGAGTGGCCATGACCGTTACATTGCCCGTGTCCGTGGCTACGCTCTGCGTTGCTCCTCGAACCAATAGCGCTGTGGCTATTGGCCCTTCGTCGCGCCTTGCCAGCGGAGCGCTTCGCCGCTCTCGGTGCTCGCGCGAGCCCATCCACGGGCTGGTAGCCAGCCCGTGACCGAGGCCTGGATCGTCGACGCGGTGCGCACGCCCATCGGGCGCCACGCGGGGGCGCTCGCCTCCGTACGGCCCGATGATCTGGCGGCTGTGGCGATCGGGGGCCTCCTCGAGCGCACCGGATTCCCGGCGTCCGAGCTCGACGACGTGATCTTCGGCTGCACCAACCAGGCCGGAGAGGACAACCGCAATGTGGCCCGGATGGCGCTCCTCAGGGCCGGGCTCCCCACCGGCACCCCCGGCCAGACGGTGAACCGGCTCTGCGGGTCGGGGCTGCAGGCGGTGGCGGCGGCCTTCCAGGCGATCCGCGCAGGCGAGGGCAGCGCCTTCGTCGCGGGGGGCGTCGAGTCGATGAGCCGCGCCCCCTACGCGATGCTGAAGCCCGAGCGCGGCTACGCACGCGGCACCCCCGAGGTGGCGGACACGGTGCTCGGGTGGCGCTTCCCCAATCCGAAGCTTCCCGACCGGTGGACGATCAGCCTGGGGAGCACGGCCGAGGTGGTGGCCCGCGAATTCGGAATCGGCCGCGACGAGCAGGACGCCTTCGCCGCCGAGAGCCAGCGGAGGGCGGGCGCCGCGATCGAGGCGGGACGCTTCGACGCCGAGATCGTGCCTGTCGAGATTCCCCAGCGCCGGGGCGACCCGGTGAGGGTCGAGCACGACGAGCACCCGAGGCCAGGCACCACGGCCGCGGCGCTCTCCAGGCTGCACCCGGTCTTCGAGCGGGGCGGCACCGTGACCGCGGGCAACTCGTCGGGGATCAACGACGGCGCCTCGGCGCTGCTCGTCCTCGAGGCGCGCACGGCCCGTGCGCACGGCCTCGAGCCGATGGCACAGGTCCTCGCCACGGCGGTGGCCGGAGTCGAGCCCGACCGCATGGGGCTCGGCCCGGTCCCGGCGACGCTGCGCTGCATGAGGCGCCTGGGCCACGGGACCGGAGACTACGACCTGGTGGAGCTGAACGAGGCATTCGCGGCCCAGGCGATCCCGTGCATGCGCATGCTCGACCTCGATCCCGTGCGCGTGAATGTGAATGGCGGCGCGATCGCCCTGGGACACCCGGTCGGGTGCTCCGGAGCGCGGATCCTGACGACCCTTCTTCACGAGATGGCGCGGGTGGGGGGGCGGCGGGGACTCGCGACGATGTGCATCGGCGTGGGCCAGGGGATCACCGTCGCGGTGGAGGGGTGCTGAGATGAACGCCGACGGCGGGGGCAGGGTCGCGGTGATCGGTGCCGGGACGATGGGCCGGGGGATCGCGCAGGTGGCGGCGATGGCGGGCCACGAGGCGGTCCTCTCGGATGTGGACGAGCGTCAGCTCGAAGGCGCCATGGAGGCGATCAGGGCCGCGCTCGACAAGGGCGTGAGTCTCGGCAAGGTCGAGGCGGCGGCCCGCGAGGCGGCGTTCGCGCGGCTCTCCACGGCAACCCGTCTCCGCGATGCGGTGGAGGGGGCGCAGCTGGTGGTTGAGGCCGTGCCCGAGTCGATGGCGCTCAAGCGGAGCATATTCGCCGAGATCGAGGCCGCCGCGCCCGAGGAGGCGATCCTGGCCACGAACACCTCGTCGCTCTCGGTCACCGAGATGGGCGCGGATCTCCGTCGGCGCGGGCGCTTCCTGGGGCTTCACTTCTTCAATCCGGTGCACATCATGGCGCTCGTGGAGGTGGTGAGGGCGAAGAAGACGGAGGCGTCCACAGTGGAGGATGCGCTGACATTCGTCCACGGACTTGGGAAGGAGCCGATCGTGGTCGCCGACTCCCCCGGCTTCGCCTCCTCCCGCCTGGGGATCGTGCTGGGGCTGGAGGCCATCCGGATGGTGGAGGCCGGGGTGGCTTCGGCGGATGACATCGACAAGGCGATGGTGCTCGGCTACCGCCACCCGATGGGGCCGCTCCGCCTCACCGACCTGGTGGGGCTCGATGTGCGCCTCGGGATCGCGCGCTACCTGCACGAGTCGCTCGGCTCCGAGGCCTTCCGCCCCCCACGGCTTCTGGAGTGGATGGTGGACGAGGGCAGGCTCGGCAGGAAGTCGGGGCGCGGGTTTTACGAATGGGGCAACGAACGGTGATTCGTATGACACGATGCGGATCGATCGGTCATTCGTCTTACGGCAAGGCGAACGAACGGTGAATCGCAAGACGGTCCTGCTCTCGGTGGAGGACGGCATCGCGGATGTCGCGATCAACCGCCCCGAGAAGCTGAACGCACTGAACGAGGAGGTCAGGGACGGGCTTACCCGCGCATTCGACGAGCTCGCCGACCGCGAGGACGTCAGCGTCGCGATCCTCAGAGGCGAGGGAGAGAAGGCGTTCGTGGCGGGCGCGGATGTGAGCGAGTTCGCCGCCCGCACACCCGTCGAGCAGCGCGAGGTGTACCGGCACCGGCGGGTCTACGACGCGCTCGCCGACTTTCCGAAGCCGACGATATGCGCCATTCACGGCCTCTGCATCGGCGGGGGGAACGAGCTGGCGCTTGCCTGCGACATCCGGGTGGCCGACTCTACCGCCCGCTTCGGCCAGTTCGAGATTCGCCTCGGGCTGATTCCGGGGGCCGGGGGAACGCAGCGGCTCGCACGGCTGGTGGGGCCTGGCCAGGCACTCCGCATTGGCCTCTCGGGCGACCTGATCGACGCCGAGGAGGCACACCGGATCGGACTGGTCGAGGTGCTGACTCCCGAGGGCGGGCACATCGGGGCCGCCCGCTCGCTCGCGGCCCGGATGGCACGGTGGAGTCCGGTGGCGCTAGGCCTCGTCAAGAAGGCGGTCAGGAAGGCGTACGAGCTTCCGCTCTCCGACGGGCTTGCGGCCGAGATGGAGCTCTTCCTGGAGGCCTTTGCCTCCGAGGATGGCCGGGAGGGGGTGCGGGCCTTCGTGGAGAAGCGGCGGCCGGTCTTCGGGGGCCGTTAGCAGGGAGTCCCGTTCGCCGCCGGGCCGCCACGCGGGCCAGTATGCCTCTTCAACCGGTGCCGCAACGCGGTTCACACCTTTACGAACCGAACCGAATCGTGGGTCTACATTGACGTTGGTTGCGGCAGTCGACACATCCACCTCGAAATGGACGAGGGCGGCGGAGACGGGAGCGGAGAATGGGTTCCCTTCTATGATCCGTATCCGGGTGGCTGTCTCGTCGGGGCTTCTTTCACCGCGATCGAGCCGGGCGAGGTCTACAGGGACACGTTGGGCCTGGTTTGCTCCTCGGGCGAGAGCTGCGAGGAGCGCCTGACTCTGCCGGACATCGCTTCCACCCGATTTAGGATCATGTGGTGGGCGCTGTCTTCGCTGGACGAAACCCCGCGCGGGGATTCGATTCAGGGGGATCTGATTCCGTTGGAGGAGCGGGTCTCCAACCACTTCACCTTCGAGGTATCCCGCTGACGGCGTGAGTCGCCGCGGGTCACGGCAGCTGATCCGCCTGATCTTCGATCGGGAGGTCCGGGTCGGTGCCATCGGCGTCGCGCGGAAGGACATCGTCGCCGTACCGGCGGTCGCCGAAGCCGATCTCTTCCGAAGTCCGCAGTCGTTGTGGGCGTGACCAGCACTCACGATCTGGGAGCCTTCCCTGACCCGATGATGTTGGATGTCGTCGCCTTTGACGAGCACCTGCACGCGTTTCTCACCACTGGCCATAGCGGGATCGCCTTCGATGTCCCACCCGTCGAGAACGTCGAGGGCGGTTTCGGCGTCGTGGGGTCGCTACGGTTTCGCGAGCGCTCGGTGACGAGGAACAGGTAGGTCTGCGCCGCCTCCCACCCCGCCCGGTGGAGCTCCCAAGGCAATGGTGCGTCGGTTCGCGGGACACAGCCAGCGGCGCTTCTACGAGTTCCGACGCGCCCTCGAGACGGTGCCGAAGTTGCGCCAAGTGTGGGCCAGTCGCTACGATTTGGGCCGTACGGCCCGGGATTGCCAATGGGAACCGCAAGACCTGGAGGTTGATATGGCGTGCCTGTTCTCCTTCTCTGGCTCCCCCGGCGGGGACGGGGCCGTTCGCCAGGCCGCGTGGCATCCACACGGGCGAAAACAGCTTCGTGGGCCACGGGGCGTGCTCTGTGCCGCGGTCGTGGCGGCGGCTCCGGGGTGCGAGGCGATCGGCCCGGAGGTCCAGGACACCGCCATCGTGACTGCCGGGAACAGCTTCCAACTAATGACATTGGGAGCCCGGGACTACGCGCGGCACATCGCGACGATTCCGCACACCTTTACGAACCGAACCGAATCGTGGGTCTACATTGACGTTGGTTGCGGCAGTAGACACATCCACCTCGAAATGGACGAGGGCGGCGGAGACGGGAGCGGAGAATGGGTCCCCTTCTATGATCCGTATCCGGGTGGCTGTCTCGTCGGGGCTTCTTTCACCGCGATCGAGCCGGGCGAGGTCTACAGGGACACGTTGGGCCTGGTCTGCTCCTCGGGCGAGAGCTGCGAGGAGCGCCTGACTCTGCCGGACATCGCCTCAGCCCAATTTAGGATCATGTGGTGGGCGCTGTCCTCGCTGGACGAAACCCCGCGCGCGGATTCGATTCAGGGGGATCTGATTCCGTTGGAGGAGCGGGTCTCCAATCACTTCACCTTCGAGTTATCCCGCTGACGGCGTGATTCGCCGCGAACGGCCGCGTGCCGCTGGCGGCGCTTCCACAAGACCCGACGCGCCTCCGAGACGTTGCCGAGAGTTGCGCCCGGTGGGGGCCCATCGCTACGATTGGGCGGTGCGGTGGGGATTGCCAATGGGAACCTCAAGACCTGGAGGTCGACATGGCGTACACTTTCTCCTTCTCCTGTTCCCCCGCCGGGGCCGGGTCCGTTCGCCGAGCTGCGTGGCGTCCAGCTGGCCAGACGCGGCTTCGTGGGCCGCGGAGCGTGCTATGTGCCGCGGTCGTGGTGGCGGCGGCTTTGGGGTGCGAGACGAAAGCTCCCCTCCCCGAGGTCCAGGACACCGCCATCGTTACCGACAGCAGTAGCTTCGGGCTTTGGAAAACGGTAGGCCGAGGCGAGACGTGGTACGGCGCGACGATTCCGTACACCTACACGAACCGAACCGGCTCGAAGGTATACGTTGACTATGGGTGCTTTGGTCGACACGACCATCTCGAAATCGACGAGGACGGCGAAGACGGAAGCGAATGGGCCTTCTTCTGGGCTCCGAATGCGTGTCTCATCGGGGTTTCCTTCACCACGATCGAGCCGGGCGAGGTCTACCGAGGCGCGCTACACTTGGAGTGCTCCTCGGACGATAGCTGCGGGGAGCGCCTGGCTCTGCCGGGCATCGCTTCCACCCCATTTAGGATCGGGTGGTTGGCGTGGGCCTCGTTAGACGAAGATCGGTACGGGGGTCCGATTGGGGGGGATCTGGTTCCGCTGAAGGAGCGGGTCTCCAATCACTTCACCTTAGAGGTCGTGGAGGTATCCCACTGACGGTGTGACTCGCCCCGAACGGCCGGGTGCCGCTGGCTGCGGCGTGCGGGAGGACATCGTCGCGGTACGCGCGGTCGCCGAAGCCGATGTCTTCCGAAGCCTGCTGTCGCTTGTGGGCGTGACCAGCACTCACGATATGGGGGCCGGGATCTATGTGAGGAGAGGGAACGCCGGCGTCCTTCGCGGTCCCGGCGAGATCACGGTAGCAGTCAGCGGATGAGTCCGGTTAGCCGCTGGGCCGCCGCGCGGGTAGCTTCGTAGCCACCTGCAAACCGCACCCCGCTCCCCGAGCCCGAGGCCATGACACTCCGCATCTGGCGCACGCTCGTCTGGGCGTACCACCTCCTCTTCGCCGCGGCCGTGACGTGGCCGCTCCAGACACTTGTCAACGATCCCACTCCCCTGGTGCTGGGCCTCCCCCGCCAGATGGCGTGGACCGCCGCCTGGGTCGTCGGCTCCCTGATCGTCCTCTGGCGCCTTGACGCAGCCCGAGCCCGCGAACTGCGGCGCACCGATAGCGCAGACGGCAACCGATGACCAGAACGGCGCTTGTCGCCACCGTCATCTTCGTCTACCTGGGGGTCACCCTCGCGGTCGGGCTGGCGGCGGGACGGCGCGCCTCCCGGAGCGTGCAGGGCTACGTGGCCGGCGACCGGGACTTCGGCCTGCTGGTCATGTACTTCATCACCGGTGCGACCGTCTTCTCCGCATTCGCCTTCCTGGGCGGGCCCGGGTGGGCGTACTCGCGCGGCGCGGCCGCCTTCTACATCCTGGCGTACGGGGTCCTCGGGATGGCGCCGTGGTACGCGATGGGCCCGAGGGTGGCGGCGCTCGGTCGGCGCTTCGGATTCGTGACGCAGGCTCAGCTGCTCGTGGGACGCTTCCCCTCGCGGGGCCTCTCCGCGCTCCTAGCGCTCCTGACGCTGGCCGCCTTCGTCCCCTATGTGACGATCCAGATGCGAGGCGCCGGGATCGTGATCGAGGCCGTGACCGACGGCGCGATCCCGATCGCGGCGGGGGCGGCGCTGGCGTACGCGATCGTGCTCGTCTACGTGCTCGCGAGCGGCGTCTCGGCAGTCGGATGGACAAACACCTTCCAGGGCGTCTTCATGCTCGTGCTCGCCTGGGCGCTGGGGATCCACCTGCCGATGCGCCTCTACGGCGGCGTGGGTCCGATGTTCGAGCGGATCGTCGCCGAACGCCCGGAACTCCTGGCGCTCCCCGGCAGGACCGGGGGCGGCGAGCCGTGGAGCTGGGGCGGGTATTCCTCGGCGATCCTGGCGAGCGCGATCGGGGTCACGATGTGGCCGCACCTCTTCATGAAGGCGTACACCGCCCGGAGCGACGCGATCATCCGCCGCACCGTGATCCTCTTTCCCACCTTCCAGCTCTTCCTCATCCCCGTCTTCCTGATCGGCTTCGCCGGAGTGCTCTTCCCCGAGGCGCCCGAGCAGGCGGACTTCATCCTCCCCTTCCTCGTCCTGCGCTCGGAGCTGCCCGCCCTCGTCGTGGGGCTCTTCTGCGCCGGGGCGCTCTCCGCCTCGATGTCCACCGGAGACGCGCTGCTGCACGGAGCGGCCTCCGTCGTCGTGCAGGACGGCGTGCGGCCCTTCCGGGAGCTCGGCGATCGCGCGCAGAGGGTGCTGATGCGGATCGTGGTCGTCGCCGTGGGAGGCGTGGCGTATCTCTTCGCGCTGGTCGAGGGCTTCTCGCTGGTGGAGCTACTCCTGGCGTCGTACGGGATCGTCTGCCAGTACATGCCGACGATGCTGGCCGCGCTCTACTGGCGACGCGCAACCACGGCCGGGGCTGCGTCGGGACTGTTAGCGGGAGCCGCGGTGTCGGTCTTCTTCTTCCTGAACCCGGAGCTCCGGCCGCTGGACCTTCACGAGGGCATTCTGGGGCTCGCGGTGCACATCCCGGTGCTGATCCTGGTCAGCTTACGGAGCGCCCCGCAGGAGGCAGCCCATGTGGAGGGGTACGTAGCAGTCCGTGGATAATCTCGCGCGAGCACCGAGAGCGGCGAAGCGCTGGCGGTCCGTGGACAGGCCCGGGCGAGCACCGAGACCGGCGAAGCGCCCCGCTGGCAAGGCGCGACGAAGGGCCAATAGCCGCAGCGCTATTGGTCCGAGGAGCAACGCAGAGCGCAGCGGCCCAGCGGGGATGCTCCGCCGGGCGAATGCCGTCGGGGTCCTGTTCGCGGGCCGCCCCACTGGCAAGGCGCGACGAAGCGGTCCGCGGTTGCGCCCGGGCGAGCACGGAGAGGGGCGAAGCGCCGGGCTGGCAAGGCGCTTTGCGGGGCGCATGGCGGAGCCATTCGCCCAAGAAGCAACACAGAAGCGAAGCGATCCAGCATGGATGCAGCGCCCCTCGAATGCCGCCAGGGTGCATCTGCGAGCCGCATGGGTTGGTAGCAGCGCTACCGGCCCGAGGAGCAACGCAGAGCGAAGCGATCCAGCATGGATGCAGCGCCCCTCGAATGCCGCCAGGGTGCATCTGCGAGCCGCATGGGTTGGTAGCAGCGCTACCGGCCCGAGGAGCAACGCAGAGCGAAGCCACGGGTATGGGAATTGTAAACCATAGATTACACAATGTAAATCATACATTACAGTGTGGGGATGCGAGCGAAGCGGTCCAGCGGGGATGCAGCGCTGCTCGAATGCCGTGGGAGGTTTGTCCACGGGCTGCTAGGCTAGGCTACTCCGCGTAGACCGAGACGACCCGCCGACGGCGCAGATTCTCGAACTTCACGACCCCGCCCGCCTTCGCGAAGAGGGTGTCGTCCCTTCCCCGGCCCACATTCACGCCGGGGTGGAAGCGCGTGCCGCGCTGCCTGACCAGGATATTGCCCGCGACCACGCTCTCGCCCGCGTAGCGCTTGACGCCGAGGCGCTTAGGATTGCTGTCGCGTCCGTTTCGGGACGACCCGACGCCCTTCTTGTGCGCCATTTCCGGCTCTCCTAGAGGTCCGTGGATAATCTCGCGCGAGCAACCGTGGGAGGTCTGTCCACAGGCCGCTAGAGGGTGATTTCGCCGATGCGCACCACCGTGAAGTCCTGGCGGTGGCCCTGCTTGCGGCGATACCCCTTGCGCCGCTTGCGCTTGAAGACGGTGATCTTGGGCGTCCGATCGTGTGCGACGACCTCGGCCGTGACCGCCGCGCCCTCGACCGTCGGAGTTCCCACTGCCACCCCGTTCGCACCGTCCGAGGCGAGGAGCACATCGTCGAAGGTGACGGTCGTGCCGGGCTCGGCGTCGATCGTGGGGATCAGCAGCTTCGCGCCCTCCTCGGCCCGGAACTGCTTCCCTCCGGTTCTGATCACAGCGAACATCGGCCAGTCACCCCAAAAAGTGAAACGTGCACAGACTCTCAGGGGTAACGCCGCATCGCACCAGGGTCAATAGGCGGGGCGGCCGCTACCCCTCCGCCACCCGGTACCTCCCCGTGACGTCCGTCTCGGCACGCCCGGAGAGGAGGCGGAACTGGTCGGGCCGCATTAGGGGGTCGTCTCGAAGGTGGAGCTCCACGCCGACGGCCCGCGCGAGGTCGTCGAGGAGGCGGGACTCCTTCTCGAGGATGTGGAGCGCGGTGCGCGGGTGCACGCACACCAGCAGGCGCCGCTCCTCGCCCGCCACGCCCGCCCTTCGGATCGATCGCTCGATCTCGCGCACGATCGTCTCGGCGGTCCAGAGGCGGCCACTCCCCTCGCAGACCACGCACTCCTCGGTCAGCGAGTGCATGATCGAGGGCCGCACCCGCTGGCGCGTCATCTCGATCAGCCCGAGGTCGGATACCTGGGAGGTCCGCGTGCGGGCGCGATCCCGCCCCAGGTGCGATCGCAGCTCGTGGAGGACCCGCTGGCGATCCTCCGCGTTTTCCATGTCGATGAAGTCGATCACGACGATGCCGCCGATGTCGCGGAGCCGCAGCTGGGTGGCGATCTCGCGGGCCGCGTCGAGGTTGGTCTCCAGGATGATGCGATCGGGGTCCCTGCCCCGACGCGCCGAGCGGCCCGAGTTCACATCGATCGCGACCAGCGCCTCGGTCTGCTCGATGACGATGTAGCCCCCCGAGGGAAGATCCACCCGGGGCTGGAAGGAGCGCTGTATCTCGTCGGCGATCCCGGAGTCGTCGAAGAGGTGCCCAGGCCCCCCGAAGCAGTGCACCCGGTCGATCAGCTCGGGAGCGAATGCCCGCACGTACTGCGAGATCTGCGAGTGGACGTCCCGGTTGTCGCTCGTCACCGACTCGAAGCGGCTCGTGAAGAGGTCGCGGATAACGCCCGAGATCAGCTTCGCCTCCGAATGCACCAGCGTCGGCGCTTCGGCCTTGCGTGCGCGTTGCTCGATCGCCTTCCAGCTGCGATGCAGCCGCCTGTACTCGCGCTCCAGCTTCTCCTTCGTCAGCTCCTTTCCGGCGGTTCGTACAATGACGCCCCCCTCCCCGCCATCCACGACCTCCCTGGCCATCGCCCGCAGGCGGGCGCGCTCGCCCTGGTGCTCGATCTTCCGGCTCACCCCCACCTGGCTGGAGTCCGGGATGTAGACCAGAAAGCGGCCCGGCAGCGAGATCTGGGCCGTCACGCGGGGCCCCTTGGCCGCGATGGCCTCCTTGGTGACCTTGACGAGGATCTCCTGCCCCCTGCTCAGCACCTCCTGGACCGGGGGCGCGCTCCGGTCCCGCTGAACCCCGTCGCCGCCGCCCCCGTCGTCGTCGCGAGCCAGATCCGACGCGTGCAGGAAGGCGGCCTTCTCCCTCCCGATGTCCACAAATGCGGCCTGCAGCCCCGGCAGCACCGCCTCGACGACGCCCAGGAAGATGTCGCCCGCCACGCGGTCCTGGCCCGCGCGGTCGAACATGAGCTCCGCCAGCCGCCCATCCTCGCGGAGCGCGACCCACGACTCCTCGGCCGAGGCGCTGATCAGGATCTCGCGCCTCAAGCCGGGAAGCCCTCCGTCACCCCTCCATCCCCTCGAGGAGGTGGCGGGAGATGACCAGCTTCTGGATCTCCGGCGTGCCCTCGCCGATCTCGCATGCCTTGGCGTCGCGCATCATGCGTTCGACCGGGTAGTCCGAGGTGTAGCCCGCCCCCCCCAGGCACTGCACCGCCCTGCGAGTGGCCGAGGCTGCGAGCGCCGCCGAGGTGAGCTTGGCCATCGCCGCCTCCTTTCCGAAGGGACGGCCCCGGTCCTTCAGCCAAGCGGCGTGGTAGGTGAGGTGACGTGCGCCCTGCACCTGGGCGGCCACCTCCGCCAGTCCGAAGCGGATCTCCTGGCGATCCCAGATCGGCCGACCGAACTGCCGCCGCCGCACCGCGTACGCGAGCGCCACATCGAGCGCCCCCTGCGCGATCCCCAGCGAGAGGGCGGCCACGCCGATCCTCCCGGAGTCGAGCGTCCTCATGAAGTTGGCAAACCCGAGCCCCTCCTCCCCCAGGAGCTGCCCCGGGCCCACCCGCACATCCCGGAGGTGAAGCTCGCGTGTGTCCGAGGCCCGCCACCCCAGCTTGTCCTCGCAGGCACCGGCCGTGATGCCGTCGCTGTACGGCAGCTCCGGGCGATGGCCGACGCCCACCCTAGCGGCCCCCTCCGGATCGGCGGTGGGCTTGCACACCACAAAGCTGGATATGCCCCCGTGCCCCTCTCCCGCGCTGGTCCTGGCCGTGATCACGAAGATCTCGCCGACCCCGCCATTCGTGATGAAGATCTTGGAGCCGGTGATCGCATAGCCGTCCGTCCTCCTCTCCGCCCGGGTAGCGGTGCCGGCCGCATCCGACCCCGCGCCGGGCTCCGTCAGACCAAAGCCGCCGAGCACCTGGCCCGAGGCGAGGAGTGGCACGAAGCGCTCCCGCTGCTCGTCCGTCCCGAAGTGCACGATGGGCGAGGTGCCCAGAGTGGTGTGCGCGGAGACCGTGATCGCGTGGCTCGCGTCGTGCCGAGCCAGCTCCTCGACGACCACGATGTAGCTGAGGTAGTCGAGGCCCATCCCCGAGAGCTCCCTAGGCCATGGCACCCCGAACCACCCCCTGTCCCCCATCTCCTTCACATTCTGCCAGGGGAAGGTGCTGGTCTCGTCGAGCTCGCGCGCCACAGGCGCCACCTTCTCGAGGCCGAAGCGCCGCACTGCGGCCTTCAGCTCCAGATGGGATTCGTCTAGGTATGGTTCCACGGCAGCGGCGGTCGCCTCTCAGCAGTCCGTGGATAATCTCGCGCGTGCACCGAGAGCGGCGAAGCGCTGGGCTGGCAAGGCGCGACGAAGGGCCAATAGCCGCAGCGCTATTGGTCCGAGGAGCAACGCAGAGCGATCGTACATCGACCAAATGTTATAGTACGCATTGCATTATGTAAACTATTCCTTACAACCTCCTGGCGTTGAGTGGAGCGTCCAGCACGGATGCAGCGCCGCTCGAATGCCGTGGGAGGTTTGTCCACGGGCTGCTAGCCGGGGGGTCGCCTGGCGAACAGCTACGTAGCCACGGTGCGCCGTCCTTCGCAGCGGTCGCACGATCCGCAGCGACGCCCTGGGGGCTTCTCTCCAAGGTAACGCAGCAGCGCAGCCCTACGGCACGATCGGGAGCGTGCGTACCGCCGAATGCCCCGCAGCCGCGCCCTGGCCTGGCGGCGAGCCGCGACCAGGGGGGTCAGGTCGGGCTCCCTCCCCGCAGCCCTGACCGGCTCGTCCGCAACCATCGGGGGAGCGTCGCCCGCACGGTGCGGCCAGTCGTCCAGCCACTCGGCCAGGGCGGGGTCCACCCTCACCGCGTCGGCACGTACCAGCCAACGGAGACGCGGAATGTGAGTGGCGCCTCTGCGGACCAGCTCGGTGCCGTCAAGGCGCGGGCGCGATCTCCGTGACCCCAATGCCCGATGGAGTGCCAGGACCTTGCGCGGGCTCGGATAGGCGCGCTCCAGGAACATCTCCGGGACTCGCCAGTCGCCCCGGTGGACAAAGCCGAGCGCCACGGACCCCTCCCCGTCGCGACCGGCGCGACCGGCCTCCTGGTAGTAGCTCTCCACCGAACCGGGGAGGGTGTAGTGGAAGACCGCCCCGACATCCCCCCGGTCGATCCCCATCCCGAAGGCGCACGTCGCCACGATCACCTGCGACGCGCCGGAGAGGAAGCGCTCCTGCACGGCCCCTCTCTCCTCGGCGGGCAGCCCGGCGTGGTACGCCTCTCCCGCCACACCGAGCGCGGCCAGCGCACGGCGGACGCTCGTCACCGTCCTGCGGGTAGGCGCGTAGACGATGACGGCCCGGCACGGGCCGCCTCTCGCCCCCCTGGCGGCGCCCCGGACGATGCGGGCGATCCTGCGCACCCGCCCGGCGCCGGGCGGCATCTCCGAGACCAGCCAGCGTATGTTGGGCCTGTCGAAGGAGGTGACCACACGGGTGGGGTCGGCCATGCGGAGCACGCCTGCGATGTCGTCGCGCACGGCAGGAGTGGCCGTAGCTGTGACGGCCAGGACGGGGGCGGAGACGACATCGCGCAGACGGTGGATGCGACGAAAGGAAGGCCTGAAGTCGTGGCCCCACTCCGAGATGCAGTGGGCCTCGTCAACAGTGACGAGCGATACCCGCGAAGCGCCCAGGCGGCGGCGGAGCCGCTCGCTCTCCAGGCGCTCGGGCGAGCAGAAGAGCAGGTCCAGGCGGCCAGCGGGGAGCGCGGCCTCCACTCGGCGCTGTTCGTGCCTGGGAATCTGGGAGGTGAGAGAGGCGGCCCGGAGACCCAGGCTCCGCGCTCGCTCTACCTGGTCCTGCATGAGCGAGATGAGCGGGCTCGCCACCAGCACCAGACCCGGCATCATGAAGGCCGGCAGCTGGTAGCAGAGGGTCTTGCCGCCCCCGGTGGGGAGGACGCCCAGGGTGTCGCGTCCGGAGAGCACGCTCGCGACCAGGCGCTCCTGTCCGGGGCGGAAGGCGTCGAAGCCGAACTCCTTGCGGAGGGTGGCGCGGGCTGCCGACGAGGTGACAGGGGTGCTCGTCACTTGTAAACGATAGTTTACATATTGTAAAGTGAAGATTACATGCGAGAGGGAGCGCAGGCTACGGACGGGCCCGCCCCCCCGAGGGTAATGAAAGGGCCCGAGGCGGGGCGATGGAATGGCGATTCGGGCCAGCCCCGGGGGGCAACCCGGTTGAACAGACGCACTCGAGCGCAAGTAGCAACGCGGAAGCGAAGTGGTCCAGCGGGGATGCAGCGACGCTCCTGCCGTGGGAGGCTTGTCCACGGGCTGCTAGGACGCTACTCGCCTCCCGGCAGGAAGCGGAGCAGGAGCCCGACCACAAGGACCCCGACGCCCACCCAGACAAGCCACCCGTGCGAGCTCCCCATCCCGACCAGGCCGAGGAGCGCCCCCGCCCCCAGGAGGCCGACCCTCCAGGACAGGTGGTCGCCGCTACCCTGTCCGCGCCTGCGGGAGGGACGAAACACCGACCAGTCCCGGCCTACCCGCGATCCAGGAAGCGCCTGACCCCGTCCCGGCAGGAGCGCGTCATGCGGGCGATTGCATTCACCTCCGCCCCTCTCCCGATGGCGTCCTCGAAGGAGGTGCCGTCGAGTCCCACGAAGAGGCGCTTCGTCAGCGAGACGGCCGACGCCGGGCGGGCCGCCAACTCGCCCAGATAGCTCTCGACCGCGTCGTCGAAGTCGTCGCCCTCGATCACGCGGGTCGCCAGCCCCACCCTCGCAGCCTCGGCCGCGCCGAGCACCTGTCCTCGAATCGCCATCTCGAAGGCGCTGGCCTCGCCGACCTTGCGCCTCAGGACCGCGAGCACCACCGCCGGGACAAAGCCGATCCGCACCTCCGGAAAGGCGAAGGAGGCGTCCCGATGGGCGAGCACGATGTCGCACGCCGCCGCAAGCCCCGCACCGCCACCGATCGCCCGCCCCCGCACGACCGCCACAACTGGCACGGCGGCTCGGCGAATCCGGACCAGGAGGTCGCCCAGAGCGTCGGCGTCGGCCAGCGCATCCTCGATCGGACCGCTCTGGGAGGCAGCGATCTCCTCCAGGTCCGCTCCCGCGCAGAAGTCGGCGCCAACGCCGCTGAGCGTGACCAGCCTCACCTCGGGGTCCGAGGCCACACGGGCGAGATGGCGCCCCAGGAGCTCGACCATCTCCGCCGAGAGCGCGTTGCGCCGGCCGGGCCGGTTGAGGGCGAGGCGCGCAACCCCACCCCGAAGCTCCAGTCGCACCGGCGCTCTCTGGCGATCCGCCATCAGCATCGCTCCCCTGCGGCACCCTCAGGCAGACGCCCCCGCCCCCGCACCCGCGCGGCGACCTCGCGCGGCACCTCGACCTTCATGCGGAGCAGCGCCGTGCTCAGCACCTTGCCCTGCGCGTCGGTCTTGAGCGAGACGGTTCCGCCTCCATCGAGCGCTCCGTGCAGCAGGAAGTTGACGGCGCAGAGGTTGTCGAGGCGGAAGCGCTCCACCTCACCCCTGATCATATCCTTAAAGTGATGCTTCACTCTTTCTGGAGTAACTTGTTTGACAACAATATCATAGTCTGCTTCATCGTAGACGATCAAGCCCACATTCGCGGTGTCTCCCTTGTCTCCGGAGCGCGCGTGGGCGAGCTCGAGGAGGCTCACCTCGACCAGCTCCTCTCTCCCACTCATAGCTCGTGCACCTCCACCGAGATCTCCGGCTCGACGGCCGTGCGCTCGATCAGCGCCGGCCAGTAGGCGACGATCTCCTGGACGCGGGGCCGTCCCCCCGAGAATCCGGTAACCGAGGGGGGGCCCGTCAGGACGAGTGGCGCAATCTCGCGGGTGAAGCGCCCCACCGCCGCCCGGTCGCCCCCTCTCACGCCGACTCTGAGCTGCACCTCGGGGATGTCCGGCGGGGGGTGCCCCGCCAGGGGGCCATGCGTCGAGTCCCACCCGACGAGTTCGACGAGCACCTGTTCGAAGGCGAGTCCCAGGCGGTCCATCCGTTCGCGGAGAATCCGGGCGCCCGTGCGGGCCTTCGCGGCGGCATCGGGCCACGCATAGACCAGGGTGCCGACCGCCTTGTACCCGGCCCCGTACGCCACCGAGACCTTCAGGTAGTCGGTCGGCGGGGCGCCTCTCACGTCGTGGACCCGGACCCTGTCGGATCCGTCCTCCTCCAGGCGGATCGTGGTGAAGTCGGCCGTCGCGTCGGGGGTGATGTAGCTCGACGGATCCCCCATCTCGTAGAGGATCTGCTCCTTGACGGTGCGGAGGCTGACAGCGCCGCCCGATCCCGCGTGCTTCGTCACGACGAAGCTCCCGTCGGGCGACGCCTCGACTATGGGGAAGCCGACGCCGGAGAGATCCGGTATGCTCCACCACTCCGCCGAGCAGTTGCCCCCGCTGGCCTGCGCCCCGCACTCGTTGATGTGGCCAGCGACGATTCCGCTCGCCAGCCGGTCCCAGTCGCTCCACGACCACCCGAACTCGTGCACGAGCGGCGCGTAGGTGAGCGCGGTGTCGGTGGAGCGGCCCGTCACCACGACGGTAGCGTCCCCCTCCAGCGCCCGTACGATAGGACCGGCGCCGAGGTATAGATTCGCGCTCCGCACCCGGTCGCGGACCGACGCCAGCGGTTCGCCGGTCTCCATGTTGGCGAGCGGGTGACCGGCGGAGGCGAGGCCGTCGAGGCGGTCCATCAGGTCGTCCCCGGTGACCACGCCGATCCTCGCGCGTCCCTCTGCGCCGACCCGCCTTCCGGCCTCGGCCACCGCCCTGGCGCACTCCTGCGGGCTCACCCCTCCGGCGTTCGTCACCACTCGGATGCCTCGCTCGATGCAGGCGGGGAGGATCCGCTCCATCAGGGTGACGAAGTCGCGGGCGTATCCGGCTCTCGGGTCGCGCGACCGCTGCTTCTGCATGATCGACATCGTCACCTCGGCCAGGTAGTCGAGCATGAGGTAGTCGATCCGGCCACCCTCGACCTGCCGCACCGGCGCCTCGAGGTCGTCTCCCCAGAAACCCTGGCCGCTGGCGACCCGCACTCCCCCCGGACGCCCACTCGGCGGAGCGCCCCTTCCGCTCACCTGCGGGCCTCGCCGAGCCCTGCCGGGAGCACGAAAGGCCCCAGGTGCGGCTCTGGATTCCTGCCTGAAGCCCGGAGGAGCAAGGCTAGCCAGTCGCGCACCTCCTCGGGGAGCACCACGGCGTCGACGAATCCCCGGGCCGCGGCGTAGATGGCGCCGAGCTGCTCCTCGTAGTCCGAATGGACGCTCTCGATGCGCTCCTTCAGCTCCGGGCCCGGCTCGGAACCCTCCGCCCTGAGCCTCTCCAGCTCGGGGCCGAAGAGCGCCATCGCCGCGCTGGCACCCTCCATGACCCCCATCCGTCCCGTCGGGAGCGTAAGGATGAAGTCGGGATCGAAGCCCTGCCCCGCCATCGCGTAGTACCCTGCGCCCGAGGCGTGGTTCAGGGTGAGGACCACCTTGGGGACGACCGTGGTGGCCATCGCCTCGACGAAGCGCGCCCCCGCCCGGATGATCCCGCTCCGCTCGGCCTCCGGGCCGACCATGAAGCCCGAGACGTCCTGCACGAAGAGGATCGGCAGCCCCTGCCGGTTGACGTTGTCGATGAAGTAGGCCGCCTTCTCGGCCGACTCGGTGTAGATGATCCCCCCCAGTCGCGGGGGCCCTCCCTGCCCGTCCTTCACGATGTGGCGAGAGTTCGCCAGGACCGCGACCGGGATCGACGCCACCCTGCCGTTGCCGCAGATGATCTCGGCGGCGTGGTCGGGCTGGAACTCGGTGAGTCCGTCGCCGTCGAGGAGCGCCTCCAGCACGGCGTGCATCTCGTAGGGGTGGCGGTGGTCGTCGGGGAGGAGATCGTAGAGATCCCGGGCTTCGCGCACCGGAGGCACGGCGGGGCGAACCCCAGGAGCTGCTCCGCTGCCGACCCTCGTCGTGTCGGCGATCAGCTCCCGAATTCTGCCGATGCACTCCTCGTCGTCCCGGCACCGGTAGTGGGCCACTCCGCTCGCTCCGGTGTGCATCGACGCCCCGCCCAGCTCCTCGCGGTCGACGGTGCGCCCGGTGGCCCCCTTCACCAGATTGGGGCCGCCCAGCCCCATGAACGAGCTCCCCTCGACCATGAGGATCACGTCGGAGAGCGCCGGGAGGTACGCCCCGCCTGCGATGCACGGACCCATCACGGCGGCGAACTGGGGAACCTTCAGGTAGCGGCGCATGATGGAGTTGTAGTAGAAGATGCGAGCCGCCCCGTACTGGCCGGGAAATACGCCCTCCTGGTAGGGCAGGTTGACCCCGGCCGAGTCGACCAGGTAGACGATCGGGATGCGGCATCGCATCGCGATCTCCTGGGCGCGCAGTATCTTGGCGATCGTCTCGGGCCACCAGGATCCCGCCTTGACGGTCGCGTCGTTGGCGACGACCACCACTTCGCGCCCCTCCACCACGCCCACCCCGGTGACCACCCCCGCGGCAGGCGCCTCTCCCTCGTAGCGGTCGTGGGCCACCAGGAGCCCCACCTCGGCCCAGGTGGCGCCCGGGTCGAGGAGGTGCAAGATGCGGTCGCGCGCGGTGAGCTTGCCCCGCTCGCGCTGCCGGCGGATCCTCTCGGCACCCCCGCCGAGCTCGAGGCGGCGGCGGATCTCGAGGAGCTCCCGGCCGAGTCTCTCCATGCGGCCGCCGGAATCGGTGGGAGTCGCTGCGGGTCCGCTGACCCTCCGCGGGCTGCTAATAGGGCTGCTCCCGAGACGAGTACCAGTCGCGGATGTAGGCGATCGCCTCGGTGGTGGCGGTGCCCGGTCCGAAGATGCGACCGACCCCGAGCTCCCCCAGGGCGGCGGCGTCCTCGTCGGGTATGATCCCGCCTCCGGTCACCAGCACATGCTCCAGACCCTCCCGGTCGAGGAGCTCGCGAACCCTCGGAAAGAGCGTCATGTGAGCCCCCGAAAGCACCGACATCGCAACCACATCCACATCCTCCTGCACGGCGGCCGCCACGATCATCTCCGGCGTCTGGTGCAGGCCGGTGTAGACGACCTCGAAGCCCGCGTCGCGAAAGGCGGCCGCAATCACCTTGGCGCCGCGGTCGTGGCCGTCCAGTCCGGGCTTTGCCACGAGAACCCGGACCCGCCGGTCGGAGAAGGACATCCTCAGCGCTCCAGGAGCGATGTGCGAGGTGGTTCCATAGGGTGGCAGGCGCGCGGCAGTGGGTTCGTGGACTCCTCGCAAGATAAGGCAGACGCCAGCGGGCCGCCCCGGCACCTGGCCCGCGTGGTCGGTTGCCCTGGAGGGTGGCCAGCGCCAGACTTGGGCATGGACCCCGTGCTCGGACCGCAGCGGTGAGACCTCTGGCGCCGGCGCTCGCCGACGCATATTCGGAGGTGGTGGACCCGGTTAGGGTTCGGAGGGACGTCTTGCTGGCACCCTTCACCACCTTTCGGATCGGCGGGCCGGCCGACCTCTTCTACGGCGCCCGGTCGGTCGACGAGCTGGCCCGGGCCGTCGGCGCAGCCAGGGAGATGGGCATCCCCTACCTGGTGCTAGGTCGGGGCGCCAACATCCTGGTCGCCGACCTTGGCTATCGGGGGGTGGTGATCCGCTGCGAGATCGGCGGGGTGGAGCTCGGCGACGACGGCCTGGTGGTGGCGGGGGCCGGCGTCGACACCTTTCCCGATCTGATCAACGCCACGGTGGCCCGCGGCCTCGGGGGAATTCACCACTTCGTCGGCATTCCCAGCACCGTGGGGGGCGCGGTCTGGCAGAACCTGCACTTCCTCGCACCTGCCCCCGGGAGGGAGCGGACCGTCTTCTGGGAGGAGGTGATGGAGGGTGCCACGATCCTCGACCCCGAGGGCCGGATTCGCAGCGTCGACACCAGCTACTTCCGCTTTGGCTACGACTACAGCGTCATCCACGACACCGGCGACGTGGTGCTCGACGTCTCCCTCAGGCTCGTCCCGACGGAGAGGGAGGAGCTGCGCCGCGTCATCCGCGAGAACCTGGCCTGGAGGAACGAGCGCCACCCGGATCTCTGGCTCTACCCGTGCGTGGGGTCGATCTTCAGGAAGATAGAGGGGATCGGCGCCGGTCGGCTCATCGACGAGTGCGGCCTGAAGGGGCGTGTGCACGGCGCGGCCGAGATCTTCCATCGCCACGCCAACGTCATCGTGAATCTCGGGGGCGCGACCGCGGCCGAGGTGTGCGCCCTCATCGAGCTGGCACGGTCGACCGTCTTGCGGGAGACCGGCTACGAGCTCGAGACGGAGATCGGCTTCGTGGGCGACTTCTAGCAGGGGCTCTACATACCGACGACGCTCAGAACCGCTCCAGCTCGCCTTGCAGGTGCCTCCACACCCGCGCCAGGAGGAGGGCGGCCACCGCGGCGAGCCCTGCCGCCAGGCCCCACCAGAGCCCCTCCGGGCCCACTCCGGCCCCGAATCCGAGCCAGAGACTGATCGGCATTCCGACGAGCCAGAATCCAAGGACGTGGTACGCCATCGGCCTGAGCGTGTCGGCCACCCCGCGCAGCACGCCGGTGCAGACGACCTGCACCCCGTCGCAGAGCTGAAAGACGCCTGCCACGGGGATGAGCAGCGCCGCCACCGCGGCCGCGCCGGGGTCCGTCGTAAAGGCACGTGCCAACGGGCCGGGGAGGAGCAGGAAGACGAGCGCCGTACAGGCCATCGCACCCAGGCAGCAGAGGAGCGCGCTGCCCGCCGCCCGCCTCGCCAGTCCGGCGTCGCCGTTGCCGACCGCGCGCCCCACCAGCACCGTAGCCGCCTGCGAGATGCCGAGCGCGATCATGAAGGTGAAGGCAGCCAGATTGAGCGCGATCTGGTGGCCAGCCATCGCAACGGCGCCCAGCCACCCCATCAGGAGTCCGATTGCCCCGAAGGCGCCGAATTCGAGGAATAGCTGGAGGCCGATCGGAGAGCCAAGACGGAGGAGCCGCATCAGCGCCTCCGGGGCAAGCAGCTCGCTCCGCAATCGGCGCAGGAAGGGGCCGATCACCCCCCACCCTAGGGCAAGCGCACCGACCCACATGCACCACCTCGAGATCGCGGTGGCCCAGCTGGACCCCACCGCTCCCATGGCGGGCGCCCCCAGGCTGCCGAAGACCAGAATCCAGTTGGCGACCACATTCACGACGTTTGCCGCGGCGATCGTCCACACGACCGGAGAGACCCGGCCCACGGCCTGCAGGACCTGACGGACGACGAGGAAGGCGTAGAAGGGCAGCAGCGCCAGTATCTGGATGCGCGCGTAGGCGGCGGCGACGGGCACCACCTCCTCGGGCTGTCTCATCACCGTGAAGAATGTCTCCGCCAGCGCCAGCGGCACGGCGGCCAACACCGCGACGGCGAAGCTCAGAACGAAGCCACGCTGCACCGCAACCTCCATAGCGTCCCGGTCCTCGGCGCCGAAGGCCTGCGATACGATGGGGTCCAGAGCCAGGAGGAGCCCCATCCCGAAGACCGAGACCCCAAAGAAGTAGAGATTCCCCAGCGTCACCGCCCCCAGCTGGGTGGCGTCGACCCTGCCCACCATCGCGGTGTCGACGAGCCCTTGGGCCAGAATCCCCACCTGCACGAGCGCAACCGGGGCGGCCAAGGCCAGCAGCCGGCGAAAGTCGACCGCTGCGGGGAGAAACCCCGAAAGGCGCTGCGGCGCCCGATCCCTCCGCGAGCCGAAGGTCAGAGGCCGGAGACCGCCGCGTCCTCGCCCTTGCGCGGGATCGTGATCCTGAACTCGGTGAAGGAGCCCGGCTCCGTGTCCACCTCGAAGCTGCCACCGTGCTCCTGGACGATCTCGTGGGAGATGGAGAGCCCCAGCCCCGTCCCCGTGGTGCCCGGCTTGGTGGTGAAGAAGGGATCGAAGATGCGGCCGAGGACCTCCTCGGGGATCCCGGTGCCGTTGTCGCGCACGCTCACGGTCACCTCGTCCTCGCCGCCCTCCGTGGTGATCGTCACGGCCGGCATGTAGGAGTCGTCCTCGTTGGCGGCGCGGGCCTGGGTCGCGTGACAGGCGTTGGTGATGACGTTGAGGAAGACGCGGCTCAGGTCGCTGGTGACGGCGTCGATCCTGCCGGCATCCTGGTCGATCTGGTAGATCATGTCGCAGTTGAACGAGGAGTCTGTGCCGCGCATCCCGTGGTAGGCCAGCCTGGCGTATTCGCGCACCAGCGAGTTGATGTCCACCGACTCGACATGGCCAGCCTCGTCGCGCGAGTGCGCGAGCATCCCGTCCACGATGCTGTTCGCGCGCTGCCCGTGCTCGTTCACCTTGGTGAGGTTCATCCTGAGGTCGGCGAGAATTTCTCCGATGTACTCCTGGTCCGGCTCCTCGCCGCCATCCTTGCCAAGGTCGGTGATCTCCTCTCCGAGCTCCTCGATGAGCTCGGTCGAGAGGGTGGCGAAGTTGTTCACGAAGTTCAGGGGGTTGCGGATCTCGTGGGCGACCCCGGCGGTCAGCGCGCCCAGCGAGGCGAGCTTCTCCTGCTTGATCACCTGCTGCTGGGTCCGCTGCAGGTTGTCCAGAGTCTCCTCCAGCTCGCTGTTCTTCGCCTGGACCTGCTTCGCGAGCTCCTCCACCAGATTGAGGCGCTGGACCTCCAGCGCGTGCTGCCTGAAGACCTCGAGCGCATCCGCCATGTCGGTCAGCTCGTCGTTGCCCTCGATCTCGACCTGCACCTCGAGGTCGCCCCTGGACATCTTGCGGGTCGCGATCGACAGTCGCCGCATCCTCACTAGCAGCCGCTCGCCGAAGGCCTTCCAGGCGACCAGGCCCAGGCCGATCGTCAGGACGGAGACGACGACCATGAACCAGAATCCCAGCTGCACAAGCGTCTGGGAGCTGGCGGCCGCCCCGAATGCCGCCGAATCCGCATCCTGCTTCAGCATCTCCGCCCGCCCCACCAGCCGCTCGGCGATCCGATTGCTCCTCACGACCAGGGCCTCGGCGCTGGCTATCTCCTCCAGCTCGCCGTCCCTCGTCTCGAATACGCCGCGGGGGCTGACGGAGAGGTTCTCCATCTCCTCCATCAGTTCGCGCAGCCGGTCTCGGGCGCGGGGGCGCACCTCGCCCAGCGCCTCCTCCACGTCGTTCAGCGCCGTCTGAAAGCGCTCGCGATTGACGCGAAGCTGCTGCCGGTCGCTCTCCATCATCGCCTGCGCGACCTGGGCCGCGACCTCGTTCTGGTACGCCTTGAAGAGCAGTAGCCCGCTGTAGTGGTTCAGCTCGGCCATCGTCCTGCGGCGGGAGTCGGGGACCGGCACGTCCTCCAATTCGCGCAGCCCCACGCGCATGAAGAAGTGCTGGTCGTCAACTTCACCCTCGATGCGCTGCTGCAGGTTGAGGCTCACCTCGTCCAGGGCGACGCCCAGCTCCCGCAGTCGGCTCTGGTGATTGAGCCGCGACGCCACCGAGGTGCCGATATCCTGCACGACGTCGACGAGGCTGTCGACGAGCGGCACCACCTCGCTACGCACCGCGACCGAGGACTCCGGCTCCCCGTCCTGCGACTCCGCGACGACCGCGACCGTCTCCTTCAGAAGGTCCTCGGTGGCCTCCAGCTCAGCGAGTATCCGCTCGAGTTCGTCCGCAGAGGTCGCCGCCAGGAGTCCCGGCGTCGCGCCGACAAGCTCGGCGCTCCGCTGCGCCACGTCGAAGGCGCCCACGACCGCCGGAATGTGGTCTAGGGTGATCTCTCGCTGGCGGCCGCTGACGACCGACATCAGGACAAGCGCCAGCAGGATGGAGACGATCGTGAGGAGCACTCCCCCCCCCAGCCCCGCCACGATCTGGGTGCCGATGCCCAGACGTCCGCCCGTCGCCCGCTTGAGTCGGGACCCCAGCTGGCTCGGCAGCCGCTCTAGCAGCCACTCGAAGCCATGGTGTAGGCGAGCGTCGATCGATTTGGAGCGATTCGTCATCGCGAGAGGCGCTCCACGGGCACGAAACGACCGTCTCGAATCACCGTCAGGAAGACGGCGTCCGAGCCCTGGTTGTCGCCGGGACCGTAGCCGACGACGAACCCGCCGAGGTCGAGAGGACCCATCTCCGTCAGCGCGCTGAGAAATCCCTCGCGCGTCGGGGTGCCCTCGGGCTCATCCGAGAGACCCCTGAGCACCTCGATCACGAGCCGGCCGGCGAGGTAGCCTTCGAGCGAGACGAAGCCGGGGAGCGCCCGCGGGTCGTAGGCGCGGATCGCCTCCTGGTAGTCTGCCACGACTGGTATCGAGACGTCGCGCGGAAAGGGAACGACCTGGGTGACGATCACCCCCTCGCCGTGGGGTCCCAGATCCTCCAGGAGAGCGTTGCTGCCCACGAAGGAGAGGTTCACGAAGACCGACCGCAAGCCGATCTTGCCAGCCCACTTGATGAACTCGGCGGCCGGCCGGTAGGCGCCTATGATGATGACGGCCTGCGGTCTCGCGTCGCGGATCTTCAGTAGCGCGCGCTTCACGGCGGCCGTGTTGCGCACGTAGGTGCCCTCGGCTACCAGCGCCATGCCCCGCCTGCCGAGCGCGCGCTCGGTGCCGTTCAGCCCGGCGAGTCCGTAGCTGTCGTCCTGGTAGAGAATGGCGATGCGCGTGAAGCCCAGGTCGGCAGTGAGCCTCTCCACCATCTCCTCGGTCTCCTGATAGTAGGAGGCGCGCAGATTCACGACGTGGCGCTGGCCGGGTCCCCTGAGCAGCTCCGCGCCGGTGAAGGCCCCGATGTACGGGACTCCGGCCTCGCTCGCGATCGGCTCGGCCACCCGCGAGGTGGGGGTGCCGACCGCCCCAATCAACCCGAACACCCCCTTGGCGATGAGTTCGCGCGTGTTGGAGACCGCCGCCTCGGCCTCGTACCGATCGTCCCGCACCACGAGGCGGAGTGTGCGCCCCAGCACTCCCCCGGCCCGGTTGGCCTCGTCGAAGGCCGCCAGGATGCCCAGGCGCATGTTGTCTCCGAGCCTGTGCGCGGCGCCGCTAAGGGCGGCCGACTGGCCGAACACTATCGAGTCGGCGAATACCCCGTCGCCGGGAACCCCGTCGGTCTGCCCCTGAGCGCCCCCCGGTGCGAACGGCAAGGCCGCGAGCAGCGACCCCGCGAGCGGGGCTGCGAAACCACGGCCGCGACGGGACCTCGGCGCGGGGCTCACGCCCCCGGTTCAAGCACGCGCAGAGCGAGGCAGGTGATGTCGTCGGACTGGTCCGCCTCGCCGGCGTGCTCCTGGACCGCCTGCACCACCCTCCCGCAGACCGCTCCGGCCGCAAGGCCCCCGGTCTCGGCGAGCACCTCGACCAGCTCGTCGTCGCCGAATTCGACCCCCTCTTGGTCCATCGCCTCGGTGATCCCGTCGGTGTAGAAGAAGACTGTGTCTCCGGCTTCCAGCG
Organism: Longimicrobiales bacterium; assembly: GCA_965205315.1. Classification (GTDB taxonomy): domain Bacteria; phylum Gemmatimonadota; class Gemmatimonadetes; order Longimicrobiales; family Gaopeijiaceae; genus Bin94. The sequence continues at coordinate 1,891,541 of CBDBGW010000002.1, forward strand.
TCATCGAGCCGCCGGGGAAGCTGAACTCGGGAACCACCCCCAGCACCAGTCCGGACTCGCACCTGATCGTGGCGACCTCGCCGCTGTCCTTGACGACGTGGGGCAGGTTGTGGCCTGCGTTGGCGAACTCCATGAGCCTCGTCTCGGGGTCGAAGCTGGCATAGAAGAGCGTCACGAACATCGCCTCTTCGTTCGACTCCGACAGGAGACGGTTGGCCTCGCCGAGGCAGAGCGAGGGGTCGTTCTGTCCGATTGCGGTCCCCTTCATGATCGTCCGACTGACCATCATGAAGAGGGCGGCCGGCACCCCCTTCCCCGAAACGTCCGCCATCACGATCCCGACGCGCCCGTCTTCGAGCCGGAAGAAGTCGTAGAAGTCGCCGCCAACCTCCTTGGCCGGCGTCATCCAGGCGTGAAGCTGATAGCGCGGATCCTCCGGAAAGTGGGTCGGCAGGATCGACTCCTGCATGCGCGCCGCCACCCCCAGCTCCTGGCGGATCGCCACCAGCTCGTCGCGGGAGCGGAGGGCGTCCCGCATGATCTCGAGATGGGAGAGCGTCTTGGCGATGGTGGCCTCGAGGTCCTCGAAGTCGAGGGGCTTCGTCACGAAGTCGAAGGCACCCCGATTCATGGCGGTGCGGATGTTCCGCATGTCACCGTAGGCTGTCACGATCACAGCGCGGACATCGTAGCTGAGCTCGTTTAGCTGGCTCAGAAGGGTGAGCCCGTCCATCTGCGGCATGTTGATGTCGGAGAGGACCATGTCCACGTCAGGATGCTCCTCGAGCCGTTCGAGAGCCTCGACGCCGTTCTGGGCGAAGACCAGGTTGAGCTCGCCCTTGCGCACCCGGCGGCGAAACTTCTGGCGCAACAGCAGTTCGAGATCGGGCTCGTCGTCAACAACCAGGATCTTGGCCATATGGTACTGGAACTCGGTCCTTTGGGTCGGGCGGAGTGCACATGCAGCCCGCAGGAAGTCGCCAGCCCCACAGCCGGTCGGCACGGGGCCGCGCACGTCGTAATGTACGGTGCCGGCAGCCTCAGTCAAACCGTGGGCCCGCCCAGCGGCCGACTGCCGGTTGCGGCGGGAAATGCCGACTCGCCATACTCGCTCTGGACCTGGACCCACCTGCATCGTACCTTTGCACTGCGGCGCGACTGGAGACCCCCAGCGTGGTGGGAGCGATCAGCCGTGGGAGGGAGACTTGGAAGACAGGCTCGACATTGAGGTCGGACTGCACCGCGACGCTCCGCGCAAGGCGATGGAGCGGTTCGAGCAGTTCGCGCTCGGGCACAACCTGCCGATGGGGCTCATCTTCAAGTTCCAGCTGGCGCTGGACGAGCTCCTGACCAACGCGGTCTCGTACGCCTTCGAGGACGGCGAGGACGCCGAGGTCGAACCGAGCATTTCCCTGGCGCTTGCTGTCACCGACTCCACGCTGGAGGCGACCGTCGAAGACAACGGCCGTCCCTTCAACCCCCTTCGGGACGCGCCCGTGCCGGACCTCAGCCTTTCCGCCGAAGATCGCCGCGTGGGCGGGCTCGGCATTCACCTCACCAAGGCGTTCGTACAGACCCTCAGCTACGAGAGAGTTGACGGGCGGAACCGCCTCAACCTGGTGCAGCCGATCGGGGCGCACTCGGAGGAACAAAGATGAAAGTGGAGACCAGCTACGCTGGGAGCATCGCCGTCGCGGAAGTCCATGGCAGGATCGATTCGGCGAACGCCAAGGAGTTCGACGAGGAGCTCAGCGCCATCATCGGCAAGGGCGTCAGCAGCCTGGTGATCGACTGCGGCGGCCTTAGCTACATCAGCAGCGCCGGGCTGCGCGTCCTTCTGATCGCCATTCGAAGGACCAACGAGGGGGGGGGCGGACTGGCGCTCTGTGCCGTTCCGGACCATGTGCGCGAGGTGCTGGAGGTCAGCGGCTTCGTTCGCCTAACGAAGGTCTTCGCCACCGCCGACGAGGCCAAGGAGAGCTTCGCGCAGTAGTGGCGCCCTCGCCGGTCGCGGCGTCGGCTAGCAGTCCGTGGGTAAACCCAGGCGAGCACCGGGAGGGGCGGAGCGCCGGGCTGGCGGGGTTTCTTCCACGGCTGCTCGGGGCCACCCACCTGCAGGAGCGCGATGCGGGGGCGGGGTGCAGCCCGGGGGTCGGGGTCGTGCCCCCGGGCCCTGCAGCCCGTGGACAACCTCCCACGGTAGGAGCGGCGCCGCATCCCCGCCGGAACGCTTCGCTCGCCTGTCCTACTGTAATGTATGCCTTACAATATGTAATCCGCGGTTTACAGTAACTGTGCCCAGGGCTCAGCCCGGTGGCGCGCGGACCGCTAGAAGAAGGCGAATGCCTGGAGCTTGAGGGACCATTCCCTCACTTCGCCGGAGCGATACAGGTCAAGGTTCGCGGCGACCCCGTTGCGGCCAGCGAAGTAGACCATGAAGCCGGGTGTGATCACCGTCCCGGTGACGTCTCTGAAGTTGGCGTCGCTTCCGTCCCCGCCACCCCGGTAGAACGGGACGGGGCCGGGGCGCTCGGTGGAGGCCCAGCTGAACCTCAGCATCGGCTCCACACCGGCCAGCGACTGACTCTCAAGGGGGCGGTACCAGAGAGCCATCAGCTGGAAGGCGGTGAAGGTGGCGTAGTCGTCGACCTCCCAGTTGCGGCCCGTCAGGCCGTTGACCAGAAGGTGGGGACCGTTGCGCCACGACCCGATCTCCAGCTCGACACCGTAGGCAGGCACCCTCATCGTCTGTCCGCGCGAGCCAAGGGTCTCGTCGAGCGCCATGTAGGCGGAGAGGCGTGTCCCCTCCGCCGGGAAGAACGACAGTCTCCCCGAAGCGGACTTGGCCGTGTTCACGTCGGACGCCATCCCCTCTCCGTTGGTGAGCGTGACTCTGTAGCCGAGACTTCCGCCACCGAGACGGCCTGTGGCGAGGATGCCCGGCTCGTAGGTGTCAAGCCCCAGGACCCCGGTCAGCTGCCCGAAGGAGCAGACGCCCCCCACGCCTGGACAGTGGTTGACACCCGTGACCCGAGCGTCGCGCTCGATCATCGGCAGGTCGGCGTTCGCGGCCAGCCAGAAGTACGACATGGCCCGCTTGAACTGCCCCACCTGGATCTTGAGGGCCGGCGAGTGCGAGAGCTCGAGGTAGGCATCCAGCACCGAGGCGCCGTCCGCGTTGAACTGAATGCGCCCGCCGACCCTGTCGCTGACCCGGCCGTCGATGGTGACCCACACCCGGCGCACGGAGAACGAGCTTACGGAGTCGCGAGCGCTCGACGCCTCGTACTGAAGCTGCACCCGCCCCCCGACCGTCACGGTGGAGCCGCTCCGGGCCTTGATCTCCTGGGCCCCGGCGGGCGCAGTGGCCACCCCGAGCCACGCCCCTAACACCGTTCCTGCCGCCAGCAATCGCAACTGCAGTGCCATTTGCGGTCCTTTCGCCCATGCACGAGGATTCGAGGAATGGCCCGCGCCTGCTAGCGGGCACCCGCCAAACTAGCGCCTTGGAGCGCAAATGGGCCAATCCACCGCTGCGGAGAGGCGGCAGGTTGGCGGCGGAGCGTCGTCGCGCTATCTTGTTTCGGAAGCTGTTCGGTAATCCACTTCGGGCCACGGAGCCACAGATGCCGCTCACCAAGCGCCAGAGGGAGATTCTGGACTACCTGAGGGACTTCATCGCCGACAACGGCTACGCGCCGAGCTTCGACGAGATCCGCCAGGACTTCGGCTACGCCTCGCTGGCCACAGTCCACGAACACCTGACCAACCTGCAGCGCAAGGGCTACATACGCCGCTCCTTCCGGCGGAGTCGCTCGGTCGAGATCGAGCCCCAGGTCGAGCCAGCCGCCGCCCTTCCACTCCTCGGCACAGTGGCAGCCGGAGCACCGATCGAGGCTATCGAGGACGCCAGCGAGATGTCGGTCCCCGGCGAGATGGTCCGGAGCGGCGGCGAGCACTTCGTGCTGCGTGTGGAGGGCGACTCGATGATCGACGAGCAGATCCGCGACGGCGACCACATCGTGGTGAGGTCGGGCGAGACGGCCGCCGACGGCGAGATGGTGGTGGCGCTGGTCGGCGGCGAGGCCGCCACGGTGAAGAAGCTCTACCGGGAGCCCGGCGACCGGGTGCGCCTGCAGCCCGCCAACCCAGAGGTTGCGCCGATCGTGGAGCCCGCCGCCGAGGTGCAGGTGCAGGGGATCGTCGTGGGACTCGTCCGGAGGTACTAGCAGCCCGTGGAGGAAACCCTGACGGCATTCGCCCGGCGGAGCATCCCCGCTGGACCGCTACGCTCTGCGTTGCTCCTCGGACCAATAGCGCTGCGGCTATTGGCCCTTCGTCGCGCCTTGCCAGCGGGGCGCTTCGCCGGTCTCGGTGCTCGCCTGAGTTTGTCCACGGACTACTAGCAGCCCTTGGACAAACCTCCCGCGGACTGCTAACCGTCCGATGGCCGAGCCGGAGGGGCGCTTTAGTCTGCTTCTGCACTACGACGGGAGCGACTTCTGCGGGTGGCAGGTGCAGCCGGGCCAGCCCACCGTGCAGGGTGCCCTCCAGAAGGCCGCCGAGCGGATCGCAGGCGGGCGCCGCGCGGTCCTGGGCGCGGGGCGGACCGACGCCGGGGTGCACGCCACCGGGCAGGTCGCCGCCCTCGACATGCCCGAAAGCTGGAGCGGGGTGGAGCTGGCCCGCGCACTAAACGCGGTGCTGCCAAAGTCGATCTGGGTCGAGGCCGCGGGGGCCGCCCCGCCGGACTTCCACCCGCGCCGAGACGCCGTGGGGCGCAGCTACCGCTACCGCGTCGGGGTGAGGCCGGAGGCGGCGTCGCCCTTTCGGCGACGCTGGTGCTGGCCGCTCTGCCGCGAACTCGACATGGAGGCCGCACGAAGGGCGTCCCGGGTCCTCGTCGGGGTGCGCAGCTTCCGCCGCTTCGCCAAGGCCGGGCAGGAGCACCGGGGGCACCTCTGCAAGGTCGGGAGCGCCGACTGGGTGCCCTGGGGGGATGTGGGACTCGCCTTCGAGATCACCGCGAACCGCTTCCTGCACCGAATGGTGCGATACTTGGTAGGCACCATGGTCGAGATCGCGCTCGGACGAAGGAGCGAGGAGGAGATGGAGATGCTGCTCGAGGGTGCCGCGGGTCTGGTGACCTCGCGGCCAGCACCACCGGGGGGGCTCTTCCTGACCGGTGTGGAGTTCGACCAGCGGTCCGTCGACATACATCCCACGGCGTGCGAGCCGGGCGACACTCGCCCAGGTGGGGACTCCGAGCATCTGCAACATGTAAAATAAACATTACATTGTGTAAAGTAAAGTTTACTTTTCTGACAACCAATGGGCGGTGCTCCTCGTCCCGAGTGCCGCTGAATCACCCGCTCTGGATCGCGGGGGTGGCGGCGGCCTTCCTCTGCGGAGGCTGCGGGCCGACTCCGGACGAGGCGGATGCGAGGGTGGCCGAGGCGGAGGCGCTCGGCGGGGCGGCCCCGCTCGGCGGCCCGGCGGCGGCTCTCCCGACAGGGGGGTGGCAGGACGACGCCCGGGGGGCGGCCGAGGAGGCCCAGGCCGCGGAGGGACTCTCCTCCAGCCGCTCGACGGCTATCGTCCGGGCCGCGCGCCATGTGGCGCCTGCCGTAGTCACGATCTCGGTGCTCAGGCGGGAGCGGGAGCGGCGGCGATCCTTCTTCGACCCCTACTACATGCCCTTCCGCGAGACGCACGGCATAGGCTCCGGCTTCATCGTCGACGCTACGGGCACGGTTCTCACCAACCACCACGTGGTGAGCGGAGCGGCGCAGATTCTCGTCACCCTTACCGACGCCCGCGACTTCGACGCCCGCCTCGTCGGATCGGATCCCGCCAGCGACATCGCGGTGCTCGCCCTGGAGGGCGCCTCCGACCTCCCGGTGGCACCTCTCGGCACCGCCGCCGACCTGATGATCGGCGAGTGGACGATCGCCATCGGCAACCCCTTCGGCGGGCTGCTCTCGAACCACGAGCCCTCGGTCACCGCGGGGGTCGTGAGCGCCCTTGGCCGCCACCTCGTCCCGGACGGCGACGACGGGGGCTTCCACCTGGGGATGATCCAGACCGACGCCTCGATCAACCCGGGGAATTCCGGCGGGCCGCTCGTCAACGCGCTGGGTCAGGTGGTCGGGATCAACGCCTCGATCCTCTCGCGTTCAGGAGGGAGCGAGGGGCTCGGCTTCGCGATACCGATCGACCGCGCACTCAGGGTGGCCCGCGATCTGGCCGAGCACGGCACCGTCCGCCGCGCCTGGCTCGGCTTCGACGTAAACGCGGTGGAGGCGGACGCCTTTGGGCGCTCGCAGGGCGTCGGCGTGGCGCGGGTCTCGCCGGGTTCGCCCGTGGCCCGAGGGGGGTTGCGGCCCGGAGCGCGCCTCCTGCGCGTCGGCGGAACCCGCATCGCCACGCCCCTCGACTACGAGGCCGCGCTCCTCGACCTGCGCGCGGGCGACGTGGTCGAGGTGGAGGTCGAGGGCGCGGCGCCGATCAGGGTGCGGGCCGGCCAGCTTCCCTCGGTCACCGCGGAGCGGGTCGAGCTCCTGCGCGACCTGGAGGTGGTGACGGTCACCCCCGCGATTCAGTCCGAACGCGGCCTGGCGTCCTCTGAGGGGGCGCTGGTCGTCTCGATCTCGGAGAGTCTGGGTCGCGTCACCGGGCTCGCCACGGGCGACGTGCTGCTGGGCGTGAACAACCGCCGCGTGGGCACCGCCGAAGAGGCGGACGAGGAGCTGCAGCGCACCCAGCGGGGCGACCGCTCCTTCGTCCTCGCCTTCGAGCGGGGAGGCCGCCTGGTGCGGACCGGCCTCCTCACCTGGACGGGGCGGTAGGAGTGGCGACGAGCGCGGCCGACCGCTATCGACACCCGCTCTCCGAGCGCTACTCCTCTCGGACGATGGAGCGCATCTTCGCCCCGGCCTTTCGCTTCGGCACCTGGAGGCGTCTCTGGCTGGCGCTGGCGGAGGCGCAGCGCGAGCTGGGGCTGGAGATCCCCGCCGAGGCAACGGAGCAGATGCGCGCGCATCTGGACGATATCGATCTGGAGGCTGCGGCCGACTACGAGAGGCGCTTCCGCCACGACGTCATGGCGCACATTCACCTCTTCGGAGACGCCGCGCCCGCCGCGCGGGGAATCATTCACCTGGGCGCCACCAGCGCCTTCGTAGGCGACAACGCCGACCTCATCCAGCATCGCGAGGCGATGACTCTGGTGCGGGACCGGGTCGTCCAGGCGGTCCGCGCCCTGGCCGCATTCGCCGAGGAGCACGATGAGGTGGCTACGCTGGCCTACACGCACTTTCAGCCCGCCCAGCCGACCACGGTCGGGAAGCGAGCCACCCTCTGGATTCAGGATCTTCTGATCGACCTCGACGAGATCGAGCACCGGCTCCAGGCGCTCAAGATGCGTGGCGTCCGGGGCACGACGGGCACCCAGGCCTCCTTCCTCCAGCTCTTTGCGGGCGACCACGGGAAGGTCGACGCGCTCGAGAGGGCGGTGTGCAGCCGCCTGGGGTTCGACGAATGCTACCCGGTAAGCGGACAGACGTACCCGCGCAAGGTCGACCAGGCGCTCGTGGCGACGCTCGCCGGGGTGGCCTCCTCCTGCTCGAAGATGGCCCACGACATCCGGCTGCTCTCGCACCTGCGCGAGGTGGAGGAGCCCTTCGAGGAGGAGCAGGTCGGGTCGTCGGCGATGCCATACAAGCGGAACCCCATGCGCTCCGAGCGGATCTGCGCCCTCGCCCGCCACGTCATGGCGCTCTCGGCCGGCCCGGCGCAAACGGCCGCGACGCAGTGGCTGGAGCGCACCCTCGACGACTCGGCGAACCGCCGCCTCGCGATTCCGGACGCCTACATGGCGACCGACGCGGCGCTCCTGCTTGCGGCGAACGTCGCGGCCGGACTCCGGGTGAACGAGGCCGTCGTATCGGCCAACCTGGACGAGCACCTGCCCTTCATGGCGATGGAGGCCGCCATGATGCACACGGCGGCCCGCGAGGAGGGCGACCGGCAGGCCGCGCACGAGCGGATCCGGCGGCACTCGCTGGAGGCGGCCCGACGGATCGCCGCCGGAGATCCGGGGGGCCTCTTCGAGATGGTTGCGGGCGACGAGGAGCTCGACATCACCCAGGCCCAGCTCGAGGCGCTCGCCGAACCGGCTGCGCTGACCGGGCGCGCGGGCTGGCAGGTGCGCGCCTTCCTCGCCCGCAGGGTGGCGCCGGTGCTGGAGCGCTACCCGGCGCAGTCGGGTGCGGCCGGGGCGGAGGTGCGCGTTTGAGGGGCAGCCAGCCCGAAGGTGCGCCGGGGGCGGAGGGGGGGAAGCTGCCGCTCCCGCTCGTCGCCAGCGGCAAGGTCCGGGAACTCTACGAGGTGCCGGACGCAGCCGGGGAGGGCGGCGGCCAACACCTGCTGATCGTCGCGAGCGACCGGGTGAGCGCCTTCGACGTCGTGATGGCCGAGCCGGTGCCGGAGAAGGGCCGCATCCTCACCCAGATCACCGCGTGGTGGCTGAGCGCGCACCTGGGCGACGTGCCACACCACCTCGTCTCGGTGCGCACCGACGAGATAGTCCGCGCGGCGCCCGAGCTCGCCGGATGCCGCCCGGCCTGGGAGGGCCGGGCGACGCTGGTGCGCCGGGCCGACCCGATCGCGGTCGAGTGTGTGGTGAGGGGCTACCTGGCGGGCTCGGCGTGGGCGGAGTACAGGAGGGGCGGCACCCTCGCAGGCGAACCGCTGCCGCGGGGGCTGGTCGAGAGCGGTCCCCTGCCCCACCCGCTATTCTCGCCAGCGACGAAGGCGCGCGGCGGCCACGACCGGAACATCCCCTTCCGAGAGGCACGCGGGCTAATCGGGTCCGGTCTCGCCGACGAGCTCCGGGAGCGCTCGCAGGCGATCTACGAAATCGGACGGGAGGCTGCGGCCGAGGCCGGGATCATCTTGGCCGATACAAAATTCGAATTTGGATTAGCCGAGGGCGGCGACGTGATCCTGATCGACGAGGTGCTGACTCCGGACTCTTCGCGCTTCTGGCCCCGCGAGCTCTACCAGGAGGGCCGCGGCCAGCCCTCGCTCGACAAGCAGCCGCTTCGCGACTTCCTGGAGGGTCTCGGCGGATGGGAGAAGCGCTACCCTCCCCCAAGGCTGCCCCCCGAGGTCGTCTCCGCCACCTCGGAGCGCTACCGCGAGCTCTTCGAGCGACTGACCGGAGTCTCGATCGACGACTTCGAGCCGCCGAGCTTCGCCCCCGTGCCAAGCGGAGCGTCGTGAGGCTTCCGCTGGCGCGCGAGGGGATCCCCTTCGTCCTCGTCTGCACCCTGGCGGCTGCCGCGGCGCTCCTCTGGGCGGGCTCCGGGGGCTGGGGCCTCCGGAGCGCAGTGCCCGCCCTTTCGCTGGCGCTCGCGCTCCTCGTAGCGTACTTCTTTCGCGACCCCGAGCGGAGCCCGCCAGCCGATCCCGGCGTCGTCGTGGCGCCTGCGGACGGCAAGGTCGTCGGGGTAGGACCAGCCGGGGAGCCGGTCGGGGGATCGGCCGGGCGGGCGGCGACCAGAATATCGATCTTCCTGAGCATCTTCGACGTGCATGTGCAGAGAGCCCCCATGGCAGGACGGGTGACGGAGTACAGCTACCGGCCGGGCCGCTACCTGGCGGCGTGGCACCCGGAGGCGGGCCGTGTCAACGAGCAGGCATCGCTCGAGTCGGAGACCGCCGCCGGGCCGATCGAGGTACGCCAGATCGCGGGGCTGGTGGCGAGGCGGATCGTCACCTACCCCCGGGGCGGCGACCGTGTGGAGAAGGGCGAGCGGATCGGTCTCATCCGCTTCGGCTCGCGCGTCGAGCTGATCGTGCCGAGGGATTGGCGGGTGACGGTTCGGGCGGGCGACCGGGTGCGCGGAGGCGCGACGCCGGTCGCGCTGGCAACGGCCGGAGATGCTAGTGGCAGAGGTGAGAGCCCGTGAGTCCGGCGCGCCGCAGGGCGGCCGGGAGGGGTCGGCTACGGCGGGGAGTCATCATCCTCCCGTCGGCCTTCACGATGGGAAACCTCTTCTTCGGCATGTACGCGGTCGTGGCGGCGCTCAGGGGGGACTTCCTCTGGGCGGCGTGGTTCGTCGTCTTTGCAGCAACCCTCGACCTGCTCGACGGCCGGGTGGCCCGCTTCACCCGCACCGGATCGGCCTTCGGGGCCGAGATGGACTCCCTCGCCGACGCGGTGTCGTTCGGAGTGGCGCCCGCGCTGATCATGGTGCTCCTCTACTTTTCCGACGGGGGGTGGAGCTGGGTGATCGGCTTCGTCTACCTCGCGGCGGTCGTCGTGCGGCTCGCCCGCTTCAACGTCGAGCAGGGGGGCGAGGCCAAGCGTCACTTCCACGGACTGCCGACCCCGGCGGCGGCGATGATGCTGGCCACGCACTACCCCTTCTCGCAGACACCCGCCTTCGATTCGTACCTTGGGGTGCTGCCGTGGTCGCAGATCATGGTGATCGCCACGGTCATCGCCTCGATCCTGATGCTGAGCCACATCCCCTACGCCAAAGTGCCGAGCATCGATCTGACGACGCGCCGGGGCGTGGTGCGCACCGTCCTCGTCTGCGCCAGCATCGTCCCCGCACTCGCGATACCGGCGTACTGGTTCTTCCCGGCGCTCGTCGCCTACACCCTCTGGGGGCTCGGCCGATCGGTCGCTCTCGGCCTGATGGAGCGTCTCCCGGAGCGCGATCCGCTCCTGGATCCGGCCGGTGCCGAGGTCGAGCCGCGCGAGCTGGACTACCACGAGCTCACCCGCGAAGTCAAGTTGCACGACCGTTAAGGAGAGCACTTCTTGAGCCGATTCAGAGTCGAGGTCCTGGTCACCCCGCGCCCGGGCCTGCTGGACCCCGAGGGCGGTGCCATCCACCACGCGCTCGCCTCGCTCGGCTACGACGAGGTCGCAGAGGTGCGCGTGGGCAAGGCCATCTACCTGGAGGTCGCAGCCGACTCCGCCGCCGCCGCCGCGGCCCGCGTCGAGGAGTCGTGCCGCAGGCTCCTTGCGAATCCGGTCACCGAGGACTTCACCGTCACGGTCAGGGGGAAGGCGTGAGGATAGCGGTCATCACCTTCCCGGGCTCCAACTGCGACCAGGACTGCCACCGTTCGGTCGAGGCGGCCGGGGCGACGGCGGTTCCGGTCTGGCATCGCGAGATCTCGCTCGGAGACACCGACGCGGTGGTCGTACCGGGGGGCTTCGCCCACGGCGACTACCTGCGCCCAGGCGCGATCGCCCGCTTCAGCCCGATAATGACGCCGGTCGTCGAGTTCGCTCGCGCCGGGGGGCTCGTGGTAGGGATCTGCAACGGCTTCCAGATCCTCTGCGAGGCGGGGCTGCTCCCTGGAGCGCTGCTCAGGAACCGCTCGCTCCGATTCCAGTCGCACGACTGCGCACTCCGGGTGGAGCGCGCCGACACGCCCTTCACCGGCCGCTACCGCGAGGGGCAGGTCATCCGGGTGCCGCTGGCGCACGCCGACGGCAACTACTACGCCGACCCCGGCACCCTCGAGGAGCTGGAGTCCGAGGGACGCGTCCTCTTCCGCTACTCGGACGCGGAGGGCGAGTCGACCGAGGAGGCCAACCCGAACGGCTCGCTGAACCGAATCGCCGGCGTAGTGAACGAGGGCGGCAACGTGCTCGGGCTGATGCCGCACCCCGACCGCGCCATCGATCTGGCGCTGGGCTCGCAGGACGGACTTCCCCTCTTCGAGTCGCTCGTCGATTCGGTACGCCAGCGCACTCCGGCCCCGTTGGCGGCAGCGGAGGGCAGGGCGCTTGCGGGGACCGCCCGATGATCGGGGCCAACGGCGCTCCCCGGCCCCGGCCCGGCGACCCCGCGATCACTCCGGAGCTCGTGGAGGACCACGGCCTCTCGCCATCGGAGTACGAGCTCATCCTGGGTGTAATGGGGCGGGAGCCGACCTTCACCGAGCTGGGCGTCTTCTCGGCGATGTGGTCGGAGCACTGCGGCTACAAGAACTCGAAGCGCCTCCTGCGGCTGCTCCCGACCACCGCCCCATGGGTGATTCAGGGGCCGGGCGAGAACGCCGGCGTGATCGACATCGGCGGCGGCTGGGCCCTCGCCTTCAAGATGGAGTCGCACAACCACCCATCGGCGGTCGAGCCCTACCAGGGCGCAGCCACCGGCGTGGGCGGGATCCTGCGCGATGTCTTCACGATGGGGGCGCGGCCGGTCGCCACCCTCAACTCGCTCCACTTCGGCGATCTGGAGGGTGCGCGCGCGCGCTACCTCCTTGCCGGGGTCGTCAGGGGGGTCGGCGACTACGGCAACTGCGTCGGGATCCCGTCGATGGGGGGCGAGGTCCACTTCGACCGGGGCTACGAGGAGAACCCGATCGTGAACGCCATGTGCCTCGGGATCATGCGCTGCGACGAGCTGATCCGGGGCACCGCCGAGGGGGTCGGCAACACCCTCATGGCGGTGGGCGCACGCACCGGGCGAGACGGAATACACGGCGCCACCTTCGCCTCGGAGGAGCTCTCCGAGGGGGACGACGAGGCGAGCCGCCCGCAGGTGCAGGTGGGCGACCCCTACACCGAGAAGCTCCTCCTGGAGGCTTCGCTCGAGCTGATCGCGAGCGGGGAGATCGTGGGGATCCAGGACATGGGCGCCGCGGGGCTGACCTCGAGCGGCGCCGAGATGGCGGGGCGATCGGGGACGGGAGTCGAGATGGACGTCTCGCGGGTGCCGGTCCGAGCGGAGGCGATGACGCCGTACGAGATCCTCCTCTCCGAGTCGCAGGAACGGATGCTCGTCGTCGCCAGGGCGGGTCGCGAGGAAGCGGCCCGCCAGATACTCGAGAAGTGGGAGCTCGAGGCCGCGACGATCGGCCAGGTCACCGACAGGGGGACCTTCCGGGTCCTGGAGGGGGGCGTGCCCGTGGCGGAGATACCGGCGCTGCCGCTGACCGAGGGCTGCCCGGCCTACGAGCGCCCGGGCGAGGAGTCGGGGGAGGTGCGGGCCCTCCGCGCCCAGGACGTCTCGCGCTACGGCGATCTCTCGGGCGACGATCTGCAGGCGGCCTTCCTGGAGGTGGTCGGCACCCCCGCCGTGGCCTCCAAGCAGTGGATCTACGAGCAGTACGACACGACTGTGCGCGCCAGCTCGATCGAGCGCCCCGGGGGGTCGGCGGGGCTGATCCGGATCCCGGGAACCGATCTCGGCGTGGCGGCCTCCACCGACTGCAACGGCCGCCACTGCTACCTGGATCCGCGAATCGGGGCGGCGGGCGCGGTCGTCGAGGCAGCGAGGAACGTGGCCTGCACCGGAGCCACCCCGCTGGCGATCACCAACTGCCTCAACTTCGGTAGCCCTCTCAAGGCCGAGATCCGCCATCAGTTCCGCGAGGCCGTGCTCGGCATCCGCGACGCCTGCGCCCACCTCGAGACTCCGGTCACCGGGGGCAACGTCTCCTTCTACAACGAGACCGACGGCAAGGCCGTCTACCCCACCCCGGTCATCGGGATGGTCGGCACGATCGCGGACGTCGCCAACGTCGTCGGCCATTCCTTCCGCCGCCCGGGCGACGCGATCCTCCTCCTCGGCCACAACAGGGGCGAGCTCGGCGGCTCGGAGTACCTCTACGCACTCCACGGCGTCGTCGCGGGAGAGCCTCCGAGGGTCGGCCTGGAGGCCGAGCGCGCCCTGACCCGCTGCCTTCCCGCGATGGCCGCGCGCCGAGTGCTCGGCTCGGCGCACGACGTGGCGACCGGGGGCCTGGCGGCCACCCTGGCCGAGTGCTGCCTGGGCCGCCCCCGCACCGGGCGGCCGGTCGGCGCCTCCGTACGCCTGGACGAAGCGCTGCCCCCGGCCGCTCTCCTCTTCGGGGAGGACCACGGACGGGTGGTCGTCAGCGCGAGGCCAGCCGACGAGGCCGAGGTGCGGGAGATGGCCGCGAGGCACGGCGTCCGCTGCACGCCGATCGGAACGGTCGGCGAAGAGTGGTCCTCGCTCCGGATCCATCTTCGGGAAGAGTCCCTGGAGCTGCCGCTCGACCTTCTCGCCGACCGCTACTTCGGCGCAATTCCCAGAGCCATGGACGACGAGCCGTGACCAAACCGACCGACGTACACCTCCCCCTCCTCGACGACCGTCCCCGCGAGGAGTGCGGAATCGTGGGGGTCACGGGGGTGGAGAGCGCGTCGGAGCTCGTCTTCCTCGGCCTCTACGCTCTTCAGCACCGGGGACAGGAGGCGGCGGGGATCTGCGCCACGAACGGCGGGCGGACAAAGCTCTTCAAGGAGCTGGGGCTCGTCTCGGACGTCTTCGACGCGAAGCGCATAGCCGCACTCGACGGCTCGACCGCGCTGGGGCATGTGCGCTACTCGACCGCGGGCGATGGCCAGCGCGTCAACGCCCAGCCGATGGTCGTCAGGTACGCGGAGGGCGACCTGTCGATCGTGCACAACGGCAACATCACCAACGCGTACACGCTCCGCGACCAGCTCGTCGGCGAGGGCGCCATCTTCAGGAGCTCGTCCGATTCGGAGGTGATCGTGCACCTGGTCGCGCGCTCGCGGCACCGGACAATCGAGTCGCAGCTGCGCGACGCGCTCAGCTTCATCGAGGGCGCGTACGCCCTGGTCGTCACCGTGGGCGACGCGATGTACGCCGTGCGCGATCCCCGCGGCTTCAGGCCGCTCGTCCTGGGCGAGCTCGACGGCGGGCATGTGGTCACGAGCGAGACGTGCGCCCTCGACATCATGGGGGCGGAGTTCGTGCGCGACATCCGTCCGGGCGAGCTGGTGCGCCTTCGCGCGGGCAGGGCCGACAGCCTGCACGGAGTCCACCCCGAGGAGCCGGCGGCGTGCGTCTTCGAGCTCGTCTACTTCGCCCGTCCGGACTCGAGCCTCTGGGGCGTCTCGGTCGACCGTGCGCGACGCTCCCTCGGCCGGTCCCTGGCGCGGGAGCACCCAGTCGAGGGCGACTGCGTGATCGCGGTCCCCGACAGCGCCAACTCGGCTGCGCTCGGCTACAGCGAGGAGAGCGGCATCCCCTACGAGCTCGGACTGCTTCGGAACCACTACGTCGGCCGCACCTTCATCCGCCCCACCCAGGCCGACCGCGACTTCGCCGCACGCATCAAGTACAACCCGGTGCGCGAGGTCCTCGACGGTCAGCGCGTGGTGGTGGTCGACGACTCGATCGTGCGCGGCACCACCTCGTCAAGCCTGGTGAAGTTCATCCGGGCCGCAGGGGCCGCCGAGGTGCACTTCCGCGTGGCCAGCCCCCCGGTGCGCTACCCCTGCTACTACGGGATCGACATGCCGTTTCGCGAGGAGCTCCTGGGGGCCACGGCAACGGTGCCTGAGATAGCCGCCGGCCTGGGTGTGGACTCGCTCGGATACCTCTCGCTGGAGGGGATGCTCGAGGCCGTCAAGGAGGGGGGACCCTACTGCTCGGCGTGCTTCTCGGGCGACTACCGTGCACCGCTGGTCGACATGGCGGAGCGGAGATAGCGGAATCGGCTCTGTGCAGGATCCATCTGGGGAGCTCGCGAGACTGGCGCTTGCGGTGCAGCAGGTCACGCTCTCGGGCGTCGCGCGCGACTATCCAGGGACTGCCGCTCTGGACGGCGCTCTGAGTCAGAGTAATCTCTGCTTTACATTTTGTAAAGTGGCGTTTACCTTATTCGTCGGCAGGTTGCTGAGGTACACCTTTTCGGCACCCACATCGCGGAGCCTGCGGATCGACTCGGCGCAGATCTCGTGGGCGCTCATCCCGGCCTCGAAGTCAGCCGCGACTTCGCGGACGGGCACCGGGAAGTAGCGGCCCAGGTAGGAGAGAGTTCGGGGGTTCGGACTCCGGTAGAGGAAGACGCCGAAGACCACGGGCGTGGCGACTCCCAGGCGGCGGAGCTCCGAGACAAAGAGCTCCACCGGGGCAAGCGAATGGTGCGAGACGATCTGGGTGAAGACGTAGTCGGCGGAGAAGTCGCGGGCGGCGACGAATCTAGCCTGCTCGACGGGGTTGCGGTTCGGATTCGCCCACCCGCCCAGCGGCAGCCGGGGCTGCTCGAGTCTTAGCACTTGGCGGAGATCCTTGCCGTGCGGGACGCAACGCTCCACCTCCGCGGATGGATCCCCTCCGACCACCGTCACCCCGGCCACTCCCAGCTCCGCGGCACGACGCACGAAGAGGCGACAGTAGTCGAGCGGGTGGTTGCACGTCAGGAAGGGCAGCACGTTTCGCAGCTCGGCCGATCTCCCCAGGTTGGCGCTCAGGTGGGCCAGGCTCTCCTCCTCGGCCAATCCTGCCGCGTCGTCGGTGAGGAGCACGAGGGTGTCGTCGCGTGCCAGGCGCTGGACGGCATGATGCATGTCGATCCAGACATCGATGCTCCGCTCGGCGTCCAGTCCCAGCCTGGGAGGGCGCAGCTCGACCGCCACGAGCGGCCCCGGGGCCTGCAGACGCGCGACCAGATCGTGCGCGACGTCCGCGCGGCGTAGGCCCCGCATCAGCGGTCCGTCGGGTTGGCGGGCGCTCTCGATCCCCCGATCAGCTCGTCAAGACCCTCCGCCTCGACCGGCAGCCCCGCGGTCAGCACCTCGGTGCCAGCTGCCGTGATCAGGACATCGTCTTCGATCCTGACGCCACACCCCGCGAGGCCGTCCGGCAGATCCCGATCGTGCGGCGGGAAGTAGAGACCGGGCTCCACCGTAATGACCATCGACGGCAGGAGCGTCGCAGCCTCCCCATCCGGGCGGTACGGCCCGGGGTCGTGGGTGTCGAGCCCCAGCCAGTGCGACGTGCGATGCGGAAAGTAGCGACGGTAGCTCCGCGTTTCGAGCGCCTCGTCCAGCGACGAGTCGAGGACGCCCAGCTCGATGAGCCCGCTCGCGATCACCCTTGCGGCGGCCCGGTGCACGCACTCCAGCTCGACACTCGGGGCACAGACCTCCAAGGCGGCACCGCGCGCCGCCAGCACCACCTCGTAGAGATCCCGCTGGATCCCGCTCAGCCGCCCCGACGCGGGCACCGTGCGCGTGATGTCGGCCGCGTACGAGCGGAACTCCGCGCCGGCGTCCACGACCACCAGGTCGCCCTCCTCGATGCGGCCCGAATTTGCGGCGTAGTGCAGCGTGCAGGCGTTGGCCCCGGCGGCGACGATCGTCGCGAAGGCTGGTCCGTCGGCACCCCTCGCGCGAAAGGCACCCTCCAGCGCGGCCTCGATCTCCCACTCTCCCGCGCCCCCTCGCACCAGCGGAAGCGCCTCGCGAAAGGCCTCGACCGTGATCTCGGCGGCGTGGCGAAGGCACCCGATCTCGGCGGGATCCTTGACCGCGCGCACTCCGTCCAGCAGAGCGCCGGGGTCGGCGAGGAGGCCGGGCCCCCTGCCCTCGCGCATCCGGCGGGCCCTCCCCCGCCCCAACGCCGCCCGCACCACCCGGTCGCAGCGCTCGCTCGTTCCCAGCCGGTACCAGATCTCCGATGCGTCGGCGAGGAGCGCCGGCGCACGTGTGGCGAGTTCGTCGATCGGGTAGGCCGCGTCGGCCCCGAAGCGCTCGGCGCACTCCTCCGGCTCCGATCTGAGACCGCTCCAGAGCTCGGCCTTCGCGTCCCGCTTTGGCACAAATAGCACAAATCGATGCTCGGCGGCGAATCCCCTGATCAGCGCGATCGCGTCGGGCTGGTCCCACCCCGTCAGGTAGAGGAGCTCGGAATCGGGCCGGTAGCGGTACTCGGAGTCGGCGTTCTTGTAGCGCACCGGCGCGGCGGGGAGGAGCAGCGCCCCGCGCTCCAGGCGGGGATACAGAGCCTGGCGACGGGCCGAGTAGTCGAAGGTGGGACCGGAGCGCCCCGTTCTCGCCATCTCCTAGCAGAATCGAAGCGGTCCAGCGGGGATGCAGCGCCGCTCGAATGCCGTGGGAGGTTTGTCCACGGGCTGCTAGTCGGAGGGATCCGCGCCCGGCGGCGGAGGCCCCGTCGGTGCCGCGTCGATCAGGTAGTGGACGAACCAGCTGCGGATGCGCTCCAGCCGGTCCACCAGCAGCCACGGTTCACCCGTCCGGGAGAGCCCGTGCGACGACCTGGGGTAGCGCACCATCTCGACGGGCACGCCCAGCTTCCTGAGCGACATGAACCACTGTTCGGCGTCGCCGATAGGGGTCCTGTAGTCGTTCTCGCTGTGGATGACGAGAGTCGGAGCAGTGACGTTCTCCACGTAGGAGATCGGCGAGAGGCGCCGGTAGAGGTCTCTCTCCTCCCACGGCGGCCCGTGGAACTCGTATTCGGTCAGCGCTTGGGCGTCGGAGGTCCCCCACCAGCTCTCCCAGTTGGCGATCGAGCGCGAGGTGACCGCCGCGGCGAAACGGTCCGTCGTCGCCGTGAGCCAGTTCGTCATGAAGCCGCCGTAGCTCCCCCCGGAGACGCCGATCCGGGTCGGGTCGATCTCCGGGTAGGCGTCGAGGGCCGCCCTCACTCCGGCGAGGAGGTCGTCCCGATCCACGATGCCCCACTCGCCGCGCGTCGCGTACTCGAAGTCGTGTCCGTACCCCGACGATCCCCGCGGATTGGCGTAGAGGACGTAGAATCCGGCCGCCGAGAGGAGGTGGAAGGTCGGGAAGAAGGTGTTGCCGTAGGCCGAGTGCGGACCGCCGTGGATCTTGAGTATCATCGGCACCGAGGCCCCCTCGGCGGGCCCAGCCACCGGCCTGACGATCCACCCCTGGATCTGGGTCCCGTCGCCAGAGCTCCAGCGAAGCTCCTCGGCCGGCATGAGCGTCACCTCCGAGAGCCACTCGTCGTTGAAGCGGGTGACCTTCTCCTCGGTGTTCCCCTCCGTGTCTCCCAGGTAGAGCTCCGTCGGGCTGGTCGCGTCGGTGGCCACGAAGGCCATCGTGGCGCCGTCGGCCGAGAAGGAGAAGGAGGACAGCCGGCGGGCGCCTCGCGTGACCTGCTCCACCCCCTCGCCCGGCACCGCCCGGAAGAGGTGCGCATCGCCCTCTACGGCGGCGGAGAAGAGGAGAGCAGTTCCATCCGCCGTCCAGCGCGGCGCGCCCGGCCGCAGATCCCACTCGGCCGTCAGGTTGACGGGCTCGCCCCGGAAGTGCCCGTCCGGGCCGATCTCCGCGACGAGGAGATCGCGCTGAGCGCCCCTCGTCGGGAGCGACCGGTAGGCGATGCGGCGGCCATCGGGGGAGACGGCAGGCGACTCCGAGCTCCCGGTGCCGGATGTGAGACGGCGAACGGTCCCCCCGGCGCCGTCCACTGCCCAGATGTCGCCGCTCGGCTCGGTGGCGAGCTCGTCGTCCTCGCCCTCGTTCGCGGAGAAGATCAAGCGGCCGTCCGGCGACCATACCGGCTCGTTCGCATGGAAGGGGAGGTGGGTCAGCGCCTCGGGCACCCCGCCCTCTGCATCCACCACCATGATCTGCCGCTTGGGAACCGTCTGGTAGTGGCGTTGCAGCGCGAGCCGTCCATCCCGCTTGTACCGCGTCGAGGTGACGACTCTGCCGTCGAAGCGGTCGGGGTCGAGGGTGCGCGAGACGGCATCCGGCGCAATCCACCCCTCTCGGCTCTCGGCGCTGGCGGGCACGCCCCCCTGCACCTCGTCGTCGCGATCCGCATCCGGTGCCCTGACGAAGGCGATGCGGGTTCCGTCCGGCGACCAGACCGGAGCGGAGTGGACCCCTTCGATGTGGAACGCCTCGCCGCCCGGCGCTCCGATGCGGAGGAACCAGATCGGGTTGGGGTCGTCGCTCCGTTTGGAGGAAAAGGCCAGCAGCGACCCGTCCGGGGACCAGCGCGGGTCGCTGGAGTCATCGCCGGAGCCGGTGATAGCCACCGCGGGGCCGGTCGGCCGCCCGCCGTCCAGCGGCTGTAGCCAGATCCGCCGAGCGCGCCGGTTCTCCTCCTCAACCACCCTCGTGACGGTGAAGGCGACGTATCGCCCGTCCGGGGAGGCTGCGACCTCGCCGATCCCCACCATGCGGTAGTAGTGCTCGGGGGTGTAGCCCCCCTCCTGGGCAACGGCGCCAGCGGCCAGGGCGGCGGAGAGGAGGGCGCCGACGACCAAGGTGACTGTCCACCGACCGCTGGCGCTTTGCCGCTCTCGATGCACGCGCGAGTTTATCCGCGGACTGCCATCCCCAGATCCGACTCCTGCCGTGGGAACGGCCGGGGCCGCCGCGCTTCTCATTGCTGCAAGCTCCGACTCGGTGGACGACTGGGGAGCACACTCCCGCACGGGCAATCGTCAACGTAAGACCCGGGGTCGCCCCTCCTCAACCCCCTAGCAGCCCGTGGACAAACTCCCACGGCAGGAGCGGCGCTGCATCCCCGCTGGTCCGCTTCGCCCGCCTGCCCACAGTGTAATCCACACTTTACAATATGTAATCCATGCCTTACAACGCCCGTGCCTAGGGCTTAGCTCTGCATGCGTCCGACACCCACTGATGTCGCCTCCTTCAGCGCCGGAGCCGCACGGCATCGGCGATCCCGCGCGTCGTCTCCACGGTCAGCCCGGTGGTGTCGCCGAGCGCGGCCGGCAGCGCCCGGTCCCAGTCGTGCAGTATCGCCCGGATCAGCCCGGTGGCGGGATCGGTGACGACCGTGAGCGACCGCGGGTCGTCGTCGTCCAACGCCACCTCGCCCTCGGGCCCCGTGAGCGTGATCCGGTCCAGCGTGTCCTCCCAGTCCTCCTCGATGGGGATCCAGAAGAGGAAGTACCTGTTGCCTTCAATGTCCTCCCCCGGCGTGAAGGAGAACGAGAACTCTACTTCGCCGGTGTGGGAGATGCCCTCCAGACGGTACGGACCGCTCTCTTCCGGCAGCTTCGCGGTCGTGTGCATCGAATGCACGGGCTCGATGCGCAGTTCGCCCTCCAGCACCCCTCCCCGCAGCACCAGCATCCGCCCCTCGGGCCCGGCCTCGCCCCTTCCCTCCTCCTGCTCCCCCTCCTCCTTGTCCTCCCGCAGATCGATCACCTTCTCGAAGTAGAAGTCGCTCAGCCAGCCTAGCTCGTAGCAGTACCCCATGATGTCGCGGCGGTGTTTGGGAGAGACCAGCGAGCTGTCGCGAGAGTCCCACCCCCACATCCCGATGCTGCCGTTGTCGTAGGGGTAGTCCGGGTCGACGCCGGACGGCCCGCCGCACGGGGCGTGCCGGAGATTCAGGTTGTGCCCCACCTCGTGGGCGAGCTCGGTGTCCCACGGCTTGCCGTAGCTCACCAGACCGTTCAGGCGCGCGATGCCGCGCACATAGCCCTCCTTGGTGTCCGCCACGGCGTACCAGTAGCCCGAGGCCTTCGCGGACCTGTACACCGTTTCCAGATCGAGGAGGATCTCCCACGCACTCTTGGTCGGGTCGCGACTGGTGACGTAGGCGGTGTCCCAGGCGCTCGCGCTGAACTCCGAAAACGGGAACGAGTACCTGAAGAGCCCCACATTCTCGCTGTCGTCGTCGATGCTGTCGGTCCACTCGAAGATCGACGAGTCGGGATCGTAGGCGTAGAGCACCGGCACCACCGTCAGCTCGAGGGGGGGAACCTCGATGACGTCCAGTGCCGCCGAGCCGGTATCCGGATAGCGGGTCTGGCTGCCCGCTGCACGCGGTATGACCTCCGCGGAGTCGGCCACGATGACGAACTCGGTGCCGTCCTCGAAGTACTCCGCCGGGATCACGGCGTTATAGGACTTGATGAGATCGCTCTCGTCCACGAAGGTGGGCACCCGGTCCTGCTTGCTCTCCATCACCACGCGGTGCACCTCCTCGCCGTCGCGAGTGAAGGTCGCGAAGACCTCCGGCTCGAAGAAGGCGTTCTCCTGGTCGCCGACCAGGAAGACCCTGAGCAGCGCCTTCCGGTCCGGGAGAAGGGGAACGTCACCCTCGGGCCTCTGAATGGCCTGATTCAGGTAGACGACCGGCAGGGATAGCTTGACAGAGTCGGGATTGTCGCAGGTCGGACCCTCCGCCACATCGAGCGAGTCGAGCCACTCCTGGAAGGTCTTCGACGGGGATGCGCAGAGGTCGGTGTCCTCGTACTCGAGCGCCCTGAGGTTCTCCAGGTGAACCATGCGGAAGGGAAGCGCGCCCTCCATGTCCTCGTTGCCACCAATCCTGATCGTGTCCAGCGCGTCGATGACCAGTGCGACGGGGAACGCCCCGTCCAGGGTGTTGTCGGCGAGGTCGACCGATTCCAGCGCCAGCAGGTTGCCGATTCCGGGAGGGAGCGGCCCGTCCAGCCCGTTGTCGGGAAGCCTGAGCTGCTCCACGAGCGAGTCTCCCACGGTCACGCCGTACCAGTCGCCGACATCGGAATCGCTCTTCCAGCCGTCGTTGTTCGTCCAGTCGTCCCCGCCCGTGCTGTCGTAGAATTCGGAGAGGGCGTACCGCTCCACCTGGGTGGTGGGACACCGCCAGCCGTATGCATTTGGAATCGAGGCCAGCCACTCCTGGAATTCGCCATCCAGCTGGGCGCACAGATCCGTGCCACCGATGTTGAGGTAGTCGAGGTTGAGATTCAGGACGCTCCTGGGCAGCAGCCCCTCTAGGTCGGGATTGTCTTGCAACCGGAGGCCCACCAACTTGCCGAGGTTGCCGATCTCCGGCGGAAGCGGCCCGGAGAGGTTGTTGTTGTAGAGCGCCAGCTGGGCCAGTGAGGACAAATTGCCCAGCTCCGGAGGTATGGGGCCGCTGAGGTTGTTGTTCTGGACCCCGAGGTCCACGACGGTGGACAGCTGTCCCAGTTCGGCCGGGATGGTTCCCGTGAGCTCGTTCTCGCTGAGCCAGAAGTCGATCACGCTGGACAGGTTGCCCAGTTCGGGAGGCAACGCCCCGGTCAGTTCGTTTTCCCAGAGACTGAGGCGTGACACGTTGGAAAGATCGCCCAGTTCCGGCGGAATGCTCCCGGACAGACGGTTCTGTGCCAATTCCAACCACGCGAGAGAGGTCAGATTGCCGAGTTCGGGCGGAATCGGTCCATCCACCTGGTTGCTCCGGAGGACC
This sequence comes from Longimicrobiales bacterium, assembly GCA_965205315.1. Taxonomy (GTDB): domain Bacteria; phylum Gemmatimonadota; class Gemmatimonadetes; order Longimicrobiales; family Gaopeijiaceae; genus Bin94. The sequence continues at coordinate 1,914,550 of CBDBGW010000002.1, forward strand.
AGGTCCTCCAGGGCCCGGAGGTCGCCGAGTTCGGGCGGAATCGGTCCCGACAGCTCGTTCCGGTCAAGGATCAGCCGCTCTAGGGCGGACAGGTTGCCGAGCTCCGGAGGAATGGATCCAGAGAGGTCGTTCCGGGAGGCATCCAGTATCTTCAGGGTGGAGAGCTGCCCCAGTTCAGGAGGTATGGGTCCGCTGAGTTTGTTGTTGTAGACTTCCAGCTTCTCCACCTTGGGCAGCTGGCCCAGTTCGGCGGGGATGTTTCCGGTGAGTTCGTTGTCGGTGAGCCAGAGGTCGACGACGCTGGACAGGTTGCCCAGTTCGGGCGGGATCGGGCCGCTGAGCTTGTTCTCGTAAAGTACAAGGAACTTCAGACTGGACAGGTTGCCCAGTTCGGGCGGGATCGATCCCGACAGGTCGGCGTAGGTGAGCCAGAGTGTCTCGAGGTTGGACAGCTGGCCCAGCTCGGGCGGAATGCTCCCAGATAGGCTGATCCGGTCCATCACGAGATGCTTGAGAGCCTGGAGATTGCCGAGCTCGGGAGGAAGCGGTCCTTCGATCTGGTTTCCGGAGAGCGTGAATTCCTCCAGCTTCTTCAAGTTGCCGAACTCGGGGGGTATTTTCCCCTCCAGCGAGTTCCAGTGCAGGCCCAGGTACTCCAGGCTGGCCATGTCGCCGACTTCGGGGGGGATCGGTCCCTGAAGCGAGTTGCTGGACAGGCTGAGGTAGCGAAGGGTCGTCAAATTGCCCAGCGCTGCGGGAAAATCGGTCAACTCGTTGCCGTACAGAACGACCTCTTCGATTCGCGCAAGGTTTCCGAATTCAGGAGGAATGGGACCGGCAATCCTGTTGTAAGGAAGGTCGATCTTGGTGACGAACCCCTCGTCGTCAGTGTAGATGCCCTCCCACGTGTTGATGCCAAACGATGTCAACCAGTTCCATTGATCTTCCCAGTCCGGACCTCCCGTCGTGTTATGGAAGGTGACGAGGACCTCGCGGTCCGAGGTCTCCGGTATGCAGCGAAGGGGATCGTCGTTTCCGAATCGCTCGTACCATTTCATCAGGGACCGCGGCACGCACAGGCCGGTTCCGCTGTGGTGGAACCGCTTGACGGTGAGGTTGGCGAACGTCTCGGGCAGCGCGCCTGAGAGCTCCGTGTTGCTCAGGGACATGTAATCGAGCCCCGTCATGTCGCCCATTTCGGGGGGGAGCGGGCCCTCAAGTCCGGTCTCGCGAAGGTTCAGCTCGCGAAGGCGCTGCAGCCGTCCGATCGCGGGCGGGATGGGACCGGTAACGGTAGCGTCGCGCAGTTTGAAGCTGAAGAGGCTGTCCAGCAGCCCGATCTCGGGGGGGATCTCGCCGGTCAGATTGTTGTCCCGCAGTCCCAGGTGCTTGACCCGGCCGCTCTCCCATGCGTCGACCCCGTACCACTCCCCGAGCGGTTCGTCGCTCATCCAGTTGGTGTTGTCCTCCCAGTCGTCACCGCCCATCGCGCGGTACAAGGCCTCGAGCGCCACCCGGTCGCCGCCGGACAGCCTGACCGCGACCTCGGCCGCGGCCGAGGTCACCGAGTCGTAGGTGGCCGTGACGGTCGTCAGCCCGCTCGCGCGCGCCGACACCAGCCCCGTCGCGCCGACCCTCGCAACCCTTGTGTCGCCGCTCTTCCACGTCACCTCCGCATCCTCCACGACTTCCCCCTCCGCATCGATGACCGTGGCCTCGAGGCGGGCAGTGTCGCCGCTCGCCTCGAAGGTGAGCGACGCGGGCTCGACCACCACCCGGCTCGCGCACTCGGGCGGATCGTCGGTCTCCGCGATCGAGTCCAGCCACTCGGCGAGCGAGGGGGGCACGCACACCTTGGTGCCGTTCACGAGGAAGCTCTCTAGCTCGAGGTCCTCGAAGGAGGTGGGAACCAGGCCGGAGAGACTCGTCGCCACCACCTCCAACGTCCGCAGGCTGTTCAGCGTCCCAAGCTCCGGGGGCAGCTTCCCGACCAATCCGTTGACGCTCAGCGTGAGGTCTCGGAGCGAGGTCAGGTCCCCCACTTCGGCCGGAATCGAGCCAGAGATCCAGTTCCGGCTCAGGTCGAGGGCGACCAGGCTGTCCAGGAGCCCGATGGACGAGTGGATCGGCCCGCGCACGTTGTTGCCGCCCAGCGACAGGCCCACGACCCGGCCGCTGTCGTCGGTCTCGACCCCGGCCCACTCGGAGAGCGGCTCGTCGCTCAGCCAGTTGGTGTTGTCCGTCCAGCCGTCCCCGCGCGCCCGGTCGTAGAGGACCTCCAGCACTTCGCGGTCGTTCTCGGGCAGGGCGACCACCGCGACGATCGTCCCGGTGATGGAGTCGTAGGTGGCCGTGACCTCCGTCTCGCCGGAGCCGACCGCGGTCACTCTTCCGGCCGCGCTCACCGATACGACGGCCGTGTCTCCGCTCGACCAGGTGGCCGAAACGTCGCGCGCGGTGTCCCCTTCGGCGCTGATGTAGGTTGCCGTAAGGTCACCCGTCTCGCCGGCCGCATAGAACTTCAACGACGGCGCGTCGACGACTTCGATCGCGACGGAGGCCACGCAGTGCGCCGCGCTGTCGGTCTGCTCGATCCCCTCGAACCACTCGCCCAGCGAGGGCGGTACACACGCGCCCGACCGGGCTGCGTAGAGGGTGTCCAGCTCCAGGTCGGCGAAGGGGCCCGGGACCACCCCGCTCAGCTCGTTGTCGCCGATGTGGAGGTAGCGGAGCCCAGCCATTTCCCCCATGACCGGGGGCAGCAGACCCTCGAGCGCATTCCTGTTCAGCCGCAGACGGCGAAGCTGCTGCATTTCCCGGAAATCCCACGGAATCTCCCCGGCGAGCGCGTTCCCGCCCAGGTCGAGTGCGACTAGGCTGTCCAGCTCGGCCAGGAGACCGGGTATCGGGCCGGTCAGGTTGTTGTCGCCGAGCCACAGGCCCACGACCTCCCCCGAGTCGCTGGTCTCCACCCCGAACCAATCGGAGAGCGGCTCGTCGCTCAGCCAGTTGGTGGTGTCCGTCCACTTCTCCCCGCCGGTGACCCGGTAGAGGGTGTCGAGAACCTGCCGGTCGCTGGGTTTGAAGACGACCTCCACCTCGGCGGTTCCGGTGAGCGAGTCCGAGGCGGCCGCAATCTCGACCGTGCCGTAGCCGGCGGCGGTGACCAGTCCCGTCGAATCGACGGGGGCGATCGAGGTGTCGGCGCTCTCCCAAGTGATTTCGACGTCCGGCAGGGTGTCCCCATCGGCGTTGACAGCCACGGCCGCCAGTCTGGCGGTGTCGCCTAGCGCGGAGACCTCGAAGTGCAGCGACGGAGGGTCGAGGATGATCCGGGCCGTGCAGGGCGTCGGATTGTCGGTTTCGGGAATCTCGTCGAACCACGCCTTCAGCGAAGGCGGCACGCAGAGGTCGGTAGAGGCGGAATAGAACGTCCCCGGTTCAAGTCTCGCAAACGTACGCGGAATTGCACCTCCCAGGTGTTTGTTGTGCGCAACATCGACGTAGTCCAGCGCCCTCATCCCGCCCATCTCCGGAGGCAGTCCCCCTTCCAGTCCGTTGTTGTTCAGCTCGAGGCGACCAAGCATGATCAGCTTCCCCACTTCGGGCGGAATCGGGCCGGAGAGGGCATTGTAGCTCAAGCGGCCACTGTTCAGCTGGCTCAGTCCGCCGATCTCCGCGGGGAGTGCGCCGGTCAGCTGGTTCCGGTAGAGGTTCAGGCGGGTGACCCGGCCGCTGTCGTCCGTCTCCACCCCGTACCACTCCGAAAGAGAGTCCTCGTCGCTCAGCCAGTTGGTGTTGTCCGTCCACTCGTCGCCGCCGGTCGCCTCGTAGAGCTTCTCCAGGATCTCGCGGTCGGTGAGCGGCAGGGCGACCTCGACCGTGGCCCAGGCGGTCGCGGAGTCGTAGGTCGCCGTGACCCTCGTCCTGCCGAAGTCGACCGAAGTGACCACCCCTGCCGTGTCAACCGTCGCGATCGCGGTGTCGGCGCTCTCCCATGTGACGGACGCATCGTCGATCGTGTCGCCGTCGGCATCGAGCACCGTGGCGGTCAGCGTGTCGCTCACGCCGGTCGTGTCGAGGGTCAGCCAGTGGGGCTCGATCACGACGCGCGTGGTGTCGTCGCGCATCATGGCGGCCAGAACGAGGGCATCCTCCCCTGCTGGAGCAACCGGGTCGTCCGCGCAGGCTTCGAGCAGCACCGATCCCAGGAGGACGGCGGCAAGTGCCGAAGCTGCCACTCCGAAGCGCGACGACCGCAAGCGCGAAGAGCGGGACGGCAGCATCCTTGGGTTTCTAGCCAGTTCCATCGGATTACCCTTCCGGGCCCGCAAGCCCTGATCTGATCTGATCCTGTGTGCCGGAGCGCCCCCCGTGGCCATCGCCCTCTCTGCCAACATGCGCGAGACGCGAGAGAGACAAGAGATGGCCTTCACCTGTCGTGGCGAGTGGTAAGCATCTGGAGCTGGAATATGTAGGGTTGGGCTGGCTGGAAGGCTTTCGCAAGCGAGGCCCTTCGCTCACCTGCCCACAGTGTAATCTATACTTTACAATATGTAATCCACGGTTTACAATGCCCGTAACTGCGTCCCGTCCATCATCCCCCGCCCGCATCATCGACTGGGTCCCCTACCCCCCACCGCGCGCCCCCGTCCACGACGACCACCTCGCCCGTCACGTAGTCGGCCCGCGCCAGGAAGCGCACCACCTCCGCCACATCGCCCGGCGTCCCGATCCGCCCCAGCGGCACCCGCCTGCGCGCGCGCTCGGCCTCCGCCTCGCCGTAGTGAGCCGGGAGGAGCACCTTGCCCGGTGCGACGGCGCTGACCCGCACCTCGGGAGCGAGACTCCGCGCCATCACGCGGGTGAGGTGGAGGAGCCCCGCCTTGGCCACCGAGTGGACCGGGTGGCTCGTCCAGGGCTGCAGCGCAGAGAGGTCCACGATGTTGACGACCGATCCCCGCGCGGCCCGCAGCAGATCGACCGTCTCGCGCACCAGGAGAAACGGCGCCCGCAAGTTCACCGCCATAACCCTGTCCCACTCGCCCACCTCAACCTCCATCAGCTCTGCGCCCTGGAAGCTGGACGCCGAGTTGACGAGCAGATCGAGCCGTCCCGCCCGCTCCCGCACCTCGTCGGCAAGTCGCCGAGGGGCAGAGGGATCGGCAAGGTCCGCACCGACGATCGCAGCTCGGCGCCCGCGTTCGCGCGCCAGCTCAGCCACCTCGCGGGCACCCTCTCGCGAGGCGCGGTAGTGCACCACCAGGTCGTACCCGGCCTCGGCCAACCCGATCGCGATGCTCCTGCCCAGCCGGACGCCGGCACCCGTCACCAGGGCAACCGGGGTGCCGCCCGCGGGATTGGCTGAAGTCTCCACTCTGGGACTCGCGGATGCAGGTTGACGCGGGAGGCTATACTAGCAGTCCTGGACAAACTAAGGCGAGCACCGAGAGGGGCGCTGCGGTGGCGGTCCGTGGAGGCCCGGACGAGCACCGAGACCGGCGAAGCGGACCAGCGCGGATGCAGCGCGCCTCGAATGCCGTCAGGGTTTATTCCACGGGCTGCTACGGGTTGCGGATCGCTGCTCGCACGGGGATCCACTCACCCGCCTCAACCTAAGCGCAGGCGCAAATTGGAGGTGTGGGGGATGGTCGAGCCAGGGATCCCGGGGATGGACTGAGTGCGCATCGCCACCCTCGGTGCTAGCGCGAGATCGGCCAGGGGGTGCTGGCGGGCCACCCTCCCGCTCGCCGCAACCATCCAGCTCGTCGGCGCAGGCGGGGTGTACGCGCAGGATGAGGTTACGGACACCGTCGCGCTGGACACGGTCGTCGTTTCGCTCACCGGTTCGCCGACCGCCCTGGCGCGCCTCCCCTTCTCGGCGTCGCTGGCGGCCGGACCCGACCTTGTCCAGGCGAATTCGGGACTCTTCATCGAGGAGGCGCTTCACGCCCTCCCCGGTGTGCGCGTCCAGAACCGTTTCAATGCCTCCGTCGGCGAGAGGATCTCGATCCGGGGATTCGGCGCACGCGCCCAGTTCGGGGTGCGGGGCATCAGGATCGTGGTGGACGGCATCCCCGCCACCCTCCCTGACGGCCAGACCACCCTCGACCATCTAGAGCTGGGGTCGCTCGCCCGGGTGGAGGTGCTCCGGGGACCGGGCGCGTCGCTCTACGGCAACGGTGCCGGCGGGGTCATCCTCCTCCGAAGCGCCCCCCCCTACACGGGTGCGGCCAGGCACTCCGCACGGCTCGTCGTCGGCTCGAATGGTCTCGTCAACGCCCACGCCACCACCTCGGGAAGCGCTGGCGGAGCGTCGTACCGGGCAAGCGTCGGGCGGTCCTCGGCGCACGGCTTCCGCAAGAACGTCTCGAGAGAAGGTGTGGATCCCTACAGCAGCTTCGACCGCACGACGGCGAACGTCTTCGCCTCCCTTCCCACCTTGGGCGGGTCGCTTAGCGCACGGGCGAGCGGAGTGGTCCTCGATGCGCTGAACCCGGGGTCGCTGCCATCCGAGCTCTTCGACGATGGTAGCAGCCAGGCGTGGTCCTTCAATGTGGCGCAGGGGGCCAGGAAGTCCGTCAGGCAGGCCCAGGCGGGGCTCCGCTGGCTGGGTCCGCTGGGGGGCGCCGAGGTGGCGGTGTCGATCTACGGCGTCAGGCGGGAGCTCGACAATCCGATCCCCACGAGCGTCATCGACCTCGACAGGAGTGGCGGCGGCGTGCGCATTGAGGCCGGGAGCGAGTGGCACCGTAGGGGCCAGGGCGCACGCGTCGACTTCGGCATCGAGACCGAGGCGCAGATCGACGAGCGCAGGAACTTCCGGAACCGAGGGGGCGAGGCCGGAACGCTGACGCTCGACCAGGAGGAGCGGGTCGGTGCGCTGGCCGCCTTCGCGACGTTGCGCCTCTCGCTCGCCAGACGCCTGGAAGGCGCCTTCGCGCTCCGAGCCGACCGCCTCCGCTTCCAGGTGGACGATCGCCTGGTGGAGGCCGAGGACCCCGACGACTCCGGCGTGCGCTCGATGGGGGCGGTCAGTCCATCTCTCGGGCTGTACCTAGGCCTCGGCCAGCACGGCCTCTTCGCCGCCCTCTCGCGCTCCTTCGAGACGCCGACCACGACCGAGCTCGCCAATCGGCCGAGCGGAGCGGGCGGCTTCAATCCCGAGCTGGAGCCAGCGCGGGGGCGGTCCGTCGAGGCGGGAGCGCGGGGTGCACTCGGCCCGGATCTCCACTACGACGCCACCCTCTTCGCGACCTACCTCTCGGGCCAGCTCGTCCCCTACGAGGTGCTCTCGGCCCCCGGTCGGCGCTTCTACCGCAATGCGGGACGTTCGCGTACGCACGGAATCGAGGTGTTCGTTGACGCCGACCTCCATTCCCCGCTCTCGGTCCGCCTCGCCTACGAGTTCCTGGATGCGCGGTACACCGACTTCACGGTGGACGAGGCCAGGCTGGACGGCAACCGGGTCCCGGGGGTGGCGCCCCACCTCGCCGAGGCGACGCTCCGGGCCGATGGTGCGGACGCCGGGCCGGGGTGGTTCGCCGAGCTGCGAGTCGAGCGGAGGGGCGAGATCCCCCTGAGCGACGCCAACGACGCGACGGCGCCAGGCCACACCCTCGTCGGGGTGCGCATCGGGGCAGACGCAGTCGAGTGGGGACCGCTCCGCCTGGCGCCGCTCTTCGCAGTCACGAACCTCACCAACCGGCGCTACGCCTCCTCGGTGGTGGTCAACGCATTCGGTGGCAGGTACTTCGAGCCGGGGCCGACCCGGGGCGGCTACCTGGGGCTATCGGTCGGGTGGGAGCGCCCCTGACTCGGGCGGTGGGGGTGGCCGACACCCGGACGGATCCCGCACCAGCCAGAGGCTGTTGGCGACGGCACGCTCTCCGGTGACGTCGGAGGGCGTGTTGGCGAGACGCGACCCGATCACCATCGTGGAGGATCCGCCGCCGTCGAGATTCAGCGCCTCGGTGGCACCGAGCGCCTCGAAGAGTCCGGCCAGCTCGGTCAGCGTCATCCCCGCCGAGCGGTCGCCCTGCCTGCCATCGACTACGGCCATCCATAGGAGGCCTGTGCCCGGGTCGTAGCCCACGCCAGTGCGCGGATGCCGAGCCGCCGCGAAGCTCGGTCTCGCCTCCACCGCCTCACCCTCCACCCGCTCGCCCATATCGATGAGCTCGGGGTAGCCACCGACGATCTGGAGGCCCTCGACCGGAGCCGCGACCCCGGCGGCGAAGGTGTCCGGACCGATGCTCGGCCTCCGCAGAGAGTCCCAGGACAGCGCCGGGCGGGAGGAGGTCCGCCTCGTCCTCGTTGTCGCCTCCGGCCCGAGCGGCGAGCCTTCAGGGGTGAGGAAGTCACCATTCACTCCGACGAGCGGCGCGTGCGAGCCACTGGGTGCCATCTCCCGCACCGTTTGTCTCGTTCGGGCCAGGCTCTCCCCGCCCTCCTCCAGAGCCGCCACGACCAGGAGATCCAGCTCGCAACGCGCCAGGTCGGCTACCGCCATATGCACCGCCCACGGCCCGCGCGGCGACCATGCGAAGTGGTAGTGGACTCCCTCGGCAACCACGGCAGTGCGGAGCGAGTCGGGTGCCAGCCAAGCCTGGGCGGCGGCGGGCAGCGATGCCCCCGGGCCACCTCCATCCGGTGCCGCGCACCCCGAGAACGCCGCCAGGAGTAGCGGCGACAGAGAGCGGGAAGCCAGTGATTTCGGCGGCGTGGTAGCGTTCCGGAGAGGGATTGCGGGGGCGGCGGGCGAAGCTAATGTAATGCGGCATGCGATCAGCGGCGCAGAGGCATAGCGGCCCGTGGACAGACCTGCCACGGCAGGAGGCTCGCTGCATCGGTGCTGGGCCGCTACGTTCGCCTGTCAGACTGTAAACTATGATTTACAATATGTAATCCATGATTTACAATTACGTTGTTGCACAGCTTTCGGGCGTCCGGGCTCTGGCCGCGGTCGTCGTCTGCACCGCTGTCGCCCCCCTGGTAGCTCCCGGGAGCGTCAGCTCGCAGTACCGCTTTGGGGTGTCGATGGGGGGTGCAAGCGTGATCGCCGTGGTCGTCGAGCGCCGATGGGACGAGCGGGGCGTCGAGGCGCAGCTCGGCAGCTGGGGCACCCGTGACCTGAGCCTCTCGGTGTCCGCCAAGCAGTACTTCGGCGCGCGGGACGTGCGGCCATTCGCGGGCGCTGGCCTCTGGATCGCGGTCGCCCGCACCGACGCGGGGACCGGACTGGGCCTCGTGGCGCGGGCCGCAGCCGGGGTCGAGCGGAGCTTCGCCAGCCGTCACGCGCCAGCGCTCACGATCTACCTGAACCGCGCCCTGGCGGTCAAACGCCCCGGCAATAGGTACGCCAGGCCGGTAAGGAGGGGCTTGGTCCCGACCCCCGAGCTCAGCTATCGGTTTAGCGCCGAGTCGTCCACAGCTGGCGGATGAAGTCCTCATTGCTGGGGTGGATCCTCGACCTGAACTAGAGTCCCAGCGAGGCCGGAGCCCAAATTGTCAACCGAACGGCAACCCTGCACTGCCTGGTCACCATCCAACGGGCACGACGAACCCCGGGGGGCCGGTAGGGGCCGTGGTGCCGGGTAGAGGCCGTGCGACAAGAGGATTCGGGAGTCCAGGGATCGAGGCCCAGCTGATACGACGTGCCCGCGAGGGCGACGACCGGGCGGTACGCGCCCTCTACCAGCGCTACTCGCCGCGGGTCTACGCCGTGGTGAGGCGCATCGCGGGCGACGACGACCTGGCCAAGGACTACGCGCAGGAGGCGTGGATTCGCGCGATCAGGGCGCTGCCCTCCTTCCGGGGCGACGCTCGCTTCTCCACCTGGCTGCACCGGATCGCCGTGAATGCGGCGCTGCAGGCCGTCAGGAAGGAGAAGACCCGGAAGAGGCGGGAGGCGCCTCTCCCGGAGGTCGTCGCGGTGCCGCCGGGTATGGGCGACACGCTCATGGCGCGCAAGCTGGAGGTGGCGATGGCGAACCTTCCGGACGGGATGCGCAAGGTGCTGATCCTCCACGATGTGGAGGGATACACGCATGAGGAGATCGGAAAGGCGCTCGGGGTGACGTCCGGAACCTCGAAGTCGCAGCTGTTCAAGGCGAGAGCCAAGATGAGGCTCATGCTGAAGGGTCACGAGAAACGGCCGGAGGAAGTGGAGGCATGGAGCATTTGACCTTGGAGGATCTGGCTCGCCTAGTTGACGAGCACCCGACCCCGCAGGAACAGGCGGCGCTCGACGCCGACCCGCGACTTCAGAGCGAGCTGGGCGCGCTCAGGTCGCAGTCCGAGGAGCTGCGCACTCTCCCCGCGGTGCTTCCCGCCCCCGATGGGTGGGAGGAGCTGGAGGAGAAGCTGCTGGCGGCCGGACTGCTCCAGGGGCAGCAGCTATTTGCTCCGCCGGTGTGGCGCAGGTGGATGCAGGGTGCCGCGGCGGTAGTGATCTTCGTGGCGGGCACCGCCTTCGGGTGGGTCGCCAACACACCGCCGGGCGGCACCCAGGACGAGGCGGGCGCCCAGGACGGTCCGGCGACCTACGCGAGCGCCGACGAGGCCCGCCATGCGGTCGAGGACGCAAAGCGCAGGTGGCAGGAGGCGTACTTCGCGTACCATGAGCTGTCCGCCCCCGCGGAGGGCCGTCCGGCACCCCGGGATCCGCTGCAGCAGCTCGCCGCGCTGGAAGCCCTGATGGCCGCCACTCGCGTGGCGGTGGAGGAGTTCCCCGAGGACCAGTTCTTCAACGGGGTCTATGTGCAGGCCCAGGCCGAGCAGCGCCGCGCGGTGCGGAGGTTCACACTCGACAGCTGGCACTAGCTAGCTACTGGCGGCCCGACCGATCGGCCTGTTCGCGGCGAGGGTGCGAGCTGCGCAACTAGGGCGCGGCCGCTTGGGGGCTACCCCCCGCCTTCTGTCAGCTGCTGTGGCAGCGTCGTGAGGCTCACGACCGTGTAGCTTCGCGCACCGGCAGGGAGCCGGATCTCGACCTCCTCCCCCTCGCGGGCACCGCAGAGTCCCCGCCCGATCGGCGACTCCACCGAGACATGCCCCTTCTCCAGGTCGATGAAGTCACCGGCCACGATCGTGAATTCGCGCTCTGCCTGGGCGGTGTGATCACGCACCCGCACCGTCGAGCCGAAGCCCACCCGGTCGGCGGGCAGGTCGTCGACGCTGATGCGCGAGATCTCGGACATGCGCCCAGCCAGGTGTCCAATCCGCGCCTGCACGAACTGCTGTCGCTCCAGCGCCGACTTGTACTCGGCGTTCTCGCGCAGGTCGCCTAGCTCGACCGCCCTCCGGATGCGCTCGGGCAGCACCACGTTCAACTCGTGGCTTAGCGACTCCACCTCCGCTGTGATCTTCGCCTTGATCTCTTCGATCATCGTCTCGGGTCTCCCGTGGATTGTTGCGCTCCTGCCCGCTGCAGGTCGCTGAGAAATCTCGCCACGGCCCGGAACGCTCGCCCCCGGTGGCTCATTGCGTCCTTCTCCGAGGGTGAGAGCTCGGCGTAGCTCCGCCCCTGGTCCTCCGCCACGAAGAGTGGATCGTACCCGAAGCCGCCGTCGCCCCGCCGCTTTTCGAGGATCCTCCCGTACGCCTCCCCGCGGAAGTGCCTAGTCGACTCGCCGACCGGATCGCACAGACACGCCACGCAGACGTACCGGGCCACTCGCGTGGCGTTCGGAAGCGCCCCGAGGCGCTCCAGCAGGTGCTCGTTGTTGGCCTCGTCTCGGCTCAGGCCGGGGTAGCGGCCTAGCGGCGCGAACCGCTTGGTGCGCACCCCGGGTTCCCACCCCAGCGCCTCCACCTCGAGACCGGAGTCGTCCGCGACCACCGTCGTTGCCGTTCGGCGGGCGTAGTAGCGAGCCTTCGCGGCGGCATTCTCCTCGAAGGTGGCGAAGGGCTCCAGGTCGTCTTCCTCGGCGAGTCGCTCGACCTGCGCCTCGGGGAGCGTCACCAATCTGACCGAGCCGCCGCACTCGGACTCCAGCACCCGCCTGGCCTCGGCGGCCTTGTGCTCGCTTCGGGTCGCGAGAAGCAGATCTGGCAGCCCGCGGAAAAGCCCCCCACGGCATTCGAGTGGTGCCGCATCGCCGCTGGACCACATCGTTCGCCTCTCCATGATGTAATCTATACTATACAATATGTAATCTATGGTTTACAATGCCCGCAACCGGAGGGCTTCACCGCCCTCGGTCCCCGCGCGAGATCGTCCACGGAGTGCCACCGGCACGCTGCGCGGGGCGTCTACAGGAACTGGATGAGCAGGAAGGCTGCGAGCAGGATCGCAACCCAGAGCACGGTGCTCCCTGCGGGCCAGCTCCGCGCCAGCACGCCCCGCGGGCCGTGCGCCACAAATGCACCCCGCACCGTGCGGCGGACCAAGCCGTGCGCGGCTGGGCGCAGCTGGACGTCCATTGTCTTTCCCGACCGCACCAGCGCGAGGGCCAAACGGTTCAGGGGCCGCCGAACAACCCAATCGACATCCAAGTTCACCGACCGGAGCTCCGGCGGATACAGCCCGGTGAGCTTCAGACCACAAAACGCGAGCGCGGAAAAAAACAGAATCTGCAGCTGACTAATTATGTGAGCCGACGTAAATGGTTGATACGTAACCTCATACGGCAGATTGGGATACAGAAGCAGAGTCGGCCACATCCCGTTGACCATGCTGAGTACCGCGGCAATCGTCATGGCAATCAACATGCTGTTCGGGGCTTCCTTGACCCGGATCCCCGAGTCGTGCGCAAAGAACGCAAAGAACGGGATCTTGATCCCGGCATGGTGAAACACACCCGCCGACGCGAAGAGCAGCATCAGCCACACTACGTTGTAGCCTTCGTACAGTGCAGCTCCCATGACCAGCGACTTGCTCACAAAGCCGCTAAAGAGCGGAAACGCCGAGATCGAGGCGGCCCCAACCATGCAGAGCCCGGCGGTCTTGGGCATCGACTTGTAGAGGCCGCCCAGATCGCTGCCGTTGATGTTTCCCGTCCGGTAGAGCACCGCACCCATCGACATGAACAGCAGCCCCTTGAAGAGCACGTCGTTGAAGGCGTGGGCCACCGCCCCGTTCACGGCCAGTTCCGTTCCGATTCCGATTCCGCACACCATGAAGCCGAGCTGGTTGATCATGCTGTATCCGAGGACCCGGCGAAGATCGTTCTCGATCACCGCGTAGAAGATCGGAAAGGACGTCATTGCCGCGCCGATCCAAACGAGTGCTTCTTCTCCGGCAAACCCGCGAGCCAGTGCGTAGACCGCGACCTTGGTCGTAAAGGCACTGAGGAACACCGTCCCGCTGTACGTCGATTCCGGGTACGCATCGGTCAGCCACGTGTGCAACATTGGGAACGCGGCCTTGACTCCGAAGGCGAGCATGATGGCGAGCCCGCCCGGCGAATCCAGCCCGATGTCGCCGAAGGCGACCGAACCAGTGGCATTGGCGTGGACCAGAATCCCGGCAAGAAGCAGAGCACCGGAGCCGATCTGCACGATCAGGTAGCGCATCCCCGCCCTGAACGAACGCTCTCCCGTACGCGCCCAAATCAGAAAGACCGAGCTCACCGCCAGGATTTCCCAGAAGACGAACAACGTGACGAGGTCGCCTGCCTGAACCGCGCCCACCGCGGCACCGGCGTAGACGAGGGCCACCGGCGACTCGATGCGGCTGCGCGAACGTATAGCGAACACCAGGCCGATGAATGCAGCAATGTGGAAAAGCCACCCGAACAGACGACTCAGCCCGTCAATCCTCACGAGCGTCAGCTCCTGCCCAAACAACGTGGCGCGCCCGAACTCGGCGTCCCCCACGGAAAGGACTAGGACAAGGCCCGCGAGCGGCAGTGCCAGGAGGTACACCGTCCGAAGCCGCCCGCGCAGGAACGGCACCAGGGCGGCCCCCAGGATCATGACTGCGGCTGGAGGCAGACTACTCGTCATCGTAGTACTCCTCACGCCGCATCAGGATCTTGCGCATCTCCCGAGCCGCCAAGACCAGCAACACGCAGGCCACGAAGCCGTAGAACGCGTAAAACCCCGGGAGACCGTCCATACCGCTGTCAGGGTGCCGCAGTTCGGGCACGCCCGCCCTCGCCTGAAACCAGCTGACGATATCCAGGACGAACACCACCGCGCAGGCCGCGTAGAGCCCGAAAATGACGCGTCTCACATTGCGCGGGTTGTCGAAAATGCCCGGGTTGTCATCGTGGACGCCCTTGGCACCGACGTGATCGCGGCCGCCGTGGGGGTGCTGGGTTGCCATCGCTCTAACCTCCTCCCGCCGCCGCAGCCGCGACGATTGGTTGTAGCAGCTGGAACGCGCGGTCAGCCCAGAAGAAGAGCGCGATGCACCCCAGAGCCGCGAACGAGAGCGCGATCAGGCACCACGCCGGGGCCTCGTTGATCGCCGTACCCCCCTGAGGGCCGCCATCCGCGGCTTCCCCTTCCGGTTTGTAGAAGAACGCCAAGACAGGGATCGGGAGCAGGTAGGCGACGTTTAGCAAGGTGCTGACCACGAGGACCGCTGCCAGCGCAATCTCCCCGGCGTCGAGCGTGGCTCCGAGCAGGTACCACTTGCTGACGCTCCCCGCGAGCGGAGGCACACCAATCACGCTCAGCGCACCTATCAGGAACGCGGCCATAGTCACGGGCATGGTCCGCCCCAGGCCCCGCATCTGTGAGACCTCGGTCTTGTGAGCGGCCACGTAGATCGCGCCAGCACAGAAAAACAGCGTGATCTTCCCGAAGGCGTGCGTGACGATGTGTACCCCGCCGCCACCGACGCCCAGACTGCTGGCTAGCATCGCGCCGAGGACGACGTACGACAGCTGGCTTACCGTGGAGTACGCCAGGCGCGCCTTCAGGTTGTCCTTGGTGAGGGCCACCAGCGAGCCCAGGATGATCGTCGCCGCTGCCACCCAGGTCAGCCATGCGGACGCGCCAGCCTCCGCCAGGAAGTCGATCCCGAAGACGTAGACCGTCACCTTGAGAACGGCGAAGACCCCCGCCTTGACGACCGCCACCGCGTGCAGGAGCGCGCTCACCGGCGTGGGCGCGACCATGGCGGCAGGGAGCCAGCGGTGCAGAGGCATCACAGCCGCCTTGCCGATCCCGAAGACGTAGAGGCCGAGGAGGACGGGCACCGCCGCGCCCGCTACCTCTCCCGCTAGGAAGCCGCCCTGCCGGAAGTCGAGCGTCCCGGCTGCGACGTACGTCCAGACGATCGCCAGGAGGAGGAAGGCGATCGAGGTGGTGAAGAGTATCCCCAGGTAGACCCGCCCCGCCCGCCTCGCCCTGGCCGTGCCAGCATGCGTGACCAGCGGGAAGGTCGTGAGCGAGAGCAGCTCGTAGAAGACGAAGAGGGTGAACAGGTTGCCAGCGAAGGCGACCCCCATCGCCGAGGCGATCGCGAAGGCGAAGAAGAGGTAGAAGCGCGCCTGGTTGCTCTCGCGGTTACCCCGCATGTACCCGATCGAGTACATGGTGGTGACGATCCATAGGAACGAGGCGACCAGCGCGAAGAGGACGCCGAGCGGCTCGGCCTCGAGCGTGATGGAAATTCCCGGGATCGGCTCGGCGAGCGCCAGCGATGGACGGCCGCCCCCGCTCACGGACGCGTAGACCCGCAGAACGATCGCGAAGAGCGCCCCCGCCGCGACCAGGCTGGCCGCCTCGCGTACCTTCGGACTCCGGCGCAGCAGTGCTATGAAGACCGCACCCGCGACCGGAACGGCCAGCGACAGGCCTAGCATCGTCGCGGCCGTCACGGCGCACCCGCGCTCACGACCCGACCCCCGACATCAGCACCTTCGCCGCCTGCTCGGCGGTCGCCACGGTGGACTTGGCAAACACTCCGAAGTAGATGCTGGCCGCTGCGAGCACCCATGTAGGGAGCAGCAGCCCCGGGGGGGCTTCCACCGCGCGCCCGTCACCCTCGTAGGGGCGCATGTACGCGGTCTCCACGACCCGCCACACGTACGCCAGCGCCAGCAGCGAGGCGAGCAGCACGACGACCGCCACCGGCCACCAGCCCCGCTCAATCGCGCCTAGGATCAGATACCACTTGCTCACGAAGCCCACCGTGAGCGGCACCCCCACGAGGCTCAGGCCACCGACCACGAAGGCCGCCATCGTCCACGGCATCCTCCTCCCCAGCCCGGCCATCGCGTCGATGTGGGCCGACCCGATCCGGTAGACCACGCACCCCATCGCCATGAAGAGCGCCCCCTTCATGAGCGCGTGGTTGAAGAGGTGCAGCAGCGTGGCCGTCAGTCCGGTCACCGACGCGAGCGAGAGTCCCAGGACGACATACCCGATCTGCGCCACCGACGAATACGCCAGTAGGCGCTTCACATCCACCTGGAGGACCGCGACCAGCGACATGCTCACGATCGCCACCAGCGCCAGCGGCAGCAGCACCCGGTCGAGAGCCATGGTGCCGAACGAGAAGGGCGCGCCGAAGATCGTCAGGAAGAACCGGAGCAGCATGTAGACCGCGACCTTGGTGGCCGTGGAGGCCAGGAAGGCGGTCACCGCGGAAGGGGCGAAGGCGTAGGCGTTGGGGAGCCAGAGGTGGAGCGGGAAGAGCGCCAGCTTGAGACAGCACCCCACGCCCAGGAACCCGTACGCGACCTTCACGGTGCGTGAATTCCACACCTCCGGGAGCAGCACGGCGAGGTCCGCCATGTTGAGCGACCCGGTCATCACGTACAGGAGCCCGATCCCGATCACGATGAAGGTGGCTCCCACCGATCCCATGACGAGGTACCGAAAGGCCGCCGTGAGGGCGCGACGCCTGGTCCCCATCGCGATCAGCGCGTAGGCCGAGAGCGACGAGATCTCCAGGAAGACGAAGACGTTGAAGACATCCCCGGTGACGGCGATGCCCAGCAGTCCGGCCAGGCAGAGCAGGTAGGCGGCGTAGAAGAGGGGGATGCGCCGCCGCTCCACCTCGCTACCCACGCTCGCGATCATGTACGGCGACACGACCGAGGCGATCGTTCCCACGATGACGAGCACCCAGGCGTTGACGATGTCGACCCGGTACTCGATTCCGATCGGCGGGACCCAGCCCCCGATGGCGTACGAGACGACTCCGGCCGCTCTGACCTCGCCGAGTAGCGCGAGCGCCACCACCAGCGTCGTCCAGCTCGCCAGCACCGCCATCGCCCCCGCGGCCCGCGCGCTGCGGAGGAGAGCGCAGACGGGGGCCGCCAATAGCGGCGCCAAGACCTGGAGCACCGGGAGGTGGGCGGACATCAGGCGTCGGCCTCAGCGCCCCCAGGAGCCCGTGGACAAACCTCCCGCGACATTCGAGCGGCGGAGCATCCCCGCTGGGCCGCTTCGCTCGTGTCCCCACACTGTAATGTATGATTTACATTTTGTAATCCATGGTTTACAATTCTCATACCCGTGGCTGCGCTCTGCGTTGCTCCCCGGACCAATAGCGCTACGGCTATTGGCCCTCGCGGGGTGCTTCGCCGGTCTCGGTGCTCGCGCGAGACCATCCACGGACTGCCAGGAGCGGACGGCACCCGCCGGGTGGGAAATTTTCCCAGGATTTCGTGGATTATTTCCCCCCGGCCCCTCCTCCACTCCGCCTCCTCCATCTCCTCCTCGATCCGGTTGATTTCGTCCTCCTCCATCGTCCCGTAGGCCTCCTTGATGCGCACGGCCAGCGCGAGACCCACGGAGGTGACCGCGATGCCGACCACGATCGCTGTCAGGATCAGGACATGCGGCAGCGGGTTGGAGTACAAGATTTCGGCGGCCGTCTCGCCCACCATCTCCAAGCCGCCGCTCGTGTCCGCACCGCCGTGGCCCTTGCCCGTCCCCTTCGGGTCGACGAGGATCGGCGGCGTCCCCCCCTTGATTTTCCCCATGCTAATGTACAACATGAATACAGATGTCTGAAATACATTTAGCCCAACGATTTTCTTGACGAGATTGCCACGAGAAATGAGAGTGTAGAAGCCCACCATCATCAACAGAATGACGACCCAGTAGTTGTAGTGCGACACGAACAGGTCGATGATCACTCGTCCCTCCCAGCGCGTCCGGCGAAGAGGTAGAAGACCGTCGTCATCACCCCGAAGACCGTCACCAGGACCCCGAACTCGACGAGCAGGATCCCGTAGTGCTGGCCGTGCTTCGGATCGTGTGCGAGCGCGTTGTACCCGAGGTAGTTGTGGCCCAGGAGCATGGTCACGACGCCCACGCCCGCAAAGATCAGCACACCGAGCGCGGCGCACGCGCGCGCGAACCAGGGCGGGAGTACCCGCTGCACCGCTTCCAGTCCGTAGACGAGCGCCAGCAGGGCGAAGGCCGCCGCCAGGATGACGCCAGCCTGAAAGCCGCCCCCGGGACCAAAGTCGCCGTGGAAGTGAACGTAGAGGGCGAAGGTCACGATGAACGGCGTCACGATTCGGGCGCCGACGCGCACGATGAAGTCGTCGCTCATCGATCCGCCGCCCTGGCAGGGGCCTCATCCGGTCCCGGCACGGGTGTCCTTCTTCTGCCGGCCAGGAGCAGCATCACTCCCACCGCGGCGACGAAGACCACGGTCGTCTCGCCCATCGTGTCGTGGCCCCGATAGGACGCCAGCACCGAGGTGACGACGTTGGGAATGCCGATCTCCCGCGAGCTCTCCTCGAGGTAGTGGTCGGCCACATGGTGGTGCACCGGGTTGGCGGGATCTCCAAAGCCCGGAAGATCCATCGTTCCGTACACAAGCGTCGCTCCCGTGACGGCCACCACGGCGAGCGGCAGGATCGGACGATGGCCCGGTTGAGCCTCCCGGTGCCCGACGAGGGCCAGTGCGCCCAGGAAGAGCACCGTCGAGATGCCAGCGCCGACCGCCGCCTCGGTGAAGGCCACATCCACGGCATCCATCACGGTGAAGAGCCCCGCCGAGAGCAGGGAGTAGACCCCGGCCAGCATCACGACCGCGAAGAGGTTCCGCACCCGGACCAGCGCCAGAGCGGTGGCTCCCAGGAGTGTGAAGAGCACGATTCCGACGACGGTGATCACCGGCCGCGATCTCCTCCCCTGGGTCCCTTGGGGCCCGGCTCCGAACCGCCTTCGGCATCCGGGAGCGCGTATGGCTCGACCCCGCCAGCCAGTGCGGCCCTGGCGAGCGCGTGGGTGGCTACGGGGCAGGTGAACCAGAGGAACGCCAGGATGAGCACCAGCCTGACGGTCGCCGGGGTGAAGCCGCTATGGATGCACAGCCCCGCCAGGACGAGGCCAGCTCCCATCGTGTCGGTCATGCCAGCGGCGTGCATGCGGGTGAAGACATCGGGTAGGCGTACCATTCCGAGGGCTCCGGTCACCAGAAAGAAGGAGCCCGCAACGAGGAGCGCCCACGCCGAGACCGACGCGACCTGGTCCATCATCCGCCCTCCCCACCGCCCCGCCGGCGCCGCGGCGCGATACCCAGGTCGCCGTACTCGATGTACTTGAGCACCGCTATCGTGCCGATGAAGTTGATCAGCGCGTAGGCGAGTGCCAGATCGAGAAAATCCGGGCGGCCGTTCAGGAAGCCGAGTACGGCGAGCAGCACCACGGTCTTGGTCCCGACGTTGTTCAGAGCAAGCACGCGGTCGTACGCGGTGGGCCCGAGGAGCGCCCGGCACATGGCCAGCGTCATCGCAACGAGCAGCGCTGCCGCCGCGACCGCGAACACCTACGCCGCGTTCCCCTCCAGCCGCGACACGCGCTGGTTCATGGGGCTGTCCTTGGTGCCGTCCGCATCGCCGTGCACTATGGCGTGCACCTCGAAATCGTTGCCTGCGACACCGGTCGTGACGGTGCCGGGAGTCAGAGTAATCGAGTTCGCGTGGACAAAGCGCCCCAGCTCGGTGCGCTGCGACGCGCGGAAGCGCACGATGCGGGGATCGACGCGAATCCGAGGCGAGAGGATGATCCTCGCCAAAGCGAAGTTGGAACGGAAGATCTCCCAGGCTAGCCAGGGGAGGTAGCGCACGGCCCGCCCAGCGAGGTGGACCGGCACGGACTCCGCGTCGACCATGCCCATGCGCGCGCTGACATGGACGGCTGCGGTGCAAGTAGCCACCCCGAAGAAGATAAACAGCGGCTCGAAGTGGTTCGAGAGGAGCAGCCAGAGGGCGAAGAGCAAGCCCCAAAGCCATGGGATGCGAGTCAAGTTCGGTAGCCGTTCCCTCGCGCGTCTGAGTCCCCGAAGAGTGCCGACGGCGGACAATCTACCAGTTGGACTGCGCTCCGTCCACGATCTCCTGAACGAGCAGCTCGATCGCCTCGGCGCGTCCGTCCTCCTCGGTCTCGCTGGCGTCGAGGTACTGACCCTCCACTTGCAGGCGCGAGTCGTCCCAGAGGATCGTGTACTCGGCACGGTCGAGGATCTGCACCTCGACCGAGAGCCGCACCTGACGCTGCAGCACCTCCACCGTCTCGGCCTCCTGGCCCCGCCGGTAGAGGGGCGCGTTCAGGTTGTAGCTGAGGATCGTTCCGCTGACGATCGCATCCGCCGCCTCCTCGCCGGCCAGGCTGAGGCCGAGGGCGCGGGGCAGCTCCTGGAGTAGGGCGTCGTAGATCTCCTGCGTCACCTCGAAGCGGCCAGTCTCGTTCTCGAAGGGCAGGATCGCGACGGTCCGGACGTGCGACGGCAGCCCCGCGCCCGCGCTGAAGGAGTAGTTGCACGCCCCGGCGGCCACCCCGGCCACGAGAGCGACAACCGGCGCCGCTAGCAGCCTGTGGACAGACCTCCCACGGCATTCGAGCGGCGCTGCATCCCCGCTGGACCTCTTCGCTCGTCTGTCCATACTGTAATCTACACTTTGCAATATGTAATCCATGGTTTACAATGCGAGCGCCCCCAGCTTCGCTCTGCGTTGCTCCTCGGGCCGGTAGCGACGCTACCAGCGTCCGGGGTGCCAGATGTGTGGCGGAAACGCCTCGACATGGTCGACGGACTCCAGGCTCAGTTCCAGCTCACGGTAGTCGTAAAGGTTACGATAGGTGGCAGCCGAGGGGTAGCCCGAGAACGCCTCGGCCCACATCAGCTCGACGCTCTCGACCACCTCCCCCTTCCTTATCAGCGCCGCCCCGTTCAGCTCTCCGCCGCGCATCCGGTAGCGGACCAGGTCACCGTCTGGTAGGCGAACCAGCACCTCGAGCAGGTCGTCGGCCTCACCGCCCTCCACCACCTCGGCGCCCTCGCCTGGCCGGTAGACGCCGAGCGCCGCCCAGAGGAGCGCCGACCGGGGAATGGCAGCCCGCGGGTCGGCATTCGGGGGAGTGCGCAGATGGCCGCCCTCCAGCGCCGCGATCGCCGCGCTCTCGCCGTTCTCCAGGAAGAGGTCCAGCCGCGCCCGGTCGGGGGGACCCAGGCGAGCGACCCCCAAACCCGAGCCGCGCACTCCAGGCTCGCGAGCCCGCCAGGAGAAGGTCAGCCTCGTCGGTTCCCGGATCCGGGCCTCCTCCTCCGCCCAGGCCACCGCGGCCGTAAGCGCCGAGGCGAGGAGCGGCGAGAGCTCCGCCCGCGCACCCCCGCATCCGGCGACAGCCGCGGCCGCCACCGCTAGCAGTCCGTGGATAAACTCAGGCGAGCACCGAGAGGGGCGCTGCGCCGGACTGGCAAGGCGTTTCGCAGCGCAAATAGCAGCGCTATTCGTGCAAGAAGCAACGAAGAGCACAGCGGTCCAGCGCGGATGCAGCGCCCCTCGAATGCCGCCAGGGTTTCTTCCACGGGCTGCTAGAGAGCCCCTCCACCCCGAAGCCCGCACCCTGCTACCTTCGCGGTCATGTCCGACGGTCCACTCTACATCGTCTCCGACGTTCACCTGGGCGCCGTGCCCGAGAGCACCGAGGCGGCCTTCCATCGCTGGCTCCGCCACGCCGGCGAGCGGGCAGGCCTCCTGGTCATCAACGGCGACCTCTTCGACTTCTGGTTCGAGTACCGGAGCGTTGTACCGGCCCGACACCTGCGAACTCTTGCCCTCCTGGCCGAGATCGTCGAGTCGGGGACGGCGGTGCTCTTCGTGGGCGGGAATCACGACTGGTGGGGAGACGACTTCCTGCGGGGCAGGATCGGCGTGGACTTCCACCGGGACGCCGTTCGCATCAGGGCGTGCGGCAGGTCGATACTGGTGGCGCACGGCGACGGTCTGGGAGGCGGCGACCTGCGGTACCGGGCGCTACGGAGCACCCTGCGTTCGGGTGTCACCCGCACTCTCTTCCGCTGGCTGCACCCCGATGTGGGCGACGCCATTGCAAGGCGCATCTCGGGGACCAGGCGACAGCTCGCCTCCGGCCACCGGCCCGCGAGGCGCGACCGCTCCGCGCACCTCGCCGAATGGGCCAAGGAGCGGCTAGTTGGCGACCCCACGCTCGACATCGTAGCGCTGGGGCACGCGCACGAACCCACCGTGACCGAGGTGGCACCGGGGAGGCACTACGTAAACTCCGGCGACTGGGTCTTCCATCGCTCGTACATCACCTTGGGCGACTCCGGCCCGCCGGCACTGCACGAATGGACGGGGTGAGCAGCATCACCGCGTCGGCAGTCTGACGCCCACCTCCATCGAGCCGTCGCCGCCCTCCACGGTCAGCGGGTCGGGGAAGTTCTGCAGGTGGGCCGACACGAAGGCGTCGACTCCAGACATGAGGAGGGTGAAGAGCACGACCGCGAACCAGTCCTCACGCTGCGCCTCCCGGGCGTCCACGAGACTCCGCAGCCGGAGCACCTCCTCGTCGCGCCCGAGCTCGGCCTCGATCTCGTCCGGCTCGGTGACCCCACTGCGCTCGAGCCGCTCGGTGACCCGATCCTCCCAGAGCGAGAGCTGCTGACGGGCCGAACCCAGGCGCCGCATCGTCTTCAGGAGCATCCACCCGGCCGCGGCCTCGAAGCCGAAGTAGAAGGCACCGCGCGTCAGTGAACCCGACGCGGCGTGGCCCCATCCGGGGATCGTCGCCCCACGCAGGAATGCACCCGCTGGGCCGGGGAGCGACGGGGCGGCAGCGGGGGCAGGCCCCACCGCCGAGTCGGCGGCGACTGCATCCGTCGGGCCAGCTGCGGCCGTGTCCGCCGCGACTGCATCGGATACCTCCACGGTCGAGTCGGCGGCTGCCGCGTTGGACGGGATCAGCTCCAGAATCGGCGGATCCGCAGCCGCCGAGTCCACCGCTGCGGTGTCGAGGGCCGCATCCGCAATGGTGTCGGTCTCGGTCTCCTGGGCCGCCAGACCGCCGCTCCACAGGAACGCCAGAACGAGCGCCACCAAGGTCGCGCTCGCAACGTTGCTAGCAGCCCGTGGACAAACCTCCCCCGGCATTCGAGGGGCGCTGCATCCGCGCTGGACCGCTTCGCTCTGCGTTGCTTCTTGCACGAATAGCGCTGCTATTCGCGCTGCGAAGCGCCTTGCCAGCCCAGCGCTTCGCCCCTCTCGGTGCTCGCGCGAGATTATCCACGGACTGCTAGACCTCTCCATGGGGTGGAAGATAAGGCCGAGTGGCCGGGGCGTGTGGGAGGATGGCACTACAGCGACGTGGCCCGCGCCCACCGGATCACTGACTCCATCTCTGCGGGAGGCCTGGCGGCAAACGTCATCTCCTCGCCGGTAGCCGGATGCCGGAATTCGAGGCGCTCAGCGTGCAGCATCTGCCTGGCGGCGATCCGCGCCAGCTCGCCCGCCCAACTGCGGACAGCACCCCCAAAACCGCGCTCCCGACCCGATCCGTAGAGGAAGTCCCCCACTACCGGCGAGCCGATCGCGGCGGCATGCACCCGAATCTGGTGCGTGCGCCCTGTCTCGAGCTCGGCGCGGCAGAGGGTCGCCGCGACCCACTCCTCGCGCGGACGCAGGTGAGTGCGGGCAGGCCTTCCCCCTTCCGTCACCGCCATGCGGGTCCGGTGGCGGGGGTGGCGTCCGATCGGCCGGTCTACCGTCACCGCCTTCCCGACCGAACCCCAGAGGACGGTCAGGTAGCTTCGCCTCACGAGGCGCTCCCTCAGCGCCGTCGAGAGGTGCGAGTGGGCCCGGTCGCTCTTGGCAGCCACAATCAGACCCGAGGTGTCGCGGTCGAGGCGGTGGACGATGCCGGGACGAAGTGCGCCCCCGATGCCGGAGAGGTCGCCCACATGATGAAGGAGTGCATTGACGAGCGTGCCGCGAGGGTGCCCGGGGGCGGGGTGGACGACAAGCCCCGCCTCCTTGTTCACGACGACCAGGTCGCGGTCCTCGTAGATGATGTCGAGCGGAATCTCCTCGGGTTCAGCGTGGGCGGGGGTCGGGGGCGGGACGAGGACATCGACCCTCGACCCGGGTGTGGCGGACTCCGCCTTGCGGGCCGCGCGGCCATCCAGCGTCACCCTGCCCTCGGCCATCAGCGCCGCCACCCGGCTGCGCGATAGCCCCAGCTCGGCGGCCACGTAGCTGTCGAGGCGGCCGTGCGCGTCGGCGGGGATCGTCCAGTAGCGGCGGGTAGAGTCCTCTCGCGCGGTCACGTCCCAGATCCGGAGGTGCGGTCGGCGCACCGGGAGATCTCGAGGAAGACGGTCTTTCCGTCGATCTCGGTCTCTGTCGAGAGGGCGGAGACGCACCGCTGCGGTTCATCCAGGGTGCGGACCTCCACAGCCTCGGCCAGCGTCTCGCGCCGAATCGCCCCGCTGTGCTGCCGGGCTGCCGCCTGCACATCGTCGCCTCCGGCCACCAGGAGGCGAATCCGGTCGGTCACCTCGAGCCCCGAGTCCTTGCGGAGACGCTGAATCCGGTTGACGAGCTCGCGGGCCAGACCCTCGCGCCTGAGCGACTCGTCGAGCGTCGGGTCCAGAGCGACAGCGTAGCCCCCCTCGGACCTGACGATCCACCCTTCGCGCGCCTCCTCCACGACCTGGAGCTCGGCACCACCCACCTCCTCGCTCGCTCCCCCGATCTCGATCGCCACCCGTTCCCCCCTGCGCACCGCCTCGAGCTGGGGGCGATCGAGCTCCCGGATCCGCTCGGCCGCCTCCGGGGTGAGACTTCCGAAGCGCTGCCCCAGCTCTCGGAAGACCGGTCGCGCCACCAGATTGACCAGCCCGCTCGATGACGTTGCGAAGTCGATGCGCTTGACATTGACTTCGTCGGTAAGTAGATTGAGCACGTGGGGACCGGGGGTCGAGCCCGGCACAACCGCCACGATCCGCCCCAGCGGCTGCCGTACCCGGATCCGCACCTCCTCGCGGGCCGCGCGGGCCAGCGTGCTCAGCACCCGCACATCGGCCATCTGGGACTCTAGGCTGGTATCCCTCGGTGCCACTTCGGGCGAGGGGAAGGCCTCGCTATGGGGCGATCTGCCGCAGAGGGCGCGGTGCAGCCACTCCGAGACGAAGGGCGTCACCGGCGCGACCAGGAGCGCGACCACCCGGAGCGCCTCGTGCAGCGTCGCAAAGGCGGCGTCGGCGTCCTCGGCTCCGGTGTTTCCCCAGAAGCGGGGGCGGGAGCGGCGCACGTACCAGTTCGAGAGCTCGCCGTCGACGAAGGCCTGCACCGCCCGGTAGGCGTTCGTCGGATTGTAGCTGTCGAGGTCGCTCCGAACCTGCGCGACAAGTCCGCTCAGGCGCGAAAGGAGCCACCGGTCCAGCGTCGAGGGCCGGGCCGTCTGCACGACGTGCTCTCGCTTCGAGCTCCACTCCTCCACGCTTGCGTATAGTGCAAAAAACTTGTATATGTTGAGTAGAGTGTCGAAGAACCTGGCCGAGGAGTCCCGCACGGCCTCGGGGTCGAAGCGGGTGGGGAGCCACGGGTTGCTGACGGTCACCATGTACCAGCGGATCGCGTCGGCGCCGTGCTCGGCGACCGCATCCCAGGGGTCTACGACGTTGCCGCGCGACTTCGACATCTTCCGGCCCCTGGCGTCGAGGATCAGGTCGTTGACGATCACGCTCCGGAAGGCCGGGGCGGCGCCGAGCATCGTGGCGATGGCGTGCAGCGAGTAGAACCACCCGCGCGTCTGGTCGACCGCCTCGCAGATGAAGTCGGCCGGGTAGTGTCGTTCGAAGAGCTCCCGATTCTCGAAGGGATAGTGCCACTGCGCCCAGGGCATCGCGCCCGAGTCGAACCAGACATCGAGCACCTCAGGGGTGCGGCGCATCGTCGATCCGGTCTCCGGGCAGCGCCACGTCACCTCGTCGATGAAGGGTCGGTGCGGATCGAAGCCGTCGGGGAGGCCCCCCGCCCTCTCGGCCAGCTCGGCGATCGATCCGATCCACTCGGCGCGCTCCGGATCTTCGTCGGAGACCCAGACGGGGAGGGGCGTCCCCCAGTAGCGGTCGCGCGAGAGGGCCCAGTCCACATTCCCCTTCAGCCACTCGCCGAAGCGTCCCGCGCCGACCTCGGGGGGGTGCCAGGAGATGCGCTCGTTGCCATCGAGCAGCTCATCGGTCAGTGACGATGTGCGCGCGAACCAGCTGCTGCGGGCGAGGTAGAGGAGCGGGGTGTCGCAGCGCCAGCAGTGTGGGTAGGAGTGCGATGCCCGCGCCGAGCGGAATACGAGTCCACGCGCCTTCAGCTCCTGGGTCAGCGGCTCGTCGGCGTCCTTGAAGAAGGCGCCGCCCACGAGCGGCAGACCCTGGGCAAAGGTGCCGTCCGGCCCCAGCGGCTCGATCACTGCGAGGCCGAGCTCCTCGCCCACCCGGTAGTCGTCGGCGCCGTAGGCGGGGGCCATGTGGACGATTCCCGAACCCTCCTCGTCCGAGACGAAGTCGGCGGCGATGACCTCCCAGGCGCGGCCCCGCACCCCACCGCTCTCGATCACCTCGAGGGGGCGGCGGTACCTTGCGCCGATCAGCTCCTCCGCGCCGACCGGCCGGCGAGGCACACCTTCGCCGAAGAGCTCGGTGGCGCGCTTCGCCGCCACCACTATGCGCCTCCCCTCGTGCTCGACCTCGACGTACTCGACCTGTGGGTTGACCGCAAGCGCCACATTCGCCACCAGCGTCCACGGTGTCGTGGTCCAAACCAGCAGGCGGCGCCCGCTTCCATCGAGGAGATCGAGGGTGATCCAGAGCGAAGGGTCCTCGACGTCCCGGTACCCGAGGGAGAGCTCGTGCGAGGAAAGGACCGTCTGGTCCTTCGGACACCAGGGGACGACCTTGCGGCCCCGGTAGAGAAGACCCCGCCGTGCGAGCTCCTTGAGCACCCACCACACCGACTCGATGTACTCGGTGTGAAATGTGACGTAGGGACGCGAGTAGTCGAGCCAGTAGCCGATCCGCTCCGAGAAGCGCTCCCACTCCTCCTTGTAGGCAAAGACCGACTCGCGGCAGCGCTCGTTGAACCACGCGATGCCGCGCTCCTCGATCTCGCGCTTGTCCTCGATGCCGAGCTGCTTCTGCGCCTCGATCTCGACCGGCAGCCCGTGGGTGTCCCATCCTGCCATGCGGGTAACTTGGCGGCCTCGCATCGTCTGGTAGCGGCAGACCAGGTCCTTGATTGCACGGCTGATGATGTGATGCAGCCCGGGACGTCCGTTGGCGGTGGGAGGCCCCTCGTAGAAGACGAACGGCTCGCCGTCGGCCGTGGCGGCGAGGCTCTGGCGGAAGGTCTCCTCGCTCCTCCAGGTGGCGAGCACCGACTCCTCTAGCTCGCGGCGAGTTGCGGGAGGGGATGGGTAGTGCAAGGGAGCGGTCTACTCCGACCAGGGGGCTTCGCGGAGGACGCCCCGCACGATGCCCGTGAGCGTCGGCTCGGCGGCCCGGGCCGTGGCGACGATCGTTTCGATGTCGACCTCCTCGAGCGCATCGGGGAGGCACATGTCGGTGACGACAGCCAGAGCGAGCACCCGCATCCCGGCGTGGCGGGCGGCGAGGACCTCCGGAACGGTCGACATCCCCACCACATCGGCCCCCATTCGGCGGAGCATGCGGTACTCGGCGCGGGTCTCGAGCTGCGGTCCGACGACCGCGGCGTAGACGCCTCGCCTGAGCGCCGTCCCCTGGGAGAGCGCCACCCTCGCCGCGAGCTCCTGAAGCGCGGGGTCGTAGGGAGCCGACATGTCCGGAAAGCGGGGGCCGATCTCGTCGAGATTCGGGCCAATGAGGGGGCTGTCGCCCATGAGGTTGATGTGGTCGTCAAGGACCACGATGTCCCCCGGCGCCCAGAGCGGATTCACGGCGCCGCACGCCGCCGCTACGACCAGCGCCTCGGTGCCGAGCAGTCTCATCACGCGCACCGGGAATGCGACCTGCGCCAGTGTGTACCCCTCGTAGCGGTGGAGGCGGCGCTGCATCGCCACGACGGGCACGTCCTCGAGCGCACCGCAGATGAGCCCACCCTGCTGGGCGGGCACGGCCGGGAAGGGGAAGTGCGGCAGATCCTCGTACGGGACTTCGGTGTCGCACTCGATGGCGTCGGCCAAACCGCGCAGTCCAGTCCCGAGCACGAGGCCGACGCGCGGGGTATCGTCCCAGAGCGCCTGGACCGCCCGGGCGGCCTCCGAGAGCCTCGCCATCTCGCGGGCGACCGTCCCCTGCCCCGCCGTGCTCCGCTCTCCAGTCACTTACGCTACTCTCCTGGCCGCTCGCCGAATAGCACCGTTCCAAGCCGCACCATGGTGCTCCCCTCCTCTACCGCCAGCTCGTAGTCGTTGGACATCCCCATCGAGAGCTCCCGCCCCGCCAGCAACCCGGTCGCGGCGGCGCTCTCCATCAGCTCGCGAGTCGCGACGAAGACCCGGCGCAGCCGCCCCTCGTCCCGGGTGAGGGGCGCCATCGTCATGAGACCGAGGAGGCGGATCCCCCTGAGATCGGCGATCTCGCCGATCTGTTCGATCGCAGAGGCAACCGGGACCCCCCCCTTGGTAGACTCGCCCGAGGCGTTGACCTGCACGAGCACGTCGAGGCGCCGGTCGGCCTCCTCGGCGATTCGCGACAGCCTTCGTGCGAGCTTGAGACGGTCAACGCTGTGCACTAGGGATGCCGACATCGCGACGGCGCGGGCCTTCCGGCTCTGGACGTGGCCGATCATATGCCACCTGGCCGAAGAGTCGTCTAGGCGAGCCGCCTTGGCCGCGAGTTCGTCCGGGCGGTTCTCGCCCAGGTCAGCGAGCCCGCCGGCGACCGCCGCCCCCGCCGCCGCTAGCGAATGCCCCTTCGTGACGGCGACGATGCGCACCCCGCCAGAGGCCCGTCCGCTCCGCTCGGCCGCGGCAAGCACCCGCCGCCGCACACGCGGCAGCGCCTCGGCAAGCCGCTCGGTGTAGCTACCGCGATCGCGCGGGCCGGCCGTCAAGCAGCACCCGGCGGCACGGCCAGCTGCCGGTCAGCTCGCCAGAGAGGCCGCTGCGACTACCTCGGTGTGAAGGTGATCGGTAGCGCCACCCACAGCGCCACGGGCCTATCCCCATACATGCCGGGCGAGAACTCGGCACCCGGGCAGATCCTGACCTGTTCCACGGCCACCTCGTCCATGGACACATGGGTAGAGGACTTGTTGAGCTGGGTCGTCACCACATCGCCTTTCTCGTCTACATACGCCCACACGACCACCTTGCCGCCGATACCGGCGTCCCGGAGCAGTGGGGGGTAGTGCTTCTCGAGGCAAGCCTCCATAGCCCTCTTGCTCCTCCCATCCTTAAAGTCGGGGCTCACATCGCGCGGTGCCCAGAATGGCATGTCCGAGGGACCGTCGCCCGACGCGTCCGGAGGCGGCGGCAGCTGGTCCGCCGGATTGGCTTCGAAGGTGATGTCCTCCATCGTGAAGTCCTCGTCGATCGGCGCCTCCGAGATGACCGGCGTTGCCGGACGCCTGATCGCCTCCGGCGGCGGCGGAATCTCCACCTCGGGGGGGAGATCGACGATCGGGGTCTCCTCCACCGAAAAGCTCACGTCCGGGGCAAACATCGAGGGCCAGAAGGCGAAGATCAGGAAGTGCACCACCGTGGCGGCGCTGATCGACCCCCACAACCAAACGGAGGAGGAGCGCTTGAAGCTCTCGTTGGCGGAAATGTCGTCCGCCACTGCACTTAGTAGTGTCTGGCTGCTCATCGTCTCTCCCTTGTCATGTCCTGTTCAAGCTCGGCGGCGAAGACAACCCGCAGGGCGCCAGCCGCGACCAATTCGTTCTTCAGCGCGTCAATGTAACGGTACAGCGCGTCGCGATCCGAGCGGATCGAGACGACGAGGCGCTCGCTCTCCATGCGGAGCGGCCTCACCACTTCGCTCACATCCTCCATCGCGCGTGGCAGGTCGTTGATGAAGACATCCCCGTCTCTCTCCACCCACACGTTGAGGATGTCCTTGTGCTTCTCGTCGATCTTCTTGCTCGACTCAGCCTGCACCCACTCGATCGGGCGCTTCCGGTCCTTCTGAAAGACAGTCGTCACCATGAAGAAGATCAGGAGGAGGAAGGCGATGTCGGCCATCGACGAAGACGGGATCTGGCTCGAGGCCTTGGACTTTCGCTCCAGTCCTGAAGATCTGAGTGCCATCGTTCCTACCCCTCCAGTAGCTCAAGGGAAATTCGCGTGGAGCCCGCGGCCTGGAGGGCGTCCAGCACATCGACCATATAGCGGTACGGCGCGTCGGGATGCGTCTTGACGGCGGCGATCAGGATCGGATTCTGGGCCACGTCGAGGCGCCAGATGTTCTCCACATCGTTCGGGCGCACCACCTGCTCCTGCTGGCTCTCGCCCCGCTTGATCGTGACCGTGCCGTTCGGATTCACGATCACGTGAAGGACGTTCTTCTGGCTGACCTCGACCTCCTCCGCCTGCTCCGGGAGGACGATCTGGAGACCCTTGTCCTTGGGGAAGGTGGTGGTCACCAGGAAGAAGATGAGCAGGAGGAATGCGATGTCGGCCATCGACGAGGAGGGAATCTCGTCGGAGACCTTGGATTTCTTGTTGCCCAGTACAGCCATGCGGCGATCTCCCCGGGGTTAGAGTGCCCTGATTCCGTTGGTCACGATACCTGCAGCCTGCCGTCGCGCTCGAGGTCCCACACCATGCTCAGCACCTTCTGGGTGCTCTCCTCCATGTCGACAATCAGGCTGTCGATCTTACCCACGAATATGTTGTAGCCGATGTTGATGGGAATCGCGATCGTGAGCCCGGCTGCGGTCGTCAGGAGCGCAACCTTTATACCCCCCGCCACCGTCGCGGGATCCACATCGCCGGCCTGCGCGATCGAGTCGAAGGCCAGGATCATACCGGCGACGGTGCCCAGGAAGCCCATCAGAGGGGCGACATTCGCGATCGTCGCGAGCACCACCAGGCCGCGTTCCAGGAAGCTGAGCTCGATCGAGCCGGTCGTCGAGACGGCCTGCTCGACCTCGCCCTCGTCGACGCTGGCGGTCTTGATCCGGCGGAGACCCGCAAGCAGGATCGCCGCCGCCGGTCCGCGCGTCGCCGAGGCGATCGCGGCGGCCTCGTCGAGGTCGCCCTCCCCGGCCGCCTCCTCGACCGACCTGATGACCGCCGCCGAATCACGCCCGGCCACCCAGAGCGTCCAGAACTTCGCGATGATGACGCCCAGGCCGATGAGGGAGCAGATGACGAGCGGGTACATCATCTTGCCGCCGTCCGCGAAGAGGGTGAGGAGCTCGTACTGGGTGTTCAACTGGCGCTCCGCTGCTGGGCGAGGGTGAATTTGCGAGAGGCGGAGCACGCCCGGGCGCACCGTCGCCGATTCCTAGAGAAATATGAGGAGCGGAGCAGCCGAAGCGCAACCCACGGTCCCGCTTCGGTTATCTTTGAAGGGCGCGCGCACGACCCAGCACTCGGCCTGGCGGGGTACGATTGGACGGCTTCCTGCAGCAGCTGCAGTTCCTCAGTCCCGGGTGGAGCGATGCCGTCGAGATCGCCATCGTCTTCCTCCTCTTCTACCGGATCCTCATCCTCATCCGGGAGACCCGGGCGATGCAGATGCTGCTCGGCGTGCTCCTCCTCGCCGGGTGCTACCTCCTCGCGATCATCATGGAGCTGTCGCTCATCCGGCGGCTCCTGGACGCGCTCTTCCAGTACGGGGCGATAGCAGCGCTCGTCGTCTTCCAACCGGAGATGCGGGCCGCGCTGGCGAGGCTGGGGCGGGGCGTGCTGAGCCCGGCCCGGGAGGAGCAGATCGTCGACAGGCTGGTGCAGGGGGCCTCGCTCCTGGCGCGCTCGGGCGTCGGCGCCATCATCGCCATCCAGCGCGAGACGGGACTACGCGAGTACGCGCTGACGGGTAGACGCATCCAGGGTGTGCTGTCGCCCGAGCTCCTGGGGACGATCTTCATGCCCCGCTCGCCGCTGCACGACGGGGCCGTGATCGTGGTTGGCGACACCATTGCAGCCGCCGGGGCGATCCTGCCGATCACCCAGAGTCCGCTCCGCGACCGCTCGCTCGGGATGCGCCACCGGGCCGCCCTCGGCCTGAGCGAGGAGACGGACGCCTTCGCGATCGTCGTCAGCGAGGAGACGTCGCGGATCTCAGTGGCGTACGGTGGGAGGATCGAGGTCGGGGTCTCGCCGGAACGGCTGCGCGAGATGCTCGAGGCGTCGATTCCCCGAGTGGTACCTACCGCCACTGGGAGCTCCGCGCTGGAGCCCGCCTAGCAGCCCGTGGACAAACCTCCCACGGCATTCGAGCAGCGCTGCATCCCCGCTGGACCGCTTCGCTCGCCTGTCCACACTGTAATGTGTACGTTACATTGTGTAATCCATGGTTTACAATTACCATACCCGTGGCTGCGCTCTGCGTTGCTCCTCGGACCGATAGCGCTGCGGCTATTGGCTCTTGCGGCCCGCAGAAGCACCCCGGCGGCATTCGAGGGGCGTTGCATCCACGCTGGATCGGTTCGCTTCTGCTTTGCTTCTTGGGCGAATGGCTCCGTCATGCGCCCCGCGAAGCGCCTTGCCAGCCCGGCGCTTCGCCCCTCTCGGTGCCCGCGCGAGTCCATCCACAGACTGCCAGCAAGTGAGACTGGACGGAAGAGCTAAGCCACGGGTACGGCTAGCCGGGCGAGGGAAGCGGGTCGGGCGCTCCGAGCCCTGGCTTGGGACGCGGGAGAGCACGCGGCTCGTTCTCGGGCGGGACAACCGCCGACTCCGCCGGCTCGTCGGTCCCAGCGCCCAGCGGCGGTAGCTCGCCGCCATCCACCAGGAGCTTTATCTCGTCTCCGTCGAGCGTTTCCCGCTCCAGCAACGCCTCGGCCAGCGCTTCGAGTAGGTCGCGGTTCACCTCCACGATCTTGCGGGCCTTGCTGTGGGCGGCGTCCAGGAGCCGCTTCACCTCCTCGTCCACCTGGCGGGCCGTGTGCTCCGAGACCTCACGGCGCTGCACCAGCTCCCGCCCTAGGAAGACCTCCTGGTCGGAGTCACCTACGGCCATTAGGCCAATCCGGTCAGACATGCCGAAGCGTGTCACCATGCGCCGGGCCATGCTCGTGGCGCGCTCGATGTCGTTGCCCGCGCCCGTGGTCACCTTGGCGGGGCCGAAGGCGATCTCCTCGGCGACCCTTCCCCCGAAGAGCATCGCCAGCTGTCCGGTCATCCAGTCCCGGGTGTAGGAGTGGCGGTCCTCCTCCGGGAGCGAGGCGGTGAGCCCCATCGCGCGCCCGCGCGGCACGATCGTGACCTTGTGGACCGGGTCGAGTCCGGGGATCTTGACCCCGATCACGACATGACCTGCCTCGTGGAAGGCGGTCAGGCGCCGCTCCGAGTCGGTTAGCACCATGCTCCGGCGCTCGGTGCCGAGCATCACCTTGTCCTTGGCCTGCTCGAAGTCCTCCATGCTCACCCGGTCGACTCCCCGGCGTGCGGCGAAGAGGGCGGCCTCGTTGCAGATGTTCGAGAGGTCGGCCCCGCTCAGGCCGGGCGTCCCTCGCGCGATCAGCGAGAGCTCCACATCCTCGGCGAGGGGCAGCTGGCGGGCGTGCACCGCGAGGATCCCCTCCCTGCCCTTCACGTCGGGCAGGTCCACGACGACCTGGCGGTCGAAGCGGCCTGGGCGGAGGAGCGCAGGATCGAGCACGTCGGGCCGGTTCGTAGCCGCCAGAAGGATGACCCCGTCGTTGGACTCGAAGCCGTCCATCTCGACGAGTAGCGCATTCAGCGTCTGCTCGCGCTCGTCGTGGCCGCCCCCCAGCCCGGCACCCCGGTGCCTCCCCACGGCATCGATCTCGTCGACGAAGATCACGCACGGCGCATGCGCCTTCCCCTGCTCGAAGAGGTCGCGCACCCGGGATGCGCCCACCCCCACGAACATCTCCACGAAGTCCGATCCCGACATCTGGAAGAAGGGCCTAGCCGCCTCTCCCGCCACCGCCCTCGCCAGAAGCGTCTTGCCAGTCCCCGGTGGCCCAACCAGAAGCACACCCTTGGGCAGGCGCCCACCCAGGCGCGAAAAGCGGGGAGGGTCCTTCAGGAACTCGATGATCTCGGCGAGCTCCGCCTTCGCCTCCTCCGCCCCCGCCACGTCGGCGAAGGTGCCCTGCGGCGTATCCGGGCTGATCAGGCGGGCGCGAGAGCGTCCGAACTGGAAGGCGCGGTTGCCGCCCGCCTGCATGGAGCGGAGGATCCAGATCCAGACAAAGATGATGAGGATCCAGGGGAGGAAGGTCACAAGGACCGGGAGCAATCCGGCTGGCTCGGCGCGGGCGTCGACCTCGACCTCCCGCTCCCGGAGCTCCCGCGCGAGATCGGCGGCGGCACCCGGCACGATGTTGGTGACAAACTCGTTCACGAGCGCATTGTCTACCTCGACCGTGCTCCTGAACTCGCCCCTCACCTCGGAGTCGCCCAAGATGGTGACCTCGAGGATGTTGTCGTTCTCGATCTGGCGGTAGAGCTCCGAGGGGCTGATTCGGCCTGCCGACCTGTCGCTCCGGCCAAGGAACTGCAGCGCAAGGAGCGACATCAGCGCCATCAGCAGCCAGAAGGAGGCCACCCGGGTGACTCGCTTCATCCCCTTCGGCGGGGGACTGGGCTGGGGTTTCTTCTCTGACATCCTCTAGTGGCGAAGCGCGGCCGGGTCGGGGGATCCTTGCATCTCAAGGAGCAGCGCAGGGCGAAGCCCCGGGTACGGCATTGTAAACCGTGGATTACACATTGTAAACCATGGATTACACACTGTAAAGCGTAGAATACAGTGCGGGCAGGTGCGCGAAGCGGTCCAGCGGAGGTGCAGCACTGTGCCTGCCGTGGGAGGTTTGTCCGCGGGCTGCTCTGGATAGCACCTCACACACGACTACCCGCGGATCGCTAGCGAACAAATATAGGGGAAGTGCCGATAGTCCTCCCCATAGTCCAATCCGTAGCCCACGAGGAACTCCCTCGGGGCATCGAAGCCCACCCAGCGAATCTCCTTTGCCGGATTGGCCAGACGCTTGTGCAGGAGGGCGCAGACCTCCAGCGAGGCAGGACGCTCGCGCTCGAGCATGGGGACCAGATGGTCGAGCGTGCGGCCGCTCTCCACGACATCCTCCAGGAGGACGACGTGCCGTCCGGCGACCGGCTCGCCGGGGCGATCGCGGAGCGTGACCTCGCCGCTGCTGGTGTGGCCCTGTCCGTAGCTCGCCGCCCTCATGAAGTCAACCTGAACAGGGATGGGGATCGCCCGCGCCAGGTCGGCCGCGAAGACGAAGGAGCCCTTCAGGGTGGCGAGGAGGAGAAGCCGGTCGTCCGGGGCGTAGGCCTCGCCGATCCGGTGTCCCAGCTCCTGTACCCGGGCGGCTATCTCGCTGGCGGTGAAGACGACGCGAACGAGTTGGCGACCATCCGCGCAGGGGCCACAACCGGTCGATGGGTCTCCCCTCCGATCCCCGACGCCGACTCTGCCGTCTGAGGCAGGTGGACTCCGCACCGGTGGGCGGATGTGCACCAGGGGGCCCTCGCGAGCCACCGTGACGCCCCCTCTCACCGTGACCTCGCGGCCGCCACCCGCCTCTCGGGCAAAGTGCAGGAGGTCGCCCGTGGCCCTCCGTCCGGCCTCGCCGCCAAGGCGCGCTACCGCCCGGCGCAGCAGCGCGGCGGCGAGCTCGGTCGGCACCGCGGCCAGCTCGGCACGCTTGAGGGAGAAGCCCCTGGCGGTGCCCGGCAGCGCCGCCGTCATCGCGGCGATGCGCCCGTCCAGGAGCAGACCGAGGGCGGCCGACTCGGCACGGCTCGTCTCGGCGATTTGGGCGAGGGACGTGGCAGCCCCCGGGACGGCCCTCTCGAGCTCCGGCAGGATGCGGTGGCGGATCGTGTTGCGGGTCCAGCGGAGGTCGCGGTTGGTGGGGTCCTCGCGGTAGGGCACGCTGTGCTCGGCCGCATACTCGGCGAGCTCCCCGCGCCTGAAGGGCAGCAGCGGCCGCACGACCGCCGTCGAGCCCCCGGGTGCTAGCCTCCGCCTCGGCCGGATCCCGGCCACGCCGCGCGGGCCGCTCCCTCTGGCGGCTCGAAAGAGCACCGTCTCGGCCTGGTCGTCGGCTGTGTGCGCCGTCAGGACGACCGCGTTCCCGCCGAGGTCGCGCGCGATCTCGGCGAAGAGGTGGTAGCGCAACCTTCTCCCAACGGCCTCGGTGGCGACAGGGCGCGAAGCGCGGCGCAGATGGCAGGCTACGCCCCACTCGGCGCATACACCGGCCACCCACTCGGCGTCGGCGGCGCTCTCCGGGCGCATCCGGTGATCGATGTGGACCGCGGCGAGCACCGCCTCGGGGGGCGCCACCCCGCCACGGACGAGGAGGTGCAGGAGCACCATCGAGTCGAGGCCGCCCGAGACCGCTGCGAGGACCACCTCGGCACCATCTAGCAGACTGTCCTCCCGAAGGCGAAGGCGGACCCGCGCGGCGAAGTCACCGCTCACGGCGGGGAGCGCCAGCTGGCGGCGGACGTCCGGCGACCTCCGAGAGCACCTTCGCCAGCAGGTCGGGGCGGTCCGTCTGGATCCCGTCGACGCCCCACGCCAGCAGGCGGCGCATGTCGTCCACGTCGTCGATCGTCCAGATGTGGACGGCGAGGTTGGCTCGGTGGGCCGCGCGCACGAGCTGGGGGGTCACGACACGCCACCGCCCCGACCGCTCCGGCAGCTGGAGCAGGTCGGCCCTAGGTGCCGCCAGCGCCCCCACGAATGGGAGGCGGTGCAGCAGCCAGAAGGGGAGCACCTGGGCCCTGGACGCACCCCAGGGGCCGGAGTAGCCCCGTGCGTCCCGCCGGGTCCGCTCCCACTCCGCACCGATCAAGACACGGTGCTCGGCGCCGTGCGAACGGATCACCTCGACGAGCGGTCGAGCGGCCTCGGGCGCCTTGGGCTCCACCATGACGCGCATCGCGGGCAGCTCCTCGAGCACCTCCGAGAAGAGGGGCAGCCGAATGCCCCGGTCGGCAAATGGCGTGCCGCCCTCCGAGTCCCGGAAACGGCACCCCGCGTCGAGCTCCCGTGCCTCCTCCCACCGCATCTCGGCGATCGCCCCGCTGCCGTCGGTCGTCCGGTCCACCTTGGCGTCGTGCAGCACCACAACCTTGCCGTCGGCGGTGAGGCGCACATCGGTCTCGAGCATGTCGGCGTCCCACCGAGTGGCCGCGTGCACGAAGGCGGCGAGGGTGTTCTCGGGCCTGAGTCCGGCGCCGCCGCGGTGCGCCACCAGGAGCGGCGCCCCCCCGCAGAAGGGGTGCCCAGGGCGACGGACTAGCAGCCCGTGGACAAACCTCCCACGGCATTCGAGCGGCGCTGCATCCCCGCTGGACCGCTTCGTTCGCCCGTCCATACTGTAATCTACGCTTTACAATATGTAATCCATGATATCCAATCGCCGTGCCCAGCAGCCCGTGGACAGACCTCCCACGGCATTCGAGTAGCGCTGCATCCCCGCTGGACTGCGGTGCTCTGCGTTGCTCCTCGCACGAATAGCCCTGCTATTCGCCCTTCGTCGCGCCTTGCCAGCGGAGCGCTTCGCCGCTCTCGGTGCTCGCGCGAGATTATCCACGGACTGCCAGCGTCACCCGCTGGACCTCGCGCTACCCGCCCTGCCTCATCGTCAGCTCCTCGACGATCCTCGATGCGCCGTACACGCCCTCCAGGGCCTCCAGGATGCCGCGCACATCGACCGCCACCGAGCGGTTCAGCACCGGCATGTAGATGTAGTCGCCGGAGAGGCTCTGGATGTTGCCGTCGAAGATCAGGCCCACCACCTCCAGCTCCCGATTCACGACCGGCGATCCCGAGTTGCCGCCGATCACATCCGCCGTGCTGACGAAGTTGATCGGCGTCGAGAGGTCGAGGTCCTCCGGCGGATCGCTCCAGCGCCCGGGCAGATCCCACTCGGCCGCCCCCGGATTGGAGTGGTGGCGGTCGTAGAGCCCGTAGAAGGTGGTGTACGCCGGGGCCACGGTGCCGTTGTAGGGGTACCCCGAGACCACACCGTCGGCCAGACGCAGCGAGAAGGTCGCGTCGGGGGGAGTGCGGGTGCCGTCGAGCTGGAAGCGCGCGCGTCCGAGCCTGGAGGAGATCGCCTCCTCCTCGGGTCCCACCGTCGAGAGCACCGTCCTGAAGGGCCCGTAGGCGGCCAGGAGCCCCTGCACGAAGGCGTAGCCGGGGTCGGCCTCGATGTCGACCGAGTCGTCCATGAGCGCATCGATCGCGCCAGCCGAGTCCGAGAGCGCCGACTCCGATATCAGCAGAGCCGCGGCCTCCTCGGCCGTGCGGCCGCCGAGCAGCTCGACCACGGTCGGGTGACCGGGGCCAAATGCGTCCACCAAGTCCTGGTGACGCGCGACGAGGAGCGCCTCGTCCAGCTCCCGAGCCCGGCTGCCGACCGATCGGACTTCGGCGAGCGCCGCCTCGAGGTCCTCCTCGGGGGCGCCCTGGGCCTTGGCGGCCGCATGTCCCCGCGCCCGCAGAGCGCGCACGATCAGATTCGACTCGTAGCGTGGGTTCCCCAGTACTGCAAAGGCGTGCGACTCGTCCGCCACCTCGAGCTTGCGGGACTGTAGCGCGGCCATCTCTTCGAAGAGCGGCAGGTGCGCCGCCCCGAGCGCCGAATCGGTGCCCAGCGCGTCCTGGAAGTCGCTCTCGGCCGCAGCCCGCCTGGCAATGATGTACGGGTCCTCCAGACCCCCGAGCATGCCCCGATACGCCTTCTGGGCGTTCAGGAGGCTGAAGACGGCGTTTCGGATGTCGTCGATCCCTGGCTCGTCGCCCCGTCCCTCCAGGTACCCCTCGATCGCCTCGATCCGGGAGTCCAGGAAGCCCAGGAGAGCGGGCATCGCCACGTCCCTGCGGTACTCGAGCTCCGCCACAGTCTGCAGGCGGGTGGTGCTCCCCGGATTGCCGATGACGAAGACGAGGTCGCCTGCAGAGACGCCTCCCTCGCTCCAGGCGAAGTGCTCGTCGGTCGCCAGCGGCACCCCGTCGTCGCCGTAGAGGCGCAGGAAGGCGAAGTCGAGGGAATAGCGAGGGTAGGTGAAGTTGTCCGGATCGCCGCCGAAGTAGCCGATCTGGAGCTCGGGTGCCATGACCAGCTTGGCGTCCTCGTATCGGCGGAAGACGTAGGCGGAGTACATGCCGCCGTTGTAGAAGGAGACGACCTCTACCTGAAGGCCCGCCTCCTCGCCGCCGCGCTCCTCCCTGATCCGCTCGGCGACCGCCTCGGTGAGGCTGTCGCGCACGGCGCTCTGGGCCTGGGCGCCCTCGGCCGCGTCGACCGCGCCCTGGATCTCGCCGGTGACATCGACGATCTCGATCAGCTGGTCGGCGTGGAAGTCCTCGAGAGGGCGCTCCTCGTCGATCGTGGCCGCGTAGAAGCCGCTGTCGAGCAGGTTCTCGTGGTCCTCGGACACCTGCGTGACGAAGGAGCGGGCGCAGTGATGGTTGGTGAGGACCAGCCCCGTCGCCGAGACCAGCGAGGCCGAGCAGCCGGGGATCCTGAGCGCGCCCAGACGGGCCCGCGCATACCACTCCTCGTCCGGCGAGAAACCGAAGGTGCTCTCCAGGTACTCGGTCGGCGGAGCGTCGAAGGTCCACATCTTGCCGTTGTCGAAGGCACCGGCCTCCACGGTGTCGTAGACGCTCGAGGTGGCGGCCTCGTCCATCGCCTCCGCACCGCCGTCGGCATCGGCCGGCATCGCCTCGTCGGCAGCCGGGGCGGGCGGCATCGCCGCAGGTGGGGCGGGCGCGGGAGAGGCGCACCCCGAGAGGGTGGCCAGTAGGGCGATTGCGGCAGCGGGATACGGGCGCATGGTGGCGGAGTCCTCCGTGGGCGGATAGATGCGACTGGAAACTGCGAATGGGTAAGGTCGGCCCCGTGCTGGGGGGTGGCAAGGGTGGGCGCGGCTCGTACGGGCGATCTTGTCCGTGCGACCGAAAGGGCCGACCTTCACTCGCGATGTCCGATTCCTCCACGATGGCCGCTGCCCCGCGGGTGCTAGGCGCCCACCTCTCGATCGCCGGGGGCGTCGAACGAGCTCCCGAGAGGGCGTTGGAGGTGGGTGCGAGCACGCTGCAGATCTTCACCAAGCAGCCGAACCGGTGGGCGGAGCCGAAGATTGCGGACGAACGGGGTGCCGCCTTTCGGGGCGAGGTCTCCCGGACGGGGGTTTCCTACACCGTCTCGCACGACTCGTACCTGATCAACCTGGCGTCGCCGACGGGTCACCTCTGGCGCCGCTCGGCGGAGTGCTTCCGGGGCGAGCTGGAGCGGGCGGCGCTGCTCGGTCTGGACGCCGTCGTCACCCACCCCGGCAACGCTACGGACGGCGACCGGGAGAGCGGGATCAAGCGCAATGCCCAGGGCGTCACGGAGGCGATGGAGGCCGTCCCCGCCGGCCCCCGCGTCCTCCTGGAGCTCACCGCCGGGGCGGGCACTTCGGTGGGCGGCACGCTGGAGGAGCTGGCCCGGATCATAGAGCTGATTCCGGAGCGTCAGCGCACCCGCGTCGGGGTCTGCTTCGACACCTGCCACGCCTGGGTGGGCGGGCTCGACCTGGCGGGCGACTACGAGGGGGTCTGGATGCGAGCCGAGGACACGATTGGGATCGACCGCATCGAGGTCTTCCACATGAACGATGCCCTGGCCCCCTACGGCTCGCACCGCGATCGCCACGAGCACATCGGAGAGGGGACGATCGGGCTGGAGCCCTTCCGCCGCCTCATGAACGACGAACGGTTCCACCACCTGCCGAAGATCCTCGAGACCCCGAAGGGCGAGGACGGCGTGGAGGCCGACCGCAGGAACCTCGCCGTGCTGCGGGAGCTCCGGGCCGGGTAGCCCGAGCTAGCGGCCCCGGGACAAGCTCTCGCGAGACTTCCCACGCCACCGCTGGCGGGTTGCCGGTCCGAGCGGATAGCAGCCCGTGGACAAACCTCCCACGGCATTCGAGCGGCGCTGCATCTCCGCTGGACCGCTTCGCTCGCCTATCCATACTGTAATCTATGCTTTACAATATGTAATCCATGATTTACAATGCGAGTGTCCCAACTTCGCTCTGTGTTGCTTCTTGGGCCGGTAGCGCTGCTACCAGCCCTTCGTCGCGCCTTGCCAGCGGAGCGCTTCGCCGCTCTCGGTGCTCGTGCGAGGTTATCCATGGACTGCTAGCTTCCGCCCGATGTCTCTCCTTCCTCTCAGGCCGCTCCGCTTCGGCGAGATCGTCGACGGCGCCCTGCAGCTCTACCGGCGCGACTTCGGCCTCTACTACCTGGCGGCGCTCCTGGCGGCAGTGCCGAGCCATCTGCTCCTGCAGGCGACGGGGATCGACCAGGCGCCCCTCCCCGTCGCCGACGAAACCGATCCGTTCGCAGCGATGGGCGACGTGCTGCCGGGTATGGGCACGATACTCGTCGGGGTGCTTGCGGCGTTGGCCATTCATTCCGTTGGCGCCATCGCGGTGTGCGCGGCCATGACGGAGCGGATCACCGAACGGCCCGCCACCTTGGCAAGCTCCTACCTGACGGCGCTTGGGCGTCTCCCCAGCGTCTGGGGTGCCTTGCTGCTGGCGGGGCTAATCGGTCTGGCGTGCATCGGGGCGCTGGCGCTGGCGGTCGGGATCGTTACGGCGCTCGCGTCGGCTATCGGAGGCATCCTCGGGCTGGCTCTCGCGGGGTCGGCGGGGGCGGCTCTTCTCTTTGCGGCGACTGCCTTCCTCTTTGGCGCCTTCTTCGGGATCCTCCCGGCGGCGGTCTCGGAGGGACGCGGACCGCTGGGGGCCCTCGGCCGGTCGCTCGACCTCTTCCGTGCGGGGTGGCTCAGGGTGACGGGCGTCATGGCGGTGGCGACGATCGTCGCGACGGTCCCGTCGGTCGCGGTCGTGGGGCTGATCGGCGTCGGGGGAGCCTTCGCCGCACCCGAGGCGGCGGGGCAGGTGTCCTCGGTCGGCATGTGGCTCTCCGGAATCGCCAGTCTGGCCTTCGGGGCGCTCACCATGCCCTTCACGGTGGGCTCCGCGATGGTGCTCTTCCACGATCAGCGCGTCCGCACCGAGGGATACGACCTGGAGGCGCGGGCACGCGAGATGGGCGGCGATTGAGGCAACCGCAGCTGCCCGACCCCGAAGAGGTGGCCGGAGTGCTGAGGGAGATCCTGGCCGGGGCCGAATTCGCCTTCATCGAGGAGCCGTTGGGGCAGCAGCTGCTGGCGTGGCTCAGCGAGTGGCCGATGCGGGCGCTGAGGTGGATCCTTGACCTGGCAGGCGACGGCCCCGACCTCTGGCAGACAGTGGCGCTGGTGCTGATCGCTGCCCTCCTGGTTGCCGCATCGGTGGCGGGCTATAGGAGAATCGGGGCGCGGCGCACGCATGGCGCACCGAGCGTGGACTCTCCGGCGGGCATCCCCCGAGGTGCCGACGAGTGGCTCCAGGTCGCTGGGGCACGCGCGGCGCGAGGCGAGCTCCGGCTGGCCGCCACTGCTCTCTACCGGGGCGTCCTGCTGACTCTGGACCGCGATGGCACGCTCTCCTACCACACTTCGAAGACTCCTGGCGACTACGCCGCAGGGGTGGCGCGCGCCTCCGGCGCTGCCCGCTTCCTAGCAGCCTTCGAGGACTTCTCCTTCGGGGTGAGACAGCCCTCTCGGGCGGGTTATGCGTCTCTCTCGGCGGCGGCCGCGGACGCCACGAGCGAAGCCGATGGGAGGGTGGGTCCGTGATGGAGAACCGGCCGCCCGAGGGAAGGAGGCCATGGGCAGCTCGCCCGGTCCTCTGGATTGCGGGACTGCTGATGGTAGGCGCTGCCGTCTCGTACCCACTGCGCCCGAGGGGTACAGGCGCTACCGAGAGCATTCGCAGCGGACTCCGCACCACGCCCGACGGGGTGGCAGCCCTTGCTCGCGCAATCGAGCGGATGGGCCGCCCGGTCGCCTTTCGGACGACACCGTGGGCCGACGCCGACCCTCTGCGCGGAACCGTGGTCCTGCTGGAGCCTCGGCGGCCTCCGAGCCCCCGGGAGGCGGGGGCCGTGCTCGACCATGTGAGGGACGGCGGCACTCTGGTCTACGCCCCCCGCTACGGCGCCCACGCCGTGGTGGACAGCCTCCGGCCGCCGCTCATGGACTCCCTGGGGGTCCTAATGAGAGCTCGGCCGCCATTCGAGATTCCGCGGGGGACGCGGATCTCCGCGAGATGGGCGGACCATCCCCTCGCCGACGGCATGCCACCCCCGCTGACCTATTCTCGCGCCATGCGCGTCGATGGAGTCGATGTGCGCGGGGTGATCGAAGCGACCGATAGCGCCGACGAGGGGTGGCTGGTCGCGG
The DNA here is from genome assembly GCA_965205315.1 of Longimicrobiales bacterium. Taxonomy (GTDB): domain Bacteria; phylum Gemmatimonadota; class Gemmatimonadetes; order Longimicrobiales; family Gaopeijiaceae; genus Bin94. The sequence goes on from CBDBGW010000002.1 coordinate 1,958,223, forward strand.
CCGAGGTGCGGCTGGGGGCTGGCCGCGTGCTCGCGCTGGCCGACGCGGCGCCCCTCGCAAACGCCGAGGCCGACGACGACCCGCTGGCGGTCCTCGCAGTGAGGGCCGCGCTGGCGTGGACTCCGCCGGGCGACAGCGTCTTCTTCGCGGAATTTCACCAGGGAATCGGCGGGAGGCGCAGCCAGGCCCGGGTCCTGATGGACTTCTTCTTCGGCAGCGCCTCGGGGCGCACACTGGCGCAGCTAGCCGCGGTCGGCCTCCTCGCGCTTGCCTGCACGGGGGTACGCTTCGGGTCGCCCATGCCGCTGGTGGCACCCCCGGACCGAGAACGCAGGTCGCCGCTCGAGCACGTCTCGGCGCTGGGCGATCTCTACCGCGAGGCGGGCATCGCCACCAAGCCGCCTCCCCCTTCGCAACCATCATCCCGGAGAACTGGTAGATGACGCCACCCACAGGCGCTCTGCGCCTTCTATCAGAGCTGGAGGGGACGGTTCTCGGCCAGGAGACTGTCCTCCGACAGCTCCTCGTCGTCCTCCTCGCGAAGGGGCACGCGCTCGTCGAGGGTGTCCCCGGCACGGGCAAGACGCTGGCGGTGCGGGCGCTGGCCAGCGGTCTCGGGCTCGACTCCGGGCGAGTGCAGTTCACACCCGATCTGATGCCCACCGACCTGGTCGGAGTGAGCGTACTGGAGGGGTCGAGCTTCACCTACCGGGAGGGTCCGGTCTTCACCGACCTGCTCCTGGCCGACGAGATCAACCGGGCGCCTCCGAAGACGCAGGCCGCGCTCCTCGAGGCGATGGGTGAACGTCAGGTCACGGTGGACGGCGAGACTCGGGCGCTCCCCGAGCCCTTCACGGTCTTTGCGACCCAGAATCCAGTCGAGTACGAGGGCACCTACCCTCTCCCCGAGGCGCAGCTGGACCGCTTCCTGATGAAGATCGTCGTGCAGTACCCGCCCGAAGAGGCCGAGCGCGCGATCCTGGACCGCTACCTGGACGGCTTCAGAGCCGACGACGAGGCGACGTACGCGACCGGCGCGGCGTTGGGGCGCGGGGAACTCTCGAAGATGCGGATCGAGGTCGAGGGGGTGCATGTGGACGAGCGCATCCGCCGCTACGTCACCGACATCGTGCGGGCGACCCGCGAGGACGCGGCCTTCTCGCTCGGCGCCAGCCCGCGCGCCGGGGTGGCGCTCTTCCAGGCGGCGCGGGCAGAGGCCTACATGGCGGGCAGGGACTACGCGACGCCCGACGACGTCAAGTCGCTCTCCTTTCCGGTGCTCCGCCACCGCGTGGTGCTGACCCCCGAGGCCGAGGTCGAGGGGAGGTCGTCGAACGAGGAGCTGGCGTCGCTCCTGGGGACGCTCGAGGCGCCGAAGTAGCTCCGGTGCGGATGGCGCTGATCCCGAGCGCGAGGACACTCTGGCTCCTGGCGGCCGCGTCGCCGCTCTTCCTGGTCAGCGCTCCGCTGGCGCTGGCGGTCGATGCGGCCGTCGCGCTGCTGGCGTTCCTCGACGGAATGCGTACACCGGCACCGTCCGCCCGCCGGGAAGCCCCACGCATCGCGTCGCTCGGAGCGGAGGTCGAGGTCCGGATCGGAGTCGCCAACCCGGCGGCGCGCGGCGTCGTGGTCCTCCTGACCGACGACCTGGACCCGTGCCTCCGAAGAGAGAGGGCACCCGACGGCATCGACTGGAACCACGGCAGGAGGCTCGAGCTCGCCGCGAACGGATCCGGGAGATGCGGCTACCTGATGACGCCCCGTGCCCGGGGGCTGCTCCACCTCGGCGCCATTCACCTTCGCACGCTCTCTCCCCTGGGGCTGGTGTGGCGCCGCTCGAGGGTGGACGCGAGGGACGAAGTGCTCGTGCAGCCCGGCCTGAGCGACGTCCTGCGCGAGCGCAGGCACGCACTCCGGAACGAACCGCGCGCGCCCGGGCCCAGACGCTCCCGGCAGTGGGGCGAGGGTATTGAGTTCGAGGGCCTGCGCGACTACGTGCAGGGAGACGACCCCCGTGCGATCGACTGGAAGGCATCGGCCCGTCGCCCCAGGCTCCTGGTGCGCAACTACGAGGCAGAACGCAGCCAGCAGATAGTGCTCGCCATAGACGCCGGCCGACAGATGCGCGAGCGCCTTCCAGGGGGGCGGGAGCGGATCGACTACGCGCTCGGGGCGTGCATGATGCTGGCGAGTCGGGCGCAGCGCTTCGGCGACCGCCTGGGCATCCTGGTATTCAACGACCAGATCCGCCATCTGTCGCCCCCGCGCCGGGCCGACCCCGCAAGCCTTGCGCGCACGCTGGCCGCAGTCGAGACCAGGCTGGTCGAGCCCAACTACCCGCTCGCCTTCGCGACGCTGGGACGCACCTTCCGCAAGCGGTCGCTGGTGGTCCTCTTCTGCGACGTCGTCGACGGATCGGTCTCGCGGGCTCTGGCGAGCTCGCTCGAGCGGGTCGGGCGAGCCCACCTGCCGCTGGCCGTTGCGATCCGGAACCCGGATCTGGAGCGGGCCGCGGACGATCCGGATGAGGATGAAGGGGACGTCTATCGTCGGACCGCCGCCGAGGAGCTGGTCCAGGACCGCAGGGCCGCCCTGCAATCGATGCGTCAGGCGGGGATCCTGGTGGTCGACACCTCACCGGGCGACGCGCTGGTCCAGACGCTCGAAAAGTACGTCGAGATCAAGGAGCGGGGGCTGTTGTGACCCCGTCTACCACCCCGTGGCGGAACCTCCCGCGGCAGGAGCAGCACTGCATCCCCCGTTGGACCGCTTCGCCCGTCCGCCCAAAGTGTAATGTACGCTTTACAATATGTAATTCGTAGTTTACAACGTCGATTCACCCCTCTGGAGCGTCCCTCCGACCGGCCAGCCCGAAGTACGCCGCGAGGAGCACCGCCGTCGACCCCCCGAAGGCGAACTTGGCCGGTGCCGGCAGCGCCAGAGGCGAGTACAGGCCCTCGATTATGCCAGCGACCACGAGCATCACCGCCGCTCCGAGGAGCAGAGCGAGGAGGTCGCGCCCCCTGGCCCGAAGCGCGTCCGCGCGGGTGAGGCGTCCGGGAACCAGGAGCGCCGACCCCAGCCCGAAGCCGGCACCGCCGGCGATGCAGATCGCAGTGAGCTCCAAGAAGCCGTGAGGGAAGACGAATGCGAGGATGACCGCTAGCACGCCCTCGTTGGCGTACGCTCCCAGCACCGAGCCCAGCATGAGGCCGTTGAGGAGGAGCACCGCGAGCGTTCCCGTACCTGCAAGCAGACCGCCCGCGAAGGCCAGGAAGGTCACGCCGACGTTGTTGGTCGTCAGCATTGCCGAGAGCACCGGCATCTCCAGGGCGGTGATCTCCCGCTCCAGGTAACGTGCGGCAGGGTCTCCCTTTACGGTGTTCTCGGCTCTCGTCATCATGGTCGACCCCACCATCGTGCGCCCGAGGAGCGGGTCGCCGTGCACGGCCGCAAAGGTCATCCCGGCCGGCCCGTAGAAGAGCGCGGTCGCGAGGAGGACCGGCACCCGGTGGCGCCTCACCGCCCGGGGGAACCCGACCGCCAGCCACCGCCCGAGTCCGTGGGCAATCCGGCGACGACGACGGTAGAGCAGATTGTGGCCCGCCCCGACCCAACGCTCCAATGCGCCCACCAGCTCGGGTCCGGCACCGTAGGTGCGCACGCGCGCCAGATCGGCCGTCAGTCCGCGGTAGAGCCGCCCGAATGCACGGAGCTCGCTTTCCGAGAGACCGGCCAGGCCGCCCTTCTCGCCCCTCCGGACCAGCTCGGCGTAGAGCGACCACTCCTCCTGCCGCTCCCTGGCCATCGTCGCCGCCTGCAGGCTCCTGGCACCGCTTCGCGCTGCGTGCCGAGGTCCCTCCTCCCGATGCAGCCGGACTAGGGCCTCGTCCGCGCTGTGGTCACCGGCCGCGTAGTCCTCCCCAATGGCCGGGCGGAGCGCCTCCAGCAACGCCTCCGACACCCGGTGCCTGATCCGGTCCGAGAGACCCTCCCTCCTCGCCACGTAGCTCGCGAGCAGCTCGAAGTGCGCAGGTGAAAGCAGTGGTCGGCCGACTCGGCCACTAGCAGCCCGTGGAGGAGGGGGCTCGATCGCTTCGATGCGGCTTCTGCCAGCCGCGTCCTGCACGACCATGGTGCCCGCGACCAGGTCGCCCAGCCGCTGGGCCCGCCGGGTGGCGAGGATGCTCACCAACCCGGCGAGACCGCTCGGGGCTGGCTGCAGGTCCACGGCCCGGAGGAGATTGCGGAGCACAGCGCCCCGGAAGGAGAGCGCCTCGCCCCCCACCTGCACGACCCGGAGGCCGAGGGTGCGCTTCCCGGGCGTCCGCCCGCCCCAGAGCCCCTCGAAGAGCATGAAGTAGCCCCACTGGGCGAGGAAGAGGACGACGACCAGCGCCGTAGTGCCGAGCGACTCCGCTACCGGGCCGAGGCTGGCCACGCTGATCAGCGCCGCAGCCAGTACCGTGAGGACTGCCGAGAGGAGTACGAGATCGACCGCGAAGGCGCCTATCCGGGACCCGAGATCGGCGAGCACATAGTCGATCCGCACCTGCTCCGGGGTGTCGACTGCCACCCGCCTGTGAAGTGCGGTTTCGGTCAAGTGCCGGAGGAGGGACTTGAACCCCCGACACGCGGATTATGATTCCGCTGCTCTGACCAGCTGAGCTACTCCGGCGGGGGTGGTACGCTCGTCACCGGCGGGGGCGATGTCAAGCCGTCGGGCGCACGTGTGGCTACCTTTGTTGGCCTCTGCACCCGAACCGGAGATGCCCATGGACATCGGCTTCCTGATGATCCCCGCGCTCGCCGCACTCAGCGTGGTCGGCCTGCTGAGCTCGCTCCGCATCCTCTGGGAGTACGAGCGCGGCGTCGTCTTTCGGCTCGGGAAGCTGACGCGCGCCAAGGGGCCCGGAGTGGTCTTCCTCGTCCCATACGGGATCGAGCGGATGCGGAGGATGGACCTGCGCATCATCGCGCTCGACATCGCTCCCCAGGACACGATCACCAAGGACAACGTCAGCTGCACCGTCAACGCGGTCGTGTACTTCCGGGTCGTCGATCCGGCGCGGGCGGTCGTCGAGGTGGAGGACTACTACTTCGCCACCAGCCAGATAGCGCAGACGACGCTTCGGAGCGTGGTGGGACAGTCGGAGCTCGACGAGCTCCTCGCCGAGCGCGAGCGCATCAACGAGATCGTCCGCAAGATCATCGACCTAGAGACCGATCCCTGGGGGATCGAGGTCACCTCGGTCGAGATCAAGGACATCGACCTTCCGAAGGAGATGAAGCGCGCCATGGCCAAGCAGGCCGAGGCCGAACGCGAGCGGCGCGGGAAGGTGATCGCGGCCGAGGGCGAGTTCCAGGCCTCCCAGAAGCTCGCCGCCGCCGCCGAGGTCATCTCGCGCTTCCCGATGGCCCTTCAGCTGCGCTTTCTGCAGACGGTCGTCGAGGTAGCCGCCGAGAACAACTCGACGACGCTATTCCCGATCCCGGTCGACCTCTTCGGCCCCTTCGTCGAGAAGGCGGGGCGGGCGTCGGCAGAGGGAGAGCGGACGGCTGGGGCTGGCGCGGACGACGTCCGGAAGCTGGTCGCGACCGTCGCGGAGCAGCTGGGCGTCGGCGAGCACGATGTGATGGCCGCTCTCTCGGAGGGCCGGGCGGAGCAGCTACCGGCAGGGGGGGATTAGCTGGCGGGAGGAGCTCGGTCACCTTGAGTGACAATCCAGCTGGCGATTGTGGCGCTGACTCAAGGAGAAGGGGGACAGCCAAGCCAGTCGATGTCTCGGAGAGACGCACGAAGGCATTCGATTTCAACCCTGGCCGCGTGTTGAGATGGATGAGAGGACAAGATGGTGCAACCTCTCTGATGTCGGCCCGCACGCCCGACCTAACCCGCATTTCTCACACAGGCCAACTGGAGGCCTGAGGGGAGGGGTTGAGGGTGTGGCCGGGGGTGGCCAAGCACATCGGAGTGAGTGAGTGAGGGCCCCGGCGGGTTTTGCGAGGCAGGAAACGAGGAGATCGAAGTGCTGAAGGGGCTCTGACCGGTTCGAGGACGCAGTGGTCCCGTGAGTGGTGCTGGGAGGGTGATCGGGGGCGGACGTGCCCACCTACCCTGGTAATCGAGCGTGCACTCGTGCGAAGGCTGCGGCGGAAGGGTGTGCGGAGTCCATGGCGACCTTCATCCGGCGAGCCGAGACGGTGACGCGGGCGCCGATCCTGAGGAGCTTGAGCCGGAGCGTTCCTGCGGTGGCGCGGGCCAGGCGGGTGCCGTGAAGCGCCTGCCTGAGAGCGTCGAAGAGGATCGATGCGAAGGCGGAGAAGATGCGCCCGAGCGGCCCGGTCACCCCTCCGGCGGGGTCGGCGTTGCCCGGCCTGAGCAGGGCGAAGAGCGGGCGGCCGCCGCAGGCGATGTACAGCGGCAGGAAGCAGTAGTGGTTGTAGTAGCCATGGTAGAACCGGCCCTCCTGGCGGCCGTGCACCGCATCGTCGGTCGAGTCGATGTCCAGCCCCAGCCGCGACGGAGGCAGGCCCTTCCAGAAGTTGACGAACGACTCGAGCTTGCCCGACAGCAGCGCCAGCACCGGGTCGCGCCGCAGGTCGTCGTGGTCGCTGAGGTCTTCGTACCCCAGGGCAATGCCGGTGATGCGGTGCGCCACCAGTGTCCGCACCGAATGTTCGACGAGACGCCGGTCCCGGTGGTCCGTGAAGCCTGCGGCCACCCGCCCGCCTTGTCCGGTGAAGCGGGGAGGCCAAAGGCGGTCCGGTCGCGGCCGACCAGCGGCCAGATGTCAACTACAGTATACACACTGTCATTCGTAGTTGACAGTGTTGACAATCACGGACGATAACCGCGTGGGTTGACCTGTCAGGACTAGGCGGCAGGTTCGTCCGCCTCGGCGCTCGACAAGGAGTCCGATACGTTCCATCGAGTAAGCACCGCAGGACGGTGGTCCGTGGCTGCGGTGCCACGCCGTCCCAACTGCTTACCTTGTTGCGATAGGCAAGGCGATGCTGTATTCTGTAAGGCGAATGGAGGTGCGGCATGCTTGAGTCCGCTGTAACGAAGAAGGGACAGACCACGCTCCCCAAGCCCGTCCGGGAGACGCTGGGCGTGAAGGCCGGTGACCGTGTACGCTACGTCGTTCTCGACGGCGAGGTGCGCATTCTGCCCGTGCGCCCCATCGGGCGGCTGTTCGGCGTACTGAAGCACGACGGCCCACCCGTCGCCGTGGAGGATATGAAGCGAGCCGTAGCCGACGCGGCGTCCGAGGAATGATCGCCCTCGACACCAACGTCCTCGTCCGTTACTTGGTGCGCGACGACGAGCGGCAGGCGGAGTCCGCTCGCGCGTTGCTGGAATCGCTCACGACCGACCGTCCGGGCTATGCCTGCCGCGAGGTTGTCGTCGAGCTCGTCTGGGTCTTGGAACGGGCGTATGGGGTCTCCCGCGAACGCATTGCGATGATCCTGCAGGAACTCGTGGCGACGCAGAGTCTCGTTGTCGAGGCCGGGGACGATGTGGCCCGAGCCGCATTTCGCTACGGGGCGGGAGGCCCGGGATTCTCAGATCTGATGGTTCTTGCCGCTGCGGAGCGGTCTGGAGCGCGGCCGCTCTACACCTTCGACCGGAAGGCGGCGCGACTGGAGGACGTCGAGCTGCCGGGATGAGTCGGGCAGCGCGCTGCCCCGGCGGGACCGCAGGTATCTACCGGGCGTCGATCGTGGCCGGTTCCGCGAGGATCTGCCGAGCTGCGCCATTTCGCAGGATGCGGCCCGCGCAGTATCTTCGGGCCTGCCCGGCGAGAACGGCGGGGAGCGGGTGGACCTGCTGGTGTGCAATCCGCCCTATGTCCGCCATCACCACATCGAACGGGCGACGAAGCTGCGGCTGGGCCGGAAGGTGGCGGAACGGCTCGGGATCCGGGTGTCCGGACTGGCGGGCCTCTACGTCTACTTCATGCTGCTGAGCCATAGGTGGCTTCGCCCGGACAGCCTGTCGCTCTGGCTGATCCCCAGCGAGTTCGTGGACGTGAACTACGGCTCGGCTCTCAAGGAGTACCTGCTGAACCACGTCGACCTGATGCGGATCCACCGCTTCGAGCCGGACGAGGTGCAGTTCGAGGACGCGCTGGTCTCCTCGGCCGTCGTCTGGTTCCGAAACCGCGCGCCGGTGCCGGGTTCGGCCCCCGAGTTCACCCTGGGCGGGTCCCTCGACCGCCCGCGCCTGAAGCGCTGGCTGCTCCGCGACGAGCTTCGCCGCGAACCCAAGTGGACGAGATTCCCGGAGGCGGGTGCGGCCAGCGACGTGAACGGGGCCGTCCTCGGCGACTTCTTCGACATCAAGCGAGGCGTCGCCACCGGGGCCAACCGCTTCTTCATCATGGACGCGCGCCGGGCGGAGACGCTGTCCATTCCCGGGCGGTTCCTGCGCCCCGTGCTGCCCAGTCCCCGGTATGTGAAGAGCGATGTCGTCGCCACCGACCGGAACGGCGTGCCGAAGCTGGACCGGCCCCTCTTCGTCTTCGACTGCCACCTGCCCCTCGAAGTCCTGGAGCGGACGGAGCCGGAGACGGCGGACTATCTCAGGCGAGGCGAGTCGGAGGGGGTCCCGGGCGATCGCGACCAACGTCTACCTCATGCTGTACCCGAAGAGGCCGCTGCGGCGGGAGATGGTCGGCGAATCAGGCGAGCGCGCGGTCCTGGCCTCCCTGAACCGGATCGTCGAGGCGGAGTGGGAGACAAGCCGCCGAGTGTACGGCGGCGGTCTCTACAAGGTGGAGCCGCGTGAGCTCGCCAGCATCTCAGCGGACGCGCTTGTCGATGCGCTGCCGGGGCTCGGGTCCGCCGTGCCGGGGCAGATGCGGCTCGAGTTGGTTGGGGGATAGGGGGGATCGGCGGGTCAGCAGGGGCTTTAGGCCTGTCCACGGGGGGGCCAGGGTAATCCAGCTTTACATTATGTAACGTCGAGTTGTCATTTTCCAACCCCCGACATTCGGTACAGATACTCGCCGTCCCTGATGAGGCCGTAGCGCTCCCTCGCGAGGCGCTCCAGAGCCCCGTCGTCGTGGAGGAGCGAGTCGATCCGAAGGGCGAGGGAGTCGTTTCGGGCCTGCGCCGCCAGGAGCTCGGCCTTCATCCTCTCCAGCTCCGAGTCTGCGCGATGCGCATCGATCAGCGTATGCTCTCCCCCCATGACGGCCACGTAGCCAGCCAGTCCCAGCACCACCACCGCCGCAGCCGCGCGCCAGAGCCTCATCGCCGCGCTGCCCTCCCGCCGTACAGCGCCCGCTCGCCCAACTCATGCTGAATCCGCAATAGTTGGTTGTACTTGGCGACGCGATCGCTTCGGCTGGGCGCCCCGGTCTTGATCTGCCCCGCCCCGGTGGCCACCGCCAGATCCGCGATGAAGGTGTCCTCGGTCTCCCCCGAGCGGTGCGACACGACTCTTCCCCACCCCGCCCGTTCGGCCGCCGAGATCGCCTCCACCGCCTCGGTCAGCGTGCCGACCTGGTTCACCTTGACCAGGATGGCGTTTGCCGAGCGCTCGGCGATGCCCCGCTCCAGGCGCCTGGGGTTGGTCGCGAAGAGGTCGTCGCCCACGACCTGGCAGCGGTCGCCGATCCGCCTCGTCAGCTCGGCCCAGCCGGCCCAGTCGTCCTCCTCGAGCGGGTCCTCGAGGCTGGCGAGCGGAAAGCGGGCGGCCATCTCCTCCCATTGAGCGATCATCTCGTCGGTCGAGAGGATGGCGCCTGTGCCGTGGAAGGCGTACGCACCCCCTTCGTGGAGCTCGGTGGCGGCCGCATCCACCGCCAGCATGGCGTCCTCGCCCGGTCGGTATCCGGCCCTCTCGATCGCGCGCATCACCATCTCGGCAGCCTCTTGGTCGGAGTCCAGATCGGGAGCGAAGCCCCCCTCGTCGCCCACCGTGGTGCCTTTCCCGGCGGAACGGAGCACCTGGGCGAGCGCGTGGAAGATCTCGGTCCCCATCCGGAGCCCCTCGGCGAAGGTCTCGGCACCGTGAGGAACCACCATGAACTCCTGGATGTCGACGCTGTTGGAGGCGTGCGCACCCCCGTTCAGGATGTTCATCATCGGCACCGGCAGAATCCGCGCCTCCTCGCCGCCCAGGTAGCGGTAGAGCGGCTCTCCCCGCTCCCCCGCAGCCGCCCGGGCAACAGCCAGCGAGACCGCGAGGAGGGCGTTGGCACCCAGTCGTCCCTTGTCGGGCGTCCCGTCGGCCTCGATCAGCGTCCGGTCGATCGCCTCCTGATCCGATGCCTCGCGCCCGACCACCGACAGGCGGAGCTCGGTCTCGACGTTGCGAACCGCGCCGAGGACGCCCTGGCCCAGGAACCGGCCCCGGTCGCCGTCGCGCAGCTCGACCGCCTCGTGGCGTCCCGTCGAGGCGCCGCTCGGCACTGCCGCTCGTCCCACGCTGCCCGACTGCAGGCGCACCTCGGCCTCGACGGTCGGATTGCCGCGTGAATCCAGGATCTCGCGCCCCAGGACCTCGGCTACCTCGGACACTCGCGCCCCCGCTCCGCCTCCAGGAGCCGAACCACCTCGCTCCGGCACCTCTCGGCCAGCTCGTTTCGGCTCGCAATCGTCAGCCCCTCGGTGCTGATCGGCTTGCCGACCGCGATCCTGATCTCGCCCTGGTGCACCCTCCAGTCGCCCTTCCTCATCACCCGCCCCGAGCCGCAAATGCAGACGGGGAGGAGCGGAACCTGGGAGTTGATCGCCATCACGACGGCACCCTTCTTGAATTTGGCCACCTGGCCGTCATGGGAGCGCGTGCCCTCGGGGAAGAGCACGATCGTCCAGCCGTCGCGCAGGATCGCGACCGAGCGCCCCATCGAGGCGATCGCGGCCGCACGGTTCGAACGGTCGATCGCGATGTGCCCTATCCGCTGCCAGACCGTGCCGAGAAGCGGGACGCGGGAGAGCTCCTGCTTGCCCACGAAACCGAAGCGACGCTTCAGCAGGACGCTCAGCGCGAAGATGTCGAACCAGCTCTGGTGATTCGAGACGAGGACCTTCCCCGACACGGTGTCGAGCCGCTCGCGATTCCTCACGACCACGCGGACGCGCGCGCCGCGCATGCAGAGCGAGCTCCACTGGCTGGTCATCTCGTCTCCCGAGGCCATCCGGTGCCGTCCGAGCACGACATACCTCGCGAAGGCGAGTCCGCCATAGTACATCGTCGCCGCGATCATCCACGCGTAGGCCCGCAGGTTTTGGAGGAGCACCGCGCTACTCGGCGGGCCCGTCGGCGAAGTGGTCGAAGCCCCCGCACCCGACCTCCAGGCGTGCGCCCGAGGCGTCCTCCACGACCACGCCCTCGCCTTCGCGGACCGATCCGATCCGGGTAAGCGGCACCTGGGCCTCCTCTCCAATCGCCACAATCCTCGCCTCGGCCCCGGGAGGAGCCGTAAACATCAGTTCATAATCTTCGCCCCCATGCAGCGCCAGCTTCAAGTCCCCCTCCGCGCCGGGGTGTACGGGCACGAGGTCGCGGCGCAACGCGAGCAGCGCGCAGGAGGCCTTCGCAACGCGCCCGGCGTCAACGACGAGGCCGTCCGAGATGTCGATCATCGAGCGGGCGAGACCGCGCCGGGCCAGCTCCAGCGCCATGGGAAGACGGTTGGGGGGAGAGGCGAAGCGAGCGCGGGCGGCCGGGTGGGGAGAGCTACCATCCGACCAGGCTGCGACCGCTGCGGCCGCGCCCCCGAGCGCCCCCGTCACCCAGACGGCGTGGCGCGGCCGGGCGCCACTCCGAGTCACGACCGCGTGCGCACGGCCCACCGCAACGACATCGACGACAACCGGGCCGGAGATGCTGCTCAGGTCGCCGCCAACGATCGCAACCTCCACCCGGTTGGCGGCCGAGGCGACCCCCCGCTGCACGCTCTCGGCAAGCTCCGGCGAGGAAGGGGGCACGGCGAGCGAGACCAGGAGCGCCTCGGGCTTCGCCCCCATCGCCGCCATGTCGCTGAGGGCGGCGGCGGCGGCGCGGAAGCCCGCCCCCTCCGCGTCGATCCAGTCGAGGCGGAAGTGCACACCCTCGACGGCCAGGTCGGTGGAGATCACAAGGCCGCCGCGCAGAAAGGCCGCGTCGTCGCCCGGCCCAAGGCGGACGGCCCGGCTGCCCCTCCATCCGATCCGGACCAGGCGCTCGACTATCTCCGCCTCGCCAAGCCGTGGAGCGGTCATGGGCCCCTCAGTGGTGGCGAGGGGGTCGCTGGTCGAAGGTGACGAAGGGGAAGGGCAGATCGGTGGCGCCCGGGCCGCGGGCGGCCAGAGCCCGGGGAATCGCCTCGATGGCGTCGGAGGGGGTGAGCGCCGGGCCCAGACCATCGCGCGTCGCCTCGGCGCCGGTCAGGTGCAGCGCCAAGCCGGCGGCCGTCACCGGGGCCACCCCCTGCGCCAGGAGCGACCCGACGGCGCCGGTCAGCACATCCCCCATCCCCGCCACCGCCAGCGCCGAAGGCTGCTCGTGCGCGGCGATCAGCACCTCGCCCTCCGGGCCCGCCACGATCGATGGCGTCCCCTTGAGGAGGGTCGCGACTCCTTGGGAGCGGGCGAAACCGGTGGCGGCCGCGATCCGGTCGCTCTGGATCTCGGCGACCGGGCGACCCAGCAGGCGGGCCATCTCGCCTGGATGCGGGGTGACGACGCACCCGGCAAGGTGGGAGGCGGCGAACCGGCCGCCATCGGCCAGGAGGGTGAGGGCATCGGCGTCGATGACGGCGGGGCGCGCTCCGCGTCCGCCGAGCGCCGCCTCGAGCTGGCGTCTGGCCCGGCCCCCGGTGCCGATGCCCGGCCCGATCGCCAGGGCGGCGCTCCTCTCCACCGCGTCCTGGAGCGCCCGATCGTCCGCGGCGTCCACGAAGATGGCCTCGGGCACGCTCGCCACGATCTTCCTGCTCTCCCTCGCGGCGCACACCCGCACGAGGCCCGCGCCGCACCGATAGGCCGAGCGCGCGGCCAGGACGGCCGCTCCCGGCATATCCGCTCCGGCGACCAGGGCGAGCGCACCGACCTCGTTCTTGTGGGTGTCGGCGCTTCGCCGGGGCGAGTGCGCAGTGGCCCATCCCGGTGTGACGACGCGCGCCCACCCCTCGGCACCACCCGGGGGAAAGCCGATCTCCACCGCCACGATCCTTCCGCACCGCTCCCGCGCCGGGTGCAGGAGCGTGCCGAGCTTCGGCCAGCCGAAGGCCACGGTGACGTCGGCATTCACCGACTCGCCGGGAACGCGGCCGCTCGTGCAGTCGACTCCGGAGGGTGCGTCCAGCGACACTCGGGCGGCGGCCGAGCCGTTGGCTGCGCGAATGAGATCGGCGTAGTCGTCCCTGGGTGCGCCGCTGGCGCCCGTCCCCAGCAGGCCGTCGAGGAGCACCCCTGCGCCGGCGAGGACCGCTGCAACGCTCGCGACATCCGCCTTCCCGCTGCCGAGGGCGAAGTGCTCGATCTCCCACCCGTGAAGGACCCCCTCGCCAGCGGACCGCCTTCCCACCGGGAGCGCGGCAACCTCCCTGCCCCACGCCGCCAGCGTCCTCAGCGCAACCAGCGCGTCGCCCCCGTTGTTCCCCGACCCGACGAGCCCCACAACCCGGCCCCTGGGAAGGAGGTGTTCGACGAGGAGCGCCGCCTGCCGCCCCGCATTCTCCATCAGAGCCGCCTGGGGCACGCCGCGCCGGGAGATCGCGTCGTGGTCGAGGGCCGCGGCCTGCCCGGCCGTCGGGGCCAGCACGGCGGCCCTTCCGTAGCACCCCGCGGGCACTCCTCCCACGGCGCTACCCGAGCCCACGGCTACTTGTAGCTCTGCCCGATCGACCGTCCGAAGGTGATTTCGCCGTTGTCGATGCGGATGTTGAACCCGCAGTCCGGATTCGAGCAGACCCACGCCTTGTACCGAATCGGCGCACCGTCGCGCCCGTAGTCGGACATGGGCAGCAGCACGCCGTCGCCGCACTTGCGACACTCGGTGAAGCCGTTCTCATCCACCGTGTTCATCTGACCCTCGCCATTGGCCTGCGGCGACCGCCCGGAGCCGCCCCTTGAGTGAATGCGGCACACCGGCCATCAGCTGGCCAGCCGCTACGCATTGTCGATCGGTGGGCAAACTATCACACCGGCCCCGGTATTGCCACCATGAGTCCTGTCCAACGGCACCTGAGTCCGGGCGGAGGACGGGCTCTCAGCGGGAGAGATGAGTCTGAGTACCGGCCCGAGGAGCAGCGCAGAGCGAAGCCACGGGTATGAGAATTGTAAACCATGGATTACACAATGTAAAGCGTACGTTACAATACGGATTGTGGAGCGAAGCGGTCCAGCGGAGATGCGGCGCTGCTCCTGCCGTGGGAGGTTTATCCACGGACTGCCAGGGAGGGCGACTCAGAGCGGAATGTTGCCGTGCTTCCTCGGCGGGTTGGCATCGCGCTTCGGGGCCAGCATGTCGAGTGCGCTCACAAGCCTCGGGCGCGTGTCGCGGGGATCGATCACATCGTCCACATACCCCCGCGCTGCGGCAACGTAGGGGTGCGCGAACTTCTGGCGGTATTCGGCCATGCGCGCCTCGGTCTCCGCCTCCGGATCGTCCGCGGCGGCGATCTGCCTGCGGAAGAGGATCTCGACGGCGCCCTTGGGGCCCATCACCGCGATCTCGGCGGTGGGCCATGCAAGGTTGACGTCGCCACGGATGTGCTTCGAGTTCATGACGTCGTAGGCCCCGCCGTACGCCTTGCGCGTGATCACTGTGACCTTGGGCACGGTCGCCTCCGCAAAGGCGTAGAGGAGCTTGGCACCGTGCCTGATGATCCCGCCGTGCTCTTGGCCGACGCCCGGAAGGAAGCCGGGAACGTCCTCGAAGACCACCAGCGGGATGTTGAAGGCGTCGCAGAACCGGACGAAGCGGGCACCCTTGTCGGAGGCGTCGATGTCGAGCACGCCCGCCAGCACTCTCGGCTGGTTGGCGACGACCCCCACCGAGTGCCCGCCCAGGTGCGCGAAGCCGGTCAGGAGGTTGCGGGCGAAGCTGGCATGCACCTCGTGGAAGTCGCCGTCGTCCACCACCTCGCCGATGACTTCCGCCATGTCGTAGGGGCGGTTGGGGCTCTCGGGAAGCAGCTCGAGCAGCCTCTCGCTCCGGCGGTCGTGTGCGTCGTTTCCCGCCCCGCGCGGCGGGCGCTCGGCGTTGTTCTGCGGTACGTAGCGGAAGAGGTCGCGCACCGATTGGAGCGCCTCGGCCTCCGAGTCGGCGGCGAAGTGGGCGACGCCAGACCGCTCGGCGTGCACATCCGCGCCTCCGAGCCCCTCCATGTCGACCTCCTCCTGGGTGACCATCTTCACCACGTCGGGCCCGGTGACGAACATGAAGCTCGTGCCGCGCACCATGTAGACGAAGTCGGTAATCGCCGGCGAGTAGACGGCACCCCCGGCGCACGGGCCCAGGATGACGCTGACCTGGGGCACGACGCCCGAGGCCAGCGTGTTCCGGAGGAAGATGTCGGCGTACCCGCCGAGCGACACCACGCCCTCCTGGATGCGCGCGCCCCCGGAGTCGTTCAGGCCGATTATCGGAGCGCCGCTCCGGAGCGCCATCTCCTGGACCTTGACGATCTTCTCGGCGTGGGCCTCGCTCAGCGAGCCGCCGAAGACGGTGAAGTCCTGCGAGAAGACGTAGACGAGGCGGCCCGAGATGGTGCCGTATCCGGTGACCACGCCGTCTCCCAGGAACTTCTTCCGGTCGAGCCCGAAGTCGGTCGCGCGGTGGGTGACGAAGCGGTCCAGCTCCACGAAGGAGTCCGGGTCGAGGAGCAGGTCGAGGCGCTCCCGGGCCAGGAGCTTGCCACGCTTCCGCTGGGCGCGCCGGCGGGCCTCGCCGCCCCCCTGGGTCGCGCTCCGGCCCATCTCGGCGAGGCGCTCGAGTGCAGCCCCCATCGCGCCCCTGCCTCCGCCGTCCTCCTTCAGCGGGAGCTCCCCGAATCGGGGGGAGGCTCAACCGATGACCGCGTGCAGGCTGCGGACGCCCGTCCAAGCAGGTGGAGCTCCCCGCCCTCGATCCGGACCGGGTGGTAGCGCCGACTCAGTTGGCCACCGGAGAAGGTGTAGGTGGCACCGACTCCGGGCATCTCGTCGATCAGCTCCAGCCGGGGCTGCACCTCGGCCGCCCGGGAGGCTCCGGCCGCGTGGGCGAATAGCACTATCGTCAGCAGGTCGTAGCCCTGCGCCGGGATCTCGCTGCGGAGCGTTCTCCTGAAGTGCGACTCGTAGGCGGCCACGAATTCCGAGGGCGGGTCGTGGCACCCCCCGGGGGGCACGGTGCTAAGGGCGACGACGCCCTCGGTGTGCCGGATCGGCAACCCCTCCAGCACCGACGGGGCACTCCACCCAACGGTCCCCGCCACCTGGAGGCCCAGCTCGTCCAGCCCGAAGAAGGCGATCTGCGGCGCGAGCAGGCCGATGTCGTCTGCGGACGCGGCGACGACCAGCAGAGACGGCGAGAGGGACTTCGCCTCCAGGAGCTGCGCCTCGAAGGTGGTGGTGCCCGGCGAGTACTCGATGCGCCGCCGCACCGTGCCGCCGAACGACTCGAAGGCACTCCGAAAGGCGTCCACCTCCATGCGCTCGCGCGCGCGCCCGGGGTGGATCACGACCGCGGCCCGGTGCCCCAGCTCCCAGAGCGTGGCTGCGAGCGCACGGCCGGCCTCGGCGTCGCCCGCGGCCAGACTGTAGACCCCGCGCCGCGCCTCGGGGAGCTGCCCGGCGGTAGGCGAGAAGAAGAGGAGATAGTCGGGCACGGCCCCGACGGCCGCACGCAGGTTATCGGCGTCGAGCGGACCCAGGACCGCGAGCACCCCCCTGTCGGCCAGGGCGGCCGCTGCGCGAACGCTCCCCGACGAAGTCCCCCGGTTGTCCTCGACGACCAGCTCCAGCTCGATCCCGCGGGCACGCGCGAGCTCGACTCCCACCTCCAGACCCTCGCCGAAGAGGCGCGCGCGTTCGCGCATCGAGGGCGAGCCCTCCAGGGGCAGGACCGCGCCCACGGCGGGGACCCGGAACCCGGGACCATTGCCCCTCCGCCCGAAGGGGTCCGCCGCCGAATCACCGGCCGGGAGCGCCATCGGGTCGCCGTCCGCCCCGCCGAGGACGGCATCGATGCCGTCCTGTCCACTCCCTCCCCGCAGCGCGCCGCACCCCACCGAGACGCAGAGCGACGCCAGCGGAAGGGCTGCCGAAGCAGTCCTCAGCTTCATCGTCGGACCCGTTGGGTCATCCCCCCTTTACCGAATCGGTCTCGGTAGACCCCTCCCCACCATCGTCCTCATCCGCGCCATCAACGGGCTCTTCGGCACCGTCGGATCCATCGAGCCCGTCGTTCTCCGAATCGGGCTCGCCGGTCTCCGAATCGAGCCCGTCGTTCTCCGAATCGGGCTCGCCGGTCTCCGAATCGGGCTCGTCATTCTCCGCATCGGGCTCGCCGTCGACCTCGCCCCCCCCCATCCGCTCCGGCACCTCCAGCACCTCGAGCACGATTCGCCGTTCGCCTACATCGGACGAGATGACCCTCAGCGAAAGCCCCACGCCCGCCTCGTAGTGGTCCTCCAGAGCCTCTGCGGAGACGCCCGAGTGCGAACCCGGGACGAATCCCTCGACGCCCTCGCCCAGGTCAACCACCAGGCCCTTGTCCTGCACGCGGGACACCTGGCCCTCGACCTCGGTGTCCTTTGCGTAGCGCGCCACCAGCGCCGGCCACGGATCCTCCTGCATCTGCTTGATGCCGAGCGAGATGCGCTGGTTGTCGGCGTCCACATCGAGGACGGTGACCTCGACCTGCTCGCCCTTGGCGACGATCTCGGAGGGGTGCTCCACGCGCCGTGTCCAGCTCATGTCCGAGACATGCACCAGGCCGTCGATCCCGGGCTCGATCTCGACGAAGGCGCCGAAGGTGGTGAGGCTCCGCACCGTGCCCGTCAGGGTGGTTCCGGCCGGGTACTGCAGCGGCAGCGCCAGCCACGGATCCACCTCGATCTGCTTCATGCCGAGCGAGATCTTCTCCACGCTGGGATCGACCTTGAGAACCACCACCTCGATCTCGTCGCCCACCGCCACCAGCTTGGACGGGTGGCGCACGTTGCGCGTCCACGACATCTCCGAGATGTGGACCAGCCCCTCGACTCCCTCCTGCAGCTCCACGAAGGCCCCGTAGTTGGTGATCGAGACGACTTTTCCGCGCACACGCGCACCCACCGGGTAGCGGTACTCGATGTCGGTCCACGGGTAGGGCAGGAGCTGCTTGAGACCGAGCGAGATGCGCTCGCGGTTCCAGTCCACGTCGAGGACCTTGACGTCGATGTGGCTGCCGATCGCGACCACCTGGCTCGGATGGTTGACGCGACCCCACGACATGTCGGTGATGTGGAGGAGTCCGTCGAGTCCGCCGAGGTCGATGAAGGCCCCGAAGTCGGTGATGTTCTTGACCACGCCCTCGCGGACCTGCCCGGCGAGAAGCTCCTTGACGAGGGTGGAGCGCTGCCTCTTCCGGTCCCGCTCCAGGATGACGCGACGCGACACCACGATGTTGCGGCGGCGCTTGTTGAGCTTGATGATCAGGAAGTCGTAGATCTCGCCGATCAGATCCCCGATGTTGGGCACGCGCCTGAGCGCGATCTGGGATCCGGGGAGGAAGGCGTCCACCCCCATGATGTCTACGGTGACGCCACCCTTGATCTTGCGGGTCAGCGTGCCCTTGACGGGGCGGTCGTTTTCGTGCGCCTCCTTGATCAGCTCCCAGACGCGCAGGAAGTCGGCCTTCTTCTTCGAGAGCACCACGACCCCGTCGTCGTCCTCGAGTCTCTCGAGGAGGACCTCCACCTCGCGGCCGGGGGCGACCGCTTCGGGATCCTTGAACTCATCGAGCGGAACCGTGCCCTCGCTCTTGAATCCGAACTCCAGGATGACCGCCGAGTCGGTGGTCCTGAGCACGCGGGCCTTGACGATCTGCCCCTCGGCGATGTCGCCGCTGACCGTGCGGTGCTCGTCGAGCATCGCCTCGAACGACTCCCGCGAGACGTCGAGCACCTCTTCCCCGTATGGGTCGTGATGAAGCTCGGGGGAGATCTCGCCGAGATCGCCGGACGCGACGGGAGATTCCGACTCGTGGGGAGCGGCACCTTCGTCGGGAGTGGCGGGGGGACCGCCGAGCGCCTCGGAGGGGCGTCCTTCGGGTTCGTTCATTTCTCGTCGCCAGCTCGATGCCTGGCTCTCCAGATGTCGTCCCAGCCCCATGCGACGCACGGGAGGGCCAGGGTTGCAGGGGTGCGCCGCGATCCCGACCCGCACCCGCCGTGGCTCGGGGATCGCCTTGTGCCAAATTGCCGCGACCGGTTCGGACCCGTCCAGCGGGTCGACGCACCAGCCGTGGCGTAATCCGCAATATAGCGAAATCGGATCAGCGGTGACCAAGCTGGCCCGTGGACGAACCTCCCGCGACCTCCGGGGCCGACACCCCCGCCCCACCCAGCGGGCGCTCGTTCACCCTGAGCTCGAAGACATCCGGCCGGGCGTAGTGGCCAACGACGTCGAAGTCGAACCTGCCGCGCGCGATCTCGCCCATCTCCAGGTCCGCCACCAGGATCCCCTCCTCGCCCAGGAGTGGTCCCGCGACCGTCTCGCCCAGCGGGCCGTAGATCGAGCTTCCTCCGCTGCAGAGGATCTCCGGCCACCGATCCATCTCGTCCAGAATCTCGATGTCGGAGGGGTAGTGCTCCTTGGCGACGATCTGGTTGCACCCAATCACGAAGCAGCGGCCCTCGAGCGCGATGTGCCGGAGGGTGGACTGCCAGCGGTCGCGATCGTCGGCGGTCGGGGCGAGGTATATCTCCACGCCCTTGCCGTACATCGCCATGCGCGCCAGCGGCATGTAGTTCTCCCAGCAGATCAGTCCCCCGACGCGCGCGAAGGGGGTCTCGATCACCGGGAGGGTGCTTCCGTCCCCCTCCCCCCAGATGAGGCGCTCGGCGGCGGTGGGCTTCAGCTTGCGGTGCAGGCCCGCCAGCGTCCCGTCGGGGGCGAAGTAGAGGAGGGTGCAGTAGAGGGTGCCGGGGGAGCGGGCGGCGCCCCTCTCGATCACGCCGACGGCCAGGTAGGCGTTCGCTTTCGCCGCCGCGCGTCCGATCCGCTCGGTCTCGGGACCGGGGACGGGGATCGCCGCATCGTGGTAGCGCCCGAAGGTGCGACGCCCAGCCGGGGTGCGCCCCCCCACTGCCGTGCCGAATGCCAGACCCCACGGGTAGCCCCCCACAAACGCCTCGGGGAAGAGGATCAGCTCGGCTCCCTGCCCAGCGGCCTCGGCGGTGGCGTTGCAGATGTGGTCGACGGCGGCGGCGGGGTCGAAGGGGTAGCCGCGGGGCTGGACGGCGGCAACGCGGACGCGGGGGCTACTGGACATTGGCTGGGCCGGAGGTGAAGAGCGGGATTGCCGCACCCGTTCGCCCGGCGAGGCTGTCGGGCCGCTTGGTGCGAGGATGCGCACCAATCTGGCAAGGGCCGGAGACTGCACAAGGCGGAAGGCGAAGTCGTCGTGCGCCGGGAGCCGCCGGATCGTTCGTGACAGCGTGGGCGACGCCCTCTACCGGCCCGTGGATAATCTCGCGCGAGCACCTAGAGCGGCGAAGCCGGACGGCTCGACACCAGCGAGGCCGACGCCTACCGCTTCCCGTCGTCCGCGTTGCGCGAACGGGCTTCGCGCTTCATGCCCGGGACGATGGTGCTGTCCCAGCCGATCGTGCCAGAGCCGATTCCCCTGCGCTTTCCGTTCCCGCCGTATGCCACAAACCCGGACGAGGCGGTGGCGGACGAGGAGCGGACGGACGCGATCATGGCGAATCTGGGGGCGATCTCCGGGGGCGGAGGCGGGGTCGTGAGGGCGCGGGGGTGAACGAGCAGACACGAATCCGGGCCGCAATCGGTAGCCATCCGTACGATACGTGCGCATCTTGCAGCGTGGTATGGCTGTATGGGTTTGCGACGTGGGTATATCGGTAACGTAACGAGAACCCCATCCCATCCAGGTCACGCGAAATCTCGGATCCGCGCTCCGAGTTTTCACGTTATCTTGGGTCATG
This sequence comes from Longimicrobiales bacterium, assembly GCA_965205315.1. Taxonomy (GTDB): domain Bacteria; phylum Gemmatimonadota; class Gemmatimonadetes; order Longimicrobiales; family Gaopeijiaceae; genus Bin94. Next base: position 1,979,360 of record CBDBGW010000002.1, read on the forward strand.
CTTGCACGCCCCGACTATCTCCGGCGGCTGGAGGTCTCGACCGCCCGCGCGCCCGTCACGGCCCTGCTCGGGCCGCGGCAATGCGGCAAGACCACGCTCGCAAGGCAGTTCGCTGCCGGGCGGAAGGCTACGCGCTTCGATCTGGAGTCGGAACCGGACGTCCGCGGACTCGCCAATCCCGAGCTCGTTCTGGGATCCCTGGATGGACTGGTGGTGCTGGACGAAGTGCAGCGGATGCCGAAGCTCTTCCCTGCTCTTCGGGTGCTGGTGGACCGGCCGGGTTCTCGGACGCGGTTTCTGCTCCTGGGCAGTGCGGCGCCGGATCTGGTGCGTGGAGTTTCGGAAACGCTGGCCGGGCGGGTGGAACTCATCGAAATGAGCGGCTTCGGCCTCACCGAGACCGGTGCGCCGCAGTGGCGGGACCTCTGGGTACGCGGAGGCTTCCCTCGCTCCTATCTGGCGGCGTCCGACGACAACAGTCTGGCTTGGCGGGACTCGTTCGTGAGCACCTTCCTGGAGCGCGACGTGCCGCAGCTGGGGATTTCCATTCCCGCGGCGGCGATGCGGCGCTTCTGGACCATGCTGGCGCACTCGCACGGCCAGACGTGGAACGCGTCCAACCTGGGACGCGCGCTGTCGCTGTCGGACAAGACCGTGCGCCGCTATCTGGACCTGCTGACGGGCACCTTCATGGTCAGGCAGCTGCAGCCGTGGTTCCACAACATCGCCAAACGGCAGGTCAAGGCACCTAAGGTCTACCTGCGCGACACGGGTCTGCTTCATACCCTTCTGGGCATCCCTCACGACACGGCGCTCCTCTCGCATCCGCGTGTCGGAGCATCCTGGGAGGGGTTCGCAATCGAGCAGATTCTGCGCGTTCTGCGTCCGGCGGATGCATGGTTCTGGGCCGCGCACGGGGGCGGCGAGGTGGACCTGCTGGCCACCGTCGAGGGTCGCTGGACGGGATTCGAGATCAAGTTCAGCGAGTCGCCGTCCGTATCGCGCAGGACTCGCGCCTCGGCGGATGCGCTGGGGGTGGATCACCTGTTCGTGGTGTGCCCCGCCCCGCGGACATACCAGGTGAGCGAGCGGATAACGGTGGTCCCGTTGTGGGAGATAGGCTCGCTCCGCGAGCTGATCGGAAGCGTGTGAGAGGAATCTTGGACGCATCGCCGCTCGAATGCCGCGGGGATTCCGTCCACGGGGTGCCAGCACGTCCCGGATGCCAACCGCCATGAAGCCCCTGTCACACGGCCAACTGGTGCGCCCCCCCAACCGCCGTGCCGAATGCCAGACCCCACGGGTAGCCCCCCGCGAACGCCTCGGGGAAGAGGATCAGCTCGGCTCCCTGCCCAGCGGTTTCGGCGGTGGCGCTGCAGACGTGGCCGACGGCGGCGACGGGGTCGAAGGGATAGCCGCGGGGCTAGACGGCTGCAACGCGGACGCGGGGGCTATGGGACATTGGCGGGGCCGGCGGTGAAGAGCTGGATTGCAGCACCCGTTCGTCCGGCGAGACTGTCGGGTCGAGTGGCGCGCGGTTGCGCACCAGTCTGGCAAGCACGGGAGACTGCACAAGGCGGAAGGCGAAGTGTCGTGCGCCGGGAGCCGCCGGATCGTTCGTGACAGCGTGGGCGACGCCCCCCACGCGGTGGCCGAGCGACGGCGGCTCGGTTCTCGCCTGCTCCGAGAGAGCGAGGAGGCCCGGCACGTGGTCCGGGGAAGTCGCCGCGTCGGCAGATGGGGCGAGGAGCTCAATCGGGAACGATACGAGAAGATGTAAAGCACGGTTTACATTATGTCGAGTCGGGGGGTGGCGCGGTGTCGGGTAGGGTCCGGTGCTTCTTCTCCGCGCTTTCGCTTGGTGCTCAGTCCGGCTCCCATGCGGTCCGTTTCCACTCCCCCGCTCGTCGAACCGGACGTGCGGATTTCCCGCATCCGGCTCTCAGCCGGGATCATGCCTTCGCCCTCGGAGGGTTTCGGCGGATCGACCCAAGGTGCGCCAGGCCGCAGCTTTCCCGCAGCCAGTCGTCGGAGAACCGCACGTAGCCTCCCGACCGCACCTTGTGTCTCCGCCTGAACCACTGTCGCAGCCGCCGGGTCGCGTGCCGGTCCACAGCCTTGTAGGCCGGGCTGACCTGCCCGAGGTCGAAGTAGTTCGCCCACCCGGACAGCATCCGGTTGAGACGCTCTACGACCTCCTCGGCGGACCATCCCACATACCTCCGGCCTGTCTGCTCGCTGATCCTGCGGCCGATGCTCTGAACGCTCGCCTTGCTCGGCCGGGTGCCGATGTACCGGCTCCCGTCCGTGGGACGATAGTTCCAACCGATGCGATACCCGAGGAACTCGATGGGGTTCTCGGGGCATCGGATGCATTGGGTCTTCCGCACGTTGACCGGTAGCTTCAGCCTCTCCATGAGCCGGACGACCGCCGCCAGCATCACCGCCGCCGGGGCCTTCCCGAGCACACAGAAGTCGTCCGCGTAGTTCACGACCTCCGCACCGAAGCGCCGGGCGTAGCCCAGCTGTTTCCAGCCAAGGATGAACCGCCGCATGTAGATGTTGCTCAACAGCGGCGAGATCGGGGCACCCTGCGGGGTCCCCTTTCGTTCCTTCCGCGCCCGGTTCGTGCGGCGAGTGCCGCCCGTCCCGCCCTCCTCGACCACCGGCATCTCCAGCCACGCCTTGACGAGTCCGAGCATCCGCCCGTCGCTCACGCGCCGCGCTACGCTCTTCATCAACTCGGCGTGCGGTATCTCGCCGAAGTAGTTCGAGAGGTCCGCATCGACCACCTCGTTGCGGCCACGGTGCAGCAGGCGGTGTACCCGTCTGACCGCGTCCTTGGCGCTCCGTCCCGGCCGGTATCCGTACTGCTCCGGCTCCAGGTCCGCCTCGAAGATCGGCATCAGCACCAGCATCGCCGACGTCTGCGCAACCCGGTCCCGCAGGCATGGAATGCCCAGGGGACGGAACCTCCCCGGCTGCTTCTTCGGGATGAGCACCTGTCGCACCGGACTCGGCTTGTAGGTGCCATCCCACAGATCCCGCGACAGTTCCCCGATCCAGCGCTCCACTCCGTACGCCCCGACATCCGCGACCGTCTCGCCATCGACACCAGCCGCTCCGCCGTTGCGCCGGACCAGCACCCATGCCGCCAGCAGGAAGTCCTCCCGCCATACCTTGTCGACAAGGGCGTGAAATCGCCGTCCGGGCTTTTCCTTCGCTTTCGCATGTAGCACAGTCTGGAGTTTCCGAACGCTCGCCGACCCTGTTAGACTCTCGCCAGTGATCATGTCCCTGCCTCCTTTCCGTACCGTTCCCGGCTCAGGGCCCCTTCCCTCGGCGGGCATTACCCCGCGTCTCCGGTACTACGGACCCATCCGCCACCCTGTCGGCCCGGCCTGCCCCTCGCGGGGTCCCGGTTGCCGCGTGCACGGCACCGCCAGGGCTTCCCGTGTTGCTACGCTTTCCATCTTCCATGCATGCCGACGCCATTACCCCGGCGGAATCCGGTCGGTGCGCTCGTCGCTCTCTTCCCGGCCCGGTCGTCGGCCTTCCCCGCATGACAGGAGGGTCGGCTCCCGCATTAACCGTTTCGAGGCCTGCTCGGCGTTCACTCGCGTTCCGGCCTGCATGGTCGCTGAGCCGCCCAAGGCGGCCCTTCTCTCCAAGGTGCTTCAGCCCATGTCGTTACCTCCATGAACCGCCCTGGCCGCTACCAGCCGGAGCGACAGTTGCTGGGTGGGATTCGCACCCACCAGGAAAGCGCGCCTTTTCCACGGCGCACTGTCAGGTGTGATTTACATAATGTAATCCACGCTTGTCATGTAGGTGGCGTAGGCACGCTCGGTAGGGATCGCGGGGGATTGCCGCTGGAGGATAGGGGAGCCCTGCTAGTGGCGGCCACCCATGGAAGCGCCCTGCGGCCCGTCAGGGGCCGTGCGGGGCGATGGGGTGGCGCTCTACGAGGCCGTAAAGGGGCTCGGGCCTGAATTGAAGGCGTAGTAGCCAAGCGGGCCGGATCGCCCTATCCTAGCGGCTACTGCAAGGACTGGATCAAGTCACGGGTGGAGACGCACGATTGATCTCCACCACAACCACGAGAGCATACCCATGAGGAAGACCCTGCTGGCAGCGCTGGCGCTGACCATTGCGGGCTGCGGAATGGAGCCCACCGTTCAGCGCGAGGAGCGCTGGGTTGGCTACGGAACCAGCCACAGCGTGATGTTGGCCGACAGCGGCGGCTCGAAGCACTATGAGTTCATCTTCGAGTACGCAGAGGGCGGCCCCTACGCCGACGACGAGTTCGTGGCGCTCCTGACCGTCGATAGCGGGAAGACGTACCGGGGCGACGGCTTTCGCGCGGCCAGCGAGTCAGCGGAGCGCATTCTCGTAGGTGTGGACACCACCAGCTTCTCCGGCCCCGTGGAGGACGACACGCTCTGGAATGCGTACATGTGGCTCGGCGACTCGATAGCCGACAGCATCGTCTTCGTGCTCAACGGCATCGACGGCAAGCGACCCTCAGAGGCTACGGACTCGGTGAGCGGTAGCGGCAGCCAGAGCGTAGAGTTCACCCTGGACAAGTACGGACCGCACGACTGCTACGCGAACCTCGCGGTTACGGACTACGATTTCGTCGATATCGACTTCAGGGACGCGCGCAACGCCGAGCACGAATGGTACTCCGAGCTCCTTGACAGCGGTAGCTATTCAGCGAGCTGGGTTGCTACGGTGGGCTTCGATCCCAACGTGGAAAGGGGCGAGGGCAGGCTGATTGTGGAAGCGGACAGCGATACCGAATGGGCCGTGTGGTGCCGAAAGCAAGCGGAGTAAGCCCCCTTACTCCATCTTGCTCGCGGCGTCCTTGCCCGCTTTCGGACCGAATCCCGGATGAAGACCACGCTCAATCTGAACGACCTGCTCCTGACGCGAGCCAAGCGGCACGCGGCCTGGGGTGGCGTCACCCTGACCCGTTTCGTCGAAGACGCCCTGCGTGCCCGGCTGGCCGAGTTGGGCGAACCGGCCTGAACCAACAGGAGGCACGGCCAATGGCGAGCATCACGATCCGCAATCTCGACGACGACGTGAAGACGCGCCTTCGCGTACGCGCCGCCGAGCATCACCGTTCGATGGAGGAGGAAGTGCGCATCATCCTGCGCGAAGCCGTGACCGGCCGTCGTGCCGGTCCCCGGGATCTCGTGGCTTTCACCCGCCAGTGCTTCGCGTCTGTTGGCGGCGTCGAGCTCGAACTCCCCCCGCGCGGCCCGATGCGAATGTCACGTCGGAACTGATGCGCCCTCAACCGAATGTCGCCGCGGCGGCCTAGATCGCCCAGCGTTATGCGCGGGACATGTATCGAGGGTGCTGCCGTAGCGACCGTTCGTGACCGCCGCGTGCGGCCCCGTCACTCCGCCGGAGGGCCAGCGAACTTGCCTGCGAAGAGGATGGTGCCCGAGAGGCGTTCCCGGATGAAGAAGAGGAAGGGACGATCGGCGCGAAACTCGGGAGGTTGGCTTGTGACCACAACCACCGAGGTCACGGCCGCCGCTTCGGTACCCTCCTCGTTGACATCCACCCAGGACTTCTGCTTGACCTCGGAGATGTACAGGGGTTCTACGGGCGAGAGCCTCGTGAGATCCGCCCGAGCCGGGTCGAACGCGTCGACCATGCCCAGGGCGGCAAGGTCGTCGTTGAGCGTCCGTTCATAGCTCATGCGAAAGCGCGGAAGGAAGAGCTGCATTCTTGCGTCGCTGAAACCGTCGGCGATGTCCTCCCATTCCCCCGCGTCCAGCGTCGCCGCGAGGGTGTCCACGCTCACGCCCTGTCCTGGAAGGAGCACGGTCATCGCAAAGGCGCGGCCGCCGTACGGAAGGTCCACGGCCTGGAAGCGGCTGTTCGACTGATAGGGGAGGGTTCCATCGAGGGCCATGAGCGGTACGTTCTGCGTGGAACCGTCGTCCAGATGGAAGGGCTCGGTTCGGGTGTGGGACGGATCGAACGGCAAGGTCCACGAACCCTTGAAGTAGATAGCGTTGAGCAGATACATGACGGCGTTGGCGGGAATCACGTCCACGATGTCCTCGATGCGACCGCGTGTCGCGTCCCTGACCCACTCGTTGATTCGCTTGAGCGCTGAAGGGCTCCTGAAATCGAGTTCCACCGCCTCGGCGTCGAAGTCCTCCCGCACGGCGTTCAGGAAGTCCGGGTACACCGGGAAGCCGCTGCGGGTCCACACGGAGTTGCCGATCGCCGTCTCAACGGTGGGATCGAGGCCGACCAGGAGTTCGACCAGGGACTTGTAGGAGGCGTTGATCTCCTCCTCGGCGAGGTTCCCGAACCCGAGCACGTCGCGCATCTGGTCCCAGGTCTCCCCGTCCGCCCCGTTCATGGTCATCCCGAGCGCCATGGACGCCGAGAGCGGCGACAGGAAGAGGTTTTCGTCGGCTCGGTTGGCCTGCGCGAGGAGGTCGAACGCGAACCGGTTGCTCGCCCTGATGACCTCGATCTCCCCCGCGGTCAGGGGGCGAGGAAGCTCCGTGATCTCCTCTACGTCGGGTCCGAACAGTCCGCACCCGGCCGAGAACAACAGGAGAAGGGCTACGGGAATAGCAAACCGGCGGTCACGCCCGGCGTTGCGGTTGCGGTCGGTCGGCTCCGGGGGTTGACGCCTGATCATTCTTGCCTCCTGCTCGTGCAGCAAAGTAGCTAGCTGGCTCCGTTCAGTAACGGTGGGGGCCGAGGGCGTTTTGCGCAAGCCCCGGGGCAGGTGCGAGGGCGGAAATGGCCGAACCGGGGGGCGGAAGAGCGGGGTTTCGAGTCCGACTTGCCGTATATATGGCACATGTAGTATGATGATCCCATACCCAACCACAATCCCATTGGCCGCTCGGACCGAATCCCGGATGAAGACCACGCTCAACCTGAACGACCTGCTCCTGACGCGAGCCAAGCGGCACGCGGCCCGAAGCGGCGTCACCCTGACCCGTTTCGTCGAAGACGCCCTGCGTGCCCGGCTGGCCGAGGACGACCGCCCGAAGCCAGCCTTCGAGCTGGAGCTCGTCACCGACTTCCGGCGGTTCGAAGACCCGCAGGTCCGGTTGTTGGGCGAAGCGGAGTCGGCCTAGAGACATGGAAGAATCCCTTCCCCTGAACTGGTGGCATCTGGGCGTCGGGCTGGGAGCCCTGTTCGTCCTGGCGGTGCTCGCCGACTGGATGAAATCGCGGGTCATCGCCAAGACCTTCGGCAGAGTGGCCTCCGAGGCGCGGATTTCGCTGGACGATGGTCCCCTCGACAAGATGGTGCTCGCCCGGCTCGCGCCTATCGTGCCCGCCCTGGTCGTCTACTACGGCATCGTTCCCGCTCTGGGGGTGACCGGGTCGGAAGCGGAAGCGGGGGAGGAGGCGCCATTTCTCATTTTCTTCTGGACGCTCGTCCGTCGTCTCGCGGCCGCCTACATCGCGCTGACCATCGCGCGCACCATTGTTGCCGTCCTGGATTCCTTCAACGCCGTGTACCACAGGACGTCCCCGGCGTCGGCGGCCAAGCCGATCAAGAGCTACATGCAGGTCGCCACGCTGACGGTCTATGTGATCGCCGGGGTCGTGATCGTAGCCATTCTCCTCGGTCGCTCTCCCGTGGCGTTCCTATCCGGCGTGGGTGCACTGGCCGCGGTTCTGATGCTCATATTCCGCAACACGCTCCTCTCCCTGGCCGCGAGCGTCCAGATCACCTCGAACGACATCGTTCGCATCGGCGACTGGGTGGAGGTGCCGCACGCGAACGCCGACGGGACGGTGATCGACATCGACCTGCACATGGTCCGAGTGCAGAACTGGGACAAGACGATCGCGACCATTCCGACGCACAGGTTGATCGGCGATTCGTTCAAGAACTGGCGGGGCATGTCCGAGTCTGGAGGCAGACGGATCAAGCGCGCGCTTCTCATTGACGTCAATTCGATAAGGTTCCTCGAAGACGGGGAGATCCAGAAACTGTCCCGATTCCAGACGGGGCAAGCGCACTTCGCCTACAATCCCGATGATACCGCTGGCCGTGACTCGCCGGATTCCGGAGATGGCGTGGAGGGCAAGTCGGTTCGGCGTTTCACCAACCTGGAGGCGTTCCTGGAGTACGTCGAAGGATACCTGAAGGCTCATCCGAATACGCACCAGCAGATGATCCTCATGGTACGTCAGCTTGCCCCCGGGCCTCACGGCGTGCCCGTCGAGGTGTACTGCTTTTCCAGCGCAACGGAGTGGATCGAATACGAAGCCTTCCAATCGGAAGTCTTCAACCACCTCTTCGCGGTCTTGCCCGCCTTCGGCCTTAGGGCGTTTCAGGAACGGTCCGGAAGCGATCTGCCGCGCCGCGAGGATTCGGCATTGGCACCTTCCTGATTGCATGCGGATCGCTGTGGGTGATCGCGGATGCGTTCCTTGTTCCGGGCATGGTCAGGGAGTACAACCGCCAACTGGCGCGCTCCCTCACCCGTGACCTACCGGATGTCTACGGGCTGCTCGGGTCGAGGTACCGGGGGTGAATGCTCCAGAAGCGCTTGGGCGCAGGTCAGCGGTCCGTGGATGATCTTGCGGGAGGTCTCGCTGCGCCCACCGAAGGGTCGGTGGCACCCAGCCGTAGCGAACGCGTGGCCAACTACAACGAACTAATGCGAATAACGCAATAGTTGGGCGATCGCGCGATTTTCGGCACCCACGTCGCGTCTCGCCAGGACGGCGCTACGCCGCTCGCGCGGGACTACCCGAGGACCGATGCCCCATCAGCCCCCCGGAAGGCGCTCGACCGTCTCCAGCCAGCGGTACCCGATCGGCGGAACCAATGCGGACCCGCCCTCGCCGTCGGGGAACATCTCGAACCGCTCGACGCGCAGGCGATAGCCGTCCTCGTGCCGCGGGTCGAAACCCACGATCTCGCCCCGGAAGGGAACGCCGTCGACCACCTTGCAGTACCCGGGATGGCCGTCGCCGCACTCCACCCGGCCGCGATCGAGCGCGACTATCTCCTCCCCGATGCCCGCCGCCACGGCCCTGGAGACGATCCCGCTCGACAGATAGCGACCGTCCTCGAAGAGCCTCGCGTCCAGGACGTAGTGATCGCCGGGTTCGAAGTCGAAGCCGGTTATGAGATCGTCGTAGGGTTCGCCGTTCACCACCGGGCAGAAGTCGTCGGCGCGCGCGCACACCACCCGCGCCGGGCCCACCTTCAGCGTCGCGGGGGTGGAGGGGGCGGGCGTGCTGCCCAGCCGCTCCAGCAGGCGGTAGGCATATCGGCCCGCGTCCTGCGGAGGGTCGCCGCCCCAAGGGTCGTACTTGCCGATGCGGAGTCGGTGCTCGTAGCCGGCCTCGTACTCGAATCCCTCGATGCCGTCGTAGAAGAACTCGCCGTCAACCACCATGCACCGTTGGACGCCCACGCCGTAGCACTTGGCCAGCGTCGGGCCGACGGTCACCTCGCGGACCTCAGCGTACTCGTTCCCGAGGATGTCGCAGGCGGCCAGAGGGAGGGCGGCCATCAGAGGGAGGGCGGCCCGGCGTCGGGCGCCACTCAGCGGAAGGGGGCAGGAATGTGTCATGACGCCATATACCAACCGAAGGTGAGAGTTGTTCCGGTGGCTCTCGAATCAGCATCCCCCCGCGTACGTCTGGACGATCGCCCAGCTCCGCTCCCCGTCTATCTCGATTAGGATGTGCTCGCCACCTTCGTAGTAGGCGCCCCAGAGGATGCCCATGGCCAAACTACGCACCGGCGAGTTCGTCGCTCTCGTCGCGCTCCTGATGTCTCTCGTCGCACTATCGATCGACGCGATGCTCCCGGCGCTCCCCGATATCGGCCGCGAACTGGGCGTCGTGCGGCGCAACGACACGCAGCACGTCATCACGGCGATCTTCCTCGGGATCGCTTTCGGGCAGATTCTCTTTGGTCCGCTATCGGACCGTATCGGGCGCAGGCCGACGATCGCCACGGGGCTGCTGACCTACATGGCGGGGTGCCTGGTGAGCCTACTGGCCTCCAGCTTTCCGATGATGATCGCGGGCCGTGTCCTGCAGGGGATAGGGGTCGCAGCGCCCAGGATCGTCACGATCGCCATGGTGCGCGACCAGTACGAAGGTCGGCAGATGGCGCGTCTGATGTCGCTGGCCATGTCGATCTTCATCCTCGTGCCCATCGTCGCGCCGGCGCTCGGCCAGGCGATCCTCTGGATAGGGGACTGGCGCTCGATCTTTGCGGCCATCTTCTCCGTCGCCGCCCTTGCGTTGGTGTGGTTCTGGCTTCGACAGCCCGAGACGCTTCCCGCCGCCCGGCGCCTACCCCTGTCCTTCCTCGCCGTCGGCCGGGCCGCGCTCGAGGTGATCCGATCGCGCGTGGCGCTCAGCTACACCCTCGCCACCGGATTCGTCTATGCCCCGTTCCTGGCGTACCTGAGCTCGTGCGAGCAGATACTTCGGGACGTCTACGACGCCGGATCGCTCTTTGCGCTCTGGTTCGGAGTCCTGTCCTTGGCATTCGGGTGCGCCTCCATGCTGAACGGACGACTTGTGGTGGAGCACGGGATGCGGCGCCTCGCGGGGGCGGCCGCCCTGACGATGACCGTGGTGTCGACGGCATTCCTGGCGCTCTCCCTCGCCTTCGCGGGAGTGCCCGCCTTCTGGCTCATGATGGCGTACCTGCTCGCCGTCTTCTTCTGCATCGGCCTCCTCTTCGGGAATCTGAACGCGCTGGCGATGGAGCCATTGGGCCACATCGCAGGGGTGGGCGCAGCCGTCGTCGCCTCCCTCACGACCTTCATCGGACTACCGCTCGGAGCTCTCGTGGGCCAGAGCTTCGACGGGACGATGTACTGGCAGACCGCCGCCTTCGCCCTGGCGGGCGCGGGGGTGCTCTGGGCTATCCGGCGGGCGGAGGGGTCGCGCCCGGCCTTGCGCCTACGCTCGCGGAAGCGCCGCGCTGGACGCTAGGCGTCTGTGGATGAACCCTGGCGAGCACCGAGAGGGGCGAAGCGCCGGTTGGCTGTTACGGCCATAGCCACCCGAAGACGCCCCCGGTCAGCAGCGCGTAGATCAGCCCGTCGAGCATGTTGCGCGCGGTCGTGCCCCAGCTCTGCCCGAACCAGATCGAACGTATGGGAGCGCCTAGGGCGTACCCCGCGAAGGCGGTCGTACTCGCGTACCGGAAGACATCCATGTATTCGGCGCCGGGACCGTTCGCCATACACGCCACGTAGCCGGCGAAGAGGCTCACGACGGCGCAGTACAGGAACCAGAGGGTCATCTGCTTGGACATTCCCGTGCCAGGCGGCATCACGGAGAGCATCACCGAGGGGCCGCGCTCGGCCTTCGCGCGGAACTCCTCGCTCCCCATCTCCTTGACGCTGTCCGCCTTCGGCGCGACGTAGTCGCCGGGGGCGAGGTCGAAACCGCGCAGCGCCTCCAGGAGGCCGTCCTCGTCGGGGGCCCTCTTGTAGTCGCGCGAGTGGTAGCCGAGCAGCATGTGGATGACCGTGCTGGCCGCGAAGGCGGCCGCCGCCGATAGCAGGACGGGAAGCCAGAGCGAGAGCGTGGGGACCATGACGGGCTCCTTGGGCCGAAGGAGGGGGGTTGCGTGCGGGGCCAAGGTACTGGCGGCGTGGTCGCGCGGAAAGGGGCGTCCCTACCGGGTTCCCGGCCTCTCTCGTAGATTCCGTTGCATGAACGAGCTGGCGAGCCGGAGGTGCGAGGCGTGTCGCGCGGGGTCGCCCCCCGCCACCGACGCCGAACGCGCGGAGTACGGCAGGCTGGTCCCGGATTGGGAGATCGTGGAGAAGGGCGGCGTGCCCAGGCTCGAGCGGATCTTCAAATTCGGCGACTTCGTCTCGGCGATCGCCTTCTCGAACCGGGTGGGCGAGATCGCCGAGGAGGAGGGACACCACCCGGCGATCCTCACCGAGTGGGGGCGCGTCACCGTCGCCTGGTGGACGCACAAGATCCGCAACCTGCATGTGAACGACTTCGTGATGGCGGCGAAGACCGACGGCCTCTACCCCTCCAGCTAGCCGGTACCCAACGCGCCCTGGGGCGTCGCGCCCGGGCGTCAGAGCGCGCCGCCACCCCCGGCGCCGAAGAGCGCCCGTCCCCTCCGCGTCACCTTCCGTCCTCCTCCTCTGCCGCCTCCGTGCCGCCAGCGGCCATGCGCAGGTGGGAGGTCTGTCCACGCGCTGCGAGGTCCTCCGCCGGGACCCAGTCGCCGCCAAGGGCGCGGTGCACCGCGAGGCGGGCCAGCGCCAGGTCGCGTGTCGAGGCCGCGAAGGCCGCCTCCACCCCCAGGAGCGCCCGCCGCGAGTCGAGGTAGTCCCCGTAGCTGGCGATCCCGCCCAGGTAGCGCTCCCGGAGGAGGTCGGCGGAGGCCAGCGCCTCCTCCCGGCGCGACCCCAGCAGCGAGTGGCGCCTACCCTCCTCGGTGAGGGCCGCGAGCGCCCCCTCGACCTCGTGCACCGCCGTCACCACGGTGCGACCGAAGGCGGCGGCCGCCTCCCTGAATCTGGCCTCGGCAAGGGCGATGTTCTTGCGAATGCGGCCGCCCTGGAAGATCGGCGCCGTGAGGTTCCCGACCAGATTCCGGAACCACTGGTCGACATCGAGGAGGCCATCCGTATCCGAGGACTGCACCCCGATGGTGCCCGCGAGCGACAGGTTGGGGAGCTGCTCCGCCCGACGCGCCCCGATCGCGAAGCGGGCCGCGTCGAGGCGCTGCCCGGCGGCCCGGACGTCGGGGCGCTGATAGAGGAGGGTGGCTGGCAGTCCAGCCGCCACCGGGTCGGCCGTCACCGTCGGCTGGGTCGCCGCGGGCAGGAGGGCGAGGAGATCGTCGCGGTAGCCGCCGAGGAGCACGGCGAGGCGACCCTCGGCCTGCACCAGCATCGTCCTGAGCTGCGGCAGCCCGGCCTGGGCGCTCCGCACATCGACGCGCAGAGCCCGCAGCTCGAGCGAGCTCGCCAGTCCGCTCTCGTACCGCTCCTCGGCCATCGCCTCGCGCTCCCCAAGCACCTCGACCAGCTCCTCGGCCAACGACACCTGGCGGCGCAGATCGGCGATCTCGAAGTAGGTGGCGATCGCAGTCGCAAGCACCCCGATGCGGGCGGCGTGGTAGTCCGACTCGGTGGCGAGGTACTGGGCGCCGGCCGCGGCGGCGTCGTTGCGCGCGCGTCCCCAGAAGTCGATCTCGTAGGCGAAGTCGACGCCCAGCGAATAGGTCGTCACGCCGAGCCGCTCCGGGGGCTCAATGCCCTCGGGCAGGAACTCGCCGATCTGCTGGCCGAAGCCCGTGTTGCCCGGCGTGTCCTGGTCGGCGGCGGTTCCGGTCAGCTGTAGCGCCGGCATCAGACGTGCCCGCGCGATCCCCGCCTGGGCCCTGGCTTGCTGCACCCGTGCGACCGCCATCCCGAGGTCGAAGTTGGAGGCGAGCACCGAGTCGACCACCGCATTCAGCGCGGAGTCGCCAAAGCCCTCCCACCAGCGCCGCGCATCGTAGTCGTCGGCGAGCGCGCTCCCCGCGAAGGAGCTCGGCATCTCCACGACCGCCTCGGGAACCGAGGGTGCCGGGGTGAAGGAGCACGCGAGGAGCAGAGGGGCGACCGCCGCAGCCATCGCCGCAGGCGGTCCACGGAGCGTTCTGGAGGTGGCCATCCCCATGAGCCTATCCACGAGGCGCACGCCCACGCAAGGACGAGGAGGCGGCGACCACCCCGCGCACGGCCCGCTCCAGCCGCTCGACCGTGCGACCCACCTTCAGCAGCTTGTCGAGCCCGAAGAGGCCCACCCGAAATGTCGCCATCCCCTCCGGCTCGCCGCACCTGAGCGGGACCCCCGGCGCGATCCGCACCCCGAACTCGGCGAAGAGGCTGCCATCGTGGATCGAGGGGTCGTCGGTGTGGTGGACGACTACCGAGGCCGCCCCGAAGCCGGGTGCCGCCACGCTCCTGAAGCCGCCCTCGAAAATCACTCCGCGCACCCGCCGCCCGAGCTCCAGCTGTCTCTCGGCGCACTCGTCCAGCCCTATCTCCTCGGTCTCGATCATGGACCTTGACAGAATCTCCAGGGAATCTGTCGGCATCGTGGCGTGGTAGGCGTGGGCGCCGGCCTCGTACCTCTCCATGATCCAGAGCCACTGGCTCAGGCCGCAGCTGAAGGCGGTGTCGGCCTCTGGGTCCACCCGCCTGGCGGCCCGCTCGGAGAGCATCACCAGCCCGGCGCACGGAGGGCTGCTCCAGCTCTTCTGCGGGGCGCTGATCAGCACATCGACGCCGAGCTCGCGCATATCCACCCACGACGCCCCGGAGGCGACACAGTCGAGCACGAAGAGCGCACCGACCGAGCGCGCGGCTGCGCCAACCTCGCGAAGGTAGCCGTCGGGGAGGAGGATTCCCGACGCCGTCTCGACGTGGGGAGCGAAGACGACCTCGATGTTCGTCTCGCGGATCGCCGTCGCCACCTCGGCCACTGGCGGCGGGGCGAAGCTCGGCGCATCGCTCCCGTCGACCGGACGGGCCTTCAGCACGGTCTCGTTGGCCGGGATCGAGCCCGCCTCGAAGATCTGCGTCCACCGGTAGCTGAACCAGCCATTTCGGATGACAAGACAGCGCCTGCCGGTGCCGAACTGCCGCGCCACGGCCTCCATGGCGTAGGTGCCCCCGCCTGGGACCACCGCGACCCGGTCGGCGCCGTAGACCCGCTTCAGAGTCGCCGACAGCCTCCGCATGACGCGGCGGAAGCTGCCCGACATGTGATTCAGCGCCCTATCGTTGTAGACGACGGAGTACTCCAGCAGCTCGGCGGCCTCCGCCGAAGAGGAGCGGTCAGTCATGCGCACCTCCCCATGGAATCGCGTCCCGAGTACGTTAGCAGTCCTGGGTAATCTCGCCCGAGCACCGAGAGGCAAATGAAGAAGAACATCTCGGCATCGGCGCTCGTCGCGCTAGCAGCCCTCGTGGCCTCCTGCGACCGCTCCTCCGTGGCGGAGATGGAGTACGTGGTGGAACGGACGCTGCCGCACGACTCGACGGCGTACACCCAGGGGCTGCTGGTGCACGACGGCTCCCTCTTCGAGAGCACCGGCCAGTACGGCCGCTCGAGCCTGCGGAGGGTCGAGATCGCCACGGGGCGCGTCCTGGCCCGCCACGACCTGGCGGAGGACCACTTCGGCGAGGGGCTGGCGCTGGTGGGCGACCGCCTCGTCCAGCTGACCTGGAAGGCGGGGCTGGCCTTCGTCTACGAGCTCGCGACGCTGGCGCCAGTCGACACCTTCGCCTACGAGGGCGAAGGGTGGGGGCTCTGCCACGACGGCGAGCGCCTGGTCATGTCCGACGGGAGCAGCTCCCTCGATATGCGCGACCCGGCGACCTTCGAGCTCACCGGCTCGCTCAGGGTCACCCGCGATGGGTATTCGGTGAGCGGCCTGAACGAGCTCGAGTGCATCGACGGACACGTCTTCGCCAACATCTACCAGTCGCACGAGATCGTGCGCATCGAGATGGCTACCGGCAAGGTGACGGGGGTGATCGACGCCTACTCGCTCGGGCTGCGGGCAGGCCGTCCCGCAGACGCGGACGCGGTGCTGAACGGCATCGCCTACGACGGCGGGTCGGGCGCCTTCTACCTGACGGGCAAGCTCTGGCCGCATCTGTTCGAGGTCGCGATCGAGGGCCACCCCCCGGATCGCTAGCAGTCCGTGGGAGGTTTGTCCACGGGCTGCTACACCCCCTGCGCCATCGCCCGCAGAAATTCGTCGTTGGTGGAGTGCCCGCTCAGCCGGTCGATTACGAACTGAACCGCGTCGGCCGGCGGCATCTCGCCCAGGAAGCGGCGCAGCAGGAAGACCCGGTTGAGCTCCCTCTGCGTCAGGAGGAGCTCCTCGCGCCGCGTGCCGGAGCGGTCGAGATCGATCGCCGGAAAGATGCGCGAGTCCGCGATCTGGCGGTCCAGCACCAGCTCCATGTTCCCGGTGCCCTTGAACTCCTCGAAGATCACCTCGTCCATGCGGCTCCCGGTCTCGACGAGCGCTGTCGCGACGATCGTGAGCGAGCCCCCGCGCTCCAGGTGCCGGGCCGAGCCGAAGAAGCGCTTGGGGAGCGCCAGCGAGTTCGCCTCGACACCCCCGGAGAGAACCCGGCCGGAGTGGGGCGCCAGCCGGTTGTATGCGCGGGCGAGGCGCGTGATCGAGTCGAGGAGGATTACGGCGTCGGTCCCCATCTCGACGCTGCGCTTGGCCTTCTCCAGCACGATCTCGGCGACCTGTCGGTGTCGGGTGGCCGGTTCGTCGAAGGTGGAGGCGACCACCTCGCCGCGAGTGGCCGCCTGCATCTCGGAGACCTCCTCGGGGCGCTCGTCCACCAGCAGGACGTAGAGCTCCACCTCCGGGTGGTTCATCGAGATCGATCGCGCCATGTTCCTGAGCAGCGTCGTCTTCCCGGCTCTGGGGGGCGAGACGATCAGTCCCCTCTGCCCCTTCCCCACCGGTGCGACCAGATCGATGATCCGCATCGCCACATCGCCGCCGGGGACCTCGAGGGCGATCCGGTCCACTGGGTAGCTGGGCCGCATCGAGTCGAAGCTCGGGCGGGCGCGGGCGGCCTCGATCGGCATCCCGTTGACGCGGTCCACGGTGGCGAGCGAGAGGTACCTGCCGCCTCTCCGGGGCGGCCGAACCTCTCCAGCCAGGCGGTCGCCCCTGCGCAGCGCAAGCGACTGGACCCGGCCCTTCGCGACCCAGGGATCGGCGGGGTCGGGCGCGTAGCGCCATTCGGGCGATCGCAGAAACCCCTGCCCGTCGGGGAGCAGATCGAGCACGCCTTCGGCTCTGGGGGCCTCGCCCCGACGCGCCAACCCCCTGCAGATGGCAAATAGCAGATCGTGCTTGCGGAGCCCGGGGCGGCGCGGGATCTTCAGCTCTTCCGCGCAGCCGTGCAGCTCGGCTAGCGTCCTACCCTTGAGTTCGGCGAATTCCATCCAGAGACACCGCCGGGGGATCTGCGAACGAAGGCGCGACGCCGGAGCGCTCACCTCGAATAGGGAGACGGGGGTGCCAGTGCACGACCTCCTCCCACCGTCGATAGAATCGCGAGGATAGCGATGGAGGTCAAGGCACGTCGGCCAGCGGAGGTCGCTCCGGCGGATACTCCGACGGTGGGCGAGCGGCACGACCGTGCCGGCCCACGCTGGGACGACCTCATGGATCGTCACTCGATCGGGCGGGCGGGCGGTCACCTCGTGGTGCGCGGAGCCGTTCGGGGAGCGCTCCCCAGCGGAGCCGAAGAGGAGCTTCGCCGGTGGGCCGACCAGGTCGAGATCTCGCCTGCGGGCGATGTCACCGAGGTGGTCGCGATGAGGCGCTGGGGCGAGACGCCACCCGACCGGCTCTGGCTGCACCTGGCGCTCTTCCTCGCGGCGCTGGCGAGCGCCGTCGTCGCCGGTGGCTTCCTCCAGGGTGTGGACCTCCTCGACACCCACTTCGTGCAGATCGGCGGCGCCTACCTGCCAATGCCGACCGGCGTGCGGCTGGGAGAGCTCGCCGTGGGACTTCCATTCGCCCTCGCCTTCCTTGCCGTCCTCCTCGGCCACGAGATGGGACACTACCTGATCGCCCGACGCCACGGGGTCGCGGTCTCGCTCCCGTACTTCATCCCATTCCCGCCGTACTTCTCGATCGTGGGGACGCTCGGGGCCTTCATCAGGATCAGGAGTCCGGTCATACGCCGCGCCGTGCTCTTCGACATCGGAATCGCGGGGCCGATTGCCAGCTTCCTCCTCTCGCTCCCCCTCCTCCTAGTGGGACTCCGCCTCTCGGAGCCGCTTCACCTCGTCGACCCCGGCATCTACCCCTTCATCGTGCACTTCGCGGGCGAGCCGATCCGGATCGGGAGCAGCCTCGCCCTCCAGCTGGCCGCCGCCCTCTCGGTCCCCGGCTTCGAGCCCGGCTCCGCCGTCATCCTCCACCCGCTCGCCTTCGCGGGGTGGCTCGGAATTTTCGTCACCGCGCTGAATCTGATCCCGCTTGCGCAGCTCGACGGCGGGCACATCCTCTACGCTGTCCGCGGCAGAGTGCAGCATGGCTTCGGAGTGGTGCTGATCGCCGCCCTCGCGGCGCTGGGATTCGTCTGGTGGGGATGGTGGCTCTGGGGGGCGGTGGCGCTCCTCCTGGGGCGGGGACGGATCTCGCACCCCCCGGTCCTCGCCGGGTGGCTGCCAGTGGGCAGGGGCAGGACAGTGCTGGCGTGGGGGGCGCTGGGGCTTCTCGCGCTGACCTTTTCGCCCGCTCCCCTCCAGTTGTAGCGGCCCGTGGACAAAGCTCCCACGGCAGTGGAGCGCTTCGCCGCTCTCGGTGCTCGCGCGAGATTATCCACGGACCGCTAGCAGCCCAGTGGCGAGACACAACCGCGAGGGGGTGGGCGAGGACCAGCTCGGACACCGGTACCGGATCAGCTACCAGCCCGACTGGCTCCGCACGATCCGGGTCACGCGCCGGCTCCCCTCGGGCAGGCTATCCACGAAGGTGCTGCTGCGCAACCCGGATCCGCGTCCGCTCGACAGCCACCGCGCACTCGTGCGGACCAGGATCGAGAGTCCCTCCCAGGGGCTGGCGGTCGAGATCTCGCTGCGCACGGATTCGGCGCCCTTCGAGGAGGTGGAGCTTCTCTGGCGGGGGAATTCGGGGCTCGCCCAGGCCCATGACGCCGTGCGTTTTCGGCTCTCCGCCTTCAAATGACAACTGCGATTTACATGTTGTCAACTGCCGTTGTCACCGTGTGTCTGGCGACCGAGCGTCGGCAGGGTACTCGAATGCGGTCCGGATCTGACGACGGGCCGCTGGCGGCCACGCACCCGCCGAGCCCTCGATTGGGCTACATTGCCGCATGGCGAGCGCTTCCGCACCCGAGCACGCCCTGAGCGAGCGTCCGAAGGCCCACGAGCGGCTCCCGGCGGTCCGTGGGAGGTTTGTCCACGGGCCGCTAGCCTCCTGCGGCAGACTCACCCTCTCGGCGCTCGTGCTCTTCGGGCGCGCGTGGCGGCTCTTCTGGGCGTCGATCCAAGCGCTTCGGGAGGTCGGTCTCTGGGGCCCCCTGCTCCTCCCTCAGATGGCCCGCGTCGGCGTCGCCTCGGTGCCGATCGCCGTCTTCATCGCGATCTTCACGGGGATCGTGATGTCGCTCCAGGCCTCGTACACGCTCTCCGGCACGCTGCCCCTCTACTTCGTCGGGACGATGGTCGGCAAGTCCATGATCATCGAGCTGGGGCCGGTGCTGACCGGGCTCGTCCTCGCCGGCAGGGTGGGCGCGACGATCTCGGCCGAGCTGGGGACGATGCGCGTCACCGAGCAGATCGACGCGCTGGAGACGCTCGCCTACGATCCAGTTGCGTATCTGGTCATTCCGAGGACGGTCGCCGGGATCGTCATGTTCCCGCTCGTCGTCCTCATCGCGACCTCCGTGGGGATCGGCTCGGCGTGGGTGACGGCGCTCGAGCTCCTGAACATGTCGTCGGCGGAGTTCGTCAAGGGGCTCCGGCTCTTCTTCGAGCCCTGGGACGTCTGGTTCGCGGTCATCAAGACGATCTCCTTCGGCGCGATCGTGACCGGCGTCGGGTGCTTCTTCGGTCTCCAGACGGATCGCGGGGCCCGGGGGGTCGGCCGGGCCACGACGCGCACCGTGGTGGTGGCGAGCATGTGCATCCTGGTACTGGATGCCTTCTGGGCGGCGGTGCTGCTGTGAGCATCCACCTGGATCGGGTCCACAAGGCCTTCGGCTCGCGCGAGGTGCTCTGCGGCCTCAGCCTCGATGTCGCCGAGGGCGAGATCGCCGCCATCGTGGGGCCTTCCGGGTGCGGCAAGTCGGTGCTGCTCAAGCACATCGTGGGGCTCCTCGCCCCCGACTCCGGCGCGGTCGTGGTGGCGGGGCGGTCGGTGCCCGAGCTGGATCGGGTGTCGCTGACCGAGCTCCGTCGTCGAATCGGATACGTCTTCCAGTTTGCCGCCCTCTTCGACTCGATGACGATCGCGGCGAATGTCGGGATGGGGCTCAGACGGCTTCCCGGGTGGGATGGAAGGCGGATCGCGCGGCGGGCGGAGGAGTGTCTCGAGCTGGTCGACCTGGCGGGGATGGGCGACCGCTACCCGGCGCAGCTGAGCGGGGGTCAGCGCAAGCGGGCCGGGCTCGCCCGGGCAATCGCCGCCTCTCCCGAGTATCTGCTCTACGACGAGCCGACGACGGGGCTGGACCCGGTCACGACATCGGTGATCGACAAGCTGGTGGTACGGATGCGCGACGAGCTGGGCGTCACCGGCCTCGTTGTCACCCACGACATGACGAGCGCCTTCAGGGTGGCCGACCGCATCACCTTCCTCCACGAGGGCAGGGCCCGCTTCAGCGGTGCTCCCGACGAGCTGCGCGTCGCCCCGGACGCCGTCCTGAAGGGGTTCGTGGAGGGGGACCCGGGGCTATACTACGGAACCGAGGGGTAGCGGACCGGGCTGCCAGACCTCCCACGGCATGCGAGCGGGGTTGAAATGGAACAGAGGCGAGAGGTTCTGGTCGGCCTGGTGGTAGTCCTTGGTCTGGCGACTGGCATCTTCGGCACCATCTGGCTGCAGGGAGGGTGGTCGCGCGACCAGCTGGTGCTCCGGGCCGCATCTCCGAACGCCGGCCAGCTCGTGGCTGGGGGCTCGGTCAAGTTCCGCGGCGTGCAGGTGGGGCGGGTCTCCTCGGTGGCGGTGGTGCCGAGCGGCGAGGCCGTAATGGTCGAGATGGCGGTGATGCCCGATCTGGTCCTCCCCAGCGACCCCGCGATGCTGATCGCCCCCGAGTCGTTCTTCGGCGACTGGCAGGCGGAGATCGTGAACCGGGGCGAGCACACGGAGCAGCTCTTCCTGGAGTATCCGGAGGAGGGCGTCCTTCCGGGCGCGGCGCTGACCGACTTCTCGAGGCTGACGGCCACCGCCGAGGAGATCGCGGGCAACCTGACGACGATCTCCCAGCGCTTCGAGATCGCCTTCACCGAGGAGACGGCGCTGAACCTCAAGGCCGCGATCGACAACATCAGCCGGGTGAGCGACGGGCTCTCGGCGATCGTCTCGCAGCAGTCGGAGCGCTTCGACGAGCTGGCCACCGGAGTGGGCGAGTCGGCGGCCGAGATCGCCGCCCTGGCCCGGGAGGCGCGCGAGGCGATCGAGAAGGCCGACGAGATGCTCGCCGACGCCGAGCTTCGCACCGTGATCAAGGACGCGGGCACCAGCGTGGCGAACCTCAGGGCGATGAGCGAGGACATGGTGGCGGCGATGGACGACATTCGGGAATCCGCGCAGCAGGCGACCGCGACGATGGATCGTCTGGAGGACTTGGTGGTGGCCGCCGAGACGGGCGAGGGGCTGCTGGGCAACCTCCTGGGGGACGAGGAGCTGGCAGGCGAGACCGCCGACGCGATCGCGCGGCTGAACGCGCTCCTGGCCGACATCCAGGAGAACCCGCGCCGCTACCTGAGCTTCTCGGTCTTTTAGCAGCCCGTGGACAAGCCTCCCACGGCATTCGAGCAGCGCTGCATCCCCGCTGGACCGCTTCGCTCTGCGCTGCGTCTTGCCAGTGGGGCGGTCCACGGACTGCGGCAGCCGTGACAGATAAGTGGCATAATCTGTCAGATGCGATCTGGGACTCGCCCGTGGCGGACAAAATGACCGAGGAATCTGACCGGTGAGTCGGGTGGAGCAGCCGGGGAGCGGATGGGGGTGGCAGGGGGCGCAGGCGGCGATCGCGGTGCTGGCGGCGGGTTTTCTCCTATACGCGCTCCGGGAGCTGCTGAATCCGTTCCTCCTCTACCTGGCACTCGTTGCGCTCCTGATGCCCTTCCGAGGGCGGCGGGGCCACACCGCGCTCGTGTCGGTCGCCACTCTCCTGACCGCGCTCTGGGTGCTCGATGCGGCCGGATCGCTCCTGGCGCCGTTCGTCCTCGCCTTCGTCCTCGCCTACATCCTGGACCCCGTGGTCGACCGGATCGCCGCTCACCCCAGGATCGGTCGCACGGCGGCGATTCTGGCGATTCTCGCAGTGGTGGGCGGGGGCTTGGCGGCGATCCTGGCGGTGGGCGTTCCGGAGGCGGTCCGCCAGAGTGGGTCGCTCGTCGGCGAGATCGCCGAGTGGGTGCGCGAAGTCGACCCGTCCGATCCGCCGATCGACCTGCCGCTCCTCGACGAGGAGGCGCTCCTCGCGACGCTGAACTCGGTGGACGCCGAGACGGTCAAAGCCTTCCTGGAGCGCCGCGGCGCCGAGATCGCGAGGGGGGCGTGGGACGCGGTCCTCGGGATCGGGCGGAGCTTCGGCTTCCTCTTCTCGCTCCTCGGCTACCTGGTGCTCACCCCGGTCCTCACCTTCTATCTGCTGCGTGACTTCGACCGGATCACGGCCGCGATCGACGGATTGATCCCCGACCGCCTGCAGCCGACGGCGCGCGGCTTCGCGGGGGAGTACGACAGGCTCCTCTCGCGCTACCTGAGGGGGCAGGTGGCGACCTCGGTCATCACTGGGCTGATCACCGGGGTGGGTCTCTACCTGGTCGGCTTTCCGTACGCCTTCATCCTGGGCACGACCGTCGCCATCCTGGGCGTGGTGCCGTATCTGGGGGTCGTCGCCTCGCTGGCGCCCGCGGTGGTGATCGCGCTGACGAGCGGCGAGGTCGGCGTCTCGCTCGCCAAGGTGGCGGTCGTCTACGGGGTGGCCCAGGCGATCGAGAGCGGCGTGCTCAGCCCCCGGATAGTCGGCGGATCGGTGGGGCTGCACCCCGTCTGGATCCTCCTCGCCCTCTCGCTCGGCGGCTTCTTCTTCGGCTTCGTCGGGCTCCTGATCGGAGTGCCGGTGGCAGTCGGCTGCAAGCTGCTGGCGGTGCGCTTCCTGGAACGACGTGGATCCGTCGGCGGCGATGCCGAGGCGGAGGCCGCCTCGGCGTGAAGGGCGAGCCCCCGACGACGGCGCCCAATGGCGTCGAGCAGATCGCGATAGTCGGCTCCGGACCCGCGGCGTGGACCGCTGCGATCTACGCGGCCCGCGCCGGACTGGATCCCATAGTCTACGAGGGGGCGGGGAGCCGCACCATGATTCCCGGCGGGCAGCTGATGTTCACGACCGACGTCGAGAACTACCCCGGATTCGCCGACGGGGTGGGCGGGGTCGAGATGATGGAGGAGTTCAGGAGGCAGGCGCTCCGCTTCGACACGCGGGTCGTGACCGAGGACATAGTGCGGGTCGACCTCTCGGCGAGGCCCTTCGTCCTCCACGCCTCCGAGGGGGACCGCGTGCTTGCCGCAACGATGGTGATCGCGACGGGCGCCAATGCGCGCTGGCTGGGGGTTCCCGGCGAGGAGCGACTGGCGCAGAGCGGAGGCGGGGTCTCGGCGTGCGCGGTGTGCGACGGTGCGCTCCCGCACTTCCGCGGCCAGCGGCTGGCCGTCGTGGGTGGCGGGGACAGCGCCATGGAGGAGGCGCTCTACCTGACGAAGTTCGCCTCCGAGGTGCTGATCGTCCACCGCCGCGACGAGCTCAGGGCGTCGCAGATAATGCAGGAGCGGGCGCGGCGGAGCGACAGGATCCGCTTCCTCTGGAACCGGGTCGTCGTCGAGGTCGTGGGCGGCGAGGCAATCTCCGGGCTGCGCCTGCGCGACACGGTGACCGGCGCCGAGGAGGAGCTCTCGGTGGGAGGACTCTTCGTCGCCATCGGCCACACCCCGAACACCGGCTTCCTGGGGGGCCAGATCGCGCTCAAGGAGAACGGCTACGTGCTGCTGCCGACCCCCTGGAGGACCGAGACGAGCGTGCCGGGCGTCTTCGCAGCAGGCGATGTCATGGACGACTACTACCGCCAGGCGGTCTCGGCGGCGGGAACGGGGTGCATGGCCGCGCTGGAGGCGGAGCGCTTCCTGGCGGCGGGCGGGTAGGGGGAGCTTCTGTCTGTGTTGCTCCTAGCGGCCCGTGGACAAACCTCCCCCGGCAGTAGCGGCGCTGCACCTCCGCTGGATCGCCTTGTTCGCCCATCGATAATGTAATCTATGCTTTACAATATGTAACCCATAGTTTACAATGCGAATGTCCCTGGCTTCACTCTGTGTTGCCCCTTTGCCCGGTAGCGCGGCTACGGCTTCGATTCCGCGACCCCCATCTCCCAATCGGTGCTGCAGGACCGGTAGACGAAGGGGATACCCCAGCACCGTGTCTTCTGGACGTAGTCGTCCTGTGTCTTGCCCTCGTCCGGGACGCAGTGCACGGTCCGCGCCACGCTCACCACCGCCGGAAACCGGACCACGCCGGTGAGGCCCATGACCAGAATCACCGCCAACCCGACGACGACGACGGTTCGGTTTCTCCGCATCCAATCGACACACTGCTTGACCCACTTCATGGTGTCCTCCCTCTGTCCACGTCTGTCTGGCATCCTCGGGCACGATACTCCAAATGTACCCGTGGGCTCGCACCTGCGCGGAAGTATTCACCCGCGTTGCCGGGCCTGCAAGTTCATGTGGCTCGATCCGCAGCCGAGCGAGGCCGCGCTCCACGCCGTCTACGGCCCCCAGTACTACTGCAATCCCCGATCGCCCAGGCGCAGTTGGAGGGACTTGTTCTCGTCACCCGGGACGTCCGCATCCCGTCGCACCACATCTCCGTGATGCCCGTTTGACCAAGTCTACCCGCAGGAGGGCGGCGAGTCCGCCCTCTCCCAAGGCAAAGACCAGCCGTCACGACGGCGGAGTGGAGCGGGGTAACGGCGTCGTGCGGACGCGTCGCCATCGCCGCCTGCGACCACGGCCGAACAGGTCGATGACGCGCAACGCGTGACGGCGGTCGCGCTCGGAGTAGTCGAGCCAGGTGAGCGCTGAGGTCACCTGGACTGGTCGGCGCTCATCCGGCGCCCCCTGGACCACCCGCGACGTCGCAGGACGTCGGGCTCTCCTGGTCCGGGATCGTGTCCAGCCACCGCTGGACCGCCGGATCGTCCACACGGAGCCCGGTGTCCGTCCAGTGGAACTCGGCGAGGGCAAGCGCCGTCCACTCCACCGGAATCGCCCCTGCGATGTCGTTGCAGTCCAGATGCAGGACCGTAAGCGACGATAGCCTGCCGAGCGATGGTGGCGGCGGTCCGCTGAGCCGGTTCTTTGCGAAGTAGAGCTTCTCGAGGTTTTCGAGACTGCCCAGCGTCGCCGGCACCTCTCCGGTGAGATCGTTCCAGTCGAGATCCAGAATCTTCAGCTGGGTCAGGCCACCCAGCTCCGCCGGGATGCGCCCGGTGATCTCGTTGTTCCAGAAGATCAGCTCGACCAGACTCGTCAGCTCGCCGATCTCCTCCGGAATCGTCCCGCCCACGCCGTTCTCTTGCAGGTCCAGCTTTGTGACCTGCCCGTCCGCGTCCACGGTGACTCCGTGCCATTCCCCGATCGGCGCATCCGTCAGCCATCCGTCGGAGACGGTCCAGCCGTCGCCGTCCATGCTCGCGTAGACGGCCTCCAGCGCTGCTTTCTGGGTGTCCCCGGGCCCCGTCGTGTCGGTACAGCCGGGAGCCAGGAGGAGGAAAATCCCCCACACACCGCCGCCGGTCCTTCGCTCCGTCATGAGTCGGTCTCCACAAGCCCGACCCGACCTACCCTAGAAGCCCAGGAAGCGGAGCGCGTCGTTGCTGAGCGCCCACACCATGATCGCCAGGACGACGACCATCCCGATCTGGCTCCAGCGGAGCCGCTGCCTGACCGACAGCTTGCGGCCGCGAACCAGCTCCAGGCCCAAAAAGACCATGTGGCCGCCATCCAGTACGGGGATCGGCAGCATGTTGAGGATCGCCAGATTGATGCTGAAGAGGGCCATGAAGTCCAGGTAGGCGGGCGCACCCCGCTCCACTGCGTCGCCCGAGGCCACCGCGATCGTACCCAGCGATCCGAGCTCCCTCGGAGAGATGCCGCCTGTCACCAAGTCGCCCAGGAAGCCCAGGATGCGGCCGGTCCACAGGACCGTCCTCCCCGCCCCGATCTCGATCGCCTCGGCGAGACCCACCGGGACGGTCCGCATCTCGACGCCAGCCACGTACACGCCCAGCCGACCTACCGGCTCGCCGGTGGCGGACCGAATCTCGCCCAGCTCGACGGTGCGGAAGAGGGCGTTGCCCTCGCGGAGGAGGCCGATCTCGATCGTCTCGCCCGGCCTCGAGGCGAGCTCGCGGGTGACGTCCGTCCAGCTCCGCACCTCCACCCCCGCCACACTCGTGATCAGGTCACCCACCTCGATCGACGAAGTGGCCGCAGGACCGCCCCGCACGACCTCTCCGACGACCGGATCGACCCAGTAGAGGAGAGAGGCCGCGATCCGGCTGCGTTCGGCGCGGCTATCCGGGAGCACGATCTCGACGACCGCATCCGGGGCCTCGGTGCGCAGCTGCACCGGGCCGGGCTCGCCGTCGGCCAGCGCCCGCTCGATCTCCCCCCAGCTTTGCGGCGTCACGTGGCCCACCCGGACGATCGTGGCCCCGGGGCCGATCTCCGAGAGCCCACCGGCGCCTGCGGGCAGGCTCGCGCCCTCGACGGCCATCACCCGTGTGGTGGCTGGCCCCTCCACCCCCCACGCGCCCGCAACGAGGACGTAGGTCGCAAATGCGAAGATCATGTTCATGATCACGCCCGCCGAGATCACGAAGGCCCGCGCCGGGATCGACTTGGAGTCGAAGTCCGCGGCGGAGGGCTCCCTCGGCGCCGTCTCCTTGCCCTCGAGGCGCTCCATGACCTCGTCGTCCATCCCCTGCATCTTCACGTACCCGCCCAGCGGGATAGCCGCGATCCAATACTCGGTTCCGCCCCGGGTGAAGCCCCAGAGGCGCGGCCCGAACCCGATCGAGAAGCGCTCGACGCCGATTCCGACCAGCCTGGCGGCCCAGAAGTGCCCCAGCTCGTGCACGAAGATCAGGACTCCGAGGAGAAAGAGAGTGGAGAGTACGTAGATCATGCTCCGATTGCCTCGATTTCGGCCCTGGCGCGACCTCTGGCCTCACGGTCGGCCCCGAGCACGTCGTCCAGCGTGTCGGCCGGGAGCTCGCCGAGCACCTCCAGCGTCGCCTCGACGACCCGGGCCATACCAGCGAAGCTAACCCGTCCCTCGAGGAATGCCGCGACCGCCACCTCGTTGGCCGCGTTGAAGACGGCCGGAGCCGCGCCGCCCGCTCGGCCCGCGTTCACGCCGACGCGGAAGAGGGGGAAGCGGCGAGCGTCGATGGACTCGAAGGCCAGCGGCGAGACCGCCACCGGGTCGAAGCCCCGCAGCTGCGCGTCGCTCGCCCGCCGGGGCCACGTCAGCGCGTAGAGGATCGGCACCTCCATGCTGGGAGCTCCCACCTGCGAGATCACCGATCCGTCCACGAACTCCACGAAGGAGTGAACGATCGAGGTCGGGTGCACGACCACGTCGATCCGGTCGTAGGGCATCCCGAAGAGGTGGTGCGCCTCGACTACCTCCAGGGCCTTGTTGGCGAGCGTCGCCGAATCGATGGTGATCTTCCTCCCCATCTCCCACGTCGGGTGCCGCAGGGCGCTGGCGGCGGTGACGCGCTCGAGCTCCTCGTCGGTCGCCTGACGGAAGGGGCCTCCGCTCGCGGTGAGTATCAGCCGGTGTGCCTCCGCTGGCCGGGCACCGCTCAGGCACTGGTGGATCGCCGAGTGTTCGCTGTCCACCGGCACGAGCTCGCCCCCGCCCCGCTCGGCTGCCGCCAGCACGATCTCGCCGGCGGCGACGAGCGACTCCTTGTTGGCGAGGGCGCAGCGCTTGCCCGCCTCCAGGGCGGCGATGGTCGGGACCAGCCCCGCAGCTCCGACCACCGCATTGACCACGATATCGACCTTCGGCAGCCGCGCCAGATCCTCCACGCCCTCGGGGCCGGAGCGCCAGCCCCGACCGGCCAGCGGGCCGAGGGCGGCGGGGTCGGCGACGGCCACCTCGGAGACGCCGAACTCGGAGGCGACGCTCTCGAGCTCCGCGACCGAGCTGAGGGCCGAGAGGGCTACGATCTGGAAGCGGTCCGGGTGGCGCCGTGCGACCGCCAGCGTCGAGCGCCCGATCGACCCTGTGGCCCCCAGGACGGCTATGCGCTTCATTGCGGAGCGCCGGCCAGCTGGAGGAGGGCGTAGGCGGCCGGGAGGGTGAAGAAGGCTGCGTCGAAGCGGTCGAGCACCCCGCCGTGCCCGGGAAGGAGCGTGCCGGAGTCCTTGATGCCGGCGTCGCGCTTCAGGAGCGACTCGGCCAGGTCGCCGAACTGGGCCGCGGCGCCCAGCACCAGCCCCATCCAGGCCCCAGCCACCGGCGAGACGGGCGCCGTCGCAAGATCCTGCAACGCGAGACCCATGAGCGCCCCGGTCGCCGTGGCGGCGACGAGTCCTGCAACCGACCCCTCCACGGTCTTGCCCGGGCTCACGCGGGGGGCGAGGCGCCTGCGCCCCACCGCCCTGCCGACAAAGTAGGCCGCGCTGTCGCCGACCCAGATCACGCCGAACGCCAGGAGGACGAGCATCGTCCCCTCCCAGGGCAGCTCTGCGGATGCACCCCGAGCTTCGGGGATGTGGCGGATGAGGAGCGCAAAGGAGAGCGTGGCGCCGATGTACAGCGGAGCCACGACGGTGGCGCACGCCGAGGCGAGGAAGGGGTGCTCGCCGCTCCTCCGGAGGAGGACGCCAGAGGAGACGAGCCCCACGAGGAGGAGGAGGACCAGCACCCGTGCGCCCCACTCCGCAAAGTCGGGTTCGTAGGCGGCCAGAAGAGCCGTGCCCGCCGAGGCCGCGACGCCGAGCCACCCAACCGGACGCACCCCGACCGCCGAGGCGATGGCGAAGAGCTCGCGTGTGGCCTGCGCCGCCACCAGCGCCACGAGCGCCCCCAGGTACCAGCCGCCCAGGTAGAGGACCAGGACGAAGAGCGGCACTCCGACGACGGCTACGATGACTCGCATCCGGAGCTCGCCGGTGCCGGGTGCGCCTCGGCCGGTCCCAGCCCCCGAAGATCCGGAGTCCGTCACCCGGTCCCGACCTCGCCGAAGCGGCGCTCGCGCCGCTGATAGTCCAGGAGGGCGGAGTAGAAGTCATCCCGGTCGAAGTCGGGCCATAGCGTCGGCGTGATGTGGATTTCCGTGTACGCGAGCTGCCAGAGCATGAAGTTGCTGATGCGCTGCTCGCCCGAGGTGCGGACGAGGAGGTCCGGATCCGGGAGACCCGCCGTATAGAGGGCTCCCTCGAGTAGATCGGCGTCGATCGAGCCCGGATCGAGGAGGCCGTCGCCCGCCCTCCGAGCCATCGACCGCACCGCCCGCACAATCTCCTCCCGGCCGCCGTACGACACCATGAGATTCAGCCGAAGCTCCGAGCCCCCGCCGGTCACCTCCTCGATGTGCCTGACGGCATCGCGCGAAGCGGCGTTGAGGCGCTCCACCTCCCCGAGCACTCGCACCTCGACGCCAGCGGCGGCAAGCTCCGCCGACTCCTTGCGGGCGTAGATGCGGAGCACCTCCATCAGCGCCCGGACCTCGACCTCGGGGCGCTTCCAGTTCTGGGTCGAGAAGGCGAAGAGCGTCAGAATCTCCACCCCGGCAGCGAGCGAGGCCTCCACCGATTCCCGCACGGCCTTCATCCCCTCCCCGTGGCCCAGGTGCCGAGCCAGGCCCCGACTCTCGGCCCAGCGCCCGTTGCCGTCCATGACGATGGCCACATGACGGGGCACGCGGGAACCCGCACGAACGGCGTCCAGGAGGTCAGAGACCATTGAGCAGCGGCGGTTCGGCGACGGGCTTCAGATCGCCATCACCTCTTTCTCCTTGGCCGCCAGGAGCTCGTCGATGCGCCGCACATGCTCGTCGGTGAGCTTCTGGATCTCCCCCATCGCCCGGCGGGCCTCGTCCTCGCCGACTTCGTGGCTGCGGAGTGTCCCCCGGATCTGGTCGTTGGCCACCTGGCGCGCACGGCGGACCGAGACGCGGGCCTCCTCCGCCATCCGGTGCAGGAGCCGCACGTACTCCCGGCGTCGCTCCTCGCTGAGCGGCGGGATCGGGACCCTGACCAAGGTACCGTCGTTCGACGGATTGAGGCCCAGTCCGGCGGCCATCACGGCCTTCTCGATCGCTTCGATCAGCGTCGCGTCAAAGGGCTGGATCGCGAGGAGGGCGGCATCCGGAGCGGTCACCGTGGAGACCTGGTTGAGCGGCATGCGACCGCCGTAGGCGTCGACCAGCACGCTGTCGAGTATCGACGGGACGGCCTTGCCGGTCCGCACCTTCCCGAACTCGCGCTCGGCGGCGGCGACCGCCTCGCCCATCCTGGTCTCGGCCTGCGTCAGCTGCTCCATCTGCTCCTCGCTCTACCGGAGCCGTTTCGGACCCGGCGCACGGTCACGACACCAGCGTCCCCACCTGCACGCCGCCAACCGCCCGCCGCACCGCCCCTCGATCGTCCAGATTCAGAACGATAATCGGAAGGTCGTTCTCGCGACAAAGCGAGACCGCCGCCCCGTCCATCACCCGCAGGTCGCGGGCAACGACCTCCCGGAAGGAGATGTCCGGGATGAACTCGGCATCCGGGTCGCTCGCCGGGTCGGCCGAGTAGACTCCCCGCACCTTGGTGGCCTTGATCACGACATCGGCACCCATCTCGATCGCGCGCAGCGCCGCAGCCGTGTCGGTCGAGAAGTACGGACTGCCCGTCCCGCCGGCGAAGAGCACGATCCTGCCCTTCTCCAGGTGGCGCACGGCGCGGCGGCGAATGTACGGCTCGGCAAGCTGCGGCATCCGGATCGCCGTCATCACCCTGGTTTCGACGCTCTTCCTCTCTAGGAGGTCCTGCACCGCCAGCGCATTCATGATCGTGGCGAGCATCCCCATGTAGTCGGCGGCCACGCGGTCCATTCCCTCCCGGCTGGCGATCGCGCCCCGGACTATGTTCCCGCCTCCGATCACCAGCCCCAGCGAGACGCCGAGTTCATGGATCTCCCGGAGCTCGTCGGTGATCTCGTCCACAACTGCCGGATCGATCCCGATTCCGTGCCCACCCGCCAGAGCCTCGCCAGAGATCTTGAGGAGGACCCGCCCGTAGCCCGAGTTCCGCCGCTCGAATGCCGTGGGTGGCTCGTCCACGCAGTGCAGCGCTACCCGCCGACCTGGAACCTCGAGAAGCGCCCGACCCTGATCTTCTCGCCGGTGCGCGCCGAGACCTCCGTGACGAGCTCGCCGACGCTCCGGTCCGGGTCTCTGACGAATGGCTGGTCCAGCAGCACCCGCTCCCTGAAGAACTTGGCGAGCTTCCCGTCGACGATGCGATCGCGGATGTGCTCCGGCTTCCCCTCGCGGGCGACCTGTTCGGCAAAGACTCTGCGCTCCCGCTCCACCGTCTCGGGATCCACATCCCCCGACTCGACCGCGATCGGATCGCTCGCCGCCACGTGCATGGCAAGGTCCCGCGCGAGCTCCCGGAAGTCGTCGGTGTTGGCCACGAAGTCGGTCTCGCAGTTCAGCTCCACGAGGACGCCGATACGGCCACCGTGATGGATGTAGCTCGCCACAACGCCCTGATTGGCTGCCTTCGCGGCGCGCTTGGCCGCCTTGGCCTCGCCCTTGCTCCGGAGCAGGTCGATGGCAGCCTCGATGTCGGCGCCGGTCTCGGTCAGCGCCCGCTTGCACTCCATCATCCCCGCGCCGGTCCGGTCGCGAAGCTCCTTGACGAGCGCCGCCCTGATCGCCATCACGGGGTCACTCGGAGGCGGCGGCCGGAGACTCCCTGCCCCCGTCCGCCGTCTTGCGCACCCCCTCGGCCTCCCCACCGGCGCGCACCTGGGCGATCGCCTCGGGGCGCGGACGGCGCCTCCGCCGACGCGGCCTGAAGGTGCGCGTGTCGGCCGCCTTCTCGCCAGTCTCGGTCGAGTAGGTCGTCGCCTCCAGATCGGCCTGGCGGCGAAGCTGCTCGTCGGGGACCTCGCGGCGGGCGATGTCGATGGCGTCGGCGATCCGCCCCGCGATCAGGCTGACCGAGCGGATGGCGTCGTCGTTGCCGGGGATGGGGTAGTCGATCAGCGAGGGGTCGGCGTTCGTGTCGGCGATCGCGATCACCGGGATTCCCAGCCGGTAGGCCTCCCGCACGCCGATGATCTCGCGCCTCGCGTCGATCACGAAGATCGCGCCCGGCAGCCGCACCATGTCGCGCGTCCCCGCGAAGTACTTCTCGAGCTTCATCCGCTCGCGCTCGAGCAGGAGGCGCTCCTTCTTGGTGTAGAACTCGTACGCGTTCTCCTCCTGGCCGCGCTCGAGCTCCTTCATCCTGCGAATCTGCCGCCGTATCGTCTGGAAGTTGGTGAGCATCCCGCCGAGCCACCGCTCCGTGACGTAGAGGGCGCCGCAGCGCGTCGCCTCCTCCTCTATCACCTGGCGCAGCTGCCGCTTCGTCGAGAGGAAGAGGACCTTCTCGCCCTTCAGGACGACCCTGCGCACCGCGTCGCACGCCTGGCTCAGCCGATCGACGGTCTTGCGCAGGTCGATTATGTGGATGCCGTTGCGCTGCCCGAAGATGAAAGGGCTCATCTTGGGGTTCCAGCGCCGGGTCTGGTGCCCGAAGTGGACGCCGGCGTCCAGGAGCTCTCCGAGCTCGACCTGCTGCGAAGGCATCGTCATGGTGGCGGGAGACCTACCTCTTGCTGAACTGGAAGCGCTTGCGCGCCTTGGGTCGGCCCGGCTTCTTGCGCTCGACCTCGCGCGAATCCCTCGTGAGCATCCCGGCCTCGCGGAGCGGCCGGCGAAGCTCCTCGTCGTGCAGGAGGAGGGCTCGCGCCACCCCCATGCGGATCGCATCGGCCTGGCCGGTAAGTCCCCCGCCCCGAACCCGGGCCTCGATATCGAAGCGCCCATCGGAGGCGGCGACCGTCAGCGGATCCGCGATCCTCGCCCGATGGGTGGCGCGCGGGAAGTAGTCCTCGGCGCTGCGGCCGTTGATCTTCCAGCGGCCAGCGCCCGGCCGCACGAAGATGCGGGCGACGCTCGTCTTCCTGCGCCCCACCGCCTGGATCGGCGCCTCTCCTCCGCTGCTCATATCTCGAGAGCGCTCGGATTCTGGCCCCGGTGCGGATGCGACGGCCCCGCGTAGACCCGCAGCTTGCGGCGCATCGCCCTACCCAGCTTGTTCTTCGGCAGCATGCCCCGGACCGCGAGCTCGATCACCCTCTCCGGAAAGCGCTCCAGCATGGTCCTGAAAGGGATGTGCCTGTCCCCACCCATGTAGCCCGAGTGCCGGAAGTACGTCTTCTGGTCGGCCTTGCGGCCCGTCAGGGCGACCTTCGAGGCGTTGACGACGACCACATGGTCGCCGGTGTCGAGGTGCGGCGTGAAGTACGGCTTGTGCTTGCCGCGCAGGTACACCGCGACCTGGGTTGCGAGTCTGCCGAGCGGCTTCCCCTCGGCATCCACGACCCACCAGTCCCGCTTGATGTCGGCTCGGCCGGGCGTAATGGTTGCGTTCACAGCGTCGTCGGACTCACACCGGTGTCGCGTTGAGGGCCTCTCCGCCGCGGGGTTGCCCCGGCGAAGTGCGGACAGCCCCGGACGCTATCGGAAAGGAGATAGGGACGCAAGGGACTGCTACCGGTCGGAGGCGTAGGTCGCCAGCGCCCCGGACCACGAGTCGAGCCGGATCCGCGTGAGCGCCCGCTCCTTGATCTGGCGGGCCCGCTCCCTGGTCACGCCCATGCCGCTGCCTATCTCCTCGAGCGACTTGGGGGCGCGGCCGTCAAGTCCGTAGTAGCTCCGGAGCACCACCGCCTCGCGGGGCCCAAGTGTCGAGAGCGCCCGATCCAGGACATCTGCCAGCTCCCTCTCCAACACGGCCGCGTCGGGCTCCGGCGATACCCGGTCCGGCAGGCGGTCCACCAGGCGGTCGTCCTCGCCGGGCGTTACCGGCGAGTCCAGAGAGACGTGCTCGCTGGAGATTGCCTGCGCCCTCTCGACCTCCGCCGGGGCGATATCAAGCGTCTCGGCGATCTCCATCAACCCCGGCTCCCTTCCCAGCTCCTGGACCAGCGCCGATACCCGCCTGCCGATTCTGTATACGGATCCGGCGCGGTTCAGCGGAATCCTGACGATGTGCCCCTGATCGGCCAGAGCCTTCAGAATCGCCTGCCTGATCCACCAGACGGCGTAGCTCATGAACTTGGTGCCCTTGGTCTCGTCGAACTTCCGGGCGGCCCTCATCAGCCCCAGATTGCCCTCGTTGATGAGGTCGGAGAGGGGGACGCCCTGATTCCGGTACCGCTTCGAGACCATCACCACGAAGCGGAGATTCGAGCGCACGAGCTTGTCCAGCGCATCCTCCTCCCCCCGGCGAATCCCCTTGGCGAGGCGAGCCTCCTCGGCGCGGCCGAGCAGCGGGAAGCGGCTGATCTCGCGCAGGTACTGCCCGAGCGAATCGTCGTTCGACGTGTGCCCCTGGCTACGCATCGTGGTCCCGGCTCACTCCCTCTCCAGGCCGTGCCGCTCGATCTTCTTGTAGAGATTCGACCGTGGCATCCCCATCCGCCTCGCCGCCTCCGAGACATTCCAGCCGGACTCGCGGAGCTTCCCGGATATGAAGGTCTTCTCGGCCGCCTCCTTGAACTCGTGGAGCGTCTCGAGCGCCATGACGTCTGGCACTCCGTCATCCTCCGCGCCCTGCTGGACGAGCTCGACCACGTCGCGCCGCCCGACCGTGTCTCCGGCGCTGAGAATCATCAGGCGGGCCACCGCGTTCTTGAGCTGACGCACATTGCCCGGCCACTCCGACGCTTCGAGTGCCGCAAGCGCATCGTCGCTGAACTCCCGGGGCGGAGCTCCGTAGGAGGCCGGGGCGAGCTCGGCGAAGTGGCGGACGAGCATCCGGATGTCGCCAGCCCTGTCCCTGAGCGGCGGCACGTGGATCGTCACCATGTTGAGGCGGTGCAGCAGATCCTCCCGGAAGGCGCCCTTCTCGATCTCGGCGGGGAGGTCCTTGTTGGTGGCGGCGACGACCCGCACATCGACTTTCACCGACCTGGCCCCTCCGACCGGGGTGATCTCGCCGCCCTGGAGCGCCCTCAGCACCTTTGCCTGCGCCCGGCTCGACATGTCCCCGACCTCGTCCAGGAAGAGGGTGCCTCGGTCGGCCTGCTCGAACTTCCCCGTGCGGTCGGATACCGCACCGGTGAAGGACCCCTTCCTGTGGCCGAAGAGCTCGCTCTCGATCAGCTCCGACGGGATAGCCGCGCAGTTGACCTCCACGAAGGGGCCGGACTCCCGGGGCGAGCGGCGGTGGAGCGCTCGGGCCGTCAGCTCCTTGCCGGTGCCGTTCTCGCCCGTAATCAGGACCGGTGCGTCGGTGGCGGCCACGCGCTCGACCTTCTCGAGCACGCGCCCGATCGCAGGTGAACGGCCGACCATGCCGTGCCGGACCTCGATCTCGTGCGCGAGCCTCTCGACTCTCTCGGAGAGCCCCCGAACCGAGAGCGCATTCCTGAGGGTGACCAGGAGGCGATCGGTGTCGAGCGGCTTCTCCAGAAAGTCGAAGGCACCCTCGCGGGTCGCCTGGACGGCGGTCCCGATCGTGCCGTGGCCGGAGATCATGACCACGACCGCGCCCGGGTCCTCCGCCCGGATCCTCTGCAGGACCTCGATCCCGTCCATCTTCGGCAGCTTGACGTCGAGGAGGGTGACGTCGGGCCGGAAATCGGGGTAGTCGATCAGCCCGCCGGGGCCATTCACCGCGACGTTCACCTCGTGGCCCTCGTACTCGAAGAGCTGCCTCAGGGCATCTCCGATAGACGGCTCGTCGTCGATGATCAGGATTCGCGCCACATCTCGCCCCTATCTACGGCCGATCTCGCACGGCTTCGAGCAGCGCTGCATCCCGGCTGGACCGCTTCGCTCGCCTGCCCATACTGTAATCTATGGTTTACAATGTGTAATCCACGGTTTACAATTCCCGTCCCGTGGCTTCGCTCACCTATCCATAATGTAACGTACGATTTACAATATGTAATCCATGGTTTACAATACCCGTGCCCGTGCCTTTGCTCGCCTACCCTACAGGCACGGCGGCGGGACTGAGCAGCGAGTCCACCGCCTCGACCGCCGCCTCCACATCCCCGGCCGTCGACGCCCACCCGAGCGAGAAGCGAACCGCCCCTTCCTCCAGCGTCCCGAGGATGCGATGCACCTCGGGGGCGCAGTGCAGACCGGCGCGCGTGTGGATTCCGAAGTCGCGGTCGAGCGACCCCGCCAGCGATGCCGCGTCGACCCCCTCGGCCGCCACCGTGACCAAAGGCACTCCATCTGGGGCGGGTGGCGAGAGGACCCGTAGCCCCCCGATCGCCAGCAGCCCCTCGCGAAGACGCGCCTTCAGAGCCATCTCGCGCGCGTGCAGCGCCTCGACGCCCTGGTCGAGGACGAAGTTGCAGCCAGCCACGAGTCCGGCAAGCCCAGGGGTGTTCCCAGTACCGGCCTCGAGGCGATCGGGCATGGCGGCCGGCATCCTTCGGTTGCGCGAGTCCCCGCCCGTCCCCCCGAGGAGGAGCGAGCGGAGCTCCAGCCCCTCGCGGACCCAGAGCCCCCCCGTCCCCTGAGGACCGAGGAGAGCCTTGTGCCCGGTGAAGGCGACGACATCCGCGCCCTCCGCCACCGGACTGGCGCTCAGATGTCCCGCGGACTGCGCGGCGTCCACAAGCACGACGGCACCTGCCTCGTGGGCGATCGCGGATAGGGCGCCGAGCGGCGTCACGGTGCCAAGCACATTCGAGGCCGCATTCACGGCGAGCACGCGCGCACCGTCGACCAGCCGGGCCGCCTCGTCCAGATCCACCGCGCCGTCCGGCGCTCCCGAGAGGACGCGGAGGCGCACGCCGCGCTCCCGGGCGAGGAAGTCCGCAGGCCTCAGCACCGCGTTGTGGTCGTACTGCGAGACGACCAGGGTGTCCCCCTCGTCGAGGAGGCCCCAGAGAGCCGCGTTCAGGGCGTGCGTGGCGTTCTGGGTGAAGGCGATGCGACCAGGATCCCCCGGGAGACCCATCACCCGCGAGACCGCCCGTCGGCAGCGCAGCGCGAGGCGAGCGGCCGCCAGCGCCCCCGAGTGCCCCCCACGTCCGGGAGTGCACCCCACTCCGCGCAGAAAACCGGCCACCGCATCCGCCACCGCCGGGGGGCGAACCGCCGAGGTCGCGGCGTAGTCCATGTAGTGTCCCATGACGCGAATCCCTCCCCCAAGTCTCGCTCCGGGCACGGAGTGCCATCGCTGACCCTAATGCGTTGGGGTTGCGGGAAACAAGGGGACGGTGGCAGGGTCGGGGACCGCAGCGCCCGCCGATAGGCGCGCGCGAGTCCCTCGGCCCGCCGTCGGCAGCCCCACCCTCAGCCGTAGCGCCTCGGCGATCTCCTGCTCTCCCAGCCCACCGCGATCCTCGAGGTCGGCGATCGTCAGCGCAACGCGGAGCGTCCGGTGCACGGCGCGCGCCGAGAGCCCGTAGCTTGCCACCGCGCTCTCCAGCAGCTTCTCCCCCGTCTCGGTCAGGGTGCAGTCGCTCATCACCTTGCGGGCGGGCATCAGGGCGTTGACCCCGTCGTCGGCGCCGAAGCGCTGCCGTTGGCGCCGTCTGGCCCGGACAACGCGCCTCTGGGCCGTCGCCGAGTCGAGCCCATCGGGGCGGCGCTGCGAGTTCAGGTCGCTCCACCCCACCTGGCCTATCGCCAGCTGCAGGTCGATGCGATCGAGGAGCGGGCCGGAGATGCGGGACCGATACCTGGCGAGGTCGCGGTCTGAGCAGGTGCAGTCGTCGCCCCCCTGGCCGCAGGGACAGGGATTCATGGCGCCCACGAACTGAAAGCGCGCCGGGAAGTTGACGGTGTGCCCCACCCGCGAGACGCTGACGCGGCCGCTCTCCATGGGCTGGCGCAGGGTGTCGAGGACGCTCCGCTTGAATTCGGCCAGCTCGTCGAGGAAGAGGACGCCGAGGTGGGCGAGGCTGACCTCGCCCGGACGTGGCGGATTGCCCCCTCCGACGAGTCCCCCGGCGGAGATGGTGTGGTGCGGAGCGCGAAAGGGCCTCTCGAACTTGACGGGCTCCTCTCGGCTGGTGAGACCCGCGACGGAGTGCACGCGCGTGACCTCCAGCGACTCCGACTCGGCGAGTGGCGGCAGAATCCCCGCGAGGCGCGCCGCCAGCATCGTCTTCCCGGCCCCCGGCGGGCCGGACATGAGCAGACTATGACCTCCCGCCGCCGCGATGAGCAGCGCCCTCTTGGCGAGCTCCTGACCGCGAATGTCGCCGAGATCGCGACGGCTGCCCGCGGCTCTCGCGGTCGGCGGGAGCGGCGGGGGGGCCGGGTCTATCTCTCCTCGCAGCAGCCCCACGACCTCCCCGACGGTCCTGATCCCCACCACCTCGACCCCCGGCACGGCGGCGGCCTCGGCGGCGTTGTCCCACGGCACGTACAGCCTGCCGCCTCCGTGGGCCCGGCAGCACATCGCCAGGGCGATCGCGCCCCGGACAGGTCGGATCGAGGCGTCGAGGCCGAGCTCCCCGACGAATCCGCACCTCTCGACGGCTGCCGCTGGGAGATGCCCCAACGCCGCCAGGAGCGCAACCGCCACCGGCAGGTCCAGCCCCGAACCGGACTTGGGGAGGTCGGCCGGCGCCAGATTCACGGTGATTCGGCGCGGTGGGAGCGCCATCCCGCTCTGGGCCAACGCCGCGAAGACCCTCTCCTTGCCTTCCCGTACCGCTCCGGCTGGGAGACCCACAACGGTGAATATGGGCAGCCCAGTCTGCACGCTGACCTCGACCCTGACGAGCTGGCCCTCCACTCCGTGTACCCAGAAGGAAGTCACGACGGATAGCATGCGGGTCAGGATAGCGCCGACCGTGGGGCCCTGGAATGCGTAAAGGGGACAACCGGGCGCCAGATTGCACCGGTGCCGTCCGAGGAGCTAACAGCCCGTGGACAAACCTCCCCCGGCATTCGAGGCGCGCTGCCAATCGTGGCTGCTCTTGCCCCGCCCTGGAGCGAAAAGGCCGTTGGTGTGCGAGGCTACTCGCGGATCGGGATGCGGACGATCATGCGGGTTCCCCTCTCCACCTCGCTCTCGACCCCGATCTCGCCGCCCCACGACTCCACCAGCCTCCTGGCGACGGCAAGTCCGAGCCCGCTCCCCTTGGACCGGGTCGAGAACTGCGGCTCGAACACCCTCGGCAGAAGCTCGGACGGGATGCCGGTGCCCTCGTCCTCCACTATCAGAGCCGCCATCGTCTGGGGTCCCGTCGGCCGGGCTCCGCGCACCCGCACCACCCCGCCTCCCGGCATCGCCTCGCGGGAGTTCTCGATCAGGTTGAGGATCACCTCCTTCAGCTCGTCCGGTCGGCACTCGAGCGTCGGCATCCCGGGTGGCAGCTCGCCGACCACGCGAATCCCGCTCTCGCCGCCGACGCGGTAGAGATCCAGGACGTCCCTGACCACCTCGCCGGCATCGACCGCGACCAGCGGCCCCTGCTCCTCCGCGCCGGGGGAGGAGAGCCTGGAGAAGCTGGTGGCGATCGCCGCGAGACGGTCGATCTCCCGGAGGATCGCGCCTGCGTTCCTCTCCAGGATCGGGGCGAAGTCCCGGGGTCGGTCCCTCCAGGCCCGCACCAGGTGCTGCACGGAGAGCTTGATCGGCGTAAGGGGGTTCTTGACTTCGTGGGCCACCTGCTTCGCCATCTCGCCCCACGCCAGGATCCGCTCGCTCTCGACGAGCTCCCGGCGCGCCTTGCCGAGCCCCAGCACCATCCGGTTGAAGGCTGCGAAGACGGAACCGAACTCGTCGACCCGGTCCTCCGGCAGGGTGACATCCAGCTTGCCCTGGCCCACCTTCTCCGAAGCGGCCTGCAGCGTCTGAATGGGCTTGGCGAGCGCCCGGCCCACGACGAGGGCAAGGCCCAGAGAGAGGACGGGGCCCACCACCACGGCGAAGAGCAGCAGATCGGCCACGTCACGGCGTCGGAGCGCGGCCGCACCGGCGGGAAGTGGCACCGGCGCGGCTACAATGTCCCCATCCTCTAGCCGCCTATGGGCCACAATGTAGCTCCACTCGCCAAGACTCTCCACAGTCGATGCGGCGAGCTGCTCGTTACTGTCGAGCACGTCGCTGACCGCGGGGTCCAGCCATCCTTCGTAGAGACCCAGCTCGACCAGCTCCCTCGCCGAACCGGCTGCGAGCTCGCCGTCCCTGTACTCGAGCAGATCCGCCCCCACGCGCCTCCCGAGACGCTCCATCGAGCCGTCCTCCTCTCCGTAGCTGGCAGCCGTGCGGTGCACGATACGCTCGGCGAGGGCCTTCGCGGTGCGCTCCGAGCCCCCGGAGAGCGCACGATAGGCGAGCGACCCGAAGAGCGCCGCCGAGAGGGCGAAGAAGCCGAAGAGAGTCCAGGTCGCGCGAGCGCGGAAGGAGTGGACCAGCTCGCGCCAGCCGATCGGGGTCGCCAGCCGGTGGCCCAGCGTCGCCGCGGCGAAGAGCCAGAGGAGCATCAGCGGTGCGAAGGTCGCCGCCAGGACCAGCGTCGCCCGCGCCAGCATCACCTGGACATTCGGAGTGCTGATCGTGTAGTAGACGGAGTGGAGGCCGTCCGGATAGCGAGCAACGCCCTCTCCGCGCCACCCCTCGTCGTTGCGCCGCCACTCGACGGGGTGGCCGGTCGCACCCTCGTGGTCGTGGTCGACCCGCACCAGCGTCAGGAACTCCTCGTTGCCCGCCTCCTCGACCGACGCGAAGAGGGGACCGAGCGTCGCGGGCGCCCCGATGCTCCGGCGCGGAGGGACGGCACCGGTCACCAGCCGTCCGTCGTGCAGGGGTGCCGCGAGGAGGTGGTGGACATCCGTCTCGGCCGGACGCCGGTAGCTCCAGGAACCGCTGGCCATCAGCTCGGCAAGGGTGGCGTCGACGACCGGCGGGCGGACCCCCGCCACCCCGAGCCTCAGCTCCTCGGCGGGCTGCCCGTCGGGGGACCAGAGCGTCAGGAAGATCGGAACGCCCCTCTCCGCCAGGCCGCTCCCGAACCAGCTGCCGTAGAGGATCTCCACATCCGTGGCGCCGACGCGGTCGAGCGAATCGGCGCGGCTGGCGAAGCCCTCGACCAGGTCGGCGGGGTAGGGATCGGCCGTGACGCCCAGCCCGGCCATCTGCCGTTCGGCGATTACCTGGCGAGCCTCTGTTCGCATCGACCAGGCGAAGGGCAGCACAGCGGTTCCGGCGAGCCAGCAGGCGAAGAACCACTGCCGGTGCGACACGCTGCGATCGGGATCGGCGCCCTTGGCGAAGAGCCATGCGGGGATGCACCAGAGGGATGCCAGCGCCAGCGGCACCCCCGGGCCAACCCGTACGCCGAAGCCGACGGCGGCGCTCAGCAGTGCGCTCGCGACGATCGCGGCGCCCAGCATCCTCGGCCGCGCCGCGCTCCCCGTTGCCGGCGACCTCGCGAGGAGTGGCCAGCTGCCGACCGCCAGGATGAGCGCCAGGATCCCCTGCACTGCGATCCAGCGGGAGTCGGGCCCTCCCATCAGCTCCGACGTCACCGCGCCGCCGAGCCATTGCAGAGCGAGGGGATACCCGACTGCCACGGCCACCGGCGCCACTGTGCTCCCCAGCTGCCAGCGCCCGGCGGCCAGCCCCGCCAGCGGCATCGCGGCGACGGCCAGGAGGGCCAGGCGACCGAGACCCGGGGAGAGCGGCCCAAGCAGCTCGAAGTAGACGGGGTCGGTGAGCTCCGGTGGGAGAGGAAGGTGCTCCAGTGGCACGAGCAGCGCCGCCAGAGCAAGTCCCCCGAGCGAGAACGGGCGCACCCCGCCACCTCTGGAGAGCGTCTCCACGAACCAGAGGAGCGCCAGAAGGGCCAGCACGATCGCGGTCCCTTTCCCGCGACGATCCAGGGCGCGCACCTCCCGGTCGGGCTCCTGAATTCCGAAGGCGACTGCGGGCGGGTCAGGCCAGAGGAGATCGGCGCGGTCGGTGCCTACGGTCCTTGCGAGACCCGTGATCGCGATGCGCTCGCCAGAGGTGCCGGCGAAGCGCGTCGCGAAGTCACCCAGCCCCGCGGCGTGCGCCGCCGGAAGCTCCGAGTGGAGGAGAACGGCGACAACCGCGCTGCCATCGCCGTCGGAGATAGGCGCGACGAAGTACAGGTAGGAGAAGAGGGGGCTTCCGCCGTACAGGTAGCGACCGCCGCCCTGGAGGGCCTCCTTGGGGAACTGGCCGTGATGCTGCCCGCGCCACGCCACCAGCGTCCCGTCGGCACCGTACACGGCGGCAGCCAGGTCGGTCTCCCCCACGATGGCGGCGATCGAGTCGCCCAGGGCACCCCGACCCTTCTCCTCCGCCCATGCCTCGGCGACGCGAAGGAGGCGCTCGAGCGAGGCGTCGCCATGGGCGGCGGCTGCACCGAACTCGCTCTCCAGGAGGCGCACCGTCTCTGCCCTCCGCTCCGCCCAGTACGAATCCCACTCTGCCTCGATGGCGCGAACCTCGCGATCGGTGTGCAGCGCCACGCCGACGGCACAGGCAAGCACCGCTGCAGACGCCAGACGCCGGA
The DNA here is from genome assembly GCA_965205315.1 of Longimicrobiales bacterium. Taxonomy (GTDB): domain Bacteria; phylum Gemmatimonadota; class Gemmatimonadetes; order Longimicrobiales; family Gaopeijiaceae; genus Bin94. The sequence continues at coordinate 2,021,989 of CBDBGW010000002.1, forward strand.
GGTCGCGGGCAGCCAGGAGCGCCGAGAGCGCTAGCACCGGCAGCGCCGAGGCGGCGACCCAGGGGCCAAGCGCACGGGTCCAGAGGACAACCGCCCCGAACCCTACCCAGACCAGGATCCGGGAGACCGTGGCGCGGTCGGCTGCAGTGCGAAAAAGCCGAGGTCCGGTCATCGGCTCTGCAGCAAGCCGCCGAGCCTTCGTATGCGCATAGGCTGTGCGTCCGGGAAGACGGCTCCCGGCGTGCGGGAGCGGAGTGTGCAACCCTCGTTAGACTATCTTCAACCTAAATGGCCGATCCACGCCTGTCGTCAGAGCCCGGCCGGGCACCTCGCCATCCGGCGGGGGGGGCTCGGCACCGCGGGAGAAGCGTATTGCGAACCCAGAAGCGCCGACGGACCGGCCGGGTGCCGCGGTACGTCGCCCTTGCAGCCCACGGAGTGCTTGCGGTCGTATCGGCGGCCATTCCCCATCCCGCTTCTGCCCAGCTCGTGGACCGGGGCACCCTTGTCCTCTACCGAAACGGCGTCGAAGTCGGCGTCGAGGACTTCTCGATCCACCGGCAGGGCACCGGTGGAGCTCAGCTGGTCGTAGCCACCAGCACGGTCCGGGTGCGCGGCGGCCCCACGCTGGCCACCTCGCTCAGCCTTGCGGGCCCGGAGATGGCGCCCAGCGAGTACTCGGTGATGGCAGCGGGCGCCGACACGACATCCGTTAGGATCGTGCGCGCCGGGAGGCGGTTTCGCTCCCGAAGGATCGACTCGGCCGGGGAGGAGGAGCGGGCGTACCCGATCCGGGGCGCCAGCGTGATCCTCGACGAGGGAGTTGCGCACCTCTACTTCGTCCTCGCGGAGCTCGCCGAGGGATCGGTGGTGCACCCACTCATGCCCCTCGAGGGTCGCCAGCTCGGTGCCGCAAGGGTCGAACGAGCGGCGGAGACGATCCGCACCGGGGGAGCTCCGACGGAGAGTACGCGGGTGCGGCTGGGGTCCGTCGGCGAGGCGTGGTTCGACGGGAGCGGCCGCCTCCTGAGGGTGCGCGTCGGCGAGGGAGGGTTTGTTGCCGAGCGTCGCCCATGACGCTGGCCGGTCGAGGCTAGCAGCCCGTGGACAAACCTCCCACGGCATTCGAGGAGCGCTGCATCCCCGCTGGAACACTTCGCTCGCCTATCCGATCTGTAATGCATGCCTTACAATATGTAATCCATGGTTTACAATGCCCGTACCCGCCGCTGCGCTCTGCGTTGCTCCTCGGACCAATAGCGCTGCGGCTATTGGCCCTTCGTCGCGCCTTGCCAGCGGGGCGCTTCGCCGCTCTCGGTGCTCGCGCGAGATTATCCACGGACCGCTAGTTATCTTGCCTGCCTTACTGACGACGGGACCACAGAGGATCTAAGGAGATCGAATTGCGAACGAGGACCACCACTCCCGCCTGCGGCGCTCACGCCTCGGAGGGCGAACGCCCCTTGCAAGGGTCGCGCGGCCGCCCCTGGTCGCTGCCGCGCCACCTTCGCGCCCCGGCGGCCGTCCTCCTCGGCCTCTTCGTACTGGCTCCCGGACCGCTGTCGGCTATCGGCCAGGTGCCGGCTATCGGCCAGGAGGTGCCCGACTCCCTCTCGCTCCAGGAAGCGCTGGAGATCGCCCTGCGTAGCAATCCGGGGCTCCTCGCCGCGCGCAACGACGGCACGGTGGCCGACTGGAGCGTGCGGTCGGCGTACGGGTCGCTCCTGCCCTCCGTCTCGGCCGGATCCGGGTTCTCCTGGCAGGGCTCCGGCGAACAGCGCTTCGGGAGCATCACGGCGGGCCAGCTCGGGATTACCGACCAGCCCTCGTACCTCTCGAGCTCGTACAACGTCGGAGTGAGCCTCTCGGTTAGCGGGCGCAGCCTGATGGCGCCGGGGCAGGCGAGCCGGGACCGCGAGGCCGTGCGCGCGCAGCTTCGCGCCGCCGAGAGCACGCTGAGACTCGCCGTGACGCGGGCCTACCTGGAGGTGCTCCGCCAGAAGGACGGTAGGGCGCTGGCCGAACAGGAGATGGCCCGCGCGGAACTCAACCTGCGCCTCGCCAGGGGAAGGCAGGCCGTAGGATCGGCGACGCTGATCGACGTGCAGCAGGGCGAGGTGGGCGTCGGACGAGCCGAGATCGCCCTTCTTCAGGCCGAGACCGGCGTGCGCAACGCCACGATCCGGCTGCTCGAGCAGATGGGCGTCGCGATCGGCGCGGAACCGGCGCTGACGACCGAGTTCGCGGTCTCCGAGTTCGAGTGGTCGGCCGACGAGCTCTTCGAGAGGGCGCTCGCGCAGAATCCCGACCTCGCCGCGCTGCGGGCGCGGGAGCACTCCGCGCTCTACAGCGTCAGGATGGCGCGCTCCTCCTACTACCCCAGCCTGACACTCTCGACCGGCTTTAGCGGCTTTGCCCAGAGCGCGAGCAGCACCGATGCGCAGGAGGCGTCCGCGAAGGCCTCGGGAGAGGCTGCAATGCTCCGCTGCGAGTACGAGAACGAGGTGGTGTCACGGCTCGTCGACCCCCTGCCCACCCAGGACTGCTCGCGGTTCGAGGTGACCGAGGCGGTCCTCGAGGGCATCCGGGAGCGGAACCGCGCATTTCCCTTCGACTTCACGGGGAACCCGCCATCCGCCTCGCTCTCGATCTCGATCCCGGTCTTTCAGGGCTTCGGGCGACAGCACGCCGTAGAGGCAGCGCGAGCAACGCTGCACGACAACCGGCTCCTGATCCAGCGGAGGGAGCTGGCGCTCAGGGCCGACGTCGAGTCCCGCCTCGCCACGGTCCTCACGGCCTACAAGTCGGCGCTGATCGAGGAGCGCAACCAGGCGCTGGCCAGCGAGCAGCTGCGCCTGGCGCAGGAGCGGTACCGCAACCAGCTCCTCGACTTCGTCGGGCTGGTGGAGGCCGAGACCGTGAAGGCCCAGGCCGACCGACAGCGCGTCCTCTCGATCTTCACCTACCATGACGCGATCGCCGACCTGGAGTCGGTGGTCGGCGCACCGCTTAGGAACCCATAGGAATGCGAACCAGGAACAAGCTCATCATTGGGGTGGGGGCGGCCGTCGTCCTGACCGCCGCCGCGTACTTCAGCCTCCAGGGCGGGCGGCAGGGCGGCGTCGGGGCGCGCATCGAGGTCGTCGAGGCGCGCGATCTCACCGAAACAGTCACTGCCAGCGGCAATGTGCGCGCCAGACGCAAGGTGGACATCAGCTCCGACATCTCGGCGCGGGTAACCGAGCTCCTCACCGACGAGGGCGAGGAGGTCGTGGAGGGCCAGGTCCTCCTCCGGCTCGATCCGACCAGGTACCAGGCAGCCGTCAATCGGAGCATGGCCACCCTCAAGCAGACCCAGGCGCAGGTCGCGCAGGTGCGCGCGAACCACCTGCGGGCGGAGCGGGAGGCCAATCGGCGAAGATCGCTCTGGCAGACCGACTCGCTACTCGTGAGCCGCCAGGAGGTCGAGAACGCCGAGAGCGACCTGGAGGTGCAGGCCTCGCTCCTCGAGTCGGCGGAGTTCGGGGTGGGACAGGCCGAGGCGGCGCTCGAGGAGGCGGAGGACCAGCTCGCGAAGACGATCATCCGGGCGCCGATGTCGGGCCGGGTGACCCGGCTGAACGTCGAGGAGGGCGAGACCGTGATCGTAGGCACCATGAACAACCCCGGCAGCCTCGTGCTCACGGTCTCCGACCTGTCGGTCATGGAGGTGGTGCTCGAGGTCGACGAGACGGACGTTCCCGATATCTCGATCGGGGACAGCGCCTCGGTCGAGCTGGACGCCTTTCCGGAGCTGGAGTTCGGCGGCGAGGTCACCGAGATCGGCAACAGCGCGATTCGCCCCCCGTCGCAGGTGGGGGGGGCGGGTCAGACTCCAACGATCGACTTCGAGGTCGTCGTGACGCTTCGGTCTCCCCCCGCCGAGCTGCGCCCGGACCTCTCCGCCACCGCGCAGGTCGTCGTCGAGTCGCGCGAGGACCAGCTGAGCATTCCGATCATATCGCTGACTCTCCGCGAGGAGGAGGATGTCGAGAGGGAGGCGGACGACAGCGCCAGCACCAGCGAGGTGGCCGACAGCGCCAGCGAAGAGGAGGCGAAGGACGACGCGGGCCGGGAGGGACCCTCGGAACCCGTCGAGGGGGTGTTCGTGGTCAGGGAGGGGCTGGCGCACTTCGTGCCGGTCGAGGTTGGCATCGCCGGCGAGGAGCACTTCGAGGTCCTCTCCGGGGTCGCGCTTGGGGACACCGTGGTGAGCGGGCCCTACCAGGTGGTGCGCACGCTGAGGAGCGGGACCCCCATCGAGCCGATCAGGGACGCATTTGACGCCGGTCCCGGGGCCGGCTAGCCGCAGCAGCTACAGGTGCGGTTGACGGCGGCGCGGCGTATGGCGGTCCCAATCCGTGATCTACACTTCTCGTGCCCGAGGCCTCGCCTCGCCGCTCTCGGTCCTCGCCTGAGTTTATCCACAGGCTGCTAGGCATGCGTCTCCTGGAGGGGATCCGGCTGGCGTGGGAGCAGATCACCACGCAGCGGCTCAAGAGCCTCTTCACGCTCCTGGGCGTCATCGTCGGCGTGATGTTCCTGGTCGTGGTCGTCAGCATCGTCGAGGGGATGGACCGCTACGTTCGCGACACGATCACCGAGAGGGTCACGGGCGTCAACACGGTGACTCTGTCGCGCTACCCCATGAACTCGATCAACACCTCCCCCGAACAGTGGCGGGCGTGGTACAGGGCACCGGACCTGAACTACCGAGACCTCGACGAGCTGCGCGAAAGGGTTTCCCTGCCGGCGGTGATCGGCGCACAGTCCGACAGGAATGGCGAGATCGAGGCCGAAGGCGGACTCAAGGCCGAGAACATCAACTTGGTGGCCGCGTCGGCCGAGATGTTCGAGATCCGCAACTGGGTAGTGGAGCGCGGCCGCGCCTTCACCCGCCAGGAGGTCGAGCAGGGCGCGTCGGTCGTGGTACTCGGGATGTCCACGGCCGATGTGCTCTTCGGCGCCGTCGATCCCGTAGGCAGGACGGTGCGCATCGCGGGACGACCCTACCGCGTCGTCGGCGTGCTCGAGGACCAGGGATCCTTCCTCTTCGTCTCGCTGGACAACCTTGCGGTGGCCCCCTCCCACTCGCCGCTCGGGGCGTACATGACCCGGCCCGGCAGGATCGAGCAGATCGTCCTCAAGGCGCCGGACCCGAGCCTGACGGTGCCCATCAGGGAAGAGGTCGTCGAGATCATGCGCCAGCGCCGCCAGCTGCGGCCGCACCAGCTGGACAACTTCGCCGCCGAGACCGCCGAAGCCTCGCTCGGCTTCTGGGACAGGATAAGCAATGTCCTCTTCGTGGCCCTTCCCAGCTTCGTCGGGATCTCCCTGGTCGTTGGCGGCATCACGATCATGAACATCATGCTTGTCTCCGTCATGGAGCGGACTAGGGAGATCGGGGTGCGGAAGGCGATCGGAGCACGGCGCGCAGATATCCTCACGCAGGTGCTCGTCGAGAGCATGACGCTCTCGGGTGTGGGTGCCGTCGTCGGGGTGGGCGTCGGGGTAGCGCTGACGATGCTGGTGGCGGCGGTCTCGCCGCTCCCTGCCGCCGTGGCGCCCCGCTGGATCGCCCTGGGCGTGGCGCTCGGGCTCGTCGTGGGAGTCGTGTCGGGCGTCTATCCCGCGTCCCGGGCCGCTCGGCTCGACCCGGTGGACGCGCTGAGGTACGAATGAGCGCCGACCCGGCCCGCGAGCCGAAGGCCGCGCCCCTGGTGGGCGAGGTGCCGACCGGAAGGGTCCTGCGCGAGGGTCTCAGGGTCGCCGCGTCGGCTCTCCGCGCCAACTGGATGCGCTCTGCGCTCGCCGTGCTCGGGGTCGCCATTGGGGTGGGCGTTGTGGTGACCGTCGCCGCCGTGATCACGGGGATCAGGAGCGAGGTGATGAGCGTGATCGAGTCCGCCGGTCCGGAGAACTTCGCGGTCATGCCCTTCGACTTCACCGATGCAAGGGCGTCCTTCGTCGGCGGAAAGCCGCCTTGGTGGGACCGACCGGAGATCACGGAGGCCGAGGTCAGGAGGGTGCGCTCGCTGCCAGCGGTGGCCGAGGCGGTCTCCGGATTCGAGTTCTCGGCGTTTGTGCGCTTCCGGTCGGATTGGGTGTATGTCCCATTTCGCGGCTACTCCAACGGATGGGCGTCGTTCACGGGGGGCGACTTTGTGGCCGGGCGGGACTTCACCTCGGCGGACGTGCGGCATGCGCGCAACGTCATGGTCGTCTCCTCGGCGCTGGCCGAGAGCGTCTTTGGCCAGCTGGACCCGGTTGGCAGGCGCGTGCGGGTGAATGCGGGCCGTCGGGCCGCGAACGAGCTCTTCACGGTCGTAGGGGTATTCGAGCCGCTTCCGATGTTCCTGGGCGAAGCGGTCGAGAACTTCGCCCTTATCCCGGTCACGACCGCGGACAAGCGGCTCAAGGCGCGCACGCGCTGGAACTTCCTGAGCGTTCAGGTCAAGCCCCGCGATCTGCACGGCAGAGCCGAGGCGGAGAACCAGGTCGTGGCCGCGCTACGCTCCATGCGGGCGCTCCGCCCGGGCGAGGACAACGACTTCGCGATCATCCGGAGCGAGGACACGATCAATCTCTTCAACCAGCTTACGGGGATGTTCTTTGCGGTGATGGTCGGCCTGTCGTCGATCGGGATGCTCGTCGGGGGCATTGGCGTCGTCGGGATCATGCTGATCTCGGTGACGGAGAGGACTCGCGAGATCGGGGTGCGCAAGTCGCTCGGCGCCACGCGCCGCGAGATCAAGTGGCAGTTCCTCATCGAGGCATCGCTACTGACGGCCGCGGGAGGCGCCTTGGGTCTGCTCGGCGGATGGGGTGCCGCGGAGGGGGTCGCCGCCCTCACTCCCCTCCCAGCCCGCATACCTCTGTGGTCGGTCTTCGCAGCGGTCTCTCTCGCCGCCGTCACCGGCGTTCTCTTCGGAATGCTCCCCGCGATGCGCGCCTCGCGCCTGCCTCCCGTCGACGCGCTCAGGTACGAATGACGCCGCCTCTGGATGTGCTGGCCGTCATGGCGCATCCCGACGACGCCGAGATCTTCTGCGGAGGCGCGCTGCTCCGGTCGGCCGACGCCGGCGAGCGAACGGGCGTCCTCGACCTCACCGCCGGCGAGGCCGCCTCGCGCGGCACGACCGAGACGAGGGCGCGCGAGACGGCGGCCGCATCCGAGATCATGGGGCTTGCCGAGCGACGCTGCGCGGGCCTGCCGGACACCCAGGTGGCAAACAGCCATGCGGCGCGCCAGGTCGTCGCCGGCATCGTGCGCGAGCTGCGGCCCCGGGTGGTCGTCACCCACTGGACCCGCGGCCGCCACCCGGACCACCGCGCCGCCGCCGCCCTGGCCCGGGACGCCGCCTTCCTGGCCGGTCTCCGGAACTTCCCGGCCAAGGGCCGCCCGCACCGCCCCCACAAGGTCGTCTACGCGCTGGCATTCGCCGAGGACGGGGTCAAGCCGACCTTCGTCGTGGAGATCGCCGAGCAGATCGAACGCAAGATTGCGGCTCTCGAGGCGTACGGCTCGCAGCTGCGCGCCCGAAGCCGCATCGGGGAGGTGTTTCCCGGTGGAGACCGACCGGTTGTGGAGCAGATCCTGAGCATGCACGCCGCCTACGGCTCGCTCGTTCGCCGGCCGTACGGAGAGCCGTACTGGACGGCGGAGACCACTCTGGCGGATACTCTCGGCGGTCTGGGAGTGGCTACTTTCTGAGCGCCTGGCAGTCGGCGAGGGGGCTGGAAGTCGACGCGGACGCCGCAGTCGAGAGGGGAATGCCAGTCGGCGAGGGATCTGGTATTAGACGAGAGTGTTGGCAGATTGTGAGTGGATTGGCAGTTGTCGAGGATGATGGTAGACAACGCTGAGAGTGGCAGTTGGCGAGAGAACTGGCAATTAACGAGAAGGCTGGCAGGCAATGCGGAAGCTGGCACTCTACGAGGGGACTGGCAGTCAACGAGGGGACTGGCAGGCGGCGCGGACACCGGGTCGGCTTGAGTTCGCCCCTCGGGAGAGGGGGGCGCGGACTGGTGGGTCTGGCTGACGGGCCCAGCGGCCCGTCAGCCAGACCGGGGGGTCAAACGGAGGAACCGCGGGCGGGTTCCTGGAGTGCTCTTGTTACCCTGCCACGAGTCCTGGTTCGTTTCTTCTAATGCCGATTGATGACAATTATGCAGCAGCGTGGCGCAAACCACCAACACTTGAATCCACAGAGCGTCAGGCCATTAAAGGACACAGCCAGCATTTTCTTGCTAACTGTACCCCCCTCCGGTTGCTGAGCCGTTACGGTTCCATATGCCGCGGGAGCCGCGATGGAGACGACCGCGGCCACAACTGCGGCCTTGATCGTACGCGCACTGCGTGCGCGCAGAATCTGCATGCTAGTCTTGTTCATCTTGATTTCCTTCCTTGGTTGATGTTGTCTTCGGTTTTCTACAATTGCCGCCGAATCGAGCGGCGATGCAATACCATGCAATGATGCCTACTTCCGATCCACTGCAAGTCTCGCGACGAAGCTATCCAGCTCCACCCGATCCGGAGTGGAACGCCATTGATCCGGCGCATCGGCGGCGGCGACCACTCCTGCCACAACCGAATGCCGATCCACGACATAGAGGATGGGAAGGCGTTCCACGCTGAACTCCCGTTCGAACCACCTCCGGTCGCGCAGCAGGACCCTCGCCGCAATCCTCTCCGCCTTCAGCCACGTCTCGACCCGCTCCAGGTCGTCCTCCTCCCCCTCTCCAACCGCCACCACCACGACCTCCAGGTCGCCCTTCAAGGTGCGCCGAATCCTTCGGAGCACCCTTGCCAATTCATTGAGTTCGCAACCTAGGCACTGGCTAGGCGCCAGCGCCCACACCACCGCCGCCCCGTCGCCCGACGGTCGAGCGACCGCCGGAAGCGTGTCGCCCGTCCCCAGGCCAGCCGCCGAACGAGTCGGCGCCTCCGCCAGACAACCTCCCATGACCGACGCCAGGGCGCTGGCCACACCCAGGTAAGCAAGCGCCCTCACCCTGGCAGCCCGTGGACAAACCTCCCACGGCATCCGAGCAGCGCTGCATCCCCGCTGGACCGCTTCGCTCGTCTCCTCACAGTGTAATGGGTGATTTACATTGTGTAATCCATGGTTTACAATTCCCACACCCTGGCTTCGCTCTGCGTTGCTCCTCGGACCAATAGCGCTGCGGCTATTGGCCCTTCGTCGCGCCTTGCCAGCGGGGCGCTTCGCCGCTCTCGGTGCTCGCGCGAGATTATCCACGGACTGCTACTCGCCCGCCTTCCGCCGAGCTACGACCCAGCGATTCGGTAGAATCGTGAAGGGGTCGGCAAAGTAGAAGTCCGCGCCAATTACGGCGTGCAACTCCGGCGTGCGAGCCGCGCTCCACACCACCGATCCCTGCCGGTCCATCAGCACGAGGTCGTGAGTCGTGCCCGCTGTCAGCTTCCTTAGCGACTGAACGGCCAGCCCGCTGTCCGTAGCGAAAACACCCACCACTTGGGTAATGCCCTCGACCTCCTTCTTCTCGGCCTCAGACCTTCGCTCGTAAGGGGTGGTCGGGAACACGATCGGCGTCGGCAGCGCCACTGGCAGCCTAGCCAGCAGCTCACCGTTCAGGTCGAAGCTGTATACCGTGTCGGAAAGGGCCCACGCCGCCCAGATCGTGTCAGCCTCCACATGCACGCTGATCGAAATGAACGAAATTGCTTCGTCGAGCGCCGCCTCCGGGACGACGGCCGGCAGAAAGCTGCGTTCGATCGTATCGGTGCCGCGGTTCCAGATGTGCAACTGCGCGGGCCAATGTTCCTCCGAGCGCCCCTCGATCAGGTACCGACCTCCACCAACGTCGCTCACGCCAAGCAGGAACAGCCCTGGAGATTGGACCGTGACGGCGTCTCCGCCCTCTGGAAAGAAGGTCATTCGCGAAGCCTCGAAGTCCGCGACCACGATTCCGCCGTCGAGCGTCGGGCGGGCCGTGAAGGGCATGCGGAACTCGCCGGGACCGTCGCCCCTGCGCCCGATCACCCTCACCAGCGACCCATCCGTGTCGTATATGTTGACCTGGCTCTCCTTCGGCTCGGCGACGAACAGCCTGTCGGGTCCACCTACCTCCACCATCGGACTCACGACCATGGCGCGGTCGGTCTCCTCCAGCTCCAGGCGCCTGGCGATCTCGAAGCCGCTCTCGAAGGCCTCCATGTCGACGAGCTCGGGTTCCGCCACGCTTCGCGCGGCATCTTCGGTCTCGGAGCTTCCGGTCTGGGGCTGATCGGATGGATCGCCGCCCCGCCCGCATGCGAGCGCTAGCGCCATAGCGAGCGTGGAGACCGCTTGCCGAAGTGCTCGGGTCGGCACCGAGCGAACGCTCGATGCGCGTGAGTCGCTACAATCTGCGTGGACTGTCTGGTTCATCGCTCTGGCCTCGGTCAGTGTGGGTTGCAGCTGCGCTCCCCGCCACGGCCCGCCCGGCGCTCGTCGGTGCGCCGAGGCGAACACGCGAATATTGGGATGATCTCGTGGGCACATACATGGCGAGATGGGACAAGGTGCCACAGCGAGGATCGCCCCGCTACCGAGCAGCCCGTGGACAAACCTCCCACGGACTGCTAGCCACCGTCCGGAGACGTGGGGAGTGGGGATCCGAAACGGACCTCCTCCCGAGGGGCCTCTACGCCAGGGCGCTGCGGGGCGAGATCAGGAGCTTCACGGGGGGTGAGCAGCCCTCACGAGCGGCCGGAGCAGCTCGACGTGCAGCTGGACACCGAGAGGCACTCGCCCGACGAGTGAATGCCGGGGGATCTTGCCTGCGGGGTCCTAGTCGCACACCGCGCACGCGCCGCTCCGGCAAATGCGGGCACCTTGCAGGAGGGCGACAGCGAGGGTCAGGCTGCCAGCCGCCGATGTCGCGGGTTCGGGCACGGGCTCGAGCCAGCCAGCGAGGGAGGCGGCCCAGAAGACGGCCCCTCCGCCGAAGGCGAGTAGTACGCCCCGGTGATGGCGTGCCGGGCCCAGCGCGAGCATAACCCCGCCAAGGACCACGGTAACGAGATACACGACCCGCTCGGCCCCTCCGGCGAGCCCGAGGGCTGGAGCCGCCACGGCTAGCAGCGGCGTGAGCGCGCAGTGCACCGCGCACCAGGCCGCGGCACAGGCCACGAGAGTCGATCCAGAGGCCAGGTAGGAGCTCGACGGGTGGGTGGAGAGTATCTTCTGCATCTTCCCAAGCTAACGCCTCGGGGACCGCGCGCACCCTACCGGTTCGTGGATAGAATCGCGCGAGCACCGAGAGCGGCGAAGCGCCCCGCACCCGTTTCTTCAGCCCACCCCAATGGTGAGCGTGGAGCGCAAGAACCGGCCGGGCTACCTTTCGAGTCCCACGCCCGCGAAAGGTCGGCCATGAAGACCCAGGACTACTCCCGCCACGTCAGGTATCCTCCCTTCTGGACGGTGTGGGGCCCCTTGGCGCTGGGCCTCCTCGTCTCCGGGTACTTCGGGGCTCGGACCATCCTCGGCTTCACGGTGGAGAATCTGGCGCTCACGATTCTGGCCCTACTGGTCGCCTTCCTGGTTCCGCAGTCGCGCCGTCACTCCCTCCCTGTGCAGGACCGTGTGATAAGGCTCGAGGAGCGGCTGAGGCTGAAGGCGCTGCTCCCGGAGGTGCCCGCGTCCCGGATCGACGAAATCCCGACCAGGCAGCTCATCGCGCTTCGCTTCGCCTCCGACGGCGAGGTGGGCGAGCTGGTGGAGCGGGTCTTCGCTGGCGATCTGGTCACCCAGCGCGAGATCAAGGAGGCGGTCCACGAGTGGAGGCCCGACCACGAACGCGTGTAGCGACGAGGGGCACCGCCACGAAGAGCCAGGACGTCATGGCCGTCGTCATGGATGTCCGGCACAGAAAGCGGGGGTTCTGGACCCTGAACGACCACGCCCATGTCTCGGCGCGTCCGATGTTGCCCGAACCCGGCGGCTTCGGGCTCCCGATGCAGAACGCGGGCGAGCCGCAGCCCGTCATCTTCCCGAACGACACGCAGTGGGGCGCGTTCGGCGTGACCTTCCGGCCGCCGTCCAGCGCGCGGGAGGGGAGCGGGCCGTGGGAGGGCAGCTACTACGTCTCCGGTAGGCCGAACATCACGGGCGCGGTGGTGTACGTGTCATCGGATCTGGTGAGCACCGGCAGGAAGCGCAAGCTGGTCCACGAGACCTGCGGCCTTCCGGGGACGGACTCGATCGGCGTCTACAACCTCAACGCCGTCGACCACGACGACTGCAGGAACAAGGCCGCGATCGACGCCTGGAAGGCGACCGTCGTCGCCCACGAGCTCGGGCACCAGAACAGCCTTAACAAGTGCATCAACTCCCTGAACCGCGACGGCAGGCTGGCCGCCATCGAGGCGATCGTCCACGGGGAGAGCGGCGATGTCGAGAAGGCGGCCAATGAGCGATGGAACGACCTCCAGGAGAAGCTCGACGGCGCCAAGCTGTCGGCGCTGGAGGGCGCAGAGAGCCCCGTCATCTGGGAGTGGCGGTCCAAAAGGCGATGGAAGTGGCACACCGTGGAATTCGACGGCCACTCCGGCACCGACGGGTGCCCGCAGACATGAGGAGACGACCGATGACCAGGACCCTGACGACGACGATTGCCGCGCTGGCGGCGCTGGCCTGGCTGCCGCCTTCGACGAGCACGGCGGTAGCCCAGGAGACGACCGCCCAGGAGGTGCTCGAGGCGCTGCGGCTGGGGGAGCTGCCGGAGAGTGCGCCGCGGTGGATGGATATCGACGCCCCCGCCACCTGGTTCCTCCGCCAAGTGGATCCATCGTCGATTATGTGCACGGAAGGAGAGGACAGGTGCAGGTTCGAGCCCGCCCCGCGCACGGCGGCCGAGCTCGACGCCTTCGCCGACCGGGTGGCCGCGGTCGCGGCCGACGCCACGCTCCCGGACGACGTCCGGAGGGAAGCCCGCTTCGCCCTGGCTGGCGCGGCGAGCCGCAGTGAAGTTAGGCGTAACGTGGGCACGCCGTACCCGCGCGCCTCCGACCTGCTCTTCGACCTGCTGGTCCGGATTTACGAGAGCGGCAACGAAGACGATGCGCTGTCCAGTATCGTGTGGGCCGATTCCTTGCGCGGCCTGGCCTACGTGCGCGACGTCTTCGAGCGGAGCGAGCGGCCACCGGTGTGCGGGTGGAGCTACGAGAGCCGCAGCAATCCGCCGTGGAGCTACGGCTACGAGAGCCGCAGCGATCAGCCGTACCCCGAGTTCCCCTGGGTGCGGGTCCGCGACGAGCCACCGCAGTGCGAGGGCAAGGACAGGTACGCGAAGTTCCACGAGACGCCGTGGTGCCACGCGGGATACGTCCTCTACGAGGAGATCGTCGCCGAGGCGTGGGCGAGTACGCCCGGCGGCAGGCCCCCCGAGTTCGCCGGGTATCCGCTTGCCGTGCCCGAAGGTCTTCCGGAGCACGTGGAGGACTGGCACCGGCGCTGCCGCTAGCCGTGGGGGCCGCAAGCGCCCCCGCTCATCGACGCTGGCGTCCTAGCGAGGACTTGCCTCCGGCACCTTCCAGATACTACAAACCACCCCTGCGGAGGCCTTCGACGGCCGCTGCAGGGGTTTTCGCCAGCACTCTGGAGTGCGCATTGCCAAGCGCAGCTCCAGAGCTGGCCATACTATAGACGAAGCCCCCGGCGGGAAAGCCCGCCGGGGGCCCTAAAACCATGTCCCGCTCGACACACGGGACACCTCGCAAAGGAGGCCAGGATGGACAGATGCGGTAGCGACATCCCCGCGACGGCGCAGGGCGCCGACCTGACACCCAGAGCGCGCACACCTGTTGCGGCCACGCGGGCCGTGGGGTACGTTTCCTGAACAACCGGGCCTGGGCCGTACGGCCACCACCATTCCCGCCACCTAGGGGAGCTACACGGAATGTCTAACACCGAGGCGCGCCTGCTCGCGCTAATCAACGAGAACATGGATCTGGGACGCGACCCGGACTTCGACCTGCCCTTCGGCGAGGCGGCCGGCGTGTCCTCGATGGACTGCGTTGCCTTTGTCAAGCTGGTGTCATCGGAGTTCGGTCTCGAGATCTCCCCCGAGGAGTGGATGGGGCTCGGATCCCTGCGAGGTCTGGCCGCACGCATCGACGCCGGCTGATCCGACCAGGAGCATACGCCGGGCGGCGCCGTAGCGGTGGCCGCCCACCCCCAGGCCGGCACGCCGAACGGTAGCCGCGGTCAGACATGAGCAGTGCAGCTAGGTGGGAGATTCCCGAGCCGCGCTCGGTGCACGAGGTCCGTCTTGACGACGGCAGCGTCACCTTTCTGCGCAGGCATGGGAACCCGGCCGGGCCACGCCTTATCCTGGGCCACGGGAACGGGCTGGCGATGGACTTCTACTATCCGTTCTGGTCGCTCCTTACGGATGACTTCGATGTCCTGCTCTACGACATGCGGAACCACGGCTGGAACGCGGTGGGAGACCGCACGGAGCACAACGTCCCCAACCTGGTCCGCGACCAGGAGCGCGTCGTCGAGGCGGCGACGCGCCACTTCGGCGAACGGCCCACGACGGGGGTGTTTCATTCCCTTTCCGCTCTGACGGCACTCCTGTCGGGGACGCTGGGGACGGGCGGGTGCGACACGCTCGCGGCGTGGGTCCTCTTCGATCCGCCGCTCTACAGACCCGGCCCGAAGGATCCGGACTTCGACGCCGTCGCCGAGCAGTCGGCCGGGGTGGCGAGCCGTCGCGCGGACCGATTCCGGACGAGGGAGGACTTCGTGGAGCTCTTCGAGTTCCTGCCGGTGCTCCGCAGAGCGGTTCCCCAGGCCGCGGAGCTGATGTCCCAGACGATTCTGCGGGAATCCTCCCTCCTGGGACTGGGGGGCTACGAGCTCCGCTGCCCTCGCGACTACGAGGCCCAGATCATCGCCTTCATCAGGACGTACGCGTTCCTGGTGGACTTCGGCAATCTTCCCTGTCCGACAAAGGTGATCGGCTCCGACCCCACGCTGCCCTACGCCTACCTGCCCACCTTCGACCTAAGCCACATCCTGACCGTCGACTATGACTTCATCCCCGAGACGACGCACTTCCTGCAGGTGGAGAGGCCAGCGGAGTGCGTAGGCGCGATGCGCGGCTTCCTGGAGGAGAACGGCCTGCTGGTCTAGTCGAGAACCTGCGACCGCGGTCGCTGAAGCGGGCGCACTCCACAATGAGGCCGCCGTTCTTCGCCGCTGCCTAGGCGATCTCAATGTGCTGGCGCGTGATCGGCTTGCGCGAGAAGGTCAGCTGGGGTCCGGGACCGCCTCGACGCGCACCGTCACAACCTCGGTGTCGTGGTACTGCTGGTGGCGAACCGAGGCGGCCAGATGGCGCAGGAGGCGCAGCAGGACCTCCCGCTCGATCGCGGCCTCGTCGGAGGGGTCGCCGAGGAGGGCGACGCGGTCCTCCAGGTTCTCCTCCCCGGTGCCGACGATGAACTCGAGCACGGCGCCGTCGTTCTCCCGGTGCGCGGTCAGGAGAAGGCGGGAAGGGCGCTGGGGGAGTTTTTCGCGGGGGGTCTCTGGCTGCGTTCCCTCGGGATGGGCGAGCGCGAGCAGCGCTTCCTCGGCGACGGCCCCCAGCCGGAGGGACATGGCCTCGCCCCAACCGCTTCGGGTTGCGAAGTCCCGGAGGAAACCCTGGATCCGCGGCAGCTGCGACGGATCGAGCGCGGTCCGGAGGCGGCTGTGTGCCGGCCCCGTGAGGCGCAGGAAGAGGGTCATGAGGATCGCGCTGAAGCCGCCGGCGTTCATCCCGTTCTCCAGCAGGCCGCCCGCGAAACGGGACACCTCCTCGGGGAGGATCAGGCCGTACTGCGCACCCACTCCGGCCAGAAAGGCGATGCCGACGACGAGTCCCTCGCGGTACCCCAGCCCACCCTGCACCACGATCTTCACGCCGATCGCGAAGAGCATGGCAAGGAGGACGACCAGGTAGCCGGTGAAGACCGGATCCGGGATGGCGAGCACCGCGGCGAAGGGCTTCGGGAGGAAGGCGAAGGCGATGAAGGCGGCTCCGGCAACGATCCCAACCGCACGCGCGGCCACGCCGGTGAGCTGGGTGAGGGGGACGCTCGTGGTGGTCGCGCTCCCGGGGACGGTCCCGGCGAGACCGGCGAGAAGGTTGCCCGCGCCGTCCACCGCCATCGCACCCTGCACGGCGCGGAAGTCGATGGCGCGGCTCCGGCGACGCCACGAGACGCGCTGGACCGCCACCGCGCTGCTCATCGTGCGGACGGCGGCGATCACGGCCACCAGGAGGAAGGAAGGAAGGAGCGTCCAGAAGGCCGCGCCGAAGCCGAGATCGAGACCGGGCACCCGCAGCTGCGGCAGAGCGACCCAGGGAGCCGCGGCAACGCGTTCCAGGTCGTAGAGGCCGTAGCTGGCCGCTATCGCGGAGCCCAGTGCGACGCCGATCACGGGTGCCCACAGCCGTAGCGCTCCCGTCGCCCTGAGCGCAAGGACGCCTATGACGAGCACGGTAGCGCAGAAGCTGAGCGGAACGCCCGGGGGCGGAGCCGTGCCTGCCGGGCCGGACAGAAGGCTCGAGACGAAGGGCAGGACCGTGATCGGAATGAGCATGATCACGGTGCCGGAGACCGCGGGCGTGAGGACGCGCTGGAAGAGGGAGAGCCGCCACGAGAGGAGGAGGGGGACCAGCGCGGAGATCGCGACGAGGGTGGCGAGGAGTGCCGGGCCGCCCTCCTGCAGCGCCGAGATGGAGGCCGGGATGAAGGCGCCGGAGGTGCCCATGACCAGCACGTGGCCCATCCCGATGCGGCCCGCGCGCCGAGCCTGCAGGATGGTCGCCACCCCGCAGACGGCGACCGATGCGAGGACGGCCCAGGAGAGGTAGGCGTCGGAGACGCCGGCAGCCCGCATCACAACCATGGGGATGAGCATCACGGCGGCGACGTTGAGCGCCGCGAGCTGGAGGCCGACGCCGAGGGAGAGTCGGAAAGGGGGCTTCTCGTCGGGTTGGTAGACGGGGGAAGGTCTGCTCCTACTCATCGGGCCATCGTACTCTGGAACCTCGCGGGGCGCAATTCGCGCGCGCGACTCCGGCGCGGCCATCGTGGGCGGCGATGACGACCGCAACGCCCACCTCCCCGCCTCTAGCAGCCCGTGGACAAACCTCCTACGGCAGGGGGCGCGCTGCATCTCCGCTGGACGGCTTCGCTCGCCTGTCCATACTGTAATGTATACCTTACAATGTGCAATCCACGGTTTACACTTCCTGTATCCCTAGCTTCGCTCTGCGTTGCTCCTCGGCCCGGTAGCGCTGCTACCAAGCCTCGTCGCGCCTTGCCAGCGGAGCGCTTCGCGCCTCTCGGTGCTCGCGCGAGACTACCCCTGACTGCTAGGGACCCGGCCCGTCCCATTCCACCGCAGGGAATTCGACCACGACGGTGACCGTACGCGAGAAGCTCACGCCATCGAAGTAGCCATACACCCCCTCGCCCTCGATGCCGGTCTCCGGCCACGGCCTGAGCACAAGGTAGTCGGCCTCGAGCCAGCTGCGTTCCGCGTTCTCCACGAATTGGGTGTAGTTCCAACCTACTCCGGCGAGCCGCATTGGAATTGGCACCGCTACGGGTTCGGGCGAATATAGGAAGGTGTCGGGATCGAAGTTGACTCTGCCTGACTCGGCACCCACCAGTTCCGTAGTCATGAATCGGGTGGTGGCCGTCCCACCCATCTCGCCGAATCTCGTGCCGACGTCCGGGCCGAAGCGGTATCGCACCGGCACCAACATTCCGCGGGCGTTCCCCTCCAGGTCCTCCGCCCGGAATCGCGCGGTGTCGGAGTCGGGCTCCAGCAGGAGAGGGGGCTGCGGTGCCACCGTCCGGCCGGTGAAGGGACCGTGCTCGGTCACGCCGCTTAGACGGTACTCGACGCCGGAGCGGATGGCCTCCGGCAGCGTGCCGCGCAGGCAGACATCCTTTCCCGGGTTGAAATGACGCCATCCAAACGGTCCGCAGACAAATCCCGCAGCGGTATCCGCAAGCGGTGCTGTCCACCCCGGACCTTCCAGCGAGGCGGAGACTGCGGGCTCGCCCACGGGGGGGTGCTCCCAGGAATCGCTGCGGTAGTACCTTGCCAGGATGTAGGCCTCGCGTTCGCCGACCTCCAGGAGCGACGCGATAGACACCCACTTGGGGTCCGACCACCCCGGATGAGGGAGTTCGCACCCCAGCGCGGCGACGAGCGCCAGAGCGGCCCCGGCGGCGGGTCTGGCAGCCGGTGGACAAAGCCCCCACGGGACGATGGCGAGCGCCCTCAAAACCGGAACTCCGCGCCTGCGAATGGAACCAGTGGGAGCTGGGTGCTCCACTCCTCTCCAGCCACCCCATACGGCAGCCACGCGACCACGTTCGGGGTGTCGAAGAGGTTGGTCACCGAGAGGTAGGGGGTCAGCTCCCCGCCCCCGAACCACCCCACCCGCCACTCGCGACGCCACGAGACGTCGACGCGGGCGTAGTGGGGAAGCCGACCGGAGTTGTACCAGCCCCCGACCCGCGCAATGTTGGGTTGGTGGTTCTGGTAGCTCGGGAGCCGGACATTGCCCAGCCAGGGGGTCTGAGGCTGGCCGGAACGGAACGACATCTGCGCGGACACCGATCCGAGGACGCCGCGATACGCCGCCAACATCTCCAGCTCGTGGTCCCGGTGGAAGCGCGGCGTGTAGTCGATGCCCTCCTGCGCGCGGGTTACGACCGCCCACCGGTAGCTGCCCAGGACTGACAGCCCTCTCTCCCGTACCCAGCTCCACGAGGTCTCGATTCCCCTCGCGCTGCCCTCGGCCTCCTCCCAGAGCGCAGGGTCCCCGAGCACCGGGCGATCGAGGACGCGGATCCCATAGTGCGGCATCCTGAGGCTCTCGAGCCGGCGCCAGTAGGAGTCCACCCGTAGCCGCAGGGGTCCGAGCTCGCCGTCCCACCCGACCGTGACCTCGGTGTTGGTGGGCACCGGCCCGCTCCCCACGGGCACCACGAAGTCGTATGCCAGGAAGCTCGCCATGAGCGCCTCCTCGTCGCGCGTCGAAGCCAGCGCCTGATGCGAGCGCGCCGCCGCAACCCGCGCTCCCCACGACGCCGCACGGTAGGCCAGCTCGGCGAAGCCGCCCAGCGTGGTTGCCCCGAGTCCGGTGAAGCGGTCCACCCTCGCCCCGCCACGAGCGCCGAAGCCGCCCGCCAGAGGCGACTCCGCCTGCGCATGGGCAGCGATGCGCCAGAGAGAACGTCGCACCGAAATCGTCTGCACGATCCAGTGCTCGTCGGCAACCACGTCGAGGTCGCCGTGCAGCCTCGTCGCCCGGGCCCCGACCGCGAACCGCGACCGGCCCTCGCGCCAGGCTATCTCCGCCTCGGCGCCCTCCGACGTCATCGACCCGCCTCCGGTGACCAGCGTGTCGTATGATCCGCCGGGAGTATCGTCGTCCCCTGGTCGGTCGAAACCCACCTGCGCCGGTTCCCGCGAATAGAGGTCGCTTGCGAAGCGCCCGCGCACCAGGCGCGCGTCCAGGACTCCGCCGTCGCCCACGCGGTCGCGGTAGTGCACCGACAACGCCGAGTTGCCTCCGTGCATGTCCCAGGCGCTGGGGGGGAGGGAATCTCGACCGCCGACGGTATCGCGGCTCGATATCGAGGGCGTCGAGAACGACTCCGTGCCCAGGTAGCCACTCACCGATAGACGGCGCACCCCGCCTAGGTCCGAGGTCACCTTGCCGTGCACGTCCCGGAAGAAGTAGGGAATGTGCTCCTCGATCAGCCCCACGAGCTCGGCCGCCTGCGTCACCCGGTCGATCCAGGTGCGCCTGCCGCTAGCCAGAAAGGAGGTGCTCCCCCCCACGGGGCCCTCCACCGTCAGCCGCGCCGACGCGATCCCCAGCGCCCCGGATGTCTTGATCCGGTCGCGAGCCCCGTCCCGGGTGGCTATGTCGAACGCCCCCGAGAGCGAGCCGATCCCGAAGGCGTCGCCCCCTGAGCTCGGCAGCACCCTGACGTGGTCCACCGCCTCGGGGTTTACCGCCGAGACGAATCCCCCCGCATGGAAGGCGTTGAAGAGCCGCACGCCGTCGAGGAGCACCGGAGTGCCCTCTGCCGTCCCGCCACGTATGAAGGGCACCGCGAGGTAGTCGGAGGGCGAAGAGGCCGAAGGCGAAATCGACGCCACCCTAAGCATGTCCGACTCGAGCACCGGCGGCATCGTCTCCATCACACGCGAGTCGATCACGAAGGCGTCCCGCGAGAGCGAGAGCGGGTCCCCCGCACGCTGGCCACCCACCACGAGCGCCTCCAGATCGCTCGGCACCGGCGAGAGCAGCACTGTCAGGGCACCGTCGGGCAGCGACTCCACCACCTGCTCCCAGACTGCGTACCCGGCGGCCCTCGCGACGACCCGGTACGGGCCTCCGACTGGTCCGGCGCGAAGAACGAACACTCCGTGGCGGTCGGTGCGCATCGACGGCGCATCCGCATCGGCCGCCTCGACGCGCGCCACCGTCACCTCGGCGAAGGCGACCGGCTCCAGGGTGACGCTGTCACGCACCTCCCCGACGAGCGTCGCCTGCTGCAGCGCGACCGTGGCAAGTAGCGTCGTCATCCGGATGGCCTAAAGTCCTGTGTCGTCAATCTACGCCTGTATCGTCAACTTCAATGCAGTAATCTTCGTGGTTGTTCCCATCAACTGTGTTGATGTAGATCGAGTCCTCCGCGAACTGGTCAGCCGCGTCGGTGAGCTTCACAAACAACCATCCTTCCGTGCTGTCGCTCGGCATTCTCGCCACAAGCGTATCGCCGGCGCCCGACAGCACGCCGGACCACTCGTACGTCACCGGCTGCATCCCCTCCGAATTCACCAGTGCTATCCACTTGCACTCGAAGAACGCTGGCGGATTCGATTTCGGCGGATCCCGAGGCCCCTCTATCTCCTTGATATCTGGCGGCAGGCTATCTCGATGAAAGTAGGTAAGGAAGGAGGCCGAATCCTTGAACTCCTTGCGGATCTGGCTTATGTTCGATATGTAGGTGATCGTGTCAAATAAGTCGCCCCCCCACACGATGCCAACCAGGTGAACCTCCGTACTATCACTAACAAACTCGTCGAGCATGAACACCGGGGCACCGCTGTCGCCACCACGCGAAAACAGATTGAGCTTGTGGCTGCACAAGATCCAGACGCCGTATTTATTGCTCGTCAGCGCAGGTCTCGTGTACCGTCCCATAGGTCCATCCGGTCGTCCTGCCTACCTTGTGGATCGACCGGCCCACCAACGGCCACGGTCGCTCGAAGATAATCGTGAAGGTCGGATTCCTGGGGTTAATCAGGAGTCTGCATCCACCCACTACATTTGGCTCGCAATACTCCTGAGCCTCCACCGTGCGAGCAATCTTCCCAAAGGCGATCCCCGCCGAGTCCTCGTCCACCTCCATCACCGCGGCGTCCGCATGCCTGCACCTGGCACCCCGCTCGCACCTCTCGGGCTCCAGATCCCACAGCTCCTCGCCCACCAGACCCTCCCGGGACCCCGGAGATCCATGGGAGTAACTGTACGGCTGCTTCCAGTCGCTTTCGTCGGCGTCGTCCGGCTCGTGTGGCTCCTTCGTGCAGTGGGAGGCCGAGACGAAGCCCTTCGTCCGGCCGTCTCGCTCCGTCCAGACATTCGACACGGTGGTGAATCCGATCGTACAGGGAGCGTCCTGTTTAGCAGGGTTTCCCGCATCATATCCGCCCGCGAGCCGTCGATCGGGAATCCGGTCCGTGAGCAGGAGGCGCCGACTGGCTGGCGACGGGCTGCCAGGCGAGTCGTCAACGGTCGCCGCAAGGCCCTCCGCGGGAGAGTCCCGGACGATCTCGAGCATCGCCTCCGGCACTCCCAGCTCGACGGCGACCCCTTCCACCGCCGACGCGAAGGCGAGGTCCGTCACCCCGACCCTGATGCGGTTGAACTTCTCGTCAACGCTGAGGCTCACGACCTCGTTCATCGCGAAGAGGCGGGGCCGGAGGCGGGCGCGGTGCTCGGCCATCTCCAGGAAGGTGTGCTCGACCACCCGACGGAGCATCTCGGCAGCATCGGCGGTCGGGGGCGCGAACTGGCCCAACGCGGTGAGGACCGCCTTTCGGGCCATCGGCAGGTCGCCGGCACCCGCCTCGGTCACCGCCAGCACAAGCCGGTCCTCGGCACCGCCTCCTTCGCCGGGTTCGTAGTAGATCCCTCCGAAGCCGGGGATCTCCCGGCCCAGCGCCAGCAGAATGGGGCTCTCGCCGAGCTCGTCGTCGGAAAGCGGAGCCTCGCTGGCGGCGGTGCGCGACATCGGAGCCTCCGCTAGGTCGTCCTCAACGCAGGCGACGATCAGCGACACGACTCCTGCGGCGACTAGCGCGAGAAGGGCACCTCTTCGGGGATGGATGGATGGATGGATGGATGGATGGATGGATGGAACATGTGTTTTGCTCCTCGCCTCTGCTGGAAACCAACTTCGCGAACCGCCGAACACCTACGATAACGATGGCGAACCTAAAGCCGCTCGCGCAAGAGCGGGGCTCCCGACAACGGCTCGCGGATAATCCCGTAGCTACTTGCGCATGGGCCAACCGCAAGGCTAATTGAATTGCGCATATCGACCTGCCAAGAAGGGGCGTGCCATGTCTGCAGATTATCGCCACCGAGATACTCATCGCTCCCGAACGCGCGGCGCTCTCCGGCTCGTCCTAGCAGTCGGGGTCGCCGCCTGGGCGCTTGGCTGCGACGATTCCCAGTCACCCATGGCGGTGGGAGAGATACCAAAGCTGACGGTCGAGGTCGGCACCACCGAGTCGGTCGATCTCGCGGGGTACTTCAGCGACCCGGACGGAGACGAGCTCAGCTATGAGGTATCGTCCTCCAACTCCGAAGTGGCGACCGTCGCCATCTCGGGCGGCTCAGTGGCGGTCAAGGGGGTCGCGACGGGGAGCGCCGGGATCACCGTGAAGGCTTCGGACGGCAGTTCGTCGGCATCGCAGGACTTTACCGCATCCGTCGTCCCCCTCGCCGACCGGGGAGTGTTGCTCATTATGTACGACGAACTGGGCGGCGACGACTGGACCGACAACACGAACTGGAAGACCGACAAGCCACTTGGCGAGTGGTACGGAGTGGGCACTGATGCGGACGGCCGGGTTGATTCGCTGGATCTCGAACGAAATGCACCGCGCGGAGAGATCCCACCGGAGCTGGGCCGTTTGTCGAATCTCCGTTACCTGTCCCTCCGGGGCAGACTGCTTACCGGCGCGATTCCACCCGAGCTGGGCAACCTGTCGAATCTCCAATTCCTGTATCTCAACCACACTTCTCTGACCGGCGCGATTCCCCCTGAGCTGGGCGACCTGTCGAATCTCGAAGTCCTGAATCTCCGGGAAAACACGTTTACGGGCGAGATTCCACCCGAGCTGGGCAACCTGTCGAGTCTCGAAGTCCTGAATTTCTTTGTTAATTCGCTAACCGGCGAGATCCCGCCCGAGCTGGGCAACCTGTCGAATCTCGAAGTCCTGTATCTCGCCGTCAATTCCCTGACCGGCGAGGTCCCGCCCGAGCTAGGCGACCTGTCGAATCTCGAAGTCCTGTATGTCGACGTCAATTCCCTGACCGGCGAGGTTCCGCGCGGTTTCCTCGACCTATCGTTGCTACGGCGGTTCTTTTGGGACGACAACGACGGCCTTTGTGCGCCGAACACAGTAGAGTTCGACAACTGGCTGGACGGAATCGATTCCTGGCGCGGCCCGCGGTGCGATTGAGTTCAGGAGATAATCATCGCCACCGAGCCCGCGGCGCTCACCCGAACCAGTGGCGTCTGCGCTGGAACGGATAGCCGGGCAGTGCGATGCGGCGGCGGGCCTCCCCGGCGAAGAGCCCAGCGAAGGAGACCGGCAGACCCGCCTCGTAGGCGCTCGCGACCGACTCCGCGAAGGGGCGCTCAGGGCGGTCGGCCGCAGCGGCGCGATCGCCTCCACGGCCCGCATCCGACCACTCGCCTAGCGGAACGGCACCCCTCCCAGGCCCCGGGCCGATCTCCACGACCTGCTCCACCCCCGCCTCCGCAAGAGCGGGGGCGAGGTCGCCGGATCGGCGGCGCTTACCCGCCCGACTGCGCCAGTACGCGCCGTCCATCGCTCCCCCCGCACCCGAAACGGCTTCGCCAACGCCGCCCACCACCACGATCTCGGGGCGGGAGAAGGTCACCCCGGCGCACGCCGCCTCCACCTCGGCCACCGGGTCGGGATCCGGGGCGGAGGGGTCGCCAGTGGGAACCGCGACCGCCATCCGCACCCTCGGTCGGGCCAGCGCGACACCGCGCGCCGCGGCGATGCGGAGCCCGTCCTCCAGGGTGAAGACGCCCGCGGCCCACGCGGCGGCCAGCTCCCCGACGCCGTGGCCAGCCACCACCGCGGGGCGCACGCCCACACTCCCCCACAGGGCGGTGTGCGCGCAGGCAAGGGCGTAGGCGGCCGGCTGCGCCCATACGGGGTCGTCGATCCTGCCGGCCGCCTCCGCCCGCCCGAAGATCACGTCGAGGAGGGAGGCACCATCTGGTTCCCCCGCCAGAGCCGCGTCGCACCGATCCAGCAGGGCGCGCACCACGGGCTCGGTCGCGTAGAGGCACTGTCCCACTCCGAGGTGCTCGCCTCCTGCGCCTGGGTACACGAAGGCGGTCCTGGGGGGCGAGGGGGGCTCGGGCAATCCTCGGGGCTCCGGCCCCAACTCCGCCTCGATCAGGGCGGCCAGCCCCTCCCGGAGCGACCCGGCGTCGTGGAACGGGACGGCTGCGCGGCTTGCAAAGTGGGAGCGTCCCACTCCTGCCGTCCACGCCATGTCGGCGAGTACTGACCCGGGTGCAGCGTCGGCGAGCGAGACCTCGACGGCTCCCCCCTCCGCCTCTGCCGCGAACGCCTCCTCGTGCTCGTCCAGCCAGCCGAGGTACCGCCGCGCCAGCGCTCTGAGCGCCGCCGGGGACTTGCCGGAGAGGGGAAGGAGGCGCGTCTCTCTGGGGGCGAAGTCGCCCTCTGGGGCGGGCAGCCGGGTCACGTTGCCGGGGAGCTCGGCGGGCACCGCCAGCGCGCTCCCCAGCGCCCATGGGGGAGCCGAGGCCGTACCCTCGGTCGCCGCCCCGTTCCGAGAGTCAGCCACCGCCTCCACGACCACATGCGCGTTCGCCCCCGAGATCCCGAAGGAGCTCACGCCAGCGCGCGCAGGGCGGTCCGGGCGCGCGGGCCACTGGGTCGGCTCCGAGACGACCCGCACCGGGAGCCGGTCCCACTCCAGGTGTGGGCTGGGATTGTCGAAGTGGAGCTGCTTCGGGATGCGGCCCTGGTTCATCGCCAGGACTACCTTGATCAGGCTGGAAACCCCCGCCGCGGCCTCCTGGTGGCCCAGGTTGGTCTTGACGGAGCCGATCAGGAGCGGACGCTCGGCGGCTCGTCCCCGTCCGTAGACCGAGGAGGCCGCGAGGACCTCGATGGGGTCGCCCAGGTCGGAGCCGGCCCCGTGCGCCTCCAGGTAGTCCACCTCCGCGGAGGCGATTCCGGTGCCCGCGAGCGCCGTCTCGATCACCTGTTCCTGAGCCGGCCCGTTGGGGACGGTGAGCCCCGCGCTCGCCCCGTTCTGGTTCACCGCCGACCCACGGATCACGCCCCAGATGCGGTCGCCGTCGGCCACCGCGTCGCCGAGGCGCTTCAGCACGACCATCCCGCACCCCTCGCCGCGCACGAAGCCGTCGGCGGCGGAGTCGAAGGTGCTGCACCGGCCCCGCTTCGAGAGCATTCCGGCCTCGCGCATGAAGATCGCGACCTCCGGAGAGAGGATCGCGTTCGCCCCGCCGGCCAGCGCCATCCCCACCTCCCCCTGGCGCAGCGCGCCGGCGGCCTGGTGCACGGCGGCCAGCGCGGAGGCGCACGCCAGGTCCACCGGGACGGCGGGCCCGTTCAGCCCGAGCGCGAAGGCGATTCGGCCGGCGGTCACGCTGATGGTAGTGCCCAGGTAGCCGTGATCCTCGCCGGCGGCGGCGGCCACATCCCGGTAGTCGCCGTTGCCGACGCCCACATACACGCCCGTGGTGCTGCCCCGCAGCGCCGATGGATCGATCCCGGCGTCCTCCAGGGAGTGCCATGTCGTCTCCAGGAGGAGCCGCTGGCGCGGATCCATCGCGCGCGCCTCGATCGCCCTGATCCCGAAGAAGCCGGCGTCGAAGGTGTCGATCTCCTCCAGGAAGGCGCCGCGCCGGACGGCGTCGCGCGGGTCGTCCGGGTCACCCGCCACACCCTTCCAGGGACCGGGGTCGAGGCGCCCCTCGGTCACTAGGTCCCGGCCGTCCTCGAGAAGGCGCCAGAGGGCGTCGAGGTCGGGCGCGCCGGGGAAGCGGCACGCCATCCCCACGATTGCGATCGCGTCGTCCGGGGCTGCGATGGGTGTGCGCGGTGCCGCCTCGCGCAACTCTTCCGGATCGCGCAATTCTTGGGGTTCGCGCAACTGTTGCGGATTCCGCACTAGTTGCGGCTCGCGCAGGGGCGCCGACTCGCGGGGAGCTCCCGGCTCTCCCACAGCCTGGGGGGTGGCCCCGGGCACGGGAGCGGCGCCATCCCCAGCCAGCTCGCCCGCCAGGTGCCCCGCCAGCGCGGAGATGTCCGGGTAGTCGAAGACCAGGGTGTTGGGTGCCGTGTAGGCTCCCGCCAGGGCGCGGTTGAGCCGATTGCGGAGCTCGACGGCCATCAGCGAGTCCATCCCCAGATCGACGAACCCGATCGTCGGCGCCGGGGCCGAGGGCAGCCGCAGCACGGCCTGCACCTCGCCCTGGAGGAAGGAGACCAGCACATTCTCCCGCTCTCCGGCGGGGACTTCGCCGAGCTGCGCGAGGATCTCCTTCGGGGCGGCCGAGGAGTCAGCCC
Source organism: Longimicrobiales bacterium (assembly GCA_965205315.1). GTDB lineage: Bacteria > Gemmatimonadota > Gemmatimonadetes > Longimicrobiales > Gaopeijiaceae > Bin94. The sequence goes on from CBDBGW010000002.1 coordinate 2,048,985, forward strand.
CGCCTTCCGAGGCCGCAGAGAGGATCTCCTCCAGCAGGGGCGGCCGCGCCTCGACCGCCTCCTCGAAGACCCCCCAGTCCATCGCCATCACGACGGAGTTCGTCACATCCTGGCGCACCAGACGCTCGAAGGCCCTGATCCCCTGCTGCGGGGTGAACCACCGCCCGCCGAGCGCCGAGCGCCGCTCGTCGATCCGTTCGCGCTGCTCCGCAGCCTCGCCGATCTCCGACCACGCCCCCCAGGCGATCGCCTGTCCCGCGAGCCCGAGCGCACGCCGGTGGCCAGCCAGCTGGTCCAGGAAGGCGTTGGCGGCGGCGTGGTTCGCCTGGCCGGGATTGCCCATGACCCCTACCCGGCTCGAGAAGAGGACGAAGATGTCGAGATCGCGGTCCATCGTCGCGCGGTGCAGGTGCCACGCGCCCAGGATCTTGGGGCGGAGCACCCGCTCGAACCGCTCCCAGCTCTGGTTGGTGAGCGCGCCGTCGGAGAGGACGCCCACGCTGTGGATCACCCCCGCGAGCGGCGGCAGACGCCGCTCCAACTCGGCCAGCATCCGGTCCAGCGCGGCCTCGTCGGCCACATCCGCCAGTGCCACCTCGACCGTCACTCCGCGCTCCCTGAGCGCACGGATCGCCTCCTCGGCGGCGGGGTCGGGCGCGCGGCGCCCGTTGAGCACGATCGCCCCCGCGCCCCGGTCCGCGAGCCACTCGGCCACGGCGCACCCGATCCCCCCGAGTCCCCCCGTCACGAGATAGGTGCCGTCGGGGCGCAGCTGGCCACCCGATAGCGGGGGCACGGTCACCACGATCTTCCCCAGGTGGCGGGCCGAGCGCATGAAGCTCAGCGCGGCGCCCGCCTCCGCCAGCGGCCACCGGCTGTGGACGATAGGTTCGAGCTCGCCCTCGGCGATTCGCGCCATCACATTGCGCAGCACCCTCCCGACCCACTCGGGCTCGGTCTTCTTCAGGACGTCCAGCTCCAGGATGTCGTAGGAGACGTCCGGACGCGCCGCCGCCATCTCCTCCTCGGTCAGGATGTCCCGCCGCGCCATCTCCACGAAGCGCCCGCCCTGCCTCAGGCAGGCCAGACTCGCGTCGATGAAGCCCTCCCCGGTGAGGCTGTTCAGCACGACGTCCACTCCGGCACCGCCCGTCGCCTCCAGGATCCCCTCGCCGAAGGCCGTGGTGCGGCTGTCGAAGACGTGCTTCACCCCGAGCGACCGCAGATACGCCTGCTTGGGGGCGCTCGCCGTGGCGAAGACCTCCGCGCCCGCCGCCTGCACCCACTGGATGGCGGCCAGCCCCACGCCGCCTGCGCCAGCGTGGACCAGAACCCGCTCGCCGGCCTCCAGCCCGGAATACTCGAAGGAGAGCGCCGCCGACACGAAGGCGCTGGGTATCGTCGCGAGTCCGGTCTGCGAGACCCCCTCCGGAGCGGGGGCCACCAGCTCCTCGTGGGTGATCATCAGCGGCCCGAAGGCCCCGAATCCCATCCCCACCACATGGTCGCCCGCCGAGACCCGGGAGACCTCCGACCCGACCTCGACCACATGGCCGCACATCTCCCTCCCGAGCAGCCCCTCCTCGATGAACCCCAGCGAGCGGAAGACGTCCCAGAAGTTGAGCCCGGCCGCGCTCACGGCGACGCGGACCTCCCTGGGCTCCAGGGGACGCGCCGGGAGCAGCTGCACGAAGGGCCGGTCGAAGACCCCGCCCTGATCCGGCGCGAGCACCCAGTCGGTCTCCTCCGGGAGCGCCAGCCGCGCCCCATCCGACTCCGCCCGGACGAGGCGCGCGACCCTCCGGCGTCCGAAGCGGTGGACGACGTGGTTCTCGGAGTCGGGATAGAGGAGTTCGTTGGCGAGGTCGGGATCGGGTGCCATCGGGCGCGGATCCAGGTCGACCATCCGGGGCTGAAGGTCCGCGGCCTCCCGCGCCACGCCCTTGCCGAAGCCCCAGAGCACCGCGCCGGCCAGCTCCCCTCCGCGCTCGCGCTCCAGCACCTGCGCGCCACGGGTGACGAACCAGACGCCGTTGTCCGGCACGAGCCCCGAGTCGGCAACGCCCTGCACCATGGCGAGGGCGCTCGCCCCCATGCGCTCGATGTCGGAGGCGACCTCCCCGGTCGTCGCTTCCTCCCCGTGGCCATTGAGCGCCATGAGGTGCACGACCCCGCTGAAGGGCACGTCGCCCGGCAGGCTCTCGACGAGCGACCGCCACGACGCGCGTCGCTCCATCTCCACCCCTGCGGCGAAGACACCGGGGCCGTGCAGCTCCGGCCACCCGCCCTCCTGCCCGCCGGCGGCGGCCAGCACCACCGTCTGGTTGCGGGCCGCCAGCTCGTCGGCCAGCCGGGCCGCCTCGCCCCCCTCGTCCGCCGCCACGATCCACACGCCCCGCGGCTCCCGCACCTGGGCCGGTCCGCGGGCCACGATCACCCCCTTGTCCGGGGTCCGCTCCAGATCGGTCTCGTCCGGTCCGAGCACCTCGACCGCATCGAAGCCGGCGTCGCCGAGCGCGCGCCGCCAGACCGCCGGGCCCGCCAGGGCGTGATGGGGCCGGTAGTCGTCGGCGAAGCGCCACCAGCCGTCGAGCTGCCCGAATGTGAGGTCCATCCACCCCAGGCCGCTCAGGTTCTCGAGGGCGACCAGCTGTCCCGAGGGCGCGAGCAGACGGCGGCAGTGCCCGAGCGTCTCCTCCAGGTACCGGGTCGCGTGCAGGACGTTGGACGCCAGGAGGAGGTCGTAGCCGTGGGCGGCGAAGCCCTGCCCGACGGGGTCCTTCTCGATGTCGAGCGTACGGTACTCGATGCACCCGCCCCCGTCCCCGAAGCGGGCCTCCGCCTCGGCGAAGAAGCCGGCCGAGATGTCGGTGTACATGTAGTCGAAGCGCCCCTCGGGGAGGAGCGGCAGGACGGAGGCCGTCGCCGAACCGGTGCCCGCCCCGACCTCGATCACCCGCAGCCGGCGTCCTTCGGGGATCGCGCCCAGGAGCTGCCGGACCGCCTCCTCCAGGAGCCCGTTCGCGGCGCGCGCCACCGGTGCCTTGAGGTAGAGGTCGGCGGCGGTCGGCTCCCCGCTGCTGAAGAGGAGGGTGAGCGGGTCCTCGCGGCCGCGGAGCACGTCGGGCAGGGCGCTGGCGGAGCGCCGGAAGAGCCCCACCTCCGTCAGGCCGTGCGAATACCGCCGGGCCATGACGGCGGCGTGCGTCTCCGGGTCGGGCGGGAGGATGTCCGGCCACGGATCCTCCGATCCCACCGCGACGACGAAGCCGGAGCCGTCCTCGTCCTGGGCGAGCACCCCCGGCCGGGCGACCATCTCGAGGATTCGCCGGAAGAGGCGCCGGTGCTCCGGATCGACGCCGAGCCGTTCCCGCAGAGCCTCGGGCTCCACCCTCTCGCCGCGGCTTCGCCGCCAGCCCAGCCTGTCCAGGGTGGCGAGCGCGTACGACCACGACCAGTGCTCCAGATCGGTGAGCAGCGCGGCGCGGTCGTCCGGGTCGACCTCCGCCTGAATCAGGTGTTCAGAGAAGAGCCGCGACTCCGACCTCACCGCTCCCGGGCTCGGGAAGAAGTCCGCCGAGGGCATTCCCGGCGGCAGCGTGCGCTCCCGCCATGCGACCTCGTAGAGGAGATCCTGGACGCCCTCGACCGTCGACAGGAAGGCGGCGCGCGTCGCCCGCTTCACCGTGTGGCCGCTCAGGCCCCCGAGCAGCACCCCGCTCCGGTCGTAGATGCGGAGCTCCCCGGTCAGGACCTCGGGCGCTTCGTCCGCATCCGCATCGGCCCGGGCGGCGCCCTCGTTCAGGCGCACATGGCACACCACCCGGTCGGGGAGGCGGTCCCCGGTCAGCCAGAGCCGCTCCCACCCGAAGGGCAGGTAGGTGACCGAGCCGTGCGGTCCCGTCAGATCGCGCGCCGCCCCCATGACCTGAAAGCAGCCGTCCAGGACGAGCGGATGAAGGTCGAGTCGGTGCGATCCCAGCCCTTCGGGGAGGGAGACCTCGCCCAGCGCCTCCCCGGGACCGGACCAGGCCCTGCGCAGCGTCCGGAAGGAGGGGCCGAGGTCGACTCCGGTCTCGGCCCGGGCGCGGTAGTAGTCCGCCACCTCCAGAGAGTCGAGGCGGGCCCTGAGGCCGTCCAGATCGATCTGCGCGCGGTCCTCCGGCGGGGGCGGGGAGCCGCCCGGCGAGAGGCGCCCCTCCACGTGCGCGCTCCACTCCTCGCCACCACCCTTGCTGAAGAGCTGGAAGCGGCGCGCGGCCGACGGATCCCCCTCGTCGAGCACCAGCTGCACCCGACGCCCGGCCTCGCCCGTCCCGTTTCCGGTCTCCTCCGCGCTGAACACCAGCGCGCTCTGCAGCTGCACATCTTCGAGCGCCACCACCCCCCGTCCCTCGGCGCGCGCGGCCGCGAGCGCCATCGCCCCGTAGAGCGCGCCCGGGGCCACGACCCGCCCGAACACCCGGTGGTCGTCGAGCCAATCCGGATCCAAAGGGTGGATCTCCGTCTCGAAGGTGACCTCGCCGCGCGCCGACTCGTGCCGGGATCCCAGGAGGGGATGGCCCGCCCCGAGCCTCCGCCGCCTGGGAGCCTCGAGCCAGTGGCGTCTCCGCTGGAAGGGGTAGCCGGGGATGGAGATGCGCCGTCGGGCCTCGCCGGCGAAGAGCCCCTCGAACCGGATGGGCAGCCCCGCCTCGTAGGAGCGGGCGACGGCCTCCGCGAAGTCAGAGCCCAGAGGTGCGGCCGTGCCGCCCGCCGCCGCGCCCGCCTCGCCTCGCGAAGCCGTGTCTCCCGCGGGTGCACTCAGCGTCGGGATCACCGCTGGCGCCGGGGTCCCCGGCGACTCCGGCCACACCGAGAGCGCCATTGCACCCAGGACCGGGCGCGGCCCGATCTCCACCACCAGATCCACGCCCAGCTCCGCGAGCGACTCCACCCCGTGGGCGAACGCCACCGGCTCGCGGGCGTGCCGCCTCCAGTAGGCGCCGTCCAGCGTCTGGCCGGGATCGACCGGCTGGCCGGTCAGGTTGCTGACCACTGTCAGAGAGGGCGGGGCGACTGGCACGCCCTCCAGCGACCCTTCCAAGGCGTCAAGGATCGGCTCCACCAGGGCGCTGTGGAAGGCCTTGCGGGTGTTCAGCCGCCGGACCCGGATCCCTGCGGAGGCGAACTCCCCGGAGATCGCCTCGACCTCCTCCAGCGGACCGCTGACCACCTGATGGGTGCCGTTGTCCCCCGAGATGCTGAGTCCGACTCCGCCGAAGCCGGCGTTGTGCGCCTCCAGCGCCTCCGCCACCCGCCCGGGCGGCGCGAAGACCGCGGCCATGGCGCCGTCCGCCATCTGCGACATCAGCGCCCCGCGCGCGCAGGCGAATCGCATGCCGTCCTCCAGGCTGAAGACGCCTGCGGCCTGGGCCGCGGCGATCTCGCCGACGCTGTGCCCCACCACCACCTCGGGACGGACGCCCACGCTCGACCACAGCGCAGTGAGCGCGCACCCAAGCGCATAGAGCGCCGGCTGCTCCCAGGCCGTGTCGACCAGCTCGGCCACGTTCCCGCCGCCGCCCGCCTCCGCTCCGCCTCCTGCCTCCGCTCCGCCGCCCCCGAACATGACATCCAGGAGAGAGGCGCCCCGCACCTCGCGGACAACCGCCTCGCAGCGGTCCAGGACGGCACGCGCCACCGGCTCCGTCTCGTACAGATCCCGGCCCATCCCGACCCACTGGCTCCCCTGCCCCGTGTAGGCGAACGCCACCCTGCCGACGCCGCCCGCCCGCGGCATCGCGACCTCGCCGGACTCCGCCAGCGCCTCGAGCTCCCGTCGAAGCGACGCAGCGTCTCGGAAGACCACCCCGGCGCGGTGATCGAAGTGAGTGCGCCCCACGCCCGCCGTCCACGCCATCTCCGCGAGCGTCGGCTGGACGGCACCCCCCTCCGGGACACCCTGATCATCCCGTTCGTCGAGCCACGCCAGATACCGACCCGCCGTCTCCCTCAGCGCGGCCTCCGACTTGGCAGAGAGGGGGAGGAGGCGCGCCCGGCGCGGCCTCATCGCCCCGTCCGGGAGCTCCAGATGCTCCAGCGCCGGGGGAAGCGACGCCGCAACCGGCTGCCGCGACCCCGACCCACGGTACTCCTCCACCACGATGTGCGCGTTCGTTCCCGAGATCCCGAAGCAGTTGACCCCGGCCACCCGCGGACGGCCCCCCCGCTCCGGCCACTCCATCGTCTCCGAAGTCACGCGGAGCGGCATGCGGTCCCACTCCACCGCCGGGTTGGGATCGCGGAAGTGCAGGTGCTTCGGGATCACCCCCCGCCTGACCACCAGCGCCGCCTTGATGAGCCCGACCACCCCCGCCGCCGACTCCATGTGGCCCATGTTCGTCTTCACGGAACCGATCAGGAGCGGAGTGCCGGCGTCGCGCCCCCTGCCGTAGACGGCGGAGACGGCGTCCAGCTCGATCGGATCGCCGACCGCGGTTCCCGTTCCGTGCGCCTCGACGTAGTCCACCTCCAGCGGATCAGCGCCCGCCTGGGCCAGCGCGTCCTCCATGACCTGCTCGAGCGCGGGGGTGTTCGGCACCGTCAGCCCGACCCCGGTTCCGCCGTTGTTGACCACCGAGCCCCGGATCACCGCCCAGATCGGGTCTCCGTCCGCCTCGGCGTCGCAGAGGCGCTTGAGGACCACGACCCCGCACCCCTCGGCCCGCACGTACCCGTCCGCGGAGGCGTCGAAGGTCTTGCACTGCCCCTCGGGCGAGAGCATCATCGCGTCCGCGCGCAGCTCGTAGATGCGCCCGTTCAGGATCGCCTGCACCCCGCCCGCGATGGCGAGATCCGCCCTGCCCTGCTGCAGGTCGGCGACCGCGTCGTTGATCGCCACCATCGCCGACGCGCAGGCGGCGTCCACCGCCTTGGCCGGGCCGTTCAGCCCGAGCACGAAGGAGACCCGCCCCGCCGTCCCATTCAGGTTGGTGCCGCTCAGGGCGTAGAGGCACGCCGCAGCCTCGGAGGGCTTGGCCGAGTCCACCACCAGCATCCGGTACTCGTCGTTGCTGATCCCGGAGTAGACGCCGGTGCGGCTCTTCTTCAGGCGGTCGGGGTCGATCCCCGCGTCCTCAAGGGCCTGCCAGCTGACCTCCAGCATCATGCGCTGCTGCGGATCGAGCAGCTCGGCCTCCACCGGGGAGATCCGGAAGAAGGCGTCGTCGAAGAGGTCGATGTCGTCGACGAAGGCACCGAAGCGGCACGCCGCGCTCTCGACCGGGTCGTCGCCGAAGATCTGTCCCCAGCGTCCCTCGCCCGAGCCCGGCACCCCTTTGGTGACCGCGTTTCCGCCGGTCTCCAGGAGGTGCCAGAAGGCCTCGATGTCGTCTGCGCCGGGGAACCGGCACGCCATCCCGACTATGGCGATCGGCTCTCCGGGGGCGAAGCGGGCGGGGGTGGAGCTGGGAGGTGGCATGCGACCTTCCTCCGGATCCCTCCGGACTGGGGTGGGCGCTTCTCACAGTGCGAGGGTCGGGGCGATCCCGGTGTTCGCGCGGTCCCGCTACAACGATAACCGGGCCAGCGGGAGGGGTCACGGTGCGGGACGGCGGTGCGAGGCGCTGGAGACCTGCCCTTCAGGATACCGGGTCGGGGCTCGCCCCGGGTCGCGAATGCGATCAGCCCGATACAGGGACGGCACCCGGCGGTGAGCGATAGACAAGACCGCCCGAAAGCGATATCACTGTCACCGCTGGAGTGATATCACTCTGGACAACATCAGCCGCTACCTATGCGAGGCGCCGCCTTGCTAAGGCAGGAGCCGCCCAAGTCAGTGTTCGTGCACATGAATGTGGAGCGCCGTGGTCACGAAGTCGGCGTGTCCAGAGCCGACGGTGCCGTGCATCAGGCGGAAGACGACGTCGGTGTCGCCCTCGTCACCTCCGTGCAGGTGCCCCCCGAACTCCCCGGGGGTGTCCTGCTCGAACTCGGCGACGGACTCGTCCTCGACCTCGACCTCCAGGTAGAAGTCGTCGCCCAGCTGAACCGCCTCCATGTCGTGGTCAACGAAGGTCACGGCAATGTGGCCGGTTTCCTCACCCGGCTCCACCTCCAGCTCCCCATTCCACTCGCTATCGTGCCCGTCGTAGGTCGCGAGCGTATCGCCGCCCAGCACCAGGATCACACCCTCGACCTCCTCGGCGTGGTCTTCGTCGGGTTCGGTCTCGCTATCGCACGCCGATAGGGCCAGAATGCCCGCCGTCAGCACGGCGAAGGGCAGCTTCATTCTCGAATCTCCCATCTCTCTTCACCTCGTTTGTGTTGATGTTCTGTTCGTCCCCGCGAGGCGCCTCCGCAACTGACGGGGGCACCGCTTCTCTACTAGAAGACGACTCGATATGTCACGCTGACGGATCTCCCCGCCTCGGGCATGATCTCCTTGACGCGCGACAGGTGGTTCCTGTATTCGGTGTCGCCGAGGTTCTCCAAGTGGAGCGTCACGACGTGCAGCCGCCCGGCGACGGTGAGACGCAGACCGCCCGAGAGGCCGAGGGCCGCGTACCCGTCGGTCTGCTGCTCGAACCGCCCGGTCCGCTGCTGGCTGCTGGCCAGCCGCGTCTCGGCCTCCACGAACCAGTCCACCGGAGAAAAGCCGACGGCAAGGCGACCCTGGAGCGGCGGGATGAAGGGGAGAGGCTCGTCTGTCGCGCGGAGCGTGCCGTGCACGTACGACGCGGCGGCCTCCACCCTGAATCCGGCTGGCATCGACCACCCGAAAAGACTCTCGAAGCCGGTCAGAAGGGCGTCCTCGCCCACGAACTGATAGATGGGGAGCTGTGTGCGGCTGCGTTCCCCCGTCGCCTGCGGAAAGATGTAGCCGGCGATCGTGTTTCGAAACCACGTCACCTCGGCGCTGAGGCGTCGTGCGGTGATGCGCCCGAATACATCGATTCCGAGTCCGGTTTCCGTCTCGAGCTCGGGGTTGCCAACGTCGAATGAATTGGCCGCGAGGTGCGGCCCCTCGGAGTAGAGCTCGGGTACGTCCGGGGTGCGAAATGCGCGGCCCATGCTCGCTCCCAGGGCGATTCGCTCCGTGAGCGGCAGAAGTGCGCCCAGCGATCCGGAGACCGCGGCAAAGGAACGCGCGCGGATGTGCCCGATGTCGGACATCTCTTCCTCGTTGGGTTCCAGCTCGACCCGATCGTAGCGGATCCCGGCCTCGATCGAGACCGGATCGAGCTGGAGCTCCTCGAGAGCGTACACGGCCTGCGTCGTGCGCTGGGTATTCGGGGAGTAGAGCTCGCCCCCGAATCCGAAGTGCTCCCACGAGACTCTCGCCCCGACTGCGCCGGACGTGAAGGGTCCCCACCCGGCGTGCCGCGCCCGCGCCTCCCCGCTAGCGATCTGGCGCTCGAAGACCGTTCCCAGGATGGTCGTGGATTCCCACTCGTGGTGCCGGTACCAGGTGTAGCCGGCATCGATTTCAATCGCCTCGAGACCTCGATCCGGCCGAAAGACGCTGCGAAATCTGCTCGCGACCCTCTCCTGCTCCGTGCGAACCGGGTTCGTGTGGCCACCTGCGAAGCCTCCGGGGATCCCATAGTCGTTACTGTAGAGGCGAAACGAACCGCCCGCGTAGCCCCAGTCGTCAACCCACGACGTCCCTGCCGCCACGCTCCAGACGTCGGTCTGGGTTCCCGCCAGCGTCCCGATAGGCGTCTGCAGATCCCCTCCCACGCGCTTCGAGACCTCGACGCGAAGGGGAATGTGCTCGGCGACTCCGACCGTCACCTGGCTGCTCCCCCCGACTGCCCGAGTCGCCGTCTGCGTCTCGAGCAGGGTGAAGCCGGTCGCGCGGTAGGGGACCGCCCGGGGTATTTCGTCCCGAACCACGTTGATCACGCCGCCGAGTGCACTGCTCCCGTAGAGAATCGCGCTCGGCCCGCGAATCACCTCGATCCGCCGCGCGGAGGAAGGAGCGACCGCCGTGGCATGGTCCGCTCCGCTGTTGACGACATCGCCCACCCGCTGGCCATCTTCGAGCACGAGGATCCGGTCTCCGCCGAGGCCGCGGATCACCGGCTGGGAAGTGCCCGGCCCCATGCTGGTCACGGCTACCCCGGGGACCGACTCCACCGTCTGCGCGAGGGTGCCCGCAAGGTGCCGTTGCAGCTTCTCCTCGGCGAAGACGGCGGAGGGTCGGATTGCCTCGTTGGTGGCCGTGGGGCTCAGAACCGCGGCGACGACGACGTCAGGCAGTGGGATGGCGGCCACCTCGAGATCGACCGTGGCGACCTCTCCCGGGCGGAGATCGACGGCAACCGCCGCGTACCCGAGTCGATCGATGCGGAGCCGATGCCGCTCGGCATCCGGCACGGCGATGCGAAACGACCCGTCTCCGTGGGTGATTGCGCTCCCGCCCGTGCTGACCACCGTCGCCATCGCGCCCGCGAGAGGCTCCCCGCTCTCTGCCGACCGGACGATTCCCACTACGTGGTCGACGGTGTCCGCTGCGTGCCGCTCGACTGGTGTCGATCCAGCGGCGAGCGCTGGAACGCCCGGGAGGACTGCCCCAAGCAGGACGAGGCGGACGGCAAGGCGTCCGGAAACGCCGGATGACGACATGAGTATCTCCTGTCGGGGGCACTGTCAGCGGACAGCGGCAAGGGGGGAGCGGTGTGCTTGAGTGATAATGATAATGCATTATCAATAATGATCAAGGGGGACGACCCGCTCGACGGCGATGGTGTCACCGTGCGCAGGTAGGTGCGGCCCTCCGGGGTTCCCAGGCCGCCTCTACGGACTGCTGGGCGCGGGTAGCAGTCCCCGGACGATCTCGCGCGGGCTGCTTAGTCGGAGGGGGTCAGGTACACTCCGCGCAGCGACCGAAGAGAACCAGCTCGTGGCTGTCGACCTCGAAGCCGTCGGGTGCCAGCATCTCGATTTCGTCCGGGCACCGATGGACGTCAAAGGCCTGGTCGCAGGCGCGGCAGAGGAAGTGGTGGTGATGCGGGCTGCCGGCCAGCTCGTACCGAAGGACTCCGCCTGGGAGCTCCACCTCCGAGAGCCACCCCTCGTCAGCCAGGATCTTCACGTTGCGGTAGACGGTCGCCACCCCGAGTGAGGGCACGATCCGTTGACCGTAACTGAGGACCTCGTCGCGCGTGAGAGGGCGACCGGCGTCCAGGAAGACGCGGCAGATCGCCCGGCGTTGACGGGTGTCTCGTCGCATCGAAGCAGGGGTGGGAGAAGGACACGTCGCGTGAGTGACATGTACGATAACGCCCCCGGAATCCGCATGCTCTGCCCCCCTCGGAGGCACGGAGGAGTCGCTTCTACTCCCCGAGCCTCATCTCCCAGGAAGTGATATCATCGTCATTCCGAGATTGATATCACTTTCTTCCACACAAGGCGCCAGAAGGCCTCGATGTCGTTGGCGCCGGGGAACCGGCACGCCATCCCGACTATCGCGATCGGCTCTCCGGGGGCGAAGCGGGCGGGGGTGGAGCTGGGAGGTGGCATGACGTCCCCGCTGCTCAGTTCTGCGTTCCCCGTTGGTCACGGGCTGTCATGAGGTAGGCGCGGGCGGCGGCGAACCGGGGTTCCCCGAGGTCCTCCAGCCGGTACTGGTCGTGAGGCAGGTGCGGGAAGCGAAAGGTGGCGGACCGCTGGCCCTCCAGCATCACGGGCGGCACCTCGAAGCGTGCGGGGCTCAGTGCGAAGCCGGTGCCCAGGGCCTTGATTAGCGCCTCCTTCAGGCTCCACAGCCGGTAGAAGAGCTCCGGCTTCTCGGGTCCGGAGTCGGCCAGCGCGCGCTGCTCGCGCGGTCCATAGACGCGGCTCCCGATGCCGTCGAAGTCCCGGTTGGGCCTGCGCATCTCCAGGTCCACGCCGAAACCGGGACCTTCGGCGAATCCGATCAGGCCGTGCCAGCCGCTATGGCTCACGTTGAAGCTGGCGGCGGCGGGACTGCCGTTGACCATGGCGAAGGGCTTGCCGTGCTCCAGATAGCCGAAGCTCAGCTCGCTGTTGGAACACCCGAGCCGCCGGCAGAGGTTGATCCTCAGCGCCGCACGGCACAGCGCGTATCGCCGTCGCGCCCCCCTGACCACGAACCTCCTGCAGCGCGCCCGCTCGTCTTCGTCGAGCAGCTCCAGCGCCCGCTCCTCGCAGTCGGGGTGGGGCCGGAGATCGACGTGAAGGACGAACGAGCTCCCGTTCGGACGCCACGGACTCCACCACTCGTCTTGAGAGCTCATCTGGCACATCGTACTCTGGAGACTCACGGGGCGCAATTCATGCAGCCGACCCTGGCCGGGGGTATCGTGGGGCGGAGATAGTTCGCGCGTTCATCGAAAAAATAACCAATAGCTCCCAGCGGTCGGGCTCACCGCAGAGACGATCTCCAGGATCTGAAAGGCACCCCATCCTGGGCGCCCTCCGCGCCAGCGGGTCCGGCTTCGCCAGGTGCGGTCACAGTAGCGCGCCAGCAACTGGTCGAGGCGGCCAGCGTCCTCCCGCGAGTCAACGCTTCCGGCCCGAGGAGCAGCGCAGAGCGAAGCCACGGGTCGGAAACTGTAAATCAGGGACTACAAAATGTAAAGCGCAGATTACAGTATGGGCAGGCGAGCGAAGGGGTCGAGCAGGGATGCCACCCCGCTCCTGCCGGGGAGGATTGTCCACGGCCTGCCCAGACTTCTTGCGCATGCGCCAACCTCGGGGCTATGGTTCCCTGCCGACAGGAGCGTGCCATGTCTGTAGGTTGTCGCCACCGAGCTACTCATCGCCGCCGAGCCTGCGGCGCTCTCCGGCTCGCCTCGGGCGTCTTCGTCCTGGTAGCGGTCGCCGCCTGGGTCGTAGGTTGCGGCGAGCCCCAGCCGCCAGTTGCAGTCGGGAGCATGCCGGAGCTGGCGGTGCACGTCGGCAGCACCGAGTCGGTCGATCTCGCGGGGTACTTCAGCGACCCGGACGGAGATGCGCTCAGCTACACGGCCACCACATCGAACGCCGAGGTGGCGGCGGCGTCCGTGTCGGGGAGCGCGGTCACGGTGAGCGGCGTGTCGCACGGTACGGACACGGTGACGGTCACGGCAACTGACCCGGGCGGGCTATCGGCGACGCAGGCCTTTGCGGTGACTGTCCACCTCACTGAGCGGCAAGTGTTGGAGATCCTCTACGACGAACTGGGCGGCGACAACTGGAACGACAACACGAGCTGGCTGACGGACGCCCCGCTTGACGAGTGGTACGGGGTGAGCACCAAAGCGGACGACCGGGTTGATACGCTGCGTCTCGCCGACAATCAGCTAGCCGGCGAGATTCCGCCCGAGCTGGGCGACCTTTCAGAGCTCCGGGATCTGCATCTCGGCGGCAATTCGCTGACGGGCGAGATTCCGCCTGAGCTGGGCGGCCTTTCAGAGCTCCGGGATCTGGATCTCGGCGGCAATTCGCTGACGGGCGAGATTCCGCCTGAGCTGGGCGGCCTTTCAGAGCTCTGGGAGCTGTATCTCGCCGGCAATTCGCTGACGGGCGAGATTCCGCCTGAGCTGGGCAACCTGTCGAATCTCCGCCGCTTGTTTCTCTACGACAATGCGCTGACCGGCGAGATTCCGCCCGAGCTGGGCGACATGTCGAATCTCGAAGGCCTGGATATCCGCGACAACCAGCTGACCGGCGAGATTCCGTCCGAGCTGGGCGACCTGTCGAATCTCGAATTCCTGGATCTCCGCGACAACCAGCTGACCGGCGAGATTCCGTCTGAGCTAGCCGACATGTCGAATCTCCGCCGCTTGTTTCTCTTCGACAATGCGCTGACCGGCGAGATTCCGCCCGAGCTGGGCGGCCTTTCAGAGCTCTTTGGTCTGGATCTCTCCGGCAATTCGCTGACCGGCGAGATTCCGCCCGAGCTGGGCGGCCTTTCAGAGCTCCGGAATCTGGATCTCTCCGGCAATTCGCTAGCCGGCGAGATTCCGCCTGAGCTGGGCGACCTGTCGAACCTCTGGTGGTTGACGCTCGAACGCAATTCGCTGACCGGCGAGATTCCGCCCGAGCTGGGCAACCTGTCGAATCTCAAAGGCCTGAATCTCTTCCGCAATTCGCTGACCGGCGATCTTCCGTCCGAGCTGGGCCACCTGTCGAATCTCGTATACCTGCGTCTCTGGGGTAATTCGCTGACGGGCGAGATTCCGTCCGATTTCCTCGATCTATCTTCGCTGGGGTTGTTCCTATGGAACGACAACGACGGCCTCTGCGCACCCAACACGAGCGAGTTCGACGACTGGCTGCGCGGACTCTCTTGGAACGGCCCGAGGTGCGATTGAGCCCAGGAGTTACTCGTCGCCACCGAGCTCGAAGCGCTCTCTGGCTCGCCTCGAGCGTCTCCGTCCTGGCCGCGGTCGCCGCCTGGTTGGTCGGGTGCGGCGAGCCCCAGCCGCCAGTCGCAGTCGGGAGTATGCCGGAGCTGACGGTCGAGGTCGGCAGCACCGAGACGGTCGATCTCGTGGGGTACTTCAGCGATCCGGACGGAGATGTTCTTACGTACTCGGCCACTACATCGGACGCCGGGGTGGCGACGGCGTCCGTGTCGGGGAGCACGGTCACGGTGAGCGGCGTGTCGCAGGGTATCGACACGGTGAACGTAATCGCTACGGACCCCGGCGAGCTCTCTGCCGTTCAGACCTTCACGGTGACGGTGCCGAACCGGGCGCCGGAGGCCAGCGAACCGATCGAAGACATCGACGTAGTCGTCGGGCAGGAAACGCTGGTGGATGTCTCACGCAACTTCAGCGATCCAGACGGTGATAGGCTCAACTACAAGGCCACAACATCCGACGCCGGGGTGGCGACGGCGATCGTGTTCGGGATGACGGTCGTGGTGCACGGCGTGTCGCGGGGTACGGCCGACGTGACGGTGACGGCGACTGACCCGGGCGGCCTCTCGGCGACGCAGGCCTTTACGGTGACGGTGCCGAACCGGGCGCCGGTGGCTGGCGAACCGATCGAAGACATACAGTTATTCGTCGGGCAGGAGGCGCTGGTGGATGTCTCGGGCAACTTCATTGATCCAGACGGTGATACGCTCAGCTACACCGCCACCACATCGGACCCCGGAGTGGCGACGGTGTCCGTATCGGGGAGCGCGGTCTGGTGAGCGGCGTGTCTGAGGGTAGGGCCGACGTGAGGGTGACGGCGACTGACCCGGGCGGGCTCTCGGCGACGCAGGCCTTTACGGTGACTGCCCGCTCCGCCGACCGGCGAGCGTTGGAGATCCTGTACGACGAACTGGACGGCGGCAACTGGTTCGACGACACGAACTGGCTGACGGACGCGCCCCTTGAGGAGTGGTACGGGGTGAGCACGAGCGCGGACGCCCGGGTTGATACGTTGGACCTCGACTTCAATCGGCTAACCGGCGAGATCCCGACCGAGCTAGGAAGTCTGTCGGACCTCGAAGTCCTGGATCTCGACAGAAATTCGCTGACCGGCGAGATTCCACCCGAACTGGCTGACCTGTCGGACCTCGAAGTCCTGGATCTCGGCAACAACGAGCTGACCGGCGAGATTCCGCCCGAGCTGGGCGACCTGTCGAATCTCGAAGTCCTGAATCTCCCCGCTAATTCGCTGATCGGCGAAATCCCGCCCGAGCTAGGGGGTCTGTCGAGTCTGGAAGAGCTGCATCTCGAACTCAATCAGCTAACCGGCGAGATCCCGCCCGAGCTGGGGAACCTGTCAAACCTCGAACTCCTGCGTCTCGGCGACAATCAGCTAAGCGGCGAAATTCCGTCCGAGCTGGGCGACCTGTCGAATCTCAGCCACCTGTGGCTCGCCCACAATTCGCTAACCGGCGAGATCCCGCCCGAGCTGGGCGACATGTCGAATCTCCGCCGCTTGCATCTCTTCGACAATGCGCTGACCGGCGAGATTCCCCCGGAGCTGGGCAACTTGTCGACGCTCGAAGACATCTACGCCTGGGACAATCAGCTAACCGGCGAGATCCCGCCCGAGCTGGGGAATCTGTCGAATCTCGACGAGCTGTCGCTCGAAGGCAATCAGCTAACCGGCGATCTTCCGTCCGAGCTGGGCGGCCTGTCGAATCTCCGTTGGCTGCATCTCTCGAACAATTCGCTGACCGGCGAGATTCCGCCCGACTTCCTGGAGCTATCGTCGCTATTGTTTTTCTATTGGTCCGACAACGACGGCCTCTGCGCGCCGAACACGAGCGAGTTCGACGAATGGCTGGACGGACTCGTCGGTTCGCACGGCCCCAGGTGCGATTGAGCCCAAGTGATACTCGTCGCCACCGAGTCCGCGGCGCTCTCCGTGTGCGGTTCGTCCGCGAACCTATGCGGATTCCGCATATGTTCGACCGCTCGACCGCTATCCCAATCCATCCGCCGCGACCCCCCGACCGGCAAGCCACCCCTCGATCTCGGCCCGGATGCCCGCGAGATCCTCCGCGGTCATCGCCTCGTAGCGGGCCACCAGGAAGGAGGGCGACGCTCACCACCGAGCGCCGCCCATACTTGGACGGGTCCGCAGTTCGGCCCAAGCGCCGGGGCCTAATCATTGCGGGTACCCAGGTGTCCCCTGTGGGCGCTCCTATGCAGGTGGGCCGCCGCTGATGGACTGCCCCCGACATGCCCGCGCACCACAGCCGCCAAGTCAGCGCCGAGAAGCTGCCTGTCGCCATGTGCGGGCGAAGGATCGCTGGGCGTAGACGGCAGAGGACCGGGGGGCGACCACCCCCGGCCCGCCTTCGCCCGGCGCTCCGCAGAGGCCTAGAGGCTCCAGTTGCCGCCGGGGAAGCTGCGGACGGGGAGCTCCACAGGTAGCCCGCAAAGCCGACCTTCGAGCGATCCGTCGAACGGCTCGTCGAAGCCAGCCTCGAACACTCCGGAAAAATCGGCGCCCCTGTCACATGAGGTACGGCGTGGGGTGTCCGTGCGGCTCCAGTCGAACCTCGCTTCCATCTCCGCCTCGATGCGCCGTGTCTCCGTCTCTCCTTCCCAGACAACCTCGGAGGCGAACACGAAACGGCTATCGTGGATCGTGACGCCTCGCTTCGGGCTCGTCCCGCAATCGTCGGTCTCGACTTCCCACCTTCCGGAGACTCTGACGATCCCGGGCTCCTGTTCCTCGTCGAACGTCGCCGTGACCTTGGCCTCGCCCCCGGAGGGGCAGGGATAGGTGTAGACCATGGGGTCCTGCGACCTGTTCGCCATCCCGGCCAGAGCGTCCACTATGTCCTGATACTCATCATCCAAGAGGGGAAGCCCTGCGGGCTGCGTACATCCGAATACGGCCGCTTGCAGCGTAGCTGCGGCTAGGACAATGCTACATGTTCCTATTCTCATTCGTCTCCTCATTTCATTCAATGCAGGCTCTTGCTCAGATTCTTGCGCCAGGTCAATCTAAAGTCGGAGAACCTCCAGTTGTCCGGTTCATCTGCGTCCCTCCTGACAGCCGACGGCATGGAGACCCTTGGGAACACCTCTTCGTGAACCGAAGGTGTGACTGCATTCTCCATGCACCAGACAATGTCGGACACCCTTTTCCGCTTATACCAGGGCAAACGCCCGTGTTTTTTCTCGCAGGTCTTGAAGACCTGGGCCACATAGAGGCCGGAGTACTCCGTGTAGTCGCCCTCCTCCTCCTCGTCGTCGATCAGGTCCATGAAGAACGCGGCGACCCACCCCTCGATCTCCGGCTTTCGGTCGTGGGAAAAGTTTCTGCACGAGTAACGATAGGCCTGGGTGGTGCCGAAATGCTCGAAGCAGTTCTCGTAGTAGCCAGACCCGACCGTGCCCGCATAGTCGGCGAAGCCCTCCTTCAGGGCGCACCGGTAGGAGGAGATGGAGTCGAGGTAGTGCGGACTGCAGTTGGGCGACGGGCTCCAAATGCCTCCAAGCGCCTTGTGGTGCAGCGCGTGCCCGTACTCGTGGGCAGCGACCCAGCGGAAGTAGCCGCCTCCAGCATAGTTCCACGGAAGAGTGATCTTGTCGAGAATGCCGTTGTAGCCTCCCCCCTCGTCGGACAGCTTCCACTTGATCCGGCCCCGCGAGTGCCCGAAGTGCTTGATCAGGGTGTCGGCCGCAATGTTCAGGAGGCGCCAGGGGTAGTACCTGTGGGCCAGCACCTCGACCGGTTTTATTCTCCCGCAGTGCGTCTCGTTGGTCAACCATCGCGCAATGTCGTCCCGACCCTGAACGAGATGGGTGTCGGGAGCCTTGACGTCCCCCCACATCTGCCCGTCCGGCATCCCACGACACGGCACCGCGACGATCCCGTCCTCCGGAACGAGACCGTGCTCCGACAATATCTGTCTGCCGTTCGACAGTATCCGGCGAATCCTAACAAGCGCCTCTTCCGCGACCTTCCAGCCGTTTCCGATGGTGTAGACCACCTGGAGATATACCGTGTCGCGATGCCAGGACACGCCCCCTACTCTGGCCAGAGCCACCGGCCATCCCGCCGCCGGTCCGGGCGGCGGTGTGGCCGCCTCGGGGAAGACAGCGTCCTCGGAGAGGCTCGCAAGCTGGCCGCCCGTCTCGTCGACGAACATCCATGCCTCCCGGAACACTTCGTCAGCTAGCCAGATGCCGCCATCGGGGCCGTGCGTGTAGGCGTTCGCCAGGACCCGGTAGTAGCCCTCGGCCTCGCCGGGAATGGTGTGGCTAGCGCTCCAGGTCTCGCCGGCCGCCATCGACGGCAGCTCCCACCGGGCCACAACCGGCAGCTCCGGAAGCGCCGCCGTTTCGTCGTGGTCCATCAGCGCCTTTGTCGGAAGCGTCAGCACCACCTCGCCGCCGTCGATCGGCTCGCGCGCCACGCCCCCTATGGCCAGCTCGATGTCCGCATCCGGCAACAGGGGCCCGGTGGTCGCGATCGTGAGCTCGATCCGGCCCCTAGTCGGATGGACGATGCTGTCGAACTCTTGGGTCTCGTCCGCCAGCGGACTGCCATCGGCCAGCAGACCCTTCTCGGCGGCGGGCGACATCGGAGCCTCCGTCAGGTCGTCGTCAACGCATGCGACTACCAGCGGGGCGAGTCCCGCGAAAATCAGCGCGAGAAGCGCGCTCTTTCGAGAGGGAGGGAGGGAGGGAGGGAGGGAGGGATGAACATTATGTTTTGCGCCTCATTTCCTGCTCCTCATGCTTTCGCTCCTCAAGCCTGTGGTGGAAACCAAGTACTTCGGGAACAGCTCTTGCTCCCGCAATGACGATGGCGAAATTGAGCCGCTCGCGCAACCGCTCGCGCCGGGGGATGTCCCCTGAGGGATGTCTCAAAGGGACGCCCCGAAGGAGCCCCCGCCCTCAATATCTATCTCCGCGAGACCGAAAGGTGATCCACGTCGAGCCCCCGCGCGAGGAGGTAGCCGAGCTGGTTCAACGAACCGGCCGCCGAGCAGACCCCTCCCGACCCCGACCGAGGAGGTGGTGACCTCGCCAGCCCGGCGCTGCCCTGCCGCACATGCCAGGGTGAACAGGAAACGCACCCCCGACGGCAGTTCATGGAAAGTGTCTGTGCGGCATGCTGCGCCAGTGCGCCCGTATCCGACCCTTGGCGTCCGCGAACCTATGCGGATTCCGCATGTGTTCGACCGCTATCCCGGTCCATCCACCGCGACCCCCCGACCGGCAAGCCACCCCTCGATCTCGGCTCGGATGCCCGCTAGATCCTCCGCGGTCCTCGCCTCGTAGCGGGCCACGATCACGGGCTGGGTGTTGGAGGCCCGGATCAGTCCCCACCCAGTGGGAAAGAGCACGCGCACACCGTCGATCGTCTCGGTCTCGTAGCGCGCCGCGAAGTGCCGACTGGCCAGCTCCACCAGCCCGGCCTTCTCCTCCTCGGCGACCTCGATCCGGATCTCGGGGCTGGAGGCGCGCCTCGGCAGCTCGTCCACCATAGCCGAGAGGGGGCGATCGGAGGCGGCCAGCATACTGCAGAGGCGGCAGGCGGCGTACAGGGCGTCGTCGAAGCCGTAGTAGCCGTCGGCGAAGCAGATGTGGCCGGAGAGCTCGCCCGCAATCGGCGCACCCGTCTCCGCCATCTTCTCCTTGATCAGCGAGTGCCCCGTCTTCCACATGACCGGATTGCCGCCAGCGCTGCGAATCTCCTCGACTAGCACCTGAGAGCACTTGACGTCAAAGACGACGCTCTGGCCGCGCGGCCCCTCGCGCCGGAGGATCTCCAGCGCGAAGAGGAGCAGGAGCATGTCGCCCCTCACGATGCGTCCGAGCTCGTCCACCACCCCGATACGGTCCGCGTCGCCGTCGAAGCCGATCCCGACATGGGCCCCGTGTGCGCGCACGGCCGCCACGAGGTCCTGCACGTACTCGTCGACCGTGGGGTCCGGATGGTGGTTCGGAAAGGTCCCGTCGGAGTCGCAGAAGAGGGGGACCGTCTCTACGCCGACCGCACGCAGCAGCTCCACGGCAACCACCGCGCCGGTCCCGTTGCCGCAGTCGACCACCGCTCTGACGGGCCGCTCGAGCGAAAAGCGTCCGCCTACGTCGGCGACGTACGAAGGCAGGGGGTCCACCCGCCTGAGACTCCCCACGCCCACCTTTGCGGGGACCGTCCCTCGGGCCCGAATGCGCCCGAGGAGCGCCTGGATGGCGTCGCCGTAGACCGCCTTCGCGCCTACGGTCATCTTGATCCCGTTGTACTCGGACGGATTGTGGGATCCCGTGACCTGCACCGCCCCTTCGGTGCCGAGCCAGTGTTCGCCGAAGTAGGTGACCGGAGTGGGAACGGTCCCCAGGTGGAGGACGTCGCACCCCGCGGACCGAAGGCCCCGCACCACTCCGGCGCCGATCTCGGGGGACGAGGGCCGGTTGTCCTCGCCCACGGCGACCACGGGAGAGGCGTGGCCGGAGCGCTCCCGCAGCTCGCAGGCGTACGCCCTGCCGATCGCCTCGGCAACCCCGGCGTTCAGCTCCTCGCCGACGACTCCCCGGATGTCGTACTCGCGGAAGATGTGCTCGTGGAGGATCAAGGCTCTGCGCTAGCCGTCAGGGGCCTGCAGCCCCCGCCTGGGGCGCAAGGTACATGATGCCCCGGATCGAGTTCTCGGCCATCTCCAGCGCGGCTCCCGGGAAGATCCCCGCAAGCACCAGGAGGGCGACGCTCACCACAAGCGCCACCCGCGTGCCGAAGGGGGTGATGACGTAGTCCGCCGGCCTGCCCCCGGAGGGGGGGTCGCGCATCCACATGTACCACGCGACCCGCAGGTAGTACCAGTAGGAGACGACCGTCGTGAGCGCCAGGATGACGGCGAGCTTCCAGAGGCTCGCCTCGGCCGCGCCGAGGAGCAGGTGGTACTTGGCTATGAACCCGGCCGTCCCTGGAAAGCCCGCCAGCGCGAGGAGCACGACGGTCATGCAGATGCTGAGCACCGGGCGGCGGGCGCCCAGACCCTGGTAGTCCTCCATGCGGTTGCCGCGCTCCCCCTGGTTGGCCACCGAGACCACGACCGCGAAGGCGGCGATCGTCATCACGGTGTACACCAGGAGATAGAAGAGAAGGCCCGCCGCGGCGGTCTCGTTGGCGGCTACTATCGCCACCAGGAGGTAGCCGCCGTGCGCGATCGACGAGTACGCCAGCATGCGCTTCACACTCGACTGCACGAGCGCCACCAGGTTGCCGAAGACCATCGTCAGAGCGGACACCCACCAGAGGATGCCGGACCAGTCGGCGTGCAGGGCGTCGAGCCCGGTCGCGAAGATCCGCAGGAGGACCACGAAGGCGCCCGCCTTGACGGCCGCGGCCATGAAGGCCGTCGCCGGGGTCGGCGCACCCTCGTAGACGTCGGGCGTCCACATGTGGAAGGGCACCGCCGAGACCTTGAAGGCGAGACCGATCGTCAGGAGAGCCAGGCCGGGACCGAGGAGGCTCTGCACGGCCGCGCCGGCGGAGAGCGCCTCGGATATGGCGTGGAGGCTGGTGCTCCCGCGGCCCCGTAGAGGAGAGCGATCCCGAAGAGTAGAAACGCGCTCGCGAAGGCGCCCAGGAGGAAGTACTTCAGCCCGGCCTCGGCGGACCTGCGGTCCCGGCGGTTGTACCCCGCAAGCGCGTAGACGGCGATCGACATCAGCTCGAGGCCGAGGAAGATGAGCATCAGGTCGCGCGACGCCGCCATGACCATCATGCCGACCGTAGCGAAGAGGACGAGCGAGTAGTACTCGCCCGCCTGCAGCCGCTGTCGCGCCACGTAGGGGAGCGCGACGACGATCGCGAAGCCCGCGCCGAGGATGAAGACCCAGTTGGCGAAGAGGCGGAGCCGGTCCACCGCGATCATCGCGGCCGTGCCGCCCTCCGCCACGCCGGAGTAGAGCCACCCGTTGGCCACACCGGCGACGAGGAGACCCGCAAGCGCCAGCCAGCCGGTCTCCTTCCCCAGGCCGCCCGACCGCCTGCGCGAAACGCCCGCCAGCAGCACCCACATCGCGAAGGCGGCGAGGACCGCCTCGGGGAGGAGCGCGAGTAGGTAGTGGAGGCTCGAGGAGTAGTCGAGGAGCATCGTCAGTCCGCCGGATTCCCCCACTCGGCCCCGATGGACGGGACAGCCGGGAGAGTCGGGTCAGCAGCCCCAGCCGCGGCATCGCCACCCTCCACCTGTTCGAGCACGGCCTGCAGGCTCGGCTCCATCCGCTCGAGCAGGGGCGTCGGGTGGACGCCGATCCAGATCATCAGGGCGAGGAGGGGGCCCAGGACGGCGATCTCTCGCCGCGACAGCTCCGCAAAGGCCCGGTTTTCGGGCTTGTCGAGCCTGTTGAAGAGGATCCGCTGAACCATCGGGAGCATGTAGTACGCCGCAAACACCACCCCGAGCGCGGCCAGAATCGCGTGGATCGGGTGTCGCTCGAAGGTGCCGAGCAGAGCCAGGAACTCGCCCACGAAGCCGCTTGTGCCCGGGAGCCCGATCGAGGCGAGCGCGGTGACGACGAAGGCGGTCGCGAAGAGGGGAGCCACCCGGCCGATGCCGCCAAAGTCCTCGATGCGGCGCGTCTGACGGCGTTCGTACATCATGCCGAGGAGCAGGAAGAGAGCGCCGGTCGAGACGCCGTGGCTTATCATGACCACCATCCCGCCCTGCAGGCCATTCAGCGTGAGGGCGAAGATGCCGATCACTACGAAGCCCATGTGCGCGACCGAGGTGTAGGCGACCAGCTTCTTCGCGTCGGGCTGGACGGCGGCGACCCACGCGGCGTAGATGATCCCCACCACCCCGAGCGCGAGCATCGTGGAGACGACCGCCGGATGCTGGGCCGCGTCGGGGAAGAATGGCAGCGCGAAGCGCACGAAGCCGTAGGTGCCCATCTTGAGGAGCACCGAAGCCAGGATGACCGAACCCGGCGTCGGCGCCTCGACGTGGGCGTCGGGGAGCCATGTGTGGAAGGGGAAGATCGGGACCTTGATCCCGAAGGCGAGCGCGAAGGCGGCGAAGAGCCAGAGCTGCTCCCGCAGCGAGAGCTCGGCGTGCAGGAAGGCGTCGTAGGCGAAGGAGCCGGTGTCGCCCGCGAAGTACACGTAGAGGATCGCCACCAGCATCAGGAGCGAGCCCACGGCGGTGTAGAGGAAGAACTTGACGGCGGCGTAGATCCGGCGCTCGCCCCCCCAGATGCCCACGATGAAGTACATCGGCACCAGGGTGAGCTCGAAGAAGACGTAGAAGAGGAAGACATCGGTGGCCAGGAAGAAGCCGACCACCCCGGTCTGCAGGAGCAGCATCAGCGAGTAGAAGGCTCTGCGGCGCGTCTTCACGTACTCGAAGGACCCGAGGATCGCCAGTGCGCTCGTGAGCGTCGTGAGGAGCACCATGAAGATCGAGATCCCGTCCAGCCCCAGCGAGTAGCCCACGCCCCATGGCTCGATCCACGTCGCCGACGAGACCATGGCGAAGCCTCCGTCGCCCGGATCGTAGGCCCACCAGAGGCCAAGGCTGAGCCCGAGGACGAGCACCGACCATCCGAAGGCGACGAGCCTGGCGCGCTCCGCCGAGGACGCCACGACGTGCGCGGCGCCGGCCAGGGGCAGCCAGATCAGCGCGTGGAGGACCCAGTCCTCGTACCGGATCGCGGCAATCAGCTCGGTCATCGCGCCCTCACAGGAGAACCGCCGCTCCGAGGAAGCAGAGGATCCCCAGAGTCAGCACGAAGGCGTACATGTTCACCTGGCCGGTCTGAAAGAGGCTCGTCGTCCAGCCCGCCAGGCGGGCCACGCTCCCGGCCGTGTTGACGAAGCCGTCGATCACCCGATTGTCGACCGCTCGCCAGCACCACCTGGAGAGCGCCACCACCGGACGTACCACAACGGCGTCGTAGAGCTCGTCGAAGTACCACTTGTTGTAGAGCGCCAGGCGGAGCCCGCCCTCTGGTCCGCTGTCGACCGAGGCTGGCTGGAATCTGCGCGACCCCACCACCCGCACCGCCACCGCCACCACGGCGGCGGCCGCCAGAGTCGAGAGCAGAGCCCACGTCGCCTCGCCGCCCCCAAGCGGCGAGTGCTTCGCCGCCTCGCCGAATCCTGCAACCTGAATCGACGTGGCCGCATATGTGATCGGATGGAGCCAGTGGTGCAGCCATTCGGTCATCGGCAACGCGCCGAAGAGCCCCGCGAAGGAGCTTCGCAGGACCTCGGGCACATTGATCCACCCCCCGAACACCGACAGTGCGGCCAGGGCGACGAGGGGCACGGTCATCACGCCGGGGGCCTCGTGAAGGTGGCGTCGGGCGTCCTCCCCGGTGCGGCTCTCCCCGTGGAAGGTCATGACCATGAGACGGGCCATGTAGAATGCGGTCAGGAGCGCAGTGAGGAGCGCCAGCGCCCAGAAGGCCGCGTAGGGCCCCGCGAAGGGATTCGACTCCGCACCCGCCCACGCCGCCGCGTACCAGATGATCTCGTCCTTCGAGAAGAAGCCGGCGAGGGGCCAGATCCCCGCGATCGCCAGGGTGGCGACCCACATCACGGCGCAGGTGATGGGCATGTGTCGCCTCAGTCCCCCCATGTTGCGCATGTCCTGCTCGTCAAAGTCGGTGTGCGACCGGTGGGCCGCGTGGTGCATCGAGTGAATGACGGCGCCCGCTCCGAGGAAGAGCAGCGCCTTGAAGAAGGCGTGCGTGACGAGGTGGAAGATCGCGGCGGTGTAGGCCCCGACCCCGGCCGCCAGGAACATGAAGCCGAGCTGCGAGATCGTCGAGTATGCCAGCACCTTCTTGATGTCGTACTGCTGGAGCGCGATCGTGGCCGCGACCAGGGCTGTGAGCACCCCCACCCCGGCAACGACCGCCTGGCTCGTCGGCGCCAGCGAGTACAGGACCGAGGAGCGCACGACCATGTAGACGCCCGCGGTGACCATGGTGGCCGCGTGGATGAGCGCCGAGACGGGCGTGGGCCCGGCCATGGCGTCCGGCAGCCAGATGTGGAGCGGCAGCTGGGCGCTCTTGCCCGCCGCCCCGAGGAGGAGGAGGAGCGTGATTGCGGTGACGAGGGCGCCACCCGCCGCGAGCTGCCCCTCGGCGCCGGCGAAGATGGGCGCGAAGTCGAGGGTGCCGAAGGCTCCGAAGACGAGGAACATCGCCAGCAGGAAGCCCACGTCGCCGATGCGGTTGACGATGAAGGCCTTCTTGCCCGCGTCCGACTTCTCCCGGTCGCTGAACCAGTAGCCGATCAGCAGGTACGAGCAGAGCCCCACCCCCTCCCACCCCACGAACATCGTCGCGAAGCTGGAGCCCAGGACCAGCACCAGCATGAAGAAGACGAAGAGGTTCAGGTAGGCGAAGTAGCGCGGGTACCCGGGGTCGTCGCGCATGTAGCCGACGCTGAAGAGGTGGATCAGGAACCCCACCCCGGTGACGACCAGCGTCATGAGCATCGAGAGCTGGTCGAGCTGCAGCGCCGCATCGATGCGCAGCTCGCCCGTCACGACCCAGCCCCAGTAGGAGCGCACGACCGGATCGTGCATATCGGCGGGCATCCCCAGGAAGTTGAGGAGCGCCAGGCCGAAGGCCAGCGCCATGACGCCGGGGCCGATCCAGGTGGGGAGCGTATGGGTGGCCGGCCGCCGGTCGCCCGCGAGGGGACTCCAGTCGCGCCCCGCCCGGAGCGCCGCCGAGGAGCCGCGCGCCGACCGGAGCGCCAGGAGGCCGTTCAGCACGAACCCGAGGAGCGGGAGCAGCACCATGGCGCCCGGGAGCACCGGCACCCACCCGTCTGCCGCGACTACCGCATCGGCCGCGTGCGCAAGGGCTGCGGAGGTCACCGCGTCACCACTTCAGCACGTTGAACTTGTCGACATTCACCGTCTCGTAGTGCCTGAAGATCGAGATGATGATCGCCAGCCCGACGGCCGCCTCGGCGGCGGCCACCGTCATGACGAAGAAGACGAAGATCTGCCCCTCGATCCCGACGTGCCGCGAGAGCGCCACGAAGGCCAGGTTGACCGCGTTCAGCTGCAGCTCGATGCAGAGGAATATGATGATGGCGTTCCTGCGCACGATCACGCCCAGGGTGCCGATCGCGAAGAGGGCCGCGCTCAGGTAGATCGCAGGCGCGAGCATCTCAGGCGTCTTCGCTCCTGCCTCGAGGCTTGGCCAGCACGACCGCGGCGACGATCGCGACGAGGAGGAGGAGTCCTATCACCTCGAAGGCGACCACATAGTCGGTGAAGAGTGGATCGGCGATCGCGCCCACCGCGCCCTTCTCGATGACTGCAAGGTCGATCGCGGCAGCCGCGGCTGGGTCGGCCAGGTGGCCGCCGAAGCCGTCGGCTTCGGACCCCGTGATCCCCTGCACCAGCACGCTCGCGGTCAGCCCCACCACGACGACCGAGAGGAGCGACCACGACCCGAACTTCAGGTCGGCGCGGTAGTCGTGACCGAGGTTCAGGAGCATGATCACGAAGAGGAAGAGCACCATGATCGCGCCTGCGTAGACCAGCACCTGGATCGCGGCCAGGAAGTGCGCTTCGAGGAGGACGTAGATGCCGGCGAGACTGGCGAGCGTCGCCACCATGAAGAGGAGGCTCGCCACCGGGCTGCGGCCCGTCACGACGCCGACCGCGCCGCCGACCGAGACCACGGCGAAGAGGACGAAGAGGGCGTCGGTCATTCGGACCGAGGGTCGCTCGGATCCCAGAGATCGGTGACCGGGTGGTCCTGCTCCATCAGGCGGTCCAGGTCGTAGACGAAGCGATCGCGGGTGTACTCCGCGTTCTCGAAGTGCTGGCCGACGTGGATCGCCTCGACCGGGCAGACCTCCTGGCACATCCCGCAGAAGATGCAGCGGAATTCGTCGATCTCGTAGACGATCGGGTAGCGGTTGCCCTGGTCGTCCTCCCCGCCCACAAGGCGGATGCAGTTGGCGGGACAGACCGTCGGGCAGAGGCCGCAGGCGACGCACTTCGGGCGGCCGTCGGCGTGCACCTCCATTCGGTGGGTGCCGCGCCAGCGGGGGTGCAGGTCGGGCTGCTCCTCCGGGTACTCGAGCGTCACGCTCCTGGGGCGGACGAGGTGCCTGAGGGTGAGGCTCATCCCCCTGAGCGTCGCCCGCATGTACGAGGTGCGCCCCGCCTCGGGCCGCTTCATCACCTTTACCGAAATCGACATCCTAGCCCCCTGGTGAAAGCGTATCCGCGACGGGACTCCTCGCAACTCTCCGGCGATGCGCCCCTGCGATGACCCGGTCGCGGTCGACGAAGAAGAGGAATGCGAGCGTCGTAATCCCGCTCACGACCGTCAGCACCCCTCCGTAGAGGATCCCGAAGGGGACTCCCACTTGGTCGAGCACCAGCATCGTCCCGGCGATCAGGATGATGTACCCGAGCGACGATGGCAGCAGCACCTTCCACCCCAGGTGCATGACCTGGTCGTAGCGGAAGCGCGGCAGCGTCCAGCGGATCCAGATGTAGAGGAGGAGGAAGAAGCCCGTCTTGACCGAGAAGGCGGCCAGGGTCAGCAGGGTGACCAGGACGCTCGGCGTCGCCGGGATCGGGGCGCCCGCCTCGTCAAAGCCGCGTATCCACCCCGACTCGTGGCGGAACATGTCGTCGCCCGTCCAGAAGGGAATGTCCCACCCGCCGAGGAAGAGCGTCGCCAGGAGCGCGGACGTCGTGACCACATGGGCGTACTCGGCGATGAAGAACATGGAGAACTTCATCGCGGAGTACTCGGTGTGATACCCCGTGATCAGCTCCGACTCCGCCTCGGGCATGTCGAAGGGAAGCCGGTTGGTCTCCGCCAGCGCCGAGATGAGGAAGAATATGAAGGCGAGCGAGAGCGGGAATACGAACCAGAGGCCGAGCTGCTGCTGCCGCCAGACCGCCTCGGTGAGCGTGACGTTGCCGACGAGGAGGAGCACCGCGATGAGGCTGAGCCCTAGCGCCACCTCGTACGAGATCATCTGGGCCGAGGCGCGAAGACCGCCCAGGAAGGCGTACTTGTTGTTCGACGCCCACCCGGAGAGCACCACCCCGTACACCGCCAGCGACGAGAGGGCGAGGATGTAGAGCACCCCGATCGGCACGTCGGCCACCACCATCTCCACCGTCCCCACGGGCGTTGGCAGCGGTGCCGCAAAGGGGATGACCGCGATCGTCACCACAGCGGGCATTATCGCAAGCGCCGGCCCGAGGACGAAGTAGAACTTCGCCGCCGTGCCGGGCATCGTCTCTTCCTTGATGATGTTCTTGATTCCGTCGGCGATGGGCTGCAGGAGCCCGAAGGGGCCGACCCGGTTCGGGCCCAGGCGGTCCTGGATGAAGGCGGAGACCCGGCGCTCGGCGAGCGTCATGTACGCCACCACCGCCATCAGCACGGTGAAGACCGCCACCACCTTGACAGCCGCGATCGTCACGAACCAGAAGGTCGTGAGCTCGTGCATCTCACCCATGGGCGGCCTCCGCGGCCAGAGCCGCGCCGAGCTCGCCTAGCGACTCGTGGCTCAGCCCCTTCAGGGGGGCGTGCGCGGCCGCCAGCGCGGCGAAGGCCTCCGCCGCGCTGGCCGGCGTGCCGCCCCCCGTCAGCGCACCCGCGAGCGCCCCGAGGACCAGCCACGCGGGGCGCGCCGCCCCCGGGGGCTGGAGCCCCTGCCAGTAGCGCTGCACCCGGCCCTGCGCATTCACGAAGGTGCCCTCCTCCTCGGCGGCCGTGGTGATCGGGAGCACGAAGTCGGCGTTCCCGGCGGCGGGCGAATCGAAGTGCCCGAGGTAGAGGTAGAGGGCGGCTTCGCCCCCGAAGTCGGCACCCTGATCGGCGAGCTCGTCGCCCAGCACCACGACGATGCCGTCGTGGGCGGCCACCTCCTCGAGCCCGCCGGCAGCCTCGTCGTCGCCGACCCGCTCGAGGCCCAGCAGCCGGGCCCCATCCACATTGGCGGCAAGCTCCCGGCGGCGAACCAGGAGCGGGAAGCCCGGCATCGGATCCTCGCTCTCGGCCCGGTGGGAGCGGAAGACCCCCGATGCCGCCCACCCAGCCGCCTCGGCCAGGGCAAGGAGCGCCCCCAGCGCCTCGACCGAGGCCGACGGGGAGCCCACGACCCTCACCTCGGTCCCGGCGAGCTCGACGAGACGGACGAAGAGGTGCTCGAGCGCCGACTTCCAGTCAGCTCCCCTGCGCTTCCCCCCTCGCCCCGAGGACGGCTCCTCGAGTCGGCCCGCCCGGTTGTACCACTCGTAGTTGGCCCGGCCGTAGTCGCACATCCAGTGGCCGTTGACCTCGTGGTTGGCGCGGGGCTTGAGGCGCTGCACCAGGTTGTCGCGGGTGTGCAGCTCGATGTTGCACCCCTGGCTGCAGCTCGTGCAGACCGACGGAGTGTGGTCGAGGTCCCATGCGCGGGCCTTGTGCAGAAAGTCCTTCGAGACCAAGGCCCCCACCGGGCAGATGTCCACCACATTGCCAGCGAAGGGCGACCCCTCGAGGCCCTCCTCGAAGAAGGTGTCGATGACGGCGCGGCTACCCCGCTCGACAACCGTGAGGCGCGAGTCGCGGGCCACCTCGTCCATGAAACGCACGCAGCGCGTGCACATCACGCAGCGGTCGCCGTAGTAGAGGACATCGCCACCGAAGTCGTCGCGCCCGAAGACGCGCTTGGGCTCGCGGCTGCGTCCCTTCTCCCGCCCCTCGTCGAAGACGTAGTCCTGCAGCATGCACTCGCCCGACATGTCGCAGATCGGACAGTCGAGCGGGTGGTTGACCAGGTAGAACTCCAGCACGCCCTTGCGCATCCGGAGCGCCGCCTCGCTGTCGGTGCGCACGACCTGGCCGTCCTCGGCCATCGTCACGCACGACGGCTGCAGCTTGGGAGCGCCCTCCACCTCGACGAGGCAGATGCGGCACTGGGCCGGGGCGGTGAGTCCGGGGTGGTAGCAGTAGTGCGGCACCTCGATCCCGAGCCCCTCGGCCGCCTGCAGGAGCGACGTCCCCTTCGGCACCGTGACCTCGGCACCGTCGATCGTCAGGGTGACTGTGCGCATCAGGCGGCTCCTAGGCGCTCGCCGGTGCGGATCAGGGCGAGGTAGTCGTCGCGGAACTTCTCGATCGACGAGATGATCGGCATCGCGAGGGAGTCCGAGAGTACGCAGATCGTGGTTCCGGTCATCTGTTCGGATATCTCCACCAGCGTCTCCAGATCGTCCTCCGTGCCACGTCCATCCTCGATCCGCTGCAGGATGCGCGTCGCCCACGCGGTGCCCTCTCGGCAGGGCGTGCACTGTCCGCACGACTCGTGCGCGTAGAAGTATGCCATGCGGCGCACCTGCTTGACGATATCGGTCGTCTCGTCCATCACGATCACCGAGGCGCAACCGAGCATTGAGCCAGCCGCCTCGACCCCTTCGTAGCAGAGGTCGCACTCCATGCACTCCTCGGCGCTCATGATCGGCACCGAGCTGCCCCCGGGGATCACCGCCTTGAGTGCGCGGCCACCGCTTAGGCCGCCGCAGACGTCCTCGATCAGCTCCATCATCGGGAAGCCGAGCGGCAGCTCGTAGTTGCCGGGCCGCCTCACATGGCCCGATACGCAGAAGAGCTTGGTCCCGGGGCTCTTCTCGGTGCCCCACTGCCGGTACCACTCGCCGCCGTGGCGGAGGATGTGCGGGGTGGCGGCGAGCGTCTCGACGTTGTTGATCGTGGACGGCATTCCGAAGGCGCCGACCGCCGCCGGGAATGGCGGCTTGATGCGAGGCTCCCCCCGGCGCCCCTCCAGCGAGCTCATCAGGCCGGTCTCCTCCCCGCAGATGTAGGCGCCGGCGCCGACGTGCAGCGTGATGTCGATCTCCACCCCCGACCCCATAATGTCGCTGCCCACCAGCCCCTCCCCGTACGCCTCCTCCAGCGCCCGCGCCAACACCTGCGTGCTCTCGAAGAACTCGCCCCGCAGGTAGATGTAGCAGTGCGACGCGCCGATGGCGTACGACCCTACGAGACACCCCTCGATGAGCTGGTGCGGCGTCCAGCGGATGATCTCGCGGTCCTTGAAGGTGCCCGGCTCCGATTCGTCGGCGTTGCAGAGGAGGTAGTGCGGACGCCGCGCCTCCTTCGGCATGAAGGACCACTTCAGCCCGGTCGGGAAGCCCGCTCCGCCCCGCCCCCTGAGACCCGACGCCTTCACCTCCTCGATCGTCGCCTCGCGTCCGATCTCGAGCGCGCGGGCAATCCCCCGGTAGCCGCCGAGCGCCCTCCACCCGGCCACGGTGCGGGCCTCCGGGTTCCCGAAGCCCTCGCTGAGGACCCGGGTCTCGCTCTCGTGCAGGTAGGGGTAGGCCATGGGGCTGCTAGCAGTCCGTGGATAATCTCGCGCGAGCACCGAGAGCGGCGAAGCGCTCCGCTGGCAAGGCGCGACGAAGGGCCAATAGCCGCAGCGCTATTGGTCCGAGGAGCAACACAGAGCGAAGCGAGGGGCACTGGCATTGTAAACTATGGATTACACATTGTAAGGCGTAGATTACAGTATGGACAGGCGAGCGAAGCGGTCCAGCAGAGATGCAGCGCCGCTCGAATGCCGTGGGAGGTTTGTCCACGGGCTGCTAATACTCCTCGTCGACTTCGCGCCGCAGCCTCGCGAGGAGGGCGGGAACGTCCTCCGGGGAGACGTCCTCGAAGTAGCGCGAGTTGATCTGGACGCAGGTGGGGAATCCGCACGCCGCCAGGCACTCGGCCTCGGCTACCGTGAAGTCCCCGTCGGCTGAGGTCTCCCCCAGCTCTGTTCCGGTGTGCTCGAGGAAGGCCGCCAGCACCTCGTCGGCGCCGGCGAGATTGCAGGATATGTTCGTGCACACATGCACCAGGAAGCGACCGACGGGACGCTTGTTGTACATCGTGTAGAAGGTGGCCACGCCCCTCACGAAGGCCTCGCTCAGGCCGAGTATCCCGGCCACCTCGTTCATCGTCGCGGGCGAAATGTGGCCGCGGATCTCCTGCGCCATGTTGAGGAGCGGAATGAGCGCCGCGCGGGCCGTCGGGTAGCGGCTCCGGATCTTCCCGAGGCGCTCCCGGTACGGCCCCTCCAGGAGGGGCGCGTCGGGGTTCTTCGCCACTAGCATGTAGGGCAGGCTCGGCGCAACGGAGGGGTGTCCGCCGTCCGGGGACCGGCGGCCTACGTATTCGCTTCCCCGCACCTCCGCCTCGGTCAGCTCGAAGTCACCCGTGTTTCCCGCCCACCCGGGGTTCCTGAAGCGCGCCTCGCTCACCTGTCGATCTCGCCGAGCACGATGTCCAGGCTGGCATTGATCATGATCAGATCGGCCATCAGGTGCCCCTCCGCCAGCTTCGGAATCGCCGAGAGATTCACGAACGAGGGCGGACGGATGCGCCACCTGACGGGCTTGGGGCCGCCATCTCCGACCACATACATCCCGAGCTCGCCCTTCGAGCCCTCCACCGAAAACCAGCAGTCCTCGGCGGGGGCCGGGATCCCTTCGGTGATCAGCTTGAAGTGGTGGATCATCGACTCCATGTCCGACATGCACTCCGTCTTGGTCGGCAGGGTGATGCGCGGGTCAGGGACGTCCATCGGGCCGCCGGGCAGCCGGTCGAGCGCCTGCTGCAGAATGCGCAGACTCTGGCGCATCTCCTCCATCCGCACGAGGTAGCGGTCGTAGCAGTCTCCGTGGCAGCCGATCGGGACTTCGAAGTCGTAGCTCTCGTAGTCGTAGTAGGGGCGGTCCTTGCGTACATCGTACGGCACCCCGCTCGCGCGCAGGTTGGCACCGGTCAGCCCGTGGTTCACCGCCTCGTCGGCCGAGATGGCGCCGACCCCCTGGGTGCGGCCCACATGGATGGCGTTGCACGTCAGGAGCGTGTCGATCTCGTCGAGCGTCGCGGGTAGGTTGTCGGCGAACTCCCGCACCCCCTCCGTCCATCCTTCGGGCAGGTCGGCCATCATGCCGCCGATGCGCGTGGCCGAAGTCGTGATGCGGGCGCCGGTGAAGGCCTCGTGCAGCCTGTAGACCTTCTCGCGCTGCTGGAAGGCGTAGAGGAACGGGGTGAAGGCGCCCACATCGATCGACCACGTCCCCAGCCAGAGGAGGTGGGAGAAGATGCGGTCCATCTCCATACAGATGACGCGCGTGACCTTGCAGCGCTCCGTCACCTCGATCCCCATCAGCTTCTCGACCGCCATGACGTACGCGCAGTTGTATATCAGCGGCGCCAGGTAGTCCATCCGGTCGGTCAGGGGGACGATCTGGTTCCAGGTGCGGTACTCGCCCAGCTTCTCGAAGGAGGAGTGCAGGTAGCCGAGGCGGGGCGTGACGCTGACCACGGTCTCGCCGTCCAGCTCGACGACCAGGCGGAGGACTCCGTGGGTGGCGGGGTGTTGCGGCCCGACGTTGACGAGCATCGTCTGCGACCCCAGCTCGGGCTCGGGCGCGTCGAAGGGGGCCACCGGGCTGGCTACGAGCTCGCCTCCGGGCCCCATCTCCGGGTTGCGGCCGACGGCGTAGCTAGCGCTCTGGGTCGCCATCCGCGTCCTCGTCGTGTGGGGCAACCAGCTGGGGCTCACGCCCTCCGATCTCTCCGGGCGCGTAGTGGTCCTCGGGATTGCGGGTCAGGGAGCGGCGAGTCTGCTCCGCACGCGAGAAGCGGCCACGGAGCGGAAAGTCCTTCCGGAGCGGGTGCCCCTCCGCGTACCCGTCGGGCATGAGGATGCGGCGCATGTCGGGGTGGCCGCGGAACTCCACGCCGTACATGTCGTAGACCTCGCGCTCCAGCCAGTTGGCGCCCTCCCAGATCGCGGTGGCGCTCTCGATCTCGAGCGCGTCGAGGGACAGCTCGCACTTGAGTCTCAGCGCGGCCCGGCGAGGAATGGACCAGAGCTGGTACACGACCTCGATGGGCCTGCCCCCGCCGTAGTCCACCGCAGTCACGTCGGCCAGATGGTCGTAGTGCTGGCCTGGGTCCTCGCGGAGCCAGCGGAGCACCTCGACGATGCGCGACGGGTCCACGTACACCACATCCTCGTCGCCCGCCGCCACCCGGTTTCCGAGAACAGTGCCGGGGAAGCGCTCCCGAAGGGCCGCGACCGAGGGGTTGAGGTGGGGCGCCTCGCTTGCGGTTGCACGGGGGCCCTGGGCGTCGCGCTGGCCGCTCGGACCCAGCGAAACCAGGTCGAAGTCGGGCGCGGCGGCGGGTGGCTCGCTAGCTGTGGACACTCACGGCAGCCTGTCGTCGGGACGGGCGACCGCGGCGGTCTCCACCAACCCGCTCACGCGATTCTGGTGCGTCGAGTTGCCGAAGGGGCCGGAGAGGTCGGCGACCTCCTCGTCGTCGGCGTGCGGCCTGCCCGCGGCGAGGGGGTCCTCGGCCCGCAGATCCTCGTGATTCGCCAGGCTCTCGCCCCGGATCTTCTCCTGGACCATCATCAGCCCGTAGATGAGCGCCTCCGGACGCGGAGGACACCCGGGGATGTACACATCGACCGGGACGATGGTGTCGATCCCCTGCACCATCGAGTAGGCGTCGAAGACGCCGCCCGAAGAGGCGCACGCGCCCATCGAGACGCACCACTTCGGCTGCATCATCTGATCCCAGATCCGGCGGAGGACCGGGGCCAGCTTGTACGGCACCCGCCCGGCGCAGATGAGCACGTCGGCCTGCCTGGGACTGAAGGACATGCGCTCCATCCCGAAGCGGGCGAGGTCGTAGTTGCTCGCCGCCGAGGCCATCATCTCGATCGCGCAGCAGGCGGTTCCGAAGGGCATCGGCCAGAGCGAATTGCGTCTCGCCCAGTTGACGACGAAGTCCAGCTTGGTCGTCAGGAAGGGGGACGGTTCCGAGCCGGACAGCGGGTTGTTCTCTAGTCCCATTCCAAGCCTCCCTTTCTCCACTCGTAGACGAGCCCCACCGCAAGCACGATCACGAAGAGGAAGACCGCCACGAAGGGGCCCCACCCCAGCTCCCGCACCCTGACGGCCCACGGCACCAGGAAGATCGTCTCCAGATCGAAGACGATAAAGCTAATCGCCACCATGTAGAACTTGATCGAGAAGCGGGCCCGCGTGTCCCCGAGCGGGATCATCCCCGACTCGTACGGCATCGCCTTCTCGGGAGTGGGGCGCCTCGGGTTGAGGATGTGCGAGGCAGCCGCCATCCCGACGGCGTTCAGCACGGTGACCCCGAAGATGATCAGGAGCGGAATGTAGGACTTGGCCATGTCGGATAATATTGTGCCCGGCACCGCAGGGGAAATCTCCGTCGACGATCGCGCGGCCTGCCAGCGGTCTGCCCGCCGCCACAACCTCGTCATGTGCAGCCACGACCCTCGTGCCTAGCGGTCCGTGGATAATCTCGCGCGAGCACCGAGAGCGGCGAAGCGCTCCGTTGGCAAGGCGCGACGAAGGGCCAATAGCTGCAGCTCTATTGGTCCGAGGAGCAACGCAGAGCGAAGCGTCCAGCGCGGGTGCAGCGCGCCTCGAATGCCGGGGGAGGTTTGTCCACGGGCTGCTAGGGCGGCAGCACTCGGAATCCCAGCCGGGCGGCCACCTTCGCCTGATCGAGGTCCACCGTGACGAAGGCAAGGTCCGAGGCGGTCGCAGAAAGGCAGAGCGCACACGCCACATGCCACAGGTCGGCGCCGCGCAGACTCCCGGCCCGCGTCGCCACCCTGAACTCCCCGGTCAGCGGGCGTCGCGGATGGATCCAGTGCAGCGCCGAGACCAGGGCGTCCGGGAAGGCGAAGCCGCGGCGGCTGCACGCCGAGCGTAGTTCAGCCTCCAAAAGATTCGAGGACACCAGCCGCGACACCCCTTGCAGGGCACGAGCGACTCTCTCCGCATCCTCCTCGTCGAACGCCAGCGACACGATGGCCGACGTGTCCATGTAGCCGATCACAGCTCGCGATGCCGGTGCGCGAGGAAGTCCTCCAAGGCCCCGGGGATCCGGCGCTCCCCCGGAACGAGCGGCGCCTCCGGATTCTCCGCCGGGGAGATGATTCCCCTCCTGACGAGATCATCGAAGCGTTCCTCGATGCTCCGCTCCCTGGGTTCGATCGGGCAGACCTCGGCCACGGGATCGCCTCGGTAGGTGATCGTCACGGAGGTCCCCTCGCGGACCAGTCGGATGACCTCGGAGAACTTCGCCTTCGCGTCGTAGGTGGAATAGGTCGGCGGCATGAGGGGTGGTCGGCGTTGGGGGTCGGTTGTCGGCTCCTGGATTGACGGCGGCTGGGGAGCGGTGCTGGGCAGGGGGCGATGCCGGGGGGGCGGTGGCCGACTCTAGTCTAACTGGTCTGACTAGATTGATCAAGGCATTGTCGGGGGCTATCCCCGCGTGAGCACTAGCCGCACGATGTACTGGACCCCGAGTTCATCCTCGGTTACCGCCGTGATGGACCCTGCTCCGAATATCGGGAACGGCTTTGTCTCGATCGGCACAGGGGGTATGACCGGTCCCAGGTAGTAGCCACGCTCGTCAAAGACGTCCCAGGCGCGGGTGGGCGTCTCGCGAGGCTCGACCCAGACCCATCCGTCGGCAGCCACATGGATCTTCTCCAGCATGAGCTTGCTCCTCGGCAGCCTGTGGCTGGGGACTGCGGTGGCGGCGGCGATGCTGTCCCGTTCACGCCCCACGAGCGGGGAGGGTGTGCGGCGTAGCTGCACCGTCCGCAACGTGTCTCCGGCATAGGTAGTCTCGTGAAGGTCGAACGACGATGTGTTCACGAGCCAGAGCTGGCCCTCTCGATCGATCGTGAAGCTGATGCTGGGGGAGTGCGGAATGCCAACGATGGTTGTCACCCCTTCGCGCACCCGCCGCTCGGACACGTTGCCACCTGCCCGGGGGAGTGCCGGGATCGACACGCTGTCGAGTGGGACGAGCTCCGGACCGGACCCGAACTTGGTGATGGCATTCCGCCCAGAGGCCCAAAGGTGAAGGTTCCCCTGGAAGTCCACCCACATCGGCCAGGGGAGGCCGGCGCTGCGGCCGTCCCCGACCCGGTGGGTGGCCAGGGGAACACCGAGCGAATCGAACACCGTCATCTTGCTGCTGAGGGCATCGATGGCCCACAGATATCCGGGGGGCTGCCAGGCGATTCCCGCCAGCATGCCGAATTCCCCTGGGCCTTCGCCACGCCCGCCGAATGTTCGAATACACTGACCGGCCGGCGAAAAGACCGTCACTTCGGACGACATCAAATCCGCCACGTAGATTCGCCCTGCATCGTCAACAGCAAGGGAGAACGCTCTGCCGAAGGCGTCGCAAGGCCCATCCAGCGACCCGATTCGCATCTCCTCGACCAGTATCGGACGTGCGCGACCCGCTAGCGGTTCGTCGGGGCTCGACACCAGGGTACGGCCGTCGCCGAGGGTGCTGACCTGCACACCTGCGGCGGAGGACGAGTCGCAGCTGGCCAGCCACGCGAAGGCTGCCAGGACAGCAGCCCTGGCACCAATGCAGTCACGCCACGACGCCAACGGTCGCGAAGGGGCTAGGCTACGGTGCTCTGTCGGGGCATTTCCACTCTGCCGGACTGCCCATGGGCGCCTTCGTGACGGGTTCGCCGACCTCCTCGGGGCGTTTGGCGCGCACGAGCTTGACGGTCAGACGCTCCCCGGCCCGATCCAGCACAACATCGTATTCGCTTCCGAGAGCGCCACCGAACGGAGCTGGGCGACGGGCATCCTCTTCCAACACCTGGGGGACCGAACCGCTCCTGGCTGCGCCAATCGTCATTCTCATTCGTAGCACCTCCCCTATCCCGGCCTAGGTCATCCACGAAGCCCCCCTGTGGGGCTCGATCCCAAGCGGCCCTGCCGACTCGAGCGCCGACTAGCGCTAGCAGTCCGTGTATAATCTCGCCCGAGCACCGGGAGGGGCGCTGCGCCGGCGGTCCGTGGACGGGCCCGGACGAGCACCGAGACCGGCGAAGCGCCCCGCTGGCAAGGCGCGACGAAGGGCCAATAGCCGCAGCGCTATTGGTCCGAGGAGCAACGCAGAGCGCAGCGGCCCAGCGGGGATGCTCCGCCGGGCGAATGCCGTCGGGGTCCGGTTCGCGGGCCGCCTCACTGGCAAGGCGCTTCGCAGCGCGAATAGCAGCGCTATTCGTGCAAGAAGCAACGCAGAGCGAAGCGGTCCAGCGCGGATGCAGCGCGCCTCGAATGCCGGGGAGGTTTGTCCACGGGCTGCTAGTCGGGCCACCTGACTTGGATAACAAGGGCGAGACCCGGTGTCCGCACAGTGACTTCGCCTACAACACCCGCCTCTCCACCTCGTCGGCGAGACGGCTCACGAACTCGCCGCGCTCCATCGCCACCTGCTTGCGCCTGGCGCCGCGCGCCCGCACCGCGACAGTGCCCGCCCCCGCCTCCCGCTCCCCCACTATCGCCATGTAGGGCACCTTCATCGTCTCGGCGGCCCGGATCCTGTACCCCAGCGTATCGCGCTGGTCGAGCTCGACACGGAGGCCGACCGCGGAGAGCTGGGCGACCAGTTCGGCGGCAGATCCCTCCCACTGCTCCGAGACGGGGAGGACACGTACCTGCACCGGGGCGAGCCAGAGGGGGAATGCGCCGCCGTAGTGCTCGATCAGCCCGCCCACGAAGCGCTCCATCGAGCCCAGGAGCGTCCTGTGGACAACCACCACCTGGTGGCGGCGGTTGTCCTGGCCCACGTACTCCAGGCCGAAGCGCTCCGGCATCAGGAAGTCCAGCTGGAAGGTCCCCCCCTGCCACTCGCGGCCGAGGGCGTCGGTGACCAGGATGTCCACCTTGGGGCCGTAGAAGGCGCCGCCCCCTTCGTCGATCTCGAAGTCGAGACCTCGGTCCCGGAGCACCTCCGCCAGCCGGTCGGAGGCCGCGTCGTACACCGCCGGGTCGCCGATCGCCTTCTCGGGGCGGGTGGAGAGAGCCGTGCGGTACTCATAGCCGAAGACCCTGAGCAGGTAGTCGCCCAGATCCAGGAGCCGGTTGTACTCGTCGGCGATCTGGTCCTCGCGGATGAAGATGTGGGCGTCGTCCTGGGTGAAGGAGCGCACCCGCAGCATGCCGTGCAGCGTCCCCGAGCGCTCGTAGCGGTAGCAGGTCCCGAGCTCCGCGAAGCGCAGGGGCAGATCCCGGTAGGAGCGCACCTGGGAGCGGTAGATCATGAAGTGATGCGGGCAGTTCATCGGCTTCATGCGGAAGCGGTCGCCGCCGGACTCCATGGCGGGAAACATGTCCTCGGAGAAGACATCCAGGTGCCCCGAAATCCGGTAGAGCTCCTCGCTGGCCAGGTGGGGCGTGTACACCAGCTCGTAGCCGTGCGCAACCAGGGACTCGCGGAGGAAGTCCTCGACGATCCGCCGGACGCGGCCGCCGTTGGGGTGCCAGAGGACCAGACCCGGACCCACCTCCTCCTGGACGGAGAAGAGGTCGAGGCGCTTGCCGAGAACGCGGTGGTCGCGCTTCTTCGCCTCCTCCAGGCGGTGCAGGTGGGCGCGCAGCTCCTTGGCGCGGAAGAAGGCGGTGCCGTAGATGCGCTGGAGCATCCGGCGGCGCTCGTCGCCCCTCCAGTAGGCCCCGGCGGCGCTGAGCAGCCGGTAGTGCCTGAGGCGGCCGGTGGAGGGAACGTGGGGGCCGCGACAAAGATCCAAAAAGGGTCCGTCCCGGTAGACGGTGATCTCCTCGTCGTCGCCGATCTCGCCCAGGCGCTCCAGCTTGAGCGGGTCGTCCGAGAAGAGGTCGCGGGCCTCCTGGCGCGACACCACCTGGCGCTCGAAGGGGTGATCGGCCTCGATCACGGCGGCCATGCGCTCCTCGATGGCCGCGACCTGGTCCGGTGTGAACGGCTCGGGCACGTCGAAGTCGTAGTAGAAGCCGTCGTCGATCGCCGGGCCGAAGCCGATCCCGGCGGTCGGCACGAGCTCGCGCACAGCGGTCGCGAGGACGTGGGCGGCGGAGTGGCGGAGCACGCCCAGCGCCTCCGGGTCGCGCTCGGTCAGCAGCCGGACATCGGCGCCGTCGGGGAGCGGGCGCGAGAGGTCGCGGACTTCGCCGCCCACAGTCGCCGCGAGCGCCGCGCGGGCCAGCCCCGGACCGATCTCGGCGGCCAGATCCGCGGCGGTGGCACCCTCGGGGAGAGCGACTTCGCGGCCATCGGGGAGCGAGACGCAGATGGAGGGGCGGTCCGTCGGGGTGCTCATCGACGCACCGACCCCACAACCCTCCGCGCCGCGAAGACCGCACCGAAGGCGACGGCCGCGAAGGCCAGACCCCACGCCGACGGCGGCAGCCACCCCTCCGCCCCGTGAGCGCGGGCCACCAGGAGCGCGACGACCCCGGCCCCGGCGGCGGCGAGCGCCTCGACCGACGACGGCCTCCGCGAATGAAGCCCCGCAACGACCGGCACGAATAGGCTTACGCCCAGCAGCGAGTAGAAGATCACGAGCGCTCCGACGACGCTCGGTATCGCGACCGCCAGCACCACCCCCGCCAGGCCGCCCGCCATCGCCGCGAGACGCGCCACCCTGAGCGTGTCGCGGTCCGACGCGTCCGGCCGCAGGAAGCGCTTGTAGAGGTCCTTCGAGAGCGAGGTGGAGAGCATGAAGAGGATCGCGTCCGCCGAGCTGATCTCCGCGGAGAGCACCGCCGCCAGCCCCAGCAGCCCGACCCACGCCGGCACGCCCTCGGTGAGGATGACGGGCAGCGCGGTCTCGGCGTTCTCGAGACCCGGCGCCACAGTGCGCGCGACGATCCCGAGCACAGGAGGCAGAATCGCGAAGAGCATGAGGGCCACCCCGCACGCGGCCACGCCCAGGCGCAGAGCGCGCTCGTCGCGGGCACCGAAGGTCTTCTGCAGTATTCCGGGAGAGACGATGAAGGCAGGGGCGAGGAGGATCAGGTACATCCACCCGGAGCTGCCGTTCGCCATGAAGTCGGTGTGTCCCTCGACGGAGCGGGCACTCTCCGCCACCGCCCCCACCCCGCCCGCGCCGTCGATCGCAAGCGGCACCGCGATCAGGAATCCGACGATCAGCACCACGAGCTGCACGAGGTTGACCCACGCGGAGCTCAGCAACCCCCCGGCGACGAAGTAGACGGTCATGACCACACCCCCGACCACCGCCCCCAGCCACTTGGGCGCCCCGGCCACCACCTCCAGGATCCACGCCATCGCGATCAGCTGTCCGGCCAGGATGGCCAGCGTGCCCAGCCAGAGGAGCGCCGCCATCGCCGCCCGCACCGAGGGCCCGTAGCGGAGCTCCAGGTAGTCCCCCACCGTGCGGAGCGAGTGCTCGCGCGCCACCCGCCAGAGGCGCGGCCCGAGCCAGAAGGCGAGCACGAGGGTGCCGACGCCCGCCGATCCGACCCACCACCAGGCGGCAATGCCGTTCTCGTACCCCAGTCCAGCCGCGCCGACCGTGGACCCGGCGCCGATGTTGGCGGCCAGCAGCGTGGCGAGGAGGAGCCCCGGGCCGAGCGAGCGCCCGGCGACGAAGAAGTCGCGGGTTCCGGAGACGCGGCGGCCGATCGCGAGGCCGATCGCCGTGATCAGTGCCACATACGCCAGCAGCCCGAGCAGCGCGCCGTTCACCTGGCGGCTGACTCCAGCTCCTGCACTCCTGGGAGCGAGGGCAGGCCGCGCGCGCTTCGGACGGCTCGCACGATCGCCTCCGCCAGCACCTCGGCCGCGAGGGCACCCACCTGGCCGACGTTCGCGGCGTCGGCGAGAGTCCCCGTTGCGAGGGAGAACACGGTGTCGCCGTCGCTTGGCGTGTGGCTCGGAACAATCGCCCGCGCCAGACCGTCGTGGGCCATCTGCGCCACCTTGGTGGCCTGGGCCTTGTCGAGCTTCGCGTTGGTGGCCACTACGGCCACGGTCGTGTTCTGACCGGGGTGTGCGGGTTGATACTCGCCCCGCACGATGCGCCGCGCGTCGGCGAAGCCCCCTTCCGGCGTCCGCGCACCCGCGACGATCGCGCCCGTCATGGGGTCGACCACGTCGCCCACCGCATTCACCACGGCCAGGGCACCGACGACCAGTCCGCTCCCGAGCGTCACCGCGCTGGTGCCCACCCCACCCTTCATCGCCCACTCCATCCCCAGCATCTTGCCGACCGTCGCCCCGGCGCCGGCGCCAACGCTCCCCTCGGCGACGGCTCCGCCAGTCGCACGCGTGGCCGCCTCGTAGCCGCAGTCAGGCCCCGGGCGCCGACTCCCCGCCACGCCCAGGTCGAAGATGATCGCACCGGGCACGATCGGGACCACCCCGCTGGCACCGACCGGAAACCCCTGGCCGACCTCCTCCATATGCCTCATCACCCCGCGGCGCACATCGAGCCCGAATGCGCTCCCCCCCGAGAGGAAGACCGCATCGACCCTCGAGACGGTGTT
Source organism: Longimicrobiales bacterium (assembly GCA_965205315.1). Lineage (GTDB taxonomy): Bacteria > Gemmatimonadota > Gemmatimonadetes > Longimicrobiales > Gaopeijiaceae > Bin94. The sequence goes on from CBDBGW010000002.1 coordinate 2,091,772, forward strand.
CACCGGGTCCAGCAGGTCCGTCTCGACGGTGCCGGGAGCCCCACCCCGCACATCCACTCCGCCAACCGCCCCGCCGTCGGCGATGACGACCGTGCACCCCGTCGGGTCGTCGGGATAGGTGAAGTGCCCGACCCGGATTCCTTCCACCAGCACGATACCGTCCATGCCGTCCCCTTGGCCCTCCTGTGCCGAAGCGAATCCCTGTCCCCCCGCTGGTACGGACGAGAGCAGGAGCGCGAGGAGCGCGAGCAGTCCGTGGATAATCTCGCGCGAGCACCGAGAGCGGCGAAGCGCTCCGCTGGCAAGGCGCGACGAAGGGCTGGTAGCAGCGCTACTGGCCCAAGGAGCAACGCAGAGCGACATTAGGGACACTGGCATTGTAAACCATGGATTACATATTGTAAAGCCTAGGTTACAGTACGGACAGGCGGCCAATGCGGTCCAGCGGAGATGCAGCGCTGCTCGAATGCCGTGGGAGGTTTGTCCACGGGCTGCTAGCGTCCCTACGGCGTCGCTCGGCGCGCGTACCGCCGCCGCCCGACAACCTCTACATCTACCCACGGTCGATGGCCTCCTTGGGAGCTGCTTCGTTCGTGTGCCTGGCAGTCCGCGGGTAATCTCGCGCGAGCACCGAGAGTGGCCAAGCGCACGGCTACCCCGTTGCAACCCCTTCACCTCCCGGAACCGTCTCTACGGGCACGAGACAGGCCGAATAGATGACTGCTGGCGCGACGAGGAGGGCAGGACGCGCCCAGGGCGTCGCGGACGGCCTCTGCGGCTGGCTGGCACGCTTCTTGCGAATTCGTATCGTGGTAGGCGAAGAGATCGTTCGAAGAGTGGATCCTAAGGGGGATCAAGATGAGGACAGTTCGTCTGGCGCAGCGCTTCAATCGCCTTCAGGCCACCCTTGGGCTGGTCCTGTCGATATGCCTAATTCTCGGAGCGAATCGTCTGGCAGTCTCCGACGCTGCCGAGCCCCCGCCGGGTAGTGCTCCTCAGTGTCCGGGGCAGATCGAGCCCGGCGACAGCGCCGAGCGCCCGCCGGACGAATCCTACCGCCTGTAGCGGCTGCCCCCCGCCTCGAATGCCGTGGGGGGTTTGTCCACGGGCTGCTAGTCCGGGGGACGATTGCACGCGCTGATCAAGCGCTTCCGGGGGCGTCTGGCCCTCACCCTGGCGCTCGTCGTCCTCGAGACGCTCGGGTGGATCCTCTTCCCCCTCGTCATCGGCCGCGCGATCGACAGCGTCCTCGTCGGCTCGGCGCAAGGTCTTCAGCAGCTGGCGGTGCTCGGCGTCGCCACGATGGGGATCGCGGTGCTCAGGCGCCTGGTCGACAGCCGGGCCTACGCCTCGATCTACGCCACACTGGGCGAGGAGATGGCCGACGCGGCCAGGGAGGAGAGCACCTCGACCCGCACGGCTCGTCTGGGGATGCTGCGCGAAGTGGTGGAATTCTTCGAGAACTCGCTCCCGGAGCTGGTCGTCAGCGTGCTCAGTCTGATCGGCACGGTCGCCATAGTGGCCACCCTCAACACCTCGGTCTTCGTGGCGTGCGCGGTTACGGCGGCCGCGACCACGGTCCTCTACACGCTGACCGGCCGCCTCACGATCCGCTACAACCAGGGGCTGAACGACGAGCACGAGCGGCAGGTCGACGCGGTTCACAGCTCCGACCCCCGGCACCTCGGCGCGCATCTGCGGAGGATGATGCGCTGGAACATCCGCCTCTCGGACCTGGAGGCCGCCAACTACGGGATCAACTGGGTCTTCATGATCGCGCTACTCGTCTTCTCTGTAGGCGCATCCGTGCACGACTCGCCGGAGTACGGCTCGGTCTTCGCCGTGGTCATGTACGTCTTCCAATTCATGGAGTCGATGATGATGCTCCCCCTCTACTTCCAGGGGTGGCTGCGCCTGCGCGAGATCTCGGGCCGTCTGGCCCGCGTCGGCGGCCCAATGTAGATCGGTCACTAGTCAGCGAGCGCCCCTGGAGTGCCGTACGGTCCCATGCGCCGGGACTTCCGCCGGCCTCCGAGCGCTACTCCACCTCGATTCGCCGCCAGTGTCCCTGGCGGAATCGCCCTATTCCCAGCAGACAGCGCGAGACGTGCCCAAGGAGGATCGCCGTCCAGACGTGGTGGGACTGGAGGGTCGCCACCTGTTGCACCCCCCAGCATACGCCGAGCGGGAGGGCCAGCTGCGAGACGAGCGATATGTACATCGCGCCCCGCGTGTCGCCGGTGCCCTGCAGCGCCCCGTTGTAGGTGAGCGCCACCGCCACGAAGACCCCGGAGACGCTCAGGAAGGCGAGCAGCTCGCTGCCGATCGCTCGGGCAACCGGATCGTCCATTCCGAATAGGTGAAGGAGGAAGCCGGGTGCCAGGAGGAAGAGGGACCCCACGCCGGCCCCCACACCTAGGCCGATCCGGGAGGTGGCTCGGACGGCCAGCGCCACCCGCTCCGGCCGTCTCGCGCCCAGACTCTGGCCGGAAACCGCCGCCGTAGCTGCCATCAGCCCGACGGACGTCCAGGTGACCAGCGAGAAGAGCTGGGTGTAGCCAACCGCGTACGCTGCCTGTGCCTCGGCGCTGTCGGGAAGCGAGCCGATGAAGCGCAGCAGGATCACTCCGCCGACGTTCATCGCCACCCCCTGAATGCCGGTCGGAATTCCGAAGCGAAAGAGCTGGCGGATGATCGCCGGATCGGGCCGCCAGTCCGACCCTGGACGGAGGCGTATCACCCAGCGGCCCCGGAAGAGCGCCCAGGCGGCCCCGAGCGCCACCACCCAGCTTGCCAGGGCCGTGCCGAGCGCCGCGCCCAGAGTCCCGAAGCCCGGGATCGGACCGAGCCCCCGGATCAGGATCACGCTGGCGAGGACGTTCAGCGCGGTCATCCAGATCCCGAGACGCAGCGGCGTCCGTGCGTCTCCGGCGGAGCGGAGCGCCCCGCCGAGCATGAAGAAGACCAGCATCCCGAAGCTGAAGATGAACATCGTGCGGATGTAGGGGAGCGAGTCGGCCTGCACCACCGGTGCGGCGTTCACCAGCTCGAGGAGCCGGGGCGCCAGCAGGTACCCCAGCGGGGCGAGCACCGCGAACGAGAGGCATGCCGCGGTCATTAGCGTCTGGGCCACCACCCTGTTCACCGCCTCCGGCCTGTTCATTCCGGCGTAGCGGGCGACCAGCACGCCCATTCCGGTGAAGAGCGACCCGAGGAATACCTGGACCACGAGGAAGATCTGCCACGACACTCCGATCGCGGCGTTGCCGGCGTGCCCCACGTAGTGGCCCACCATCGCATGGTCCGCGATCCCCTGCGCGCCCCCGATGACATTCTGGAGCATCGTCGGCCACGCGAGCCGCCAGACGGCGCGCCCAACCGGACCCTCTGCGATCGACCGGTCTAGCTGGCGCCCTTTCAACCCACCCCCGCCAGCCGGCAACCTCCGCTACCGACCGTCGCCCCGCGAGCCGGCGATCCCCGCGCCAACGAGGGTGCCCACCGCACCCAGGAGCGGATTGAGCCATGAGATCCACGCAGGCGGCCGGGCCGAACCCAAGGCCTCGAGAAAGCCGACCAACTCGGGGGCCGTCACCTCGGGCGGAGGCCTCTGGGCGAGCGCGTCCGCAACTCCAAGGACCACTACGAGGGCGATCAGCATGAGCACGCCTCGCCGGTCGGTCGCGACCCTGGCGCAGACGGCGCCGCCCGCGACCGCAGCCGCTAGGCCGATCGCGATAGACGCGACCAGCCACGCCGGAGTGGGCTCTAGGCCGCCGGGCCGAAACACCCGATCGGGACCGAGGAGCGCAAAGAGCCCGATCATGAGTGCCGTGACGCAGATGGCCATCACGACCCACCCAAGCACGGCACCGCCTACGTTGCGCAGATGGGCCCTCGGCACCCCCCGTTCGAGCATTTGCAGCGCGCTCCCCCTCCCCGTTTCCGGCAGGCGGCTAGCCGAGGCGCCTCCGGGGCACCGCCGGGAGGGCCTCGGCGAGCTCTATTGTCCGCGGACTGCTACGTCCGTATCTCCGCGTCGATCCCCTCCTCGCCTTCCCACCTCCCGACCACCGCCGCCGCGCACGAGTCGCTGTAGACGTTGACGGCGGTGCGGGCCATGTCGAGGGGCCGGTCGATCGAGAGCATCGCGCCCACGATCAGCATCGCCTCGGGATTGTCCCCGATCCCGATCGCGCCGAGGATGATGAAGATCACCACCAGGCCGGCGGATGGGACCGCGGCGGCGCCGATCGACGCGAGCAGCGCCGTGAAGACGACGACGACCTGGGTCATGAACCCGATGTCGGCTCCAAGCGCCTGCGCGATGAAGAGCGCCCCCACGCACTCCATGACCGCGGTTCCGTCCATGTTGACGGTGGCGCCCATCGGCAGCGTGAAGGAGGACACCCGGTCCGACACGCCGACCTTCTTCCGAACGGTCGTCAGGGTGACGGGCAGGGTGGCGGCCGAGGAGCTCGTCGAGAACGCCACCAGGAGGGGCTCCCGCATGTTCATCGCGTGCTTCCAGGGGGAGACGCGCGCCCAGAAGTAGAGGAGCAGGGGCAGCGTGATGAAGAAGTGGATGCCGAGACCGGTGCCCAGCGCCGCGGCGTACTGCGCCAGGTTGCCGAAGGCCTTGAGGCCCGTCCCGGAGACCAGGGTGACCATCAGGGCGAATACGCCGATCGGGAGCAGCTTGATGATGCCCCGCGTCAGCGCCATCATCGCCCTGAAGAGCGCGTCGACCAGGCCGGTCACCTTGGTGCGGGGGCCCTCCGGCAACGTCGTCACCGCCACGCCGAAGACGATGCAGAAGAAGATGATGCCCAGCATGTCGCCAGCCGAGGCCGCGCCCAGGAAGTTGGTGGGCACGATGTCCAGGAGCAGGTCCTTGAAGGAATCGGGGACCGCGAGGTCGGGGGGCTCCGTCCCGGTGTCGGTGATCGGGTAGCCGCGTCCCGGACTGAAGAGGTTGAAGAGGATCAGCCCGGTCAGCGCGGCCAGGAAGCTCGACACCATGTAGTAGGTCAGCGTCTTGCCGAACATCCGGCCCACCACGCGCCCGCCTCCGGCGGAGGCCACCCCCGCGATGATGGAGGTGATGACCAGGGGCACGATGATCATCTTCAGGAGGCGCATGAAGAGGGTGCCGAGCCAGCCGAAGTTCTCCGCGAAGAATCCTCCGGCCGGGGAGTATCCGATGAGGACGCCGACGACCATTGCGATGAATACCTGCCAGTGAAGACGCTTGTACCAGTCCTGGCCCGGGGTGTATTCCATTGGGGTTCTCCTTGGTGGGTTGTCTCCGGCGGGAGTGGGGTCGCGGGCAACATGGGGCGCGAGGGGTGGATGGTCAAGCGCTCCAGCGCGGATGCAGCGCGCCTCGAATGCCGGGGGAGGTTTGTCCACGGGCTGCCAGGTTGCGCGGCCCCGCCGGTCAACGGACATTGGGGGCTCGCTCAGGCCGGTTCTGTCGCGCGGAAATGTGAAGTAAACATGACATTATGTAAAGTCGAGTTTACAGTATGATCGGGACATTGCGCTGGTTCCGCATCGATGCATCGCCAGCCGAGTGCAGCAGGGGCTGGTTCCGTGGGCTGTTGGGGTTGGCGGTCGCGGTGGGCCTAAGCGGCGCGCCAGCGGTTGATGCCCTCGCTCAATTGCCCGCCGAACCACGGAGCTACGACGCCCCAAGCGTGGCATCCCCGCCCGCTATCGACGGCTCTCTCGACGATGCGGCCTGGCGCGCGGCCCCCTGGACCGGGCCCTTCATCGACATCCGGGGCGAAGGCTGGCCCGAACCGAGCTGGGAGACGCGGGCCAAGATCGTCTGGGACGAGGGCCACCTCTACATCGCGGCCGAGCTGGAGGAGCCCCACCTCTGGGCCACACTCGCCGAGCGCGACGCCATCCTCTACTGGGAGCACGACTTCGAGGTCTTCATCGACCCCGACGGGGACGCGCTCGACTACTACGAGCTCGAGATCAACGCGCTGGGCACCGAGTTCGACCTCTTCCTGCCGCGGCCGTACGACCGCAAGGGCAAGGCCGACGTGGGGTGGGACATGGCGGGGCTGCGCACGGCGGTGGCGCTCGACGGCACCCTGAACGACCCCTCCGACGAGGACCGGGGGTGGACGGTGGAGATCGCGATCCCGTGGTCGGCGCTGAGGCCGCCCGAGGGGGGCGCGGCCGAGGACGATCCCAGGGAGACGGACCGGTACGCGACCGCGGAGGAGGGCCGGCACGAACCGGGCGCCGGACCACGGGCCGGAGACGAGTGGCGAATCAACTTCTCGCGGGTGCAGTGGCCGGTCGGCGTCGTGCCGGGCGGATACCGGAGGGCGCGGGAGCCGAGCCCTGGGGACCGGCACCCGGAGCACAACTGGGTGTGGTCGCCGCAGGGCGAGATCAACATGCACATCCCCGAGATGTGGGGGACCGTGCGCTTCACCGGAGGGGCGGAGCGGTGAGACGCAGGGACTTCCTGAAGACGGCGGGTGCGGCGGCGGCGTTGGCTGGGGGGTCCACGGTGACATCCGCCCTTGCCAGCCGCGCGTCGGCGTCCGGCCGGGGCGGCGACTTCAGCCTCTGGAGCTGGGTACACGGCAACCGCGAGTACGACGCCGACGAGTGGCGCCGCCGTTTCGCCCGGCTGCGCGAGGCGGGCTTTCGCGCGGTGCTGGTCGGGGGTGGGGACGTGGAGCTCGTCTCCGGGGCCGCCCGCGCGGAGGGGCTCGAGTACCACCGCTGGTTCTGGACGATGAACCGCAACGGCGACGAGTGGGCGCAGGAGAACCACCCCGAGTGGTTCACAGTAAGTCGCAACCTCGAGTCGTCGCTCGAGAAGCCGCCCTACGTCAACTACTACAGGTGGGTCTGCCCGTCGCGCGCGCCGGTGCGCGAGTACCTGAGTCGTCGCGTCGGGGAGCTGGCGGCGAACCCGGGCGTGGATGGCGTCCACCTCGACTACGTGCGCCACTGCGACGTGATCCTGCCCAGGGGACTCTGGGAGCGGTACAACCTCGTGCAGGACGTCGAGCACCCGGAGTTCGACTTCTGCTACTGCGATGTATGCCGCGAGCGCTTCGCTGCGCTCGATGGCCGCGACCCGCTCGAGATCCCCGACCCCCAGGCCGACGAGGCGTGGCGGCGCTTCCGCTGGGAGAGCGTGACCGGGGCGGTGCGGGAGCTGGCCCCGGCGGTGCACGAGCATCACAAACCCATCACCGCGGCGGTCTTCCCGACGCCCGCGGTCGCGCGGCGGCTGGTGCGGCAATCGTGGGACGAATGGCCGCTCGACCGGTTCTTCCCCATGCTCTACCAGGGGTTCTACCTGGAGGACATCGCTTGGATCGGGGAGTGTGTGCGCGAGGGGGTGGCCGCGCTTGCGGGCGGCGGCGGGGAGGGAGGGCCGCGTCCGGGAACGCCGCTGCACGCGGGACTCTACCTGCCGTCGCTGGAGCCGGCCGAACTCGCCGGGGCGGTGGCGGTGGCGCGGGAGGAGGGGGCGGCCGGGGTGGCGACGTTCGAGATGCACGGGCTCAGCGACGAGCACCTGGCCGCGCTGAGGGGGGTGGTGGGATAGCAGCCCGTGGATAATCTCGCGCGAGCACCGAGAGCGGCGAAGCGCCCCGCTGGCAAGGCGCGACGAAGGGTTGGTAGCAGCGCTACCGGCCCGAGGAGCAACGAAGAACGAAGCCACGGGTACGGATTCTGTAAACCCTAGATTACATATTGTAAAGCAAAGGTTACAGCATGGACGGGCGAGCGAAGAGGTCCAGCGGGGATGCAGCGCCGCTCGAATGCCGTGGGAGGTTTGTCCACGGGCTGCTAGGGGGCAGGCTGCTACCCGCGGCGGCGCCGGGGCGCTGGCGGGAGGGCCTCTACAACCTCCAGGATGCGCGCCTGCTCGTCCTCGTCGGGGAGGCGTCCGCGCGCCGCCCCGATGTTGTCGAGCATGTGCTTCGGGTTGCTCGTCGCCGGGGTGACGCACGTCACCGCCGGGTGCGCCGCCACGAACTTGAGGAAGAGCTGCGCCCAGCTCCGGGCCCCGAAGTCGGCCGCCCACTCCGGCGGCTCCTTGCCGGAGGCGCGGGAGAAGAGGGCGCCCCTCCCGAAGGGCATGTAGACGAGCACGCCTATCCCCCGCTCCTGGGCGAGAGGGAGGATCTCGTCGGCCGCGCTCAGGTTGGCGGCCGAGTAGTCGATCCCGATGAAGTCGAGGGGGTATTCCGCCATCGCTCGTGCCAGGTCGCCGTAGCGGCCCTTGCTGGTGGTGGTGATCCCGATGTAGCGGATGCGTCCGGCGGCCTTCAGCTCGGCCAGGATCGGCACCTGGGTCGCCGGGTCGCCCAGGTTGTGCACCTGCACCAGGTCGATCGTGTCGACCCCCAGATGCTCGAAGGAGCGCTCGATCTGGGCCCGGGCGGCTGCTGGGTCGGCCGGTCCGCCGCGCCGTGCCACATTCACCTTGGTGGCCCAGAAGATCCGGTCGGAGACTCCGAGCTCGGCGGCGATTCTCCCAGCCACCTCCTCCGAGTCGCCGTAGCTCGGGGCGGTGTCGAACACCCGCGCGCCCTCCTCGACGAAGGTGCCGAGCACCCGCGCCAGCGCACTGGTGTCGTCGCTCCCCGCCACCCGCCTGAAGGTGGCCGAGCTCCCCAGGCCGACTATCGGCAGCTCCTCGCCCGTCGAGGGCACCGCCCGCACGATCAGGTCGGGCCTCCCGAGCGCTGCCAGGAGGTCGGGGGCGAGCGCGACCGCCGCGCCAGAGGCGCCGGCGGTCCGAAGCCATTCACGTCGCGTCAGCAAGTCGCCCAAAGCGGCCGTCCCGTTCGCATTCCAAGATCAAGGGGGGTTTCCCGGTCGATCCAGGCTACGGCGCGGCCTCCTCCCCGGCAACCGGGGTGCGAGCGTCGGTATCGGGGCCTGACCACCGCACGCCCCGGGAGCGGTGCGGCCACCCGGTCACCCCCTCAGCTCGACGGCCGTCTCGTAGAGCCGCGTCGGCCGGGCAACCTTGCCGACACGGACCGCCGAGTTCACCACGCTGTTGCCGGTGCGCTTGCTCCGCACTTCGTGGATCCCCACGACTTCGAACCCCTCCAGCGCCGCGATCTCGGCGAATAGGCGGTCCGTCCGGAACTCGATCCCCTGCAGGATGCTGTTGCCGATCACCACCATCAGTCTGCCGCCTGGCCGCATCAGCGGGGCGAGCGTGCGACAGAACCGCTGGCAGTCGTTGAAGTACGTCGCCGCGTAGTTGGCCCACCCCGGCCCGCCGTAGGTGCCGCGATCGACGTTCCTCCTGCGGAGCCGACGCAGCTTCTCCTCCAGCTCGGCCAGCGAGGGCGAGAGCGGAACCTCGGGGCCTGAGCGCACGGTCTGCCAGAACTGGCCGAAGCTCTGTCGCTCGATCGCCCTGATGTCGGAGATGTCGCGGACCAGCTGGAGCCAGTACAGCTGGGGACGCGTGTTGCGGAGGTAGTGGTAGTTGTTGAGGTAGGGAGGGGATGTGATGACGAGGTCCACCGTCCCGGATTCGACGAGACCGCCGTTCTCCATGAAGGAGCATGGATGCACGGTGGCCGCGGGACTCCGGCGACGGCGGGCAAGGCGGCTCTGAAGGGCGGCGATGTCGTGGCGCATCTCCGCCAGCTTGTCCCGCATGACGGCGAAGACGTCCGCGTGGTCCACGTCCGGCTTTCCGGCGCCCGCCCGAGTCCCGAGGCTGGGCTCGTACGAGTAGTTCGAGAATCCCACCATGACCGAGCCGAGAGCGAGCCGCACCACATCTCGAATCCACCCCACGGGCTCTTGCTGGATGAAGTCCATGCACGCGAGAACCTGCGGCTCGATGGAGGCGCCGAAGAATGGGACGCGGCTCCTGAATCCGGGGGGCGGGACGCTGGCGGGCGGGGTCGCGCGCCAGGCCTCCTCTTCGGCGAACTCCTCCATTCGCGCGATGGCCCAGTCGAGCTCCTCGAGCTCGAAGCCCGTCGCCTGGCACTTGATCCGGCTCGCGAGCGCCGCGTACGGGTTGATCTCGAAGCCGGTGGCGGAGTGACCCTGCTGGAGCGCCTCCACTAGCGTGGTGCCGACGCCAGCGAACGGATCGAGAATGTGGAGGGAACGACCGTTGGAGCTCGAGTCCACGATCACGTCCTCGACGAAGGATCCCGAGAAGCCAGCGATCCAGGGGACCCACCGATGGAGGAGTCGCGTGCGGTTGTCGGTGAAGGCCGTGTCGCTGAAGCCGCCCCCGAAGGAAGGCGGCTGCTCCCGCAAGGGTGAGGACGCCATAGGCCTTGGATGTGATGCGGTCGGACGCCGTAGCCAGTCTCCCAGAAGCTAGCGGATCGTGCTGTAGGCGAGCGCATCGTGCTTTGCCACCCGCTCGCCTAGCTTGGCGGGAACCCCCCCACCGATCAGAGGAAGGGGTCCCGTGTCTCCAGCTCGGGGAAGAGAACGAAGTCGCGGTCACGTGTCAGGAGCGCTTCGACCCCGTGCGCCAGGCAGATCGCGGCCACACGCGCGTCGTGGACGACGGGACCTCGCACCCGCGACCGGGTGGCGAGACCCTCCAGGATCCCCAGGAAGCCGCGCGTCTCGCCGATCAGCCGGATCGAGGGCGATGCGGTCCACCCCAGCAGCTGGGCGAAGGCCTCGCGCGGAGAGGACTCCGCCCCCCGCCAGATCCGGCGATTCGTCACGATTCCGAAGAACTCGTAGCAGCAGGGCCAGGGGATCGCCCAGCGGCGCGCGCCCTCCGCCAGGGAGCGCAGGAGCTCGGCAGCCGCGCCGTGCACCTCCGACTCCCGGCGGTGCGCGTAGACGAGCACGTTCGTGTCGACCGCGATCACCGCCCGCCCTCTCCCGGATGCTCGTAGACGGCTTCGGAAAGGTCCTGCCAGGAGTAGGCCTCGAGCGGGTCGTCCGCACGTGGATCACCGACGCTCAGGTCGGGCAGCGTGTAGGGCTCCACGGATTCGTCCGCCTCCAGCAGGAGCCGGAGCCCCTCGGCAACCACGGCCCGCAGGGGGACGCCGGCGACGCGCGCATGGAGCCTGGCCCGTGCGAGAAGCTCGTCGGAAATATCGATGGTGGTCTTCATGGTCCCATATTAGCCGTATCGAATAATATGGGCAAGCCATCCTGTTCAATATGGGATGCACTGCTCGATCGTCTCCGCCCACACACGGGGGATCCGCGGGCTGCTGGCGTGCGCCCCTCGTCGTGGACGACGGGACCTCGCACCCGCGACCGGGTGGCGAGACCCTCCAGGATCTCCAGGAAACCGCCCGTCTCGCCGATCAGCCGGATCGAGGGCGAAGCGGTCCACACCAGCAGCTAGCGGACCACTCGTGCGGGCGAGTGCCGATACCTGACTGGAGGGGAACGTTCCCGAGGTGTGCGGGTACGAGCGAGCGGCTAAGTTCTACGTTGCTCGTCCCGGCTCACCGCTGCACGGCTACCCGCACATGTTCTCAAACCCCGAAGTGACCCTCGAGTCCCTCCCCGGCACCGACGACCTCGACTGGCATCCCCTCCACCCGCGCTTCGTCCGCCGCCTGCAGCTCGGCGCCGTGGTGCGCGCCCTGGTGATCGGAGCCGTCGGCTTCGCGGCCCACCTTCTGGCGACCGGCAGAGACTCCGCGGCGCTGGGAATCTTCGCCGACCGGCTCCTGCCGGCGGCCGTCGTGGGACTCGGCCTCTTCGCCGCACTGACGATCGTCTGGCCAGTGATCGCTGTGCCGCGGCGAGGCTACGTCGTTCGCGAAAACGACATCCTCTACAGGACGGGCGTCCTCTGGCGCTCGGTCGTCGCGGTGCCCTTCAACCGCGTGCAGCACACCAAGGTCGACAGCGGGCTCCTGGACAGGCGATTCGGGCTAGCCAACCTCTCCGTATTTCCCGCGGGCGCCGAAGGACACAAGATTCGCGGGCTCGGCGCGGACACCGCCGAACGTCTGCGCGCCTACGTCTCCACGAGGATCGAGGCGGAGGCGGCCGAGCCGGGCGATGAACCGGACTCACCGCCGCCGGGCGCAACCGCCACACCCGTCCGTGACCCCTAGCAGCCCGTGGACAAACCTCCCACGGCATTCGAGCGGAGCTGCACCTCCGCTGGACCGCTTCGCTCTGCGTTGCTCCTCGGACGAATAGCGCTGCTATTCCCCCTTCGTCACGCCTTGCCAGCCCGGCGCTTCGCCGCTCTCGGTGCTCGCGCGAGATTATCCACGGACTGCTCGACGGAGGCCGATTGAGCCCCTCCGCACCCGGCGCCTGGCAGCGGACATCCCCGTTTGCGATCGCCTTCTTCATCGGAAGGACGGTCCGGTCCCTCACGCGCAACATCATACAGCTGATCGCGACCTTCGGCGCACTCGCCGTCCTCATCGAGAGGAACCCCCAGGTCGCGCTGGCGATTCCGGCGGGGGTCCTGGCCATCGTCGCGGCCGGGGTGCTGCGGTACTGGTTCTTTCGCTTCCGGGTCGACGAGGACCGGATCCACATCCGCCAGGGCATCGCCAGGAGGACCGCGCTCGATCTTCCCTTCGACCGGGTCCAGGGGATCAACGTGGAGCGATCCCTCCTCGACAGGATTCTGGGACTGGTCACGGTGGGCCTGGACACGGCGGGGTCGGCGGCCGTCGAGGGTCAGCTGCCGTCGGTCACCTCAGAGCTCGCCGCCGAGCTGCGCACCAGGATCCGCGCCCACCGACCGACCGGAGAGGCCGCGGAAGGCGGGGTAGGAGACGGTCGGGTCGCATCACCCGAGAGAGTAGCCCGCCCGCCCTCGGCACCCGCCGAGTCCCTCGGCCAGGTCGTGCATCAGCTCTCCCCGGGCGACATCGTGCGCATCGGCCTCGCGAACCGAAACCTCGTCGTGGCGGCAGCGGTTCTCGGGCTCTTCGGCCAGTCCATGGACTTCGCGGAAGACAGGCTGCGCCCGACCTTCGAGTCGGCGAGCGAGGCGTTCGTCGGTGCGAGCGGCCTGGTTCAGGCGCTGGCTGTGGTCAGCCTCGTGCTCGCCGGGCTGGCAATAGTGCTCTCCGGGGCGTTCCTCCGCTACCACGGCTTCACGCTCTGGCGCGAGGGTGCCGCCTACCGCACGCGAGCAGGGCTCCTAACGCAGAGGGAGGTCGTGGTCGAGACGCGCAAGGTCCAGCAGCTCTCGCTCTCCCACAACCTGGTCATGCGCCTCTTCCGCCGACACCGGCTCAGGGCGCTGCCGGCCGCGACTCTGCCCGGCCAGGGAGGCGACGCGCAGGGGGTGCACGTCGCGGAGGTGCTCGAGGTTCCGCTCCTCCGGGGCTCCGAGGCGGAGGATCTGCGCACGCGGCTCTTCGGTCGCGAGGGCCGCGGCCTGAGCCTCCTGCCGCAGACGGCCGGCTTCAGGCGCGTTTCGCCGCACTACGTTCGGGCGCTCACATTGCGGATCAGCTCGACGACGGCGCTCGTATCGCTGCCGTTCCTAGTCGCGGTACTAATGGCTCCCGCCGAACCGTTGCTCCCGGGCGGAGTCGTGGGCGGAGTGGTCCTAGGCGCGCTCCTCGTCTGGCTCGCCTCGATGCCAGTCGCCGCCCTGATCGCCTGGGTGCGCTGGCACCGGCAGGGCTACCTGCACGACGACGACGGTCTGGCCAGCCGGAGCGGCTTCCTGGGCCGCGGGGTCGACGCCTTCCTCTTCCGCAAGGCGCAGGACATCGCCGTCAGCCAGTCGCCGCTGCAAGCCCGCAAGGGTCTCGCCACCCTCCGCGTCCAGCTCGCCTGCGGAAAGGTCGTGGTGCCCTACCTGGAGCTCGGCGTGGCCTCCCGGCTGAGGGACCATGTGCTATACCGGGTGGAGTCCAGCCAGCGGCGCTGGCACTGACATGCCTCATGCCGTCCTTGCTGGCGTCTGACACTAATGACAAGAACTGTAAATCACGGATTACATATTGTAAAGCGTAGATTACATTATCAACAGGATAGCAGGGCGGTCCAGCGGAGATGCAGCGCCGCTCGAATCTCCCATGGCCGCGAGCGGCCACCCCGCGGGGCTGAAACGCGCTGCGCTCGCTGGCGTTGTTTCACAGAAAATGCCGTGGGAGGTTTGTCCACGGGCTAGCCCGGAGACTCGATACCCGTCAGCCGGATCACGCGAACGACCGGCACGCCGAGCTCGTCGGCCTCTATGTAGGCCGCCAGCCCGTCCGGCCCGAAGGCGTCAGGGATCCGCGGGCCGTCCGCCGGCAGCGTTCCGATGTACTCCCCGTCAGAGGTCAGCACGTCGATCGGGCCCGGCCCATCGCCCCCCGGCCCGGTCCGTTCGACCCAGATCAGGTCTCCCGCGCCCACCGCCATCCCTGCGATCGCGGGGATCACTTCTGTGAAGACCATGTCGTCGACCCGCGCCAGCTGGCTCGCCCTCATCTGCTCGCGGAGCTCCCCCCCGACTGCGAGGCCCGCCATGTGGATATCCCCGAGTTCCTCGAAGGCCTCCCGGCGCCGCTCCCGCTCCGCCGCCATGACCGCCTCGGTCACAGGTTCCGGCGCAATCGGCCGTTCGACCGCACCCACTACGCTCCCGTCCAGCCCGATCAGCTTGACCCGGTACCCCATCGAGTCGACGACCGCGAGGCGCCCGTCGGAGAGCATCCCGAGGTGCAGCCCGGGTTCGAAGGCGCGCATCCGGGTCACCTGGACGCTCATCCCCCGCCGTCCTTCCTCGTTCTCTGCCACCAGCTCCTCGTCCACCTCGAGAAGCTCCATGCCCCAGGCGCGGTAGAGCACCCCCTTGCCGGAGTCCCCGAGGGCAAAGAGATCGATGTCGCGAAGGTGCGGGTCCTCCACCTCCTCGCTCCCCAGATCCGGCCGGATCATGCGCACTTCCCCTCTGGTAACGATTCGGCCATCGGGCCGCGCCATGAGCAGGCTTCCCGGGGCTCCCGCGAAGACGTCGAAGGTGACGTCCTCGAGGAATGCGCCCTGCGGATCGTAGAGCTCCCAGGTCCGGGGAAAGTCGTAGATGACGATCCTGCCGTCCCGGAGGATCTCGAAGCCAGAGGGGTAGCTCAGCTCGCCGGGCCCCTCGCCCTGGCCACCGATCTCGTGGAGGAAGTCCCCATCCTGGTCGACCACCACGATGCGCTTGGCCTCCGGGTCGAAGATGTGGAGGTTCCCGGAGGCGTCGAAGGCGACCTTGTCGACTCTCGTGAAGTTCTCCCACTCCTCGCCCGCGTACTCGCCGACCGTGTAGACGTCTTCCGTCGTGGGGGTAAGCGGGACGTCGGTGCCGGCGTCGGGGGCCGGACCGTCGCCGCACGAGAGGAGCAGGATGGTGAGCGTTGCGGGGAGCAGCGAGCTGGTCCCTATCACTTGGAATCGGTCTGACATGACGGGGCTCCTTGACCGGCAGGGAGGCTGTCCCAGGTATTTGGAGGCTGTGGCGGCTCTGGGGTGACTCAAGGTAGAGCGCCGGCCTCCTTCCCGCGACCGGAGGCGTCTACCGGAGCACACATTTCTTGCGGGGCGATTTCATTCCGGCTACGTTGACGACCCGCTACCTCCTCCCACAGGAGAAATGGCGTGCCTTCTTTAGCTGCTTCCCGCAATGGTCTTCTCGCCGCGGCCGCCCTCTTCCTGGCAGTTGCGTGCGGCACCGATCCGCCGGTCGCGGACAGCGTCACCGTTTCGCCGGGCGAGGAAACCCTGGCCATGGGCGCGACCATCCAGCTGACAGCGAAGGTCGCCGATGAGAATGGCGATGACATCGCCGATGCGGAGGTGACCTGGTCGTCTTCGGACGACGCGGTGGCGACCGTGAGCGACTCCGGGCTGGTCACCGCAGTGGCGAGTGGGACGACCACCGTGACCGCAACTTCGGGCTCGGCGAATGGGACGGCCACCGTCACGGTTGGGCAGGAGCCCGCCATCGTTACCGACGGGGATAGCTTCGAGCTGACGAAAGAGGAATGGGGAGGCCACACTTGGTACGGCACGACGATTCCGTACAGCTTTACGAACCGGACCGGCTCGAAGGTCTACCTTCCCAACTGCAGAGGCGGGTTCGAGATCAAGCTGGAAGTGGAGGCGGCCGGTGATTGGATCTACTACTGGTCTCCGATTTTGCTGGATTGCCTGAGCCCTCCCATCGTGATCGAGCCGGACGAGGTCTACCAGGGTTTCGTTGATGTCTTGGGTTGCACCTCGGGCGGGAGCTGCGCGCCACGCCTGACCCTGCCGCGCACCGATTCGACCGCACATAGGATCGTGTGGACGGACGCGCTGTCCTCCTACGACGAGGGCGGCCCCCCGTGGGGGGATCTGATTCCGTTGGAGGAGCGGGTCTCCAATCACTTCACCTTGGTGGCAGCCCGCTGACGGCTTGACTGCGTGACTCGCCGCGCAGGGCCGACCGCCACGGGGGCTCTGCTGGCAACCAGCCGACCGGCGGCGTACGATCCGGTGCCCGCCTCGGCCCGGTCCAGTAGACGCACGACGGACGGACGACGGCTCGTCAAAATGAGGGCCCGATGACGCGCCGCTGATCGCCCCGCCTTAGATTCCTCCCGCCTCGAACCGCAGGGAGGGACGACATGGTGCCCCAGGAGAGTCTGTCGAGAATCAGAACCATCGTGGAGCGCGCCTACGCCGACCATTTCGGCGCTCACCAGGCAGAGCTGACGCTCGAGCCATTCGTGGACAACTACGGATACGACATCGTGGACGTCGTCTTCGTGTTCGACGAGATGCCGCCCAGGTTCGGGGGCAGGGAAATCGTGGATTTCGAGGGACAGGTGGATGACGAGATGCTCGAAGAGGATCTGCTCATCGACACTGGCTTCCGCTATCAGCTGCGGGCGGAATTGGAAGAGCTGATGGCGGAGGACGGGCGATGAATCCTGAACACTGGCTCGACGCGGCCGCGCGGCTACTCCAGCAGCCACGCCCGGGGGCATCCCGCCAGGTGGACCTACGATGCGCTGTCAGTCTCATCTACTACGCGCTGTTCCACTGGCTGGCGAACTGCGCCGCCGACGCGCTCGCCGGCGCGACCAAGCCGCGAGACAGGAGTTGGACGCGGGTATATCGCAGCCTCCAGCACCGGCAGGTGCGCGAACAATGCCGCAGGGGCCGACGGCCCGGTGGCCTGCCGTCATCGATTCACCGCTTTGCCACGGCAATCGTTGTCATTCAGGCCATGAGGCACACGGCCGACTATGACCCGGACACGCGCTTCTCGAAGAGTGACGTGGCGGCCGTTCTGGCAAGGGCGAATCGTGCCATCCGAGATCTCGAGGGTGCGACGCCCGCCGAAAAGCGAGCTCTCGCCATACACGTCCTCTTCAGGGAGCGGTCGGTCTGAGCCGGAAGCCGGGCGAATTTCGGGAGGGCCGGCGTGTCCTGCGTATTGCCCGCGTGCTGGCAGTGCCTGCCGCGGATCGTCTCCCTCCTACAGGTACGGTTCGATACCGTCGCGCATCTTCCGCTCCACCACTTCGTCGCTCTGTCGGGCGGAGTAGTGCCAGATGCCATGGACCCGCCCCGGAATCCGCAACCCGGAGTTGCCCCGAAGCCACTTCACCATCCAATGCGCTTCGCCGCCGACACAGAAGACGACATCCGGCCGGACCGCGTCGATCTCCATTTGGAGAATCTCACTCCACTCACCAACAGTTGGCTTCTTCTCGCGCCGGGTAGCCTCATTCCAATCGCGCACGAACGCCGCCTGCTTGATCACGTTCGTTATGTAGCAGCTCCAGCCACCGCGCTCCCATATCTCTCCATCCTTCAACCCGAGGCCGCACAGCACCTTACGAAAGCGCTCGTCGTGGCTTTTTGCGGGATCACCCGTCCATTGTGTATCAAAGTCGGGTGGGCCGCCCAGACGGCTCTCTCGGATCCTCTGGAGCGCTCCCAAGGACGGATTCTCGCAGATGAACATCCGTTTGGCACCGGGGTCGCCGAGGGCTCCGTATAGCCACGGATACTTC
Source organism: Longimicrobiales bacterium (assembly GCA_965205315.1). Lineage (GTDB taxonomy): Bacteria > Gemmatimonadota > Gemmatimonadetes > Longimicrobiales > Gaopeijiaceae > Bin94. The sequence goes on from CBDBGW010000002.1 coordinate 2,109,759, forward strand.
TCAATCTGCTCTTTCCAATCGGGAGGCCGAAGGACTCGGAGCCGCTTGTGAATCGCCGTGCGCAGCTCAAGGAAGTGTCGGTGCGGCATCCTATTGGGTGGTCGAAGAGTTTTGACGGGTCGTCGAGGTGGATTTCACCATGGAGTAGGAGTCACCGAGGTGGCCGATGGCCAAGAGGATACGGAGACTCGCGGCGGAGTTCAAGGGCTAGCCGAACAGCTAGCCGAACTTGCGTTATCGTCGGCCCGAGACGCAGCAACTGCGGGGGCTGGAAATCGAGCTGATCGGGGAATGCCACGCTCAGTAAGCCCTTCGGAGGTGAGAACCGGACGAAGAAGATGGGAAGAGCGCCGGATCAGGGGGCGAACCTGCCAGCGCTGGGCAGCCGCGGGGCGACTCGCGCCAGATCTCCGCACGCACCCGCTTGTTGACGGTCTTGCTCGCGCCAACCCGCCCGCCCCCCACGCCCATCCCGCCATGTATCCGCCCCCCGCCACATCGCACCTTGAGGTTGCCTGCCGCCGCCCCGGCGACGTCCACCCCAGTCCGGCACCCGTTCGTGAGGGATCCCATACTGAAGCGGCTGTTCGGCCACGCCGAAGTCGTCGAGGTCCTGATCCGGGACGTACTGCCGGAGGATGCCCGCCGGATCGACCTCTCCACGCTGGAGAAGCTGGGCACGGAGTTCGTCGGCGAAGCGCTCGTGCGCCGCTACCCCGACATGATGTGGACGGCGCGCACCCGCGGCGGCACAGGCCGCGTGGTGATCCTCGTCGAGTTTCAGGGTCGGCCCGACCGCCTCATGCCCCTTCGCACGGCGATCTACTCTCACCTGGCCGTGCAGGAGATGCTGCGGCGGGTCCGGCCCGCTCCCCGTCCCGACTCCATCGAGGTGCTGCCGCCCATCGTGATCTACCACGGACGGGGCGCCTGGAAGGGGCCGACCGCCCTCGGCGAACTCTTTCCACGCGGGATCCCCCGCGAGTTCCGGGTGATCTTCCAGGATCCGGCGGGAAGCGAATCCGGCACGGCCGCCGGTCTGGTCGGAGCCATTGCCAGCCTCGATCGGGACACCTCGATGGCCGGAACCCTGGCGGAGCTAGGCAGGCTGAAGCGGGTCGCCAGCGAGTCTGGAGACCGGTTGGACCGGCTGCTGGCGAACTGCATCGGGGCGTGGCTAGTTTCGAAACGGCGCATCACCGAGGAACAGAACAGGGAGGTGACGACGATGACAGAGGCGATCACCGAATACGAACGGAGCCTGGAGGAGTTCGGGAGGGAGAGGTGGCGGGAGGGACGAGCCGAGGGGCGTGCCGAGGGGCGCACCGAATACGAACGGAGCCTGGAGGAGTTCGGGAGGGAGAGGTGGCGGGAGGGACGAGCCGAGGGGCGTGCCGAGGGGCGCACCGAATACGAACGGAGCCTGGAGGAGTTCGGGAGGGAGAGGCGGCGGGAAGGGCGAGTCGAGGGGCGAGTCGAGGTTCTGTGCAGCTTGGCCCGCAGGAGGTTCGGCGCGGAGACGGGCGAGCGGCTGGCAGGTCTGTTCGGGACTCCCGCGGACGACGGGCGGCTCGCTAGGGCGGAATCGGCGGTTCTCGAATGCTCCACGGTGGAGGAGCTGCTCCGGCGCGTGGAGGGTTAGATGGCGAGCGGACCCGGAAAGGGCCAACGGAAGCAGATGAGCCGCGTCTACGAGAACCCGCCCCAGCCCGTCGGGTGAGGCTGGCCGGTCCGAGAGGCGGCGAGGCATCATGAAGCGGAATCGCGAGGACATCGTGGCTGCGGCGTTCGCGGCTTCCGGGCCCGGCGCCTCATTCGACCCGATCAGGGTGCAGAAGCTGATGTTCCTCATCGACCGGGAGGTGGCCGAGCGGATCGGGGGACCCTTCTTCCACTTCCGACCGTACCACTACGGGCCCTTCGACCGCACCATCTACGATGTGATTGGCAGGTTGGTGGCGGTTGGCGACGCTCGCGACGACTCCTCGGGACCCTATCCGCGCTACCTACTTACGAAGGCCGGGTACCGCCGGGGCACCGCGGTGCTTGCTTCCTTCCCGGATTCCGTCGCCGACTACGTGGCAAGGGCATCCCGTTTGGGTCCGGCTGATGCCGTACCGCCAGATGCTCGCGGCGATCTATCGGCAGCACCCCGACATGGCGGTGAACAGCGTGGTCCGTCACCTGGGGTCGGAGCGACCCACCCGCTGGCAGAGTCCGTTCACTCGGGGTATGATCCGCGCATTCGATATAACAGGTACGATGCACCGATCTCCAGATCGGGCGGTTGGCCTGGAATCCGAAGCGGAGGGGATCGGAGCGGCTTGGCGCGCCGTCGGCGATCATCTCGAAGATGCGATGGTCGAATTCGGCGCGTCGGAACGACTCTGGTGAGCAGGCGCCGCCGGAAGCGGAAGCGTGCGGAAAAACGAGGTGTCGGCCGGAACAATCCGACGCCGCCTGGATCTGATGGAGTGCCTTCCGAGACACCCAAAGACGTGCTCGTGGCTCTACTCCCACATTGCCGGAGCCTGCTGAAGAAGTCGTCCAGGTCACACATCAACAGAGCATCGAGGTCTCGTCAGGTCCGCTGCCTCCTCCCAGCTTCTTCCGAACCTACGAGGACACGTTGCCAGGCGCGGCCCACCGCATCCTTACGATGGCGGAGAAGCAACAGGAGCACCGGCATGTACAGCAATCCGTGCGACTCGCCTCGGATGCCTCACGCGAAGCGCGCGGCCAGTGGATGGCGTTCACAATCGTGATCGTCGCACTTGGCGGCGGCTTCGCCCTCATCCTGTCCGGCAGGGAAATCGAGGGGGTCACCACGGCGCTCGGTGCAATCGGGGGCGTCGCGGGCTTGTTCATGTTGTCGAGGCGCAAACGGCCAAGTGCTGAACCGCCCGATTCCCAGGACCCCCGCGAGGGCCAGATCGTGCCCGCTCCGCCCCGTCCCCCACCCCCGGAGTGACCGACAACCCGCCGGACCAACCAGTGCCCGGCGTGATATCACTCCCCTGACCACGTTGATATCACCCAGCAGCCGGTCCCCGGCTGCGACGGTACCTGCCGTTCCGGGCGGGTGCCTGACCGGAATCCTAGCAGCCCGTGGACAAACCTCCCCCGGCATTCGAGGCGCGCTGCATCCGCGCTGGGCCGCTTCGCTCTGCGTTGCTTCTTGCACGAATAGCGCTGCTATTCGCGCCGCGAAGCGCCTTGCCAGCCCGACGCAGCACCCCTCTCGGTGCTCGGGCGAGATTATCCACGGACTGCTAGGCCTCGCCGCATCCGCAACTCCCCCCGAGTCTTCTTGATTGGAAACCCGCCGAATCGCGTCCGATTCGTGTAAGTCGTTGAATAGCAACTACTTGTTTTCTTGACGGGTATTTCATTTTCGGGGGACGCTGACAAATCCCTTTGTCCGACACTTTCGGCCCCGAAGTGGCAGACAACGACGCCTGGGCTGGCGGGGTGCTTGGCTCGACCGCAGTTTGGAGCGGTTTCCACACCCCATCAGCCCTGACCGCATGCCGCCCAACGTAAAGGAAGCAACGATGCCGGAACGCCGCGCAAGAACCCGCCCCCACACCCGAGGCCTCGCAGTGGCGGCCCTGATCGCGGCGGCGGCATGCGGCGGCGGCGTTGAAGAGGCATCTGACATCGTGCTCGCGCGACACGTCCACACGGACCTCTACGACGCGTACCCGGGCATCCCCTCGCCTGCCGGCGATCGGGTCGTGTTCGCCGACTTCGCCGCGGGCAGCAGGTCGCTGACGGTGTACGACGCGGCAACCGGGGTGCGGCGCGCCATAACGACGACGCCGGCGGACCGGACGCGGGTGACCTGGTCGCCCGACGGGTCGCGCGTCGTCTACCTCGACCGCCGGCCCGAGCGCCACGGGGTCTGGACCTTCGATCCGCACACCGGCGAGGAGACACGCATCGTGGATCCTGGGGACGCGCATGTCGACTATCCGCGACTGATGCCCGACGGGACCGTGACCGGGCTGCGTCACGCGGGTGCCGACACCGCGTGGGTCGCGTATGCGCCGGGACTAGACTACGCAACCGTGCTCGTCGACCGCGCCGGTGGATGGGCCGGGCCCGTGCGATCTCCCAACGGGCGCTCGGTTGCGTACCTTCGCTTCGCGGACCAACGCGCAACCCTGGCCTTGACCGAGATCGCCACCGGCGAGACGCGCACGCTCCTCACCGACCTGCGGCTCGGATGGGACCGTCGCGTCGATTGGTCCCCCACCGGTGACGCGCTTTATCTCGCCGCCGCGGGGCCAGGCGACTCGCTCTTCGTCGGCTGGCGCGTGCCGCTGGACGGCGCCCCGGCCGACCGGCTGGAGCGCGGCGGCCATGACGTGCTAGCGGTCACACCCCTGGCCGACGGTCGCGTCGCGCTCGGCGTCTACCACCACAGAACTGCGGTGGGTCTCGTTCCCGTGACCGGAGGGGAGCCCGTCGATGTGACCACGGCGCATTCCACGGGCGCGTTCCTGCCTTCCTGGCACCCCGAGGGCACGGCGCTCGGCTTCATCACTTTCTCCTGGCGACGCGTCCGAATGCCCGTCGACTTCGATCTGGGCGTGCTCGACATCGATGCGGAGGGCAACCCGGCTGGCCGGGTCCGGGCGCTCCTCTCGGGGGAGCGGGAAGACTATGGTGCCGCGTGGTCGCCTGACGGCCGGTGGCTTGCCTTCCACAGTCACCTGGAGCAGAGCGACGACATCTGGATCGTCCCGGCCAGCGGCGGCGAGCGACCGACGCGCCTCACGTGGTTCGGACGGGGCGCGGACACCGGCGAGCCGGACTGGAGCCCAGACGGGCGCACGCTCGCCTTCAGCAGCCACGGCCCGCCTCTCGAGGGGAACCCGGGGTCCGTGTACACGATCGCCGTCGATCCTGCCACGGGGCTCGCTCTCGGCGACCCGGTCCGGGTTTCGCTCGACGGATTCCAGGGCTACGCAATGGGGGCCCGCTTCTCGCCGGACGGCGGGCGGCTGGCCTTCTACGGACGCTCGCCCGAAGACGGACGGGTGACGGTATACACCGTGCCGGCAGGGGGCGGCATCCCCAAGGCAGTCGTCACCTTTGCCAACGGCGAGCCCTACAGCGCGCCCGAGTGGAGCGCCGACGGCACGTCGCTCTTCTACTCCCGCAACAACGGCTCCGGGCCCTTCCAGGTGTGGAGGGCGGACATCCTCACCGGCGCGACGGAACAGACCACGACCGGCGTGCTCGGTGCGCTTCAGCCGAGCGTGAGCCCGGACGGCGGCACGCTCGCGGTCACGATGCGCGAGGCGGAAATCGAGGTCGTGGTGCTGGGTGCTCGGCCCGTTGTCTGACGCGCTTTGTATCGGAGGAACCCCCGCCCTTCCGCTAGTCCGACACTTCGGTCCAAAGCGTCAGACAACCTGCTTTGTCGGACACCCTGTGTCGGTCAGAGGTGCGTAGACCTACGCCGGGGGCCGGTTCGTGCTATCCGCCGGTTTCCGAGCGGACGGCCCGTCGCAAGATGAGCCAAGCGTACACCCCGGCACCCGCCGACTTGACGACCACGTTGTCGAGTCATAATATGACTCATTATGCATCACTCCATGAGCCATCCAGGAGGTAATAGCTGAAACAGCTCACCATTCGCGGCCTGGGCGACGACCTGACCCGGGCGATCCAGCGGCTAGCCAACCGCGACGGCACTTCGCTCAACCGCGCCGCCGTGAAGCTGTTGCGCCGGGGGGCCGGGCTCGACGGCCAGCGACGCGACCGGGTCGGCTCGGCGCTGGACCACCTAATCGGCACGTGGAGCGACAACCAAGCGCACGAGGTCGAGCAGGCGCTCAGGCATTTCGAGACCATCGACGAGGACATGTGGGAATGAGGGTGCTCCTCGACTCGAACGCGTACACCCAGCTCATGCACGGGCGCGAGCAGGTGAGCAGGATCGTTCGAAGCGCGGAGCACATCCTGCTCTCGACGGTTGTGCTGGGCGAGCTTCTGTACGGGTTCCGACACGGCTCGCACCACGAGCGCAACGCCCGCGGGATGCGCGCTTTCCTGGAGAGTCCGTACGTCTCGGTCGTGCCAGTCGGCGAGGCCACCGCCGACCGATACTCGCGGATCGCTGCCTCGCTCCGCGCGAAGGGGCGTCCCATTCCTACGAACGATGTGTGGATCGCGGCACATGCCATGGAAACGGGGGCCGATCTGGTGTCGGCCGACCGCCACTTCGCGCACGTGGACGGGATCGCCTGGATTCGGCTCAAGGGTGGGACGGCCGGGCCAGCTGCGTGAAGCCGACCGCCCCTCCGGGAGTGGAACCGTCGCCGGACAGCGTCTCGAAGCCCGGCCCGCAGCCCCGGACAGACACGCTGTCAAGCCCGTCCCTACTATAGTCCGACCCGCTCCAGCGACCAGAGCTGCACGTGCTCCACGCCCAGCTGGTCGTACCTCCACCCCAGAATGTAGTCCGGACCGATCTCGAAGATGCGCAGACCGGGTGGGGTCTCGGCCAGGCCCTGGATGCGTCCCTCCGGGTCGAATACGGTCCATGCCGCGCCCTGGTACTCCCGCACCCACAGGTAGCCGGCGAGATCCGCCACGATTCCCGCGAAGGCAGGGTAGGCGTCCACGAGCGGCATGTCCCTGACCTCGTTGAGCCGCTCGATCCGTTCCTCCTTCGGCAGGTCGGCGTAGCGCTGCTCCCAGTAGGCGTCCTGGTCGGCCCGGGTGGGGCTTTCCGGGTCGCCCTCGCGGCGGACAATTCTCACGAGCGACCCATCGGCGGCAAACGCCTTGATCTCGTAGCTGTCCTGCACCCCGATCGCGACGAGGTCTCCCCACACGGCTCCCAGGGTGCCGCGGCCGAAGGGGTGGGGTCTGCCACCCTCCAGGCGTCCGTCCGATCCGAAGGTGGCCCAGAACTCGCTTCCCGGGAACTCGCCCAGGGATGTGTGCAGCGTGCCGTCCGCGGCCAGGATTGCCCACTCCCCGCGGCCGCGAACCAGGCCAGAGGATCCCGTCATCTCGCGTCGGAGGCCCCCGCCACCGCTCGTGAAGATCGCTCCGTCGGGCAGCAGGTCGACGACGTTGCGCAGGCTGGTGCTGAGGCGCACGTCGCGGCCATGGTTGCCGTCCCTGTCGAAGAGCGACAGGCGGCTTGCCCAGGGGTTCGCGGCCGCGACGGAGTCGCCTGGCCAGAGGGCGACGGCGGACGGGCTGTAGCTGGTGAACTCGCCCGGCCCCTCGCCCCGGCCTCCCCACGTCCCCGCGTGCGAGCCATCTGCGTTGAAGACCCTTAGTTCGTTGCTGCCCGCGTTGGCGATCACGATCCTGCCGCTCGGGAGACGGGTCGCATCCGTGACCCGGAACAGTTGGTCGGCGTCTCCGCTGTCGACGGAGCCGATCGAGAGCGACGGCTGTTCACCGAAATGCCACGGCAGCCGCGAGTCCGGCGCGGGCTGCTCGTTTTCCGCGATGGCAATGCCAGCGCTATCTTCGACCACTGCACGGAGGCCGTATGGAGTGACACCTTCGGAGCTCTCGCAGGCTGCGGGGAGAACCAGGAGGGGGAAGACCTGCCAGCTTCCCGCTGCGAGGGCCGAGGCGAACGGGCGGCGGCGGTACATGCGTGAGTGGTGTGGTTTGTGGATCAGGCGTTTAGAGGGGCGCGGAAGCTAATATGCGCGGTGCGATCGGGCACCCAGGACTCCGTGGACACGGGAGGGGGATCCTAGTATAACCGCTGTGTGTTTCTCACGGCCGCCGTCCTAATCCTGCCCCGGACAGACACGCTGTCAGGCCCGCCCCTTCGCTAGTCAGACACTTTCGGTCCCAAAGTGTCATACAACCAGCCGCTACATCGGGTCTCCGTAGAACCGCCACGACGATCGGAAGTCGCGACGAGGCGCCTCGCCGAGCAGCCGCGCCCGCACCATCTCGATCGGCATCGTCCCGCCTCGCAGGATCGCGTCGTGGAACTCGCGCTCGCTCATCCGCCCCCCGACGACCAGCTGCTCGTGCAGCGACCGGATCTGAAGTCCCCCCAGCATGTAGGCCGCCTGGTAGAGCGGCGGATACGTCCCGTTGAAGGACCGGCGCACCTCGGCCTCGGCGTTGGCGGGCTCGTGGCCGACCCGATCGACAAGGAATGCGATCGCCTCGTCCGGCGTCATCCGCCCCAGGTGGAAGCTCAGCGAGAAGATGATCCGCGCGGCCCGGTGCATGCGCCAGAAGAGCATCCCCACCCGGTCCTCGGGCGTCGTCGGGAACCCCAGCTCCCAGAGGCGCATCTCCCAGTAGAGCGCCCAGCCTTCGGTCCAGAACGGGGTCCGGAAGAGTCGCCGGTGCGGGTTGTAGCGCTCGTTCATGAATCCCTGCAGGTGGTGCCCGGGGATGAGCTCGTGATGCACCGTCGCGCGGGCGAAATGGATGTTGTTCCCGCGCATGCTCATGCGCTTCTCGTCGTGCGTCATCTGGTCGGTGGGGAAGGCGACGCGGATGACCTCGCCGCCCAGGAAGAAAGGGGCCACCCGCTGGCGCTCCGCCGAGAGCATCTCCAGCCGCCAGACCTCCTTCGCGAGGGGCGGCACCGTCACCAGCTCGCGCGCCTCGACGAAGTCAAGCGCCTCGCGGGCCAGCCGCATGACAACTTCGGGCTGCCCTCCGGGGTCGGCGTGCAGCCCCTTCACATGCTCCAGCGCCGCCCTCCACTCCTCTCCGAACCCCAGCTCGCGCGACGCCTCGAGCATCCGCTCCTCGCACCAGGCGAACTCCCGGTTCGCGATCGCGATCAGCTCCTCCGGCGTGTAGGGGATCATCTCGTGGGCCAGATCGGCCGCCATCCCGTCAGCACCGATGGGGTCGCCGACGATGGGCTCCTCGCCACCCACCTCCCGGCCTGCCACCCGCGTCCGCAGCGCGGACAGGTAGCGGCCCAGCGCGTCGTCGGCCTCCTCGTAGGGCTTCCCCGCCCACCAAGTGAAGAGGGGGTCGTATCCGGTGTAGTGGCGGTACCAGGCACCGAGTGCTCTCTCATAGGAAGAGAGGATGCGCAGCGCCCTGAGCCCCGTGATCGGGGTCGGGGTCGGCTGCCCCTCCCCGCCCACGCCATCCCCCCCGGCGGCCGCGCCCGATCTCAGCGCCTCCTCCGCTCGCTCCACCGCGCCGGCCAGCGCCGCCAGGCTTCCCGCGATCTCCATCGCGTCGACCGGCTTCATGAAATGCCGGATCGCGAGGAGATCGAGGATGTCGCGCGCGAAGGGCAGCAGCGTCGCAGCCTCGGCGAGGATCCGTGCCTCCCTGGCAAGCAGTTCCCGGCGGTAGCGGATCTCGCTCGCCAGCAGCAGGTGGTCGACCCGCCCCTCGAGGTCGTCCGGCGCGACCTCCAGCCCTCCCAGAGCGACCGCCCACCCCGCCAGGAATTCGTCGATCTGCTGGTGCCGCTCGGCGGAATGCGGCATGTCGCTCCACTTCCGCTCGAGCGCGCCGAAGTCGCTTGCGAAGCGATTCACGAGCACCGCCAGGCTCGATCTCTCGAAGGCGGCGACCTCGGCAAGATCGGGGACCGCCAAGGGGGACTGCGGCGCGGCGGGGGCGGGTGCGGCGGCAGTGGCTGCGAGGGTTGCGAGGGCTAGCAGTCCGTGGACCAAGTGTCCAGGGGCGCGTGGGTGGTCCAGGATCATCGGGAGCGGCTCGCCACAAGGGTGTACGGGGAGGCGGGGGGCGCGTAAGGTAATGGTCACGGTGCGATCGGGCACCCAGGCAGTCAAGTCACCTGAACATGGGAGGGTCCTCATGAACCGCTATGTGTTTCTCGCCGCCGCCGTCCTGATCCTGCCCGTCCCCGCGAAGTCGGCCAGCCAGACGACGCTCTATCTGTACGGAGGCTTGACCCGTTCCTGGATCGGCACTCCCGACGAGCTCCCCGCGCCAATCATGCAGCCGACGATGGGACTTGCTTCCGAGGTGCCCTTCTCCGGGCGCGTCGACCTGCAAGTGGGTGTCAACTACTCCCGCAAGGGGTTCTACGTGGGTTGCTGTGATGCCGAATTCACGACCAGGATCCCCTATCTGGAACTCACCACGCTTCTCGGTACAGCGTTTCCGCTGGGCGATTGGGCATCGGCGCACCTTCTGGCTGGACCTGCTCTGGCCTTCAAGCTCTCGTGCACCCGGTTCATCCGTTGGGGCAACTTCCCGATCGGGGGCGTACTCGAAGAGCCTAGGGAGTGGGAGTTCTATGCGGACTGCGACGACCGAGCGGAGGCCATCGACCTGGGCCTGGCTGGCGGGTTGCGCTTCGAGGTCGGAATGTCCGAGAAGATGGGGTTGGCTGTCGGTGCCTTCTACAACCACGGGCTCCGAGGGTCGTTACCATGGGATGGCGACTACACGGCCGGGAATCGGACCCTGAACATCCAGGCGGGTCTCGCATATCGCATCGACTGAGGCAGTAGACGCGACGCTCCGACCCGCCCCTCGAAGCCCACGCCGATTATTGACGCTCACACATGCAGATCTTCGGCCAACACGACGAGCAGACGCTGGCCCAGCTCGCCCGCGTCGCCGAGCGCGCCGACCACGCCGCGCTCATGGCCGACGGCCACCTTGGCTACGTCATGCCGATCGGGGGCGTGGCCGCTTACCGCAACCAGGTGAGCGTCGCCGGCGTGGGATTCGACATCGCCTGCGGGAACGCCGCGATCCGCACCGATCTCGGCCTAGGCGACCTCGCCGACCGGCCCGGCGGGCTGCGGCGAAACCTGGAACACCTGGCCGACGAGATCCAGTCCGTCATCTCGTTCGGTGTCGGCGGGGTCAACCGGTCGCCCGACGCGCCCTCCGACCACCCCCTCTTCGGTGACCCCGCCTGGCGGGCCGTGCCCGGGCGCCACCGGGGCGCACTTCTTGACAGGGCGCGCAGGCAGCTCGGCTCGGTGGGATCGGGCAACCACTACGTGGACGTCTTCGCCGACGAACGCGACCGGATCTGGGTCGGCGTCCACTTCGGGTCGCGCGGCTTCGGGCACACGGTCGCCTCGTCGTTCCTGGCGATCGGGCAGGGTGCCGAGTGGGGCGCGCGCGTACCCGAGGCCGAGGTCATCCTGGAGCTGGATGCGCCTGCCGGGCACGACTACTGGCACCTCATGAAGCTGGCAGGGCGGTACGCCTACGCGGGCCGGGAATGGGCGGTGCGGAAGGCCGCGGAGACCATCGGGGGGCGCGAGGTGGAGCTCGTGCACAATCACCACAACTTCGCCTGGGAGGAGGAGCACTTCGGCCGCACCTTCGTGGTGGTCCGCAAGGGTGCCACGCCGGCGTTCCCGGGACAGAAGGGGTTCGTGGGCGGGTCGATGGGCGACGACGCGGTGATTCTGGAGGGGGCGCGGCGTGCGGGGGCGGGGTCGGCGGAGGGTGAGCTGCAGCGGGGTGCGGGGGCGGCGGAGGAGGAGGACCTGCAGAAGGCGGCGCGGGGTGCTGGGGAGGAGTCGGCGGCGAGTGAGTTGCAGGCGCGCGCCCTCTACTCCACCGTGCACGGCGCTGGCCGGGTGATGAGCCGCACGGCCGCGCGGGGGAAACGACATCGCCGAACCGGCAAGGTGCTGAAGCGCGGCAGGGTGAGCCGCGAGATGATGGCGGAGTGGGTGGGGCGCAAGGGGGTGGTGCTGCGGGGTGGCGGGGTGGACGAGAGTCCGCATGTGTACCGCCGGCTCACCGATGTGCTGGCCGCGCAGGGGGAGACGGTGACGGTGCTGCACACTCTGCGGCCGCTGGTGGTGGTGATGGCGTGAGCTTGCAGCCTGCGCTCAATCACACCTCGGGCCGCGCCAATGCCTTCTGTCCATTCTGTCCAGCCAATCATCGAACTCGCTTGTGCTAGGCGCGCAGAGTCCGTCGTTCTCGTACCAATCGAACCACCGCAGTGGAAGGTCGAGGAAATCGACCGGAATCTCGCCGGTCAGCGAATTCCAGGAGAGATCCAGTGACTCGAGATTCGACAGCTCGCCCAGCTCGGGCGGAATCTCGCCGGTTAGCGAATTATGGGAGAGGTGCAGGAGTTCGAGACTCGACAGCTCGCCTAGCCCAGGCGGGATCTCGCCGGTTAGCGAATTACTGTAGAGGAACAGCCACTTGAGATTCGACAGGTTGCGCAGCTCGGGCGGAATCTCGCCCGTTAGCGAATTGTCGGAGAGATGCAAGTATTCGAGATTCGACAGGTCGCCCAGCTCAGGCGGAACCTCGCCGGTTAGCGAATTGTAGCCGAGACTCAGCCCCTCGAGACTCGTCAGCTCGCCCAGCTCCGACGGAATCTCGCCCGTTAGCGAATTGTAGCCGAGCTCCAGCCACTCGAGGCTCGACAGCTCGCCAAGCTCGGGCGGAATCTCGCCAGTTAGCGAATTACTGGAGAGATCCAGCCACTCGAGACTTGACAGCTCACCCAGCCCGGGCGGAATCTCGCCCGTTAGCGAATTGTAGCTGAGCTTCAGGCGTTCGAGGCTCGACAGCTCAGCCAGCTCGGGCGGAATCTCGCCAGTTAGCGAATTGTCGGAGAGCTCCAGGTGTCTGAGACTCGACAGCTCGCCCAGCTCGGGCGGAATCTCGCCAGCTAGCGGATTGTAGCTGAGCTCCAGGCGTTCGAGGCTCGACAGCTCGCCCAGCTCGGGCGGAATCTCGCCCGTTAGCCCAATTTGGCCGAGCTCCAACCTAACAACCCGGCCGTCGGCATCCGTGCCCACCCCGTACCACTCGTCGAGGGGCTTGTCGGTAAGCCAGTTCACGCTGGGCCACCAGCCGACCACTTCATCGCCCCAGTTGTCGCCGTCCAGTTCGTCGTACAGGAGCTCCAACACTGGCCGCGGCTTCTGAGGCCCGCCGCAGCCAGCCGCCCAGAGCGCTGCCGCGACTAGGACGGAGACTCTCAGGGCGATTCGGAGAGCGCAGCGCACGTTAGATGACGGGCGGCGGGGAGGGCGAAGGTGTGCGTATTCCGCATTAGTTCGATGCTAGAACTACCTTACGATCTGCAGACTCCCCGAATCGGTGGAAAGCTGCTGGTAGTCCGTCCCAGCGGCCTGGTCGAGGACTCCCGCGTACTCCCCGGGCGCGGTGACGTCCCCGGCCCGGAAGCCGAAGAGCGTGTCCCCGTCGGCGATATCGCCGGCCACGAGCGCACGCGCCGTCTCCTCGCCGGGGGCCGAGTACAGCGTGAACCCCGTGTGCGCCTCCAGCGAGTCCACTCCGAGGCCGTTGAGGCGAAGGAGCACAGCCCCGATCCCGGTCTCTTCGTATCCGAGGATCACCCAGAGGGTGCCTGGCTTGCCGTTGACGGTTACGCCAAAGGTCTGCTTGGTCAGGAGGCCGTCGGGATCGATGGCGTTGACGTGAATTTCCGTCCTCGCTCGCTTCTTGCCCACCACCTCGAGAACGCTGCCATCCACCGCGACCGTCAGAGCGGCAGTGTCCAGGGCGACCCCACGGTAGCGGAGCTCGTCGCCGTCCGCGTCGCTGAAGTAGCGCGACAGCTCGACCGTGACGGTGTCGGTGACCTCGAGCGCGAGCGCTGGAATGGCCCCGCTGACCTCGGGTGCCCTGTTCTCGGGCTCGGGTTCCCCGCAGGCCGCCAGCAAGGCGACTCCGGCCAGCAGTCCGTGGGCTGTTAGGAGCGCAGGCCGCTTCACTTCTCGCACCTCCCCCGGTTCAGGATCATCGCCGTATTGGAGAAAACCGTATTGGCCGCCGTATTGGAGAAAACCGTATTGGAACAGGCACCCACATTCCCCCGCGGATGGCCTCTTCGTCGTTGCCTGCCCCGCAGCCGATATCGTCGCCGCCTCCCCCGCAGTGATCGATCCAGCGAAGCACGTCGCCCAGGTTGAACGCTCCGTCGCCGTTGCCGAACCAGTCGAGGAATTCGAGCTGACCGACACCGAGGCGACTCTCGCCCATAAGGTGCTGGGCGGCGTCCTCGACCGGAATCTCCTCGACCACCTCGAGGCTGTCCGTGATTGTCCCCACGAGCTCCGGGTACCCTCGCACCTTGATCGTGATCTCGCCCTCGTAGACGCCGGCTTCGAGCTCCTCGGCGTTGCGCCTCCAGACGATATGGTCGCGGTAGCCACCCTCGCTCCGCTCCAGCTCCAGCCAGTCCGAAGTGGTGGCTTCGGCCTCCCAGACGGCGTCGTCCTCGCCGTAGCCGGAGACGCCCGACGGCAGCGAGTCGGCAAGCGACAGCGTCCATCCCGCGACCGCGTAGCCGCTGCTCTCGCGCTCCTCCTCGATCTCCAGCTCCCCCTGCACGGCGAAGGTGTCCACGAACTCCGCCGGGCTTCCGGTGGCCCAGTAGGCCTCGACGGTGATAGTGTCGACGTAGAGCCCCTCCTCCAGACCCGTCGGATCGATCGTCCAGGTGACGTAGCCGGGGCCCTCGCCCGAAGCGGTCGCCAGCTCGAACCAGTCGCCTCGGCTCGATCGCTCTGCGCTCCACGCCGTTCCCTGCCTGGGGCCGATGAAGCCCACGGGCACCGAGTCGCCGAACGCCTCGGTGCTCCCCTCGAGCAGCTTCACAATCGGGGGGCCGGGTCCGACCTCGAGATGGCTCGGCGCGAGCGCGGTCACCGACACCGGCACCTCGAAGGTCTCGCCCACGCCCTCCAGCGTCACCTCGATCGCGGCCTCGTGGTCCCCGGCCTCCAGCCCGCGGCCAGTGAGCTTGTAGTCGAAGCGTCCGCGCCCCTCGCCCGTCGCGCTGTCCAGCTCGATCCACCCCTCGTCGCTCTCCGCCTCCCAGGTGGTCGAGTGATCCTCCTTGCCGTGGGGCGCCACGATGATCTCGCCGCTGTGCCTCGCCTTCCCGATCGTGTCGCCCGCGATCACCGTGTCGGAGATCGCGCCCGGGCGCGTCCACAGCTTGAGAGGCACATCGACCTCGAGCTCGAACATCCCGCGTCCGTGCGTTGCGGCCACGAGGCGGCTGGTGCCCGGCTGGGTCGCGAGGTCGTAGACCGCAACCGTCGGCAGGCCGTCGTCGAGGCGCAGCCAGCTCTCGCCGCCGGACGCGGCGTAGAAGACGCCCAGGTCGGTGCCGATGAAGACGGCACCGTAGTCGCTCGGATCGTAGAGGACGGCGTTGACCGGATGGTCGGGCAGATTGCCGGTGCGATCTCGCCATGTGCGTCCCCCGTCGGTCGTGTGGAAGACGTGCCCGGTCAGGAACCCGCCCGCGACTGCGTACGCCTGGTCGGGATCCTCCGGGTGCACCGCGACATCGCCGATGTAGCGGTTCGGCAGGCCGCTCCCCGACGACTGCCAGCTCTCGCCCCCGTCGCGGCTCACCACCACCCTGCCGTAGAGGAGCGCCACGTAGATCGCGTCCTCGTCCGCAGGTGTGAGCCCGATGGCCGAGATCACCCCTCCCGGCGACCGGTAGATGCGCCGCCATCTCCTCGCCGAGTTGTCGGTGCGGTAGAGGCTCCGAACCCCGAAGTAGAGGCGCTTCGACTCCATCGGATCCATCACCAGCGGCGGAATGAAGAGCCCCGACTCCCCGAGATCGATCCCGGATACCGCCCGGTCGCCATTCCTGCGCGGTCCGCTGTAGCCGGAGTTGGGGATCCACTGGAGCTCGGCGTACCAGGTCTCAGGGTCCTCCACATCGAAGGCCGTGTAGCCGCCGTCGCCGCCTACCACCTTGTCCCAGACCTTGCTTCCGGCCTTGGAGCGCTGGGTGCCCTGGTCCTGGGTGCCGCCGAGCGTCACCGCCGCGTCGGAGGGGTGCAGGGCGATGCCCCGGTAGTACTGGGCCACGACCAGGCCGTTGGCCAGCGAAGTCCAGCTGTCGGCGCCGTCGGTGGAGCGGTAGACGCCCCCGTCGTTGGCCAGGTACAGGACGTCGTCCTCGTCGAAGCGCAGGTAGTGCTCGTCCACGTACACGTTGTCGTTGTGATGCTGCGAGAAGGTGTCTCCGCCGTCCTCCGACTTGTATAGGCGCAGACTCCCGAAGTAGACCGTCTCCTCGTCCTCCGGGTCGACCGCGATCGTCATGTCGTACCAGCACTGCCACCAGCAGCTGGCACCGGTCGCATCGAGCTCCTCCCACTCGTCGCCGCCGGTGTCGGTGCGGTACATCCGGAGCCCGGAAAGCCTCGACCCGGAAGTCTGGAAGCTGGCGTAGAGGACGTCGGGGTCGGAGGGCGCGATCGCCAGGTTGATGCGGCGCGCATTCCCGAAGGACATCCCCGAAGAGGCCCTCTCCCACGTCTCGCCGGTGTCCACCGACTTGTACACGCCGGTGCCGTGGATGGCGGCGAAGAAGACCGAGTCGTCCTCGGGGTGCGCCAGCAGGTCGGTCGCCGTCCCCGAGATGACCCTCTCCCACTCGCCGCCGCTGTCCTCCGAGCGGTAGAGACCGTAGGTGGAGGCAGCCATCACGATCGTCTCGCTCGAGGATCCGGCCGTGGCGCGGTCGATCACGACGCGCGCAATCCGGGCGCCGCCCTGCCCCGAACCGCGCCGGGCCTCGACGAAGACATCCGCTCCCTGCTGCTCCCAAGTCTCGCCCCCGTCGAGGGTTCGCAGCACGCCGCACCCGTAGTAGCTGTCGCCCGAGAAGTGCTGCTCGCCGGTGCCGGCGTACATGATGTCGGGATCCTCCGGGTCGATCGCGATGTGCCCCATGGCGAGCGAGCACTCCCCGTCGGTGAGGGGCTCCCAGCTCTCGCCCACATCGGTGGACTTCCAGACCCCGCCCTGCGCACCCCCGGCGAAGAGGACATCGACGTCGTCGGGGTGGATGACGATCGCCGAGACCCGCCCCGCCGTGAGGCGCGAGCCGTCGTCCACCTGTTCGGGGCCGAGCGACTCCCACTCGGTGTCGACCAGCCCCTTCAGGATCCCGCCGACGGCCGGCATCCGGAGCTTCGCGGCATAGGCTCTCTGGAGGAGCGCGGCCACGTTCACCCCCGGCCCGGAGTAGGTGCGGAGCCGGTCGAACTCCATGCGGGCCTGGATTTCGTCGTTCTCCTGCGCGCCGAGCTCCGACGGCGGTGCCAGGGCCGCGACCGTCGCGAGGATAAGCCCGGCCACCAACGCAAGCAAAGCTCGCTGGCAATGTAAACTACGAATTACACTATGTAAACCACGCATTACACTTGTGCGAACAACAGATCACTCCAGGGTTGTCGTTCCCTCTGCAGGTGCCGCCGTCGCCCCTCTGGCGCCGTCGGTGCCAGCCCGTCCAGGGTCCTGCGGGAGCCCCCCAGTCTCCCGGGCGTAGCCCCCTCCCCACCGCCTTCTACCGAGGAGGCAGCTCCGTGTTCCACTGGCACCGGTAGGGGACGCCCGTGCGACCTGCCCGGGCGGGTCACCCCTCAGCGCGGAACCGCCCCGCGCGAAGACTCTACCGCCCCCACGGCCGGGACGCAACAGAGCGGCCTCCGCATCAGAGGGTAGCGCTTGGTGGCGGAGAAGACCTCCGGGGCCCCCACGGCCGGGACGCAACAGAGCGGCGGATCCGCATCAGGAGGTAGCGCCTGGTGGCAGAGAAGACCCCCGGGTCGAGCTGCGACGCCTCGCGCCGCGCCCTCCGCCGAGCCCTCTCCAGCGCGGGGCGCACACTTGGTTTCCCGGAGGCCGTCCCTCGCAAGATTGAGGGCGAGGATCACCGCCGCAAGGAGGGCCTGAAGACTACCGCGCGGGTGTCTCCTAGTCGATCCTCACGCACGCTCGAGACAAGGTCTTGCCCACAAACGGGGCTTAGTTTCTCGTCGTGCCTGAAATCAGCAAGCACTTCCCCGCTCCCGATGTCGATGACTTCGATCATTGTGTCAAAAGTGCGGAGGATCCACTCCGAGTCGATCCGGTCGGGCTCGGGCTCAGGCTTCCAGCGCTCGTCGGGGACGAGAGTATAGGTCCACAGCAGGCCCTCCCCGTCCTCCCAGATATGGGACAGCCTGCGCGGTGGAGGCGTTTCGACATGCCACGCATCCATCTCCATCCATGACGTCGGCTCATTGGGAGGAAACCACTCCACACGGCGCACGAGCGTCAGGTCGCGAACTCCCGGGCTTTGCCACCGGCTCATTTCGTAAGTCCAGACCTTCGTAGTCCAGTATCCTCCAGAACTGGAGGCGCTGACACCGCGGTAGTCGAGGTCGGGCATCCGCCGCTCCACCATTTCCACCGATGGACTCCCATGCGCGCCGATTTCGGCCCCGTTTGCGGCAACGACACGAATCAGCGGCCCGTCAACGGTATGAGCCGGAGTGTGGAAGACGAAGCCACCGTCTCGTAGCCTAGCAAATGACCAGAAAGTCCACGGTATACGGAAGGAGAGGGACTCGAGGTGTCTCCCACTTGGATCGAACGCCACCAACTTGGTCCAGCTCAGAACGAAGAGAGTGTCCATTGCGCCCACCATAAGCCATTGATTTCCCATCAGCTCTCCTGGGCCCTCCCCCCTTCTTCCAATCGTCCGCACGGGCCTTCCGGACCTGTCGTACACAAATACCTGACTGCCTCCGACCAGGCCGCTAGAAACGAACTCGCCCGTGGACAACTGACCCATCGCGCACGGCCCAGGATCGGGTCGGAACGACGCGGAATCGTCAATGTGACCCAGCACCGCCATCTCTTCCAGAACAATCTCACAAACTCGGCAGACGGGGTCGCCGACAACGACGACCTTGTCCAGATCCCCTCCCGCCTCCGGCCCACACCCCACGACGCCCAGTGCGACCGCCAACTCAGCGAAAATGGCCGCTGCGCAAAATACTGTCGGACTAGCCGTAGAAGACGCAACGCTCATGCAATACTTGTCACTCTCCTCCGGCGGGCCCCCGTCAGTCGGAAATTCACTCACTCCGGAGGGAACTTGTGACACGTCCCTTTGACGTCCATTGGATTGTTCTTGTAGCAGTCGCTACACGCGATGCTACACTGCAGTCGCCCTCGGCATTTCGTGTTCTCATTGCATGGTGTGGAATGGCCCAGACCGCACACACCCGCATCCCCGGAAATGGTCGAGTGGCCATTCAGGGAGCTCCTGGCCATGCCAACCCCAAACCCCACCTCAACCGATCCCACTTCATTTGGACTGCCCGGATCTCCAGACGCGCCCTTGGGCGAAAAGCCCTGGGTGACAAGGAGACAGAGGGCTACGATGCCCAGGACTGCAAGGAGTTGCCGCTTATTCCACGAACTCCCGAGGCTTGCCTCTCGGCTACGAGCGCTGACAACATGATACACCTCCTCCATAGTGGCGGAAGACCCTTCCCCCTCGGGAGGCCCTTTACCTCCCGGGAGGCCCATAGGCTAGGATCGACGGTACACCGATGTTGGTCAGGCCGTCAAGATCGAGGAGTTGCCGGGCGTTTGGTTGGCCGCGACCCGCTGCGCGCCCCCCCGGAAGCTGAACATGGACACCGTGCGGATGTGTAGGGAAGCACGTCGGCCGGGCGGGTCACCCCTCCAGCGCGGGACGGCCCCAGGCGAAAATTCTACGGTCCGCACGGCTCGGACGCAACAGGCGGCCTCCGCATTGTCGGCCTCCGCATCAGGAGGTAGCGCTTGGTGGCGGAGAAGACGTCCGAAGCCCGCATGGCCTGGACGCAGCAGAGCGGCGGATTCGCATCAGCAGGTAGCGCTTGGTGGCGGAAAAGACCTCCGGGTCGAGCTGCGACGCCTCGCGCCGCGCCCTCCGTCGTGCCCTCTCCAGCGCGGGCCGCACGACGTAGTGCAGTCCGGGGAGCTTGACCCGCAGCTTCTCGCTCCCGAAGTCTAAGGCCGGAAGCCCGATGCGCTCGGCCAGGAGGCGGGCGAAGCCGAGCGTCGGAAGGACATGGGAGGTGATGTCCTCCTCGGCCTCGATCTCGAAGCCCCGCTCCTCCAGGAGGCGGCGATACTCGCCCAGACGCCACCCCGAGCGGGCGGAGCGCGCTGCCCCACGGTGCGGTGCGGCGCCATCGGCTACATCGGCGGCGGACTCGTCCAGGCGGAAGTAGTCGGCCACGATCCAGCGGCCATCGGGCGCGAGGGCCCGCTCGAGCGCTCGGAGAGCTCCGTGGGGACGCATGTACTGAAGCGACTCCGCGTGTACGATCGTGTCAAAATACCCTATGTATTTGTCACAACTGTGATCGTGATGACTAGCATAGGAAGAGTCAGAGGGCTCTTGTGGGCCTTTTATGCCATTTTCACGGCTGAATCTGTCACCACCCAATTCCTCGAAGCGACAGTGGAGGATCGGCACCTCGGGGAGCGTGCGCCGGAGGTGATCGATCTGGAAGCGGTCCGGTGTCAACCCAGTCACCTCGTGACCGTGCGCACGGAAGACTCCGAGCATGCCCCCCATCCCGCAACCAGCCTCCAGGAGCGTCCCGGGCACCGGCCCCACGAGCTCCGCCACCCGCTCGGCGTAGCGCAGCTGAGCCCGTTCGAGGAGGGCGAAGCTCACCTCCTCGGGGGGGGTGTCGGGGTTGTCGAAGTAGCCGAAGTGCAGGAAGCCGCTGGGGAGCATCCGGCCGTAGAGGAGCAGCTGGGCGTTGGCGTCCGTCGCCGTCCCGCGCCTCCGCGCGAGGTGGCAGCGGATCCAGCGAGCCAGGTGGCTGGGCAGTAGCGCCCTGCCGACCATCTCGCAGAGTGTGGTGCCGCAGAGTGTGGACTTCCCAGCCCGCGCGTCGTCGCTTACCATAACTGCCCCAACCTAACCGGCATTCATAGCACATAAGGAGATCGTTACCGCCATGCGCACCGTCCGTCTACTAATCGCGTTGCTGCTCCTGCCGCCACTCCTGGGGTCCCTGGCGACCGCAGGAGTCGAGGCGCAGGATCGCCCCCTCAGCCCGCGGGGCGAGGCCGCCACCAACTTCGGCGGCACATACGACGGGCGCGCCTATGTGGGCGGCGCCTGGATCGACGTCGACTACGGCCGGCCCATCAAGAGGGACCGCGACCTCTTCGGCGAGGGCGAGGACTATGGCCGGTCGCTCCTCTCCGGCGCGCCTGTCTGGCGGCTCGGGGCGAACCAGAGCACGCGCTTCAGCACCGACGCCGACCTCATCTTCGGGGACCAGCGCCTGCCCGCCGGTGAGTACACCCTCTTCGCCGTCCTCGCCGAGTCCGAGTGGACGCTGATCTTCTCCTCGTGGGGGGCGAAGCAGGACTATCGCGACGACGACCCGGATGCGCTCTGGGGCGCCTACAACTACACCCCGGACCGCGATGTGCTGCGGACCCAGATGGAGGTCTCCACGACTGCGACCTCGTTGGACCAGTTCTCGATCGGCTTCGTCGACATGGGGCCCACCGGAGGGCAGATGGCCATCTGGTGGGACGACCAGTACGCCAAGGTCGCCTTCTCTCTGGCACCATGAGCGGCCGCAAGCACGCCTGGAGCTGGTGGCTGCCCTCAGCGCCGGTGGCCGTCGCACCACTCGCCCTTGGCCTTGTCCTGGCGGCGTGCGCCGAGGAGGAGGTGGAGCCGCCTCCGGTGGAGCCAGGCCTCCCCTGCGACCGCTCGATCGATCTCCCCGACTCCTACTGCGCGATCATCTTCCACTCGGGCGTGGGCCGGGCGCGGCAGTTGGCGGTGGCGGACAACGGCGACGTCTTCGTGGTGGTCCGCGACAGTGGAGTGGTCGCGCTCCGCGACACCGACGACGACCACCGGGCGGACGAGAGGGTCCGGTGGGGCGCCAGGGGTGGTTCGGGGATAGCGCTTGGCGACGGGGTGCTGTACCTCGCCAGGGACAACGATGTGCTCCGCTACCCGCTGCCGGTGGGGGAGCTGCGACCGGATGGAGACCCGGTGACGATCGTCAGGGGACTGCCAAGCGAGCGCAACCACCCGACCAAGAGCGTGGCGCTGCACCCCGACGGCGACATCTTCGTGGCGATCGGGTCTCCCTCGAACGCCTGTCAGGTCAGGCCGCGCACCCGCGGGGAGCCGGGCCACGACCCGTGCCCAGAGCTCGAGACCCGGGCCGGGATATGGCGCTTCGATGGCGACGAGGAGGATCAGGAGCTCTCCGACGGCGAACTCTTCGCGACCGGGGTGCGAAACGGGGCCGCGCTGGCTCTTCACCCCTCGACCGACGAGCTCTACTCGGTCGTTCATGGCCGCGACCAGCTCCACGAGCTCTGGCCGGATCTCTACACCGCCGAGGAGGGCTCCGAGAATCCGTCCGAGGAGTTCGTGCACCTAGAGGAGGGGGACGACTTCGGGTGGCCGTACTGCTACCACAACCCCGAGAGCGACGCCAAGGTGCTGGCTCCGGAGTACGGGGGCGACGGCGAGATCGTGGGGCGCTGCTCAGAGATGAAGGCGCCCGAGATCGGTCTGCCGGCGCACTGGGCCCCCAATGCCCTGGCATTCTCGAACGGTTCCTTCGAGGAGGAGTACAGGTCGGGGGCGTTCGTGGCCTTCCACGGGTCGTGGAACCGCTCACCCCCCCAGGAGGGCTACAACGTCGTCTGGCTCCCCTTTGACGGGAACTCCCCGTCGGGCGAGTGGGAGGTATTCGCCGACGGCTTCGCAGGGGGAGAGGTCACCCGGCCGAGCGAAGCCGACTTCCGTCCGACCGGAGTGGCTGCGGGCAACGACGGGGCGCTGTACGTGAGCGACTCGATGCGAGGCCGGATCTGGAGGATCGTCCTGGAGGAGGAGTAGGGGGAGGGCTCTGGCTGCACGGTAGGCTGCGGAGTAGGAGCGGCTCGGGTCGTCGTGGGAGCGGGGAGTCAGAGAGGCTCCGGCTCTTTATCGGGTTCGCGGGCCTTCAGTCGAACCGGATCGGCAGCGAAACATAAGATCCTTCCAGCTTGCGGGTCAGATCCAACGCAGTCGTCCCGCCGTCCGGACCGTGGAGAACGCCGCTCAGCGCGCCGTCGTCGGTCCGCGTCCCCACCCATCGAAACTCAATTTCGTCGCCAGGCCCGACGGTCACAACCAGCGTCATCGTGATGTCGGGGTGGATGTACGAGCCGGATACATCCCCAGCGACCGCCAGGGCGCCGAGCATCAGCGAAGCGGTGCCGGCGATCACCCCCTCCCTCTCCTGGAGCTCCCACACCGACGACCCCCTGCCGCCGCTGTCGAAATCGGGGCCCCCGGTCCATCTTCCGCCAAGCGGAACGTCCGCCGGATTCGTCGCGCACCCGGATAGCGCCGACAGCGTCGCCAGCGCTGGGGCGCGAGCCATCGGCCCACGCCCCAGCCTGTAGGCGCCACCTCGTCGACAGAGCCGCGTCGACATCGCCTCTAGCCGTCTAGCCGTCAGAACACCAGCTGGCCCCGCAGCGAGACCCCGTGCTTGGCCGGGCCCAGCCTGCCCTGGTTCCGCGTACCCTCCAGCTGCACCTGGAGCAGCTCCGCCAGATCGTAGCGCACCCCTGTGCCGATCGACTGCGAGCCTCCCTCCGCCACTCTGATCCGGGTGTAGGGCGTCCCGTGGAAGGCGGCAAGTCCGTACTCCATGCGGGCGTCCACCCGTCTCGAGAGAGCCGATCCGCCCTGGGCGAGCTGGCCGACGCCTCGATCCCACAGCTCGTCAACCGCGCTTGCCGCGTCTCCCAAGGCCGGAACGATCTTGACCGAGAGTCCCTCCGAACCCTGCGGGTCGACCTGGAGGAGACCTCGGAAGCCCATCTCCTGGTAGCCGGAGCCCGCCGACAGGAACCTGCCCCGGCCCTCCAGCGTCAGACCCGCCGCGGGGTTGTTGTACCGCAGTCCTCCCCCAACCTCCATCCCGACTCCGTCGGTGCCCTCACCGCTCCCGAAGCGGGCACCGCCCTCGAGCATGAAGGTCACCTCGTCCCCTCCGCCGAAGGAGCGCCCCTGCGACCACTCCAGCGCCAACCGGCCCCTCTGCATGTCGATCGTGAGCGAGTCCATCTGCGCATCTCCGTCAACCTTGACGCGCGACGCCCAGCCCTCGGTCCGCACCCGCAGCTTGGAGCCGCCGCTCTCCGCCAGGAGGCGAGAGCCGCCTAGCGCCCCCGTCATCGAGCGAGCCGTGCCTATGCGCCTCTTCGCAATCGAGTCGTCCACCACGACCTCGCCCCAGCCGAAGCCGGACACGCCCCAGACGGCCACGCCGGTGCGACCGGGCAGCCACGCGA
Source organism: Longimicrobiales bacterium (assembly GCA_965205315.1). Lineage (GTDB taxonomy): Bacteria > Gemmatimonadota > Gemmatimonadetes > Longimicrobiales > Gaopeijiaceae > Bin94. The sequence goes on from CBDBGW010000002.1 coordinate 2,133,876, forward strand.
CGTACGGATAGAGGCTGTTCATGCGCGCCTCGTAGGTGCCGGAGACGTCCTCGACTCCGGTGAGGTCGGTGAAGTCGTAGTTACCCGATGAGCGCCCCGCCGCGACGCCTACCAGGAAGTCCCGGTCCACCCGTACGTCGACGCCTAGGTGGAGGCTCAGCATTCCGCCCTCCCAGGTGACGTCTTCGTTCTCCTCGTCCGACATCAGGGTGTACTCGGCGCTCCCCCAGGTGGCCACCCCAAGCCCTTCGGTGTCCCCGCCGCCGTCGAGCGGCATTGCGAAGGACATCCCGTCGATCAGCCGGGAGCTCAGGGCTCCGTCTCGGCCCGCCCTGCCGACCAGCGAGGCCAGACCGGCCGCCTTGAGCTGGCTCCGGAGCGGATTCCGGTCGGCGACGGCCTCGATCCTCGAGCCTATCGCGTCGAGGGCGCTGGTGGTGGATGCGGCCGCGAAGTGCGGCAGTATCGCCTCGTTGACGCGCCCCGCCCGCCCCACCGGATCGTCGGTCGAGGCAGAGGCGAGATTCGACGGCTCTCCGGTGCCCGCGGCGTTGATCGCCGAGACCCGGTAGAAGCGCGTGCTGCCTGGGGGCAGGCCGGTGTGCGAGTACTCCGTGGCGGTCGACCCGGTGGATGCCTCCAGCACCGCCCAGGAGGCAGCCGAGTCGGCCGAGACCTCGATCTGGTAGCCGGTGACCTCGGCACCGCCGTCGTACTCTGGGGCCACCCAGGCGAGGTTGATCTGGGTGGGCGAAACCGCCGTCGCGGTCAGTCCGGTCGGCGGATCCGGCGGGATCGCGTCGGTGGTGGCGCTCGCCACCTCGGAGGGCTCCCCGGTGCCGATCTCGTTGATCGCCGAGACCCGGTAGTGGCGTGTCGCCGCCGGGTCGAGATCGCCGTGCTCGTAGCTCGTCTCCGTCGACCCGGTGTTCGCGGCCAGGTCCTGCCAGCTGTTCCCCCCGTCCTCCGAGACCTCCACCCGGTAGCCAAAGATCGGCGCCCCGCCGTCGAAGGGCGGCAGCCGCCAGGCGAGCTGAATCATGTAGGGTCCGTCGGCCGTCGCCGCCAGCCCGGCCGGCGCATCCGGCACGGTCGCGTCGGTGGTGCCTCCGGCGGACTCCGACGCAGTGCCCACCCCCGCCTCGTTGATCGCCGAGACCTGGTAGTGGCGCGTCGTCGCCGGCCTGAGGTTCTCGTGCGCGTAGTTCGTCCCGGTCGTGTTCGTGTTCGCTACCAGCTCGCGCCAGTTTTCGCCCCCGTCCACGGACACCTCGATGCGGTAGCCGGTGATCTCGGCACCGCCGTCGTACTCGGGTGCCATCCAGGAGAGCAGGAGCCGCGAGGTGCCATCGGCCTCGACCGTGAGCTCCGTCGGAGCGTCTGGCACCACAGGGTCGGTCTTCGCCGTGGCGACCTCCGACGGGTCGCCCACCCCGGCCGCGTTTATCGCCGAGACACGGTAGGACCTCGTGCTGGCCGGCCTCAGTCCCTCGTGCAGATAGCTGGTGGAGGTCGATCGGGTGTCGTCCACCAGATCGGTCCACTCGCCGCCCCTGGCCAGGACCTCGATGCGGTACCCCGTCACCGGCACACCGCCGGTGTAGACCGGTTCGGTCCACGACAGCTCGATCTCGTAGGGCCCGTTCGCCTCGGCGGTCAGGCCGGTCGGAGGATCGGCGAAGTCGGGATCGGTAGTGGCCGCTGCCGTATCCGACGGGAGGCTCGCGCCCACCTCGTTCAGCGCGAAGACGCGGTAGTGCCTCGTCGTCGCGGGAGGAAGATCGGTGTGCATGTGGGCGGTGTAGGTGGAGCCGGTGTTGGCGACGAGCTCCGTCCACATCCCGCCCTCGTCCTCCGAGACCTCGATCCGGTAGCCGCTCACTGCGGCCCCGCCGTCGTAGACCGGCGCGCTCCAGCTCAGGTCGATCTGGGAGATGCCGGCCGAGACGGCCTCGAGGCCGGTCGGCGGATCGGGCACCGTCGCGTCGGTGGTGGCGGAGGCGACATCCGAGTGGTCACTGGCGCCAACCTCGTTGATCGCCGAGACGCGGTAGTGCACCGTCGTGGCCGGCGCCAGCCCCATGTGGCTGTACGCCGTCGAGGTGGAGCCGGTGTTGGCGACGAGCTCCATCCAGGTCTCGCCCCCGTCGCGCGACTCCTCGATCAGGTAGCCGCTCACCGCGGCCCCGCCGTCGTACTCCGGCGCACTCCAGGCCAGATCGATCTGCGACGTTCCATTCTCCACCGCCTCGAGGTCGGTCGGCGGATCGGGCACGGTTGCGTCGGTGGTGGCGCTCGCTTCGTTCGAGTGGTCGCCCGCGCCAACCTCGTTGATCGCCGAGACGCGGTAGTGCACCGTCGTGGCCGGTGCCAGCCCCATGTGGCTGTACATCGTAGAGGTGGAGCCGGTGTTGGCGACGAGCTCCGTCCACATCTCGCCCCCGTCGCGAGACTCCTCGATCAGGTAGCCGGAGATGTCGTCCCCTCCGTCGTAGTCAGGCGCACTCCACGCCAGATCGATCTGCGACGTTCCATTCGCCTCGGCCTGGAGGTCGGTCGGCGCATCGGGCACGGTGGCGTCGGTCATGGCACCGGCTTCGTTCGAGTGGTCGCCCGCACCGACCGAGTTGATCGCCGAGACGCGGTAGCGCACCGTCGTGGCCGGATCCAGCCCTGTGTGGCTGTACTCCGTCGAGGTGGAGCCGGTGTTGGCGACGAGCTCCGTCCACACCTCGCCCCCGTCGCGCGACTCCTCGATCAGGTAGCCGGAGATCTCGGCCCCGCCGTCGTACTCCGGCGCGTTCCACTCCAGGTCGATTTGCGACGTTCCATTCGCCACCGCCTCGAGGTCGGTCGGCGCATCGGGCACGGTGGCGTCGGTCGTGGCGCCGGCCACATTCGAGGGAGGGCTCGCACCGGCCGAATTGAGCGCCGCCACCCGGTAGTGCCTGGTCGTCGCCGGGTCCAGCCCGGTGTGCGTGTACGAGGTCATGGTCGCTGCCACGCTGTCCTCCAGAACCCCCCACGAGACTCCTCCGTCGGGGGATACGTCCACCCGGTACTTGGTGATCTCGTCGCCTCCGTCGTAGGAGGGGGCCGTCCACCCCAGCGTGATCCGAGTCGACCCGTCTGCGGTCGCGACGAGCCCGGTCGGCGCCTCGGGGACGACCGGGTCGGTCGTGGCGCTGGCCCGGTTAGATACCGGACCGGTACCCGCCTCGTTGACCGCCGAGACGCGGTAGTGCCTCGTCTCCCCCGGATCCAGCCCGCGGTGAGTGTAGCTCGTCACGGCGGGGCGGGAGTCCTCTGCGACCCACGGCGCCGACCCGGTCTTGGAGACCTCGACGACGTACTCGGTAATCTCCGCGCCGCCGTCGTACTCCGGCTCCGTCCAGGAGAGGTCGATCTCCGTCGTCCCGGCCGCTGCAGCCGCCAGCCCGGTCGGGGCGTCCGGCACCGTCGGATCGGTCTTGGCGTCGGCTTCGTTCGAGTAGTCGCCCGCGCCGACCGAGTTGATCGCGGCTACCCGGTAGTGCCGCCTCGTACCCGGATCGAGCCCGGTGTCGGCGTGGCTCGTCCGCGTGGAGCCAGTGTTGGCCTCAAGGGTGTCCCACTCCTCTCCGGCGTCCTCGGAGTACTCGATCAGGTAGCCGGTGATCTCGTCGCCGCCGTCGTCCTCGGGGGGCTCCCACGCCAGGTCGATCCGCGTCTGACCGCTCGCCGTGGCCTCGAGGTCGAGCGGCGGGCCGGGCTCCTTCGCGTTGGTGGTGGCATGAGCCTCTCCAGAGGCGTCGCTGTACCCCCATCGGTTCTTCGCGAAGACCCGATAGTGCCAGGTCTCGCCCGCGGCGAGCCCGGTGTGGGAGTACGCCGTGGAGGTGGAGCGGGTATCGGGGACGTGCACGGTCCAGGTTTGGCCCGCGTTGTCGGAGATGTCGATCTGGTAGCCATCGACCGGCGAGCCGCCGTTGTCGGCGGGCGCACTCCAGGTGAGGTTGATCTGCGTCTGACTGATGGCGGTCGCGGTCAGGTCGGAGGGCGGGCCGGGAACGTCGTAGGTGGTGGCGAAGTCGACGTTCGATGTGGGCCCCACCCCGAACTCGTTGATGGCGGCGACGCGGTAGTGGTGCTCCGTCCCGTGGGGAAGGTTCAGGTGCCTGTAGCCCGGTTGCGGGTCCCCCGTATCCACCGAGTCGGTCCAGCTGTTCCCGTCGAGCGAGATCCCGACCCGGTACCCGGTAATCGGAGAGCCGCCGTCGTCGTCGGGCGCAGCCCAGGAGAGGTCGATCCTCGAGGTGTCGCGCGCCGTGGCCACGAGCGCCGTCGGCGGCCCGGGGGGATTACCCTCGGTGGTGGCGTGCGCCACGTTGGAGGGATCGCCGATGGTGTCTGCGTTGACCGCCGAGACCCGGTAGTACCAGGTGGAGTTGGCCTCGACGGTGCTGTCGGTGTACAGGGGGGGCGTCGCCGCGACGCTGTCCTGCCGCGACCAGCTCCCCTGTCCGTCGGGGGACCGCTCGACCAGATACCCCACGATTGCCGAGCCGCCGCTGTCGTCGGGAGCCCTCCAGTCGAGGTCGATCGCATTCGGGCCGTCGGCCTCGGCCCTTAGCGATCTCGGCGGCGACGGTCTTCCCCCCTTCGTTCTGGCAACGACTGTGTCCGGAGGCCCATCCCCCGCCTCGCTGAAGGCGTAGACTTGGTAGTGCCATGTCTGGCCCTTGTCGAGCCCGTCGTGAAGGTACTCCGTCGTCCGGGGATCCACGACCTCCAGCGTATCCCAGTCAGCCCCATCTTCGGACCCCGAGACCACGTACCCGGTGATCGCATGGCTTCCCGGATCGTCCGGCCGCGCCCAGTCCACCTCGATCGAGGCCGTGTCTAGGGCCTGCGCCTCCAGGGAGCTGACCTTGCCAGGGGGCACGGGGACTTTGTTCCTGGTGTTCCTGACCGGTTCGTTGGTGAGGGCAGGTACGAGATTGCCGCGCAGGTCACGAGCGTCGGTGGAATTATCGTGAGTGTAGGTGAGCCTGACGCTGTCGCCCTCCTCGACGGCGTCGGGCAGCTCCACGATGATTCTGTTGGTTCTGACCCGCCTCCAGTTCTCGGTGGCATCTTCCCATGCGCCGCCAGGTTTCTTGATCTGGGGAACAACTGACCCAGCGGCAGGCTCGTACCCCTCGTCGAGGGTCTCGTGATAGCGGAGGAGGATCGTGTCGCCGCTCGCCGTCGCCTCCTCGAGCTCGGGGTCCTTGTTGTCGATGGGGAACCCCAGCGTCATGGCCTCGTTCCCCTCGCCGTCGTCGTTCTCGGCCACGTTCTCCGGCACCGTGATCGTGACGCTGTCCTCCCAGTCCTTTTCCGCCTCGATCGTGACCATGAAGGTTTGATTGTCACTAGTGGTCAGCGGGGATATCGTGGTTGCGCCCTCGAGCTTGATGTCTCCTACGGCGAACCCGCTGACCTCTTCGGAAAACACGAACGTCACTACGAAAGCAGAGTCGATTTCGGTACCCTCAACAGTCGTGTCGATTGCGACCGTCGGCCTCGCCGCCAAGTCCGCTGGCACGACCACGCTGTCGGGCGAAGGCGGGTCGTCCGTCTCGGTCGGGGACGGCTCGGCGGCGCGGGCCCCGAAGGCGGGGAGGAACGCGAGGAAAGCGGCGGCGAAGAGGGCGGGCTTGCGCACCAGAGACTCCTGTGTCAGGGGGTGGGAAGGGCGCCTACCCGGCGCGCACGGTCACGAGGCTTGCCCCACCCCCGACGCGGCTGGGCGGCCACTTCACGTAAGGGAAGATACTAGGAATCGGGAGAATGTGTACCCTTTGGCGCGCAACCCCCGAATAGCTACCGCACTCCGTGGGTAGTCCCGTGAACGCACCGGGAACGGCGAAGTGCCAGCGGCCCGTGGAGAGGCCCGGACGAGCGACGGGAGGGGGGAGCGCCACAGAGCGCAGCCACGGCATGGGCAATGTAAATCATAGCTTACACATTGTAAAGCATAGTTTACACTGCGGAGAGGCGAGCGAAGGGGTTCGGCGCAGGAGCAGCGCTTGTCCTGCCGTGGGAGGTTTTGTCTCCGCGTCGGACTCGGCGGGCACCCTCGCCCCTACGCGACACCCCCAAGAGCCGGGGGAGTGAGCCGGCTGGGAATCGAACCCAGGACCTACGGATTAAAAGTCCGTTGCTCTGCCAACTGAGCTACCGGCTCGCCGGAAAGTTACTAGAACGACAGCTCGAGCTGGCGCAGGCCGAAGGTGACGCGGTGGTGCGGGGTGAGGCCCGCCTCGCGCACGGCCCGGCGGTGGCGCGGTGTGGCGTAGCCCTTGTTGCGCTCCCAGCGGTACTCCGGGTAGCGAGGAGCCAGGCGGGTCATGAGGCGGTCGCGGCAGACCTTGGCGACTATCGAGGCGCACGCGATCGAGTGGACCAGGGCGTCTCCCCCCACCACCGCCTCGTGCCGCCAGGACAGGTCGGCCACCGGCAGGCCGTCCACCACAACGTGATCGGGCCGCTCGGGGAGGCGCGCAAGCGCGCGCTCCATCGCCCTCGCCGTCGCCCGGAGTATCCCCAGGCGGTCGATCTCCCTCGCCGAGGCGGCCCCTATCGCGATCGCCTCGGCGCTAGCCTCGATCTCGGCGGCCAGCTCCAGACGCCTCGCTGGAGCGAGGACCTTCGAGTCGGCCGCCCCCTCGACGGCGCACCCCACCGGGAGCACAACAACCCCCGCGACCACCGGTCCAGCTATGGGGCCGCGTCCCACCTCGTCCACCCCGGCAATTCGGGAGACGCCCCCGTCCCAGAGTGCGCGTTCGTACTCCAGAGGCTCATCCACGGGCTACGCCACGGCTGCCAAGACCACCCGGAGCGTGGGAGCCAGCGGACGATCCCGGTCAGCTCGGACGGAAGCTCCGCTTCTCCTTGATGCGGGCGGCCTTGCCGCGCAGTCCCCGCAGGTAGTAGAGCTTGGCCCTGCGGACCCTGCCGCGCCGCACGACCTCGACTCCGCCGACCGTTGGGGCGTGCACCGGGAAGACGCGCTCCACCCCGACGCCTCCTGAGATCTTCCTCACGGTGAAGGTCTCGCCCATCCCGGACCCCCTTCGCAGCAGGCAGACGCCCTCGAACACCTGCACGCGCTCCTTCTGGCCCTCGCGCACCCGGTACAGCACCCGGATCGTGTCCCCCGGCGCAAAGTCGGGGAGATCCGAACGGGCCTCCTCGCGGTCGAGCTGGTGGAGAATGTCGGCCATGGCCCGGCTCCTGGTTGCAATCGCGGCCAAGCTTCCCCGGACCGCGCTGAATCGTCGTTGCAAAGCCCGTAACGATAGGCTAGCGAAGCCGCAATGGGAAGTTCCCTACTCGCGCTCGCGCCGAAGCCGGGTAAGCCGCTCGGACTCGGATCTTCGCCAAGCCTCGATTCGGCGATGGTCGCCGGAGCGCAGCACCTCTGGCACCTCCATGCCCCGGTAGACGGGCGGCCTGGTGTAGGAGGGGGCCGAGATGGCCTCTCCGGCGTAGAAGGAGTCGGAGGAGGCGGACTCATGGTCGCCCAGGGCGCCGGGGAGGAGTCGCACGACTGCGTCGATCACCACGAGCGCCGCGACCTCCCCGCCGGAGAGCACGTAGTCGCCGACCGAGAGCTCATGGGTCGCGAGATGGTCGGCGACCCTCTGGTCGACATCCTTGTAGTGGCCGCAGAGGAGGGTGACCTCGGTCTCGAGCGAGATGCGGACGGCGATGCCGTGTCCAAACCGCTCGCCCCGGGCCGACATGAGGACGACCGGCCCCCTCGGCGCAAGGTCGTCGACGGCCTCGAAGAAGGGCTCGGGCTTCATCACCATCCCCGCCCCGCCACCGTACGGCTCGTCGTCCACCGTGCGGTGCGCGTCGTGGGTGTAGCGGCGCAGGTCCAGCACCCGATAGCTGGCCAGCCCCGCCCTCTCGACACGGCGAAGGAGGCCGCACTCCAGCGGCGAGGCGAAGAACTCGGGGAAGATCGTCAGGACGTTGATCCGGATCACGGGAGGATCCCCTCGGGCGGGTCGGCCACCAGGCGGCGGCGCTCGCGGTCGAAGCGCACGAACCGACTGTGCAGCGGAAGGAAAAAGTCGCCCCTCGGGCCCACCACCTCCAAGAGCTCCGAGGGGGCGAGCGGAAAGACCTCCCGCACGCTCCCGAGCGGCGACCCGTCGGCCGTCACCACCTCGGCGCCCACGAGCTCATGGTAGAAGATCTCGCCGTCGTCCAGCTCGTCGATGGCGGCGAAGGGACGGAGGAGGTAGCGTCCCCGGAGCGCCTCGGCGGCGTCCCGGTCGCATACCCCGGCGAACCGCGCCAGGAAGCCCCTGGCGTGCTCGCGCACCGACTCGATCTCGTGTTCGCGCGGGTCTGTCGGGCCCGCTCCGTCGCCCTCGTCTGCGAGCAGATGCCTGGCACCGGCGACGAAGTGAGTGCCGGGGTGGTCGGTGAGGGGCCAGACCAGGACCTCGCCCCTGGTGCCGTGCGGCCTGACGACGTGCCCTACGACGAGAAAGGGCGGAGGCTCTCCCCCCGTCAAGCCGGCGCGGCCTCCCCAGTGGCGCCGTCGTCGCCGGGAGCCGAATCCGTGGCCGGCTCCGGAGTGGCTTCCTCCTCGGCGGGCTGGGCGGCGGATGCCTCCACCGCCCCGACATCCTCCCCGACTCCGCTGGCATCCTCCCCGTCGGCTTCCGCGACAGGCGCCGAAGCTCCCACCAGAGCGACGCCCCCTCCGCCGCCCTTCCTGGCGCGCCGCAACAGACGGTCGACCGTGGTGGAGGGGGAGGCCCCCTGGCCGAGCCAGTAGTCCACTCGGGAGAGGTCGACCGAGAGCAGGGCCGGGGTGGGCAGGGGGTTGTAGTAGCCGAGGTTCTCGACGAAGCGGCCGTCTCGCGGGGAGCGGCTGTCGGCGACTACGATCCGGTAGTGGGGCTGCTTCTTCTTGCCCATGCGGCGAAGGCGAATTCTGACTGACATTGCTCGGGTGGTCGTCTTCCTGGGTTGTTGACTGCTGACTGGCGCGGTAGCGGAACGAAATCTACCGCATTCGGGGCGGCTTCGACCGCTGCATCGCTCCCAACATACCCCGCATCTGCTCGAACCGCTTCAGGAGCCGGTTCACCTCCGAGACGGGCCGACCGCTTCCGCGGGCGATCCGCCTGCGACGCGATCCGTTCAGAATCTCGGGCCGACGCCTCTCGCCGGGGGTCATCGAGAGGACGATCGCCTCCATGTGCTTCAGCTTCTTCGGATCCGCCGCCCCAAGCGGGAGCGACCGCGGCAGCCCCGGGATCATGCGGGCTATCTGCTCGAGCGGGCCCATCCGTTTGAGCTGCCGCATCGCGACCAGGAAGTCGGCCAGGTCGAAGGTGCGCTTCCCCAGGATCGCCGCCTCGTTCAGGCGGGCGCCCTCCGCAGCCGCCGCGGCGCGGGCGCGGTCCACCAGCGCCACCACGTCCCCCTTGCCGAGGATGCGGCCCGCCATGCGCCTCGGCTCCACCTCCTCCAGATCGTCGAGGCCCTCGCCGGTCCCGACGAACTTGAGCGGCCTCCCGGTCGCAGCCCGGATCGAGAGCGCGGCACCCCCGCGCGCGTCGCCGTCCAGCTTGGTCAGCACGAAGCCGGTCAGCCCGAGGCGGTCGCCGAAGCCGACCGCGATCCGCACCGCCTCCTGGCCAGTCATCGCGTCCGCAACCAGGAGCGACTCCCGCGGCCTTAGAGCCTCCGCCAAGCGTTCCAGCTCCTCCATCATCGGCTCGTCGATCTGGAGCCTTCCCGCCGTGTCGACGATCAGGGCGTCCATGCGCTCGCTCCGCGCCCGGCGGTGCGCGGCTACCGCGACTCCCAGGGCGTCCTCGGCGCCCGGCTCAGCGTGCACGGGAACCTCGGCCCGCCTCCCCATGACGACCAGCTGCTCGACCGCGGCGGGACGGTGCACATCGCACGCCGCCAGCAGAACCCGCTTCCCCCGTCCGGCGAGGCGCCTGGCGAGCTTAGCCGCGGTCGTCGTCTTGCCAGCCCCCTGGAGCCCGACGAGGACGAAGACGCTCGGCGACGCGGGAGACCATCGGAGCGCCGCCTCGTCGCCCTCCCCGAGGAGGCGGGCGAGCTCCTCGTGGACGATCTTCACGACCTCCTGCCCGGGCGAGACCGACCGCGTCACCCGCTCCCCCAGCGCCCTCCCCTGGACCCGCCTCAGGAAGTCGCGCACCACCTGGAAGTTGACGTCGGCCTCCAGCAGCGCCAGGCGCACCTCGCGCAGCCCCTCGCGAATCGCGGACTCGGTGAGGACGCCCCGCTGGGTGAAGCGCCCCAGCGCGCCCTCCAGCCGCCTGCCTAGCTCGTCGAACACGGAGCAGTCAGGGCTCGGTGATGACCTGGCTTCGGCGCGTCCCCACCGAGACCATCGCGATCGGCGTCCCCACCAGCTCCTCGATGCGCTCGAGGTAGGAGCGCGCCTGCCTCGGCAGGTCGCGGAGGCAGCGGGCGCCCGTGGTCGCGGACCGCCACCCGGGAAGCGTCTCGTACACCGGCTCCACACCCTCCAGCTCCCAGTCCGTCGCCGGAAAGGCAACCCCGGTCTCGCCACCCAGCCTGTAGCCGGTGGCGATGCGCACCTCGGCGAGGGTGTCGAGCACGTCCAGCTTCGTGACCGCGATACCGGTCAGCCCATTCACGCGGGCCGCATAGGCGGCGACCGGCGCGTCGAACCAGCCGCACCGCCTGGGTCTGCCGGTGGTTGCTCCGTACTCGCCCCCGAGCTCGCGGATGCGCTCGTCCATCTCGGGATCGAATGCCGTCGGGAGGGGGCCGTTGCCCACCCTGGTGGTGTAGGCCTTGACGACCCCGATCACCGAATCGATCGCCGTCGGGCCGATGGCGACTCCGACCGCCGCGGCGCCGGCCGTCGTGTTCGACGAGGTGACGAATGGGTAGCTGCCGTGATCCACATCGAGCGCCGTCCCCTGCGCCCCTTCGAGGAGCACCCGCCGTCCGCCGGCGAGCGCATCGGCGATCTCGGCCCCCACATCGGCGACCAGACCCGGGAGACGGTCGGCGACCCGGATCGCCTGCTCGGCCCCGCCCGCCAGAGCCGGATCCGCGCCGAGGAGGGCGAGCCGGCTTCGCGCCCACTCCAGGCCACGCTCGACCGCGTCGGCCGCGCGGCGAGGATCGAGAAGGTCGGCGACGCGCACTCCGCACCGAGCCGTCTTGGCCTCGTACGCCGGGCCGATCCCCTTGCCGGTTGTCCCGATCTTCCGGCGCGCGGCCTCCTCGGCCGCGGCGTCCAGAGCCTTGTGGTAGGGGAATACGACGTGCGCGCGGGCGCTCACCCCGATCCTGCCGCCGGTGTCGATCCCCCTCGCGTCCAGCTCGTCCAGCTCGTCGAAGAGCTGGCCGAGATCGACGACCACTCCATTGCCGAGGAGGCAGCGCTTGCCGGGATGGAGCGCACCCGACGGCACCTGGTGCAGCACCACCTGCCGGTCGCCGACGTGCACGGTGTGCCCCGCGTTGGCGCCGCCCTGGTAGCGCGCTATCAGCTCCGCGTCCTTCGCCAGCACGTCGACCACCTTGCCCTTCCCCTCGTCGCCCCACTGGCACCCGACCACAACGGTGCAGGCACCGGAGAGAGCCCCCTCCGCCTTCCGGCCGATCACGGCCGGGAGCGCCCGTCGGTCAGCCCCGCGGCCTCCAGCGCTGCCGCGACACGCTCCCTTCCCTTCGCCGCGAGCGGTCGCAGCGGCGGCCTCGGCGCTCCCCCGACATCCCCGAGCAGATCGAGCGCGTGCTTGACGCCCGCCACCCCGAGCTCCACCACGAGCACCTTGTGAAGGGCGCCGACACGTCTCTGCAGGGCGCCTGCCTCCGCCATCCTCCCGGCGCGGAAGTGTTCGTGGAGCTGCACGCACTCGCGAGGCGCGACATTCGCCACCCCGAGTATCCCCCCCAGCGCCCCGATCTCGAGCGACGCGAAGAGGTGGGCGCCGCTCCCGACGAGGATCTGGAATCCGGGCCGAACGCGCTCGACCAGCTCCGCAACAGCCTCGAGCGAGCCGCGCGATTCCTTGACGCCGACGATCCGCTCGTGCGACGAGAGCTCGCCGACCAGCCCGCTCGGCAGCTCGATCGTGGAGAGCCTGGTCGGGACCTGGTAGATGATCACCGGAAGGAGCGAGGCGTCCGCCACCGCCTGGTAGTGCTCGCGCAGCACCTCCGGGGTCATCGCCCCCCGGTAGTAGGCAGGCGGCTGAACCAGCACGGCGTCCGCACCCGCAGCGGCCGCCCGCGCGGCCATGCGCAGCGTCGCGCGCCTCGACTCCGCCCCAACCCCGGCGACGACCAGCTTCCCCGGCGGCGCCACGTCGCGCGCAACCTCCCAGGCGCGCTCCCTCTCCTCCTCGTCGAGCAGCACAGACTCGCCGGTGGAGCCGCCGACGACGAAGCCGCGGACCCCCGACGGCACCCAGCGCTCGAGGTTTCGGGCGAACCCTCCCACGTCCAGCTCGCCCCTGACGGGATCGAAGGGGGTCGTGGTCGGGATCATCACCCCCTCGAGGTCGATGCCGGTCGGAGTCAAGGCTCCCGATCCGGCTTCAGAGCCCGGTCGCAGGCGGTCGACCGGGGGGAAAGATCCCCATCCGGTCGCGCACCCGGGCGAGCGTCTCACCGGCGATCGAGCGGGCCCGGTCGCCCATCTCGGCAACGACCTCGTCCACGTATCCCACGCGGCGCTCCACATCGGCGCGCCGGTCCCGCATCTCGGCCGTCAGCGCGGCGAGGGCGTCGGCGGTCCGGCCCTTCAGGTCGACGTAGCGGAGCTTCCCGACGCGGTACTCCTCGCGCATCCGGTCGGCCTCCTCCGGGTGCCCGGAGGCCGCCAGGAGAGTGAGCAAGTTGTCGACGCCGGGGCTGATCCCGCCCCCTTCGGCGGCTCCAGAGTCGGTGACCGCGCTCCGGATCTTCCTCCGCAGCGAGTCCTCCTCCTCGAAGAGCCCGATGAAGTGTCTCGGGCCGAGGCTCTTGCTCATCTTGCGGGTGGGGTCCGCCGTAGACATGACTCGCGGCACCCTGGTCAGCAGCGTCTCGGGTTCGGGGAAGAAGTTCCCGAAGCGAGAATTGAAGCGCTTGGCGATCCCCCGGCTCATCTCGAGGTGCTGGGACTGGTCGTCGCCCACCGGCACGGCGTCGGCCCGGTACGCGAGGATGTCCGCCGCCTGGAGGATCGGGTAGAAGAGGAGCGCGGCCGGGGTGAAGGCGCCGTCCCCATCGCCCCCCCGTCGCTGTGCCGCCGCCTTCTCCTTGAACTGCGTCATGCGCGAGAGGTCGCCGAGCGAGGCGAGGGTGGCGAGGAGCCAGCAGAGCTCGGCCTGTTCGGGGACGGTGGACTGGACGTAGACGACGCTCCGCTCGGGGTCGACGCCGGCCGCCAGGAGACTGACGAACATCTCGCGGGTGGAGTCGCGCAGCTCCGAGGGATCATAGGGCGCCGTCATCGCGTGCAGGTCCACTACGCAGTAGACGCACTCGTGCTCGTCCTGGAGCCGCACCCAGTTCTGCACGGCACCGAAGTAGTTGCCGAGCGTCATCACCGAGGTCGGCTGAATGCCCGAGTAGACTCGTCGCCTGGTCGACCGTGGATCGTCTCGCATGGTGGGAAAGCTACGACATTACGTGGAGTCGTGATCTACGACTCGCCCACCGTGTGGCGCTCGACGAGCTCCGGGCGGTCGTGCAGGATGGGGATTGGGGTGGCGCGGAGGATATGCTCGAGATCATGGTCGACGGGAAGGGGCTTCGGGACATTTCGGACCTCCCGCTGGACCTCGCCATCTGACTGACTGTCAACTACAGTTTACATTATGTCATGTGCAGTTGTCAGTGTGGACTGTCCCCCCTACCGGAACCGCTCTTGCGATCTCTCCGGCTTCTCCGCCCCCGGACAGAGCGGTTGCGAGATGGAACGTGCGGCAGGTACGGCAGGTACAACTACGTGGCTACGGCAGCGCAGCTAAGCCTCGCGCGAATCGGTGTGACCTTGGTAAAGGAGCAGACCCATGGAGAGGTTCACAACGCCGGTTTTCCTCATCATCGGCTTGGCAGCCGGCCCTCACGCCCTGTTCGCGCAGGATGTGGGCGAAACTGTTCGCGTCACCACCGTGGACGGTAGCGTAGTGGGTCAGGTCGTGGAGACCGACGACGACCGATTCACTTTCAGCGGGGGCGGATCATTCCGGCACATCGATGTCATCGGGCTCGAACGGAGTACCGGACGCGGGTCGGCTTGGAGGCGCGGCCTCGTGTGGGGCGGGGCCGTCGGTGCGGTGGGAGGCACCGTGTTGTTAGCATGGGCCTCCACCTTATGCTTCACGGAAGCATGTAACGACAACGACCTCAGCTTGGGGACCGCGTTGGTCGGCAGCATGATCTTCGCTGCGGCCGGAGGCGTCGCGGGGATGGGCATCGGAGCGTTGCTGCCTGGGCCTGAACGGTGGGAGAGCACCCCCCCTTGCAGCGACATCGCTGCCAGCCCACTCGCCGAACTGCGGTTGCGCGGCGGTAGCCCCGCGGCACGCTTCGGAGCGCGCATCGCGTTCTGACGTCGCTCCTTTGGGCACGCCGATGCGGCACCTCGCCAGCGGGGCGGCCAGCGAACGGGACCGATAACGCCTCCCCGCCCCCGGTGCTCGCGCGAGATCCACGGGCTGCTCGGCCGCTTCGTCGCGCCTTGCCAGCCCGGCAGAGTACCGGAAGCGCGAATCACGGCAAGAAGTCACGTAAAACCGGCCATCTGACCGACTGATAACTACAGATTACATTATGTCGTATGTGGTTGTCAGTCCCCCCTACGGGAACCGCTCTTGCAATCTTGCCAGCCTCTCCGCCCCCGGACAGAGCATGTCGTGCGGCAAGGAACGACAAGTTCACCAAGCGGGTGTCGCGGGACGACGAGGCGGAGGCGGACGGGTGGACGGCGGTCTTCGAGGAGCTGGACGTGCCCTCCGTCGTGCGTGCCAGGATTGCGCGGGTGAGGTAGGCGAGGTCGGCGATGTCCACGCCCTACGCCATGTCCTGGGAGGAGCCCCGTACCCTGCGGGCCGACGGGTTCGACCACGACCACGAGGTCCTCGTCGCGCTCCCGCCCTCCTACCATGTGTCGCCCGACCGGCGCTACCCTGTCGTCTGGTCGATGGACGGCGCGATGGCGTTTTCCGTGACCTCCGGGGTCGCCAATCTGTACACGGTCGGCAGGCGCATCCCTGAGATCATCGTGGTCGGCGTGGGCCATCGGAGCGAATACGGGATGCTGGGGATGGCCCAGCGCACCTTCGACTTCTTCCCGCCGGGGAGCGTCTGGTCGGACCCGGGCCTGGGACGCGGCTACATGGAGCGGATGGGGTTCCACTTCGAGATGTCGCGCCCCTTCCTGAAGGGCGACCTCTTCCTGGACTTCCTGGTGGACCAGCTGCGGCCGACGCTGGCCAGCCGGTATCGCATGGCCGACGACCACGCGCTATGGGGACATTCGGCGGGCGGCGGCTTCGCGGGCTACGCGATGCTGGCGCGCCCCGGCGCGTTCGGCCGGTTCATAATCGGAAGCGGCACCAACGGCCTGACCATCGATCTCGAGGCCGAGTACGCGAAGGACCACGACGATCTCGAAGCCAGGGTGTTCATCGGCATGGCGGACGGCGAGATCAACCACGCGCCGCTCTGCGCCCAGCGGCTCGTCAGCCGCACCGCGCTGCTCGCCGAGAACCTGCGGCTGCGGGGCTATCCGAGCCTGGAGCTGCGCATCCGGTTCTACGCCGACCGCGACCACTTCACAGTGATCCCCCCACTCGTAGGGGACGGGCTGCAGCATGTGTACGCCGACCTGGTCGCGGGCCTCGAGAAGCCGAACTGGTAGGGGGCCAGCGCACCACGCGTAACGGTGCCGCTCGGTGCGAGACGGAGTGGTTGGGGTGGGCAAAGAGCCATTCGTTCAGATTCGAGATCCGCACGCGGCTCGATTCGACATGGCGCTGCCCCGGATTCGTCGCCATGATTCAGTTGCACGGTGTTCTTCCGGTATGAAACGAAAGGAGCGGCATGGCGGCCCACCCGCGACTCCTGGACCTGTTCTGCGGGGCGGGTGGCACAGCGGTCGGCTACCGCCGCGCTGGCTTCGAGGTCGTGGGCGTCGACTCCGCGCCGCAGCCCAGGTTCCCCTACGCCTTCGTCCAGGCCGACGCGATGCAGCTTGACCCTCGGTTCCTCGCGTCCTTCGACGCGATCCACGCCTCCCCTCCGTGCCAGGCCTACTCCGACCTCGCCCACAGGAACGGAAACGCGGACGACTGGCCGCGACTGATCGAGCCCGTGCGCGACATGCTGGCCGCCACCGGGAAGCCGTACGTCATCGAGAATGTCGAAGGGGCGCCGCTCAGGAACTACATCGTCCTCTGCGGCACCATGTTCCCCGGCCTGCGGGTCCTTCGGCACCGGCTGTTCGAGACTAACTTCATCATTCCGGTCCCGCCGCATGGACGTCACCCACTCTGCCATACCCGCGACAAGCGGAAGAGGCACTACGGCACCACCGACGAAATGCGGGACTACGTGACCGTTACCGGCGGCGGGAATTGCTCCGTCGCTGCGGCCCGGGACGCCATGGGGATAGACTGGATGACGAAGAAGGAGATCAACGAGGCGATCCCTCCGGCCTACACGGAGTACGTGGGCAGGTACGCCATGATGGCCGTGGCGACCCCGCCTCCGCCGGAGGCCGTTTCGGCGCAAGCGGCTGCTGGGGCTGTGTGATGGTGTTCCTGCGGCCGCAAGTCTGCGAGGTGTCGGCCGAGGGATCGGCCGAGCGTGGTGGCTGCTCCAGGCACCGAATGAGCCGGAAGGCGGTGGCGAGTGCATCTATGGCGGGAGCGGCGGGGGGACGTGCGGGGCGGAAGCTGAAGCTGGCAACGTAGCTGGTCGGGTGAGGCGGGCATGAGCACCCCAATACTCATGGGCGCTCGCCGCGACTTCCATCGGGATCTCAAGTCGAGACTCTGGTCGCGCCGCGCGGGCGTACCGAGCAACTCAGACAAGGACAACGGCACGAGCGTACGCATCGGCCTTGCCTTGGCCGAGGCCGTCGGCGTGTCCCTCGACCGGAAGCGCTTGAGCGGTTCGGCGGCTGGCACGGAGTTCGAGCGGCGTACGAAGGACTTCCTCGCGGCGACGTTTCCCCGGTTGGAGCACCTGCGACCGGGTGTCTGGCGGATCAAGGCTGGCGCAGCGATCTCGCAGTTCGAGCAGTACGCCCACCTTGACGCCCTGGAGCACGCCTCACGGGAAAACGCGGAGCTCGCCGCGGCCCTGGGAAGCGACTACACGATCAAGCCGGACATCATCGTCACCCGCGAGGCTGAGCCCGATGAACGGATCAACCGCACCGACCCCTTCGTGGACGACGAGTCGGCCCGGCTTACCCCGTTGCGAAGCCGGAACTCGGATCTGGAGATCCTGCACGCCAGCGTCTCCTGCAAGTGGACCATACGCAGCGACCGCACCCAGAACTCGCGGGCCGAGGCCCTGAACCTGCTGCGTAACCGGAAGGGCCGGGCCCCGCACATCGCGGTCGTGACGGCCGAGCCGCTGCCCAGCAGGCTGGCGTCGATCGCGATCGGCACTGGGGACATCGACTGCACCTACCATGTGGCGCTCCACGAGCTCCGGGCGGTCGTGCACGATGGGGATTGGGGTGACGCGGAGGAGATGCTCGAGATCATGGTTGACGGGAAGAGGCTGCGGGACGTTTCCGACCTGCCGCTGGACTTGGCCATCTGACTGGTTGACAACTACAGTTTACATTATGCCATGTGTAGTTGACAGGGTACAACGCCCCCCTACCGGAACCGCTCCTGCAACCTCGCTGGCCTCTCGGCCCCTGGACAGAGGACGTCGTGCGGCAGCGGCGCTGTATGACCGGATCAAGACCGCGAACCCAGACTACTGGATCGTCAAGTCCACTAAGGGGGTGTCGCGGGACGACGAGGTGACGGCGGCGTTGGGGACGGACGGGTGGACGGCACTACGGTGCTGCCAGTCGGATGTGCGGGGGATTGGAGAGGGTGGCGGATCTGATCGAAGAAGCGCTGCGGCCGGTTTCAGGATGACATCGGCAACGCCAACCTCACTTTCTCAGCCTTGCCAAGTCCACAAGTTCCTGGACTGCGGTCCTAAACCCGATCCTGAGGCTGTCTATGTCGCCCCGGTGTGCAGCGAACCGTCGAGTGTGTGCCGAGTTGTCGCCAACCTGCTTTGTGTCGGATAGAGCCTGCTTGGTCGTACGGCTGAGGTTCCATGTCGGCTCGCCGATCACCTTCCCAATGAGGGCGTCGAGCGTTAGGAAGTCGCCTGTGGATGTCTGGATCTTAGACGCCATCCGACGCTCTTCGAATACCTCGATGATGAGGGCCTCGATGAGCTTCCTCATCATCACAGCACAGGCGTCGTACCATCCATGTTCGTAAGATCCGTTCAGCTGGTGGGTGATCTTCTCTAGGTATCCACGCGTACTCCGCACGAGTGAGAACGGCAGGACCCTGTCGGTTGGCGCAGCTGCCCCAGTATCTGGCGATCGTCGTAGTTCTCCGGTGTCATGCGCGAGGGCCTTGAGCAATACGAGGCCCGCCTTGGCGACCTCCGCGCTATCGTCCCTCATCGTCGCGACCATACAGGTGATTCGCCATGCTCGCGAAGATCTGGTCGATCTGTTCGGGGGTCACACTGCCGTCAATTCGGATTTCGAGACTAAGGCGCACCTCTGGCAAGTCAGGAGCACCTCTGTTGAGCACGGGAACCCGATTCGAAGAGCCTGGTTCTGAGGCCGGTGGTGCATTGGTTCCTCCCGTTCTGGCTTTGGAGGTAGCCCGTTTCTTCGACTTGGCTCGACGGCGCGATCCATTCTCCTCCTTCGGTTCTGCGTCAACCAACCGACAATAGAGAGAAGTCATCTTGACAGCAGCGTTTTCTCCACAACCAGTGTTGTTCTTGAACCAGCGTTTAGCAGCCTCTCTGTCGCTCGACGGATCGGGTACCGCCTCTCGCAACTCTCGAGGGTACACTTCCCGCAAGATATTTCTGCAGGCGTCGGGGTATCCCTCCGCATCCCGCCACTGGTTAGCTCTCTGGGTGGGCACGCCGTCCTCGTCGATCAGACCAACCGCCCTCAGGCCCGGAAGAACGTTGGCCCTAACTGAGTTCTCCTGACTCTCGAGTACAGTGGCCAAGTATGAGGGCGTAACCTTCGTTGGGACGGTTTGGTCGAACTTTTCGCGGAGGGCCCACCAAGCCTTGGCGGGGATCGTAGGGTAAGTCACGCGGGTGGATGCCATTCTGCTAGACTCCTTTCATCTCTCATCTCTGCTGAATAGAGGCCGAAACCAAGCTTGTCGAGTTCGGAAGCTCGAATCATACCGTACCTAGGGCACTTGGTCAAGACTGGACTGGACGAATGGGCGACGAAGACGGTACCGACAAAGACCAATGCCTCGATCCAGCTACCTACCAACCACCCCCAGAGAACAGCCCACGTCTTCCAGGCAGGTACAGAGAGGAAGAACAAGGCTCCGACCTACTTCCCCAAGGTCTTGATTCCTTCCACCCTCTCGGGTAGCTCGATGATCCAGACGCCCACGGCACGAAGCTGGGACCAAGCTTGCCTCCGCTTTCTCTCCATAATCGCTAGCCTTAGTTTAGCCAGTTGACGGCGAGTGCCCCCCTACCGGAACCGCTCCTGCAGTCTCGCCAGCTTCTCCGCCCCCGGACAGAGGACGTCGTGCGGCAGCCGAGCCAGGGGCTCCTCCACCGTTCCCTGAATCCCGTGGAAGTCGGCCTCTTCCTCCGCCTCCGCTGCCTCCTCCAGGTACAGCAGCCCCGTCGCCACCTCCCCCGCCCGCTGCCGCTCCCGGATGTAGGCGTAAACCGTGTCGCGGTCGGTCGGATCGTAGTCCCCCGGGACCTTCCGGAAATTGATGCCGCTGCCGTCGTGCAGCCTCACGGTGCGCAGATCCCCCTCGTCGTACGAAGCCTCGATTTCATGCGCTGGCGGCACGAAGTCGGCGTAGACGAGCTGGTTGTAGTTGTCGCGCGTGTACTGGTAGCTCTTGGTCGATCCCCGGTGGTCGTTGAAGGTCACGCATGGGGAGATGATGTCGATCAGGGCGAACCCGCGGTGGCGCAGACCCGCCTTGAGGATCGGAACCAGCTGCTCCTTGTCGCCCGAGAAGCTCCTGGCCACGAACCCTGCGCCCAGATTGAGCGCGAGGAGGACCGCGTCGATCGGGTGCTCGCGGTTGACCTGGCCGCGCTTCGCCGTCGAGCCGACATCGGCCGACGCCGAGAACTGCCCCTTGGTCAGGCCGTACACGCCGTTGTTCTCGATGATGTACAGCATGTCGACGTTGCGCCGGACCACATGGGCGAACTGGCCCATTCCGATCGAGAGGCTGTCGCCGTCCCCCGAGATTCCGATGCACGTCAGGTCGCGGTTGGCCGCGTGCGCCCCGGTAGTCACCGACGGCATCCTCCCGTGCACGCCGTTGAAGCCGTGCGCCTCCTGCAGGAAATACCCCGTCGTCTTACCGCTGCACCCAATGCCGGAGGTCTTGGCCACCATGTGGGGCGGAATCTCCAGATCCCAGAACGCCTCGATGATGGCGGCCGTGATCGAGTCGTGCCCACATCCGGCGCATAGGGTGGACATCGCGCCCTCGTAGTCGCGGCGGGTGAGCCCTAGACTGTTGCGGGCCAGCCCCGGATGGTGGACACGGGGTTTCCTGATGTGGGTCATGGTGCGGCTCCCAGCTGACCATTGCCGCCAGGCGCAGTCGCGCACTCAAATGCACTGTTGACCGCTTCCTCGTCCGCCCCCGCCAAGTACAGCATCTCCTTGTTTCGAAGATGACTGATCCTGCCGACCCTCTCTCCTTGCGGGTTGTGTATTCCGATTCTGGCACCTACGTATCGCGGGTGGTCGACCACCACGGTCCGCACATGCCCGCGTTCCCTGAGCATGGCTTCGAGTTCCTTGCGATCCAGATAGCCTTCATTGTTGAAGGAAACCACCACGAACCGGGCACGCAGGGCGTCGAGAATTGCACGCATCGCGTCCCCGATCTCTCGCTTTCTGTTAAACGAGCTCTTGTAGCTCCGGCACTCGATCCGCTTGCAGGCGACGCCGTAGTGCTCGGGACTGTCCCAGCGAGCCAGCGTCTCCCATACATGGTAGTTCCCCATGTAGCTGTGCTGATTGTAGGGCGGATCCAGATACGCCACATCGGCCTCCACCTCCGTCGCGGCCTTCAGCGCGTCGTGTTGCGATGCCGTGCCGCGACCCGGGAGCAGGTGCGGCACCCGGAGCTGAAGGTCGTTGTACGCCCGAGGCGCCCACTCCTTCAGGTAGGCCATCTGCACACCCGTAGTTGAGTCGACGCGATCGGCGGCCTCCATCAGAGATGTAAGAGCTATCGCCCTTAGGGTGGGACACAGATCCAGGCGCTCGATCCTGTCGCGGATGCCGTCAATGCGACGTCCGTTCGCTGGACGAAAGTACCGCGACTGCCGGCAGAAGACTTCGGTCACATAGCCGTCGATCGGTCTTGCTCGGGCAAGCTCGGCTATCAGCGATCGTGCGTCGTCGGCCACCTTCCGCGCGTCAGCCTCCACATAGCATCGCGCCAGAACCGCCGCGTACGTCAGGTGGTCATTGGAGTGAACAAAGTACCCTCGCCGCTTCAGTGCGTGGCCCACTCGGGAGGTTCCGGAAAACAAGTCGAGCACGGACCTGACGCCGGGGTGGGAGGCGATCGCGGCCACAATGGTCGGCACCAGAACGCGCTTGGATCCAATGTACTTGATCATATGGGCGAGCCAGAACGCCCTCCGTGTCCGCGGGCCCCAAGGGTTGGTGGCAGCGCTACCGGCCCAAGGAGCAACGCAGAGCGAAGCCACGGATACGGGCACTGTAAACCACGGGTTACATATTGTAAACCATACATTACATCGTCGCTAGACAAGCGAAGCGGTCTAGCGGGGATGCAGCGCCGCTCCTGCCGTGAGCGGCTTGTCCCTGGGCTGCCAGCCCGTCCATCACATGGTGGCAGCTCATCGGATAGCCCCCGTAGTAGAGGATCGACCTGAGCGACCCCCTCTCCGCCCCCGTCTCGGCGACGAGCAGCTTCCTGAGCTGCCCGTCCCGGTTCTGCTCGACCACGAAGTTGACCTCGTGCGCGGCCAGGAAGGGCTCCACCTCGGGATGGAAGGGGAAGGCCCGGATCCGCATGTACGACACCTCGATCCCACGTCCGGCCAGCTCGTCGACCGCCTCGAGCACCGCGCCGCGGCATCCCCCCACCGTGACCAGCGCGATCTCGGCCCCTTCGCGCAGCCGGATCTCGGGTGCCGGAAGCTCTGCTGCGGCACCCTCGATCTTGCGCCCGACGCGCGCCAGCACGTCCATGTACGGCTCGGAGTCCTCGGTATAGTTGCCAAAGCGGTCGTGGCCCGAACCGCGCGTGAAGTAGGCCCCGGCAGGGTGTGTGCCCGGCAGCGTGCGCCGCGGAATCCCATCGCCGTCCACATCCAGATAGCGGTGGAAGGGGGCCGTGGCCTTCTCCAGCTCTTCCGTTCCAAGCACCTTGCCGCGATCGGGTCGGTAGTCGTCGTCCCACTCCAGCTTCCCCACGACCCAGTCGTTCATGCCCACGTCCAGATCCGAGAGGACGAAGACGGGCGTCTGGAAGCGCTCCGCGATGTCGAATGCCTTCACCGCGAAGTCGAAGCACTCGCGCGGGTCGGCCGGGAAGATCACGATGTGGCGCGTGTCTCCGTGCGATGCGTAGGCCGCGAAGAGGATGTCGCCCTGCTGGGTGCGCGTCGGCATCCCGGTCGAAGGGCCCACCCGCTGCACGTCGAAGAAGACCGACGGCACTTCGGCGTAGTAGGCCAGCCCGATGAACTCGCTCATCAGCGAGAGCCCGGCGCCGCTCGTCGAGGTGAAGGCGCGCGCCCCCGCCCACGACGCGCCCAGCACGATGCCCGCGGCCGCGAGCTCGTCCTCGGCCTGCACGATCGCGAAGCGGTTCCTCCCCGTCTCCGGGTCCTTCCGGAACTGGTGGCAGAAGGCGGTGAAGGCGTCCACCAGCGAGGTGGAGGGCGTGATCGGGTACCAGGAGGCCACCGTCGCGCCGGCGTATACGCACCCCAGCGCCGCCGCCGTGTTCCCGTCGATCAGGATCGAGTCCCGGTTGCCGTCCATCGGTGCCAGGCGCACGGGGAGCGGGCAGTCGAAGTGCTCCTGCGCGTAGTCGTGGCCCAGGTCGATCGCCAGGTGGTTGGCGTCGAGGAGCTTCGCCTTGGCCGCGAAGGTCTCCCTGAGGAGCCCCTTCACTATCTCCATGTCGATCTCCAGCAGCGCCGCCAGAGCTCCCACGTAGCAGATGTTCTTCATGAGGATGCGCACGCGCGATCCCTTGAAGTTGTCGACGGTCATCCTGGCGAGGGGCACGCCCAGGAAGGCGACATCGTCGCGGTTCAGGGTGCGGGGGAGCGGCCAGCTCGAGTCGTAGAGGACCCAGCCCCCCGGTGCGACCTCGGCCACGTCGCGCTCGTAGGTCGCGGGGTTCATCGCCACGATCAGGTCGAAGCGGGCGGTGCGCGCGGTGTGGCCGCGTGCGTTGGCGCGGATCTCGTACCAGGTCGGGAGTCCCTGGATGTTCGACGGGAAGAGGTTCTTCCCCGATACCGGGATACCCATCCGGAAGATCGCGCTCCGCAGCAGGCCGTTGGCGCTGGCCGACCCGGTCCCGTTGACGGTGCCGATCTTGAAGGCCAGGTCGTTGATCCGGCGCGCGGGAGGACCGCCGTTGGGGCCTGCAGGGAGCTCCGCCATCAGCCGGTCTCCGCCCCCGCGAGGCCGAGCGCAACAGCCAGCGGGCTCGCATGCCACCCGCCGGCCTCCAGCCCCGCATACGGCACCAGCAGGTCGGACTTGCGCATGTCCCACGCCGCCGTCGGGCAGCGTTCGGCGCAGAGCCCGCAGTGGATGCAGAGGTCCTCGTCCTTGACCATGATCCGCCCGGTCTGCGGCAGCTCCTCCGAGATGAGGAGGGGCTGGTCGGGGTAGTTCAGCAGCGGGGCCGTGAGGCGCTGGGTGAGCTCCTCCTCGGGCCCGTTGTGGGCGATCGTGAGGCAGTCCAGCGGACAGATGTCGATGCAGGCGTCGCACTCGATGCAGAGCGGCGCCTCGAAGTGCGTCTGGATGTCGCAGTTCAGGCAGCGCTCCACCTCGGCGAGCGTCTGCTCGATGTCGAAGCCCTCCTCGACCTCGATGTCCAGCCGCCTGAAGCGCTCCTGGAGATCCACATGGCGCATCTTCGCCCGTTCGGCCTCGTCGTAGTCGTTCGAGTACGACCACTCGTGCAGCCCCATCTTCTGGCTGACCAGGTTCATCCCCTCCGGGGGGCGGGCGGTCAGCGATTCGCCCTGGCAGTAGGCGTGGATCGAGATCGCCGCCTGATGGCCGTGCTCCACCGCCCAGATGATGTTCTCGGGGCCCCACGCCGCGTCGCCGCCCGCAAAGACGCCCGCGCGCGAGGTCATGAAGGTGGTCCTGTCGACGATCGGCATCTCCCACTCGTTGAAGTCGATCCCGATGTCGCGCTCGATCCACGGGAAGGCCGTGTCCTGCCCGATCGCCAGGATCACCTCGTCGCACTCGATCACCTTGGTCCCCAGCACCTCGGCCTGGAGCCGGCCGTCCTCGCCCGCATGCCAGGTGACCAGATCGAAGGCCATGGCCCGGAGCTGGCCGTCCTCGACGACGAAGCGCGACGGCGAGTGGTTCTCCAGGATCTCGACCTGCTCCTCGATCGCGTCCTCCAGCTCCCACGGCGACGCCTTGAAGTGCGGCTTCGTCTTCCGCGCCATGACCTTCACCTCCTTCGCGCCCAGGCGCTGGGCGGTCCGGCAGCAGTCCATCGCCGTGTTCCCCACCCCGATCACCAGCACGCGGTCGCCGCAGCGGTCGATGTGCCCGAAGCGCACCGACTCCAGCCACTCGATCCCGATGTGGACCTGCTCCGAGTCCCACCGTCCGGGTAGGTTCAGCTCCTTGCCCTTGGGCGCGCCCGAGCCGATGAAGACCGCATCGTAGTCCTTCTCCAGGAGCGCGGCCAGGCTGTCGATTGGGTGGTTGAGGCGCAGATCCACGCCCATGTCGGTAATGTAGTCGATCTCCTCCCAGAGGACCTTGGCGGGCAGCCGGAATTCGGGAATGTTCGTCCACATGAGCCCGCCGGGCCTAGCCAGCTTCTCGAAGATCGTGACCTCGTAGCCAAGCGGCATGAGGTCGTTGGCGACGGTGAGCGAGGCCGCGCCCGCGCCGACGCACGCGATGCGCCGCCCGTTCTTCTCCTCGGGTATGGTCGGCAGGTACCCGGCGATGTCGTCCCGGAGATCGGAGGCCACGCGCTTGAGCCGGCATATCGCCACGGGCTCCCCGTCGAGGCGTACGCGCCGGCAGACCGGCTCGCAGGGACGGTCGCAGGTGCGGCCCAGGATTCCGGGGAAGACGTTCGACTTCCGGTTGAGCAGGTAGGACTCGGTGTAGCGCCCGTTCGCGATCAGCCGGATGTACTCCGGCACGTTGGTGTGGGCGGGGCACCCCCACTGGCAGTCCACGACCCGGTGGTAGTGGTCCGGGTTGGTGGTGTCGGTGGGTTTGAGCATGGGGGAATTTAGTTGCGCCGCCCGAGACGCAATCCGTACCTTGGCGGGCCGCTGCCGGAAGGGGGTGCGCAGTGGGTTACGCCATGCTGAACGCAGTGGATGACGCCATGCTGAAGGAAGAGACGCTGCATTCGCCGCAGGCCCCCGGTCGCCGCTCCGTCGAGGCGAACAGCGGCGGGAGCCTGAGGGAGGCGCTCGACGACTTCCTGGAGCTGAAGGAGCTCGTTGCCGGGGCCCGGGACGACGATCGGATCGTGTACGACCAGCCTCGGATGGTGAGCCGCTTCTACGATGTGGTCACGAAGTTCTACGAGTATGGCTGGGGCACGTCCTTCCACTTCGCGCCGCGACTCTCCGGGGAGGGACTCCACGCGGCGCAGCGTCGCCAGGAGGCCGGCGTCGCCGAGATCCTGAAGCTCGGGCCCGGCACGAAGGTCGCCGACATCGGGTGCGGCGTGGGGGGGCCGGCGATCAGCATCGCCAGGACCAGCGGCACCAGCGTCACGGGGCTGAACTTCAACGCGTACCAGATCGCGCGGTGCCGGAGGGCGGCGCAGAGAGCGGGCCTCGAGGATCGGTGCGACTTCCTGCTGGCCAACTACCTGGACGTGCCCCTGGGCGACGGCTGCTTCGACGCCGCCTACTCCTTCGAGGCCATCTGTCATGCGCCCGACAGGAGGCTAAGCCTCAACGAGATCTGGCGTCTGGTCCGGCCAGGGGGCCAGATCGCCCTGACCGAGTGGTGCATGACCGACGTCTTCGACGCGAACGACCCCGCACACCGCAGCCTTCGCGACCGGATCGAGTTCGCCAACGCGACGCCCGACCTGCCCACGACCGCGGAGTTCGTCGCCGCTGTCGAGGAAGCGGGCTTCGAGCTCCTCTCAGGCCGGGACCAGGCCCACGAGAGCGATCCCGGCTTTCCCTGGTACCGGTCGCTTCAGGGACGGGACTTCTCGCTGGCCTCGCTCGCCCGCGTTCCCGCTGGCCGCTGTTTCACCGCCAGGGCAACGGCGCTCCTCGAGCGGCTTCGCATCGCGCCAGCGGGCACCGGCGAGGTGGCTCGCATCCTGAATGTGGCCGCCGACGCCCTCGTCGAGGCCGGCGAGGCGGGCATCTTCACGCCCTGCTTCCTGGTTCACGCGCGAAGGCCGGAGCGCGGCGGGTCGGCGTCCCCCGGAGCGGCGTGACGGCGGCCCAATGGGATTCCTGATGCGTCGTTCCAGGCACCGGGAGCGGAGAGGCTCCGACCGGCTGCGGCTCGCGACCTACTCTCCACCCTATCCCGACGGCTGGTACCGCCTCCTCCGCTCCAGGTCGCTGCGACGCGGGCAGGTGCGCTACCTCGAGTGCCTGGGGCGCGAGCTCGTCGTCTGGCGCAGCGAGGACGCCGACGACGTCTTCGCGATGTCGGCGGCCTGCCCTCACCTGGGAGCGAACCTGGGGGACGGACGCGTCTGCGAGGATCGCATCGAGTGCCCGTTTCACGCCTGGCAGTTCAGCGGCGACGGGAGGGCCGTCGTCGTCCCCTACAGCGATGTCGTGCCCACCCGTGTCGCAACCGAGAGCTTCCCCGTCGAGGAGGTGCACGGCCAGATCTTCATGTATCACCGGAGCGGCGGCGGGCAGCGAGCCGACGAAGAGCCTCCGTACCCGGTGCCCCGGATCCGCGAAGTCGACGAGGGGAGCTTTGTCCATCGCGGCCACCACAACGCTGGCCGCGTCCGCACGCACATGGTCGAGCTCATCGAGAACGCGGCCGACCCCGCGCACTTCGAATTTCTCCACAACAGGATGACCGTTCCGTTCACCAAGATTCCGGTCCCCGGGGTGCATCTCGAACACACCGCCGACCTAGTTTTTGAACACGATCAGGAGCCCTGGCGGATTCCGATCCGGATTGGGACCGTGCTCAGGGTCCTAGGTCGCCGCATCGAGCGCTCGCGGGCGAAGACCTGCGTCACGTACACGGGCGCCGGGAGCATCCTGTCGCTCCGGATCGCCATTCCCCGCGTCGGCGAGATCGAGATCGTCCAGACCCAGCTGCCCGTCGCGCCGCTCGAGCAGCAGGTCGCCTTCCGCTGGTTCGCCGATCGCAAGGTTCCGCGCATTCTGGTCTGGTATGCGGTCGGGCACTGGGTTGCGCAGTGGCGCAACGATGTCCGCATCTGGGAGGGGGGGAAGAGCTTCACGACCCCCCCGATGCTCTGCCGGCACGACGGGGAGGTGATGCGTCTGCGCAACTGGTACAAGCAGTTCTTCCCAGGGTGGGAGCCGAGTCGGCGGGCGCTGGTGGCGCGGGAAGAGGGCTGCTAGAGCGGTGCAAGACCCGGGTTGACTCCCCGCCCAAGCGTCCTGCTACTGCCTCTTGGTCATGCGAACACCCGGAAGAGCAAGGGCCCGAAGCTCGGGGATCATCCCGCCGGGACCGACATCCAGCTCGGAGCGCCGCGACATCGGTTCGCCAACGGCCTCGATAGCCCACAGATCGGCCCAGTCGTAAAGGCTGTACTTGTCGGTCTCGCTACAGGCGTTAGCGGTCATCAGAACGGCCCGGTCCATGAGCTCCGGCGACCAGGGAGCAAACAGCTCGTGATCGAACTCCGCGAGCACCGTTTCGCCAGCTGCCAGCGTCATCACGCCGCTCCTCGACGTCCAGATCATCTCGGTGCGCTCCCGGATCACTCTCACGGCGTCTGAGCTGCCCCGATCGCCGACGTCGCCCGGGCCGCCAACTACGTAGGACCTTTCTGCGAACAGGGCCCACCAAGAGACGAGGTCATGCTCCGACGCCAGCCCCACATAGTTGCACAGCGCAACCCCTTCTACTCCAACCGACGCCCTGAACTCCCACTCCGCCACATTCACCTCCCGCTCGGCCACGGCGAAGTCGGAGGGGTACCGGCTCCTGAGGTGGAGGAGGCCATCCTCGTAGAGGTAGGACGAGGCGGAGTCGAAGACCCATTCACCGTCGTAGCTGTCGAAGTCGTCCCGGAAGACAAGCACGGGCTCCAGCACCGTGACGTCGATCGCCCGCTCACCTGTCAGCCCGCCGGGGTCGGTCGCCGTCAGCGTCACCGTGGTGGCGCCCGGCGCGAGCCCTGTGACGACGAGCCTGTACGAGTCCTGGATCGACGCGCTCGCCACCGAGGGGTCGCCTGAAGTCGCTGTGAAGGTCAGAGGCTCGCCGTCGGGGTCGACGAGGGTGAGGTCGATCAGCAGCGCCTTCGTGCCGTCGACCAGCACCCTGATGTCGGAGAGTTCGCCCTGTGCGTAGGGCGGCCGGTTCGGTACCAGCACCTCGATCTCGAGCGAGGCGCTCCGCCCGCCGGGATCCGTTGCCGTGACGGTTACATCGGCGTTGCCGGGCGAGACGGCCTGGATGTTGACCTTGAGGTTGTACGCATGCGCGGTTGCAATCTGCTCGTCGGACGAGGTGGCCGTGATCGTGAGCGCCTCGCCCTCGGGGTCCACGAAGCAAGGCTCCAGGGGCACGTAGTCGCCCGTGAAGAGCTCCTGGTCGGGAATGTCCTCGCAGACGCTGGGCGGACCATTGCCGCCGCAGGCGGAGAGTAGCGCGCCCGCCAAAAATGCTGGCAGCCGTCGCAAGGTACGGCAATCCGCCACGGGCAACCTAACAGGCACGGTAGACGCTCCCATCATCAGGTGTCCTCCTGTCCGCTTCGACTCATGTAAACCGGAAATTACATTTTGTCAACCGTGGTATACCGAATGACGTCGAAATGAGTCCCGGCGTCCCGCCCTTTTGCGCTCTCCCAGCACCCTTGAAACCCTAATCCGGATCTCCCATTCTTGCAAATCATGAATAGACTCTTCGTGCCCTCGGACCGCTGCGGTGCCCGGGTCCGCTCCTTCCGGCGCCCACGCCTCCTCACCGACCTCATGCCGGCGGCTGCGCTCGCTCTTTGCACGGCGGTGCCAGCCCCGCTCTCCGCACAGGAGGCGATCGACCTCCCCGCCCGCGACAGGACCCTCCCGGCGGACTTCCAGGAGGTGTTTCGCGTGGGAGCGATGGACGGCGAGTCGTGGGAGATGCTCGGCACCGTGAGGCACGCCGGCTTCGACGCCGACGGCAATCTCTACCTTGTGGACGGGGCCGGGACGCTCGACGCCGACGGCCTTCGCGTCCTGGTCTTCGACAATACGGGCGCGTTCGTGCGCGAGTTCGGCTCTGCGGGGGAAGGACCCGGCGAATTCAACATGCCGTCCGGGTTCGCCGTCATGCGCGACGGGGTCACCGTCATTGGGGACCTCGGACACCGTGCCTTCCAGCTCTTCGGCCCCGACGGGAGCTTCCTGCGCATGGTTCGCGCCGATGCGTCCGGTGCGGCGGTCGAGGCAGCCGCGGGGCTGATCCTCGGCCGGCTGCTCACGGACCCGCGCGGAGGTGCGGTCTTCTCGCTCGCGAGGGAGAGCGGCTTCAGCTTCGGCATCGCTAGCCAGGGTGGTGGCGACGCGCCGGAGGCGCGCGGAGCCGACGTCCAGCCGGAGGCCCCCGTCCGGCCTATTCTGTGGGTGGGTCTGGAGGCCGAGACGGTGAAGGCCGACACGGTCGTCCGGGGGTGGCTGCCTCCGCGCGAGAATTCGCTGTCCGACATGATCAGTGTTTCCGGCGGGGCGAGCGTCATGGGTGCGGCCGGTGTGGATATCGGGGACGTCCTCAAGGGCATTTCCACGCCCTCCGTCTTCGAGCCGCCCCTCCTCGCCGCGGTCCTACCCGACGGGTCGGTCGTGCACGCGGACTCCAGCGCCTACGGGCTCGAGGTCACGCCTCCAGGAGCCGCCGCTCCATCGCGCATCCTGCGGCGCCCCATCCGCCCCGAAGCCGTCACGCCAGCGGTCAAGAAGGCGTACCGGGAGGCGCTCGAGGAGGCTTCCGTCTCCTCCGAGAGCCGGGTGATGGTGGTCGGCGGCGCACCTGGGGGGGGAGAGGTCCCTGGAATGAGCTTCTCGATCGGTGCGCCAGACCCGCAATTCTACCATGAGATCCCGGTGCTCAGGGAGCTGGCCGCGACCTGGGAGGGTGGCCTCTGGGTGAGGCGCCGGGGCAAGGAGCCGGAGAGCGACGGACCGACGGATGTGATCGACGCCGCTGGCCGCTACGTCGGCACCCTTCCGCAAGAGGACGCCGAGGTGCCAGCCGCCTTCGGTCCGGACGGCCTCGCCGCCTTCATCGAGCTGGACGACTTCGATGTGGCGACGGTGGTCGTGCGGAGGCTGCCGAGTGCGCTGCGGTGACTGGGGAGCGACGAGGGAGGGAGCTCCCGGTGGCATCCGTGTGACCGGGCCGTGGAAGAGGGTCTCCGCTTCGGTGCGCAGCAGCTCGACGGCTTGAACTGTTGCGCTTTCCGCACTAGTTCCATGAGTTTGACGGACCACAATGACATGTCCATAATGGGGAAGGCGCGATTGAGACCCCCCGGAAAGCGAGGCCGACAATGACCCTTCGCCCCCTTCGCCTCACCTTGGCAGCCCGTGGACAAACCTCCCACGGCATTCGAGCAGCGCTGCATCCCCGCTGGGCCGCTGCGCTCTGCGTTGCTCCTCGGACCAATAGCGCTGCGGCTATTGGCCCTTCGTCTCGCCTTGCCAGCGGGGCGCTTCGCCGCTCTCGGTGCTCGCGCGAGATTATCCACGGACTGCTGGCTCTCCCGATCTTCATAGGGTGCGGTGGCACCGACCCCGAGCACTCCGTGGATCTCTCCGGTCGGTGGAGCGACCCGAACGATCCAGGGCTAGGCACCGTGACCCTACACCATGACCTGTCCACGGATTCGCTGTCGGGAACGTGGACGCACGGCGACAGCCTCACGCTGGTCGGATCCTTGGCCGGTCGGTCGGTCTCCATGCGGGTGTACACCGGGGGCCGCCGTGTGTTTACCTACAGTGGCACCGTCGAAATCGACGGGGAGACGATCACCGGCACGACCCGCGACTGGGAAGGGGGGAGCCTGCCGTTGACCCTCACCAGGGAAACTCGTTTGTAGTCCTACCGCAGCCGCGCCACGAACTCCTCGGGAGTGTCGCAGTCAAGGATCGCAGCCGCAACCTGGGCGATTCGATCCCGGCCGGGTCTTCCCTCGATCAACCGCCGCACTTCCTCCGCCGTCCCCTGGCCGAACTTCCGCGCGACCAGCTGAACCAGCACCGCTACCTGCCCCTGCTCGATCCCCTGCTCACGCCCCTGTTCACGCCCTTGCTCAAGCCCCCGCTCAAGCCCCTCCTGCCTGATGTCGTCCAGGCTGCGCTGGAATTCGGTCACCACGGTTCCCATCGTCATCGCCTCCTCCAATTGCTGGCTGGATATCCCCTTCGAACGTAGCATCGCCTTCACCGACCGGGCCATGAACCGGTCGAAGTCCTCGTCTTCGCAGGTCTCGACCAGTGGGAGCAGAACGGTGAGCGCCGCCCGCATCTGCTCGGCGGTCGTGACTCCCGAAAGCCCCAGCACCACGCGCGGCAGGTCCTCGGGGCCCGTCGGGCGAGAGTCGCCCGGCATCCGGCCCACCACCCGGTACGTGTCTGGAGCGGAGTCCCGGAAGAGGTCGCTCAGGCTCGTCGCGGCGTTCCAGCGCCTCTCCCCATGGTGAAGGACAAGGGCCACCACGGCCAGTGCCCGGTCGCCACGCCCGAGTTCCCTGTCTTGCTGAAGCAGGCTCTGGGCTGCGAGACAACTGTACGCCGTCGTCCGGAGACCCATGTGCCGCTCCGGTCGGCTCTGGAATTCCAGCAGGAGTAGCAGCTCCGTTGCCCCGTCCGTCGTACGGGCCCGCCAAGTCATGTCGGGGTAGCGCCGCCTCAACTGCTCGTCAACGAGTTCCGTGGGTAGCGGCTGGAAGGTCCGGTAGGCGATCCTGTCAGCCCACTCGGGGACATGTCGGCGGAGGAGAAGTCTGATCATCCGCAGGTCGGAGAAGAGCTTCTTGAATGCGGCGTCGTCCATCGAATAAGAGCGGCTCTGGCAGTGATGGGGGTGGCCCCGGCGGGGCGGAGTCATCATCCTCGCGGAGCAACCGGGGCGCTTACATGGCGGGATGGGCTCTGCTCGGGCACTCGCTCCCCATTGACTCGTCGATCGCTTCTGTGTATCATGTATGACACACTACTCGTATGGCCCACCACCATGACCCACTTCGGCCCCACCGTCCGCCAGATACGCGAATCGCTGCGCGCACACGACCGCCGCTTCTCGCTGCGGCAGGTCGCTTACCGCATCGGCGTGGAGCCGGCTTACCTGAGCAAGATCGAACGCGGCGTCGCGGCCCCCCCCTCGGAGGCCACGACCGTTCGCCTAGCGAAGGAGCTGGACGAGGACCCGGATGTGTTTCTGGCGCTGGCCGGCAAGGTCTCGAGCGATCTGCAGGAGATCATCCGCAAGCGGCCAAGGCTCTTCGCGGAGCTCATCCGGGAGCTCAGGGAGGCGCCCGACGAAGCCGTCTTCCGGATCGTCAGGGTCGTGCGGGACGGAGATTGGTAAGTCACTGAACAGAGGAGCATCAAAGCCAATGATCACCCTTGAGAGAGACCGGATGACCTTCCGCTTCCCCGAAGTCCATCCGGGCGCCGAGTGCAGCATCGAGTTCCAGCGCACCCTGCGGATACCGGACGACGACCGCGACTACCCGCTCCCCGCGGGACTCGGTCGCTTTCCACTCCGCCATGTAGACGACTTCGCGGATCGCCTCCCCCGGGAGACCTTGCACCGAGGTGGCGTGGTGATGCCCATGCACCAGGCCGAAGCGATGTGGGTCAACTTCGATACCGCCTGGGATTCCTCGTATCCGTGCGCGGTGAAGGTGGCCGCCGGGAAGGTGTGCGCGGTCAGCGGCGAGCCCTGGTCCGAGCACCTGGACGCCGATCCGCAGAACTACCTCGTTGTTCCCAACCAGCCGTGGCTGGACGGGTACTGCGTCGAAAAGGGGATCATCCGCCAGTTCGTCGCCATGCCGCTCGGGGAAGGGTACACGGCGGAGGAGCAGCTGACCGGCGCCGCGGAGCACGGTGGCCTGCAGCTATCGGTCTGCCCGATGAAGCGCGAGGTCTACGATAAGTTGTTCGGAGTCGGAGCTCGGGCGGACGCAGAGATGGTGTGCTACGGCCCGCCCGTGGCACTCTCCCATGAGATGGGCCTCGCTCCCGGTGGCCGGATGCGGCAGGAGGTCTACGACGACGACTACGGGGTGGAGGCGTGGGACGAGCGCCACACCAGCCGCTGCTTCGTGACCATCGCCAACTCGATGCAGTGGCTCGCGATCACCGGAGAGCGACCGCCGACCGACCCGCCCACGGCACGTCAGTACGCCGACGCGGGACTCCCCTGGTTCGACTACTACGATGGAGACCGGAAGGCGATTTCCGGGTCGGAGACGCTGGCCGGGCTGAAGAGCGTGGCTAGCGCCAGCCGGGAGAAGAGGGAATCACCGCTCCCCGAGAACGATCCGCTCGGCGTTTCCCAGATCGTTCGCCTCGGGCCCGCCGGAGAGCGCGCCGTCCGCGAGTATCCCGCCAATATGTCAATCGTACATGACAAAATGTAAAGTGTAATCGACATATGAGCTGCCGACGAACATGCTCGGTTCGGGGGTCGGAACGCCGTCCCCTCCGAGGACCTCCAGGTGGAGGAGGACGGGTGCGTGGGTCACTCTGGACATATCGCATATGATCTCACATCATATAAGATGCGCTTGGTCCTCGACACCAATGTGGTCGTAGCCGCCCTGCGAAGCCCCACCGGCGCGTCGGCGGCCCTCGTCCGGTGCGCGCTGCAACGTCAGTTCACGCTGCTGCTTTCCGTGCCGCTCGCGCTCGAGTACGAAGCGGTCTGCGTCGATCCGGCCCAGCGAATCGCCTCCGGTCTCGGCGAGGCCGAGGTCGAAACGATTATCTCGGCAATCTGCGCGGTGGCCGAGCCGGTTCGCGGCAGCTTCCTCTGGCGGCCGCAACTTCGCGACGCGAACGACGAGATGGTGCTCGAGACGGCTGTGAACGGAGTGGCCAGCGCCCTGGTCACATTCAACAGAAGGGACTTCGGAGACGCGCCCGACTCCTTCGGGATCAGGCTGCTCTCACCCCCACAGGCCCTCAAGAGGACATCCCAATGACGGAGAAGAGAAGGCAGATCACCACCTACCCGCTACGCCTTCCGTCCTCTCTGAAGCAGGCCGTCAGGGAGGCCAGCCGCCGGGACGGCACCAGTATCAACCAGTTCGTCACGACCGCCGTCGCCGAGAAGCTCTCGGCGATGCGCACCGCCGACTTCTTTGCCGAGCGGGCCGAACGGGCCGACATCGATGAGGCCCTGCGCCTCCTGCGACGTCAGGGCGGCCAACCCCCGAATCCCGAGGACCGAGTCGAAGACCCGAAGTCGCCGGGGCGAAGGTGAACAGGGCGGCAACAGGGTTGCAACGGAGATGCTCGGTTCTGGGAGCCGTGACCTGCTTTGGGAGCCGTGCAGGGAACGATGGCGGTGGGTGCCGGGCGTCCGAATGGTTCGATGGGACTGATTCCTTACCGGTGCGCTAGCTCCCCCCGCCCACCACCTCCCCCACCCCGCCCAGCACCACCCTCACCGGATACCTCGCAAACACCTCCCTCTCCGTCGTCCCCGATAGCACCGCCACAAACCCCATTCCCGCCCCTTGCGCCGCCATCGCGTCCACCTCCGAATCGCCCACGTAGACGCAGTCGCCGATCGGAATCCCCAGCACCCCCGCCGCCCGCAGCACCCCGTCCGGCGCCGGTTTCGGCCGCGGCACGTCGTCGATGCCGACGACCACCTCCACGACGCCCCGCAGCCCGTCCCGCTCCAGCACATCCTCGACCCGGTGCCGGTACTTGGTCGTCACCACCCCGACCCGGTAGCCGCCACCGTGAAGCGCCCGGAGCACACGGGCCGCGCCCGGCAGGAAGGCGGTGCTGTCGAGCATCACCTCGTCCGCCTTCCCGACGAAGTGCCCGAAGAACTCGTCCTCCCGGGACCGCCACTCCTCGCCCGCCAGGATCCCGAGCGCCGTTGGGAGATCAAGCCCGATCGTCCTGCGGATGGCGTCCGCCGGGGCCGGAGGGAGTCCCAGGCGGCCCAGCGCATGGTTCATGCAGACGACGACGCCCTCGGAGGAATCCGCCAGGGTGAAGTCGAAGTCGAAGAGGACGGCGCGGGCAGGCGCGACGGCGGGGTGAACCCTCACGGCAGGGGACCCGGGACGGGGACTTGGGTTGCGCGGACGCCTCGTTCCGCCCGCCTAGGGCTCGAAATGTAAACTGGGATTTACATTACGTCAACTGGAGTTGACTACAGAGCGGCTACGGCCCGGCTAGCGTGCTGGTGGACACTTCACAGGTCAAGTCAGCGCCATATATTCTGTTCAACAGGTCGATACGGCAGGTAAAGTCTTTGTGAATAAAGTACTTGAGTACACCATCGCTGCTTATGTCGAAGCGCAGCATGTGGACACTTCGTCTGACATACAGTAGTATGATAATCCGGCAACATCCTCACGGAGGAACCACGGATGACGCATTCGCGGAAATACCGCAGCACCCACCCCTGGATCAGCTTCCGTCACCATCTGGAACGCGCCGACCCCGTCCACTGGTCTCTGCTCGGAGCGGCCGCGGCCAGGTGCGAAGAGATCGCCCAGGCGGTCCTTCCACCGGCCGACGCCCGCGAAATGCACCGCCTGTACCTGGTCAAGGGGGCTCGGGCCACGACGGCGATCGAGGGGAACACGCTGAGCGAGGAGCAGATCGCGGCTCAGCTGGAGGGGCGTCTGGAGCTCCCGCGATCCCAGGAGTACCTGGGGCGGGAGGTGGACAACGTCCTGAAGGCTGCGAACGACATCTTCGCGGAGATCCTGGAGGGTCGCCCGCCGACGCTCGCGCCCGACTGGATCGCTGGAGCGAACCGCCGCCTGCTCGCGGAGCTGGAGGAGCATCTCGAGGAGGGGGTGGCCCCCGGGGAGGTGCCGACGCATCCCGTCGGCGTGCTGCGCTACAGGGGCGCCCCCCGGCAGGACTGCGGCTTCCTCCTTCAGCGACTCTGCGGCTGGATCGAGGGAGACGGCTGGCCCTTCCGTCCGGATCGTCGCGAGGATCGCATCGCATCCGCCATTCTGCGCGCCGTCTTCGTCCATCTGTACATCGCCTGGATCCATCCCTTCGGCGACGGCAACGGACGCACCGCCCGCCTGGCGGAGTTCATGATCCTTGCACGCGAGGGCGTGCCGTCACCCTGCGCCCATCTTCTCAGCAACCACTACAACCTCACGCGATCCGAGTACTACCGGCAGCTCGACCGTTCCAGCCGCGCCAACTCCGGCTGCGGGGATCCGCTCGACTTCCTCCTCTACTCGCTGCGGGGGTTCGTCGACGGTCTGCGGGAGCAGGGGCGTCAGATCGCGGCGATCCAGCTGAAGCTGGCCTGGGAGCACTTCGTCTACGGTGAATTCCGACGGCGACGGTCGTCATCGGCGATGCGTCGGCGCCGCGACGTGACCCTGGCCCTTGGCCGCGCAGGCAGGCCGGTTCGCAAGCGGGACATCCCGGATCTGCATCCCGGCCTGGCCCGGCTGTACGCGGAAAGGACCGGCAAGACCCTCACCCGGGACATGAACTGGCTGGTTGCGCAGGGATTCCTGGAAAGGGGAGAGGACGGCTACCGGGCGAAGGTGGATTCGATGCGCGGCATCCGGCCGGCGCGGGCGTAGAGGAGGTTATTCTACCCTCGCCGTGGAAGGCGCAAACGACCGGGAGCTGCGGGAATGCGTGAGATCATCTTCGAAGTGACGGAAGCCCCCGAAGGCGGCTACGACGCCAGAGCGCTCGGCCACAGCGTCTTCACTCAGGGCGATGATTGGGACGACCTGAGGAAGATGGTCAGAGACGCCGTGCTCTGCCACTTCGATGACGAGGAGGTGCCCAGGGTGATTCGATTGCACTTCGTGAGGGAAGAGGCTATCGCCGTATGAGACTGCCGCGAGATCTCTCGGTACGGGATCCCGGGATGTAAACTTCTGCTTACAATTTGTCAGGTACAGTTTCCATCTCGCCCCCCCATCCCCACTCACCTCTTGAACACATGCTCCCGATGATACTCCAGAAACCGCCAGCATCGGTGCCACCCTCTTGCCGGTACCGCTGGGTTGAGCCACATGGACAGCCGACTCAGAATCAGCCGGATGAGCGGCGGTGCTCCACTGTACAACCTGCCGGACAACGGCGAGGATCACTGCGGTCGCGAAGGCGCGCCACTCGCCCCGTCACTCCCAGCGCCGCTGGAGTCCGGCTCGAATGAAGTGCTCGCACGATCGCGAGGGATCGGCTGAGGACGAGCGGCTCGCACTGGCGGTGTCAGAATCGCTATTGCGCGGCGCTCTTGAAACCGCTATCCTTTCTGGGAACGACATGTGACATTCTGTCACATGAGCGGCAGGGCTGCGGAGGAGCGGGGGGACTAGGCGACATGATCACTCTCACACCGGGTGAGGTGCGCTCGTATAGAGAGCACTTGGATCTTACCCAAGAGGAGCTTGCGACCCGCTTGGGACGCACTCGCCGAACCGTCCTTCGCTGGGAGAGTGGGGAGACGAGGCCCTCCACAGCGACGGCAATGGTCCTCCAGCAGCTCGTTCGAGAATCCGGTCGGGGAGACCCTAACGGTCATAGTCCCGGCAACTTCGCCTTCATCGACCTCTTTGCCGGGATCGGTGGCATGCGGCTGGGCTTCGAGGGGAGCGGCGGCCGGTGTGTCTATACCTCCGAGTGGGACCGCTTTTGCCGGCAAACCTATCGGGCGAACTTCAAGAACGGCGAGGAGATCGCTGGCGACATCCAAGAGGTTCGCACCTCGCACATTCCGCGACATGACCTGCTCCTCGCCGGGTTCCCCTGCCAGCCGTTCTCGCTGGCCGGTGTGTCCAAGAAGAACTCTCTTGGTCGGCCTCACGGATTCGCGGACGAGACGCAGGGCACACTGTTTTTCGACATTGCTAGGATCCTGCGGGATCACGAGCCCGCGGCGTTCCTCCTTGAGAACGTGAAGCACCTCCGGAACCACGATCGGGGCCGCACCATGAAGGTGATTCTTCGGACCCTAGAGGAGGAGCTCGGGTATCGCGTCACCACACGGGTGATCGACGCGCGTTCGTTCCTTCCCCAGCATCGACAGCGGGTCTTCATCGCCGGATTCCGCGAGCAGACCTACTTCGACCTGGATGATCTCGATCTGCCGGATCCGGCAACGGGCCCGCGGCTCGATTCGGTGCTTCACCCCGAGGATGGTTCCGAGGAGGCCGAGTCGCCCTACACGATCGGGGAACAGGCGGTGGTCTCATCGAAGTATACGCTTAGCGACCACCTGTGGTCATATCTCCAGGAGTACGCCCGCAGACACCGGGAGCGCGGCAACGGTTTCGGGTTCGGCCTAGTCGGCCCAGAGGACACCGCCCGCACCCTGTCCGCCCGGTACTACAAGGACGGATCCGAGATCCTCATTCGCCAGGACGGGGCCAACCCCCGGCGGCTGACCCCTCGGGAATGCGCCCGGCTTATGGGGTTTGACGATGGCGGCGCGAGCCGTTTCGAGATTCCCGTATCCGACACCCAAGCCTATAAGCAGTTCGGGAATGCGGTGGCTGTCCCGGTGGTCGACGCCATTGCGCGTGAGATGGCACCCCATGTAGCCTCAAGGGTGTCGAATCCGAACCAGCTGAGTCTACCTCTTCCCTCAGGACAGCCCGATTGACAGATGTCGTCGATCCTCGGACTCGCAGCGCCATGATGGCCGCGATCCGGGGGAAGAACCGAAGCCGGAGAGAATCGTACGCCGCTTTCTGCATCGGCTTGGCTTCCGTTTCCGGCTGCATCGCCGTGATCTTCCATTACGGCCCGACATCGTACTCTCGAAGTACCGAACGGTGGTGGAGGTCAGCAGCTGCTTCGGGCACCGGCATGAAGGATGCCCGTTTGCCTACATGCCGAAGTCGAACCGGGAGTTCTGTGGAGCCGAAGCTGAACGGGAACCGCGAGCGGGACCGGCGCACTCTCAGGGAGCTAGCGAGACTCGGCTGGCGGGCGATCGAGGTCTGGGAATGTGAGCTGGGTGAGAACGGGGTTTTCGAACGGCTGCCCGGCATGATCTGGGCCCGGGGTCTCTGGCTACCCATGATGAACCTTGGCGTATGAAGGTCCGCGTCTTCATGAAGCGGCTGGCGGAGGTGGAGATCAATCCCCGCCGCTCGAATCA
This sequence comes from Longimicrobiales bacterium, assembly GCA_965205315.1. GTDB lineage: Bacteria > Gemmatimonadota > Gemmatimonadetes > Longimicrobiales > Gaopeijiaceae > Bin94. The sequence goes on from CBDBGW010000002.1 coordinate 2,173,930, forward strand.
GCACGAATTCAACGCTGGGATTCTCAGACGGGAGCTCGGCTTCAAGAACGACCCGACTCAGGGCCATGTGGAGTTCCTTTTCTACAAGGCCGATGGAGCGGAACCGGTTGCCGTGCGGGAGAGATACACCCTGTACGACGCGCGGCGAGACAGACCGGGACGCACGGAGTGGCGGTTGTACTACACCAACCGCCGCGTGGCGGCGCACGCCCGTGCTGATGACCTCATGCTACTTTTTCGACCGGTTTCGAGAAACGCCGACCTCGTCGCAGTGGTGGCACGGCAGGGAACTGCCGTTGAGCGCGCCTTGGCGAAGGAACTTGTCGGATGCGAGCCGGAAGAACTCGGCGACAAGCTCTTTGTGGACTCCGGGAACATCGACCCCGGCACACGCAGACTGCTGCTCCGTGCACTTGAGGGTTCCGGTTCGCCACCTGACGTTACGAACTCTGCGGTCACCTCACACCGGCTATTGGAGCGATTTGTTGGCTACGGGGACATGCCGTCCACCCAGGAAATGGCAGCCACGGCCCGACGGATCGTGACGGACCTCGGGATAAATCCGTTGGATTCAGACGAGTTCATTTGGGCGGCACTCGATGCCGAGACGGAGCTGTTCATGGCCATCGAAAGCGAAATAGGTGACCGAAAGCTGCAGGAGGCCGTCAAGGAGGGTCGCTATGACTTCCACAAGGTCATGCAGATCTGTACGAGCTTCTCCCAACGACGGCGCAGTCGCCGTGGTCAGAGCCTTGAGAATCACTTCCGTTTTCTTCTAGAACAGCTCGGAATCCCTCACGGCTATCAATGCACGACCGAGCGGGGACGGAAGCCGGACTTCGTCTTCCCGAGTTGCGAACACTATCGCAATCCCGACTTCCCTGCGAACCGTCTGCGAATGGTTGGCTGCAAGACGCTGGTCCGGGAAAGGTACACGCAATGGCTGGGAGAGGCCCTTCGGGTTCGCGTGAAGTATGCACTTTGTGTAGACCCTGGGCTCTCGGATCAGGTGGTGCTCCGGTACAGGAATCGGCTTCGCTTCTTCATGCCCCGAAAGCTCTTGGCTGACACGTATGCCCACAGAGTGATCAGGGGTTTGCTCGGCTCGGTGACGGACCTGATTGAAGATCTTCGGCCTTCGACGACGCGAGCCTCTCGACAATGAACTGCGTACGTTCGATAGGCCATCTTGGGCACCGTGGGTGAATAGATGGGACGAACTCCGCGGTTTCTTCAGTTCCTCGCAAAGGCCGATGCGGCGTTGCTGTCGGCGATCGAGATCTACAATAAGCCAGATTTTGCCTACCGTGAAGAGACTTTCGCGATTCTTGCACTAAACGCATGGGAATTGCTGCTGAAGGGCGCTGTCCTGTGTGACAGTCGGAACGATCTCCGATCCCTTTACGTCTATGAACGTCGAAGGACCAAGAGTGGCGAATGGAACAAGCAGCGATTCATCAAGCGGAATCGCACCGGAAACGCGTACACCAAGAGCCTAGGGCAGTTGATAAACGACCTTGATTCGAATCCCACGAGGCGCCTGCCTCTTGCCGTTCGTAAGAACCTGCTGGCATTGTCTGAGATTCGTGACAATGCCGTACATTACATCAACCCCAGCCTCCGTTTGGAAAAGCAGGTACTCGAGATTGGAACGGCCTCGGTCAAGAACTATATCGAGCTTGCCAGCCAGTGGTTTCAGCGTGACTTCTCGAAGTACAAGCTGTATCTCATGCCCATTGGCTTCCTGAATGCACCCGGGAAAGCAGTGGCTCTCCAAACTTCCGTTGACGAAGGCAATCTGATGGACTACTTGGATTTGTTGATGTCAGCAGACACCGACGGTGCTTCCAAAGGGTTTCACGTTGCCCTTGACATCAACGTAGCCGTAAAAAGATCGAGTAAAGGGGCGGTAGCAAGCCAGTATCGCTTGACGACGGATCCCTCTGCGCCAGCTCTCGAGGTGAGAGAGGAGGATGTTCGTCGAGCATACCCTTGGGACTATGCCGAATTGACAGAGAGACTGAAACATCGATACAATGATTTTCTTCAGAATAGCAAGTACCATGCAATACGAAAGGCCCTGAAGGATGACAATCGGTACGTTCGGACGCGTGTTCTTGACCCGGGAAACAAGAAGAGTGCCAAGAAGGAATTTTACAACCCTAACATCGTCGCAGAATTCGATAAACACTATACCCGCAGTTGAGTCTCTTCCGGCGAAACGAACTCGCAGCGCATCGCGGTAGTACTGCGCATGTCGCGTTTTTCCAAAGGGTATGAGACTTCTTGGACACCAGCAGTGCCAAATGGTCGTCCGTCGGCGGGGCCGTCCACATTCCACTGGGGATCAGTAGCTCCCAGCAGCGATCGTGGACCACCTTGCGCACGGTTGAACTGGGGGTTATGGTGGTCTCTGATCGGCTGTTAGGTTGAATCCTGCGATAAGGAGGGTAACAGGTGGCAGAAGAGAAGAAGCCGTCGCTTACGAGAGAAGAAGAGGAGGGGGTATGGGGTTGGTTGAGCGAGAGAATCGGGGTGCTAGAGTGCCCAGCATGCGGCCGTACAAAGGTATGGAGCTTGGGCGATGTGGTGGCTAGGGTTATCGGAGACGAGCGTTTGTCGGGCTGGGGTTACCCTGCGGTGGTGTTGGTGTGTACGAACTGTGCCCACATGATGCTTTTTAAGGCTCCTCGCCGTTTCGAGTGGGTGAGGGTTGGCAGGCTGGCGGCGTTGCTGACGTGCCGCCGACGCTTGGGGGTGACCTTCGACACGCTCCACGCACAACACCGTTGACGGCGCGACGGCTACGGGTACTGCCGCTTGACAGGGAGTAGGGGTGGAAGGTGCGGACGGCCTTTCGACACGGCTCCAGGGTCGGAAGATTGGCTGGGCAGGACCGGGGTGCCTGATCCGGATCCCTGCGGAGCCTCGCCGTCCGGATCCCCGGCTTCCGCAGGGGGAGCCGACCGAGGGGAGCGGGCGGGAGAGAATCGCTGTGGAGCGGACGAAGCTGTTCGAGCAGGCGCTGGGGCTTGAGAATCCCTGGTACGTGGAGAAGGCCGAGTTCGACCCGAAGGCGCGGAGGCTCGATCTGCACCTGAACTTCGAGGCCGGAGGGGTGTTCGAGTGCGGTGGCTGCGGTGACGGGGGCTGCAAGGCGTACGACACGGCCTGGAAGCGGTGGCGGCACCTGAACTTCTTCCAGCACGAGACCTTCCTGCACGCGCCGGCGCCGCGGGTGAGGTGTCCTTCGTGCGGGGTCCGCCGGGCTCGGGTGCCGTGGGCTCGCCCGAGGAGCGGGTTCACCCTGCTCTTCGAGGCGCTCGTGGTGGCGATGGCGGCGCAGATGCCAGTGCGGGCTGTGGGGCGGATCGTCGGGGAGCACGACACGCGGCTGTGGCGGATCGTCAGGCACCATGTCGACGAGGCGAGAGCGGCGGCGGACCACGGCAGCGTGCGGGCGGTGGGAGTGGACGAGAAGGCGTGCCGCCGGGGCCACAGCTACGTGACCTTCTTCGCGGACCTGGACGGGCGGAGGCTGCTCTACGCGACCCCGGGGCGCAAATGGGGGGTGCTGACGGAGTTCCGGAAGGACCTCGAGGCCCACGGGGGAAGCGGGGACGGAGTCCGGGAGCTGTGCATGGACATGTCGGCGGCCTACATGAAGGGAGCGCGCGAGTCGTTCCCGGACGCCGAGATCACCTTCGACCGGTTCCATGTCGTGAAGCTGCTGAACGAGGCGGTGGAGAAGGTGCGCCGCGCGGAGCAGAAGGGGCGTCCGGAACTGAAGCGGAGCCGGTGGCTGTGGCTGTGGAATCCGGAGCGCCTGACCCCGGACCAGCGAGAACGTCTGGACGAACTCCTCGATCCGGCGCATCTCGCCCTCGACACGGCCGAGGCCTACCGGCTCAAGCTCGCGTTCCAGGAGTTCTGGGACCTGCCGCCCGAACTCGCCGCGCTTCACCTCGAAGTGTGGTGCCTGCACGCCGAGCACAGCGGCCTCGCGCCGATGGCCAGGGTGGCCAGAACCATCCGCAGGCACTCGCCCGGAATCCTCCGTTGGCTTCGATCCCGGATCAGCAACGGTATGCTGGAAGCCATGAACTCCCTCGTCCAGGCCGCCAAAGTGCGCGCGCGCGGATACCGCACCGCCGACAACTTCATCACCATGGCCTACCTCGTATGCGGCAAGCTAGCCTTCAACCTGCCCACTTGAATCAGCGAGGAGGCCTTTTTAACGCCATTCGCATCGGGCTCCGGGAAGGGAGCCCACCCAAGGATGGGGAGCAGGACAATGGATAACAAGAACACGGTGGAGAGCGATCGGCAACCCATATTCGATAACGTAACAGCGAGTAGAACGATGCAGTCCTATTTTGTTGCGGGTGTGGAGCTAGACGGGTTATCGACATCTAGGAATGATGCCACAATTGGCTTCTCATTCGGTAGTGTTCCAATGGGTGTTGCGCTGAATGCATACGTTGGTGGTGCAGGAAGTGCTGACATGGGAGCGTATGTTCTCTGGCTCGTGGTTGGTGCACTGTTCTATGCTTGGGGTATTAGAGGGGTTTTGAAGGGACGTAGACTGTTGAACACAATCAAGGAGGGCAAGGCTGATCCTTAGGTAGGATTGACCATGGATGGGTTATACCTAGCGTGGCTGAGCTGGGCCTTGTGCCCAGACGAGAAGGAGTTCGACACGGTAGGTGTTCTTTTCCCTCCCTCACTCCCGAAACACCTCCACCCGATGCCACTCCACCACCACCCCGATACGGCGTGTCCCTTGCACTCACCGGCAACCGGATCGCCCTCCCCCGCAACCCCACCAGCCGTTTCGCCGCCGGACTCCTCCCGCGCACCCTCCCAGACCCCAGCACCCGAACCCGCCCCGCTTCCCCTCCAGCCCCAGGGCCCCGAGGTCCAGCGCCGTGTGCGAGCACGACATCCCGCGGCATGTGCTCCCTGACCTTCCTGCCGCTCCGGGGCATGGGTTCGTCGAGTCCGCAGGTGGACGGCCCCACCGCGGGTCGTACGGTCTCCAGAATGTCCTGATGGATGGATGGCGGAAAATGCTCGGACAGCATCTGGTGAGCAGCGCGGGACACGAGTTCCGGGTGGCACCATAGCAGATCGTGGACCCCCTAGCGGAATCCGCCCGTGATTGTCGCGACTCCCCATTCCTATGTGATGATCGTGCTCCGCGCCGCACGTCGGCAACGACCTCTTCGGCGCATTTCCCGGATCCGCGGTCGCTACACCGAGCCCGAGATGATCGTTCGCAGGATCGCGCACGGACTCGCCGCTACGTCACCCCCGCCTCGGCCAAGTGCTTCCTGACGTGCCGTCCGACGACCGTCGCCAACCTCACCGGCACCGCGTTGCCGATCTGCCGGGCTCTGGAATTCAGGCTGCCGGCGAACCGATAGTCCCTCGGGAACGTCTGGAGGCACGCAGCTTCCCTGACGCTGATCGCGCGGTCCTGCTCGGGGTGCCCGAAGCGGCCGTTGGAGTAGCTTATGCACCGCGTCGTGAGCCCGGAAGCGGGCCGGTCCCACCACATGCGACCGTAGACATCGCTGTAGCCGGTGGCCTCCTTGTGACATTCCAACCGGAGGCCCTCTTCCTTCCAGTCGCGATTTCCGCCCCCCTCGGGGGTTGCTCGGATGCGCCTCAGGTTAAGGGCGGACAGCCGCGCGGCGCGGTGGTCGGGCACTGTGGGGTGCGTTTCCCCGGCGTCGATCTCGGGCAGATCGCCGATACTATCCCGTACGGTGGCGAACTCAGGATTGGCGGTTCCCGGACCGTGGGTCTCATCAGGGAGACCCAGTCGGCCGTGTCTACTGGCGAGCAGAAGGAACCTGCGGCGGCCCTGCGGGACGCCATACCGCTTCAGAGGCACCGCCTCGTACGTCGGCTCCAGATAGCCAGCGCCCTTCAGGCCCCGCAAGAACCCGCGCAGCGGCTCGGAGTCCGGGCACACATTCTGGATACCTGGGACGTTCTCGACGAACACGATGTCCGGTAGGGACTTCTGGATGAAGCGCAGGAACTCGAGGAGCAGCGGCACGCGGTCGTCCTCGCCGGGCTCTGGCCGGGTCGTGTTCTGCTTCGTGAAGGGCTGGCAGGGAGCGCATCCGCAGAAGAGGACGGGATGGGGCGTCTGCTCGGCAACCAGCTCGTCAACGAACCGCTCCTCCACGAGCCGGATGTCCCCCGCCTCGAATGTGGCCTCGGGGAAGTTCAGCCTGAAGGTGCGCTCGGCGTCGCCGTCCCAATCGAGGCCGAAGACCACATCCATCCCGGCGTCCTGGAAGCCCCGGCTGGCTCCGCCGCACCCCGAGAAGAAGTCGAAGACCTTCACTCTCGGTCTGGGGATGTCATTGCCGTTCGTACCGGGGTCGCTGTGTGGGTTCATGGTCGCGCTACCACGCTAGCGGGTCGGTGCGGGACACGGCACGGGAACCCGAGACGAGGACTGGGTTGCGCGGACGCCTCGTTCCGCCTGCTTCAGGCCCGAAATGTAAACTGCGATTTACATTACGTCAAGTAGAGTTGACTACCGAGCGGCTACGTCCCGGCCCGAACCGAGCTCGGACGCTACCAGGACCAACTCGGGGCCGGTAGCTTTGGTCCGCGAGCCCGCCTGATGGGGCCGCCGCCTTCCAGATAGCGACCCACGACTCCACCCCATGACCGCCACCCCCAACCTCAACTGGATCGCCAACTACATCTGGGGCATCGCCGACGACGTGCTCCGCGATGTCTACGTCCGCGGCAAGTACCGCGACGTCATCCTCCCCATGACCGTGCTTCGCCGCCTCGACGCGGTCCTCGAGCCCACCAAGGAGGCCGTCCTCGACAGGAGGGAGTCGCTCGACGCCATCGGGGTCGTCGACCAAAAGGCCGCTCTCCGCGACGCGGCCGGGCAGGCCTTCTACAACACCTCGCGGTTCACCCTGAGGGACCTCCGCGCCCGCGCCAGCCGCCAGCAGCTCAGGGCCGACTTCGAGGACTACCTCGACGGCTTCTCGCCGAGCGTCCAGGACATCCTCGACAACTTCGAGTTTCGGAACCAGATCCCGCGCCTCTCCAAGGCGGACGCCCTCGGCTCGCTGATCGAGAAGCTCACCTCGCCCGAAGTCAACCTGAGCCCGGATCCGGTTATGGACACCGACGGCACCGTCCTGCATCCCGGCCTCGACAACCACGGCATGGGGACGGTCTTCGAGGAGCTGATCCGGCGCTTCAACGAGGAGAACAACGAGGAGGCCGGCGAGCACTTCACACCGCGCGACGCCGTGAAGCTCATGGCGAAGCTGGTCTTCCTGCCCGTGGCCGACCAGATCGAGTCGGGCACCTATCTGCTCTACGACGGCGCCTGCGGGACCGGCGGCATGCTGACCGTGGCCGAGGACGTGCTGCAGCAGATCGCCAAGGAGCGGGGCAAGCAGGTCTCCACGCACCTCTTCGGCCAGGAGATCAACGCCGAGACCTACGCGATCTGCAAGGCCGACCTCCTGCTGAAGGGGGAGGGCGAGGCCGCCGACAACATCGTGGGCGGCCCGGAGCACTCGACGCTCTCGAACGACGCCTTCCCGTCGCGCGAGTTCGACTTCATGCTCTCCAACCCGCCCTACGGAAAGAGCTGGAAGACCGACCTCCAGCGGCTGGGCGGCAAGAAGGGGATGACCGATCACCGCTTCCTGATCGAGCACGCGGGCGATCCCGAGTACTCGCTGGTCACGCGTTCGAGCGACGGCCAGATGCTCTTCCTGGCCAACAAGCTCTCGAAGATGAAGCAGGAGACCAGGCTCGGAAGCCGGATCGCCGAGGTCCACAACGGCAGCTCCCTCTTCACCGGCTCGGCGGGACAGGGAGAGAGCAACATCCGACGCTGGATCATCGAGAACGATTGGCTGGAGGCGATCGTCGCCCTGCCGCTCAACATGTTCTACAACACCCCGGCGATGGTGGCGGAGGACACCGCGTTCAGGAATGCGCGTGAGAATTCGGACCGCGAGAACGCCCGGGTCGAGCACGACAGGGCGCTCGGCCGGGTCATGACGAGCATCTTGAGGGACGACACCGAGCTGTTCAAGCAGTTCATGGACAACCCGGACTTCAAGCGGTGGCTGGGGGGCGTGGTGTTCGAGGTGGCGTATGGGGGGGCGGGGTGAGTGCGGTAGCTAGGACCGAGCCGTGAGACAGGTACGCGATTGTGCGACCGAAGGCGGAAACGAACGCAGCGGGCGTCCGTCCGGACAACCTCGCTTGTGCAGGAGACCACATCGTCTTACACACACCGCCGCAGCTCTGTTATTGCAGCTGCTGCCAGTCTCCGCCGTAGGGCAGGGGTTGCTCGCAGGCACCGTCCGAGACGCCGCGACGGGGGCCCCGCTGGCCGGCGCACAGGTCGCCATCACCGCGCTCAACCTTGGTGGGACTACCGATCCGGGCGGGCACTTCGAGGTGATCGACCTCCCGGCCGGGACCCACAGGGTGCAGATCAGCCTGATCGGCTACGCATCCGTCAACCGCGAGGTCACCATCGCCGCGGGCGAGCGCGCGCACCTTGACGTGGAGTTGAGCGGGACCGCTCTCGTCCTTGAAGGATTGGTCGCGATCGGAACTCGCTCCCGCCCCCGCACGGTCACGCAGTCGGCAGTCCCGATCGATGCGATCTCGTCACGGGACTTCGTCGAGCAGGGCGACACCGACCTGAACGACCTTCTGCGCACGGTCATCCCGTCGTTCAACGTCAACCCACAGGCCGTGGGGGACGCAGCCAGGATCATCCGGCCCGCCAGTCTGCGCGGACTGGCCCCCGACCACACGCTGGTGTTGGTCAACGGCAAGCGTCGGCACCGAGCGGCGGTGATCACCTGGATCGGGGGGGGATTCGCCGACGGCGCGCAGGGGCCGGACATCTCGTCGATACCCGCGATCGCGGTCCGACAGGTGGAGATCCTTCGCGACGGGGCGTCGGCCCAATACGGCTCCGATGCCATCGCTGGCGTGATTAACCTCGCCCTCAAGGACTCCCCCTCGGGCGGAAGCATCGAGTTCAGGACGGGCACCTACTGGGAGGGCGACGGGGAGTCGTACACGCTGGCCGGGAACATCGGGCTGCCGCTTGGCCGGAACGGCTTCGCCAACCTGAGCGCGGAGTTCGGGGAGTCGAACCCGACGAGCCGGAGCGTACAGCGCGACGACGCGGAGGCCGTGATCGCTGCGGGCAACACGCATGTCAAAGATCCGGCGCAGATCTGGGGCGCGCCCACGGTAGACAACGACCTCAAGCTATGGGGGAGCTTCGGGCGCTTCCTCGGCGACAGGATGCAGCTCTACGGCCACGCGAACTACGCAAGCGAGACCGTGACCGGAGGATTCTTCTTCCGCCACCCGAACACCCGTGGCGGCGTCTTCAGTCTGGACGGGGGCGAGACGCTGCTGGTGGGCGATGTGCTCGACGCGCAGGACGGAGTGCTGGACGGCTCGGCGGGCTGTCCGGTGGTCACGATCACCAACTGGGTGCCGGACCCGGTCGCGCTGGCCCGCGTGTTCGAGGATCCCAACTGCTTCACCTTCCAGGAACTCTTCCCCGGAGGGTTCACGCCGCAGTTCGGGGGCGACGCAATGGACGCATCGGTCGTGGCGGGGGTCAGAGGACAGACGCGGGGCGGGCTGCTGTGGGACGCGAGCGTCGGCCTGGGGCGTAACGCGATCGACTTCTTCATCGACAACACGGTGAATGCGTCGCTGGGGCCCGAGTCTCCGTCGTCGTTCGACCCGGGCGTCTACCAGCAATCGGAGTTGAACGTCAACGTCGATGTCAACTACACGGTCAGCGGCATGGTCAACGTCGCTGGCGGTGCCGAATTCCGTGACGAGCACTTCGAGATCGGGATCGGGGAGACGGACTCGTGGCGAATCGGTCCCTTCGCCGCACAGGGCTTCAGCGCGGGCTCGAACGGATTTCCCGGTTTCAGCGACATCGCGGCGGGGGATTGGCACCGGACCAACTTCGCCGCCTACGGCGACATGGAAGTGCGAGCCAGGGACGATCGCTGGACCTTGCGAACCGCGCTGCGGGCAGAGCGGTTCGAGGACTTCGGCACCACTGCCAACTGGAAGGCGGCGGCGCGTTATGGGCTTGCTGAAGCGTTTGCGGTCCGCGGCAGCGCGAGCACCGGGTTTCGGGCGCCCACGCCCGGGCAGCAGAACGCGTTCAACGTATCGACCCAGTTCGACCGGAACCTGCGAGATCTGGTAAACAACGGCACCATCCCGTCCACCTCCGAGGTAGCCGCGATCAAGGGAGGAAGGCCGCTCGACGCGGAGAGGTCGGTCAACACCAGCCTCGGCTTCGTCGTCGATGCCGGGCAGTTCACGGCTTCGGTGGACTGCTTCCGGATCGCGCTCCGCGACAGGCTCGCGCTCAGTCAGGTGTTCCGGTTGGATCCGGCCGAGGCGCAGCGGCTGATCGCGGAGGGGATCACCAGTGCCAGGAACCTCGCCAACTTCCGCTTCTTCACCAACGAGTTCGACACCCGAACGCAGGGAATCGACGTGGTGGCCTCCTTCGCTCCCGCCGCGATGGCCGCAACCGAATTCAGCCTGGCGCTGAACCACACCAACACGAATGTCATCCGCCACGACCCGGAAGTGCCGGACGAACTCCGCATCCACCAGCTGGAGGACGCGCTTCCGGCAACCCGCTGGACCCTCGCGGCGAGACGGGCCTGGGACCCCCTGTCCGGGCTCGCGCGGCTGAGCTACTACTCCGGGTGGTTCGACTCCCGCGACGACTGGTCCTACCCCGGCGAATTCGTCGTAGATCTGGAAGCGTCGTACTCCTTGGGCGAGTCTGCCTCGATCGCCGTCGGCGGCCAGAACGCGCTCAATCAGTACCCTGAGGAAAACCCCGGCGCGGGCGCAATCTCAGGGAATCGCTACAGCCCGGCGACGCCGTTCGGGGCGAGTGGGGCTTTCTACTATGTAAAGGCCGGGTATCGCTGGTAGCGAACGCGGTGATCGGCTCCGTAGCTCGCTACCGCGCCTCCGGGGAGGAATCAGATCAGCCGCCGATCCCCGAATCCGCGTTTCGCGCGGAGGGCCATTGACGTCGATCCTGACGGCGGCCAGGCGGTCGAGGAGCTGGTCGGGGGTCACGACGACCTATGGCTCTCGTGTCGATTTGCGGAGGAAGAGCCGCCCCGTACCGCCTCGCCACGCGGGCCGCCGCCCAATTAGATCAAGATCGACAAACGGCAAGTCAACCTTACAAAAGTAGAGTCAGGGGGTGGCGCGGTGCCCGTAGGGTCCGGTGCTTGTGGTTCCATCGCTTTCGCCGTGGTGCTCAGTCCGGCTCCCGATAGGTCCGTTTCCACTCCCCTGCTCGTCGAACCGGACGTGCGGATTTCCCGCATCCGGCTCTCAGCCGGGATCATGCCTTCGCCCTCGGAAGGTATCGAGGCTTCAGCCGAAGGCGCACGAGGCCGTGGGCTGTCCACAGCCGGTTGTCGGAGAACCGCACGTAGCCCCCCGACTGCACCTTGTGTTTCCGCCTGAACCACTGTCGCAGCCGCCGGGTTGCGTGCATGTCCACGGCCCTGTAGGCCGGGCTGACCTGTCCGAGGGTGAAGTAGTTCGCCCACCCGGACATCATCCGGTTGAGGCGCTTCACGACTTCCTCAGCGGACCATCCCGCGTACCGCCGGTCCGTTTGCTCGCTGATCCTGCGGCAGATGTCCCGAACATTCGCCTTGTCCGGCCGGGTACCGATGTACCGGCTTCCGTCCGTCGGACGATAGTTCCAGCCGATGCGGTAGCCGAGGAACACCATGGGCTCCTCGGGGCACCGGAGGCATCGGGTCTTCCGCGCGTTGACCGGTAGCTTCAGCCTTTCCATGAGCCGGTTGACCACAGCCAGCATCTCTGCCGCCGGGGCCTTTCCGAGCACACAGAAGTCGTCCGCATAGTTCACGATCTCCGCCCGGAAGCGCCGGGCGTAGCCCAGCTGCTTCCAGCCGAGGATGAACCGCCGCATGTAGATGTTGCTCAACAGCGGCGAGATCGGCGCTCCCTGCGGGGTCCCCTTTCGTTCCTTCCGCGCCCGGTTCGTGCGGCGCGTGCCGCCCTCACCGTCCTCCTCGACCACCGGCATCTCCAGCCACGCCTTGATGAGTCCGAGCATCCGTCCGTCGCTGACGCGCCGCGCGATGCTCTTCATCACCTCCGCGTGCGGTATCTCGCCGAAGTAGTTCGAGAGGTCCGCATCGACCACTTCGTTGCGGCCCCCGTGCAGCAGGCGGTGGACCCGCCTGACCGCATCCTTGGCGCTTCGTCCCGGCCGGTATCCGTACTGCTCCGGCTCCAGGTCCGCCTCGAAGATCGGCATCAGCACCAGCATCGCCGACGTCTGCGCAACCCGATCCCGCAGGCATGGAATGCCCAGGGGACGGAACCTCCCCGGCTGTTTCTTCGGGATGAGCACCTGTCGCACCGGACTCGGCTTGTAGGTGCCATCCCTCAGATCCCGCGACAGTTCCCCGATCCAGCGCTCCACTCCGTACGCCCCGACATCCGCGACCGTCTCACCATCGACGCCAGCCGCTCCGCCGTTGCGCCGCACCAGCTCCCATGCCGCAAGCAGGAAGTCATCCCGCCATACCTTGTCGGCAAGGGCGTGAAATCGCCGTCCGGGTTCTTCCTTCGCTCTCGCATGTAGCACGGTCTGGAGTTTCCGAACGCTCGCCGACCCTGTTAGACTCTCGCCAGTGATCGTGTCCCTGCCTCCTTTCCGTACCGCCCCCAACTCAGGGCCCCTTCCCTCGACGGGCATTACCCCGCGTCTCCGGTACTACGGACCCATCCGCCACCCTGCCAGCCCGGCCTGCCCCTCGCGGGGTCCCGGTTGCCGCGTGCACGGCACCGGCAGGGCTTCCCGTGTTGCTGCGCTTTCCATCTTCCATGCATGCCGACGCCATTACCCCGGCGGACACCGGCCAGTGCGCTTGTCGCTCTCTTCCCGGCCAGTCGGCGGCCTTCCCCTATTTCCAGGAGGGTCGGCTTCCGCGTCATCCGTTTCGAGGCCTGCTCGGCGTTCACTCGCGTTCCGGCCTGCATGGTCGCTGAGCCGCCCGAGGCGGCCCTTCTACCAGAGTGCTTCAGCCCATGTCGTTACCTCCATGAACCGCCCTGGCCGCTACCAGCCGGAGCGACAGTTGCTGGGTGGGATTCGCACCCACCAGGAAAGCACGCCTTTCCACGGCGCACTGGAAAGCACGGTTTACATCCACACCACGAATCCGACCTGCTATTCGTCCCGTACGCGCTCCAGGAACTCCTCGCGCGTGTCACAGTCGAGGATCGCGGTCGCGACCAACGCGATTCGGTCCCGGCCAGGGCTTTCCAGGATCGACCGCCGCACGTGGTCCGCGGTCCGCTCACCAAACTTCCGCGCGATCAACTGCACCAGCATCGTCACCTGCCCCTCCTGCCGGACCTCGTCCCAACTGCGCTGGAATTCGGTCACCACGGTGCTCATCGTCATCGCCTCCTCCAATTGTCGGCTGGAAAACCCCTTCGAAAGTAGCATCGCCTTCACCGACCGGGCCATGAACCGGTCGAAATCCTCGTCCCCGAAGGCTTCGACCAGCGGCAGCAGCACCTTGAGCGCCGCCCGCATCTGCGCGGCGGTCGTCACGCCGTCCGAAGAGCCATGTGCCGCTCCGGCCGGCGCTGGAATTCGAGCAGAAGTATCAGCTCCGTGGACCCATCGGTCGTGCGGACCCGCCAAGCCATGTCGGGGTAGCGCCGTCGCAGCTGATCGTCGATGAGTTCCGTGGGTAGCGGCCGGAGGGTCCGGTAGGCGATCCTGTCAGCCCACTCAGGGAGCTCCCTGCCGATACCCGTAGTTACAAATGGAGAGCACGGGCTACATCCGAGCCGCGAGCCCCGGTGTTCAGCCTGGCACATGCCCCCCCGGCAGGTACTTCGCCGGGATCGGATGCTCTTCGCTCTCCTGGTGCCAGAAGATCGACACCACCCACCAGCGCGCCCCGTCGTACAGGAGCTGGATCGAGTTGATCCCACGGGCGAAGGGTTCGGGATCGCTCGCCAGACGGCGGGACTCGTAGGTGCTGAAGGCGTGCGCGATCACTCCGTACCGCTCGGTCACCCGGTTGATCTCGACTTCGTGGAAGCCGTTCTCCTCGAGCCATGCGCCTACCTTCCCGGCGTATTCGTCGGGGGTGATGATCTGGCGGCCGTAAGCGCCTTCCGGAGTGCGCACGGTCGGGCTCAGGGTGGCGCCGGGCGCGAAGAGGGAGCGGAAGCGATCCCAGTCGCGCTTCACGCCGGCGTCTCCGGAGATGACCTCGTAGACGGCCTTCAGGATCGCGTCAATTGACTCGACGTCGGCGGGGTCTGCGGGGGGTGACTGCTGTGCGGCGGCGGGCGCGGGAAGCGCGAAGACGAGGGCAGCTACTAGCACGAGAGGGGAGGGCTTGGCGTTCATGTTCTGGCCGGTGGTCCGTGGGTGGAGGGGGCTGACGCGTGGACCCGACAAACTAATCCCGATATCTCGGGGGCGGTCTGGCGAGGTCCTGCAACGCCTTTCGAGCTTGGGTATGCGGCCAGCACCGCACCCGCCGAGCCGTCCCTCGTAGACCGGTTCGGCATGTAAAGTCAGGCGGTGGCGCGATGCCCACAGGGTCCGGTACTATTCTCCATGCCGTCCACACGCTCGCACGCATGTGTCCTCGCGATCCTCGCCGCAGCCGGGGTGGCCGACCTTACGCCCACGCACCAGGAGATGGAGGGGGTGAGGGGGACGTGACGGTTCGCGAGGCGGTGGCCGAGGTGCTGGGGGAGCTCGGTCCGACCCACTACAAGAAAGTCGCGGAGGAGGTCGTCGCGCGAGGGCTCGCGCTCGGGGGCGTGGCCGAGCCAGCGCAGTCGGTTGCGAGCGTCTTCTCCGTCGATGCCAAGCAGGGTGGTGCCGCCCGGTTCGTGCGGGTGGGGCCGGGGGTGTACGGGCTCCGAGCAGGCGTGGGGGGTCGGGAACCTGCGCCGGTAGATGACGCAACAGGCGCGGACGGCTCTTCCTCGTCCGGACCGGTTGTAGTCGATCCATCTGCCAACAGGCCTCGGGTCCGCATTCCCTGGTTCCCGACGTACCGCCAGCTTCGGCATCTGCTCCGAATCTGGCCCGGGTGGACGCGGAGCCAGGTGACCGGGCTCAAAGGCACGTTGGAGGGTCTCCGAGGGACGCCGCAGAACCCGGTGGACTGGACGGAGCCCCAACATTGGATCCCGGAGCGGCTGTCGGGGACGCATCGCGATCTGGCGGAAGCGATCTGGACGAATAGCGGCCAGAAGGTGAACCCGCGGTATGCAACCGGACATTGGCTGCTCGCCAACCGTTACGAGCTGCTCGCGGATGGTCTGGACGGCACGCTCGCCCTCACGGAGAGGGGGCGGCGCTTCCTGGAGCACGAGCTGGGTGATGAGGAAGCCGCCCTGGACGGATCGGAAGGCGTTCTGCACATCCTGAACCTGGTCGGAGAACACGGACCGGTGCGCCAAGGCGGGCTGGTGGACGGGTGGCGCGAGTTCCTGGCCGATCACTCGGGGTTCCGCAAGCCATCCGTCATCCGGGACACGCTACGGCGGCGCCTGAACAATCTCCTTGATCGCAGATTGGTGTCGCGAGACGGCGTCAAGTATCAGCAAACCGACCTTGGAGTCGATTACCTGACACGGCATGGTGGGCTGCCGGTGCCAGACCCGATACAGGAGCTCCGAAAGCGGGCCGCCGAGCACGACGCCACTGTGCGCGAGCGCCTTCGCGGGCACCTGCATAGCATGGATCCGTACGCGTTCGAGCGACTGGTGGGGAGTCTGCTGGAGGCGATGGACTATCAGAACGTGGATGTGGTCGGCGCGTCCGGCGACGGGGGCGTCGTCGTGAAGGCGGAGATCGAGCTGGGAATCACGTCGGTGCGCGAGGTGGTTCAGGTCAAGCGCCACAAGCGCGCGATCCAGCGCAAGGATGTCGACGCGCTGCGAGGCTCGCTGCACCGATTCGACGCCGTGCGCGGCAGCATCGTCACCACATCGAGCTTCGCCAAGGGTGCCCAGAAGAGCGCGTTCACGCCTGCCCAGGCACCGATCACGCTGATCGACGGCGACAAGCTCATCGACCTGCTCATCGAGCACGGGATGGGGGTGCGGAAGCGCGAGGTGCCGGTGCTCGCGCTGGCTCTCGACACGCTCGACGATCTGGTCAGGGCCGAGGACGGATGATCCGTTCCGCCGGGAGGCTCCTCTACCGGTGCGCGCCGGACCGCGGATTCCGCCCCTTCCGCTCCCTTAGGCTCCGGTAGGGCAGCGAGCTCTCGTCCTCGGCGAGTCGCGCGACGTCAACTGGGCGCACCAACCTGTGCGCATTTCGCATTAGTTGGGTGCCGACCCCCTCACTCGCCCCAGGCACGAGCCATGCGCCGCCCTCACCCCCTCACCCTTCGCAGCACCCGCCTGAGCTCCGCCAGCCCATGAGGCGCGCATGCCGTTCGGCGCCGGGCGTTTCCGCTACCTGCCGAGACAGGGCTCCGCCTGGGCCACCGCCTCCGGGTGGATGATCCGCTGAGCCAGCCGGCCCTCGCCGTCGTCCTGCCACTGGACCTGCACCCCGCTGAGCGCGCGCTGGGCCCCGGCGTTCTCGTCGCCGAGCGGGTGGACGCTGAACGGCCCGAGCACCGACTCGGTCGTGGTGGTGAAGAGGTAGTCGCGCACCGCGGCCCGGTCGATCACGCCCGCTGGCGAAATCGTCGCGTCAATCGCTTCGGCCATGAGTTCGACCGCCCCGAACCCGGCAGCCGCGTGGAAGCCCGGCCGTCTGCCGTACAGGGTCTCGTATCTCTCCACGAACCACTCGCTCTCGGCGATGAACCCCGAGGTGCTGATGGTGCTGACCCACGAGGAGTTGCCAGCGACGCACCGCGCCAGGTCGCCGACTTCGTCCGGGAAACGGGGATCGGCCACGCCCGAGGAGAGGCTGATCAGGAGCGGTTCGTAGCCGGCCGCGTCCACGCCCCGCGTCAACCCGATCGCGTCGTCGTAGTACCCGCCGCCGATGTACAGGTCCGCCCCCGCGTCGCGGGCCGCAGCGGCGAGCGCGGCGTGATCCGCCCCACCCGCCGGGTAGGACCGGTCCAGCACGATCTCCAGACCGTGCGCGACAGCGGCCTCGCGCACTCCGCTCGCCAGAGACGCCGGGAACTGCGTGTCCTCGTGCACGAGCGCGACGGTGCGGGCGCCAGCCTGCGCGGCGATCTCCACCGACCCCTGCAGGGCTACCGGGGCGGGTGCAGCCGTCTGCACGCTCCACTCCCGGCCCTTTCCGGTCCAGATCGTGGGCGTCGAGGCCAGCGGCGCGACCAGGGGAATCCCGGCCGCCTCGGTGACATCGAGCATGGCTGCCGCCATCGGGCTGCTGTAGGGACCCAGGAACAGATCGACGCGCTCGACGAAGTCGCTGTAGTGCCGCACCGCCACGGCGGGGTCGCTCTCGTCGTTGGCCGTCACCAGCTCCACCTCGCGCCCCTGAATGCCTCCCCGGTCGTTCAACGCCTCGATGGCCAGCCGGTAGCCGTTCCCCATCTCGATCGCGGGCGTGGCGCGCAGTCCAGTCTCGGAGATCGTGGCACCGATGTGGATCGGGTCTCGGATCTTGGTCTCGGTACAGGCGGCGGCCGCGAGGACCAGCCACGGAGCGATGAATGCAAGGATCCGGCATCGTCTCATCAGCACGATCAAAGCCCCCTGCGGGAAATGGCTCGCCCCCGTCCGCTAGGTCGACGGGCCAGGGCGGTACCGTCTACGGCCTGCTTGCCCCCGGCGGTAATGGCGACCGTGAAGTGCCTGGACACGGGGACTTGCGAGGCGAGTAAACCCAAGAGCGGAAGCGGTGAAGATGTCGGATCGCTCTGCGCCCTGCGGTGCGATGGAGCCGGACCGCGAAAACTACCGGCGGGACATCGGGGCCCACAAGGCGCTTTGGCTGGCAATTACGTGATTCGTCCTTGTCTAGCAGCCCGTGGACAAACCTCCCACGGCATTCGAGCAGCGCTGCATCCCCGCTGGGCCGCTGTGCTCTGCGTTGCTCCTCGCACGAATAGCCCTGCTATTCGCACTTCGTCGCGCCTTGCCAGCGGGGCGCTTCGCCGCTCTCGGTGCTCGCGCGAGACTGCCCACGGACTGCGACCGCCACCGGGCAGGCGAATGCGGTCTACCAGTTGGCGGGCGGCGAGGCCGTGAACCTCGACACCGTCAGCGCCACCGAGAAGGCAAATGCCCGGTGACGAACTGGGCACACCAACCTGTGCGCATTTCGCAATAGTTGGGTGCCGCTCCCCTCCCCTCACCTTCGCAGCACCCGCCGCAGCTCCGCCAACCCGTAAGCCCCGTTCGCCGCGATCACCGACCCCGCCTTCACCCCCACCTCGCCCCCCTCCACCCGCTCCACCACGCCGCCCGCCTCCTTCACCAGCAGCACCCCGGCGGCGTAGTCCCAAGGGGCAAGGCGCGACTCCCAGAAGCCGTCCAGGATGCCGCTTGCAACGTACGCAAGGTCGATTGCGGCGGCACCCGTCCTCCTCACGCCCGACGTGGCGCGCAGCGCTCGCTCCAGCTCGCGCAGGTAGGCGGGGAGTGCCGCGTGGTTCTTGAAGGGGAAGCCGGTGCCCAGCAGGAAGCGCTCGATTCGCGCCGTGCGACTCACCCGTATCGGCTTGCCGTTCTCGTGGGCGCCTTGTCCGCGAGCCGCCGTCCAGAGGCGCCCCAGAGCTGGCGCCTCGACCGCCGCGGCAACCGGGCCGCAGCCGTCCCAGACGCAGACCGACGCAGCGTGATACGGATGGCCGTGCAGGAAGTTGGTCGTCCCGTCGAGCGGATCGACCAGCCAGAGGAAGTCGGTGCCGGGTGCTCCCTCGCGCCCACCGCCCTCCTCCTCGGCCACCACCCGGTGGTGCGGGTGCCTGTCGACGATGACCGCCAGGGCGGCCTCCTGGGCGGCTAGGTCCACCTCCGAGACGAAGTCGCTGGCAGTGGACTTCTCTCCGATCCGCCAGGCGCCACCTCGCTGTGCGGCATCGCGGTGGATTGCAGCCGCCGCGGCGGCAGCTTCGCTGGCGGTGTCGAGAAGGCGCTCTGGGGACTCGCCGGAGGGGGTGGCCAGCTGATTCACGGTCTTGTCTATGGGGATGAGTGGATTGGGGGGGCCGCGCATTCGAGCGAGAATCAAGATGGCATAATGCCTGCATTTTCACTACACTGTGCATTCCTCATTCGAACACGGAGGCAGAAGCACCGATGGGCGTACTCACCATAAGGAACGTCGATGACGAGGTCATCGCTAGGCTCAAGGCGCGGGCCAAGGCGAATCACCGCTCGCTGGAGGGGGAACTGCGGCACATCCTGAGCCGCCATGCGGTCCCGAACCTGGAATACGGACTGATGCGCGAGCGGGCCCGCGCCGCCTACGGCCCGTCTCCCGCGGTCCGGAACGACACGCCCGACTCCCCGTCCGAGGCGAACGCCTCACGTCCGGACGCCGAGGCCGAACCGGTGGAGTGGCTGGGGGCCATGCGAGACATGGGCGAGATCACGGGCGACATCATCTCCCCCGTGTCCGAGCTGTCCGACTGGGACGTGTACCGTTCGGACGCTACCTCCGGCGACGATGACGGCGAGGCACCGTGAAGCTGCTGCTCGACACGCACGTCTGGCTCTGGAGCCAGCTAAGGCCGGAACGGCTGTCCGCCCGCGCACGCGATGCCGTGACCAACCCTGCCAGCGTGCTCGCTCTTTCCCCCGTGAGCATCTGGGAGGCGCTGCTTCTCGCGGAGAGGGGCCGGGTTGAACTCGCTCCCGATCCCTGGAGGTGGATCCGCTCGGCCCTCGCGACCAGGCCGATGCGGGAGCTCCCCCTGACCCACGAGGTCGCGCTCCGAAGCCGCGCCGTCCGCCTTCCCCATGACGATCCGGCCGACCGCTTCATCGCCGCGACCGCCATGGTTCACGGGCTTACGCTGGTGACGGCGGACCGGACGCTGATCGAATGTCCCGACATCGCGGTGCTGCCGGGCGCCTGACCGCGTTTGTACTGAAGCTGCATTTGTAGTATCGTATGTAGTTACACTGGTCGCGCGGAGCTCATCTCCATGAGAAAGGCGAACCGACGTGAAAAAAGGGCCTACGAAGAGCGACTTGAGGCGGATCGACCGGATGAGGGATGAGGACATCGACTACTCCGACATCGCCGAGCTCGACGCCGAATTCTTCGCGACCGCACGCGTGGTGGTACCGCCTGGGAAGAAGCAGGTGACCCTCCGTCTGGACAGAGACGTCCTGGCGTGGCTGAAGGGCCAGGGCCGAGGATACCAGACCCGGATCAACGCCATCCTGCGGGCCTACTATGAGGCGCACAGGAGCCGGAATCCCCGCTCCCGCCGAGGGCCACGCGGCTGACCCGCGGGCGTACACCCCTACATCAGCCCCCCGATCACCCCGTCCCGGTCGATCGTCATATTCATTGCCGCGGGCCGCGCTGCCAGACCCGGCATCGTCATGATCGACCCGGTCTTCACGACCACGAACCCCGCGCCGGCCGAGGGCGTGACCTCGCGCACGGTGATCCGGAAGCCCCTCGGTCTGCCGAGCAGCGCCGGGTTGTCGGAGAAGGAGTACTGCGTCTTGGCGATGCAGACCGGGGCGTCGGCCAGCCCGAACGACTCCAGGCGCTCCAGCTCGGCGGTGACGCCCACTGCGAAGTCGACCCCCGCCGCGCCGTAGATCCGGGTCGCCACCCTCTCGATCTTCTCCCTGAGCGGAACGTCGTCGGGGTAGAGGGGCCGGAAGTCGGCCTCGCCGCCCTGCGCGATCTCCCATACGGCGTCCGCCAGCTCCACGCACCCGGGACCGCCGCCTCCGTGCGGGTCGGCCTCGACGGCCCGGATCCCGCGCTCGGCGCACCCGTCAAGCACCACCCCGACCTCCGCCGCCGTGTCGCTCGCGAACCGGTTCAGCGCCACCACCGCCGGCACCCCGAACTTCGCCACGTTCTCGACGTGCCCGTACAGGTTCTCCATCCCCGCCCCGAGCGCCCCCAGATCCTCGTTCGCCAGCGAATCCTTCGACGCGCCCCCGTTCATCTTGAGCGCCCGGATCGTCGACACGATCGCCACGGCGTCGGGGCGCAGCCCCCCCAGCCGGCACTTGATGTCGAAGAACTTCTCGGCCCCCAGGTCCGCGCCGAAGCCCGCCTCGGTCACCACGACGTCGCCCAGCCTGAGGCCAGCGCGGGTCGCGATCAGCGAGTTGCAGCCGTGCGCTATGTTGGCGAAGGGCCCGCCGTGGATGAAGGTCGGCGTACCGCCCAGCGTCTGCACGAGGTTGGGGTGGAGCGCGTCCCTCATCAGGATCGTCATCGCCTTCTCGGCGCCGATGTCGCGGCAGCGCACCGGGTCGCGCGAGCGGGTGTAGCCGACGATGATCTCGCCGAGGCGCCGCTCCAGGTCGGCCAGGTCGCGCGCGAGGCAGAAGATCGCCATGACCTCCGACGCCGCCGTGATCATGAAGCGCTCCTCGCGGGGAATGCCGCCGAGGGGGCCGCCCAGTCCCACTATCACCTTGCGCAGCGCCCGGTCGTTCATGTCGACCGCCCGTCCCCAGGTAATGCGCCGGTGGTCCAGCCCGGTGCTGTTGGGACGGAAGAGGTGGTTGTCCAGCATCGCCGAGAGGAGCGCGTGCGCCGAGGTGATCGCGTGGAAGTCGCCGGTGAAGTGGAGGTTGATGTCCTCCATCGGAACGACCTGCGAATGGCCGCCCCCCGCCGCGCCGCCCTTGATCCCGAAGACCGGTCCCAGCGACGCCTCGCGGATGCAGAGCACGGGGTTGCGGCCCCTCACGTTGAGGGCGTCGGCCAGCCCCACCGAGGTGGTCGTCTTCCCTTCCCCGGCGGCGGTGGGGCTGCACCCGGTCACCAGCACCAGCTTGGCGCCGCGGTCGGGCCGGGCCTCCACCACGTCGAGGGGGACCTTGGCCTTGTAGTGGCCGTACTGCAGAATCTCGTCCTCGCCGAGGCCCGCCTTGGCGGCGATCTCGGCGATCGGCTTCATCCTGTGGGCTTGCGCGATTTCGATGTCGGAGAGCATGGGTGTTCCGGGTCGGAGCCGGGTTCGGGAAGGGCAGGTACGCGGAGAACGGCCTGCGAAGTCTGGCGCGGAAGCGGGATGCGGGGCAAGACGGGGCGTAGGTCCGCCACGGGGGTGGCCATGTCAACCGTAATTGACAGTATGTAAAGCGTAGATGTCGGTATTGTTGGCTAGGCTCACCACCCCCGCCACGCCAGAACCCGCTGGTGCACCACCGCCAGCGAGGGCACGAGCATCATCAGCACCGCCGTCCCGAAGAGGATGCCGAAGCCGAGCGCGGCGGCCAGGGGCTTGAGGAACTGGGCCTGCACGCTGCCCTCGAAGACGAGCGGCGCAACCCCTAGGAAGGTGGTGATCGAGGTGAGCAGGATCGGCCGGAAGCGGTCCTTCGCGCCCTGCACGACCGCCTCGCGCGGCGGCATCCCCTGGGCCTGCCGCTCGTTCACGTAGTCGATCATCATCAGCGAGTCGTTCACGATCACCCCGCTCAGCCCGATCATCCCGAAGAGCGAGATGACCGCCAGCGGCATCCCCAGGATGACGTGGCCCAGGAGGCCGCCCACCAGCGCGAAGGGGATCGCGGCCATGATGATGACGGGCTTCGTGTACGACCCGAAGGGGATCGCCAGGAGGGCGTAGATGGCGAGCATGGCCAGCGCGAAGCCCGCCACCAGCGAGCCCAGCGAGTCGCTGATCTCCCGCTGCTCCCCCCCGAAGGAGTAGCTCAGCTCCGGATGGCGCGCCGAGAGCTCGGAGAGGGCGCCCCGCTCGAGCGCGCCGGCGACCTCTCCCCCGGTGGCGACCGCCTCGTCGACGCTCGCGGTCACCGAGAGGACTCTGCGGCCGTCCTCGCGGCGGATGATCGACGGGGACCGGCCGAACCCCGCCGAGGCCACCTGCGAGAGGCGCACCTCGCCCCCACCGGGGAGGTGGACCATCGCCACCTCCAGGTCGCCGACCGCGTCGCGCTCCTCCTCCGGCGCCCGCACGTAGGCGCGCACCTCCTCGCGTCCCCGCTGCACGCGCACCGCCTCGACGCCGAAGAACGCCGACCGGACCTGGGCGGCCAGATCCTCCACGGTGAGTCCGAGGGAGCGCCCCTCCGGGAGGAGGTCCAGCTGCATCTCGCGATTGCCGAGCTCGTTGTCCGACGCGACGTCGAAGACCCCGTCGAGGGCGGCCAGCCGGGCCATGACGGTGTCGCCGATGGCGCGCAGCGCGGCGTGGTCGCGGTGGGAGAGCTCGACGTGAACCGGCGCCCCCAGATCCACCAGGTTGGAGGTGAAGGTCACCGACCGGGCCTCGGGGAGCGGCCCCACGGCGTCGCGCCACCGCTCCTCGAGGTCGGCCGCCGAGAGACGCCGCCGCTCGGGGTCCACAAGCCGGAACTGCACGCTCCCCAGGTTGGAGAGCTGGTCGCGCTCGCCCTCGCCCCGCGGCGAGGTGAAACGCGCGCCCTGGCCGACGGTGGCCTGCACCCCCACCAGGAGCGTCTCCGGATCCTCGCCCGTCGTCGCCGCCAGCGCCTCGAGCGCGTCGCGGCCCCGCTCCTCGAGCGTGCGCGTCGTCTCCCGCGTGACGTCGGCGGGCGACCCCTCCGGCATCGTGAGGCTGGCCGTAACCAGCTCGCTCTCGATCTCCGGCATCAGCACTACCGGCACGATCCCCGCCGGGACGGTGGTCACGGCGATGATCAGGACCGCGGCGGCCGAGGCGATCACGATCTGCGGCCGCCCTGTCGCGAAGCGGAGCGCCCGGTCCAGGGGACCCTCGGTGAAGCGGCGCATCCCGGCGTCGATCGCCACCTGGGCGCGCCCAAGCGGTCCCGGGCGCCTCGGCGGCCTGCGCTCCCGCGCCCCGGCGTGGGCGATGTGGTGCGGCAGAATCAGCAGCGACTCGACCAGCGAGAAGACGAGCACCGCGATCACCACCACCGGGATCGCCCCGATCATCGCCCCGATCGCTCCGGGGATGAAGAGGAGCGGGGCGAAGGCGGCCATCGTGGTCAGCACCGCGAAGACGACCGGCCTCCCGATCCGTCTGGCTCCGCGCATCGCGGCGTCCACCGGAGCCATCCCCTTCTCGCGCTCCCTGTGGACGTTCTCGCCCACGACGATGGCGTCGTCCACGACCAGCCCGATGGCGAGTATGAACCCCAGCAGCGACATGACGTTGATCGAGGCGTCCGCGACGTGCATGACCGGAAGCGCGCCCAGGAAGGAGACCGCGATCCCGACGGCCACCCAGAAGGCCAGCCTGGTCTCCAGGAAGAGCGAGAGCGCCAGGAGGACCAGGGCGAGCCCCATCGCGCCGTTCTTGAGCATGAGCCCCAGGCGCGACTCGAGGATGGCCGCGGTATCGTCCCAGATCTCGACGCTCACGCCCGCCGGCAGCGCGGGGGCGACCTCCTCGTCCAGCGCGCGCCCGACGGCCTCCGCGATCTCGAGCACCCTCTCGTCGGAGGTGCGGAAGACCTCGACGTACGCGGCGCGCTGCCCGTTGTGCAGCGCGAGCAGCTCCACGTCCTCGAAGCCGTCCCGCACGACGGCGATGTCGCCCAGCCGCACGAGGGTCCCGTCGGGGCGGTTCAGGATCACGATCCTCTCGAAGTCCTGCTGGCTGTACCGCTGCCCCGTCGTCCGCACGCGCACCCGCTCGTCCGGCGTGTCGATGCTCCCCGCCGAGAGCTCCCGGGAGCCTGCGCGCACCAGGGCGGCGATCTCCTGAAGCGACACTCCGAGCGCGCGCCTCCGCTGCTCCGGCACCTCGATCGATATCTCGTAGTCGCGGACGCCCCAGGTATCGACGTACGACACCTCCGGGAGCGCCGAGAGCGCCTCCTCGACCTCGAAGGCCACCTCCTTGAGGGTGCGCTCCGGAACGTCGCCGAAGACGGCCAGCTGCAGGACGCTCTGGCGCGTGGTGACCTCGCGGACCTCTGGCCGCTCGGCTCCCTGCGGGAACGTCTGGATGCGGTCGACCTGGGCCTTCACGTCGTCCAGGAAGCGGGGCGCGTCGGTGCCCAGCTTCATTTCGGCAAAGACGGTGGCCAGGCCCTCCGCCGCGGTGGAGCGCACGCCGTCCAGTCCCTCCACCCCCTCGATCTGCTCCTCGATCTTGAGGACGATCCCCTCCTCCACCTCCTCGGGGGAGGCGCCGGGGTACGGCACCGTGATCGAAACGATCCCCAGCGCGGTCTCGGGAAAGACCTCCTGCACCAGCAGGCGGGCGGCGAAGAGCCCCCCGACCACGATGAACACCATGAGCAGGTTGGCCGCAACGCGGTTGCGGACCATGTAGGCGAGCGGGCCACGCCGCTCGGCGTCGGTCAGCGGAGCGGAGGCGGTGTCCGGCGTGGCCATGGGAAGTGGCTTCGCTCTGCGTTCCTCCTTGTGCTGACAGCCCCTCGTCGCGTCGGCAATCTATGGATCTCCACGGGGTGCCAGCACCTTCGCCATGCGGCGCACCCCCTCCTCGATGTCGGCGTCGGCGGCCGCGGTGCTCATGCGCGCGAAGCGCGGATCGCCGAAGGCCTCGCCGGGCACGATCGCCACCCCCGCCTCCTCGAGAAGAAGAGTGCAGATGTCGGCGGCGCACGTCGCCTGGTCGTCGAACGCCGACTGCACCGAGAAGTAGAGGTAGAAGGCACCCGCCGGGCGCACGTACGGGTACCCGGGCAACAGCTCGTCGAAGAGGCGCACGACCAGATCCCGGCGTCTGCGATATGCGGCCCGCATCTCGCTCAGCGTGTGCGCCGCGCCCCCCCCCTCCGCCAGCGCCCGCAGTCCCCCGAGCGCCGCCACCTGCGAGGGAGTGGCGGCGTTCAGCGACACATGGCTCTGGAGAGCGGCCATCTTCGCGGCAAGCTCGGGCGTCGTGTACGAGAAGCCCACCCGCCACCCTGTCATCGCAAATGCCTTCGACATCCCATTGGCCACGACCAGGTCGCCCACGCGGTCGGGATCGAGGTCCAGGACCCCCGGGGCGCGGTCCCCCTCGCCGTAGTGGATCTCGCGGTAGATCTCGTCGCAGATCAGCGTCACGCCTCGCTCCCTGGCCCACCTGGCGATCGCGGCGAGCTGCGGCCCGGAGTAGACGGCACCGGTGGGATTCGAGGGTGTGGAGACGATCAGTCCACGCGTGCGCGCCGTCGCCGCCGACTCGAGATCGTCGGGTGTGAGCAGGAAGTCGCGCTCCGCCGCCCCCGCGACCGGCACGGGCTCGGCGCGGGCCAAAGTCACCATTTCGGGATAGGATGTCCAGTACGGGGATCCGACGAGCACCTCGTCGCCGGGCCCGAAGAGGCAGAAGCAGGCGTTGAATAGCGACTGCTTGGCCCCGGCCGACACTACGACGCGTTGGCCGTCGGGCGGGTACGGCGTGCCGGCGACCAGGTAGGCCGCAGCGGCGCTCCGGAGCTCGGGGAGCCCCGCGGACGGAGTGTAGCGAGTGCGTCCGCCCCGAATCGCGGCCACACCGGCCTCGGCGGCGCCCTCGGGAGTGCGAAAGTCGGGTTCGCCGGTGCTCAGGTTGACGATGTCCCGTCCCTCGGAGGCCAGCTTCTTGGCGAGCGTGCTGACGGTGATGGTGGCGGAGGGGCGGAGTCGCCCGATGTTCGGGGAGTAGCGCTCTGGAGATGCGGTCATCGGTCCACTTTCATTCGTCGGGGTGTCTCAAGATACTGGACATTGACGCTTCGCTGGCCTAGAATCGACGCTGTTTGCGCTGGAGCCGGCCCCTTCGTGGCTGGCCCCGACGCGGTGCAGTCAATCACAGGAGGCTTTGGCCCGCATGATCTCAGTCGAAGGGGTGACCAAGAGCTATGGTCCCATAGTGGCGGTGGACCGGGTGTCGTTCGAGGTGGATCGCGGCGAGGTGCTCGGCTTTCTCGGACCCAACGGGGCGGGAAAGACGACGACGATGAGAATGCTCACGGGCACGCTGCAGCCCGACAAGGGGGCGATCAGCTTCGACGGAGTGCCGATCGCGGCGGAGCTGACATCCGCCAAGTCGCGTGTCGGGTACCTGCCCGAGGCGAACCCCCTCTACGACGACATGCTCGTCTGCGAGTTCCTGGAGTACGTGGCACGACTCCGCGGCCTGGACGCCGACGAGTCGCCCCGCGCGATAGGGCGCGCCGTGGAGGAGACCGGGCTGGCTGACGTCTTCTTCCGGCCGATCGGCGAGATCTCGAAGGGCTACCGGCAGCGCACCGGGATGGCGGGCGCGATCCTGCACGAGCCCGAGATCCTGGTACTGGACGAGCCGACCGAGGGGCTGGACCCCAACCAGCGCGTCGAGATTCGCAAGCTGGTCAGCTCGCTGGGGGCCGAGCGCACGGTCATTCTGAGCACCCATGTGATGCAGGAGGTCGAGGCCACCTGCGACCGGCTCCTCGTTATCTCGAAGGGAGCCATCGCCGCCGACGGCACCGTGACCGAGCTGATGGCAGCGCACCGGGGAGTCGCCCGCTACACCGTCGAGGCGGAGGGCGAGGGGCTGGAGGACGGACTGGCGGAGCTTCCCGGCGTCATCGGACACGCATCCGAGCCGGTCGACGGGCGTCTTCGGGTGCACGTCGAGGCGGCCGAGGGGCAGGAGCTAAGGCCCGAGATCTCGCGGCTCGCAGCCGACCGCGGGTGGGTGCTCTGGGAGCTTCGGCGCGAGCAGGCCTCGCTGGAGCAGCTCTTCCACGAGCTGACCATGGACCACCCGGACGAAGGTGTGGATCAGCCGGACGAAGCTGTGGACCAGCCGGACGAAGCTGCGGACCAGCCGGACGGGACCATGGACGAGCCGGATGAGGAGGACGGAGAGTGAGTCGCTTCGCCAGACAGGTCCTCCTCGTAGCCCGCCGCGAGCTCAAGGGGTTCTTCGACCAGCCGACGGCCTACGTGCTGGCGGTCGCGTTTCTGGGCCTGAGTCTCTACCTCTCGTTCCGCTCGATCTACTCCCTGGGGGCGGGGACGCTCAGACCCTACTTCGACCTGCTCCCCTGGCTGCTGGTGGTCTTCATGCCGGCCGTCACGATGCGTAGCCTCGCCGAGGAGCGCCGGGGCCGCACCCTCGAGTGGCTGATGGCGCAACCGGTGAGCGAGACCGTTGTCGTGCTCGGCAAGTTCCTCGGCAGCTGGCTCTTCGTGATGATCACGATGCTGGGCACGCTCCCGATGGCGGTCGGCGTCCTGGCCGCATCCGGGGCCGACGTGGGGATTGCGCTGGCGCAGTACCTGGGCGCCGCGCTCCTGATCGCCGAGATGCTCGCGATCGGGATCTGGGCGTCGTCGATCACCCGCAACCAGATCACCGCCTTCATCGTCGGCGGGTTCGTGGCCCTCTTCCTGGTGCTGGTGGGGCATCCGATAGTGCAGATCGCTCTGCCGCGCCTCGTCGGCGGATGGCTCATTCAGCTCTCGGTGGTAAGCCACTTCGAGAATGTGGGCCGGGGCGTGATCGATCTGCGCGACCTGCTCTACTTCGTGACGATGACCGGCCTCTTCCTGCTCTTCGCAGTCGCGGCGCTGAGCAGGGAGCGGCTGAGCAGGTCGGGCGACGCCTTCAGGCGGCTTCGCATCGGCACCGCGGCGATCGCGACGGCGGTGCTCGTCCTCAACCTCCTCGGGAGCTACGTGCGCGGGCGGCTCGACCTGACCGAGGATCGTCTCTTCACCCTCTCCGAGGGGAGCCGCGAGGTCCTCGAGGGGCTCGACGACATAGTGAACCTGACCGTATTCCTGAGCGACGACCTGCCGCAGGAGATACAGCTGCTGGTGCGCGACGTGCGCGACCTGGTGGCCGATCTGCGCGACGCGTCGGGTGGCATGCTCGCGGTGCATGAGGTCAACCCGGACGACGGGCCCGAAGAGAAGCGGCAGGCGTCGGAGATGAACATCATGCCGATCGACTTCAACGTCATCGGCGACGACGAGTACCAGGTGAAGCGCGGCTACTTCGGACTCGCCGTGAGCTACGCCGACGAGCTCGAGACCGTGCCGGTCGTGAGGTCGGCCGACGATCTCGAGTTCCGATTGGTCTCCGGAATCGCCAAGATGACGACGGACACCCCGCCCAGCCTCGCATTCCTAACCGGGTTCGGAGCTGGCGAGCCCGGGGACGGCGAGATGGCGGCCTTCGTGGAGGCGGTGGACGATCGCTACGACGTGACGACGATCGATCTTGGAGCCGACTCGGCAGTGGCGCTCGACGCCAGCTCGATCGATGTCGCCGTGCTGGTCGGCCCCGACCAGCTCTCCGAGGACGCCGCCGGGGCGCTCGACGGCTACCTGAACGACGGCGGCGCGGCGCTGCTCCTGGTCGAGCGGCACTCCTACTTCCCCCGACCACCGATGACCACCCCGCGCGAATCCGGAGTGGAAGACCTCCTCGCGGAGAGGGGCATCGAGGTCACGGGGGAGATGGTGTTCGACGACGCATCGCCGCAACGCGTCTCGATCAGGCGGGGCATGTTCAACGTTCACCAGCCCTACCCGCTCTGGCCGATGGCGTCGCGGGGCGCCGACCACGCGACCACCAGCAACTTGCCGAACATCGGGATGGCGTGGGCCTCGACCCTCCTCTGGGACGAGGACGATCCGGCGGTGACCCCGCTCTGGACAACCACCGAGAGCGGCGGCACGCGCCAGGCGGGGCTGTCGATCGAGCCTGGCCAGCCCTTCGGCGAGGACGCGGTCGAGCCGGGGGTCCACACGATGGCGGTCGCGTACGACCCGTCGCTCGCGGCTGTGGACGGCGGCGATGCGGAGGAGGAAGCGCCGGACTCGGAGGGAGAAGCCGTCCAGGAGCGCGCTGGCGGTCGCCTCGTGGCAGTGGCCGACGCCGACTTCATCCTGGACAGGCACACCCGGGGCAACGCGCACAACCTCGCCTTCGCGGCCAACGCCGTGGACTGGCTCGTGCAGGACGAGGCGCTGATCAGTATCCGGTCCAAGAATCGGACGCCGCCACCGCTGGTATTCGAGTCCGACGGCGGTAGGGCCGCCCTGCGCTGGGTATCGCTGCTCGGCGTGCCGGCGCTCTTCGTGATCGTGGGGGTGGCCAGGGTGACTGGCCGTGGGAAGCGCGCTCGCCGCCGCTGGCGCGACGATTCGCAAGGGATGGAGGCAAGTGGAGAATGAGCAAGAAGACACTGCTGGCGTCGCTGCTGGCACTCGCGGTCCTGACCGCTGTGTACGTCCTCGTCGCGACGGTCGGGAGCGCCGAGGAGGAGCTCCCCGACTCGGGGATGGCCGCCGCGCTGGCGAAGCTCGGCTCGGAATCGACCGAACGCATCGAGTTCGTCACCCCCGAGGACACGTTCCTCCTGCAGAAGGACGGCGGAGAGTGGAGCGTCAACGAATACGAGGCGGACCCGAGCACGGTGAGCCGACTCATGCGCGCATTCGACAGCGCACAGGTGGCGGGCGTCGCGTCGACGAATCCGGTGAACCATGAGGAGATGCGCATCACCGACGAGCAGGCGCGCTTCATGGTCGTCAACGAGGAGGTGACGGTCGTCTGGGGCAAGCACGCACCCTACACCCGCACAGGGTACGCCCGCCTTCCCGGCCTCGACACGGTGTACTTCGTGCGCGGCGACGTGCGATTCATGGTCGGACGCAACCTCTTCGAGTGGCGCAACAAGGTGATGCTGCAGGTGGACACGGCCGAGATCCAGAGCGTGGCCGTGACGGCGGATGGCGAGACGACCCACTACGAGCGCGACGGCGAAGGGGGGTGGCTGGTGGACGGCGAGCCCGCCGACATTTCGGTTCGGATGAACACCATTCGCAACATGTTTCAGGAGCTCACAGAGGTGCGGGCGAGCGGATTCGAGCCGCCCGAGGAAGAGCGCCCGGAGACTCCCGACCGGGTGGTCAGGGCCGTGGACGCCCGCGGAAACGAGGTGGCGCACCTCCTGCTCCACTACCGGCCCCAGAACATCCTGGTCATGTCGCCGGTCCTCCCCTACGACTTCGAGATCCCGAACTTCAGGTACGACCGGATCGCGCCCCCCTCCCCTGCCTTCGACGACGAGAGCGACGATAGTTGACGGGGTGTGGTGCTCGGAGCGGCTCCTAGCAGCCCACGGACTGCTAAGGTGAGGCTGCCGTGAGCCGCCGCCGCCGCTACGACGCGATCGTTGTGGGATCGGGCGCGGGCGGCGGCATGGCCGCCTTCGTCCTGGCGGTCTCGGGGCTGCGCGTCCTGATGCTCGAGGCCGGGCGGCACTACGACCCGGTGCGCGAGACCCCGATGTTCCAGCTCCCCCGCGAAGCCCCGCTCCGGGGCGCCGGGACCGCCGCCAAGCCCTTCGGCTTCTACGACGCCACCGTCGATGGAGGCTGGCAGGTGCCCGGCGAGCCCTACTCGGTGGCCGAGGGGAGCAGCTTCATGTGGTGGCGCTCCAGGATGCTTGGCGGACGCACCAACCACTGGGGCCGCATCTCGCTCCGGATGGGCGAGTACGACTTCAAGCCGAGGAGCCGCGACGGCCTGGGCTTCGACTGGCCGCTCTCGTACGACGACCTCGCCCCCTACTACGACCGCACCGAGGCGCTGATCGGCGTCTACGGGTCGAACGAAGGCCTCGAGAACACGCCCGACTCCTCTCCGGGGGTGCTGCAACCCGCGCCGAGGCCACGCGCCTACGAGCTCCTGACGCGCAAGGCGTGCCGACGCATGGGAATTCCGGTCATCCCGGCGCACCTCGCGATCCTGACCCGGACCCAGGACGCCGATCGCCTCCCGGCACAGCTCTTCCCAGGCAATGCGCTCGCCCAGCGCGTCACGGCGGAGTCGATGCGAGGCCGCGCGGCCTGCTACTGGGCGACTTCGTGCGGGCGCGGCTGCTCGATCCGGGCCAACTTCCAGTCCACCACCGTGCTGATCCCCCCCGCGCTCGCAACCGGCAACCTCGAGGTGCGGACCGACGCCATGGTGCGCGAGGTCACGGTGGACGCCCGCGGGCGGGCGACCGGGGTGCACTTCATCGACCGCAGGACGCTCCTGGACGAGTACGCGGGGGCGCGCGTCGTGGTCCTCGCCGCCAGCGCCTGCGAGTCGGCGCGCATATTGCTCAACTCCAGGAGCGCCCCCTTCCCCGACGGCCTGGCCAACTCCTCGGGTCTGGTCGGCAAGTACGTCATGGACACCGTCGGCGCGGGGGTCTACTCGCACATCCCGGCGCTCCAGGCGCTTCCGCCGCACAACGAGGACGGCGCCTCGGGGATGCACATGTACATGCCCTGGTGGCTCTACGGCGAGCAGCTGGCCGGGAAGCTGGACTTTCCCCGAGGCTACCACATCGAGTTCGGCGGCGGTCGGCGCATGCCCGGCTTCGGTGCCTTCGGCGGTCTGGAGCCGCTGACCGGGGGCAGCTACGGGCAGGACTTCAAGGAGGACTGCCGGCGCTACTACGGCAGCTTCGTCGGCTTCGACGGGCGCGGCGAGATGATCCCAAACGAGGACTGCTACTGCGAGATCGACCCCGACCGCGTGGACCGCTACGGGGTGCCGGTGCTGAAGTTCCACTGGAAGTGGGCCGACCACGAGCTGAATCAGGCGCTCCACATGCAGCGCACCTTCGCCGAGATCGTCGAGGAGATGGGCGGCAAGGTGCTGAGCACCATCCAGACCGAGGGCGCCCGGGCGATATCCCAGGGCGGACAGATCATCCACGAGGTGGGCGGCGCCTGCATGGGCGACGATCCCGGCAGCTCGGTGCTGAACGAGTACTGCCAGTCGTGGGACGTCCCCAACCTCTTCGTGACCGACGGGGCGCCCTTCGTCTCGAACGCCGACAAGAACCCGACGCTCTCGATCATGGCGCTTGCGTGGCGAGCCAGCGACTACATCGTCGAGCAGCTCAGGCGGCGGAGCATCGGATGAGCGGGCGAGGACGGGACCGTGCGGTGGCGGACGAGGCGGCGGAAGCGGCGGCGGGCCTTGGCGGATCCGAGGGCGGTAGCGAAGAGGGGAAGGAGGGGATGACCCGCAGCCGGGCAACTATTGCGAATTCCGCACTGGTTCACGATGGTAACGAAGCTGGGGAGGAGGGAATGACCCGCAGGGGTGCGCTCAAGGTGATCGCAGGTGGCGCGGTCCTGGGTGCGGCGGGCGGAGTTGCGGGCGCGTGCGCACCGGATCGCGAGGGCTCCGATAGCCCCGGCGGGGTGGCGAGTCAGACCGAGGCCGCCCACAGCGAGCTCTCGGGATTCGATCCGCTGCCGCCCGCGAACCCGCTGGCGGCGGGAACCCCGACCGACCCCGATCTCCTCGACCCCGTGGTGCCGTGGGAGATGGTGCTGACCGACGAGGAGGTCCGGCAGGCGGCGGTGCTCGCCGACCTGATCATCCCCGCCGACGACCGCTCCCCCGCCGCGAGCACGGTCGGAGCGGCCGACTTCGTGAACGAGTACGTATCCGCCCCTGGCCACGAATGGAGCCTCGAGATGGTGCGCGGCGGGCTGGCGTGGCTCAACCGCGAGGCCCGCAGGCGCTTCGGCCGGCCGGGCTTCGCCGACATCTCCGAGAGTCGGCGCCGCGAGATCTGCGACGAGATCTGCTACGCCCCCAGGGCACTCGGGGCGATGAGGGGCCAGGCGCGCTTCTTCGACCACTTCCGCGACCTGGTCTCCACCGCCTTCTGGACCACCGACGAGGGGATGCGCGACCTGGGGTACGTCGGCAACATCCCGCTCCCCAGCTTCGACGGGCCGCCGCCGGAGGTCCTCGAGCGGCTGGGGCTGGAGGGGGAGGACCTGGTATAGCTCTAGCAGCCGGTGGACAAACCGCCCACGGCGGGAGCGGCGTGGCCTCGCGCCCCACCACGCCCACGGGTTCCCCCTACCTACCCACTCGTCGGGAACAGCTCCGCGTCAGTCGCAGTCTACGATCGCGTCGGCGACGTCCAGATGCGCGACGTCCCTCCGGCACCCGGGACAGATGCTCCGCGGTCCGCGCTCCGAACTTGCGGTCGACCTTCGAGAAGAACCAGCAGGTTGAGCCAGAGGACCCCAGTCTACCTGATCTGAATCACGTAGATATCGAATTCGAATTCATCGCCGGCGCGGTCGGACATGAAGACGATCTTCTCCCCGTCCGGGGACCACACTGGAAACCAACCACCCTCCTCCGTCAGGCGCTCCTCGTTGTCTCCGTCCGCGTCCATCAGATAGATATCGTAGTGTTCGGGTTCATCGCCGTCGCGGTCGGACATGAAGGCGATCCTATCCCCGTCCGGGGACCACGCCCCGTCCGGGGGCCACTCGGGCAACTCGCCACCTGAATCCGTCAGACGCTCCTCGTTGCCCCCGTCCGCGTCCATCGCATAGATATCGTAATCGCCGTCGCCGGCGCGGTCGGACATGAAGGCGATCTTCTCCCCGTCCGGGGACCACCGGGGCAATTCGCCACCTGAATCCGTCAGACGCTCCTCGTTGCCCCCGTCCGCGTCCATCACATAGATCTCCCAGCCACCGGCGCGGTCGGAATGGAAAGCGACCTTCTCCCCGTCCGGGGACCACGCTGGGAAATCGCCACCTGAATCCGTCAGGCGCTCCTCGTTGCCCCCGTCCGCGTCCATCACATAGACATCGAATTCGACGATTTGACCGCCGTCGCGGTCGGCCACGAAGAGGATCTTCTCTCCATCCGGGGACCACACCGGCAAAAAGCCCCCTGCATCCGTCAAACGCTCCTCGTTGTCTCCGCCCGCGTCCATCACATAGATATCGAAGTCGAATTCACCGCCGTCGCGGTTGGACATGAAGACGATCTTCTCCCCGTCCGGGGACCACACTGGCAAAAAGCCCCCTGCATCCGTCAGGCGCTCCTGCGTGTCCCCGTCCGCGTCCATCACATAGATTTCGTAGTCGCCGTCGCGGTCGGAATCGAAAGCGATCTTATCCCCGTCCGGAGACCACGCTGGCAACTCGCCACCCTCGTGCGTCAGGCGCTGAGGCGCGTTTCGGACCGCGACCTGGAACGACTGCGTCGCGGCCAGCTCGCCGGGATCCCTGGCCGTGACCGTCACGCTCGAAGCGCCCACCGCCAGCGCCGTGACCGTCACCGTGCTGACCGACACCGACACCGTGGCTACGGCCGTGTCGGACGAGACGGCGGAGTACGCCAGCGTCTCCCCGTCCGGCTCGGTGAAGTACGAAGACGCATCCACCCTCTCCGTCCGGCCGACGGCAACCGTGACGGGAGGCATCGCGCCGTTCGGCTGCGGAGCCCGGTTCGGCACCGTTACCGAGAAGGCCTCCTCGCCCTTCAGCCCGCCCGGATCGGAGGCCGTGACCGTGACCGTCGCCTCTCCGGGCGCAACCGCCGTGACGGTGACGGTGGTGTCCGACAGGGAGGCCGTGGCCACGCCGGGATCGGAAGACGTGGCCGAGTAGCTCAGAACGTCGCCGTTCGGATCGTTGAAGCAGGCCGCGACGGCGGTGGTCTCGCCCGCGTTGACGGTCACGTCCGCGATGGGACCACAGGCGGCCGGGGCCTCCGCGCTCTCGCAGGAGGCGAGCGCGAGCAGGGCGAGCGCGGTAGGGCGTCTCATTCCGGGACTCCTAGCTTGACCTAGCGTTGGGGGAGGGAGCGACGAGCAGTGTAGATGGCCGCGTGATCATTGCGCAAGGCGGCCAGACACTTGGTCAGTCTCGACTTGGTCAGCGCCCTACTTGGTCAGTGACCAAGCCCACCATCGAGTTGCTGGACGGGAGTCCGCCATGATCGACGGACGGACCCCACTCTCCACTGGAGGTGCGTACCTGCGGGAGGGTGCGATACGTTGCGAGCCATGGGCCAGGATCCGAAGGCGCGGGGGCGCGACGACTTCGAGGCCGAAGCCCCTCGTCCGTGAGGTCAGGCGGCTTGATTCCGCCCGGACACGATGGAGCGGGATGGAGGGTGGTCCAGCACGGCCAGCATCTCGTCGTGGATCTGCTCCCAGTCCTGGTCGAGGCTGACGGTGCGCGCCTGGATGCGGTGGCCTTCGAGGTGGACGTCGGCGCGCACCGGATCGCCGGACTGGGCGTAGAGGAGTATTCCCTCGTGGCGGGGTCCGTCGGGGCGCGCGGCCTGGCGGTTGCGGAGGTAGGCTAGGAGCTGGTAGAGGTGGGCGGAGTTGAGCTTGCCGTCAGGAAGGACGGTCCGGTAGAACTTGGTGTCGAGGATGATCCGGCGATTGGGCGATTTCAGGACAAGGTCCGCCTGCATGCGCGGGATCCGCGT
This sequence comes from Longimicrobiales bacterium, assembly GCA_965205315.1. Lineage (GTDB taxonomy): Bacteria > Gemmatimonadota > Gemmatimonadetes > Longimicrobiales > Gaopeijiaceae > Bin94. The sequence continues at coordinate 2,210,382 of CBDBGW010000002.1, forward strand.
GCGGTCCGCTTCTGTCGTCCCCTCCGTGCCTCTGAATTGAATGGGGCTCTGTCTCCTGACCTCGAGTGTGCGCTGCTCTCGCAGGTAGAACCCGGCCGCGAAGTCCTCGAAGAGCCTCCACATCTTCGCCTTGTCGCGGACGAAGTCGCGGAAGACGGAGCGCCCGGTCCGCTCATCGACCACCATGCTGTCGTGGATCAGCCGGCACACCGAGAGCAGGAACCGGTACAGCTTGCGGTTGCCCCCTGCGAGCTGGACGCGGGTGAAGGCGCTGCGCGTGAGGTGCAACGGCGATACGCTCGGCATCTTGCGATAGGCTGATCGAACCTCCTTGCGCACCTTGTCTGACAGATTGACGTCATTTCTGCTAAGCAAGCGTCTCATCGAGGCCCGCAGGATGCGATTTCGGGGGATGTCCGGCGACAGCTCCTCGAAGTCGCAGGCCGCTCTCGCCCGCGCCTTGAGCGCCCGCTTGACCGTATCGCTGACCGCCAGCTTGCCCCGGATCCCGGCCAGATCCTCGCGACGCTCCAGGTAGCCTCGGTCCAGTCCCCGCCGCATCAGATGGTTGACGCCCCCGGCGAGCACCTTGCCGAGCAGATCCTGCGCCTTGTCGTGCTCCTGAATCCGAAGGCGCGCAGTGTCGTCCTGCTGGACATGGTTCCACGCATAGCAGAGGAGGTAGTAAACGTTGAGGATGGGGATGGCGCCGGGGTCTCCAGGGGCCGTGGGGTCACCGTCGTCGCGGGGCGGCCCCTGGTTTCCAGGCGGCATCAGTCGCCCTCCGTGAGCCGGCCAACCTCAGCGCCGACCTTCTCCGGCGAGTCGAACCAGTACTCCTTCAGCAGAGGCTTAATCTGGGTGTCGACGATCGTCTCGTACCACTCGTCGTCGAATGCGGGTTGCACGCCGCCGTCCGGCGCATCGTCCCCGCCGGGTACGAAGTAGCTGTGACCGATGCGGAAACCGCTTCCCAGCTCGGTGTCCTTCTCGATCTCGGCGTTGAGAGCGGCCATGCGTTCGATGATCCGTTTCACCAACACCGCGGGAACGGGGTTGGGATCGAGGGACTCGAGGTATTCTCGCATCGCCTCCCTGCCGAACTCGCTGCCGTATGCGGGCTCCAGCGTCGCAAAGGCGAACCTGCGCCTGAGCGCATAGTCCACGAGCGCGAGTGATCGGTCGGCGGTGTTCATCATGCCGAGGATGTGGACGTTGGCGGGGATGTGGAAGCGCTTCTCGTCGGCCTTGGCGTAGGTGAGCGAGACCGCGTACTCCTCGCAGCGCTTGTCGGACTCGATCAGCATGAGGAGCTCGCCGAAGATGCGCGAAAGATTGCCCCGGTTGATCTCGTCGATGATGAAGACGTGCGGCGTCTCGGGTTTGGCGCGTGCCCTCTCGCAGAAGCGGTGGAAGACGCCGTTCTTGCGCTCGAAGCCGCCGCTCTCGGTGGGTCGGTACCCCTGCACGAAGTCCTCGTAGGCGTAGGACTGGTGGAACTGCACCATCTCGATGGGGTCGGAGTCCTTGCGGCCGACGAGGCACCGCGCCAGCCGCTTGGCGATGAAGGTCTTCCCGGTGCCGGGCGGCCCCTGGAGGATCAGGTTCTTGCGGGTCCCGAGGAGGTGCAGGAAGCGCTCGAAGTCGGCGGTGGGGAGGAAGAGATCCTTGGTGGCGCGGGCCACGGTATATGGCGACGGAGGCGGCGGTGGGGATGGCTCTCGCCGTCGATGTTCGTGTTCATCACCCACGCGAGCATCGCCGAAGCGCCCCTTGAACCAGTCATCCGCCCTCTTTGCGTCCCACATCTCCCGGTAGGGCGAATGGTAGAAGTGGACCTCGGCTGGTTCACCGAGTCGGATCGCCTCCCGTTCCAGCCGCTCGCGTATCTTTAGCAGCTGGCGGTCGATGGCTACGGCGTCCTCGCCGTTTGAGCCCCCCAGGTTATTTGCGATCGTCTTCTTCGCACCACTCGACACGATCGGCTCGAAGGTGTCCGGAAACAGTAGAAACAGCAGCGCGTGGCGCAGCTTACTGCCCTGGGCGTATTTCGCGCCGTCGAGCCATGCCGCAAAATCCCACGGCGCGCCAATCAGGCTTCTGCGCTCGGCCCTATCCTTGCCCGTCCAATCGAGCATGGCCGCTACGAACAAGTTGTAGTCTTCCTGAACCTGATAGTGTACCACCCGGACCACTCCTGCTCCGAGGATGTCGGGTCTCAAGAGCTCGTGACCGGGGACATCCCGCCCCGACCACCGCCAGATCGTGCCGATGCGATCTAGCTTGGTAGAGGGCCTGGTATGCGAGTCGATCAGGTACACGACCCACGCCATCTCGGCGAAGAGGCACTTGGCATCCTCCGAAGCGGGCTCGAGCAGCCGCTCTAGCGCCTCCATGAAGTCGCGGGTGCCCTCTGGTTTCGTCGCCTGCATGTACACCCGATCCAGCTCCTCGAACCGCTCCCGCGTCCACAATCCCCGCTCCGAGAACAGCGACCCCTGTCCCAGCAGGCAGCGCTCCTTCCAGGCCTCCGCTGCCGCCAGAATCCGCTCCGCGTCGGTAAACCGGCTCATTCCCAGCTCCTCCTCGATCTGTTCGTCACGTCAGTCGACAGGTCAGGTCAAGTCATTCAGGACTACACCAGCGAGAGACACGGAAGCGCCCATCGCGCCACCCCCGCACCCTCACCGAGCCGTCCCAGTCGTAGACACGTATGCAAAGGTATCGGTTCGCGCCACGCCATAGCGCCCCACCGCGCCCGCGGGTTCCCCGTTGTAGATTGGCCCCATGTACCGGTCCTGCATCTTCTGCCACAGGCCGCTCGGCGATAACGAGGTCATCGAGTCATTCCAGATCGGCAGGCGCCTCGCCTTCGACGCCGCGCGGGGACGCCTCTGGGTGGTGTGCGGCAGGTGCGAGCGCTGGAACCTCTCCCCGCTCGAGGAGCGCTGGGGCTTCGTAGACCCAACCTATGCGCAATGCGCAATAGTTGCTGCGGCGAGCGGCGCGCGTCTCGGGGGTCTGGGGTTGCCCGGCCCCAGCGGACGCTATTTCATTTGGACCCACCAAGAGGAGGCGAGCCGTGGCTGGGAGTAGGAGGGGGCCGTGTCCGTCCGGGTGCAGGACGAGGATGGGCGAGCTGCCCTCTCCTGGACGCTGCGTCCCGACGCCCGAGGCTTCGCCGAGCCGCCATGGCGTCCGGCACTTCGGGAAGGCCGTTATCGGAGTGGCTGCGACCTGGGTCGCTCTGCTCGGTGCCTCCGCGGCCTCCCACATCCCGGTTTCGGATGCGGATCCGGCACTTCGCGGTTCAGGTGCCCTCCTCCGCACTGCTCGAACTCCGCCCGCCGATACCGTCCTGCGGATCATCTTTCTCGATGTGGGCCAGGGCGACGCCGTGCTCATCCGGGCACCCGAGGGACAGACGGCGCTGGTCGACGCGGGACCCGGCGACATAGTGCCGCTCCTGCGGGCGCTGGGGGTGGAGCGGATCGACCTGCTGGTCGCCACGCACCCGCACGCGGACCACATCGGCGGGATCGCGGGAGTGATCGAGTCGTTCCCCGTGCGCTTCTACATGGACAACGGCGATCCTCACACGACCCGAAGCTACCGTAGGGTGCTCTCCGCCCTCGACGCCCGGCCCGACATCTCCTATCTGGAGGCATCCCCCCGTATGATCTCGCTCGGGAGCGCCTCGATCGAGGTCCTGCCTCTGCTGCCCCGCGGCTCTGCCGGGCTCAACGACCGCTCGGTTGCCCTGGTGGTCCGCTTCGGAGACTTCGAAGCGTTCCTGAGCGGAGATTCGGAGGTGCGGCAGCTCTCGCACCTGGTGGGACGTCGGGCTGTCCCTGACGTGGCGCTCCTGAAGGCCGCGCACCACGGCAGCGACAACGGGTTCACCTGGGAATTCCTGAATGCCGCGGCCCCGGAGGTGGTGGTGGTTTCGGTCGGACGCAACAACAGCTACGGTCATCCGCGCCCGGAGGCGCTGGCGGCCTACCGGTCCGTGGGTGCGACGGTGCTCCGGACCGACCTGCACGGGCACGTCGAGATCCGCGGACGAGTCGACGGGAGCTACCATGTCGCTCCCGAACGGCAGGCTGTGGCGCACGCCGGAGCCGAGCCGCACCTCTCGGCCGCGCCTCGGATCGCGGCGCGGTTGCGTCTGCGCGTTCACGCCGATGACCCCGGGAACGACCACCAGAACCCTAACGGGGAGTATGCCGTGCTCGAGAGCGCGGAGGACGGTGACCGTGCACTCGGCGGCTGGAGGCTCTGCGATGCCGCGAACCACTGCTTCCACTTCCCTCCGGGCAGCGTGTTGAAGGCCGGCGGACGGATCGTGGTCCACACCGGCGCGGGGCGCGCCGACGGGCAACGCTACTACATGGGGCGTCGGAGGGCGGTGTGGAACAACGCTGGCGACACGGCGACGCTGTACGACCGCACGGGGGCGGCGGTGGTCGTCTTCGGCTATTGAGCGACCGGAACGTCTGGACCGTCGACCGCATCGAGTCCGGCGTCGCTGTGCTCGTACGGGACGACGGGGAGCGGGTCGTCGAGGCGCCGCTCTCGGAGCTGCCCGCTGGCACAGGCGAGGGCTCGGTCCTGCGAGCTCCCGACCGGGAAGGACGGCCAGCATGGGGCGCGGCCAGACTCGACGAGGAGCTGCGGCGGAGCAGGCTCGACGAGGCGGAGCGAATTCTCCGGCGGCTGAAGCGGCGCGACCCGGGAGGGGATGTGGCGCTGTAGCGCTGGCGTCGCGGGGGCCGCCTCACCGTCCGCCTAAACCACGCCCCCTCACTCCGATTCTCCGTAGACGAACTTCTCCACCGTGCCGTGGACACGCTCCACGGTCTCCGCGGACGGTCCCCTGGTGAACGCCGAGACCAGCGCCGCCACGCCGAAGTTGACCAGCAGACCCCAGACACCACCGTGCATGCCGAGCGGATGTGCCTCCCAGGGAGGCTCGATTCCCAGTGGCAGGGAGATCCCAAGAGTGAGAGCGAGGGTTGCGACCCCCGCCACGATGCCCGTAGTGACGCCCGCCTTGCTGAACGAGCGGCCGCCGGGGAAGCATACCCCCAGCACAGCTGGCAGGAACTGGAGCGCCCCGGAGCCCGAGAGCGATACGATCGCCACCAGCAGGTCGCTTCCCTCCTGGATCGAGAGGAGGTAGCCGACCACTAACAGCCCGACGACTATCGAGCGGCCCACGAGCACGTAGTGTCCCTGGCTCCTCCCCTTTGCGAGGTAGCGCTGGTAGACGTCCCTGGTGAGCACCGTCATGTTGGCGTGCAGGATCGAGTCGAGCGTGGACATCGCGGCCGCGGCGGCTCCGGCCAGTATGAGTCCGGTGAGCCACGCAGGCGCATGGGCGAAGAGCAGCTCCGGGAAGATGCGGTCGGCCGCCTCGATCCCGGGCATCGCCACGGCACCTCCCATCCCAACGAGCGCGGCGGGGATGAAGAGCGTCATCAGGTAGATCGGGGTCGTGGCGCCCAGGAGCTTGAGCGTTCTCCCGTCCACCGCCGTGTAGAAGCGGATCATCATGTGCGGCTGGAGGACGATCCCGAAGGAGAGCGTCACCACCATCCCGATCCACATGCCGGGAGTGAAGAACCCCCGGGGCCCGGGAAGGGTGAGCATCTCCGGCCGCTCCGCGGCAACCGCGCGCCAGAGCTCGAGCGGTCCCCCGAAGAGCTCGAACGCCAGCACGAGAGCGCCCACCCAGATGGCGATGTACATCCACGCGCCCTGGAAGACGTCGGTCCAGTAGACGGCCCGCAGGCCGCCTATCATGAGGTGGATCGCCGCCACCGCGAGCATGACGAATATGCCGAGCTCCGCCCTCACCCGCCCGTCGGTCGCCACCTCCACGATGTAGCCGAGCGCCACCGCCTGCACCTGGATGTAGAGGATGGTGAAGAGAACCGACACCACGGCCACCGCTATGCGCACGGCCTCGGACTCGTAGAAGTCGGCGAGCATGTCGGCCGGGGTGATGTATCCGAAGGCCTTGCCGAGCGCCCAGATGCGCGTTCCGATCACGTAGGTGCACGCGCCCACGAGCACCGTCCACGCGCCTGCGGCCCAGAAGCCGACGCCGTGGGTGTAGAAGAACCCGCCCGATCCGAGGAAGGCGAAGGCGGAGTGGAAGGTGGCCACCACCGTGAGGTAGAGGACGATGAAGCCCACGCGGCGGCCGCAGAGTAGGAAGTCCTCCATATCCACGGTCAGGTGGCGGTTCGCTACGACCGCCAGGCCGAGGGTGATCAGCAGGTAGACGGCGATCAGAGCGGTTGCGACGACCCAGGTATCCAAGCGCTAGCCGTCGGGTTGGCCCGCCGCCGGGTGCCCGTCGACTCCCATGGCTACACTCCCCGCCGATAGGCCCAGATCAGGACGCAGATGAGGGCGCTGTAGATCGCGAGGAGGGCGATGTAGAGGAAGGGGACTCCGAAGAGCGGGAGCTCGATGCGGTTCAGCACCGAGTGGGTGAAGGGAGGCAGCGCGAGGAGGAAGAGCGCCGCGAAGACAATCGTCGCTATGCGTCCGTCGCGGGTGCGGGGTAGGAAGCGGGAGCGCTTTCTCATGAACTCAAGTGCTCGCCCCTGACACGTGGTGAGCGCCTTCTTCGGACCGCGGGATGAGGAAGCTACCGCGAAACCGTGCGTTGACAAGGGCGGACACCTGACAGCGGGACACCTGCACCACCTGACGTAGCCGTACGTGGACAGTCTCGCGCGAGCACCGAGAGCGGCGAAGCGCACCGCTGGCAAGGCGCGACGAAGGGCTGGTAGCAGCGCCATCGGCCCGAGGAGCGACACCGAGCGAAGCCACGGACACGAGAAATGTAAATCATAGTTTACATATTGTAAATCATACATTACACATTGTGGACAGGCGAGCGAGAGGTCGATGCACCCCCACTCTAGCGCCGTGGGGAGGCTCGAACCCGGCGAAGGGCGCTTGGCACGCTTCGTGCGCATACCCTCTGCCGGAGAGGATCGAATGCACAAGCGGCTTCGCAGAGGGCACACCGGAAGATGCCCCAGCCGAGGCCCTACGGCGCGAGGAGACCGGAAATGCTAGGCGCGACTCTACAACACCCCAGCGGTGCCTCGGCGGCCGTTCTGCCCAGAGTGGTGGGCGCGGCAGATGCAGAGTCTCGAACGGACAGCGAGGTGGTGCAGAGCTTCCTCGAGGGCGACGAGCGGGCCTTCGACGTGATCGTGGGCCGCTACGCCGGAAAGCTGCGCAACTTCGTGGCCCGCGCGGTGGGCGACCGCGCCAAGGCGGAGGACCTGGTGCAGGAGACCTTCATCAGGGTGTTCCGTCACCTGCACCGGTTCGACCAGAGCAGGAAGTTCTCCACCTGGATCTACACGATCGCCAGCAACCTGGCCAAGAACGAGCTTCGGCGCAGATCGAGGAGTCCGATCGTGCTATTCCAGACGCTTGCGAGGAACCGCGAGAAGGACGGCCGCCCCCTCGAGTGGGAGGACCCCAAGGCGCGTCCCGACGATCTCGACAGGAGGAGGCGTGCGTCGGAGACGGTGCACGAGGCGGTTGACCTTCTTCCGGAGCACCACCGCGTCGTCTTGGTGCTCCGGGAGCTCAAGGGCCTCAGGTACGACGAGATCGCCGAGGTCACAGGCCAGCCCGTCGGGACGGTGAAGAGCCGCCTGAGCAGGGCTCGTTGCAGCTTCGCGCGAATTGTCGCCCCGATGGTAGACTAGCTGGTCCCTTGCCAGTGGGGCGGCCCGCGGACCGCCGGCGCTTCGCCGCTCTCGGCGCTTGCGCGAGATTGTCCACGGGCTGCTAGCTTTCTGGGAGGGAGCGCCCCGCCGGGGCGGCGCATCGTCGCCCCGCGGTTCTCGGCGCGAGTCCACTTCCGACTGCTGCCCTGAGGGGACGATGCCACTCGAGAGCCGAAAGGTGCTGATCACCGGTGGTGCCGGCTTCATCGGGAGCCACCTGGCCGAGGCACACCTCGCCTGCGGCGATCGCGTCTGGATCGTGGACGACCTCTCGACCGGACGGCAGGAGAACCTCCCCTCGGGCACCCGCTTCCACCGCCTCGACGTCGCCTCGGAAGAGACGGCGGCGCTGATCCGCCGAGTCGGCTTCGACCTCGTTAGCCACCAGGCTGCGCAGGCCGATGTGCGCGTCTCGGTGGCCGATCCGGTGCGGGATGCCCGCACCAACATCGTGGGGCTGCTCAACGTGCTGGAGGCGGTGGTCGAGAGTGGCGTGGGGCGCGTGGTCTTCGCCTCGAGCGGGGGAGTCGTATACGGCGAGGCGGACGAGGTCCCGACTCCCGAGGGAGCGCCGAAGCGACCGGCGTCTCCGTACGGAGTGGCCAAGCTGGCGGGTGAGCGCTACCTCGACTACTACCGGCAGGTCCGCGGGGTCGAATACGTCGCCCTCCGCTACGCCAACGTCTACGGCCCGCGCCAGGACCCGGGCGGCGAGGCGGGCGTCGTGGCGATCTTCGGGCGACGCCTCCTCGAGGGCAGGCCGCTGCGGATCTTCGGCGACGGCGAGCAGACGCGCGACTACCTGCATGTGGCCGACGTGGTGGCAGCCAATCTCCTGGCTGCGGAGGCCGAGCTGTCGTCGGCGCCCGGCGGCGACGCCCGCGCCTACAACGTCGGCAGCGGCATCGAGACCTCGGTGAACGAGCTCGCCGATATCCTGGAGCAGGGCGCCGGGGCGCAGTGCGGGCGCATCTGGGGCGAGGCCAGGCCCGGCGAGCTCCGTCGAAGTGCGCTGGCCACCGCGAAGATCCGGGCGCTCGGGTGGAGACCCGAGGTGGCGCTGCGCGACGGCGTCGGCGGAGTCGTGTCGACGCCTTCCTCGACGGGGGGGGTGCGAGCCGCGTGACCGCCCCCTTCCAGGACCAGGCGCCGCAGAGCGCGGCCGACATGATCCTCGGGGCCAGCGGCCCGACCCAGGTCGTGCTCGCAGTGCTGGCGCTCTTCTCCGTCCTGTCGGTGTGGGTGATCATCTCGAAGGTGAAGCACTTCCGTGCAGTGCAGCTCGAGGGCGATGGCTTTCTGAGCCGCATGGAGGAGGTCCCCAACCTGACGGCCGCCTCCGAGGCGCTCATCGGGCTGCCCGAGTCGCCCTACACCCGCCTCTTCCGCGGCGGACTCACCTTCTTCGCCGAGCTCAGCCCCGGTTCGCTCTTCGGATCCAGCGACGCCGAGGGGTTGTCGCTCACCCAGCTCGAGGCGCTGCGCCTGGTGATGGACAAGGTGCAGGCCGAGGAGATCGACGAGCTGGCGCACGGACTCAACTGGCTCGCGGTGATAGGGTCCGTGTCGCCGCTCCTCGGGCTCATGGGCACCGTCATCGGAATAATGAACACCTTCCTGGGAATCACCGCCGCCGGCTCGGCCAACATCAGCGCCGTGGCCCCGGGCGTCGCCGAGGCGCTGATCACCACAGTGGCCGGGCTGGCCGTCGCGATCCCGTCGGTGATCGCCTACAACCACTTCGTATCGCGTCTGCACCTCGTGAGCGGCGAGTTCGAGGGCTTCGCCAGCGAGTTCATCGGCACGCTGGCCAAGGAGCGTCATGTCTGACGCCGCCGCGGTGCCGGGATGAGGCACCACAGGCGGGGCCGCGCCGACCTCGGCGTCCGGGCCGAGATCAACGTGACGAGCCTGGTGGACGTCGCCTTCACCCTCCTGGTCATCTTCATCATCACCGCGCCTGTGATGCAGGGCGGCATCGAGGTCGACGTGCCGCGGGGGCCTGTCAGGGTGATCGAGGCCTCCGACGATCACATCATCGTCGGTGTGGACGCGGCCGGGTCGTTCTTCATCGGTTCGGCCCAGGTGGCCGAGGAGATGCTCGACGCCACCCTCGGACAGCTCATCAGCGAGCGCAACGCCGACATGGTCTACCTGAAGGGCGACTCCGCGGCGCTGTACGGCCGGGTGGCGCGCGCCGTCGAGGGGATAGTCGACAGGGATGTGCGTCTCGCCCTGATTCTTCGGGAAGTCGGGCAATGACTGGCAGTCCGTGGGAGGTTTGTCCACGGGCTGCTAGCCTGGCCGCCGACCGCTCGCGGTGAACGAAGGGCATTGGTCGGGGCCTTTCGACCGGGGTTCCCTTGTGGCATCGCTCGCCGGGCACGCCCTTGTCCTCGCCCTCGTCCTGCTGGTGTTCCCGGCGCTCGACGATCCGCCTGTGATCTACGAGACGGTGGCGGTCGAGATGGTCGCGCTCGCCTCCGAGCCCGAAGAGGTGCTTGTGGTCGAGACGCCCGACGACCCGCCCCCGGTCGAGGACGGGGCACCGGTGCCGGATCCCGACCCCGAACCTGAGGCCGATACCGCCGAGGTGGAGCCCCCCGCCGAGGACCCCGCTCCCGCCGTTGCGGAGGAGAGCCAGGAGGTCGCCAAGCCGGACGACGGGGATGACATGTTGACGCAGCGGGTGGAGGCCTTCCGCCGAGACTACCCCGAGTACTTCCAGAACATTACCAACTGGATCGAGCGGTGCTTCCGCTGGCAGGGGTCCGGCAGGCTCGAGGTGGCCGTCACCTTCAAGGTGCTGCGCGACGGGCGAACGGTCGACATGGAGGTCGCCACGCCATCCGGAAGTCACGCCTTCGACCAGGAGGCGCTCGGCGCGGTCGAGTGCGCCGGGATGCGTGGCCGCCTGGGCGCCCTTCCCGAAGAGTATCCGTACTCGATACTGCCCGTGCACTACACCTTCACGCCGCGGGCGGGAGTGGGGTCGGGCGAGTGAGCACAGAGATCGCCACCCTAGCAGCCCGTGGACAGTCCTGCCGCGCGGTTGCGCGGGGGGCGATCTGCGCCCTTGCGCTGGTCCCGGCCGGGGTCCTTGGGGCACAGGAGACGGCCGTTCCCGGCGTCTCGCTGGGTCTCCTCTACAGGAACACCTATGTGCCGCCGATCGCGGTGAAGCCCTTCGCGGTCGAGTCTCCGGGCGAGGAGGCGCTGGGGCGCGAGATCGAGATGATCATCGCCCAGGATCTCGACTTCAGCGACCGCTTCCTGGTGCGCGACAGTCTCCCCACGGAGTTCTCCGGCCAAGGGGTTCAGTACGAGCTCTGGGAGCAGTTCGAGGTTGACTGGCTGCTCGCCGGGTCACTTGCGGCCAATCCCACCGGCGAGGGCTGGGTGCTGACTCTGGAGGCGCACGACATCGTCTACGGCAGCCTGAAGAACAGGGGGACGTTCCCGATCCCGGAGAGTGGTTCCGCCGGCTTCCGCATGGCGGTGCACGCGGCCTCCGACGCGGTCGTCGAGTGGGTCACAGGCGAGGTCGGAATTGCCGCCACGCGAGTCGTCTTCGCCATGCGGGCCTTCGGCGAGCAGCGCGGGAAGGAGCTCTACTCAGTCGACTCCGACGGCGAGAACCTGCAACGCCTGACGTGGGACCAGAGCCTGGTGGCGTCGCCCGTCTGGTCGCCCGACGGCACGCGCATAGCCTACTCCTCCTGGAAGGCGGGTTCGGCCAGACTCTACGAGCGGAACCTCCGAACCGGAGCTGACCGTGCTCTCGTCCCGGAAGGTGCCGGGCAGCAGCTCACGCCCACGTACCATCCAGATGGCGTCGAAGTCGTCTTCGCTGTGATCGGAGCCGAGCCGAGGGGACTCTACAGCTACGACGCGGCCCGCAACTGCTGCCTGACGCACCTGGGCGGGGGCAGGTACCACGACCTCTCGCCGGGCTATTCGCCGGACGGCTCCGAGATCGTCTTCATGTCGAACCGGCTCGGGGTGGCGACGCCGCAGGTCTACGTAGGCAAACCTGTGCGCGGCAACGAACCCGAGCTGCTGTCGCCCTACCGGTACGGCGAAGGCGGGTACTTCGCAGATCCCGACTGGTCGCCGACCTCTAGCAGGGTCGCCTTCTCGGGCGGTATCGCCCAGCGGCGCCAGGCGAACCGCTACCACATCTTCGTAGCCGATGTCGAGCGGGGCGACAACTGGCTGGTGCAGCTCACCCAGGAGGGCAACAACGAGGACCCCAGCTGGGCGGTGGATGGGCGTCACATCGTCTTTTCGGGTCGGCGCGACTACGGCTCCGGGGTCTTTGTGGTCGACGCCGTCACCGGGCGGACCCGCGTGCTGGTCGCCAACGTCGAGGCAGCCGACCCGGACTGGTCGCCCATCCTCGCGGGCGGCGGTTCAAGGTGATGGAGGCAGTCGCGGCCCATCACGCTGCCGGGCCGCTCCACCTTACCGGCGCTCCCCCGTTGTCGTATCTTGCAGTGGGGACAGTTGCTTCCAGGGCCCGTCCGCCCGCCAACCCGGAGAAGAGATGTCCAATTCTCGGTTGCTGCTAGCCGCGCTCGTCTTTGTCGCCTGCCGCCCGGTACCTCCCGCGGAGCCTCTACCGCCACCTGGCCCGACGCCCGCCGAGATCGAGGCGCGTCGCGTCGCCGACTCGATCGCCGAGGCCGATCGCATGGCCCAGATAGCGGCCGCCGAGGCCGAGCGGGCTCAGGCAGAGCGCGCAGAGCGGGCGAGGCAGCTGCGCGCGATCATCGAGGAGACCGTCTACTTCGACTACGACGCCTCCGACATCCGCAGCGACACCAAGGACAAGCTCCTGGCCAAGATCGAGATCCTGCGTGACCACACGGGCATAGAGCTCCGTCTCGAGGGACATGCCGACGAGCGCGGCACATCGGAGTACAACATCGTCCTCGGGAGCGAGCGCAACGAGGCTGTGCTCGGGTACCTGACCGCGTACAGCCTTGACCGGTCGCGCTTCAAGACGGTCTCCTTCGGCGAGGAGATGCCGGTTGCACTGGGATCGACCGAGGGCGCGTGGGCGCGCAATCGGCGGGTAGAGTTCGTTATCCTCAGCGGTGCCGAGGCCTTGGATCCGTAGCGGAGCAGGGGAAGCTGAGGAGGCGATGCCCGCATTTCTCGGTCCGAATTCCCGGGGTCTGCCGTGGGCGGCGGTCCTGCTCGTCGCTTCCGCGGCGTGCGCCAGCAGAGGGTCGGTCGCCGAGCTGCGCACGGAGGTGCGCACCCTGGCGGCGCGGCAGGACTCGATTCTCGCAGAGCTGCGAGCTTCGGTCCTTACCCAGCACGGTGCCGCGATGGACTCGCTGGCGGAGCTGGCGGACCAGATCTTCGCCCATCGGGGAAGCACCAACAACGTCCTCACGGGGATCCGGGACGAGCAGCTTCGCCTTAGCGAGGTGGTTGGGACCAGCGAGCGGCGGATGGACCAGCTCGAACGGGATCTCGAGGACCGGCTGCGGCGCGTCGAGAGCCGCCTGCAGGCGCCGCCCGCCGCCGCCGACACCGCCGGCGTGCCCGCGGCCGAGGGCCCCGACACGGTACCGCCCGACGCGACAGCGCCCGACCGGGCGCTCTTCAGGGCCGCAGTCGGCAACTTTGAGCGCGACCTTCGGACTTCGGCGCGGCTCGGCTTCACGCAGCTGATCGAGACCTATCCCCGGAGCCAGCTCGCGCCCGCGGCCTACCTGCAACTGGGCGAGCTCCTGACGCTCGACGGAGAGCTGTCGGCAGCGGTCGAGAACTACCTCGAGATCCCCAAGCTCTACCCCACGGCAGGCGAGGTCGCAGCCGCTCTCTACCGGGCCGGCGAGCTCTGTATCCGGCTCGAGGAGTACGAGCGCGCCCGGGAGTACCTCGAGCGCGTGATCAACACCTATCCGGACGACTGGTTCGCCGACCAGGCCCGGAACAAGCTCGACGAGATTCCGTGAGGGGCGGCCATGCTCTGTCCCGCCTGCAGCGCCGCATCCAGGGTCGTTGACTCGCGCGCCGCCCGTGGAGGGCGCGCCACCCGTCGCCGTCGCGAGTGCCTGGAGTGTCGGCAGCGCTTTACGACTTACGAGCGCGTCGAGGAGCGCATGCCCAGGGTGCGCAAGGCCGACGGTAGCGCCGAGGACTTCCAGCGCACCAAGCTGGAGGCGAGCATAGCGGTGGCGTGCGCCAAGCGTCCGGTACCTCCCGACGCCATCGAGGCTCTAGCCGACCAGGTGGAGGATCGCCTTGCCGGAAGCGCTCGGGGCGAGATCGCATCGGCCGAGATCGGCGAGGAGGTAATGGAGGCGCTCAAGCCGCTCGACCGCGTGGCGTATGTCCGCTATGCGTCGGTCTACCGCGACTTCCAGCACATTGCCGCCTTCCAGGAGGTTGTTGACGAGCTGATCGTCGGGGAGCGCCGCGAGAACCGGAGCCGCGCCCAGGTGGAGCTGCCCCTGTACCCGGCCGGCGCGGACGAGCCCGGTGCCGAGGTCCTGTGATCCATCGGCTGCGCGAGGGGCTCCTGGCCCGAGGCGGGAACCCGAAGGCCGAGATGCCCTTCCTGGACCACCTGGAGGAGCTCAGGTGGAGGATCCTCTGGGCGATTCTGGCGGTGGTGGCGGGTCTGGCGGCGGGACTGGTCCTGGTCTTCAGATTCGACGTGATGGGGATCCTCCTCCAGCCGGGGCGGAGACTCTTCGGCGACAGCTGGCTCCCGCTCGCACTCTCACCCGTCGACAACTTCTTCTTCCCCCTCAAGACCGCGCTCCTGATCGGGCTCGTCCTAGCCTTCCCCATACTCGCCTACCAGACGTGGGCGTTCCTGGCCCCGGCGCTGGAGCCGCGCGAGAAGCGCGCCATCGTGCCAGCGCTATACCTGGGACTGGTCCTCTTCTGCGCCGGGGTGGCGATGGCCTACTTCGCCCTGATTCCCGTCTCGCTTCGCTTCCTCGTCGGGATGGGCGGAAGCTTCCTCGCCCAGGAGTGGACAGCCAACCTATACTTCGGCTTCATCGTCCAACTGACGGTGGCCATGGGGGTCGTCTTCGAGCTCCCCGTGGTAATCCTGGTGCTCAGTGCGCTGGGACTGGTGACGCCACGCTTCCTGCGGTCGAAGAGGCGCCATGCGGTGGTCGTGGGTCTGATCGTCGCGAGCGTGATATCGCCGGGCGACCTGATACTGGCTACGGCCCTGATGACCGGCTCCATGGTGCTGCTCTACGAATTCGGTATCCTACTCTCCGCGATCGTGTGGCGGAAGCGCGGCGAGCAGGGCAGTCGGCAGGACCAGTCGCTGCCCCTCGACTCTGTCCCCCTTCGCCCTGAGCCAGCGGAGACGGCGAGCGATGCGTAGACCGGCGCTATTCGCCGCGTCCATAGCGGTGGCCGCTGCAACTCTCTGGTCCACCCCGGTCGAAGCCCAGGAGCTCAGTGATTCGCTGCAGGACATCGTGCGCGGTCGGCTGGAGCGGCTAGCCCGGGCGCTCGGCGACTCGACGGGTCTGGTCCCCGACTCGCTGGCCCTCGACTCCGTCCGTGCTCCTGTGACGCCCGACTCGGTGCTTGCGCAGCTCTTCGCCCTCGACGGCTACACCCGCGTCGAGTACGAAGCGGCAGGCGCCACCTTCTCCCCCGAGTCGAAGCTCCTGACGCTGACCGGATCCGAGGCCACGCAAGCCTCGCTCAACCGTGACGGCGTCGCCCTCAGGGCCGACTCGGCACTCGTCTTCGACGAGGGCTCGGGGCGACTCACGACGATCGGGGAGGAGGCGACCTTCACCCCCGAGGACGGCGAGGAGGTGCTCACCAGCCAGATCATCTACGACCTCGGCGAAGAGCGGGCCACAGCCGTGGACGCCGAGACGAAGACGCGCGCGGGGTCGGGCAACTGGATCGTGAACGGCGACTGCCCGTGGGTCGATGGCGACGTCTCGTTCTGCCACGATATGCGCTTCACCAGCTGCGAGGAGGAGGAGCCTCACTACCACTTCGTGGCGCGCGAGGTCAAGATGACCCCCGGCGGCACCCTGGTCGCTCGCAACGTCCTCCTCTACTTCGGCGACGTCGGCGTCTTCTGGCTGCCCTTCGTGGCGCAGAGCACCAACCCGGAGCGGCGCTCGGGACTCCTCCCGGTCCGCTTCTCGGTCAACGACGTGGTACGCACCTCGGACAGCTACTCGCGACGCGTCTCGAACATAGGCTACTACTGGGCGATCAGCGACTATGCCGACGCCCAGGCGACGGTGGACTGGTGGAGCGGCAACTACGTCGGGCTCGACGGGAGCTTTCGATACGACTGGAAGCGGCAGTTTTTGAACGGCCACATCGACCTCCGGCAGTACTGGCGCGAGGAGGGCGATTCCGAGCTGGCCATCAACACCGGTCACAGGTGGGAGATCTCGGAGCGCACCCGTGCGCAGGCGTCTCTGACCTACGTCTCCAACTCGTCATTCGTGCGCGAGAACTCCTTCGACCCCCGCGAGGTGACCCAGGACATGAACTCGGAGGCGGGGATCAGCAAGCGCTTTGCCTGGGGCAACCTCTCGATGAATGCCAGCCGCAGGCAGTTTCTCTCCGACGACAAGGTCGAGATGACACTCCCGGCGATAAGTCTCTCGGTATCTCCGATCACACTCTTCCCCGCGGCCCCGGGTCGGGCGCGCTTCTACAACAACGTGAGCTGGTCGAGCTCGGGCAGCCTTTCGCGGAGGGTTCGGGATCTGCCTCTCCAGGCGGTCGACTCGTTCTCGCTCGGGATGGCCGACTCCGAGGCGCTGCAGGGTACCCTGAGGACCGGCCTGAACGTCGGCCCGCTCTCGATCTCGCAGAACGTGCGGCTGGATCGGGACACCGACCGCGATGTCCCCCCCGGCTTCTTCGACCCGGAAGAGGAGGAAGAGATGGCGGACTTTGGGGTGGGGAGCGTCGGCGACCTGCAGGGCGCCGTCGCCGCCCAGGCGGCGGGCGACAGCGCCGACCACCGGGAGGAGAGGCTTAGCTGGAACACATCGATCGGGTACCGACTCAACCTCGTCGGCTCAACCTCGATCACGCCCGGGCTCTCGCTGAGCGGCCGGGCGATTCGCTCCGACACCCTCACCGTCGGCGATGGGGCCTTCGTCTCCGCCCCGACCCGAATTTCCTTCGGCGCCGGCGCCAAGGCCGACCTCTACGGCTTCTACTACGGCGACCGGATCCGGCACAAGTGGTCTCCGAGCTTCGACTATTCCTACTCGCCCGAGGTGGAGCCCACCAAGGAACAGATCGACGTCTTCGGCGCGCGCGCGGTCAATCCGCGCAACGAGGTTACCCTCGGAATGACGCAGACGATCGAAATGAAGGTGGAGGAGGCCGAGGATGAGGAGGAGGAGCCGTCGGCGCGGTCCAGCCGCAGGTCGGCAGGGCCCCGCAGGATACCGCGGGCGCGCAAGGTCACGATCCTGGGGCTGCGCACCAGTGCCGTCACCTACGACTTCGAGGAGGCCAGCGAGACCGGGTTCCGGAGCCGGGGCTTCGCCGAGAACCTGAGCATCTCCAACCAGATCTCGTCGGACTACCTCCGGGGGCTCTCGCTGTCGATGGAGCACGACATCTTCGAATCGCCCGCCGAGGCGGGCGGACCGCTCGTCGCCGCGCCCTTCATGTCGAGAGCGAACCTCAGCTTCTCGCTCAGCCACGAGTCTGCCATCTTCGGGTGGCTGCAGCGGCTGACCGGAGGAGATGAAGAGGACGCGTTGGCCTCCGAGAGCGGGCGCGCCATCGACGAGGGCGATGACGACGACCCGACTGGGCTGGAGACGGCCGATCTGGGCGAGTCCACCGTCGTGCCTCGCAGTGCCGGCCGAAGTGGGCAGAGACGCCCCCGGTCGCGATCGCGGGGCAGAGTCGGCGAGTGGAGGGCTTCGCTCGCCTACTCGCTGGCACGCTCTCGCATCGACGACGCCACCGGGAGTCAGATGATACAGGCCAATGTGGCCTTCCAGCCCACCGAGAAGTGGTCGGTCGACTGGCGGACCTCGTACGATCTCGTCGCACACTCCTTCAACGACCATGTGATCCAGCTGAGGCGCGAGCTGCACCGCTGGGAGGCCAGCTTCGACTTTCGCCAGACTGCCACCGGGAACTGGACCTTCGTATTCGAGGTGGCGCTATCGGACAACCGGGACCTGCACTTCGACTACGAGCAGCGAACCGGCGGATCGTCGCGACGGTACTAGCAGCCCGTGGACAGATCTCCCGCGGACTGCGGCACCCAGTGGACAGACCTCCCACGGCAGGAGCAGCGCTGCACCCCCGGTGGGCCGCTCCGCTCGCCTCTCGAAACTGTAATCTGCGCTTTACAATGTGTAATCCCTGGTTTACAATTCCTGTACCCTTGGCTCCGCTCTGCGTTGCTCCCCGCGCCGCTACCGGCCCGTGCAGCCTGCGGATGCGCCTTGGCGGCAGGAGGAGCGCTGCATCGGTGCTGGCATCCCCCACGCTGTTGGCCTGGAACGGGAATTGCGTAGAATAAGAGTGAGTGAATCACCTGTACGTGGTCGGGCGTGTTTCTCCGGGTGGCACCTGCCCGGCCGCCTGCCACCGTTGAAATCACGGACGGAGAATATGGCTAGCAGAATCGGGAACAGATGCGGGCTCTCGGCACTGGCTGTGATTGGACTCGCAGCTTGCAACGGCGGCCTGGTGGATCCAGGGGACCCGGCGCCTCCGGTCAACCTCGAGGGCGGCTACTACAACCGCGGTGTGGATCTCCTGTGGGAGATGCACGGAGATTGGGACGGTGAGCCCTTCAGGGTGTACGGCAGAGAGGACACCAGTCCCGAGTACTTCTTCATCGCCGAGGTCACGAGCTGCGCCTCGGGGCAGTGCGTGTACCGCGACATCAACGTCTCCTCGGAGGTGCAGTACTGGTACTACGTGGCCGCGGTCGACACCGAGACGGGTACGGAGGCGGCCACCTCGCACTCCGTCGAGGTCTACGTCCCAACACCCCAACCTCCGCCTGCGCCCACTGCCCTCGACGCGGTCGCGCTCGACGGCGCGGTCTACCTCCACTGGCCCGACGACGGTTCTGCGGCCGACGACTTCGCCGTCTACCGCGTCTACGTCGTATCGCGCGAGATCTACCTCGTGGGCGAGTCCGACTCGCCGGCCTTTCTCGACGCGTTCGTCAGCAACGGCACCACCTACGAGTACTTCGTCACCTCGGTAGACGACCTGGGACACGAGAGTCCGGCCAGCCACCTGGTGTCGGCCACCCCTCGCCCGGACTACACCGGCGAGCTGGCCTACGCCTATTCGGATCTGCCGGGGAGCTCAGGCTTTCGCTTCCAGGAAACCGACCGGACCAACGCGGTGATCGATGGCGACAGCCACAACCGCCACTTTCGCATCTACGTCGACGACCACGAACTCTGGTTTGGCCTGGGCGAGGGGGTCCGCGTGCACGCGCAGACCCGGGCGACCTCCGCGCTGACGTGCGGCCCAGGTTCCGACCCCGACTGCGTCGCATGGGACGAGGCACCGACGACGGGGTACCTCGAGGAGGACTTGGCCATCAGGGCCGGGTACACCTACATGTTCCACGTCCCGGGCGACGACGAGAAGATGCGCTATGGGGCCGTGCGCGTGACGCACTTGAGCTCCTGCCCCGACGACGACCGCTACGTGATCTTCGACTGGGCGTACCAGACGCAGCCTGGCAATCCACATCTCTCCATCCTGCCAGACCCTGTCTCGCACGACTTGGGCGGGGAGGCGCAGCAATAGGGCGTCCGTAGCGACGGGAGTGAAGCCCGTCATCGAGGCCGTCCCCAACTTCAGCGAGGGTCGCGATCGGGACTTCGCGGCCGCAGCTGCCGGGTGCTTCGCACGGTCGGGGTGCAGCGTGCTGCACACAACCTCGGACCCCGACCACAACCGGAGCGTTGTCACCGCGGTGGGGCCTCCCGCCGCGATCGAAGAGGGTTCCGTACGGGCGGCCAGGCTGGCCCGCGACCGCATCGACATGCGGGCCCATCGGGGGCTTCACCCGCGTGTCGGAGCGCTCGACGTACTTCCGTTCGTGCCCCTGGCTGGGCTCGCAACGGCCGAGGTGGTGCATATTGCGCACCGGGTGAGCAAACGGATCGGGCGACTGGGAGTCCCCGTGTTCCACTACGCCGAGGCGTCGCGCCCCCCTGGGCGGGTTCTGGCCGAGATTCGCCGAGGGGGCTTCGAGGCTCTCCTGGCGCAGGAGGAAGGAGTGGGAGCCCGGAGCCGCAGGCGAGCGGACGTCGTCGGCCTGGAGAGCGCGGGCCGCGTACACGCCTGGGCTCACCCGACAGCCGGGGCCACATGTGTCGGCGCACGCGAAGTGTTGCTGGCGTGGAACGTTGACGTGCAGGAAGTGGGGGTCGCGGAGGCCCGGCGGGTGGCAGCGGCACTGCGCGAGTCGGGCGGGGGACACCCGGGCCTGCGTGCGCTGGCGCTCCACCTTCCGAGGCAGGATCGCGTACAGATCTCGATGACGCTGGCCAGACCGGATCTGATCGACCCGATGGTGGTCTTCGCCGACCTGGAGGCCAGGGTGCAGAACGAGGGAGGGAGGGTGGCTGGGACCGAGCTGATTGGAATGGCCCCCGACTCGATCGGCGACGAGGCGGCCGCCGCGATGCGCATCCGCGACTGGTCGCCGGACCGGATCCTGAGCCAGCGACTGTTAGCGCTCGATGAAGACTGCCGCTAGCAGTCCCGGGACCGATGAGCCGATCCTTCGCGAGAGCGTTACGGAGCTGCTCGCCCGGCCCCGCCGGGTAGGCACCCGAGTGCGCCGAGTGCGCTCTTGGTGCTAGTTTGTCGGTGGAGCCAGCAGCCCAAGGGTTGCCAGGGCGATTAGCGCCGGGGTACCCAATCTCGGGCCGGTGGCCGCAAGTACTGACAGCGCACAAGCAAGATCGAAACTACGTGTACTGAGGAGAGGGCCGGTTCCGGGCTCTCCGAGATCCAGGCCCCCGTGAGGGGGCGCCTCGACATGGTCGTCGACAGGATCGGCGTAATCGCCGTATCCGACTTCTCGCTGATAGAGGATGTCAGATCCTATCTGCAGCAGGTGCCGGGTAAGCTCTTTAGGCCCACCCTCCTCCTGCTCGCAAGCGAGGTCGAGGGGGAGGCGCCGGAGGAGGCGCTGACGCTGGCCGCGGCCATCGAGCTCGTGCACATGGCCACCCTGGTGCACGACGACGCCGTCGACAACTCGGCGCTCCGCCGCGGGATGCCGGCTGTGAACTCGCTCTGGACGCATCAGATCGCGATCATCATGGGCGACTATCTGTACAGCCGCGCCGTCACCGAGCTGGCGCGCCTCGGCGACCTGGAGGCCGTGAGGGTCCTGGCCTCGACGGCCAACGCGATGAGCGTCGGGGAGATGCGCCAGCTGCTCGCCTGCGACGATCTCTCGTACGGTGAGGACAACTACTACCGGCTGATTTCGGCCAAGACCGCTTCGCTGATCTCGGCCGCATGCGAGCTAGGGGCGCTGGCGGGTCCCCGCACGCACCGTGCCACCCTCGGGCGATTCGGACGCCAGCTCGGCATGGCATTCCAGATCGCCGACGACATCCTGGACTACGTAGGGGAGGAGGAGGTGACCGGCAAGCCCGCCGGCCTCGACCTGCGCGAGCACAAGGTCACGCTCCCGCTGATCGGCGCCCTGAGAGGGATGTCCGCCGCCGGAGCAGCCAGGATCCGTAGACTCTTCGAGATGGCCGAGCCGGGGCGCGCCGAGATCGACGAGGCGATTGCACTGGTTGGGGAGAACGGGGGGATCGAGTACGCGCGCGCCAAGGCGCTCGACTACGCCGACGCGGCCCGAGGAGAGCTCCTCCTCCTGCCGCCCAGCCCATCCCGGGAGTCACTCTCCGAGGCGGTGGCGTACTCGGTGAACCGAGCTCGTTGACGGCGCGCGACTGCGGATGCCACGACCCCGGCTCCACCGGCGGACTTCCCGGCAACGCGGCCGCCATTTAGGTTACTGGTCGGAGCACATCACGGGGGGTGGTCACCCCCACTCGGCCCTCGCAGGCAAGGAGGTGGAGACGTGCCATTCGGACTAGGCATGTGGGAAACGCTGGCGATCCTCGTGGCCTTGCTCCTGCTCTTCGGGGCGAAGCGCCTTCCCGAGATCGGGACCTCGCTCGGCAAGGGGATTCGCGAGTTCAAGTCCTCGGTGCGCGAGATTGAGAACACGGCGCACACCGAGACCAAGCTGCGCCCGGGCAGCGAGAGCGTTCCCCCGCTCAAGTCGGGCGGCGAAGGCAGCGTCGAGGAGAGTCAGCAGCTGAAGTCCAGCTGATCGCACGGGGTGTGGCGCCTGATCAGACGATCCGAGCCCCACATGCTCGACGGATCAGAAGATCGCGGGGAGTTGGATCCGTTGCTCCTCTTCAGGGCGGTTGAGTACTTCGTCTCGCCGATCCACTACATCGGCGCTCTCGCGCAGCCCGTCTATCCAGTTGGACATCCTCTGCTCGCGGAGCGCATCCATCAGCTGCCTGCGCTGCTCGTCTAGCTGCGCCAGCCAGACCGCGCTGTCGGCAGCCTCCCGGGAGACACGCTCGACGACGAGCACGTTCTGACCGGCGCGCACCGCTTCCGAGACCTCGCCCACCTCCAGCCCGAAGGCGGCTCCGATCGCCGCGTTGTAGCGTCCCAGACCGGGGACCTCCTCAACGCGGGAGAATGGCGCCGTTTCGCGCACCTCGCCCGCGCCCATCTCGCGCGCCACCTCGTCGAGGGTGCGACCGCCCCGAACCTCGTCGACCAGAGCTCGGGCCTCGGCCATCGCCACCTCGACCTTCTTCTCCACGGCGATCGAGCTCCGGATCGAGTGCTCCGCCTCCTCGAGCGTCAGGTAGCGCGAGGGTTCTCTCGAGATCAGCTCCACGGCGTAGAAGGCGTCGCGATTCTCGAACACGGGGCTCGCCTCGCCCTCGGGGATCTCGGGGTCGAAGGCCCACTCTCCGCCCTCGCTCGCATCGCCGACGCCGGGAATGAAGGGGAAGGTCTCGAGAAACTCGACCGTATCGGCCTCCAGACCGAGAGCGGCGGCCGCCTCGGATAGGGCGATCGACTCGCCGAGCTCCTCCAGCGAGTCGGCCACCGTGAATAGCTCGATCTCGGAGTCGTCGGTTCGCTCGAAGCGCCGCAGGATGTGCCTAGCACGCGCGGAGTCCTGGCCCCATCGCTCCATCACCTCGATGATGTGCACCCCGAAGGAGCTCCGTACCGGCGGCGTCACGCGGCCGATCGGGCTGGCGAAGACGGCCGAGTCGAAGGGGGGCACCATCGCGCCCTTGGCGAACACACCCAGATCGCCGCCCTCGGGGGCGGACCCCTCGTCCGCAGACTCCGTTCGCGCCGCCTCACCGAAGTCCTCCCCGTCGAGGACCGCCTGCCTGAGTTCCTCGATCCTTGCCAGCACCGCCGCGGTGTCGGCGGCCGTCGGGGTCTTCGAGATCGGCACCACCACGACCTTCGCACTCGCCGGGACGAAGAAGTCCTCCATCTTCTCGTCGTAGAAGTCGGCGACCTCGTCCGGAGAGATCTCGAACTCCTCCTCGGAGACGCTAACCAGCGGGTCGAAGGAGACGTAGCGCACGGCGGTCCTCTCGTGCGAGGAGCGATAGGCATCCCACAGGTCGCCATCGGAGACGTATACGCCGGATCCGACCTGCCTGAGCAGCTTGCTGCGCGGTATAAGGTTGCGGTAGTACGCCTCGAGGGAGAGAAGGACATCGCGGCTCGCCACCGATATGAAGCGCTGGTACTTGGCGATGTCGAAGGTGCCGTCGGTCTGGTAATTCGGGTCGGCAACCACCTCGGGCGGCGGTGAGTAGCGGGCAGCGTTGATCAGCTCCTCGTCTGTCACGACGATCCCGCGTCGCTCGAGCTCCTGCTCGATGACGATGCTGTTCACCACCTCCTCCCACGCGTCGTCCTCGAGCTCCTTGACCTGTGCGCCGGTGATCGGATCCTCCTGGCTCTCCGCGGCCTGGTCGTAGAGGCGCTGGTAGGTACCGATGTACTGGTCGTACAGGACGGGCGTCCCGTTCACGCTGCCGATCTCGCCAAGCGATCCCGACGACTGTCCCGTTATGTCCATACCCCACTCGAAGAACATCAATCCGGCGAAGGCCAAGACCGCGAGGATCATGATCCACTTCGTGTTCCTGCGCATCTGCTGCATCATCGCTCTGGATCCCCTGTCCCTTGTCGTCCCTGCGGCGTTCGGTCCATGCCGGCGTGGGTTGCCGACCGGCCCGTGGGTTGCCGACCAGCCACAGAAGCATACCCCTAAGGATAATGCCTAGGCAGACCCCGAGCAGCGCCGCATCCCCGCTGGGCCGCTTCATCGTGCCGTCCATACTGTAATGTATACTTTACAATGTGTAATCCATGGTTTACAATTCCTGCACTCCTGGCTTCGCTCCGTGTTGCTCCTTGGCAGTGAGGCGGCCTGCGAACAGGACCCCGACGGCATTCGCCCGGCGGAGCATCCCCGCTGGGCCGCTGGCGCACTGCGTTGCTCCTCGGACCAATAGCGCTGCGGCTATTGGCCCTTCGTCGCGCCTTGCCAGCGGGGCGCTTCGCCGGTCTCGGTGCTCGCGCGAGATTATCCACTGACTGCTAGCCGCCGCAGTCGGGAAGATCGTACTGGGCGTCGACCTCCTCGGGATCGCCCTGGGGGTTGATCCGTGTGCGGAAGCGCTGCAGTGCCTCCGGGATGCACCCCTCAAGGCGATTGTTGCGCGCATCCAGTCCCGTGAGCGACGCCGGGTTGGCCAGCTCCGGCGGGAGCGCTCCGGTCAGCTCGTTGCGGGCGAGACCCAGTATTCCGAGCGAATCGATGTCGCCGATCGCGGCCGGAATGGAGCCGCTCAGCTCGTTGTCGCCAAGGCGCAGAGTCCTCAGCATGTCGAGTCCGCCCAGCTCCGCGGGGATGACCTCGTTCAGCCGGTTGCCGCTCAGGTCCAGGCTCGTCAACAGCTCTAGATCGGCGAGCTCCGGCGGGATGGCGCCAGTCAGGTCGTTACTCGCAAGCCACAGGCTGGTCAGCGAATCGAGGCGTCCCAGCTCGGACGGGATCGAGCCGGTCAGCTCGTTGTACTCGAGCCGTAGGCTGGTCAGCGAGTGGAGACCGCCCAGCTCGGACGGAATCGGGCCGGTCAGCCGATTGTGCCCCAGAAACAGATCCACCACCGAACCCAAGTCGCCCAACGCCGCTGGCAGACTGCCGCTCAGCTCGTTGCCGTGGAGAGACAGAATCCTCAGCGCTACGAGACCGCCGAGTTCCGGGGGGATCGGTCCCGCAAGCTGGTTGCCGTGAAGGTAGAGGAAGTCCAGCGAACCGAGCTTCCCCAGCTCAGGCGGCAGCGATCCGGAGAGCTGGTTGTCCGGCAGACGCAGCCCCACGACGTGCCCACGCTCGTTGACGCTCACGCCGAACCACTCTCGAATCGCGCGGTCCGTCCCCCATCCGTCCCCGATGATCCATCCGTCCCCGTTGGTGGCCTCGAAGAAGGCGACCAGAGCAGCGCGTTCGTCCCGGGCGGTCAGGTGTACATCCCCGGTTGCGGCGCCCGCAGTGGCAGTCACGGTCGTCTCGCCCTCGCCGACCGCCGTCACCAATCCGGCGGGGTCCACCGTAGCCACGTTCGCATCCGCCGAGGACCAGGTCACCGCCGCACCCAGGATCGGAGCTTCGTCCTGGTCCAGCACCTGCGCGACGAGCTGCACGGTCTGGCCGATTGCCACCATAGTCGCGCTGTCCGGTGTGACTTCGACGGTCGCGGCGGCCGGGGGGTCCGTGCCGCACGCCGCCGCCGTAAAGATGCCGACTGCCACAGCCGCCCACAGCCACGGCCGACCCGCCTCCCCCACCCGTTCACGGCGCACCGGGCGTAAGCGGCGCTGGTGGCGGCTCACCGTGCGGACCGAGCAGGTGTTCATTTCAGGCGACGTAGCGACTGGGTAGGTGAAGGGCACTCAGCGGCCGGGTGCAGGGAGAGTAGACCGAGCGGCCAGCTCGTGGCAAGTGCACAGGGCGACGACTGCCTACCCCCCATCCAGCCACTGCCTCGGCGTCTGCGCCCGCTCCCACTCCCGCGGATGGCGGTTGAACCACGCCACGGTGAGGAGCGCCTCGGCGGCGGCGTCTCCGTCGAGGGTGCCGTCGCGGTCGGCAGCGACCGGCTGGAAGAGCTCGCGCACGGCCTTCCTGGCCCGATCGCGGCCAGGTGCGGATCTGGGCGCTGGAAGCTCGGCCGCGAGCACGCCGCGACGAATGAGGTAGAGGCGGGAGTCCCCCGCGAAGCCGGAGACCGGGTAGACGAGGTTCAGCTTCTCGATCTGGCCCCGAAAGCCCGCGAGGTAGCCCTGCAGGCGGCGCAGCGTTTCGATGCGCTCGTGCAGGCGTGCGGCGTACTCGAAGTCAAGGCGTCGGGAGGCCCTCCTCGCCGCCTCCGCCAGCTCTCCGAGGGGCCGTTGGCTGCGCGCTCCGAGAAAGGCCTGCGCCAGGCGAACGCCGCGACGATACTCCGCCCCCGTGCAGCGCCCGGCGCACGGACCGAGACAGCTCCCCGTCTCGGCGCGGATGCAGCGGGGGATCTTCGTGTTCGAGAGGATCTCCAGCTGGTCGTCGAAGTGGATGGAGGTGCGGGCGGGGCAGTTGCGCAGCCCGGTCGCAAGCGCCAGCTCGCCGACCGCACGCGCGAGCCAGGCCGTCCTGGGAAATGGTCCATAGTAGGCCGCGCCGTCGTTGGCTACCGACTCGACCGGGAGGAGCCGTGGAGCGGGCTCCTTGGTCACCTTGACGAATCCGTAGGAGCGATTCCGCCTGTGCTGCACATTGTACTCGGGCTGCCACGTCCGGATCAGGCGCATCTCGCCGACCAGCGCGGCGAACTCGTTCGGTTTGCACTCCCAGCTGACGTCGGCGGCCTTGGCGACGATTCGGGCGGCCTTCCCGGCCCCCTCGCGGAAGTACGAGAGGAGGCGCGACCGAAGGCTCACCGACTTGCCGACGTAGAGCACCCGGCCATCGGCACCGTACCACCGGTACACTCCGGGCCGTTCCTCGGCGCCCTCGCGCACCTTCTCCCTCAGCTTCTCGAGCGCCGTGGCCGTCATCGCCTCCGTGCACTCCGTCCCATGCAGTCCTCGGTCATGGCTACCCCTGCATCGCCCCCCTCTCGGCCCTCGCGCGAGATTGTCCGCGTCGATCCGGCTCTCCTTCCCCGATGCGCCGGGGTACCGTTGTCGAGTGCCCGACGCCGGCGATCTGGCACCCGTTTCATGAACAATAGCCCTCGAGTGCGTTGCGGCCCCCGGCCGCGGTGGCTACGTTGGCGCTCCATGCGACCGCATGGACGATCCTTGGTGGTGCGCGACCCCATCTGGAACACCATCCGGATGGACCCGGTCGCCGTGGCGGTCATGGATACCCCGGCCTTCCAGCGCCTCCGCTACATCCGGCAGCTGGGATTCGCCCACCTCGTCTACCCGGGGGCCACCCATACCCGCTTCGACCACGCACTGGGGGTCTACCACCTCGCCGTACGGGCGATTCAGGCGCTGCAGGAGGGGCAGGGGCTCCCAGATCAGCTCCGCCACCGCGCCCGCCTGATCCCCTACGCGGCACTCCTCCACGATATCGGCCACTACGCCTTCTCGCATGCGCTGGAGGAGCTCGAGCCGGGACGCATAGCCGGCAACCACGAGGAGATGAGCGCGCGCTTCTTCGCCTCCGCCCCCCTGGCCGAAGCCCTGCGTCCGCTGGGCGACGGGGCTGCCGCCGAGATCCACCGCGTCATCAAGGGCAAGGGAGACAATCCACTCCGGGGTCTGGTCAGCGGCAGCCTCGACCTGGACAAGATGGAGTACCTGCGCCGCGACGCCCACTTCTGCGGCGTTCCGTACGGCGAGGTCGATGTGGAGCGGCTCCTTCAGGGTCTCGTCCTCGTCCGCGATCCGGCGACTGGCCGCTGGGAGGTCGGGCTCCGGAGCAAGGCGGTCAGCACCCTGGAGTCCCTTCTCTTCTCCAAGTACCAGATGTTCAGGACCGTCTACTGGCACCACGGCGTGAGGGCGGCCACCGGCCTCTACAAACGGATCGTCGAGACGGCGGTCGAGGCCGGTCTCCTAACGCCTCTCGAGCTCGTCGGTCCCACCGACGAGGAGCTGCTATACGAGCTCGGACGGCGTGCAGCCAGGAGCAGGGACCCCCGTGCAACCCGAATCGCGAGGCGGTGGCTTCCTGCTCTGCGCGAGCGCCGACTCCCGAAGCGGGCAACGGATGTCGCTGCTTGGCAGCTCGAAGGGAGGGTGCTTCCCGAATGGGTCAGCGGGGACACGAGCGCCAAGCGGCAGCTCGAGGACAGGATCGCGGCCGAGCTGGGGCTGGCACCGGGGGAGGCGATGCTCGACTTCCCGGTCAAGGAGAGGATGTTCCAGATGAACTTGCTGCTGGAGGCCGATGGCCAGATCGTCAGGCTGGAGGAGGAGGGGGTGGCTGGGCTGCTGGACCTCCCCAGGGTGGCCCGGGAACTCTACCGGACGGCGCGTGTACTTCGGCTATACACCTTCGAGCGCACACGCGTGGAACCCGAGTGGCTCCTGGATCGCCTCGCCGAGCCGACGTCCCAAGGAAAGATGCTTGCCCACGAGATGGACACCCGCTAAACTTAGGGGTTATGTACGAAACTACAGGTGTGGCCTGCCCGACCGGGCCGGTCCGCACCGGAGGAGATAGGGCGATGGCAACGCGAACCAAGAAGACGACCAAGAATGCCCGGGGGCGCAAGGGGCGTGGGAACTTGCTCACGGGCTTCGACTCCACCCTGGACGAGAAGACGGCGCTGGATCAATACCTCCGCGACGTGAGCCGCCACGAGCTGATCACCCCCGAAATGGAGAAGATCCTCGGGGCGCAGGCGCAGAACGGCGACGAGGAGGCGGTCAGGGCGCTCGCGAAGGCCAATCTGCGCTTTGTGATCAGCGTGGCCAAGAAGTACCAGAATCGGGGTGTGTCGCTCACCGACCTCATCCAGGAGGGGAACGTCGGGCTGGTGACGGCAGCTCGGAAGTTCGATCCGGAGCAGGGGGTGAAGTTCATCTCCTATGCCGTCTGGTGGATCCGGCAGGCGATACTGGCCTCGCTCGCGAATCACGGGCGGCCGGTGCGCGTCCCGCTGAATCGTGCCTCTGACCTGGCGCGCATCTTTCGCGAGAAGGAGCGCCTCAAGCAGGAGCTGGGCCGCGATCCCACGAGCGTAGAGCTGGGGAAGGCCACCTTCCTGACGCCGAAGCTGGTCGAGTCGCTCCAGACGCTGAACGCAGCCGAGATCCGCCTCGACGCGCCGATCGGTGACAGCGAGGACTCGCAGCTCGTCGAGCGCTTCATCACCGAAGAGGCGGCCGAGCCCGAGCTGGAGGTCGAGAACCGCCTCCTCACCGAGGCGGTAGGCAGGGCGCTGGGGTCGCTGGAGGCCCGCGACGCCAAGGTTCTGAAGCTCTACTTCGGACTGGAGGGCGTCCGCGAGCACACGCTCGAGGAGATCGGCAATATCCTGGGGGTCACGCGTGAGCGCATCCGACAGCTCCGGGACCGGGCGCTCCGGCGCCTGCGCGAGGGCGAAAAGGGCAAGGGGCTCAAGTCCTTCGCTGCGTAGGGCTCGTGGGAGCTGTGCCTGGTCGTGGTGAGGTGACGCCGTAGCGGTCCACACCGTGACCGAGGGGCAGGTCGTCGCGGCGGTTGGGGGGAGATATGCGGTGCGCGCCGCCGACGGGAGGCGGGTCGAGGCCGCGCTGAGAGGTCGCCTCAAGCAGGCGAGCGACGCGCACGGGAGGGTGGTGATCGGCGACCACGTGGAGGTGGCGCCGGTCGCGGACGGCCGCTACACCATCGAGTCGGTCCGACCGCGGCGCACCACCCTGGCCAGGCACACCCTCGGCGGCCGCATCGCCAGGGTGGTGGCCGCCAACCTCGACCACCTGGTAGTCGTTGCCTCGGTGGCGGACCCGCCGCCAAGGCAGGGGGTAATCGACCGCATGCTGGTGATGGGCGAGGCTGGCGGCATGGAGTCCCGTCTGGTGCTGAACAAGGTGGACCTCGTGCGAGGTCAGGGGGTGGCGTCCTACCTCCTGCACCTCTACGGTGCCGCTGGCGTGCCGGTCCTCGCCACCTCGGCCGTATCCGGAGAGGGACTGGATGCCTTCGGGGAGCTGGTGCGCTCCGGCGCATCGGCGCTCGCGGGGCCGTCGGGCGTCGGCAAGTCGTCGCTCCTCAATGCCGTGGACCCATCGCTCGGACTGCGCGTTCGGCGGGTGGGACGGCGTTCGCGGGCCGGGAGGCACACCACCGTTTCCAGCCAGCTAATAGACGTGCAGGGCGGCGGGATCGTCGCAGATACCCCGGGGTTCAGCGATGTGGGGCTGGAAGGGGTGTCAGCCGAACGGCTCCCCTGGTGCTTCCCGGAGTTTCGCCCTCACCTTGGGCGCTGCCGCTTCGGCGACTGCGCCCACCTGCGGGAGCCGGATTGCGCCGTGCGCGCGGCCGTCGACAACGGTCTCATTCAGCGGGTGCGCTACGAGTGCTACGCGGCGATTCGGGGAGAGATCTAGCAGCCCGTGGAAGAAACCCTGACGGCATTCGAGGGGCGCTGCATCCGCGCTGGACCGCTCCGCTCTGCGTTGCTTCCTGCACGAATAGCGCTGCTATTCGCGCTGCGAAGCGCCCTGCCAGCCCGGCGCAGCGCCCCTCTCGGTGCTCGCCTGGGTTTATCCACGGACTGCTGGGTCCATGGATAATCCAGAGCTGCACGACGCCCCACACGCGCGGCGCATCCTCTGGGTGCCACCCTTCCTGGTGGGGGCGGCGCTCGCGATCAGCGCCACGACGGGGGCGGCGCTCCTCCTCTACAGCTCGCCAGGGCTAGGGCGCGCGGCAGCCGTCGTCGCCTCCGTCTTCGTGCTGTCGCTCGTCGCAGGGATGGTGGCCGGGGGGATCGGAGCGGGGCGGGGGGTCTCAGCGACTCCCGCGAGGTGGTGGACGGGACTCCTCGCCGCCCTGCTCTCCGCCGCCGTCTTCGCAGGCGTCTGGGAGGCTACCAGCGCGCCGGGGCCGGGATTCTTGGGTCGAGGCCTCGGGCTGGCGCTGACCCTGGCGCTGCCGGCGTACTGCGGTGGCGGCGTCTGGTCTCGCCTGGGTGGCTTCGCCAACTCGCACGGATCGCGCGCGGCGGGGTCGGCGCTGATCGGGGCGGCGCTGGGCGTAGCGGTCGGCGCGGTAGCGGTCCTCACCTTCCTGGGCCGACCGGTCCGGGCCGTGACGGCGCTCCTGGCCGCCACCGTGCTTGCGTCGGCTGGAGCCCGCTGCCACGGCTGGCTAATCGACCGCACGCCGCCTGGGCCCAGGGCGCCTTCTTCCGCCGAGGCCTCCAACGCCACCAGCTCCCCGGAGGACCGCTAGGAACCCGTGGATGGTCTCGCGCCCCGCAAGACTGGCACTTGCGCCCCGGTCGGCGCAGCTTCCAGAGTGGCCCCGAGGTGACAATCGCCACTCTCGGTGCTCGCGCGAGATTATCCACGGACTGCTGGCCACCCGCCGGAAAGAACACACAGCGCTTGGGGAGGGCAAGATGAGGGTATCCATCGAATACTGCGATCTCTGAAACTACAGGCCCCAGGCCGTCAGTTTGGCGGCGACGCTCAAGGCACGGTTTCCTGGAGCCGCCGTGGAGCTGAAGAGCTCGGGCGGCGGCCGCTTCGAAGTAGTCGCCGACGGTCGACTCGTCTACTCGAAGGCCGCGACGGGACGCCATCCGACGCACGAGGAGGTTATCGAGGAGATCGTCGGGTGAAGGCGTGCCGGAGACCATGGAGGCTGATGACCGGATCTCCTATCCGGGCGGCGTGAGCCTCTCCGAGCACAACCTCCGGAGACGCGGGAGCGGGGATGCACCGCTGCAGCCCATCCAAATCGCTCTAGCCCGTGGACAAACCTCTCACGGCATTCGAGCAGCGCTGCATCCCCGCTGGACCACTTCGTCGCGCCTTGCCAGCGGGGCGCTTCGCCGCTCTCGGTGCTCGTGCGAGATTATCCACGGACTGCTAGGGATTGATCGCCGTGGCGTCCTCCCGTAGTTTGAGCGGCGTGCGTCAGGTGGTCTCCGGCGCGCAGCAGCCTGGTTCTAACAAGCCCCTGCCGCTCTGAAGGAGGTCGTTTGGGACGCCCCGACGAAGCTGGAGCACCGGAGGAAACATCAGCGCCCGAGCCCAGGAAGGGTGAGGGCCGACAGATCAGCCGCAGGGCCCTGATCCGCAGCGGGATAGGGGCGCTCGCCGGGGCTCCGTTGGTAGGTGGACTCGCGACCGCAGAGGGCCTCCGTCGCCCCCCCGGTAGGCATCTCCGCCACCGGTGGGCCAGCTCCGACGACGAGATCGTGCTGGGTGTCTCGGCTGCCTTCTCGGGGCCGTCGCGTGCGCTGGGCACCGAGCTGTATCGCGGTTCGATGGCGTACTTCAGCCACCTGAACGAAAACGGGGGCGTCAACGGGCGCAGGCTGTCGCTCAGACTGCTCGACGACGGCTACCAGCCCGATCCGTGCGTCGCCAACACGATCGAGCTCATGCGGGACGACGGCGTCTTCCTCCTCTTCAACTACGTCGGCACCCCGACGGTCACGCGTGCGCTCCCAGTCCTCAAGAAGTTCCGCGACCAGCAGGTCTACCTCTTCTTCCCCTTCACGGGCGCGGAGCCGCAGCGCGAGCCGCCCTACGGCGAGTTCGCCTTCAACTTGCGCGCGTCGTACCGCCAGGAAACTGCCGGGCTGGTCGACAACTTCCTCGCGATCGGGCGTCGCCGGGTGGCCGTCTTCTACCAGAACGACGCCTACGGACGGAGCGGATGGGCCGGGGTGCGCGAGGCGCTCGCAGCCCACGGGGAGACGATCGTCGGCGAGGCCACCTATACGCGCGGGACCCAGTTCGACTCCAGCATGCGGGACCAGGTCGAGGTCCTCGAGCGCCGTTCGCCGGACGCCATTATCTGCATCGGCGCCTATGCGGCTTGCGCCGCCTTCGCCCGCGACGCCGAGGAGCTGGGTCTGCACGTACCGGTCGCCAACGTTTCCTTCGTGGGCAGCGAGAATCTGCTCGCCCTGATGTCGGAGGGACGCAGGGACGCGGCGTCGCACACCCGCTGGCTCGTAAATTCGCAGGTTGTGCCGAGCTACGCCGATACCTCGCTTCGCGCGGTTCGCGAATACCACGAGCTGATGGCGCGCTACGATCCGCCGCCGCCCACGCCCGACCAGGTAGCCCGCATCGTCGAGAACGAGGAGTACGAGACGGTTCCGCAGAGCTTCGTCAGCCTCGAGGGCTTCCTCAACGCGAAGCTGATCGCCGAGATCATCCGGCGGATGGGGGACGACCCGCGCCGATCGCGGATCGAGGACGCCGTCTTCCAGGTCCGCGACTACGACCTCGGCGTCGGCGAGCGGGTGCGCTTCGGGCCCGGGCGGCGCCAGGGGCTGCAGCGAGTCTACTACACCTTCCCCGAAGACGGGCGCTTCGTGCCGCTCGACGACTGGGCCGCGAGGTTCGGGGCGTGAGCGCCAGGCACGAGGACGAGCTCAGGGTCCGGAGGCTCTTTCGCAAGACCCGCTTCGGCTTCGCCGCGCTCTTCGGTCTGGTGGTCCTCTCGATCTCCGCGCTCTCGATCCGCACCGTGTCGCGGGAGCTGCGCGACGAGTACGTGGGCAACAGCGAGAGCATCGCCAAGAACATCGCCGACTCGAGCGTCGATATCCTCCTCAACCGCAACCTCGCGACGCTTCAGTCGCTGATCGACCAGTTCGTCCAGATCCAGAGCATCCGCTACATCTACATCACCAGCGACGAGGGCGAGTTCCTGGCGCACACCTTCGTCCCGGGCATTCCGGACCAGATCCTCGAGAGCGACCCCTCGGTGAACGAGCCAGTGGAACGCAGCATTCCCGGCCTCGGCGACTTCGTCGAGGTCGGCAGCCCCATCCTCTCGGGGGTCGCCGGCAACGTGCACGTCGGTATGGACCTCGAGCTCCTGGGGCTCAAGATCCAGCGGGCCGTCGGGCAGCAGATCTACCTCCTCTGCATCATCCTCGTCGTCGGCGTCCTGGCGACGCTCTGGCTGGTTAGGCTCGCCTCGAGGCCGCTGGCGCAGCTCCTCGGCTACACGACCGTGCTCGCCCACTCGCGCCAGCGAGGCACTACACCGCGCGACCCGATCCTCGGGCGCGACGACGAGATCGGCGACATGGCCCGCCTGATGCACTTCGCGGCCGTCGGGGATCCAGACGGTGACGAAAGCGAGTAGCGGCCCATCGACGGCTCCCACGGCGGGGACTAGCTGACGTGTTCAGCGCCAGGGCAGAGGTGCCGCGCTTCGTGATCGCCGTCTTCTGCACCGTCCTGCAGGTGTGCCTGGGCACCGTCTACGCCTGGAGCTTCTTCCAGACGATGCTGGTCCGCGGCTTCGGGTGGAGCTTCAGCCAGACCGCCGCCGCATTCAGCATCACCATCTTCTCGCTCGGCGTCTCGGCCGCGATCTCGGGGCAGGCGCTTCCCAAGCTCGGACCCCGGGTCCTGGCGCTCGCGGGCTGCATCCTCTTCTCGGGCGGCTACCTGCTGGCGAGCCTGGCGCTCTCGCTCGACGCGATCTGGCTCTTCTACCTCGGCTACGGGGTCGTCGGCGGCGCCGGGATCGGCATGGGCTACGTGACCCCAGTCGCGACCGTCGCCAGGTGGTTCCCGGACCGGAAGGGTCTCATGACCGGGATCGTCGTGATGGGATTCGGGGTGGGCGCGCTCTTCCTCAGCAAGGTGCTAGCACCGCTCCTGATCGTGAGGACCGCGGGCGACCTGCAGGCGGTCTTCCTCTGGCTGGGGGTCTTCTTCGCGTGCGTGCTCGTGCCGAGCAGCCTGGTGCTCCGCAATCCGCCCGAGGAGGGTCCGCCCCCGGTCGGGGGCAGCTCCCGCGCGGGCACCTCCCAGCCAACCGCCAAGCCGCCGCCGATAGCCGAACCGGCTGCACCCTACCTGAAGACGATGCAGTTCTCGATCATGTGGACGGTCCTCTTCTTCAACATCGCGGCCGGTCTCTCGGTGATCAGCTTCCAGTCCGAGCTGCTGCAAGAGGTGTGGGGACTCGCCGATCCTGCCGTCGGTCCGGGCAAGCTCGCCGAATACGGTGCAACGCTGATCGCCGCTAGCTCCGTCTGCAACGGGCTTGGGCGGCTCTTCTGGGGGATGCTCTCGGACCGGATCGGCCAGGTGCGCGTCTTCCGCATCCTACTCGCGAGCCAGATGGTGGTCTTCGGCATCCTGATGACCGAAGCGAATCCCTGGATCTTCTCGGCCCTCGTCTGCTACGTGCTCTTCTGCTTTGGTGGCGGCTTCGCGACGATGCCCTCCTTCGTGATCGACGTCTTTGGCGCGCGCGTCATGTCCAAGATGTACGGCACCGTGCTGACCGCCTGGGCCGCGGCGGGAATCATCGGACCGATGTACATCGGGTATCTCAAGGACAACTACCCGGACCGCGCCGTCATGTACTGCTTTCTGATCGGAATCCTGATGCTAGTTGCCGGCTACGTCTGCTCGTACATGCTCGGCGGCAGCCGCATCCGGGTCGGGCGTCCCACCTTGGGGCGGACGCTCAGGCGCTACGGGGTGACCGCGAGTGCGAAAGTGTAACCCGTAGTTGTCATATTGTAATCTACAGTTTACATCACTTTAGCTCGTCCACTGTGTGGCCGAGCTCGCGCAGCTCGTCGACGATCTTCGCCACATGGTCCCGTCCCCGCGTCTCGATCCTCATCTCGATTCCGACCTTGCCGACCGAAATGTCGCCGAAGGCGCGCGTATGCTCGATGTGGAGCACGTTGGCACCCGCGATCGCGACGACTCCCGTGACCTCGTTCAGGTAGCCGGGACGGTCGCGCACCACCACCGCCAGGCTCGCCAGACGGCCGTCGGCCCAGAGACCTCTGTCGATGATGCGCGACACGACATTCATGTCGATGTTCCCTCCCGAGAGCACGCACACCACCGAGTCGTCTGGCGCCACGGGCACCTTGCCTTCGAGCAGCGCTGCGACAGCGACCGCACCCGCCCCCTCGACCACCAGCTTCTCACGCTCGAGGAGGAAGAAGATGGCGCGAATGATCTCCTCCTCGCTCACGACGACCATCTCGTCGACGAGCGCCTCGAGGTGAGGGTAGGCGACTCTCCCGATCCGCTTCACGGCGATTCCGTCGGCGAGCGTGTCGCCCGTCTGGATCTCCCTGGGCTTGCCCGCCTCGAGCGACCGCATCGCCGCAGCCGCACGGGCGGCCTCGACTCCCACGATCCGTATGCCCGCTCGCAGATCCTTCACCGCGGTGGCGACTCCCGAGATCATGCCGCCTCCCCCGACCGGGACCACGACCGCGGTCGCATCGGGGATCTGCTCCAGGATCTCGAGTCCAATCGTCCCCTGCCCCGCCATCACCTCCAGGTCGTCGAAGGGGTGCACCAGGGTGAGCCCCTCCTCCTGGACAAGCCGGTCCACGACGGCCGCCCCGTCCGAAAGGGTGTCGCCCCGCTGGATCACGCGGGCCCCGGCTGCGCGGGTGTTCCCGACCTTGATGAGCGGGGCGTCTCGAGGCATGACGATCGTGCACGGTGCCCCCAGCCTGGCCGCGTGACGCGCGAGCGCCTGGGCGTGGTTGCCCGCGCTGGCCGCGACAACGCCCCGGGCGAGCTCGGAGGGGGCGAGCGAGAGGAGCTTGTTGAGCGAGCCCCGGTCCTTGAAGGAGCCCGTGCGCTGACGGAACTCGGCCTTCAGGTGGACGCGCCCGCCCACCCGTTCCTCGAGCGCAAATGACCTCGGGCACCCGGTGCGCACCACCTGGCCGGCGATGCGACAGCGGGCAGCGGCTACCTCGGCCGGGGCGAGGATGGGGCAGCCATGGTGGAGTCCGGTTGCAGGCGCCAATCAGCCAGTCAGCGCCTTGGTCACAATCCGCCGTTGGGCCACGGCGTGGTTGTAGGGGTTGCCCTCGGCGGGGCTGGCCCGCTCTGGCCTTGACGCGTGCCGCAGGCGGATCTTGGAGGGCAGCAGCGACCGCAGGCGGGGTTTGATGTAGGTGAGGGCGCCCATGTTCATCGGCTCTTCCTGGGCCCATACGACCGTTTCGAGAAGCGGGTAGCGCCCCACGAGCGCACTCAGCGCCTTGGCCGGGAAGGGGTAGAGCGCCTCGACGCGCGCAATTGCCACCGGGTCTGGAGCCGACTCCGTCTCCTGGCCCGGGTCTGGCCGCTCCCTGGCGGAGATCAGGTCGTAGTAGACCTTGCCGGAGCAGAGCACCAGACGGCGGAGACGGCTCGCCTCTGCCGCCGAGAGCGTCGGATCTGGGATCACTGGCAGGAAGCACCCCCCGGTGAGCTCCCGGACCGGCGACTTGGCACGCGGGTGGCGCAGAAGGCTCTTGGGCGTCATGGCGATCAGCGGGCGCTCCGGCTCGCTAACGGCCTGGAGGCGCAGGAGGTGGAAGTACTGCGCGGGCGTCGTGGGGTAGACGACTCGCATGTTGTCTTCGGCGCAGAGCTGGAGGAAGCGCTCCAGGCGGGCGCTCGAGTGCTCTGGGCCCTGGCCCTCGTAGCCGTGCGGCAGGAGCAGCGTCAGGCGCGAGCGCTGTCCCCACTTCGACCATCCGGCCGAGAGGAACTGGTCGATCATGACCTGCGCGACATTCACGAAGTCCCCGAACTGGGCCTCCCAAAGCACGAGGTCCCGCTCGGATGCAACCGCGAATCCGTACTCGAAGCCGATCGTCGCGGCCTCGGTGAGCGGGGAGTTGTAGATCTCGAAGCGGGTCTTCGAGAGCTCCGCCAGGGGTGAGTGCCGGGCGCCGGTCCTGGCGTCCCTGAGGACCAGGTGGCGGTGGCTGAAGGTCCCCCGCTCGGTGTCCTGGCCCGTCAGCCTGACCGGGATTCCGTCGTCCAGGAGCGACCCGATCGCAAGAGCCTCGGCGTGGGCCCACGATACCTCGAAGCCGAGCCCGAAGGACTCGCCCCGTCCCCGCCTCTGGCGCGCCAGCTTGGGGTGCACCGTAAAGCCCTCGGGAACCGCGAGTAGCGCCTCGTTGATCCGCTCGATCTCCTGGAGGCCAACGCCCGTGTCCCTCTGAAAGTCCTGGTCGACGGCGCTGTAGCTCGGCACCGTCCACGGCGGGGCCGCGCGCCTCGACCCCTTCTCGCGGCCGTCCTGCACCGCACGCAGCTCCTCGGCCATCGAGGCGACCTTCTCCTCCACCTCTGCGGCCGTGACGAGGCCGCGCCCCAACAGCTCGGCCGCCCACTGCTGGCGCACGGTCGGGTGGTCGGCGATCCAGCGGTAGAGGACGGGCTGCGTGTACCCGGGCTCGTCGCCCTCGTTGTGGCCGTGGCGCCGGTAGCCCACGAGGTCGATCACCGTGTCGCCGGCGAAGCGGGCCCGGTACGCCATCGCCAGACGCACCGCCGCCAGGCACTCCTCGGCGGCGTCGCCGTTGGCGTGGATGACGGGGATATCGTACCCCTTTGCCAGATCGCTCGCGTAGCGGGTCGAGCGGCCGTCGTGCGGATCGGTGGTGAAGCCGACCTGGTTGTTGGCGATGATGTGCACCGTGCCACCGACTTCGTAGCCCTTCAGGCGCGCCAGGTTGAGCGTCTCGGCCACGACTCCCTCGGCGGCGAAGGCGGCGTCTCCATGGATGAGGATCGGCACCACGAGCGCCGGGTCCCGGCCTTCCGCTCCGCCGTGCGTCTGCTCTGCCCGCGACATCCCCAGGATGACGGGGTTCACGAACTCGAGGTGGCTCGGATTCGGCGCGAGCACGACCTTGACCGTGCCGCCCCCACGCAGCGGGTAGTCGCCTGCGGCACCGTGGTGGTACTTCACGTCGCCGGTGCCGGGATCCGGGACCCAGAGCGCGCTCCCCGGTGCCGCGCCCTCCTCGAATTCGGCCAGGATCTCGGCGTACGACACCCCCATGATGTGCTTGAGCACGTTGAGTCGACCGCGGTGCGCCATCCCGACGACCACCTTCTCGGCACCCGCCCGGGCCGCGAGCTCGATCGCTTCGTCGAGCATCGGGATCAGCATGTCGGTCCCCTCGACCGAGAAGCGCTTCTGTCCCAGGTACGCCCGGTGCAGGAACTGCTCGAGCCCTTCGACCTGGGTGAGACGATCCAGCGTGCGTATCCGGTCTTCGTCGCCGTAGTCGGCGAAGTGGCAGCCGCGTTCCACCTGGTCCCAGAGCCAGGCGACCTTTTCCGGGTCCTCGAGGTGTTCGAACTCGTACCCCAGATCGCCCCCGTAGATCGCCTTGAGGCGGTCTAGAGTGGAGGCGAGGGGGGCATCTCCGCCCTCGGGGAAGAGCACCGAGGTGGGGATCTCCTCGAGCTCCTCCATCGTGGTGCCGAAGTACGCCGGGTCGAGCTGTGGGTGTCCCCGGGGACCGCTGCCGAGCGGATCGATGCGGGCCGCCTGGTGGCCGTGCTCGCGAAAGGCGTGCAGCAGGCGCGACGCTCGGGCGACTAGCGAGAGGAGCCGAGAGTCCGGCGGAGTTGGCTCGACGCCCGCCTCTTCGCGACTGGAATCGGGTTGCGGAGACTCCGTCGGCGCCTCGGGGGGCTGCACCTCGGTGATCTGGTCCGAGCGGTTGGTCGGC
This sequence comes from Longimicrobiales bacterium, assembly GCA_965205315.1. GTDB lineage: Bacteria > Gemmatimonadota > Gemmatimonadetes > Longimicrobiales > Gaopeijiaceae > Bin94. The sequence continues at coordinate 2,249,935 of CBDBGW010000002.1, forward strand.
GGTGCCTCCGAGGGGGCAACCGGAGCGCCACCCCGTCGGCGGGGGATCTCCAGGACCAGAAGACCAGCCTCCGCCAGCTCCCGCGAATGAGCCTCGAAGTACTCGCGCCACTCGGGCGACAGGGCGTCCGGATCGCGGATGAAGTCCTCGTAGAGCGCCTGCACGTAGGCCGCGTTCTGCACATCGAAGTAGCCGCTCATCGTGTGGAGAAAGCTACCACCAATCCACGGCCTGCGTAACGTCGGCGTCCGGCTGTACGCGCCGGTCATGACAGGTTGCGCAAGAGTACTGTGCAAGAGCTGCGGTCGCACAGCGAGATGGTGAAGTGTGGGTGGGACCGAGGCGTCTCCCAGCGGTGACTCCAGGGGCGCGGAGCGGCCGTGCACAATAGCTTTGGAAGGAGGGTCGGCACGACACGACGACGACCCATCACCTCACACGACGAGGTTGTCCATGCCTTCGCAGCTACTGGGTGCGCGCACGCGTCGCACTCCGATTTCCCCGCACTCGATGTGCACCACGATCCTGCTTCTGGCGCTAGCCGCGTCCTTCTCCCCCGCGAACGGACAGGCCTTCGGCCGCGCGCTCCTCGTAGCCGGCGACCAGGTGCTGGTCGGCGAGGCGGACCACGGACGCGTACCGGGCACGGTCTGGGGGTACAGATCGACCGACGGCGAGTGGGAGCTCGGCGGCAAGATCCAGGGACCGGATGCCCAGACGAACGACCGCTTCGGCACCTCGCTCGCCCAGATCGGCGATCTGCTCTTCGTCGGCGCAGGGAGCGGCGAGAACGCGGTCGTGCACATCTACCGGATCGGAGAGATCTGGCAGGACGGCGCGGCTCCTCTCCAGACCCTCGCCGTGGACGGATGGAGGGGGCTGGGGGCGATGCTGGCCGGAGCTGGTGGCGAGCTCCTCGCCGTCGCTCGCTCCCCCGACGGAACTTCGCAGCTCACCTCATTCCGGAGCGGCGCCGACGGCGTGTGGTCGCAGGTGGCTACGATGGCGCTGCCCTCCGACCGGGTCACCCTGGCCGCCGACGGCGGAGTGCTGGCCATAGGGCTGCCCGGGGTAGACGCCGGCCAGGTGCTGATCCACACCCGTGGCGGCAACGGGGAGTGGAGCGTGGCCGCGACGCTCGACGGAGCGGCCCTCGCGGAACCGGAGCGCGGCTTCGGCCGGACCGTCGCCGTGCACGGGGGCAGCGTGGTGGTGGGCGGTCGCAGTGGGGCGTACGAGTACTCCCAGGTGGACGGGGAGTGGATCCTTGCGGGGGGTTGGCCCCAGGTGGCCGAAACCGACGGAAACCTTGCCGTCGAATCGGCAAGCACAATCACCCTCGGTGCTCACATAGCGCTACTGGGTTATCCGTCGGCCGACTTCGGGATGGGTGCCGCCACCGTGTTGGCCGACGGAGGTGACGGCTGGGCCTTCAGCACGCGCCTCATCGCTGACCATGCCCCACTCCCGAGGGTCGTCGGCGGCGAGGCACCATGCGAGGATGGGATGGCCGATCTCTACGCCTGCAACGGGATTGACCTGATCGCCTTCCTGCCGCGCGAGGAGATCGGCGCCGCGAGAGGATCTCGCCTGAATGACGTCTGGGGGTGGCGGGATCCCGAGACCGGTCGCGAGTACGCCCTCATTGGCCGCATGGACGGAACCTCCTTCGTGGAGGTCACCGACCCGCTAAACCCGCGCTACCTCGGAAACCTGGCACCCACCGAGGGGAGCAACCCCAGCACATGGCGGGATATCAAGGTCTACGGCAGCTACGCTTTCGTCGTCGCCGACAACGCGGGCGACCACGGGATGCAGGTTTTCGAGCTAACCCAACTGAATGATGTCGCCAAGCCCCGCGAATTCGCCGCGACGGCGCTCTACAGCGAGATCGGATCGGTGCACAACATCGCGATTAACGAGGAAACGGGCTTCGCATACCTCATCGGATCGTCTAGCGGAGGCGAGACATGTGGCGGGGGATCGCACATCGTGAACATCCGCGACCCCCTCCACCCGACCTTCGCCGGGTGCTTTGCGCATCCGAACACCGGACGGCGTGGCACAGGCGGCTCCCACGATGCGCACTGTGTGGTATATAGGGGACCCGACCAAGACTACTCAGATCGCGAGATATGCATCAACTCGAACGAGACCGCGCTCTCTGTCGCGGACCTCACGGACAAGGAGCGCCCAGTCGCGATAGCCGCTGCCGAGTACGCCAGCGTCGCGTACGCCCACCAGGGCTGGTTCGCCGACGACCACCGCTACTTCTATTCGAACGACGAGCTCGATGAGCTGGGCGGCGAGGTCGCCGCCACCCGCACCCTCGTGTGGGACCTTCAGGATCTTGACGACCCAATGCTGGTCCGCGAGTATATGAGTCCCACCAGGGCCACCGACCACAATCTATATGTCCTAGGCGACCGCCTATACATGTCGAACAACCGCTCCGGCCTCAGGGTGCTGGATATTGCAGACCGTGAGAACCCCGTCGAGATCGGCTACTTCGACACGACCCCATGGGGACCCGACGAACCTGGCTTCGATGGCACCTGGAGCGTATACCCCTACCTGGAGAGCGGAACCCTGCTCCTCTCGAGCCGGCGCGAGGGTATCTTCCTCGTAAGGCTTCGCAAGACAGTCCAATCCTAGTTCGGTACCAGCCAGTGTACACCCTCCCCACGGCAGAAGCAGCGCTCCATCCGCAGCAGGACCGCTTCGCTCGTTCTCCCCCCACTGTAATGTATGATTTACATTGTGCAAATCATGTTTTACAACTCCCACACCCGTAGCTTCGCTCTGCTCCGTTGTCCCCCTGGCCCGTTAGCGCTCCTACCAGCCCATGCGCCCCGCAGAATACACCCTAGCGGCTTTCGAGGGGCGCTGCGGACGTGCTGGATCCCCTTCCTCTGCGTCGCCTCTTGGGCGAATGCCTCTGACATGCGCCCCGCCAAGCGCTTTGCCAGTGCCGCGGCCCGTGAACAATACCGCGAGCGCATCGCCGCTCTCGGTGCTCCCGCCAGTTTGTCCCCGAAATCCCAGCGCTCCCGCCGCACAGCGGACGACCATCGCGCCACACCCGCGACCACCGCCATGTGGTGCCCGCGGGGTGCATGCCTTACGTCACTGCACGATAATACCCGTATCATGAGGAATGGCCACTGCAGGAGGCATTTTCCCGAGAGCCTTCGGCCCCTCTTCCAACTCCCTCTCCCCAGCCGAGCCTGCCTCCCCTTCTTCAATCGGCATTCCCCACAGCTCGGCCCAGTCAAAGTAAGCCCATTGATCGGCCTCCCCTCCACCAGAATAGCTGAACAACGACGTAAGCACATGAATCGACGGCCAGTCACCCTCGACGGCATCCTCACTCCACACCAGCGTCTCCCCAATAAACACCGTCATTTCCCCGAGTCGAGCACCCCAGTGCAATTCGCTAAATTCCCCGACATCACTGACGGCGTCAGACATTCCACCTGCTCCCCATGTGTATCCACAACACCACACAAGCTGCCAGTTACTCGGCGTGACAGCGCCCGCAATATATCTATATTCCTCGGTATCGCCCACGGTCGCCCATAGCCAGCGCTTCGATGAATTCGAAGCCGAGTCCGTTTCCACGTACGACCACGAGCCGACCGTCTGATTGGCCGAGCCTACATCTGTGGCCACCGACAACGATACCAGCCAATCCACAGCGTAATCGTAGTCCATTCGCGAGGCGCCAAATTCACCACTGATTCCACCGAACGCCCCCGGCCGACGATAATAGCTATAGGTGCCACTCAACGCCCACTCCCCATTGTTGAAGTCAAAGTCATCCCGCCAGAACAGCACCGGCTCGACCACCAAGACCTGCCCCGAAACCCGAGCCTCGCCGCCGTAGGGATCAGTAGCGGTCAATGTGACGATCGTCTCACCGGCCGCCACGCCTTCAATGACCAACGTTATTGAGTCGTCATTCTTGTCCTCCACCACCGCATTGGCAACCGTCGCTTCCTCGATCGACGCGCTGAAGGACAGGGGATCCTGTTCGGGATCCCGAAAGTACTGGGCCACGTAGTACTCCTGCCAGCTCTTCTCGGTCATGACCTTGGTGGTTGGCACCGTGTCCACCGTGGCGAAAGGCCGCTGATTGCCGTTGTCGCAAGCCACCAGTAAAAACCCGACCATCACAACCAACGACCACCGCAGCACGACTCTAAACCATCCGCGGTCAATGTACTATACAAAGGCGTTCTCATCGCGAATATTCCTTCCTGTCCCAAATCGTTCTAAACTACCCAAGCATCTCGCAAAACCTGCCGCCTTCCCAATTCCGATCGACGACGTGCCTCCACTCAACCTAACGTCCTCCCAATTTGCCAAGCCGGCCCATGGTCCGTCCGCATTCCCCCCCGTGGCCACCAGCATGTGGTGGCCACGGGTGCGCCCGTCCCACATCACTGGCCGATAACACCCTCCGTGTCAGGCACAAGCGCCGCGGGAAGCACCATCCCAAAATGTTCCGGACCCTCCAGCATCCGCCAATCGCCCATTGGGTCAACCTCATTATCGCCAATTGGAACTCCCCACAGCTCGGCCCAGTCGAAGTAAACCCATCGATCCGTCCCCTCCCCCTCAGAATAACTGCCGAACGTACCGTAACTCGCAAATTCGTTGCCCTCTTCGGTATCTTCACTCCACACCACGGTCTCGCCAATAAACAACTCCATTCTTCCAAATCGAACGCCCCAGTGTATCTCCGTGAATTCTCCGTCCGCATTCACGGCATCCGAAATGCCGCCTCCACCCCACGTATAGCGACAACACCACAAAATCCGCCAGTTCGCCCCCGGCACAGGATCTGCCACATACCATTCCAACTCGGCACCACCCACTGTGCCCCATAGCCAGCGCTTCGATAAGTTCGCGCCCGTGCCGTACATCCAAAACCCCACGGTTTGATCGCTCCCAATTCCCTCCGCCCCCGCCGACATCGATACCAGCCAGTCCACAGCATTATCTGGTTCCAGTCGCGCCGCAGAAAACACGCCGTCGTATCCGCCGTTTGCACTCAAATACCCGGGCCTGTGATCAAAACTATAGCCGCCTTGAAACGACCACTCGCCCGAGTTGAAGTCGAAGTCATCACGCCAGAACAGTACTGGGTCGACCACCACCACCCGCCCCGAAACCTGCGCCTCGCCGCCGTCAGGATCTGTAGCGGTCAACGTAACGATCGTCTCACCGGCCGCCACGCCATCGACGACCAACGCTATTGAGTCATTCTCATCCTCAACGACCGTAGTGGCCACGGTCGCATCCTCGATTGACGCGCTGAACGACAGCGGATCCTGGTCGGGATCCCGAAAGTACTGGGCCACGTAGTACTCCTGCCTGCTCCTCTCCGTCATGACCTTGGTCGCGGGCAACGTGTCCACCTTGGCGAAAGGCGGCTCATACCCGTTCCCGCAAGCCACCAGCGAAGAGGACAGCACCACCAAAAGCAACCACCGGAACAACCCCCGGAGCCCATACTTAGGTATCGTTGTACACAACGGTGTTTTCATTGCTCATCTCCCATTCTATCTTGATTTGCTTTACCATGTACATGCGTGTGTCTCGTACAATCTACCTGCTCTCTGGCCTCGATTGCCGCCACATGGCTTTGTAAGATTCCGAGTCGACGTCCACCTGCCAACCATCGGAAACGTCGCCCGCGTCGTCGTATGCATCGACGGCCCACAGCTCCGCCCAATCGAAATAGACGTACTGGTTTTTCTCGCCCGCTCCCGCGGCACTAAATAACCATGACTTTCTATGCACAAGAGGCCAGTTGCCATCGACGGCATTCTGACTCCAAACCATGGTCTCGCCGACGAAGAGCGCCATTACCCCACGCCGGACCCCCCATCGCATCTCGGAGAACTCCCCGACGGGGCCAACGCCGTCTGTGTTGCCATATGCAGCGACCTTGAACTGTGACCGGTGCGTAAAGTAAGCGATCTGCCAGTTAGACCCCGGCGTTTCGCCTATGTCACCAATACTGTCTGTTTCACCCAACGTCGCCCAATGAAACTTCTTATCGTCTATCGTTTTGGGAAAAGGCCCACTCGTCCGAAAGCCCACTGTCTGATTGGTAGAACTCTTCTCCGCTGCCACCGACATCGATATCAGCCACTCCACTGCATTATCGTCGTCAACCCGCTCACCCAGGAAAAACGTGTAGTTATAAAGAACGTACCCACTCAGGTACCCGGGTCTATCCTCATAGCTATGATAGCTCGCGGCGTCGAATGTCCAATCGGAGTTTCTTTCGCCGAAATCATCACGCCAGAAGAGAACTGGCTCTACTACCCGTACCTGCCCACGCAATTGAGCCACACCACCGTGCGGATCCGTGGCCGTCAACGTTACGACGGCCTCTCCGAGCGCTCCCCCATCTATAACCAATGTTAGCGAATCCTCAACAATGACATCGGCAACGGTAGAATCGTCGATAGACGCATCGAAGAATAGCGGCTGGCCGTCGTCATCTGCAAAGTACTCATCGACGCGATACTCTCTCCTGCTCCTCGTCAACATATTGGTAGTCGGCATTTCGGCCACCGTGGCGAAGGGTAGCTGATTCGGAACTTCGAGCTTGAATTGGATCTGAGCTGTATTTCCGTCCGGATCCTCCGCCTGCACAGTCATCGCGGCGTTCCCAGGGCCAATCGCCACGACCGTCATTCCCCGACCGTGAACTTGCACGGCACCGACATCGAGGTTCGACGACGAGCCAGTGATCACCAACTCGGAGGGCTCAGAGCCTGTAAAGCAGACATCCAGCGCTTTCCTTTCGCCCGTGTAGAGCGTCTGGTCGTCAACGTCGCCGCAGGCAGTCAGTTCATTTCCGCGGCACGCTGCAAGCACTAAACCAAGCACCATTAGATGCGACCATCGGCGCAGCCTAAGGACCCAAACCGCGTGTAATGTGATAGACAATATTGAATTCATCGCGCATCTCCGTTTCCATCGTAGGCTCGAATCGCTATCTTGTTTATTAGGTGTACAGGAGTGTCCCGCGGAACCTGCACGAACTCTGGTCCGCGTGCTCTCGCGGCCACACGCACCGCCGCACCGTCGCGGATCCGTGGCGGACGCTATTCCCCCGTGTTGACGTCGACCCACGCCTGCGGACGCCGGCACATGGGTGGCCGCGGGCGTGGATCGTCCTACATCACCGTCCGACGATATCCATCTTACGGGATGTAGACGCCGTAGGGGACATTATCCTAAGAGACTCCGGGCCCTCCAGCAGCTGCCAATCGCTAGCCAGGCCGGGCTCTTCCTCGTCGGCCGGTATTCCAGAAAACTCGGCCCAGTCGAAGTAGACCCACTGTCGCGTCTCCTCTCCCCCAGCGTAGCTGAACAACGCCGATCCCACATGCACAGTAGGCCAGTCGCCCTCTTTGGCATCCTGACTCCATAACACGGTCTCGCCAACAAAGAACTCCATTTTACCGAGTCGTACACCCCAATGCATCTCTGTAAACTCCCCAGTCGCATTAACGGCATCCGACATTCCTCCCGCACCCCATGTATAGGCACGGCCACAACACCACACGATCTGCCAGTTGCTCGGGGTGACAGCGTCATGGATATAAATGTACCTATCGGTAAGGCCTACAGTCGCCCATAGCCAGCGCTTTGGTGACCCGGTGGGTGCGTACGACCAGAAGCCAACAGTCTGGTTGGTGGAACTCGATTCCACGGCCACCGACATCGATACCAGCCAATCCATCGCACTATCGGCCTCATTTCGCCGGGCGGAAAATAACCCGCTGACCCCAGCTAGGGACCCAGGACGCCGGTCAAAGCTATAGGTACCACCGAAGGACCACTCTTCAGTGCTGTTGTCGAAGTCATCTCGCCAGAACAGCACGGGCTCGACCACAAGGACGCGTCCGGAAACCTGAGCCTCCCCGCCGTCTGGGTCTGTAGCCGTCAATGTGACCATGGTCTCGCCGCCCGTTACGCCCTCTATAACCAACCTTGGGCGAGTCATCCAAATCCTCCACCACCGCGGTGGCAACAGTTCCGTCGTCGGTAGACGCGGTGAACGATAGGGGATCCTGGTCGGGATCCCCGAAATAGTCGTCCACGTTGTATTCCTGCCTACTCTTTTCCGTCATGATCTCGGTCGTTGGCAGCGTGTCCGCAGTGGCGAAGGGCGGCTGATTGTCGTCACCGCATGCCGCAAACAGCGTGCCGACCATCATAGGGATCGTCCACCGGGGCACGGCCCGGAACCCACTCGTAGGTAATGTGATAGACAAAAACTCTCTCATCGAATGCCTCCCTGGTTTGGTTATCTCAAATCGACGTGTGCCGGAGTGTCCTGCAGAACCTGCCTGAGCTCCGGGTCAAAATAGCCTCAGAAGTGTCATCCGCCTCCTTTTCGCTCAAGTGACCTGTACAGACACCCGTTTTGCACAGGTACCAATAGGTGACACTAACTCGCCCCCCTTTCCCCGGTTGGTATTCCCCACAGCTCGGCCCAGTCGAAGTAAATCCATTGCTCCGCCTCTGCTCCTTGATAGCCGAACAAACCGGTTTTCGTATGAATATGAGGCCAGCCTTCCTCATCATCGATCTCCTGGGCAAACACCAGGGTCTCGCCGACGTAAAGCTCCATTTTCCCAAGTCTTACTCCCAAATGCACGTCGCTAAACTCTCCGATAGACGCTACCGCGGCAGAGTTGCCGACAGCAGTGCCCCCATCGCCACAGATGCTATACCTGATTCCCCAGTTTGATTCAGGAGGGTCTGTCTCTCCGACCCACCCCCATAAAAATTCTGCCCCCTCACAGTCGAGGCTGGAAAAGGCTGGCCGCGAGCGAATGCCGACAGTCTGATTAGTCGAACCCGCCTCTACCGCCACCGACGTCGATACCATCCACTCGGCAGCATTAACGTTGTCGTTACGTTCGCCCGCGAAGAAGTAGTAGGCATACCGGATGTACACACTCAAGTACCCGGGTATTTCCTCATAACTATGGTAGCCAGCAAAGTTGAATGACCAGTCAGAGGTTGCATCATCGAAGTCATCACGCCAGAACAGCACGGGCTCGACCACAAGAACGCGTCCGAAGAGCTGAGCCTCCCCGCCGTCTGGGTCTGTAGCCGTCAATGTCACCATGGTCTCGCCGCCCGTTACGCCCTCTATAACCAACTTGGGCGAGTCATCCAAATCCTCCACCACCGCGGTGGCAACAGTTGCGTCGTCGGTAGACACGGTGAAAGATAGGGGATCCTGGTCGGGATCGCTGAAATAGTCGTCCACGTTGTATTCCTGCCTACTCCTCTCCGTCATGATCTCGGTCGTTGGCAGCGTGTCCACAGTGGCGAAGGGCAGCTGATTGTCGTCACCGCATGCCGCAAACAGCGTGCCGACCATCATAGGGATCGACCACCCGCACACGGCCCGGAACCCACTCGTAGGTATTGTGATAGACAAAAGCTCTCTCATCGAATACCTCCCTGGTTTGGTTATCTCAAATCGACGTGTGCCGGAGTGTCCTGCAGAACCTGCGTGAGCTCCGGGTCCAAATACAGCCTCAGAAGCTTCATCCGCCTCCTTTCAGCTCCTATGACTTGTACAGTACCATAACAGGGTACCGTAGCCTTCCAGCCGACCCTAGCGGTTCAGGGTCGACCTCTCTACTGGTAGGCTGGTATTGCCCACAGCTCCGCCCAGTCGAAGAGGCCAGTCGCGTCGGTACTTCCGTCCGTTCCGTAGGCAACGAGCCGTGCAACCTCCATCACGTTTGGCCAGTCCCTCTCGACTAGATCGATTGTTGCGAGAGTGGTCTCGCCAGCTGCCAGCGTCATCACTCCGTTGCGTGACGTCCACACTAACTCGGTCAACTCGCCGATCGACCCAACAGCCTCCGAGTTGCCGAATAGCCCGGGTTCGGTCGTGTAGCAGCAGTAGTAAAAGATCCTCCAGTTGGCCTCTGGTGCCTGACCATGGAATGTGTCGGCATATCCGATGGAGGCCCACAAGCGTTCCACAGTCGAACTGTCGGGAGCGTACGACCACAGCCCAGCCGTATACTGCTCGCCCCCCTCCTCGATCCCCAAGAAAGCCGAGTACTGCCATTCGGTCACGTCAACCGTGCGTTCAGCGGAACCCAGGTGATATGGGTATCGATTGCCCATGTGGAGAAAACCGTCGCCAAAGCGGTACCTGGTGTTCGCGTTGAAGGACCAGTCGCCCGCGTCCGCGTCCATGTGGTCATGAAAAACAAGCTCCGGCTCCAGGACGTCGGCACCCAAATCCAGCGATGCCGTCAGCCCCCCGGGGTCGGTGGCCATCACCGTCACCGTGGCCTCGCCCAGGGTAAGTCCTCTGATGATCAACCTAGTGGAATCCTCGATCGCGGCCGAGACGACGTCTGGGTCACCCGAGGTTGCGGAAAACGTCAGCGGCTGACCGTCTGGATCGCCAAAATACCCGGCAATCGTCGACCGACTACTCCCGCCAATCAGGATCCTGGCCCTCGGTATGCTTCCCAGCGCTATTGGCGGCTGATTTGGCACCAGTACGGGGACGCTCACCGAGGCCGCGCCACCGGCCGGATCTTCCGCCCTTAGGGTGATTGTGGCGAGTCCCGGCGATATGGCCCGAACCTGGTAGTACGTCCCGAAGACCCGGACCGTCGCGATCTCCTCGTCCGACGACACGCCCGTGATGGTTAGCGGTTCGCCCTCGGGGTCGTTGAAGCACGTACCGCTTACCACCTCGTTACCGGTCACAACCTCCAGCTGCGCAGGCGACCAGCCAGGGCAAACTGCCGGAGGCTGGCCGTTACAGGCTGTGAGGAAGCCGACTAGAACCGCGATATGCGCCCGACTCCAGCGGTTGCAGACCGGACGGGGTAGCGCGCAAGCCAAGACTGAGCCTACTGAACGCGAGGGCGATCTCATCGATTCTCCGCTCCCGCCCCCTGCGCCGACCTGTCGGCAAGCCAGCAAGCCGTCAGGGGGTCAGTTGAAGCAAGGGCAGCCGATTGGCCAAATAGCCACAGCGAAACTCCTACAGCCCAATCGCAAACCGCCGCCCGCATGGACACGACACAGACATCCAGAATCGCCAAAGGAGGTCCTGGCGCACAAGCCCATGCGCCAGGACCTCCCGCCTCCCTGCCACTTACGCGGTTGGCAAGGATGGCTATTGGGATGCTACATCACTGCTTGGCGACTTCCACCATTGCTGCAGGAGGCAACGGGGTGAGCGACGACGCATCATCCTGGAACTGCCAATCGCCAGACACGTCACCAGCATCGTCGAATGCATCGATAGCCCACAGCTCGGCCCAGTCGAAGTAGTGCCACTGGCCGGTCTCGCCTCCCCCGGAGTAGCCGAACAACCGCGAGGTCTGATGGAGAGTAGGCCATGTGCCTTCGGCGTCTTCGCTATACACCTGGGTCCCGTTTACGAACATCTGCATCTTCCCGCGCTGCACGCCCCACATCATCTCGTTGAACTCGCCGACAGAGTTGACTGCGTCAGACTCTCCGCCTGCGCCCCACGAGTAGCGACAACAGAACACGATCTGCCAGTTGCTCGGCGAGACAGCCTGGTATATGTACTGGTACTGATTGGCGTGGCCTACGGTCCCCCACAACCACCGCCTTACCCCAGGGGGGTTGAGGACGTACGACCAAAGGCCGATCGTCTGGTTGCTGGTGCCTGGATCCGTGGCTATGGACATCGACACCATCCACTCGGCGGCATTATCGTCTTCATTCCGCTCGCCCGAGAAGAAGTAGTAGGAATAGCGGTTGTACCCACTGAGGTATCCGGGCTTGTAGAAGTAGGAGAAGTAGGTGGCGAAGTTGAAGGACCAATCGAAGGTGTTCGTGTCGAAATCATCGCGCCAGAAGAGTACCGGCTCGACCACCCGAACCAACCCCTGGAGCTCGGCCATTCCACCGTGCGGGTCTTCGGCCGTGATCGTCACCATGATCTCGCCGACCGTCAGGGCCTCTATGACCAGCCTCAGCGAGTCGGCCAACACGGCACTGGCAACCGCGGGGTTTTCGCTCGACGCGGTGAAGAACAGGGGATCCCTGTCGGGATCTCTGAAGAAGTCGTCAACGTACAACTCCATCGTCTGCTCCGTCAGGAGCTTGACTCTAGGCCACTCGGCCGCCACGATGGGCAGCTGATTTGGGACTTCGAGCCCGAAGTCAATCGACGCGGTATTGCCGCCCGGATCCTCCGCCGTAATGGTGATCGTGGCGGTGCCGGGGCCCGTCGCCACGAGGTTGATCGCCTGGCCGTAGACCAGTGCGATCCCGACACCTTCGTCCGACGTCGCCGTCGTGACGTTCAACTTGGCGCCCTCAGGGTCAACGAAACAGTAGTCGACAAGCCTCTCTTGGCCCGTGAGGAGCACGATGGGGTCCTCGATTTCCGGGGCGTCGTCGCATTCTCTCGGCGGATCCCCGCCGCTGCAGGCAGCGAGCAGCGAGCCGACCACCGCGAGCGACGACCATCGGAGCAGGGCGCGGAACCCTGCAGCGGGCGATGTGGTAGACAGAAGTGCGTTCATCGGGTGTCTCCCTCTCTCTTGGAGTGTACTGGAGCGCCGCTCAGGGCCTGCCCTGGCCCCGGGGCACCCACCACGAGCCGCTGCCGGCGCACCGGCCGGGCGACCCAGTTGTTCCCATCCATCATACAGTCCTCCGTTCCGGCCCGCAACCCCGGCAAGGGCAGAGCGCTCGGCTGGAGCATCTGCCGAAGGCGCGACCCGGATACCGCCAGTTGGCGTTGAGTATGGGGGCGTTGTCCCCGTCGCGCAAGTCCGGATGGTCGATGGGGCCCTCTGGGAATAGAGCAGTCCCAGGGCTCCATACCCTCCGAGCGACCACTTGGCGCGGGGTGCAGCAAGTTGCGTTAGTTTATGAGAGATTACTATACGTTCGCACTACCTTCGCAATGCGTATGCCTCGTAACCCATTGTCTGCATTATATTTGCATACTGTGCGGAGATAATGCCATTGTGACAGTGTAGTACGTATCTATTGGATTTGTCCAGACTCGGTAGCACATCCGGGAGATCCCGCGGCCTGACTCGGAGCGCGCCGGGCAAGCGCCGTGTCGTCGCCAATCCCGCCGGCGCACAGTCGATAACCAGCGCCCCCGTCGGCACCTCGTCGACCCACAGGTAGTCCCGTCCCCGCCCAACCTCCTCCGTTGCGAGCAAGCCCCTGACGCTCCGCCCCGCCACGGCACGCGCCAGGAGCTGCGCCTCCATTGGCGCCTCCTCGCGGTCCACCGCCCCCACCCGCGCCCCCGTCACCGGCTTCCCCTCGAGGATTGCGCAGTACTCCCTGATGCGCGCCGAGAGCGCCGCCGTCCCGACGCGCCCGGCGATCCTGACTATCTCCTCCTTGTCGAATCCGATCAGGGGCCTGAGGACCGGAAGCGTCGCGGAGGCGTCGATCGCCCTGAGGTTGCGGAGCGTCTGCGACGACACCTGCCCCACCGCCTCGCCTGTGACCAGCGCCTCGGCACCGGTCTGGGCGGCAACCGCCTCGGCCGCCCGGTACATGAGGCGCTTGAGGACCACCTGCCAGTAGCGTGGCGTGACGCGCGCCTGGAGCTGCTCGACCGCCTCGCCGAAGTCGATGGCGTGCATCCGCGGCTCGTATCCGTGGCTCCAGCGGGTCGCGAGCACCCTTGCGACCTCGGTTACCGCGCGCTCGTAGGCGGGGCCGGCCAGGTTGCAGAACACGTAGTCGAGCGCCACACCCCGCTTGAGGAGCAGCCACGCCGCTACCGCCGAGTCGTAGCCACCGGAGATGAGGCACACTGCCCTCCCCTGGGTGCCCACGGGCAACCCACCGGGGCCCTCGGTGCGGCCATGATGCAGGTAGGCACGGTGGTCGCGGACCTCGACCGCGACGGTGACCTCGGGCGAGGTAAGGTCGACGGTGCCGTAGGGATTGAGGGCGGCGCCCAGGCGCACCGCGATGTCGCGCGATGTGAACCCGTGCCTGCCTGTGCGGCGTGCGTCCACGGCGTAGCGTCGCCCCCGGACTGCGTCTCGGTAGAGCTCGTGCCCCACCCGCTCGATCTGGTCCAGGTCGGCATCCAGGAGGGCGTCCACGCGCGAGTAGGAGTGGACTCCGAAGACCCGTGTGGCCACATGCATCGCCTGGTCGGCGGCCTCGTGTCCCTCCCCATCGGTCGTGATCGTCACGAAGAGGCGGCTCCAGCGGTCGCTCACCCTTGCCTCGGCGCCGCCCGAGCGGAGCGCACACTCTAGGTTGGCCACCAGCTGCCGGTGGAACCTGCGCCGGGTCCGGTTCGACTTGCTCGCCACCTCGGCGGCTATCCGGACGATGTAGCTGACCTTGGCCATGGCTTGGAATGCGGTGGGAGGTCCCTCAGGGGTAGAGTCGGCGGAGCGCCCACTCGCCTCCCCTGACCCTAAGGTACAGGAAGCGGTCGTGCAGCCTTGCTGGACCCTCCTGCCAGAACTCCACCGCCTCGGGCTCAAGGCGAAAACCGGACCAGTGCGGAGGCCTCGGGACCGAGAGGCCCTCGAATTGTCGCTCGAAGTCGCTCGCGCGGCGCTCGAGTGCCACCCGGCCATCCACCTCTCGACTCTGCTCCGATGCCCACGCGCCGATGCGGCTCTCCCGCGAGCGGGTGGCGAAGTAGGCGTCCGCGTCCGCCTTCGAGGTGGGTGCCACTGGACCCCGAAGGCGCACCTGGCGGCCGAGCGGCTGCCAGTAGAGTGTAAGTCCCGCGCGGGGGTGTGCGGCGAGGGCGCGGGCCTTGGCCGATCCCAGGTTGGTGTAGAAGACGAAGCCGCGCGCACCGAAGCGTTTTAGAAGCACCATGCGGCCCTCGGGGGTCCCTCCAGGTCCGAGGGTGGAGAGGCACGCCGCCTCCGGATGCGCGATCAGCGGGTGCGCCTCGGCCCGTTCAAACCACTCGGCGAACTGCCGGATCGGGTCGTCCAGCAGCTCGGTGCGCCGGAGAGAGGGCCGAGCGGCCATCCAGCCGGACTTCAGCGGTCCGGCGGCGCGGCCCGGCCGAGCTGGTGGGCCAGCGACTCGTCCACGCCCCCGAACTCGAAGCGGAAGCCGCTCTCAAGGGCGGCGTCCGGGAGCACCCGTGCGCTCTGCAGGAGGAGCGCCCTCCCCATCTCGCCGAAGATGCCGCGCACTCCGAGCGAGGGCGCCGGCAGGAGCGTCGGTCGTCGGAGCGCCCGTCCCAGGCGCGTGGCGAAGGTCGCGTTAGCCACCGGGTAGGGCGAAGTCGCGTTCACCGGACCCCTCAGCGACGGCGCGACCAGAGCGTGGTGCACCAGCGCCACCATGTCGTCGTGGTCGATCCAGCTGACGAACTGCCGACCCGAACCCAGGCGCCCTCCCACCCCTAGCTTGAAGAGCGGGAGCATCGTCCCGAGAGCGCCCCCGGCAGGGCTCAGCACGAGACCGGTCCTGAGCGCCACGACGCGCGTGCCGGAGCGGCGGGCCTTCAGCGCCTCGGCCTCCCACTCGCGGCAGAGGTCGGGGAGGAAGCCGACCCCGGGTCCGCTCCCCTCGGCGAGCCGCTCGTTCCCGCGGTCGCCGTAGTAGCCGATGGCCGAGGCCGAGACGAGCGTGCGCGGCGGATCCCGCAGCTGGTTCAGGGCGCGCACCAGGAGGCGTGTTCCCTCCACCCTGCTCCTCCAGATCTCCCTCTTCCGAGCTGCGGTCCACCTGCCCCCCGATATGCTCTCGCCGGCCAGGTGCACCACGGCGTCCAGCCCATCGAGACGCTCGCCCTCGATTCGGCCGCGCCTGGGGTCCCAGTGCACCTCCCCGCACGCACGATCCGGCGGAGTGCGCACGATCGGGACGACCTCGTGGCCACCGGTGGTCAGGAAGTGCGAGAGCCCCGAGCCGATGAAGCCGCCCGAGCCCGTCACCGCCACCCTGAGCGGCGGCCCGGCGTAGGCCGAGTGGCGGGTCAGATCGTGCCTGATGCGCCGGGCGCGGAAGCGAAAGTAGCGCTTCATCTCGCCCTCGATGGTGGAGGAGGCGAGCGCCCTTATCCCGCGCTCGGGACGCCGGTACTCGACCCGATCTCTGACAAGGCAGGCTTCGGTGCCGCGCGGCTCGAACTCGTGACGGTGCACGCACGGCCCGAGCGGCCCGGAGCTCTGCTCGTCGGCAAAGTGCCGCTCCGGCTCGAAGTCGGTGTGGCGCACCCTGATATCCACCCTGATCGGCCCCCGTCTGACTCGGAGGTGAATGCGCCCCCCGTCGTCGATGCCGCCGCTTCGCGAGAGGATGCGCACATCCTCCCAGGGCGGCAGCAGGCGCTCGAGAGCGCCCGGACGCATGTGCCACTCCCACACCTGCCGCACCGGAAAGGGAAGCTCCGCTTCGTGGATGAATGTCCTCATCCGCGATCCGGCCCAGGTGCGGCGGCGGCCGCGCGAATGGCGCGCACACCGGCCGCGGCCCCTTCCGGGTGCCCGAAGAGCGACGATCCCGCGACCAGCACCGTGGCGCCGGCCCGCGCCAGCCTGGCGGCGTTCTGCACGCCGACGCCGCCGTCCACCTCGACCTCCACCTCGCCCGGCCGGCGGCGCTCGACCATGGCACGGGCGCGGGCGACCTTTTCGGGCGACGCGGCGATGAAGTCCTGGCCGCCGAAGCCCGGATCGACCGACATGACGAGGAGCAGATCGATCCGGTCCAGCACCTCGCTGGCCGCCTCGACCGGAGTGGCCGGGTTGAGCGCCAGGCCAGCCCGCTTGCCCAGGGCCCGAATCCGGGCCAGGGCGCGGTGCAGGTGCGCCGTCGCCTCGGCGTGAACCGTGATCACATCCGCCCCGGCGCTGGCGAAGTCCTCGAGGTAGCGCTCGGGACGGTCGATCATCAGGTGGACATCCACCACCCGCTCGGTGCTCGCACGCACCGCCTCGACGA
This sequence comes from Longimicrobiales bacterium, assembly GCA_965205315.1. Classification (GTDB taxonomy): domain Bacteria; phylum Gemmatimonadota; class Gemmatimonadetes; order Longimicrobiales; family Gaopeijiaceae; genus Bin94. The sequence goes on from CBDBGW010000002.1 coordinate 2,266,906, forward strand.
TGAGCGGACCCACCGTGATATTCGGCACGAAGCGCCCATCCATGACATCGACGTGAATCCACTCGGCGCCTGCCTCGCCGACCGCCCGCACCTCGCGACCGAGCTCGGCGAAGGCGCAGCTGAGTAGCGAGGGCGCGATCTTGACGCCCATTATGCGCGCGACATGATCCGGACTCCGTCGGCTCCGGCCACGATCGCGCACTCCGCCATCCCCAGGAAGAGGCCCGACTCGACCACGCCCGCCCTGCCGGCCAGCCCGCGCTCGAGCGCGGGCAGATCGGGTATCCCGCCCTCGAAGCGGCAGTCGACGATGTAGTTGCCGTTCGCCGTGCGGTACGGCCGCTCGTCCGCGCCGATACGCAGGCGAGGCTCCGACCCCAGATCCCCTAGCCACTCCAGATGGCTTGAGTGAGCAAAGGGCGTCACCTCGACGGGCAGGGGCGCACGAGTGCCGAGCTTCGGCACCACCTTGGTGTCGTCGGCGATCACCACCATACGGCTAGACGCCTGCGCAACGATCTTCTCGCGCAGCAGCGCCCCCCCGAGCCCCTTGATCAGATCGAGTCCCGGCGCCACCTCGTCCGCCCCGTCGACGGTCAGATCCAGGGTGCCCGCCTCCGCGAGCGTGGCCAGGGGTATTCCCAACCCCCGCGCCGCCCTCTCCGTGCGCGCCGAGGTCGCGACGCCGACGACCCCCGGCAGCTCGCCCCGGCGGATGCGCGCCGCCAGGTGGTCCAGAAAGTGGGCGACGGTCGTCCCGGTCCCAAGGCCCAGCCGCATGCCCGGATCCACCCCGAGCGCGGCCTCGCGCCCCGCCAGGCGCTTCATGTCGCCTAGCGCTCCTCGGGCGAGGTCACGTCCGGACGCTGTGGGGTCCGCCCGCGTGGACCCGACCCCGGTCCTGGGAGCGACCTCCGCCTGCACTGCTCTGTCCACGGGCTGCTAGAATTCGTGCCGCACCCGCATGATCAGGAGGCGTCCGACCTGCGGTGCGCCAACGAACTCCTGATGCTCGTAGTTGCCGATGTTGTTGGCCGTCAGCGTGAGCCTGGTGCCGGGCTGGAAGGGCAGGTCGTAGCTGAGCGACGCGTCGACGACCTGGTAGGCACCTACCGTGCCGATGTAGGTCCCGGAGTTCATCGGGAAGGAGTCGGTAAAGCGGATGCGTCCCTCGAAGGTAAAGCCCTCGGCGGGGTCGTCGTAGACGAAGCCCAGGTTGCCCTTCCGCTTCGGCGCGTTCAGGGCGATCTCCAGCGGGGCCTTGCACCTGTCTCGCTGTTCGAGGACCTCTTCGCGCTCGTGTTCGTTGAAGCAGTCGTCGCTCACGGCGGAGTATGCGGCGCGCAAGCTGAGGCGATCCGATACGAGGTACTGGGCGGCGAGGTCGATGCCCCGGTAGTCCACGTCGGCGTAGTTGCGGTAGGTGGCGATGATCTCCGCCCCATCGCGCTGATCCGGCGCGACGGTGCCGACCGGCGCCTGCGCTATAAGCCCTGCCAACTCCAGGGCCTGCGCCTCGGTGATCAGTCCCGCCTGAATGAGCGACCGAAGGCGGTGCACCACATAGGCGCCCACCGACTCCGGCTCCAGGAAGACGTTCGGCGTCTCGATCCTGATCGGCCCCACCATGTTCTTGACGTTGGCGTCGTAGATGTCGACCGCCAGGAGCAGACGGTCGCCCAGGAGGCCCTTGTAGCCCACCTCGAAGGTGCTGTGGCCCGTTGCTCTGAGCGGGTCGACCATGGCTGGTCCTTCCGTATCCAGGTCAAACTCCTCAGTGAGCGGGTTGAGGCGCCTAAGCACGGTTCCCAGCTCCGGGTCGTCGCCCAGGGCGCCGGGGTTTCGGAGGAGCGGAACGATGTTGGCGGCCGCCGGATCGATCTCCGCGAGGAAGTCCATGACGTCCTCCCAGAGCGCAGGCGCGTTGGCGGGAAGCCTCTCGCCTTGCAGGCGCTCCAGGGGAGTGTACATGCAAAGCGACATGTATCCCTCGGGGCAATCCGCCTCGAAGGTGAATCCCGTGGGGGGCACGCCGAGCGCACGGATCGAGAAGAAGTCGACGGGCCGCGGCAAGTTGCCGTAGTTGATGTCAAGGAAGAGGTTGTTGGTGGCGGGGGTGCTGAAGGCGCGGTTGTATGTGACGCGGAAGCTCTGGTTCTCGCTTGGCGTAACGACGAGCGCGGCGCGCGGCGAGACGTTGAGATCCTCGAGGCGACTGTGGTCGTCGACGCGCACGGCGGCAACGAGATCGACCATCTCGCCGAGGGCCGTCTCGGAGTGCAGGTAGGCTCCAACCTCCTCGATCCTGACCGAATCGGCCCCGGTGCCGGTGTCGCCGTAGATGGTGCCCTCGGAGCGCGGCACATCCCGCTGCCAATCCACTCCATAGGTGAAGCTCTGCCGCGAGCCCAGATCGATGCCGTACTGGAATTGGACCGCCCGTGTGTACGACCGGTCGAATACGGGATCCCCCGTGCGCAGGTTGAAGGTCCCCGTTCTCTGCCCCTCCTCCCGGGCCCCGGAGTTGGACATGTTCTGAAAGACCTGCGCGAAGAAGCGGCCGGTGGAGAGGCGCGCATGGAGGTAGTTGAAGGCCCAGTTGTCCAGCTGGTAGGCGCCGATCCCCGTCATCTCCACGCCGGCGTCGATGAACGACCTTCCCCCGCTCAGGACGAATGCCCCGTCGTCGCCCACGCGGAGGTCCAGACGGGCGTCCACCGAGTAGCGCACGGTCGCCGAGTCCCGCGGCCCCCCATTTCTTTCCAGCTCCGCCTCGATGGAGTCGGCGGGCCAGTCGGTGCCGCTCTGGTACTGGCCCGATATCTTGAAGCCGACGCCGTCGGAGAGCAGGTGCGCGGTGCGGAACTGCGCGTGCATGAGCGAGCGCTCGCCCCCCGCAACCGATGCCGACGACCCCTGCCGGTCGAGCGGAGACGGAGTGATCAGGTGCATTACGCCCGAAGCCGCGTTGGGTCCGTAGAGCGCCGACCCTGGGCCGAGCGAGACCTCCACGCGGTCGATGTCGAGGTCGTTGGTCGGGAACATGGAGTAGGCGTTGAAGCGGAGCGACGGGACCCGCGCGTACCTGTTGTCGATGATCGTCAGGAGCGCCCCGGAGAAGACGTTGTTGAAGCCCCGGGTCACGACGGTGCCACTCGTCAGACCCGTCTGCGCCCGGTCGACGCCCGGGAGCGCCACGACGTGGTCGGCGACGGTGAGCGCGGCCTTCCTGTCGACCGCGTCGGAGGAGACGATCGAGATGGAGGCTGGCGCCTCGAGGGCCTTCTCCTGACGGCGCGAGGCGGTGACGACGACCGGGTTGAGGACGTGGGCGCGGGTGCTCAGCTCGATGGTCAACTCCACTGTGCCGTTGGCCGCCACCTGCACTCCGTCGCGCCGCACGGTCCCGTACCCTGCGCGGGAGACGACGACGGCGTGGGTGCCCGGTGCCACCTCGACGCTGAAGCGCCCCTCGGCGTCGGTGAGCACGGGGTCCCCCTGGCCCACGACCTGAACCTCGGCCTCGACGATCGCCGCTACGTCGGAGGCATCGTGCACGCGCCCTTCTATCCGGCCCTGCTGCGCCACTGCCGCCTGCGCCGACAGGGCGAGTGCGAGGGCAACCGAAACCACCACACCTGAATTTCTCATCGTACGATCCAAGCCTCCGTGATGTAAGGTGAAGCTGGTCGACCCACTATCCCGTCCCCAATATACGCCCAGCAGCACGCAGTGGACAGACTGACCGGCGACAAACCCAGCAGCCCATGGGCAAGCCTCCCACGGCATCCGAGCAGCGCTGCATCCCCACTGGACCAGCCTGCTCGCCTCTCCACTACTGTAATCTATGCTTTACAATGTGTAATCCATAGTTTACATTACGCTTTACCTGCGGAGCGCTTTGCCGTTAGCACTCTCGGTGGACTGCTACCAACCCGCTACCGCCCCCCGTGCAGCCGCTCCGAAAGGTACCGGGCGGCCTCGCCCATGCGCGGCCCCGGCCGCCCGAAGAGGGATCCGTCCACCGAGAGGACCCGGCCCTCCCTGACGGCACGGACCGCCCTCCACGCGGGCCGATCCGCGAGCCTTGCAACCCCGGGGTCCACACCTCCCGGCAACACATCCGGCGTGCCAAAACCGACGCTCGGAAGCACCACGTACTCCGGGTCCCGCAGCACGACCTCCTCCATCGTCACGGGCGGCCAGCCATCCGGCAGGTCCCGAAAGACGTTCTCGGCACCGGCCACCGCCATCACCGAATCGAGAAAGGTGCCCGGACCCACCGTCATGAAGGGCTCGGCCTGCACGACGTAGGCGACGCGGATGGGAGTCCGGCCCGCCCAGCTCTCCCGCACAGACCGGAGCCCGTCGCTGACCGCGCCCACGACCGAGTCGGCCGCCTGGTCGAGACCGACGAGGAGCCCCAGCTGCGCCGTGTGTCTCTCGAAGTCGGCGATCGTCTGGACCGCCGCGCCGTACCACGCCACTCCGAACTCGTCGAGCGCGTCGCCCAGAGTCGCCCTCCCGGTACCCGACGCCCACGCTACGACCAGCTCCGGGGAGAGCTCCGCCAGGTATTCGAGGCTCGGGTCCAGGCCGCCACCCACCGAGGGGAGGTGCGCGACATCGGGCGCTTCGTCGTAGCGGGTGCGGGCGACGAGCCGGTCCGCGGCGCCCATGGCGATGAGCGTCTCGGTGACGGCCGGGATGAGCGACACCACACGGGTGCGCGGCGGGGTCGGCGCGTGTACTCGCCCGGCGTCGTCAATTATCTGGCCGCTCTGGCCGCCGCGATCAGCACCGGGGGTGCAGGCAGCCAGCGCCAGCGCCACCGTCAGGACCAGCAGTCCGTGGATGAACCTTGGCGAGCACCGAGAGGCGCGATGCGCTGGCGGTCCGTGGACAGGCCCGGACGAGCACCGAGACCGGCGAAGCGCCCCGCTGGCAAGGCGCGACGAAGGGCCAATAGCCGCAGCGCTATTGGTCCGAGGAGCAACGCAGAGCGCAGCGGCCCAGCGGGGATGCAGCGCCGGGCGAATGCCGTCGGGGTCCTGTTCGCGGGCCGCCCCACTGGCAAGGCGTTTCGCAGCGCGAATAGCAGCGCTATTCGTGCAAGAAGCAACGAAGAGCACGGCGGTCCAGCGCGGATGCAGCGCCGCTCGAATGCCGCCAGGGTTTCTTCCGCGGGCTGCTAGGCCCACGCCCCGGATCACAGGATCGATTTCGCGGCCCACGCCCCCAGATAGGCGAGCGCCAGCATGTAGGCGAACTGAAGCGACGGCCATCGCCACCCGCCCGTCTCGCGCCGCATCACCGCCACGGTGGACGTGCACTGCAGGGCGAAGGCGAAGAAGACGAGGAGCGCCACCGCCGAGCCAAGGTCCATATCCCGCTGGAGCGCGGCGCGGAGCTCCAGGGTGGTGTCGTCCTCTGCCTCCACTCCGTAGATCGTCCCGAGGGTGCCCACGATGACCTCGCGAGCGGCGAGCGAGGTCACCAGCCCTATGCCGATGCGCCAGTCAAAGCCGAGGGGCTCGATCGCGGGTTCGATCAGCTGGCCCATCCGACCCAGGGCGCTCTCCTCGATCGGGGGTGACCCGCCGTCGGGTGTGCGCGGAAGTTGGGTCAGCACCCATAGCACCACCGTGACCGCCAGGATGATCTTGCCAGCCCGCCTGAGGAAGACCTTGGCGCGGTCAAGCAGGCGGGTTGCCACCGAGCGCGCGCTCGGCATCCGGTACGGCGGCAGCTCCATCACGAAAGGGAGCGGGCGCCCTCTCAGAAGAGTCCGCTTGAGCAGAGCCGCCGTGCCGATTGCCGCCACCAGGCCCAGCGCGTAGAGCCCGATCAGCACCGCCGCCTGCCGGCCCAGGATGGGGCCGAGCACCGGGCCCGCCGGAACGAAGGCCGCGATGAGGAGGGCGTAGACCGGAAGCCGCGCCGAGCACGTCATGAAGGGCGCGACGAAGATGGTGGCGAGGCGGTCGCGCTCGTCCTCGACTGCGCGCGCCGACATGATCGCGGGGATCGCGCATGCGTACGCGGAGAGGAGCGGAAGAAACGACCGACCCTGCAGACCCACCCGGTGCATTAGTCGGTCGGCGACCACGGCCGCGCGCGCCATGTACCCCGAATCCTCCATCAGCGCGATGAAGAAGAAGAGAATCAGGATCTGGGGCAGAAAGACGATGACGGACCCCACACCCGCCCACACCCCCTCGATAAGGAGCGAGCGCAGCCACCCATCCGGCATTATCCCGTGCAGGTACCTGCCGGAGATGCCGATCATCGCCTCCGTGGTGTCCATGAGCGGCACCGCCCACGCGAATATCGTCTGGAATACGAGCGCCACGACGCCCAGAAAAACCACCGGACCCCAGATGCGGTGCAGCGCAAGGGCGTCGAGCCGCTTGGTGACGACCGACTCCCGAGGCGCACGGTAGCCGGCCGTGCGACCCAGCTCCCGAGCCCGGTCGCGTCTGGCCGAGAAGAGATCGATGACCGGCAGCGGCCGCGTCGGCGCATGCAGAGGCGATTGCACGACATGGCTATCCGCAACCGCCACCGCCGGGCAGGCGCGCGCCTCCTCCCCCCCGGTCAGCAGGGCCTCGAGAAAGCTGTGGACGGAGCCCAGCGTCCCCGGGTCGCGGGCGTCGACCAGCGCCACCTCGACCCCGAGCTCGCGCGAGAGCTCGGCGGCCTCGACGGTCCCGTCGCGCTTCCCGAGCTCGTCCGCCATGGCGAGCACGACCAGAGTGGGAATCCCCAGCCCCAGAAGCGACTCCGCCACCATCAGGTGCGAGCGCAGCCGGGTCGAGTCGAGCAGGATCACCAAACCGTCCCGACGCCGTCCACCCTCCAGCTCCCCGAGGAGGGCTCGCCGAGTGACCAGCTGGTCGAGGCTCCTGGGCGACAGACCATGCACGCCCGGCAGGTCGACGAGCTCCACGCGCCCAGAGGCGAGCCGCACCACCCCGGACCTGCGCTCGACGGTGACGCCGGGGTAGTTGGCCACCCGCTGGCGCAGACCGGTCAGCGAGTTGAAGAGGGTGGACTTGCCGGAGTTGGGGGGTCCGGCCAGCAACACCAGGGGGCGCGAGTCAGCCAAGGTTGCTGGCTAGCAGCCCGTGGACAAACCTCCCACGGCATTCGAGCGGCGCTGCATCCCCGCTGGACCGCTTCGTTCGCTTATCCATTATGTAATGTATGCTTTACATTATGTAATCCACGATTTACAGTCACCGCGCCCGGGTCTAGCTCTGCGTTGCTCCTCGGGCCGGTAGCCCTGCTACCACCCCTTCGTCGCGCCTTGCCAGCAGGGTGCTCCGCCGCTCTCGGTGCTCGCGCGAGGCTGCCCACGGACTGCAGCAGCCCGCGGACAAACCTCCCACGGCATTCGAGCGGCGCTGCATCCCCGCTGGACCGCTTCGTTCGCTTATCCATTATGTAATGTATGCTTTACATTATGTAATCCACGATTTACAGTCACCGCGCCCGGGTCTAGCTCTGCGTTGCTCCTCGGGCCGGTAGCGCTGCTACCAGCGCTTGCAGTCCGCAGATGCACCTCTGGCGGCATTCGAGCGGCGCTGCATCCGTGCTGGGTCGCTTCGCTCTGCTTTGCTTCTTGGGCGAATGGCTCCGCCATGCGGCCCGAGAGGGGCTGGGCTGCTAGGACCAGTCGGCGTCGGGGGTCAATTGGAGTCGAGGACCCCAGCGGCCTCCAGCGCACTCCGCACGCACAGACACGAAGCGATCTCCCTCCTGAGCGCCACCAGGCAGCCATCGACCGAGTAGACGGTAGGCCCTCCGACCGGAGCGTGGCGAACTGGACAGAGCCTGCACCCAGGGACGATCCCCCGCTCCAGGAGCGGCTCCACGTCCTCGCCGGCCACATCCATCCGCACCAGGACGACCTCCTCCTCGAGAGGAACCTCGGCCAGCATGCGAAGCGGAACGCCGCTACCTACTGCACTGCCGCCGCCTGCGGTGGCTTCGTCGCTCCCGATCTCGGATCCTCCTGGCTTCAGGGCAGGTCGTACGGACTCGGGCGGGCGGAGACACCCCGACTCGGCAGGAAGGGCCACCGCCACACACGATCCCAAGTGGAGCAACGTTACCCTGGTGATGCGAAAATGGGAAGGTCCACCGTCCCGCCTGCCGATCTGGAGCACCACGCGACTTCGCTTCGTAACGGGGGGATCCGTTGGGGACGGGAGCGCCCACGAGGACGGCTACGCCACGTCCCTGGCAGTCCGCATGCGATCTGGCGCGAGCGTCCCGAGCGGCGGAGCGACATGTGGTGGGCCGGGGCCGACGCGCACCGCTTGGAGAGCCCGGAAGAGGGCGCGTCAACCTGTTATATTTGGGCATGTTCGGAGCCTCCCTTCCACCGTCGCATCCTGCTCCGTGGCGCTGAGGAAGCTTGGGCTGCGCCACTTCCGCAATCTGGGCACCCAGGAGCTGCGCTTCCCACCGGAGGGCGTCGCGGTGGTCGGCGAGAATGCGCAGGGCAAGACGAACCTGCTCGAGGCGATCTACTACCTGGAGAGCCTCCGCTCCTTCAGGGGTGCGGGCGACTCCGAGCTGGTGGCCTTCGGGGAGAGCACCTTTCACCTGCGGGGCCTCGTGGAGGTGGACGGGGAGATGACCACGACGGTGCGGACCGGCTTCGACCGCGCCAGGAGGAGAAAGAAGGTGGCGGTGGACGGGAAGGAGACGGAGCGAATCGTGGACGGCCTGGGCATTCTGGGTGCCGTCGTCTTCTCGCCATCCGACGTCAACCTGGTCAACGGGGGCCCTCGGCTCCGCAGACGCTTCCTCGACATGGCGCTCTCGCTCGACGGCACCGAATACGTCGGCACCCTCTCGCGGTACCGGAGAGCGCTCGCGAACCGCAACGCCGCCCTGCGCGCGGCCGCCCGGCCCCGAGCCGTCGAGGCGTGGGACGACGGCCTGGTCTTCGAGGGAGCTCGCGTCACGCACATGCGCCGGGCCTGGGTCGCCGACTGGTCGGACGCCTTCTCCGACTACGCGACGGCGATCTCGGGGCGCGACCCGGTGCACCTGGCGTACCGTCCCGACGTTGGACGGGGGCCGGAGGCCCGCGGTCGCGACCTGGCCGACGGCGAGGACACGATCAGGGAGCTCTTCGCCGATCGCCTCCGCGCCTGCCGCGAGGAGGACCGCCGCAGGGGATCCACCACGGTCGGCCCGCATCGCGACGAGCTGCTCTTCACGATCCCGACCGGGCACGGCCGACCGCTTCCGGCCCGCAGCTACGGCTCTGGCGGCCAGCGCCGCACGGCCGCTCTCGCGCTGCGCCTTACCGAGGCGGCGGCGATTCGGAAGCGACGCTGCGATCCCCTTCTGCTCCTTGACGACGCCTTCGCCGAGCTCGACGAGGAGCGCTCGCGGAGGGTCATGGAGCTTCTCGCCGAGGAACGTGGCGGCCAGGTGATTCTGACCGCGCCCAAGGCGTCGGACGCCCGTCTCAGGGGACCGTCGCTAGAGCGCTGGCGCATCCGCGCCGGGGTGATCGAGGCGTGAGCGTCGGGGTCGCAGCCAACCGGGCCGAGGGTGGCCCTTCCCTCCTCGCCGAGGCGCTCGACGGGTACCTGCGCGATGTGGGGCTCGCCGACGCCCTGTCCCGCCTTGCCGCGATCGAAGAATGGGCCGGCGCCGTCGGCGCGCGCGTGAGCGAGGTGACGCGCCCGGTCGAGGTGCGGGGCGATACGCTGGTCGTCGAGGTGTCGTCGAGCGCATGGATCAACGAGCTGGCGATGATGAGCTCGCTCATTCTGAGGCGAGTGAACGAACGGATGGGCAGTGCGCCGATCGGGCACCTTCGCTTTCGCCTGGCGGAAGCGACACCTGACGAACCACGACCAATCATGGGGCGAGCGCATGACGACCGATAGCAGGGGCGGCGACTACACCTCCCGGCGCATCCAGGTCCTGAAGGGCCTCGAGGCCGTGCGCAAGCGGCCCGGCATGTACATTGGCTCCACCTCCGCCCGGGGGCTGCATCACCTCGTCTACGAGGTGGTCGACAACAGCGTCGACGAGGCGATGGCGGGACACTGCTCCTCGGTGGAGGTGACGATACTGGACGACAACTCCGTGAGCGTCCGCGACGACGGGCGCGGCATTCCGGTCGATATCCACCCTGTCGAGAAGGTGCCCGGCGTCGAGCTGGCGATGACGACGCTTCACGCTGGCGGAAAGTTCGACAAGAGCTCCTACAAGGTCTCCGGAGGACTGCACGGGGTCGGCGTCAGCGTCGTGAACGCACTCTCGGAGTGGCTCGAGGTCGAGGTGAGCCGGGGCGGGAAGCGCTACCATCAGCGCTACGAGCGGGGCAACACAGTTTCGGAGCTCGCGGTCGTCGGGAGCACCCGCGGCACCGGCACCCTGGTCACCTTCAAGCCCGACGCGACCATCTTCACCGAGCTCTCCTTCAGCTTCGAGACGCTGTCGGCGAGGCTCCGCGAGCTGGCCTTCCTGAACCGCGGCCTCCGGATCGTGCTCGGCGATCGCCGCGAAGGTCGGGAGGCCGAGGAGGAGTACAGGTACGACGGGGGGCTGGCGGAGTTCGTCGAGTACCTGCGCGGATCCCGCACGCCGATCCACCCCCAGGTGGTTCACTTCGAGGCAAGCCGCGAGGAGGCCGAGATCGAACTCGCAATGCAGTACGACGAGGGCTTCTCGGAGAACATCCACACCTTCGTCAACAACATCAGCACCCACGAGGGCGGCACCCACCTCACCGGGCTGCGCTCCGCGCTGACGCGCTCCGTGAACGACTACGCGCGCCGCAACAACATCTTCAAGAAGGACGAGAGCCTCTCGGGCGACGACGTGCGCGAGGGGCTGACCTGCGTGCTCAGCGTCAAGGTGATGGAGCCGCAGTTCGAGGGTCAGACGAAGACGAAGCTGGGCAACTCCGAGGTCCGCGGCGCCGTCGAGGGCGCCGTCAACGAACACCTGTCGGCTTTTCTCGAGGAGAACCCACGGTCGGCAAAGCTGGTGATCGAGAAGTCGCTGCAAGCGGCGCGGGCGCGCGAGGCGGCGCGGAAGGCTCGCGATCTGGCCCGCAAGAAGAGCGGTCTCGAGGGCGGGGTTCTGCCGGGCAAGCTGGCCGACTGCTCGATCGCCGACCCGGCCCTCTCGGAGATATACCTCGTCGAGGGGGACTCCGCCGGCGGTTCCGCGAAGCAGGGGCGCGACCGCTCCTTCCAGGCGATCCTGCCGCTCAAGGGGAAGATCCTGAACGTCGAGAAGGCCCGCATAGACAAGATCCTCTCGAACGAGGAGATCCGCGCCATGGTGACAGCTATAGGGGCGGGCATCCGCGACGACTTCGACATCGACAAGGCCCGCTATCACAAGATCATCATCATGACCGACGCGGACGTCGACGGGGCGCACATCCGCACCTTGTTGCTGACGTTTTTCTTCCGCCAGATGCGGGAGCTGATCGAGCAAGGGTACATCTACATCGCGCAGCCGCCCCTCTACCGCGTTCACAGGGGACGGACGGAGCGGTACGCCTACAGCGACGCCGAGCGCGACGAGGAGGTCCGACGGATCTCGAATGGCAAGGACGGCAAGGGGATATCGATTCAGCGCTACAAGGGCCTCGGCGAGATGAACCCCGACCAGCTCTGGAAGACGACGATGGACCCGGATGCGCGCACCATCCTGCGCGTCACAGTCGAGAGCGCCACCGAGGCCGACAGGATCTTCTCGCGGCTGATGGGAGACGAGGTGGAGCCCCGCCGCGAGTTCATCGAGAAGAACGCCAAGTACGTGCGCAATCTTGATGTCTAGCAGCCCGTGGATAAACTCGCGCCGCCAGGGTGCATCTGCGGGCCGCAAGGGTTGGTAGCAGCGCTACCGGCTCGAGGAGCAACGAAGAGCTAGGCCACCAGTATGCGCATTGTAAACCGTGAATTACATATTGTAAAGCATACATTACAGTGCGGATTGGGGAGCGCAGCGGTCCAGCGGGGATGCGGCGCCGCTCGAATGCCGTGGGAGGTCTGTCCGCGGGCTGCCCACACCCCCGCACCACGCCGCTAGCGGGGCCGTGGCGGCCAACGGTGCCGGCTACGGAGCGTGCGCGCTGGTCGCCGAGCTCGATCGGATCGCGCGCGGCGGGGGCCACTCGCGCAAGGTGCTCGTGGCGCGTAATCCGGGCGAGGGCCGCGAGCTGCTGGCGCAGGTGGCGCTCCGGGGCACTTCCTGGGCGGGCTTCGAACTGCGCACACTCCAGACGTTGGCGGCCGAGATCGTCCGGCTCGGAGGCCACCTGGGTGGGCGCACGGTAGCCGACGCCTTCGAGATACAGGCCCTGGTCGAGCGGGCCATCGACGAGGCGCTCGCCGACGGCCACCTCCTGCCCTACCCTGAGCTGGTCGAGCGGGTTGGGCTGCGCGAGGCCGTACGGCGCTCGGTGGCGGCTCTGAGGATGGGGGGGGTTCGGGCCGCCGCGCTCGCTGGGCGGGCGGCATCGCCGAGGATAGCGGGCGCGGTGCTCGGCCGCTACGAGGCGCTGCTGGCGTGGGAGGGAGTGGCGGACGGCGCCTCGGTGCTGAAGGCGGCTGCGGCGGCCGTGCGACGGGACGCGGCGTCGCTGCCGCGCGCCCGGCGAATCCTCCTCCTCCCCGGCATACACAGCCGGGGTCTGCCGGGCAGCTTTGCACAGAGCCTGGTCGACCGCGGTGCGACGCTCCTCGCTGCCGACCCGGTAGAGGGGCTGCCGGCACCGGAGCGCATCCACTGGCGGAGCGCTGGAGCCACGGCCGCGGGCAGCTGGCTGCACCGACCGGATGCATACCTCGGCACCACCGGGCCGATCGAGCTCTTCGCGGCCAGCTCCGTGGCCGACGAGCTCCGCGGCGTGCTGCGCCGAGCGACGGCGAAGGGAAGGCGCTGGGACGAGGTGGAGATCGTCGCCACCGATCCGATCGTCTACGGTTCGGCGCTTCACGCCGTCGCCGAAGCGATGGGCATTCCCGTCACGTACGCAACGGGCCTCGCGGTGGAGCGCACTCGCCCGGGTCGCGTGGCGGCGGCCTACTTCCGCTGGGTCGAGAGCGACTTTCAGGAGGCGCGCATCCGTGCGCTGATCGAGGCGAACGACATCCGGCCGCCGCCGCCCGGCGACGACATCTCCGGAGCACGGCTGGCGCGCTCGCTGCGACGTCTCCGCATCGGGTGGGGCCGGGACAGATACCTCGGTCGCATCGAGCATGCCCTCGCGCAGCTCTCCGCGATGCGGCCCCGCAGCGACGAGAGCGAGGAGGAGCTCACGGGGCGACAGGAGCGCCGCCGCGAAGAGCTGTGCGCGCTCAGGTCTCTGCTTGCCCCCGTCCTGGCCGCCACGCCGGCCGTCGAGGGGCGCACGTCGGCGGCCAAGGTGGCGATCGGCGTCGGGGCGCTCCTTCGGCACCTAGCGCCCGGCACGGACACCGACGATACCGCCAGGGGGCGGCTCGCCCGCCATCTCGAACGCATCGAGGCGACGCTGCACAGAGTCACCGACTACGCGGCTGCCGCTGCGACCGTTCAGGGCTTCCTCCGGCTCTTTGTCCCGGCGCCTCGCGACGAAGGCATGGCACCCTGGGGATCCGCGCCGGGACACCTCTACCTGACGGATGTGGATCACGGCGGGGCCACGGGGCGTCCGTACACCGCGATCGTCGGGATGGACGCGGGGCGGCTTCCGGGCTCGTCCCGGGGGGATCCCCTACTACCAGACGGCGACCGGTGCCGACTCGGCGACGAAGCGCTCCCGCTCGCCACTCAGGGCACCGCCGAGCGTCGGTTCCGATTCGCCCAACTCGTGGCCCGGCTGCGGGGCGAGCTCTCGATGAGCTACACGCGCTGGGATCCGTCCCAGGCCCGGCACCTCGCGCCCGCCCCCGAGATGCTCCAGGCGCTGCGGCTGCGCGAGGGCGACCCGTCGCTCAGCTTCGAGGAGCTGCAGCGGAGCCTGGGGGCGAGCGAGTCGAGGCTGCCCCGCGCCGAGACCGCATCCGATCTGGACGAAGCGGACGTCTGGCTGCGCCTGCTCGCCACTCCAGATGGAACGATGCTGGACGGTGGCGCGGCCGTCGCTCGCGCCCACCCCCGCCTCGCTCGGGGCCGTGCGGCGCACCGGGCGCGACAACGCGACGTGGCGAGCGTTCACACTGGCTTTCTGGCACCGCCCACACCCGGCGAGTCCTTCCGCGACTTCAGCGAGTGGACCTTCTCGGCAACATCTCTCGGCAATCTGGGCACCTGCCCAAGACGCTTCCTACTCGGCAGCGTGCTGGGCGCGTCTCCTCCCGACGACCCGGTGTTCGACCCCGACCGCTGGCTGAACGCGCTCCAGCGAGGGACGCTCCTGCACGAAGTCTACGAGCGCACTCCCGCCGTCGCCCGAGAGCGCGGCGTTGAGGTCGGCGACGACGCCTTCCTGGCGCTGGGGCTCGCCCAGCTCGACCGCGCCGTCGCGAAGGCGATTCGCCGTGTGCCGACTCCGAGCGCTCTGGTGCGCGAGCTGGAGATCGAGGGGCTTCGCGACGACGTGCGCTCCTTCGTCGAGATGGTGCGGAGCAGGCCCCCAGCCTGGACTCGCCTCGAGATGTCGTTCGGCGGACCCGAGGATCCCCTGACGATCGACGTGGCGGGGACTCGGGCGAGGGTGCGGGGAGTTATCGACCGGATCGACGAAGGCGAAGGCGGCGAAGTGCGGGTCGTCGACTACAAGACGGGGCGGAGCTCCGGATACGACGCGGCGGGCGCACCGTTCGACGGGGGGCGGCGACTCCAGGGCTACCTCTACGTCGAGGCGGTCGGCAGGGAGCTCGGTCGGCGCGCCGACGCGATGGAATATCACTTTCCGACGCGCCGGGGCGAGAACCATGTGGAAGCGATCGCCGCGCATCGGCTGCACGGCGGCGCGACGCTGGTGGCGGCGCTCCTCGAGGGGGCCCGGAGGGGGCGCTTCCCCGCCACGGACAACCCGGCGGACTGCCGCTACTGCGACTTCGGAGTCGTCTGCGGCGTCCGGAGCGATCGGTGGGGCAAGGCGTCGTGCCGCCATGCCGACTGGACGAAGCGCAACCTCGGGTCGCTTCCCGAGCTGGATTCGCTCCGCCGCGTGCGCGACGAACCGTGAGCGGCCTGGCCGACGAGGCGGCGCGCCGGAGCATCTGCGAGGATCTGCACGATAACATCCTGGTAGAGGCGGGAGCGGGCTCCGGAAAGACGACCGAGCTCGTCAACCGGATGGTCGCGCTCGTGCGGACCGGAGCGACCCAGGTTGAGGAGATCGCCGCGGTCACATTTACGCGCAAAGCGGCGGCCGAACTCCGCGAGCGCTTTCAGATCGCCCTCGAGAAATCCCTCAGGGATCTCCACGACCGTCCGGCCGAGGCGGCTGCCCGAAAGCGACTGGAAGCGGCAATCCGGGGCGTGGACGCGGCGTTTCTGGGCACCATCCACGCCTTCTGCGCCCGGCTGCTCCGGGAGCGGCCGCTGGAGGCGGGGCTCGACCCGGGATTCCGCGAGATCGAGGAGGCAGAGGCGGAAGCGATGCGGCGGCGCTTCTGGGTCGACTTCCAGGAGCGAATGGCGACCGACGGGGATGAGCGCCTGAGCGACCTCGCGAGGCTCGGGCTTCCACTCGAACGGCTCGAGGCGGCATTCGCTGCGGTGGAGGAAAACCCGGATGTTGACTTCGGCTTCGCGGCGGTCCCCGCCCCGCCTCCGGAGGCGATCGACCTCGTACGCACCCGTCTAGACGAGCTCCTCGACCGGGCTGCGGACCTCCTGCCCGACCGCACTCCCCAGAGGGGCTGGGACCCATTCGCCACGCGGATGCGGACTCTCCTCTACCGGCGCCGCGCCTTCGATTGGAGCGACGATCGCGTCCTCGTCGACGCGCTGACGAGGATTCACCGCAAGAGGTGCGCGCTAGTGCAAAACCGGTGGAGCGACACGGCGAGCGGCAAGCAGCGAGCCAAGACGCTCTGCCGGGAGGTCGAGGCGTTCGCGGCTCCGGGAGGCGCCGCCGACCTCCTGCTGGCCCGGGCGTGGGCGCACCGCTATCCGGTTGCGATGGGAATCGCGAGGGACGCGGCGCGCGCCTTCGCCGAAGAGCGCAGACACGTCGGGCTCGTCAGCTACCAGGACCTGCTGGTACTGACGAGGGAACTGCTCGCCAACGATCCGGAGGGCCGCCGCGAGCTGGCGGCAAAATTCCCGCGCATACTCGTCGACGAGTTCCAGGACACCGACCCCCTGCAGGCCGAAATTCTGCTGCTCCTGGCGAGCGATCCCGAGACGGGCGACGACTGGCGCAGGGTGGAGCCGCGACCGGGCGCGCTATTCGTCGTCGGCGACCCGAAGCAGAGCATCTACCGCTTTCGACGCGCCGACATCGCCCTCTACCAGGTCGTCAAGCGCCGCTTCGAGCACTTCGGCAAGGTGCTCGGCCTCGAGACGAACTTCCGCTCGCTCCCCGCAATCGGAAAGATCGTGCAGGGCGCGTTCGATCGCCACGACCGTTTCGGTGCCAGCGACACAGACCGGCAGGCGGCCTTTGCACCGCTCCTGCCGGCGCGCACCGAACAGGGTCCCGGGTTGGTGGCGGCGTACCGGATCGCTGGCGGCAACCACCAGGCGATGGCTCGCGACGAGGCGAAACGGATCGCGACGGAGATCTCGGCGCGGGTGAAGGCGGGCGAGCGGGGGGCGGGCGACTTCATGGTCCTCACCCGCACGAGGCAGCACTTGCAGAGCTACGTACGCGCACTCGAGCGCCGGGGCCTGCCCACCGACGTCTCGGGCGCGGGAGTGGATTTCGACGAGGAGCTGGCGGCCTTCCTGCTCCTGCTGAGGTGCCTGGAGGACCCCACCCACCGGACACGCGCTGTCGGCGTGCTAGCGGGACCACTCTTTGGGGTCACGCTGGAAGAGCTGGTCGCCTACCGGGACGCGGGCGGCCGCTTCGAGATAAACCGCCGGGCTCGCGGCGACGGCGAGGCGGCCGGAGCGGTCGACACCCTGCACAGGTGGTGGAAGAGGGCGATGAAGGAGCCAGCCGACGTGACCGTGGAGCGTCTGGTCGCCGAGACGGCTCTCTTTCCGCTCGCCGCAGCCGAGGAGCTCGGCCAGCTCCGCGCAGGTGCGGTCGCCTACCTCCTCGACGCCGTACGGGTGTGCGTCCTGGAGGGCGACGGCTCCCTTGCCGGCGCGGCCGACGCGATCGAGGACGCGCTGAAGTGGCGAGACGCCGAGGCGCCGCTCGTGCCGGGGCGCGGCGACTGCGTGAGAGTCATGAACCTGCACCGCGCCAAGGGGCTCGAGGCACAGGTGGTCTTTCTGGCGGCACCTTTCGGCGAGACGAGCCGACCCCCGCGGATGCGCGTCGCGCGCGACGAGAGCGGAGAAGCCAGGGGCAGCACCGCGATCCTCGACCGGGCCGACCCGGCCAAGGGGTTTGCAAGGCGGCGGAGTGTGATCGCCCAGCCTCTGGATTGGGAGCGGGAGCTGAAGGCGGAGCGTGACTTCGAAGCCGCCGAGAGGGTGCGCCTGCTCTACGTCGCCGCCACCCGCGCAAAGGACGAGCTCTGGATCGCACGGTCGGGACCAAGGGGCGGCTCGCCCTGGCAGGCACTCGAGGAGTGGGTGGTGAACGCTGCGAAGGGGGTGCCCGGGAAGGCCGGAAGAGTCAGACTCGTGGAGCTGAGCTCGGAGGAGGCGCCTCCCCCTCCCAAGCTGAGTCCCGATATCGACCTGGCCCCTCGGCTGGGCGCCATGCGGAGGGCGGCCGAACGCAGCCGCACGGCGACGTACCGACGAGCCTCGGTGACGGAGAGCACCAAGGGCGACGGTGCCGGCGGCGACCGGGAGCTGGTGCGGCGGACCCGGGTGGATACCTTCGCGCCGCCGGCCGAACGGCCCGCGAGCGGTGGGCGCGAATGGGGCAGCGTGGTGCACCAGACGCTGGCGGCCGCGGCCGAGGGAGTGCGCGGCGAGTCGCTCGACCGGCTAGCCCGCGATCTCCTCGCCAGCCGTGGGCGCATCGCGCGCGGCGGAGGCGAGCCGCCGGATCTAGCTGCGCTCCTCTCGCTTGTAGCCTCGGTGCGCGCCTCGCCGATCTGGAGGCGCGCGATGGCCAGCGACGAGCGCCTTGTCGAGTTGCCCTTCGCGCTCTCCACGCCGGCGAGCGGCGAGCGCCGCGAAGTCCTCGAGGGGGTGATCGACCTGGTCTTCCGCGAGGGCGAACGCTGGTGTGTGGTCGACTACAAGGCGGACCGGGGCGACGATCCCGACTTCGCCTCCAGGGTCGAGGAGTACCGGGCCCAGGTGGAGCTCTACGCCCGCAGCTGGGAGGAGCTGACCGGAGCCGAGGTCGGGGAACGGGTGCTGATCTTCGTGGCCCAGGGTCGGGTGGAGTCGTGGTGATGCAAGGCGCGACGAAGCAACACAGAGTGGTGCCACGGAGATGCCCACTGTAAATCATGGATTACATATTGTAAAGCAAAGTTTACACTGTGGACAGGCTAGGCGAAGCGGTCCAGCCGGGATGCAGCGCTGCTCCTGCCGTGGGAGGTCTGTTCGCGGGCTGCTACCCCGCCGCAGACACGAACGGATCCCTCACGCGCTGCAGCAGCACCAGGCCGATCAGGAAGAGCGCCGTGAGCACCAGGAAGCCCGGTCTCTGGTTCCCGCCCGCCAGGACCACGACCTCGCCGAAGAGGATCGGGCCGAGTACGGAGGACGACCTGCCGCAGAGGGCGTAGAAGCCGAACATCTGCGCCTCCCTGCCGTCGGGGATCAGGGACGCCATCAGGGCGCGGCTGGCCGACTGCACGGTCCCCAGACCGATGCCCGCCACGATGGCCAGCGCGTAGAAGGCCGTCTGGCCCTGGATGAAGTACGCCGAGACGCCCGCGGCGACCCACATCAGCAGCACCCCTCCGAGCACCTTCTTCGGTCCCAGCCGGTCCGTCGGCTTCGCCATCAGGAGGGCCCCGGCCATCGCGGAGAACTGCACGATGAGGAACAGGATGATGACCCCCTGCGTGGTGAAGCCAAACGTGCCCATCGCGATCACCCCGGCCATCGCGATGATGGTGAGCACGCCGTCGATATAGAAGAAGTAGGCGAAGAGGAACCTGCGAAGGTTCGGAATCCCCCACGCCTCGGCCGCGATCGCCTTCAGCCTGCGGATCCCTAGGACCGCGGCCTCGCCGATGCGCATCCGCCCCGGCCGGTCCGCCGGCAGGAAGCGGAAGGCCGGGATCGAGAAGAGCACGAAGAAGGCGATGACGACAGGCCAGACGAGCTCGTACCGCTCCCCCATGCCGAACGGCAGCACGAGCAGCAGGCCGAGCGCCGATCCGAGGTATCCCCATCCGAAACCCCGTCCCGACACCTCCCCGAGTCGTTCGGGCGGCGCGACGTCCGGCAGGTAGGCGTTGTAGAAGACGGCCGCGCTCTCGAAGCCGACGTTGGCGATCACGAAGAAGAGGAACCCGGCCATGATCATACCGGGCTCCAGCGTCGTCATCATGGCCACGCCCGCCAGACACACGGCGACGTAGCACGCGAAGAACTTCTTGCGCACGCCGCTTCGGTCGGCGATGGCCCCCAGCACGGGCGAGGTGAACGCCACCAGCAGTGCCGAGAGCGCCACCGCGCGCGTCCACCAGAGGTCTCCCAAGCCCGCGTCGTCGGCGACGATGACGTTGACGTAGTACAGCGGGAACACCGCCGTGGTGATCACCGCCGGATAGATCGAGTTTGCGAAGTCGTATAGAATCCACGACCGCACGGCGCGCTTGTCGTGGCGAGGCGGGCCCTCGCCGCCGTGCTCCTCCCCGGCCCGACGCACTATCCGTCCCGAGCCCTGACGATCCCCATCCCAACGCCCGTGCCGACGCCGAGGCCCAGGAGAAGGGCAGCCCCGGTTCCGACCCAGGGCAGCAAGGCCACGACGGGGGCGGCCACGATCGAAGTAGTGGCTCCTGCCAAGAGCGCCATGCCGCCCGCCGACTTCTCCGCAACCTTCGTGTAGCGTAGCTTGCGGCTGACGAAGTCCTTCGACTTCACATGGCCGAAGAGGCCCGCGACGCCCGCGGCCAACAGCCCTAGCGTCTCCATCATTGCACTTTCCTTTCGTGTGGCAAGTCCATGGCGATGAACGAGTGGTAGACGATCACGAGTCGCGCCCGAGCCCGGCCCAAGCTCGGTTCACCTGCGTCGACACGTCCTGCAGCGCAAAGAGCGACGCCTCGTCGAGCTTGTCGCTGATCGCCTGTCCGAGCAGGCGCCGCAGGAAGCGCAGCGGCTCCATGAAGTCTACGTCCATGAGGGGGGGAGAGCCGTAGTTGAAGTTCTCCAGGATCCGAAAGGCCAGGTAGGTGTCGTCAAGGAGCCCGGCGAGCCCCTGGGTCATCTCCGGAATCAGGTCGACCGGATTCACGAAGTACCGCGCCGCGTGCTCCAGCACCGGCAGCACAACCACCTCCAGCTGGCGCTCTTCGGCCGCCTGGGCCGCGCACGCCAGCACGACCGGCACCATCTCCACGACCTCCAAGGCGACCGCCGCCGCCTCGACCACCTCCTCGTCGGACGAGGACGGAGAGACGCGCCGGACGAACTCCTCGAGCTTGCCCTCGTCGCGCTCCTTGGCGCTGGCAATCACGGCCTGGATGTCTTCCAGTACCGTCTGAACGTCATCGAGTCTCATCGCGGCCCTCCCCAGCCGGGAAGCCCGTGGACAAGCCTCCCGCGAGACTAGTCACGGACTGCCAGGTAGAGTACCACCCCGCCGCCGCCGCCGCCCGCAGCCACGTCCAGGCGACCGTCGCCATTCAGATCTGCCAGCGCCGGCGCCACGTACGTCGGCAACTCGATGGCGATGGGATCCGACTCGACGAAGCCCGGCACCTCCACGGAGCCCTCGTTCAGGAAGATTCTGAGACCTGAGAGCTCCGACCCGACCGCAAGGTCGAGGTCGCCGTCGCCGTCCAGATCCACGAGCGCGGGCGCGCTCCTGCGCCCGACGTCGATGTCGTTGAACTCGTCGGAGACGAGCTCGAATGAAGGACTCTTGGCGGTACCGACGTTGCGGTAGTAGTTGAGGGCCCCCGAGGACTCGCCGACGAAAAGATCGAAATCGCCGTCGCCGTCGAGGTCGCCGAGAGTAGGCGTGGTGTTGCGACCCCGCGTGAGGGTGATCGCCACCGAGTCGACGAGCGTCCAGCGCCGCACGGCCCCGCCCTCGCCCCCAGGACCGTCGTTGCGGAAGTAGGCGACCCGGTCGCGCCACTGCCCAAGGAGCATGTCGGGATCGCCGTCCCCGTCGAGATCGCCGAATGCGGGGGCCAGGTTGTAGGCGCGCCCAATTCCCTCGACCCTGCCGCGCGCCCTGAAGGACGGCCGGGAGGCGGTGCCTTCGTTCTCGAAGATATGGAGCGCGCCGCGCTCGGAGTCGTCAGGCTCGATCTTCCCGCCGACGAACAGGTCGAGATCGCCGTCGCCATCCACATCTGCGAACGCCGGGATCGACTCGCTCCCCACGTCCAGAGTGCGCACAAGGCGGGCGGTGACATGCTCGAAATCGCCGTCCACCCCCTGCTCGAAGTAGTGCAGGTTGTCGACCGAGGTACGCGACGGCAGGAAGGCGCCGCCGAGGACGCCCATCACGAGATCGGGATCGCCGTCGCCGTCCAGGTCACCGAGCGCGGGGGCGTTGTAGCCACTGGTGGCCACCGGATCGCCAGGGGGGAAGGGCACGGGCGTCCCCCTCAGGATCGGTCGGCCGCACTCCCCCGAGGTGTTCTCGATCAGGAGCAGCCCGGCCTCGAAGAAGTCGCCCCAGAGGAGATCGTAGTCGCCATCTCGGTCGATGTCGCCCAGCGCCATCGTGTTGGCGCCGTGCCGCATCCCCTGGAAGGCCGCCACGATCTCGATGTCCTCGAAGAAGTCGGTGACGTGGCGGAAGCGGGGAACTCCCCACTCGTCGCTGCCGCCGGCCTCGTAGCGCGTGATCGTCCCCGTCAGACGCCCGATCAGCAGATCGAGCCGCCCGTCGCAGTCGATGTCGGCCGCGTTCGGGATATTCTGGCGGTCCGAGAAGATGGGCTCGCCCGCTACGTCCCTGAGGGTGTCGGCCGCCAGCACGTAGCGCGGGGGGCCGGTGCCACCGTCGTTGCGGTAGTAGCGGACGTAGCTGTACGGCTCCTCGGCCAACAGGTCGAGGTCGCCGTCGAGGTCCACGTCGACGAAGCGGAACCACTCGCCGACCGTCAGCTCCTCGTAGTGGTCGGTGATCCAGCGGTAGCCGTCGTCGTCGCTCCGAAAGAGCATCACGCGGTCGGCTCGCTCCTGCAGGAAGAGGTCGAGATCACCGTCGCCATCCGCGTCCGCGAGCTGAGGGCGCGGGAGGTTGAGTCCACCCAGGAAGGGATGGTCCACCGGTGCACCGTCCGCGTCGCGCATCTCAATCCCGTCCGATCCGTTGACGACCCGGTGCCACCTGCCGCCGTCGAACGCCTGCGCAGAGGCGCACCCCGCCAGGAGCAGTGCCACGATGAGAATGGGCAGCCCCGGGCGCCGCTGCCTCATCCGCCCGCCGGACCGATCGATATGCCCGCCGGGTACGCTCCGACCTCGATCGTCCGCACCACCTCGAAGGTGCGGGTGTCGATCTTCACGACGGTACCTACCTCCGAGTTGCTCGTCACCTCCTGGAGTGGCTCGTACCTCCCCGAGAGGTTGCGGTTGGAGACGAAGAGGTAGCGCCCGTCGGCCGTCACCGCGCTACCGTGGGGCTCCACGATCCCGGGGGCGGTCAGGCGGCGCTCAACAGTCCACCCCTGGGTCTCCACCACGACCACGGCGTCGTCGTCCTTGGCACCGAAGTAGACCCGGTCGCCCGTCGGCGAGAAGACGGGGTGCCACGGCTGCCGGCCCACATCCACCTCGGTGACGAGCCCCGCCGATGGATCGGCCGCGTCGAAGACGAGGAGCTTGCCGGTGATCTGGGCCGTCGCCACCAGGTGTCGGCGGTCCGGCGAGAGCGCGAACTGCACGAGGGTGTGGGGCGGTCCGGCCACATCCACCAACTCGATCTCCTCCGCGTCGCCGAGCACGGCGAAGCGGTTCTCGGCCAGCGAGGCCGAGAAGACCCGCCCCGACTCCGAATCGACCGCCAGCGCATGAGGCCTCGGAAAGAAGACATCTAGCTCGGCGATCTCCATACCGGCCGGGTCGATCATCCCGATCCGCTGCGGCGGGTTGACTGCCATCATCGACCGTCCCACATAGAGAATCCCGGTGGCCGGATCCGGTGCAAGCATCCCTGGCGTCTCGAACTCGGCCCGCCCGACGAGCTCGTTGTCGGCGTTGAAGCGCAGCACGTGCCCCCCACCGATCAGCGAGACGTACCAGTGGCTGCCGTCGGCGTCTACCGCCGTGTGGTGCGGTCTGGAGTTGGCGTCGAAGCCCAGCTCCGTCATGTCAACGGTCGCCACTACCTCGCCCGACTCCGCGTCGATCACCGACACGCTCGCCGAGGACTGGTTCGCCACGTAGACGCGCTCGGATGGCGATTCCTTCAAGCCGATCGCATCGGCCTCCTGCGCCTCCAGAGCGGACGTCCCGATCCAGGGGAAGGCCACACAGGCGGCCATCTTCCCGACTACTCGCATTCTCATCTTCGCTACTCCCGGTGCGATTCCACTATGCGGGCTGCTACCCATCGCGCCCCCGGGCGTTCCAGGTGTCGTCCAGGAGCTGGCACGCCGCCTGAAGGTCCTCCACGACCCTGTTCATCCGGCGGCGCAGACCGGTCACTACATGCCAGAAGCGGTCGGGCTCGTCCTCGAGCAGCCTCTCCAGCTCCGGGACTCGCGCCAGCGCGGGGATCAGGGGCCTTTCCAGGGCGGGGTCGTGCTCGAAGCGGGGTTTCTCCGCGTACCCGAAGCGCACCAGGGCGCGTCCAGTTCCCACCAGGGACCTATTCGCAACCGTAGGCGCGACCTTGCCGTCCTCGATGCCCTCGTAGAGGCGGTCAAGCCGCCTGACGAGGCCGTTGAAGGTGGTCCGCAGGGGGGCCAGGCTGAACTTCTTGCCGAGCTGCCGCGAGATCGTCGCCTCGTTGCCAGCGAGCGCCTCGTCCAGCTCTGCCGCGGTGCGACGGAAGTCCAGCGGCAGCACCTCGTCGTTCAGGAGCCGGGAGACCAGCGTCAGGTAGACGCGAAGATCGCGCTCCAGATTCGAACGGTCGGCCACCTTCAGCCGGTCGGCCTCGGTGCGCCATGCGATGTTCCCGCCACACCCTCCGACCGGGTAGTAGCCGAGCCTCTCGCGCTCCTCGCTCGGGATCTTCGAGAGCGTCTTGAGGAGCGAGGTGACTCCGAGCTCGTTGAAGGAGTAGTCGCCGGCGCGCGGCGGTCTGCCCCCCGTCGGCTCCGACTCCGTCACCGACGCGATCGCAGCGCGGCAGATATCCTCCGCCTCGGCCATCCAGACCACGTCGTCGTAGTCGGTGGCACCTAGGCATCCAGGCGACTCGACGTTGACCGCCGCCACACAGTTGCGGGCGATCTCCAGCGCGAAGTTGTCGGCGTACCACGCCGACCCTGCGAAGCTCCCGGTCAGCGTGCCGGGCCACCAGGCGATCCTGAGCGAGCGGCGCATCTCGCCCTGACGCTCGTGGAAGAGCCGGGCCAGCTCGAGCATCGTCGCGTTGCCGACCGCGTTGCTGCCGATCCCGATGTCCCACGAGTCGTAGTGCCCGTGGACGAGCACGAAGTCCTTCCTCAGGCCATCGATCCTCGCCACCGGCACGGGACAGTCGTACCAGCCCTCGTCGAGCTCGGCGTGAACCACCACCTCGTCAAGGCCATTCGCGACGGCCTCCAGGAGCATATCGCCGCCCCGGCGGTCGATCGACACGACAGGAGTCTTCGGCTTCATCCCCATCTGGGACTCCCCCGGCGATCCCCAGATCGGGCTGCATGCAGACCAGTGAATGCGGCTCCCCGGGTTCACGTAGAGCTGGCCGATCGCCCCGGCGCCTTCCAGACGCGCGACCAAGCTAGGATCAGGGTAGCCCTCGGCGATGACTATCCTCCCAGCCCACTCGTCCGGCACCGGCTGCCGCGCCGGCCCCGCTTCCCCGCCCTCGTCGCCGTCGCCGTCGCCATCGGCCTTCGGGGGGAGGTGCATCGGTGCCCCGGAGACGCCCTCGCCGGGGGTGGAGACCGAGAAGGAGGCGGCTTTGGCCTCGATGCGCTCTTCGCCGAAGGCGACCGAGGCGCTCCGGGGCAACGAGAGGTGCAGCTCCGCCTCGTGCACGTCGTGCGGAATCTCCAGCGACTCGAGCCTCGAGGAGATGAAGTGGGCCGCGGCCCGCTCGTCGAGAGACCCGGACTCCCGCGAGAGCACCGAGAAGCGCTGAATCAGACTCCACCCCAGGTCGAAGGATGGATCAACAAGAGTCTCGGCTAGGCCGACACCGTCTGGCAGGGTGCGAGAGGCGGAAGATGCGGGCATCCCCTAAGTATAACGGGCAGCACAATACCCCTGCCGCATACCCCTGCCGCGACGGGGCCGCAGCTGCCCGCAGCACGCCTTCTGAAGGCTACTCTCCCTCGGAGTTCCCTTCCGAGTCGTCGTCCTTCTCGCCGATCCCCTTCAGCACCGCCAGTATGTCCTCGTTGGAAGGCCGCACCCGATAGTCCGTCTCGACGAAGCGGTACCTGACCACTCCCTCCATGTCGATCACGTAGGTGGCCGGGTGGGGAAAGGGGCGCTTCGGGGGCGACCCCTCGTTGAAGAGACCGTAGCGGTCGATGACTGCGTGGTCGGGGTCCGAGAGCATGACGAAGCGCGGCGCCTTGCCGTCCTTCTCCGAGATGCGCTCGACCATCCTCTCCATTCCCTCCCGGTCGTCCACCGACACGGTGACGATCTCGGTACGGTCACCTACTCCCTCCGGCAGTAGCTCTCTCAGCTCCCCGAGCTGACCGGCGCAGTAGGGTCACCAGTGGCCGCGGTAGAAGACGAGGACGACATCCCTGGCGCCCCGATACC
The DNA here is from genome assembly GCA_965205315.1 of Longimicrobiales bacterium. GTDB lineage: Bacteria > Gemmatimonadota > Gemmatimonadetes > Longimicrobiales > Gaopeijiaceae > Bin94. The sequence continues at coordinate 2,293,012 of CBDBGW010000002.1, forward strand.
CGGACAGCTCGACCGCCTCGCCGTCGTAGTCCAGGAGAGTGAAGTTGGGTGCCTCTCCCCCCACAACCACCCGCTCCAGCTCTGCGCGGGGGAGATCGTGGCCATCGGCGGGGCCAAGCGTCTGCGCCTGAGCAGCCGAGGGAGCGAGCCCGGGTGCGCAGAGGGCGAGGAGCGCGGCTACAGCTGCGCAGGGTCTGACTGCTGTTCTCATCGGACGACTCCTCTGCCTGCGGGAACATGGGGACGGTAGATTGGTAGCATAACAACAGCGGCCTCGGCCGCGCCATACGCCGCCCCGCCAAACTCACACCGTCCACAGGGAAATGGAGCGCCCAGCACGATGAGAATACACCTTGCCGCTGCAGCCTCCGCGATCCTCGCTGTCGGATGTGCCCCCATCTTCGCCGGCTCGGAGCTCGTCGCCCAGGAGCGCGACTTCCTCCTCTCCACGCCCAGGGCCTCGATCTCGCTACGGGCCGGCGTGTCGGTGCCGCGAGCCGAAGGGGGTGGCAGCCGTCCGAGTCTCTGGGACTTCGCCCGCGAGCAGCTGACCGTCGAGACCAGCGACCTGACGGGGGCCTATCTCCTGGGAGAGATCGGGGTCCGCGCCTCCGAGCACGTGGACTTTGTGCTCGCGGTGGGGTACACCTCGTCGGCGGTTCGGTCCGAGTACCGCCACTGGGTCGATACCGACGACCTGCCGATCGAGCAGACCACCGAGTTCACGACGACGCCGGTCACCGTCGGAGTCAGGTACTACCCGCTGCCTCGCGGTCGCCAGGTCGGAAGCTACGCGTGGATCCCAAGCGCGGTCGGTCCTTTCGTGGGGATCGCGGGGGGGGTCGTCCGCTACCGCTTCGAGCAGGACGGCGACTTCGTCGACTACGAGACGCTCGACATTTTTTCCGACAACCTCAGATTCGTCGAGGCAAGCCCCACCCTCCACCTCTTCGCCGGGCTCGACGCTAGCGTCAACACCCGGGTGCTTCTCACGACCGAGGTCCGCTACGGCTTTGCCAGCGCGCCGCTCGACGACCCCTTCAAGGGCTTCTCCGACCTCGACCTGGCGGGGCTTCACCTGAGCTGCGGGCTTACCTTCAGGTTGTAGTGACACACCAACCCGAACGGGGGCAATCATGACTTGGCAGATGGGAAAGGCGGCTTCAGGGATCGGGCTAGCAGCCCGTGGGCAAACCTCCCACGGCATTCGAGCAGCGCTGCATCCCCGCTGGACCGCTTCGCTCGCTTCCTCACACTGTAATGTACGATTTACATTGTGTAATCCATGGTTTACAACTATCCACGGACTGCTAGCGGTGGCGCTTCTGCTGCCGCCACTCGCAGGCGTCGCCCAGGAAGAGGCCAGGGGCGCGTGGGGTGCCTACCTGGGGTGCTGGAGTTCGCAGGCGGCGGGCGAAGAGGAGGGCAACCTCTGCTTCGTGGCCGACGGAGCGGATGTCGAGATGCTGACGATCGTCGACGGGGCTGTCCTGCACCGGGAGGCGCTCATCGCCGACGGGGTGAGGCGCGACGTCGCCCGAAGCGGCTGCCGAGGCACCGAGTCGAACCTCTTTTCGGAGGACGGGAGGCGCCTCTACACGAGCTCCGAGATCGCGTGCGCGGGCGAGCCGCTCCGCCGGAGCACGGGGGTTATCTCTATGATCGGCATCGACGAGTGGATCGACGTGAGGGCGATCGAGGCGAACGGAGTCGCCACCCCCTGGTCGCGCCGCTACGAGCGCGCCGGCTACGGACCGCTGGTCGAGGCGGGGCTGCTGGCAGAGGAAACGGCCCAGCTCTTCGGACCCGGGGTTGCTGTCCCCCGGGTGCGCGGCGTCACCGTGGACGAGGTCCTCGACGCCATGGACAACGTGGACGCCGTGGCGGTGCAGGGCTGGCTCGCCGAAGCGGGTGAGCGGGTTGCGGATCTGGACGCGGAGGGTCTCCTGCGCCTGGAGGAGGCGGGCGTCCCTGTTGCCGTGATTGACATCGCCGTGGCCGTCACCTTCCCGGAGCACTTCGCCCTGCGGGACGACCGGCGAGACCGTGGAGGCGGCCGTCACGGCTACTGGGGCGGGTGGCGTGCGCCCTACCACCGCTACTCCTCCTACTACGGCCCCTGGGGCTACCGGCGCTACGGCTACTGGGGCGGCTACGGTGGATACTACGCGCCGGTTGTCGTCACCGTGGCGCCGAACACCGATCGCGCGAAAGGCGGCCGGATCGTCGCGGGGAAGGGGTATCGCGCCCCCAGGGGCACGGCAGCCACCAGTGGCGGCAAGCAGGTGCGCCGCGCGCCGACCAGCGACGGCGGCTCGGGCTCCAAGTCCGGCTCCAGGCGGGGGAGCACGGGGCGCAAGGCCAAGCCGCGCGGCGGATAGTAGCTCTCGCACCTCGCTGGCCAGCCAGGCGCGGTTTTGTCGCGGCTTTGCCTGGCAGCCCGTGGACAAACCTCCCACGGCATTCGAGCGGCGTGGCATCCCCGGACCGCTTCGTCGCGCCTTGCCAGTGAGGCGCTTCGCCGGTCTCGGTGCTCGGGCGAGATTATCCACGGACTGCTACGGCTGGCTACTCGCGACTCGGGAAGAAGGTCAGGGTTAGCGTGACCACATCCCGTATCGGCCTGTTGCACATGAGCGCCGGCGAGTATCTCAGCTGTCTCGCCACCGTGAGCGCTGCGTGGTCGAAATGCCCGCTCACGGACCTCTCGTCCACTCTCGCCTTGTCCACCTTGCCCTGCTCGTCGACCTGGAGCTGCAACTTTGTTGTGCCACCAAGGCCCATCCCCTTCATCTCCTCCGGGTAGTGGCGACTCATCAGCTCGGAGAAGTAGCTGTCGCTGCTAGCCATCCGTGCAGGGACGAAGAGTCTGACGCACTGCTCCGGGATCTCGGGCCGGGCCCAACCCTCCTCGCGCGCCACTCTCAGGGCCTCTTCACGCTCACGCTCCGCCTCCAACATCCCGAGCCACTCCTCCATCTGGCTCGAGAACTCCGGCAGCGGGGGGCCGGATTCCAGATCGGCCAGCACTGAACGGACGGCCTCCAGGTAGAGTGGGTCGCTGGCACGGTCGCGACCCCCAAGATCATTGCCGTACCGCTGGGCGATCAAGGTCCTGGCGGCCTGGCTGCGCCAGACATCGGTGACGGTGGAGTCCGTGGCGATGTCTCGAACAAGGGCGCGAGTGGCCGGGTCCTCCGAGAGCGAGATATAGCTCATCAGGAAGAGCGGCTCGGGGTTCGAGTCGTCGGCCTCGTCGCTCAGAACGCCGTCGCTCCACTGGCGGCGCAGTTCGCCGGCCAGCCACGACTCGAAGCGGGGCAGGTCGTCAAGACAGATGTCCTTGGAGTGGACCCTGGCTCCCATGCCATCGGCCAGCTCGGAACGCACCACGCTATCCGCCTCGGCCGCCTCCTCGAGTGCGTCGAAGACGGCGCCGGCCCATCCGCCGTCGGAGGGACATACGACCCTGAGGAGATACTGGACCGGCAGGTTCCCCGCCGCGACGAGACGCGGAACCTCCCCGGGATCGCGGGGCAGGCCGAGCCTTGCCAGCGAGTCGGGGAGCTGGTAGTCCTGGGCGGCCATCCCAGGGGGCGGCACGTTCAGGGCGAGACCGAGTATCCACGCAGAAAGGCGTGGCCGCATCGTCATAGTTCGCCCTCGCTTTCGCTCCACGGGCTGCCAGCAGTCCGGTGACAAGTGGTGCTCTAGATTACCTTCCTCACTCTGGAACCCACAATAGGAGGGGGCATCCCCATGAAGACCGCAACCGCCAGCCCGCGGGCCGCACGCGGCATTCAGCGTCCGTCCTTCAGAGTGGCAGACCTCTCGCTCGCCGAATGGGGGCGAAACGAGATCCGCCTCGCGGAGCACGAGATGCCAGGGCTGATGGCGATCCGGCACGAGTGTGCGCAGAGCCAGCCGCTGGCAGGGGCTCGCATCATGGGGTCGCTGCACATGACCGTGCAGACCGCCGTCCTCATCGAAACGCTAGTCGATCTCGGGGCGTCGGTGCGCTGGGCGTCGTGCAACATCTTCTCGACCCAGGACCATGCGGCCGCAGCGGCGGTGGTCGGGCCGGATGGCGCGCCGGATCAGCCCCGCGGCCCCGCTGTCTTCGCCTGGAAGGGCGAGACGCTCGAAGAGTACTGGTGGTGCGCCGAGCAGGCGCTCGTCTGGCCGGACGGTCGCGGACCCACGCTGCTACTGGACGACGGAGGCGACGCGACGCTCCTGGTGCACAAGGGCGCCCACTTCGAGCGGCTCGGAAGGGTCCCCGACTTCGACCCGGGATCGGATAGCGAGGAGTGGGGCGTGATCCTGGATCTCCTTCAGGAGCACCTTCGGATCGACCCGGAGCGCTGGCGACGAACCGCGGCCGAGATCCGGGGCGTCTCCGAGGAGACCACGACCGGCGTCCACCGCCTCTACGAGATGGCCCGCCAGCGCGCCCTGCTCTTCCCCGCGATCAACGTCAACGACTCGGTCACCAAGTCCAAGTTCGACAACATCTACGGCTGCCGACACTCGGTGATCGACGGCCTCAACCGCGCCTCCGACGTGATGCTCTCCGCGAAGACCGCCGTCGTGATGGGGTACGGCGAGGTCGGCAAGGGGTGCGCACAGGCGCTCAGGGGGCAGGGCGCACGGGTGATCGTCGCCGAGATCGACCCGATCTGTGCCCTGCAGGCCGCCATGGAGGGCTTCCAGGTGGCGCGTCTCGACGACGTGGTGGGGAGCGCCGACATCTTCATCACCGCGACAGGCAACCGCGACGTGGTGACGATCGGCCACATGCGCCGCATGAAGAACAAGGCGATCGTCGGCAACATCGGCCACTTCGACAACGAGATCGACATGGCCGGGCTGGAGGCGTCCGAGGCGTCGCGCAGGACGATCAAGCCGCAGTTCGACGAGTGGACCTTCCCGGACGGGAGGAGCATTCTAGTGCTCGCCGAGGGGCGGCTGATGAACCTGGGCTGCGCGACGGGGCATCCGAGCTTCGTCATGTCGGCGAGCTTCTCGAACCAGGTGCTGGCGCAGATGGAGCTCCACCAGCGGGCGGAGGGGTACGAGCTGGGCGTGCACACGCTGCCCAAGTTGCTCGACGAGAAGGTGGCGCGACTGCACCTCGAGCATGTAGGGGCTAGGCTGACGGAGCTGACGCCAAATCAGGCAGAGTACATCAACGTGCCTGTCGCGGGTCCCTTCAAGCCGGAGGGCTACCGGTACTAGCAGCCCGGGACAAACCTCCCCCGGGAGCCGTGGGAATCAACGGCAGGAGGCGCGCCGCATCCGCGCTGGACCGCTTCGCTCTGCTGTGCTTCTTGCACGAATAGCGCCGCTATTCGAGCTGCGAGGCACCTTGCCAGCGAGGCGGCCCGCGAACAGTACCCCGACGGCACTCGCCCGGCGGAGCGCCCCTCTCGGTGCTCGGACGAGATTGTCCGCGGACTGCTACGCCCGGACCCCGTGTCCCCCGCTTGGTGCGCGGGGCGATCCCCGCGGCTACGCCGGCGCGGCGTCCCCCTTCGCGATCTCCTTTGTGGAGAGCTCGATCTTCCTGCTCACCGCCTCGTCGGCCTTCGGCAGGCGGATGGTCAGGAGGCCGTGGTCGAAGTCGGCCGTGATTCCGTCGGCGTGCACTGTGCGCGGCAGAGTGAAGGAGCGGCGGAAGGTGCCGAAGGACCGCTCCACGAGGTGATACTTGCCCTCGGTGCCGCGCTCCTGGCGCACATCGCGCTTGTCGCCCGAGATGGTCAGGACGTTGTTCTCGAGGGTGATCTCGACCAGATCCTCCGTCATCCCCGGAAGCTCGGCCGTGAGGAGAATCTCCCGGTCCCTCTCCTCGACGCTCACCGGGGGCACCCAGTTGGCACCGTAGGTGAGGTTCCTCATCCCCGAGTCGCCCAAGAGGCGATTCATCCGGTTGGCCAGAAGGTCGAGGTCGGCCCAGTGGCTGATGCGGCTACCATGCTTGGTCAGTGACATTGCTTTGCTCCTTTGTCCGGAAAGCGAGTGTGGCTTGACTGTGCGCCCCTACGGGCAAGCGCCCACGACGATCGCACGGTCCGTGCCAGCTCGAAGGCGGCCATTTTGGCATGCTTCCGAGGACGACAGCGCGCTGGGCGTCTGCAGGCAGTCGGGGTCTGCCGCTTTGGCAGAGGCGAGGTCGCGGGTGGTCGTTTGGCGCACGACGGCTCTGCCGCGACTGCCAACCGTCCTTGCATCCCGTGCGGGCCGGCATCAAATTGGGAAGGAAACGCGAAGCTTAGGGCACGAACATTGTAAAGCATGGATTACATATTGTATACCATACATTACACTATTGGCAGGCAAGCGAAGCGATCCAGCGGAGATGCAGCGCCACTCGGATGCCTTGGGCGGCTCGTCCGCGGGCCGCTAGCGACGACTGTGCGTTTACCGAAGACCGGGGTGGCAATGGTTCGGGAGTGGTGGAGGCTACGGGCGGCATTGGTGATCGCTGTCTCGGCTGGCAGCGCCCTACCGGCGCTCGGCACGGCGCAGAGCCCCGTCCCGGGGGGGACGGCAGCTCCGCTGGATCAGGCGATCGCGGAGGCCGCGCGAAGTCCGCTCCGCCCCGGGGGCCAAGGTGCGGGCTACAACGGGATCCCAGTGCGGATCCCCATCGGCGGCGCTCGGTTCGGTCCCCCCCCGACCAACCTGGCGGGCGACTTGGCCGCCCCAGCCGACGACACCCTCGCGCGGGGTGTCGTCGGCTTCACCTTGATCGCGGCGATGGCCGGCTACTTCGCCACCGCCTACACCCTGAAGGACGCCTGCGGCTTCAGTAAGCCAACATTGGACCTGTCCGTGGCGCCGGGATGCTGGGCGGCGCCGCTGATCCCCTGGGCGCTCGTGGGGGCGCCGGCGGCGAGCGCCGGGTTCGGAGCCAAGGCCTTCCGTGCGTCGGGATACGGAGCGCTCGCCGGAGTTGCGGTCCTCGTCACGACCCAGTGGCGAAAAATGCTGAACCCCTACGGGTCCTCGCTCGTCAGCGGCTTCCTCCACTTCGTCGTCACGCAGGCGCTCCTCCGCTAGCAGTCCCCAACGGGATCCGGTCGAACCAGGGACGGGTGCGCTCCAACTGGGCCGCCAGACGCAGTAGAGTGGCCTCGTCGCCGACCGGCGCGGCGAACTGCACCCCAACCGGCAGTCCCTCTGCGCTCCAGTGTAGCGGAACCGACATCGCCGGCTGGCCGCTCACATTGAAGAGCGGCGACCAGGGGGTGAAGTCGAAGGCGCTCTCGGCGATGCGCTCGATGAGGCCTGTCAGCTGGACGAGGCGTCCGGACCCGATTGCGCCCAGCGCCCTGAGCAGGAGCCGCTCCGTGCGCTGCGGGCCAAGGGCACCGATGCGGGGCGGAGGAGACGCGACGGAGGGGCCGAGGAGGAGCTCCGCCGGGCCCAGGAAGCCCGCGATCTCGTACCCGTAGCGATCCAGAGCGCGGAGCGAGTCGGCGTACTCGCGGGCCGAGACGGCGGTCGCCAGGAGGGTCAGGCATCGGGTGAGCGGCTCCAGCTCTCCCCGCCGGGGCCGCCTCCCGACCCACTCGGCCAGCTGTGCGACCTCAGCCCCCAGCTCTCCGATTACCACCCGCATGAAGGCCATCCCAAAGGAGGTGCGGTCCACCTGCGGCCATCCCTCCACGACCTCGTGGCCCAGATCCTCCAGGAGCACCCGCGCGCGCGCCACTGCCCGAATGCACTCGGGGTGCACCGTGTCGCCCAGCGTCGGCTCGGTCGTCCAGTAGATGCGGAGCCGTTTGGGATCGCGCTCGATCTCGCGCAGATAGGGTCTCCTGGGCCGCTGAATGCGGTATCGCGCCCCCCGGTCCGGGCCGTGGGTGGCGTCGAGCATCGCCGCGCTGTCCCGCACCGAGCGCGTGAGCACGTGTTCGATTGCGGCACCGCGCCATGAGGCCCCCCACCTGCTGCGCGACGGGACGCGCCCCCTCGTCGGCTTCAGCCCGAATAGCCCGCAGCACGAAGCCGGAATGCGAATCGAGCCAGCACCGTCGCCCGCACCCGCGATCGGGACGATGCCCGCAGCCACCGCGGCCGCCGCCCCGCCGCTCGAGCCACCCGGTGTGCGATCCAGATCCCAGGGATTGCGGCAGGGGCCCCAGCGCAGAGGCTCGGTGCACGGAAGCAGGCCGAACTCGGGCACGTTGGTCTTGCCGAGCACGCTGACGCCAGTCGCACGAACCCGCCGTGCGAGCTGGGTGTCGCTCTCGGCGACGGTCCCGTCCAGGAAGCGACTGCCCTGGGAGGTGGGGTGTCCAGCGTAGTCGCTCATCAGGTCCTTGGCCAGGAAGGGCACTCCCGCGAACACGCCCTCGGGAGGCGTCCGAGCCACGACCGCCATCGCCTCGTCGTCCATCCGGTGGACGACCGCGTTGATCATCGGGTTCACCCGCTCGATCCGCTCGACGGCCAGCTCGGCGATCTCGCGTGCCGTGACCTCGCCGGAGTCGTGGAGCGCCGCGAGCGCCACGGCGTCAAGTCGGACGTATTCGTCGTGCGTCATCTGCCTGTAACCGAATTATGGCCCGCCCGCCGACCACCGCAACGTGCAGGTAGGCTGTCCACGGGCCGCTGGTGCCAGCGGTCGGCGTCGCCTCGCGTGCAGGTAGGCTATCTTTGGGCGCCGTGCACCGCCACGCCTTGCGAGCGGTGCCGCCACCCGCCCCTGATTGACTCCACGATCATATGAGCGACATAGACGAGATCGGTTCAACCGCATTCGTGATCGCCGCCATTCGTGCCAACGAGCGGAACCAGGCGGTCCGCCTCTTCGACGACCCCTACGCCCGCTGGTTCGCATCGGAGCCCGCGGTCGTCGCGACCAGGGCGCTCGACGCCGCCTTCCCCCCGGCTACCACGATGGTCCGCTTCCGCACCCGCTTCTTCAACGAGTACGTGGAACGCGGGATCGAGAACGGCGCACGCCAGGTGGTGCTTCTGGGAGGCGGATTCGACATGCGCGCCCACATCCTCGCCGACGAGAGAGTCAGATTCTTCGAGGTCGACCAGGCACCGGTAGTCGACTTCAAGCGTTCCGTCCTCGGCGCCCACGGTCTGGATCCGCCGCCGTCGGTGCCGCACAACTACCTGGAGGTCGAGCTGCCCGACGAGCTGGCCACGGCAGGTCTGGAGCTCGACGCGCCCACGCTCGTGGTGTGGGAGGGGAACACGATGTATCTGCCGGTCGGAGAGGTGATGCCCTTCCTCGGTCGGTTGGCGAGCGCGCTCCCTAGGATGAGCATCGCCTTCGACTACATGGCGGCCGACCTGCAGAATCGCGACCTGTTGGAGGAGGCCGATCTACGCAGGCTCGAGGGCGTCGAGGCCGCGATGCGCGCCTCCTTCCCGACGGGATTCCCCGACCTCTCGGTATTCGAGGAGCATACCCCGCTGAGGGTGGCCGAGTCGGGGCACTTCTTCCGCCTGGGGCACCGCTACGGCCTCGGCGATATGGTGGACGACTACCCGGAGGACTGGCGCGAGACGCTCAGGCTCTACGGATATTGCGTGCTAGCGAGCACGTGACCGACACCCCGGGGGCGTCGGGGTTACTCGGCACCGGCGTTTCGCGCCACGGCAGATCATCGAGCGGGCGGCGTTCGTTTTAACTCAGGCTACTGGAGATCCGACATGCTACGGTCAGCTTCGCCGATGCGCAGCAGCGGTTGGAGGCCGGCACTGGTTCGCCGCCTTGGCGCCACGATCCTCTGGGCTGTAGCGGCACCAGCGGCCGGGCTGGCCCAGACGGAGCTCAATCTGCTCTACGGCGAGCACGTCAACCCCTGGGAGTCCACCTCGAGCCGGACCACGGTCCTTACGGTGCAGCACTACGAGCAGTGGAGGTACGGCGACGTATTCCTCTTCATCGACCTAGCCGACGACGACGACCTAGACGGCTACAACGACGACGACGCATACGGCGAGTTCTTCGCCAACTTTAGCCTGGGCAAGGTGCTGGGGGCCGATCTGGGATTCGGCCCGATCCTGGACTTCGGAGTGGTGGCGGGCGCCTCGTTCGGTGCCGACGACAACTTTCGCCAGTGGCTGCCCAGCTTTCGCATCGCTTGGCGCGTGCCTGGGTTCGTGTTCCTCACCACCGACTTCGCGCTGGCCATGGACGCGGGCGGGGGAGTCTTTGGGCGCGACCGCTATGCCAAGCGCGACGACCACCTCATCGCTTCCGTCGTCTGGCTGCTGCCCTTCGCCGTCGCGGGCCAGTCGTTCTCCTTCGCTGGCTTCGCCGAGCACCAGTCGGGATCGTCCAACTTCCCGGTTGCGCTCTTCAGCCAGCCCCAGCTCAGATGGGACATCGGCGGAGAGAGCGGGTTGATGCTTGGGGTCGAGGGCCTGCTCTGGTTCAACAAGCTGGGCACCGAGAAGCACGAGGCGAACCCACAGCTGATGTTGGTGTGGGAGATGTAGGCAGAGCCCGGTCTAGCAGTCCGTGGACAATCTCGCGCGAGCACCGAGAGCGGCGAAGCGCAGCGGTCCGTGGACAGGCCCGGGCGAGCACAGAGAGGGGCGAAGCGCTGGCGGTCCGTGGACGGGCCCGGACGAGCACCGAGACCGGCGAAGCGCCCCACTGGCAAGGCGCTTTGCGGGGCGCATGGCGGAGCCATTCGCCCAAGAAGCAACGCAGAGCAAGGCGATCCAGCACGGATGCAGCGCCCCTCGAATGCCGCCAGGGTGCACCTGCGGACCGCAAGGGCCAATAGCCGCAGCGCTATTGGTCCGAGGAGCAACGCAGAGCGAGGCCACGGGTATGGGAATGTAAACCTTGGATTACACAATGTAAAGCATACATTACAGTACGGACGTGCGAGCTAATGCGGTCCGGCGGGGATGCAGCGCTGCTCGAATGCCGTGGGAGGTTTGTCCGCGGGCTGCTAGGCCCGGAGACCACTTCCCGGACGGGTCGCGGTTCCGACTCCCGTGCTCAGCGGGGCTGCCCCATCCCCGCGGCCGCCTCCATGCGAGCAACCGTCGTTCGCCAGCTCTGCTCTCTCGGCTGGAGCGCGATCGCGTCGCGACCGTGGAGGACAGCCTCTTCCAGGCGTCCCGAACGCGCGAGCGCCAGGGCGAGATTCAGGTGTGCACGGGCCAGCTCCGGCGTCCCCGCGATGGCGCTCTCGTACGCGCTGATCGCGCTGGCCAGTTCGCCGGCGCGCATGCGGATGTTGCCAATTTGCAGGTGCGCCTGGCCCTCGTAGGGGTTCAGCGAGATCGCCCGCTCGAACTCCCGGAGCGCCCCGGCTGTGTCGCCGAGCTCCTTTCGGGCCACGCCCAGAGTTACGAACAGCGCTGGCTGGGCAGAGTCAATCTCGAGACTCTCCTCGAGGGCCTCAATGGCGGGGCCGTACTCACCGCCGCCCCCACGGGCCGTCCCCAGCGCGAACGCCAGCGACGCGTCGCCGGGGAGCGCCAGCCGGGCGCCACGCAGCGCGCTCTCGGTACCCTCGCGGTCGCCGCGAGCATCCATACCCTGCGACAGGATCCCCAGTGCCGAGGCAAATCTGCGACGCGTCGCCAGGGGCTCCCGAAGGGCCCGCTCCAGGGCATCGCCCTTAGGGTCGGCCACATACAACGCGGCCAGGGCAAGCGCCCGCAGGTCGGGATCAGGCGACTCCGCCATTCGCCGTATGCTTTCGGCCGCATGGCTGTCGAGAGCCGCGCCCGGCCGCACCCACCCCCTCAGGAAGACAAGCAGCCCCTGGACCTTGGTCCTGACGCCCGGCTCTTCGGGGTGCAGGAGCAGGCGTGCGGCCAGCGCCCTGCCGGTGGTCCTGCCGAGCGAGAGCAAGCCCTCCGTTACGGGCCCCAGGGGCTTGAGATCGCCCCACCAACTCTCAACCTGCAGCTGGTGCTCCTCCTCGCTCCGATCCTCGTGGCAGCCCCGGCAGGCACTCGTCAGCCCCAGTCTATCGTCCAGCCCCGGGCGCGGCACCGGGATCGTGTGGTCGGAGCGCGCAAAGGGCACCTGGTCCCCGACCGCCGGCTGCTGCAGGTAGGGCATGTGGCAGCTGACGCAACGTGCGCCGGCCGAGGAGGGCGGGTGGAAGGTGTGCGCCTCCGGATCCACCTCCTTCGAGGCGTGGCACCCGGTGCACTGGCGATCGTCGTTCACGCCGGCGAGCGGGGCGCGGTTGATGTCCCAGTAGCCGAGTCCGTGGGGCTCGTGACAGCTGACGCACGTCATTGCGCCGTCCACATAGCACGACGACGAGAGGTGCGTGCCCTGGTACGCGAAGAAGGCAATCCGCCCGTCGGGCAGGTAGTTCGTCCCCTCGAAGAGCGAGAGCAGGTGGGAGGAATAGTCGGAGAGCCGCTCTCCAGGCAGGTGCCCGTCCTGGATCGTCATCCTCAACGCGTGGCACTGGAGGCAGACCTCGAGCGACTCCTCCACGCCGTCGGTGGCACGGCTGGCGAGACCGATGTCGGCGACCGCGACAGCCTGGCCGGAGGCTACCGCGGTCATCGTCTCGACATGGCGGCGCGCGGGTCCGTGGCACGACTCACAGTTGATTCTGAGCGACGTCCACTCGGTCCGGTATCCCTGGCCGGGCTCCAGCCGCGTCGTGATCTGGCTGCCGTGACAGCCCTGGCAGTTCACGATTGTGGCCACCGTACCGATTGCCCGGTACGGCGGCCAGTCGCCGCAGTCCGCTAGCGCCAGCTCTGTGGTGATCGGAACCCAACCCTTGTCGCGACGGCCGGTGGTGTTGCAGAACCAGCGATCCAGCTGGCGCGAGTAGTCGAATGGTATGAACCGCGCCGTGCCGTCCAGCACCCGAGTCACGAAGCCCTGCGTGCCCCCACCAAGGAGGTGGCCGCCCCCGACCACTCCGTCTACCGTCAGCCGCCGCTCAGACCGCCCTTCCTGGCGAACCACGAAGACATACCGGCCAACCGAGTCCGCCATCGGCACCACCGTCGCGTCGCTGAAGACGATCGGGGTGCCGTCGAAGGGGGCGATCACCGTCTCTGGGCTCGGCTCGCCCCCGGCGCGACCGTGCGTAGAGCTCGCCCATGCCCCGTACTTCTCCGCGTGGCAGCCCTGGCACGACTCGGCGCCGGCGAATTCGGCCCGTGCGGCCTCGACATCCTTCGGGAGCTCTGCGTCGAGATCGCCACCAGCGTCTCCACCCCGGTCCCCGCAACCGACGGCGAGCGCCGCAAGGAAGGCCGGTGCAAGCTGCCGACTCCTCATCCGGGAGGGGCTCCGTCGTGCGCCCAGGCAGGCCCTTGGCATCGGCAGAGGGTACGGATGTACGCCACCAGATCCCTCGTCTCGGCGTCAGTCAGCGACGCCCCGAAGGCCGGCATGCGGCGGCTCTTGCCCAGAATCCAGCCACCGGCGTGCACGCCGTCGTAGAGGGTGTCGTCGGGCCGGAGCGACATTGCGGCGGAGTCGCTGTGAGCGGTCGGGGGAACGGGCAGGTAGGGAGCGTTGAATCCGTCTCCCTCGCCCGCCGGACCGTGGCACGGAGCGCACCTTCCCCGGTAGAGCTCGGCGCCGGGAGCGGCCTCCGGGGGGGTCGGCGGGGCGTGGTGCGCTACTCTCTCTCCGCCACTCCACTTGCCGCCTCGGCGGAGCAGGTACGAGGCGACGAGGTCGATGCGGTCGCTCCGCTCCAGCGAGGCGGGCATGATCGTACCGCTCGCGAGCGCCGCCGGATCGGTGATCACACCCCTCAGGTACTCGGGTCGAAGGCGCTCCGCGATCCCGTCCAGCCGGGGGCCGATCCGCCCCCCCTCGTCGCCGAGCTGGTGGCAACCCAGACAGCTCCACTTCTCCACGAGCAGCGCCTCGGCCTTCCGCATCGCGAAGGGCGAGAGCTCGAGAGGTGCCCAGGGAGGCGGCGGAACTCCGTCGCGCCGCGCCGCCTGCTGGCCCAGCTCGCGCAGGTAGGCGACAATGGCCGCAATCTCGTCGCGCACCAGGGCGAAGTCCGGCATCTGTCCCCCCTCGCCGGGCCTGGGACCGGCTGGGCGCACCGTCGCCGGGTCGGCCAGGTAGCGCTCGATCCACTCCTCCCGTAGCCGAAGCGTGGCCGCAGCGAGGTCCGGCGCCACGCGACGCGGAGAGGCTTCGGGGTGAAGGTGGCAGCTTGCACAGCCCAGTGCCTCGAAGAGCCCCCGCCCCTCCTCCCGGTCCGTCTCCGGGTGACGCTCGTGGGCGCTCCGAAACGCATCGTCCACGCCTCGCATCTCCCGGTCGTTGGTGACGAAGAGGGCGAGCGCCAGCCTTTGGCGCTCGTCAAGGTCGAAGCTCGGCATCCTTGCAGGCGCGATGTCGGGTCGCACCGGACGGGGATCGGCGAGGTAGTGGAAGATGTAGGCCGGGGCGAGCGTCGGGGTGCCTTCTCCGAAGGGGGGAGTCGCGCTCCTGATCGCCCCATCCTCGGCAACCCCCGTGTGGCAGGCGCCGCACCCTAGGGCGGCCACGAGCTGGGCACCATCCCGAGCGGCGCCGCCCCCGGTCGCAGGAGCGCCCTGCCGCCCCCCCGACCACCCCGCAACCCCGAGCGCGAAGGCCGCGCCCAAGATCAGCCATCGCATCGGCGGCGGGTCCTTTCGGCAAAGGGGTGGGTGGCACTCCAGGGCGGAGCGAGTCGCTCGGCACCCGGCAAAGATGCGCTCTGGCGGGGTCGAGCGCCACACCGGCAGCGTCGGGCGTCACCCCGCGCACACAACGAGTAATTGTCAATCATGGATTACATAATGTAAACTCTAGTTGCCATTGGACCCTTGTCGAATCTGCGCGCGGGTGCGCTCGGAGAGGATATCCTGGTGTGGAACCCGAATCCACATCACCACTGGGGTGGCGGTGCCGGATCCGGCTGCGAGGAGGTCCTTCCGCTGTCGCCTCCGGGTGATGAGAACACTCGCTCCCAAGAGTCGACGGCACGCATCACCGGCACCACGGGAACAAACCCCTACCGGTGGGGTAAATCTCGCTTGGCGGCACTCGGATCTTCGGTCCGATCCGAGGGTAGCAGGCCATGGCCAGGGACGGCCGGGCAGCCGCGAAACAGTGACCGGACAACAACAGGAGGACACAGAATGAAGGCAGCAAGACTATTGATGTCGGCGATCGCTCTGACTCTCGCCGCGACCGCGTGCGGGGAAGACAAGGTTGAGCCCGAGGTAGGGATTACGGAGGAGGAGGCGATCGCACTCTTCGACTCGAGGGAGTCGATGGCATCGCTTCTGGGCGACTCCACGAAGCTGATCAGCAATTCGGAGAACGGTGCGGTTTATCGTTGCCCGCAAGGGGGTCAGGTGACGATGGTAGTCACCGAGTTCTCGATGGACACGGTGGCGGCGGATACGACTCGGATCGTGTTTGGTGCGCAGACCACTCCCAGCGGCTGCAAGACCACCGCCGGCGACAGGGAGTTCACTCTGGACGGAGACCCCAGTGTCAGCGAGAGAGCCACGATATACCAGGTTCAATTCGTGCTGGATCGCGTCGAGGGTTCGTCCAAGGGTGGGCTGAAGTGGGCGCTCGAGGATCGTTCCGGCAACTGCGAGATCGACCTGACGCTCACCGCGGAGATCGTTGATGGTGACGGTCCGTCCGACCCGAAGGTGGCGAATACCTACCAGGGCCTGCTCTGCGGCCACCAGGTGAAGTTCACGAGGACCGAGGATGTTGTTGTAACCGAGGGGTAGGCAGGTTGACTCGGAAATCGCAAGATCGGCCGCTCGCACGACGGGCGACCGATCTTCGCGTAGACGATCGGCGACGGCCCCATCAGGGTGAGCCTGGTCGGCGGCTGCCGAGCCGGGCCGCCGAATCCGGTGCTGGCGACGTGGCGGCAACGCATCGC
Organism: Longimicrobiales bacterium; assembly: GCA_965205315.1. Lineage (GTDB taxonomy): Bacteria > Gemmatimonadota > Gemmatimonadetes > Longimicrobiales > Gaopeijiaceae > Bin94. Next base: position 2,308,896 of record CBDBGW010000002.1, read on the forward strand.
GGCGTGGGATGCGCGGATTCGGGAGATGGCCCGGCCGATACCCTTTCCCCTTATCTTACGCCCGGTCGCCGGGGGCATCCGGTGGGCGCGGACTACGCGAAGAACGTGTACGATGCGCTCGCGGGATTGAGACCGCACCCCAGAACCTGATCCGGCTGATACCGGCGTAGGAAGCGCGGCTTGGGCGGGAACCACCCCGCCAGCGGCCAGCCGCTTCCTCTGGCGACGACGCCGCGGCCGGTGGAGACCAATGCGCCATGATCGAGCCAGCCGCCCCGCTTCAGCACTCCGCGCCCCCATCCCCCGCCGCCTACGACGACGTCTTCCCCGGCTCCACCCGCGTCCACGTCGACGGCCCCGCCGGCATTCGCGTCCCCATGCGGGAGATATCCCTCTCCGGTGGCGAGCCTCCGCTTCGCGTCTACGACACCAGCGGACCGCGTGGCCACGATGTCCGCGAAGGCCTGCCCCCGCTCCGCGAGGCCTGGATCACCGCGCGGGACGTTCGCGTCAGGGGCCGCTCCGCCCCCCTCACCCCCGGCAGGCGCGACGACCCCCTCGCGTTCCCCCCCGGACTGCGCCGCACCACCCGTCGCGGCAACGGCCCCGTCACCCAGATGCACTACGCGCGGCGCGGCGAAGTCACTCCCGAGATGGAGTTCATCGCGATCCGGGAGGGGCTCGACCCGCGCTTCGTCCGGGACGAGGTGGCGCACGGCCGCGCCATCATTCCCGCCAACATCAACCACCCCGAACTCGAGCCCATGATCATCGGGCGCGGCTTCAGGGTGAAGATCAACGCCAACATCGGGAACTCGGTGGTGGCGTCGTCGATCGACGAGGAGGTGGAGAAGCTGCGCTGGGCGACGCTCTGGGGCGCGGACACGGTCATGGACCTGTCGACGGGGCGGAACATCCACGCCACGCGCGAATGGATCATCCGCAACTCGCCCGTTCCGATCGGCACCGTGCCGATCTACCAAGCGCTGGAGAAGGTGGGCGGCGTGCCCGAGGAGCTGACCTGGGAGCTCTACCGCGACACGATCGTCGAGCAGTGCGAGCAGGGGGTGGACTACTTCACCGTACACGCGGGGGTGCTGCTGCGCTACGTACCGCTGACCGCCGACCGGGTGACGGGGATCGTGTCGCGCGGCGGATCGATCCTGGCCAAGTGGTGCATGGCGCATCACAAGGAGAACTTCCTCTACACGAACTTCCGCGAACTCTGCGAGATCATGCGCGAGTACGACGTCTCCTTCTCGCTGGGCGACGGGCTACGCCCCGGCTCGATCGCCGACGCCAACGACGAGGCTCAGTTCGCGGAACTGCGCACGCAGGGCGAGCTGAACCGGATCGCCTGGGAGCACGATGTGCAGGTGATGAACGAGGGGCCGGGGCACATCCCGATGCACCTGATCAGGGAGAACATGGAGAAGCAGCTCGAGTGGTGCGACGAGGCGCCGTTCTATACGCTGGGGCCGCTGACGACCGACATCGCGCCCGGCTACGACCACATCACCAGCGCGATCGGCGCGGCGATGATCGGGTGGTACGGGACGGCGATGCTCTGCTACGTGACGCCCAAGGAGCACCTCGGGCTCCCCGACCGCGACGACGTGAAGGACGGTGTGATCGCCTACAAGATTGCGGCGCACGCGGCGGACCTCGCGCGCGGCCACCCCACCGCGCAGCAGTGGGACGACGCGATCTCGAAGGCGCGGTTCGAATTCCGCTGGGAGGACCAGTTCAACTTGTCGCTCGATCCGGTCACCGCACGGGAGTTCCACGACGAGACGCTACCCGCCGAGGGCGCCAAGGTGGCGCACTTCTGCTCGATGTGCGGCCCCAAGTTCTGCTCGATGAGGATCAGCGAAGACGTGCGCCGCTTCGCGCGGGGGTTGGGGGTGTCGGAGGCGGTGGAGGAGGGGCTGCGCGACAAGGCGCGCGAATTCCGCGAGGGTGGCGGCAAGCTGTACGTGGCGGCGGGAGCGGACGCCTAGCAGCCCGTGGACAGACCTCCCACGGCATTCGAGCGGCGCTGCATCTCCGCTGGACCGCTTTGCTCGCCTGTCCAAACTGTAATCTACACTTTACAATATGTAATCCATGGTTTACAATGCAAACGTCCCTCGCTTCGCTCTGTGTTGCTCCTCGGGCCGGTAGCGCTGCTACCAACCCTTCGTCGCGCCTTGCCAGCGGAGCGCTTCGCCGCTCTCGGTGCTCGCGCGAGACTACCCACGGACTGCTAGCAGCCCGTGGACAGACTTCTAAGGCTACCCCTCGACCTGCACGGTCTTGACGTTTACGAACTCGCGGATCCCGAAGTCGCCCAGCTCGCGGCCGAAGCCGCTCTCCTTGATCCCTCCGAAGGGAAGGCGCGGGTCGGACTTCACGAAGTCGTTGACGAAGCAGGCCCCAGCTTCGACTGCGCCACGCGCTATGCGCTCTCCCCGCTCCAGATCCGAGGTGAAGACCGCGGCCCCGAGTCCGTACCGGCTGTCGTTGGCCAGTCGGATCGCCTCCTCCTCGCTCTCGGCCACGCTGATGCAGGCGACCGGCCCGAAGGTCTCTTCGTCGTACGCTGGCATGCCCGGGGCAACGTCCGTGAGCACCGTGGCAGGATAGTACCACCCGGGAACGTCGGGGACCTTGCCGCCCAGCCTCAGGCGGGCCCCGGCCCCGACGCTCCGCCCCACCTGCCCCGCCAGGTGGTCGCGCAGATCCTCCCGTGCTAGGGGACCAACGTCGGTCCTCTCGGCCATCGGGTCGCCGATCCGCAGACCGGCCATCCGCTCCACTACCTGGTCGGCGAAGTCGTCGGCCACCCCCCGGTGGACGATCATGCGCTTGGCGGCGATGCAGCTCTGGCCGCCATTGACGACACGGCCGGTCACGCAGGCCTCGACCGTCCGGGCAAGGTCCGCGTCCTCGAGCACGATGTAGGGATCGCTGCCCCCTAGCTCGAGCACGCACGGCTTCACCGCTGCCCCGGCGATCGCCGCCACGCTGCGGCCTGCCCGAGTGCTTCCGGTCAGGGTGACGGCGCTCACTCGCCGGTCCCGGATTAGGGCGCCGGTCTCGGGGACGTCGACGAAGAGGTTCGCGAAGAGCCCTTCGGGAAGACCGCCCGCCGGGCCGAAGAGGCGCGCCAGCTCCAGGGCGCACCCCGGCACGCTCGGGGCGTGCTTCAGCAGCACCCCGTTTCCCGCCACCAGCGCCGGAACGGCCGCCCGCACCACCTGCCAGAGCGGAAAGTTCCAAGGCATGATCGCAAGGACAAGTCCCAGCGGACGCAGCGTCACCAGGCTCCGCAAAGCCTCGGTTTCAACCACCCTATCGCGCAGGAACGACGCGCCAAGATCGCCGTAGTACTCGCACGCAAGCGCGGACTTGTCGACCTCGGCAAGCGCCTCCCGGAGCGGCTTGCCCATCTCCATCGTGACGATCTCGGCGAGCCTCTGGCGATTGGTCCGGAAGAGCTGCGCCACCGCCCCGACGAGCTGCGCCCGCTCCTCTGACGGGACAAGCCGCCACGATCGCTGCGCTACGGCCGCCATCTCCACCGCCGCCTCAACATCGCGCCCTTCGGCGAAGGGGTAGCGGGCCAGCATCTCGCCGCTCGTCGGGTTGATAGCCGTGAATCCCATGTGGACGTTGCCCGAGCGCAGGTCGTGGAGTACGGTAGTGGAAGTTCGTGTCTAATCTCGCACGAGTCTGCCGAGGTCGCTCGATGTACGAAAGGCCACGCATCGCCTACCTGGACGGGCGGCGGCTGCGGACCGCTCTCCTCGCCGCCTGCCGGAGCGCCCAGCTGGAAAAGGGCGAGTTGAACCGGATCAACGTCTTCCCGGTGCCGGATGGCGACACCGGCACCAACCTGAGCCTCACCGTCGAGGCTGTCCACGACGGGCTGCGCACCCTCCGGAGCGACCGCGCCGACGAGGTCATGGCCGCGGCGGCCCACTCCGCGCTCCTCGGGGCCCGCGGCAACTGCGGCGTGATGCTATCGCTCTTCCTCCTGGGGTGCGCACGCCACCTGGAGGGGGTCGCCCGGGTGTCCGTGGGGGATCTGGCGGAGGCGCTCGTTGCCGGATCGCGAAAGCTCGACGGGGCGGTACAGGATCCGGTCGAGGGCACGATCCTCACCGTGGCGCGCGAGACAGCGGCGAGGGCGGCCGAGGTCGCGGCGAAGGGGCAGCGGGACTTCGCCGTGGCGGTGGAGGCCATACTGGAGACCGCCACGGAGTCGCTGGCGCGTACGCCCGACCTCCTCCCGGTGCTCGCCGAGGCGGGTGTGGTCGATGCGGGCGCCCAGGGCTTCGTCGCCATGATCAAGGGCGTCGCCCGACTGGTCGCGGAGGGACGGGATGGCGTGGCGGCGCCAGCACCCTCCAGCGGGGCCCGGGAGCGGTCGCCGATCGGAGCGGCGAGACACTCTCTCGGGTCTGGCACCAGACGCTACTGCACCGAGATCCTCGTCGAGGGCCCCGCCCTGCCGGACGAGGACGAGGTTCGGGCCGCCCTCGCCGACGGTGCGGAGGAGCTGCTCGTCGTCCGGAGCGGCGAGCTCATCAAGGTCCACCTCCACACGGACTCGCCGGAGGCGGCGGTCGCCTACTGCAGGACGCTGGGCACCGTCGCCGCCCACAAGGCCGAGGACATGTTCGCACAGCACGAGGCCGCCCGAGGCGCAGCTGCCGGAGCCGTGCGCAGGCCAGTGGGCATCGTGGTGGACTCCGCGTCCGACCTCCCCGACGCGGTGAAGCGCGCGCACGGGATCCACACGGTCCCGATGCTGCTGATCGACGGCGACACGACGCTCAGGGACGGTGTGGAGATTACGCCCGATGAATTCTACGCCCGTCTCGCCGCGGAGGGACCGCTACCGACCACCTCGCAGGCGCCGCCCGGCGACTTCATGGAGGGCTTCCGGAGCGCCTCGACCGAGGCAGAGGTGATCGTCGCGGTGCTGGTGGCGTCCTCGCTGTCGGGGACCATCCGGTCGGCCGAGAGCGGCGCGGAGCTCCTCGATGGGGTGGATGTGCGCCTCGTGGACTCCAAGGCCGCCTCGATCCTGACCGGGCTCCTCGCGCTGAGGGCGGCCGAGCTGGCGGAGGACGGAGCCGCCCCCGACGAGATCGTCGCCGAAGTCGAGCGGATTCGCCGACAGTCGGGGATCCTCTTCACCGTGCGCACCCTCGACCGCCTGATCGCCTCGGGGCGCGTCCCCCACTTCGCCGGGTGGCTTGCCGGCCTCCTGGGAGTCAGGCCGGTACTCGGACTCGGCGGCGACGGCACGGTGCAGTCCTTCGGCAAGGCCCGTGGGACGCGCCGAGCCCGGCAGCTCATGCTGGACCAGGTGGCGGCGGCAATCCCGCCGAAGGCCAGGCGGGTGCGCTTCGGGATAGTGCACGCCGCCGCCCCCGAAGTTGCCGCGGAGATGCAGGAGGAGCTGGCAGCGCGCTACCCAGGGTGCGATATCCTGACGTCGCCCATCACCCCGGTGATCGCCACCCACCTCGGGCTCGGGGCGTGGGGGGTCGCCTACATGCTGGAGGATCTCCCGGCACTCCGTCGATGAACTCAGGCGAGCACCGAGGGCGTAGCGGTCCAGCGCGGATGCAGCGCGCCTCGAATGCCGTCAGGGTTTCTTCCGCGGGCTGCCAGTAGGGCCCCGCCGACCGAGCACCAGCCATTCGTACGTCGCCATCTGAGCTCCGGAGGGCTCGGGCGGAAGTCCGACGAGGAGAGCGCGCGTCCGCCGGTCCTCGGGCAGGTGAAGGAACATGTCCACCGGCTCGCCGGGGGGCGAATAGGGGGACGACCGCCCCTTCCGGTCCACCGCCACCGCCCGCCCCGGGGCCGTCGCCTCTGCAAGGCGCACCCCGAATGCCAGCCATGCGGCGATCGGATCGACCCCCTGCTCCACGATGGACGGGATCAGCATGTCCTCGTAGTATGCCACGATCTCGGCGTACCCTGCGGGACTCGACTGCTTCAGCTCGGCGAGGCGGTCGCGGTAGTAGTCGCGCGGGTCGCGGCCACCGGTATCCGCAAGGGCGGCGGCGAAGCGGGCGGCGGCAGCCCGCTGGAGGTCGGTTGTCACCGTCAGGTGCTATCTTTCCGCAGCGAGGAGGGTCCCATACATTACGGCATGGAGGCGGTTGGAGCGATCCAGCGGGGATGCGGGGGAACCGGGGCCGGGCAGCGGGGTATGGGTACGACGGAGGTGTGGGCATGTATTTCGGGGCGCGGGAGGGGCAGGCGGCGAGCGGTGAACTGAGCTGGCCAGAGGCGCTGGCTCGAAAGGAGCACTGGAGGTGTGCATGAGAAAGATGATCGTCATGGCCAGCGTCCCGTTGCTGGCCTGCTCGGACTTCGCGCTGGATGCCGAACGAATCCCGACCACCCTGGAGGTCGAGCCGCAGTGCTCTCAGGTCGCGAGCGCCACCCCGGTGCAGCTGAAGGTCCGGGTCAGGGACCAGGAAGGTGCCCTGATGCCCGTCCCCAGCTGGGCGCAGATCTCGGCAAAGGTGTCGGACACGTCGATCGCCCGGATAGGAGACGACCTGGTGATGACCGGGAGGGGTGCCGGCAGGGTGGTGGTGACCGCGAGCATGGGCGAGATGGAGGGCGACGCGATCTTCCACGTCAACGCCCCCCCCCTGCAGCTCTCGGCACCGCTGATCTACCTGACGCAGGCGGCCCAGAACGCGGAGAACTCCACTCGGCTCATCGCCGGCAGGGATGCCCTGCTGCGAGTCTTCATGACGGGCGACGTCGCCAACAGCGCCGCCTCCGGGATCCGGGTCACTCTGCACCGCGAAGACGAGACGGTCCTCGACACGATGGTCCTGACCGAGAGGGTCGGGATTCCCCTGGAGGTGGACGAGTCGACGCTGGAGGGATCGTACAACCTCTTGGTCCCCGGCGAGCACATTCAGGACGGGACGGGCATGGCCATCGAGCTGGACCCGATGTGTGGAACTCCCGTGGCCGAGGGCAGCCAGACGCGCTACCCCGAGTCGGGAGATACGCTGCTCGACGTCGTGGCGCCCCAGACCTTTCGCCAGGTATTCGTCCCCACCCTGATGATCAACGACCCCGACTACGAAGTCTACACCTGGCTGGAGGGGATAGGCCCCAACTCCGAGCAGATGCACCTCACGCGCAACCTGTTGCCGGTCTCGGCGGACCTTGAGGTCGAGGTGCGCGACACCTTCTGGACGAGCGCCAACCTGCGCACTTGGAGTGGATGGCTGACCTGGCTCGACGAGATACAGGCGTTGAATATCCAGGAGGGGCGGCGCGGGTACTACTACGGGGTTATCGCCAGGCCGTACTTTGGCCTCCTCGGCATCGCCAACTTCGCCGTGCCATGGAGCGTCGGCATAGCGGATCCCGACACCTACACCCACGAGGTCGGGCACAACATGAACCTCAGGCACGCCCCCTGCGGCGGTGCCGGCGGGCCCGATCCCGACTATCCGCACGGAGGCGGGCGCATCGGGGTGTGGGGCTACGACAACGACAACCACGAGCTGAAGGACCCTTCCGAGTATCTCGACGTCATGTCGTACTGCGAACCCGTGTGGGTTAGCGACTACCACTTCGACCGCGCCACCACGCACCGGCTCGACGGCGACGCCGGCGTCGTTCTGAACGGCTCCGTTGAGCGCCGGGACGTGCTCGTCGTGTGGGGCAGCGTCTACGAGGGCCGCCTCCAGCTGGACCCGGCGATACTGCTGCGCGGACCGGTCGAGATGCCGAGTGCGCCAGGTCCCTACACCGTCGAGGGTCTGGGTCCCGATGGCGGGCGCAAGTTCGCCTTCTCCTTCGCGCCCCTACCGACCGACCACGGTGGCAGCACCTTCGTGTTCTTCGTCCCCTACGACCCCGAGTGGGACGAGGGCCTGGAGCGCGTGACGCTAGTCGGGCCAGAGGGGACGGACGAGGTGTTTCGGGGGAGCGCCCCCCCGGTCGCCGTGGTCACTCACCCGGAGACGGGCGTCATCAAGGCGATAGTCCGGGATTGGGACGGGACCGAGCTCCCAATGATGGACGGCATGGAGGTGTCGGTCTCGACAGGGCTGCCCGGGCCCGGCGGCGGCCGATGACCAGCCCGGCAGCAAGCAGGAGGAGAGGGTGACAAGAAGGGTCGATTGGGCGTACCACCGCCCCGGGTGACGGAGTTGCAAGCGTACGCAGGAGTTTCTTGCGCGAAGCGGGGTCGCGGTGGTGGAGACGCGAGACGCCAGGAAGAGCCCGGTGGATGCCTCCGAGGCGGTCTCGCTCCTCGGGGGCGCCGCCGAGGTGTATGTGGCGAAGGCACGTAAGTTCCTGCACTTCGACCTGGCGGCGAAGGGAGGCGCATCCGGCGACGAGGTCGCCGCGCAGATCGTGAGTCGGTGGGGGAAGCTCAGGGCCCCCACGCTGCGCGTAGGCTCGACCCTCGCCGTCGGCTACAACGAGGAGATGCTGACGGAGGTTGTCGGCGACTAGTGCCTCGCAGCTCGGATGCCCCCGGGGGAGAGTCCACGGGTGCAGGAGCGGGGGTGAGTTCCGCTACCCTGTCCCGAAGCCGATCTGAAGTCCGATCCCGCTGGCGGAGAAGCTGTAGTCCCATGTGACCTCCTCTGGATCCACCTCCTGCGACTCCGGGTCGAACGTGTGGTCCTTGCTGTAGCCGGCGACACCTGACCGCTCGTACCGCAGGCGAATGTCGATCGGGCGCTCGCCCGGGACGGTAAGGCCGATTCCAACGGTCAGCGACCACCGCGGCACGACGCCGTCTTCCGGGCGGTCGGTGAACTCGCCGATGGCCCCGAAGCCGGACAACTGCACTGAGGCCATCTCCGTCGACCACCGGCGCAAACCCGCCACGAGGTAGCTGGATAGGTTGCGGGAGCGCAATTTGCGCCCAACGAAGCCGCTGACACCGACACCGACCTTGTTCTCGAACTCCCATCTGCCCAGCCCCACCCTGCCCGCGCCACTTCCCTGGGGTTCCATCGTGCCACCGACGGTCCGCCGCGACGAGATCAGCCCCTGCAGCTCGCCACCCACGAGCAGACCGCGTTCGGTGGCACCAAGGTGCCCGATCGCGATCCCGGCGACGAAGTCCGCACCAGTCCCGCTTCCAGTGCCGGTGCTCTTTCCCGCCGACTCGGTAAGCGCCTTGGTGTGCTTGACGCGCAGCATGTTGATCTCGGGCGTGACGCGCACGTAGACTGGCGCCTGCGCAGCCGCCAGCGCAGGCAGGAGAATGCTGAGGGCCAACGCGGCAAGGCTAGCAGCCCGCGAACAAACCTCCCACGGCATTCGAGCAGCGCTGCATCCCCGCTGGACCGCTTCGTCGCGCCTTGCCAGCGGGGCGCTTCGCCGGTCTCCGTGCTCGCCCGGGCCCGTCCACGGACCGCTAGCGCTTCGCCGCTCTCGGTGCTCGCGCGAGATTATCCACGGACTGCTAGGAAACGGCTGTCGCCGCACTGTTGCTCCTCCATTCTGGACGCCCACCGGCGAAGCTACTAGAATCCCGGCGTGCGTGCCAAAACGCTGTGCGGTGACGGTGGGCCCCTGACAGGGCAGGGCGGGTGACCAGTCGCCTTCCTGTGGTCGGGGTGATGGGCGCTGGGGCCCACGACCACCGGGATCTCGCCGAACCCCTAGGGCGCGGCCTGGCGCACCTGGGGGTCCACCTCCTGACGGGCGGGGGGCCGGGTGTCATGGCGGCGGTGTCGCGCGCATTCGCCGAGGTGGGCGACCGGGTCGGCCTCGTGATCGGAGTGCTGCCCCTGATGGAGGGCACTCCGGAGACCGGGCCTGCGGCCGCGTACCCGAACCGGTGGGTTGAGATCCCCATCCGGACCCACCTGGGGAGGCTGGGGGCCGACCCCCTCTCGCGCAACCATGTCAACGTGCTCACCTCGGACGTGGTGGTCGCCCTCCCGGGGAGTGTCGGCACTGCCTCCGAGGTGGAGCTGGCGACTGCCTATCGTCGCCCGATCGTCCTCCTGGGCGATCTCGACAGGGCCAGGGGGCTTCCAGGGGCGGTCGCCACCGCATCGAGCGTGGCCGCCGCGCTCGCGTTCGTGCGGCGGAAGCTCGGGATCCGGTGACCGGTTCTCCTTGGGCCGGCCGTGGCGACACCAGAGGGGTCGCTCTGGACGGACCCCGGCGGGTGCGTTACTTTCGGGATCGGGAACGGCGGCCCACTCTCGGGATGCCGCCGCAAGGTGTTCGGTCTGCGTCCAGGAGGTACCAATGGTAGTTGATTGTCAGAGAGCGATAGCGAGGATGTCGGCGGGGCTTCTGGCCCTCCTCGTCGTGGTGGGAGCGGGCTGCGGAGAAGAAGAGATCCACAAATGCGAAGAGGAAGACCCTCCTCCCGAATGTAACCAGCCTCCGATTCCGTTCGGGATCATTCCAGACGACACCATAGAGGTGGGAGATTCGGAACGCCTAAACATCAGAGACTTTTTTAAGGATCCAGACTCGCTTGATATCCTCGTCTACACGGCCGAATCGTCGGACGAGTCGAAGGTGACGGTGGAGATGGAAGGTGCTGTGCTCACCTACACCGGCGAAGATGCCGGCGAAGCCGACATTACCGTCACTGCAACCGACCCGGAAGACGAAAGCGCCGAGCAGAAGTTCGAGGTTACGGTGATATATCCCAACCGACCGCCGGAGTGCGTGTGGGGCCCGCCGCCACCGCCCTTTACTTTTCCAGTCGGCCTATCTGGCGAACTTGACTTGCCTTGCTCGGACCCGGACGGCGACGACATGACCTTTACGGCAGAGAGTAGCGACCCCGAAGTATTTTCGGTGAGCGTGGCAGGGGACAAGATCGCGTTCGAAGCGCTGGCAGTGGGCACAGCTGAGCTCACGGTCACGGCGACCGACACGGAGGGCAACACCGGGGAAGCCACTGCGGACGTTATAATCGTAGAAGATGGCTAGCAGGCTGCGGATAGGGTGCCCCCCCCGCCGCGCGCTGGGGGGCGCCTCCGCTATGTCAATTCTCCCTTGGACAGTGTAAGGCTCAGTTCCCTTTCGGTCGGCCAGCCGGAGCAGCCGCTCCAGTTGGTCGGCCCTGTCGGCTAGAGTCTCTCGGGTGGCCCCCACGACGTTGACGTGCCCGAGCTTCGGCCCCGGGGCTGGGTGTACCCTTTCGTAGAGGTGGAGGTGCGCCCCCGGTAAGGGGGCAACCGCTGTAACGCCGGGCATCTCCCCGATGGCGTTCGGCATGGCAGTGGGAGCCCGGGCTCGTAGCACCGTCGAGCGCCAGTCCCGTGACGGCTCTGATGTGGTTTTCGAAGTGGCTCGCCAGCAGTCCGTGGTTGATCTTGCGCGAGCAGCGTGAGCGGCGAAGCGCTGCGGTCCGTGGACAGGCCCCGACGAGCACCGTGACCGGCGAAGCGGTCCGCGGAGATGCAGCGCTGCTCCTCAGTGCGGCCAGGGGGGCTTCCGGGGGCAGTCGCCACCACCTCGAGGGCGGCCGTAGCGCTTCCGTTCGTGCGGCGGGAGCTCGGGATCCGGTGACCGGTTCTCCTTGGGCCGACCGTGGCGACACCAGAGGGGTCGCTCTGGACGGACCCCGGCGGGTGCGTTACTTTCGGGATCGGGAACGGCGGCCCACTCTCGGGATTCCGCCGCAAGTGTCGTATCTGCGTCCAGGAGGTACCGATGGTAGTTGATTGTCAGAGAGCGGTAGCGAGGATGTCGGCGGGGCTTCTGGCCCTCCTCGTCGTGGTGGGAGCGGGCTGCGACGACCCTCCCCCCCCTGAGCCGGAAAACCGGCCTCCGATTCCGTTCGGGATCATTCCGGACGACACCATAGAGGTGGGAGATTCGGAACGCCTAAACGTCAAGGACTATTTCAAGGATCCAGACTCGCTTGATATCCTCGTCTACACGGCTGAATCGTCGGACGAGTCGAAGGTGACGGTGGAGATGGAAGGTGCTGTGCTCACCTACACCGGCGAAGATGCCGGCGAAGCCGACATTACCGTCACTGCAACCGACCCGGAAGACGAAAGCGCCGAGCAGAAGTTCGAGGTTACGGTGATATATCCCAACCGACCGCCGATATGCGAATTTTTCCCACCGACGGACATTTGGCCCATCGGCACTACCGGTGAAAAGGACGTGCCTTGCTCGGACCCGGACGGCGACGACATGACGTTTTCATTGGAGAGTAGCGATCCCGACGTCTTTTCGGTGACCTTGAGAGGCGATAAATTCGACTTTGAGGCGGTGAGCCTGGGCACGGCTACGGTCACGGTCACGGCGACCGACACGGAGGGCAACACCGGGGATGCCGAATGGGGCATTACGGTCGTGGAAGAGGAAGACAACTAGCAGGCTGCGGATAGGGTGCCCCCCCCCCCCGCCGCGCGCTGGGGGGCGCCTCCGCTATGTCAATTCTCCCTTGGACAGTGTAAGGCTCAGTTCCCTTTCGGTCGGCCAGCCGGAGCAGCTGCTCCAGTTGGTCGACCCTGTCGGCTAGAGTCTCTCGGGTGGCCCCCACGACGTTGACGTGCCCGAGCTTCCGTCCCGGGGCGGGGGCTCCTTGTCGTAGAGGTGGAGGTGCACCCCCGGTTAGGCAGCAACCGCCGTAACGTCGGGCATCTCCCCGATGGTGTTCGGCATGGCAGTGGGAGCCCGGGCTCGTAGCACCGTCGAGCGCCAGTCCCGTGACGGCTCTGATGTGGTTTTCGAAGTGGCTCGCCAGCAGTCCTCCTCGTCGTGGTGGGAGCGGGCTGCGGAGAAGAGGAGGTCATTGAACCGCCAAACCAGCCTCCGATTCCGTTTGGGTTCATTCCGGACGACATCGTACTGGTGGGAGCGTCGAAAGGCCTAGACGTCACCAACTCTTTTCGGGATCCAGACACGCTTGATGTCCTGGTCTACACGGCCGAATCACTGCGACCGACCTGGCGGGTTCAGGCGCCGAGCAGGAGTTTGAGGTGTCGGTGATGCATTCCAATCGATCGCCGGTTTGCCAGTTTTTCCGCCGGAAGACATTATTCCCATCGGCACTGCTGGCGACATAGACGTGCCTTGCGCGGACCCTGACGGCGACGATATGACGTTTACGGTAGAAAGTAGCAACCCCGACGTCTTTTCGGTGAGCCTGGGCAAGGACGAGATAGTCTTCGAGGCGGTGGGCCTGGGCGAAGCTACGGTCACGGTCACGGCGACCGACACGGGGGCCTCTCCGCGGCGGACATCTGGATCGTTGCAGTCGTGGAAGAAGGCTAGCAAGCCGCGGCAATGGGTGGAGGCTCCCCCGCGCGTTGGGGGGGGCTCTGCTATGTCAACTTCACTTTACACATTGTTAAGCGAAGTTTACTTTCGGTCGACCAGTGGGAGCAGCCGCTCCAGCCGGTCGACCCTGTCGGCCAGCGTCTCTCCGTTGGCCCCCACGACGTTGACGTGCCCAAGCTTGCGCCCCGGGCGGGGATCCTTGTCGTAGAGGTGGAGGTGCACCCCCGGCAGGGCGGCAACCGCTGTTACGTCGGGCATCTCCCCTATGATGTTCAGCATGGCGGTGGAGGCTCGGACTCGCGGTGCCGCGAGCGGCAGCCCCGTGACGGCTCTGATGTGGTTTTCGAACTGGCTCGCCTGGGTGCCGTCTAGCGTCCAGTGCCCGGAGTTGTGCACTCTCGGCGCGATCTCGTTCGCTACTAGGCGGCCGTGGCTCTCGAAGAGCTCGATGGCGAGCACGCCGACGTACTCGAGTCGGTCCATGAGGAGCGCCGCATAGCGCCCGGCCGTCCTGAGGAGTGCCCGTTCCAGCCCGGGCGCGGGAGCCCAGCTGGCTCTCAGGATGCCACCCCTATGGTGGTTCTCGGTCAGCGGGTAGAAGACGTGGCTCCCATCGCCCCCCCGCACCCCAATCACACTCAGCTCGCGCTCGAATGGGACGTGGCTCTCCGCGATCAGCCCCGGACCCAGGGCCGTCGCCGCCCGCTCGGCCTCCGCCGCCGTGCGCGCCACCGCCTGCCCCTTGCCGTCGTAGCCGAAGCGCCGCGTCTTGACCACTGCCGGTAGGCCGACCGCGTCGAGGGCGTCGCCGAGTTCGGCGGGTGTATCGAGCCTGCGGTACGGCGCCACCGGAATTCCCACCTCCTCGAAGAGCCGCTTCTCGGCGAGTCGGTCCTGGGTCGCATCGAGCGCCGCCGGCGGCGGGAAGACCGGCACCCTCTCCGCCAGAAGGTGCGCGCTCGCCGCCGGGACGTTCTCGAACTCGTAGGTGACCACATCGACGGCGTCGGCAAGGCGATCGAGAGCCACAGGGTCGTCGTACGGAGCAGAGATGATGTTTCCCACCGCCGCCGCCGGAGGTTGGGGCGCAGGCTCCAGGAAGGTGAAGCGATTCCCGAGCGGGATTCCCTCGAGCGCCAACATGCGCCCGAGCTGTCCGCCCCCGAGCACTCCGACCCTCACCGGCCGCGCTCCGGCAGGGTGGCCAGTGGGCTCAAGACAGGTCGCGTGGCGGCTTCCGAGGGTCGGCCGAGGCCAGCACCTCGCTCTCGCGTCGCCGGGCGTACTCGCAGACAGCGTCGCGCACCGCTCGATTGCCGATCCCCACGATGCGTGCCGCCAGCAAGCCGGCGTTGAGCGCCCCGGCCTCCCCGATGGCGAGCGTCCCCACCGGCACTCCGCCCGGCATCTGCACGATCGCGAGGAGCGAGTCCATCCCCCGTAGCGCTCGCGACCGCACCGGCACGCCAAGGACCGGCAGCACGGTCTTGGCAGCCACCATACCGGGCAGGTGCGCTGCACCCCCGGCCCCGGCGACGATCACCCTCAGGCCCCGCGCCTCGGCTGCCGATGCGTACTCGAAGAGACGGTCGGGGGTGCGGTGCGCCGAGACGACCTCGGCTTCGTGCGGGACGCCCAGCTCTTCGAGCACCTCGCAGGCGTGCTTCATCGTCGCCCAGTCGCTCCGCGATCCCATGATCACGCCAACCAGTGGGGTTTGCTCCATAGTCGCACCATCATGGCACCGCATGCGCCTTGGCTCAAGGGCAATCCCCGCACCGCCGCCGCCCGTGCGTTTCGGGTGCCCGGCCTGTCAGAGGCCCGTGGACAAACCGTCGCGCCTTGCCAGCGGGGCGCTTCGCCGCTCTCGGTGCTCGTCCGGGCCCGTCCACGGACCGCTGGCGCTTCGCCCGTCCCGGTGCTCGTCCGGGCCTGTCCACGGTCCGCCAGCGTTTCGCCACTCTCGGTTCTCGCGCGAGATTATCCGCGGGCCTGTGTTCTCTTTACGACGTGTGCCGGCCACACCCACCTCCACCACTCGACCGAGGCACCGCGATGTTCACTCACGCCAAAGCGCCCCTCGCCACCGTGCTGCTCGCGCTGGCGCTTCCCCACCTGCCCCCTGCGACGCCGCTGGCGGGCCAGGCCGGCGACGCGAGCGGCGACCCGGCCGAGCTCAGCTCCGAGCTGCTCTCGTCGCTTCGCTGGCGGAGCATCGGACCGGCGGTCGCATCCGGGCGGATCGCGGACATCGCCGTCGACCCGACTGACCGGAGCACCTGGTATGTGGCCGTCTCCTCCGGAAACGTCTGGAGGACCACCAACAGGGGCACCACCTGGACCCCGATCTTCGACGACTACGGCTCCTACTCGATCGGGGCCATCGCGCTCGACCCGGGCGACCCCCTCACACTCTGGGTGGGGACCGGCGAGAACAACGGCCAGCGCTCGGTCGGATACGGCGACGGCGTCTACAAGTCGGTGGACGGGGGGCTGTCGTTCGCCAATATGGGGCTGGAGACATCGCGCCACATCGGTATGATCGCGATCCACCCCGACGACTCCCGCACCGTCTACGTAGCCGCGCAGGGACCCCTCTGGGCCGCGGGCGGGGAGCGCGGCCTCTACCGCACGACCGACGGCGGCGAGAGCTGGGAGCTCGTCCTCGAGATCGACGAGCACACCGGCGTCAACGAGGTCCACTTCGACCCGCGCAATCCCGAGGTAGTGTACGCGACCTCGTGGCAGCGCAGGCGCCACCAGTGGACGATGATCGACGGCGGGCCCGGGTCTGGGATCCACAAGTCCACCGACGGCGGCAACACCTGGCGCGAGATCAACCGCGGGCTCCCGTCGGGCGACAGGGGGAAGATCGGGGTGGCGATCTCGCCGATCGATCCGGATGTCCTCTACGCGATCGTCGAGGCCTCGATGGGGGAAGGCGGCACCTTCCGCAGCGAGAACATGGGCGAGAGCTGGAGCCGCACCTCGCACTACCAGTCGGGGGCGGCGATGTACTACCACGAACTCTACGCAGACCCCCACCGCTTCGACCGCATCTACTCGATGGACACCTACCTGGAGATGTCCGACGACGGCGGCAAGGGCTGGCACCGCCTCCCCACACGGGGCGTGCACGTCGACTTCCACGCCATGGCCTTCGACCCAGACGACCCCGAACACCTGATCGTCGGCACCGACGGCGGTCTCTACGAGACCTTCGACTTCGGCGGGAGCTGGCGGCACTTCGCAAACCTGCCGATCACCCAGTTCTACAAGCTCGCCACCTCGAACGACGAGCCCTTCTACTACGTCTACGGCGGCACCCAGGACAACAACACCCTCGGCGGACCCTCGCAGACCCTTGGGGGAGGCATCCGCAACTCCGACTGGTACGTCACGCTCGGCGGCGACGGCTTCGATCCCGCCATCGACCCCGACAACCCCGACATCGTCTACTCGCAGCTACAGTACGGGGTGCTCTCGCGCTTCGACCGGGGCACCAGGGAGCGGCTCGACATCCAGCCGCAGCCGGACTCCGACGGTCCTCCGCTACGCTGGCACTGGGACGCCGGGCTGCTCATGTCGCCGCACGACAGCCGCCGCCTCTACTTCGGTGCCCAGATCCTCTTTCGGAGCGACGACCGGGGTTCCACCTGGCGGGCCGTGTCGGGCGACCTGACCCGCGACATGGACCGCAACGAGCTCGAGGTGATGGGGCGCGTGTGGAGCGTCGACGCGGTCGGGAAGAACCGGTCGACCTCGCCATTCGGGCATATCGTCTCAGCAGCCGAGTCGCCGCTGGTGGCGGGACTCATCTACGTTGGGACCGACGACGGCCTGGTGCAGGTGACGGAGGACGGGGGCGAGACGTGGCGGCGGATCGAGAGCCTGCCCGGGGTGCCCGACACCAGCTTCGTGCACGATGTGGAGGCGTCGCTGCACGATCCAGACGGGATCTTCGTGGTGGTGAACAACTTCAAGCGGAACGACTTCCGGCCCTACGTCCTCCGCTCCGAGGACCGGGGGCGGACATGGACGACGATCACCGACGGGCTGCCTGACAACAGTCCCGCCTTCGCGATCGCGCAGGACCCGGTCGAGCCGGGGCTGCTCTTCCTGGGCGCGGAGTTCGGCGCATTCGTCTCGGTTGACGGCGGGGAGTCGTGGATGGACTTCGCGAGCGGGCTCCCCACCATCTCGGTCCGCGATCTGGAGATCCAGAGGCGCGAGGGGGACCTGGTGGCGGCCACCTTCGGGCGCAGCCTGTACGTCGTGGACGACTACACGCCGCTGCGGGAGCTCGCGCGCGGGTCGGAGGCGATCCTGGCGTCGGAGGGACACATATTCGAGGTGCCCGATGGCGAAATGTACGTGCCGTGGAACCCGGGCGGCGCCAACGGCGACGACTTCTACCAGGCCGAGAACCCCCCATTCGGGGCGACCTTCACCTACTGGCTCGGCGAGACGCTCAGGACCCGAGAGGCTCGGCGTCGGGCGACCGAGCGCGAGGCCCAGGGCGATGGCGAGGATACGCCCTACCCCACCTGGGAGGAGCTTCGCGAGGAGGACCGCGAGGAGGCACCACAGCTCCTGCTGACGATCCGCGACGATGCCGACCAGGTGGTGAACGTGGTGCGCGGAGCTACCTCTCGCGGCATTCACCGGGCCGTATGGGACTACCGCTACCCTGGGTACGGTCCAGTTGCCGGCGACGAGGGGGGCGGTGAAGGGTGGGGTGGCAGCGGACCGTTGGCGCTCCCGGGCAGCTACACCGTGACGCTCTCGCGGCGGGTGGAGGGCGAGACGGCGATCCTCGCCGGGCCCACGCGATTTCGAATCCGGCCGATCGTCGAACCGGCGATCGAGCCCCAGGAAAAGGCGGCGGTGCTGGCCTTCCAGCGCGAGACCGGCGAGCTGCTCCGCGCCGTCGCGGGAAGTCAGCGCGTGGCTGCGGAGGCCGCGGCCAGGATCCGAGCGATCAGGCGAGCGCTGCAGGGGTGGCCCGCAGCGTCTGGCGAGCTAGCGGCAGATGCACGGTCTCTCGAGCTCCGCCTCCTGGATCTGCAGGAGGCTCTGAACGGCTCGACCACACGCACCTCGCGCTCGGAGCCAGATATGCCGGGGATCGCAAGGAGGGTGAACCAGATCGTGCGGGGGCACTGGCGCGGTCTTCACGGCCCCACTGGCACCCATCGGGAGCAGTACCGCATCGCCCGGGAGCTCTTCGAGGGCGTGCACCCAGAGCTTGTTGAGCTGGTGGAGGTGGAGCTGCCGGCCCTTGAGGTGCGGCTGGAGGAGGCCGGCGTGCCGTGGACCACCGGTAGGGCGCTCCCGAGCTGGCCGCCAGGGTAGCGCGACGCGGTGAGCTACCAGCCCGTGGACAAAGCTCCCACGGCAGGAGCAGCGCTGCGTCCGCGCTGGGCCGCTGCGCTCTGCGTTGCTCCTCGGGCCGGTAGCTCGGCGGCGGCGGTCGTTGATGGCCAGACCGTACGACCATACCGAAGATCCATACAGCCACGTTGACCCGCCGTACAGCCATACCGGATCCTCAACGGGCCCTGTGGCGCGCTTGCCGGCACTGGCACCGCCAGCGCCGGTCAGGGATCGTCTTTCCTGAGCGGCACCACCTGCGGGGCCCCCGTGTCGACTCCGGGCCCCGGGTGGCGAGCCACTCTGAGCGGCCACTCGTAGACGGGCTCCAGCGTGGGCTCGGATAGCACCTCGGTGGGTCGCCCCTGCGCTCTCACGACTCCACGGTCGAGTAGCAGGATGCGATCGGCAAAGCGGGCCGCGAGGTTCAGGTCGTGGGTGACGACGAGGAGCGCGAGCCCGTCCTTCCGCAGCTCCGCCAGGAGGCCGAAGAGCTCCATCGCGTAGCGCAGGTCGAGCCCGGCGGTCGGCTCGTCAAGGAGGATGACCGGTGCCTCCTGGGCCAGTGCGCGGGCAATTCGTACCCGCTGGGCCTCGCCTCCGGAGAGTCCGTCCAGCTCCCGGCCAGCCAGCTCCCAGACGTGGCACCGCCGCATCGCACCCTCCACCGCGGCACGGTCGCCGCGGCTGGCTCGCTCCCACGGCCGCAGGTGCGGATAGCGCCCCATCTCCACCATCTCCTCGACCCTCACCGGGAAGGGGGACGCCTCGGATTGAGGCACCACGGCCAGCATCCTGGCCCGATCGCGGTCGCCTAGCCCACCGACCCCGACGCCTCCGAGTCGCACCTCCCCCGACTCCGGGTGCAGCAGCCCGCCCAGCGCCCGGATCAGGGTGGTCTTCCCGGCACCATTCGGCCCGGCCACGGCGAGGAGGCGGCCGGGCAAGACCTCCACCGAGACGTCCAGGAGGGCTGGCCTCTCTGCCCGAGGGTGCCTGTACGTCAGGCCGCGGCCACTCAGCGTCGGCCCGCGCCCGCCATCGTCGGGCGGGCGAGCTCCCCGGCTCACCGTCGCCCGCCTCGAATCAGCAGCGCCGCGAAGCACGGCACTCCCACGACGGCCGTCACCACCCCGGTGGGAAGCTCGACCGGGGCCACCACGACACGAGCCGCCGTGTCGGCCAGGAGGAGGAAAGCAGCTCCGGCGAGGACCGAGGCCGGCATCAGGAAGCGGTGGTCGCTACCCCACGCCATCCTCACCGCGTGTGGCACGATCAGCCCCACGAAGCCGATCACGCCCGCCGCGGCAACGGCCGCCGCCACGATCAGCGACCCCGCCAAGTAGGCGACGAGCCTGACGCGCGCCACCGAGGCGCCCAGGTGGTGGGCGACCTCCTCGCCGCGAAGGAGCAGGTTGAAGGGACGGGCAAGCGACAGCAGCACGAGGGCGGCGGGGAGGAGGAGCGCAGCCAGGAGCGCATTCGAACCCCAGCCCGCGGTCCCCAGGTTGCCCATCATCCAGAAGACCGCAGAGCGGAAGGACTCCGCGTCCACCATGAGGAGCAGAAGGAGGATCACAGCGTTGAAGAACGCCCCGACGATTACGCCCGAGAGTATCAGCACCCGCGTGTCGAGCCTCCCGCGCGAGGCGCTCCGGGCGATCTGGAGCACCAGCGCCATCGCACCGAGCGCCCCGGCGAAGGCACCTAGGGGAAGGAGCCAGGGAAGCGCGACGGCGAGCCCCGAGACGACCACGCCCACGGCACCGACTGCGGCTCCGCCGGAGATCCCCAGGACGTACGGCTCGGCCAGCGGGTTGCGGAGCAGTGCCTGGAAGGCACATCCGCTCAGCGCGAGCGCCCCCCCCACCAGCGCCGCCAGCACGGCGCGTGGCAGCCGGAGCTGGAGGAGGATGGCCTCCGCTGCCGGGTCCTCGCCACGCCCCAGGAGCAGCTCCACCAGATCCGTCGGGCCCACAGTGGAGGCGCCGACCGAGACGCTCAGAGCGGCCACGACCACCACGCCCACCCCTAGGAGCCCCATGCGGTATCCGTAGGGGTTCACGGCGTTGCCCTGGCCGACGCTCTGGCGATCGTATCGGAGCCCCCCCTTCCAAAGAAGACCGCACCGGCGACCCGGCGACCCAGAGTGTGCGCCAGAATCCCCGCCTCCAGAGCCCTTCCAACCGGCAGGCGGTCGTAGCCCCACCTGGCCAGCCGCTTCAGCGATCCCTTCGGGTAGGCTCTGCGCAGCGCTTCGCCCGGGTGCGGCCCTCCCTCGCGAAGGTGCGCCCAGGCGGCGTCGGCGCCGATCCGGCCGTACCTGTAGGCGTTGTGGATCCCACCCGCCGTCAGGGGGGACACCATCCCCGCGGCATCGCCGATCAGCAGCACCCGGTCGCTGTAGAACCTTGGCAGCAGACCGCCGATCGGAATGATACCGCCCCGCTTCGCCACCACCCGGCGGTCCGACAGCCCGAAGCGGCTGGCGATCCTCTCGACGAAGTTGGCCAGGCGTGCGCGTGCGCGGCTGTGCACGGCAAGCCCCACCTGGGTGATTCCCACCCCCGGCACAACCCACCCGATGTACCCAGGGGCGCACTCGGGATCGACGAAGCAGTGAAGACACCTATCCGTCTCGTCCACTCCCTCGAACTCCCACTCCACGCCCTTGAGCACCCGCGTGTTGCGGTCCAGCCCCACGCTCCCGGCGACGACGGAGCTGGCCCCGTCCGCACCCACGAGGAGCCGGCATCGCAGCCCGGTCCCCTTGACGAGCACATGACGATCTTCGACCGTCGCCCCCCGGAAGCTCTCCGCAAAGCGGATCTCGGCGCCCGACCCGACCGTCTCGCGAGCGAGGTGGCGCATGAGGCGAGGAGTGTCTGTCGCGGCGAAGAAGTAGTCCCGGCGTTCGAGCTCGATGGATCGGTGCGTGGGCGTGTATACCTTCACGCGCCGTATCCTGCGCACCAGCTCGGGAGGCGCCCCCCACTCGCGGCACGCCTCCGGCACCAGTATTCCGGTGGTGCGGACACGATCTCCCGGCTTCGCCTGCCGCTCCAGCACCACGACCGCCAATCCGAGCTCCGCCGCCCGTCTCGCGAAGGCGAGTCCGGCGAAGCCGGCACCGACGACGACTACATCGTGCAAACTATGGCCGCGACAGGCTGTCCACCGACTGCTACCCCCCCGCCACTTCGATGAGGTGGTGTCGTCTGCGCCCCATCCGGAGCACCACGAAGCGTCCCCCGATTGCATCGCCGACCCGGACCACGAGGCCCTCGTCGCCAACCCGCTCGCCATTCAGGTAGACGCCGCCCCCCCGGATCAGCCGCCTCGCCTCGCCTCGCGACTTGGTCGCCCCCACCTGCGCCATCAGCGCGACCAACTCGCCCCCCGCCTCGAGCGAGGAGCGCGACACCGCCGACGATGGCACATCGGCGAAGACCTCGGCGATCTCGGCCTCGCCGAGCCCCTCGATCGAGCCCCCGAAGAGCACCCTCGAAGCGCGCTCCGCCCCCTGCAGGCCGTCGGCACCGTGCACCGCGTACGTCACCTCGGTCGCTAGGCGCCGCTGTGCCTCCCGCTGGTGGGGTCGCTCGGCGGCCGCCTCCGCCAGCTCCGCGACCGCGTCCCGCTTCAGGAGCGTGAACATCTTGAGGTAGCGCACAACCCGGTCGTCGGGGGTGTTCAGCCAGAACTGGTAGAAGCGGTACGGCGAAGTGCGCTCCGGGTCCAGCCAGACGGTTCCCTCCTCGGTCTTGCCGAACTTCACCCCGTCGGCCGAATCGACCAGAGGCAGTACGACGCCGTGGCAGCGGACCGAACCCAGACGGCGCACGAGGTCGATCCCGGTCGTGATGTTGCCCCACTGGTCGGAGCCCCCCATCTGGAGGGTGCATCCGAAGCGCTGGTTCAGCTCCCAGAAGTCGTACGCCTGCAGTAGCTGGTAGCTGAACTCGGTGAAGGAGATCCCCGCATCTTCGTCGGAGATGCGCCGCCGCACGGACTCCTTGGCGAGCATCGCCTTCACGGAAAAGTGCTTGCCGATATCGCGAAGGAAGCCGACGAGATCCAGCTTGTCCAGCCAGTCGAGGTTGTTCGCCATGCGGGCCGGTGCAGCGCGCGAATCGAAGTCCAGAAACGCCTGCAGCTGGGTGTGGATCCGAGCTGCGTTCTCCTCGACCCGCGCCCGGTCCAGGAGCGCCCGCTCGCCGAGCTTACCCGAGGGGTCGCCGATCAGGCCGGTGCCGCCCCCGACGAGTGCGATCGGGCAGTGCCCAGCTCGCTGCAGGTGAACAAGCCCCATGATCGGCACGAGCGAACCCACATGCAGCGAAGACGCCGTAGGATCGAAGCCGATGTACCCGGTGACCTGGCCGGCGGCGAGCGCATCCGCGGCGTGCTCGGTGGCGTCGGCGAGTAGGCCGCGCCAACGCAGCTCCTCGATCACCGTCCACCTCCAGCTGCGACCGCCAGACGCTCCTCGAGCCCCGCACGCACCACCTTGCCTGTCTGGGTGCGCTCCAGCTCGTCGACCACCACGATGCGGGTCGGGCAGCGTCCCCGCGCCATCCGGCGGCGGCAGTGACGGTCCACCCCATCAGCGTCAACGAGATACGAGTCTGCCTCGACGACCGCGGCCACCACCTCGCCCCACTCCTCGTCCGGCACCCCGAAGACCACCGCATCGCTCACTCCGTCAAGCTCCTGGATAACGCCCTCCACCTGAGACGGGCTGACATTCAGGCCACCGCTCAGGATCATGTCGTCGGCCCGCCCCTCCACCCACACCAGCCCCTCGCCGTCCACGCGGCCCACGTCGCCGGTCGCGAACCATCCCTCCCGATCGAGGGGGGTCGGCTCGGCGGCCACGCCCGGCCTTCGCACCAGCGCGGCGGCCAACGTCGGACCCCTTACCAGGAGCCGACCGGCCGAGTCGCATCGCACCTCGGTCCCGGCGAGCGGCGGCCCGGCCGTCCCGGGACGGCTGCGGGCAAGCGCGGGGGGTGCGCTCGCCACCTGAGAAGCAGTCTCCGTCATTCCCCACGTCGTCGCCGCGGGTATCCCAATCTCCCACGCCTCCTCCAGGAGGGAGGTCGGCGCCCCGGCTCCTCCCACCAGCACGCAGCGCAGCGTGGTCGGTGGCCTCCTGGTGCCGAGGCGCTCCATGATTCTGCGCAGCATGACCGGCACCACCGAGAGGTGGGTGACCTCGCCTTGCATCAGGGCTTGCGTCACCAGGCCCGCATCGAAGGACGGCCAGAGGCAGACGGATGCGCCGGTCGCGATCGCACGCTCCAGCACGGAGAAGCCGCCGATGTGCCCCAGCGAAAGGCAGAGACCCCACCGGTCGCTCGAGGAGAGTCCCAGGCGGCTCGCCACCGCATTGGCCGAGGCGGCGAGACTCCGGCCGGTGAGAGCCACCGCCTTGGGGGCTGCAGAGGAACCGGAGGTGAGGATCGCGACGGCAACGTCAGGAAAGGACGCGAAGGGCTTGGGGCCGTCGCCAGCTGCCTCCTCGAGCGAAACACTGTGTAATCCGTAGTTGTCATAATGTAAACTAGGATTTACAAGTCTGCGGGCGTATTCGAGCTCCTCGGGCGCGAGTCCCTCGTGCAGCGTCACGGCCACGCAACCCGCCCGCCGCGCACCGAAGAGCGCCGCAACCGTACGCGGACTCGACGGAGCAGAAATGGCGACCGCGGCGCCACCCCCGATCCCCGTCGTGCGCACACGCGACGCGAACTCCTCGACTCGACGGTTCAGCTCTCCGTAGCTCATGCGGCCGCGATCCCACGAGAGCGCGACCGACCCGGGATCGAGGCTCGCCCGACCTGCCAAGGCGCACTCGGCTGTGTCCGGGAGGCTCGGGGCCAGCGAGGCCTCGGCGCTCAATTCCAGGGTCCTAGCATCCCGTGGACAGACCTCCCACGGCATTCGGACCGCCGGCGCTTAGCCGCTCTCGGTGCTCGCGCGAGACTGTCCACGGACTGCCGGCTGCTACCCACCAAGCCCCGAGATCATCGCCCCGACTCCCAAGCCCAGGCCGTACAGCGCAACCCCGCGCGCAGTCGTTCCCAGCGCAGGGTTCAGGGTGCGCCTGTCCACCCTCGCGGGTGCGCGGAGCACCGCCAATACGCGCACTTCCGCGGGCAGGCAGGCCGCCAGGCCGGCCAGCGACAGGAGCGTCCACGGCGACCAGCCCATCATGGCGAGTCCGATGACCGGCACGATGCCCGCGGCTGTGAGCGACGCAAAGTACTGGACAACCGAGAAGGTGTCCCCGAACCGCACCGCCAGCGTTCGCTTGCCCGCGGCCTCGTCGGTCTCGCGGTCGCGCAGGTTGTTCACCACCAGCATTGCGGTGCTGAAGGCACCCAGCCCCACGCCGACCAGGAGCGCGTCGACCGACCACTGCCGGGCCTGCACGTAGTAGGTCCCCAGCGTCGCGACCGGTCCGAAGAAGACGAAGACGAAGGCGTCGCCCAGCCCGTGGTACGAGAGTGGGTACGGCCCCCCCGTGTAGCAGACGCCCATCAGCATCGAGGCGAGGCCAATCGCCAGAATCGGCCACCCCGCGACGGCCACCATATACGCGCCCGTCAGCGTGGCGAGTGCCAGCGCCAGGTACATGCCGCGCCGGACCGCACGAGGTGGAAGAATCCCCGCCGAGGTCACGCGCACCGGGCCGAGCCGCTCGCCCGTGTCGCCGCCCTTCAGGTAGTCGTAGTAGTCGTTCGCCAGGTTGGTGGCTATCTGGATCAGGAGTGCACCGAGGAGGGCGGCCAGCGCCGGGAGCGCCGCAAGGACCCCGTCTGCGAAGGCAAAGCCGGTGGCGGCGACGACCGGAGCGGCGGCGGCCGAGAGTGTGCGCGGACGCGTCGCCATGAGCCAGGCCCCCGCCCGGGTCGCCCCCACGGGAGGCGCCGCCTTGCCCGCCAACGCTACCACGGCAGCCACGGGTACTTGCGGAAGTCGGGTCTCCGCTTCTGCAGGTAGGCATCGCGCCCCTCCCTCCCCTCCTCCGTCTGGTAGAAGAGAAGCGTCGCGTTGCCAGCGAGCTCCTGGAGTCCGGCCTGCCCGTCCACATCGGCGTTGAAGGCGGACTTCAGTAGGCGAATCGCCAGCGGGCTGTGCCCGAGGATGCGCTCGGCCCACCTGTACCCCTCCTCCTCCAGCTCCCCGACCGGCACGACCTTGTTGACGAGCCCCATCGCGTGCGCCTCGGCGGCATCGTACTGGCGGCACAGATACCAGATCTCGCGCGCCCGCTTCTGCCCGACGATCCGCGCCAGGTACGACGACCCGAATCCGCCGTCGAAGCTCCCAACCCTGGGGCCGGTCTGGCCGAAGACCGCGTTCTCGGCAGCGATCGTCAGATCGCAGACGACGTGCAGCACGTGTCCCCCGCCGATGGCGTAGCCCGCGACCAGCGCGATCACCGGCTTGGGCATCGAGCGGATCAGCCGTTGCAGGACCAGGACATTGAGGCGCGGCACTCCGTCTCCTCCGACGTACCCGGCGTCTCCCCTCACACGCTGGTCGCCACCCGAGCAAAAGGCGTACTTGCCATCCTTGGCCGGGCCCTCGCCCGTCAGGAGCACGACACCGATCGAGGTGTCCTCGCCAGCGTCGCCGAAGGCATCGAGGAGCTCGGAGAGAGTCTCGGGGCGGAAGGCGTTCCTTACCTCGGGACGGTTGATCGCAATCCGGGCAACCCCGTCCCGCTTCCTGTACGTGATGTCGCCGTAGCTCTTGGCGGTCTGCCAGACGGAAGCGCTCATGAACCTCGTTTGTCCAGTGCCTCGAGCACGCGCCGAGCCACGCGCCTCCGGGTGCGCAGGTGGCTCCTCCGGTTACGCTCGCGGTCGGTCGCGACCCGGACGATCTCGGTGCCTGCTCGCCGCACCCCCGCCGCCACCGCCTCTTCCATCTCGGCCGGGCTCGCCACCTCTGTGTAGCGAAGTCCGTAGAGATCGGCCGAGTGTCGGAAGTCGAGGCCGTGCGGAGCCGCGAAACAGGGCGTGAAGGCCGGCTCGAAGTCTCGTATTGGGAGAAGGTGAAAGATGCCGCCGCCATCGTTGTCCATCAAGGCGATTACCACGTTGAGGTGCCGGTCGCGCGCCGCCAGCAGTCCGTTCATGTCGTGGTAGAGGGCGATATCGCCGACAATTCCGACGACCGGGCCAGCCCCCCCGCCGGCGCACCCCATCACCGAGGAGACGATGCCGTCGATTCCGCTCGCGCCCCGATTGCCGAGCACCTGTATGTCCCGCGCCGCCGGCTGCGCGTAGGCGTCGACGTCTCTCACCGGCATCGACGACGAGACGAAGAGGGTCGATCCGGGCACCATCGCTCGCACGACCGCCGCGGTGAAGGCACCCTCGTGGTCGATATCGGCCAGGTCCTCGGCGATCGCCTCCCACGCCGCGGTCTCGGCGCATCTCCAGCCCTCGCGCCACTGATCGCCAGGGTCGGACCCAGCGCCTGCTCTCCGCGCGGGGGTGCGCTCGGCCACCCACTCCAGCAGCTCGGCGGCGGGTGCCCGCAGGTAGTGGTCGGCCAGGCGCTGGTGGTCCTTTGGGTGCGATCCGTCGTCGACGACCACCTGGGTGCAATCGCCCCACACCGCGAGCGCCTCCTCGAGTGCCCCCGAGGTGGGGGTCCGGCCCACCCGCACGATCAGGTCGGGGGTGAGCAACGCCGTCACCGGTGGTGACCTCAGGTAGTGGTCGTATCCGCCGAGAATCGTTGGCGGTCCGCCCTTCCCCCGGGAGTCCTCCGCAGAGTCGAGGCGGCGGTCGAAACGGGCACCGGAGAGCGGATCGGCGAGAGCGGGGATACCGAGGCGCTCCGCAAAGCGAAGCGTCGCCGGGCCCACCAGGCCAGGGTCGGTGGCAGGGCCCGCAACCAGCAGCGGCCTGCGCGAGCCCTTCAGGAGCTCGGCGACCAGGGTGCCCTGGTCGCCGAGCTCGCGACGTGCACCCCGGACCGAAATGCGCCACCTACTCCCCGAGCGCTCAGCCTCACGGTGCGCGGCGGCCCTCATCTCGAGCGACCCCCGTTGCCTCCGGGGGTCCTCGGGCCCGAGGAGCCCCAGTCCCACCGGCGATGGCGGCTGAAGCGGCTTCGCGAAGGGCACATTGAGGTGCACCGGACCGCCCGGAGGACCGAATGCCCGCCGCACCACCGCCTCGACAAGGCCACCTACCGACCGCCGCCCCACCTGACGCAGCCCTTCCACACTCGGGAGCGGCAGATCCAACTCGCCGCGCACGCTGCCACCGAAGATGCCCGTCTGCACAATCGTCTGGTTGGCATCCGCGCCCCGCACCCCGGGTGGCCTATCGGCGCTCACGACGATCATCGACACATCGGAGTGGTCGGCCTCGACCACCGCGGGCAAGAGGTTGGCGACTGCCGTACCCGAGGTGGTGACGACGGCGGCAGGTCCCAGGTGGGCGCGCGCGTACCCGACGGCGAAGAACCCGGCCGAACGCTCGTCGAGGTGCACCCGCACCCGGAGCCTCGACTCCGCGAGCGCCGCCAGGACGAGGGGTGCCGACCTCGACCCCGGGGCGACCTCGACCTCCTCGATGCCGTACTCGACGAGCACCTCCACTATCGCTCGCGCCCAGGCGAAGTTGAGCTCTCCGCCCGTCATTTCCCTGCAGCGGCCGAGTGCCCACCCGCGCACTGCGCCTGCGCCATCGCACGCAGCATCGGGCGGAATTTGAGCTCCGTCTCCTCCCATTCACGCTCGGGGTCGGACCCCTCCACGATCCCGGCCCCGGCGTAGAGTCGCCACGAGTCGCCCTTCCAGATGGCAGAGCGGAGCGCAGGCACGAAGCGAGCGTCGCCGTCGGAGGCGAGCCATCCGACCGGCCCCGCGTACCATTCGCGGTCGAAGCTCTCGGCCTCCTTCAGGATCGCCCGGGCGGCGTCGCGGGGGTAGCCGCAGACGGCGGGCGTCGGGTGCAGGGCGGCGAGGAGCTCCAAAGCGGTCACACTCGGTGGCACCTCGGCCGTGACTCCGGTCTCCAGGTGCTGGATCGCGCCGAGGTCGAGTACGGCGGGGCTCACGTCGCGCCGCACGCGGCACCCGAGATCCGTCAGGGTGCCCTCGATGTGGCGAGCCACGAAGTCGTGCTCGTCCCGGTCCTTGGCGCTCTCCAGGAGGCGTACCGCAAAGCGCCTCCGCTCGGCCGCGGAGACCGGCGACGGGGCGCTCCCAGCCACCGCGGTCGCACGGATGGTGCGGCCTCGCACCTCCGCGAGGATCTCCGGCGACGCCCCCACCAGAGCCGTCTCCTTCCCGGGCTGAAAGAAAAAGACATGGCTGCGGCTATTCCCGCTCCAGAGCGCAAGCGCGAGCTCGACGGGGTCCATCCGGCGCCCCGGCCGAAAGTCCAAAGCACGGGCGAGCACGACCTTGTCGACCTCGCCCGCGGCGATCCGCCCGAGCACGGCCTCCACCTCCCGAGTCCAGGCTCCATATGCGGCCTCTGGAGAGCCACCGTCGGCCTCGGTGAGCTTGCCTAGGGGCTGCGACGACACCGGGCCCATACCCGGCGCATGGCGTCGCTCCACTCGGTGGACGACGGCATCCGCCCAGCGATCCCACGCCTCGTCCGCCTCCGCACGACTGCGCCCGCGAGCCATGAGCGTCCACACGCCCCTCCGGTGCTTCAGCTCGACTTCCGGCAGGTGAAGGATCGCAGCCGGGAAGGTGGACACCGTCCGGTCACCCTCCGCCGAGAAGGAGAACCCTCCGTACACCCGGGCGACGCCCTCTCCGTCGAGGCGTCCGAAGAGCTCCGCGGCCGCGTCCCGAACTACCGTGAACCGCCGATCGCCCTCGTCGGCCCACACCTCCGCGCTTGCGATCGGAGCCGCGTGCGCAACCCAGCTCTCTCCACGCGCCCAGAAGCCACGAGGACTATCCCGGGCGGCTTCCAGCAGCGCCGCTGGCCCGGTCGCCGACACGGCCCGGCCTCTCTGGTAGATGCCCCCCTCCTCCTCGCGCGAGCCGCGACGTGGAGCGAGCCGACCCAGCGGCGTCGAACTAGTCGATGTCAGTCGCGACCGTCACGCTAGCCCTCGTCGGCGACCGCGGCGTCGTGCCCTCAAGCGCGAGGGCGTTGCCGCCGCGATCTAGACCTGAGATGTCGGATGCACCGCAGCTCATGAGCAGCATTCGGGCGTCGGCCTTGCCAGTCTCCGACGGAGCCGTGGTGTTCTCGCCGCGCTCGGGCTCGTCGTCGCCCAGCCCAAACAGGCTCGCGTCCTCGTCGATAATCCGCGTGGCAACGACCCTTAGGTGCGTCTTGCCGGTGGCGGGGTTGTCGAAGGCGCTGGCTGTCAGCACATCGTGGTAGGTGTCGCCCGTAAAGACCTGGACGCCCAGCCCGGAGGTCTGCTTGCGTCCCCTCACGTAGCCCACCCCTTCGTTGCCGTCCTCGATCGTGTAGCCCATCATGTTGAGCTGGGCGTTTGCGCACTCGAACGCCGCGTCCTTCCCCGGGGGGACGGCGCCGACAAACGATACCGGGGCTGCGGATGCGCACGCCGAGCCGGCGAGCGCGGCTAGCAGGACGGCCAGCCGCAGCGTCGATCGTGATCCTGAACTCGCTTCCATTCTCATCTCCGTAGTGTGTGGTGCCCCGTGGACAGACCCCTAGCAGGCAGCCACGTTGCGGCCAAATTGTCTGTAGCGACCCCCTCCGGTCAAGCCGACCGAGTCTCTGCGATATGGCCTCGCGGAGCCATCCCCATAGTTTTGCCAGATGCCGAAGACAGCAATCCAGACCGGCGCTCCGCCCTCAGGCGGCCACCGCAATTCGGAGCCAGCGGATAGTACACACCGACCGCCTCCGGGTTCCGCCAATCTAGCGGCACCGGCCGCCGGGGCACGTACGCCCGCCGACCCGACGCCCCTTCCGCAGCCTGTCGGCCAACCCGGCCTGAGCCGTCCAGAGTACTACCTCAACCGCGAGCTGACCTGGCTCAACTTCAACTTCCGGGTCCTGCACGAGGCTGCGGACTCGCGAGTCCCGCTCCTTGAGCGCCTGAAGTTCCTCGCTATAGTCGGCTCCAATCTGGACGAGTTCTTCATGAAGCGGATCGGGGGCCTGAAGCAGCAGGTGAAGGCGGGGATTACCGAGCGCACCGTCGATGGCCGCACGCCAGGGCAGCAGATCGCAGAGTGCTACGAGCTCGTTAGGAAGCTCGAGGCCCGGCAGCTGGCGACGGCCGTGGAGCTCCTGGCCGAGCTGGCAGCCGCGGGGGTGAGGGTTGTCGACTGGAGCGATCTGGAGGAGGAAGAGCGCACCCTGCTCCGCAAACACTACCTCCGCAACATCTATCCGCTGGTCACACCTCAGGCCACAGACCCGGCCCACCCCTTCCCCTTCATCTCGAATCTCTCGCTCAATCTCCTGGTGACGCTGCGCTACAGGAACGATGAGCACCTTTCGCTGGCCCGCGTCAAGGTCCCGCTAGGGGCTGCGATCGCTCGCTTCGCAAGGGTTGGCGAGACGGATATGTGGATTCCGCTCGAGAGCGTCATGGCGAACAATCTCGATCTGCTCTTTCCGGGGATGAAGGTCGAGGCGTGCGAGGTCTTTCGCGTCACGCGCAATGCGATCTACGATGTGGACGAGGACACGGCCGACGACCTGCTCGAGCTAATCGAGGCCGGAGTGCGCAAGCGCCACCTGGCCCCGATCGTGCGCCTTCAGGTGGCCGAGGGCTTCGACCCGGCCCGCCTGCACATGCTCTCGCACGAGCTCGGCCTCCAGGATCGCGACGTCTTCGAGAACAGGGGGCCCCTGGGGTGGCGCGACCTGCAGGAGCTGCACGAGCTCGCGCGTCCCGACCTTAAGGACGCCCCGCACCACCCGGTCCAGCACCCCGACCTGCTGACCGATCGCCCGGTCTTCGACGTCATACGCGACGACGGCCCCCTCCTGCTGCACCACCCCTACCAGGCCTTCGACACCTCCGTGCAGCGCTTCATCCACGAGGCGTCGCGAGACCCGCGCGTGCACGCCATCAAGATGACCCTCTACCGGATGGAACCCGGGAGCGGCATCATCGAGGACTTGGTGCATGCGGCACGGCAGGGCAAGCAGGTCGCGGTGGTGATCGAGCTCAAGGCGCGCTTCGACGAGGCCGCGAACATCCGCTGGGCCAACGCGCTGTCCGCCCACGGCATCCATGTCACCTACGGGGTTCTGGGGCTCAAGACCCACTGCAAGCTCATCCTGGTGGTAAGGCAGGATCACGACGGCCTACGCCGCTATGCACACGTCGGCACCGGCAACTACCACGCCGGCACGGCGCGGCTCTACTGCGACCACGGCATCCTGACGTGCGACGCCGCCATCGGGGCGGACCTCACCGAGCTCTTCAACTACCTGACCACCGGGTACCGTCCCGCACGACGCTATAGGAAGCTCCTCGTGGCGCCGAAGCACCTCCGTCGCGCACTCCTGGAGCGGATCGAACGTGAGACGCAGCTGCACTCCGAGGGGAACCCCGGCAGGCTGCAGTTCCAGATGAACGCCCTCGAGGACCCCGAAGTCACCCGTGCTCTCTACCTGGCCGCCGCCAAGGGAGTCTCGGTCGACCTGATCGTGCGCGACAGCTGTCGCATCCGGCCCGGAATTCCGAGTCTGTCAGAGAACATCCGCGTCATCAGCATCGTGGGCCGATTTCTGCAGCACTCGCGCATTTACTACTTCCGAAACGGCGGAGCCGAGGAGTACTACATCGGTTCTGCCGACTGCATGGGACGGAACCTGGGGGCTCGCGTCGAGGCGCTCGTGCCGGTGGAGGACCCGGCGCTCAGAGCGGAGCTGCGCCGCGTGCTCAACTTCCAGCTCGCCGACCAGCGCTGCGCCTGGGAGATGGCGGCCGACGGAAGCTACGAACAGCGTCGCCCTCCGCCGGACCGCGAGGCAGGCACCTTCGAGTCCATGATCGCCTGGGCGCACGCCAGGGAGTTCGAAGGGGCAAGGCTGCGAAACCGGCGGGCCTCTTCGGGACTCCCGGGCCGTGAGGAGTCCGGGTAGTCGGACTGCCAGCTGAAGCCACGGGTACAGACACTGTAAGTCATGGATTACAAATTGTAAAGTGTACATTACACTTTGGGCAGGGCAAGCGAAGCGGGGATGCAGCGCCACTCCTGCTGTGGGAGGTTTGTCCGGGGGCCACTAACTCAGGAGCTCCGACACCGTCACCACCCTACCCTCCCCCGCCCACCGCTCGAGCGTCACCTCCTCCGGTTCCAGCCCGAGGCCCCAGGTGGCGTCGCGGACCGCCGCCACGTCGTAGCCCCGCTCGATCAGGCCATCGACGGCCTGGGTGACGCAGACGTCGCGCGCCACCCCCGCCACGACAAAGGTGGTCGACCCTCCCAGCGCCTCCACCAGCGCCCCCACGAACGCCTCGCATGCGGCGTTGCCCTCGAAGACGTCGAAGCGCGTCTTCTGCACGAAGACTGGGAGTCGACCCTCGACGGCCCGGCGGGCCGTGTGCTCGGCTTCGGCCAGTCCCCCATCGTGAGGCAGGATCAGCGGATCGGCCGGGCGTATCTCGACGATGATCTCTGCACCGGCCCTCTCGTCGGCGTCGGACGAGCGTCCCATGCAGTGGGGCGGATAGGTGCCCGCCTCGGGGTCCGGGGCGACCGAGTCGATCTCAGGATCCTCGTGGCTGTGCCAGTCGCCCGTGTAGACGAGCACGGCGCACCGATCGCGCATCCAACCGACGACATCCTCAAGCGCTGGCACGATCTGGGTAGCGCCCGCGTCCGAGTCGTCGAAGAGGTCGCGCACGTAGAGCCGCCCGTCCGGTCGCAAGAAGTCGACCTGTGCGTCGACCACCCACCCGACAAGCGGATGCCCGGCCGCCCCCATCGCTGTGGGCATGCTCACTCCACGCGCTCGAGACGCGGATTCGGCCGGTGCCAGCGGCCAGCCTTCGCCATCGGACGGCCGTCGACCAGCACCACATCCGCCGTGTAGTCGTACGAGCCGCGCATGAGCGAGGACCCCACCCCGTAGGAGTCCACCGGCACCCCCGCCTCCTCGAACGCTCGGATTCTGCCTGCGGTGAACCCCCCCGACGCAACGATGCGCACACCTTCGAAGCCACGCCGATCAAGCGCTTCACGCACCCTGTGGACGAGACGGGAATTCACGCCACGAGGGTCGAAGTCCCCCATCTCGCCCTCGAGGCACCGGTCCACCATCGTGGACGAGGTGTCGAGCCTCACCCCCCAGAGTCTCTCCCCGAGGGCGCGCGCCACCGCGAGCGAGGTGGCCACGCTGTCGTTATCGAAGTCGACGAGCGAGACGACGCGGGCGTCCTCGGGGAGAGACTCCGCCATCGCCACGGTGGCTGCCACCGTGTCGCCACCGAAGGCCGCAATCAGACCGTGCGGGACCGTGCCTATTCCCGACGACCCCCACCACTCGGCCTGGGCGTCGGTGGAGACGCCCGCCGCACCGGCGACGTGCGCCGCCCACCCGTCCCCCGCCTGCATGGACCAGTGGTCATGGCGCGCGGGGAAGAAGAGGATCGGCTTGGGCCTGGCTGCCTCCACGACCGCGCACGTGTTGGTGGCGATTCGCGTCCGGCGGCTGAGCACTCCGGTGTAGATGGTCTCCAGGTGAACGAAGGCCCGGTAAGGCCCCGTGATGGCCATGACCGTCTCCCAGGGGCTAGCCCGAGCGCCGTCGCGCAACGCCTCGACCTCGAGATCGTCAAAGGAGTGCCCCTCCGAGAGACACAGCTTGAGGACGGCGATCGCCTCGTCGATCCCGGCGACTACAGCGCTCTCCCGCTGAAAGACCTGCACAGTGACGGAGGGGCCGCCGCCACGGCCATGCAGCAGCTCCCGCGCCCGGAGGAAGTACTTGTCGGAGTAGTGGCCGCGCCGGATACGCTCGACCGGCAGGCCGAAGACAGCCGGGGCAATTCGGGGTGGCCGCCGCACGACCTAGCAGCCGGTGGATAATCTCGCGCGAGCACCGAGAGCGGCGAAGCGCTGGCGGTCCGTGGACAGGCCCGGACGAGCACCGAGACCGGCGAAGCGCCCCGCTGGCAAGGCGCGACGAAGCGGTCCGCGGTTGCGCCCGGGCGAGCACAGAGATGGGCGAAGCGCCGGGCTGGCAGGGCGCTGCGCGGGGCGCATGGCGGAGCCATTCGCCCAAGAAGCAACGCAGAAGCGAAGCGATCCAGTATGGATGCAGCGCCCCTCGAATGCCGCCAGGGTGCATCTGCGGGCCGCAAGGGCCAATAGCCGCAGCGCTATTGGTTCGAGGAGCAACGCAGAGCGAAGCGGTCCAGCGGGGATGCTCCGCCGGGCGAACGCCGCGGGACGCTTGTCCACGGGCTGCCAGGACACCCCGCCTGCCGGCGCGACACCCACGCAACAAGCCGGACACGACGAGGGAGGCGGAGCGGCCCGCCTACCATTAGCCCAGGAGCCAACCCCCCAGGGGCTGCGCCCCGACACCGGGGAGCAGCCCTCCGGGGGGCGAGGTCACGCCAGGCTAGCCTGGCGTGCGATTCGGCGTGCAGTTGGTCGGGAAGGTGTAGTCGAGGAGCGGCGAGCTCTGGTCTCCAATCCAGCGTCCCTCCGGCGCATCGTCCGGGCCCGCTGCCGCCTTGTCGTACCAGGAGTGGTTGGCACCGTAGTAGCGGAAGACCCGCACGTACAGGTTGCCGGTCGTCAGGGTGACACGGCGTGTG
The DNA here is from genome assembly GCA_965205315.1 of Longimicrobiales bacterium. Lineage (GTDB taxonomy): Bacteria > Gemmatimonadota > Gemmatimonadetes > Longimicrobiales > Gaopeijiaceae > Bin94. The sequence continues at coordinate 2,344,308 of CBDBGW010000002.1, forward strand.
CCATAGCAGATATCCCTCGGAACCAGCCCCCACCAGGTGAACGCAAAGACCCTAAGATGGCCTTCCGACGGAAGACTCAGGAGCCCGAACTCCCCGTCGTCGGTTTCCCAGACGTTCGTGATCCTGTTGGTCTCGTTCAGCAGGAAATCACGTTCCATGTTGATCTCGAAGCCGTGTATTGAGTCGATGGCCTCGTTGGTGACCCCCCACGCCAGGGTGTCGCCGAACGAGCGCACGACCGAGACCGGCATCGGGGGCCGCACAACATAGTCCCCTGGAAGGCAAGCGGTCGACATCACGGCCAGCGTCGGCAGAAAGAGGTAGTAGCGTTTGCTCATCTCCTGTCGCTCCTTTTGGAATCGGTATCAGGACTCCGGCGCACCGGGTCCGGGAGACCCCAGGGCCACTCCGAACCTCAGGGGACGCCCGTAGCAGACAATAGGGGGGTATCCTCCGCAAATGTCAAGCACGGGTGTCAAGCGCGGGCGACCTCGGGGTTCCGTGCCTCGGGGGCGATGAGAGTCCCAAAGCGCGGCTCTCCGCGCACCGGACGCTGGCCGGCCTCCCATAGGCAGAACCAGCCCGTGCGGCCCGCGGGATGCACTTGGCGGCAGGAGGGGCTCCATCCGTGCCGGAGCGCTTCTTCGCGCCTTGCCAGTGGGGCGGCCCGCGCTCTCGGTGCTCGCGCGAGATTGTCCGTGGACTGCTAGCTTTCGGTCCGCCCCCATTCGCCCCACTGCGGGTCGGATGAGCACTCACGACCGCACAGTCAGGGAGACCGCCCGATGGCACCACGTCGATTCGCCAGCGCCTCCACCCTCCTGTTTGCGTCCGCACTTGCCGCCTGCGCCGGCGAGTCCGGCCTCGAACCAACGACCGTCGAGTTGGTGTCCGGCTCGGACCAGCGCGCGGTGCAGGGGCTCTCGCTCGAAGATCCGATCGTGGTCCGGGTTCTGAACGAGCTCGGCGACCCGGTGTCCGGATATGAGATCTCGGCCGAACCGGCACCGGGGCACGGACAGACCGACTCGGTCACGGTCACCGACGGCGACGGCGTAGCGGAGCTCTACTGGACCCTGGGCCCCGAGGGGGGCGAGCACACGAACACCGTCACCGCGGGAGAGGCGTCCACGACGGTATCGGCGACTGCGCTCGACCTCGAAGCCGAGCTAGACACCCTCTTCGTCCCAGCCACCGACGGCGAGATCGAGACGATCGCCGCGGAGTGGAGGACTCGCGACTACTCGGCAGCCGAGGTAGCCGTGGAGCTGACCGGGACGATCGCCTTGGGGGGAACCACGGCCGTGCTCCGGATCGTCTCGCACGAAGTGGACGGCGTCCTTCACTACGGCGCGATCGCGGTCCCAGAGGGGGCCGACCCCGGCAGTCTCTACCTCCTTGCCTACCTGCACGGCGGCGACGCCGGCGTCTCGGTCACCGACCTCCAGTACTTCGGCATCGCCCTCGGCGACCTCGCCGAGAGCTTCGCTTTCGTCGTTCCCTCCTTTCGGAGCGAGGAGCTTCGCCACGGCAGTCGGAGATGGACTTCCGAGGGACCCTCCAGCCACTGGGACCATGACGTAGACGACGCGATCGCACTCGTCAACGTTGCCTTCGAGACCACGCCGGAGTTGAAGGCGGGGAGCTACAGCGTTATCGGCGGCAGCCGGGGTGCCGGGGTGGGGCTGCTCGCGGGCGCCCGCGACGAGCGACTCGAGCGGATCATCGCCTTTTTCGGACCCACCGACTTCTTCGATGATTGGGTCAGGGACATCGTCCGCGACATGGCGCTTCGCATGCCCCCCTCGATCACCGGCGTCACCCATCTCGACTCCACGCTCGTCCAGCCATTCATCCGCGGGGATATGCCGCGGGCCGAAGCGCGTCTCGACATGGTGCGCCGTTCCGCCGTCCTCTACGCTCCGGAGCTGCCGATGGTGCAGGTCCATCACGGCACCCTCGACGAGGTGGTCGATGTGTCGCAGGCCTATTCGCTCATCGCGGTGATGGAGGAGCTCGGCCGTGAGCCTCCCGACTTCGAAGCCTTCATCTACGATGGGGGCGGGCACGACGTCTTCTTCCTCGAGGAGGCGATCGAGCGGGGGGTCGAGTTCATCTCGAAGGTGCTGGACAACTAGCAGCCCTGCCGCAGCCCCGCCGATCGGCGCAGCAGCAGCGCGTCGGCACCGCGCTAGCAGTCCATGGATAATCTCGCGCGAGCGGCGAAGCGCCCCGCTGGCAAGGCACGACGAAGCGGTCCGCGGTTGCGCCCGGGCGAGTACAGAGAGGGGCGAAGCGCCGGGCTGGCAAGGCGCTTCGCGGGGCGCTTGGCGGAGCCATTCGCCCAAGAAGCAACGCAGAAGCGAAGCGATCCAGCATGGATGCAGCGCCCCTCGAATGCCGCCAGGGTGCATCTGCGGGGAGCAAGGGCTGGTAGCAGCGCTACCGGCCCAAGGAGCAACGCAGAGCGAAGCGGTCCAGCGGGGATGCAGCGCTGCTCGAATGCCGTGGGAGGTTTGTCCACGGGCTGCTAGCGGAGGAGCTCCTCAAGCAGGACCCTGGCGTCGGTGCGGTCGTCCCGGTACTTGACGATCACCGGTGCGCTCAGCGACAGCCCCCACTCCCGCCCGACGCCGCGCCTCAACGGTCGCGATCCCGGCACGACCACCGCCTCCGCGGGGATCACCAGGGGGCCGTCGTCGCGGGCTCGCAGCACCTCGCCGCGGGCTATGTCGTATACTGGGGTGGTGCGCGTCAGGATCACGCCAGCCCCCAGGACCGCACCGCGCCTGACGACCGTCCCCTCATACACGCCGCAGTTGCCGCCAACGAGCACATCGTCCTCTATGATCACAGGGAGCGCCCCGACGGGCTCGAGGACGCCCCCGATCTGCGCGGCCGCGCTGAGATGGCACCGCTCCCCTACCTGGGCACAGCTTCCGACGAGCGCATGCGAGTCTATCATCGTGCCGTCGCCGATCCAGGCGCCGACATTCACGTACATCGGGGGCATGCAGGTGACTCCGCGCCCGACGAAGGCCCCTTCGCGCACGGCGGATCCTCCGGGCACGATCCGCGTGCTCCGGCTCGGCGGCGACGACTTCGGCGGGAAGGTCGACTTGTCGGAGAAGTGAAGTAGCCCGCCACCGATCTGATAGCGCTCGATCGCGCCGATGCGGAAGCCCAGCAGGATGCCTCGCTTGACCCACGGGTTCACCCGCCAGCCATGCTCCACTGCGGGATCGGGCTCGGCCGCCCTGACCGCACCCGTGCCGAGCAGACCCCTGAACTCGAGGAAGAGCTCGTGGTCGTTGTCGGTGGGCTCAGGACGTCCGAACGCCTCCTCGATCCGCTCGGCGATCACGCCCCGGCTGTCGCCCGATGTAGCCCCGCAGCCCTCATGGCATCCAGGACACGCCCGCGGCTGGCCTCTGTGATCGGGGCAAGCGGCAGGCGATAGCGCGGCTCCAGGAGGCCCATCTCGTACATGGAGTACTTCACGGGGCCGGGATTGGTCTCGCAGAAGTTCGCCTCCATCAGCTCCAGCCACCTGCTGTGCAGCTCGCGAGCGGCGACGAAGTCACCCGCTAGGCAGAGGTCGCAGAGCTTCGCCATCGGCCCCGGTATCTGATTCGAGACGACCGATATCAGGCCGTGCGCCCCCAGCGCCATCGCAGGCAGCGCCGCGGCGTCGTCACCCGAGAGGACCGCAAAGCCCTCCGGAGCCGCCTGCACCACCCGGCCCATCTGCATAATGTCGCCCGCCGCCTCCTTCACCCCCTCGACCCCTGGGATCGACGCCAGGCGAGCCAGAGTGGCCGGGGACACGTTGACACCGGTGCGGCTCGGAACGTTGTAGACGACGATCGGCAGGGCGGTAGCCTCGGCAAGCGCGCCGTAGTGCGCGAAGAGCCCGTCCGGAGTGGGCTTGTTGTAGAAGGGCGTCACGACCAGGAGGCCGTCGGCCCCAGTTGCCTCGATCTCGCCCGCCAGGTCTATCACCTCGGCCGTGTCGCTCCCCCCGCACCCCGCGATCACCGGCACGCGGCCGTCGGCCGCCTCGACGACCAGCTTGGCAATTCGGACCTTCTCGGCGCTCGCGAGCGTCGCGCTCTCCCCGGTGGTACCGCACGGTACCAGGAAGTGCGCCCCCGCGTCGACCTGCCGACGGGCAAGCGCCACGACCCCCTTCTCGTCGATCGCGCCGTCGCTCAGGAAGGGAGTCACCAGGGCGGTGCCGCACCCACGCAGCGAAGGCATCTTGCCGCCTGGACCGCAATCGTCGCTCACCGCGTCACTCCTCTGGTCTCTACCGCGGCCACCTCCTCCCAGCACTCGCCGAAGTCGTACACTCCGGGGCGCCCGTGTATCCAGTGCGCGGCCGCCAGCGCGCCCTCGGCGAAGACGGTCCGCGACCGCACGGTGTGCCGAATCGCCAGCGTGTCGCCCTCGGAGTCGAAGCGTAGCTCGTGCGTGCCCGGAAGATAGCCGGTTCTCTGGCTCGTCACGTCGATTCGCCCCTCCCAGCCGACGCCGCGAACCTCGTGCCTCAGCCGTAGCGCGGTGCCAGACGGAGCGTCGCGCTTGCCGCGGTGGTGCGACTCGAAGATCGCCAGATCGCGCCGCCCCACCCCGGCCATCGCCCTCGCCGCGTCGCGGGCAATGCCGTAGAGAGCGTTGACCCCGAAGGCGAAGTTGGCGCCGTGCACGAGCCCGATGCCGCTCCTCCGGGCCAGATCGAGGAGCTCTTCGCTTCCATCGTGCCAGCCCGTCGTGCCCAGCACGGTGTCAACCCGGTACTCGCAGAGCCTCGCGAGGTTCCCCGGGACCGCCTCGGCTGTGGAGAAGTCGATGGCAACATCGGTCGTGCCAAGCGCCTCTCGGGAGAGTCCGGTACCGTCGGCATTCGCAGAGCCGTCCAGGCGCAGGACGACGACCGCTTGGTGCCCGGGGGCCAGGCGCTCGACGAGGCGTCCCATGCGGCCGAGTCCGAGCAGCGCAATTCTAATCCGCGAGCGGCCTGGCAGCCCGTGGACAAACCTCCCACGGCATTCGAGCGGCGCTGCATCTCCGCTGGACCGCTCCGTTCGCTTGTCCATAATGTAATCTGTGCCTTACAATGTGTAATTCATAGTTTACAATGCCAGTGTCCCTCGCTTCGCTCTGTGTTGCTCCTTGGGCCGGTAGCGCTGCTACCAGCCCTTCGTCGCGCCTTGCCAGCGGAGCGCTTCGCCGCTCTCGGTGCTCGCGCGAGATTATCCACGGACTGCTAGGTTCTCGGCCACCTCAGCGAGCAGCCATCTGCGGGAGCACGGGATCGCTGCCGATCAACCCCTCGCCGAGCATCAGCTCCGCGTTCAGAATCGCGGCCCCGGCGGCTCCACGGATTGTGTTGTGGCCCAGAGCGACGAGGCTGATCCCGAGCACGGGACAGGGGCGGATGCGCCCCACCGTGACGGTCATTCCTCCGCTGGCCATCGCGTCGCGGCGGGGCTGCGGACGATCGGCACCGCTGGCGACCACGATCGGTCGTCGGGGTGCACTCGGAAGCCCGGCGACCCCCTCGGACGCCGCAAAGCTCGCCATCTCGCGCAGCACCTCGGCTGGCTCGGCCCTCGCCTCGAGCTCCACCGAGACGCAGAGAAGGTGCCCGTCGAGGGTCGCCACCCGGTTGCAGTGTGCGCTCACCCGCACCGGAGCTGGGGCCACCGTCGCCAGGTCGGGATCGAGGCTGCCGAAGAGCTTGCGGAGCTCCCCCGGGATCTTCTCCTCCTCGCCCGCGATGAGGGGCACGACGTTGCCCAGCGCGTCGATCGCCGAGACTCCGGGGTGTCCAGCGCCGCTAACCGCCTGCATTGTGGTGACCACGACCCTACGTATTCCTCGGTGGCGAATCGGTGCCAGTGCCAGTGCCAGGGTAACGGTGGCGCAGTTCGGGTTCGTGACGATCGCGCCCGACCATCCTCGCTCCCGGCGCTGGCGCTCGATCAGTGCCAGATGCCCCGTGTTCACCTCGGGGATCAGCAGCGGCACGTCGTCGGCCAGGCGGTGGCTCCGCGCGTTGGAGAGCACGATGTGCCCGGCGTGCGCGAAGCTGCGCTCGATTGCACCCGCCACCCCACCGTCGATCGCCGAGAAGACCAGCTCCGGCGTTGCCGCGCCCGGTTCAGCCGACTCTACGACGAGCTCCGCAACCCCCGTCGGCATGGGACGGTCGTGCACCCACCGCACCGCGTCGGCGTAGCTTCGCCCCGCGCTTCGCTCGCTGGCACCCACCCAGGCAAGTCGGAACCAGGGGTGGTCCTGCAGCAACACGGCAAAGTTCTGACCGACCATCCCCGTAGCGCCGAGCAGCCCGACCGGAATGCGGGCACCGCGGTGCGATCGTGTGATGGTCGTCTCCTTCCGCGCCTCGCGCGAGATTACCCTACGGACTACGGTGGCCCGTGGACTAAGCTCCCACGGCAGCGGCGCGCGAGATCATCCACGGGCTGCTAAAGCTGCCCGGCAATCCCCGAGGGGACAACGCCCGGCGGATGGGGCGGCCCCGGACTGGACAACGGCCGCGCGCACCTTCACACTAACCTAGCAGCCCGTGGACAAACCTCCCCCGGCATTCGAGGCACGTGCATCCGCGCTGGGCCGCTTCGCTCTGCGTTGCTTCTTGCACGGATAGCGCTGCTATTCGCGCTGCGAGCGCCTTGCCAGCCCAGCGCAGCGCCCCTCTCGGTGCTCGGGCGAGATTATCCAGGACTGCTAGGGAGCCGTCCTGCACCCAGACTTCACCCCCAGGGGAGCGCCAATGTCCAATTCCGATGGCATCCACGACCTGCTCGGCAGCGAAGCCGAGGAGCTACTCACCTACCGCGCGCGGGGCTTCCCGAAGGAACGCCTCCACCTGCCGTCGCCTGATTTCGTGGATCGGGTACTGACCGCTACCGACCGGGGGCCGCAGGTGCTTCGCAGCATGCAGCAGATTCTCGACCATGGTCGCCTCGGTGGAACCGGCTACGTGTCGATTCTGCCTGTCGACCAGGGCATCGAGCACTCGGCGGGCGCCTCCTTCGCGCCCAATCCCGTCTACTTCGATCCGGACAGCATTTGCGAGCTGGCCGTGGAGGGTGGCTGCAACGCTGTGGCCTCGACGCTCGGCGTGCTCGGGTCGGTCTCGCGAAGATACGCCCACCGGATCCCCTTTCTGGCCAAGCTCAACCACAACGAGCTGCTGACGTACCCGAACCGCTACGACCAGGTGATGTTCGGGAGCGTGCAGCAGGCTTGGGAGCTGGGTGCTGTGGCGGTCGGCGCGACCGTCTACTTCGGGGCCGAGAATGGAATGCGCCAGCTGCAGGAGGTCTCGGAGGCCTTTCAGATGGCGCACGAGCTGGGCATGGTGACGGTGCTCTGGTGCTATCTGCGCCAGGGCGCCTTCAAGACCGGCGGTGCCGACTATCACGCCTCGGCCGACCTGACCGGACAGGCGAATCACCTGGGCGTCACGATCCAGGCCGACATCGTGAAGCAGAAGCAGGCCGAGCTCGACGGCGGCTACCGGGCGGTGGGCTTCGGCCGCACGCACGACAAGGTGTACGAGGAGCTGGTTCCGGGCGCGCACCCCATCGAGATGACGCGCTACCAGGTCGCCAACTGCTACATGGGCCGCGCGGGGCTGATCAACTCGGGCGGATCGAGCGGCGAGAACGACTTCGCGCAGGCGGCCCGCACCGCGGTCATCAACAAGCGGGCGGGCGGGATGGGGCTGATATCGGGCCGAAAGGCATTCCAGCGGCCGATGGCCGAGGGGGTGCAGCTGCTGAATCTGATCCAGGACGTCTTCCTGGACGACTCGATCGACGTCGCGTAGGAGTCCGTGGATGAACCCTGGCGAGCACCGAGAGGCGCGAAGCGCCGGCGGTCCGTGGACCGGCCCGGACGAGCACCGAGACCGGCGAAGCGCTGGCGGTCCGTGGACAGGCCCGGGCGAGCACCGAGACCGGCGAAGCGCCCCGCTGGCAAGGCGGGACGAAGGGCCAATAGCCACAGCGCTATTGGTCCGAGGAGCAACGCAGAGCGCAGCGGCCCAGCGGGGATGCAGCGCCGGGCGAATGCCGTCGGGGTCCTGTTCGCGGGCCGCTCCGCTGGCAAGGCGCGACGAAGGGCCAATAGCCACAGCGCTATTGGTCCGAGGAGCAACGCAGAGCGCAGCGGCCCAGCGGGGATGCAGCGCCGGGCGAATGCCGTCGGGGTCCTGTTCGCGGGCCGCTCCGCTGGCAAGGCGCGACGAAGCGGTCCGTGGATGCGCCCGGGCGAGCACAGAGAGGGGCGAAGCGCCGGGCTGGCAAGGCGCTTTGCGGGGCGCATGGCGGAGCCATTCGCCCAAGCAGCAACGCAGAGCAAGGCGATCCAGCACGGATGCAGCGCCCCTCGAATGCCGCCAGGGTGCATTCTGCGGGCCGCATGGGCTGGTAGCAGCGCTACCGGCCCGAGGAGCAACGAAGAGCGCAGCGGTCCAGCGCGGATGCAGCGCGCCTCGAATGCCGTCAGGGCTTTGTCCACGGACTCCTAGGGGCTGAGGTGCTCCGACTGCTCCTCGCGAGGCACGCCAAGTCGAGTTGGCACGATGCGGATCTCCCCGACCACGACCGTCCGCTGAGCAAGCGCGGGCTCAGAGCCGCGCCGCTCGTCGCGAAGGCGCTTGCCGAGGGCGGGCACGCGCCGGAGCTCGTCTACTGCAGCACGGCGCGCCGGACGCGGAGCACATGGGAGCTCATGAGCCCGTACATAGGTGCCCGTGCGGAGGTCAGGTACCTCCCCGAGCTCTACCTGGCCCCGGCGGAGAGGGTGCTGGAGGTGATTTCGGGTGCCCCGGCCAGCGTCGGCACGCTGATGGTGATGGGCCACAATCCGGCTACCCACGCGGTGGCCGTGCACTTCGGAGAGCTACCCACGCCTCCGCTCCGCGTCTTTCCGACCGGCGCCGTCGCCGTCGTGGAGCTCGCCTCCGAGAGATGGTGCAACGCGGTTTCCAGGGGGCGGATGGTGGATTTCGTCGCGCCGAAGGCGATCGGGCGAGCGCGGCCCGATCGGGCACCGGGTTGACCGGACGGAACCCGTAGCCCATTGTGGGGTAGCTGGGATTGGGTGCCGGGTCTCGCACTCGGCATCGCGGTCGCAGTGTGGTCGACCCGCGCTACCACCCTTGCTCGCGAATGGCGGTGAAGGATGATCGGTGCCCCTCTGGTGATCGCCGCGCTGCAGCAGGCCACCCTTACGGGGGTGGTGCGCGATAGCGTGGATCTGCAGCCAATCGCCTTCGCACAGGTGACCGCCACGGCTGCGGCCGACGCGGGAACCACGGTGCGCGGCCTCGCCGATCAGTACGGTGCGTTCTTCCTTCCGGGGCTCCCGTCCTCCTCGGAGATCCAGGTGGTCGTGCGAGCGCCTGGGCATGCGACCTGGGAGAGGAGCTACGGGGAGGTCCCGAACAATCCCATCCGGGTGCTGCTGGAGCGTGCACCAATCGCCCTGCAGTCGCTCGAGGTGACCGGCAACCGTGGTGGCGATCCGATTGCCCTTTCGCGGGACGCCTTCGTCTTCGACTCGGTCCTCATTCGAAGCCTGCCGCCGATTCTGGAGTCGGATGTGCTGCGCGCAACCGTGGTGTCTCCGTCGGCCTCGGCACCGTCGGACTACAGCTCGGTCCCCTTCATAAGGGGCGGCACCAGCGCTGGCACCCCCGTTATGCTAGACGGCGTGCGCCTATTCAACGCCGTCCACATGGGGGGCTTCGTTTCGGCGGTGAACGCCGAGGTGGTGGAACGGGCAACTCTGCTGGCTGGCTCCGGGGGCGACGGCCTCGTGGTCGGGTCGCTCTCCGGCGCGATAGACATCGCAACGCGGGACGGCTCGCGGGAGCGACGCCGGATCAGCGGCTCGCTGGGGGTGGGGTCGTCGCGGCTCGCGCTGGAGGGACCGATCGGGGACAACGCCTCGTACCTGCTGGACGGACGGCGAACCTACATAGGCTCGTTCACGAACCAGCTGGAGAAGTACGACGTGGTGGAAGACGACGTTCCGTACTTCTTCCAGGATGTGCACGGCAAGCTCACCTTCGACCTTGGCGGCGTGCGGCGCCTTTCCTTCAGCGGCTACGTCAGCACCGAGGATCTTACCACCTACGACGCCCAGGAGACGCTGGCGCTCGCGATGCAGGCGACTAACATCGCCTTCTCAAGCCACTTCCGCGACCGCCTCGGCGCCAGCGGGATCGTGGACGCGAGCGTGGGATACAGTCGGTTCGCCAACGATCTCGAATTCCTCGGCGGTTTCGGCCGTAGCGACCAGGAGGGTGACACCGCCGAAATTACCAGGGAGATTCTCCTCCGCGGGGAGGGCTCGATGGAAGAGGCGAGGGCCGATCTCCGCCTCACCTGGCGCGCCAAGGTGGCAGCGATCAAGGTCGGCGCGCAGGCGACCCGCTTCGTCACGGATCACGACTATGACGCCACCGCGGTGCTCGATTGGGACGATGATACCTACTTTGCGCCACTTGCCCTCAGACGGAGCCACCTTCGCCTCGCTGGCTATGCGAGCGCCGACATCGACCTGCCTGGCAGGTACAGCGCACGCACGGGGGTGCGCGCGGATCGCTTCAACGGCTTTGCGACGACGGTGGGACCCTTCGCCGAGCTCGGCTACGCGGGCGGCTGGTGGAGCGCTCGCATCTCGGCGTCGCGGTCGTATCAGGAGCTGGCATCGGTGCGAAACGAAGAGGCCCTGGTGAGCAGTTTTCTCGCCTACGACATACTCGTTCCGGTTACCAAGGGCCCCATGCCAAGTAACACCGAGGTCTCCATCGGCTGGCAGGGCACGACCGGGCAGCTCAGGGTTCGCTTGGACGCCTACGCACGGTGGCTCGCCGACCTGCGCCTGCCGGACCCGGGGTACAAACCGCTCACCAGCATCGTTCTGGGCGACCCCGCCGAATGGTATCTTTCGACGGGGACGGCGCGAGGCCTCGAATCGTCGTGGAGCTGGCACTCCGAGGCCGGGCTCGCGCTCCTGGGGAGCTACCGGTGGGCGACCGTAACGAGGCAGGTGGGAGATGAGGGCGAAGGAGTGGACCGGCCCCGTTTTGACGAAGTATACAGGCCCCGCTTCCACCGGAACCACGAGCTGGAGCTGGCAGTCTCCTACCGCCGTGGGGCGTCGCTGTGGTCGGCCCGCTACTCGCTACGGTCGGGACAGCCGGTGACGCCCTCCGAGGTGATCGCGCCCTTCCGGGAGCAGGGACCCTTCGGCGCGGTGAAGCTGCTTACGCTGGGAGGCTCCTACAACTCCGCCACGCTGCCCTTCTACAGGAGGATCGATTTGGGGTGGCGCTACGAGTCCGACATTCGTTGGTTCGGCGGCGGCTCCGTGTCGCCGTATGTCTCCGTTGCCAATCTCCTGAATTCCCCGAACGTGGTCGGCTGGGTGGTGCAGCGGGGCTGGTACAGCGCCAATGTTGAGCGAGTCTATATGCGGCAGCTGCCAATGCTGCCCTTTTTCGGCGTGGAGTTTCGGTTTTGAGAGGTCGCGGAGACGGCTCGGTCGCGATCGTCGCGGCGGCGTTGGCGCTCTCTGGGTGTGATCTCGTGCGCGGTGTCGATCCGCTAGAGGCGCACCCGGACGTGGTTGTGGTCCTGGGGATGCTTGTCGCCGGCGAGAGGGAGGCCCGAATCCTCGCCTCCCACCCCCATCGGCTGGAGTTCGAGCCTAAGCCCCGCGTTACCGCCACCCTCCAGGGTCCCGGATGGACAGCCGACTTCACCGAGGATCTGCCGCTGGTGGATTGCTACGATGTGGGGGGCAACTGGCATGCACCATCCAAGTGCATCGGTGCAATCCTACCAGAACCAATTGCCGCTGGCGTCACCTATGAGCTCTCCGGGACGGCACCCTTGGGGTCGTTCAGCGGGCAGGCCACCATGCCGATGGGCCCCGAACTTGTCCACCCCGCCTTCGCACTTGGAATTCCCGCGCAGGACGAGTGGGGTCCGGTCGATGTGCCTCTGTCGTACAGGGTGGAAGCTGACGCCGGGATGGTGCTCGCGGATGTCGGGGAGATCTTCGAGCTGCAGCTTGACGGAACCAAGGAGGCGCTGTCCGATGTCGGCTATAGTGAATTCCCCAAGGTTCTCGCCAGCTTCGAGGCGGACACGATCTCCGTATTCCAGCGCCGCAGGCCACTTCGTTTCGTGGTGACCGTCCTCAGCGTTGGCTGGACGTACGTGAACTTCGCCGAGTTCCACGGAATCGACCCCCTGCCAAGCCCCTGGCCCGACTATGGTCTCACCGGAGAAGGGGTGTTCGGGTACTTCGCGGGCAAGACACCGTCACGACCCATCGAGGTGCACGTGGGGCCTTTCGACAATCCCGACGTGGTCGACCCCGAGGGCGACCCGTAGACCAGACTACCCCCTACCAGTGGCCTCGCTCGCACACCCACCGCGGCGACGCCCGCTTCCGCACGAGGTCACCGGGCGGGCGGCACTCCGGGCAGTCGATACGCACTCCGAGTGGGCCGGACAGGCCGGAGCAGCCAGTAGGGCCTGCGGGTTCCGTCCGGGGAGTTATGCGCGGCCGGGCGAGAGAGCTCCAGCCACCTCCGGAAGGCGTCTCGCGACCGGGCGGTGTCCACCGAGACGTCGCCGTATCGATCGCCGGGCTCGGCGCGCTTCACGCGCACCGCCTGATGCCAGCAGTGCGCTCCCGACACGGGGTCCGGCTGCACCGGAAAGGTCAGATTCTGGTGCACGCCCACATCCTTCCACCAGATCCGCGCGGTATCCGGGTCGGGCGAGCCGAAGGCGCCACCCGCTCCCTTCCTGCGAATTCCCCACCCCGTGCCATCCCGACTCAGATCGACCGTGGCGGTCGCCTGGCGGGCACCGCCGTTCAGCTTCCAGCGCCCCATGTGGTGCGAGCACGCCACCACCCCAGGGTGAATGCCCTCCGTGACCCACGCCTTCACCACATAGTGGCCGATCGCGGTCTCGATCCGCACTAGGTCACCCGTCCCAACCCCCACCCGAGCCGCGTCCTCGGGGTGCAGCCAGAGCGGGTTGGTGTGCGCGATCTCGTTCAGCCACTTGGCGTTGGCACTCCGGGTGTGGATCTGCACCGGGAGGCGAAAGGTGGAGATCAGGCACATCTCGTCGCTCGCCAGATTCGATCTGTGCACATGGCTCCTCATGTAGCCGGGCACTGCCCCCTCCGCCCAGCCCCACTCGGCCAGAGTGCGCGACCAGAACTCCAGGCGCCCCGAGGGCGTGGGGAAGCCCCTTCGCACCACGCCGTTCACCAGCACCCCGACCCGCCTGCGACCGTCGCCGTCGCCTTCGAGGGGCGGCATCGGCACGACGTTCACTATCGGCGGCGGCGCACTCCGCGTGAAGACGCGGCCCATCGAGTCGACATGCGTCTCCTCCAGCTCATCGGCTGCGATCGGCTCCTCATGGCGCCGTCCCACCTTGGCGTCGATCTCGAAGGCACCGTACCGCCGCATGTACTCGAGCGGCTCGAGCCCCTCGCTCCTGGCCCTCTCCGGGAGCCCCGGCACCGAGTTCTCGAAGATCCACCCGTAGTACTCGTCCACACCCATCTTCTCGCCGGGGCGCTCCCGCGACTCGAAGAACTCCCGGATGCCTCGCGATCCGTCCGGGTCGATTCGCCAGGTGAGCTCCATCCAGAACTCGTTCTCCTCCCACACTTCGCCCGGCGTGACGTCCCGGGTGCTCTCGACCGCCTCGCCGAAGAGCTCCCGCGCCGTCCGCAGCACCGGCTGGCGAAATCCGATCCAGCGCCCGTCGTACTGCTCGTACGATGTCAGGTCGTGTCGTTCCGAGGAGTGACCCATGGGCAGCACGTAGTCGGCGAAGTAGGCGGTCTCGTTCCACGTCGGCGTTAGCGCCACATGCAGCCCGACTCTCTCGGGGTCGGTGAGCATCTCGATCCAGGAGAAGCCGTCGGGGTTTGTCCAGACGGGGTTGTAGACCCGGGTGAAGTAGACGTCCAGCCGGCCCGCGCGCTCGGCCGTGAGGTGCGGCAGGAGGAAGGACATCTCCATCAGGCTGAGCGGGTAGTCGCCGGGCCAGGTAAGGTCGTTCCAATGTTCGGGGTGCCTCGATGGCATCCTGATCGGTCTCGGGACGAACTTGTTCCAGGCGTTGGGGTAGGTTCCTCCCGGCACGGCGATGGCCCCGAGCAGCGCGTTCAACAGGAATAGGGCGCGCGTCACCTGCCACCCTCCCAGGTTCCCGGCAGCTGCGCTCCTCCAGCAGTGCGTCGAGAGCCTGGCGCCGGCTGTGGCTACCAGCTCGGCGACAGCCGCTATCGTGCCTCTGGCCACCCCGCTCTCGCCCTCTGCGAACTCGAAGGTGTAGCGGGCGTATAGGTCGCGCAGGATCTCCTCGAAGTCGCCGAAGTCGCCCTCCTCCTCTCCGTGCACCTCCTCCAGGTATTCGCGCCAGTTCCACCAGCGCTCCACGAAATCGCGATCGTAGCTCCCGCTCTGAATCAGGTGGTTGGCCACGGCAAGGAGCACCGCCGCCTCCGAGCCGGGATAGCTCGCCAGCCAGTGGTCGGCGTGGGTGGCGGTGTTCGAGAGGCGGGTGTCGAACACCACGAGCTTCGCCCCCCGCTTCCTGCCCTCGATGACCCGCTGGGCGTGCGGGTTGAAGTAGTGACCCGCCTCGAGGTGGCTGCTGACGAGCAGTATCACCTTGGCGTTCTCGTGGTCCGGGCTGGGCCGGTCCATCCCCATCCAGAGGTGGTAGCCGGTGCGGGCGCCCGAGGAACAGATGTTGGTGTGCGAGTTGTGGCCATCCACACCCCAGGCGGCGAGCATGCGCTCGGTGAATCCGTCCTCCCCGGGGCGGCCCACATGGTACATGATCTCGCGGTGCCTTCCCTCGTCCAAGGCCGCCCGGACGCGCCCCGCGATCTCGTCGAGCACCTCGTCCCATTCGACGCGCTCCCAGCGACCGTCGCCCCGCTCGCCAACTCGCCTGAGCGGGTGGAGGATTCGATCCGGATCGGCGATCTGAGTGACTGTGGCGGGGCCCTTGGCGCAGTTCCTACCCCGCGATCCGGGGTGCTCGGGATTCCCCTCGAACTTGCGCACTTCGAGGCTGTCGCGATCCACGTAGGCGAGCAGGCCGCACGCCGACTCGCAGTTGAAGCAGGTAGTGGGCACCAGCGAGTAGCGGCGCTCGACCCGCTCGGGCCACCTCTTCGAGTCAAGCTCGGTCCAGTCGTCCCAGCGCTCCTTCGGGGGATAGGCGGCCAGCTCGCCGCCGCTCGCGCCAGGGTGGAAGGTCTCGCCGCGCTTCTCCACCTCTGGCCTCGCAGCCGATACCCGTCGGCCGCACTCGCACTTCCCCGCACTGCGAGTCACGAGATCGGCACCGACTGCCCGGCCTGCACGTAGGCGTGCTCGTACGCCAGCAGCCCGAGGAGAGCCACTGGCACGACCGGCCATCCGACCCAGGTGCCCACCGTCCCGGCGAGCGCACCCAGAAGGCCGACCGCAAAGAAGCGTCGATAGCGGCCGTGCGTCATCTCGCGCTCGGCGAGGCGGGCGTGGGCGGTTGGCGCAGGCATCAGGACCTCGCCTGCGATAAGCGCCGCGTGCGCCACGCTCGAGACCGCAAGGACCGCGAACGCCGCTCGGAGGGCGTCGGGAGGAGCTCCCACGAGGGCGGCTGCAATCGCCGTGGCGCCTCCGCCAGCCACTCCCGCCTGGACCGCGAAGTGCGCCGGGAGGAGGGGGCTCTGCCACAGGTCGCGGGCCTTGGCCTGCCCAAAGAGGAAGGCAGTGTAGACGGCCGTCAGGAGAGCGAGCACGCCGCCCGTCCACCCGATCCACAACGGTACCGCGCCAACGTGGAGCGCAACCCCAAGGTGCGCCCCGAGGATGGCGCCGAAGGCACCGATCACGAATCCTCCCCGCACCAGCCAGCTCCGCCACTGCGGCCTCAGGAAGATGAGGTGGAAGCGACCCGGGTGCTCCAGGTCCCAGATCAGGATCGCGCCGGTTAGGGCGAGGAAGGTCCCGGCCAGGAGGGGGGCGCCCAGCGTCCAGAGGGGGCTGTCGGTGGCGAGGACGCCCATCGCCACGAGGAGGAGCGGCACGAGGTACGTTCCGGCCGCGATCGACTTGGTCCAGGTGTAGAGGGAGACGCGGAAGTCCCACGGGCGGTTGTGGGGAATGTCGTAGCTGAGCACGGCGGCGGCCGAGGAGCTCCAGCGGTCCGAAGCAGCCGGGCCGCCGCCAGGGTCCCGATCGCCCTGCTCGCTCCACATGTAGATGCCCCCGGGTGGACGCCTGGCGGCGAGCGGGTCCAGCGTCGCCTCGTCCGCACCCTTGTAGTACAGCTGCGGGCGGGTGCCCTTCTCGGGTCGGCGCACCGCCACCGCGTCACGACCCACGATCTCGGCGACCCTCGAGGAGGGGTCGGCCAGGTCGCCCACCAGCAGAGCCTCGGTCGGGCAGACGACGACGCAGGCGGGCTCGAGGCCGATGTCGAGGCGGTGGGCGCAGAAGTTGCACTTCTCGGCCGAGTGGTCGGCGGGATTGATGAAGATCGCGTCGTAGGGACAGGCGGCGATGCACGCCTTGCAGCCGATGCAGACGCTCTTGTCGAAGTCCACGATCCCGTCCGCCCGCTCGAACATCGCCGCCGTCGGGCAGGCCTCCACGCACGGCGGGTCCGCGCACTGGTTGCAGCGCGTGACCTGAAAGGAGCGACGAGCACTCGGGAAGATCCCAGTGTCCACGTACTTGACGTAGGTGCGAGTCACGGAGAGAGGCACCTCGTTCTCGGACTTGCACGCGGTGGTGCAGGCGTGGCAACCGATGCACCGGGTCTGGTCAACCACCTTGGCCCACTGGCGGGGCCTGGCGCCATTCCCCTCGGACGAAGCTGTCGCGGTCAGTGCCATCCCTTCACAATAGGCCAATTGGCCTCCCCTTGCAGCGGGTGCCCCGATCCGGTGTCGGCTTTGCGCGGCCGAAGGTTGTGGCGTACGCTATCTAGCAGCCCGTGGACAGACCTCCCCCGGCAGGAGGCGCGCTGCATCCGCGCTGGACCGCTTCGCTCTGCGTTGCTTCTTGCACGAATAGCGCCGCTAGTCGCGCTGCGAAGCGCCTTGCCAGCCCAGTGCAGCGCCCCTCTCGGTGCTCGGGCGAGATTGTCCACGGACTGCTAGACCGACTCACTCACCCGCTCAAGGAGGCGACCCACTCGATGTTCTGCAAGGACCAACCCACACTGAGAGAATGCACGCTCCTGGCGCTTCGTGTCGTGGCAGGCGCCATGTTCGCGATGCACGGTGCCGGGAAGCTCTTCGGCGAATCGTCCGTGGAAGTCGCCAGCCTGTTGTGGGTTGCGGGGGTGCTGGAGTTCGTCGGCGGAGCGCTGGTGGCGGCCGGGCTCTGGACGAGACCGGTGGCCTTCCTCATCTCGGGACAGATGGCTGTCGCCTACTTCAAGGCCCACGCCCCCAGGGGCTTCTCGCCGCTCGAGAATGGCGGCGAGCTGGCGGTCCTGTACTGCTTCCTCTGGCTCTTCCTATTCGCGAACGGCGCCGGGAAGTACTCGCTCGACGGGTGGCTGGCGTGCAGGAGGTCGGAGAGCTAGGCGGCGTAGCGTCGCCGCTCAGCAGTGCTCCTCGAAGGCCGCCTGGAGGTCGGTGGCGATCGCGGGGGCCGAGCGTCCTTCGATCTGATGTCGCTCGAGCATGAAGACGATATCTCCGTCCTTCAGAAGGGCGATCGAAGGCGACGAGGGGGGGTAGCCCACCAGGTGCCTGCGCGCTGCGGCCGTGGCCTCGATGTCCTGCCCTGCGAAGACCGTCACCTTGTGATCGGGCTGTTTCTCGCCCTCCAGCGCCATCGACACGGCAGGCCGAAAGATCCCGGCGGCGCAGCCACAGACGGAGTTGACGGCCATCAGCACCGTGCCGTCCATGGCGTCCATCGCCTGTTCGACCTGCTCCGAGTCGCGCAGCTCCTGGAATCCTTCGCGGACCAGCTCGTGACGCATCGGCGCGACCATCATCTCGGGGTAGGGCATCTGGGCTTGGCTGGCTCTGTCTGACCGACAATCGAATGGTGGGAAATGGGCAGCGACAATTCTAATCTGGGACCGTGCGACGCAACAAGAGGTGCCGCCATGCGGAGCGGACCCGGGCCCGCCAACAGCTGCTTTGTCTGCGGCCCCGACAACCCGATCGGCCTTCACCTGCACTTCCGCCTGGATGACGAGGGGCGATGCGTGGCGGATTTCTCGCCCACCGAGCACCACGTCGGGTATCCGGGAGTGGTACACGGGGGCATCATCTACAGCGCGCTCGACGACTCGATGGCCAACTGGCTGTACCTGCGGGGTGCACGCGCCTACACTGCCCGATCGAGCGTGCGCTACCGGGCTACGGTGGCCCCGGGAGAGACTCTGCGCCTGGAGGGCCGCGCAGTCGGCCGCAGGGGCAGGGTCGTCGAGATGGCGGGGGTGGCCTCGAGGGCGTCGGACGGAGAGCTGATGGCCGAGGCCACTGCGACCTTCGTGGTAGTCGAGGGTCGAGATAGGATAGGGGAGGTGTGAAGCCCACGGTGTAACTTATGGTTTACAAAGTGTAATCCACAGTTTACATTGCCCACCCAGGGGCATCCACATGCGAGCTGCTAGGTGCAAGCCGTTGTAGTGATCGAGCTCCCCGGGCGCAGTCACTCGGTGCTGGTCCGTACGGCCATGCCTTCGGTGGCGAACTGGATGCCGGTCACGACGAGCTGCTGCCCGGGCTCGAGGCCGCCGGTGAGGTAGACGGTGTCGTCGGTGCGCTGCAGCACGCGAACGGGCACGATCGTGACCTCGTTGCCGCCGCTCAGGGCCCACACCTCGTTGCCGGTGCGCAGCGCGGCCCGCGGGACCGTGAAGTAGCGTTCGGGCGCGGCTCCGTCGATCTGCACGTCGACGAACTGGCCGACCAGGAGCGGGGGTGCCGTGCGAGGGTCGTCGGCAGCGACGCCCTCTTCGCCCTCGGGCGCGCCGCCAGCCATCGGGTTCGGGATCCGGATGACCACATCGATCGTCCGGGTCTGCTCGTCGAGCGCGGCTTCGGCGCGGTCCACATAGCCGTCCCATCGGTAGCGCATCTCCCCGTGCCGGGTCGAGACCGAAGCAGGAACCGCGGTGCTCGCGTCACCGGCGGCGAGCTCCCAGAGCCCCGGGATCAGCGCCGCGTCCAGGTCCGACAGCGGCACCACCACCTCGACGGCGTCGTCGGCGTACAGTCGGCCCACGCTCTGTCCGGCCCCGATGATCTGACCCAGATCGACCGACTCGAAGCGCACGATGCCGCTGAAGGGCGCGGTCACCTCGGTGCGCGCCAGGGCGAGCTCGGCGTCCGCGAGCCCGGCGCTGGCGCGGGCGAGCGCGGCCTGGGCGGCGCGCAGCTGGGGCTCGTACAGCGTGAGCGGACTGGCCTGCTCCCCTGCCTCGCCCCACTGGCGCTGGTAGCCTTCGTACTCCTCGCGCGCGATCCGTGCCTCCTCTTCGGCCCGCAGGAGCGCGACCTCCTGCGCGGCCACGTTGGCGCTCGCCTGCTGCACGCGGTTGCGGTAGTCGGCGTCGTCAATCCGGAAGAGAGGCTGGCCCGGGGCCACCCGCCCGCCGCTCTGGAAGGACGAGGCCACCCACGCGACCTTCCCGTTGATCTGGGCGGCCACGTCGATCTCGGCGCGCGGCCGGACGGTTCCGGCCCCGTAGACCGGGATCGCGCCCTCGCTGGCCTGGGCCGGCACCGTGGTCACGAAGGGCACCCGTGACGTCGGTTCCCTGAGCGGAGGTTCCGGCCTCAGCAGGATCATGACCATCGCTATGACGACGGCGGCTCCGATAATCCACACCGGGAGCAGTCGGCTGCGCAAAGCACTCATCTAGGTTCCGTTTCCCTCGGAGGGTTGTCGTTGCCCGCATCCGGCCCCGGCGCGGGCGCCATGCGTCCATCGAGCACACCGGCGATCCTACGCACAGCGAGAGCGATGATTGTCGCCAGGTCAACGCTCTCGAAGCGACTTCATAGGCCGTCGACTGGTCCCACCCGGAGCGCGGTTTCCCGCAAATGTTGGCCAGCGCTGGCAGTCGCGTCAAGGCTGTCCTCACCGCGTCCAGGTCTCGAAGCGACCATCCCCGGATGCGCTGACCGGCGCACCCCGGAGGCAGCCTGAGAGCACGGCCGATCCCCTTCTCCCGCTCGCTCGCTTCGTCGGCGTCGCTCGTTGCCCCCTCTCCACTGCTTGAGAGGCGGGAGGAAAAACCACATCATATACCATCAACCCCAGGAACTAACCGTCCGCGGAAGCGGGGTGGCCTCAGGGAGGAGCCGTGGTCCGCGTTGCCGCACCTTCAATCGGCGTCCTCGCCGTCGTCGGCTCGCTTGCCATCGGGTGCGCCTCGGGCCACCTGCGCCAACCGGTCGGAGCCGAGGCAGCCGCCCCCAATGCCGAACGATGGGTGCTGAATGCGGCCGCCAGCGACAGCCTGGTCCCGGAGCTCCCGGCGAGCGCACCGAGGTCCGTGCGCAATGCGGTCCGCGAGCTGGTGGATAACCGCCCCCTGGAGGTCGTCGTTCAGCTCGATGGAACCGAACTTCGGATCGACCTACACCCGGAAACCAACGTGCGACGGTTTATGGGTTGGCAGTGCACCCACTTCAAAGAGACCTTCCGGGTGGTCGACGGCCGGCTGCACCTTGGTCAGGACCTCACCTGCGGACGATTCCACGTCGATGTCGTGCTGGTGTTCGAGCGGGAATACAGCGGGCTGGATGAGCCTTCCACTCCCATGTCCCCTCCCGTTGGGATCCCGGATACCCAGCGGAGAAGTTCCGGCCACCCGCTTCAGCTGCGCGGGAGGCGATGAGGTGCCCCTTGACGCCTAGCAGCCCGTGGACAAACCTCCCACGGCAGGAGCAGCGCTGCATACCCGCTGGACCGCTTCGTTCCCCCATCTGTACTGTAATGTATACTTTACAATATGTAATTTACGGTTTACAATACACGTACTCGTGGCCTAGCTCTGCGTTGTTTCTTGGGCCGATAGGGCTGCTACCAGCCCATGCGGCCCGCCAGCGCTTCGCCGGTCTCGGTGCCCGTAGGGGCCGGTCCACGGGCCGCCGGCGCTTCGCCCCTCTCGCCGCTCGCGCGAGGTTATCCGCGGACTGCCAGACGAGAGAGGGCGGATGAGCCCGAAGTGACCAGCCACCCTGCCGGACCGATCGCATTCATGGCCCGAAACAGCGTGGCCGCGAACGTTCTGATGCTCTTCCTGGTCCTGGCTGGCCTCGCGGCGGCGCGAAATCTGGTTCAGGAGGTCCTCCCCGACCTGTCGCTGGACCAGGTTCAGGTCCTCGTCGTCTACCCCGGCGCCACGCCCGGCGAGATCGAGGAATCGGTCGTCAGGCAGATCGAGGAGCGGCTCCGGGGGGTGGAGGGGCTGGACCAGCTGGAGGCGACCGCTTCCGAGGGCTTCGGGTCGGTCGTGGCTCACTTCAGGGCGGACACGGATCTCGACCGCGCGATGAACGAGGTCAAGGCGGAGGTCGACCGCATCGCCTTACCCGCCGATGCGGAGCGACCCCAGGTGCGGGAGGTCACGAGCCGGCAGAACGTGATCCGCCTGCTGGTTCACGGGAATGTTCCGGAGCGCACCCTCAAGGAGTGGGCGTACGACATCGAGGAGGGGATCTCGGCACTGCCCGAGGTGTCGCTGGCCGAGGTGAGCGGCGCCCGCCCCTACGAGATCTCGATCGAGGTACCGGGGAGCCGGCTCCGGGCGCTCGGCCTCACGCTCGAGGATGTCGCGTTCGCGGTGCGGCAGGGCTCTATGGAGCTGTCGGCGGGCAGGCTGTCGACCGGCGACGAGGAGATCCTCGTCCGGACCCTGGGCCGGAACTACGACCAGGGCGACTTCGAGGAGATCATCGTCCTGACCCGCACCGACGGGACCGCGGTCCGCCTGGGGGAGATCGCAACGGTGCGCGACGGGTTTGCGGACACCGACCTCAGCCTGCGCTTCAACGGCCGGCCCGCAGTGGGCGTCGACGTGTACCGCTCCTCGAACGAAAAGGTTCTGGAGATCGCCGAGGCGGTGAGGGAACATCTCGACAGCGAGGTTCTCCCCGCCCTTCCGGCCGGAATCGGCGTCGAGATCTGGAAGGACGACTCAGTGGAGGTCTCGGGCCGGCTCGGCCTGATGATCGAGAACGCGCTCCTGGGTCTGGCGCTCGTGCTCGCGGTGCTCACCCTCTTCCTGGAAGTGCGGCTGGCGGCGTGGGTGGCCATCGGCCTGGCGGTCTCCTTCCTCGGGACCTTCCTCCTCATGGAGTTGCTCGGCCTCTCCGTCAACATGTTCTCGCTGATGGCGCTCGTCCTCGCCCTGGGGATCGTGGTGGACGACGCGATTGTGGTGGGAGAGAGCGTCTTCTCCGAGCGGGAGCGCGGTGCGCGCGGGCTGGCCGCGGCGATCCGGGGGACCCGGCGGGTCAGCGCGCCCGTCATCTTCTCCGTGCTCACCACGGTGACGGCCTTCGCCGCCCTCCTGCCCCAGCCCGGTCCGCAGGGCCAGCTCGGTCGCCCGATCCCGATGGTGGTGATCATCGTCCTTCTCATCTCCCTGGTCGAGTCGCTGCTGGTGCTGCCGAACCACCTGTCGCACCTGCCCGCGCCCGGCGCTCGCGGCGAGGGTCGGCTCTCAGACCGGCTCGCCCGCATCCGGGGGCGGGTGGACACCCTGCTCAGGCGGGTAGTGAACGGACCGCTCGACCGCGGGCTGCGCCTGGCGGTCCGCCGGCCCGGCGCGGTGCTCGCGTCGGCCGCCGGAGTGCTCGTCGTCACCCTGGCTGCGGTCAGCTCGGGGGTGGTGCCCAGTCAGTTCCTGACTCCCATCGAGGGCGAGGTGGTCTTCGCCAACCTCGAGATGCCCGTCGGCACACCGGCGGAGCGGACATCGGCGGCTGCGCGGCAGATCGAGGCGGCAGGGCATCGCGCGGTGGAGCGCCTCTCGCGGGAGCGGGATCCAGATGCGGACCCCCTGGAGGTCGCGGTCGCGGTGACCGTGGGCCGTCAGGTGGCGCTCTTCGACCCACTCGGAGGCAACGCCACGGAGGCGGCGCGGGGCCACCTGGGCGCCGTCCAGTTCAAGCTCGAGGACTGGGAGCGCCACGACATCGCCTCGTCCACCTTCGAGAGGGCGTGGCGTGACGAGGTCGGAGCCCTGCCGGGCGTCAGATCGCTGACAATCTCCTCGAACCTGATCACCCTCGGGCTCCCCGTCCACTTCAACCTCTCCCACCCGGACCCCGAACAGCTCGCCGCGATCGCCGACGAATTCGTCTCCGAGCTGGGCCTCATCGACGGCGTCTTCGACGTGCGCACCAACCTCGACCAGGGGGCTCGCGAGCTGGAGCTGGAGCTGAATCCGGCGGGGCGCACCCTGAATATCACCGTCGGACGCTTCGCGTCGCAGCTCCGCTCCGCCTTCTTCGGCGCCGAGGCGATCCGCGTGCAGCGCGGGCGCGAGGAAGTGGGCGTCTTCGTGCGCCTGCCGAAGGAGGAGCGCAACTCCGCCGACGACGTGGAGCGCTATCTGGTGCGCACATCCTCGGGCGAGGTTCCGCTGGGGCAGGTGGCGTCGGCCAGCTTCGCGCGCTCCGCGGCCACCATCCACCGCATGGACGGACGCCGCGCCGTCACGGTCACTGCGGACGTGGATGCGGCGATCGCGACCGGCCAGCAGGTCAACCGGACCCTCGACGAAGGCATCCTCGCCCGCCTTTCGGCCGAGGACGGTCTCTTCGAGCACACGTACAGCGGCCAGCGCGAACAGCAGGAGCAGGCCAATGCGGACCTGAGCCGCGCGCTCTTCCTGGCGCTCCTCGTCATGTACGCCCTGATGGCAATTCCCTTCGGATCCTATGTCCAGCCCCTGATCATCCTGGCCGCGGTTCCCCTCGGAGCGATCGGGGCGGTTGCCGGGCATGTGCTTCTCGGGCTGAGCCTGAGCATCTGGTCGATGTACGGGCTCGTCGGGGTGAGCGGCGTGGTCGTCAACGACTCGCTGATGATGATCAAGTTCGTGAACGACCTGAGGGCGTCGGGAATGCCGGTCCGCGAGGCGATCGTCACAGGGGCGAAGGACCGCTTCCGGGCCATCCTGCTGACTTCGGTGACCACGTTCGTGGGGGTGGCGCCGCTGGTCTTCGAGACCAGCACGCACGCTCAGCACCTAGTGCCGCTCGCCGCCTCGGTCGGGTTCGGGGTGCTCATCGCCACGGTGCTTCTGATGCTGGTGGTGCCTGCGCTCCTGGCGGCGCAGGCTACGCTTATGGGTGGAGGGGGAGAGGAGCCATGAGGCCAGCGGTCGGCGGGACCCGCGAGTCGAGCGGGGCAGCCGACCGACTGGCAGTCACAGGCGAAGGCACGGCATCCGGTGACCCCAACCGCATCCTTCCCAGCGATCGTCCGGTCCACAATTGGTACCTCGGACTGCTAGGCAGCTACCACTCTGCCGAGTCCTCGTCGTACACGGCCGTCGGCAGGCGGTAGGAGAAGGCGGCGGTGTCGTAGCTCGCGAAGTCCATCAGGTACTCGAAGCGGCCCAGATCCCCCTTCGCGCTCGCGCGGGGAAGAACCTTGCGCAGGAGGTTCCGGGCGCGGTGGCGGAGCCTCAGCCTGGCAAGCACGTTCCGCCGGCGCGGGAACATGAACTGGTCGGCAAGTTCATCGCCGATCAGTTCGCGCGAGGCCTGGGTCACGACGCGCGCGAGCTTCTTCCGCTCAACGGGCTCGGTGACCCCGACGATCACTGGGGCGCTCTCCACGATGCTGTTGGCCATGATGATGGCGTCCAGGTCGGCGGGGGGCTCGCATAGGGAGCCGATCTCGAAGGCGTGGCAGGCGGAAGCCTCGTCGTGGAAGAGGATCTCCTCGGGAATGCCCATCAGCCGGGCCGTGTAGCGCCAGACGTGGACGTAGGCCTCCCGCTCCTCACGGCTGAAGTCGCCACCCAGCGCGGCCACATGCCGCATGAGACGGCCGGAAAAGGCGCCGGCGGCCAGGAGCAGGTGTGCGGCGCTGATCGGCACCCCGTACTCTTCGCTGTCCCATTCGTCGGACTGGCTGATCAGGTGGCGGGACCGCGCGTGCACCAGCCGGACCCGGAGAGTGAGTCTCCATCCGTCTCCGGCGGGCTCCATCCCTCCCGGGAGGTACTGCTCGACGAGCTGCATCCCGTTCGCCTTGAGTCGGCGCACCCCCGCGGAGACAACCCGCCCCCGGATCCGGAAGGACTTGCTTATGAGGGTCGAGAACCCCTCGACGATGCTGCCGCCGACCAGCCCCTCCAGCACGATGTCGGAGTTGCGCAGGAAGGCGCGCGAGGCCACGCGGGCGATCTCGGAATCGAACCAGTCGGGAACGTCGAGGGCGTGGGCGACAAACTCTCGTACCGAGTCGGGCATTCCCGGCCCCACCGACTCGGGGGATTCCAGGGCCTTCGCCAGGATCGAGTGCACCTCGCCCGGCTTGTGGAGGGAGAGATCGTGGGCCACCCTGTCCGCCAGCGGATCGCCGACGGTGGTGTGGCGGATGTAGGTTTCCGCGAGCTCCGGATCGCGCTCGCGCGCGGTCTCGTAACCCGCGAGAAAGGCTTTGGGGACTTCCAAGGCTTCTCCCCTTCGAACCTGGCCACCCCCCGGGCTCGTCGCTCCGCAAGACTCGGCCCTACCGCCACGGGTGCAACCGCAATCTGTTTGCCTGTTCAACATGGTGCAAGCGGGAGCGGAGGGGTAGCTTGCGTCGCGATTTCCTATCGATTCGCCCCAGGCCACCCGAGAGCCAGCCCAGCAGATGAGCCGACCCGAAGTCGGTCCGGTCGGTGGCGGCGCCAGGGATGGCGTCGGTCCGGCGGTCTCTCTCTTCTCGTTCGTCCTCGCGATCGGGATCGTGTGCGGGTGTTCGAGAGCAGGCTGTGACGCTCGGGGTCGTCCACCATTTCGTCGATCGTGGCGATGATCTACGAGTCGGGATCGGATTCCCACAGGAACGGGATGGCCGTGATGTCGAGCAGGCGCACGGACCGGACCTCGATCGCCATGCGGCCCGTCCCGGGAATCCGCGAGGGGATCCCGAGCCGGTCCAGATCGAGGGTGCTATCCGGGTCGATCAACAGGACCACCTCGAGTCCCGGCTGGATCACCCAGCCCGGGATCTCGTGGTTCACCGACTTCGTCAGGTCGCCTTCGTCGGTCTCTCTGGGGATCGGCCGCCCCGACTCGCGGGGGATGTCCGTCGCATAGCTGTGCACGCCGTTCCGGTAGAAGCGGGCCCGGACCTTCGGCAGGTCCTCGTCGGTCTCGACCTCCGACTCCAGGAAGACGCGGAGCAGGGCATCCTCGCCAGCGACCAACGGAACGGAGTCGGTCGTGTCGCTCGACTGGACCGCCTGAATCAGGTAGGGGGCTCGCCCGCAAGTATCCACTTCCGCTCTTCCGAGCCCTACCAGCCATCTCCGGAAACCGGGATCGCGGGGGGCGCATAGCCTCGTCCGATACGCATTCAGTCCGTCGAGACTGATCAGGTCGGTGAGGGTGTCCGGCGAGTACATCTGCACGTTCGTGACCTCTCCCATCAGGTCGTCGACGCGGTTCGGGACGGTCCCTCCGAGGTTCTTCAGGAGAGACTTCAGGGAAACTGCCAGGCGGGGCTTGTCATCCATCCTCCAGGCCACATCCCAGGACTTCTCCCGTCCTCCGCCGGGCAGTGTGACCTCGGTGACGGCGTGGTGAAGCCCGCGGCTGGCCAGCTCGGCGACGCAGAACCGGGCCAGTCCGTCCAACGGTGCTTATCCGCGTAGCCCCTTTCCTTCAGCTGTGCCAGTGCCGCACCGGCGGACGCACGTTCGGCGATCTTGAGCTCGAAGAGGTAGGCGGCCTCGTCGAGCCGCCCCGCGGCCGGTCCAGGAGCAGGCTCTTTCCGAAGCGGCGGGGCCGCGAGAGGAAGTAGGTCGTCCCACCCTCGACGAGGCGATCGATGACGGGCGTCTTGTCGACGTAGTAGTGGCCGCCCTCGCGCAGCTTGCGAAAGCTCTGGATGCCGATCGGGAGCTTGAGGCGGGGACGGTCGGGGGAGCCTGCCATGTCGTCTTAGGACTTGGGCGGGCTGTACCGACAACGTAGGGGGTTTCTCCGACGTGTGCTTGCGGTGACCGCTACTTCTGCCGCCCCCCGGCGCAAGACGAAATGCTGATCGATCCCACATCGGTATGACGACAATCGGATCGATGGCAATATCGCAAGACGCCAACGCTTCGCCATTACCTCGAACTCAACGACAAGCTCGGGGGGTGGCGCGGTCCGTTTCCGCTACCCCACTCGCGAACAGTAGTTGGAGACGGAACTGGACCCGGACCGGACCCGAAGTCGTGATCCGCCACGCTTCCGCCCGTACGCCTCGAAACCGATCATCCGCCGATCAGCCAGACGAGCAACCCGGTCGGCACGGCCCCCACGGCGGGGTCTCGCAGATCGAGAGCGTCCCGTGTCGCCACGATCCCCCGCCAACGCGATGCACGGATCGTTGGGATGGCTCGCCGCCAACCGCGCCCGGACACGTACTTGGACTCGATGGCGACACCGCCGAAGCGCGGTCCGACGAAGTCGATCTCCTTGCGAGTCTGCGTGCGGTGATGCAGAACTGCGTCGAAGTCCAGGAATGTACCGGGCCTCTCCCGCTCCACAGCGCGGAGAAGCGCGATTCCCAGTTGCTGCTCGGAGAGGATGCCCCTGTCCGGTGCCAGCTGAGGGCGCCGGGTCAACCGGGCAAGGATGGGATCCATGAGGTAGACCTTCTCCTGAGCGCGGAGGTGCGGCCGCAGGTCGCGTTCCCGATGGCACGGCCAGACCGCGAACCCATCTCTCAGAGCGTTGATTCGGTTGCGGACCAGCGTGGCCGAGCTGCCGATGTCGGTGGCGATGTCGGAGCAGTTCGTGGGAGCGCCCAGACCCCTGGCCAGACGCCTCACGAACGCATCGGTCTGGGACTTGGACCACCGGGCGCGCCGCAACGCCTCCCCGTGGACGACATCCAGCAGCTCCCTGCGGAACGGCTCGTCATCGGCGTTGCGAATGTGAGCGTCCACCGATCGGGGGAAACCGCCGACCCGGAGGTAGTCCTCCCAGCCGCGAATCAGGTCGTCGAGCCAGGGCGCGATGTCGCGCGCGGCCTTGGTCAGCGCGTCCCGGGTGATCCGGGCGACGGACCAGGGTCCGAAGTCAGCCTCCGGAGGTCCTCCCCGGGTGAGGCGAAGAAAGTCGCGAAAGGGCATCGGCATCAGCACCCGGTCCGAGTCCGCGGCGCCGCCCCTGCGACCCGCAAGCGCCTTGACCGCCTCGTCGAGGCCGGTGGCCGAAGATCCCGTGAGGACGACGGTGTCAGCGCTGAATCTCGGGTCATTGTCCCGCAGCCACTTGATCTCGGCGGGCCAGCCGTCCGCGATGGCGGTGATTTCGTCGATAAACCAGAACCGGGGGCCTTCGGCGCGCGCCACGGCGACCGATGCGTCCACCATCTTGCGGAGGTCCGGGGCACTCAGGTTGTCCGCGGCGACATGCAGGATGCGGCGCGGATCCTCGCCGCCGTTGATGAGCCCCTGGATGGTCTTCTTGACCTCGACCGACTTGCCGACGCGCCGGGGGCCGCGCAGCAGGTAGAGACCGCCGGAAACGAGGTCTCGCAGTACCCCCGCGGTGTACTCGAAGGATGAATTGCGGGCTCCGCGCAGCTCCGAATCATCCCGGATCCAGTCTCGGGGCCTAGCCCACCACGGAGTGCGCGCCAGCCTTCTCTCCATCTCGCTTGTGGTGATCATGTGGCTCCTTGGGACGCGGCTGCGGAAGCTCGCGAGTCCGGGGGCGGTCCGGGATCGGATGGTCGGAGTGGGGGGGCCTGGCGATGATAGCCCCGTTTGCATTTTAGTATACCTAATCCAATGTCTATCGTCGATTATGGTATACGATTTCTCAATGCTGATCTACGCACTCCTGCCCGCCGCCGCCCGGAGCGAGTTCGCCAGCCTGCTAGCAATTACTGAGTGCTAGCACTAGCTTTCTCCTGTCTACACTTCCTGATCCGACTGGAGAGTGGAGAGCATGGGGAATACGATCACGGTCCGGGACATCGACCCGGGTGACAAGGCCTGGCTTCGCCGGGAGGCCCGCCACACCGGCGTCTCGATGGAGGAGTTCGTTCGCCGCCTGATCCGCGAGAGGCGGAGGAACGCCGTCGGCAGCGCGAGACCTTCAGCAGTCTTCTTGAGATACTTCGGCTCGGAATACGGGGTGGAGCTGCCCGAGCCCTCCCGCCACGGATACAGGCCCTTCGCGTTCGAGGACGAGGGCGAGGGAGAAGTGTGATGCAACCCGTGCGGTGGCTGATCGACACGAACGTGGTCTCCGAGATGATGCGCCCGGCTCCCGAGCCGCGAGTGGCCGGGTTCCTCGACGGGATCTGGCCCCAAGGGGTCGGTGTGGCCTCCGTCACGGTGTGGGAAATCCTCAACGGCATCCGTCGCATGGACGCTGGCTGGCGGCGCGAACATCTGGCCGAGCGGTTTCAGGGCGTGCTGGACGACCTGTTCCGCGAACGGATCCTCGACTGGACCCTGGCCGACGCCGAAGCGTGCGCCCGCGTCATGGAATCGAAGAGGCGGCGGGGCGAATCGCTCGACGACCACCTGCCGGACGCAATGCTGGCGGGTACGGCCGTGTGTCGCGGCCTCAACCTTGTCACGCGCAACGAGCGGGACTTCCGAAGCACAGGCATCGAAGTCGTCAATCCGTGGGCGTGACCGCTCCCTCCGTCATCGGCCCGCTGGCCGCGTTCGCCAACGCCGACGGTGGCGTTCCGGTTCTGGGCGTGGACGACAAGTCGCGCGACATCGTCGGGATTCCCGAGGACATCCCGTGACTAGACTAGACACCGACCGCCGCACGCTGATGGACCGCCGCGGCGAAGGGGTCTGCATCATACTCGAGAACAGCGAACGTCTCCCGGGCCGCGAGCCCCGGTACCGGCTGATCGACAACGCCGAGCTGCTGCTGACGATCCACGCGCCGCGGGAATAGCCCCCCCGCCGGTCCCCCCCGCCGGTCAGCACGGCCCCCGAATCCGGCAAGCTCGCGGTACCGAGTAGGTAAGACGAAATGCTGATCGATCCCACATCGGTATGACGCCAATCGGATCGATGGCGATATCGCAAGACGCCTTTGATGGCGACACCGCCGCTCTACGCCAGCGGATCCTTGCGGAGCTCCCCGGTCGCCGAATATTGACCATGGACATGACCATGGGGACATGACCATGGGAACTGTTGGGCTCTGGGTTCGGCTGGACGCTCGAAGATAGGCGGCTGGGCAGAGGGGGTGGTGGCGACTTACGCCGCCTCGTGGATTCCTCGTAATAAGCCGCTATATTCCTCGTAATAAGCTGCTGTATTTCTCGTAATAACTCTCCCAACCCCCCGCCCATGTACGCCAGACACCTCCAACCCTTGGTGCGCGAGATGCTAGGCGAGTTCAGGATCGTCTACCTCACGGGCCCCAGACAGTCCGGGAAGGCCACTCTGGCCCGCAACGTCGCCGCCGCGTCCGGCATGCGCTACCTCACCCTGGACGATCCGGCCATCCAATCCGCCGCAGCCCAGGATCCCCACGGGTTCGTCAGATCGCTAGAGGGCCGACCGGTCGTTCTCGACGAGTTCCAGCGGGCGCCCGATCTGGTCCCCGCCATCAAGGAGGTCTCCGACCGGCTTGCCAGCGCGCCGGCCACCGCGAACGCGCCCGGCCGACCCCCCAAGGGCCTGTTCCTCCTGACCGGCTCCGCCGACATATTCCGATCCGCGCGCACGCAGGAGGCCCTGCCCGGCCACATGGCCCGCCTGGAGCTGCAGCCCCTGTCGATCGCCGAGCTCCGGGGCAGCCGCCGCAACCTGATCGACCACCTGCTCTCGGGAGACTTCCGCCCGGCGGACACTCCCACGCCCCCGACCCGCGGACAGATCGCCGGGCGGATCCTCCTCGGCGGCTATCCCGAAGTGCAGGACATGGGTCCGCGGGCGCGCACCGTCTGGTTCAGATCCTACACCGAGGGCAGGTTCCTCAAGGACTTCGAGACACTCCACGCCGCCCGCGGGGACTACCACTCGAAGCTTCGCGCCATGGCTCCGTCCCTGGCCGCCCGGACCGGCAATCTGCTCAGATACGCAGGCCTTGCCAACGACCTCGAACTCAACGACAAGCTCGTCAAGAGCTACGTCGAGATCCTCGAGCTCATGTTCCTGATCCGCCGGGTTCCGTCCTACCGGAGGAAGGCGGCCCGCAGGATGGCGGTGCGGATGCCGAAACTGCACTTCGTGGACACCGGTCTCGCGTCGCATCTGCTGGGTCTGCGGACCGAAGGCCGGATCCTCGCGAGCCCGCACTACGGGGCGCTGCTGGAGACTCTCGTCTTCACGGAGTGCGCCAAGCACGCAGAGTGGGGGGACGAGGAGGTCGGGCTCCACCATTTTCGCGACAAGCGCAAGCGCGAGGTCGACATCGTCCTCGAGCGGCCCGACGGGCGCATCGTGGGCGTGGAGGTGAAGGCATCTGCCACCGTCCGCCGCACGGACTTCGACGGTCTGGCGACCCTGGCCGAGTTCGCGGGGACCGCCTTCAAGCGCGGCATTCTCATCTACACAGGAAACCGGACGCTCCCCTTCCACAGGGGGCCCGTGAGGCTGCACGCGGTACCCTTCGGACACCTGACCGCCATGTCGTAGCGACCGGATACCAGGTCTATCCCCGCCAGTGCGGGGGAGCCCGGCGGCAGATCCTCCGGGTGGATGCACCCGTCGTGCGCGTGGCGTGTGAGGTCGATCAACCGGTCGATGACCTCGTCCTCACGGCGGGTGACGGGAGCGCAGCAGTTGTGCAGGTGAAGCGCACTGTTCAACCTGTGGCTGGCGGCTGAACTACTGAACGGCGGCACCCATCCCGGCGAGATTGTCCATTTGTTGCGAGCGAAGCCGACCAGTTTCCCTTCCAGAAGAGGTCTGGGACTTCCAGACGGCTACCAGGGCCTGCCACAAGTGGATCAAGGACCGGCAGGGCCGAACCCATGCGGAAAGTGAAGTAGTTCGGTACGAGCGGACCGTGCTCGCCCTGGCCGTTACCCGCAGCAGCCGCTCAGGAGCCGTGCCCAGCGCGCCCCGGCTAGGGCGACCTTGATGCGGATGCGGTAGTGCTATAGTCGGGCCTCCGATTCGCCTTGACCGTCTTGGCTAGGTAGAATGGACGGCACTGTTCAGCGCGTTTCGCCCCCCCCGGCCCGAAAAATTGACGACGAACCCCGCCACCTCGGCCACAGCGCCTGCAAGCCCCGACTTCCGCGAACTATTTCGTGCCGCACTCGGACCCGCCCGGTCGCAGGAGGACCGCGACCTCGGCGAGGCGGTGTCTCCCTTCCGTTGGCAAAGCAAACTTGCCGACGGGCGCTGGCCCGAGGTCCTGATTGCCCCCACGGCGTCGGGCAAGACCGCTGGCGTGACTCTGGCGTGGATGCATCGAAGGCTGCGCCGACCGCAGACAACGCCGAGAAGGCTCGTGTGGTGTCTTCCGATGCGAACCCTGGTCGACCAGGCCGCGCGCGAGGTGCGAGGGTGGGTGGATCGGCTCCAGCACGCCGACTTCGATCCCGACGCGGTGCTGCCGCAGGCCAACGACGTTCATGTCCTCATGGGCGGGGCAGACTCGGGACGCTGGTTCCATAACCCCGAGCGGCCAGCTGTGATCGTTGGGACCCAGGACATGCTGCTCAGCCGGGCGCTGATGCGCGGGTACGCGTCCTCGCGGGCGGCCTGGCCCATGGAGTTCGCGGTGCTGCATCAGGACTCCCAATGGGTCTTCGACGAGGTGCAGCTCATGAACGCGGGCCGCGCCACGTCGGCTCAGCTGGAGGCCTTCCGGCGAGACGAATTCGAGCGAGCGCTGCGCGGGGACAGGCCCGCCGGACGCCCCTGCCGCAGCCTCTGGATATCGGCCACGCTCAGGCCCGAGTGGCTGAAGACGGTCGATCATTCCGTTCCCAGGTGCGTGATGGAGGTGGCCCCGAAGGCCGAGGACGATGACAGGCTGCGATTGCTGACCGAAGCCGCGAAGCATGTCGAGTGCGCTGGCATCAGTCCCGCGACCCCGAACGCGCCCGACCACAACGCCTACATCGGCCAACTGGCGGAAGCCGTGGTCGAGGAGCACCTCCCCGGCCACATGACGCTGGTCATCGTCAACCAGGTCAAGCGGGCGCAGGACCTCCACGGTCACGTCGCGAAGCTCCTGCGGCCTCGCGGCGATGACGCTCCGGGTCTTGTGCTGCTGCATTCTCGGTTCCGCCCGGCGGACCGGAGGCGCGAGATGGCGAGGGTCACGGGAGACCGTGCGGAGTCCGACGTCATCGTGGTCGCGACGCAGGCGGTGGAGGCCGGGGTGGACATCTCGGCGGCGGTGATGTTCACCGAACTGGCCCCGTGGGCGTCCATGGTGCAGCGCTTTGGACGGGCCAACCGGCGCGGCGAGCTGACCGACGGCGCCCGGGTGCGTTGGGTGGACCTCGTGGGTTCGATCGAAGGGGGAGAGAAGGCGGTGGAGAAACATGCGGCCAAGCTCTCGCGTCCCTACGGCGCCGACGAGCTCCGGGACGCTCGGGACATCCTGCTGGGACTTGACGACGCGGCCCCGGTCCACCTGCCCCCGCCCGGCGACATCGGCCCGCCGCTTCGCGTGGTGCGCCGGAAGGACCTGGACGACCTCTTCGACACGGACGCCGACCTGACCGGGTTCGATGTGGACGTCTCCCCATATGTGCGCGACGCCGACGACACCGATGTGCGGGTCTTCTGGAGGGAATTGCCGGTCTCGGACGAGTCGCCGCCGAAGTCGATGGGCGACGAGCTGTGCGCGGTTCCGATAGGGGCGGCGAAGGACTGGATCGGCAAGGTTCGGAAGGCCTCCGCCGCGCCGGTCTTCTTCGTGCGGGACCCGCAGTGGCGCAGGGGAGGCAGTCGGCCGGGAGCCGCTCCTCCAGGATGGAGGGAGCTGCGCGAGGATCCGTGGCCGGGACTCGTGATTCTGGCCGACGTGACGGCGGGCGGGTACCGGGAGGACCTGGGTTTCACAGGCGACCGGAAGCACATCCCCGACCAGGTCGAGCCTTCCGAGCGCCTCGACGGGACCGGTAGAAGAGTGGCCGACCGCACGCCGGACGAGGAATCGGAGGGACACGGCGAGGATCCGCGCAGCGAGTCCGCCGCACCCGTTCTCCTGACGGCCCATCTGCGGCATGTCGTGCTGGAGGCGGCTGCTCTCTGCGACGCGCTGGCGGTGGATGCCCCAACTCGGGAGACGGTGCTCCGCGCGGCCCGGTGGCACGACGTTGGGAAGGCGCACGACGTCTTCCAGGGCACGATGCGGCGGGGGCTGGACGGTCACCCGGTCTCGGATGATGCGCTGTTGGCCAAGACTGACGGGAAGAACCTGCGGCACGACCGCTCCTACTTCCGGCACGAGCTGGCCTCGGCGCTGGCCTTCCTAGCCTACGAGAACTGGTCCCGGGACGCGGATGTGGCCGCCTTTCTGATCGCCGCGCATCACGGCAAGGTGCGGATGAACCTGCGCGCCCTGCCGCGGGAGACGGGGCCCAAGGAGCCCGAGCGCGCCGCCGCCCGGTTTGCGAGGGGGGTCTGGGAAGGCGACCGTCTGCCACCGCTCGACCTCGGGGGCGAAGAGCGATGGGAAGGCGGGCGCCTGACGCTGTCGGTCATGGAACTCGGCTGGGACGAGACGACGAGGGAAAGCTGGACCGAGCGGACACGGGATCTGCTCGCGCGACTCGGACCGTTTCGGCTGGCGTGGTTGGAGACGCTGCTGCGGCTCGCGGACTGGCGCGCATCGGCGAAAGAGGAAGCGGGAGAGTACGATGACGACGCCTGACCGGCTGACTCTGCACGGGTGTGCGCCCACGCCCTTGGCGTCCTACCTGAAGGCGCTCGGGGTGCTCCGGCTGCTCTCTTTGGGTGCCAACAACGTGACCGGCGAGCCTGCGGACGCCGGTGTGCGGGGTTGGTGGGAGGGGGAGCGGTTCCACCTGCGCACGGCTCTCGGGCGCGAAGGAGTGACGGAGTTCTTTCTGCGCGGATACGCGCCAAGTCCGGTGATTGCGCCGTGGCAGGGAGGAAGTGGTTTCTACGCGTCCGACAACAAGCACGGGTTTCGGCCCCTGACCGCACCGACAGTAGCACCACGATTCAAACCGTTCTCGGCTGCGATTCGCATTGCAGCGGACACCCTAGCCGACCTCCAGTTGACCACACGTCCGGCACCGGGGGACGAAAAGGCGGGCCTTGTAGCACTGTTGCGCTCCCGGCTCCCCGAGACTGCGCTCTCATGGGTGGACGCGGCACTCGTTCTGTCGGGCCATCGACTCAGTTTCCCGCAGCTCCTAGGCACCGGCGGGGGTGACGGCAGGCTCGACTTCACCAACAACTTCATGCGCAGGCTCGTCTCGAACAGAAAGCCCGAGGGTATCTTTGACGCGACTTCCGGCGAGCCACGGCACGATACGCCAATGCTGCTTGACAACGCCCTCTGGGGAGCACCGATCCATGACCTGACGCGTGTCGCCGTGGGACAGTTCTCGCCGGGTGCGGCGGGCGGACCGAACGCCACCACCGGATACGAGGGCGATCCCGCCGTCAACTCCTGGGACTACGTCTTCATGTTGGAGGGGGCGGCTACCTTCGCGAGCGCAGCCACGCGCCGCCACCAGAGCACCGAGTTCGCCCGGGCGAGCTTTCCATTCACCGTTGGCGTGTCCAGCGCCGGATGGGGCGGCATCGACGCCACCGACGAGACGGACGCCCGGGCCGAGTTCTGGGCCCCGCTCTGGACAGGGCCAACCCGGTTTTCCGAAATCGAGGCGCTGTTCGGCGAGGGTCGCGCCGTGACGAACGGCCGAACCGCTCGGGACGGGCTGGAATTCGCCCGCTCCGTGGCCACGCTCGGCGTCAGCCGGGGCTTCTCGGAGTTCCAACGGTACGGTTTCTTCAAACGCGCGGGCAAGAACCACTATGCCGCGCCTCTGGGGCGCCGCGACGCAGCGCCATCCGCCGGAACGGAGCTACTGGCCGATCTGGACAGGGGCGGATGGCTTACGCGGGTTCGCCGGGTCGCGCGGGGCGGCAAGCAGCCTGCGGCCATCAGACGGGAGATGAAGGCCTTGGAGGACTCTCTCTTTGACCTTCTGGGACCGAATCCGTCAGGGAGACCGGCGGCGGTCACGCTGGTCGCCGTTGGCCGACTGGCGTCGTGGCTCTCAATCAGCCCGAGCGCCCGAGATACCATCCCGCCTCCGCCCCGCCTCTCTCGGAAGTGGCTGCGTGAGGCTGACGACGGCACTCCCGAGTTCAGGGTCGCCGCGGCCCTGGCCGGTCTTGGCATCCCGTCGCCTCCCTCCCGACGAGACACGGAACAGAAGGAGGACGCACGGCCGTCCAGCGCACCCGCACCTCCGATGGCCGCCCACTTCGCGCCGCTTACCAACGGTGCTGGCGATGGTTTCGAGGCGCGAACATTCTTCAGAGGCCGACATCTCCGCAAGCGTCGATCCTGGGCAACGGACGGCGGACCGCCCACCGTCGTCTGGGGGCACGGTGGACTGGTCGCGAACATGATCGCCGTGCTGGAACGCCGCTTGGTCGAAGCCCCGATTCGGGGGCTGACCGACAAGCCGCTCGCCGGAGCCTGCTTCGCTCGGCTATCGGACATCGTCGCCTTCCTGCACGAGGACTTCGACGACGCACGGTGCTCCGCGCTGCTCTCAGGCATGGTGTGGGCGCGACCAACGTGGTTCCGGCAAATCCCGGCGGACGCGCGGGACACCGCCGCGCAGCCCCTCGCCCCCTTCGCGTACGCGGCTCTCAAGCCGCTGTTCTCGACGGATGCAGAGCTCGAACGGATGGGCTTGATCACCGACGACATGACCCTGCCCATTCCGACCGGCATGGTGTCCCAGCTTCGGGCCGCCGAATATGCCCGAAATGGGGTGACCGTCGATCGAGCCGTTCGTGCGGCATTCAACCGAGCGCGGTCTTCGGGTCTTCATTCGCCGTACGATCCGATGCGAGCAGGCGGCCGCTCAGCGGAGGGAGTCGGCGGGCGCATGGGCGCGGGCCTACGCGCGGATCGCCTAGCCGCAGCCCTTCTCATCCCGGTGTCCCGCCGAGCGCTTGTCACCCTGCTCGGCCGAGCCTACCCCGGATCAGTTACTGAACCAACCGAATCAACAGAGGATCATCCAGATGCCAGCTGACCTGTCGCCACTCGCCAACGAGCCCCGACTCCTGCTCGAGGCCGCCCTACGCCCCCTTCAAGGCTCGCGCTTCCAGCCCACCGGGTTCCCCAACCTCGGGCATGCCGAGTACGAGTCCCCCGACGGGATCGGCAGGACGGTTCTCGTCGAGAGCGCCCAGTCGATGGCCAACCGGATGGAGGCTGTCTGCTGGGACGATGTCGCAGACGACTGGGTGATGCCGCTTCGCGGACTCCCATTTGTGCGAGCGGTCAACGAGACGAAGGAAATCAAGACGAACTCGGTTCTCGAGGCCCACAGGATCAACTCCGAGTTCATCGCCAGGGCGGAAGGGTTCGAGGTGATCCTCAACCGGATCGGGTTCCAGAAGGGTCGGCCGTTCGACGTTAGGACGCAGCTGGTACCGGCGCTGCTCGAATTCGACATCAACTCCCTGCTACACGGCGTGTTCCTCGAGGAAGTAGCGGGCGTGATTCGTCTGCAACGAGCGCTGTCCTCGTTCATCGAGGCCACCGGTGCGAACGTCGCCGCCAGCGGAGGCGTGAAGCTCAGCCGCGTCGACCCAACGCTCCGTGGTGGCGACGGCAACGTTCCTTTCCCGCGCACGGAGTGGACCGCCGGGCGCATCACCGCGTTCTTCAACCTCGACCTGCGACAGATCCGTGGCTATGGGCTGGGGGCGGATGTGGAGCGGCTCCTGGTCCTGCTGGCCCTCTTCAAGATTCAGAGGTTCCTGCGCGAGGGTCTGCGCCTGCGTACAGCATGCGATCTGGACACGATAGACGACGAGAGGAAGACCCATCCGACCGGGTTCCGGATCCCCGCGCTGTCCGAGATCGAGGGCGAGCTGCCGGAACTGATCGAGCGCGTCGGCAACGACGTGGGTTTCCGCGAGTTGACCGTCACCTTCAAGAAGTAGTCCCGTGTTCGGACTATCTTTCCGCTTCCCCGCAGGCAGGTACCACGCCACGCCGTGGGGGCGCAACGTCAACGAGGCGGACGTAGCTTGGCCGCCGGAGCCGTGGCGCATCCTGCGGGCGCTCGTGGCCACCTACTGGCGCAAGGGCGACCGGGAACGATGGAGCCGGGACGATCTCGCGCACCTGGTCGAAAAGCTGGCAGCGGACCTTGCCACGTTTCGGCTGCCGGAGGGTGCGGTGCATGCTCACACGCGGCACTACATGCCGAAAGGCAAGAAGAAGGGGGGCGAGAACGAGAAGACGCTCGTTTTCGACGCGTTCTTGCACCTGCCCAAGGGGGCGGAAATCGTGGCCATGTGGTCCGACGTATTGCTGGACGGAGAGCTGCTGGCGCTGGCTCGCGACCTAGCCTCCGGGATCGGCTACCTTGGCCGAGCCGAGAGCTGGACGGAGTGCCGGGCCGTCTCCGAGCCGCCGGGCGAGGCGAACTGCGCCCCAGCCGAGTCAGGAGGTTCCGGGGATCTGGTGCGGGTGCTCGTGCCCCGTTCCGCCACAGCCTACGGCACCGAACGCCGACGGCTCCTGGAGCAAGAGGAGCGGAGGATCCGGGGTCGGTCGGTCAAGGCGCTCACGGAAAAGCAGCTTCGGGCGAAAGTCGACAAAGCCTTTCGCGTCCGAGGCAAGGGAGGAGCAGATACGCTGCCCGAACAGCTGCTTGACGCGCTGTCGCTGGACACGGCCGACCTTCAGGGGTGCGGCTGGAGCCAGCCGCCCGCAGCCTACGAGGTCGTCTACGCGCGCTCATCCGACGCCGCGCCGGGCGTGCTTCCCCGTGCCGGGACACGCATTGTGAGGAGCTCCAAGATCTCGAAGCCGCCCACCGTCGCCCGCTACCTCGTTGCGGGCCGCCCCCGCCCCCGAATTGAGGATGCCGTCAAGCTCGGCGAGGTCATGCGGGCCGCCGCGTTGTCGAGGTTCGGATTCAACACGGACGATGAGACGGGGAGGCGAGTTCCCCGCGCGCCGTGGCAGATCTCTGGCCGCGACGAGGGGAACCGGCCCCTGCGCGAACCCGGCCACCCCCACGCATTCTGGCTGCCGGAGGACGCGGACGACGATGGCTGGATCGACCACATCGTTGTGTACATCGCCAGCGGCATGGACAGGAGCATCCGGGTGGGACTGGATAGGATCACGCGGCTGTGGCTGGGTCCGCGCCAGGCGCGTCCGACGCCCGGCAACGATCCCGGCCCGGACGAGTGGCGCCTGGCCCTGGAGGGGTTCGGCAGAAGGAAGGACTTCGCCGGGGCTTCGCGGCTGTTGGCCACATCGCGGCGGTGGCGGAGCCTGACTCCTTTTCTCGCGCCCGGCCATCTGAAGAAGGCCGGACACGCCGGGGAGGTGCGCCGACTGCTGACACGGCGTGGCTTCGACACCGACGGGGTGTCCATTCGCGAGATCGACGAGATCGAAGTAGGCGGCACGCCGCGCCGCGCGCTGAACTTCCACCGCTTCCGTACTCGGGGCCGCGAGCGACGGCACGATTCGACGGGGGCGCTGCTGGAGATCGAGTTCCCTGAATTGGTGCGGGGACCGCTGGCGCTCGGATACGGGAGCCACTTCGGGCTGGGGATGTTCGGGGTGTAGGTATTGGGGATGAGCGGTTCAGCCTTGCGGGAGGTGGTTTCGCGGCGTCGGTGTCGGCGCTGCGACGGTGCCGTCCTACGGTGCGAGGCATGGAACGGTTGACATCCGCGCTCCGATCAACTACTGATAAGAGGTATGCTAGCCCCCGTCCCCAGCGGAAGCACCGCTCAAAGGCGACGGCCTCCTTGAAGCTCAGTAGTTGATCGGAGGAACGATGATGCACGAGAAGGACCCCGGAGCCTCGGCTCCGGCCTCATTACAGAGTGGGCCTGCGCAGGACTGAGGAGGATATGGACTTCGCAGCCTTCTTCGAGGCCTGTTGGGGCTATCCGCCATTCGCATGGCAGACCGCGTTGGCGCGCCGCGTAGTCAGCCGGAGGCCCAGCGCGAACGGATCCGAGCCGGAAACGAGTCGTGCTGAGAAGGAAGTGGTGGGATGGCCGGAAGCCATCACGCTGCCCACCGCCGCCGGCAAGACCGCCTGCGTCGATATCGCGGTCTTCGCCTTGGCGGCGCAGGCGGCACGGATTGGGACCGGTCAGGCGATTGCCGCACCCCGTCGCGTGTTCTTCGTCGTGGATCGGCGGGTCATCGTTGACGAGGCCCATCAGCGCGCACGGTGTCTGGCGCGGAAGCTCGAGCACGCCCGTGGCGGAATCGTCCGGAGAGTGGCGGATAGCCTTCGGTCCGTCGCCCACGGGGCCAAGACGGGCTTCGAGGAAGAAACACCGTTGGCCGTTCACCTGCTGCGTGGCGGGATGTATCGTTCAGAATCGTGGGCGCGGAATCCCCTTCAGCCGATGGTTGTGGCTTCCACCGTCGATCAGGTCGGTTCCCGCCTCCTGTTTCGGGCCTACGGACGCGGTCCGGGCACATGGCCCGTCTATGCTGGACTCGTGGCCAACGACAGCATCATCCTCCTGGACGAAGCGCACTGCGCTCAGCCCTTCTGGCAGACGTTGCGCGCGGTGGGCCAGTTTCGTGGAGACACGTGGGCCGAGACGCCTCTCAGGCGCTGCTTTCACCCGGT
Source organism: Longimicrobiales bacterium (assembly GCA_965205315.1). Lineage (GTDB taxonomy): Bacteria > Gemmatimonadota > Gemmatimonadetes > Longimicrobiales > Gaopeijiaceae > Bin94. The sequence goes on from CBDBGW010000002.1 coordinate 2,385,406, forward strand.
GGTCATGTCGGCGACGCCGCCTCCGGGAATCAAGGACGTATTCCATGATCCGTCGGAAGAGGGTCGTGATCCGTGCCATGTGCTTGGGCGACGACAGCTTGCAAGCAAGCCCGCCGCTCTTCAGTCCGTGGCCGGTGCTCGGGGCAGGAATGCCGCAGCCGAACTGTCGAAGGCCTTGGTTGCGGAGGCCATGGGCCTACTGGGAGACGGGCGGCAGGCGATTGTCGTATTCGTCAACCGGGTGTCGACCGCACGTGAAGTCCACCGACATCTCAGCGACCATCCGGGGGTCACGGCGCTTCTGCTTACGGGCCGGATGCGGCCGGTGGACAAGGAGCGCGTATTGTGGCGCATGCGCGACCTCCAGCTCGACTCGACCCACTCCGCCGACCGTAAGCTGGACCGACCGGCCGTCGTCGTCGCGACGCAGACGCTCGAGGTGGGGGCCGACCTGGATTTCGACGGCTTGGTCACGGAGTGCGCCAGCCTCGACGCGCTGCGGCAACGGTTCGGGCGGCTCAACCGCATGGGCCGGGACATCAAGGCGTGTGCGAGAGTCCTGATTCGAGCGGACCAGACGGCACAGAAGAGGGGCGGGGATGACGATCCGATCTACGGGAGCGCCTTGGCGAAGACCTGGCAGTGGTTGGATCGGCGCAAGGATGACGACGGGCAGGTGGACTTCGGTATCGGGAGCATGGACAAGCTGCTGAGCGGCGTCGATTCCGTAGCCGATCTCAATGCCCCTTCCGTCGACGCCCCGGTGCTGCTGCCGACGCACATCGACTGTTTGGCGCAGACTCATCCCCAACCGCAGCCTACCCCCGATGTGAGCCTATTCCTCCGAGGTCCGCGGGCGGGCGCACCGGATGTCTTGGTCTGCTGGCGCGCGGACGTTGACTTGGCGTCGGAAGTAACACGTCGGCATGCTCTGGAGTCCCTGAGGCTGTGCCCGCCCAGCAGCAGTGAGGCCTTGCCCGCGCCCGTTGGCGTTTTCCGGCGATGGCTCGCAGGCGGGGAGCCAACGGACGACTCGGGCGACGTGGAGAGCTCAGTAGTCGAGGGAGAACCTCTTCAGTCCCGAGGAGCTCCTGACCGGCGAGTTGTCCGCTGGAGAGGCAGCGAAACCACGATTGCGGACATCACCGCGGACCCGAACAGCATACGGCCGAGTGATGTTCTGGTGATACCGACGACCCATCCGGGGCGATGGAACGACCTTGGCGACATTCCGCCCGAGGCTGCGGCTACCTCCGCCGAATTGGATATGGGCGATCCGGGACACCGGATGGCACGGGCCAAGCCGATTCTTCGGTTGCATCCGGCTCTCGTGGAGGCCTGGCCGGAATCGGTGGTGGCGAAGTCAGCGGTCCAGGACCTCCTTGACCGAGTGGACCGCCGACACGACGACGACCCGGAAGCCTTGGCTCAGACGGTACGGCCCGTCCTCGCAGACATCGCGGACACCGATGCCGAGTTGCCGGACCGGTGGTGCTGGCTGCCAGCCGTCGCGCGCGAACTCAGGGCAGAGTCCTCGTCCGCTCGGTTTCGTCACGCGTGCCATGTTGTGGGGAAGGAGATAATTGTGGTTGGCCGTCAGCTTCTCCCACAGCTGGCGCAAGGGGCTGACACGTTCAGCGACGAGGACGATGCGTCGGCCTCCGGCACATCGCGGCGAGATGGCAAACCGGTATTGCTGACGAAACACCTGCAGGGCGTCCGCAATCTCGCCCGCCGCCACGCCTCGGCCAGCGGGCTCGGCGAGGACCTGATCGATGCGTTCGGACTAGCTGGCCTCCTCCACGATTCGGGCAAGGCCGACCCTCGGTTCCAGGCCATGTTGCGGGGCTGCGCTCGGTGGCATTCGGGACCATTGCTGGCCAAGTCAGCCACGATGCCTCAGGGCCGGCTGGCACGTCGCAGGGCTCGCGACACCGCCGGATACCCGGTGGGACGGTCGCATCCGCTGCTCTCCGCCCGCCTCGCCGAGCAACATCCCGAATTGCGATGCGTGCCTGCCCACATTCGCGACCTAGCGGTTCACCTGGTGGCGAGCCACCACGGCCAGTGTCGGCCGTTCGCGCCCGTGATCGACGACGATGACCCGGTGGATGTCTCGTTCCGCCTGAACGGAACTACGACGCGGTGCTGCTCCAAAACCGGACTCGAACGCCTGGATTCCGGTGTCGCCGACCGCTACTGGAGACTGACCCGCCAATACGGTTGGTGGGGGCTGGCTTGGCTGGAAGCTCTGCTGCGACTTGCGGACTGGAGGCAGAGCGAATTCGAGGAGACCGCCGATGGCTGAGACAGTTGATCGCGGATTGCTGCTTCGCGGCATCGATGGGGCCAACCTGCTCGGATTCTTGGCGGCCGTCGGCACCCTGAGGACGCTTGCGCTCGCCGACTCCGGGGCCGATTGGCGTCTGAAATGGATGTTCTGCGATGGATCGTGGACGCCCAATCTGTCGAGTTCGAATAAGCTGTCCGAAGGCGGGCTGGTCGCGGTGCTTCATGCCGAGTTGACGCGTCCAGACCATCCGGCGTCGCGTTTTCCCTTCGACAACCTGAACGTCACACCGGGGGTTTTCGGGCAGGTAGCGCTCGAAGCGCAGCGGGGCGCGATGTTCCAAGATCGGCGATTCGCCGACTTCGTTGTCGCCTTGGGTACTGAGGCGCTTGCGAACCAGAACGGAAACATGCGGGATACCGACCTCCGCGCCCTAGGAGCTGGCCGAACGAGCTTTCTCGGCACGATGAAGAAGTTGATCGACGAGGAGCATTCTTCAGCGGATCACTTGCGGCGATCCCTGTTCGAGTCCTGGAATTACGCCGACCGGAGGCTGGGGATGCGTTGGGATCCTGAAGAGGATCGCCGATACGCTCTCCGGTGGAGCAACCCGTCCGGCGAAGTCCCGATAACAGTGCGTGGCGCAAACCGTCTCGCCGTAGAGGCGCTCCCATTGCTGCCGACAGCACCCGACCCCAGCCGGTTGCGCACCACCGGAGTCGCACGCCGGGACGGGTCCATCTTTCTGACATGGCCGACTTGGGAAGACCCCTTGAGTGTGGATGTCCTGCGATCCGTCCTCGCTCTTCGACAGCTTCAAGATTCTAACCCTGACCGTCCGGCCCTGCGCGCCCGCGGCATCGTGGAGGTATATCGGTGCCAGCGCATCTCGAACGGGCGTTACCGCAGCTTCACCCACGCCGTGCCAGCGTGACCAAACTCGAGGAGACCGTAGAATGATTGAACTCAACTTGGAGACACTGAGATCGGCCCTGACCGGAACGGCCGCCGCGTTCCGATGCATCACCGAGTACCGGCCAGCGGGTGGTCGCGGTGACAAGGTGTTCCCGCCCACCTACGAGGGCGGCAAGTACGCCACCGAAGACCGTGTCGACCCGGCGACCGGGGATACCTCGCACTGCGTGCTCCTCGATTCCGTGCAGTCGCAGGCCAACCGCATGGAATTGGCGCTTCTTGAGGCCCACCGGGCGCGTAGGGTGCGGCTGCCGCTGATGGTCGTTCGATTCGACGACGATCGGCTGCTCCGGAAGTTCTCTGTGACGAGCCTCGAAGCCCCGCACCGTGCTGCGGACGCGCTGTTCCGCGACAGCCTGCTGGACGGGATGATCTTCCGGCAATCAAACAAGGGCCGCATCCTCGATTCCGCTGAGATCGGTAACGCCACCGGCCTGTTCGGGCTCTGTCCGACCGGACTGGTGTTCGGCCTCTGGGACTCGACGGGACCTCGCGGCGGTCTGGGTGCCAAGTTCCAGCGGGCACTGGTTTCGGAGATTGTCGGGTACGACGCGGTGCCGGGAGCGAACACGGCGAGCCGGCTTGACCCGGCCGGGATTCAACGGGGTGCCGGTCCGATCTATCGGCGCAAGGATCGAAGCCGAGACAAACCGGATTGGACGCTGGACGAAGCGGAGGGTAGCGGGAAACTGGGCAAGGGATCCAAGAGCGGCAGGCCATCCCAAGCGAATCACGGCAACGTGACTCCCGCAGTCGTGTCAGATGACGCTGGGGACAGCATCTTGGGAGGATTCACCATCTCGAAGGCTGTACAGACGACTGTGCTCTCGTTGAGCGTCCTGCGGCGCCTTCGGTTTCCCGCGTCCAGATCTTCAGATTCCGACCACGGCACCGACGTCGCGGCCCGCACCGTGCTCGCGGCCCTGGGCCTTGCGGCCGGGACCTTGGCGCGGAACGACACGGATCTGCGTTCCCGCTGCCAGCTGTTCCCCGTGGGAAGGTCCGTGTGGCAGTTGTTGGATCACCCCGGGAAACCACCACATGAGTTTGACCTTGTTCCCGACATCGCCATCAGCGTGCTCCAAGAGGCGCTTGGCGAGGCCCGCAAGGTAGGGCTTCCGTGGGATGGCGAGATTGAACTGACACCATCCGACGACCTGCTGGAGCTCGTCCGGCGCAGTCAGGAACTCGCCAGCGACCCGACGGCGCACGGTTGATGTTCGCTCTTGGCATTCGCTACCTGAACGGATGGTCGATGGCGACGGCCGACGGGGCTTCGAAGCAGCAGGCAGAGTGGCCGCCTCATCCCGACCGGGTGTTCATGGCTCTGGCCGCAGCGTGGTTTGAGACGGGGGAGCAAGCCGAGGAGGGCGTGGCACTGCGCTGGCTGGAGAGCTTGCCACCGCCTTCGATTGCCGCGTCCGGGTCCAGCCAGCGTGCCGTGATCACGTCGTTTGTCCCCGTGAACGACGACGGTGGTGGCTGGAAGGGAAAGACGCCCGAAAAGAAACTCAGGGAAATGGATCTATACAGATGGAAGCTGCAGGGACTCAAGAAGGATGGCTTGGCGGTCGTTCCCGAACATCGCTTGCGCCAAGAGCGCTCGTTTCCCGTCGCCATTCCTCATGACCCTACTGTGCGTCTGATATGGGATGACCAGGAGCTTGCGACCCATGGCGACGCACTACGTCGGTTGGCCGCCAAGGTCACGCATGTCGGACATTCCGCATCGTTTGTCCAAATGTGGCTGGAACCTGGCACTGCGGCCGAACCCGCGTGGGTACCGACGGATGCCATCGCTGCCCGCCAGATACGTGTTCCCTGGCCGGGCCGACTGGATCGATTGGAACAGGCGGCCAATCGTAGATCGTGGATTGCCTACCGGGACATTGAGGGCAAGATCGCGCGAGCCAGGGCTGACCTCAAGACGATGAAGCCTCCGCCAAGAGTTCCCTGGACCCAGTTTCCCGATGTGGTGCTGCTGGCTGAGGAGCGCACAACCAAGGGTCATCCGGACTACGCCGCCGCGAAGTCCGGCAGCGGAGCATCCGCAACGAGACTCGTCGCAGCGCTGCTCAACGACGACGGGATGGCTGCCGTACGCGCTCTGATCGCCGCGTCGAGTACGATGGGAAGACGCGGAACCCCAACACTCGTCAGCGTACACGCCTGCGAACGGGACGGTGTGAACGCCATTCCGATGGCGTTGGCGCGGGCGTTGAGCGGGGCACTCGGGATTCCCTACGACGAGGCATTGGTCCAGACCAATGTCGTCGCCCACACCGGCGCGGACGGCTACAGCCGACTCGCCAGACAAGCCGCATTCCACGGATCGGTCAGCAAGGGCACCGAGTATGTTATCGTGGACGACTTCGTCGGTCAGGGCGGCACGCTTGCCAATCTCCGCGGCTGGATAGCCAAGCGGGGCGGGAAGGTGATCGGCGCGGTCGCTCTCGCCGGCAGGTGGTATTCAACCAGACTTACACCATCGAAGGAGCAACTCCATGAGCTCGAAGAGAAGCACGGATCCCACCTCGAAGAGTGGTGGAAGGAATACTTCGGTCACGCCTTCGACTGCCTCACTCATTCGGAGGCTCGGTATCTCGCCCGGTCCCCGGATGTTGACACCATCCGAGATCGAATTGCTGCGGTCAAGCAAGCGGGAGATCTCCCAGGAAGTGGGCGAAGCCCTCGCGCGCAGAGACGGTACATCGGAAACCTGACAGCACGGAAGCGCGAGCGGTTCCCGACCCCTCCCCGCCGCCCTATGCGACCGCAGCCCGGCCGGTGGCAGGGCTATGCTCGCCCACCGAAGGAAACGCCAGCGGTGCTGCGGGCATCGGTGTTCGACCCGCATGTGATCGTGCTCGCGGTCGAAGGGCAACGGTTGCTGCTGTCGGCCACGCTCAAGGTGACCGAGGCACTGCGCGGGCTCCTGATGCGGCAATGTCCCGAGCAACCGCCACCCGAGTGGCTCAGTGGGCATCGTCCGAGCGGCGGTCCATCCACGATGCCGCATGTGGCGTTCGTTCCGCTCCCATTCGTCGGTTGGCGTTACTCGGACGGGTCCGTGTTGGGTCTGGGCGTGATCCTGCCGGCGGATGTCGACCCGCTTGAGGCGAGGCGCTGCCTGGGACCCATTCTCGAGGATCCGAACGACGGCTTGCCGCGCCGGCACCGGTTGTTCGGCGGGCAGTGGCTCGAATGCCGGATCGAGCTCGCGGCCGGGGAGCACGCCCCGAAAAGCCTCGACCCCGACACCTGGACCGGAGGCCGGACGGGATCGCGCGTGTGGGCGACGGTAACGCCGGTGGTGCTCGACCGGCACTTCAAGGGCAAGGACAAGTGGACGCGGGCAGCCGAGGGCGTCAAGGACGCCTGCGGGAACGTTGGGCTGCCACGCCCCATGGAGGTGTCGCTACACCCTGTGTCGCCAGTTGAGGGGGTTCCACACGCCCGGGAGTTCCCCCCAATCACTCGGAAGAGTGATGGAGGGCGGCGAAGCCACAGTCACGCCACGATCATCTTCGATCAGCCCGTTCGCGGCCCGGTGGTGGTTGGCGCGGGACGCTATCGCGGGTACGGCCTGTGCCGGCCGATAACCGAGCAGGACGCGCCTTCTTGACTTGGAGAGCAGCAGGATCCGCACGGCATGGTCACGGAAGCGTCCATGAGCGCCACCATCCCGAAGTATACGGGAGCCACTTCGGGCTGGGGATGTTCGGGGGGGTCGCTTAGGAGCGGCACCGCTCGGTGGACACCCGGTCCAAGTCATCCTGGCTGCGCCACCAAGCCCCCCGCAGTTGCCATGGTCAGATCAATTGACTACCATTGCAGCCGAATCACTGTCCATTCGGGGAGTGAGGGATACCATGACAGATCATATGAATCCCACACGAAGAACCGAGCCACGCGTTCTCCACCCCTAGCCTGGGACCGGCACGATGCCCAAGGACACCATGCCCACCGATAGGATCGCCTCGGCCCCCACGGTACTCCGGGAGATCTCCGGCCCCGACGCCTGTTCCCTGTGCGGCGCACCGGGCCTCAAGACCGAGCTCGTGCGCAACCCGTTCATCTGCGGGGCCGGTGCCGAGGCCGTCGAGCTCGTGGTGGACTTCCCCGTTCACAGCTGCGCTTCCTGCGGCCGGTCCTACCGGGGGAGCGACGCCGGACGCATCGAACGCGAAGCCGTCTGCAAGCACCTGGGGCTGCTCACACCAGACGAGATCAGGGCCATCCGCCGCCGGTTCGGGATGTCCAGAGCCGAATTCGCGGAGGTGACCGGGCTCGGCGAGGCGACGATCGCGCGCTGGGAGCGGGGCGCTGTGACGCAGAACCGGGCAAACGACCGGTTCCTGCGGATGGTGAGGCGGACCGAGGGGCGCAGACTCCTCGATGCGGTGGTCGCCGAGGCCCGGGGGACGGCGCAGCAACCCGTTTCGCGCACGGCCCGCCCCGCGTCCCTGACGCCGGAGCTCGAGAGGAAGATCCGAAGGACCTCCGGCCCGGCGAGATGGAGCCCGCGGAGGCATCGCCGCATCGGCTAGCCGCCCGTGCACGTCGTCACCTTCTACTCCTTCAAGGGCGGCGTCGGTCGCACCCTGGCGCTGCTGAACGTCGCCTGGGAGCTGGCGGATTCGGGACAGAAGGTGCTTGTCGTCGACTTCGACCTGGAGGCTCCAGGGATCCGCCCGGACCGGTGGGAGAAGCGCCCAGGAGCCGATTTCGAAGCCGGGTTCGGGTCCGCCCGCGGCGCGAGGAACGAGGGCATCGTCGAGTATGTGACGAGGTATCTGAAGAATGATCTCCAGGTGCCCGACGTCTCCCAGTACATAGTGGACGCGACGCCGGATGGATGCGCAGGTCGACTCGCGCTCATGCCCGCTGGCGTCGGCGACGGAACCTACGGCGAGCGTCTTGGCCGGATCGACTGGAGCAACCTCTACGCCTTCCACGACGGATACGTGATGCTGGAGGACACGCGCGACCAGTGGGAGAGCCTCGGCTACGACTACGTCCTGGTCGACTCGCGCACCGGTTACACCGACGTCGGCGGCATCTGCACCCGCCACCTCCCTGACGCCGTGGTGGCCCTGTTCCGGCCCGAGGGTCAGAGTCTGGCGGGCATGAAGGAGATCGTGGAGGCGATCCGGGCGGAGGAGCCCACCCACCGGAGGAAGGGGGGCATCGTGCTCCACTTCGTCATGGCCGGAATCCCGGATGCCGACGACGACGACCGCATCATCGCTACACGGAGAGAGATCTTCGCACGCGAGCTGGGTATTCCGGAGGGTCGGGCGACGGAGATCCGCCAGTACCAGAGCATGGACCTGCTCACGCAGCCGGTGTACACGCGTTGGAGACAGCGGGCAAGGCTGGCAGCTCGCTACAGGGAGCTGGCGGGGAGCATTCGTCGACACAACATCGAGGACCGGGAGGGCGTGCTCATGCGGCTGCGCTCCGAAGGGCACTCGGGGGCCAGGGTCGGGCGGCGTGCGATCCTGGACGAAGTCCGCGGATCGGGGCTGTACGACGAGGACATCGAACTGCTGTGCGAGCTGGCCACCGGATACGGTCGGATCGGCGAGTCCCGCAGCGTCGCCGATCTGCTTGTCAAGGCAGCCGGATTGGGTCCTCTCCCAGCGAAACACTGGTGGCGGCGGGCGAACGCCCACTATCGGCTCGGCGATCGTGGCGGCGCACTAGGGGCTCTGAAGGGGTTCTTTCAGTCCGATCCGTCTGAGACCACGGGGTCGGCGAACGCCTGGGTGCTGCACGCGGTTCTCCGAGCCTTGGATTGGCTCGAGGACCTGGGCGAGGATCGGTCCACCTACGTTCGAGACAGCCCCGTGCTGGCCGGACTGTCGCCAGCGGCCAAGGTGCGCGTGGCGGCTCGTCTCGATCTGTCGGTGCCGGAGCGGAGGGAGGCCGTGCGGATCCTGACCGGCGAGTCACAGGACGACTCCGCCGCGCCCGGCGACGCCAACCACAACTGGCAGCTTGCCTTCGCGTGCATGGCGACGGGATCATTTGCGAGTGCTACGGAGGCCTTCGGTCAGGCCCGTCGGCAGGCGACCCGACCGGCCCACGACGGAGCGCCGGCGGCGTTGGCCGCAGCGTTCAACCACGCGATGGCCAGGTGGGCACGAGACGGCGTGCCTGACGAGGCCGCCTTTCGTGAAGTGTGCGAATTGGCGGGCGACGACGATTCAGGTGCCCAGAGTCAGGGCGCCAATCGCCTTCAGTGCCTGGCTCTGGCGCAGTGGTTTGCGGGGCGCGCCAACGAGGCGCAGGCGCTCCTGACGGCGGCCGAAGAAGCCGTCCGGTACAGGAGCCGTGAGCTCAGCTGCTGGTCCTACACGCGTGTTCGCCAAGAGGCGTTCCTGGTCCACTGCACCCAGATGCGAGGGTTGTTCGAGGGGGACGACGGGATCCCGGAGTTCATGGGCACAGTCTCGCCATCGTGCATTCGGAGTCCCTCGGGCGACGGCCCCTGACGCGTTTTTCGCGGCAACATGTGCCTCCCGCCCTGTCCGCCGGCGAGAAGACTACCGATGCGCGAGGAAATCCTCCACGCTCATGCCTACATCCTTGATTATCCGGCGCAACAGAACCGGGGCAATGTCCCTGCCGGGATGCACGGGCACCGTTGTCCGGCGACCATCGGCACGGGCGAACTGCTTGTGAGACCCTCTGTGCCGAACCTCGATAAATCCGAGCCGAAGCAACACTCGAACCACCTCCCGCGGCTTCAGGACCGGGAGGCGGGACATTCGCGCTCAGGCCGTGATCGTCTGAATCCCCGCAAATTCGGCCTCCAGCTCGGGAAGGCCGTCTTCCAGAAGCATCGCGATGACCTCGCGGAGGTTCTCGGACAGCTCGTCCAGGCTGCCCGCCTGAGAGTGAGCGCCCGGAAAGCCCGGGACGTAGCCCACGAACAAACCGGTCTCGGTGTCCTGTTCGACAACCACGGTGAACCGTCTCACGGCTTCAGAATCCCTAGCTTGAGTTGCGGAGCAACGACAACCAACCATGGCGCATCGTACACCGCCTCGCAACCTCTTCGTGGGCGGCGCGCTCCACCGGGCAGAATCTGATCTTTGCGTCCCCGGCCCCTGGTCAGCCAACTGTCCGATGCTTGCTTGAACTCTTCGCCCGCGCCTACCTTGCCGTCGGCGTCCCCGCCTTCAACCCTTGGGAAGGTGCGTCGAATCGGCGCTGACCCACCCGGACCCGAGCCCGTGAGCGACCGAAGGCAACTCATCCTTCCGATCCCCCCACCGCCCGCGGACTCGGCCACCCCCCTCGTGCCGGCGCGGATGGTCAACGAATGGGTCTACTGTCCGCGGCTAGCCTACCTGGAATGGGTGGAGGGCGAGTGGGCGGACACCGCCGACACCGTCCAGGGCAGGCGCGTGCACGCCCGAGTCGACAAGGGCGGCGGCACGCTTCCTGACCCCGAGGAGCTCGACGAGGAAATGGCCCGCGCCCGCTCGGTGACCATGTCGTCCGAACGGCTGGGCGTGATCGCGAAGATCGACGTGGTCGAGGCGTCGGACGGAATGGTGATGCCCGTGGACTTCAAGAAGGGGAAGAGGCCGCATGTGGCCGCCGGGGCGTACGAGCCCGAACGCGTGCAGGTGTGCGTCCAGGCGATGATCCTGGAGGACAACGGCTACAGGGTGGAGCAGGGCGCTCTCTGGTATGCGGCCTCGCGCGAGAAGGTGCGCATCGCGCTGGACGACGACCTGCGGGCCCTGACGCTCGACGCCATTCGCGGGCTGCGCGCGGCCGCCGAGACCCGCCAGCGCCCGCCTCCGCTCGAGAACAGTCCGAAGTGCCCCAAGTGCTCCCTTGCCGGGATCTGCCTGCCCGACGAGACGAACCTGTTCAGGAAGGGGTACCCGCCGCGGCCGCTGAATCCGTCCGACGATCCCGCGGTTCCGCTCTACGTCCAGAAGCCCGGAGCCCGCCTGCGCAAGGAGGGCGAGCGCCTTGTCGTCGAAACCAAGGACGACAAGGTGAAGGTGCCGATGATCTCGGTGTCGCAGGTCGCCCTCTTCGGGCCGGTGTCGGTGACGACGCCCGCTCTGCACGCGCTGATGCGGGCGTCGATCCCCGTTTCGTGGTACTCCACGGGAGGCTGGTTCCTTGGACACACGATCGGGACCGGGAGCGGCAACGTCGCCGTCCGCGAGGCGCAGTACAAGGCTGCCTTCAGCCCCCGCCGGCGTCTCGACTTCGCGAGGCGGCTGGTCTCGGCCAAGGTCAAGAACTCACGGACGCTGCTCCGGCGGAACTGGCGTGCCGAGAAGGGCGCGGAGGGCAAGGAGGAAGCGCTGGCAGGCCTCAAGCGACTCGTGCGGCGCTCGCTGCACGCGAAGGACATCCCGCATCTCCTCGGCCTGGAAGGCGAGGCGGCGGCGATCTACTTCGGCCACTTCGACAGGATGCTGGCCGCTGACAGCTCCGACGGAGCGGGAGTGTTCTCGTTCATGACGCGAAACCGGCGTCCGCCGACCGATCCGGTCAACGCGATGCTGTCGCTTGCCTACGCGCTGCTCGTACGGGCGTTCCGCGACACGATCTCGTCCACCGGGCTGGATCCGTATCTGGGCCTCTACCACCGTCCACGGCACAACCGCCCCGCTCTGGCGCTCGACCTGATGGAGCCGTTCCGTTCCATCGTGGCCGACTCCTGCGTCGTTCAGGTGGTGAACAACGGAGAGGTACGCCCGGGCCATTTTGTACACAACGGACCGGCGTGTTCGCTGAAGCCGGGCGGCCGCAAGGCCCTGATCGCCGCCTTCGAGCGGAGGTTGGAGCAGGAGACGACGCACCCGGTCTTCGGATACCGTGTCTCGATGCGCCGACTCATGGAGGTTCAGGCCCGACTCCTCGCGCGGCACTTTCAGGGCGAGATCGTCGAGTATCCCCACTACCTGCCGAGGTAGACGCATGCCAAGGGAGCGACTGTACCTAGTGACCTACGACATCTCCGACCCGAAGCGATGGCGCAAGGTATTCAAATTGATGAATGGCTTCGGCCACTGGCTTCAGCTCTCCGTCTTTCAGTGCCGTCTGGCGGCGCGCCGGAGGGCCGAAATGACCGCCCGCCTCGAGACCTTGATCGAACCCGCAGAGGACCATATACTGATCGTGGACCTGGGGCTGGCCGACAAGGTGGGCGTCAGAGTTGAGAGCTTGGGGAAGGGCTATGAGGCACCGAAGCGTCAAGCGACCATCGTGTAGACCGGAACTGCCGAGGGCCCTGCGAGGGGTCCGGTGGAAGGAAACGAACCGGCAGCGCTCGCACATCACGCAACCGATTCTCCAGAATGCAGTTGGCTGTTTGACAAATCGGATTATGATTGGCAGAATGCCATCAAGCGAGCTTACCGAAGCGGACCGCTCGCGGATGGATCCCGAAGGTGTTCCCCACCCCCCACTTAGCACAGGGTGTATTTCCCGAGCCAAGGCGCTCGGGCCTCATTGAAGCGCTTTGGCGGCGGCGGCCATCGCAAGGCGATACCGGATTTCCCGAGCCAAGGCGCTCGGGCCTCATTGAAGCCTGGCCCACCCCCTGCGCAGACCGGCGGGGGGGCAGTAATTTCCCGAGCCAAGGCGCTCGGGCCTCATTGAAGCGTGAATCCGATACGGCGCACCATCAATACTTGCGATATTTCCCGAGCCAAGGCGCTCGGGCCTCATTGAAGCGCTTATCGGGGGCGGATCGAGGGGCGGATCGAGGGGATTTCCCGAGCCAAGGCGCTCGGGCCTCATTGAAGCGTGTAGACCGTCGAAAGCTCGTGCGCCCGGTTGCCCAGATTTCCCGAGCCAAGGCGCTCGGGCCTCATTGAAGCGGAATCCCTACCTAACCCTAGACGGAGAGACGGAGAATTTCCCGAGCCAAGGCGCTCGGGCCTCATTGAAGCATAGGTTCATCCCTCTCTGTCCCTGCTCCTCCTCCTCATTTCCCGAGCCAAGGCGCTCGGGCCTCATTGAAGCCTTCTCCTGTTCGTAGGGTGAATCCCCGGCCCTCGGCATTTCCCGAGCCAAGGCGCTCGGGCCTCATTGAAGCGAGGGTGCGGCCGCAGGTGGCGTCGCGCTGCTCCAGCTTATTTCCCGAGCCAAGGCGCTCGGGCCTCATTGAAGCCAGATCACAGCCGAACTTCATGACCGCGGACAGAAGATTTCCCGAGCCAAGGCGCTCGGGCCTCATTGAAGCGTCGTAGTCCAGAATCTCGGCGATCTCGTGCTCGTCATTTCCCGAGCCAAGGCGCTCGGGCCTCATTGAAGCATACTGTCCTTATCAATCATGCTACCTCCTTCGTCGTATTTCCCGAGCCAAGGCGCTCGGGCCTCATTGAAGCGCGACCAGCCGCAGCAGCGAGGCGTCCGCTTGCGCGCGATTTCCCGAGCCAAGGCGCTCGGGCCTCATTGAAGCGAGGCTATCCCACCGTGGGCTGGTCCCCTTCCCGCGAATTTCCCGAGCCAAGGCGCTCGGGCCTCATTGAAGCGCGGATTCCGGAAGAGTTGTTGCAGCCACCCGACCTATTTCCCGAGCCAAGGCGCTCGGGCCTCATTGAAGCATTGTCATAGGTGCCCAGCCTGCGATACTTTGCTGTATTTCCCGAGCCAAGGCGCTCGGGCCTCATTGAAGCCGAATCCAGCCCAATCCGGCATTATACGCAGCCCAGCCATTTCCCGAGCCAAGGCGCTCGGGCCTCATTGAAGCGCGGCCTCGAAGGGCGGCGACGTGCCGCCGACCGGCGGATTTCCCGAGCCAAGGCGCTCGGGCCTCATTGAAGCGCGTTGTGCTTCCCCTCGTACACGTCTTCCTTGCTGTAATTTCCCGAGCCAAGGCGCTCGGGCCTCATTGAAGCGTCCCCTGGGTCCGGAGGAGTGGATTCCCGGTGGACGGATTTCCCGAGCCAAGGCGCTCGGGCCTCATTGAAGCCTCGCCAACGGCTCCAACCCGCTGGAGAAGGGCTACAATTTCCCGAGCCAAGGCGCTCGGGCCTCATTGAAGCCCTGTCCGAGGCGGAGGACGCGATCATGCTGCCCAGATTTCCCGAGCCAAGGCGCTCGGGCCTCATTGAAGCCGGGTCGCCGTCGCCGACATCACCGCATACCTCAACATTTCCCGAGCCAAGGCGCTCGGGCCTCATTGAAGCGAGCCTACCACCAGTCCGAAGCTGACCGATATGCCAAGATTTCCCGAGCCAAGGCGCTCGGGCCTCATTGAAGCCAAGCGTCGTAGGCCGCCTGCGCCGCCGCCTTCTGATTTCCCGAGCCAAGGCGCTCGGGCCTCATTGAAGCTCGCAGTACTGCATGAGGTAGGGGTCTTTCGCAACCTATTTCCCGAGCCAAGGCGCTCGGGCCTCATTGAAGCGAGCTTGGCACCGACGCCATTGTCAACGGCGAGGACATATTTCCCGAGCCAAGGCGCTCGGGCCTCATTGAAGCAGCGGAATTCTCGGCTGGCCCCTCGCGCTCCAGCTCGATTTCCCGAGCCAAGGCGCTCGGGCCTCATTGAAGCTCCTCCTCGGTGGGGTGGTGGTGCGTAGGTGGGCTGTATTTCCCGAGCCAAGGCGCTCGGGCCTCATTGAAGCCGCGCAGACCGGCTACCTGCAGGGCATCGACCTGATGATTTCCCGAGCCAAGGCGCTCGGGCCTCATTGAAGCGACGAGGCCGAGGTGCTGGCGGGCGACAGTTCGATGATTTCCCGAGCCAAGGCGCTCGGGCCTCATTGAAGCAGCACCCGACCCTTGACGTATGCAACGTCCTCCTTGATTTCCCGAGCCAAGGCGCTCGGGCCTCATTGAAGCACGCTGCGCCGACGATGGTAGAGCTTGAGGCGCGCGATTTCCCGAGCCAAGGCGCTCGGGCCTCATTGAAGCTTGCCGATGCCGCTGGCGAGTTCGCGGATGTCGAGTATTTCCCGAGCCAAGGCGCTCGGGCCTCATTGAAGCTTCATCGTCCGGTGGCGCTGCACCCAGCCCTCGCCCAGATTTCCCGAGCCAAGGCGCTCGGGCCTCATTGAAGCCAGACCGAACGGGTATCGCCACCGGGCGAGCCGGACGAATTTCCCGAGCCAAGGCGCTCGGGCCTCATTGAAGCGCCCGAGCCTCGTCCTTGCTGCGCGCCCGTACCTTGCGATTTCCCGAGCCAAGGCGCTCGGGCCTCATTGAAGCGAGGGTTGTGTATACCTTGCATATACGAGGGATGCCGAATTTCCCGAGCCAAGGCGCTCGGGCCTCATTGAAGCACCGCCAACGAGTGGGGGGAGTAGAATGGACTGTCTCATTTCCCGAGCCAAGGCGCTCGGGCCTCATTGAAGCATCCCCAGCGTACCCGCGATCACCATGCCCGCGTCGCAATTTCCCGAGCCAAGGCGCTCGGGCCTCATTGAAGCTAGGTCTTCCGGTTCTTCCACCGCATGTGAACCTCCCATTTCCCGAGCCAAGGCGCTCGGGCCTCATTGAAGCTTCTCGAGCAACATCGCGTAGGTCCGGGTGATTCCGATTTCCCGAGCCAAGGCGCTCGGGCCTCATTGAAGCACGGATGGCATCCGCTACCAGAACACCGACGCCACGCATTTCCCGAGCCAAGGCGCTCGGGCCTCATTGAAGCACGCTGATCGGGCGGCCCGACACGACGCCCGGCGCGATTTCCCGAGCCAAGGCGCTCGGGCCTCATTGAAGCGCACGGAACCACTGCGACCGACTGCCGTGCGACGGATCATTTCCCGAGCCAAGGCGCTCGGGCCTCATTGAAGCAGGCTGGCGAGTACCTGGATGTCTGCGACGGTGACGGCCAATTTCCCGAGCCAAGGCGCTCGGGCCTCATTGAAGCCAGAACGGCAGGCGCACATACGCACCGTGCTGCTCAATTTCCCGAGCCAAGGCGCTCGGGCCTCATTGAAGCTCCCATGTGCCGGGATTCTCGATGCCGGTCCGTGCGCAATTTCCCGAGCCAAGGCGCTCGGGCCTCATTGAAGCCCCGAAGACGTCTCCGACTTCGAGGACCTGGACGCCATTTCCCGAGCCAAGGCGCTCGGGCCTCATTGAAGCACGAAGGGGCTGGCGAAGACCTACCACCCGACCGTCGATTTCCCGAGCCAAGGCGCTCGGGCCTCATTGAAGCTCGGCTACGGACGCGGTAAGGCCGCTTGTCAGCGTCAATTTCCCGAGCCAAGGCGCTCGGGCCTCATTGAAGCAGCTTGCCGCCGCTGGGTGTGCGGTAGGACCACGCGATTTCCCGAGCCAAGGCGCTCGGGCCTCATTGAAGCGCGAAGCTGCACGGTCCGGTGCCTCCGGGCATCTTGATTTCCCGAGCCAAGGCGCTCGGGCCTCATTGAAGCTCAACTACCCTTCTGCAGCCGACCGACGAATCCACCCTATTTCCCGAGCCAAGGCGCTCGGGCCTCATTGAAGCCCCTGCCGCCGCAGCCCTCCAACGACGAGGAGGACTAGAATTTCCCGAGCCAAGGCGCTCGGGCCTCATTGAAGCAATCCCTTCACGAGCCAGACATAGCCCGACTCTGCCTATTTCCCGAGCCAAGGCGCTCGGGCCTCATTGAAGCAATTGCGCAAGGGGGGGCAATGGCGGCCCCTATGCCCATTTCCCGAGCCAAGGCGCTCGGGCCTCATTGAAGCGCCACGTCCTCCAACTCGTCGCCCAACAGGCCGAGGTGATTTCCCGAGCCAAGGCGCTCGGGCCTCATTGAAGCGAGGTCAAGACCGGGAAGCAGGTCGCCAAGCCGAAGCATTTCCCGAGCCAAGGCGCTCGGGCCTCATTGAAGCCCCGGCTGTCGGGGGCTGGAGACGCTGGCTCCCATTATTTCCCGAGCCAAGGCGCTCGGGCCTCATTGAAGCCGAGCGCTTCGGCGCTTCGCCGAGCCGAGCCTCGTGCTATTTCCCGAGCCAAGGCGCTCGGGCCTCATTGAAGCCTTGTCCGGTTCTCGACCTCGTCGTAGAAATCGTCCGGATTTCCCGAGCCAAGGCGCTCGGGCCTCATTGAAGCATCGTGTCGTGGAGCTACCGCGCGCCGAAGGGGCAGCATTTCCCGAGCCAATGCGCTCGGGATCGCCGAGTGTCGCCGGGGTTTCGGCCCCGGCCCTCGTTGAGCGCCGTTTCGGGCCGCGAGCCCCGTTACCAGCTGATCGATAACGCCCGAGCTGCTGCTGACGATCTACGCGCCGCGGGAATAGCCCCGCCACCGGCGGGCGAACCGCCACGGCCGCCCACCGGGCGTAAGACGAATTGCTGATCGATCCCACATCGGTATGACGCCAATCGGATCGATGGCGATATCGCAAGACGCCAACCACCGTCCCCGCCCACAACCACGGCAGCGCCATCGCTCCGGACCGACGAGCCCACCCACCGGAGCTGGGGCCGCCCAGCAGCCCGTACACAGACCTCCCACGGCCCACGGTGTAATGTTTACTTTACATTATGTAATCTAGGATTTACAGTGCGCGGTACCGTGGGCTTCGCGCTCTCGGTGCTCCCCCTTTCGCGAGCTCCCCCGATCTGGACGCAGCCGCCGTCCTGCTCCTCACCGGATCCACACCCGCGACACCCGCGACGAATTCACTCCGTCGAAGTAGCCGTACACGCCCTCCCCATCGATCCCGAAGCTCGGCCACGGCCTTGGCAGCGGGAAGGTCCCCTCATTCTCCAGGAAGTTGGTGTAGTTCCAGCCGATCCCCAGGAGCCGCAGCGAGAAACGCAGTGGTCTTCCGGGGTAGTGGATGCGGACCGTATCCGCTTCGGCACCCTCGAGCGGCTCAAAGAGGTAACCCATCTCGATTTCCATCTCCGTGCCGTCCTCCTCCAACCGGAAGATGTCCAGCACGTCCGCCAGGAGCGTGCCGACATCGGAGCCGATCCGGTACCGCAACGGGATCGGCAGGTGGTCTTCGTAGTCGTTGGAGAGGGGCAGGGAGAGACTGTCCCCCGGTTCGATCAGAACCGGCACCTCCGGCACCGTGACTCCGCCGCTGAACGCACCCAGCGGCACCGTTCCCTCGACCTCGTATTTCTCGCCCCCCCGGATCTCCTCCGGAAGCACGGAGTGAAGGCACTTCGCCGGACCCTGCCACCCAGCGCTCGTGCACACGTCCAGCTCCGGGGCGTCCGCGAACGCGGCCGTCCACCCGGGGCCCCTGAGCGTCGCGGCGACGGTGGGAGCTGCCTCGTCCGGTCGGCGATGGGGGTGGACGGCGATCAGGCGTGCCTCGCGTTCGCCTGCCACCAGCATGATCGCGAGGGAGACCACGTCCGGGTCGAGTTCCAGGGGGTCGGGCTGGCGGACGCACCCGCCGAACGCCACGGACGCTGCCACCGCCGCCAGTGCGGCCGCGAACCGGGACATAGCGCGCGCCCTCAAAACCTGAACTCCACGCCGAAGAACGGAATCATGGGTAGCTGCGGCACGTAGACCCTCCTAAGCTCTCCGGCGCTGAATGTACGTTCCACGTACCCGCCGACCACGTTCGGAAGGCTAAGGAGGTTGGCCACCGACACGTAGGGGACGACCGACCCGCCGCCGAACCACGACACCTGGCTCTCCCGGCGCCAGCCTACATCGATCCGTGCGTAGCGCGGCAGGTTCTCGGAGTTGTACTCCCCCCCGAGCGGCACCAGCTCGGTGAAACCGCTCCCATGGACCTCGATCGGCAGAACGCCCAACACAGGCGTTGTCGGCTGACCCGAGCGGAACGACACCCGTGCGGACCACGAAGACGCCCCGCGCGTGTAGGAGGTCCCCATCTCGAATTCGTGATCCCGGTGGAATCGCGGTTTGAAGGTCGCCGAATCCACCGTTCGCGATACCTGCGCCCAGCGGTAGCTCCCGAGCACCGACACCCCCGCGCGCGCGTCGATCCAGCTCCACGATGTCTCGACCCCCCTGGCCGAACCTCTGGAGACGGCCCACAGCGACGGATCGCCCAACGTGGCGCCGGTGGCTGGCCTAGCCCCGAGCTTTGGCAGCCTGAGGTTGTCCAGCAGGCGCGCGTAGGCGTCCACGCGGACGCTGATCCCCGCATGGGAACCCTCCCACCCGACGGTGACCTCGGTGTTGCGCGGCACCGGGGCCTCGCTCACGGGAACCAGCAGGTCGTAGGCCAGGAAGCTCGCCCCGAGCGACTCCTCGTCGCGCACCGACGCCAGCGCCTGGTGGGAACGCGACGCCGAGATGCGCGCATCCCACCACGAGCCCGCGTAGCCCAGCTCCGCAAAGGGCGAGAGAGTTGTCGACAGCCGCCGGAAGTGGTCGATCCGCAGCCCGGCCCGGGTCGAGAACCCCCGTTGCAGCGGGACCTCCAGGCTGGAGTACGCGGCCAATCGCAGGCTGGTCTCCTTCAGCGTCACCGGCGAGAAGAAGAAGCCCTCGTCCGAGTCGAAATCGTCGGTATGGTCGTAGTCGTGATCGCCGAGGAACGCGGTCGCCTGCGCGCCGCCTGTGATCGTGGCTCTCCCCGTGCGCCAGGTGACCCGCAGGTCGGCACGGGTCTCGCTCATGATGCCGTCGCCGAAGAGCAGGGTGTCGGTGGGCGGGATGTACTCCACGCGCACGTCGTTTACGTAGACGGCCGATCCGCCCCCCAGCGCGAAGAGGTCGCTCGTGAAGCGGCTGTGCCCCAGGTTCGCGTCGACGATCCCGTTGTCCCCGAGTTTGTCACGGTAGTGAACGGAGACCGCGGAGTTCCCCCACGACAGCCCCAGCGTGTTGGTCTCCTCGGAGTCGTACGCCTGCAGCGACTCCGAATTGCGGTAGGCGCTGAAGGAGAGGCGGCGGACGCCCCCCAGGTCGGCCGTCACCTTGGCGTGCAGATCCTGGAAGAAATAGGGAAGGTGTTCCGGAATGGCCCCAATTCCCTTGAGCACCAGAGTGAATGCGTCTATGTAGGTGCGCCGGCCGTCGAGGAGGTACGACACGCTCCTCCCGACCGGCCCCTCCACCGAGAACCTGGACGATGCGAGACCCACGGAGCCCGCCGTGCGCATCTCGTCGCGGGCACCGTCGCGGGTGGCGATGTCGATGGCGCCCGACAGCGACCCGATGGCCAGCCCGTCGCCGCCCGAGCCCGCGATTATCGTCGCGCTCTCGACCAACTCGGCGTTGATCGCCGAGAGGAAGCCCCCCAGGTGAAAGGCGTTGAAGAGCCGAACGCCGTCGAGCAGCACGGGCGTCCCCTCGCTGGTACCGCCGCGAATGAAGGGGACCGACGTGTAGTCCGAGGACGCCGAGGCGGAGGGTGAGACGGCGGTCGCCCGCAGGACGTCGGTCTCCAGGATCGGGGGCAGTGTCCTGAGCAGCACGGAGTCGATGACGAAGGCGTCGCGGGACCGGGAGATCGGGTCCCCGGCGCGGCCAGCGACGCTCACCTCGAGCCCCTCCACAGCGATCGGGGCGGGGCCGAGCAACACCCGGACGGGCTCCGTCGGCAGAGCCTCGTACGTCCGCGTCCAGAGTGCATAGCCGAACGCCCCCACCTCGACGCGAACCGCCCCCTCCCCCGGCGCCCCCGGCACCACGAACGCCCCGTACCGGTCCGACACTCCCGCCGCGGCCGCCGCCTCGGCACCGACGGCAGCGACCGTGACCCGGGCGTACGCGACGGGCTCGAGATCCACGCTGTCGCGGACCACGCCCGAGAGAGTGGCCTGCTGCAGTGCGGCGATCGCCAGGGCGGTGGCGGTCATCGGCAACTCCTCTTCACATCGAAGTAGGGGGCGCTGCGGCTATGGTACAACCTACCGACGGTGTCGTTCCACACCCTGGCAGTCCGTGGACAGTCTCGCACAAGCAACGAGATCGGCGAAGCGCTCCGCCGATCACCCTACAGCAGCTGCCCCAGCCTCGGATCGACCGAGACGACCAGCTCGAAGTCGCCCCTTGGCACCCCCCAGTGACCGTCTATGCGAATAGCGTCGTGCAGCGTCGCCAGCCCGAGGCCGGCGTACCCTAGGAGGCCATCGGTGGGTTCCGCATCCCAGTCTCTGACGAGCGATGCGACGCTCCTCCCCACCATGCCGGCGCCTGTCACCGTGCGCACGGAGAGCCACACCGGCACCAGCGCGAAGGTGGCCTCGCCCTGGAGGAGCGCGAAGCGCCGCCCTCCGTATGCGCGGTAGGGGTGCCCGGGAAGGGTGCCGCGCCCTCCGATGAAGTAGTGATGCTGGCTCGGCTGCTCCCCCCCCAATCCTCCGACCTCGGCGCTGACGTGAATGCGGCGCGACAGCTCCCGGGAAGCGGTCCGGCCCTCCACCCTCCCGGTCGCCGCCACGCCGCCGCTGCCACCCCACCGACTGCCGGTGGCGGTCAGCGCCGCCGTGATCTCCCAGGTGGGGCCGCCCGACCAGCTCCTGCCGATCTCGACGCCGACGCCGAAGTAGCGCCCGTCCTCGGCAGGCCGCAGCTGCCGGAGGTCCTCGCCGCCCCCGAGTCCCCCGCCCCACGGTGCTCCGGGTGGGTCGTATTCCTCCCATTCGATCCGAAGCGCGAGGCGGGTGTCGCCCGCGCCCAGCAAGGTCCCGACCTCGGCCCTAAGGCCCGAGGCGAAGTAGGGGTCGGTGTAGTCGCGGCCCAGGAGGAGGGTGTTCAGGGTGTTGATGCCGTCGGCCACGAACGGCCTGGGTCGCAGACCGCGTAGCTGATTCCACCCCAGCTCCGCGCGAGCACTCGCGGAGGTTGTGGTCGAGCTCCACCGCGCCCTCAGGGTGGTCGACGCCATCCCGCTCCAGAAGCCGTACCCGGCGAGCCATTCCAGCCTGGTGGCCGGACGCGGCGCGAACGAGGCTCCCCCACCGACATACATCCCCTCGGCGCGATTCGCCCTGACGAGCGAGGAGAGGCGATCCGCGTAGAGCCGCACCCTGGGCAGTCCGCTCGCGACCCTCTCGCGGGCGATCCGTCTCGCCTCGGCCCGGACCTCCGCCAGCCCCATCGGCGCGAGTCCCTCCTCGGCCATCCCGTCCATGAGCCCACTTTCGTACTCGGCGCTGTCCGCCCTGCCGTACGGAACGAGGGTCACCCGGGGCCGGTCGAAGAAGTCCTCGGCCACCGTAGGGGCGAAGTCGTAGTCGTAGATTCTGAGCGTCGCGCGAATCACGGTGGCCACTGGCAGATCCACCTCCGGGATCTCCCTGCGCACCTCGACCGTCTGCCGGTGCGGGAGCCAGTGTCTGCCCTCCCAGAGGGAGTGATCGAGGCGTACATGCACGGCTGAGTTGCGCCGGTCGACGTACGAAGACGGCGTGAAGGTGAAGTCCATCCGGGCGAGCGCTCCGGTGGCCGCCTCGAGGAAGACGCTCCCGACGAAGGCGGGGATGTCGTCCCGTCGGGGGTCGACCCTGACCCGGTAGACGAGAATCGGCTCTGGGAAATCGGGTCCGGAGATCCGAATCGAGTCCGCTATCCGGTAGCGGTAGTGCGCGTCACCGCCCTCGGCGAGCGGGTGGAGGACGTCCCGCACGTCGTACCCCTGCCCGACCCTGATCTGGTCTCCGAAGCCGTCCGTGACCGCGGTCAGGCGGTCGCGGTAGTACCGGAAGTCCTTGACCGGCAGCAGCTCTCTGCGCCTGAGGCCACGCACCACCTGACGCTCCTCGCCCCGGGGGCTGCGGTGGAGGTCGAGAGCGACCTGGTCGACCCGCATCGGGATCGGGGCGCCGCCGTCGTCGCGCTCCAGGAAGAAGTAGATGTGACCTTCGGCCCGAGCCGAGTAGGCGAGGGAGTCGGGGGCGGTCCGCGCCCGGGCTCGATGTTCGCGGGCCAGATGCACGAGGTCGCGCGTCGCCTGGTCCCGGTACGCCTCCGGCTGGGCTACGGCCGGTGTGGCTACCGCGAGACAGGCCGAGAGGACGACGGCGACGATCCCGCACCAGGCGGCGGCGCAGCGACATGCGCGGCCGATGCGACCCGGCCAGGTCGGCCGATCCCTCAGACTACGTCGCTGAGCGAAAGCCCGTTCTTCTTCAGGAAGGCCGCCAGCCCCATCTTGTCGATCGAGCGCAGCGCCGATGTCGAGACCCGGACGCGCACTCTGCGCCCCAGCTCCGGCACGAAGATCCGCTTCGACTGCAAGTTCGGCAGCTGGCGCTTCTTCGTCCTGTTGTTGGCGTGGGAGACGTTGTACCCGGTGAGGGGGCGCTTCCCGGTCACTTCGCACTTTCGGGACATGGCGATACCGTTGGTGGAGCTGCCGAGGCTCGGCAGACGCCGCCTTGGAGCTACTTCTCCTCGCGGAAGAGGGCGTGTCGACCGATCACGGGGTCGTAGCGCTTCAGCTCGAGGCGCTGGGGGTGGTTGCGCTTGTTCTTGGTCGTGGTGAAGCGATACGGGCTCTCGGTGCTGGACATCTTGATTATCACCCTAGGTCCCTTGCCCGACCTGGCCATCGCAACCCTCCCCTGACTGGCTACCTCGCTGTCGCCCCGCGGCGTTAGGATACCACATCCCGTGGGACGAGCGTAGGGAAAAGATAGCCGGTTGACCGGATTCGTCCAGTCCGGCTACAATTCCCGGCTGCGGCGGCGCCCCTGCCACCGCTCTCCGACCTGCAAACCGGCTGCGACCGTGAAAAAAGGCATCCATCCAGAGTACCGGCCAGTGGTCTTCCAGGACGTATCGACAGGGTACGCCTTCCTGACGCGCTCGTCGGTGGCGACGAAGCGTACGATCGAGTGGGAGGACGGCAACGAGTACCCGCTGGTGACGCTCGAGGTGTCGTCGTCCTCGCACCCATTCTACACTGGTACGCAGCGCCTGCTGGACACCGCTGGCCGGGTCGAGCGGTTCGAGCGGCGCTACGGAGGGTCCGGGGGCGAGTAGCCAGCGGACGCTTGCGGGCGGTGCGGTGCCGCTCGCAGGCCGTGGGAGTGTTGTCCACGGCTGCTAGGGACCGCTACGGCCGGGGCCGGTGATCCTCGACAACCTCGGCGTAGGCGTCGTGCTCGTGTATCGACTCGTAGTTCACTACGTGCACGCGGAACCACCGGACCTGGTCTAGGGCGCGCAGCCGCAGCGTCACCTCGCGGACGAGATCCTCGACGAAGCGCGGGTTGTCGTAGGCGCGCTCGGTCACCCACTTCTCGTCCTCGCGCTTCAGGACGGGGTGCAGGTCGCAGGAGGCCGACTCGTCCACGATTGCGACCACATCCTCGATCCAGAGCTCGCCGTCGAAGCGGACCTCTACCGTTACTAGGCCGCGCTGGTTATGGGCGCCCCGGGCGCTGATCTCCCGAGAGCAGGGGCATAGCGTGGTCACGGGGACCCGAACCGTCAGCACGAAATCTTCCTGGGCTCCGCTCCTGGCGTCGAACACGCAGTCGTACGAGAGCAGCCCCGAGGCACCGGTGACCGGCGCCGACTTCTCCATGAAGTAGGGGAATTCGACCCGCACCTGGGAGTTCGTCGCCTTCAGCCGCTCGCGCATCGTCCAGAGCAGCTCCGGGAGCGCCTCGCCCGAGATCTCCCCGTCGTAGGAGTTCAGGATCTCCATGAAGCGACTCATGTGGGTGCCCTTGAAGCGGTGCGGCAGGTCCACCGACATGTCGATCCTGGCCACCGTGTGCTGGGCCTCGCGCCTCCGGTCCTTGACCATGATCGGGAAGCGCACGTTCTGCACTCCCACCTTGGCGATGGGCACCCGCCTCTCGTCAGGGTTGGCCTGTACGTCGGCAAGCGTCGCACTCTCGGGAATGCTCATCGTGGCGTGGCTCGTCGGGCTACGGGGCCCCGCCCGGTCCGCCCCGGCGCCTCTCGTCGACCGTCCGCATCTTCGCCTCGACCGCCTCCGCCAGCTCGATGCCGCGGCCATTGGCGAAGTTGAGGAGCGCAATGCAGACGTCCGCCGCCTCCTCCACGAAGGCGGCCTGATCCACCTCGCGTCCCTTCCACTCCTTCTTCTCGAGGTTGGCAAGCTCGCCGGTCTCGCCCGCCAGCTCGAGGGCAAAGAAGCGGGTGGAGCGCTTGGGGAAGGCTGCCTCCTGGTAGCGCAGGAACTCGGCCTGGAGCGGCTTAAGCCCCCCGTAGCTCCGGGGTAGCAGCGTCGAGGCGCGGTCGCGGGGGGAAGGGTCGCTCATCGGAGGTCGGAAGTCTGGAGTGGGGGCACGGCCCTAAGCAGTGGAAAAATGTCAGTCCACTGCCATATTGTCGAACATGGAGGCTAGCGGCAGTACGACCGAAGGCGAAGTCGCACGGGTCGGAATCGTGACCGTATCGGACAGGGTGTCGCGGGGGGAGTACGCGGACCGGGGCGGCCCTGCGGTGCGAGAGTACATGGGCGAGGTCCTGGCCGTGCCGTGGGAGCCGCTCATGCGAGTGGTCCCCGACGAGGCGCCTCTGATCGTCGCGGTCCTCGAGGATCTTGTCGACCGGGCGGGGTGCTGCCTCGTGGTCACGACCGGGGGAACCGGCCCCGCGCCGCGCGACGTGACCCCGGAGGCGACGGTCGCCGTCCTCGACAAGGAGCTGCCCGGAGTGGGCGAGGCGATGCGGGCGGCGTCGAGGGACCAGGTGCCGACGGCGGTCCTGTCGCGGCAGACGGCGGGTGTGCGCGGCAGCGCCCTGATAATCAATCTGCCGGGGTCTCCCAAGGCGGTTCGCGAGTGCCTGGACGTCGTCTTCGCCGCGGTCCCCGACTGCGTCGACCTCGTCGGGGGCCCACGGCTCGAGACCGATCCCGCGAGGGTGGTTGCCTACCGGCCGCACTGAGGTAAGACCCGTCAGGTGCCACGGGCCGCAAGCCGTCGGCAGTACCAGTCGATCCACCGGCTCGAGAAGCCCATGATCCGGGCGTTGCGCGATATCGCGATCACCTCCGGGCGGGTCATCTTCACCTCCTTCACCAGCACGTCGGGGTTGTTGCGGCTGCACGCCAGGGTGCGAACGGCGTAGAGGAGCGGCAGGAGGCAGAAGAGACGCACGCGGTGCTGCCGCCTGGGGATGAGGCGCAGGTAGCTCCGGGCAGCATCCAGGTGGCGATCCGCCTTCGCCACCAGCCGTTCCAGCACCGACATTGCCGCCTCGCGGCTCTCCGGCTCGAAGAGGCGGGCCAGATCGAGAGTCGGATCGGGAAGGAACGAGGCTGGCACGTAGATCCACCCACGGTCGCGGTCCTCGTGCAATCCGCGGATCACATTCACCGTCTGCAGCGCCAGACCGAAGTCGCGACCCAGCACCATCATGCGCGCCCGCGACCGGGCGACCTTCGGGATCCGGAGCGCGAAGAGCTCGGTCAGGAGGTGGCCGACCCGGCCGGCGACCTCGTGCATGTAGTCGTCGAGGTCGCTCTCCGCCTCGAAGACCGGACCGCTTCGGGTCCAGCGGGCCATCCCCAGGCTGGACTCGCGGACCGAGCGGACCAGGATCTCGCGCGCCGCCGGCTCCAGCTGCCTCAGGCCCTTGAGCACCTCGTGGGCGTTGCGGGCGACCAGGGCATCCGGTGTATCCTCCCGCGCCCGGCCGAGGCGGTCGAAGAGCCCCTGGGGCGAGGTGCCCTCGAGCACGCGCCCCCACTCCTCGAGCAGATCCGCCTTCTCGGAGTCGGGAAGCTCCTGGTTGTCCTCCAGGTAGTCGGAGATCCTGAGCAGCAGATACGCGACGGTGACCTCGCGTCGCAGCGCGTCGGGGAGCAGGTCGATTCCCACGGCGAATGTCCTGCTGGAACGCTGCAGCAGCTCCTGCAGCGTGGCCGTGTCAGCTGTCCGCGGGTCGCTCATGAGCACCCATAGTCGCAACTTTGGTTAGAATTGACGGTCCGTGGGTAATCTCGCGCGAGGATCGAGAGCGGCGAAGCGCTCCGCCGGCAAGGCGGGGCTTGCCCACGGGCCGTTACGGTGCGGTGCAACGATGAGCGCGTTGAGCATAGCTTGCCAGCTCGAATGGCGGGCGGGAGTGTGATGACAGAAGCGGCCGAGTCTTCGAGCGCGGGTCGGTGGGCCGATGCGCACACCGGCTGGAGGCGCGACGGCGGCCGCATCGGCAAGATCTTCTCCTTTCCCTCGTTTCGGAGCGCCATCGTCTTCGTCAACCGCATCGCCACCATCGCGGACGAGACGCGGCGCCACCCGGAGATCAGAATCCGCCGGGGCGAGGTCAGGCTCCGCATAGGCTCCCCGCGCGGCGACGAGGTCTCCGAGGGTGACCTGAAGCTCGCCGAGCAGATCGACTTCGCCACCTCTGCCCGTTGACCGCCCGAAGCGTCGGGCAGTGCTACCTCCCGGCGGGCTTCGCACGAACATGTAAACTTCACATTACAAAATGTAACTTATAGTTTACACTAGTAGGCTGGCAAGTGCTACGCCACCGTAGAGCGCACGGCAGCCACGACCTCCTCCAGCAGTCCGTGGATAAACTCAGGCGAGCACCGAGAGGGGCGCTGCGCCGGGCTGGCAAGGCGTTTCGCAGCGCGAATAGCAGCGCTATTCGTGCAAGAAGCAACGCAGCGCCAAGCGGTCCAGCGCGGATGCAGCGCGCCTCGAATGCCGTCAGGGTTTCTTCCACGGGCTGCTAGCCCCCGCTCCAGCTCGGAGGCGGCGGCCGTGGCGGCGGGCGCCAGCTCCACCACCCCGCCGCGCACGCCGGCAAGTGCCGAGTTGGGGTCACCGAAGCAGGGGCGCGTACACCTGTGACAGATTATAGGGGTTATCTGTCACGCTGCCCCCACATCACCCTGCCGGTCAGGTAGACGGCTCGCCCTGGGGCAGCGAAGGCCGCGGAATTGACTGACGGAATACCGCCGGTGTTGGGGGCCACGGGCCACTCGCTCCGGGTCAGGGCCGCCGTGTCCATGGCCGCGCGCGGGGCCAGCCTACCGGCGATGCAGCTTGCCGGGGGGTGGACCGCCGGACATGCCCGCACACCACGGACGCTAGGCAAGCACCAGCCAAGGGGCCGGTAGCGACGCTCCGCCCCGAAGACAGGTGGGCGTAGACCGCCCGGATTCCGTTCTTGCTACACGCGTTATGCCCTCTCCGTCGCTCTGTGCGCCTCGAATTCGGCCAGAGTCGCCGGGAAACGCCGTTTCAGCGCCTAACGCGGCCGAACCCGCACAAGGAACTCGTGGCCGGTAGGTCCCGGCGCAGCCGGGCTCGTCGCCTTCACGGTCACGCGCACGGAGTCGGCCGCGTCGAGGGCGACGATCATGACCAAGGTGTCTGGAACCGAGACGGCGACGGCCGACGGGTCGGACGAACTGGCTTCGAATTCGCCTCCTCTCATGCAAATGCCGGCGGGGGAGGGGAGGAAGTGGTCCGCGAGGAACGCTACCGCCGTGTCCCCGACCTGCATGTCACGGTCCGGCATTTCCTTCCCATTCCAGGGAGTGAAATCGGTGACGCAAGGTTCTCCCGGTTCCGGTTCCGTGACGCAGCCAAGCATTGTTCCCGCGACGACTGCAGCCAATGCGATGCTTCTAGCTTTGCTCATTTCTCGACTCCTCATTTCAGGTTCTTGAGCCAGGTGCTGCGGATGTCAAAGGGGTCCCAGCCAGGCGGGTTCCTCTCGGGCTCACGCCGGACATCCTCTGGAACGCTGGTATTCGGGAACACCTCCGTGTGCGTTGGTTCGTGGATGTGGTTCTCGAGGCACCAGACGACATCGGACACCTTGTTCCGGTCCCTCCAGTTCGGAACAATCCCCAGCCACTT
This sequence comes from Longimicrobiales bacterium, assembly GCA_965205315.1. Lineage (GTDB taxonomy): Bacteria > Gemmatimonadota > Gemmatimonadetes > Longimicrobiales > Gaopeijiaceae > Bin94. The sequence goes on from CBDBGW010000002.1 coordinate 2,414,345, forward strand.
GCCCCTGACCTCGCAGGTCCTGAACACCTTTGCGACGAAGTGGCCGCCCAACTCCGTCTCGTCGCCCTTCTCGTAGTTGCCGTTGTCGTCGATCAGGTCCATGAAGAGCGCGGCTACCCACCCCTCGATCTCCGGCTTCCGGTCGTGGGTGATCTCCCGGCACCACGGAGGCTTTGCCGGAGCCTCCGGGGTGCCGAGATGCTCGAAGCAGTCACCGTAGTGGCCGCTCGGGTCGTCGGCCGTGACCGACCCTACGGTCCCGGCGTAGTCGGCGAAGCCCTCCAACAGGGCGCACTCGTAGGAGGAGATGGAGTCGAGGTAGTGCGGATCGCAGACCTCCCCATCCCAGCCGCCGAGCGCCTTGTAGTGCAGCGCGTGCCCGTACTCGTGGGCGGCACCCCAGAGGGCGCGCAGCGTATAAAAGTCCCTCCTTAGGTAGATCCTATCCTCTCCAGGGTGGTAGAAGGACGTACCACCAGTGCCTATCTCCCAACTGATCTGGCCCCGCGTGTGCCAGAAGTGCTTCTGCAGTGTGTCGGCCGCAAGATTCAGAAAGCGCCACGCCGTGTACGTGTTGCGGACGACGACAAATGTCTTACGGCCACATTGGCTACTATTCGCTCTCCAGCTCCGAATGACTTGCCTATGCCCCTCCACCAGCGCCGTGTGGGGCACCCAACCATCGCCCCACACCTCCTCGTCGTCCTCCGGACAGGCGAATGACACGATCCCGTCCTCGGGGACGATGGCTCGCCTAGCATCCCGACCATCATCCCCGTACCCGCCAAAAATTTCCGCGCCCACCGCAGGGTACAGAACTTCGCGTTGTCGCACAAAGGAGTACAAAGGGTAGACCACGTCGAGGTACACCGAGTCGGGATGCCAACCCGTCCAAGTTGTGTCCGGGCGGGAATGCAGCGCGCCATCCGCCGTCGCCGGTCCGGCCTTTGGGCGGACCCCCTCGGGGAAGAGCGAGTCCTCGAAGAAGCGCGTCAGCTGGCCGCCGGTCCCGGAGACGTACATCCAGGCCGTGCTGCGCGTGGCGTCGAAGAGCCAGGGACCGCCATCCGGGCCGTGCGTGTGGGCGGCCACCGCGACCTGGTAGTAGCCGGCCGCGGCTCCGGGAACGGTGAAGGTCGTGTTCCACGTGTCGCCCGCCGCCATGGACGGCAGAACCCCGGAGGCCTCGACAGGCAGGTCCGTACGGCCCGCCCCGACATGCTCCATCATCGCCTTCGTCGGCAGCGTCAGCACCACCTCGCCGCTGTCGATCGCCTCCCGTGCCACCCCCTCGATCGTCAGCTCAACGGCCACACCAGGCTGCAGGGGGCCGCCGGCCGAGATCGTCAGATCGATGCGGTTGCGCGCAGGATGGACGATGATGTCGCCCTGCGGGCCGCCGTCGGCCATCGGGTTGCCGTCCGCAGCCAGGCCCGTATCGGCAACCTCCCCGACAAGCGGCTCGGAGCCCGTATCGACAAGCTCCTCCACGCATCCGGAGGCGAGCGCCGCCAGCACGGCCAGGGAAAAGGCTAGGGGCAGGGTTCGGGTCGGTCGCGTCATTGCCGGAGCTCCTATCGCCAGAAGGTATCCGTTCCCGGCCAGCAACAGCAAGGCCGGGCCGTTGTTCAACACCGGAATGGGCGGAACCCCTAACGTGCTCCCGCTTGTTCGCCGGTGAGCGCGGGCGGTAGCTTGCCGCCCGGCCCGTGGTACCGGCTCTGGTATTCGGCGGGCGGCCCGACGGAATCGCCGGAAGGCCGCCCATTCCTGTGTGGTGTTGAACGTCGGGCAACATGGGGAGCGCCCGCCAGCCGCGCAAGGGCCAAGGCCTTCCTCCTCGGGATCCGTCCATAGCCCGTACCCAGTAGCGTACACCCCCGGACTCGCACTATGTCACCGCTCCACAACGACTTGCCCAATTCACAGCTGCCTGGCTTTGGGTTAGTAGGCTAGGCTAGCAAGTGCTACGCCACCGTAGAGCGCACGGCAGCCACGACCTCCTCCAGCCCCCGCTCCAGCTCGGAGGCGGCGACCATGGCGGGGGGCGCCAGCTCCACCACTTCGCCGCGCACGCCGGCTGGCAGCACGATCACCCCCTGGCGGAGCGCCTTCCGAGCCACTCCGACCGCTGGCTCCGAACCGCCATCCCCCGCGAGTTCGATCCCGATCAGGAGACCGCGGCCACGCACCTCCAGCACGCGGTCGCACCCGTCGAGGGCCGCCTTCAGGTAGGCAAGCGCACGGCGGCCGCCGCGCCGGGCCCGCCCGACGAAATCCTCCGCCTCGAGGGCGGCCAGGAAGCCCAGCCCGGCGGCGCACCCCAGCGGGTGGCCCAGGAACGTGCTCGTGTGGATCGCCTCGCCGGTGGATCCAGGCCACGCGTCCATGACGGCGGCCGGGCCCACGCAGGCGGAGATCGGCACGCCACCCCCGAGCGCCTTGCCGAGACATCCGAGGTCGGGGCGCAGCCCCTCGTGTTGGCAGCCCAGGAGCGCGCCTGTTCGGCCCATCCCGGTGCGGAGCGCCTTCCGAGCCACTCCGACCGCTGGCTCCGAGTCGCCATCCGCCGCGAGTTCGATCCCGATCAGCAGACCGCGGCCACGCACCTCCAGCACGCGATCGCACCCGTCGAGGGCCGACTTCAGGTAGGCAAGCGCGCGGCGGCCGCCGCGCCGGGCCCGCCCGACGAAATCCTCCGCCTCGAGGGCGGCCAGGAAGCCCAGCCCGGCGGCGCACCCCAGCGGGTGGCCGAGGAAGGTGCTCGTGTGGATCGCCTCGCCCGGGGGATCCAGGCCACGCGTCCACGACGGCGGCCGGGCCCACGCAGGCGGAGATCGGCACGCCACCCCCGAGCGCCTTGCCGAGACACACGAGGTCGGGGCGCAGCCCAGGAGCGCGCCGGTTCGGCCCCTCCCGCCGTCCCGGAGGCTCGCGCCCTCGACGTGCAGGCAGCGGAGCAGCCAGCTATCCCGCTTCGCAGAGCACCTCGACGGCGGGCAGCAATACCCAACCCTCGCCGACGCCGTGGACGGCTACATCGAAGCCATGTTCCGGGAGGGGTCCACCGCCTCGACGCATGGCGGGCAGCGGCCGCCGTGGAGTCCGGGCCTCTGTTCCGGCCACTGACCCGCTGGGGCAGGGTCGGCGCAGGTCCCACGCGACCGGCGGCCGTAGCCGACGCGATCAGGGCCGCCGCAAGGCTGGCCGGGATCAGGGCCACCGGCCACAGCTTGCGGGCAGCGGCCTCCGTGTCCATGGCCGCGCGCGGGGCCAGCCTACCGGCGATGCAGCTTGCCGGGGGGTGGACCGCACCCGACATGCCCGCGCACCACGCCTGCCAGGTCAGCGCAGCCAAGGGTCCGGTGGCCACGCTCAGGCCGGAGGATCGGTGGGCCGTTAAATGAGCGCGCGCGCGCGATGGGCTCCGGGCCGGGGAAGGCCCGCCGGGGGATCGACAGGGGAACCCCCTCGCCAGCCCCGGCTGTACCCACACCGGGTAGGCTGGCCTTTACGCCGCGCAGCCCCTCAGCTCCCAGCGGGGCGAACCCACACGAAGAATTCGTGAAGGAGAGGCCCAGGCGCACCCGTCCAATCCGTCCACACGGTCGCGCGCACGGAGTCCGCCACCCCGTGGGCGGCGATCTCGATGGTCGTCAGGTCGGGCGAAATCGAGACGGCGACCGCCGCCGGGTCGGCCGAACTGGTCTCGAAATGCCAGTCCTTGAGTGCTAGGCAGTCGGCGGGTCCGAAGTGGTCCGCGAGAGGCGTCTTCACCGTATCCCCGACCAGCATGTCGAGGTCCGGCATCCGGCCGACCAGGCCAGGGACCAGCGCCCCTTGCTCGCGAAGGTGGAGCACGCTCTCGCAGGGCGCACCTCCCGTGTCGCCTCCCGTGCAGGCCATCGTTGTTCCCGCGACAACGGCGGCCAGTGCCTTGTTTCTAGCTCTTCTCATCGTTTCTCGCCTCCTCAGTTCAGGTTCTTGAGCCAGGTTATCCGGATATCGACGGGATTCCAGCCAAGCGGGTTCTCCTTGGGCTCACGCTTGACCTCTTCTGGAACAGTGACATCGAGAAACACCTCCTTGTGTGTGGGCTCGTGGATGTAGTTCTCGAGGCACCACACGATGTCGGAGACCTTGTCTCGGTCTCTCCAGTTCGGTATGACCCAAAGGAATTTGCCCTTGACCTCGCAGGTCTTGAACACCTTGGCGACGAAGTGGCCACTCAACTCCGTCTCGTCGCCATCCTCGTCGTAGTTGCCGTTGTCGTCGATCAGGTCCATGAAGAGCGCGGCGACCCATCCCTCGATCTCCGGCTTCCCGTCGTGGGACACACTCCTGCACCATTCCTCCGGGGCTTGGGGAGTGCCGAAATGCTCGAGGCACCCCCCGTAGTAGCCGTTCGGATAGTCGTCGATGACCGAACCGACGGTGCCGGCGTAGCTGGCGAAGCCCTCGCTGAGAGCGCACGTGTAGGAGGAGGGTTCGGTAAGGCTGTGCGGGTCGCAGTTGTCTGTCCCCCATATGCCGCCGAGCGCCTTTTCGTGCAGCGCGTGCCCGTACTCGTGGGCAGCGACCTCGAGGGCTTGCCGCGAGGAAAAGTTGGGATACAGGTATATCTTGTCTTCGCTGGGGCTGTAGGATCCACGGTTTTCCAGCGTGGAAACAACCTCGTATTTCACTCGGCCCCGCGTGTGCCCGAAGTGTTCCTGCAGGGTGTCGGCCGCGAGGTTCAGATAGCGCCACGGCAGGTACGCGTTGCGAACGACGACAATTTGCAGGCGGCCGCAGTCGTTCCGGCCCGCGTCCCAGTATGGGATGACTTTCTCAGACGCATAGACAAAATCCGTTGTGTACACCCAACCATGTCCTTCAAGGTGCGCACCCTCCACGGGGCACGGAAAGGCCACAATTCCGTCCTCGGGAACAATACCTATGTAGTCGAGAATATCGTCGGAACGTATCTCGAATGCATCGATCCACGTGCCCTCTGCAGAATACAGCACTTCGCGTTTCTTGACATAGGAGTAGAGGGGATACACCACGTCGAGGTACACCGAGTCGGGATGCCAGGACGTCCTGGTCGTGTCGGGGCGGGAATACAGTGCGTCGCCCGTCGTCGCCGGACCGGGCACCGGCCGGACCCCCTCGGGGAGGAGCGAGGCCTCGAACAGCTCTGTGAGCTGGCCGTCCGTCTCGGAGATGAACATCCAGGCCGCGCGGCGCACATCGTCGAAGAGGTACGCCCCGCCGTACGGGCCGTGCGTGTGGGCGGCTACCGCGACCTGGTAGTAGCCCGCGGCCTCGCCCGGAACGGTGTAGCTCCCGCTCCACGTGTCGCCCTCCGCCATCGGCGGCAGCTCCCACCTGGCCTTGACCGGCACCTCTGGACGCCCCTCCCCGGCGTGGTCCATCAGGGCTTTCGTCGGAAGCGACAGCACCACCTCCCCGCTGTCGATCGGCTCCCGCGCCGCGCCCTGGATGCTCAGCGCGACACCCGCATTTGGCAGCAGAGGACCGGTGGCCGAGATCGTCAGTTTGATGCGGTCTCTGGTCGGATGGACGATGTCGTCGAGACCCTCGGTCCCGTCGCCCAGCGGGTCGCCGTCGGCCGCCAAGCCCGTCTCGTCTTCCTCGACGAGCGGCTCGGAGCCCGTGTCGACAAGCTCCTCCGCGCATCCGGCGACAAGCACGGCCAGTAGGGCTAGGGGAAGGATTCGGGTCGGTCGCGTCATTGCCGAGGCTCCTATCGCCAGAAGGTATCCGTTCCCGGCCAGCAACGGCAAGCCGGGCCGTTGTTCAACACCGGAATGGGCGGAACCCCTAACGTGCTCCCGCTTGTTCGCCAGTGGGCGCGGGCGGCAGCTAACCGCCCGGCCCGCGGTACCGGCTCTGGTATTCGGCGGGCGGCCCGACGGAATCGCCGGAAGGCCGCCCATTCCTGTGTGGTGTTGAACGTCGGGCAATGTGGGGAGCGCCCGCCAGCCGCGCAAGGGCCAAGGTCTTCCTCCTCGGGATCCGCCCTAGCCCGGGCCCGGTAGCGTACACCTCTGGATTCGCACTATGTCACTGCTGCACAACGGCTTGTCCGATTCGCAGCCGCCGAACGTTGGACTAGTAGTCTAGCAAAGTGCTACGCCACCGTAGAGCGCACAGCAGCCACGACCTCCTCCAGCCCCCGCTCCAGCTCGGAGGCAGCGACCGTGGCGGGGGGCGCCATCTCCACCACTTCGCCGCGCACGCCGGCCGGCAGCACGATCACCCCTCGGCGGAGCGCTTTCCGAGCCACTCCTACGGCTGGCTCCGAGTCGCCATCCGCGGCGAGTTCGATCCCGATCAGCAGACCGCGGCCACGCACCTCCAGCACGCGATCGCACCCGTCGAGCGCCGACCTCAGGTAGGCAAGCGCGTGGCGGCCCCCGCGCCGTGCCCGCCCGACGAGATCCTCCGCCTCGAGGGCGGCCAGGAAGCCCAGCCCGGCGGCGCACCCCAGCGGGTGGCCGAGGAAGGTGCTCGTGTGGATCGCCTCGCCGGTGGATCCAGGCCACGCGTCCATGACGGCGGCCGGGCCCACGCAGGCGGAGATCGGCACGCCACCCCCGAGCGCCTTGCCGAGACATACTAGGTCGGGGCGCAGCCCCTCGTGCTCGCACCCCAGGAGCGCGCCGGTTCGGCCCATCCCGGTAAGGACCTCGTCGGCGACGAAGAGAGCCCCCTCGGCGCGGGCGAGCCGCGCGACCTCGGCCAGGAAGCCCGGAGGGGGGATGCGCACTCCCGCGCGGCCCTGGATGGGTTCGGCCAGAAGAGCGCCGACCGGCGCGCTGGCCGCCCCTGCCAGGAGGCGGGCGACCTGGTCGAGCGCACCGGGAGCCTCCACCTCCGACTCCGGGAAGGGCACGAACTCGACGTGGCGTGCAAGACGCTCGACGAAGCTCTGGCGGAAGTGCTCCCGACCGGTGGCGGCGAGCGCCCCGAGCGTCAGGCCGTGGTAGGCGCCCTCGAAGGCAATGACACCGGGCCTGCCGGTTGCCAGCTGGGCCGTCTTGAGCGCCGCCTCGACCGCGTCCGCGCCACTCAGTCCGAGTATCGCCCGCGACGACTCCCAGGGGAGCAGCGCCGAGAGCGCCTCGAGGAACTCGACCTTGACCGTCGGCGGGTGCACGTCGCCCATCGCATGGACGAGGCGTCCGGCCTGCACCCTGATGCGCTCGACGACGAGGGGGTGGGCGTGACCGGCGAATGCCACGCCAAAGGCCCCCGAGAGGTCCAGATACCTGTTCCCTGCCGCGTCCTGCACCTCGGCGCCGGATGCGCTCGTCCAGAAGGGCGGCGGTTCGGCGAGGTAGGTGACGTTGCGCGACTCGACCCGGGCGAGCCTCTTGGCCCAGCCAGCGGCGGCCTGACCGCCCTGACCGGCAGCCGCTTCAGCCGACAAGAGCGATCCACGCGGTGCAGCTGCAGTAGACCACGAGGAGGAGGACGCCCTCGGCGCGGCTCACCCGTCGGCGGCTCCAGGCGATCGGCCAGAGGAGGAAGGAGATGGCCAGCACCGCCGGTAGCTGGAGGCTGAGGACGGTTGGATCGACGGGGAACTCGCGTACCAGCGTGGCCACCCCCAGGACGGCCGTCAGGTTGAAGACGTTCGACCCCACTATGTTGCCCACGGCTATGTCGGCCTGCTGACGCGCCGCCGCCACCACCGAGGTGACGAGCTCCGGGAGCGACGTCCCCACCGCCACGACCGTCAGCCCGATCACCTCGGCGCTCACCCCGAGCGCCGACCCGAGGTACGAGGCCCCCTCTACGATCGCCTTGCCGCCGAAGCCGAGCCCCAGCGCCCCCACGGCCACCCGCCCGAGATTGGCCGTCAGGGCGCGCACCCTGGCCGCGTCGCGCTCCGGGTCGGCCGCCACTGGGTCTGCAATGTCGGGCAGGTCCTCCTTGTCCTCAACCGTGTAGAAGGTGAAGGCCACGTAGAGTACGAGCAGCGCCATCAGGATCACGCCCTCCGTGCGATCCACCCGGCGGTCCAGGAGGAGCGGGAAGGTGCAGAGCGAGACCAGGAGCATGATCGGCACATCGCGGGTCACCATCCGGTCGGCTACCGCGAGTGGCCGAATCACCGCGACGGTGCCCAGGATGAGACCGATGTTGGCTAGGTTCGACCCCATCACATTGCCGAAGAGAAGACCCGTCTCCCCTTTGAGTGCCGCGAACGCCCCCACCACCAGCTCGGGCGCGGAGGTGCCGAGCGACACCAGGGTGAGGCCCACCACCAGCGGACTGACGCCCAGCGAGGCGGCGATTCTGGCGGCACCGCGCACGAGCCATTCGGCACCGAAGTAGAGGGCGCCGCACCCACCGACGATCAGGAGCAGGTTCGCGGCCATCATCGCGCTCGGGTCGCAGCTGCCGACCTCCCCAGGCGCTCGCGAAGGCCACTCTCGTCGAGGAGTTCCACCCCCAGCTCGGCGGCCTTCCTCACCTTCGACCGGCCAGGGTTGGCGCCGGCCACGAGCAGGTCGGTCTGTCCGGTCACCGTAGCGGTCACCCTGGCGCCGAGTCCGCCGAGCACCGAGGCAAGCTCGCGGCGGCTGTACCCTTCGATCCTGCCGGTCAGCACGACCCGCTTGTCCCTCCACTCATAGGCGGCCGCATCCGGATCCGGGAGGGGGGAGAGGGGCAGCGCCCGCACGCCGCTCGCCTCCAGTTCGGCGAGCGTTTCCACCGCTTCCCTCCGGTCCAGAAAGCCGCGAATCGCCTCCGCCATGATCGGCCCGACCCCTTCGACCGCCTGCAGCTCCTCGACCGTGGCACCGCGAAGCGCCTCCATCTCCCCAAAGCGATGTGCCAGCGACCGTGCCACCGCCGCCCCCACGTGCGGCACCCCCAGACCGACCAGGAAGCGGTCGAGGGCCACCTCGCGCCTCGCCTGGATGGCCGCGACGAGATTTGTGCGCCACTGGGTCGCCTTCCCCTCCTTTACGAAGGATGCCAGGTCGTCGACGGCGAGCTCAAAGAGATCCGCCACCCCCGACACGACCCCCGCATCGACCAGTCGGTCGATCGTCCTCCCCGCCAGCCCCTCGATGTCGAAGGCGTGCCGCGACGCGAAGTGGGCGATGCGTGCCTTCAGCTGCGCCGGACATCCGACCTGGTCGGGGCACGCTCTGAAGGGTCCTCGGTCGACGGCCTTCGCGCCGCAGGCGGGGCAGGCAGAGGGCATCCTGTATGGGGCGCCGCGCTCCACGCCCTCCTCCTCGACCCGCGCCACGACCTGGGGAATCACGTCGCCCGCCCTCTGCACCAGGACCCGATCGCCCTCGCGGATGTCCTTTCGCTCCACCTCCTCGCGGTTGTGCAGCGAAGCTCGCGATACCAGCACGCCGCCGAGTCTGATCCCGGCCTCGGGCGCGAGCCCGTCCTCCGGCCAGACGGCCTCCAGCCGCGCCACCGGGGTCAGCACACCCGTGCGCCCCACCTGGGTCAGTATCCCGGCGACCCTCGCCTCCCTCTGGCGGGGCGGAAACTTGTACGCCAGCGCCCACCGAGGGTGGTGCGAAGTGCTCCCGAGGCGCTCCCGCTGCGCCAGGTCGTCGAGCTTGGCCACAACGCCGTCGATCTCGTAGTCGAGGCTGTCGCGGTCCGCCTCGAAGGCCCCGCGGTAGGCCGCGATCTCGTCGACCGAGCGGGCCGTCCGGACCCGCTCCGGGGTGAGGAGGCCCCACGCCCCGAGCACCGACAGAGTCCCGGTGTGGGTCGCGAGGGGCTCGCCCCCCTCCACCGCCAGGACCTCGAAGGCCAGCACCGTGAGGCGGCGGGCCTTGGCTTCGTCCAGCTCCAGTTGGCGGAGTGCGCCGGAGGCCACGTTGCGGGGGTTCTTGTACGGCTGCGGGCCGACGCCGGTCACGTCCCGTCCCTCCTCCCGGGCGAGGCGCATCGCCTCCTCCCGCTTCCGGGCCCTCTCCTCGTTGAGCGCCTCGAAGTCGCTCCGGTACATGATCACCTCGCCCCGGATGGAGACCTCCCTGGGAACCGGGGCGCTCTCGCCGGAAAGGCGACGGGGCACGGACCGCACCCTCATCACGTTGTGCGTCACGTCTTCGCCAGCGCGGCCGTCGCCGCGGGTAACGGCACGCTCGAAAGCACCGTCGCGGTATACGAGCTCCACCGAGGCACCGTCGAGCTTCGGCTCCAGCACGTAGCGGGGCGGCTCGCCCTCCAGTGCCTCCAGCACGCGTTCGTGGAAGCGGCCGACTGTCTCCAGATCGTGGGCCGAGTCGAGTGAGAGCATCGGGGCCAGGTGCTCGACCCCGCCCTCCAGGCCGACTGCGACCTCTTCGCCCGTGTCGACACCATCGGAGAGGACCTCTACCCCCTGGGTGGGCGAGTCCGCGTGCACCAGATCCGGGTGCGCGCCCTCGAGCGCCCTGAGCCGCTCGAAGAGCGCGTCGTACTCGGCGTCGGAGACCTCGGGCGCGGAGAGCCGGTAGTAGAGGGTGTTGTGACGCCGGATGGCCTCGCTCAGTCGCGCGATCTCGGCGCGAGCCTCGGCGCTGCTCGACTGGCCGGCGACGCCGCCGGTGCGCTGGACTGCCATTGTCAAGGGTATATCCACCCGCCACCCGCTGCCAACCGCAAGCGGCCGTAGCCACGCAAACAACGCCTCTGGCGAGGCGCCTGTGAACCTTGCACCTTGGAGCTGTCCAGCAGCCGCTCCAACCTCCTCTGGACTCCCAGAAAATGGTACCCGAACGCTCCAGGCACAGGTGCGCGATCGTCGCGGTGGGGCTTGTATTGATACTCGCCGTCATTGCCGTCGGCCGGGCCACCATCCAGCAGATCGAACCCGTCCACGGGTCCGACCAGGAGTCGCCCTACTACGATGAGGCGCTGGGTCCGTACACCCGCGAGGTGACGACCTCGTCGGAGCGCGCCCAGGCCTTCTTCGACCAGGGCGTGCAGATGATGTACGCCTTCACGCCCGGTCGTGCGGCCAAGTCGTTTCGCCAGGCCCAGCGGGAGGACCCCGCGTGCGCCATGTGCTACTGGGGCGAGGCGTGGGCGCTCGGTCCCTTCTACAACGGCCCGATGGATGCGGACGACGCGCCAGAGGCCTACCGGAAGGCGCAGCGGGCCCAGGAGCTCGCCGAGGAGTCCGGGACCGAGGTGGAGCGAGCCCTTGCCCAGGCGATGGCGACCCGCTACGAGCAGGAGCACGACCCCGACGCCCGCGAGTCGCTCGACTCCGCGTACGCTCGCCAGATGGGAGAGGTGCACGGGCGGTTCCCCGACGACGCCGACGTGGCGACGCTCTACGCGGAGGCGCTGATGCTGCTCGAGCCGCGCCGAGGGCACTGGAAGATCGACAAGCCTTCCGTGAGGAGGATCCACGGGGTCCTCGAGGGCGCTCTCGACATATCAATCCGCCACCCGGGCGCCTGCCACCTCTACGTCCACGCCACCGAGCCGACCGACGAGCCGGAGAGGGCCGAGGCGTGCGCGGAGCACCTTGGGAGCGCAATCCCGGGCGCCAGCCACATCCAGCACATGCCGTCTCACACCTACAACCGCGTCGGGCGGTGGGGCGACGCCGTGCGCGCCAACCTCGCCGCGCGGCGCACCGACATCCGCGCCGAGGACGGCGGTGCCTGGGCGATCTACCCCACCCACAACCTCCACATGCTCTTCTACGCCGCCTCGATGGACGGCCAGGGGGCGGTCGCCGTCCAGGCCGCAAGAGACTACGCGGAGATCGCGCGGGGCGGCGAGTTCTACCATGCACTCGCGCTTCTGCGCTTCGGTCGTTTCGACGAAATCCTCGAGCTGGACGACCGCCCCAAGAGCCCTATACGGCGGGGCATCTGGGACTTCGCCCGCGGGTACGCGCACCTCCGCCTCGGCGACACCGGCAGAGCCCACGAGCACCTGGAGCTCGTCCGGCGCGAGATGGAGGAGGCGCCGGAGGGCGAGGACTTCCGCGACCACACCGTCGATCAGCTCCTAGGGGTGGTGGGCGGCATCCTCGAGGCGGAGCTCCTCCGCCGCGACCGGGGTCGCCTGGAAGAGGCGGTGGCGGTGCTCGAGGAGGCCGTCGCCGCCGAGGACGGAATGATCTACGACGAGCCCGAGCCTCTGAACTTCTCGGCCCGCCACTGGCTAGGCGACGTGCTGCTCGAGATGGGAAGGCACGCGGACGCCGAAGCGGTCTTCCGGGCCGCGCTGGAGGACCACCCGATGAACGGCTGGTCCCTCTTCGGGCTGGAGGCGTCGCTGCGCGCCAGGGGGCTGGACGAGGAGGCCGACCGCGTCCACGTGCTCTTCGAGGAGGCGTGGGCGAGGTCCGACACGGAGATTCAGGGCCCGATCCTCTAGGAGTCCGTGGATGAACCCTGGCGAGCACCGAGAGGCGCGAAGCGCTGGGCTGGCGAGGCGCGACGAAGCGCGAATAGCAGCGCTATTCGTGCGAGGAGCAACGAAGAGCGCAGCGGTCCAGCGCGGATGCAGCGCGCCTCGAATGCCGCCGGGGCTTTGTCCACGGGCTCCTAGCTTTATCCACGGACCCCCGGGGCAGTTGACCAAGGCCCTGGCGCACGGTAGCTTCCTCGGCTATCAATAATCATTCTCGATAAGGAGCGGGTGGGTGAAGAAGTCTCCCATTCTGGCGGTGCGCGGCCTGCGGGCGGGCGTTGCCGAGGCAGGGGTCGAGATCCTGAAGGGGGTGGACCTGGAGATCGGGGCGGGCGAGATCCACGCGATCATGGGGCCCAACGGTTCGGGGAAGAGTACGCTAGCCAAGGTGATTGCGGGGCATCCAGGATACGAGGCCGACGGGGGGCACGTCCGCCTGCGTGGCGAGAACCTCCTTGATCTGGAGCCCGACGAGCGGGCCCAGGCCGGGGTCTTCATGGCCTTTCAGTACCCGGTCGAGATCCCGGGGGTGTCGATCGCCAACTTTCTGCGCAGCGCCCTTCAGGCGCGACTCGAGGACGGCGAGGAACTCGACCTCTTCGACTTCCAGGACCTGCTCTCGGGGTGCATGGAGCTCCTTGGCATGGACCCGTCCTTCGCCCAGCGGGCCGTCAACGACGGATTGAGCGGGGGAGAGAAGAAGCAGAGCGAGATACTGCAGATGGCGGTCCTCAAGCCGCCGCTTGCGGTGATGGACGAAACGGACTCGGGGCTTGACATAGACGCGCTCAAGGTGGTGGCCGCAGGAGTGAACGCCCTCAGGGAGGAGAACCCGGAGATGTCGGTGCTGCTGATCACCCACTACCAGCGCATCCTGGACCACATCCAGCCCGACATGGTGCACGTCATGGTCAACGGCAGGATCGTCGAGTCGGGCGGGCCGGAGGTGGCGCTGGAGCTGGAAGCGCAGGGCTACGAGGAATACAAGAGGACGCACGCGGCCTGAACAAGGCGGAAGGGAGCAGACAGTGCCCACGAACGAGGTAATTCACGGGCTGGGGCTCGACGACTACAAATTCGGCTTCGTCACCGACTCCGAGCCGGTCTTCAGGGCCCGGCCGGGGCTGGACGCCGACATCGTGCGGCAGATTGCGGCCCGCAAGGACGAGCCCGAGTGGATGCTGGAGCGCCGCCTCAGGGCGCTCGCGATCTACGAGTCGAAGCCGATGCCGAAGTGGGGCGGCGACCTCTCGGAGCTCGAGGAGACGCTGGCGCAGACGTACTTCTACGCCAAGCCGCACGAGCAGATGGAGCGCTCGTGGGAAGACGTCCCCGAGAACATCAAACTCACCTTCGAGCGCCTCGGCATCCCCGAGGCCGAGCGCAAGATCCTGGCCGGGGTCGGCGCCCAGTACGACTCCGAGATGGTCTACCACTCCCTCAAGGAGGAATGGGAGGCGAAGGGGGTGATCTTCGACTCGATCGAGGACGGATTGAGGAACCACCCGGAGCTCTTCCGCCGTCACTTCGGGACGGTGATTCCCGCGGCCGACAACAAGTTCGCCGCGCTCAACTCGGCGGTGTGGTCCGGCGGATCCTTCGTCTACATTCCGCCGGGCGTCCACCTTGAAACGCCTCTCCAGGCGTACTTCCGCGTCAACCAGGAGCGGCTGGGACAGTTCGAGCGCACCCTGATCATCGCCGACGAGGGATCGCGGGCGCACTACATCGAGGGGTGCACAGCCCCGGTCTACTCGACCGACTCGTTCCACTCCGGCGTGATCGAGATCGTCGTCAATCCGGGCGCCTACTTCCGCTACACGACGATCCAGAACTGGTCCAACAACATGTACAACCTGGTGACGCAGCGCGCGCTGGTGCACGAGGGCGCACACATGGAGTGGCTCGACGGCAACCTGGGCTCAAAGTTGACGATGAAATACCCATCGTGCTACCTGATGGGCGAGGGCGCCCACGGCGAGATTCTCTCCATTGCCTACGCGGGCGACGGTCAGCACCAGGACACCGGCGGCAAGGTCATCCATGTGGCGCCGCGCACCACCTCGAGCATCGTCTCGAAGTCGATCTCGAAGGGTACCGGCCGCGCCTCCTACCGGGGTCTGTGCAAGGTCTACGACGGTGCCGCGCGCGCCCGCTCGAACGTGGAGTGCGATGCTCTCCTGATCAACGAGACCTCGCGGACCGACACCTTCCCCTACATCGAGATCGACGAGAGGAGCGCCACCGTCGGGCATGAGGCGACCGTCTCCAAGGTCGGCGACGAGCAGCTCTTCTACCTGATGAGCCGCGGCCTGGACGAGGCCGAGGCGATGGCGCTGATCGTGCGCGGCTTCATCGAGCCGATCGCCAAGGAGCTGCCGCTCGAGTATGCGGTCGAGCTGAACCGGCTGATCGAGCTCGAGATGGAGGGGAGCGTCGGGTGAGCGGCGGCATCGCGGTGGGCGGCGGCGCGCGGGTGGCCGAGGTCGGCGAGGTCGCGGCGGTCGGAAGGGGCGGAGAGCCGTCGTGGCTCCGTGCCCGGCGCGACGAGGCCTGGGAGCTCCACGAGGCGACTCCCTTCCCCTCGACGCGCTCCGAGGAGTGGCGGTATACGGACGTCGAGCGGTTGCTCCCCTTGGGCGATCTGGAGAAGAGCCCCATCGGCTCCAGTTGGTCGGGCGAGCTGCCCGAGCGGCTCCGCCGCGTGCTGGCGAGCGACGGCGAGGGGGCGGGGCGGGTCGTCGAAATGGACGGGCGCGTCGTCTCGGCAAGGCTCGACCCGGGGGTCGCTGCGGCCGGCGTGGCGCTCTCGTCGCTAGCGGACGCTGCGTGCAGCTCCGACCCGGTCGTCCGGGAGCTGCTGGGCACGCAGGCCGTCCCTGCGTCCGACGGCAAGTTCCCGGCGCTAAATGCGGCGCTCTGGAGCGACGGAGTGTTCGTGCATGTGCCTCGGGGCGTGAAGGTCGAGCTTCCGATTCGGCTCAGCCGGTGGGTCTCCCGTCCAGAGGCGCCAACCTTCACCCGTGTCCTGATCGTCGCCGAGGAGCGCAGCCGCATCGCCTTCGAGGACGAGATTCTCTCGCCCGACTTCGAATCGGGCACGCTCGTCAGCACCGCTGCCGAGATCTTCGCGCGCAGAGGCGCCCGGGTGCGCTACGTCTCGCTTCAGCGCATGGGCAGGAGAGGCTGCCACCTCGCCAATCAACGCACTATCGCCGAGCGGGACTCTTCGGTCGACACGCTGAACGTCGCGCTGGGAGGATCGGTGGACCGGGTCGACCTCAACGCAAGGCTCGTGGGGCCGGGCGCGAGCAGCGAGATGCTGGGCCTCTACTTCGGCGAAGACGGCCAGCACTTCGACTTCAACACGAGCCAGGACCACATGGCCCCGCACGCGCACAGCGACCTGCTCTACAAGGGTGCGCTCGATGGACGGGCGCGCGGGATCTTCCGGGGGATAATCAGGGTGCACGAGGGAGCCCAGCGAACCGACGCCTACCAGACGAACCGGAACCTTCTCCTCTCGGACCACGCAGTCGCCACATCGCTCCCGAATCTGGAGATCGAGGCCGACGATGTCCGCTGCTCGCACGGCGCGACGGTGGGGCAGCTCGATTCCGAGGCGATCTTCTACCTGATGAGCCGGGGACTGGAGCGGGGGCAGGCCGAACGGCTCGTGGTGCGCGGCTTTCTGGGCGAGGTGCTCTCGCGGCTGGGCCGCGGCGTGGTCGCCGACAAGGTGATGCGCACCATCGAAGCGAAGCTCGTCCGATGAGCTGGGTGCGGGTGGCGACGGCCGACGAGGTGCCGAGCGGCGGGCTCCTCTCTGTGCAGACCGACCAGGGAGGTGTGGTGCTGGCGCGGGTCGACGACGACATCTACGCCCTCGAGGATCGCTGCTCGCACCAGGAATACCCGCTCTCCGACGGCCTGATCGAGCACAACGAGGTGGAGTGCCCCTACCACGGCGCCCGCTTCGATGTGCGCACCGGCCGGGCCGTGCAGCTGCCGGCGATCACTCCGGTTCGGAGCTTCGAGGTCGAGGTGCGAGACGGCGATGTCTACATTCGGCTCGACTGAGTCCAGATCGACTGATGCAGACCGCAGGGGCTACGACAGGGCGGGTGCGTTAGCGACTTCGTTCCACGTGGAGGCCATTCGGCGCGACTTCCCCGTCCTGGACCAGGAGGTGGACGGGAGGCCGCTCGTCTACCTCGACAGCGCTGCCTCCTCGCAGAAGCCGCGCCAGGTGATCGACGCCGTAGCCGGGTACTACCTGCGCGACCACGCGAATGTGCACCGGGGGGTGCACGAGCTGGCGCGGCGGGCCACCGAGGCGTACGAGGGGGCGCGCACGCGGGTCGCCGCGTGGATCGGGGCCGCGGGACCAAGCGAGCTCGTATGGACGCGGGGGACGAGCGAGGCGCTCAACCTGGCCGCCTTCTCGGTGGGCCAGGCCCGGGTCGGCCATGGCGACGAGATCGTCATCTCCGAGATGGAGCACCACTCCAACATCGTGCCTTGGCAGCTCCTCGCGGCCCGCTCGGGGGCGAAGCTGCGCTATGCGGCGCTCACCGACGACGGCCTTCTCGACCTGGACCACCTGGTGGGCCTCCTGGGTCCGCGCACCCGGGTGGTCTCGCTCTGCCACGTCTCGAATGCCCTCGGCACGATCAACCCGGTCGCAGA
The DNA here is from genome assembly GCA_965205315.1 of Longimicrobiales bacterium. Taxonomy (GTDB): domain Bacteria; phylum Gemmatimonadota; class Gemmatimonadetes; order Longimicrobiales; family Gaopeijiaceae; genus Bin94. Next base: position 2,431,448 of record CBDBGW010000002.1, read on the forward strand.
GATCGGGGAGCTGGTGCGGGATCGCACCGACGCCGTCTACATCCTGGACGGTGCCCAGGGCGTGCCGCACATGCGGGTCGAGGTCGCCTCGATCGGGTGCGATCTCTACGCCTTCTCGGGTCACAAGATGTGCGGCCCGACCGGGGTGGGCGGTCTTTGGGGCAGGCGGGAGCTGCTCGAGGAGCTGCCCCCGTACCAGGGCGGCGGCGAGATGATCGAACGCGTCTACCGGGACCGAAGCACCTGGGCCGAGCCGCCCCACAAGTTCGAGGCGGGCACCCCGAACATCGCGGGCGCGGTCGGGCTCGCCGCCGCCGTCGACTATCTGGACGGGATCGGAATCGACTCCATCCACCGCCACGAGACGGAGCTCGTCGCCCACGCGGTCGCCGGGCTGAGCCGGATCGATGGGCTACGCATTCTCGGCCCCGCTGGCTCCGAGCGGCGCGCCGGCGTAGTCCCGTTCGTGATCGAGGGAGTGGCGGCGCAGGACGTGGGAACAATTCTCGACGTTCAGGGTATCGCCGTCAGAGCCGGGCACCACTGCGCACAGCTGGTCGTCGATCGCTACGGGGTGGAGGCCACGGCTCGGGTATCCTTCTACCTGTACAACACTCACGAAGAGGTCGAGCGGCTGGTCGAGGCGGTGGCCAACGCCCGTCGCATCCTCATGGAATAGGATCACAAGCTGGGGAAGGGCAGCACAATGCGGGCAGTTTCCGGTGAAGCAGATCGCAGATGGGCGGTGCAGTCGTCGGGGTGGTCGGTGGCCCTGCTCCTCGTCGGCCTCGTCCTGGCGTGCGATGCCGAGACGCTGCCCCCCGAAGACCCCCCCCTGGCCGTCACTCCCTGCGAGATGGGGATGGCCGACATCTACCCATGCAGGGGGCTGGATCTGGTGGCGCGGGTGGAGCTCCGGGACGAGAGGATCGTCAACGACCTCTGGGGGTGGACGGATCCGGCCACGGGCGTCGAGTGGGTGATCGCGGGCCACGAAGACGGCACCTTCTTCATCAGCCTGGAGGAGCCCGACAGTGCCCTCGTGCTCGGTTTCCTGCCTCGGACCGCCGGTTCGCCGTCTGCCCTTTGGCGCGACATCAAGGTGTACAGCGACCACGCCTACATCGTCGCCGACGGCGCTGGCACGCACGGCATGCAGGTCTTCGATCTGAGCCTGCTTCGGGGTGCGACCGCGTATCGTGACCTCTCGCCAACCTACACGTATGACGAAGTGCACAGCGTACACAACCTCGTGATCAACGAGGAGACCGGATTTGCCTTCGCAACCGGAATGAGTGCGGGAGGCGAAACGTGCGGAGGCGGCCTGCACATTGTCGATCTGAGCAGCCCGGCGGAGCCGGAGTTCGCTGGCTGCTTCAGCGATACGGGCATCGGCCGCGGCTACACGCACGACGCGCAGTGCGTAGTCTATCGTGGCCCCGACGCCGACTACCGGGGTGCCGAGATCTGCCTGGGCTCCAACGAGGTGGGGCTGAGCATAGCCGATGTGACCGACAAGGAATCGCCGGTCGCGATCGGCTCAGGGAGCTACCCCGATGTGGGGTACCTGCACCAGGGGTGGCTCGACGCCGGGCAGGCGTATTTCTACACCAACGACGAGTTCGACGAGTTCCGGCGCGAGCGGACGCGCACCCTGATCTGGGACGTTCGCGACCTGAACGACCCAGTCGTCGTCGCGGAGCACATCCACGAGACCGGCGCCAGCGACCACAATCTCTACGTGGCCGGCAACAGGATGTACCAGTCGAACTACGGCGCCGGGCTGAGGGTACTCGACATCTCCCACCGGGAGAGTCCGGTTGAGATCGCGTTCTTCGACACCGACCCCGGGATAGGCGATGACACGCCTGGGCTGTACGGCTCCTGGAGCAACTACCCCTTCTTCGCCAGCGGCATCATCGCCGTCACGTCCATGGACGGGGGCGTCTTCCTACTGCTTCCCTCGGAGTTGCGCCTGGAGGAGTAGCAATGCACCGGGTGGTGGTGCAACCCAGCCTCACGCTCAGCGGTGTGGTGCAACGACGGGGGCCTTCGCGCCGCGAAACGCTAGCCCTGCGGCTGGAACGCCACCTTGATCGCGCCGCTTCTCCGGTGGTCGAAGGCCGCCCGCAGGGCGTCGCGGTACTGCGAAAGGGGGAAGAGGTGGGTGACCAGCCCGCCCAGCGCCGCACCGTCCGGAGCCATTTGTGCGAGCGTGAGCTCGATGGTGTGCCGAGAGCTGTCCTCCCATCGCTCGGCACCGTACCCGACGTACCCCTCCACTCGAAGCTCCCGCGCCCAGAGGAAGGTCAGGTCGAGCTTTCGCACTTCGCCAACGCAGCCCAGCATTACCACGCGGCCTCTGGCCGAGGTGTAGCGCAGAGCCTGGGCTAGGCTCGACTGGCTGCCTACGCAGTCGAAGACCGTCTCGAAGCCGCCCCCGGCATAGACCTCCCTCCCAACGACCGGCATGTAGGCCCGAGCGCCCGTCTCTATCAGCGCCTGGCGCGCTCCGTCTCCTGGCGAGACGGTGGAGTCGGCCCCTAGGGCAGAGGCCAGCGACGCCTCGCGCGGGCGCTTTGCCTGGGCCACCAGATGGCCCTCGTAGCCGAACGCCCTGAGCGCCCAGACTGTGCCCAGCGCGATCGCCCCGCTCCCGATCACGAGCACCGGACCCGCAGACGCGATCACGCCGCTCCGAAGCACACCCCGCACGCCTATGGACACCGGCTCCGCGAGGACGGCCACCCGGTCGGGAAGCGCTGGCGGCACGCGGAAGAGCTGCCGCTCGTGCGCGATCATCTCCTCGCCCCAACCTCCGGGCAGGTCCCGATGGTACCCGATCGTCAGTCCGGGGGCGATCCCGCCGCCTCCGCGACCGACCGCCAGCGGTCCGGTCTCGCCAGCCTTCTCGCAGGTGGAGTGGCTGCCGATCGCGCACGACGGACACCACGACCCGTCCTCCCACCCCCGCGCCTCGCAGTGCAGCATCGGGTCGACGACGACTCGGTCGCCCACCGCCACCTCCGACACGCCAGTGCCTACCTCCTTCACGCGCCCCAGCACTTCGTGCCCCAGTACCGCCGGGAAGGACCCGAAGGGCTCCATCGCCGGACTCGACCGATAGGAGATGTTCCCGAGATCGCTCCCGCAGATCCCGGCGAGGATCACTTCGATCCGCGCCCACCGGTCGCCCGGCAGCGGCGTGGGCTCCCTGCGTGTCAGCGACACCCCGGAGGGGCGCCCGTACAGGAAGGCGCTGCTGAAGCGCCCCGGACCACGAGCTAGGAGGAAGCCCGGGACGGAGACATTGAACTGGACTGCCTTCACTGGGGGACGACCTCTCGTCGGATGCGCCGAAGTAGGGACACGCTAAGGTGGCGCGAACCATGGCATCGGGGAAGGTTGTGTCGCGCCAACTAGGTGAAGGTGCTGTCCACTTCGCCCGTCGAGGGCTTCGGCGCTGGCCGCTGACTGCCGCAACGGCGCTTGGCGGGGCGGACTACCCCGCCGCGACCTCGAGGACCGTTAAGCTTCCCGTGCCCTCAGTGCCGGGGACCCGCTTCCGCGCGCGGGCCGGGGTCGCGCCTGGGATCGAAACCCCTAGAGCGCGGGTGCGTACTCTACGGCAACGCCGAAGACGCCGCCCTCGCCTGCCGCCCGGGGAGCACGGTCGATGTCACGCGCTCGGGCTTGGCGCAATCGGGCAAGGAGAACTGACACCCATGGCCAGCATCAGCGCGACGCCTGCTGCCACGGAGCGCGGACGGCCACGATCGGCTGGCAGCCGGACCAAGACCACGGCAGCCTGCGCACGGGTTGCGGTTGCGGCTTGGTGGGCGTTGGCCGGACTGGCATCGGCCAGCTTCGGCGTCCAGGCCCAGGAGGCGGGATCCGCTTCGCTCGCACCGGACGAAGACGTACTTGCCGTCAGCGCGCACGTCGGCACCCATTTGGCCCTTGTTGCCATACTTCCCTCACCTGGACTTCCCATACCCGGAGTCAGCGTGGACGTGCTCGTCGATTCCGGCCGGCTGCCAGTATGGGGACAGGTGCAGCTATCCGCCCACATACCCCTCGCGATGGGCAGCGTTCGACTCGGCGTCGGCGGTCGCCAGGGCACCGGGGGCTACGCGCTCTGCGAGAAGGGGGTTGGCTTGAGCCACCACGACTTCGGCGACGACCACCTGACAGGATGCGGACTCGGAGGAAGGCTTGCCCGCGACCGGACGACCTTCTCCCTGGACGCCACAGTCGGCTGGGCCACCTCCAATTTGTACGCCAAGTTGAACTTCGCTATGCACTACCGTATCGAGCGACTCCAGTAATCGGAGTCCTGTTCGCGGGCCGCCCCGCTGGCAAGGCGCGACGAAGCGGTCCGCATGGGTTGGTAGCAGCGCTACCGGCCCGAGGAGCAACGCAGAGCGAGGCCCCGGTACGGGCATTGTAAACCATGGATTACATATTGTAAAGTATAGATGACAGTATAGACAAGCGAGCGAAGAGGTCCAGCGGGGATGCAGCGCCGCTCGAATGCCGTGGGAGGTTTGTCCACGGGCTGCTAGTGCGACCCGCCACCTCAACGGCAACCTCCGCGCGAGCCCCTCACCTCATCGATCCCCCGCCAGCTCCCGCAGGGCCCGCCTTGCGTAGACGGGCACCATTGCGCGGCGCCACTCCGCGTCAACGATGATGTTGTCGAGCGGCCTGCACTGCCTGCGGGCGCGTTCGGCGAGCGCCTCGACCACATCGGGTTCCAGCCGAGTCCCCGCCGCAATGGCGTCCCACCCGCTCAGGAGCCGCGGCCGCGCCCCGAGAGCCGAGACCACGCCCCTGATCGTCGCGACGCTGGCGTCCTCGGCGAAGTCCGCGGCCACAGCCAGCGAGAGCAGCGGGAAGTCGATCGAGCTGCGCTGCCTGAGCTTCCGGTACGCGCTCCTGCGGCCCGGCACAACGGGTATCCGAACGCCGGTCAGGATCTCGTCCCCGGCACGGCGTGTGTTCCTGATTCCGTCGGGAACGAAGAAGTCGGCGGCGGCGAGGTCGCGAGCGCCCGAGGGGCCCGCCAGGGTAAGGACGGCATCGTGGGCGATCAGCGCGGCGGGGGTGTCTGCCGAGTGCGCGGCGACGCACTTCCTACCCACTCTGGTCACATGGCAGACGTCGCCATCCTTCTTGAGGCAGTACCCGAGGGCGTGCCGCCAGAACTTGGTCTGGTTGTAGTAGGTGCAGCGGGTGTCGAGGCACACGTTGCCACCGATCGTGCCCATGTTGCGCAGCTGGGGTCCGGCTACGAGTCCGGCCGCCTGGGCCACCGCCGGAGCGTGGAACCTCACGGCCGGGTGCGCGGCGAGATCCGCCAGCGTCTCGAGAGCACCGATCTCAAGGAACGTGCCGGCCCGCTCCGCCGGACTCCCGTTCCTGCTCGCCCGATCGTCCCCCTCGACCCGGATGCCCTTCATGGCGTCGACCCGGTTGAGGGACACCAGGTGCGCAGGCGTGAAGAGACGGTGCTTCATGTTGGGCATGAGGTCGGTGCCGCCCGCGATGGGCATGGCGTCCTCGCCATAGCGGGCGAGCAGCGCGACCGCCTCGTCGACCGTCTCCGGGCGGTGGTAGCGGAAGGCGGGAAGCCGCAGCACGTCTAGCAGTCCACGGGCTGCTAGGCCCCGGGCGGAAGGGGCCGGGCCACCATGATTCCGTCCTGGCTCCCGATGCGCAGAATGCGCTCGGCCAGCGATTCCTCGCTCACCTGAACGTGAGAACCCACCAACGGAGCGTGCAGGAGGTGCAGCTCGCCGTCCCGGCGGAGCGCAATTCCGGTGTGGGCGATGTCCAGGCCAGCTACCGTGCTCGTCGCGGCGATGATGTCGCCGTCGCGAACGCCGTGGGCCACCGCCCCGATGCTGTCCTGAGGGACGTGGTAGCGCGCCACGGCGCTGATTCGTGCCTCCACACTCGCGATGGCGGCGAGGACGACCGAGTCCGAGAGCTGGCGGTACGCGTCCGGGTGCGTGGACATGAAGTCGATCGGCGACGGGTCGGCCACACTACCCAGTCCCCGCGAGATCGCATCCACTAGCCCGGAGCCCTCGTTGTCCGTGATCCACTCGGAGAAGTAGTGGAGACGGCTGTCGTATCCGTCCAGCGCTTCGCCCCGGTAGCGGATGCGGGTGAGTTCGTCCCGGTAGGCGGCCTGGAAGCGGTCCGGGTCGTCCAGGAGGGCGGTGTGACGGGAGGCAGCGCTGCCAGTGCCGGGAGGGTCGGTCGCCCGGGCGGGCGGAGACCACGCCAAACGCGCGAGAACAAGGACGTTCTCCACCAAGGTCACGCAGTCGAAAGCTTCCAGGTTGATGACCAGACGCTCGGGGCCGGGGAGCTCCAGCGTGCGGGGTTCGTACGGTGTGCCGACGAAGCGCTCGCCGATACGCGCCACCAGATCGCCGAAACGGGGGAAGGAGCCAGGGGGTTGGGCGACGGCCCAGGTGAAGTGCTCCCGGGCAATCTCCCAGTCGCGGGCGGTGCCGGAGGCCGGGCGGTCCAGGGTGTCGCCCGCGGGCGCATCTGCCGGGGACTCCAGCCCGCCGCCCCCTGAAGCACCCTCCGAGACCGACGCGAACCACCACTCAACGACCACAAGCAGAATCAGCAGCGCGGCGCAGACGCATGCCACGAGCCGCAACCCCCCGAATCTTCGCAGCCAGCTCACTTGCCCACCCCTTCACACTGTAAACTAGGCATTACAAAATGTAATGTACAGTAGACATTTCCAATCCACCTGCCTCACCCCGCACGCCCAGCCCCCACCGCCTGTCTGGTCCTTCCAGCCGCCTTCCCCCTGCCAGCCGCCTGCAGCGCCCGCCACACCCTGGGCGGCGAGAAGGGGAGCGAGTCCATTCGCACCCCCACCGCATCGTAGATCGCATTGGCGATCGCCGGGATCGACGGGTGCAGCGGCCCCTCGCCAGCCTCCTTCGCCCCGTACGGGCCCTCGGGGTCGATCGACTCGACGATCAGCGACTCGAGTGCAGGGGTGTCGAGGCTCGTCGGGATCCGGTAGTCGAGGAGCGAGGGCGCGTTGTGCAGTCCGGCCCGACCCTCGTCGGCGGACTTGAAGATGTGCTCCTCCATGAGCGCCTCGGCGAATCCCATGTACGCAGAGCCCTCCATCTGCCCGGCGACGAGCACCGGGTTGAGAGCCCGCCCGCAGTCGTGCGCGATCCAGATCCTGTCGACCGTGACGAATCCGGTCTCCGTGTCCACCTCGACCTCGGCCACATGCGCCGTGAAGGAGTAGGCGGGCGACGCGCCGATCGTACCGCCCCGGTAGCTGCCGTGCACGTCCTTGGGGGTGTTGTACGACCCCGTCGCACCCAGGGTGCCGAACTTCGCCTCGGCCAGGTTGAAGGCCTCGCGGAGCGGCATCCTCGTCCCGGTGTCGCCGGCCCGCAGCGCCATCCCGCCCGCCAGCAGCACCTCGCGCGGCTTCGCCTCCCACGCCTCGGCCACCACGTCGCGCACCATCGCCTTGAGCTTCCGGGCCGCCTGCAGGCAGGCGTTGCCCAGCATGAACGTCACCCGCGACGAGTATGCGCCGAGATCGACCGGGGTGAAGCCGGTATCGCCGGCGAGCACGCGGATGTGGTCGAGCGGCACGCCCAGCTCCTCGGCCACGACGTACGCCACCATCGAGTCCACCCCCTGCCCGATCTCGGAGGCGCCGGAGAAGATCGCCACCCTCCCCGAGCGATCGACCTGAAGCTGGATCCCACTCTGCGGCATCTCGTTCGGGTAGATCGGGTAGTTGGTCCCCGAGATGTAGGTGGATCCGGCCACGCCGACGCCTCTGCCGAAGGGAAGCCGCCGGTGCTTGCGCTTCCAGTCGCTCGCCCGCTCCACCTCGGCCAGGCACTCCAGGAATCCGTTCGAGGTAACCCGCAGCTCGTTGACGGTGCGCGTGTTGGCGCCGATGAAGTTCCGTCGCCTGAGCTCGATGGGGTCGATCTCCAGACGCTCGGCGATCCGGTCGAGCTGCACCTCGAAGGCGAAGCGCGGCTGCACCGAGCCGTGACCGCGCTTGGGCCCGCACGCCGGCTTGTTGGTGTAGGCGCGCGTCGAGTGGAAGCGGTACGCCGGCATCTGGTAGGGTGCCGTGAGGAGCTGCCCCGAGTAGTAGGTGGTGACGAGCCCGAAGGAGGCGTAGGCGCCGCCGTCCAGGACGATCCTCGCGTCGACGGAGGTGAGCATCCCGTCGCTCCTCGCGCCGGTCCGGTAGCGCATGTGGAAGGGGTGGCGGCCGCGATGGGCGTAGAAGACCTCTTCGCGCGTGTAGAGGATCTTGACCGGGCGGCCCGTCAGCATCGACAGCTTGGCGACGCAGAACTCCAGGTCGAAGGGTTCCGACTTTCCTCCGAAGGCCCCGCCCACGGGGGGTTGGATGACGCGCACCTTCGCCGGGTCCACCTCCAGGACGCGGGCGAGCTCGCGGTGCAGGTAGTGGGGAACCTGGGTCGCGGACCAGACCGTCAGCTTGCCGTCGCCCGCGGCCAGCCCGATGGCGCAGTGGGGCTCGATCGGCGTGTGAGTCGTCCCCTCGAAGAAATAGTCGTGCTCGGCGATGACGTCCGCCTCGGCGAAGCCGGCCTCGACGTCGCCGAACTCGAGCTTCACCACCTTGGTGATGTTGCCGCTCCATCCAGGCTTGCGTGGTTCGTGAATGTACGGGCCGGACGGCGCCGCGATCGCCTCGTGCGGATCGAAGTACTCGGGAAGCTCCTCGTACGCCACGTCGATCAGGTCGAGTGCGGCGATGGCCGTGTCCTCGTCGACCGCGGCGACCGCTGCAACCCCGTCGCCGATGTAGCGCACCTTGTCCACGCAGAGCGGATGCTCGTCGGGCGTCCATGGGATGATGCCGTACGGCGTGGGCATGTCGCGGCCTGTGACGACCGCGTGGACGCCCTCAAGCGCCTCGGCGCGCGAGGTGTCGATCCGCGCGATGCGCGCGTGCGGGTGGGGGCTCCGCAGGATCTTGCCGTGGAGCATCCCGGGAAGCCGGATGTCGTCGGTGTAGCGGGCGCGGCCGGTTGCCTTGGCCAGCCCGTCGACCTTCCGCATGGGGCGTCCGATGGTGTTCAGGGTCGGAGCCTCGCCGGATCGGTCCCGCCGTCCGTTCGCCGCCGGGGCCGATCCGTTCCCCGCGCCAACGCCGCGTCCGTTGCGCCCCGTCACGTGCTTAGCCTGGCTGAGGCCGCTTCGACGGCGTCGTAGATCTTCTCGTAGCCGGTGCACCGGCACAGGTTCCCCGCCAGCGCCGCCCTGATCTCCTCGCGCGTCGGCGTCGGGTTGCGGTCGAGCAGCGCCACCGAGCTGCACAGGATGCCGGGGGTGCAGAAGCCGCACTGCGCGGCCCCGTTCAGGTCGAACTCGTCCTGGACGGGGTGCGTCTCCATCCCGCTAGCGAGTCCCTCCACGGTGCGCACCTCGCGCCCCTCCGCCTCCCAGACGGGGGTTATGCACGACAGGATGGCGCGCCCGTCGACTATGACCGTGCACGCGCCGCAGTCCCCCTTGTCGCACCCCTGCTTCGACCCGGTCAGACCAAGTCCATAGCGGAGCGTCTCCAGCAGCGTATAGTGGGCGGGCACCCCGCACGAGCGCTCGTCGCCGTTGACCCGCAGGCGGACTATCTCCATCCGCGACCTCCTCTCGCTTGGAATATATCGGACCGGCCACGGACGAGTGAATGGTAGCTTTGGACGGATTGTACGCTCACCTGGCAGGTGTACGCGCTCCGGCGGCGGAGGAGAACGCCTGGGAGCATCGGGGGGCGAACGGACGGGCGACTGAATGGCACGAGGGGGAAATCGGCAGGTGCCTGGCGCGGATGCGCCTGAGCGCCGGGCGGGCGAGCAACTCATGTCGAGGGTGACCCGTGCCCTCCGTCTCGTCCTGGTCGCTGCCCTGTTCCCACTCGGCCTCACCGCCCAGGACCCCGGGGAGATCGCCCTGCTGAGGGGCCGCATCGGCGTCGAGCCCCAGCCCGGCTCCCTCCTGGCCGCTCCCGCCCACCTCGAAGTCGCTCGCTCGCCACTCGCGGACGCCCTCGCGCAGCTCTCGCTCAGCTCCCGCGTCCAGGTCGCCTTCAGTCCCAGCGTGCTGCCCCCCTACCGGCTTGTGGAGTGCGAGTGCGCGGACCTCAACGTGGCCCGCGCCCTCGACCGGCTCCTGGTGGGCACCGACCTGGGCTACGTCGAGATGGGATCCCAGATCGTTGTGGTGCCCAAGGCGGAGCCGGAGATCCCCGGTGCGGACGGCGAAATACGCAGCCGGGTCCGTGCAGTGGCAACGATGGTCGGCGTGGTACGTGACAGCGTCGACCTGGAACCGATTGCCTTCGCCCTGGTCACGGTTGCGCCGTCCGGAGGCGAGGCCGTCGCCGGGTCAGGATTATCGGACCGTTTCGGGGCATTCGTGGTCCCGGGAGTGTCGACTGGCGGGCCGGTTCGCATTGAGGTGAGCGCATTCGGCTACGCCGCCTGGGCCCACACCTACGAGGCCGTGGCCGCCGACCCGGTACGCGTCCTGCTTAGTCCCGCGCCGATTGCCCTGGAGGGGCTCGATGTGATCGCAAGCGGCCGTGCCGGAGACCCGCTGTCGTTGTCCCGGGACGCGTTCGTGATCGATTCCGCGCTGCTGCGGAGGCTTCCGACGATCGTGGAGACGGACGTGCTGCGCGCGATCGCGGTCTCGCCGTCCGCGTCCGCGTCCTCCGACTACATGTCCGTCCCCTTCGTCCGTGGCGGCGCCAGCTATGGTACGCCGGTACTGCTCGACGGGGTGCGGCTCTTCAACGCCTTCCACCTGGGAGGCTTTATCTCGGCAATCAACCCGGAAGCGGTGGAGCGCGCGACACTGCTCGCCGGGTCGGGCGGGGAAGGACTCGCCAGCGGGTCGCTGTCGGGTGCAATCGACATTGCAACCCGAGACGGTTCCCGGGACAGGATGCGGATGGGCGGCGCTCTGGGTGCCCTGTCCTCCCGGCTGTCGATCGAAGGCCCGGTCGGCGAGAGCGTGTCCTTTCTGGTGGACGGGCGCCGCACCTGGATCGACGGGTTTACGCGGGCGCTCGACAAGATGGGGATAATCGAAGGGCATGCTCCCTACTTCTTTCGAGATCTGCACGCCAAGGTGACGACGGACCTGGGCGGGGTCCGTCGGCTGTCCTTCAGCGGCTACATGAACTTGGAATCGGTGGACGATGTCGACGCGCGGGAACAGGTGACCAGACAGCTTGCGATGACTTGGGGCAACGCCGCCTTCTCGGGTCACTACCGCACCGGGTTCGGGGGCAGTGGGATCCTGGACGCCACCCTGGGGCACAGCCGGTTCACCGGTGAACTGTTTCACGTCGAGGACCTTCCTCGGGCCGTTCCGGACACGGGTCTCTCCGGCCACGGTTCCATGGGTGAGAGCCGCGCCGACCTGAAGGTGACGATGCACGCCCCCGGGGCGACGATCATCGCTGGAGCCCGGGCGACACGATTCGACGCTGACCACGACTACCGCTTCAGCGAAGACTGCTACAGCTCCTGTTCCTGGGACTTCGACCACGACCTCTCCGACTTCTTCACCAAACGCCTTTCGTTGAGCGAGACCCAGTGGCGCCTGGCTGGCTATTCGAGAGTCGAGGCCCCTCTGCCCAGCGGGTTCTCGGCCCAGGGAGGCGTGCGGCTGGACCGCTTCGTGGGTCTGGCGACCGAATTCTCGCCCTTCGCCGAGTTGGGCTACGCCGCGTCGTGGTGGAGCGCACGCATCTCGGCGGCCCGCTCGCATCAGGCGCTGGCCTCGGTGCGCAACGAGGAGTCGCTGTTCGCGAGCTTCCTGGCCTACGACCTCCTCGCCCCCGTGAGCGAACCATCGGTTCCCCGCAACACCGAGTTCACTGCCGGGTGGGAGGGTTCGCGGGGACGGCTCAGGATTCGGCTGGACGCCTATGCGCGCAAACTGGACAACCTCAGGCTGCCGGCGTTCGAGTCCAACCCGATCCAAGTTCCGGTGCTGGGGGATCCTGCCCAGTGGGAGCGGGCCAGCGGTACGGCTCGGGGAATCGAGGCGACCTGGAGCTGGCTGCCGGACCGGGGGCTTTCCGCTCTGGGGACGTACCGGTGGGCCAGGGTGTCGCGAACCGTGTCTATGCGGAGCTATACGCCGCGCTTTCACCGTGAACATGAACTCGAACTCGGCGCTTCCTACGGGCGCGGCACATCCTCCTGGTCGGCCCGGCTTTCCCTGCGCTCGGGACAGCCGGTCACGCCCGTGCTAGCCGTCGCCAGACTTTCCCCTTCCCTCCCGTGGAGCCTCTACCCCGAGGGACTCCCCGTCGGTACGATACTGCTCGCGGGCGGGTACAACTCTGGGGAGCTGCCGCGCTATGTACGCATGGACGTGGGCTGGCGTCGGGAGAGCGGGGTGTCGTGGTTCGGAGGTGGGGTGGCGACGGTGTATGCCTCGGTGGCCAACCTCCTCAACCGTGCCAATGTGGTCGGCTGGACCGTGGGGGGGGGCGGTTTCACGCGGGTTCGGCGTCGCCAGCTCCCGGTTATGCCGTCCCTGGGCGCGGAGTTCCGGTTTTGAGGAAGGGGGTTGGGTTCGGGCTCCTCGTCGTGCTGGCGATGGCGGCCATGTCGGCGTGCCAAGAGGACTTCGATCCGCTCGAGCTGCACCCCGACGTGGTCTCGCTCGAGGTCCTGTTGGTTGCGGGCGAGAGCGAGGCGCGCATGCTGGCCAGCCACCCCCATCGGGAGGGGGCGATACCGGAGGTTTCCGCGCACCTGGAGGGACCCGGGTGGGAGGCTGAGTTCTCCGAGACGCTGGAGCTGGAGGCATGCACGGTCGCCGAGGATGTCGAGTCGGCCAAGTGCCTCGGAGCGGTGCTTCCGGAGCCTCTCCGCGCGGGCACGACCTACGCCCTGCGCGGAACAGCTCCTTTGGGGTCGTTCACTGGCGAAACCCGGGTGCCCGGCGGTCCACGCCTGTCGGTCGATACTCTGCGCCTTTCCTGGCCGGACGGAGGCGAACCGCGGCTCCCCATACCCTTCCGACACCAGGCGGGCTCGGACATCGGCGTACTTGCGGTCGACGTGCGGGACATCTTCGAGACCCGGGAACGCGGGACGGAAGTGGAACTGCCCCCTTACACCCTGCGCCTCCTCCCCATGGCCATCGATCCTGCCGCAATCGCCGACACGGTCTGGATAGACGTGCTCGAGAATCCCCTGCGCTTCTCCCTCACACTGCTGGGAATTGGCTGGCACTTGACGAACTTTGCCAACGTCGTCACCCCCGCGATCCGCCCCTGGCCCGCCTTCGGCATCGAGGGCGGCGGGGTGTACGGGTACTTCGACGGTGTAACGCGGTCACCGCCTCTGCGCGTGCTGGTAAGGTGAGGGTCGACCGACTGATCGATTCACTGGAGGACGCGGCGGCATGGCGGCATTGCGTAATTCCTGTAAAATCTGTAATATGTGGGAATGACGAAACGAACCGCAGGACCAACGCATTCGCGCGTCGTGAGCGCCACCGAAGCCGCCAGGAACCTCGGCGAGGTCCTGGCGCGTGTCCGGGAGGAGCGCGCCGTCTACGTCGTGGAGCGGCACGGGAAACCGGTCGCCCAGATCGCCCCGGTGGAGGACCGGATCTTCACCGGTCGTGATTTTGTCGAACTGATTCGCTCTGGAAGGGTCCCCGCAGCCGGTCCCGAATACGCACGTGCGGTGGAGGATGGGATCGCACTGTTCAACCGCGTCGAGGTGCCGAAGAGTCCTTGGGAACCCTGATCGATGCCAGCGTCCTGATCGCGGTGGAACACGGGCTGCTGGACCGGGAGCGCGTATTGGCACGCCCGGGTGCACGGGACGGGCACTTGGCGATCGCCGCGATCACCGCGGCAGAAGTGCTCCACGGCCTCCACCGCGTGGCCGGAGCCCGGCGCGTCGCGGCGGAAGCTTTCGCCCGGACATGGCTCGAGGTTTTCCCCGTGGTTTCCTTCGATCTCGAGGTCACCCAGGTGCACGCGACACTCGGTGCCCAGCTGTCACGCGCCGGGACCCCCATTGGTGCCCACGATCTCATGATCGCGGCCACGGCATTGCACCTCGGCCACCGCGTTGCCACCCGGGACCGCCGCAGCTTCCACCGGGTCGAAGGCCTGGAAGTGGAGTACTGGTGAAAGCGAGCGGTCCATGGACGAACCCGCGCCTCACCGCGCGCCCGGCAGACCCGCGTCGCCGCCATCGCCAGCGTCGTCACCCCCGAATCCCAGAGCGCCCGCCAACAGGCCCTCCCCGCCCAGCGCACCCTCCGTCAGGTTGCGCCGGATCGCACCCGAAAGGCTGTTGACGGACAGGTTCAGTCCTCGTAGTTCCGGTAGGTCGCGCAGCTCCTTCGGGATCTCGCCCGAAGGCTGTTGGCCGCCAGCAGCAGGTCCTCCATGGTTCAGCCCTCCGTGCCATTGGTTTGATTGCCTGTGCGCTGGCGAAGATCGATGATGACGCGCCTGGACGGGGGTACAAGGGCAGGGTGGGCGCGGCACCGCCTCCCCTCCGCGGCCCGGCGCAAGGAGCTGGCCCCCCCTGCGAAGGGCGATCTGACCGGGGATCACGGCAGGGGGCGCTGCGGACAACCGGCGGGAGCGGGGAGGCGTCCCAAGTGTGGCTTTGTGGCTACCGGCGGCTGGGAGCCGCACGCTAATTTGGAGTGTGATTGCCGAGCATTCCGTGGGTAGCTTCGCGTGAGCCTCAGATGGGAATGTAAATCATACATGACATTATGTAAAGTGGGTATTACATACTGGAGGAGTGACCGCAGAGCTCCGGCGCGAATGCGACGCGGCGTCATCGCCCGGTTGTCGCTCGCCCTGGCCGGCTTCGCCCTGACGGTGCCGACCGCCGCAGCCGAGGCCCAGATGCTCGAGGCCATGAAGGCGCTATCGGAAGGCGGGAGCTGGCTCAACCTGCCGGTCCAAAACGGGAAGGCCGCGCTCCGCGGACCTCTGCTTCCCCTCGCCGGACTCGCGGTCAACGGCTGCTTCGTGGTCTGGCGGCGGCACTCGGGCGAATGGACCGTGCACGCCAGGGACGAGCGTAGCGGGCAGACCATCGACACCGTAGCGATGCCCGGCGCCCCGGTCAGGTTCGCCTACAAGGCCGGGTTCACGGCGCGGTTCTCAGTCGAGGTCGAGTGGAGCGAGCCGCGCGACACGACGCTCTTCCTATGGGTGGGGGCCTCGCGGGTTCGAGACGGAGACAGCGACGACGGGGCCGAGGGGGAGGGCGAGGACATCTGCACGCCTCGCAGCGGAGGTTCCCGGTCCAGAGGCGGGGCGGAATGAACAGGGAGATCGAGGTCATCCAGGAGAGGATCCGCGAGGCCAGCGGCTTCGTGGACAGGCTGCTCGCCGAGATCGGACACGTGATCGTCGGCCAGAGGGCGATGGTCGAGAAGCTGCTCACGGGCCTCATAGCGGATGGTCACGTTCTCATGGAGGGGGTCCCCGGGCTCGCCAAGACGCTGACGGTGCGCACTCTCGCCGACGCGATCCGGACCTCCTTTCAGCGCATCCAGTTCACTCCGGACCTGCTCCCCGCCGATCTGATCGGCACGCTGATCTACGACCCCCGCAAGACCGAATTCGAGACGCGCAAGGGTCCCATCTTCGCCAATGTGATCCTCGCCGACGAGGTGAACCGATCGCCCGCCAAGGTGCAGTCGGCGCTCCTGGAGGCAATGCAGGAGCGGACTGTGACGATCGGCGAGAACACCTTCGAGCTGCCGTCGCCCTTCCTGGTCCTCGCCACCCAGAACCCGATCGAGCAGGAGGGCACCTACCCACTCCCCGAGGCCCAGGTCGACCGCTTCATGCTGAAGCTCTCGGTCGGCTACCCGGACCGCGACGAGGAGCTCGCCGTCATGAGACGCATGACCTCCGGACCGCCGCCGCACGCCGAACCGGTCGTCACGCCCGAGGAGATCGTAGCCGCCCGCGCCGCGGCCGAGACGATCTACATGGACCCGCAGGTCGAGCGCTACATCGTCGAGCTGGTCTTCGCCACCCGCGAGCCCCGGGAGGCAGGGCTCAGGGAGCTGGAGCCGCTGATCGCCTTCGGGGCTTCGCCGCGCGCCACTATCTGCCTGGCACGGACGGCGCGTGCACATGCCTTCCTGCGCCACCGGGGATACGCAACCCCCGAGGACGTGCGCTCGATGGCGATGGATGTGCTTCGCCACCGCGTCATCCTCACCTACGAGGCCGAGGCCGAGGAGGTAACCGCGGAGGATGTGGTGACGCGGGTTCTGGACACCGTCGAGGTTCCTTAGGCAGCCCGTGGACAAACCTCCCACGGCATTCGAGCGGCGCTGCATCCCCGCTGGACCGCTTCGTCGCGCCTTGCCAGCGGGGCGCTTCGCCGGTCTCGGTGCTCGCGCGAGATTATCCAAGGACTGCTAGGACGGGACCGGCGCAGGCTGCGATGGTTACCCGCGACATACTGCGGCAGGTGCGCCGGATCGAGATCACGACGCGCGGTCTCGTGAACGAGGTGCTTGCGGGCGAGTACAACTCGGTCTTCAAGGGGCGGGGCATGAGCTTCGCCGAGGCTCGCGAATACCAGCACGGCGACGACATCCGGGGTATCGACTGGAATGTGACGGCTCGCACCGGCTCGCCCCACGTCAAGGTCTTCGAGGAGGAGCGCGAGCTGACGCTGATGCTCGTGGTGGACGTCAGCGGATCGGCGGGATTCGGGACCCGCGACCGCCTGAAGTCGGAGCTCGCGGCCGAGCTCTGCGGCGTCCTCGCCTTCTCCGCGACCAGGAACAACGACAAGGTCGGGCTGATTCTCTTCTCGGACGGGATCGAGAAGTTCGTCCCGGCCCGCAAGGGTCGGCGCCATGCGCTGCGCATTCTCCGCGAGCTGCTCTACCACAGGGCCGAGGGGAGGGGGACCGACATCGAGGGTGCGCTCGAGTACCTGGCGCGGGTAACGAGGCGGCGGGCGGTCGTCTTCGTCGTCTCGGACTTCAACGCCCGCGGCTACGGGCGAGCGCTCTCCATAGCGGCCCGTCGCCACGACCTGAACGCTGTCCGGGTGACCGACCCACGCGAGGACGAGATGCCGCGGCTCGGGCTCGTCGAGTTCGAGGACCCGGAGACGGGGGAGCGGAGCCTCGTCAACACCTCCGCCAGGGGATTCCAGGAGAGGTATCGCGCCCACCGGGCGGAGGCGCGCGGGGAGGCCGATCGCCTCTTCCGCCGCAGCCGCGTGGAGGTGATCGATGTCGTTACGGGCACGCCGTACGAGCTGGTGCTGAGGCGCTTCTTCGAACAGCGGGCCCGGAGGTCGAGGTGAGGGGCGGCGGCGGAGCGGCGAGGTGGTTGCGCCCGGCGCGCGTACCGGTGGCGGCGCTGCTGCTGGCAACGGGGACGCTCGCCGCGCAGGAGGAGGTGCGCATCGAGACCGCGATCGACACGGCGCTGATCACCCTCGGCGACCACGTCACGATGACCGTCGCGGTGGAGCACCCGGCGGGATGGGTGGTCGAGTGGCCCGATTCGCTCGACGCATCCGCGGTGGAGCTCCTCGCCGTCGAGGTCGCGCCCACGACCGGGACGGACGAGGAGCGTCGGGAGCGCTCCGCGGCCAGCTTCGCCTTCACCAGCTTCGGGCTGGGCGAAGCCGAGGTGCCGTCGTTCGAGATAGCGGTCGTGGCGCCCGATGGTACGACCGAGGCGGTCGCCACCGACGCGTACCGGATCGCCGTGCAGAGCGTCGGGGTCGACGAGTCGGGTGCCATCCGCGACATCAGGGGGCCGCTCTCGGTGCCCGGAAGCCCGTGGCGATTCCTGCCGTGGATCGCCCTGGCGGCGCTGCTGGTCGCGGCGGTGGCGTTCTACATTCGGCGTCGCCGTCGCCCGGACTCCGGCGAAGTGTCGGCGATCCCCCGTGCCCCGCCCCGCCCCGCCCACATCGTGGCGCTGGAGGCGCTCGCCGAGCTGGAGCGGTCGCAGCTCCTGGAGCGCGGCCAAGTCATGGAGTACCACGTGCGAATATCCGAGGTGGTGCGCGCCTACCTCGAGGGGCAGTTCGAGGTTCCCGCGCTGGAGCTCGCGACGGGCGAGGTGATCGAGGCGATGCGCGCTGCTGCGCTCGGGACGACGATCGTAGGCGGCTTCCAGCGCTTCCTGGAGAGCTGCGACCTGGTGAAGTTCGCCAAGGCTAGGCCGGGAATCGAGGAGTCGAGGGCGCTCCTGACGCGCGCCAGGGAGCTCGTGGCGGCGACGAGTCCTGAACAGGCAGTCGCCAGCGACACGGACGGCGAGATGGCCCACAGAGCCACCGGTGCGGCGGCATGACCCTACGTTTCGACGATCCGCTCCTCTTCCTCCTTCTTCTCGGAGTTGCCGGTTTGGGGTGGTGGCATCTGGCGGCGGCAGACCGGCGGCGGTCGCTCCGGCACCCCGACACCCTCGGTCTCGCCGGGGTCGGCGGGGACCGTTCCCGCTGGATCCGGCACGTCGCGCCGACGCTCAGGGGGCTGGCCTGCGCCTGCCTGGTGGTCGCGCTGGCCCGCCCACAGACCGGCGTCACGGCCGAGAACGTCTCGACCGAGGCGGTCGACATCGTGCTGGCGATCGATGTCTCCTCCTCGATGCTGGCCGAGGACCTGGCACCGAATCGCCTCGAGGCGGCCAAGGAGGTCGCGGCAGACTTCGCAGCCGCCCGCACCAGCGACCGAATCGGCGTCGTGATATTCGCCGGGAAGGCCTTCACCCAGGCGCCCCTCACCCTCGACCACTCGGTCGTCGAGTCGCTGATCGGCGAGCTCGAGGTCGGGATGGTAGAGGACGGCACCGCGGTCGGGATGGGGCTCGCCACCGCCGTCAAGCGGCTGCAGGCGAGCGAGGCCGCCTCCAAGGTCGTGATCCTCCTCACCGATGGGAGGAACAACCGGGGCGAGATCGACCCGATCACCGCCGCCGATGCGGCGGCGGCGCTGGGGGTGCGCGTCTACACGATCGGTGCCGGTGCGCAGGGAGCCGCCCGGGTTCCGGTCACGGACAGATTCGGGAATCGGCGCTACGCCACGATGAGGGTCGACGTCGACGAGGCCACGCTGCGGGCCACGGCCGAGAAGACGGGCGGGCGCTACTACCGTGCCACCGATCGCGAGAGCCTGGAGGCGATCTACGCCGAGATCGACGAGCTCGAGACGACCGCAATCCTGGTCGAGAACTTCACCAGCTACGGTGAGCGCTTTCGCATACCGCTCGCTGCAGGGCTGATCCTGCTCCTGGCCGAGGCGGCGCTGGCGAGCACCTGGCTGAGGACGATCCCCTAGCAGCCCGTGGACAAACCTCCCACGGCATTCGAGCGGCGCTGCATCTCCGCTGGACCGCTTCGCTCGCTTGTCCATACTGTAATCTATGCTTTACATTGTGTAATCCATGATTTACAATACCCATACCCGGGGCTTCGCTCTGCGTTGCTCCTTGGGCCGGTAGCGCTGCTACCAACCCTTCGTCGCGCCTTGCCAGCGGAGTGCTTCGCCGCTCTCGGTGCTCGCGCGAGATTATCCACGGACTGCTAGATGTTTCGCTGGGGATCCCACCTCGCGCTATGGGCCCTCGCCCTGCTTCCGCTCCTCCTGGCGCTGGAGTGGCGTTCGGGACGCCGCCGTCGGCAGCTCCTGGACCGCTTCGGCGATCTCCGCCTGCTTCGGAGGGTGAATCCCCACCGGGGCGCGGCTGCCAGGCGCTGGAAGGCCGCGCTCCTGGTGGCGGGGGTGGCTCTGGTCTTGCTGGCGCTCGCGAGGCCGCAGTTCGGCACCCGGGTCGAGACGGTCAGACGCGAGGGTCGGGACCTCGTCGTGGCGCTTGACGTGTCGCGATCGATGTACGCCGAGGACGTGGAGCCGAGTCGGCTGGAGCGCGCCAGGATCGAGATCGGGCGGATCGTGCAGAGGCTCGAAGGCGACCGCATCGGACTGGTCGCCTTCGCGGGCGACGCCTTCGTGCAGAGTCCCCTCACCACCGACTACGGCGCCGCGATGATGTTCCTGGGGGCGATGGACCCCGATATGCTCTCCGCCCAGGGCACCGACTTGGCGCGCGCGATCGAGATCGCGGTCGAGGCGCTCGCCGAGACCCCGGAGGGGAATCGCATGGTGGTGATCGTGACGGACGGCGAAGACCACGAGGGCGGCCTGGCCGAGGCGCTCGCGCTCGCGGGCGAGGCGGAGGTCACCATCCACACGGTCGGCGTGGGGTCGCCCGAAGGGGTGCCGCTCCCCGCCGGGGCTGGCGAAGAGGGCCGCTTCCTGCGCGACGCCGACGGCAAGGTCGTCACCTCGCGCCTGAACGAGACCGCGCTCCACGACATCGCGCTACAGACTGGCGGCGAGTACCACCGGATCGGGTCGGCAGGCGGACTCGAGGCGCTGGTCGAGCGGATTCGGGGTGGTGGACGCGAGCTCGAGGCCAGGGAGGTGACGGAGTTCGAGGAGCAGTACCAGATCTTTCTGGGCGCGGCGCTCCTCCTCCTGGCGCTGGAGTTCGTGCTTCCGCAGCGCACAGCGAGGCGCGCGAGTGCCTTCATGTATACTTTACCTGACAAAATGTAATGTCTGCTTTACATAATCAACAAGTCATGTCGATGCTACGGGAAGCGGCGGCGCGGGCCGCGCGGGGTTTCCACTCTGGCCTGGCCGCCGCGCCTGCGCGCCGCGTTCGTTTCCTGGCAGCCCCGGGCGGGACGGCGCTGACCTGCCTGCTGGTATCGTTCCTCGCCGCTGGGGCGCTCGCCGCCCAGGAGGGACGCGTCGAGATCGAGGAGGGGAACCGTCTCTACGAGGAGCAACGCTACCAGGAGGCGCGGGCGCGGTACCTGGAGGCGCTCCGGAAGGTGCCCGAGCTGGCGCTTGCGCACTTCAACGAGGGTGCCGCGCTCTACAGGGAAGGCGATTTCGAGAGCTCGGCCGAAGCGTACATGGAGGCGCTCGGCCGGAGCGACCCCGAGTGGCGCTCGCAGGCGTGGTACAACCTCGGCAACGCCATGCTGGAGCAGCAGCAGGCCGAAGGGGCGATCGATGCGTACAAGGAGGCCTTGCGGCTGAACCCCGCCGACCAGGACGCGAAGCACAACCTGGAGTACGCGCTCCGGCTGCTCCAGCAACAGCAGCAGCAAGAGCAGGAACAAGAGGAGCAGGAGGGCGAGGAAGGGGACGAGGATGAGCAGCAGGATCAGCAAGGCCAGGGCGAGCAAGACCAGTCGGAGGGTGGCGAGGAGCAGAGTGACGAGGAGGCGAGCGCCCCCGAGGATGGGGACGAGGGCGTGGGCGAGACGCCTCCAGCGGAGGGCGAAGGTGCGGAGATGACGCCGGAGCAGGCGGCACGTCTCCTCCAGGCGGTGACCGAGGACCCCGACGAGGTGAACCGCAAGGCGGCGCAGCCGACCGGCCGCAACCCCAGGAAGGAGTGGTAGCGGTGAGGGCGTCGCCGCATCCCTGGCTGGCCGCTGCGCTCGCGGCGTGCGCGACCGCGCCGCCGGCTCTCGCTCTCTCCGCGCTGGCCCTATCGGGGCACGCGATGGCTCAGCAGGTGGAGGTGCGTTCCTACCTGAGCTCGCCGAGGGTTGGCTGGGGCGGCCAGTTCGTGCTGAACGTCGAGATCTCCGGCGCCCAGCAGGCCGACTCGGAGCCGGTGCTCCCCGACCTCGGCGGCTTCGGTCGCTACCTCGGGTCGAGCACCTCCACCTCGCTCCAGATCGTGAATGGCCGCACCCGGATGTCGCTCACCTACCAGTATCGCTTCCAGGCCACCCAGGAGGGCGTCTTCGAGATCGGGCCGGTGGAGGTGACGGCCGGGGGTGCCACCTACAGTACCGAGCCGATCTCGCTGACGGTCGCCGACACGCCCGCCCCGAGGGGCGGCGTCGCCGATCCGGGTGCCGAAGGCGGCGGAGTCTCCGAGGCGGAGGTCTTCCTCGAGGCGACGCCCGCCCGGGCGACAGTCTACGAGAACGAGCCGGTGATCGTCGAGTACCGGATCTTCACCCGCGTTTCGGTCGAGCGCTACAACATCACGACGCTGCCCGAGGCGCCCGGCTTCTGGATCGAGGAGCTCGAACAGCCCGAGTCGCCAGAGGTGGAGCGGGTCGCGCGCGACGGCGTGGAGTACCTAACCGCGCTGGTGCGCCGCGTTGCGTACTTTCCGACGAGCAGCGGAGAGAAGTCGATCGCGCCGCTGGGGGTCGAGGCCCAGACGCGCGTCAGCCGCCGGGGGGGATTCGGTGGATTCTTCGGGGGCAGCCTCTTCGACCGCCTGGTCCCGGTGGCGGTGGCGTCGCGCCCGATCGAGGTCGAGGTGCTGCCCATTCCCACAGATGGTCGCCCGGAGTCCTTTTCGGGACATGTCGGGAGGCTCGCCGTTGCTGTGGAGGCCGACCGGGCCGAAGTGCCGGTCGGCGAGGCGGTGACCGTGCGACTAACGCTCTCCGGCTCGGGGAACATAAGCGCGTTGGCCCCTCCCGCGATCGGCTTTCCCGACGAATTCGAGGTCTTTCCGCCCGAGATCAGCCGGAGCATCGAGCGGGGGGGGGCCTCGGTCAGGGGCAGAAGCACGGCCACCTACGTGCTGATCGGGCGCGTGCCCGGCAGGGTGACCGTACCGCCGGTCGAAGTCTCGTACTTCGATCCGCCGACGGGCGCCTTTCGGACGGTCCGCTCGGAGTCGATCACGATCGAGGTGACCGGCGACGCCTCCCGGGGGCCGGGCGACGGGGGATCACTACCCGCCAGCGTGGCACCGATCCGCGAGGAGATTCGCTTCATCGACACCGGTTCGCCCTCGCTTCGACCGGTCGGGGAGCCGCTCCACGCCAAGGCCGCCTTCTGGCTGGTCGCGCTCCTTCCGCCGGTGGCGCTGGCAGGCGCGGCCGCGATCCGCCGGCGGCGCGACCGCACCGCGGCCGACCTGGCGTACGCGCGGGAGCGATCGGCTCGGCGAATGGCGAAGAAGCGTCTGGCCAGGGCCCGCTCCCTCGCCGGGGGCGATCCGCGCGACTTCTACGCCGAGATCGCGGGCGCGCTCGAGGGGTTCGTGGCCGACAAGCTGAACATCGCCCGCGCCGGGCTGCTGCGCGACGAGGCCGCCAAGCTGGCCCGTAGCGGCGGAGCCTCGGAGGAGACGCTTGCAGAGCTGTCCGACTTCCTCGCCGACTGCGATGTGCAGCGCTTCGCCCCCGCCGGGTCGGAGAGGCCGCCCGCCAGGGAGGTGCTCGATCGGGCTGCCGGGATCATGCGTACGCTCGACAGGGAGCTCTCCCGATGAGGGCGGCGGTCGTTCTGGCGGCGTCTGGGCTCCTGCTCGCCCCACCCCTGGCAGCCCGGGGACACGGATGGCTGGCTCTCGACGGAGGCGCCCAGGAGGAGCTCGTAGCTGACGGCAACCGCCTCTACCGGGAGGGTGACTTCGCCGGGGCGGCCGCCCGCTACGAGGCCGTCCTCGAGGCTGGCCTCGAGTCGGCGGTGCTCCACTACAACCTCGGCAACGCCCACTACCGGATGGGCGACATCGGCCTGTCGGTGCTCGGCTACGAGCGGGCTCTGCGCCTCGACCCGCGCCACGACGACGCACGCGCCAACCTCGCGCTCGTCAACCGGCAGCTGCGGGACCGCGTCGAGCCGCTCCCGCGTTTCTGGCTCCTGGTGGCGCTCGAGTGGTGGAGGGACCTGCTGCCGCGGCCCATCCTGGCGCTGCTCCTGGCTCTCTGCTACCTGGTGACGGGGACGGCGGTCGTCCTCCGCGTCCTAGGCCGCGGGGCGCGGGGCCGCGGACTCTTCGCCCGCACGGCGTGGAGTGCGGGCGCAGCGACCTTGCTCCTGGGCACGACCCTCTTGGTGCGCGAAACCGGTCTGGGAAGCCCGACCGAGGCGATCGTCGTGGCGAAGGAGGTCCGGGTGCTGAGCGCCCCGTCGGAGGAGTCAGGCCTCACCCTCTTCGCCCTCCACGAGGGCACAAAGGTGCGCATCGACGACCGCGCCGGCGAGTGGGCCGAGATCGTCCTTGCGGACGGCAAGGTGGGGTGGCTCAGGCTGGATCTGCTCGTAGTCATCTGAGGGCGCCGGGATCCCGTGGACAAAGCTCCCACGGAATTCAAGCGGCGTTGCGATCCCCGCTGGACCGCTTCGCCCGCCCCTCAACAGTGTAATGTATGCTTTACAATATGTAATCCACGGTTTACAGTTCCTGTATCCGTGGCTTCGCAGATTACATTGCCTCCTTCGGCGGAGCGAATTCAAGGAAGTCGAAGAAGCGGTCGTGCGTCTCCCGCTGCCCTTCCAGCCACGCTTCGAAGCCCGAGGGCACCGGAGGCGACCGAGACTGCTCGCCAGCCGCACGGCGGGCAAGGAAGTCGACGTACTCGTTTCGCGGATCGCCCGCGTGGCCCCGCACCCACCTCCAGTCGATCTGGTGGCGCGCCGCCGTCCGGTCGAGCTCCTGCCACAGCTCCAGATTCTCTACCGGCCCGCCCTTTCGCCGCCACCCCCTCCGTTTCCACTTCGGCACCCAGCTGGAGGCGCCCTCGACCAGGTAGCGAGAGTCCGAACGAAAGCGCACCCGGCAGGGGCCTCCGAGCGCCCGAAGCGCCACCAGCGCGCTCGTCAGCGCCATGCGGTTGTTCGTGGTGGAGGGAGCGCATGTCCAGATGTCCTTCCGGGTCCAGGCCCCCCTCCTCCAATGCTCCAGCATCGCGGCCGCCCCGCCGGGTCGCTCCCTGCCCTTGTACTGGTTGCCCAGACACGACTCGTCGGCAGATATGAATACGACCGGCTTCTCCCCCGAGATATTCCGCCCTCCGGCCTGAGTGTCCGCGTCCGGGGAAAATGTAGCGCCCTGCCCTCCTCGCCCGGTCCCGACCTCTGAACCATGCCGCCTCGAAGCGAATCCGCCCTGCCTGTGGCCCTCCCGGAAAACTGGCCGTTTTAGGCAATGCTGTCAGAACGTCACCGCTGGCAGCGGCGGTACCAGTCCTCGACATGCTCCGGAAGCCCGTCGGGAACGGGAGGCGGATACCCGGCAGCTCCGCCGCGCCAGCCGCCGGGCGTCCGGTCCCAGGCCTGGCTCACGGTGTCCCGGTAGAGCAAGTCCCCCGCCCGGCACCATGGCACCCGGTGGAACGTGTGGTACCCGCGCACGCACTGCGGCGGCTCGTAGCGGCCGCTGTCGTAGCTCCACCGGCACAGCGGCGGCCGCTCGCTCCGCTCGAAGACGTCTTGCACATAGGCGGGGCCGCGCTCCGGATCGAGCCGGAAGATAGTGGACAGCGCCCTGTCGTAGCCGCCCTCGTGCAGCTGCACTAGCAGGTCGAAGGCGCGGGCGTAGGGCTTGCCTCTCCGGCTCCTATCGAGGTCCGCCGCACCCGCCAGGGCGAACATGGCGTGCAGCCGGACAGGCTCGGAGACCGTGGTGTCGGCCGCCATCGCGGCCAGCCGGTCGGCGAGCCAGTCGAGCTCGGCCAGCGTGCGCGGCCCGAAAGCCTGGCGGAGGATGGCGACTGTGGAGTCGCCGAGCCAATACGAGCCTTCCACCATCCGCTCGAGCTCCTCGATCGCAGCGGTCACCGCCGCATCCTGGACGCTCGCCGTCGTCAAAGGGATCAGCCAGGCCAGCGCCGCTGGCACGGCAATCGTCGTCAGAGTCCTCTTCATCGGTCGGTTCCTTTCTCCTGCTAGCATCCGTCCGGCCGTCGTGGGTTCCCCTCTGATGAATACGGTGATTCCACATGCCTAGCCAGCGATGGTCCCAGAGCGGGCCGTCACTGATCTGGCCTTCCTGATCGGTCTCCATAGCATCCGCGAGGTCGGCGACCACCACCCCGCCCCACATGTACTCCAGAACGTCCTCCACCCTGTCTCGATTGCTGCCGGTGGCCTCCTCGACGTGGCCCATCAGGCGGCGGTTCACGACCCGGATGCACCTGTTACCGCTGCTCTGGTGCGTCTCCTCGTGCCTGACGACAGTCTCCCTGAAGCCGTTCAGCACGCCGACGGTCTCGCACGTCGTGTTGAGCGCGTGGACGCCGCGCAGGACGTTCGACAGCCCGCATAGCGTGTCGCTGGCCGGAATCGGGTGCGGAGCGCCCCCCCCAGACGTCGCCAGACGCCGCCGGAGGCCTCGAAGCCGATCCTACCTACGACACCCCGGAGGACCGGCCGTCGACGTCACCCCTACCTGCAGCGCCGGTGCCAGTCGTCCACGTGCTCCGGGAGGCCCTCGGGGACGGGAGCCGGATAACCGGCAGCTCTAGCGCGCTGGCCGCCGGGCGTCCTGTCCCAGGCTCGGCTCACGGTGTCCCAGTAGAGCATTTCCCCCGCCCTGCACCACGTCGTCTTGTGGAACGTGCGGTGCCCGCGCACGCATTCCGGAGGCTCGTAGCGGTCGCTGTCGTAGCTCCACCGGCACAGCGGCGGCCGCTCGCTCCGCTCGAAGACGTCCTGCAGGTAGGCCGGGCCGCGCTCCGGATCGACACTGAGGATGGCGCCCAGCGCAGCGTCGTTGCCGCTCTCGTACACCTGCACCAGCAGGTCGAAGCCGCGGACGTAGGGCGTGCCTTCATGGCCAACGCGTCCAGATTCGAGTCTCGCCGCCGACGCCAGGGCGATCTCGGCGTTGGCCCGGACGTGCTCCGGGAGCGAGGCGTCGGCCGCCAGCGCGGCCACCTGGTCGGCGAAGGCGTCGAGCTCGGCCGGCGCGCGCGGCCCGTACACCTGGCGGAGGATGTACTTGGCGGGAAGGTAGGGGTGGTCGAAGCTCGAAGCCCCGCGATCTATCCTCCGCTCGAGCTCCTCGAGCGCCTCCACGATCGTCATCTCCTCCTGGGCGCTCGCCGTCGCCGAAGGGAGCAGCCAGGCCAGCGCCGCCAGCGCGGCAATCGTCGTCAGGGTCCTATTCATCGGTCGGTTCCTTTCTTTGGTTCTCCGGTTTGTCAGCAGCAGCCGTCGGTGCCGCTGTGTCCCCTGCCGTCCAGGGGCTTGAACCGCCAGCCGCCTTTGTACCAGTGGGCGTCGCCGTCACTCACATTGTCCTCCTGCTTGCTCAGGAAGGCAGCCGCGAGGTCGGCGACCACCACTCCGCCCCACGTTCTTTCCAGGACGGCCTGCACATCCCTTCGATCGCCGGTGGCCTCCTCTACATGGCCCAGCCAGCGGCGGTTCATGATCCGGATGCACTTGTTACCGCTGCTCTGGTGCGTCTGCTCGTGCCTGACGACCGTCTCCCTGAAGCCGTTCAGCACGCCGACGGTCTCGCACGTCGTGTTGAGCGCGTGGACGCCGCGCAGGACGTTCGACAGCCCGCATATCGTGTCGCTGGCCGGGATCGCGTACGCGGGACCTACGCTTCTCAGGTCGTTGTGCACCTTCATGTCCGTAGGGCTGAGCCTCGGGGTCCCCGCCAGATAGTAGCTCCCCGCCCAGGGTCCGGTCCCCTCGCTGACTGACAGCTGGTGGCGGCTGAGCTCTCCCCCCGTGTAGATGCCCCACGCATTCGGCCACTCCCCAATCGTGTTGACCCACCTCGGGCTCTTGTGCTGCGTCTGGAGGCTCCAGTTGCGCGCGGAGACACGCACGGTGGCGCTGCCCCTCCACACCCGCTGCCCATGGTCCAGGCCGCCCTCCCGACTGACCTCGAGCGTGATCGTGCGGGTCTCGGTGGCGCGGCCGCCCCACGTCAGGCCGCGCCGGCCGGTCGCGGAGTAGCTGGATCCCACCGCTAAGCGGCCTCTCCCCAGCGCCCAGTCGAACCTCAGGGAGTCCGGATCGAGCTCGCCCGTATAGGCACGGCAGGAGCCGTGGGAGCCGCGCTGTGTCCCCGTGCACGACAGGCCTATCTGGCCTCCTCCGCCGCCTTCACCGCCTCCACAGCCGCCGCCGCCACCGCATGTCTCGCACGTCAGCTCCCCCTCGTTCACGTTGCAGCAGCAGTAGCCGTATCTCCTCTTCGTGCAGAAGCAGTGCACCTCGCACTGGTCCCAGCAGTCGTCGATGTTATCGCACTCGAACCCGCCGCCCCCATCGGCCAGGGGGTCGCCGTCGGCCGCCAGCCCCTTGTCGATGACGATCGAGCCGCCGGGACCGACTGACACCCCCTCCGGAAGCTCGGGGCCGATCGCCTCGGGGAGCTCGTCGACGGGCTCGAGCTCCTCGCCGAAGCATCCGGAGAGCGGGAGGCCAGCCAGCAAGGCCAGAAAAAAGGCAAGGGGAGGGGTTCAGTTCGTTCGCATTGCCGGGGCTCCTCTCGCTGAAGGTGACTGTCGCCAGCCCGGCCGGGCAAGGGGGGGGCGCGCACCCGCGCCAGCCCCTCCCTGTCC
This sequence comes from Longimicrobiales bacterium, assembly GCA_965205315.1. Classification (GTDB taxonomy): domain Bacteria; phylum Gemmatimonadota; class Gemmatimonadetes; order Longimicrobiales; family Gaopeijiaceae; genus Bin94. The sequence continues at coordinate 2,459,875 of CBDBGW010000002.1, forward strand.
TGTCGTAGCCTTCACCTTATCTTCACCCGATGACGAGCCCCCAGCCGCCCAGCCCTCCCCCCGCGCCCCGTCCCATCGGAGGCGCCTACCTGCTCCTCGAGGACGGTCGCCGCTTCGACGGCGCACCGCTCGGAGCGCTCGGAGTGGCGGTCGGCGAGGTGGTCTTCAACACCGCGATGACCGGCTACCAGGAGGTGCTGACCGACCCCTCCTACTCGGGACAGCTGGTCGCGATGACGTGCCCGCATATCGGCAACTACGGCACGAACCTCGACGACATCGAGTCCGCCGGGCCCCAGGTGGCGGGCTTCGTGGTGCGGGAGGCGGGTCGGCTCCCCAGCTCGTGGCGGAGCACCTCGACTCTGGGCGACTACCTGGCCGAGCACGGCGTGGTCGCGATTCAGGGGGTCGACACGCGCGCACTCACGCGCCACATCCGGAGCGGCGGCGCGATGCGGGGGGCTCTTGCCCCAGCGGACCATCCACCCGACGAGCTCCTGGCGAGAGTCCGGTCGCACCCACCCATGGAGGGGCTGGAGCTGGCGGGCGGCGTCTCGACCAAGCGGAGCTATGTGGTGCGGGCGGTTGGCGAGGAACGCTTCCACGTCGTTGCCCTCGACTTCGGGATAAAGGGGAGCTCGCCCCGGATGCTCTCCGAGCGCGGTTGCCGCGTCACCGTCCTCCCCGCGGCTGCCGAGCTGGAGGAGATGCTGGCGATCGAGCCGGACGGCATCTTCATCTCGAACGGTCCGGGCGACCCCGCTGCTGTCGAGCGAGTGGCAGGCGCGGTCAGAGAGGTCGCCGCCCGGAGAATTCCGATCTTCGGGATCTGCCTGGGGCACCAGCTGATCGCCAGGGCCTTCGGCGCCGAGACCTTCAAGCTCCCCTTCGGGCACCACGGCGCCAACCACCCCGTGATGAACCGCGACCGGGGGAGTGTGGAGATCACCTCGCAGAACCATGGCTTCGCCGTGCGGGGGGGCGATGGCGACGATATCCCGGGAGCGCCGGGCATCCGGGTCACCCACGGCAACCTCTACGACGGGACGGTGGCCGGACTTGCCCACTCGGAGCTCCCGGTCATCGCGGTCCAGTACCACCCCGAGGCCGCTCCTGGACCGCACGACAGCCGCTACCTCTTCGACGACTTCGTGGCGCTGATGGCCGACCGCGCGTCCGGTGGCCAGCGCTCGCGAGTGGGGGCATCGCCGTAGCGACAGGCCGTTCTTGCTATTGCCCGGTCTTCTCGTACCTTACGGGCTGCCCGGATGGCGGGTAGGGGGTCGGGGTCCGGAGGGCCGACAATACCAGTAGAGTCAAGGAGAGAGAGTGGCGAAGCGAGAGCCGATCGAGCGGGCGAGGGACGAGCTTTTCAGTCATATCCACCGGTGCGGGGTTCTGGATGCGCATCAGGACGACCAGGACTCCTGGATGACGGAGACGATCGAGTACCTGGCCGAGCGGTACCCGGACCTGGCAGCTGGCGAGCTGACGAAGCTGAGGGCGGTCGGGATGCAGTTCTGCAAGCCCGTCATCTCGCGTCTGCGCAGCGAAGATCCCCCGGAGGAGCCCGCAGCCGAGGCGGAGAATGGGGAGGTAGCTCTCGAGGCCCCGATCAAGGCCTAGCAGCTAGAACATGACCGACCGCCGCGACTTTCTTAGGCGCTCTGTCGCCGCGGGGGTGGGCGCAGCCGCCGGGCTGGCCACGTCGCGGGAGCTCTCGGGCGCACCGGCCGTGCTCTCGGCCCGGGTGGCACCCACGGCGATCGCGAGCGCAAATGGCCTCGAAGCCGTAGAGCTGGCATTCGGCCGGGTTGCGGATGGGGGCAGCACTCTTGACGCCGTGGTCGAGGGCGTGAACATCGTGGAGCGCGACCCCGACGACATGTCGGTCGGGTACGGCGGACTCCCGAATCTGGACGGGGTCGTTCAGCTCGACTCCTCGGTCATGCACGGTCCGAGCCGCGGCGCGGGCGCGGTTGCGTGCCTGGAGGGCGTGAAGACCCCCTCGCGGGTGGCGGTCGATGTGATGCGCCACACCGACCATGTGCTGCTCGTGGGCAAGGGCGCCCAGCGCTTCGCCAGGTCGATGGGCCACCCGATCGAGAATCTGCTCACCGAACGGGCGCGCAGGCGGTGGATCGAGTGGCGCGCCTCGATGAGCGACTCCGACGACTACCTCACCCCCGAGGAGACCGGGGTGCCGACCTCGGCGGCCCTGGAGGACGGCGGTGCCGCCGAGTTAGCGGTGGCAGCCGAGATGCTGGACTCGCACGACGGCCTTCGCCCAGGCGGTACGGTCAACTGCAACGTCGTGGATGCGAAGGGCAACCTCTCGGGCGTCACGACGACTTCGGGCCTCGCCTGGAAGGTGCCTGGGCGGGTGGGCGACTCCCCGATCGTGGGGGCCGGGCTCTACGTCGACAACGACGTGGGCGCGTGCGGATCGACCGGTCGAGGGGAGGCGGTCATCAAGACGTGCGGGTCGCACACCGTAGTCGAACTGATGCGTTCGGGAATGTCGCCGACCGACGCCTGCCTGGAGGCGCTTCGTCGGATCATGGCCTTCACCGTCGAGCCCAGGCTGACGAATCGCGACGGGCGCCCCAACTTCAATGTGAACTACTACGCAGTGAGCAAGAGCGGCGAGTACGGCGCGGCCGCGATATGGTCGGGCGGGCGATTTGCCGTTTGCAGAGACGGCGCGAGCCGTCGCGAGGACACCGCGTACCTCTTCGGGAGGGCCGGTTGAGCGCCGGGGAGGAGAGCCGGGGCGTCGCCGGGGACACCGGTACCGACGCTTCCGATCCTAATGAGGAGGCCAGCGCGCCCGAGGCTCCCGATCCGAAGGAGGAGGCTGGCGCGCCCGAGACCCCCGACTCCAAGGAGGAGGCTGGCGCGCCCGAGACCTCAGATCCGAGGGAGGAGGCTGGCACGCCCGAGGATCCCGATCCGAAGGAGAAGGCCAGCGCGCCAAAGGCGCCCGATCCGAAGGAGAAGGCCAGCGCGCCAAAGGCGCCCGATCCGAAGGAGAAGGCCTCCAGAGTGGGCTTCGGGGTCCCTGAGCTACCCGAGGCCAAGCGGATGGAGCGACTGCACTGCGCTGGCAGGCAGGTCCCCTCGCCGGTGGGCGGCTTCGTGATGGCCCTCGGAGTGCGCCAGGAGGAGGACCGAACGAGCACGATCCTCTTCGAGTGCAAGACCTCCGCGCTCCGCTACGAGCTGCCGATGCGGGTCAGCGGCTGGCGCGAGCGCAGGAAGGTCAGGATCCAGGTGGAGGAGGGGCTCGATCCGCTCTGCCCCAGGGCCGAGCTCGGCCCCCCGCTTGTGCGGCGCGGCAAGGACTTCTACTGCCCCCGCTGCAACATCTGGTTTGGGAGGGTGCCGTAGCGAAGGTCGCGCTGATCGGGGGCGACGGGATCGGCCCCGAGGTCGTCGGGGTCGCCGGGGAGGTGCTGGCCGCAGCAGCCGCCAGGCACGGCGGAGAGCTCGCGCTCGACCCGTGGGAGCTGAGCGCCGACCGATACCTGAGCGACGGCGTCACGATCACCGACGAGGAGCGGGAGCGACTCGTAGGCGAGTACGACGCCGCCCTGTTGGGGGCGCTCGGAGACCCCCGCGTGCCGGACGGGAGGCACGCTCGCGATATCCTGCTGGGGCTGCGCTTCCGGGCCGACCTCTACATCAACTTCCGTCCCTGCCGACTCCTGGCGCCGGAGCTCTCGCCGCTGCGCACTCCGGACCCGGGCACCCACATCGTCTTCTTCCGCGAGAACACCGAAGGGCTCTACGCCGGGGTGGGCGGTTCGCTCAGGGCCGGCACCCCGGACGAGGTGGCCACCGAGCAGAGCGTCAACACCTTCCGGGGCGTCGACCGCATCGTTCGAGCTGCCTTCCGCTACGCCCGCGACCATGGCCGCACTCGGGTCACCATGGTCGACAAGGCCAACGTGCTCAGATACGAGGGCGGACTCTGGCGCCGGGTATTCGCGGAGGTGGGGGAGGAGTACCCCGAGATAGAGCGCGATACGATGTACGTGGACGCCATGGCGATGGACTTGGTGCGGCAACCCGAGCGCTACGATGTGGTGGTGACCTCCAACCTCTTCGGCGACATCCTGAGCGACCTGGGCGCACAGGTCACCGGCGGTCTCGGCCTTGCGCCCTCGGGGAACATCCACCCCGGCAAGTGGGCGCTCTTCGAGCCGGTGCACGGATCCGCTCCGGACATCGCCGGACGGGGGATCGCCAACCCGCTCGCCGCGGTGGCGTGCGCGGCGTTGACGCTGGAGCACCTGGGGATGACGGAGGCGGCCGAGGATGTGGGCGAGTGCATCGAGGCGTCTATCGCCGAGGGGGTGACCACCCCCGATCAGGGCGGCACCTCCTCGACCCGCGAGGTGGGTGAGTGGATGATCGAGAGGTTGGCCGTATGATCTGCCAAGTGTAAACTGAAGTTGACATTATGTAAACACTGCTTTACGGAATACGGGGCTTTTTTCGCTCCGCAGGCCATGGACGGCGAACTCCCTCGGTAGGGTTGAATCGCCCATCGGCTGATCGGTAGCTTACTGGCCGGGGACACACGAGACACGGGGTTGTACCGGGAGGAGACACAGTGCAGCGGGACAAGGTTGCGGCGGGTTCGGGGACACAGGGACAGGGGAGGGACGTCGTCTTCCTCTCCGGAAAGCGCACTCCCTTCGGCACCTTCGGCGGGACGCTGAGGGACTTCACCGCCACCGACCTTGGCGTCCACTCTGCCGAAGCCGCGCTCGAGGCCGCGGGGATCGAGGGCGAGCAGGTCGACCAGGTGATCTACGGCAACGCGCTCCAGACCTCCGCCGACGCCCTGTACCTGGCGCGTCACGTCGGACTGCGGGCCGGGGTGCCCCAGGAGGCGGGCGCGCTGACAGTGAACCGGCTCTGCGGCTCAGGCTTCCAGGCGATCGTGACCGGGGTGCAGGAGATCCTCCTCGGTGGGGCCCGGGTGGCTCTCTGCGGAGGCTCCGAGTCGATGAGCCAGGCGCCCCACGTGGTGCGCGGCGCCCGCTGGGGCGGACTCAGGCTGGGGCCTGCCGGCAACAGCTTCGAGGATCTGCTCTGGGAGTCGCTCCTGGACTCGCACTGCGGGCTGACGATGGCGCAGACGGCCGAAGAGCTCGCCGAACGCTACGGAGTCACCCGCGAGGAGGCCGACCGGGTGGCCGTCAAGAGTCAGCGTCGCGCGAAGGCGGCGTGGGACGAGGGCCGCTACGACGCCGAGGTGGTGCCGGTGACCGTGCGAACCCGCAAGGGCGAAACGCTCTTCGCGACCGACGAGCACATGCGGCCCGACACCACGATGGAGGCGCTCGGTCGACTGCGACCCTACTTCAGGAAGGACGGTCTGGTCACGGCCGGCAACGCGAGCGGGATCGGCGACGGCGCCGCGTCGCTCGTGTTGGCGGAGCTGGATTGGGCCGAGAAAAACGGTGCGGAGCCGATCGGGCGACTTGTCTCGTGGGGATTCACCGGCGTCGATCCCCGCATCATGGGTATCGGACCCGCCCCGGCGTCCCGGGCCGCGCTGGCGATCGCCGGGCTCTCGCTGGAGGATATGGAGCTGGTCGAGGTCAACGAGGCCTTCGCGCCGCAGTACAAGGCGGTCGAGAAGGAGCTCGGACTCGACCCCGAGCGGACCAACGTGAATGGCGGCGCGATCGCGATCACGCACCCTCTCGGGGCTTCGGGTGCCAGGATTACCCTTCACCTGCTGCACGAACTCCGGCGCCGCGGCGGCCGCTACGGTCTCGGATCGGCTTGCATCGGGGGCGGACAGGGGGGAGCGGTCGTCGTCGAGGCGCTCTGACCGGCGCCCCAGGGCGCGCCGGAGCGCCCCGGTCAATCATCGAAGGCAACTACGAACGAGGTCACAAGGAGAGTCGAATTGGGGATCGAGAAGGTAGGAGTCGCGGGGTGCGGCCTCATGGGGAGCGGCATCGCGGAGATCGCCGCCAAGGCTGGGTGCGACGTGGTGGTGCGCGAGGTGGACGACGGGGCGCTGGCGGCGGGAAGGGCCAGAGTGGCGAAGTCGCTCGCCCGGGCCGTCGATAGGGGGAAGCTGGCCGCGGAGCTGCGCGACGAGGCGCTCGGCCGGATCGCCTTCACCACCTCGCTCGACCACCTCGGGAGCTGCCAGCTGGTAATCGAGGCGATCGTGGAGTCGCTCGAGGCGAAGAAGGAGCTCTTCGGCTACCTGGACGGCGTATCTCCCCCCGAGACGATCTTCGCCTCCAACACGAGCTCTCTCACCGTTACCGAGATGGCCGCGGCCACCTCGCGCCCGGATCGCTTCGTGGGGCTGCACTTCTTCAACCCGGTGCCGGTCATGAAGCTGGTCGAGGTGGTGCGCACGATCGTCACCAGCGACGAGACCTTCGACGCCGCCCGCGCCTTCGCGAAGAGGGTGGGGAAGACTCCGGTCGCCGCCAAGGACAACTCGGGGTTCGTGGTGAACCTGCTCCTGGTGCCCTATCTGCTCGACGCGATCCGCCAGGTGGAGCGGGGGGTGGCGTCCATCGAGGACACCGACCGTGCGATGACGCTCGGCTGCGGATACCCGATGGGCCCGCTCACCCTCAGCGACTTCGTCGGGCTCGACACCCTGATGCAGGTCGGCGACATCATGTACGACGAGTACCGCGAGGAGCGCTACGCCCCGCCGCCCCTACTGAGGCGCCTGGTGGCGATGGGTCGGCACGGCCGCAAGTCGGGTGCGGGATTCTACGACTGGACTCCGAGCGGCCCCGTGGCGATAAGGATCTGACCCGGCGGCTGGCCCTTCCGGGGTGCGGCGTCAGCAGGTCCCCCCCTGCTGCGAGCGGAGCTGCATCGGCGCCGTGACCACTTGCCCGCACTCCTCGCGAGGAGGACCGTAAGACGAGGGTCCGCGGCCTGCTAGCGCCTGCCTCGTCGCTGCCGCCGTCGCTCGCGGCGGATCGCCGCCTCCCGCCGACGCTTACGCTGGGCGCTGGGCTTCTCGTAGAAGCGGCGCTTCCTCAGCTCGGAGTAGAGGCCCGAGCGCTGCACCTTGCGCTTGAACCTGCGTAGCGCTCGCTCCAGGCTCTCGTTTTCCTTGACGATGACTTCCAATTCGATCCACCTGGCCCGTTCGGGCGCACTCCGGTTGTCTGTGGGCGGTGAATGATAGGCGAAGCGCCAGCCGGCGACAAGGAGCGCTGCCGCCTGATCGCCCGGAACGCTGTGCCGGGGCTTCCTTCACTTCGAGGACAACCCCACGAACTCCGGTCGCTCCCGGGTCATTAGTGCTCGCGTCCCGCGACGACGCCCACAGCGTCGTTCGTCCCGACGCCGGTAGGGTTACCTTGCGGGAGCTCCCGGGCCAATGGCCAGAGATCGAGTGCCCCTGCGGCCGTCCGGAGAAGCCCAGCCATGAACAAGTCGAGCCGCACATCCACACGCCTCGAGCTCGTGAGGGAGGCGCTCGGTCGGCGGGCCGAGGCAGCGGCGGGAGGTCGATGGCGGATCAGGCGATGGAGCGCCTCGAGGAACGGGGGACGGGGCTCCTGGAGCGGATTCGGCGCGCCGGAGCCAGCCAGGAGCTCGTTGGAATCGTTGGCGGCTGGATTGACCGGTGTGACGGGGCTTCGCGCAGCGGAGGCGGTGCCGGGGCGGCTGTGCCCGGAGTGGCTTCGGGGCGGCGAAGGGCTACGGCGAACGCGACGGCGCGGATCGCGTCCCGGACCTAGCAGCCCGTGGACAACCTCCCACGGCATTCGAGCGGCGCCGCATCTCCGCTGGACCGCTTAGTTCGCTCGTCCATACTGTAATCTACGCTTTACAATATGTAATCTACGGTTTACAATACACATACACCCATGGCTTGGCGCTGCGTTGCTATTGCGCACTGCACGCCGCTCCTCAAGATTGTCCGTGTGTTCCCCTCCGTGATCGTCCGCCGAGCCGGGTCCATCTGCTCGGTGATTCTACTCCTCGGCGCGCTCGGCTGCACGACGGTGCGGCCCGATATCGGCATCTTCGGGGACTCGTCCCAGATGTGCTACGACCGCTCCGCCCAGCCCCAGACGGCGGTGGTCGACACCCACCTCCACTTCCGCCCCTTTGGCGGCCCTCCGGTGCCCTTCGACGAGGTCATGGGGTACCTGCGCGAGACCGGGGTGTTCTTTGTGAACATCTACGGCATCGGCCAGATGCTCCCGGTCGATTCCCCCTGCACCTACTACCTGAACTGCCCCGGCATCCCGGTCGCTCCCACCCTGAAGAACGACTTCGCCAACGCCTCCAACCTGCTGGCCAGCGCTCCTTCGGACATCCACGTGACCTTGGCCATGACCTTCCCCGACCTCGCCAGCCCCGGAGAGATCCTGACGGGGATCGAGCTTCTGGAGCGGGAGTACCCGCGCATGTTCCGCTGGATGGGCGAGGTCAACCTGGTCAAGCAGGCGCTCTTCAACAATGATCACCAACCCGTGCCGCTCGACAGCATCGCGGAATGGGAACCCTTCATGAAGCGGCTGCGTGAGCACGACATTCCGATTGCCATCCACTCCGACCTGGGAGACGACGACGAACCGACGCGCTACCTGCCGTGGATGCAGCAGGTGCTCGACCTCTATCCCGACAACAAGGTCGTCTGGATGCACATGGGTCTCTCGCTCGAGCTGACCTCCATGCCGGCCAGCGAGCATATCGACCTCATGAAGTCGCTGCTGGATCGGCATCCCAACCTCATGCTGGACATCGCCTGGCGGATCATAGACGACAACTACTTCTCCAAAGAGGAAAACCAGCCGCTGTACGTAGACTTCCTGAACGAGTATTCGGACCGCGTACTGCCCGGGACGGATTTCCTGGCATCGTCCAACAAGGACCTCGAGGTCTACAGGTCGGAGCTGGAGGTGACGAGCCGCATCAATCGCTTCCTCGACGACGAGGCCTTCCGCGACATAGCGTTGGGGCGGAACTACTTCCGCCTGATGGGCCTCGAGTACAGAGCGCCGCCGATCTGCGGGACAGAGGGCTAGCAGCCTGTGGACAACCTCCCCCGGCATTCGAGGCGCGCCGCATCCGCGCTGGGCAGCTTCGCTCTGCGTTGCTTCTTGCACGAATAGCGCTGCTATTCGCGCTGCGAAGCGCCTTGCCAGTGAGGCGGCCCGCGAACAGGACCCCGACGGCCTCGCGGATGGGCCGCCACCCACCGGGATGGTGAAGAATCCGACTGAGGAGCGACGACGCGGGCACAAGCGCGGCCGCAGGCTCGTGCTCGGAGCCCTGGGGTCGGCCCTCATCTGTCTGGCGAGTTGCGACTCGAACGAGATGCCGGTCACGGTGGGCGGCATCCCCGGCCATACCGTCCATGTCGGAGAGACGGCCACCATTTCGCTCGACCGCTACTTCAGCGATCCGGACGGGGACGACCTGACCTACGGGGCGGAGTCCTCCGATCCGGTCACGGCGACGGTGTCGGTGTCGGGCGGCGCTCTCGAGGTGGCGGGCGCGTCTCGAGGCTCGGTCACCGTGAACGTCACGGCCACCGACGCGGGCGGCCTCTCGGCGGAGCAGGGCTTCACGGTGACCGTCCCTAACCAGGCGCCGGAGCTCTCCGATTCGATTTCCGACGCCGAGGTCTTCGTAGGCGATGCGATCGAGGTTTCGCTCTCCGAGCACTTCAGCGATCCGGACGGCGACCCGCTGAGCTACGTGGCGGAGTCCTCCGATCCGGCCACGGCGACGGTGTCGGTGTCGGGCGGCGCTCTCGAGGTGGCGGGGGTGTCGCAGGGATCGGCGAGGGTAACGGTCGTCGCGAGCGACGCGGGCGGGCTCTCGGCAGAGCAGGGCTTCACGGTGACCGTCCCGAACCGGGCACCGGAGCTCTCCGATTCGATTTCCGACGCCGAGGTCTTCGTGGGCGATGCGATCGAGGTATCGCTCTCCGAGCACTTCTCGGACCCGGACGGCGACCCGCTGAGCTACGTGGCCGAGTCCTCCGACCCGGCCACTGCGACGGTGTCGATGTTGGGCGACACTCTCGAGGTGGCGGGGGTGTCGCAGGGATCGGCGAGCGTAACGGTCACGGCCATCGATGCGGGTGGCCTCTCGGCGGAGCAGAGCTTCACGGTGACGGTGCCGAACCGGGCGCCGGAGCTCTCCGATTCGATTTCCGACGCCGAGGTCTTCGTGGGCGATGCGATGGAGGTATCGCTCTCCGAGCACTTCTCGGACCCGGACAGCGACCCGCTGAGCTATCTGGCTGAGTCCTCCGACTCGGCCACGGCGACGGTGTCGGTGTCGGGCGACACTCTCGAGGTGGCGGGGGTGTCGCAGGGATCGGCAACCGTGACGGTCGTCGCGAGCGACCCGGGCGGCCTCTCGGCGGAGCAGAGCTTCACGGTGACGGTGCCGAACCGGGCGCCGGAGCCCTCCGATTCGATATCCGACGCCGAGGTCTTCGTGGACGATGCGATCGAGGTATCGCTCTTCGAGCACTTCTCGGACCCGGACGGAGACGAACTGAGCTACGGTGCGGAGTCTTCGGACGAGGGCGTGGTCGCGGTGTCGGTGTCGGGCGACACTCTGAAGGTGACCGGAATTGCCAAGGGATCGGCGACCGCCACGGTCACGGCCATTGATGCGGGTGGCCTCTCGGCGGAACAGGGCTTCATGGTGACGGTGCCGAATCGGGCACCGGAGCTCTCCGATTCCATTCCCGACTCGGAGGTCTCAGTGGGCGCTGCGATCGAGGTTTCACTCTCCGAACACTTCTCGGACCCGGACGGGGACGAGCTGAGCTACGGTGCGGAGTCTTCGGACCAGGGCGTGGTCGCGGTGCCGGTGTCGGGCGACACCCTGCAGGTGACCGGAGTTGCCAAGGGATCGGCGATCGTGACGGTCACGGCCACCGACCCGGAGGGCCTGTCCGTCGAGGAGAGCTTCGAGGCGAACGTGGTCTACACAACCCGTCAGGTGCTGGAGGCCTTCTACCACGCGGCTGGCGGGGACGGGTGGAGGTACAGGAGGAATTGGCTGAGCGACAAGGATCCGCGGAACTGGCACGGCATTGACTATGATAGCGATGGAATCGCCAGTATTAGTTTAGTCACTAACGACATGTCGGGAACCCTCACTCCCCTGCTGGGTGAACTTACCAATCTCAGGGCACTCAACTTCCTGATCAACAACCTCCGAGGTGGAATACCACCGGAGTTGGGCAAGTTGCGCAAGTTGGAAAGTCTGACTTTGGCTCGCAATCCGATTGGCGGATCCATCCCGCGCGAACTTGGCGAGTTGACCGAACTGGTCGCCTTCAACATGAATCGGACCGATCTCGAGGGATCAATCCCGCCGGAACTGGGCGGCCTCGGCATTGTCGAGATCTTCGGGCTGGCGCATAACCGGCTCTCCGGGGCCATTCCGCCCGAGCTCGGCGACATGGCCACCGTCCATACGCTCGACCTGAACGACAACGACCTCTCGGGCCCCATTCCGCCCGAGCTGGGCGATCTCCCCCTCCTGTCGAGGCTCGACCTCTCCGAGAACCGCATCTCGGGGCCCATTCCGCCCGAGCTGGGCGATCTCCCCCTGCTCAGGGAGCTCCACCTGAACGACAACGAGCTCTCGGGCCCGCTTCCTTCGGAGCTCGGCGAGCTGAGCATCCTCGAGGAGCTCTACCTGCACAGCAACCCCGACCTGAGCGGCCCGATTCCGTCCTCGTTCGCGAATCTGACCTCCCTGACGCACTTCTACGCGCACGACACCGAGCTGTGCCTGCCGAAGGAGCTGCGGGAGTGGTTCATCTGGACGCGCTATCGAAAGGCCACGTTGTGCCACGACGCGGACGCCTACCTGGTGCAGTCCGTGCAGTCGCTCTCCGAACCCGTGCCGCTGGTGGCTGGCAAGGAGGCTCTGCTCAGGGTCTTCGTCACCGCAGTGGAGGCAACGACCGAGACGCTGCCTCCGGCGACGGCGACCTTCTACCTGGACGACTCGGAGAGCTACGAGGTGGAAATCGACGGCACCGACGAGACGATCCCAACCGAGATCTCCGAGGAGTCGCTCGCGAAGTCGCTGAACGTGGTGATTCCGGCCTCGAAGATCGAGGAGGGACTCGAGCTGGTGATCGAGATCGACCCCGACTCGACGATCGACCACGAGATACTGGCGACGACGCGGATTCCGGAGAGTGGCCGCCTCTACGCAGGTGTCAAGGAGGTGGGGAGCACCGAGCTGACCTTCCTGCCCTTCCTCTACACGGAGGACCCGGACTCGTCGGTGATCGACGCCGTCGAGGGGATGGCGGACGCCGAAGAGGACCACGAGCTGCTTCACCCGACCTACGACCTGCTGCCCATCGGAGCGCTGACCGTGAAGGGGCACGATCCGGTCGAGATCGATAGCGACAGGATCCTCGACGTCCTGAGCAGGACCAAGGCGATCCGGCAGGCGGAGGTAGCTACCGACTTCTGGATGGGCCTGATGGCGAATCCCGGGGGCGCGGCCACCGGCGCGGCGTACACCTCCGGCGAGGTATCCGCCTCGAGGCTGGATGCAGCGACGATGGCGCACGAGCTGGGGCACAACTTCAGCCTCCGGCACGCGCCGTGCGGGGGTCCGCGCGGTGTGGACAGAGAGTATCCCTACGAGGACGGGAGGATCGGCGCGTGGGGCTACGACCATCGCGACGAGGAGGTTGTCAAGCCGAGCACGAAGGACCTCATGAGCTACTGCTCTCCGCGGTGGATCGGGAGCTATCACTTCACGGCGGCTGCCAACTACCGCACCATGCACAGGATGGGGGTGCGGCAGGGTGCGGAGCGGTCGCTGCTGGTGTGGGGGTCGCGCTCCGCGTCGGGCGAGCTGTCGATGGACCCGCCGCTCGTGGTGAGGGGCAGTCCGCTGCTGCCCGACGGCTCCGGCAACTACGCTCTGACAGGGCGGGACGATGCGGGCGATGAGCTCTTCTCGTTCTCCTTCGACATGGTCGAGCCGGCGGACGCCAGGGAGGGAACGGGCCTCTTCGTTTTTCTGCTGCCCCCGGCGGCGGACTGGGAGTCGCTCGCGAGCCTGGTCCTCAGTGGGCCGGGACCCGGCTCGTTCGTCCTGGACGCCGACTCGGAGGCGACGATGGCGATGGTGCGCGACCTCCGGACCGGCCAGATCCGGGCCGTTCGGGGCGATTTCGCGGAGCCGCCGCGCGCGCCGCCAGGCCACGTGGTGCGCTGGAGCAGGGGCATCCCCGACCGGGAGGCGTGGCGACTGCGGTAGGGGACTTGGCCGCCCGGCAGCCCGTGGACCGACCTCCAGCGGCAGGAGCGGCGCAGCATCCCCGCCGGACCACTTCGCTCGCCTGTCCACACTGTAACCTACACTTTACAATATGTAATCCATGGTTTACAATGTGAGTGTCCCTAGCTTCGCTCTGTGTCGCTCCTCGGGCCGGTAGCGCTGCTACCAGCCCTTGCAGCCCGCTTCGTCGCGCCTCGCCAGGGGGCGGCCCGCGGACAGAACCCCGACGGCGCTCGGGCGAGATTATCCACGGACTGCTCGGGGCCGGAGTGCGGGGACCGGCTCGCCTGCCGTTGGACAAGACTCCCGGTTGACATGACAATTTTTCTCGCTACACTCCCTAGGCTATCCAGGAAGGCAGCCTAGGTTGGCTTGGAGGTTGGCCAGGTTGGCGAGGCGTGCTCGCATTCGGGCGCGCCTTGTTGTTCCCGGGTGGCCGGATAGCCTTCTAACCCCATGGAGTCCCGAGAGGAGCTGGCACGACGCCCCGATGCCCACGCTGAGTCAGTTGGTGCGCAAGGGTCGCGCGCGGCTTAGGAAGAAGAACAAGTCGCCTGCGCTCCAGAAGAACCCCCAGAAGCGGGGGGTCTGCACGCGCGTCTACACGACGACGCCCAAGAAGCCGAACTCGGCGCTCCGCAAGGTGGCGCGCGTCCGCCTCACGAACGGCTACGAGGTGACTGCGTACATAGGCGGCGAGGACCACAACCTGCAGGAGCACTCGATCGTTCTGATCCGCGGCGGCCGGGTCCGCGACCTCCCGGGGGTGCGCTACCACATCGTGCGGGGCACGCTCGACACCTCGGGCGTCTCGGTCCGTAGGCAGGGCCGCTCCAAGTACGGTGCCAAGCGGCCGAAGTAGGGAGGGAGGCGCACCCACATGAGCCGACGCACCCGGGCTGTACGCCGCGAGACCCCGGGCGACCCCCGCTTCGGGTCGCCGATCTGCCAGAAGTTCATCAACGGGCTCATGCTGCAGGGGAAGAAGTCGCTCGCCGAGCGGATATTCTACGACGCGATGGAGATAGTGGAGGCGAAGTCGGGGCAACCCTCGATCAACGTCTTCCAGCAGGCGCTCAGCAACGTCAAGCCAGCGCTCGAGGTGAAGAGCCGACGGGTGGGCGGCGCGACGTACCAGGTGCCGATCGAGGTGCGGCCGGAGCGGCGGCAGGCGCTGGCGATCAAGTGGTTGATAGGCCACTCGCGGGGCCGCGCCGAGCGCACGATGGCCGAGCGTCTAGCAGGGGAGCTCCTCGCGGCGGGTCGCGGGGAGGGAGCAACCGTGAAGAAAAAGGACGACACGCACCGGATGGCCGAAGCCAACAAGGCCTTCGCGCACTACCGCTGGTAGGCCGTCCGTCCCGCCGCCGGTCCCAGGCCGGCTAGGGAGAGGCGACCTCCGGCGGGAACGCTCTTTGACAGGCTAGAGACGATACCGAACGCAAGACACCGACATGCCCAGGCTCACACCGCTCCCCAATCTCCGCAACATCGGCGTCATGGCCCACATCGACGCCGGGAAGACGACCACCACGGAGCGCATTCTATTCTACACCGGTCGCCTGCACCGCATGGGCGAGGTGCACGAGGGCGCCGCCGCGATGGACTGGATGGAGCTCGAGCAGGAGCGCGGCATCACCATCACCTCGGCTGCCACGACGGCCTTCTGGAGCCGGAACGGCACCGAGTACCGGATCAACATCATCGACACGCCCGGCCATGTGGACTTCACCGCCGAGGTCGAGAGATCGCTCCGGGTGCTGGACGGGGCGGTGGCCGTCTTCTGCGCGGTGGGTGGCGTCGAGCCCCAGTCGGAGACCGTGTGGCGCCAGGCCGACCGCTACGGGGTTCCCCGGATCGCCTTCGTCAACAAGATGGACCGCACCGGCGCCGACTTCGAGAACGTCGTCGCGATGATGCGGCAGCGTCTCGGTGCAAGCGCCTTCCCGGTACAGTACCCTCTCGGCGAGGCCGACCTCTTCACTGGGGTGGTGGATCTGGTGGCGATGCAGGGCTACGTCTGGGACGACGAGCTTGGCGCAACGATCGTCGAGGTCGGGGTTCCGGACACGCTGCGCCCTCGCGTCGAGTCCCTGCGCACCGAGCTGATCGAAGCTGCCCTGGAGCACGACGACGAGCTGCTCGAGAAGTACCTGCTCGGCGAGCCACTGAGCGAGGCGGAGGTGCGCCGCGCCATCCGCTCGGCTACCGCATCCGGCGCCTTCTTCCCGGTCTTCTGCGGCTCGGCCTTCAAGAACAAGGGCGTTCAGCGCCTCCTCGACGGGGTGATCGACTACCTGCCATCGCCGCTCGACGTGCCCGCAATCGAGGGCCGTCCGCCGCCCGGGGACGGGGAGAGCCAGCTGCGCGAGACCTCCGACGACGCGCCGATGGCGGCCCTCGTCTTCAAGATCATGACCGACCCGTATGTCGGGAGGCTCACCTACCTGCGGCTCTATTCGGGCAAGCTGCCGAAGGGAAGCACGGTCCTGAACGCCACCCTGGGCCGCAAGGAGCGCGCGGGGCGGCTGTTGCAGATGCACGCCAACAAGCGCGAAGAGCGCGAGCAGGTCTATGCAGGCGACATTGTGGCGGTCGTGGGCCTCAAGAGCGTGCGCACCGGGGACACCATCTGCGACCGCGAGCACCCGATCGTCCTGGAGGCGATGGACTTCCCGGAGCCGGTGATCTCCGTCGCAATCGAGCCTCGGACCAAGGGCGACCAGGATCGTCTCGGCGGCGGCCTAGGGCGTCTGGCAGAGGAGGACCCCACCTTTCGGGTGCACACCAACCCCGATACCGGGCAGACGATCATCAGCGGGATGGGGGAGCTCCACCTCGAGATCATCGTCGACCGGCTGCGCCGCGAGTTCACCGTCGACGCCGGCGTCGGCAGGCCCCAGGTCGCCTTCCGCGAGACGATACGCAAGGCTGCCTCCGGGGTGGAGGGCAGGTTCGTCAGGCAGACCGGTGGCCGCGGCCAGTTCGGGCACGTGGTGATCGACGTCGAGCCGGCGGAGGCCGGTGCGGGCTCCACCTTCGAGGACCGGGTGAAGGGCGGCACGGTGCCGCGCGAGTACATACCGGCCGTCGAGCGCGGCGTGCGCGATGCCCTGACCACCGGCGTGGTGGCGGGCTACCCCGTCGTCGATGTGAAGGTCGTCCTGATGGATGGATCCTACCACGACGTCGACTCGAGCGAGATGGCATTTCGGGTGGCTGGCTCGATGGCGCTGAAGGAGGCGCTCAGACGCGCCGACCCGGTGCTGCTCGAGCCGGTGATGGACGTCGAGGTGATTACGCCGCCCGAGTACATGGGCGACCTGATGGGCGACCTGGCGGCGCGGCGCGGCAAGGTCGCGGGTATGACCGACCGCGGCGATGCCCAGGTGATCGGCGCGAGCGTCCCGCTCGAGGAGATGTTTGGTTACTCGACTCGGCTGCGTTCCCTCAGTCAGGGACGCGCTGTATTCACTATGCAGTTCTCGCACTACGACGAAGTGGACCGGGCCAAGTCCGGGAGCAGCAGGCCGCCGCACGCCGAGAGGAAGGTGCTAGCGGGAGTGTAGCGGCCCGATAACGCGACATTTTTTCTATGCATGGGGGCAGGAATGGCGAAGGAGACCTTTGAGAGGACGAAGCCGCATGTGAATGTGGGGACGATAGGGCATGTGGATCATGGGAAGACGACGTTGACGGCGGCGATCACGCTGGCGCAGTCGAAGGCTCATGGGGGGGATGCGGTGGCGTTCGACGAGATAGACAGGGCGCCGGAGGAGCGGGAGCGGGGCATCACGATAGCGACGGCGCATGTGGAGTACGAGACGGAGGTTCGGCACTATGCGCATGTGGACTGTCCTGGGCATGCGGACTATGTGAAGAACATGATCACGGGTGCTGCGCAGATGGATGGTGCGATACTGGTGGTGAGCGCTGCGGACGGGCCGATGCCGCAGACGCGGGAGCACATACTGCTGGCGCGGCAGGTGAATGTGCCGCATGTGGTGGTGTTTCTGAACAAGGTGGACATGGTGGATGATGAGGAGTTGCTGGAGCTGGTGGAGCTGGAGGTTCGGGAGCTCCTGAGCGAGTTCGGGTTTCCGGGCGATGATCTGCCGGTGGTGCGGGGGAGTGCGCTGGGGGCGTTGGAGTCTGGGGGCGAGGGTGAGGTGGGGGAGTGCATAGCGGAGCTGATGGAGGCGATAGACACGTACATACCGGAGCCGGAGCGGGATGTGGACCGGCCGTTTCTGATGCCGGTGGAGGATGTCTTTTCGATCACGGGTCGTGGGACGGTGGCGACTGGGCGGATTGAGCGTGGGGTGGTGCACAAGGGTGACGAGGTGGAGATTGTGGGGATGGGGGAGGATCGGCGGACGGTGGTGACTGGGGTGGAGATGTTCCGGAAGCTGCTGGAGCATGGTCAGGCTGGGGACAATGCGGGGCTGCTGCTGCGGGGGGTGGGGAAGACGGAGATTCAGCGTGGGCAGGTGCTGGCGGTGCCGGGGTCGATCACGCCGCACACGAGGTTCAGGGCGGAGGTGTACGTGCTGACGAAGGAGGAGGGTGGTCGTCACACGCCGTTCTTCAACGGGTATCGTCCGCAGTTCTACTTTCGGACGACGGACGTGACGGGTACGGCGATGCTGCCCGACGGGGTGGAGATGGTGATGCCGGGCGACAATGTGCAGATGGAGGTGGAGCTGATCACGCCGATCGCGATGGACGAGGAGCTGCGCTTCGCGATCCGCGAGGGCGGTCGCACCGTCGGCGCCGGCGTCGTCACCTCCATCATCGAGTAGCAGCCCGTGGACAAACCTCCCACGGCATTCGAGCAGCGCTGCATCTCCGCTGGGCCGCTACGCTCTGTGTTGCTCCTTGGACCGGTAGCGCTGCTACCAGCCCTTCGTCGCGCCTTGCCAGCGGGGCGCTTCGCCGGTCTCGGTGCTCGTCCGGGCCCGTCCACGGACCGCCAGCGCTTCGCCGCTCTCGGTGCTCGCGCGAGATTATCCACGGACTGCTAGAGGAGCCGCGACCAAGAAGATGGCAGCGCTACTAGGAGCCGCGAGCGCGGCGACCGACACGCCCGAAGGGGTGCCGGGCAAGCTGATGACGAACCGGATTCGCATCCGGCTCAAGGCCTTTGACCACTGGATTGTCGACCAGACGGCGGCCGACATTGTGCGCACGGTGCAGAAGACGGGTGCCACGATCCGAGGCCCGATCCCGCTGCCGACGCGCCGCCAGCGCTGGACGGTTCTGCGTTCTCCCCACATCGACAAGAAGAGCCGGGAGCAGTTCGAGCTCAGGACCCACAAGCGCCTGATCGACATAGTAAGGTACAGGCGCCCGCAGACGATCGACGCGCTGACCAAGCTCGACCTCCCCGCCGGGGTGGATGTCGAGATCAAGGTGTACTGACAGATGCCAGGCTTGATTGGCCGCAAGCTCGGGATGACCCGCGTCTTCGCTGAGGAGGGTCCCGCGGTGCCGGTGACGGTGCTCATGGCCGGACCCTGCACGGTGCTCCAGGTCAAGACCGAAGAGACTGACGGATACGAGGCGGTTCAGGTCGGCTTCGGCGGCAAGAAGCTCAAGCGCTCCACGCGCGGCGAGCTCGGTCATGCGGCCAAGGCGGGGCTGGAGGCCGCCCCGCGCCTGATTCGCGAGTTTGTCCCCGATCCGGGCACCGCCTACGAGCCCGGCCAGGAGCTGACGGTGGAGCTCTTCGCCGAGGGCGAGAGGGTTAGGGTTACCGGGGTCACGAAGGGGAAGGGATTCCAGGGCGTCGTCAGGCGGCACGGCTTCAGGGGCCGGCCCTCCTCCCACGGACACCCGATGTCGCGCAACCCAGGCTCGATGGGACCGGGCACCGACCCCTCGCGGGTGATCAAGGGCAAGAAGCTCCCCGGCCGGATGGGCGGTGCCAGGCGGACGGTCCGGAACCTGAAGGTGGTCAGGGTCGATACGGAGCGGGACCTGCTCTACGTCCGGGGTGGCGTTCCGGGTGCACGCAACAGCTACGTCCTGGTTCAGGGGTAGCGCAGTGTACCAGGCCCCCTACTTCAGGAGCGACGGAAGTGCCGGCGAGTCTGTGACACTCCCTACCTCCCTCTTCAACGGTGTGGTGCACGGGGGTGCCGTCCACCAGGCGGTTAGAGCCTACCTGGCCAATCGGCGGGCGGGAACCGTCGCCAGGAAGAACCGCGCCCGGGTCGCTGGGGGCAGCCGCAAGCCGTGGCGCCAGAAGGGCACCGGCAGGGCCCGGCAGGGCACCATCCGGGCGGTGCATTGGCGCGGCGGAGGCATGGCCTTTCCGCCTCGGCCCCGCTCCTGGCACCAGCGGGTGCCGAAGCGCGTGCGCGCTCTCGCGAGGACTTCCGCCTTCAACAGCCGCGCCTCCGAGGGTCGGGTCGCCGTAATGGAGCGCTTCGACTTCGAGGTCCCGAAGACGCGTGAGCTCGCGGGCCTGCTTGGGCGGATCGGCATGCCTGGGAAGACCCTGATCCTCACGAGCGGCGTCAACCGCGAGCTCTACCTCTCGAGCCGCAACCTCGAGAGCGCGAGGGTGCTTCCCTTTGGCGAGGAGTCGACCTACGACATCGTGTGGTCGGGAACGGTGATCGTCGAGGAGGCCGCGCTGGAGTCGCTGATCGATGCCGCGCCGTTGCGGGAGGGTCCCAGGCGCAGGCCAATTCGGCTGGCTGGCGACGACTCGGTGGATGGGGAGGAGGCGTAGTGCGCGATCCCTACGACGTGATCTTCAGGCCGGTCGTCACCGAGAAGACCACTGGCCAGATGGAGGATAGCCTGTACACCTTCGTGGTGGACGAGCGCGCCAACAAGCACGATATCGCGCGCTCCGTTGCGACGCTCTGGGACGTGACGGTGACCGACGTGCGCACAATGCGGTACCCGGGCAAGGCCAAGCGCGCGCTTCTAGGCCGAATGGTCAAGAACTGGGAGCTGGGTCGTGTGAGGTCGTACAAGAAGGCCGTCGTGCAGCTCGCACCCGGCGACGAAATCGAATTCTACGAGGCGGGTTGAACGATGGCGCTCAAGAAATTCCGGCCCGTGACCCCGGGTGCCCGTTTTCGCACGGTCACCGCGAAGGACGCCGTCACTCGCAAGGGGCCCGAGAAGTCGCTGACGGAGCCAGGGAAGCGGTCCTCGGGGCGCAACCATCACGGCCGCATCACCGTGCGCCGACGGGGTGGAGGCGCCAAGCGCCGGTACCGCAAGGTCGACTTCAGGCGCGACAAGCACGGGGTGGTCGGCAGGGTCGCCGAGATCGAGTACGATCCGAACCGGTCGGCGCTGATCGCCCTGGTCCACTACGAGGACGGGGAGAAGCGCTACATCCTCTACGTGCGCGGAATGGGGGTTGGCGACCTGGTGTCGTCGGGGCCGGACGCCGACATCCGCCCCGGCAACGCACTGCCCCTCGGCGCGATTCCGCTGGGAACCACGGTGCACAACGTCGAGATGAAGCCGGGCAAGGGCGGCCAGATGGCGCGCTCGGCAGGCTCGGGGGTGCAGGTCTTGGCGAAGGAGGGGAAGTACGTTACTCTGCGGCTTCCCTCGACCGAGGTGCGCAGGATCCACGAGCGCTGTCTGGCCACGGTGGGGCAGGTCGGCAACGTTGACCACAGCCTCCAGTCGCTGGGCAAGGCGGGTGCCAGCCGCTGGCGGGGTAGGCGCCCCAGGGTGCGTGGCGTCGCCATGAATCCGATCGACCATCCGCTTGGCGGCGGCGAGGGGAAGGCGTCTGGGGGGCGTCCTCCGGTAACCCCGTGGGGCAAGCCCGAGGGCAGGAAGACCCGCAAGCGAAAGAACCCGTCCAACAAGTTCATCGTCCGTGGGCGCAAGCGAGGAAAGGCGACGCGCTGACCGCGGTCATACCGGAAATAGCGATGCCCAGAAGTGTCAAGAAGGGACCGTACATTGACGAGAAGCTCCTCCGTAGGGTCGAGCGGATGAACGCGCGCCAGGAGAGGACCGTGATCCGCACCTGGTCCCGGGCCTCGACGATATCGCCCGAGTTCGTTGGGCACACCGTTGCAGTGCACAACGGGAACAAGTTCATCCCCGTGTACATCACCGAGAATATGGTCGGCCACAAGCTGGGCGAGTTCTCGCCGACGCGCCTATTCCGCGGCCATGGCGGCAAGATGGCCGACAAGCGGTCGCGCGTTGCGCCGTAGGAGCGATACGTCATGGAAGCGCGCGCGGTTGCAAGGGAGATTAGAATGAGTCCCCGGAAGGTTCGCCTGGTCGCGGACCAGATACGCGGCCGGTCGGTGAGCGACGCCATGTCGGCGCTTCGCTTCTCGAAGAGGGCCGCGTCGATTCCGGTCGAGAAGACGCTGCTCTCGGCCGTCGCGAATGTGCGCGAGAAGGCCGACGAGGAGGGCGAGCCGCTCGACATCGACGAGCTGAGGGTGCGGCGGATCTTCGTCGACGGGGGTCCTACGCACCGGCGCTGGCGGGCCGGGGCGATGGGGAGACCCAAGCCGCGCCGCAGGAGGACCAGTCACATCACCGTGGTAGTGGAAGCGAAGGAAGGCTAGGCGCGATGGGTCAGAAGACGCACCCGCACGGCTTCAGGCTCGGCATCGTGGCCGACTGGCGCTCGCGCTGGTACCCCAGCAAGCCCGGCGAGATGCCGGCCCAGCTGAAGGAGGACCACGTCATTCGGTCCTATCTGCACCGGCGCCTTCATCACGCCGCGCTCGCCACGGTCGAGATCTCCCGCACCCCCTCCAAGCTGGTCGTCACCCTGCACACCGGGCGCCCTGGCGTCGTGATCGGGAAGCGGGGCGCCGAGGTCGACAAGCTGCGCGAGGAGCTCTCGGTCCTCACGAGCAGCGAGGTCTCGGTCAATGTGGAGGAGATCAACCGGCCGGAGATGAACGCGCGTCTGGTCGCCGACAACGTAGCCCACCAGCTGCGCCAACGCATCTCCTACCGACGGGCGATGAAGCGGGCCGTCCAGTCGGCGATGCGGGCTGGCGCCGAGGGGATACGCATCCAGTGCGCGGGCCGCCTGGGCGGGGCCGAGATAGCCCGGCGCGAGGGGTACAACGAGGGCCGTGTGCCGCTCCACACGCTGCGCGCGGAGATCGACTACGCCTGCGTCGAGGCGCACACCACCTACGGAGTCGTGGGCGTGAAGTGCTGGATCTTCAAGGGCGAGGTGATCGAGGATCGCTTCGGCCGCACCTACTCCGCCGGCCCGGCCGCATAGGAGCGCCAAGATGCTCGCACCGAAGCGGATCCGGCGCCGCAAGACCCACAAGGGAAAGATGCGCGGCAAGGCGTATCGCGGAAACACGGTCGCCTTCGGCGAATACGGCCTTCAGGCGCTCGAGGCGAGCTGGATCACCAACCGCCAGATCGAGTCGGCTCGTGTCGCGATCACCCGCCACGTCAGGAGGGGGGGGAAGGTCTGGATCCGGATCTTCCCCGACAAGCCGGTCACGAAGAAGCCTGCCGAGACGCGCATGGGGAAGGGGAAGGGCAACCCGGAGCAGTGGGTCGCGGTGGTCAAGCCCGGGCGCATGATGTTCGAGCTCGAGGGGGTTCCGATCGAGACGGCGCGCCGTGCCATGCAGCTTGCCTCCTTCAAGCTGCCGGTGAAGACTCGCTTTGTGGAGCGGGAGGAGCAGCTGTGATTTCGACTTGCGGCGTACACATTCGGGAGCGATAGGGTGAAGGCAGAGGAAGTCAGAGAGCTGGATAGCGCCGAGCTGGTGCACCGGCTCGGGGAGCTCAGGCTGGAGCAGTTCCGTCTGCGCTTTCGGAGCGGAATCATGCAGCTCGAGAATCCTAAACTCCCCAGGGAGGTCCGGCGCGACATCGCGCGTATCAAGACTATTCTGCACGAGCGCAGAGCGGCCGAGCGAGGCGGCGATGAGTAACGGTTCGGTTACTGGGCGCCGTCGGCGCAAGGTTCGCACTGGCGTGGTCGTCGCCGACCGCGCCGACAAGACGGTGACTGTGATGGTGGAGCGGCGCTTTGCACACCCCCTCTACGGCAAGCAGGTCAAGCGCACCAAGAGGTACCATGCGCACGACGAGGACAACGCATTTCAGGTAGGCGACACGGTGTCGATCATGGAGACCCGCCCCCGCTCCAAGACGAAGCGGTGGCGCGTGGTCGAACGGGTCGAGCGGACGAGTTGAACGATGATTCAGCAAGAGTCGGTCCTGAGGATCGCCGACAATACGGGCGCGAAGCGAGCGCTCTGCATCCGGGTCCTGGGTGGATCCAGGCGCCGCTACGCCCGCATCGGCGACCGGGTGGTCGTGACGGTCAAGGAGGCCGTGCCGAATGCGCCGGTCAAGCGCGGCGAGGTTACGGAGGCTGTCGTGGTGCGCACGGCTAAGGAGATGCGCCGCCGCGACGGCACCTACATCCGCTTCGATGACAACGCGGCCGTCCTGATTAACCAGCAGCGCGAGCCCCGCGGTACCCGTATCTTCGGTCCCGTCGGGCGCGAGCTCCGCGAGAAGCGCTACATGAGGATCGTCTCCCTGGCTCCCGAGGTGCTCTGACGATGGCTCACCCAGCGGGCAGGATCGTGAGGGGCGACCGGGTGCGGGTCATCCGGGGCAACCACCGCGACCTGGAAGGCGCCGTCCTGCGGGTGGACCGCAAGGCCGGCCGCGTGGTGGTCCAGGGTGTCAACATGAGAAAGCGTCACTCGCGGCCATCGCAGGCCAACCCGGAGGGAGGGATAATCACCTTCGAGGCGCCGATCCACATATCGAACGTCATGTTGATCGAGCCCGCGGCGGGCGAGGCTTCGCGGGTGCGAATGCGGCTGGAGCCCGACGGGCGCAAGGAGCGGATCGCGGTCAGGAACGGCAACCCCATCCCGAGGCCGAGCCGATGAGCGCCGCCAAGGCGGCCAGGAAGGCCGCCGCCAATGGCAGCTCCCCCGCAGCCCCCGAGCCGCGCCTCTATGCGCACTACCGGGAGGTGGCCCGTCCCGCCCTCCAGGAGCAGTTCGGCTTCACCAACGCGCACCAGATCCCCCATGTCGTCAAGGTCACGCTGAATGTCGGCGTCGGCGAGGGCAGTAGGGACCGGAAGCTCCTCGAGTCGGTGGCGGGGGAGCTCGCGGCGATCTCGGGCCAGAGGGCCGTGATCACGCGGGCCCGCAGGTCGATCTCCAACTTCCGGCTGCGCGAGGGGATGCCCGTGGGTGCCATGGTGACGCTTCGCAGGCGCAGAATGTGGGAGTTCCTGGATCGCTTCGTCTCGGTGGCCGTCCCGCGAATTCGCGACTTTCGGGGGCTGAACACCCGCTCCTTCGACGGCAGGGGCAACTACACGGCGGGGGTCAGGGAGCAGATCGTCTTCCCAGAGGTGGACTACGACAAGGTCAAGAGCATCCACGGGATGGACGTGACTGTCGTCACCTCCACCGACCGGGACGACCGGGCCTACGCGCTCCTCTCGCTGCTGGGATTTCCCTTCCGGGGCGGAGTGCCCTTGATTGTCGGCGGGCAGGGCGGGGCGGCGGCGGCCCCGCAAGACGGCACGCCATCCTCATAGCCAGGAGTCAGGACTAGCAGCACCATGATGACCGATCCGATCGCGGACATGCTGACCCGGATACGCAACGCCAGCGGCGCCGGGCACCGCTGGGCCGATATCCCGCTCTCGAAGCTCAAGGTCGAGATCGCGCGTCTGCTCAAGGAGAACGCCTTCGTACACGACTACAAGGTGCTCAGCGACGGCAGGCACGGTCTGGTGCGCGTGTACCTCAAGTACTACGAGGGGCGGCCGATCATCCGGCGCATAGAACGGGTGTCGCGTCCGGGGCGCCGACGCTACGTCGGAGTAGGCGATATTCCCCGCGTGCGGAGCGGTCTCGGCATGGCGATGCTCTCCACCTCCAAGGGCCTTCTCTCCGACCGGGGCGCGCGGGAGGCGCAGGTCGGCGGCGAGCTTCTGGCGGTCGTCTGGTAGGGGGGACCATGTCGCGTATTGGCAAAGCGCCGGTGCAGGTCCCCGCTGGGGTGACGGTGGCGCTAGACGGTCGGCGCTTCGCCGCCAAGGGGCCGCTGGGCGAGCTGGAGATGAACGTCAAGTCACCCATCTCGGTGGATTGGGGCGAGGAGAAGGGGCAGACGCTCGTCGTCAGGCGGCCCACCGACCAGAAGCACCACCGGGCGCTCCACGGACTCACGAGGGCACTCGTGGCGAACATGGTCGAGGGCGTGAGCACCGGCTTCAGCAAGACCCTCGAGATCGTGGGAGTGGGGTATCGCGCAAAGGCCAGCGGAGGGGGGCTAACCCTCGAGCTCGGCTTTTCGCATCCCGTCGAGGTTTCGGCCCCGGAGGGGATCGCCTTCGAGGTCCCGAACCAGACGACGGTCGTCGTGAAGGGGCCGGACAAGCAGCGCGTCGGGCACGTCGCAGCCGAGATCAGGGCGCTGCGTCCCCCCGAGCCCTACAAGGGGAAGGGCATCAGGTACCAAGGTGAACACGTCCGGCGGAAGGCCGGCAAGACGGCCGGGTCATGACGAGGATAAATCCGAGCAAGCTGAGGAAGAGCCGCCGCCTCCAGCGATGGCGGCGGCATGTGCGCATTCGCAAGAAGGTTCGCGGGACGGCCGATCGGCCGCGCCTGGTGGTCTTCCGATCGCTCCGCAACCTCGAGGGCCAGGTAGTGGACGACGACTCCCACCGCACCCTGGTCGGCATCTCGACGCTGGCGCCGGAGCTGAGGGAGGGCGCTGCCGCCGACGACGATGGGGGTCGGAAGGTCGCGGTCGCCAGAGCGCTCGGGAGCCTGCTGGCAGCCCGGGCCCGGGAGCGGGGGATTGAAGCCGTCGTTTTCGACCGGGGCGGGTACCGCTACCACGGTCGCGTGAGGGCATTCGCCGAGGGTGCGAGGGCCGGAGGGCTGGTCTTCTGATGGCCGCTAGGGACAGAAGGGGCCCGCCAGAGGGTGCCGAGCAGGTCGAGAACCTGATCCACATCAACCGCGTCGCGAAGGTGGTCAAGGGTGGACGGCGCTTCTCCTTCACGGCGCTGGCGGCGGTGGGCAACCAGTCGGGCCGGGTCGGCATCGCGCTGGCTAAGGCCAACGAGGTCGCCGAGGCGATTCGCAAGGCCTTCGAGCGGGCGAGACGCGACATGATCGAGGTGCCGGTCGTCCGTGGCACGATTCCGCACGAGATTACCGGACGGTGGGGCGCTGGGCGTGTGCTGATGCGGCCCGCGGCCCCCGGTACGGGCGTCATCGCGAGCGGTCAGGTGAGGGCCGTGGTCGAGGCGGCCGGGATAACCGACATCCTCACGAAGAGCCTCGGCAGCAACAATCCGGTCAACGTCGTGCGGGCCACGATGCAGGGCCTCGAGGAGCTGGTGACGGCGTACGAGGTGGCGATCGAGCGCGGCATCGCGGTAGAAGATCTGTGGGTGGGCAAGCGTGGCTAGGCGGATCAGGATCACCCAGGTTCGAAGCGGCGTGAAGCGGCTCAAGTCCCAGCGGCGCACGCTGAGGGCGCTCGGGATCAGACGCCACCAGCAGGCCGTCGTCCACAACGACTCGCCCGCCATCCGCGGCATGGTGGCCAAGGTAGACTACCTGGTCGAGGTGACCGAGCTCCCCGAGGGGGCGGAGGACTGATACCGATGATCGAGCTACACAACCTCCCCAGCCCCAACCCCCGTCGCGCGCGCAAGCGTGTGGGCAGGGGCCCGGGGTCGGGGAAGGGCAAGACGGCAGGACGAGGCCACAAGGGCCAGAAGTCCCGTTCCGGCGGCAGCATCCCGGCCTGGTTCGAGGGCGGGCAGATGCCGCTGCAGCGCCGAATTCCGAAGCGTGGCTTCAGGAACCGCAACCGGGTCGAGTACCAGGTGGTCAACGTGGCCGATCTCGAGCTGGCTGGTGCCGAGGTGACGCCGGAGACGCTCAGAGCCGTCGGCCTGATCCGATCGCTACGGCGTCCAGTCAAGATCCTGGGCGACGGGGACGTCGAGTCTGCGCTCAGCTGCTCGGTGCACGCGGCCTCCGCATCGGCGCGCCGCAAGATCGAGGCAGCGGGCGGCTCCCTGACACTCCTTGATCGTAGCCCCGCCCCTGCCGAGACGGTGGGCCCGGACGGCGACAGCTAGCAGCGGGGAGTTACGGCGACCGTGGCCAATCCAATCCCGACCCTGCTCAGGGTTCCCGAGCTGAAGAGGAAGATCCTCTTCACGCTCCTAATGATGCTCATCTACCGCCTTGGGTCGCACATCACGGTCCCGGGCATCGATGTAGGCGCGCTCCAGGCCTTCACTGGCCAGATGGACCAGACCTTCCTGGGCATCTACGACATGTTCGTGGGGGGCGGGCTCTCTCGCGCGACGATCTTCGCACTCGGCATCATGCCGTACATCTCTGCGAGCATCATGTTCCAGCTCCTCGCAGCCGTCTTCCCGACGGTCGAGAAGCTGCAGAAGGAGGGCGAGGAGGGCCGCAAGAAGCTCACCCAGTGGACCCGCTATACGACGGTGCTCCTCTGCCTTGTGCAGTCGTACGCGTACGCCTCCTTCCTGCTGAATCTGCCGGGCGCGGTGACGAATCCGGGGTTTGGGTTCGTCTCCACGACGGTGGTGGTGCTCACGGTCGGTGGGGTCTTCATAATGTGGATGGGCGAGCAGATCACAGAGCGGGGGCTGGGCAACGGGATGTCGCTCATGATCTTCTTCTCGATCATCCAGGGCTTCCCCGCGGCGGTCGCCCGCACCTGGGAGTCGTTGAGCGGTGGCCAGATCGGGCTCTTCGAGGTCGTGGCGCTCCTTGCGGTCGTAATCGGGATCACCGCTGGCGTCGTCGCCATGACGATGGCGGCCCGCAAGATTCCGATTCAGATCCCGCGCAAGGTTGTCGGCCGCGGGCGCATCCGGGAGGGCCAGAAGAGCTTCATTCCCCTCAAGGTCAACTCGGCTGGCGTCATGCCAATCATCTTCGCCCAGTCCTTCATAGTGGTGCCGGGCACGATCGCGGCCTTCAGCTCCGTTGGCCTCTTCCAGGATCTGGCGGCGATCTTCCAGCCGGGGAGCTTGGCGTACTCGATCGCCTACGCCGCCCTCATCATCTTCTTCGCCTACTTCTACACGGCGATCATCTTCAACCCGGCCGATCTCGCCCAGAATCTGAAGAAGCAGGGCGCTTTCATCCCCGGCGTGAAGCCCGGGACGCGCACGGCCCAGTACATCGACCGCATCCTGACGCGCGTCACCCTCCCGGGTTCGATCTACCTGGCGCTGATCGCTCTGCTGCCCTTTTGGATCTTCGACATCTTCGACATCCAGACCTTCCTCTTCGGCGGCACCAGCCTCCTGATCGTGGTGGGCGTCGGCCTCGACACCGTGCAGCAGGCGCAACAGGACCTTCTGCTGCGTCGCTACGACGGCTTCATGAAGAAGGGGCGGGTGAAGATGCGGGGTCGCGGCAGGTACATGTAGGTACATGTGACGGCAAGCGGTCGGCCCAGTATGCGTAACAACCGTAGTGCGGGCCGGGTGGTCGTGCTGCTCGGCCCCCCGGGCGTCGGGAAGGGGACGCAGGGTGTCCGTCTGGCGCGCGAGAGCGACTGGGACCACCTCTCGACCGGCAACCTGCTCCGCACGGCGCTCGAGCGTGGCACCGCCCCGGGCAAGGAGGCGCGGAGCTACATGGAGGCTGGCGAGCTAGTCCCCGACGAGGTGATCGTCGGTCTCGTGGGCGAGACCCTCAACGCCACATCTCCCGGTCGGGGAGTGGTTTTCGATGGCTTTCCCCGCACGGTTGCCCAAGCCGAGGCGCTGGACTACACCCTCGCGAAGGCGGGGCGAGCGGTCGACCGAGTCTGCCTGCTCGAGGCACCCGAGGAGGTGATCGTGAAGCGCATCTCGGGGCGTCGCTCCTCTCCTGGCGGGCGCGTCTACAACGTGCACTTCGATCCCCCGGAGCGCGAGGGGTTCTGCGACGACACCGGCGAGCCGCTCATCCACCGGGCCGACGACCGCCCCGAGACGGTCCGGAAGCGTCTGGCCGTCTACCGCAGGGACACGGTGCCGCTCGTCCGTCTCTACGAGGAGCGGGGCGTCCTCAGGAGGGTTGACGGCCAGGGAGGCATACACGACGTGTACGCGGCGCTGCGCACTGCGGCGGGCTAGCAGCCCGTGGTTAGACCTCCTGCGGCGTGCGACCGCCTCGCGACTGACGCGCGAATTGTAGACAGATAGTGGGTACAATCTGTCATGTGTAACGCCGGTGCCACCGGGACGCCCGCAGTGACCCCCCTCGCCAGGAGCAAGGGGAAGAGAGTCCACAGAAAGTCCCCGGCCGAGATCCGCGACATGGCGCGCGCCGGGGCGATCATCTCCTCGCTCTTCGCCGAGATCGAGCCGCTGGTCAGGCCTGGGGCCGCCACCGCCGAGCTCGACCGCTTTGTGGACGATTTCGTACGCTCGCACCGGGGTGCCGTTCCCGCCTTCAAAGGGCTATACGGCTTCCCGGCGAGCGCCTGCGTCAGCGTGAACGAGGAGGTCGTGCACGGAATACCCTCCGAGCGAATGCTCCGCGAGGGCGAGATCGTCACCATCGATGTCGGCGTGAGGCGGCGCAGCTGGTGCGCGGATTCGGCCTACACCTTTCCGGTCGGCGAGGTCGGCAGGGAGGCAGCCCTCCTGATGGAGGCCACCTACGGCGCACTCGGCGCAGCGGTGGCCGCGGCCACGCCGGGAGGGCATGTGGGCGACATCGGCGCGGCGGTGGTTGAATGGGTGCGCCCGACCGGCCACGCGATCTTCCGGGATCTTGTGGGCCATGGGATCGGCCGGTCAATTCACGAGGAGCCGCAAGTGCCCAACGTGGGCGAACGGGGCGAGGGCGTGCGCCTGGAGGTGGGCATGGTCCTGGCCATCGAGCCGATGCTCGGCACTGGCACCGACGAGATCCGCACGCTGAGCGACGACTGGACGGTGGTGACCGCCGACCATTCGCTCTCGGCCCACTTCGAGCACACCGTCGCGGTCACCGCGGAGGGGCCGCTCGTGCTGACCGGTGGCGCCATCTGGGGCGATGCGAATGTGCAGGATGGAGAGTCTCTTCCGACCCGGGAATGAGCCTCCGGTTGACGAAGCTTGAAGGCTTGGTCGGCGATCTGGAAGTCAGCCTCCTCGCTCCCCTGTCAAGGCGGAATAGACCGGATGGCACCCCAGCCTCGAGAGCGCGTAGACGGCCTGCGCGACCGCGGGCGTCGTCGAGACGCTCCCGCGCGACCCGCGCGACATCGGCGGCAAGGTCGTTGACGTCTGCATCGGTCCGGCACCCGGCTATTCTGCACCGCGGTCCTCGTGGTCGTCGTCGAAACAAATGTTTACGCCATAGGGCGAGCAGTAGCTCATCTGGAAGCCCCCCGGAGCGGACGCTTGTAAGTAGACCCGCAGAATCGCATCCAGCCCCGAGGTGCCTGGGCCTGTCAGCGAGACCTCCTGGGCGACGATCGCCCTCGGGTGCAGCGCGCAGAGCGCAGAAACGACCCCGAGCAATGACGCCCGGATGGCTGTGGGCACCAGTCCGGGCAGGCAACTCCCGAGCACGCTATGCATCCGGGTAAGCTGCCGAGACGCCGGGTTCCTTTCCAATGAGCAGGTGTCCGCATGGTGTCTCCGATTCGGAGCAACGGTTCGCGCCAACTCATGCGTACTCCGCATATGTTCCCTTGCCACCTCTGCGAGAGAGGCTGGCGGCGGCGGCACGCCCGCTTCCTCCCGCGTCTCACCCCCCTTCCCTCACTGTCACACCGCTATCACACGGCATCACGCCACTCTCACACCACTGTCGGACCGTCTCATTTGCAAGGCCCTCCAGTCGCGCTATGGTCCAGCTTCGGGTGCTCCCCACCCACTACGACAGGTGAAGAGCCGACTATCCCCTTCCGAAGGGACAGAAGAATGGCCAGACTCCGAATGGCCCGCCCACCCACACCACCCACCTTATGAGGTCAGCCGTAGGCCGCTGGTACTCGGCCTGATCGTGGCATCGGCGGCGTTTGTTCAGGGTTGCATCGAGCCCGACGTCACGTCCGGTCCCCGGGGCGCAATCGATGCGGAGTACGCCCGGGCCGCGGTGGGGGACGACTACAATCTGGGCGAGGACGCCCACATGATGGAGCTGGCCCGACAGGTGCCGGGATTCGCCGGGTTCCACTACGAACCGGGGAGCGAGGACCGGATGGTGGTGGCGATGCGGAGGAAGGACCGTGCCGGATTCCCGGCGGCGCGGTCTGCGGTGACGGGGCTGATGGCCGGATCCCTTGGATATTCGGCGGCGTTCGTGTAGCGCGAGGTCAGCTACTCCTTCTTGGAGCTGGCCGTCGAGCGGGCCCTCCTCCGGGGAAGGATATTCGCGCTGCCGGGAGTGGTGTCGCTGGCGGTCGACGAGGAGGCGAACCGGATCGCGATCGGGGTGACCGACGAGTCCGCCGAGCTCGCGGTCATGGAGGTCGCGGACGCTGTGGGGGTGCCGCACAAGATGCTCGCCTTCGAGGTTGGGGTGGGTTACGCGGAGCCAGCGGCCGATTTGCGCCGATTCTCGCCAGACAGCAGCTTGCAGGCTGGGTACTCCATTCAGACTTACCATCCGGATCCGGATCCTGATTCATCGAATAGGTGCACTGCAGGCCCCTCGGGCGTGAGAGGGTTCGGGCATCCGACCAAGTGGTTTCCGCCGAGGCAGTACTTTCTGATCAACTCCCACTGTTCCGGGGTTGGTTTCATGAGGGACACGATGACCGTGGGCCAGCCTGGTGTGGTGCGGAACCCGGTTGGGAAGGAAGTGGCGGATCCAGAGGTGTTGCACGACAAGTGCGGCAAGTGGCCGTTCAAATACTATTGTCGCCATTCGGATGCGGCGGTGGTCAAGGTGGACACGCTGCTCACGGATCGCAGTGTCGCTCTTGGCATGATTGCTCGTACGAGAGAAGGAATAAGAAGACGGCAGGAGAGTGAGCCGCCCCTACACATCGAGGTCGATCCCGAGGATCCGACGATCGAGATTGTGAGCGTCTGGGGTGGTGCAGTCAAGCACGAGATGCTGGACAAGGTTGGTTTTGTCACTGGATGGACTCGCGGAGAGGTGCTGGAGACGTGCAAAGACGAAAACGTTCCGTATGAGGGTGTCCATCCAGATATACAGGATAACGACGGTGATAAGGCAACGGTGAAAATCCTATGCACTGTCCAACTGGACTACTACAACAAGAAAGGAGACAGTGGCGCACCTGTCTTCAAGTACTATTCCTGGTCCGGCCGTGCGCAGCTCCGAGGAATTCACTTTCTGCACGGGCGGTACGAGGTGCACTATCGGGATCGTGCATGGATGTCGCCCTTTGATCAGCTTGACAAGGATCTTGGCAGCGACCGCGGCATGGGCCGCGACTGGCACGCCCTCTGGTTCTACGACCCCGGTCTGCCGCGGTCGACGTGGATCAGCGGGCCGAGGAAGGTGCACCCGGACGCGGAGCCGTGCACCTGGCGAGCCGATGCGGACGGGGGCATGACGCCCTTCAACTACACCTGGTCCGGGCTCTTCTGGGGCACGTCGAGGACGATCACTGGCAAGGTCGAGGAGTCGGGATACCTGGCCGTCACCTTCAAGGACGCGATTGGTAGAGAAGTTGTGGACTCGATCGAGGTCTCGATCGAGTCGTCCGGAACCCGATGCGGATGGCGTCCTCCCCCCTGGCCAGGCGACGACTCGGTGGAGACCCCCCAGTGACGGCCACCACCGCAGCCGCACTCCTCCTGCAGCAGACCGTGGTTGCCGGCGTTGTCCGCGACAGCGTCGGCCTCACCCCGCTGGAGGGAGCACGGGTGACCGTGGAGTGGGCGGACGACACTCGGATGGCGACCGGGGTCACGGACAGCTACGGCGCTTTCATGATCCCCGGGGTGGAGGGGGGTCCCGGTGGCGTTCATCTGAGAGTGGAGCTCCCAGAGTACGCGCTCTGGGAGCGCGCCTTCCATATTCTGCCGGAGGACGCAGTCAACGTGGTGCTAACCGCGCTTCCGGCCGAACTTGAAGGACTGGAGGTAACGGGGGTGGCCACATGGTCGGGGGGGCCGCTATCGGGTCTGCCTGACCGCTACCTGGTGGATACCGAAATGGTGCGCACGGTGCCGACGGTTGTTGTGGCCGATGTCATGCGCGTGACCGAGCTCTCGCCCGCAGCCTCCTCGACGACGGACATGGCGTCGGTGCCGTACATTCGGGGCGTGGCCGCATACGGAACGCCCCTCTTGCTAGACGGCATCCGTCTCTTCAATCCGCTGAACTTGGCTGGCTTCTTCTCTTCGCTGCCCCCGAGCGCGATTGCCAGCGTCGAGGTTGTGCCGGGGTCGGCCGGGGAAGGGATCGGCACGGGCTCGCTTTCGGGGGCGATGCGGGTCTCGACGAGGGACGGCTCGCACGATCGGCGACGGGTGGTTGCAGAGATCGGGGCTCTTTCGTCTGGAGTGACGGTCGAGGGCCCCATTGGGGGGGGCAAGTCCTATTTGGTGGCGGGTCGGCGTTCCTACATCGACGCATTCGCCCGTGGGATGGAGATGCTAGGGCTGCGCGACCGAGGGTTTCCCTACTTCTTTCAGGATTTGCTCGCCAAGATCGTCGCTGATCGGGGCGACATGGAGCGCCTCTCGGTGACTGGCTACCTGAGCACCGAGTCATTCAACGACCTGGATGATGCTACCGGCTGCCCGAGTCGAATGCACGGGGCCCCCGGCAACGGGTCGCACTTCGAGGAGGAGGAGTGGGAGGGGATGCTGCGCGACACGGACCTGAGCAGCGGGGCTGTGTCGGTGCTGTACCGCCAGCGGATTGGATCAGGCGGGATCGTCGACGCGACAGTTGGGCACAGCTGGTTCCGGAACTGGGCCTACGAGCTCGACTACTGCTCGCCTGGATGGCCGCCCACCGACACAGCGGCCATCGACGACGGAGGCATGCGCCAGACAAGCGCCGAGGTAAGGGCTACATGGCGGAGCCGCCTCGCAACGATGGTCGCGGCCGTACAGGCTTCCGGCTTCGCGGTGGATCAGGAATCGCGCGGGAGCACCACGCTGGACTACTACTCGTATATGGACATCGACGGGAGTCTTGGTCGGCTCGCCGCCTACGCCACCGTCGCCGCGCCGCTGGGAGCGGGCGTGGTTCTGGGCGGTGGCCTGAGGGCCGACCATTTCGTGGGGCTGGAGAGCACCGCTTCCGGGTACGCGGAGCTCTCCTACGAGCTGGGTAGCTGGTCGGCGAGGGCGGCGGCGTCCAGCTCGCGTCAGGCGCTCGGATCGCTTCGGGCCGAAGAGAGGCCCGACGCGATCGAGACGTCCTTCGACCTGCTCTTCCCGGTCGGGGAGTCGCCGGTCTCGAGCAACACCGAGCTTACAGTCGGGGTGGGCGGTACCCTCGGAGCCCTTCGGCTGCGCGTGGACGGGTACCTTCGCGAACTCGACCACCTTCGGCTGATCGAGCCTCATGAGCAGGGCTGGCAGACTCCGATTCAGACTCCTGACGAGTGGCACCGTGGCAGTGCCGATATGGGCGGCGTGGAGGTGTCGTGGAGCCTGGTGCGCAGACGGGGGCTGTCTCTGCTGGGAGGCTACCGGTGGGCGCGCGTCGTGTACGAGACGGGGCTGCGGGGGAGGTACACGCCACGCTTTCACCGGGACCACGAGCTCGAGCTGGCACCGTCCCTGAGGTACGGTGCGCACACCTGGTCGGCCCGGGTTTCGCTCCGCTCCCCGATCGCGCGGGGCCTCCCGATATACCACCGGGTGGACGTCGGGTGGGGCCGAGATGTCGGATCGTGGGCGATCCGCGCATCGGTGGCCAACCTCTTCTTCACTCGGAATGCGCTCGGCATCTGGCCTCCACGCGAGCCCGGCGGAGACGAGCTGCGACAGGACGGCATCACCGTGCCGCTTCCCTTCCTGACTGCGGAGTTCCAGTGGTAGGCATCGTGCCTATGTAGGCAAATCCGCTTGGCCGCGCGTCCGTCGGAGACGATGCTCCTAGAAGGCGCACGGACGTAGCGATGGAGAGCAGGTGGCGGGAGTTCCGGCCCGCCCCTGTATCCGGCCCCCCTGTGAATCCGGCCTCCCCCTTCCCTTTCGTCCGCGGTGGCGCTACGCTTAACAGCTGTGCCACATTCTTCGCCGGGTGGTGTGCAAGCACCCGGCGGCGGTCACGGTGGGCCTCAGCCAGAAGGACGAGTCTAGAGCGTGAAGGTGCGAACGAGCGTGAAGCGCATGTGCGAGTACTGCCGCGTGGTGCGGCGCCGGGGGGTGGTGCGGATCATCTGCAGCCGCAATCCCCGCCACAAGCAACGGCAGGGATAGGGCAGCACAGGAAGCGCCATGGCCAGAATCGCCGGAATCGACCTTCCGCGGAGCAAGCGCATCGAGGTGGCGCTCACCTACATCTACGGGGTGGGGCGCTCGACCTCCAGGCAGCTTCTCGCCGCGACCGGGATCAGCCCGCGGCTTCGCACCTACGAACTCACCGAGGAGGACGCGAGCCGCCTGCGCCGCGAGCTCGAGCAGCGCTACAGGGTGGAGGGCACTCTCCGAACCGAGGTCTCCATGAGCATCAAGCGCCTCATGGACATCGGCTGCTACCGGGGCCTCCGCCACCGTCGCGGCCTACCGGTGCGCGGCCAGAGGACGCACACCAACGCCCGTACCAAGAAGGGGCCGCGCCGCGCCATCGCGGGCAAGAAGAAGGCGCCGAAGAAGTAGCTCGACCCGAGAGAATGCCACCACCCCTCCCAGCCCTAGCAGCCCGTGGACAAGCCTCCCACGGCATTCGGGCGGCGCTGGATCGCTTCGCTCGCCTATCCATACTGTCATCTATGCCTTACAATGTGTAATCCGTGGTCTACAATGCCCGTACCCGGGGCTTCGCTCTGCGTTGCTCCTTGGGCCGGTAGCGCTGCTACCAGCCCATGCGGCCCGCAGAATGCTCCCTGGCGGCATTCGAGGGGCGCTGCATCCGTGCTGGATCGCCCTGCTCTGCGTTGCTTCTTGGGCGAATGGCTCCGCCATGCGCCCCGCAAAGCGCCTTGCCAGCCCGGCGCTTCGCCCCTCTCTGTGCTCGCCCGGGCGCATCCGCGGACCGCTTCGTCGCGCCTTGCCAGCGGAGCGCTTCGCCGCTCTCGGTGCTCGCGCGAGATTATC
Organism: Longimicrobiales bacterium; assembly: GCA_965205315.1. Classification (GTDB taxonomy): domain Bacteria; phylum Gemmatimonadota; class Gemmatimonadetes; order Longimicrobiales; family Gaopeijiaceae; genus Bin94. Next base: position 2,496,404 of record CBDBGW010000002.1, read on the forward strand.
CACGGGCTGCTAGCCACCGAGAATCGGAGAGTGCCCCTTGGCAGCGCCCAAGTCTAGCGGAAGAAGGAAGGCCAAGAAGGTCGTGGCGGCCGACGCCGTCGCCCACATCAGGGCGACCTTCAACAACACCATGATCACGATAGCCGACGAGGCTGGCAACGTGCTGCTCTGGGGCTCGGCTGGTACTGCAGGGTTCAAGGGCTCGAAGAAGTCGACACCCTTCGCCGCGACGGTGGCCGCCGAGCAGGTTGGGCGGGAAGCCGTGGCGATGGGGGTGCGCAGATTGGTGGTGCGCGTTCAGGGGCCAGGATCGGGGCGCGAGTCGGCGATACAGTCGCTCGCCGCTGCGGGCCTCACGGTGCAGTCCATCCACGATGTCACCCCGCTGCCGCACAACGGGTGCAGGCCACCCAAGAAGCGGCGGGTCTGATGGCCAGATACACCGGTCCCGTCAGCAAGCTCTGCCGCCGAGAGGGGCAACACCTGCACATCAAGGGCGTCAAGTGCGCCACCGGCAAGTGCGGCCTCGATCGTCGCCAGTACCCGCCCGGCCACCAGGGCCCCGCCGGGGCTCGCAGGCGCAAGCAGTCGGACTACGCGATCCAGCTGCGTGAGAAGCAGAAGGTGAAGCGCATCTACGGGCTTCAGGAGAAGCAGTTCCGCAATCTGTTCAGGTACGCGGCCAACCGCGCCGGAGTCACCGGCGAGAACCTGGTCGTGGCTCTCGAGATCCGGCTTGACAACGTGGTCTTCCGTCTGGGCCTTGCCTCCAGCCGCCGGCAAGCCAGGCAGCTGGTATCGCATGGGCATGTGCTCGTGAACGGGTCGCGCGTCGATGTCGCGAGCTACCGGCTGTCCACGGGCGACGAAGTCGCTCTGCGGGAGCGCTCGCGGGACCTGGAGCTGGTGGCCGCGAATCTCGAGTCGCGGCTGCGGCCGCCCCTTCCGGACTGGCTGGCTCTGGACGAGAAGAAGAGGGTCGGCCGGGTCCTCAGAGTGCCGATGCGCGGCGACATACCGCTCCCGGCCCAGGAACAGCTTATCGTCGAGCTCTACTCCAAGTGATACAGGGCAAGTGATACAGGGGGAAAACCAAGGGTGAATCCGGAGATCGATCTGACAGGCCTGGTCCTCCCCGAAAGGGTCGAGATTGCCGAGGAGTCGGCAGATGGCCGCTCCGCCGACTTCGTGCTCGAGCCCCTTGAGCGGGGCTATGGCCACACGCTCGGCAACGCCGTACGCCGGGTGCTGCTGGCATCGCTACGGGGCGCCGCCGTACGGGGATTCCGGATCGAGGGGGTGTTGCACGAGCATCAGGCGATCCCTTCGGTAGTCGAGGATGTGCACCAGGTCATCCAGAATCTGAAGTCGCTGGTAGTGTCGCTCGACGACGATGTCGACGAGGCGATCCTGGAGCTGCACGCAAGGAAGCGGGGGCCTGTGACCGCTGGCAAGATCCGGGGGCCGGGGGCCGTCACGATCCACAACCCGGATCATCACCTCTTCACGCTCGATGACGACCGGGAGACTCACCTGGAGCTCCACGTCAACAAGGGGCAGGGTTTCGTCCTGGCGGAGCAGCAGCCGCTGCCACCTGGCGCGCCGGTGGACTTCGTGAGGATCGACGCGGTCTACAACCCGGTGCGGAGGGCCAACTTCCGGGTGGAAGAGACCCGGGTCGGACAGCGCACCGACTTTGACCGGCTGACCATCCGGGTCGAGACCGACGGGTCGGTAACTCCCGAGAGCGCGGTCCGCTACGCCGCGGAGCTGGTGCGGCTGCACCTCAAGTACATGCACTACTTCGCCGAGGGTGGTCCGCCGGAGCAGGGCGGCCAGTCGCGGACGCCGGTCCCCGAGGCGACGCTGGCGCTGATGAACAAGCCGATCGAGGACGTCGCCGAGCTGAGTGTGCGCTCGCGCAATTCGCTCCAAAAGGAGTCGATCCACACGCTTGGGGACCTAGTGGTGCTGGAGGAGGCAGAGGTGCTCAGGATCGACAACTTCGGCAGGAAGTCAGTCACCGAGGTCCACGAAATCCTGGCCGGGCACGGCCTGAGGCTTGGGATGAAGATGGAGCGCGGGGACGACGGGCGGCTCTTCTACGTCGACGAGCCAGTGCCCGTCGGACCCGAAGAGTAGAAACCAGAGGAGCCTCCGGCGATGCGTCACCGCAAGAAGGGCCGGGGCCTCTCGAGGTCCCGAAGCCACCGACGGGCCATGCTCAGGAACATGGCGACCTCGCTGCTGCGCCATGAGCGCATCACCACGACGACGGCCAAGGCAAAGGAGCTGCGCCCCTATGTGGAGCGCCTGATCACGCTCGGCCGGAGGGGCGACCTGCACGCGCGTCGCCAGGTGGCGAGGAAGATCGCCGACCGCGAGGTGCAGGCAAAGCTCTTCGCCGAGATCGGTCCACGGTACATGGAGCGGCCAGGAGGGTACACTAGGATCCTCAAGCTCGGCAACCGCCGGGGCGACGCCGCGGATATGGCGCTCATCGAACTTGTGCGATAGTATGCTCTACGGTCTGTGGAGCGTATGGCCACGGTTTGGTAGCCGGGGGGTCCTGCGGCCCTCCGTCAACGGGAATTCGGTAGAGCACATAGGAAGGCAGAATGGCCACTAAGCTGGGAAGCCGCGCGGGGGCCGCGCAAATCGGCCCCCTCATGATGTTGGGGAGCTTCGTTCTGGTTGCGGGCTTTCTCTACTGGCTGTCGGTGGCCGCGAAGCCCACCGAGATCATCCCCACCGATAGGCGGGAGGCCCTGGCCGAGAACGTCGTGGCGTTCGCCGCCTTTTCCGCCCTCCCCACCGATTACGTCGGCGATACGATCGGGCTCCAGAACATCAGGATGGCCAACGCCTTTGGCAATCATGGGCGCTGGATCAACCTGCAGGACGCCAACCGCCACGGCTACATCGTCTACTTCTCCGATTTGGTGCGCATGGACTCCGCCTCCTTCTACCACGAGATCACTGAGGGGACAGCTGTCAGCATCTCCGGTGTGGTAGTCGAGACGACCGATTCGGTCCTTGACGCATGGGAGGCCGCTGGGAGCTTTGCGACCGAAGTGGACCGGCTGGTGGCCGAGGCGACTCACTACCTGAACTTCATCGACGTGGCGCATGTCGAGCCCGGGCAGGTGCCCCAGCCTCAGGACGGCTCGACGAACTAGCAGCCCGTGGACCAACCTCCCGCGGCATTCGAACGGCGCTGCATTTCAGCTGGACCGCTCTGCTTCGCCGCTCTCGGTGCTCGCGCGAGATTATCCGCGGACTGCTAGGACCGGGGGTGACGGCGCGTCGACGCTGGCTTCGGTGACTCGCATCGACGAGAGGTTGGAGCGGCTGGAGTGTGGGGAGGCCACCTTCGGCGTCGTCGGATTGGGGTACGTGGGCCTGCCGCTGGCGGTGGAGGCGGCGCGGAGCGGCATCCGCGTCCTCGGGTTCGATGTCGACGACAGTGTGGTCGATATCGTCGGGGCCGGACGGAGCCATGTGCAGGACATCGACGCCGGCGCGGTGGCGGTGCTGGTCGGGGGCGGCACCCTGGCCGCCACGACCGACTTTGCCCGCCTCGGCGAGTGCGACGCGGTGGCCATCTGCGTACCCACGCCCCTCTCCAAGACCGGCGACCCCGACATCTCGCACGTGGTGGCGGCCGCCAGGAGCGTGGGCACCGTGCTCGGAAGGGGCCAGCTCGTCGCACTCGAATCGACGACCTTCCCCGGCACCACCCGCGAGGTTGTCCTTCCCATACTCGAGGGGGGCGGCATGCAGGTGGGCGAGGACTTCTTCCTCTGCTTCACCCCGGAGCGAGTAGACCCCGGCAACGCTCGCTGGAAGACCCGCAACACCCCGAAGATCGTCGGGGGAATCACCGATCGCTGCCGGGAGGTCGCCGTCGGCTTCTACTCGCGCTTCGTGGAGCGTATGGTGCCGGTATCCTCGGCCGAGGCCGCGGAGCTGACGAAGATACTCGAGAACGCCTTCCGCGCGGTCAACATCGCCATGGTAAACGAGATGGCGCTCATCGCCGACCGGCTGCGACTGGACATCTGGGAGGTGATCGCGGCCGCGGACACGAAGCCCTTCGGCTTCATGCGTTTCAATCCCGGGCCGGGTCTGGGCGGCCACTGCCTGCCGGTTGACCCCCACTACCTGTCGTGGAGGATGCGCGCGCTGGACTACCGCACCCGCTTCATCGACATGGCGTCGGAGGTGAACGCCGAGATGCCCGCATTCGTCGCGGGAAAGGTCAGGGAGGCGCTGAACGGCGTGAGCAAGCCGGTGCGGGGCTCGCGGGTCCTCCTCCTCGGCGTGGCGTACAAGCCGGATGTGGGCGACACCCGGGAGTCGCCGGCGATGGACATCCTCGACCATCTTGAGCACGACGGCGCCGAGGTGCTCTACCACGACCCGCACGTCCCGGAGTGGCGCACCCGCGATGGCCGTGCCCTCAGGTCTCATCCCCTCGCGGACGAACTCCTCGGCGGGGCCGATGCGGTGGTGGTCGTCACCGATCACTCCAGCTTCGACGTGGAACGGATATACCGCCTCTCGCAGCTCCTGGTCGACGCCAGGAACATGACCGCAGCGGTCGGCGAGTCGGAGCGAACGGCCCACCCCCAGCGCTGGATCGTGAAGGGATGAGGATCGCCGTGGTCGGGAGCGGCTATGTAGGCCTGACGACCGGTGCATGCCTTGCCGAGTCGGGAAACGACGTCATATGTGTCGACAAGCTGGAGGAGCGGATCGAGCGCCTGAAGGGGGGCGATCTCCCCTTCTTCGAACCTGGGCTGGACGTCCTCGTAGCTGACGGCCTCGCAACCGGGCGGCTCGCATTCACGACCGATCTGGAGTACGCCGTCCGCAATTCGCGCGTGATCTTCATCGCGGTGGGCACCCCGGCCGGCGAGGACGGCTCCGCCGACCTGCGATACGTCCTGGCCGCTTCCCGCGAGATAGGCCGTGCAGTTGACGGCGAGCGCATTGTGATCACCAAGAGCACCGTCCCGGTGGGGACGGCGCGCCGTGTCCGGGAGGCGATCGAGGAGGAGACCGATCACGTGGTTCATGTCTGCTCGAACCCTGAGTTCCTGAAGGAGGGGGCGGCCGTGAACGACTTCAGGAAGCCCGACCGGGTGGTCCTCGGGGTCGATGACGAGGATGCCGCCAGGGTGCTGCGCGAGCTCTACGCGCCCTTCGTGCGCACCGGCAACCAGGTGCTGGTGATGGACGCTGCCTCTGCCGAGATCACCAAGTACGCCGCCAATGCGATGCTCGCCACCCGCATCAGCTTCATGAACACGATAGCGCAGCTCTGCGAGCGGACCGGCGCCGATGTCGACCAGGTGCGTCTCGGTGTCGGATCGGACCGGCGCATCGGCCAGACCTTCCTCTTCCCCGGCGTCGGCTACGGGGGCTCCTGCTTCCCGAAGGACGTGAGAGCGCTCGTCGGCACCCTGACGCAGATGGGCCTCGATGCATCGATCCCCGCTGCTGTCGAGAGCGTCAACGAAGGGCAGAAGCGCGTGCTGGCCGAGGTGGTGGTTCGGCGCTTCGGCGCCGATCTTGGGGGCCGCACCTTCGCCCTCTGGGGGCTGGCCTTCAAGCCGGGCACAAGCGACATCCGCGAGGCGCCGAGCCTGGTCACGATCCGCGAGCTCCTGGAGCGCAGGGCCCGTGTGGTGGCCCACGATCCGGTCGCCCTGGGCGAGGCGCGCCGGGAGCTGGGCGACTCGATCGAGTGCCGGGACGGCAACTACGACGCGCTAGAGGGCGCCGACGCGCTCCTCATCCACACCGAGTGGCAGCCATACCGCCACCCCGACTTCGCGAGGATGCGCTCGCTTCTCCACGAGCCGGTCGTCATCGACGGGCGCAACCTCTACTCGCCCCGGGTCATGCGGGAGCACGGGTTCGAGTACCACTCGATCGGCCGACAGGCTGTGGGATGGCCAGGCGGGTCCTGATCACCGGCGTGGCCGGCTTTCTCGGGTCCCACCTCGCCGACCGCTTCCTCGCGGACGGCTGGGAGGTTGTTGGCGTGGACAACTTCGTTACGGGTGCGCCGCGCAACTTGCGTCACCTTGATCGCGAGAGCCGCTTCGACCTGGTCGAGCACGATGTCTCGAAGCCCATATTCGTCGGCGCACCCCTCAACAGCGTCCTGCACTTCGCCTCGCCCGCCAGCCCGATCGACTACTCCGAGCTCCCGATCCAGACCCTCAAGGTCGGCGGCCTCGGCACGCACAACACGCTGGGACTGGCCCGCCGCCACGGCGCGAGATACCTCCTGGCCTCGACCTCCGAGGTGTATGGCGACCCGCAGGTCAACCCGCAGCCCGAGGAGTACTGGGGCAACGTCAACCCGGTGGGCCCGAGGAGCATGTATGACGAGGCGAAGCGCTACGCCGAGGCGATGACGGCGGCGTACCGGCGGGCGCACAGGATGGAGACGCGAATCGTGAGGATCTTCAATACCTACGGCCCTCGCATGCGCCCCGACGACGGTCGAGTCGTATCCAACTTCATCGTCCAGGGTCTGAGGGGAGAGCCGATGACGATCTACGGTGCCGGCACCCAGACGCGCTCCTTCTGCTATGTGGACGACCTGGTGGAGGGGATCGTGCGGCTCCTCCACTCCGCCCGGACCGCTCCGACCAACCTGGGCAATCCCGAGGAACGGTCGATGCTCGACCTCGCCGCCCTGGTCATGGAGGAGACTGGCAGCTCGGCGTCTCCCGTCTTCAGTCCGCTTCCGCCCGACGACCCCACGGTCCGCTGCCCCGACATCGGAGCGGCGCGGCGCGAGCTGGACTGGACGCCAACGGTCGGCCTGCGCGAAGGCGTCAGAAGGACGATGCCTTATTTTAGGGGGCTCGTGGCCGGATAAGGCTGGGCGACTACCCGAAGCAGACCCAGAAGTAGACCATGGACTTCGCTTTTCGATTGCCCTCTGCGGGAACGGTTCGCTCGTTAGCTCCTACGGCGACCGTCTTCGCCATCCTCGCGGCCGCCGGGTGCGGTGCCGATGCCGGCGAGGAGACCGCGCTGCTCCGAGGAGATCGCGCCTTCGCGCACGGCGACTACGAGGAGGCGCTCGCCGAGTACCGGCTCTCGATGCTCCGCGACAATCCCGGAGGCGAGGCGGAGATGAGGGCCGCCCACGCCTACGCCGCCCTCGACCGGATCGACGAGGCCAGCTCCCTCTATCAGCGGGCGGTCCGGGGCGACGGCGCCTACGCCGACCAGGCGATCTCCGATCTGGTCGCCGCGGCGATCCGGGCACAAGCCGGGGGTGACAGCTACGGGATGGCCTCCGCGATCGAGGCCGCGCAGAGCCTCCGCCGAGGCATAGTCGTCGAGGAGCTGGCGCTGGCGCTCGCCCGCCACTACAGCGAGACGGGTCAGGGTGCCCGCGCCCGGCCACTCTACCTGCGAGCCTTGGGTGCCAACCCCACCGACCCGGAGGTCGTCTTCGAGACGGCTCTCGCGCACGTTGAGATAGGGGACTGCGAGAGTGCCCTCCTCTACCTCGCCACCTTTGGCGAGCTCGCGCCGGATCGGTCGTCCGAGGCCAACTGGCACATCGGCTGGTGCTCGTACGAGCTCTTCCGGGAGCGCCGCAGCCAGGGCCACGTCGAGGAGGCGGTCGAGTTGCTGGAGGCGGTGATCAGGCACGAGGAGCCGCGCACGCACCTGCCACAGGCTTACTTCGATCGGGCCGACCTGCTCTCTGATATGGGCGATTGCGCCGCCGCCGTAGAGGCGTACCGCGCCGTGGCGACTCGCTTCGGGGGTGGCCACGGCGCACTCGCCCGCCGTGCGCTCGATCGGATGGACTCGATTCGGTTCGGGGTGGGCACCGAGGGGGGAGCCGGGGCGTGCTGAGGGCCCATTCCGTGCCGGTGTCGCTACTGGCGCTCCTGGTAGTATCGTGCGCCACGACGCCGCCGTACTTCGGGTGGACCGCCGATCAGCTCTACCAGCACGGGGAGCGGGCGCTGGAGGCCAAGGACTGGCGAGAGGCGCAGCGCGCCTTCGAACGCCTGGTGCTCAGTCATCCGGGGTATGGCCGGGCGGTCCAGGCGCGCCACCACCTGGCCCGCGCCCACTACGAGAGGGGCGAGTACCTTAGCGCCGTGGGCGAGCTGACGCGCGTCGTGCAGGTGTACCCGGACGACCCCCGCACTCCGCGCGCCTGGCTCTGGCTCTGCCGCTCGTACGCCGCCATGTCTCCACACCCCCAGCGCGACCAGCAGTACACGATGCAGGCGAGGAACACCTGTGGCCAGGTTGCCGGCGACCTGGTCGGCACGCCGATGGGGGATTCGGCTGCCGTCGTGGCCCGCGAGATGGTCGACAAGCTCGGGCAGCAGGCTCTCGCTGTCGGTCAGTTCTACTTTCAGCGCAGGATCTACGGCTCGGCGGAGCATGTCTTCCGGCGCCTCCTGGAGGACTACTCGGAGACGACCGCCGCGCCCACCGCCCTAATGCGCCTGATCGAGATCTACGAGGACTGGGGATGGGACGACCAGCGGCAGGAGACGAGCGATAGGCTCCTGCGGCAGTACCCGCAGTCGCCTGAAGCTAGGGCTCTGACGGAAGTGGCGATGCCGGACTCGGTTGCGCGGGCGGCGAACCGAGGTGCGCTCTTGTGGAATCTGCGGCGGGTGTGGCGTCTAGCAGCCCGTGGACAGCCCTCCCACGGCATTCGAGCAGCGCTGCATCCCCGCTGGACCGCTTCGCTTGGCTAGCCACAATGTAATGTATGATTTACATTGTGTAATCCATGGTTTACAATTCCCATACCCGTGGCGTCTCTCTGCGTTGCTCCTCGGACCAATAGCGCTGCGGCTATTGGCCCTTCGTCGCGCCTTGCCAGCGGGGCGCTTCGCCGCTCTCGGTGCTCGTGCGAGATTATCCACGGACTGCTAGCTCTCGCGTAGGGGTGTTCGGCGGCACCTTCGATCCGCCGCACCTGGGTCACGCCCGAGCCGCCTCCGAGGCGCTCCGCGTGCTGGCGCTCGACCGGGTCCTCTGGATCCCGTCGCACCTCTCTCCCCACAAGCGGAAGAAAGCGAGCTCGCCGCCCGGCGTCCGTTGGGAGATGGTGTGCGCCGCACTGCGGGGAGAGCCAGCCTTCGAGGCCACTCGGACCGAGCTAGACCGCGGCGGCGTTTCCTATACGATCGACACGCTCCGGCAAATTCAGGCCAGCCACCCGCAGTGGGAGCTATTCCTGGTCCTAGGCCCGGACCTGATCGACGGCTTTGGGTCGTGGAGGGCACCGGCGGAGGTTGCCCGCATCGCCCAGTTGGTGGCGCTGCGATTCGAGGGGCGGGAAGGGCCGGCCGGGGCCGGCGGTGGTGGGGAAAGTGCTTCGGCTCCTGCGCCTTCGCATGTCGTCGACCTGGCTCCGTGCAACATCTCCTCCTCGCGAATTCGTCGGCGTGTGGCGCGGGGCAGGCCCGTTTCGCATATGGTGGTGCCCGCCGTCTTGGCCATTATTCAGAGTAGGAAGCTCTACATGCGCCGCGGGGACGTGCCCCCGAATCCGGAGTCTACCTGAGGTCGCCCCAGCGGGGGCGGCGACGAGAAAGCAGCATGATCAAGGGACTAGTCAAGAAGATCGCCGGGTCCAGACATGGCCGGGAAGTGCGCAAGCTGGGCTCGCTCGTAGCCGAAATCAACCGGCTCTACGAGGGGATGGAGCCGCTCTCGGCCGAGGAGCTCCGCTCGAAGACAGACACCTTCAGGGCCACAATTGCCGACGCCACCAAGGAGGTGGTCGAGGAGATCGCGTCCACCCGGGACGACAAGCGCACGGCAACCGACGCCCGCATCCGGGAGGACCTCAGCGCGCGCATAGGCGACCTGGAAGAGGCCTATCGGGAGAAGCTCGCCCTTGTGCTAGAGGAGATCCTGCCCGAGGCCTTCGCCGTGGTCAAGGCGGCGTGCCGGCGGCTGATGGGCGGAGAGGTGACGGTCATGGGCCACAGGCTGGAGTGGGAGATGATCCCGTACGATGTCCAGCTAGTGGGCGCGATCCAGCTGCACCGCGGCCGCGCGGCCGAGATGGCGACGGGCGAAGGCAAGACACTGGTCGCGACGATGCCCCTCTACCTGAACGCCCTGGCGGGGAGGGGTGCCCACCTGGTGACGGTCAACTCGTACCTCGCGCAGCGGGACGCCGAGTGGATGGGGGCGATCTACAAGCTGCTCGGCCTGACCGTGGAGTGCATCGACCTGCACGAACCGGGGACGCCGGAGCGCAGGGCGGCGTACCGGGCCGACATCACCTACGGGACCAACAACGAGTTTGGCTTCGACTACCTCCGCGACAACATGGTCCACACCCTGGACCAGCGGGTGCAGCGGGTGCACTACTACGCCATCATCGACGAGGTCGACTCGATCCTCATCGACGAGGCCCGCACTCCGCTCATCATCTCGGGACCGGTCAGCCGCGACACCTCGACGCCCTTCAAGGAGATGGCGCCGACGGTCGGGGCGCTCTACCGAAGGCAGACGCGCACGGTGAACCGCCTGGTGGCCGAGGCGATGGAGGAGCTGGACCGGGAGGACGGCGACGAGTACGCGGCTGGGGAGAAGCTGCTCGCGGCGAAGCGGGGCAGCCCGAAGAACAAGCGCCTCATGAAGCTCTTCGCCGACCAGCCCGGGGTCGTCAAGCTGGTCGAGAAGGTGGAGGGCGACTACATGCGCGAGAAGCGCCTCCACGAGGTCGACGAGCTGCTCCTCTTCGCGATGGACGAGAAGGGTAGCAACGTCCACCTCTCCGACGCCGGGCTCGACGCGCTCTCGCCGGGCGATCCGCAGGCCTTTGTGGTGCCGGATCTCTCCGAGGTCATGGGAGAGGTCGAGGAGGACGAGACGCTCTCGGTCGAGGCGAAGCGCGCCCGGGTCGCCGAGCTCGAGGCCCAGTATGCCGACAAGTCGCAGCGGATCCATGTCATCCACCAGCTCCTCAAGGCGTACACCCTCTTCCACAAGGACGAGCGCTACATCATCGGCGAGAACGGCGCGATCGTGATTGTCGACGAGTTCACCGGGCGCCAGATGCCGGGGCGGCGGTGGAGCGACGGCCTCCACCAGGCAGTCGAGGCCAAGGAGGGGGTCGAGATCCGGGGCGAGACCCAGACGCTGGCCACCATCACCATCCAGAACTACTTCCGGATGTACGAGAAGCTCTCCGGGATGACCGGCACGGCCGAGACCGAGGAGACCGAGTTCCACCAGATCTACAACCTCGATGTATCGGTCATTCCCACGAACCGCCCCATCGCCCGGGACGACCGGGACGACCTGATCTTCCGCACCAAGCGCGAGAAGTACTCCGCCATCATGGACGAGGTCGAGCGCCTGAACCGCCTCGAGCTACCAGTCCTGGTCGGCACGACGAATGTCGAGGTCTCGGAGACGCTCTCGCGGATGCTGCGCCGCCGCCGCATCGCCCACAATGTGCTGAACGCCAAGCAGCACAAGCGCGAGTCCGAGATCGTGGCCGAGGCGGGTCGCCCCGGGGCCGTGACGATCGCGACGAACATGGCGGGGCGCGGCACCGACATCAAGCTGGGACCGGGGGTGACGGCACCCCGCACGGTGGGGTGGGCCGAGGAGCGCGGCCTCGACCTCGAGGAGGTCGCCGCAATCGATCCCACCCGCTACGAGGAGCTGGCCGACAAGGACGCCGACCACCTGATCGAGGCGGGGGGGCTCCACATACTGGGGTCGGAGCGCCACGAGGCGCGCCGCATCGACCGGCAGCTGCGTGGCCGCGCCGGAAGGCAGGGCGATCCGGGGGCCTCGCAGTTCTTCCTCTCGCTCGAGGACGACCTCATGCGGCTCTTCGGGGGGATGGAGCGCATCGCCCGGGCGATGGACCGGATGGGCGCCGAGGAGGGGGAGGTGATCACCCATCCGCTCGTGACGCGTTCGATCGGCCGGGCCCAGAGGCGCGTGGAGGGCAACAACTTCGAGGCACGCAAGCGGCTGCTCGACTACGACGACGTGATGAACCAGCAGCGCGAGGTCATCTACGACCTGCGGCTCTTCGCGCTGGAGGGGGGCGAGGACCTGAAGGGCGAGCTGTGGGAGATGGTCCGCCACACCATGAGGAGCGCGATGGCCGAGGTGCTCCCCGAGGGCGACTTCGAGTCCGGACTCGATGTGGGGGGTCTCAGGCAGCGCATGCTCCTCGATCTGCACACCGTGCTTCCCCCGATCGAGAGCGAGGACGATCCAGAGGAGGTGGACCGCGAGGAGGCGCTCCGTGTCGCCCGCAGCGCCGTGCGGGAGTCCTTCGAGCGTCGGGTGGAGTCCTTTGGGGAACACGCCGAGCGGGTGATGAGCTTCGTCCTCCTCTCGACGATCGACGGCAAATGGAAGGACCACCTCTACGATCTCGACCACCTCAAGGCCTCGATCGGCTTCCGGGGGTGGGGGCAGAAGGACCCTCTCGTGGAGTACAAGAAGGAGGCCTACGAGATGTTCGTGGGGCTGATGGAGGACCTCCGCGGCACCGTCACGAAGCAGCTTTTCCGAGTCCGAGTCGAGCAGAGGCCGACGATGCGGATGCCGCGCCAGGCACTCTCGTACTCGGGTCCCGCCGGGCGTCCGGGGAGCGGCGTGTCGCTGCCGGGCCGGGCGGGGGGGGGTCGGCCAGCGCGTGCGCCAGTGCCGGGCGGAGCGCCCTTCGACGCGCTGGGGGTGGCGGCGGCATCCCGGGTCCCGGCGGCGCAGGCGGCCGCAGGGGGCGGGGCCGCCACGGCGGCCACTGCCGGTCGCGATGTGGGCCGCCTGGCGACGAACCGGGGCGAGGTCGCCCCCAAGAGGCCGGTGCGGGCCGAGAAGGTGCCTGGCCGCAACGCTCCCTGCCCCTGCGGGAGCGGCCGGAAGTACAAGAAATGTCACGGCCGGGCGAACTGAGCCAAGCCGCCGCGGCAGGACCGCAGGAGCGTCTCCAGCGCTACGGTCCCGGACCCCTTTCCGAACGGGAGCTCCTGGCGCTGGTCATCGGCTCGCAGGGCGCCTCGGCGCTTGCCGACCGGGTGCTCGATCTCTCCGGCGGCCACCTTCGCCGCCTCGCGCAGGTGGATCCGGGGCGCCTGGTCGGAATTCGCGGGATCGGCCGGGCCGGCGCATCGCGAATCGTGGCGGGAATCGAGCTCGGCAGGCGCGTGGGGTCGGCGCGTGCCGTCCACGGGAGTCCCGTCACCGGTCCCGGCGACGTCCACGAGATATTCGCGCCGACGCTGGCCGACCTGGCGCACGAGGAATTCCACATTCTCCTCCTCAACTCGCAGAATGCCCCCATCTGCCAGAGGCAGGTCACGCGCGGGATCCTCGACGCATCGCTGATCCACCCGCGCGAGGTCTTCCGGGACGCCATCGTGCTTCGGGCCGCGGCTCTGATCCTGGTTCACAACCACCCGTCCGGGAACCCCGAACCGTCTCCGGAGGACCTTCGCGTCACTCGTCAGCTCGGCGCGGCTGGCGAGCAGATCGGGATACCGGTCCTGGACCACATCATCGTGGCCGGAGGCGCCTTCGAATCGCTGGCAGGCCGCGGCATGATGGGCGCAGGCGCATGCTCCGGAGTGGCCGAGCGGGCGCTCGGGGAGTACGGGAGCGGGGGTGATGGATAGTGTTTTCCAACCCGGAAATGAGCATGGAGGGGCCGAGGGGGAGAGTCGGGGCGGGGGGTGCGAAGGGTGGGGGGTTGGGTGGAGGCTGGGATGGTGGGGCCGGGGGACGGGCGGCGCAAGGGCCGCCAGCCCCTCTGCGAGCGGAGCGAGCCGAGGGGCTGGCGCGGCGGGTCACGCTGCGGGGTTCAGCGCCTTGGTGATGAGCTGGAACAGCGCCTTGCGGGCCCGCTGGACTTCCTGGCCTGCCTCCAGGCTGGTAGCGGCGTTTGCAATGGCGTCCAGCTTGTCGAAGGTGATGCCCGGCTTCAGAAAGCCCTCGGCCCCGTCCAGCGACCGGAGCTTCTCGTACAGCGTCATGACCAGCTCCTGGGGATACTTCCTGCGACGCCGCCCGTTCTCCCCCTCGACCTCGACGGCGAAGAGGCAGCTCCGGTGATGGTTGAGGAGGGGAGAAGGTGGTCGCGCAGGAACGCGTTGGTCTGCGGCGCCCGAGTAGCCGGTGACCTTGGCAAGGTACCTCCTGACCAGGCCCTTCCCGGCCCTGGACAGGCCGAAGTGGTAGCGGAACCGGACCAGCGTCCGCTCAATGAACTTGTAGGCCGCCTTGCGGTCGTGGGGGATGATGTCCGCCCCATCGCTGCCGACGAGGAAGGCGCGGATGTCGTCGAGCGTGCGAATCCGTTCGGTGCCGAGTGTCACGATCATGCTCCCATGATCTGCTCGCACCCCCGCTCATGCTCATTTCCCCTTGGAAACCCGGTCCCCGCCCATGCTCATTTCTCATTGGACAACGCTCACCCTTGAAATGCGAACGAACGTGGCTTACACTGTGTCGGCATCGGTCCTCCGTGGGGAGTGTTGTCAAGTTCATGCGCTACATAAACTTAACGGACTTGCGCTCGCCATCGGCCCTCCGCCAAACCGCCTCGAGCACGGGCCGGAAGTCCTCCCACGGGATGGAGTTGCCCCGCTATGGCGGACACCATTCCATTTGGGCAGCCGAAGGAGGTGAGCCATGGCGGGAAGCAGAAGGGGGCGGTATCCGCCCGAGTACAGGGAGCGGATCGTCGAACTGGCTAGGGCGGGGCGCAGTCCCAGGTCGCTGGCCCGGGAGTTCGACCCGACGGAGCAGACGATCCGGAACTGGGTCCGGCAGGCGGAGATCGACGAGGGTCTCCGAAGTGACGGCCTGACTACGGAGGCGCGCAGGGAGGTGAGGGAGCTGAGGCGGGAGAACCAGCGCCTGCGGATGGAGCGGGACATCCTAAAAAAAGCCACGGCCTGGTTCGCGAGGGAGAGCGGATCGATTCCCAGCGGGGGTATGCGTTCATGAAGGCACGCCGGGCCATCTTCCCGATCGCAGCCATGTGCCGGGTGCTGGGTCTCTCCTCCAGCGGGTACTACGACTGGCTGCGGCGTCCGCCCTCGGCGCGGGCGCGGCGCGACGCGGAGCTCAAGGACGGGATCCGGGCGAAGTGGGCCGAGAGCGGCGAGACCTACGGCAGCCCTCGGATCCACGCGGCGCTGGCGGCCGACGGCGAGCGGACGGGCCGCAAGCGGGTGGCGCGCCTGATGCGGGAGCTGGGCATCGGGGGCGTGACGCGCAGGCGGTTCCGGACGGGCACGACGAAGCGGGACCCCAAGGCCAGGCCCGCGCCGGACCTGGTGGAGCGGGACTTCTCGGCCCAGGGGCCGGACCAGCTCTGGGTGGCCGACATCACGCAGGTGCGCGCGGGAACGCGCTGGCTGTACCTCGCCGTGGTGCTGGACGCCTGGAGCAGGCGGATCGTGGGGTGGGCGATGGACACCCGGATGCCGGCGAAGCTGGTGGGCGACGCGCTGAAGATGGCGGTCTGGTCGCGGCGGCCGAAGGGCGGGGTTGTCCACCACTCGGATCAGGGCTCGCAGTACACGTCGCTGGAGTTCGGCCAGCGCTGCCGGGAGGAGGGGGTCGTGCAGTCTATGGGCTCGGTCGGCGACGCGTACGACAACGCGATGTGCGAGAGCTTCTTCGCGACGCTCGAGTGCGAGCTCCTCGACCGGCGGACATTCTCCACGGCGGCCGAGGCGAGCCGCGAAGTCTTCGGCTTCATCGAGGGCTTCTACAACACGCGCCGACTCCATTCCTCGCTGGGCTACCGCTCGCCAGCGAACTTCGAGAGACTCGGTCGTGCGGCCTGACGGTAGCCTGCGGGCCCCGGGCGGTGGAAGCTCCCCGAGCTTTTCCGGCCCGCTCGCGTCGTCGGACTCGCTCGTCGCGTCGCTTCTCTCCCCCGAGAAGAAAAGCAGGAAGCATCCACACCAGACACCATCAACCCAAACAACCAACCGTCCGCTAAAACGGGGCAGCTCCAGGACCAGCTCCCCGATCATCGCCAGATGCCTGCCCCGCTTCTCCCCCAGCTTCCGCCGCCTGCCCTCGGCCGCCACATCCGCAAAACTAGGTTGACTGCCGTCGCGCGCTTGTGCCACTCTTGTCCTCTCCCGGTTTCCGATGTCGTTCCAGGCTGTCAAAATGCCTTATACAATATCGCACCAGTAGTCGGTATTGTAAACCCCCTCCGGGTTGTCTCTTCACATGCTAAGAAAGCCATTTTTCGAGGTGCCCATGGGTCAATGAAGCGGCCAATTGGGGCAATCGATTTTATAATAACATCTTATGAATCGCTCGATCATAGCGTTTATTGCCCTGAGTGCGCGCTCCACTTCGCGTTTTGCGGACTGAACCCGCTCTGCTACGTTCGTCCATCCACAATCTCTAGACCTTTCGTAGGCATCAGCGCATTGGTTTATTGGGATTGAAGCTGCAATAATTACCCCCCGCTATCAATAACATCTTTTTAGGGCTGGGCGGTGAGGTAATCGCTGCATAGTACAAAGCCAGCCACACCGAGACCTCGGTAAAACACGCAAAGACCGAAGCCCCCGCCCTAAAAGCTTCCCAAGCAGTACACCCGGCTTCGCCACCACCGCAGACCCCAAATTCAATCAACAGCGATTCTGCGTGGGCCGCGTCAAAATTCGCTCCGCGGTCAGCGGCCGCTTCTGCGGTCGCTGACAGAGGCGATACGCAAACGCCCGCAATGGCTAGGCATAACACGAAGCCCCGTGTCGTGGAGCCATGGCTATTGCGAAGCGCGATACGGTAAACTATGAGCGGTGCGTAACAAAAAGCGATGGAAACGAGGCCGACGAGGGAACCAAACGATCCCCAGCCAAACATGATGAAGTTCAGCGCGATCAAGCCAAAAAAAATGACTCCTCGCTGTTCCGAATGGGTGAGGGTTGAAAGGCTGCCAGCGTCGCTGATGTGCCGCCGGAGCTTGTGGTGACCATCGACACACTCCACGTACAGCACCGTTGACGGCGCGACGGCTACGGGTACTGCCGCTTGACAGGGAGTAGGGGTGGAAGGTGCGGACGGCCTTTCGACACGGCTCCGGTATCGGGAGATTGGGCGAACAGGACCGGGGTGCCTGATCCGGATCCCTGCGGAGCCTCGCCCCCGGCTTCCGCAGGGGGAGCCGACCGAGGGGAGCGGGCGGGAGAGAATCGCTGTGGAGCGGACGAAGCTGTTCGAGCAGGCGCTGGGGCTTGAGAATCCCTGGTACGTGGAGAAGGCCGAGTTCGACCCGAAGGCGCGGAGGCTCGATCTGCACCTGAACTTCGAGGCCGGAGGACTGTTCGAGTGCGGGGGGTGCGGTGACGGGAGCTGCAAGGCTTACGACACGGGCTGGAGGCGGTGGCGGCACCTGAACTTCTTCCAGCACGAGACCTTCCTGCACGCACCGGCGCCGCGGGTGAGGTGTCCTTCGTGCGGGGTCCGCCGGGCTCGGGTGCCGTGGGCTCGCCCGAGGAGCGGGTTCACCCTGCTCTTCGAGGCGCTCGTGGTGACGATGGCGGCGCAGATGCCAGTGCGGGCTGTGGGGCGGATCGTCGGGGAGCACGACACGCGGCTGTGGCGGATCGTCAGGCACCACGTGGACGAGGCGAGAGCGGCGGCGGACCACGGCAGCGGGCGGGCGGTGGGAGTGGACGAGAAGGCGTGCCGCCGGGGCCACAGCTACGTGACCTTCTTCGCGGACCTGGACGGGCGGAGGCTGCTCTACGCGACCCCGGGGCGCAAATGGGGGGTGCTGACGGAGTTCCGGAAGGACCTCGAGGCCCACGGGGGAAGCGGGGACGGAGTCCGGGAGCTGTGCATGGACATGTCGGCGGCCTACATGAAGGGAGCGCGCGAGTCGTTCCCGGACGCCGAGATCACCTTCGACCGGTTCCATGTCGTGAAGCTGCTGAACGAGGCGGTGGAGAAGGTGCGCCGCGCGGAGCAGAAGGGGCGTCCGGAACTGAAGCGGAGCCGGTGGCTGTGGCTGTGGAATCCGGAGCGCCTGACCCCGGACCAGCGAGAACGTCTGGACGAACTCCTCGATCCGGCGCATCTCGCCCTCGACACGGCCGAGGCCTACCGGCTCAAGCTCGCGTTCCAGGAGTTCTGGGACCTGCCGCCCGAACTCGCCGCGCTTCACCTCGAAGTGTGGTGCCTGCACGCCGAGCACAGCGGCCTCGCGCCGATGGCCAGGGTGGCCAGAACCATCCGCAGGCACTCGCCCGGAATCCTCCGTTGGCTTCGATCCCGGATCAGCAACGGTATGCTGGAAGCCATGAACTCCCTCGTCCAGGCCGCCAAAGTGCGCGCGCGCGGATACCGCACCGCCGACAACTTCATCACCATGGCCTACCTCGTATGCGGCAAGCTAGCCTTCAACCTGCCCACTTGAATCAGCGAGGAGGCAAAAAAATCCACGGGCTGCGGTACGCAGCGACAATACGGTCAACGAAAGAAGAAGACGAAGTGGTCATTGTGTTGGTCTTTGCGTTTCGGAATTGCCGCTTAGAAGCTGCTTGCCAACGGCTAATGCTTTCTCTAGTGTTGCGAGTAGCTCGTCTCGCTCGGCTTCGGACAGCGAATCCATTTGCGCCGGTGAGACAAGGTACACCCCCGGTTCAGCCACCTGTCTTTCTAACTCGTCAGTCGCTTTCGCCAAAGAGTCCAACAGGTTTTCCCAATCCTCCACTGTAGGTAGCTCCAGCTGGGCCAAATATTCGATGGGGATCTCCTCCCCGCCGCCGACAGGTGGATGTGCCATGGCAGTGGACGCTGGGGGATCGCCACACCCCAGCGCTAATGCGGCAAGGGTCAGGGCGGCTAGTGTGGTCGGCAGTCTCATCCGGTTTCCTCTTCTCCAGGGGGGTCGTGTCGCCCTCCCCCCCACAATAGCCCACCTGCCCCACCTGGTCAAGGGCCGGAAGACCGCCTCCCGATTCACGTCAGAGGCTGTCGCTATAGGCTCTGGCGACAATTCGGAGGGGGCAAAGCGTCCGGGGGTGCAAGCAGAAGCTATCCGTCACCCTCGGGGCCGAAGATGCGCCAGAGCTTCCCGTCGCGCTGCAGGTCGATGACGCCATCCTCGGCCAGGCGCTCGAAGACCTCCCGCGCCCGGTGCCTCTCCCGTCGCCCGGCAGCGCGCTTCCGGGCGTAGCCGATCAGCTGGGCCAGGTCGCTGTCCGTCAGTCCGGCGACGTAGCGGGAGGCAGGGTTGGGGGTGGTCTCCGTCTCGCTCCGGACGATCGCGCCGCCCTTGCGCCGGATCGCCTCGCCGCGCTTGTCCAGGACCGGGGCCGCGATCATCCGGGTGACGGGGTGGCCTCGGTGGGCGGAGCGGTGCATCTGGGCGACGGCCGACAGGTGAGCGCACGCCAGGGTGGCGGACTCGACGCTGTAGGCCCGGTGCCGCGCAATGGAGAACCGCCCGCCGTGCGCCGCCTCGGAGGGGATACGGACGGTCAGCTCGACCAGCGGTGCGGTGCGCTCCCGGGGGATCGCGGTCGGGTTCAGGACGGCGACGCTCCCGACGCCGGGGACCGACAGCCACCCGGCCCAGCTACGCCGCAGGCTGTCCAGGGTCTCGGGGATCAGGTGCCACCGGCTATAGCGGTCGCCCCGGTTCCACCCGTCCGGCCAGAGTCGGCGCTCCATGCTGGCCACGCCGGAAAAGGGGCAGGGCAGGAGCGACCGGCAGTCGCAGCCCCTCGGGTGCTCGTGCTCGATCCGGTGCGGCATCCGGGATGGTCCGCCAGGCCCCGGTCCGGGTCTCGATGGGCAGGGCCGCGATTCCCTCGACGGCTACGCAAAGCTCCAGGGGCAGGCGTCCACCCTGGGAGATGGGGCCACCGGTGGCCTAGTACCAGGAGAGCAGCCAGTGGCGGAGGGTGTCGCCGGCCTCGAACCCGGGGAGCGCAAGCTGGGGCTCGGGGGGGTCGTAGTCGGTGGCGTCCGGCAGGTGTCGCGGCCTGTCGAAGTCGGCCAGCGATCCACGGTCGCCGGTCCAGACCGCCGATTGCCGCGGCCGCTCGATCCAGGCCTTGACGAGGGGGGCCAGGGGGTGCGGTGGACGGGCCTCCATGTCCGCCCACTTGCGGTGCCCATCCGCGAGCTCCGCGACGGCGACGGCCGACACCTCGCCGCCGAAGTCGAAGGCCGGGAATCCGGTGGCGACAACCCACAGCTCGCCGCCGAGCCGCCGCCACTCGAGGTCAGCCTCGGGGATGAGGTCCGGCCACAGCGTCCGCAGCCTCCTCCCGGCCTCTGGACGCGCCGTCTCCGGACACTCGGGGATCCATTCGCCCAGCTCCTCGGGTGTCAGCTCCGGGGGGTCGCCGTCGCCTCCGGAGTTCTCCCACACGGCGGCCAGGACTGCCGCCACGATGTCTTCGGCGGTCCGGGCCTCGATCAGCCTAGACAAGGGCCGTGTCCGGGTTGCCGCCCTTGCCCTTCGCCTCGGCCTTCCCGAGGGGCCGCGCCCAGCTGTCGCCGATCGGCGTAGGACCGCAGCGCCTCGCCGGGGGTGCATTCCCGCTAGGCCAGGCCCTTCCCTGTCCCGTCGCCGTCCAGCCGGAGCCAAGCCCGCGCTCCCTGGGGGGAGTAGCTGGACTTGTCCAGGGTCAGGCAGTGCGCCCGGTCCGTGGTCTCGCCAGGCTTCGGCTTCTCTCGTCCGCCCACCTTCTCGGTGGTCAGGGTCCAGAGCGCCCGGACGCCGTTTCGCCAGTCGGTGGAGCCTGAGTACCTGGACGCCTCGCCCGCGGCGACCTTCGCGGGGTGGCCGATGAGCAGAACCGCGCACCCCCTCCGGGCCGCGAAGTCGCCGAAGATGGCCAGCCACTCCCGCACGAGCGCCCGGTCGTTCTCGTTCGAGCCGAACGCCGCGGCCAGCGGGTCCACGATCAGTAGCGCCAAGTCGTCGATTGCCCACGCGCGATCCAGTGGCGGCAGGCCCGCCTTCTCGGTCCACGTCCCACGGATGCTAACGGGTCCAGAGCCTGTCGGGTCCGGCGCCCATAGCGGCCCTAGTCCGGCAGCGTCCAGTTAGTGCAGCCGGTCGCCGATCCCCGACACGGACCGCAGCCCGGCGCCGTGGAGCCAGTGCAGCCTACGGGCCACCTCGTCAGGCTCGTCCTCCCAGCCGACGTACAGGACCGGCCGCCCGTCACCGGACGCGAAGGCGGGGGCATCCTCCTCGCCGGTGGGGACGCTGGGCAGGCCAGGGACTGCCTCAGAGCGCCCCGACGCGACGGCGGCCGCCACCTGCAGCGCCAGGCGGGACTTTCCGGGCGCCTCCCGGCCCGGTCAGCATGGCGACGCGCCCCTCGGGCAGCCACCCCTCCGACAGCCATTTCCGGGGTGGCGGTGTGGCGGTCCAGTCGTTCACGACCCGGCCCTCGAGCTTGTCCGGGTCCTTTTCCCCCCTCCAGAGACTCCAGCTTAGCGAGCATTCCCCACAGCTCCTCCGGGGTGGCCGTGTCCAGGTTCCGGACGATGGCCGCCCGGTGCCCGTCCTCCACGTCGCCAGCCACCGCCGACCGGATCGCATCCAGGTCGCGCCGGGCGGCCTCCAGGTCGCCGGACCGGATCGCCTCGCGCACCGCCTCGACGGCCTCCTCCCGCTTCGCCTCGGCCTCGGCGGCCCGGTCGTCGTCGTACCCGGCCAGGGGGTCGCCCTCCCACCCCTCGGAGCTTCGTCCGGCGCTCATTTCTTCACCTCCGTTCATGTCGTCCGGGCCAGGCTTGCGGGGTCCTCCCCGTCCAGAATGCGGGCGACGTGGACCGGCAGCCCTTCGCCCCGCAGGTGCTCGGCCAGGCCTTCGGCGGCCTTGCGCCCCGGATGTGCAAACCGCGTGCCCATGCGCTAGATTCCCTAGCTTTGCCGCGTCACGGCCACCGGTCGGGCCGGACGCCTCGACAAGTCCCAATGCCGTACACACCCTCCGCCGCGAGAGAGACATGATCAGACCCGTCCCAACAGCGATCGCATTTGCTTCCCTATTCGTCGTCGCCGCCGCGGGCGAGCCCGCGCGCGCGGGTGCCCAGGAGCTGGACCACAGCGCCCCGATTCCCGCTGACCCGGAGGTGGTCACGGGAACCCTCGACAACGGGCTCACCTACTACATCCAGGAGAACGACGAGCCGGAGAACCGGACCGAGCTGCGTCTCGTGGTGAACGCGGGGTCGATCCTGGAGGACGAAGACCAGCTCGGGCTGGCCCACTTCGTCGAGCACATGGCCTTCAACGGGACGGAGAACTTCGAGAAGCAGGCGCTGATCGACTACCTGGAGGGGATAGGGATGCGGTTCGGGCCGCACATCAACGCGTACACGAGCTTCGACGAGACCGTCTACATGCTGCGCGTGCCGATGGACGACCCCGAGATGCTCTCGACCGCCTTCCAGATCCTCGTCGACTGGGCGGGCGGCGTCCTCTTCGATCCCGAGGAGGTGGACAAGGAGCGCGGCGTCGTGATCGAGGAGTGGCGTGGTCGCCGGGGCGGGCAGGCCCGGATCCAGGACCAGCAGATTCCCGTGATCTTCTACGGCTCGCACTACGCCGAACGGCTGCCGATCGGGGACACCGCTATCCTGCAGGGTGCGCCGCCCGAGGTGCTCCGCCGCTTCTACGACGACTGGTACCGCCCTGACCTGATGGCGATTGTCGCGGTCGGGGACTTCGACGCGGACGAGATGGAGGGGATGATCCGCGACCGCTTCAGCGTCCTGGGCGGCCCGGCCGATCCGCGCGCACGCGGCGAGTTCGAGGTGCCCGTCGATCACGAGCCGAAGGTGTCGATCGCCACCGACCCGGAGATGCCGATCACGCAGGTCTCGGTGCTCTACAAGCAGGAGCGGGCCCCGAGGTCGACGGTGGGCGACTTTCGCCGGGCCCGGGTAAGGGAGCTCTACTCCAACATGCTGAACGGGCGCCTCGAGGAGCTGGCCGTCCAGGCGGATCCCCCCTTCCTGCAGGCTTTCGTGGGCGGGGGCGGTTTCGTGCGGGGCGTCGACGTCTCGCAGTTCGGCGCGATTGTGGGCGAGGACGGAATCATGAGGGGGCTCGACGTGCTCCTGACCGAGGCCGAGCGGGTTGCCCGGCACGGCTTCACGGAGAGCGAGCTGGAGAGGGAGAAGGCGGCCCTCCAGAGGCGCTACGAGAGTCGGCTTGCGGAGGCCGAGAACAGGGTGTCGGCACGGCTCGCCAGCCGCTATGTGGATGTCTTCCTGGAGGGCTCCCCCTACCCGAGCGTCGAGACCGAGGTCGAGCTTCTCGCCGCCGTCCTGCCCGGGATCACGCTCGACGATACGAACGCCTTCGCCAGGGAGTGGATAAGGGAGCAGGGCCGGGTGGTGACCGTCGCCGGCCCCGAGCGCGAGGGCGTGGAGGTCCCGGACGACGATGCGGTCACGGGGACCTTCGCCGAGGTCGCCGCCAGGGAGGTCGATCCGTACGAGGCCGAAGAGTTGGCCGACGCGCTCCTGGCGGAGCTCCCGGAAGGTGGCGCAGTCGCCTCCGAGGAGGTCGTGGAGGAGATCGGCGTGACGATCTGGGAGCTCGACAACGGAGTCAGGGTCGTCCTCAAGCCGACCGACTTCCGGGACGACGAGATCCTCTTCCGCGCCACGAGTCCGGGCGGCACCTCGCTCGCTGCGGACGAGAACCTGGGCCACGCTAGGCTGGCGTCCGAGCTGGTGTCGCAGGGCGGCGTCGGCGACTTCGACCAGATCGCGCTGGATCGGCAGCTCGCTGACAAGCGCGTCAGCGTCTTCCCCAGCATCGGCGGCCTCACCGAGGGCATCCGCGGCTCCGCGTCGCCACAGGATCTGGAGACAGCTCTGCAGCTCGTCTACCTCCGCTTTGTGGCACCACGCAGGGACGAGACTGCCTTCATGGCCTTCCTGGCCCAGGCCGACATGCTGGCGAACATCGGAGCGCAGCCGGGGGTCGCAATGCAGGACACGATGGCGGTGGTCATGGGGCAGGGGCATCCGCGCGCCGGACGGACCTTCGCCGATCAGTTGGCGGACATGCGGAACGCCGATCTGGACGTGGCGGTCGAGTTCTACCAGGATCGCTTCGCGGACGCCTCGGACTTCACCTTCACCTTCGTGGGGACCTTCGATATCGAGGGGATCCGTCCCCTGGTCGAGATGTACCTGGGCGGACTGCCCGGCGGCGGCCGCGAGGAGATGTGGGTCGACCACGGCGTCGACCCGCCGGCCGGCGTCATCGAGAAGATTGTGCGAAAGGGACTGGAGCCCCAGAGCCAGACCTCGATCGTCTTTGCCGGCGACGCGGAATACACACGGGAAGGGGAGTCGGCGATCCGTGCGATGGCCTCCATTCTGCAGATTCGCCTCCGCGAGCTCCTGCGGGAGGATCTGGGCGGAACATACGGTGTGGGTGTATCGGGGTCGCTCCGCTACCGCCCGGACGAGGAGTACCGGGTCTCGATCCGCTTCGGGTCGGACCCCGCCCGTGCGGACGAGCTCTCCGCCGTGGCCTTCGAGGAGATCGAGCGCCTCAGGGAGCACGGACCGGACGAGGAGACGGTCGCAAAGGTGCGCGAGACGCAGCGCCGCACCAAGGAGACCGACCTGCAGCAGAACTCCTACTGGCTGCGGGAGCTCTCCTCGCGCGACGAGCGCGGGCTGGATCTCAGCGAGATTCCCTCCTACGAGGAGATTGAAGGCTGGACTGCCGAGCAGGTGCAGGAGGCCGCCGCGATGTATCTGCGCACCGACCAGTACGTGAAGGTCGTGCTCCTGCCCGAGGAGGAGGACGCCATGGATGGGGAGGGCGCCTCGGATGAGGATGGCGCATCCCCCTGAGCTTACCTGAGATCTAAGCGGCCCGTGGACAACTCTCCCACGCCAGGAGCAGCGCTGCTCTCGGTGCTCGCGCGAGACTATCCACGGACTGCTAGCTCGAAGCGGCGCTCGGCGGTGGCGGTGTCCCCGCTCGTTGTCGAGACGGCGAGCACCAGGGTGTAGTCGCCGTCGTGCAGGGCGCGCACGTCGATGGCGATCGCCATCGGGTGGACCCCTCCGCTCGCCAGCTCGCTCCAGGCGACGACCGGTGCCGCGGCCTCGCTCCGTACGCCCAGTGCGCTCATGATCCTGGTCGTCACTGTTTCTCGTTCGCTCGAGACGCCGACCGACACCTCGATGCGCTCCTGGTCCCGGAGGCCGTAGACCTCCCAGTACACGACGATCTCGCGCCCCCACTCCACCCTGGTGCTGCCTCGCATCGCGGCGAGCGCCTCCTCCCGGGTTCCCGGCAGATCGTCGGCCGAAGCCTCGACGAGCAGCGGGTCGGAGAGCCCCAGACCGCTGCTGGCCAGCGCTCCGAGCCCCTCCCTCGCCCGGGCGGCAGTGCCCCGCCCGTCGACCGTCTCGATCGCCACCAGGAGCGGAGCGTAGGGGACCTCGGCCACGAAGGTGGGGTGGCGGGCGCTCTCCAGCGGTCCGGTCGCTCGAAAGGCGCCGCCCGGCCGATCAGTCGCCAGGAAGCGGACCTCCGCAGGATCGAGCGGAGTCCGGTCGGGACGTGCGGCGGCGACAACGACCATCCTGGCGCTCTCCCGGAAGCGCCCGAACTGCGCAGGCAGCTCGAAGAAGGGGCCGTAGTCAGCCGGTGTATGACCCTCGTCGAACTCGCCCGCCTCCAGCTCGTAGCTGAGCGCCTCGAGTCCCGCCCCAATCGGCGAGGTCGGCGCGAAGTGGTAGCGGGCGGCCCTCTGGCTCACCCAGCTCCGAAGGCCCCCGAAGCTCGTCGACCAGGAGTCCTCGAAGCCGCGTCGGACGACCAAGGCCTCGTGGCGGTCCTGGTGGCGGCTGACCAGCGACCGCTGAAGGCCGTCGACATCGAGCCGCGTCGCCCGGACCAGCCGCTCGTGCAGTAGCAGCTCGAATCTGCGGGCGAGATGCTCGCTCCAGCGGTCGTTCCCGGGGGTCGTGAGGAATGGATCGGCGAGCCACCAGAAGCGTTCGTGGAAGGGGCCGCGATCGGCGCAGGGGAGCTCCTGGTAGCGGTGCCGGTCGGCTTGGTGCAGCAGCTCCGACACACCCTCCAGCCGACACGCCACCTCCGGATCCGCCCCCGCCAGCGCGGTCCGGAAGCGACCTTCGGCGATCTCCTCCCGCCCGGCCCTGTGGTAGGCCATTCCGGCCACCAACTCGCACCACCACTCGACGGCGGCGCACTCCTCGGCCAGGTCGGCGGCGACCGGATGGCGCCCCAGCCTCGAGAGCGCGTAGACGGCCTGCGCGACCGCAAGGGGGTCGTCGAGACGCTCCCGCGCGACCCGCTCGACATTGGCGGCAAGGTCGTTGACGACTGCATCGGTCCGGCACCCGGCTATTCTGCACCGGCGGTCCTCGTGGTCGCCGTTGAAACAAATGTTTCCGCTATCGGGCGAGCAGTAGCTCATCTGGAAGCTCCCCCGGAGCGGACGCTGATAGTAGACCCGCAGAATCGCATCCAGCCCCGAGGTGCTTGCGTCCGTCAGCGGGAGCTCCTGGGCGACGGTCGCCCTCGGGTGCAGCGCGCAGAGCGCAGAAACGACCCCGAGCAATGACGCCCGGATGGCTGTGGGGATCGACGCCGACAGGAGTCCCAAGGGTGCGCGATACATCCGGGTAAGCTACCAAGACGCTGGGTTCCCTTCCAATGAGAGCGTTGTCGGCAGGGCGTCTCCGATCCCGAGCAACGATTCGTGCCAACTCATGCGTAATGCGCATATGTTCCCTCGCCACCTCTGCGAGGGGGGCAGCCCTTTGATGGCGTATGGGTGTGCCGATGGAGTAGAGGCTGGTGGCGGGATGGCCGCGCCACCATTGGCGGCTCGACGGCCTGCAGGCTACGATGGATGGGCGTCCCCGCCACGTCGGCGGGGTTACTTCAAAGTCCTGTTGAACTGGTGGTGGTGACGGTGCGACGGCTGTGAGAACGCTCCACCGAGCCCGGTTGGCGGACACGCTTGCAGTTCTTGTGCTGGGTCTGCTCCTTGGCGTGATCAGTGGTGGCGACGCGCTCGGCCAGGAGACTCGCGCAGCCGGTTGGTCGCTCAGGATCGCGGACAGGGAGACGGGTGCCCCGCTGTCCGGGGTGCCCGTCTCCTTCCCGGAACACGGCGTCGACCGGACGACGGACGAGACGGGGCTGGTCACCGGTCCGAACGTCAACGGAATGGTGCGGGTACTCGCATCGCCTCTCGGCTATGTCGTGCTCGACACGATCGTGATGGCATCCGACGCCGGAGGAATCCTGGAGCTGACGGTCGCTCGCTCGCCCGTCGAATTGTCGGCGTTGGCGGTCGAGGCGGAGCGTGCCGAGACCGGGTCACGGCAGCTGAGCCGCCTGATCTTCGATCGGGAGGTCCTGGTCGGCGCCATCGGCGTCGCCCGGAAGGACATCGTCGCCGTGCCCGCAGTCGCCGAAGTCGATCTCTTCCGAAGTCTGCAGTCGTTTGTGGGCGTGACCAGCACTCACGATCTGGGGGCCGAGATCTATGTGAGGGGAGGGAACGCCGACCAGATGGGTGTGCGCCTGGACGGCGCCCCGGTCTTCGCGCCACACCACATGTTCGGCCTGTTCGGCGCATTCAACTCCGACGTCATCGAGTCCGTCGATTTCTACAAGGGCTCGCTCCCCGCCCGGCATGGGGGATCGCTCTCGGGTGTGATATCGGCCCGGCAGCGGGCCGGGAAACGGGTGTTTGCGCGGATGAGCGGCGGCGTAAGCCTTCTCGGCGTCCGCGCCACCGCCGAGGGTTCCCTTCCCTGGGTCGACGGAAGCTGGCTCGTCGCGGGCCGACAGGCGTCGGTCGATGTGGCGAAGCTCTCGGCACCGTATTCGTTCCATGACCTGAATGTGGGGCTTCAGCTCTCTCCCGCGGAGGACCATCGCATTCGATTCTCCGCGTTCAGCTCGGATGACCGCCTCTGGTGGGGGTACGAGACATCTCTCGACTCGGAGTGGGCGAACCTGGCCTCCTCGCTCTCGTGGTCCTGGGTCCGCGACAACGGGGTGACAGTCGACGCGACCGCATTCCACAGCGGATATCGCGCAAAGATGGTCGTCGGGGCCGGAGCTCCCGCCCCGGCGACCGACAATCGGATCGCGCTCACCGGCGTGCGCGGCGACGTTGCGATCCGTGGCGATAGCGCCGGCGCCCGGGCCGGGTTCGTCCTTGAAGGCGGTCCGCTCACGCTGCACGGGTCGGGCAAGGGCGCCTACATGGAGGGCGAGGCCTCCGGCGAGTACCTGCACATGGGCGCCCACGCAGAGTTCGAGCGGTGGCTGGGCCCGGTGCGACTGGCGCCCGGCGTCCGTGCCGGAGTCGTGCGGGGCGCTTCCGGCGGATTCGTGGAGCCGCGGATCGCGGCCCGCTACCACGGTCGCGGTTTCGCCGTGAGCGTGAGCCTCGACCGCACATCCCAATTCCTGTCGGTGCTGCGCGATGATCGTTATGTCGTACCGGGGGCGCCGATGTGGTTTCTGCACGACCGGGGCACGCCGGCCTCCGTCGCGGAGGGTGTCAGCGCATCGGTCGAGGGGTGGCGGGGCGAGGAATGGACCGGGAGTGTGACCGGCTGGGCCCGTCGGCTCGTCGATGTACCGAGTTGGCGGCCATCGTCGGCGCGAGATCGCTCGGTGGTGGAGTTCGAGAACGGCCACGCCTACGGCTGGGAGGTCTCTCTGCAAAGGCACCTGGGAGCTGTCCGGGGATGGCTCTCGTACCAGTACGCCAGGGCGGATCTGACGGACACGGAGGATTACCGCTATCGCCCGAGGTGGGACCGCCGGCATGAGATCGACGCGACGCTCAGTGTTCGCCCGAGAGAGGGCCTGAATCTGTCGCTGCGCACGACCGTCGGGACGGGGACACCGCTCTGGCTCCCGGCCGGGGGTTTTAAGGGCTGGGTATACAGCGCGGGAAGGTGGACGGGCGGGGGCTTCGGCGCGGTGTATGAGGGCGGGTGGTACGATGTCTGGTCGAAACAACAGGTGAGATTTCCGCTGTACGCGCGGACGGACGTGTCGGTGCGCCGTCGCTACCGATGGGGGGGATTCTCCGCCGAGCCCTACCTATCGGTGGTGAATCTCTTCAACCGGGACAACATCGGAGAAGAGAACCGGTGGAGGGCTCCCGACCATATTCCGTTCCTCCCCTTCATCGGCTTCGACTTCGAGTTCTGATCCCATGGAGGCCCGCCGCAACCACCTCGCCTGCGCCCTGGTGGGCCTCGGGTTGGCGACCATGGCCGGGTGCGACAGCATTGTGGAGCCGCCTAGGTGGACCCACCAGACGGCTATGTATGCCCTGCTGAACGCAGACTTCACCGAGCATCCCATCCTGCTCGTGGCCACCGACGTGGCAAGCACGCTTTCCGAGGTCTCCGTCGCCATCCACCGGCGTGCGCCGGGGGCTGCCAGCGAGGAGTGGGAGCTGATTGCGTGGTGGGACAGTGCCCGCGCGGCCGCCGCCGGACGACCGATCCGGGACTACGAACCCTGCATGAGCCGGCTGGGCCGAATGTCGCTGTACCACGAGCCCCGGGACCACGTCTGCGTCACTCCCGAAGCGGAGCTGGAGCCCGGCGGCGTCTACAGGATCGAGGCCAGGGCCCGGGACAGGAAGACGGCCACCGGAGTCACCCGTGTCGTGGGAGGATTCGAAATCGAGGACGCAGCATTGTCGGGCGCGGACGACGAGGCCACACTCTCCGCGTCCTGGACGCCGAGCCTGGCCGCTCACCGCTACATCGTTTCGTTCCGCAGCGACTGCGACGGCAGGTCAGGGTGCGACCCCTGGCACGCGGAGGTCGACACGGCCGCTGTCACTACCGGTGTGCCGGAAGTTGCAATCGACAAGGCCCTCGACGACCCGATGACGTTGGATGTCGTGGCCTTTGACGAGCACCTGCACGCGTTTCTCACCACCGGCCATAGCGGGATCGCCTTCGATGTCCCGCCCGTCCAGAACGTCGAGGGCGGTTTCGGCGTCGTGGGGTCGCTGCGGTTTCGGGAGCGCTCGGTGACGAGGAACAGGTAGGTCGCGCGCCTGCCGATCCGCCCGGCGGAGCCCCCAAGGAATGGTGCGCCGAGGGGGAGAGGGAGTCCGCGGTTCCGGCTGGGAGGGCGCTGGCGTCCTTCCCCGGTCTCGTCTACAGCAGGGTAGCCAGCCTCGGGGGAGTCCCGTTCGCCGCTGGGCCACCGCGCAGGCCGGGATCGCCTTGCCGCCGGTGCCGCAATGGGGTTCGGTTGCAGCCCCTCCGCTCCGTGGAGCTGGAAGTTGCGTCGGTTCGGGGGGTACAGCCGGCGGCGCTTCTGCGAGATCGGACGCGCCTTCGAGACGTTGCCGCGTGGACGGGTACCTTCGCGAACTCGACCACCTTCGGCTGATCGAGCCTCATGAGCAGGGCTGGCAGACTCCGATTCAGACTCCTGACGAGTGGCACCGTGGCAGTGCCGATATGCGCGGCCTGGAGGTGGCGTGGAGCCTGGTGCGGAGTCAGGGGCTCTCGGTCCTCGGAGGCTACCGGTGGGCGCGGGTCGAATACGACGTGCAGTCGCGAGGGAGGTACACGCCGCGCTTCCACCGGGACCACGAGCTCGAGCTGGCTCCTTCCTTCCGGCATGGATCCCATACCTGGTCGGCCCGGGTATCACTCCGATCCGGCATACCCTACCCGGAGGGCTATCCCTATGCGGAGCCCGGCAGCCGCCTGCCGATGTACCACCGGGTGGATGTGGGGTGGGGCCGCGATGTCGGATCGTGGGCGATTCGCGCATCGGTGGCCAACGTGCTCCTCAACGTGAATGCGCTGGGGTACTGGTACTACGAGGACGAGGACCGAACGGCCCGTGAGGCCCGCAAAGATGGCTTCCGCGTGCTTCCCTTCCTGAAGGCGGAGTTCCGATGGTAGCGGACCCCTGATGTAAACCAGCGATTACATAATGACAACCAGCGATTACAGCGGGCGCTCCTCGAGGCCGACGTGATGCGGGTGGCCGAGCTCTCGGGGTAGCCTCGGCGGGCGCGACGGTCGAGGGGCCGCTCGGAGACGGCAAAGCCCCCTGCCCCACCTCCGTACGGGTGAGCCATATCTGCTGTGCTGGCTCTCCCATATTCGGTGATGCAACCCCACAGCTGGTGCCAATCCGTACATTGTTACGATGGCGAACACGGCGGCGACGGAACGTAGCGAGAAGATTGGTGGGCTACCCAGGCCCCTGAAGGAGGCGCTGGAGGGGTACACCCCCCGCCTCGACATCGACGCGCTCGCGCTCGCGTACGAGCTCGCCGCCGAAGCGCACTCCGACCAGCGCCGCGCCTCGGGGGAGCCGTTCATCAACCACGCAGTGGAGGTCGCGGCGATCGTGGCGCGGCTCCAGCTCGACAACGTCTCGGTGATAGCGGCGCTGCTGCACGACGTGCCCGAGGACACTGTCGTCTCGCTCCAGGGGGTCCGCGAGCTCTTCGGCGACGAGGTAGCGGCGATCGTCAACGGCGTAACCAAGATCGGGCGTGTGCGCTACCGATCGAGCACCGAGCGTCAGGTAGAGAACTACCGCAAGCTGCTGCTATCGATGGCCAACGACGCCCGGGTCATCCTCATCAAGCTGGCCGACCGTCTGCACAACATGCGCACCTTGGAGCACCTCTCGGCCAGGAAGCAGGAGGCGATCGCCCGCGAGACACGCGAGATATACGCCCCGCTGGCGCACCGTCTCGGGATGGCCGCTGTCAAGTGGGAGCTGGAGGACCTGGCCTTCAAGTACCTCGACCGCGAGTCGTACGGAAGGCTGCGCAAGCTCGTCCGCCAGAGGCGGCGCGCCCGTGAGCGCCACGTCCTCGAGCTGCAGCGCCCGCTGGCCGATGCTCTGGAGGAGGCAGGTGTCGACGCCGAGGTCACGGGACGGCCGAAGCACCTCTGGTCGATCCACCGCAAGATGGTCACCCAGGGGCGCAGCTACGACGAGATATACGATCTGATGGCGCTGCGGGTGATCACCGACAGCGTACAGGACTGCTACGCCGCCCTCGGGGTGATCCACAGCCGCTGGACGCCGATTCAGGAGCGCTTCCATGACTACGTGGCGACGCCGAAGTCGAACATGTACCAGTCGATCCACACGACCGTGTACGGTCCAGCCGGTCGCCGCTACGAGGTGCAGATCCGCACCAGGGAGATGCACAAGACCGCCGAGTTCGGGATCGCGGCCCACTGGCGCTACAAGTCCGATGGCAGGGAGAGCGGGGTCGACGACGCTCTGACCTGGTTCAGGCAGGTGCTCGAGTGGCAGAAGGACGCAAGCGATCCAGAGGATTTCATGGCGTTCCTGCGAATGGATCTCTTCCACGGCGAGATATTCGTCTTCACGCCGAAGGGCGACGTCAGGCAGCTGCCGGTCGACTCCTCGCCGATCGACTTCGCATTCTCGGTGCACACCGAGATCGGCCTGCACTGCGCAGGCGCGAAGGTGAACGGGCGCATCGTACCCCTGTCGCACAAGCTACTCGGCGGAGACTCGGTCGAGATCCTCACGAGTCCCCGCCAGTGGCCAAGCCGGGACTGGCTCGGCTTCGTCAAGACGTCGCGCGCTCGCCAGAAGGTCCGGCAGTGGGTGCGTCGTCGCGAGTTCGACACGGCGCTAAGGCTAGGGCAGGAGATCTTCGCGCGGGCGCTCCGCAAGGGACGCCACCCCAGACCGGGCGACAGCGAGTCGGAGCGGGTGGCCCACACCCTCGGATACAAGGGGCGCGACGAGATGCTGGCCGCGCTCGGCCGCGGCGACATCGGCGCCACCAGGGTGATTAGGGCATTCTACCCGGAGGCCGATCCCTCCGCTGCGCGCAAGCGGTCGCCCTCGGCGCTGGAGCGCATCGCCGACAGGATCCGCAAGTCGAACCGCGGAGTGACGATCCAGGGCATAGACAGCATGATGGTCCGCTACTCGAAGTGCTGCCAGCCCGTTCCCGGAGACACGGTCGTTGGCTACACCACGCGCGGAAGGGGGATATCGATCCACCGCACCGACTGCCCCAACGTCCTGCACCTCGACAAGGACCCGGAGCGCAGGGTCGAGATCGAGTGGCGGGCGGAGCGTGGGGACCGCTTCTTCGTGCACCTCGAGATGGAGGGCACCGACCGGCGGGGCCTCCTAAGCGACGTCGCCCGCACGATCAGCGAGACAGCCACCGACATTCAGCACGCCGACATGCGGAGCCGCGACGGCGGCATGACGGCCGCCTTCGTAGTCGAGGTCCAGAATCTGACTCACCTCAACCGCATCGTGCAGGCGGTGAAGCGGGTGAAGGGGGTCGTCTCGGTGGTGCGGCGCGAGAGCTTCCAGGAGAGCGACCTCGCCGACGTCGGGGCGGACTGAGGCGGTACGTTCCTTTCCTCATGCCTGACTTCGAGATCCGCGCCCCTTTCGAACCCCGTGGCGACCAGCCCTCCGCCATCGCCGAGCTGACCGCCGGCCTGGGGGGGGGCATCCGCTTTCAGACGCTGCTCGGCGCGACCGGGACCGGCAAGACGCTGACGATGGCCCATGTGATCGCGCGCTCCGGTCGCCCGGCGCTCGTGATGTCGCACAACAAGACCCTCGCGGCTCAGCTCTACGGCGAACTCAGGTCGCTGATGCCGGCCAACGCGGTCGAGTACTTCGTCTCGTACTACGACTACTACCAGCCCGAGGCTTACATACCGGCCACCGACACCTACATCGAGAAGGACGCCTCGATCAACGAGGACATCGAGCGGCTGCGGCTGCGCGCCACCTCGTCGCTCATCGAGCGACGCGACGTGGTCGTGGTTGCGTCGGTCTCGTGCATCTACGGCCTCGGCAATCCCGCCGACTACCGCAGCCTCATGGTGCACCTCGAGGTGGGCGACAGCGTGCCTCGGCAGGAGTTGCTGCGTTCGCTCGTCGACATCCTCTACAAGCGCAACGACATCGCCTTCGAGAGGGGCGTCTTCCGCGTTCGCGGCGACACGGTCGAGGTCTTTCCCGCCTACGAGGAACAGGCGATCCGGGTCGAGCTCTGGGGAGACGAGATCGAGAGGATAACCCGCTTCGACCCGCTGACCGGGGGCACGATCGCAGCGCTGGAGCGCACCTCCATCTACCCGGCCTCGCACTATGTGACTCGACGCCGCACGATCGAGGAGATGGCGCCGCTGGTGCGGGCCGAGATGGAGGCGCAGGTGGCCGACTTCACCGCTTCGGGGAAGCTCCTGGAGGCCCAGCGGATCGAGAGCCGCACCAACTTCGACCTCGAGATGATGCTCGAGATGGGAACCTGCCCGGGGATCGAGAACTATAGCCGCTATACGAGCGCCCGCGAGCCCGGCGAGCGCCCGGCGTGCCTCCTGGACTTCTTCCCCGAGGACTACCTCCTCATCGTAGACGAGTCGCATGTGACGATCCCCCAGATCCACGGGATGTACCGGGGCGACCGGTCGCGCAAGCGGACCCTCGTCGAGCACGGCTTCCGGCTTCCTTCCGCCGTCGACAACCGCCCCCTCACCTTCGACGAGTGGCGTTCGCTCCTGAATCAGGTCGTCTTCGTCTCGGCGACGCCCGGCGACTACGAGCTGGAGCTCTCCGAGGGCGTCGTCACGGAGCAGATCATCCGTCCGACGGGGCTGGTCGATCCCGAGGTCGAGGTGCGACCCGTGGATGGGCAGGTGGACGATCTCCTCGCCGAGATCCGGACTCGCGCCGAGCGCGACGAGAGGGTGCTGGTGACCACCCTCACCAAGCGGATGGCCGAGGAGCTCTCGGAGTACCTCCAGTCGGTGGGGGTGCGGGTGCGGTACATGCACGCGGACATCGACACGATCGAGCGGATGGAGATCCTCAGGACGCTGCGCCTGGGGCGGATCGACGTCCTGGTCGGGATCAATCTGCTTCGCGAGGGGCTGGACCTGCCGGAGGTCTCGCTGGTGGCGATCCTGGATGCCGACAAGGAGGGGTTTCTGCGCAACGCCCGCTCCCTCATCCAGACGGTGGGGAGGGCGGCCCGCAATGCGAATGGGCGGGCGATCCTCTACGCGGAACGGGTCACCGGGTCGATGCGGGCGTGCATCGAGGAGACGGAGCGCCGCCGCCGGGTGCAGATCGCCCACAACGAGCGCCACGGCATCGTGCCGCAGACGATCCGGAAGAGCGTCGAGGAGATCGAGCGCGCCACCCGGGTGGCCGACGCCCGCGAGCGACCCGCGGCCAGGGTGGCGGAGCCCGTCTCGGAGTACGGCGAGGAGATTCCCCCCGAGACCTTCCTGAAGATCCTGCAGGAGGAGATGGCCAAGGCGGCGGAGGCCCTCGACTTCGAACGGGCAGCCGCCCTTAGGGACCAGATCCTCGACCTCAGGGAGGCGGCGGGTTGAGTGGGCCGCGGAGCGAGCCCGGCGCGCGTGCAAGCTCGTCCGCTGAATCGCGATCGAGCGTCGGCGCACCCGCCGAACCGATCGGTGGCAGCACTCAACGACGAGTGCCAGCAGCGAGCTCGCGGGCACGCCTGGCCCAGGGGGAGCTCGAGGAGTGGGGCACCCAGGTGGGCAGGCTCGCGCGGCCTCCGGTCTTCATTGGCCTGCGGGGGCCGCTGGGCGCCGGAAAGTCGGTCCTGGCGCGGGCGGTGGCGCGGGCGATGGGGGTAGTTGGCGCGCTCCCCTCTCCGACCTTCAACCTGCTCTTTCGGTACGATCTTCCCGACGGTCGGGGCGTGGTCCACGCCGATCTCTTCCGGGTGGAGTCGACGGCGGAGCTGTGGGAGCTCGGCTGGCGCGAGCTCCTGGGCGACCCCGACGCGGTGGCGCTGGTGGAGTGGTGCGAGCGGGCTGGCGACGAGCTGCCCCCGGACCGCTGGGAGGTTGCGCTCCAGCACGTGCCGGGAGTCCCGGGAGTGCGCGATATGGAGGTCGTCCGCTTCGGGAAGCCCACAGCGCTTCCGCCGCTTTGGTGATGCCTTCGGCCCCTGCCCCTGCGCCTCGCGGCCCGGTTCTCGCCATCGAGACCTCCTGGCGGATCGGGTCGGTGGCGCTTGGCGTCGACGGCGCAGTGGCCGCTCGCCGCTTCCTGACGACCCCGCGGGCGCACTCGGCGACGCTGACCGCCGCGATCCGGGAGGTGCTGGAGGAGGAGGCCCTGCACCCCGCCGACCTGGCCGGGATCGCCATCGGGTCCGGGCCGGGCTCCTTTACCGGTGTCCGTATCGGGGCTGCTGCTGCAAAGGGGTTTGCCGCCACTCTGGAGATTCCGCTCTACCCCACCTCCACCCTGCGGGCGGCGGCGTGCGCCGAGGAGATCCTCGCAGACGCAGCCGACCTGCCGCCCGAAGTGCAGGGCGGACGCGGAGGTCCCCGGGTCGTGCGGGGGGGGACCCAACCGGAACACAGGTACGTCCTCCTCGACGCGCGGGGCGGGCGCGTGTACGGTGCCGGCTACGACGTAGGCAATGCGGGACGGCCGGTGGAGGTGCGGGCGCCGCACGGCGGAACGATCCTGGATGTGGTCAACGCACGGCCCGCGGTAGGCACGGTCTTCGTCGGCGACGGCGCGCTGGCCCACGAGTCGCTGCTGCTCGCGGCCGGCTTCGAGGTGCGCCCGGCTCCGGCTGGGGTGCCCCTTGCCGATGCGGTGTACCTGTGCTGTCCGTGGGAACCAGTGGATGCGGCCGCCTGGGAGCCCTCCTACATCAGGCAATGGCGACCCGGCTGATCCGGAGCGTAGGCGGCCGCGATCCCGCCAAACCCCACCCTTGCTCGCCTTCCGTCGTTCGTGCATTCTCAGGCGACCGGTGGGAACCTCGGTCGAGCACCCGTCGCCCTGGCGGCCGGGTGGTGCCGGAGAAGATCCGCGATGTCGCTTCCCAAAGCCCTGCTCGACGCCCACGGCGGCGGCGTCTTCTTCCTCCACGGCGCCGACGAGCACCGCAAGGCGGATGCTGCCAAGGAGCTTGTGGAACGCTACGCGGACCCCGCCACGGCCGACTTCAACGTGGATCGGATCGACGGGGCGGACACCACTGTCGAGAGGCTGGCGTCGGTGATCGCCACCCCCCCGATGCTCGCCGAATGGAGGGTCGTGCACCTTCGGGGCGCCGAGGGGGTGGCATCTAGCCCGAAGGCCCGGAAGCTCCTGCTGGAGACGGCCCGCAAGCCACCGCCGGGTCTGGCGCTGATCGTGCAGGCTACCGTCCCGCGCCGGTCCCGAGCCCGGTTCTACACCGATCTGGCAAGGATCGCCACATCGTCCGAATTCAGGCCGGTGCCGGAGTACGAGGTGCCTGACTGGCTCATCTCCTGGGCCAGCGAGGAGCTAGGGGCCGAGCTTCGCCTCGATGCGGCGCGGGCGCTGGCAGCCTCGGCTGGGACGGAGCTGGGAGTCCTCACGCAGGAGCTCCGGAAGCTTGCCGAGATGGCGGGCGTGGGCACCGCGGTCGACCTCGAGGTCGTACGCCGAGGCGGCATGCGCCTCGCTCGCCAGGACCGGTGGGCATGGTTCGACCTGGTGGGTGGCCGCGAGATCGACAAGGCCGTGCGGGCGCTCCCGACGCTGATCGACCAGGGGGAGGCGGCCGTCGGCCTCGTCATCGGGCTCTCGGTACAGATGCTTCGCGTCGGAATTGCGGTCGAGGGTGGCAAGCAGGCCCTCGAGCGTGCGCTGCCCCCGTACCAGCGCTTCCTCTCCGGGCGGATCGCGGGCCAGGCGCGCAGGTGGAGGCGCGAGGAGCTGGCGGCCGCCCTTCTCGGCCTCCGCAGGCTGGACCGCCTCCTCAAGGCCAGCTCGCTCCCCGGCGACCTCCTGATCGAGGAGTGGCTGCTACGCTCAGCGCCGAGGCGGGGGGCCGTGGCGTGACGGCGATCGACTCTCCGCCGGTGGGGCATCCGGACGCCCAGGCGGAGCTGGGTCTCGCCGTCACCGGAATGCACTGCGCATCGTGCGTGCGCAGCATCGAGAGGGCGCTCGAGGGGGTGGAGGGCGTCTCGGAGGCGAGCGCCAGTCTCGTGGAGGAGGTCGTGCGGGTGCGCTTCGATCCCTCCGGCCTGGGTCCCGACGCTCTGATCGGGGCGGTGGAGGCGGCGGGGTACGGTGCGGAGGCGCTTGCCGGCACCGACGCGGCGGCCAAGGCGGAGATCAGGCAGGAAGAACGCCGCGAGACGGAGGAGCGCGCGCTCAGGCGGCGCCTCCGGACCGGGCTGGGACTGGGCGTGCCGATCGTCCTGATCGGGCATTGGGGGATGGTCCCCGGGCTGCCTGCGATGGGCGAGGGTCTTCGCACCGGGCTCGATTGGACATCGGGAGTGCTCGCGCTGCCGATCCTGCTGTACTCCGGTTGGGGATTCCTCCACGGCGCGTGGCTGGCCGCCAGGCGCGGCGCGGCGGATATGAACACCCTGGTTGCGCTCGGGACCGGAGCGGCCTGGCTCTACTCCACGGTAGCGCTGGCCGCCCCCACCCTCTTCCCCGAGGGGAGCGCCCGTCCCTTCTACGAGACGGTCGCCGTGGTGATCACGCTCGTCCTCCTCGGCCAGGGAATCGAGGCTCGCGCCCGTAGGCGGACCGCCGAGGCGCTCCGTGCGCTCTTCGACCTCGCCCCCGAGACCGCCGAGCGCCTGGATGGCGGGAAGGTCGAGAGGGTGCCGATTGCCGCGATCTACCCCGGCGACCTGGTCCTGGTGCGGCCAGGCTCGCGAGTCCCCCTCGACGGGCGAGTGACGAGCGGCGAGAGCGACCTGAACGAGTCCATGCTGACGGGGGAGAGTGCGCCCGCCCTCAGGGTGCCGGGAGACGAGGTTGTTGGCGGCACGATCAACGGCACGGGAGCGCTCACGGTCGAGGTCACCCGGGTGGGGGCCGACACGTTGCTCGCTCGCATCGGTGCGATGGTGCGTCGAGCCCAGGCGACCAAACCGCCGATCCAGCGAACGGTCGACGAGGTCGCGCGCTTCTTCGTTCCTTCGGTTGTGGTCGTCGCCATCGCCACCTTCGGCGTCTGGATGGCCGTGGGACCTGAGCCGCAGCTGAGCTACGCCATGACGACCGCGGTGGCGGTCCTGGTGATCGCGTGTCCCTGCGCGCTCGGGCTCGCCACGCCGATCTCGGTGATGATCGCGATCGGCAACGCGGCCCGGCGGGGCGTGCTTATTCGCGATGGCCAGGCCCTTCAGCGGGCTCGGAAGGTCGACACAGTCGTTCTCGACAAGACCGGCACGCTGACCGTTGGCCAGCCCGAGGTGGTGTTCGCGGAGACGGTGGGTGACGCTCGGGAGGCCGACTACCTGGCTGCCGCGGCGAGCGTCGAGGCCCGGGCGGAGCACGCCGCGGCTCGCGCCATCGTCGCCTACGCCGAGGAGCGGGGGTTCGAGTGGCGAGAGGTCGATCACTTTGCGGCACACCCGGGGAAGGGTGCCTCCGGATTCGTCGAGGGCCGCCGCGTGCTCGTGGGATCGCCGTCCTTTGCGGCCGAGGCCGGAGTGGACACGGTGCCGCTGAGTGCCCAGCTGGCCGCGGTCGCGGCCGAGGGCGCGACACCGGTGGTGGTAGTCGTCGATGGCCGAGCAGTGGGACTACTCGGACTGGCCGACACCCTGCGTCCCGGTGCGCGTGACGCTGTGGCGAGGCTCCGGGGAAGCGGGGTGGATGTGGTCATGCTGACGGGCGACGCCCCCGCTCCCGCCCGCCGCGTCGCGGAGCAGGCCGGGATCCAGAGGGTCTCGTCGCGGGTGTCTCCCACCGTCAAGGCCCGCGTGATAGAACGGCTTCAGGGCGAGGGGCGGATGGTAGCAATGGTGGGCGATGGAATCAACGACGCTCCCGCCCTCGCCATGGCGGATGTGGGGGTCGCGATGGGAAGCGGCACCGAGGTGGCGCTCCAGACCGGCGATGTCGCGCTCCTGGGCGATTCGCTGCACGGGATCGAGACGCTGATCGGGGTCTCCCGGGCCGCCGGGCGCAACATCGCACAGAATCTGGTGGGTGCATTCGCCTACAATGCGCTCGGAATACCGATCGCCGCCGGGGTCCTCTACCCGTCGCTGGGAGTGCTCCTGTCGCCGATGATCGCCGGTGCCGCCATGGCCTTCAGCTCGGTCACGGTGGTGGCGAACGCAAACCGTCTGCGTGCGCGCGGACCAGACCGCGGCACCTAGCAGCCCGTGGCAAACCTCCCACGGCAGGAGCAGCGCTGCATCTCCGCTCTCGGTGCTCGCGCGAGATCATCCACGGACTGCCAGGGCGGTCGCGACTTTCTCGGGCGGTCGTCATGTCGGGCGGTCGTCACCTTGACGGGTGCGACCGGTGGCCGTTTCTTTCCTGACCTGTTGCGAGCGGTTGGGTCGGGAAGCCCGCCAGCATGAGCGAGGGATCATGACGAAAGCGGATATCGTTGAGCAGGTGGCGCGGGCAATCGGGCCTGGGGTGACCAAGAGGGAGTGCGCACTGGTAGTCGATGGCTTCCTGAACGCCGTCACGCGGGCCCTCTCCCAGGGCGACGGTATCGAGATCCGGGGCTTCGGCTCCTTCAAGGTGCGCCGCAGGAGTGCCCGCATGGCCCGCAATCCGCGCACGGGCGAGCCGGTGGAGGTGCCGGCCCGGGTCGCGCCGGTCTTCAAGCCGTCGAAGCTCATGCGGGCGGAGGTGGCGCGGCTGAGTGCGCGGGATGAGTAGTGGGCCAGGTGGGTGCGGTCGGCGAGGTCGCTCCTTCGCGGGCCCCCGGGTCGCTTGAAGGTCACGGTCCTCCTCTTCGCCTCCTACCGCGAGCTGGTCGGTGCCGAGAGCCTCACGGTGTCGCTCCCCCGGTCGACCACCGTCGGCACCCTCCTCGCCGAGCTGCGTCGCCGGGGCGGCGGGTGGGCGAGGCTGCCGACTGCCCCGGCGGTCGCGGTGAATCGCAGCTACTCGCGCGATACTGCCGAGCTCGCAGATGGGGACGAGGTGGCGCTGATCCCGCCCGTTGCCGGCGGCTAGCAGCCCGTGGACAAGACTCCCACCGCTGGACCGCTTGGCTCGCGGTCCATATTGTTGTAATGTATGCTTTA
The DNA here is from genome assembly GCA_965205315.1 of Longimicrobiales bacterium. Classification (GTDB taxonomy): domain Bacteria; phylum Gemmatimonadota; class Gemmatimonadetes; order Longimicrobiales; family Gaopeijiaceae; genus Bin94. The sequence continues at coordinate 2,537,522 of CBDBGW010000002.1, forward strand.
CAATTTGTAATTCATGATTTACAATGACCATACCTGTGGCATCGACTGTGCGGCATCGGGCGGCGTTGGGTGAGCGAAGTGTGGGGCGGGCCGAAATGCCCTGGTGGGAGGTGACCACCGATCCGATCGATCCTGCGGTCCTTCAGAGGCGCGTGGAGGGGCCCGGAAACGGGGCCGTTTCCCTCTTCCTGGGCGTGGTGCGCAATGTGAACGAGGGGCGACGGGTTCGCGCGGTGGAGTATGAGGCGTACGGCAAGATGGCAAGCGAGGAGCTGGGTCGGATCGTCGCCGAGGCCACCGCGCTCGCCGGAACCGACCAGGTGGCCGCGGTGCATCGGGTCGGCAGGCTCGGAGTGGGGGAGGCGAGCGTGGCGATCGCGGTCTCCTCGCCACACCGGGCGGACGCCTTCGCGGGTGCCCGCCACGTCATCGAGGAGATCAAGCGACGGCTCCCGATCTGGAAGCGGGAGCACTACGTGGACGGCCGCTCGGAGTGGCTGTCAGGGACCGAGCCGACCATGGCCGCTCCCCGCGCCCCCGAGGCCCCGTCATGATCGACGGCTTCGGGCGGCACGTCGAGTACCTCCGCGTCTCCGTCACCGACAAGTGCAACCTGCGCTGCGTCTACTGCATGCCGGAAGAGGGGACTGCGTGGCTCCGCCGCGACGAAATCCTGAGCTACGAAGAGATCGCGACGGTCGTGCGGGTCATGGCCAGGATGGGGCTTCGACGGGTACGCCTGACCGGTGGCGAGCCCCTGGTGCGCAGGGATCTCGACCGCCTGGCCGCGATGATCGCCGCCGTCGGCGGAATCGACGACATCTCGCTCTCGACCAACGCCGTTCTGCTAGCCCCGATCGCTGAGCGCCTGCGTCGAGCCGGCGTCGACCGGGTGAACATCTCGCTGGATTCGCTCCGCCCCGAGCGGGCGGATGCGATCGCTCGCCGCCCGGGGACGCTGCGGCGCGTCATGGAGGGGCTGGACGCGGCGCTCGCCGTTGGCTTCGCCCCGATCAAGGTCAACGTCGTCCTCATGCGCGACTGGAACGACGACGAGCTGGCCGACTTCGCCGAGCTCTCGCGGGACCGCCCCCTGCACGTGCGCTTCATCGAGGTAATGCCGACCGAGTCGAATGTGCGACTGAGTGCCGACGGCTTTGTCTCCTGCGACGAGGCGCTCGCGCGTCTCTCCGATCTCGACGAGCTGAAGCCGGTCGTGGGGCCCCCCGGCAACGGGCCGGCTACGTACTACCGCCTTCCCGGCGCCCTGGGCACCGTGGGGGCGATCACCCCGATGAGCCACAACTACTGCGGGAGCTGCAACCGCATGCGCCTCACCGCCGACGGGCAGCTGCGCCCCTGCCTCTTCGGCGCCATCCAGACGCCTCTCCGGGAGGCGCTGAGGAGCGGCAGGCCGCTCGTGCCGCTGATTCAGGAGACGCTTCGGATAAAGCCGGAGAGGCACCACCTCGTCCGCGGGTCGACGGTCGGATCGGGGGGACTGGTGGCCCTCTCGCAGACCGGCGGCTGAGTGCGGCGTTGCTCCTCTCGGTGCCAGGGCGAAATTATCCGCGGACTGCCAGTCCTTGCTTCGTGGAGGGATCCAAGCCCATAATTGCTGTGGGCGCGCTGGCCACGCGGTCCTGGCGGCCCGTGGACAAGCCTCCCCCGGCATTCGAGGCGCGCTGGACCGCCTCGCTCTGCGTTGCTTCTTGCACGAATAGCGCTGCTATTCGCGCTGCGAGCGCCTTGCCAGCGGAGCGCTTCGCTCCTCTCGGTGCTCGGGCGAGGTCATCCACGGACTGCTAGCCGCCTCAAGGGGATTGGAGATGCAATCTAGAGTGACCCGACGCCGCCTGAGTGCATTCGCCACCCTCGTTCTGATTGTCGCGGGAAGCGCCTTCGTGTCGCTCGGCAAGGGGCCCGCCGATCGGGCAGTCGCCGGGCCGCACCAACGGTTCGCCGCTGCGGATGTCGACCGCATTCAGCTTCATCTGGCGAACGTCGAATCCGCCTTGCGGGCCAGGGACGTTGGCGATCTGAGCCCCGGCCAGCTGGAGCGCCGCGCCACGGCCCTGGACTGGCTGCGCGAGTACCGGCTGCGTGGAGTGTTTCCTCACAACCATACTCATCCGGGCCAGCGCGTCCCAGTGTTTGTCGACAAGCACGGGACCCATTGCGCGGTCGGGTATCTGCTAAGGCGGTCTGGAGAAGCCGAACTCATCGAGCATGTGGTCGCCGCCGACAACAACGTCCGCGTGATGGAGCTCGCGAGCAGCGAGCGCCTGAGGAGCTGGCTGGAGGAAACGGGGCTGACTCTGGAGGAGGCAGCGTGGATTCAACCCAAGTACGGCCCCCGCCTCCCCGAGGCCAGAGTGGACCTGACCCCCACGATCTACGGGGGAATGGCATCCGTGGGCCTGGCACTCTATTCGCGTCTCACCCAGCCGGGACCGAGTGAGTTCCAGGTGGCCGGGGCGCTCGGCGTGGCCTTCAGCCTGTACCACGTGGGTACGGCGATGCACATCGCGCAGAGCGAATCCAGGGGACGCGTCGTCAGAGCAATGGCCATGAACGGCGTGCTGTCCGTCGTCTCCCTGCATGCGGCCATCAACCGGTTCGTGCGGAGCCGGGACCGGCGGGCCATGCTGCGGGAGGAGGCGCACGAGGAGGAATTGAAGGAAGAGTCCCTGGCTGGCCGCCGCCTGCGGGCCTCCCTCCCCGAGCCGGCGTTGGTCCACGGTCGTCTGGGAATTCGATTCCGCGCCGTCCACTGATTCCAGACAGCGCTGGAGCCTCGTCCACCCTGTCCTGGCCCGTTAGCCGCTGCCGTGCGCGCTATCGCCATCGGGTGAGCGGCCCGCTTCGCCCCATCCCCGTGGTGCGTGCGAGATTATTCGGCCGCGGTCAGTCAGCCACCTGGCAGCCCGTGGACAATCCTCCCCCGGCATTCGAGGCGCGCTGCATCCGCGCTGGACCGCTGCGCTCTGCGTTGCTTATTGCACGCATAGCGCTGCTATTCTCGCTGCGAAGCGCCTTGCCAGCCCGGCGCAGCACCTCTCTCGGTGCTCGGGCGAGATTATCCACGGACTGCTAACCCACCTGGGAGCAATCACAACCAAGATGTCAGCCAAGAAGATCACCGTAGTCGGCGCCGGACATGTCGGGGAAGTCTGCGCACAGCGTCTGGCCGAGAAGGAGCTAGCCTCGGAGGTGGTGCTGATCGACATCATCGAGGGCATCCCGCAGGGGAAGGGGCTCGACCAGTGGCAGAGCGCTCCGGTCGAGGGGTTCGACACGCGCGTCGTCGGCACCAACGACTACGGTCCGGCCGAGGACTCCGACCTCTTCATCGTGACCGCCGGGATTGCCCGCAAGCCGGGAATGAGCCGCGACGACCTGCTCCGTACCAATGCCTCCATCGTGAGTTCGGTCGGCGAGGAGATCGCACGCGTGGCGCCCGAAGCAATCGTGATCGTCGTCTCGAATCCGCTCGACGTGATGGCGTACGTGATGAAGGAGACGACCGGATTCCCCCGCGAGCGGGTCGTGGGGATGGCCGGCATCCTCGACACCGCGCGCTTCCGTGCCTTCATTGCGATGGAGCTCGACGTGAGCGTCGAGGACATCCAGGCGATGGTGCTAGGCGGCCACGGCGACACCATGGTGCCGCTAGTCTCATACACCTCGGTGAGCGGCATCCCGGTTTCGCGGCTGATTCCGCCCGGGAGGCTCGACGCCATCATCGAGCGCACCCGAAACGGAGGTGCCGAGATAGTCGCGTACCTGAAGACGGGGAGCGCCTACTACGCGCCTTCGGCGGCCGCGGTGCAGATGGCCGAGGCGATCGTCAGGAACAAGCGCCGGATTCTCCCCGCCGCAGCCTACCTCGAGGGGGAGTACGGGCAGGAGGGGATCTACCTGGGCGTCCCCTGCAAGCTCGGCGCGGGGGGGCTGCACGAAGTCCTGGAGCTGGAGCTGGATGAGAGCGAGGCGGCCGCGCTGGCCAGGAGCGCCGGGCATGTGCGCTCCACGATCGGACGCCTGTAGTCGCCAGCCCATTGCGGCCCGCAGATGACGTCAGGGTTCTTCCACGGGCTGCTAGGGCTTGGGGAGGGTGACCCCTACCTGGCCCTGGTACTTGCCCTGGCGGTCGGCGTACGCCACCAGCGGCGGCTCGTCACCCTCCAGAAAGACCAGCTGCGCGATCCCCTCGCCCCCGTAGATCCTGGCCGGGAGCGGGGTCGTGTTCGAGATCTCCAGCGTCAGGTAGCCCTCCCATGTCGGCTCGAGCGGGGTCACATTGACGATGATGCCGCAGCGCGCGTAGGTGCTCTTCCCGACGCAGAGCACGAGGACCTGACGCGGGATGCGGAAGCGCTCCACAGTGCGCGCCAGGGCGAAGGAGTTGGGCGGGATGATGCAGCTCTCCCCCTTCACGTCAACGAAGGAGCGTTCGTCGAAGGCCTTGGGGTCCACGACCAGGTTGTGGACGTTGGTGAAGACCTTGAACTCCGGGGCGACGCGAATGTCGTAGCCGTAGGAGGAGAGGCCGTAGGAGATGCTCCCGCGCCGGACCTGGCTATCCTCGAAGGGCTCGATCATCCGGTGGCTGGTCGCCATCTCGCGAATCCAGCGGTCGCTCTTTACGGGCATGCTAGAGTATTTCCGATCGATGGTGGTGGGGGTGACTGTGGCACCGACGGGCGCGGCGTGCGAGGTCGGCGGGCGCGAAGATACGGGGATGGGACGACCTGCGCCACGACTGTTGACACGGTGAATCCGAATCCGACATTATTAGAGTCTGTATCGCTGCTGTCGGCCCCGGACCGTGTAGGCACCCGCGGACGCGGATCGGTGGCAACGAGCGGTGCGAACGCAGCGTGGCGAAGCAGGGGACTGACCGCCCCTCACCCCCAGCCTAGGCACCCGGGTCGAGCGTTGCTGGGCGGCTTGCATCCGCCCTTCGGACGCCGGTCGCAGGGGCTCGGTGCATCCGAGCCCTTCGGCTATTCTGGGGCGCGATGGGCCGGGGTACGGTGGCTGGGCCGGGTGCCCCGTGGGGCGAACACAAGGGGGGTTGGAAGATCGTAGAACGACGCGTCCGCGTGAACGAGCAGATCCGGATCAGCCCGATTCGGCTGATCGGAGAGGGCGGGGGCCAGATAGGGATTGTCTCGCTGGACGAGGGGCGTGCGCGGGCGGCGGCCGCTGGGCTCGACCTGGTCGAGGTGGCCCCCGACTCGAGACCGCCCGTCGTCCGCATGATGGACTACGGCAAGTACAAGTACAAGGCGGCGCGCGCCGCGCGCGAGGCCAGGCGCAAGCAGCACACGACTCAGATCAAGGAAGTGAAGTTCCGCCCCGGAATTGACGACCACGACTACGACTTCAAGTTGCGGCACGCGCGGCGGTTCCTCGAGGAGGGCAACAAGGTGAAGCTCACGATGATGTTCCGAGGACGCCAGATAGCGCACCCGGAGCTGGGTCGTCAGGTGCTCCTGCGCGTTACCGGGGACCTCGCCGACTGCGGGAAGGTCGAGCAGTACCCCAACTTCGAGGGCCGCCAGATGTCGATGGCCCTGTCGCCGCTTCGAAGAGCGGTTGCCACCGACTGACGCCTCGCCGCCCTCACTTCACTCTCGACAGCAACTCCGGGGGACATCCATGCCGAAGATGAAATCGAATCGCGGCGCCGCCAAGCGCTTCCGCACAACCGGCGGTGGGAAGCTGGTGCGGATGCGGGCCTACAAGTCGCACATCCTGACCAAGAAGAAGCGGAAGCGGAAGCGTCGCCTGCGCTCGTCGACGACCGCTTCGAAGGCGGACGCGGCTAGGGTGCGGCGGATGCTGCCGGGTACGTAGACGGGACAGGTAGAGCTGAGTTGCAGGGGAGAGGAGCTAGAAAATGCCGCGCTCGACACGGGCCGTTGCGCGCAACAAGCGCAAGAAGAAGGTCCTCAGGGCCGCCAAGGGGTACTTTGGGGGCCGCAAGAACCTCTACCGCGTCGCCAAGGACGCCGTCGAGAAGGGCTGGGAGCACGCCTACCGCGACCGGAGGAAGAAGAAGCGCAACTTCCGTCGGCTCTGGATCGCGCGCATCAACGCCGCCGCGCGTCAGAACGGCCTCTCGTACTCGCGCCTAATGAACGGGCTGCGGCTCGCGGGTGTCGAGCTGGACCGGAAGGCGCTCGCCGACCTCGCGGTGCGGAGCCCAGGCGCCTTCTCGACACTCGTCGACCAGGCCAAGTCCGCTCTCAAGGGGTAGCCGCGGGGAGCGGTGCATCCCCGCTGGACAGCTACGCCCGCCCGCCCACAGTGTAATGGACGCTTTACATAGTGTAAACTGTAGTTTACAATACCCGTGCTCTAGGATCCGCGCTGCACTCCTCCTTGGGCCGGTAGCGCTGCTACCAGCCCTTGCGGTCCGCAGATGCACCCTGGCGGCAGGAGGGGCGCCGCATCCATGCTGGATCGCTTCGCTCCTCTCGGTGCTCGCCCCGGTGCATCCGCGGACCGCTTCATGGCGCCTTGCCAGTGAGGCGGTCCGCGAACGGGACCCCGACGGCATTCGTCCGGGCCCGTCCACGGACCGCTGGCGCTTCGCCGGACTCGGTGCTCGCGCGAGGCTGTCCACGGATTGCCTAGTGCCCGGTAGCGCCCCTTGATCGACGAAGCGAGCAGGCTCGAGGCCGACGCCCTGGCCGCGATCGCCCAGGCGGAGGACCACGCGGAGCTGGAGCGAATTCGGACCCTCTACCTCGGCCGCCGGGACGGGCTGGTCTCGGGGCTGCTTCGCGGCCTGGGGCGCCTGAGCCCCGAGGATCGTCCAGCTGCGGGAGCGGCCGCGAATGCGCTGAAGGTCGCGGTGGCAGAGGCGCTGGAGGGGCGCGGTGCCGAGCTCGGGGCGTCGACCGCCCTGGCTCGTCCGGCCGTGGATCTGACGCTGCCGCCGCGCCGCAGATGGCGGGGCTCGGTCCACCCGGTGAGCCGTGCAATCGCCGACATCTGGGCGATCTTCCGCAGCCTTGGCTTCACCCGTGCGCGCGGCCCCGAGGTCGACACCGAGTGGTACAACTTCGTGGCGCTCAACACGCCCCTGGACCACCCCGCCGCCGACGAGCAGGACACCCTCTACCTAGCCTCGGGCATGCTGCTTCGCAGCCATACCTCGCCGGTGCAGATCCGCACGATGGAGGAGTACGCCCCCCCGATCCGCATCGTCGCACCCGGCATGGTCTACCGCCGCGACAGCTACGACGCCACCCACACCCCCGCATTCGCGCAGATCGAGGGACTGGTCGTGGACGAGTCGGCCACATTCGTCGAGCTGAAGGCGACGCTGGCCGAATTCGCCCGGCGCTTCTGGGGTCCGGCGGCGCGGGTGCGCTTCCGGCCCTCCTTCTTCCCCTTCACCGAGCCCTCGGCGGAGGTCGATGTGAAGCGGGTGATTGAGCACTCCGACGGCAGGCGGGAGGAGAAGGACTGGATCGAGATCATGGGGGCCGGGATGGTCGACCCGGCCGTGCTCGAGAATGTGGGATACGACCCGGAGCGCTACACCGGTTGGGCCTTCGGGATGGGGCCGGCGAGGGTGGCGATGCTCAGGCATGGCGTGGCCGACCTCCGGACCTTCTACGAGAACGACATGCGCTTCCTGGCGCAGTTCGCATGAAGGTCTCGTACCGGTGGGTGCGCGACGTGGCCCCTGGGCTCGAGCTGGCACCGGCCGAGGCGGCCGAGCTCCTGGCGGCGCGGGGTGCTCCGGTGGAGGAGGCGATCGACCTGGGCGCTGGCCTCGGCGACCTGGTGGTCGGGAAGGTGCTCGAGGTGGGTCCGCACCCCGGTGCCGATCGGCTGCTGCTCTGCCGGGTGCTGGGTTCCGAGGGCCCGGTTCAGGTCGTCTGCGGTGCCCCCAACGTGCAGGGGGGCGTGTACTATCCCTTCGCCGCGGTTGGCGCAGCGGTCCCCGGTGGTCTCCGAATCGGGAGAAGGAAGATACGGGGAGTCTACAGCGAGGGGATGCTCTGCTCGGAGCGCGAGCTGGGGCTCGGCGAGGACCACGACGGGGTGATGGCGCTGAGTGGAGAGTTCACGCCGGGGGAGCCGCTGGCAGCCGCGCTCGGCCTGAACGACACGCGCCTCGACATCGAGGTGACACCCAACCGGGGCGACCTGCTCTCGCACATCGGCATTGCCCGGGAGCTGCACCCATCGGGACAGAGCTCGCTGCGGCTCCCGCCCTTCCCAGGGGATGTCGGTCTCGACGGGGTCTCGACCGCTCGCGCTGGCGATAGCTGCGAGTCGGCTGGCGTGCGGGTCGCCATTGAGGACCCGGAGCTCTGCCCGCGCTACATGGCGGCCGTCCTCCGAAGCGTCGCGGTTGGACCGTCGCCCAGGTGGCTTGCCGACCGGCTCCGGGCGGCGGGGGCGCGGCCCGTCTGCAATGTGGTCGACGCGACCAACTACGTAATGCTCGAGATCGGACAGCCCCTGCACGCTTTCGACCTGTCGGCCCTCAGGGGCGGATCGATCGCGGCGGGACCAGCCCGGCACGGCGAGTCGATAGCCACGCTGGACGGCGAGGCGCGTTCGCTCCGCGAGGGCATGCTCGTCATTCGGGACTCCGAGCGGCCCGTGGCCGTGGGGGGCGTGATTGGCGGAATTGACACGCAGGTCTCGGCCTCCACTGTGGACATCCTGCTGGAGTGCGCTCTCTTCGGCCCTGCCGGTGTGCGGGCGACGAGGAAGGGGCTCGGGATCTCCACCGACGCGAGCTACCGCTTCGAGCGCGGGGTCGATCCGACGATCACCGATACCGCCATCCGGCGTGCGGCGGCGTTGGTGTTGGCGGTGGCGGGGGGCGAGATCGACGGCAGGATCGTGGACGTGAATCCGTCTCCATGGCTCGCACCGACCGTGGCTCTGCGCCCCTCGCGCGTTGCCCGGGTGCTGGGGGTAGGCTTCGCGCCAGCGGAGATCTCGGAGCTGCTGGCGCCACTCGGCTACAGGGTCGAGCCAGGCGACGCCGACCAGCTTGACATCTCGGTCCCGGGTCACCGGAGCTACGACACGCTACGCGAGGTGGATCTGATCGAGGAGGTTGCGCGAATGCGCGGCTACGACACCTTCCCCGACGAGCTCTCGCGCTTCCTGCCCGGCACCGTGCCCGACCACCCGCTCTTTCGCCTCGAGGATGCAATCCGGGCGGCGCTCGTCGCCGAGGGCCTAAGCGAGGCGCAGACACCCGCCCTGGCCCCGCCCGAGCACGGCGATGTGCCGCTACGAAACCCGATGACGCGCGAGGAGAGCTTCCTGCGCCGCGACCGGCTCTCCGGGCTGCTGGGGCACCTTGAGCGCAACCTGGCGCGGGGGGTGCGCGATGTCCGCCTCTTCGAGATCGGTGCTGCCTTCCGAGCGGCCGCCGGAGAAGGCACCGCGCCGCGCGAGAGCGCGCGCGTTGCGGTCGCGATGACCGGCCGGACCGCCCCGCTGCACTGGTCGGGCATAGCGGAGGCCTTCGACCTATTCGACGCCGCCCGGGTGCTCGAGCTGATAGGGCGCGCGGCCTACGACGGGGCTCGGCTGCTACCGGCACCGATCGGGAGCGCTCCACCGGCCTACCTGCCGGATCGGTGCCTGGCTCTGGTCGCTGGGGAGGGCGACCCGGTGGGGTGGGGCGGCGAGATCGACCCGGCACCGCTGAATCTGCCCAGGTGGGCCGGGGTGGTAGTGGGAGCGGAGGTCGAGCTGCCCGAGTCGCCGTCCGTGCGGCCCGCAGTCGCTGTGCGCGAAGTGCCAGCCCACCCCGCCTCTGAACGCGACTTCGCCTTTGCGTTCCCTGCCGATGTGCCCGCCGGCGCGGTGATCGATGCCGCCCGCCGAGCGGCCGGGGAGTTGCTGGAGGCACTCGAAGTCTTCGATCTTTATGAGGGGAGCGACCTGCCCGAGGGGACCCGGTCGCTCGCGATACGCCTGCGCTTCCGCTCGCCCGAGCGCACCCTGACGGAGCGTGAGGTGAGGGAAGCCTGTCGGCGGGTCCTCGGCAGGGTGAAGGAGGAGACCGGTGTCGAACCAAGGGGCTGAGGAGGCGGGGGGCGGCGTAGGCGCCGAGCTTCAGCTGCTCGAGGAGGTGATCGAGGACGCCATATCGGCGCTTGGAGAGGCCAGGGAGCGCGCCGAACAGGCTGAGCGCGACGCCTCGCGGAAGGCCAGCATGGTGTCCCGCCTGGTGGAGGGCGGGGTGTCGCCGGGGGAGCTGGCCCGGCGGGTCGAAGAGCTAGAGGACGAGAACAAGGAACTCCGCCGCCGAATCCTGAAGGGCCGCGCCAGCACCGACCGGATCATGGCTTCGATGCGCTTTCTGGGAGAGCGCCTCCGGTGAGCCAGTCGGGCGCCGGGGGACGCAGGGTCGTCCGCGTCCGGATCGCGGGCGAGGAGTACAAGCTTCGCACCGAGGCCGACCACGAGTACACGCTCCGGTGCGCCGAGCTCGTGGACGAACGGATGCGCGCGGCGGACGAGCAGGCGGACGCGGGTACCAGGGCGGCCGCTGTCATCGCCGCTCTCTCGCTCGCTGCCGACCTGCTGGAGCAGAGGGAGCGCGTGAGCACCGATGCGGAGCGGCTTGCCGCCCGCCTGCGTAGCGCCCTGGCAGTCCGTGGATAGTCTCGCGCGAGCACCGAGACCGGCGAAGCGCCCCGCTGGCGGCAGGTCTGGCTGATGGAGGCGCTGACCGCCGCCCTCCTCGCTGCCTCGGTCGGAGCAGGGGTAGTCGGCTACCTGCTCGGGCGGGGCCGCGAGAGGGCCCGCCAGCTGAGGGAGAAGGAGGACGCCCAGGACGAGGCGTCGCTGATTCGCAAACGGGCCGAGGAGGAGGCCGAGAGGCTGCGGCGAAGCGCCGAGCTGCAGGCGAAGGAGACGAAGTTCCGGCTGCGCGAGAGCTGGGAGGAGGAGGAGAGCCGACGCCGCGAGGAGGTCGAGCGGGGCGAGCGGAGGCTGCTGAAGCGGACTGAGGCGGCGGACCGCAAGTCGGACCAGCTGGACCGGCGGCGCGAGTCGCTCGACGAGCAGGCCCGAGCGGCCGAGGCGCGCCTGCAGGAGGTGAAGGGGCGCGAGGAGCAGGTGGGGTTGCAGGCCCGCGAGACGGAGGCCGCCCACGCAGAGGCCCGCGCCCGCCTGGAGGCGATGGCGGGGATGACCGCCGAGGAGGCGAAGGCGAGCCTCGTCGAGGAGCTGGAGGACGAGGCGAGGGCGGAGGCGGCGAGCCTGCTCCGCGAGATTCGCGACGAGGCCCAGCGCACCGCTGACCGCGATGCCGGGAGGATCGTGGCGATCGCCATTCAGCGGATGGCGGCCGACGAGGCTGCGCAGCTCACGGTCTCTGTGGTGCAGCTGCCCTCAGACGAGATGAAGGGACGGATCATTGGGCGCGAGGGGCGCAACATCCGCGCCTTCGAACAGGCGACGGGGATCGACGTGATCATCGACGATACGCCGGAAGCCGTCGTCCTCTCGGGCTACAACCCCGTGCGCCGCGAGGTGGCGCGGGTCGCGCTGACCAAGCTCATCGAGGACGGCCGGATCCACCCCGGCCGCATCGAGGAGACGGTGGCGAGGAGCGTGGAGGAGGTCGACCAGGAGATGCGGGAGGCGGCCGAGGAGGTGCTCTACGAGCTCGGCGTTCACGGCCTCCACCCGGAGATCCTGAAGGTGCTCGGGAATCTCAAGTTCCGGACCTCCTACGGACAGAACCAGCTGGCGCACGCCCGCGAGGTGGCCCTGCTGGCCGGTAACATGGCCGCCGAGATGGGAATGGACGTGAAGGTGGCCCGTCGTGCGGGGCTGCTGCACGATGTCGGCAAGGGGCTGACCCACGAGCAGGAGCTGAGCCATGTGGAGATCGGCTATCGGCTCTGCAAGCGGCACGGCGAGTCGGAGGTGGTGCTGAACGCGATTCGGGCCCACCACGACGAGGAGCCGCACCGGTTCGCCGAGGCGTGGCTGGTGACAGCCGCCGACGCGATCAGCGGGGCTCGCCCGGGAGCGCGGCGCGAGATGTTCGAAGGGTACGTGAAGCGCCTCGAGAAGCTGGAGGAGCTGGCGATGGAGCAGCCCGGGGTCGAGCGCTGCTTCGCGATCCAGGCGGGCCGCGAGCTGCGCGTGATGGTCGAACCGGAGGCCGTGGCGGACGAGGAGATGTCCAAGATCTCCGACACCGTCGCCCGACGGATCGAGAGCGAGCTGCAGTACCCGGGCCAGATCAAGGTCGTGGTGATTCGGGAGACCCGAGCGGTCGATTTCGCGCACTAGCGCTCACGGGCGTAGCTTCTAGCCATGTCCGCGAAGATCATCTCCGGCGCCGAGATTGCCCGCGCCGTCCGGGACGAGCTCAACGAGCGGGTCGCCACCCTCGCCAGGAGCGGAGTGCTTCCTGGACTCGCCACGGTCCTGGTGGGCGACGACGCGGCGAGTCGCCTCTATGTGGGGATGAAGAACCGGGCGGCCGCCGAGGCGGGCATTCACTCGCGCCAGCTCACGCTGCCCGCGACCGCTGACCAGGACGATCTGCTCGAGACGATCGCCGCCCTGAACGCCGACGACGCCATCCACGGCATCCTGGTGCAGCTCCCGCTCCCCCGGCAGATCGACGCATCGCGGGTGCTCCTGGCCATCGACCCGAACAAGGATGTCGACGGCTTCCACCCGACTAACCTGGGGCGCCTCGCCACGGGGGATGCCGATGTGCTCGCCCCCTGCACGCCCAAGGGGGTGATGGAGATGCTGGTGCGGAGCGGTGTCGATCCGGCGGGGAAGTGCGCGGTGGTCGTAGGTCGCTCGAACATAGTCGGCAAGCCGATGGCGCTCCTGCTGCTGAACGCCGACGCCACGATCAGCGTCGCTCACCGCCGCACCGTCGACCTGGGTGCGCTGACCCGCACGGCCGACATCCTCGTGGTGGCGGTGGGGCGTCCGAAGACGATCCTGGCGGATATGGTGAAGCCGGGCGCGACGGTCGTGGACGTGGGCACGAATCGGGTGGTCGACTCCAGCCGGGAGCGAGGCTACCGAGTGGTGGGCGACGTCGACTTCGAGGCGGTCAGCGAGGTGGCCTCGGCGATCACGCCGGTTCCCGGGGGTGTGGGGCCGATGACGATCGCGATGCTCCTCGCCAACACGCTCGAGTCGGCCCTGCGGGCAGCGAGGAAGAGGTGGTGAGCACGCCTCGCTTCGGGCTCTTCGCCGACCTCCAGGCGGTAGACGAGGCGCGGGGGCGCGAATCGGGCCCGCTCTCTCCTCCGGCGCCCAGGGTGTGGGAGGTGCGCGAGGTGAACCGGTCGGCGCGGCGCCTCCTGGAGGAGACGCTTCCCCAGCTCTGGGTAGTCGGCGAGGTCGCCAACTTCCGGCGGCAGCGCTCGGGCCACTGCTACTTCACCCTCAGGGACGGCAGTGCACAGCTCCCCTGCGTGATCTTCCGACGCGACGCCGAGCGCCTCCCGGCCGACCCCGAGGAGGGGATGAGGGTCCGCACCTTCGGGGGTCTGACTCTCTACGAGGCACGGGGCGCCTACCAGCTCGTCGCATCCAGAGTGGAGGGCGAGGAGCGGGACGGGATGTGGAAGCTCGCCTTCGATCGGCTCCTTGCGCGGCTGGAGGCCGAGGGTCTCACCGATCCGGTGCGCAAGCGACCGCTCCCCGCCTTCCCCTCTACGGTCGGCGTAGTCACATCGCCCACCGGCGCCGCGCTTAGGGACATCGTGTCGGTGGCGGCGAGACGGGCACCCTGGCTGCGATTGGTGCTGAGCCCGACCTCGGTGCAGGGACGCCATACGGCCGCCCAGATCGCCGCCGCCATCAAGGCACTCGACGAGCGCGGCGTGGATGTGGTCGTGGTGGCTCGCGGTGGCGGGTCGATAGAGGACCTGTGGGGCTTCAACGAAGAGGAGGTGGCGCGCGCCGTCGCCTCCTCTCCGGTACCCGTCGTCTCGGGGGTGGGACACGAGACCGACGTGACGATCTGCGACCTGGTGGCAGACGTGAGGGCCGCCACCCCAACCGCCGCAGCCGAGGCGGTGACGCCCGACCGCAAGTGGCTGGAGGGGCGCCTGGGCGAGCTTGGGCGACGGCTGGGCGGCGGCCTCGAGGTGTCGGTGCGCTCCTGGAGTACGCGACTGGATGCGGCTGCTCAGCGCATGGCGCACTCCGCGCGAGCCCGGGCCAAGGAAGAGGCCAACCGGCTGCGCACGGCCGCGAGCGCCCTGGACGCACTCTCCCCCCTAGCCACGCTGGCCCGAGGCTACGCGCTGCCGCTCGCCCCCGATGGCCGCCTCCTGCGCTCGGCGGACGACTTCCCCCCGGGGCAGGCCTTCACGCTTCGGCTCGCCGACGGATCGGTGCCCGCTGTCGCCACCGCCCCCTCTCCGCCAGAGGACGCCCAGGGTGCGGCGTGAACGAGGGCTCGACGCGCGCATGCAGCGGATCGAGGAGATCGTGCGCGCGCTGGAGTCGGATCGACTCGACCTGGAGACTGCCCTCGCCCTCTTCGACGAGGGTGCCGAGGAGCTCGGCCGGGCCCGGGAGCTTCTGGAACGCGCCGAGCTGCGCATCGAGGAGCTGACTCGGAGCGCCGACGACGCAGCCCCGGCGGACGCCGTGCGAACCGAGGGTGAAGACGCCGACGACCTGCTCGACGAATGAAGTGGCCTCCGCTGTGCTGATCGAAACGCAACGCGAGGTCGAGTCGGCGCTCCGCCGCTCGATCGATGGACTGGCCACGCGAGCCCCTTCGGCGATCGTAGCAGCGGCGCGGGACGGCGTCCTGGGGGGCGGCAAGCGCCTGCGCCCGCTCCTGCTCCTGGCGGCCTACGAGGATCTGGGTGGGGCACCCGTCGCCCCGATCTTCGACCTGGCGGCGGCGGTCGAGCTGATCCACGCCTACTCCCTGATGCACGACGACCTGCCCTGCATGGACGACGCGCCGCTCAGACGGGGTAGGCCAACCGCCCACGTCGTGCACGGCACGGTGACCACAGCCCGGGCGGGGGTGGCGCTCATTGCCTGGGGGGCCATCTGCGTTCGCGAGGCCTCGCTTGCCCTTGGCGGGTCGAAGGCGGAGGCTCGGCGGATCGCGGCAACTCTCCTCGAGGCTGCGGGCGCGGGGGGGATGGTCGGCGGGCAAGCGCTGGATTTGCTCAGCGAGAACGCGGCCCTCTCGGAGCCGGAGCTCGCGCAGCTCCACAGACTCAAGTCGGGGGCGCTCCTGACAGTTTCACTCGAGATGGGTGGCATGGCGGCGGGGGCCGATGCCCCGCAGCTGGCGTCGCTCGGTCGCTTCGGGGCAGACCTCGGGCTGGCCTTCCAGATTGCGGACGATGTGCTCGACGCTACCTCCGACACGGCGACGCTCGGCAAGCGCCCCTCCGACATGGAGCGCAACAAGTCGACCTACGTGGCTCTCCTGGGTGTGGAAGGTGCGCGCGCCCGCGCCCAGTCGCTCGTGGATAGCGCGTCGGCCCACCTCGAGGAGGCAGGCATTGCAGCGCCCAGGCTGCGCCGGCTCGCGCACTTCGTCGTGTCGCGCCAGAGCTGACACCGATGGGAGTGAAGCGCATCGGAGTGATGGGCCGGGGCGGCGGCACAGGCGACGAGACGCGGACTGCCCTCGGCGAGATCGTTCTGGCCGCTCTGGACTACGGGGCGTCGGTCGTGGTCGAGGAGAAGCTCGTCGGCCTGATCCCGAAGGTAGCCAAGATGGAGGCCGATTGTAGCGACATTGATCTCCTATTGTCGCTCGGAGGCGACGGCACTCTGCTACGCGCCGCCCGCGCCGTATTCGGGCGCGACACCCCTCTGCTGGGGGTCAATCTTGGGAGCCTGGGCTTCCTCACCTCGGTTTCGGGGAGTGGTGTGGGAGTCGCCCTGAGGCGGGTCCTCGCCAGCGAGTTCAGGGTCGAGAAACGGCTGACGCTCGAGGCGTCGGTGCTGGCCCCGGACGGGTCGGTGCGCAGGAGCTACAGATCGCTCAACGATGTCGTGGTCCACAGCGGCGGTGCCGCCCACATCCTCCGGCTGAACCTGCAGGTCGGAGTCGGGAAGGGGCTGGAGGAGGTGGGCAGCTTCCACGGCGACGGCGTCATCGTGGCCACCCCCACTGGGTCCACCGCCTACTCGCTCTCGGCGGGGGGTCCGATCGTGGTGCCCGAGATGGACTGCTTCCTCGTCACGCCGATCCTGCCGCATACCCTGGCGGTTCGCCCTCTGGTGTTGCCAGGAAGGGAGGAGATCGCCATTTCGTCGCTCGGCAGCCGCGATGCGCTCTACCTTACGACCGACGGACAGGCGGGCGGGCCGATCGAGCCCCGGGAGCGTGTGGTCGTGCGGACGGGCACCTTCAGGGTGCCGCTGGTTCGGCTTCCCGAACACTCCTTCTTCAGGACGCTGCGGCAGAAGCTCAGCTGGGCGGCGCGGCCTCCCGACGGCCGCTGACGGCGCCTGGCAGCCCGTGGACAAACCTCCCACGGCATTCGAGCAGCGCTGCATCCATGCTGGATCGCTTCGCTTCTGCGTTGCTTCTTGGGCGAATGGCTCCGCAATGCGCCCCGCGAAGCGCCTTGCCAGCCCGGCGCTTCGCCCCTCTCGGTGCTCGCCTGGGCGCATCCACGGACCGCTTCGTCGCGCCTTGCCAGCCCGGCGCAGCCCCCCTCTCGGTGCTCGCGCGAGATAATCCACGATGGAGTGGACGCCCCCTCCCGACGGCATCGCAATGTGCCAGGGATGGTACTATAGGCGAATCGCGACCTTGAGAGGTCTGACCATCACAGGGAGGAGGCATCCACATGGAACAGGTTAGCATCATCGGGATCGATCTGGCAAAGCGTAGCTTCCAGCTTCACGGGGCCAGGGCGGACGGGTCGGTGGCGTACCGCAGGAAGCTGAGCCGCGGGAAGCTGCTGAGCTCTCTCGCCTCGCAACCGGGGTGTACGGTGGCGATGGAGGCGTGCGCCGGTGCCCACTAACTGGGGCCGGGAGATCGCGTCGCTCGGCCACGAGGTAAGGCTGGTCCCCCCGATCTACGTGAAGCCTTTCGTCAAGCGCCACAAGAACGACGCGGCCGACGCGGAGGCGATCACGGAGGCGGCGCGGCGGCCTACCATGCACTTCGTGGCGGTCAAGTCGGAGGCCCAGCAGGCGCAGGCCATGCTCTTTCACACCCGCGACCTGCTGGTGCGCCAGCGCACGCAGACGATCAACGCGCTTCGGGGCCACCTGGCCGAGTACGGCGTTGTTGCTCCGCAGGGCAGAGCCCGGATCAGGGACTTGGCCGGAGTGCTGGAGCACGGGGACTGTGGCCTGCCGGAGGAGGTGGTCGGGCTCGGCCGGCTGCTGCTCGGGCGGATCGACGAGCTCGACGGGAAGATAGACGGGCTCGACCGGAAGCTCCGGAAGAGCGCGCGGGAGCACGAGGAGACGGCGCGGCTGATGACGGTCCCAGGCGTCGGGCCAGTCACGGCCCTGGCCATCCAGGCGTTCGCGCCGCCGATGGAGGGCTTCCGGCGCAGGCGCGACTTCTCGGCCTGGCTGGGCCTCGTGCCGCGGCAGCACACGACCGGGGGCAAGCCGAGGCTGGGCAGGATATCGAAGATGGGCCAGAAGGACCTCAGGCGGCTCCTGGTCACCGGGGCCATGGCGGTGGTGCGGCACGCGAGCCGGCAGCGCGAGATCGCGGATCCGTGGCTGGAGAGGATGTTGGCGAGCAAGCCGAAGAAGCTGGTCGCGGTGGCGCTCGCCAACCGGACGGCGCGGAAGCTCTGGGCGCTGTCCACGAGGAAGGAGGACTACCGGCTTCGCGCCGCTGCCTGAGGCGGGCCGCGAAGAGGAGGCAGCGAAGGAATGGAGAAGCCGCCGGAGAGGAAGATCCGGGGCGGCAGGACGCAAGGAACGGGGTAAGGGCAAATGGTCGACAGGACAGGATCGGAAAAACCAGCTAGCAGTCCAGGGCCTGCGAGCCCGCTTCCACGATTTGGATCCGATCTCACGAACACCATACGGGCCCGCGGCCAGCAGGCGCCGCATCTAGAGGCCGGACATACGACAGTACCTGGCCAGACTGCCACCAACCCGCTTCCCGAGTCACGCTCGCCCACCCGGGGGCGTCCACATACGGACTGCTAGCACGAGCGACGGACGGCATTCATGCTCATCGAGTTGCGGATTCGCAACCTGGCGGTGCTCTCGGAGCTGACGCTGCCGCTGGAGTCCGGGCTGAACGTCGTGACCGGGGAGACCGGAGCGGGCAAGTCGATCGTGGTCGACGCCCTCAAGGTGCTCCTCGGCGGACGGGCCTCCTCGTCGGTGGTCAGGAGCGGCGCTTCCCGGGCCACCGTGGAGGCGCTCGCCGAGATCGAGGGGCTGGACGCAGTTGCCGCCCTCCTCTCGGGGCTGGGACTCGAGTCGGAGGATGGCACTCTGATCCTGCGCAGGGAGATTCCGGCGGTGGGAAGGAGCAGGGGGTGGGTGAATGGAAGCCCGGTCACGGCGGAGACGCTCCGCCGCCTAGGCTCGCTCCTGGTCGACATTCACGGCCAGCACGAGCATCAGCGTCTCCTGCACGCGGACTTTCAGCAACGGGCTCTCGAGTCGTTCGGCGGCTGCCGGGAGCTGGCGGGGAGGGTGGCGGACGCCTTCGGACGGATAGCGGAGCTGCGCGCCAGAAGGGGGGCACTCAGGGAGCGACGCCTCGAGGTGGAGTCGCGTGCGGAGTCGCTACGCTTCCAGCTGGACGAGATCGCAAAGGCGAGGATCCAGCCAGGCGAGGACGAGGAGCTGCGGCGCGAGGCCAATCGGCTCGCGAACTCGGACCTTCTGGCCCGCGAGGCAAGTCAGGCGCACGAGGTGCTGGAGGGCGGGGACGATGCCACGACCGACCGCCTCGCCGACGCGGCGGCGCGTCTAGAGCGTCTGGCGTCGACCGATCACTCGCTTGAGCCGCAGCTGGCCAGTCTGAGGGATGCCTACCACGTGGTCGCGGATGTCGCCGCCGAGCTGGCCCGCTACTTCGATGGAATCGAGCACGACCCCGAGCGGCTGCACTCGGTGCGGGCGCGCCAAGCCCTCCTGGAACGGCTGATGCGCGCCTACGGGCCGACGCTGGACGATGTGGTCGCGCACGGCGAGAAACTCCAGGGCGAGCTGGACGAGCTCGACGCTGCCGACCTCAACTCCCGCCAGGTCGAGCGCGCGCTGGAGAGCGCGAAGGCCGAGTGGGAGATCGTCTCCGAGGATCTGTCGGAGTGCCGTCGGAGAGCCGCCGAGGGTCTGGCGAGGGAGACTTCGGCAGCGCTGCCCGGGCTGGGGATGAAGGGTGCCCGCTTCGAGGTGTCGCTAGAGGCGGCGGAGGGTCCCCGGGCGGGGGGGCGCGAGCGGGTCCGCTTTCTGGCGACGATGAACCCGGGCTTTCCGCTCGCTCCGCTCGCCGCCGTGGCCTCTGGGGGGGAGCTGTCGCGCGCGATGCTCGCCCTGAGGTCGGTGCTCGGGGGGATCGACGAGCTGCCCACGCTGGTATTCGACGAGATCGACGCCGGGATCGGGGGGATGGTGGCCGACAAGGTGGGACAACGCCTCGAGGAGGTGGCCCGCGGTCGCCAGGTGCTCGCGGTCACCCACCTCGCGCGCGTCGCGGCACGGGCGTCGAATCACCTCTCGGTCGAGAAGCTGCCAGCGCCAGGAGAGGACGGGGCTGCGGTCAGTGTGCTGACCAGGATCGAGGGGGAGGAGCGGGTTCGCGAGATTGCCCGCATGCTGGGTGGCGACCCCCGCTCCGAGTCGTCGCTCCACCACGCCCGAGAGCTACTCTCACATTGTATGTAATCCGTAGTTTACATAATGTATACTATAGGTTACATGCCCCTCCAGAGATCGGCGTAGAAGCGGAATCTCGCCTCGAGCGAGCGCGACTTGGGCACGCCCCCGCTCCCGGCGACTACCTGCCGGTAGGTGAAGCGAATCTCCAGCGGCCTTCCCAGGCTTCCGTCCTCGGGGTTGGTCGTGGCCCGGTTGTAGACGATTCCAAGTAGAAGGCGGCCAGACGAGCTCTCGCTGTTCGCCACGAGGATCTCCGGGTCCGGCGGAGGGCCCTCCGGTGCATCCGGCGACGGCTCCCCGTCCTCGCCAGCGGCGGCGGCGAGCGCGAAGGAGTCCGGGCCCTTTCCCCGGTGGCGATAGCCGGCCAGGAGCGTCAGCGATCCAGAGACACGGTACCAGGGCGCCAGATCGATCACTCGGTAGTCGCCTGGATCCCACTCGAGCGTCGTCTGGGTGGAGAGGGGCGCGAAGGTGACGGAGGGATCAGAGGCGCGCCGGATGGTCGTACCGCCCAGCTGGACACCGTGGCGGTAGCCTGCCCAGATGCCCGAGCCCCCGCCGAGCCGCGCGTTGAGCCACCCTCGCACCTCGATGTCCATCTGGTCGTCCCCGGTGCCCACATCAACGAGGCTGGTGGGGTCGGCCTGCACCGCGGTGGGGAGCCTGACCAGCGTGCCGAGTCCGGCCTCGATGCCTCGCTCGTCCGCGTCGCCTCCTGAGTCGTACAACCTGGTGTTCACCCGCAGCTCGATATCCCCCAGCCGCCACCCGGGGCGCCAGCGCCCCTCCGGAGTCGTCGCTCCGATGCCGTGGACAGGATTCGAGATCAGCTCCAGGAAGTCCGCCCGCACCATGAGCTCGTCGGCAAGGGGCACCGAGTCCGGGAGCCCGCCGACGCCCGCTGCCTCGAAGATCGCATCGAGCTCGGCTAGTCGGCCCTGCAGCGCCTCCCCCGCCTCCGACCATGCCAGGGGCGCGAAGAGGGTACCGTACATCGCCGACAATGCACTCTGAAAGGTGACCGCGCCCCCCAACGCGGCGGTGGCGCGGACGCACTCGGAAGAGTTGGGGTCGACTGTGCAAAGATCCTCCCGGTGACCGTCGAATTCGCCTATCGAGCTCCCCAGGGCATCGAGAAAGTCGTACACCGAGGCCGAATCCGGGCTGAAGCCGGCATTCGCTCCGGTGGAGTCGGCGTCGAAGTCCAGCGCGAACTCAACGTCGCTGTGCACCGCCGGAACCACGATCCCGGCCGTCAGCCAGTCGAATACGCCCACATCGATTGAGAAGGGGACGCGCACCTCGCTCCGCTCCATGAAGGACGCCGTGCTTCCGAGCGCCGCCCTGTACCCTTCCTGACCGGCTCGGCGCACCGCCTCCTCGAATCCGGCCAGCGCCGGGAACACGGTGGCGCCGACGGTGCCGGTGTACGGACCGCCCAGCTCCTCGAGGGCGGCGTCGGCGTCGGACGTCCGGTAGAGCGATGAGTGTGAGGAGAAGATGCCCGGGATCTCAAGCCTCGCGCTCCCCCCGGGCACGAGGAAGGGGTAGGGCTCCTGGGCGACCGTGGAGTCGATCCCAAGGGCGGCGAACGCAAGCGGCGCGGCGGCCATCCAGGTAGCAGACAGCCCGATGGTCGATCGCCGCTGCAGGTGCGGCGCCCTCGGCGCTGTCGCGTCAATTCGGGGTGGGTACACGGGCGAGTCGGAAGGGGGACCGCCGCTCTCTCCGGTGCTAGCAGCCCGTGGACAAACCTCCCACGGCATTCGAGCAGCGCTGCATCCCCGCTGGACAGCTTCGCTCGTCTCCCCACACTGTAATGCATGAATTACATTGTGTAATCCATGGTTTACAATTCCCATACTCGTGGCTCGCTCTGCGTTGCTCCTCGGGCCGGTAGCGCTGCTACCAACCCTTCGTCGCGCCTTGCCAGCGGGGCGCTTCGCCGCTCTCGGTGCTCGCGCGAGATTATCCACGGACTGCTAGGGCACACGCCGTGGCGGCAGGCAAGGAAGATAACGCCGAAGCCAAGCCCTCGGGCCGCTCTGCGCTGCTCCTCGAACCAATGGCGCTGCGGCTACCGGCCCTTCGTCGCGTTGCCAGCGGGGCGCTTCGCCGCTCGCTAGCAGCTTGACGGACGGTAGGGCCTCGTCTAGCGTAGTAGTCCCAAATCGCCGTAGCTACGCGGGAATAGCTCAGTTGGTAGAGCACCACCTTGCCAAGGTGGGGGTCGCCGGTTCGAGTCCGGTTTCCCGCTCTGTGGTATCGGTCGGCCCGGGGCTGCCGAAGGGGCGACGGCCGCCGCCGGGTGCCCCTTATTTTTTCGGCGCCGTAGCCAAGTGGTAAGGCAGAGGTCTGCAAAACCTCCATTCGGCGGTTCGAGTCCGCCCGGCGCCTCTCATATTGTGGCGGGACCCCATCCCCGAGACGAGGGCGCGAGATGATCATCGATGGGCGCTCGCTCACTCTGGAGATGGTCGAGGTGGTGGCGAGGGGTGGCGCACGCGTCGAGCTCGCGCCCGATGCGGCCGCCCAGATGGGTGCCGTTCGCGGCGCCCTCAACGCCCTTGTTGCCGAGGGCCGGACCGTCTACGGGGTCAACACGGGCTTCGGACGGCTCGCCGACGTGAGAGTGGAGCGCCACCAGCAGCGCGCCCTTCAGCTCAACCTGGTTCGCAGCCACGCCGTCGGCACCGGGCGGCTGCTACCCTACGAGGAGGTGCGTGCGATCATGCTGCTCCGCGCCAACACGCTGGCGCGCGGACAGTCGGGGTGCCGCCCGGAGGTAGCCCGCAGACTCCTCGATCTCCTCGATTTTGGAGTGCATCCGGTTGTGCCGTCGATTGGGTCGGTAGGGGCGAGCGGCGACCTGGCACCGCTGGCTCATATCGCGCTCGTGGTGATCGGCGAGGGCCGGGCCGAGGTGGATGGCCGCGAGGGGGACGCGGCTGTGCTCCTCGCCGAGAGGGGGATGGCACCGCTCGAGCTCCGCGAGAAGGAGGCGCTCGCTCTCCTCAACGGGACGCAGGCCACTACCGGAATCGGTTCGCTCGCGTTCTGCCGCCTCCGGCGCTGCGTCGACACGGCTGACGTTGCGGGCGCGATCTCCCTCGAGGGACTGCTCGGCACACCGTCCCCCTTCCGCCCGGAGATCCACGCGGCCCGCCCGCACCCCGGACAGGCCGAGAGCGCACGGCGGCTTCGGCGACTCCTCTCCGGCTCCGAGATCCGCGAGTCCCACCGCGAGGGCGACGGTCGGGTTCAGGACGCCTACTCGCTTCGCTGCATGCCCCAGGTCCACGGCGCTACCCGCGAGGCGGCCGCCTACGCCGAGCGGATCCTGACCACCGAGGCCAACTCGACGACCGACAATCCGCTCGTCTTCGCTGCGGGCGCGGGGGGCGACGAGGACGAGCCGAGCCGGGTGCGCGTACTGAGCGGCGGCAACTTCCACGCTCAGATCGTCGCCCAGGCGCTGGACCTCCTGGCGATCGCGGCCGCCGACCTTGCCGCCATCTCCGAGCGCCGCATCGACCGCCTCCTCAACCCCGACCTGTCTGGTCTTCCGGCATTTCTGACCCGCGACGGTGGCGTCTGCTCCGGGCTGATGATGGCCCAGATCACCGCTGCCGACGCGCTCTCCGAGATGCGGGTCCTCGCCTCTCCCGCGAGCGTCGACTCGGTATCCACGAGCGCTGC
The DNA here is from genome assembly GCA_965205315.1 of Longimicrobiales bacterium. Classification (GTDB taxonomy): domain Bacteria; phylum Gemmatimonadota; class Gemmatimonadetes; order Longimicrobiales; family Gaopeijiaceae; genus Bin94. The sequence continues at coordinate 2,561,081 of CBDBGW010000002.1, forward strand.
CCAGGAGGATCACGTCTCGATGGGGATGGCTGCGGCCAGGAAGCTCCGGCGTTCGGTCGGGCTCCTGGAGACGGTGCTCGCGATCGAGCTCCTCTGCGGCGCCGAGGCGGTCGAGTTTCGCCGCCCGCTCCGCTCCGGCGACCTTGTGGAGGAGGCACTGCTGACAATTCGCGAGAAGGTCGCCCCTCTGGAGGGCGACCGTGTCCTAAGTACGGACATAGCGGCGCTCGAGGGGCTTGTGCGTGCTGGCACCCTCGCCCACACTGGGATATGAGCGAGAAGGGTCGCCCCTCCCTGCGCGCCCCCCGGGGCCCGCGGCTGCGCTGCAAGGGGTGGACTCAGGAGGCAGCGCTCCGGATGCTCATGAACAACCTCGACCCCGAGGTCGCCGAGAATCCCGACGAGCTCGTCGTCTACGGGGGCACCGGCCGCGCCGCGCGCAGCTGGGCCGCCTTCGACGCCATCGTGGCCGAGCTCGAGGCGCTCGAGGACGACGATACGCTCCTGGTGCAGTCGGGGAAGCCGGTGGGCGTCTTCCGCACCCACCGCTCGGCCCCGCGCGTCCTGATCGCCAACTCGAACCTGGTGGGCCGGTGGGCCACCTGGGATCACTTCCGCGAACTGGAGCGGCGCGGGCTCATCATGTACGGCCAGATGACGGCCGGCTCGTGGATCTACATCGGCACCCAGGGGATTCTGCAGGGCACCTACGAGACCTTCGGACAGATGGCGCGCACGCACTTCGGCGGGTCGCTTGCAGGGCGCTGGATCCTGACCGGGGGGATGGGGGGCATGGGCGGCGCGCAGCCGCTCGCGGCGACCATGAACGGTGCCGCCATCCTGGTGGTCGAGGTCGACGAGGAGCGGATCCGGCGGCGTATCGAGACGCGCTACGCCGACCGGATGACCCGGGATCTGGACGAGGCCATGGGGTGGGTGAGGGGTGCCGCCGGGGCACGCGAGCCGCTCTCGGTCGGGCTGGTTGGGAACTGCGCCGATGTGCTTCCCGAGCTCCTCCGGATGGGGGTGACGCCCGACATCGTCACCGACCAGACCTCCGCGCACGATCCGGTCGGGGGGTACGTTCCCGCCGGTCTCTCTCTGGCAGAGGCCGACCGGCTGCGCGAGCGCGATCCGGCCGAGTACCGCGATCGTGCCCTCGCCTCGATCCGGCGCCACTGCGAGGCGGTCGTGGAGATGCAGCGCCGAGGCGCCGTCGCCGTCGACTACGGCAACAACCTGCGCGGCTACGCCGCCGAAGCCGGCCTTGCCGGTGCATTCTCCTACCCGGGCTTCGTGCCCGCCTACATCCGCCCGCTCTTCTGCGAGGGGAAAGGACCATTCCGCTGGGTGGCGCTCTCGGGCGACCCGGCCGACATCCACCGCACCGACGAGCTGGTGCTCGATATCTTCTCCGATGACGAGCACCTCTGCCGCTGGATCCGCATGGCGCAGGAGAAGGTCGCCTTCCAGGGGCTCCCGGCGCGGATCTGCTGGCTGGGTCAGGGTCAGCGGGCGCGCTTCGGCGTGGCGATGAACGACCTGGTGGCAAGCGGCGAGCTGAGCGCGCCGATCGTCATCGGTCGCGACCACCTCGACACCGGCTCGGTCGCCTCGCCCTACCGCGAGACCGAAGCGATGCTGGACGGCAGCGACCCGGTGGCGGACTGGCCGATCCTGAATGCGCTCCTGAACACCGCCTCCGGCGCCAGCTGGGTTTCCTTCCACCACGGCGGGGGCGTCGGCATTGGCGACTCGCTGCACGCCGGACAGGTCCTGGTCGCGGACGGCTCGCCCGACATGCGGGTCAGGATAGAGCGGGTACTCACCAACGACCCCGGCCTGGGCGTCGCCCGTCACGTCGACGCCGGGTACGAGGAGGCGCGGACAGCCGCGCGGGCCGAGGGGATCAGGATCCCGATGGACCGCCTCGCTCGCCCTTTCATATTGTAAAGTATATCTTACAATATGTAATCCATAGTTTACAATGGCGACATCCGTGGCTTCGCGCCCTGGCCATTGGCCCTTTCGTCACGCCTCGCCAGCGGAGCGCTTCGCCGCTCTCGGTGCTGGCGCGTGAATGTCCACGGGCTGTTGCTGCTAGCCGATCCGCGCCAGCCGCCGCACCGTCCTGGCGTAGCGGCGTCCGACCTCCTCCTCGCGCCGGTGGCGCCCATCGCGGACAACCCAGCGCCCGCCGACCATCACGTCGCGAACCGGGCTATCGCTGCCCGAGAAGACCCACGAGTCGAGCAGCTGGGGACCACCCCTACCCACCAGCGCGGGGTGCTCCGCGTCGAGCACGACGAGGTCGGCCCGGCGGCCACGCGCCACCCGCCCGGCCATCCATCCAAGGGCCCGGCACCCGTCCTCCCAAGCGCGGGCCAGGAGCGCCCCCCCGGTGCCCGCCAGGGCACTCCCTTGCTCCGCCCCACCCACGGCGTCGCGCCATGCCGGCGAGCGGCTCCGTGCGGCGAGGCGGTGCCCGTAGTCGAGGATCCGGAGCTCCTCGGCCACGCTCCGCGCCACATGGCTGTCGGTGCCCACCCCGAAGCGTCCCCCCGCACGCACAAAGTCGGGGAGCGGAAAGAGCCCGTCCCCTAGATTCGCCTCGGTCGCCGGACATAGACCCACCACTGCGCCCACCCGGGCCACCTCGGAGAGCTCCTGGACGCTCGCCTGGGTTGCGTGCACCAGGCACCACCGCCGATCGACGGGGACGCTGCCGAGCAGCCACTCGACGGGACCAGCCCCGTGGAGCGCCCGGCACTCCTCCGCCTCCCGCTCCTGTTCGGCCAGATGGATGTGCACGACGGGGCCGCCACGCCCCTCGGCGAATCCGGGGAGGATCTCGACCATCTCTCCGATCGCCTCCGCGTGAACCGCGCGCAGGCTGTGGATCGCCCAGCCCAGCTCGGCGCCACTGGCCACAAAGTCGGCCGCCAGCGCCGCGTGCATCCGTAGCGCGCCCTCGAGATCCAGGCGAAAACGCCGCTGGCTCCCGGCGAGGGGCCGTCCGTCGAAGCCGCCCACCTGGTAGAGCGCCGGCATGTGCACCAGGCCGATCCCGGCTCGGCGGGCTGCCGCCAGAACTCTCCGCCCCATCTCGGCCACATCGTCGTACGGCGACCCGTCGGGCGCGTGGTGCAGGTAGTGGAACTCCCCCACGGCGGTGAAGCCCCCCTTCAGCAGCTCGATGTAGAGCTGCGAGGCGATCGCCTCCACGTCGTCCGGCGTCATCTGCGCGAGGAAGCCGTACATTGCGTCGCGCCAGCGCCAGAAGGAGCGCGGGCCCCGCCCCTCGGCCAGACCCGCCAGGGCCCGCTGGAAGGCATGGCTGTGAAGGTCGGGCACCCCGGGCACGGTCCACCCGGCGACCCTCTCGCAGGAAGTGGCGGCCCCCCCGTGGGCTGAGCGATCCGGCGCGCACTCCTCTCCGATCGCTTCGATATCGCCCTGCCCATCCACCACGACGCAGACGTCGCTCTCCCAGCGGCCCTCCACCAGGAGCCGCTCGAAGCGCCAGCAGCGGCCAGCGCTGGCCGACGGGGTACGAGTTTGCATAGGATCAGGATCCGCCGTCAGGGGGGAGCAAGAACCGTCGCGTACAACTTCGGCACTCGGCCGGGGAGCGGCAAAGGCAGAGGAGGGGGTGGCGCGCATGGGGGGCAGCGAGCGTTGGGAGAGGCTCTGGACCGGCGTCGGCCTGGCCACGATGACCGACCCCTCGCTCGGGACCATTCCAGATGGGGCGATCGCCACCCGGGGCGATCGCATCGCCTGGGTAGGGCGCGCCGAGGAGCTCCCGGCCAAACCGGAGGAGCTCGCCGACGAGGTGCATAGGTGCGAAGGGGTATGGCTGACCCCCGGCCTGATCGACTGCCACACCCACATCGTCTTCGGCGGCGACCGCACCGGCGATTTCCGCCGTCGCCTGCGGGGCGAGAGCTACGCCGAGATCGCGCGCTCGGGCGGGGGGATCGCCTCCACGGTGAGGGCCACGAGGGCCGCCACCATCGGGGAGCTCGTGGCGGACGCGGCGAAAAGGGCTGCCGATCTCTCGGCGTGGGGGGTTACGACGCTGGAGATCAAGTCGGGGTACGGTCTGGAGCTGGAAAGCGAGCTCCGCATGCTAGAGGCCGCGGCGCGGGTCGCGGACCACCTTCCGCTCGATGTCGCGCCGACGCTCCTTGCGGCCCACGCGCTTCCGCCGGAGTACGCCGGACGACGGGACGAGTACATCCGTCTGGTGATCGACGAGATCATCCCCGAGGCGGCTCGGCAGCGTCTAGCCACGGCGGTCGATGTCTTCTGCGAGGAGATCGCCTTCAGCGCGCCCGAGGCTGTGCGGATCCTGGAGGCCGGAGCCGCCGCCGGACTCCACGGACGCATCCACGCCGACCAGCTCTCCGACTGCGGTGGCGGCCAGGTTGCAGCTTCGGTCGGCGCCCGCTCCGCCGACCACCTGGAGTTCCTTGCGGAGGAGGGGGTTAGGGCGATGGCGGCTGGGGAGGTGTGTGCGGTTCTCCTCCCAGGCGCTGCCTACACTCTGGGGGCGGACCGCAGGCCGCCCGTCGCCGCCTTGCGAAGGTCAGGCCTGCGAATGGCTGTCGCGAGCGACGCCAATCCGGGCTCCTCGCCGATCACCCACTTCGGCGCCATCCTCAACATGGCGTGTATCCTCTTCGGCCTAACCCCCGAGGAGGCGCTCCTGGGCGCGACGACCCATGCCGCCCAGGTCCTCGCCCTGGACGACCGGGGGACGCTCCAGGTGGGCATGCGCGCCGACTTTGCGCTCTGGCGGGTGAAGGACCTGATCGAGCTCTGCTACTGGGTGGGGTCCAGCCCGCTCGCATCGCTCGTCAAGGACGGTAGGCCGGTGTCAGTTCGAACGTCGGATTCCACGGATCACAAGATGTAGCTCGCGATTGACACTTTGCCTGGCAACCAGGCGGGCTGTCGCCGGCCGCCCCCGAGGATCGTCTTCATTGACACTTGCCTGGCAACCCGGCGGTCTGTCGCCAGCCGCCCCCAGGCGATCCGCGTCTTCCGAGCGGCCGCATTGCAACCGCCCCGCGAAGCGCCTTGCCAGTGAGGCGGTCCGCGAACAGGACCCGACGGCATTCGCCCGGCGGAGCATCCCCGCTGGGCCGCTGCGCTCTGCGTTGCGCGTCGGACCAATAGCGCTGTGGCTATTGGCCCTTGCGGCCCGCAGACGCACCCTGGCGGCATTCGAGGGGCGCTGCATCCGCGCTGGATCGCTTCGCTTCTGCGCTGCTTCTCGGGCGAATGGCTCTGCCATGCGCCCCGCGAAGCGCCTTGCCAGCCCGGCGCTTCGCCCTTCTCGGTGCTCGCGCTAGATTACCCACGATCCACGGGCTGCTAGCGCGCCAAGGCTCCCCGCCTCTGTCTTCCTGGGGGCGATGGCGAGCTAGCGAGCGCCGCGGGTTCGGCGCCGCCGAACATTTCGGTGGCGACCGCCTACAGACACCGCACACCTCCTGTTGGCGGGTCGATATGTGTAATCAATCGCAAATCGCGCCGCGCCAGGACCAGAGTCCGCCAAGCCAACTGTCGAATTCGTTTGTGTCCGGTGCACAAAGGCCGCCGTTGTCGTGCCAGTAGAACTCCTCTAGCGACGATAGATTGAGAAACCGGGCGGGAATCTCGCCAGTTAGCGAATTTTCATGGAGATACAGTAATTCGAGATTCGACAGGTCGCCCAGCTCGGACGGAACCGCGCCGGTTAGCGAATTGTTGCTGAGAGACAGGTATTCGAGATTCGACAGGTCGCCCAGCTCGGTAGGAATATCGCCGGTTAGCGAATTGCCGCCGAGATACAGGTATTCGAGATTCGACAGGTCGCCCAGCTCGGAAGGAATATCGCCGGTTAGCGAATTGTTGTAGAGTATCAGTCGTCTGAGATTCGAAAGTTTGCCCAGCTCCGGCGGAATATCGCCGGTTAGCGAATTGTCGTGGAGATACAGGGTCTCGAGACTCGAAAGGTTGCCCAGCTCCGGCGGAATCTCGCCGCTTAGCGAATTCTCCCAGAGGACCAGCGTAACAACCCGGCCGTCCGCATCCGTACTCACCCTGTGCCACTCGCCAAGCGGCTTGTCGGTGTTCCAGTTCGTGTTGTCGATCCAGTCGTCACCGTCCAGTTCTTCGTACAGGATCTCCAACACTCGCCGCTCTGTGAGGCGGACGGAGACGGTGAAATCCTGCGACGCCGACTCGCTGCCGTCCGAGGCCGTCACGGTGATTTCCGCGGTTCCACTCCCCACCCCCGTGACCTCCACGGCGTCGCCCGAGATGGCGGCGGTCGCCACTTCGGCGTTGGAGGACGAGGCCCTGTAGTTGAGTCCGTCTCCGTCGGGATCGCTGAAGTACCCCGCGAGATCGACGGACTCGGTGCTGCCGACATCGAGCGTCAGCTCCGGGATACTCCCGACTGCAACTGGCGGCCGGGGATCGCCGCACCCGACCACCCAGGCGGCGAGGGCAATCGGGACGAAGGCACTCAAGGCGAGGCGCAGAGCGCCGCGGGTTCGGCGGGGATGAGTATCTCGATGGCGACAATCTACAGACATGGTAAGCCTCCTCGTGGCGGGTCGATAGGTGTCATCACTATAGCCCCGAGGTCGGCCCATGCGCAAGGAGCTAGGCAGGCGCGCGGCGGCCGACGAGCCTTCAGTCCGGCAGTCCGTCCCCGCCGCCCCCGAGAATTCGCGTCTTCGAGCAGTCGCATTGTAATCTCTAGGTTACATAATGTAATCCATGGCTTACACTTCTAGCGCCTTTCGCGGCCGCCTCGAGCTCCCCTTCGCCCTCGTGGAGCTCCTCGGGGTTGCCAGCGTGCCAAGTTCCATTCCAGCAGGATAGGAACCCGCTCGCTCCACCCACGAGGGCAGTGCTTCGCGGCCGAGCTACGTCGAGGAATGAGGACGGGGGGTGTGGGCGTCCACATGGATCGCATCTCCGCCCCTTTGCCTCTGTCCTCTTGAGGGTGAATGCGAGCTTCCGAGCGCCGCGCTTTCGGTGGCGATTAGTGTCTCCTGAACTCACTCGCAAATCGGGCCTCTCCAGGACGCGATTCCGTCCAGCCCAATCCGCGAACTCAATCGTGTTCCGCGCGCAGAAGCCGCCGTTGCGACCCAATGAAACTGCCACAGTGACAAGTCGAGGAAATCGAGCGGCATCGCGCCAGTTAGCGAATTGTCTTGGAGGAACAGCCGTTCTAGGCTCGACAAACTCCCCAGACCGGTCGGAATCTCGCCGGTTAACGAATTGTCGTCGAGGAACAGCCATCTTAGGCTCGACAAACTCCCCAGCTCCTGCGGGATCGCGCCAGTCAGCCTATTGCCGCCGAGATCAGGACATCGAGATTCGACAGGTCACCCAGCGCCGGTTCCCATGCCTCACATCCAGTCCTGAATGAAATCAATCGCACCTCGGACCACGCCAGAGCTCGATTCCGTCCAGCCAATCGTCGAACTCGCTTGTGTTCGGTACACAAAGGCCGTCGTTGTCGTCCCAAAAGAACCGCTGTTGCAACGATAGGTCGAGGAATTCGAGCGGAATCTCGCCGGTTAGCGAATTCCCTTGGAGATAGAGGATTTCTAGATTCGACAGGTCGCCCAGCTCGGAGGGAGTCTCGCCCGTCAGCGAATTGTAGTCGAGATACAGGATTTCGAGATTCGAAAGGTCGCCCAGCTCGGGCGGAATCTCGCCGGTTAGCCGATTGTCGCCGACACTCAGGTATTCGATTCTAGACAGGTCGCCCAACTCGGACGGTATCTCGCCCGTCAGCGAATTGAATTCGAGCTCCAGCGCTTGGAGGTTAGACAGACTCCCCAGCTCCTGCGGGATCGACCCGGTGAGAGAATTGCCGTGGAGATCGAGGCTTCCGAGACTCGAAAGATCGCCCAACTCGGGCGGAATCTCGCCCGTCAGTGAATTGTCGAAGAGAAACAAGTAGGCGAGCCTCGAAAGGTCGCCCAGTTCGGGCGGTATCTCGCCGGTCAGCGAATTGCCTTGGAGCCACAGCCTCGTTAGATACGACAGGTCGCCCAGTTCGAATGGGATCTCGCCGGTTAGTGAATTGTTGTAGAGATACAGCACGCCGAGATTCGACAGACTCCCCAGCTCGGGCGGGATCTCGCCGGTTAGCGAATTGTTGCTGAGGTCCAGCGCGACTACCCAGCCATCCTCATCCGTGCTCACCCCGTACCACTCGTCAAGAGGCGCGTCCGTCAGCCAGTTCGTGTTGTCGGCCCAGTTGTCACCGTCCACTTCGTCGTACAGGATCTCCAACGCTGGTCGCTCATTGGGAGTGACAGTCACCGCAAAGGCCTGTGTCGCCGATAGCCCGCCTGGGTCAGCCGCCTTCACTGTGACGTAGCCCGTACCCGGCGACACGGCGCTCGCCGTGACCACGCTCCCCGACACGGACCCCATCACCACCCCGCCCCTTGTGGTGACCCCGTAACTGAGCGCATCACCGTCTGGATCGCTGAAGTTGCGCGAGACATCCACCTGCGCCGCATCCCCGATGAACATGTCGATGTCCTCGATCGGTTCGCCAGCCTCCGGCCCCCGGTTCGGCACCGTCACCATGAAGGTCTGCTCGGCAGAGAGCTCGTCGGGGTCCGTAGCGGTGACGGTCACCGTGGCGTTTCCCGCCGCAACCCCTGTCACCTGCACAGTGGCGCCAGATACGCTGACCGTCGCTATGCTCGTGTTCGACGAGCTCGCCGTGTACGTAAGGGCATCTCCGTCCGGGTCGCTGAAGTACCCCGCGAGACCGACCGACTCGGTGCTGCCAACCTCGACCGTCAGCTCCGGTATCTCTACGCCTGCAACCGGCGGCTGGGGCGGCTGGTGCTCGCCGCACCCGACCACCCAGGCAGCGACCGCGACCAGGGCTGAAACGCCCGAGGCGAGGCGGAGAGCAGGGCGGGCTCGGTGGCGATGGGTATCTCGGTGGCGACATTCTACAGGCATGGCACGGCTCCTGTTGGCGGGTCGATATGTGTTGTCAATTGGCCTTGAGGTTGGCCGATGCGCAATAAGCTAGGCAGGCGCGCCGCCCGACAAACCTCCAGTCCGGTGCTGCGCCGCACGCACACTCGCGAGTTTGTGCGCCGTTCCTTCGTCACAACCAATCCTGAATTCAATCGCACCTCGGGCCTTGCCAATTCCTGAGTCCGTCCAGCCAGTCATCGAACTCGTCTGTGTCCGGCGCACAAAGGCCATCGTTGTCGTGCCAACGGAACTGCCCTAGCGACGATAGGTCGAGGAAATCGAGCGGAATCTCGCCGGTAAGCGAATTGGAATTGAGATACAAGTAGATGAGATTCGACAGGTCGCCCAGCTCGGACGGTATCTCGCCGGTTAGCCGATTGCCGTTGACACTCAGGTATTCGACACTGGACAGGTTACCCAACTCGGAGGGAATCTCGCCAGTCAGCGAATTGGCGTTGAGAGTCAGATATTCGAGATTCGACAGGTCGCCCAGCTCGGACGGTATCTCGCCGGTCAGCGAATTGTCATGGAGATACAAGTGGCCGAGACTCGACAGGTCGCCCAGCTCGGGCGGAATCTCGCCGGTTAGCCGATTGCCGTTGGCACGCAGGTATTCGAGACTGGACAGGTTGCCCAACTCCGACGGAATCTCGCCCGTCAGCGAATTGCCTTCGAGGTCCATCCCCCCGAGATTCGACAGATTCCCCAGATCCTGCGGGATCGGCCCGGTAAAAGAATTACCGCTGAGATCCAGGACTACGAGACTCGACAGGTCGCCAAGCTCGGGCGGAATCTCGCCGGTCAGCGAATTGTCGTGGAGAAACAAGTAATCGAGATTCGACAGTTCGCCCAGCTCGGACGGAATCGCGCCCGTCAGCGAATTGCCGAGGAGATACAGCCTTACCAGATTCGACAGGTCGCCCAGCTCGGGCGGAATCTCGCCGGTTAGATCACTGTTGCTGAGATACATGATTTCGAGATTCGACAGAATCCCCAGCTCGGGCGGGATCGCACCGGTAAAAGAATTACCGCTGAGATCCAGGACTACGAGACTCGACAGGTCGCCAAGCTCGGGCGGAATCTCGCCGGTCAGCCGATTGTCCTGGAGCTGAAGCCCCTCGAGATTCGGCAGCTCGGCCAGCTCGGGCGGAATCTCGCCCGTCAGCCGATTGCCGCTGAGGTCCAGCGTAACAACTAGGCCGCCCAAATCCGTGCTCACCCCGAACCACTCGTCAAGGGGTTCGTCGGTCTTCCAGTTCCTGCTGTTCCTCCAGTTGTCGCCGTCTAGTTCGTCGTACAGGATCTCCAACACTCCCCAGTCGGGGGAGCGAACGGCGGTGACCGTAAAGGCCTGCGTCGCCACGAGCCCGCCCACGTCAGACGCCGTCACCGTCACGTCGGCCGTACCCAGCGACAAGGCGGTTACCGTGACTACGCTCCGCGACACGGACGCGATCGCCACCCCGACGTCCGATGTGGTGGCCGCGTAGCTCAGCGCATCACCATCCGGATCGCTAAAGTTGCCTGAGACATCCACCTGCCCCACTCCCCCGACGACCAACTCGATGTCCTCGATCAGTTCACCAGCCACCGGCGCACGGTTCGGCACCGCCACTAAAAAGTCCTGATCTGCACGGAGCCCGCCGGGGTCCGTAGCCTCGACGGTCACCGTGGCGTTTCCCGCCGCAACCCCCGTCACCTGCGCCGTGGCGCCCGATACGCTGACCGCGGCTATGCCCGTGTTCGACGAGCTCGCCGTGTATGTGAGGACATCTTCGTTCGGGTCGCTGAAGTACCGCGCAAGATCGACCGACTCGGTGCTGCCTACCTCGACCGTCAGGTCCCCTATACTACTATCGGCAACTGGCGGCTGGGGCTCGCTGCACCCAACCACCCATACGGCGACCGCGACCAGGACGGAGACGCCCGAGGCGAGGCGGAGAGCGGCGCGGGTCAGGTGGCAATGAGGATCTCGGCGGCGACATTCTACAGACATGGCACGGCTCCTGTTGGTGGGTCGATATGTGTTGTCAACAATTTCTAGCGCCTTCGCGACCGCTTCGAGCTCGCCTTCGCCTTCGTGGAGCCCCTTGGTGACACCTAGCGCACCAAGCTCCCTGCTCGGTCTTCCTAGGGGTGAAGGCAAGGCGATGAGCGCCGCTGGTTTATGGTTTAGTTAGTGGCGAAGAGTATCTCCTGAACTCAATCGCACCTCGGGCCGCCCCAGCCCCTGAGTCCGTCCAGCCAATCGTCGAACTCCTCTGTGTCCGGTGCACACAAGCCGTCGTTGCCGGTCCAATAGAGCAATTCCAGCGACGATAGATTGAGGAAATCGAGCGGAATCTCGCCGGTCAGCGAATTGCGGCGGAGATACAGGTATTCGAGATTCGACAGGTTGCCCAGCTCGGGCGGAATCTCGCCGGTTAGCCGGTTGTCCATGACGCTCATGTATTCGAGATCGGACAGGCTGCCCAGCTCGGGCGGAATCTCGCCCGTCAGCGAATTGTCGTCGAGAACCAGCACCTCGAGATTCGACAGACTCCCCAGCTCCGGCGGGATCGCACCGGTAAGAGAATTGCCGACGAGTTCCAGCCGCTCGAGATTCGACAGGTTGCCCAGCTCGGGCGGAATCTCGCCCGTCAGCGAATTATAGAGGAGAAACAAGTAGAGGAGGTACGACAGGCCGCCCAGCTCCGGCGGGATCGCACCGGTGAGAGAATTTCCGGAGAGTTGCAGCCGCTCGAGATACGACAGGTCGCCCAGCTCGGGCGGAATCTCGCCGGTTAGCTGATTGGAGCCGAGATTCAGGGTTTCGAGATACGACAGGTCGGCCAGCTCGGGCGGAACCTCGCCAGTTAGCTGATTCTCGCTGAGCTCCAGCGCAACAACCCGGCCGCCCTCCGTGCTCACCCCGGACCACTCGTCAAGGGGCTCGTCGGTCTTCCAGTTCGTGTTGTCGGTCCAGTTGTCGCCGTCCAGCTCGTCGTACAGGATCTCCAACACTCCCCAGTCGGCGGAGCGGACGACAGTCACCGTAAAGGCCTGCGTCGCCACGAGCCCGCCGTGGTCATTCACCGTCACCGTCACGTCGGCCGTAGCCACCGACACGCCGTACACCCAGACCACGCTCCCCGACGTGAACGCCGTCGCCACCCCAGCGTCCGATGTGGTGGCCGTGTAGCCGAGCGCATCACCGTCTGGATCTCTGAAGTTGCCCGAGACATCCACTGGTGCCAACTCCCCGACGACTACCTCGATGTCCCCGATCGGCTCGCCAGCCACCGGCGCACGGTTCGGCACCGTCACCAAGAAGTCCCGATCTGCAGAGAGCCCGCCGGGGTCCGCGGCGTTGACGGTCACCGTGGCGTTTCCTTTCGCAACCGCCGTCACCTGCGCCGTGGTGCCCGATACGCTGACCGTCGCTATGCTCGTGTCCGACGAGCTCGCCGTGTACGTAAGGACATCTTCGTTCGGGTCGCTGAAATACGCCGCGAGATCGACCGACTCGGTGCTGCCTACCTCGACCGTCAGGTCCTCTATACTCCCGGCAACTGGCGGCTGGGGCTCGCCGCACCCGATCACCCAGGCGGCGACCGCGGCCAGGACGAAGACGCCCAAGGCGGGGCGGAGAGCGGCGCGGGCTCGGTGGCGATGAGTATCTCGGCGGAGACAATCCACAGACATGGTCACGGCTCCTGTTGGTGGGCCGATATGTGTTGTCAACACTTCTAGCGTCTTCGCGACCTCTTCGAGCTCGCCTTCGCCTTCGTGGAGCCCCTGGAGCTGGACTTCGCCTTGGCTGTGGAGCGTTTCGCTGGGTTTGCCTTCGCCTTCGCGGGTGCGCGACTGGGTGTGTGCGGCTTGGCGGTTGTGCGCCTAGGGAAGCTCGCCTTCGCTTTGGGGGTCGAGCGCCGCGAGGTGCTCGGCTTGGCGGATGTGCGCTGCCTGGTCGGGGCTGCCGTCGTCACCGTCGCGGTCGGGCGCTTTGACGTGCTCGCCCTGAGGGTCGATCGCTCCCTGGTGGACGACACGGACTTCACCCTGGAGGGCGTGCGCGTCCGCGTGCTCGCCCTCGACACCCTCTGCTCCCTGGGCACCGACGTCCTCACCGTCGCGGTCCTGTCCGTGCGCGTCGTCTGCCTCCCGGTGCGCGGGCGGGTGGTGGGACTGGTACGGGGACGACGGGTCCCGCCCAACTCGGACCGCGGCCGCCTCGGGCCACGATCGTCGCCGAAGGCGGCCCGGGAACCGCGCGGGACGGCGATGCCTCTCGCGGATCCGCTACCGGAGCTCCCGCCCTCCACGCCGCCCTTTCCCCGTCCGCTCCCACTTCCCCTTGGCTTCGCCTTGCCCCTGCTCTTGCCGCCGCCTCTCGCCACGCCCCTCTCCTTGTACCTGGGTCCGAAGAGCGGCGAGCCCCGCGCCAAACGTCCGCCCGTGTGGTAGCCGCGGCGGCGTCCGTCGAAATGGCCGTCGTGGTAGCCATCCCAGTATCCACGGTAGTAGTGGTTGCGGTAGCTGTAGTGGTCGTACCCCCAAGCAAGTCCGACGAAGTAGCTCGGGCCCCAGCCACGGTAGGCGTGGCCGTAGGGACCGTAGGAGAGCCATCGGTGGGACGGCCACCCCAGAAAGCCGAAGGAGAGCCACCAAGTGCGGTGGGTATTCCAATAGGGGGAGCCGGGCCCGGTGCGGAGGAATGCGCCGCACCCCGTCCACGGACCGTGCCAGGGATCGAACGGATCGTACCATGCCGCGTGCCACGGGTCGTGCCAGGAGCAGTCCCAGCATTCGTGCGGGCTCCACCCCCGCTGGTAGGCGCCGGGGTCCACGCACAGGTAGCTCGCGCCTGGTGCTCCATGCAGGAGCTGCAGGGAAAGTCCAATCGTCGTCTGTGCGTCCCCGGCGTTCGGGGTGGCGGCCAGCGCCGCCAGCAGGGCGGCGGCCGCGGCCAGCCGTCCGATCTCTCTCGTCTTCCTCGGGCGCGTCATCTAGCTTTCCTCCGCTGTCGGGTAGGGCTTGGGCCACCAAACCGGCATATTCCGTGCCAGGAGTGTGCCAGTCCGCTAGGTGACGCTGCTGCAATGCGATAGCGCACAACGGGGGGCGACCGGGCACGATCGCGGCCGTCCCAGAGTGGAGACGGCCGTCCTAGGGTGGAGACACAGGAGAGCGCCCGGATGATAGCATCTCCAGGGCCGCTCTCCATATGGGGGCGGTCGAGCGGAACAAGCGACACCTTGCCAATTCCGATCGCGGGGGCGAATGTTCATGCGGTACCGAATGCCGCCCCACCGCGCCCGCCCCCGGCGGGTGTCCATCTCCGCTAGACGAAGGTGTCGCGGATGCGCGGGCGCACCGCTCGGACCTCCCCGAGCCATCTCCGAGATGGCCCTCGAACGGCGATGTTCGCCGCGAGGAGCGCGGGTCCAGGTCGGCAGGAACGAGACTCCCCCGCCTAGGGCCCGTGCGAGCTCCAACCTCAGGCAGCGTTGAATGCAACCGAACGACGAAGCAGACGTGCAGCAGATCGAACCCGCGCCCGACGGCGCTCGCTCCATCGACTCCCCGGACGTCGAGAGGCCACCGGCCTCCGAACGAACCGCCAAGGGCCCGCCCCGACGCAACCGCCGCAGGCGGGGCCGGGTACGCCCACCTCCACACCGCGACCGCGGCACCCACGGCGGCACCAGTGAGCCCCGCGAGCCCGGTGTGCCGCTCGGTGTGCTGGAGGTGATCGGGAGCGGATCGGGGTTCGTGCGCCGCCCCGACGACGGATATGTGCCCGGCAAGAACGACATCTTCGTCGGGTCGCGCCTCATCGACAGATTCGGACTGCGGACGGGCGACGAGCTCGTCGGCATCGTCGGGCGTCGTCCCCGCAACGGGAAGAGCCCGCCGCTGCGCTTCCTGGAGCGGGTCAACGGAGTGGCACCCGACAGCGTCGCCGGCCGGCTCGAGTTCGACCGCCTCGGCGCCGTGCACCCCCGGCAGCAGCTTACCCTGGAGTGCGGGCGCGTGCACGCCGGCGAGCCGGACATGACCAACCGCGTCATCGACCTCTTCTGCCCGATCGGCAAGGGCCAGCGGGCACTCATCGTGGCACCGTCGAAGGCGGGCAAGACGACCGTCCTGCAGGCGGTGGCCGAGGGGGTCGAGCGCAACCACCCGGAGTGCGAGCTGCTGATCCTCCTGGTTGACGAGCGCCCGGAGGAGGTCACCGAGATGGAGATGTGCGGCTACGGGGAGGTCATCGCGTCTACCTTCGACCTGACCGCCGACCGCCACTGCCAGGTCGCCGAGATCACCCTCGAGCGCGCGCGGCGTCGGGTGGAGGCCGGGAAGGACGTGGTCATCATCCTCGACTCGATCACCCGCCTGGCGCGGGCCCACAACACCGTCAACGAGGGGAGCGGGCGCACACTCTCCGGGGGGCTGGACGCCAACTCGCTCGAGAAGCCCAAGCGCTTCCTGGGGAGCGCCCGCCTGATCCGGGAGGACCAGGGCGGCGGTTCGCTGACGATCATTGCCACTGCGCTGGTCGACACCGGGTCCCGGATGGACCAGGTCATCTTCGAGGAGTTCAAGGGGACCGGAAACAGCGAGCTCGTGCTCAGCCGGGAGCTCGCGGACCGGCGCATCTTCCCGGCCATCGACCTGAGGGCGTCCGCCACCCGCAAGGAGGAGCTGCTGCTCTCACCCGACGGGCTGCGGATCTCTCGTGCGATGAGGCGGCGACTCTCCTCCTCGATGCCCGCCGAGGCTATGGAGGAGCTCCTGGGGGTGATGCGCCAGACCAGGAACAACGAGGAGCTGGTCGCGCGGGCGCTGGATCGGATCTAGCGATCCGTGGACAAACCTCCCACGGCATTCGAACAGCGCTGCATCCTCGCTGGACAGTTTGCTAGCCTGTCCAGACTGTAATCTATGCTTTACAATATGTAATTCATGGTTTACAGTCACCGTGCCTGGGGCTTGGCTCTGCGTTGCTCCTCGGGCGAGGTTGTCCACGGGCTGCTAGCTCCCCCCCTCCGCCAACGCTTTCAGGCGACCGAGGCTCTCCTCGAGCTGCCGCCCCTGCGACTCCTCCATCCCGAGCGCCGTCCACCCCAGCAGGGGATTCCAACCGAGATCCGCCCGCTCGGTCCACACCACCCGCGCCCGCGCGCCGCGTTCCTCGAGCGCGATGGTGCCCGAGAAGGTGATCGCGCCGCCCTCGAGCTCGACGAGGTAGTCCACGCCCACGGCCCCTTCCCCCGAGGACGGCGGTCGGGTCCGCACTAGGGTAAGCGACCCCGCTCCGAGGTGCGGATCGTCCCAGACGCGGCTGGCCCCGGGGCCCGAAGGGCTTCCCTCCAGATGCGAGGCCACCTCGCTCCACGGGGTCCACTCCATCCACGCCCGCAGGTCGTCAAGGAGGGGAAAGACCGTCTCCAGGGGTGTCTCGACATCGACGGTTCGGGTGACCTCGACGGTGCCTGGGAGGAGCACTCCGGCGACCAGAAAGGTGCCAGCGACCAGCGCCAGCCCGCCTGCCACTACCGTGCCGGGGCGTGCGACCGAGGCCAGAAGCAGCCGGGTTCGAGTACTCATGGAGTGAGCATAGACAGCCGTGTCTGGCGTTGCCAGTTGACGCATGTATTACAGATTTGTAGATTACGAGAATGCCCGATTCCTCCGAACCGGTCTACGGCGACGTCATGGAGCGCCTGCTCGGGGCCGCGGCCCTCTTCCACGGTGCCGAGACGCTCGCCGACCTCGCTGAGATCGACATGGCGCTGCTCCTGCAGCAGAGCGGCCTCAACTCGTCCGCCGAGCGCGTTGGCCTACTCGGGGCCGCCAGCAAGCTGCGCTCCGAGATACGGATCGGCAGGGAATTCGCCGATGTGCTCCGGGTTCTGGACCTGCGCACCAAGAAGATCGCGCTCCAACGAAGCTACTCGCGCACTCCGGTGACGCTCGCGGTCCTCGGCGATGGCTTCGGTGTCACCCGCGAGCGGGCCCGCCAGCTGGAGGTGCGGCTGCGGGCGACTGTCCGCGAGAGCGTCGGCGAGTCGCTGGACCGGGCCGCCCGGTGGCTGCGCAGGCTGGTAGGTCCGGCGGCCGAGGCGGGAGAGTTCCGGCGAGCCATCGATCTCATCGTCGGCGACTCCCCGCCCGAGTGGAGGGAGGCGGCCGAGGTGGCGCTGATGCAGGTGGCCGACTTCGAGCCGATCGACGGCCTGGTGGCCGACGCCCACTTCCGCCAGCTGGTCGTTGAGGCGGGCCGACTCGCTCCCGGCTTGGCCGACGAGATCGGCCTGGTCGACGAGGGGCGACTCCGGGCCGAGCTGGGCGCCGCAGATCTGGCCGAGTGGGAGGGACTCCTCCGCAACGCAGCTCTCTTCCGCGTACGGGGCCGCCTGGCGCTGAGGGACACTCGCCGGGTGCGCGTGCTGCTGGCCCTTCAGGAGGTCGGCTCGGGCTGCACCCAGAGCGAGATTGCCGGCATGACGGCGATTGCCGACAACTCGTCGCTGGCCAGCATGCTCTCCTCGGACCCGCTCTTCGTTCGCGTTACCAAGGACAGGTGGGGATTGCGGGAGTGGACGGACGAACCCTACAGGGGAGTCGTCAATGCGATCGTCAGGCGCATCGAGGCGGGTGGCGGCTCGGCGGACGCCGGCGAGCTGGTCGAGGATATCACGACCACCTTCGGGATCCTCCCGGCGACGGTCCGCAACTACCTGGGCACCGCCAAGTTCAGAATCGAAAACGGCCAGGCGAGCATCGTCGAGTCCCCCGAAACTCCGGTCGCCAGCCTGGAAACCGCCCGCGATGTCGTCTGGCACCGGGACGGAACCCCGGCGCTCCGCTTCGAGGTGAGCGAGCAGCACCTGCGCGGAAACAGCCAGAAGGTCTCGCCTGCGGTGGCTCAGCAGCTGGGTGTGGGGCTGGGGGGCTCCGTGCGGATTCCCTTCGTGCGCCCCCGGAAGGTCGACGCCGCTTCGCTCATCTGGCGCTCCTACGACCCGAACGGACCCGAACTGGGGTGCCTCCGGGTGGCACTCGGAGCGTGCGGGGCGACGCCCGGCGACGAGGCCTTCGTCCTCCTCGAGCGCGAGGGGCTGCGCCTGCTCACCGACGCCTCGCAGTTCGGGGAGGCGTCAGCCGACGACTAGAGCCAAGTTGCTCCAGCTGGCCAAATGGCGGCTCGGCGCGCCCCTTCATCGGTGAAGCCGTGCCGTCACCGCTCCAGCACGACGGCTTCCCCCAGCCCCAGCGCCTCCAGCCGGTCCAGCTGCGTCGCGGCGTCTCCGACTACGAGCCAGATCATCTCTCCGCCAAGGTGGCGGTCAGCGAGCTCGCGAATCCTCTCGACGGTCATCTCGCGCACCGTCTGCTCCTGCTCCAGCACATAGTCGGGCGCGAAGTCGTAGTCGACCATGTCGCGCACCACCCCGAGCTTCGCGCCCAGCGTCTCGAAGGCGCGGGCGTTGGTCCGGAGGAGGAAGCCCTGCGTCACCTCCAGGTCCTCGGCATCGAATTCGGGGCCGTAGCTCGCGAGCATGTCGCGGATGATCTCGAGCGACTCGAAGGTCACGTTGGAGCGCACCGAGGTGCTGATGCGGAAGGGTCCCGGGTAGCTGGTCCCCGAAAACCCGGAGCGGACACCATAGGTGTATCCCTTCCCCTCCCGAAGAATCTGCGTCAGATCCGAGGCGAAGCCGCCGCCGCCCAGACGGAAGTTCATGACAGTCGCGGGATGGTGCTCCTCGTCGGTGCGCGGGAGCGACAGGCGTCCCACGGTGATGACCGACTGCGCCGCCCCCGGCACGTCGACGAAGTACAGCCCCGCGCGCTGGGCCGACCAGACCGGCGGGTCGGGCAGCGCCGGAGCCCCCCCGCCCTTCCAGCGCTCGGCAAGCGACGCCAGCGGCGCGGCCGCCTCCCTCGGGGAAACGGCGCCCGCCACCAGGAACGCCGCCGCCGCGGGAACCAGCGCCCGCTCGTGATAGGCCCGGAGGTCGTCGAGCGTGAACTCGGCCACCGATTCCTGCGTGCCCATCGGACTCTCGGCGCGGATGTGGTCTCCATAAGCGAGCTCGCTGAATGCCCGCGATGCCACGAACTGCGGCTGGGCCTCCGCGCGCTGAATCGAGCTCAGCACCCGCTGGCGGGCGAGCTCGAAGCGCTCGGGGTCGAAGCGGGGCTCCAGCAGAATCTCCTCCACGAGCGCAATCGTCTCCGGGTAGTTGCGGGCCAGCACACTCCCCGACACCCTGAAGCTCTCCGCCCCCGAGCCGACCTGGATCGACGCCCCGAGAAGATCGATCGCCTGCTCGAGCTCTTCCGCGGTCCGCCTCGCGGTTCCCTCGAGCATCGTCTCCGCCAGGAGGTTGGCGACTCCGGTGCGTCCGGGCTCCTCGAGCAGCATGCCGCCCCGGAAACCGAGCTCGAACTGCACCATCGGGTTCTCCCGGTCCTCCACTCCGAGGACCCGGAGGCCATTCGCCAGAGTCTCCTCGAAGACCTCGGGAGCACGGACGCTCGGCGACTCCCCGAAGGGCGGCTCGACAGAGCGGTCGAACGACCCCGCCGGGGTGCGCTCCTCGCCGCGGGTGACGGTGAACTCCTCCTCGGCGCCGTGAACGATCGGCTCGATGACCACCTCGGCGCGCTCGGCACCCGCCAGCGCCAGCTCGACCTGCCCGCGCGGCACGAAGCTGGCTGCGACGTGCGGCCTGTCCCTGACGTAGCGCTCGTAGACGCGCATCACGTCCTCCGCCGAGACCGCGACGAGGCGCCGAAGGTCCTCTCCCGCGTAGCCCGGGTCGCCGGCGAAGATGCTGTAGCGCGCGATCTGGAAGGCCTTGCCCAGAGCGCTCGAGAGTCCCCGATAGAAGTCGGTCTCCGTCCCCGCCTTCACTCGCCTGAGCTCGTCGGCCGGGACGCCCTCCTCCTCGAAGCGGGCCAACGCCTCGTCCACCGCCATGCGCACCGAGTCGAGGTCCGTTCCCGCGTAGGCAGGGATCTGCACGAAGAACTGCCCCGCGAGCTCCTGGGCCCGGTGGCTGGCGCTCGCCTGCGGAGCGAGTCCCCTCTCCTCGACCAGAACCTTGTAGAACGGCGTCGAGCGGCCGTCGCTCAGCAGGGCGCCGAGCACGTCCAGCGCGTAGGCGTCGGGGTGGTAGAGCTCGACGGTCGGCCAGGCGAGGGTGAGGAAGGGCAGGTTGGCGAAGTTGTCCTCGTGGACGAGGCTCCGGGTCTCCGCGAGAACGACCGGCGGAGCTTCGGCGCTGTCGGGCGTGGGGCGCGCCGGGATCTCCCCGAAGTACTTCTCGATCCACTCCATCGTCCGGGCGGGATCGATGTCGCCCGCAACGACCAGCGTCGCGTTGTTGGGGCCGTACCAGAGGCGGTGGAACTCCTTGGCGTCGTCGACGGTGGCGGCATCCAGGTCGGCCAGCGAGCCGATGACCTGCCAGCTGTAGGGATGGCCCTCGGGGAACATCGCCCGGTCGATCACGAACGACGTGTGGCCGTAGGGGCGGTTGTCCACCCCCTGGCGCTTCTCGTTCTTGACGACCTGCTTCTCCTTCGCCACCACCGACTCGCTGACCGTGTTGATGAAGAATCCGAGCTTGTCCGCCTCCGCCCAGAGCGCCTTCTCCAGCCCGTCGATCGGCACGACCTCGAAGTAGTTGGTGCGGTCGCGGCTGGTGGAGCCGTTGGTCGAGCTGCCGATGCGGGTCATGAGGCGGTCGAGCCCGCCGGGACCGAGGTTCTCGGAGTCGAGGAAGAAGAGGTGCTCGAAGAGATGCGCGAAGCCGGTGCGCCCTGCCACCTCGCGGGCCGAGCCCACGTGGAAGGTCATCGCCACCGCGGCGAGCGGATCGGAGTCGTCCACATGCAGGATGACCTCCAGACCGTTCCCCAGGGTGTGCTTCTCAAAGGGGATCTCGAAGGTGTCGGCCGCTGGCAGGAGCGCCGCCAGGAAGAGTGTCGTCGGGTTCATATGGTGGTCTCGTCTAGCAGGGGGTTTGTCCGCAGGCTCAGCGCGTGGAAAATACCGTGCGAGCACCGGGAGCGGCTATGCGCTCCGACGAAGGGCCGCGCCTGTTGCCCAGCAGTCCGCGGATAGTCTTGCGCGAGCACCGAGACTGGCTATTCGCTCCGACGAAGGGCCGCCTCCGCTGCCAGATTGGGCTGGTCGAAGCAGCCGCCCTTTCCGCCCTCAGTTCACCTCAGGCGGCACCGGCTTCGACGCACCCGCCACCGCGATGGCGAAGGCTCGTATCGGAATCTGAGCCGAAGTACGCATGAGTAGTAATATCACTCTCGCCCGTAGTGTGATATCACTTTCGTCGTCGCCATCGATGCTCGCGCGGCGTCGGTGGGTACACCGCCTTCCTTGACTTCACCGCCCTTTCTGCTGTAGCTTGTGGACCCGCTCAAGGCAGCACCGACAAGAGGAGCGAACGCCATGATCCGCCTTCCCTCGTGCCCCGCGCCTCCGTCTCCCGATGCCCGCGCCCGGGGTGTTCGTCAGGCTTCCCTCCGCGTCGGCCGGTTCCTGGTCGCGGCCGCCGCGGTCGCCCTCGTTGGCTGCGACGACCCCGGCGCTCTTCCAGAGGACAATCGCGTGATCGGCAATGTCCTGTTCGGCGACGACAAGGGGCCGCGGATACCGCAGACGGCGACAGCCGGCATCCCTCTGGAGATCACGATCTGGACGGTCGGAAACGGCGGCTACCGGGCCGCCGACACCGAGGTGGCGTACAGCGGCCGGTCGGCGGTTGTGACCCCCTACGACTACATGGATCCATCGGTCCTCACCGATGATCTGCGGTACATGGAGCACAGGACGACGGTGGTCTTCGACGATCCGGGGACCGCGGAGATCGTGCTCGTGTTCAGGACGGAGCTGGGGTACCCCGGCCGGTACGGGTCCGAGGCGTACACCGTGGAGGTAGTGCGATGAAGCGCTTCGCAGCCCCCCTTCTCGCCGCTGCGCTCGTCCTGCCCCCCGGGGCCGCCGCCTTCGGGCAGACCACCCTTGCCGTGACCGGCGGCGTGAACCGGACGTCGATCGGCGTTAACCTGGCACGATACGTGTACCCGCACTTCGACAACCACCGGCATCCGGACTTCAGGTCGGCGACCGGAGCTACGGTCGGGCTGGCGGTGACGAGGCCGCTGTCGGGGAATCTGAGCCTTGAGGTCGGCGGCCTCTACTCGAAGAAGGGTACCCGCTGGAAGAGCGAGTCGGAGGGAGTCGACTTCGAAGCCCGGATGGACCCCGAATACCTGGAAGTGGCGACTCTGCTGAAGGTGGGGCTCGGGCTGATTGGAAGCCGCATTTCGGCGTATGCGACAGCGGGTCCGGCGGTCGCGTTCAGGACCTCGTGCGAGTGGAATGAGGTCGTATCGGTCAGGGGCTTGGTCATCAACGAGGTCAATGCGAGATGTGGGCGTGTGGGCCTGGGCCTGTCGCGCTTCGACTTCGGCGTCTCCGGAGGCGCCGGTGTCGAGACGGCGCTCTCCGACGGCGTGGGGGTGTCGGTTGCTGTGGTGCATACTCTGGGGCTCAAGAACGTCGGTGCGCACCGGGTGGGCCACCTCAAGAACCGCGCCATGAGCCTCCGGGCCGGGATTGTGACCCCGATCGGCTGATCGCCGACCCGTCTCAGCTCTCGGCCACCTCCGTGCCTTCGTTCAGGATCGCGAGGTACCGGTCGTAGACGAACAGTCGGCCTCGCCGCCTGCCGGTTGTCTCGCGAGCGACCCCCAGGTCGACCAGCACCTTCATGCCGGCCGACCTCGAGACCGTTCTCCAGGGTGTGCTTCTCAAAGGGGATCTCGAAGGTGTCGGCCGCTGGCAGGAGCGCCGCCAGGAGGAGTGTCGTCGGGTTCACACGGTGGTCTCGTCTAGCAGGAGGTTTGTCCGCAGGCTCAGCGCGCGGAAGATACCGTGCGAGCACCGGGAGCGGCTATGCGCCAGCGGTCCGTGGACAGGCTCGGACGGGCGCCGCGACCGGCTACGCGCTCCGACGAAGGACCTCCTCTCCTGCCCGGACTGGGATGGTCGAAAGCAGCCGCCCCTTCCGCCCTCAGTTCACCTCAAGGGGCGCCCGCTTCACCACCACCGTCTCTACCCCCAGCTCGTCCTCCTCGGTGAACGCCACCAGCCCATCGGGGCCGAAGGCGTCGGGGATCCCGGTCGCACCCGTCCGATAGCTGCCCAAATACCGCCCCGCCATCTCCAGCACATCGACGGGGCCGTCGCTGTCGGGCTCCTCACCCCGGCGCTGCACCCAGATCATCCCGCTCCAGCCTGCACCGAGATCGCGGATGACCGGGACCTCGGTGAAGAACTGCAGCTTCTCGATATCCTCGCGCCGGGACTTTCTCACCTCCTCCGCGTCACGGGCCATGGGCTCCCCGTTCAATAGCATTCGGGGCCCACCCAGGTCCTCGTCCGGTGTGTCGGCGAGCTCCTTCAGGCGGCGGTTCCTTTCCGCCCTGATCAGACGATCCGTCACCGGTTCCGGAGTGAAGGGCCGTGTCAGGACTCGCACAACACCCGTGCCAACCGCAGCGATGCTGACGGCGTAGGTCGAAGAGTCCGAGAACACCACAGCCCCGCCCGGAAGTACGTCCCAGTGCAGATCGGGACTGAACTCCGGCGGACTGCTAAATCCGCCCAAACTGATGCTTATTCCGCCAGCCGATCGCGAGATTCCGGAAGTCGGATCCGCGCTGGCAGGCAGCCACGCTTCCGCGATCGTGTCCTCGACGATCTCCTCGCCGGCCAGATCGACGCGCTTGATGGGCCGGGTCGTCGGGCCCGGCCTCTCGGCCGGTTCGGCCCCGGCAATGCTCTGGACGGAAATCGCCAGCGTTTCGCCCTCCGTGCTCGTAACCAGACCCTCCGCGTCGCGCAGGGGCAAATGGGTCCCGATGATCGTGTACGTCGGGTCCCCTCCAATCCGGACCATCCGCTCGAAGTCGCCGTTGGCATCGAAGATGTGATAGGCGCGGTGTCCCATGTCGGCCACGACGACGCGCCCGTCCTCCAGGGCAACCATATCGGCCGCGTTGCGAAACTCCCCCGGGCCTTCGCCTTTCCGCCCGATTTCGCGGAGCAACGTTCCGTCGGTCTCCACGACGAAGATCCGCTCGGCCTGGCCATCGAAGACATAGAGCCGTCCGGCGCCGTCGAACATCACCTTCTGTACCTCGCCGAACTGCTCCCACTCCTCGCCCATCGGCGACCCGATCCGGAAGAGCTCCTCGAAGTCGGCGTCGAGCCAGCGGTCCTCGGCAGGGAGTGCGGCGGTTGCCTGGGCGGACGCCGGCTCCGAGATAATCGACGCACCCGCCACCGCGACGGCGAAGGCCCGTATCGGAATCTGAGCCGAAGGACGCATGAGGAGTGATATCATTCTCGCCTGTGCTGTGATATCACTCTCGTCGAGCACCAGCGGAGGGTCCGGCGGGAGCGGTGCGGGCACGAAGGCGTCGACTCGTTCGCCGGCGGTCACGGTGAGCTCGTATCGTCCGCTGGGCCCTCGATGCATCGGGGTGTCCGCTCCCTATTCCGAGTAGGCGAATGACGTGATGCGCTATTCCGCGTTTCCCCACTATAACGTCCGGTGCCCGGTGGCGCCCGGCGCGTAGTTGCTCGCCGACGTGGTGCCTCGGGTCGCCCTCTACCCTACCGCTCCAGCGCCCGCGCCTCGGAGACCAGCCTTTCCCAGCCGTCGTCCAGCTCCCGCCGAAGCTGCCGGTCCCTCTCGGCGGCCAGCCTGGCGAGCGAGAGCAGCCGCATCGCCAGGGCCTGGAACTGGGCGAGGTTGATCGCCATGGGGTTCCAGCCGTACAGCCCCGTCTTGAGGACGTTGGCGGCGGCGAGCAGCCCGTGGGTGAGCGCCAGCATCTGCTTCCGCCTCAGCCTCTCCGGCAGGCCGGGCCGCCCGGCCCCTATCTGGCCGGAGCCATCCGCCAACGCACGCACGCCGTGGTAGGCGCGTAGGATGATCTCGGCGATCGCGGGCGAGATCGCCGCGGCCATGAAGTGGCGGAGGTCGTAGCCGTTCGCGTACATGTACCGAGCCACGTCTCCGACGGCCACCGGATCGCCCCCCTTCCGCAAGGTGATTCCGGAGCTGGCGCCGGAGAGCTGGAAAGGCGCCATGAACGGCGGCGGCAGCCCCTGCGCCGTGAAGACGTCCGAGAACCCGTGGACGACCACCCTGACCAGCGCCTCCAGCGGGTTGCGCGCCCCACCATGCCCGGGATGATCGATGACGCGCCAGCCACCGGACTTGTCGATGAAGGTGCAGGTGCCGGATAGGATGTCGCCCACCCCGAAGACGAGGCCGAGCAGGGGATCGTGACCAAGCGAGGCGAGGCGGTGGACGTTCGGCGTGAGACCGAGCTTCGGGCTGACCACATCGTAGGGCACTTCGGCCCACTCTTCCGCCGCGGTCGTCAGCTTGGCGATCCACCCTTGGAAGGCATTGCGCCGGAGGCCGTCCGCGCCCTGGACCGGGGCCAGCTTCTGCGACTGTTCCTTCATCCATGCCGTCAGCGGGCTGCCGCGCTGCGCCTCTCCCCTGAAGGAGCCACCCGGCGTCGCGACCAGAAGGTAGTCCGTGAGCGCCCCGGCCGTCACCGCCAGCGCGACGGCAGCCCAGTCCCATCGATCCCATGGCACCGAGCGGTAGTTGTCGTCGAACCAGTCCCGGATCTCGGCCGCTCGATGCGGGGGTAGCAGCTGCACGAGCGGATCGGGGCCGACCTCGATCCCATGATCTGCGATGTATCGCTCCACGTTGCGCACGTATTCATCCCAGCTCCCGCCCGGATCGGGGTGCGGCACGGTGACGGATGCGTCCGGCGCGAAGGTCCAGTCTTCGTCCGCGGCCCGGTCGTTGCGCGACTCCCCACTCGGCGGGGACTCGGCGGGTGGGAGGCCCGCCTCGGCGCGGAGTGCTTCGACCTGCCGCACCAATTCATCCACCTCGCCGGTCTGTCGGGCCGACTCCCGTTCCAGAGCGTCGAGCTGGCGTTCCAGCGAATGCAGCGTCCGGTGCAGGACGTCCAGCTGGAAGCGCTGGACGAGCGCCGCGCGCTCGGCTTGCCTGGCCGCGCTCCCCTTCGTCACTCGGAGCTGCCAGCTGCCTCGTTGCCAGCCGCCTTCTGCAGGTCGCGCTCGTAGCCGTGCGCCCGCCTGCCCAGCTCGCCGAGAGCACCCGCCGACCGGGACAACAGGGCAACCTGGTCCTTCAGCCAGCCGATGGCGTCGCGATTCCTGTCCGTCTCGTCGGCCAGCTTCGCTATGCGCGTGCCCAGACGGGACATATCCTCGCCCAGGTCGACGATCGCTCTCTGGTGGGTCAGGAGCACCTCCTGAAGCATCAGTTCTCGGAGCGACGCCCGGTGCCGCTCGGACCCACCCAGAGCCCACCGCACGCCCATGTACACAACCCCGCCGACGATGACCGCGACGCCGATGCCGCTGACCATTGCCGACAGGCCCAACACGCCGCCCATACCGAGCGTGGCGAGTCCGGAGGTGATACCGGCCGCGCTGAGGCCACCCACGCTGCCCGCCACATAGATCGCGGTGACGGGCGCACCCACCGCTGCCGCCCGGGCCGCCATATCCTTCGCAAGGCCCACAATCTGCTTGTCCGAGAGCTCCCCGGCCAATATCTCCTCGTCCTGCTCGCATGCCTTCTCGATGAACTCCACCTTGTGGTCGTCCAGCTCAAGGATGCTGGCCAGCCGACGGATGCCGGCCACTTCTCGAACCGAGCCGCCCGAGGTGGCGCGCCGCACCCGAACGGCGTCCTTCATGAGCGCGCACTTCAGGGCGAGTTTCGCCCCTTCCGTTTCATCGGGACGATCGCGCAGGAGCCCGTCGATCAGCTCGCGGGGGTCAAGGCTCTGCGGGCGCTCAAGCTGCTCGCGAACGGCCGTGCGAATGTCGGCGCTGCACCGCATCCGCGTCATCATCAACTGGATTTCGCACAGCTCCTTCTCGTCGATCCGACGGTCGTCGATGTGGACGAGCCAGATCAGGACGGCCATGTAGCGCTCGAGCGAGTCGTCCGAGAGCTCCTCCACCGTCACCCGTTCGGTCTTATCGGAAACCTCCCTGTCCTTGGGGGCGGCGAGGCCGCCGACGTAGGGGATGTTCCGCGCCGCCTCGGCGACCGCGCCGACAGCCGCGTCGACCCCGGCCTTAACGGCGCGGGCTCCACACTTCCCGGTCTTCGTCGCAGTGCCCAGCACGCCCTCTGTGTCCATGACTCCCTGTCCTCCCTGCCGAATCCTCGATTTCCCGAGGCTGCCCGAGCAGCGGTTGGAGGCTGGGGTGGCTCCCCGGGTCGATATCAGGCTATGACGGCACCTCCCTTCTGGCAACCGGACTCCGGGGTGCGGACTCCTCACGCGGCATAGACCACCTGCGCAGCCTCCAGGATCGCCTTCCGGCGAATGTGGTTCCGGCTTCTCTCGATCGCGGCTCGAGTCATCAGATCGACCTCGCGAGCGAAGATCTCGGCCAGCTCCCTGCTCATCCTGGCGGCTGCGAACAGCCCCACCGTCCGCCCCGGCTTGAATCGGACGAGAACGTCGACATCGCTCTCGGGTCCGAAGTCGTCGCGCAGCACCGACCCGAATAGCGCCAGTTCCGCCACCCCCCAGCGGTCGCAGAAGGCCGCGATGTCGCTGGTGGAAACGCCTAGGCGGGCGGCCAGTCGCTCGCGCTCCGCCAACTCTCCGATTCCCGACGACCGCACCGAGGCACCCATCACACGAACTCCACGATCTTGAGGCTCTCGACACCTCCTGCTCCATTCTACTCCGAACCGCTCCTGCGAGCGACTACACTTGCGCCGCAACCACCCGGCGCGGTTGCCGCTGGCTTGCGACTCGGCATCAGTACATGTACATTTCGATATGTACACTATAGGGAGCGGAGGACATCGATGAAGACCGTTGGCGCAGCCGAGTTCAAGGCCCGGTGCCTGCGATTGATCAGGCAGATGAATCAGGACGGCGAGCCCATGACCGTAACGAACCGCGGTCGTCCAGTCGCCATGGTGTCGCCCATCCCCGAACAGTCTCGATCCGCGTCCATCATCGGCGCGATGGCAGGTACGGTTCTGGCGTACGACGACCCTCTCGCGCCCGCCGCCGACCCCTCCGAGTGGACATCGCTGCGTTGATCGTCCTCGATACGCACACGCTCGTCTGGACCGTGGAAGGCGATGGGCGGCTCGGCACGGGCGCGTCCCGCCTGATCGAGGAAACGGTTCAGACGGATCGGCTGGCGGTGTCGGCGATCACGCCCTGGGAAATCGCTCTGCTGGTGGAACGGCGGCGGTTGCGGCTCGGCCTCGAGGTCGGCGAGTGGATCGCACAGGCCCTCGCCCTGCCGGGCGTCACTCTCATTCCGATCGAACCGGCCATAGCCATCGACAGCGTGCGCCTGCCGGGGGAGTTTCACGCCGACCCCGCCGACCGGTTCATCGTCGCCACGGCGCGTCACCTGAAGGTGCCGCTGCTGACCGCCGACCGGAAGATCCTAGCTTACTCGGAGGCGGGGCATCTTCGGGCCGTGGACGCTGCGGAATGAAGCTGTCAGGAAGAGCGACCCGCGTCTACTTCACCGACCGAGACCCGGGCGCGCCGATGCGCCCCCGGCGCGCCTGCCTGAGCCCTCGCCGACGAGTTGGCGATCATGCCCCCGCCAAGTCTCCTCCGTTTAGAGCCTCACGCCGCCCCCCGATCTTCCCCACGATGTCCTCGGCGACCCTCCGGTGCTCCTCGGGCACCCTCATCGGTCTTCCAGCGAGGTGCCGCAGCGCAGCCACCAGGGGAACCAGCTCGTGGCAGTCGTCGGCGCTCTCCGCGAGGGCGTCGGCGAACACGGAGGGATCCGCTCCGACCACGATCAGATCGATGGTGTCCCACACGACCTTCTTGAGCATCTCGCCATCGGCCACGTCCAGGTCGTCGCACATCGCCTTGAATGCCCGAACCGCCTCCGACACCTCGCCCTCGAGGACGAGTGCGTGCACCCGGCAGCCCAGGGCGCGCCACGAGACGGGGATGCCGTGCTGGCCCCGGATGTCCCCGTAGTCACGGATCAGGGTGTCGCAGGCTTCGAGCGCTTCGCGACCGCGCCGCAGGCCGTTCAGACAGAGGGCTCTAAGCTCGAGTGCACCGGCGATCTCGCTGCGAAGCTCCAGCCTGTCGCCGCCTCGGTAGCGCAGCACCGCCTTGTCGCATGCCGCGATTCCCTCCAGGGCGCGACCCATCTTGATGCATGCCCCGGCCTTCTTGGTCAGAGCCCGGACGACCTGAACCTGGACATCGGGATCCGTGTCCCTGCCAAACCGATTGTCGATGTCGTCCCATGTGGATACCGCTGTTTCCATGGAATTGGGTGATCCGGCTCTGACCAGGGTGGATCCCTTGTTCAGAAGCGCCATCGCGACGCACTCGCGCACTCCCGGATTGGCGCTGTCACCGAACCGGCCGGTCGCTTCGTCATAGGATGCGATTGCCGCCGCATGGTCGCCAAGTACTCCATGCAGGAATCCCTTGCTCAGGAGTGCCCGGGCCACACACTCTCCGATGTCCGGAACTCCAGATGCCTCGAACCGCGAGATCATCTCGTCCAGATGCTCCAGGGCTCTTCTGCGTCCCCCTACTTGTTCGGTTGCCAGTGCCTTGTTGAAGCATGCCCTCGCCACTGACACCTGCACGGCAGGAATCGAACTGGACCCGAAGCGTTCGATGAGTTCGTCGCAGAAGTCGATTGCGCGCCGGGCTTCCCCCACATTGAGCAGTCTCGCGCCCATGTTGAACAGCTCTTCTGCAACGTGCTTCTGGCTCTCCCAGCTGCCTAGGTTCCGAAACCGCTTGACGAGCGCCCGGTAGGCTTCCTCCGGTCCGCTCGTCGGCAAATCCCCGCTGTGCGCCTCTTCGCTCTCCTTGGCTCGGAGAAAGACCGACCGGGCAGTCGCATCGACCAAGAGCGAACCGAGCATGTCCTCCGTAGCATCCGGCCCGTAGAAGGCCACCATGAATCGAATCAGCCCGTGCACGACCGGCGCCCCGTCACGTCTGCGCCGGAGCTTGTAGTACACGCTGTGGAGCGGCTCACCGACCACGTACAGCCGGCGCCTCCCATTCCCTTTGGCCGTGACCGCGCCGCGTCGGGTCAGCCGACCCAGCAGCGCGGAGGTCGTCCGCACTCCCATCCGCGCGCGCTCGGCCACGGCACGGGTCGACGACGGTGCCCACAGGTCCGCCAGAGCCGCGAACACGCGTCGCTCGGTCCTGGGCAGCGACTCCATGTTCCCCCGAAAGTACTCGCTGTGATCGTCCACGAGGCCCACCAGCTCCTCAAGCAGCTTCGGGACCGTGCGGTGCCGTGCGAACTCACCGACGATGACCAGCAGGCGGGGGCTCCCGCCGGTCAGGATCTCCAGAGGTCGCATCTCACGGGCCTCACGGGTCTCACCTGTTATCACCTCCCACAGCCGCTGGCAGTCGGCAGTTCCAAGGGGCTCCAGGTGCAGGATCCGGAAGAGCTCGAAGAACGGGTCTCCGACGTCGTCCAGCGCCTCGAAACGGGTGGTGGCCGTGCCTAGGAGAATGATCTCCGGGTCCGTCTGCAGCGACCCGCGCAGCTGCCACCCGAAGTCCTCGTCAACGTCCTCGCACAGACTCTGAAGGTTCTCGACCATGAGCACGAGCTGTCGCCCTAGCCGGTCCGCCGCACCCAGGAGAGCCGCTCTGGCTTGTCCTGCTACCGCCTCCGACCGGGCTCGTCGGGCCAGCGCCGTGCGGGTGGCGTCAAGCTCCGTGCCGATGTCGGGGCGGGACTCGGCACACTCCCTGGCCAGGTAGTGCAAAGCCTCCAGCCAGAAGTCTCCGATGTCGAAGACCTCGAAGCTCTCTTCCATGAACCGTACAGGCAGCAGAGCGGACCGAAGCTGCGGATCGGACCGGAGTTCAGCCGCGACGCGCGCAAGCAGCATGGTCTTTCCGCGGCCGCGGGGACCGATCACGAGGGTGTGCTGACAGGAGGGACCGCCGATGTTGTCGCGGAGAATCTCCAGGACCGTGTTCAACTCGTGCCTGCGGACCACGAATTGCTCAACGATGTCCGCATCCGGCTGGAACACGCCCGGATTGAACTTCCGGATGGTCTGATTCGGCGGCTGGATCATCGGCGTCGTCCCGGAAGCTAGGAATCGCGTCACTCGGCCAGCGGTCGGTGGTGGTGCCGGAACCGGATTCTCCACCAGTCGCGGAGGAGATTCGACATGAATCGGTGGCCATCGTCACGCGCTTCCAGGTACCCGTCATGGACGAGGACGGCGAGAGTATCGGTGACCAATCGCGAAGCGTCGCCCAAGAGTTTGGATTGCAGCTTCTCCAGCTGACCGTGCGCCTCCGCCGAGAAGGCACCCTGCACGGCCGCTTCGGCCAGGATCTCCATCGCAATTCGGTAGCGGTGCGGATCACCGAGCCCGTCGCGCAATCGCTCCTCGTAGTGTGAGAGGTCGTTCTGGCCCGACGGTCCGAGTAGCCCGCTTTGGTACACCTCATCGACATCGGCCAGGGCGATCCGGTCTCGGTCGTTCAGCTGCAGGTGGTCTCGAAGTCGGGCGAAGAAGGACTGAACATGCTGCGGGATGCCCATGCCGAGTCGCTCGTAGACCGCCGCGGCCACTCCATCCTCGGCGGTCAGGCCGTAGCTCTCGGTCAGCGTGTCGAAACACTGGACAGAGGTCGATTGGTCCCAGGGCCCGAGTCGGAAGGGATCCAGATGGTTGACTCGATCAGAAATCCCCAGTCGTTCGACCAACGGTGCGAGCCCGATGCTCCCCGAAATGATCAGGACCGGGGCATCGCGCTCGGGCCTCTGGAACGCGGCCCGCAACCAGCTCAGGAAGCCATCGACACGGGCCACGCCGTTCTCCTGACCAAGCAGGCTCGCGAGGAAGATCGGCACCTCGTCCATGACGACCAGCACTCGGCCGTGGCTCGCGCAGTGGGCGATCAGGCGTTCGCCGGAACGCCGCCAGTTGCCAGAGTCTAGAACGGCACGAAATCCCACGGAGAACTGTCGGATGCCGATGCGATCAACCCGTTTCACGAGGCCCTGCCACCCACGTCCCATCCCCTTCAAGAGACGGCGGGTGATCGGCAAAACGGGATGGATGGCCTCGGCCAGGCTCGTGATCACGTCCTCTTCGGACCGGTCCTTCTCCACGTCGACGAAGAGAGACACCCAGCCCTCCTGCTCCAGCTGGCGGCCGAGCTCTCGCAGAATGCTGGTCTTGCCCATGCGTCGCTGGCCGGTCATCACGATGTGGTTTCCGTCCTGGATCCGTGATTCCAGAATGCTCAGCTCCCTCTCGCGGTCAAAGAAGTCACCGTCGGTGACCCAGCGTCCAGTGGCTGACTTCATCCTTACTCCTGTCCGGCGTAGGGTCATGGTCGCGGCCCGGCTCGGCGAAGATGAGCACCGAAGGAGGTCGCAGAGATTTCGGAGAAAGGTAGCGGTCAACGATTTTGTTGTCAACTGATTTGTTGACGAGATGGGGTCGGGGTTGTCGATGCGGACTTGGCGTTAGGTAGCGGCGCGGAATCCGGCCCATTCTCACTAGCCGTAGGTAAAAATCCCGCTATATTACCCACATGTACCCAAGAATCCTTGCCAGCACCCTCCGCGCGAATCGGCGGAGCGTCCTCGTGCTCGGGCCAAGACAGGTCGGGAAGTCCACCCTGCTGGCCTCCACGAAGCCGGACATCTCCCTGAATCTTGCCAGTCCGAGGACCTTTCGGGACTTCGTCGCCCATCCGGAACGGCTCGAGCGGGAGCTCCTGGCCGCCCCGCCCGGTGCGCGCACGGTCTTCCTGGACGAGGTCCAGCGGGTGCCAGCCCTCCTCGACGTGGTGCAGCTCCTCCTGGACGAGCACGGAGGCAGGTTCCGGTTCCTTCTCTCGGGGTCCAGCGCCCGCAAGCTGCGACGCGGGCAGGCGAATCTCCTCCCGGGGAGGATTCACGTCCATCAGATGCACCCGCTGCTCGCCTGCGAGCTCGGTGGCGACTTCGACCTGGACCGCGCGCTCGCCCACGGGACGCTCCCCGGGATCTACGCTGAACGGGACGCCGCGCTCCGGGCTGCGGACCTTCGGAGCTACGCCGACACCTACCTGCGCGAGGAGATCCAGGCGGAGGCACTGGTTCGGAATCTGGGGGGGTTCTCGCGACTGCTGGACCTGATGGCGGCGTCCTCGGGCCGGATCCTGAACGTCCAGGCGTTGTGCAGGCAGGCCGGAATCGGGTACGAGACCGCGCGCCGCTACATCGAGGTCCTGGAGGACACGCTCGTCATCTTTCGCGTGCCGGCGTGGAGCGGCTCGTCGCGTTCGAGCTCCGTCGGGCACCCCCGGCTGTTCCTCTTCGACATCGGAGTGCGCAACGCCCTGCTGAGGCGGCCGCTGGACGCCCCACTTCCCGACGAGCGCGGAGTCCTGCTCGAACACCTGGTCGCATGCGAGATCCACCGGCGCCTGGGAACGCTGTGGCCGGAGGCCGCGCTCTTCCACTACCGAACCCGTGCTGGCGCGGAGGTCGACTTCGTGGTCGAGGTGGGGCGCGACCTCTGGGGGATCGAGGTCAAGGCGGGGCGGCGCGTCTCGCGGAGCATGCTCCGGGGTCTGGCGTCGCTCGCTAGGCGCAGCGACCGCGTGCGGCGGCGGATCGTGGTCTTCCTGGGAGAGCGCCGACAGATGCTCGACGGGGTCGAGGTGCTACCGCTGGACGAGTTCCTGGGAGAGCTGCCCCCCCTTGCCGGACCACCCACGATCTGTTAACATGTATCTTGACATCGGCTCCTGACTCCCATCGAACCCAGCGTGCGTCCCCCAGAATATGAAGGCCAGCGACTCACGATCACATGCATGGCTCGTCCGAACGGATGTAGACCGGGCGTCACGGTGCGCGACGAGTACCTGAAGACGGCCCGAGGAGACGGCTGAATGGCCAACGAGGCGTGGATCAAGAGGCAGACGCGGACGCCCGCAGCCCGCAGGCGGTACGAGCAGGAGCGGCTCATCCTGTGGACGACGGAGGCGATCTGCGAGGCGATGGAGCGCGAAGGCCTAAACCGCTCGGAGGTGGCCGAGCGGCTCGGCACCACCCGGGCCAACGTGACCCAGCTGCTCAGCGGATCGCGCAACATGACGCTTCGCAGCTTGGCGTCGCTGGCGCACGCCTGCGGAATGCGGGCAACGATCGGCCTCGAGGAACTGACGGACTCCGACGCTGGACCCGGTCGACTCGCCCGAGGAGCTGCGCGTTAGCCAACAGTACCGCTGCAAGCCTGGCCTAGGCCAGGAGGGCGGGCGTCTCCTCGTCGCCGAGGTCAGCCTTGTCCTTCAAGCGTGGGATGCCTCGGCACAGGAGAACACGGGTCGCGAACCATGTCGAGTTCCGCGGCACCAACAGCTAGCGAAATCTTGGAGCCTCTGTCTTTCCTAACGAATTCCCTATGAAAGAAACCTTTCTTTAGAGCGTTCGGCATCGAACTGCGGGGCGAGCGGACGCGCGCGCCCCGGGGCGGCTCCTTCGAGACCGGGACGCGGTGAGGGGGACGGCCCGACAGCGCGGCGGAGCCACCCAACTGGGTCATCGGACGGTGTTGCGAGCTCGGTAGCATACTTGGTCAGTGCATGGTCAGTGACTAACTCCTACATGGTCAGTGACCAAGTCGGGTGGTGAAGGCGGGGCTTGTACCCTTGTGCAAGATGTTGTGCGACCGCAGGTGCTCGACCACCGGGCCTACCATCAGGCGGTCTATGGCGTAGCGCGCCGGGTCGCCCCCGGTGGAGACGGCCGTCTCGACGACGAAGCGGCCCGCTCTGAGCGCCTTCAGGGTGTGCTCTCCGTCGAACGGCCGGACCCGCACGATCTCGGCGTACTCCTCGGCGGTCACGGTCCCGTGGTCGAGTACCGCCTTGAGAGCAAAGCGCTGGTCCCGGTTCAGCCTCTCGGTGCGGGCGCCGAGCGGCTCGAGCGGGCGCACCAGCACCCGTCCCTCCTCGGTGGCGAAGTCGGCGGAGCGCAGCCAGTAGAGGAGGGCGAGCCGGACCGAGCCTCCACAGAGCCGGTGCAGGCGTTCGAAGTAGTCCCTCCCGATCAGCTCCTGGTGGCGGGCGCTGCGACCGGCCCTTCTTCCCACCCGAAGACGCAGCCGGGCGGTTCCGGTGCGCGGCTCCAGGTACCTCAGGGGGAGGCCGCTGCGACGGTGCCGCGACCTCACCGCCGAGCGGAGCTCCTCGGGAGCGAGGGGGGAGAGCGGGAGGATGGGCAGGAAGGCGGCGAGCTCCGGTGCGCGGGTGCGCATCAGCTGCCAAGCCGACCACCCGATCGACACGACCCAGAAGACGTTCGGTCG
Organism: Longimicrobiales bacterium; assembly: GCA_965205315.1. Lineage (GTDB taxonomy): Bacteria > Gemmatimonadota > Gemmatimonadetes > Longimicrobiales > Gaopeijiaceae > Bin94. Next base: position 2,596,585 of record CBDBGW010000002.1, read on the forward strand.
CCCTCGCGCGGCGAATTCGAAGAAGCGACGGGCCAGGTGCATCCCTCCAGGCGCCCGAATCGCCAGGTGTTCGGCACCCTCGACCAGCACGACCCGTGGGGCGCGGTCGCGCCGGTCTTCCGGCCCCCTCCTGGCGATCGCATCGAGGCTCTCCGCTGCATCCACCCCGAGCCACGAGGCCACCCGGTGGGCGAGGACCGACTCGTCGCGAATCCGGTCGCGGAGCTCCACCCGCCTCAGGTCGCCCCCGTCATCGGCGATCCGGCGCAGGGCGATGTTCAGAAAGCTCGTGGCACCCACCCCGGGCTCCGCCACCACCAGTAGGACCGAGGGTCCTCCCCCGCGCCAGAGCGCCCACGCGGCCTGCATGTCGTCGAGCTCGCGGCCGCGCCCGGCCAGGAACTGCTCGTCCCTCACCGGGTCGAAGGCAAAGAGCCGCTGGTAGACGATGGGAAGCGTGTGCAGGAGCTCGGCCGCCGAGGCCGGCGAGCTCTCGGTCGGCGTTGGTCCCCGGTGTGCACTCTGCGGCCCGGCCCCCATCCTTGCCACCACGGACCGCACGCGGGAGAGCTCCCTGCCAGCCGCCCTAGCGAGCTGCCGCGCGGCCCCGCCGATTCGGCCGCGGATCCGCGCCCAGTACCCCGCGGCCTCCCCGGCCAGGTAGCTGCGGGCCGCATCGAGCTGCCGTGCCGCCGGGTCGTGGGAGGTGGCGCGGAGTGCGACATGCTCCATCCCATCCATCGTCTCGGCGGTGGCGGTGGCCGCAGAGGAGCGCTCGCCCTCTTCGGGAGTGCCGCGAGTGCGGCCCACCTTGTCCGCGGCGCTGGCGAGGGCGTCGCGGGCAAGGGCCAGCGGGCGTGCGGCTGCCTCCGGGCTCCCGGACAGCTCGTCGAGCGCGGCGTCCAGTCCGTAGCTGGCCACCTGAACAGCCTCCGACAGCTCGGATCGCACCCGGGCAAGCGCCTCCGCAAGCGCCGCCGGCGAGGTCCGAATGCGCTCCATCCGCAGCGCGTTGAAGGCCTGCAGGGCGAAGTCCCGCCACTGTACGGCGCGAGCGGGCCTGCCTGGCGGTCTCATCGACCGACCGGGCCTCGGAAGATCGTGTACCGCGAGCTCGGGCAGCGCCAGGCACGCCGCCTCCAGCTCCCGGACAGCCTCCCCGGCCGAGGCCGTGAGCGCCGCTCCCATCCCCTCCAGCCGCTCCGCGCTAGCCACACTGCGGCCGAGGCGTTCGAGTGTGCGCTCCCGCTCGGCGGCGATGCGCTCCCCCAGGTCGTCCGCGCCTTCCGGCAGCGCTTCGGCTCGCGCCACCGCCTCGACCAGCGCCGCCTTCGCGCCCTCCATCTCGGCGGCCGCCGCCCCGGCGACGTCCCGCCACTCCGCCGCCAGGCGCTCCAGCAGCCGCTCCGCCACCGCGCGGAGCGCCAGGACGCTCAGGTGCAGCTCGAGCCGCGCCGCCGACTCCGCACCCCACCGGTCCCACCTGGCGGCCATCCCCGGCCGTAGCCATCTCGAGCGTCTCCGACGGCCAGAGCCCCGAGCGACGAAGGTGCCCTCCACGGCGACCGCGCTGGCGAGCACGTGCGCCTCCGCCTCCATCTCGGCGGCCTCGGCGGCGGCAGCCACCACCTCGTCGGCACCGCCATCCAGCGCCTCCAGTCCCTCCTGCATCCGGCGTGCGGCCCCCTGGAGAGCAGCGGCGCCGCCATCGGACGAGTCCCAGAGGCGGACGTCCCCGTTGCGCTCGGGAGGGAGGAGCACCGCCCGGCTCCACTCGGTCGAGAGGCGCTCCACCCGGCCAAGCCACGCCGCCACGGCGCGGCAGGCGACCCCGAAGAGGAGATTCCGCCTGCGGAGCACATCCAGGTCGAGGTGCCTCTCGGCCAGCCCGGCCGCTCGGACCTCGCGGGTGCCGGAGCGCCAGATCAGCTGGCGGAGGAGCCGCGCAACGGTGCGCCTAGCGGCGACGCCCGCGCCCAGCCCCCGGCTCGCGGTCAGCGCATCTCTCGAGATCGGTGCCGGCAGACTCTTGGGGAGCTCGGCCGCGGCGGAGCGGGCCTCGGCCTCGGCGGCCCTCAGCTTCGCGGCCAACGAGACGGCTCGCGGGCTGGCGGCCAGCGCTTCGCGCAACGGCGTCAGCACATAGGTCGCCACCTCCTCGCGGTACACGGCGAGCACCCGGCCAGCGGCCTCCCCATCGGCCTCCAGGGCACCCTCGAGCCTCGCCAGCGCGTCGGCATGCATCGCGGTGGCGGCCTGGAGAGCACCCCGCACCTCGCCCCACCCGGCCGCGTATCCGTCCCAGACGGCCGCAAAGGGTGGATGCACCGCGGCCCGGACGAGCGCCGCAACCCCCGAATCGGCCATCCCCGGCGGCGAGGCTGCTGGCGTCTCGCCCTCTCGCGGTTCTGTCACGAGGCGGCCGATCCCTCGTCGGCCACCTCCCCCGGCCAGAGCGCCAGCGGCGGCCAGCCCTCCTTCGGCGAGAGGCCAGCCGCCCGAAAGGCGTCGCGCGCCCGCTCGGTCACGTCGCTCTGCATCAGGAACTCGAAGCGCGGGTCGAGCACGTAGGCGCGCACCCGCACCCGCGTCACGAAGGTCGTCCGGAACTGGTCCTCGATGAAGACCTGGATCGGCCTCTCGAGGAAGGTGTACTTCGAGTTGGCGGCCGCCTCGAAGGCGATCTCGCGCACCAGCTCCTCGTCGACGCTTCCGGGGAGGTAGAGGTCGGTCGCCACCTGGCAATTGACCTTGCCCGCGTTGGAGTTCGCGACCTGCTGCTCGACGACCTGCGAGTTCGGTACGGTGACCAGGTTGTCGTCGGCAGTCTCGATCCTCGTGGAGCGGAGCCCGATCGAGACGACCTCGCCGTAGGTGTCCCCTACAGCGATCTTGTCCCCCACCTGGAAGGGCTGGTCGAAGACCACCGTCAGGCCGCCGAAGACGTTCTTGAGAAGGTCCTGCGCGGCAATTCCCAGGACGAGCCCCGCAGCGGCGCTCGCCGCCAGGATTCCCTGCGAGTCGACGCCGAAGACGACCCTCACGACGAGGTACGCCGCCACCCCCCAGAGCAACATGCGGCTGATCGGGATCAGCCGCTTGAAGGTGAGCCGCCTCGCGACGCTCCGCTCCGCCAAGGCCTCGAGCACCCAGATGACCGCCCTGATCAGGAAGTGGAAGGCGACTAGCACCACCACCGACCAGAAGAGCCCCAGGCCGAGGCCCGTCACCTCGCTCCTGGCACCTTCCAGCGTGGTTCCCTCCGTCCCGCTGCTCTCCGGCGACGACACCGCGGCCGACTTCGCCTCGATCGAGTCGAGCCGTTCCAGGATCCGCTCCTGACGGGCGGCGATCTCCTCCAGCGTCGCGAGGACCGTGTCCGCGGGCTCCTGTGCGCCTGGCCGGGCGGCGGGGACGCCCGCGGTCACAGGATCGGCGATGCCAAGGCACCCGCAGAGCGCCATCGGGAGTGCAAGGCGCAGCTTCATGCCACGGAATGTAATCCCGCCGCTGCACAACGAAGGTGGTGGAACGCTCCCCGTCAGCCCTTGGGCAGACCCCCTCCACGGCAGGAGTGGCGCTGCACCCGCGCCGGGCCGCTTCGCTCGCTCGTGCATACTGTAATGTGTGCTTTACAATATGTAACTCATAGTTTACAATCTCGTCTCCGTGCCTCGCTCCGCACAGACTGGTAGCAGACTGAATCCCTATATTGGCTGTCATGCGGATCGGAGTATCGGGTAGCGGGGCCCTCCTCATCGTCGCGCTGGCGACGGTCGGGCTTGGCGCGTGCGGGACCGGCGCGTTGGGGTACTACCCCGCCCCGCGCCGCCTGGTCATCCACTCGGGCGAGCGGATCGCGCCGACACCCGAGCGCATGGAGGCGGTCGAGGAGTGGGTGCGCGAGCAGGTGGACAGCATCCGGGAGGACCCCTCCTTCCTGATCATCTCCCGGGAGCAGGACGCCCCCGCCTACCCGTGGGAGACGCTGCAGCTGAGTATGGGCGGCGACACCGCACATATCTGGCACCAGGCCCGGACGGGGACCTACGGGCCGTACCTGATCTACGCCCACCTCCACCTGATGGTCGCTCAGAACCGCCTCGACCGCTGGCTCCCCGAGCTGCCACCGGGTGCGACGCCCTTCCAGATCGAGAGGGCAATCCTCTCGCGGGTGGCCGACTCCTGGCTGCACCAGCGCTCGGTCTTCGACGCCCGCCCCAACGCCATACTCGACGAGATCGTCTACGCCAAGGAGAGAGGCTGGCTGGATGCCTTCATCCTCACCGCTCGTCCGGATCTCTTTGTCGAGGAGAGACGGGAGTGGCACGCCGAGGAGCCCGACGCGCGCGAGGCCTACGCCGCCTGGTTCAGACACACCTTCGAGCGGGAGCCGCCCGGGATGCGCGGCGGAGGCTAGGATGCGAGTCACCCGGGTGCCATTCGTCGCGGCGGCGACCCTGGCGGCTGGCTCCTGCGCGCCCGAAGCCCCCGTTCCCTGCGGATACGTTTCGCAGGTGGTTGTCCATGTGGGGGAGGAGGCCATCCACTACGGCACCTGCTTCGACGATCCGCAGGGCGGGACCCTCCTCTACGAAGTGCGGTCCGCGGACGTCTCCATCGCCAGGACCCGTCTGGGTGTGGGCAGCATAGGCGCCGATGGCGTCGACGTCACGATAGAGGGGCGGTCGGTCGGCGAGACCACCGTCACCGTTACAGCCACCAACGAAGCCGGGCTCTCAGAGAGCCTGGACATTCCCGTTCGCGTGCCCAACCGGCCCCCGGAGTACGTCGCGGCGCTAACCGAGGATGCCGTCGGCGTGGGCAGGACGCTGCTCTGGGACCTCGAGGACTTCTTCGACGATCCCGACAGGGAGGAGCTGACCATTGCGGTCACTTCCGGATCCGCTGTGACAGGAGCAACGGTGGCCGGCGGGATCGCACGGGTTGCCGGTCTCGCCGCCGGACAGAGTGAGGTGACTCTCACGGCGACCGATCCCCACGGGGAGGTCGCAACCGGAAAGGTCGTCGTTGACGTCTGGGTGCCGCAACTCGTATTCGAGGATGACTTCGCGACCGAGGAGAGTCTGAGTGACTGGGAGGAGCCCAACGAATGGACGGAGCTGTCGATTGCTGACGGCGTGCTTACGGTGACAGCGGCCACGAGTGACCGCTACGGGACCGTAGGGAGACCGGTCGGCCGCGTCGAGTACCCGTGCGTTTACTTCGCCACTCGCGCGGCCGCATCGGAGGACCACCCGGGCATTGCCTGGCATACGGCTTCTGGTAGCGAACGGTTTTACCGTCTGGTCTTTCGACGCGACGACCGGTGGGTGCTGGCGATCTGGATTGATTCCGCCTCTGGCTATAAGACGATCGGGCGGGGCACGTCGCCTCTGATTTCGTTGGACGAGTTCCAGAGCTACTCCCTGTGCGTTGACGACATGAGCGTTCGGGTTCTGATCGGCGGGGAGGAGGCGATCAGCCTGTTCTTCGGCGCCGTGACCACGATGACCCGCCTAAGGCTGTGGGGATGGATCAACGGCACCGAGTACGACAACGTGGCGCTCACCGGGGCCCCCACCGGCCAGCCGTGACCCGCCCCGCCCCATGCTCGAAGCTCGGATACTGCGGTACGCCGCTAGGCCGCCCTCACCAGCCACCCCACATCGACCTTCTCCGCCCCCTCCCCCACCACCTGCACATCGACCCGGCCGGTACGGGCCAGTCGCGAGTCGGCTGGCCGACCCCCGAAGAGGGCGAACCCCTTCACCCGGACAGGTAGCTCCTCGCCCTCCGGCGAAGCGGCCACGAGCGGACCGCTCTTCAGCTTCCCGGCGGTCAGAGCCTTCCCCTGGCGCAGCCTGAGGCGCAGTATCCGGCCACCGTGCGGGTGGTCCAGGGCGTCGATGACGCTGTAGGAGGTGGCTGACTCGCTGACCTGGCTCACGGCGCCCCATCTGGACGAGGAGGACCGTCGGCGGCTCGGGCAGCTCCGACGGCACACGGAAATCTGGTTACAATTCGGCTCCTGGGCCACAGCCCGCAGCGGGAACACCCTGGCGACGGAACAAGGCGACTGGTGGACGTAGATCTCGTGCTCACCGCCGACGCGGCCACGATCGACGGGTCGGGCAAGCTGAACCTGCTCGGCGTCTTCGACCGGATCAGCGTGGCGCGCTTCCCCGCCCGCCACGGGCGCCTCTCGCTCGTCCTCCGCTTCCTAGGCGGCGCGGCCGACGCGGGCACCCACCAGATCACCATCAAGCTCTCCGCCCCCTCGGGCAGGGAGATGGTCTCGCTCGGCGGCGAGCTGAACGTCTCGCCGGGGCGCTCGAGCCTCCAGACCGGCGTCCGGGTCCCGCACGTCATCAACCTGGATGGCATCGTCTTCCAGGAGGCGGGGATCCATACCTTCCACATCATGGTGAACGGGTCCCACCAGGCCACCCTCCCGCTCTCTATCGTCGAGCGGGGCGGAGGCGCGGTGCTGGCCTGAGACGGTGACGGGCAGCCCCGCCGCTCTCAACTTGCCCCCCCGGATCGTCGGCCTCTGGCGCTACCCGGTGAAGGGGATGCGGGGGACTCCGGTCGATTCGCTCGAGCTCGACGAGCTGGGCCCCCGCTTCGACCGCCGCTGGATGGTCGCCCGACCCGACGGCCAGGCGGTCACCCAGCGCGACGCTCCCCTGCTGGCCACCATCAAGGCCCGCCTCGATGGGGACTCGCTGCACCTGGAGGCCACCGATCGCCGCACGGTGCCGCTGGCGATCCCGATCGGCGCCGCTGGCGAGCGCATTCGCCTGCCCATCCACGGTGCCGCCATCCACGGCCATGTGGTCTCCTCCGAGGCCGACGCGTGGATCTCGGAGGTGCTGGGCGCGAAGCGGCACCTGCTCCACCTCTCGACCGGGGACGCCCGCGCCACCGATCCGGCATTCGCCGCCGGACACCGCACCAGCTTCACCGACGGCTATCCAGTGCTGCTGGCCAGTCAGGCCTCGCTCGAGGAGCTGGCCCGCCGAGCCGGGCGCAGGATACCGATCGAGCGCTTCCGGCCAAATCTGCTCGTCACCTCGCCTCGCCCTCACGACGAGGACCAATGGAGGCGCTTCGCCGTGGGGGGTCTCGTCTTCCGGGGGGTCAAGCTCTGCGCACGGTGCAGCGTCACGACGGTCGATCAGCGCAGCGGCGCACTCGATGCCGACCAGGAGCCGCTCCGCTCGCTCGCGCTCTACCGGCGGATCGAGTCGCTCGTCTACTTCGGGGTGAATGTCGTGCACGAGGGCCAGGGGCGAATTGCCGTGGGCGACGGTATCGAGGTGCTGGAGCGCGGCGTCGTCCCCGGGGCGCTCTCGCGAGACTCTCCAATGACTGCCAGGGAGGCCTGATGACCGTACCCGGACTCCGCGACCGCATCGTGCCGCGCCTGATAGAGGAAGAGATGCGCGAGTCGTTCATCGACTACTCGATGAGCGTGATAGTGCAGCGCGCGCTGCCCGATGTCCGCGACGGCCTCAAGCCCGTCCACCGCCGAATCCTCGTGGCGATGCACGGACTCGGCCTCCAGGACCGGCAGAGCCACAAGAAGAGCGCGACGGTGGTGGGCGAGGTGCTCGGCAAGTACCACCCGCACGGCGACTCGGCCGTCTACGGGGCGCTCGTCCGGATGGTCCAGGACTTCTCGCTCCGCTACCCGCTGGTGGACGGCCAGGGGAACTTCGGCTCGATCGATGGCGATCCGGCCGCCGCGTACCGCTACACCGAGGCGCGCCTGACGCCGGCGGCGATGGAGATCCTCGCCGAGATCGACCGGGACACCGTCGACTGGGAGAGCAACTTCGACGACCGGCTGCAGGAGCCGACCGTCCTCCCGTCGCGCATCCCCAACCTCCTCGTCAATGGCTCCTCCGGGATCGCCGTCGGGATGAGCACGAACGTTCCTCCGCACAATCTGGGCGAGGTGGCGGCGGCTCTCCGCACCCTGGCCGAGAACCCCGAGTGCGGTGTCGAGGAGCTCGCCGAGGCTCTCCCCGGCCCCGACTTTCCGACCGGTGCCTTCATAGTGGGGCGGAGCGGGATCGAGTCGATGTACCGCACCGGAAGGGGACGCATCAGGGTGCGGGGTCGTGTCGTGGCCGAAGCGGTGCGGGGGGGCAGGCGCAGGCTGGTCGTCACCGAGCTGCCCTACGCCGTCTCCAAGTCGCGGCTGATCTCGCAGATCGCGGCGCTCGCACGGCGGGGCGCGCTTCCCGATGTGGCCGACATGCGCGACGAATCGGACCGCGAGGGCATCCGCCTCGTCGTCGAGCTGAAGCGGGGCACCGAGGTGGACTCGATCCTGGCCAGGCTCTACCGGCGGACAGCGCTCGAGACGACCTTCGGGGCGATCCTGCTCGCACTCGACGGCGGCAGGCAGCCCACCGAGTTCACCCTCAAGGAGCTCCTCGAACGCTTTCGGGACCACCGCCTTCAGGTGATCCGGCGGCGCTCCCGCCACGACCTCGAGAAGGCCGAGACCGACCTTCACATCGTGCAGGGGCTGTTGCTCGCGCTTGCGCAGATCGATCGCGTGATCGAGACGATCAGGGGCTCGGCCGACCGTGCCCAGGCCTTCAGGAGGCTCCGCGACCGCTTCGGTCTGAGCGGCGCCCAGGCCGACGCGATCCTCGCGATGCGCCTCTCGCGCCTCACGGCGCTGGAGGGAGAGGAGCTGCGCGAGCGCGAAGGGTCGCTGAGGGCCGCCATCGCCGAGCTGCGGGCGCTCCTGGCGGACGAGCGCCTCCAGCTGGCGACGATGCTCGAGGAGCTGGACGAGGTGGCGGCCCGCCACGGCGACGAGCGCCGCACGGTGATCCTGGACTCGGCGAAGAGCGCCGAGAGGGTCCGCACCGCGACCAGGACCGCCGAGGAGGACGTGGTGGTGACGGTGACGCAGCAGCGCTACCTCAAGCGCATGCCGGTCCACCTCTACCGTCGGCGGCTTGCGGGCGGGCTCTCGCTCGCCGCGATGGAGCGCCACCCTGGCGACTTCATCGAGAAGGTCCGAGTCGCCCGTTCGCGCGGCTGGCTCCTCGCCTTCACCGCCACGGGAAGCGCCCACTTCCTTCGAATCGACGAACTCCCCGAGGCGTCGCGCGCCTCGCGCGGCAAGGCGATCTGGGCGCTCCTCGGGGTAGACCGTCGGGATCGGATTGTCGCCCTCCGCGCCATCGAGGATCTCGAGGAGGACCGCTACCTCGTCTTCGCCACCCGGGGCGGGCTGGTGAAGCGCACCCGCCTCGCCGAGTACGCCCGGTCTCGCGGCGGGACGCTCATCGCCACCGCCGTGCGGAGCGGCGACGCCTTGCTGGACGTCGTCTGCACGACCGGGGACGCCGACCTCCTCCTCGTCACCGGGGGCGGCCGCGCGATCCGCTTTCCCGAGCGCGAGGTCCCGGTGGTGGGCCGCATGGCGCAGGGTGTGAAGGGAGTCGGGCTTCGGGGCGACGATCGGGTCGTGGCGATGGTGGTGGCCGCCCGCGACCTTCCGGTCCTCCTGGCGACAGAGGACGGCGGCGCCAAGCGGACGCTCGCCTCCGAGTTCCCGGCCCAGCGGCGTGGGGGGCTCGGCACCCTGGCGCTCCCCTCGCCAGGCGGTGCTCGGGTCGTCGGGGCGCTGGAGGCGGCGGACGACGACCGGGTGGCGCTCGTCGCCGCGAGCGGCGAAGTGATCGGAGTGTCGGGTTCCGAGGTGCCGATTGGGCCGCGCCGAGCCGCCGCAACTCCGATATTGCCACCCGATTCGGCCGACACGATCGTCCGCCTCACCCGCCTCTTCGGCGAGGCGCCGGCGGCGCAGCGCCGCATGGGTCTGCTCACAACGGCGGCCAAATCAGGGTGAGGTTCCTCGTTCTGGGGGCGGGGACCCAGGGTTCGGCCGCCGCCTACGACCTGCTGAGCGCTGAGGGGGGCCACGAGGTGACGATCGCCGATCTGGATGTCGGCGGGCTCCACCCGGCTCTCACGCCCCATCTGGGCGACAGGCTCCGGACGGTCGTCCTCGACGCCAGGAGCGATTCGGAGGTGATGGCCACGATGGAGGGCACCGATGGGGTGCTCTCGGCGCTTCCGTACTACTTCAACGCCGAGATGGCCCGCCTAGCGCTCGACTCCGGGTGCCACTTCACCGACCTCGGCGGCAACACGGCCGTGGTGGCGGAGCAGCAGGAGCTCGACGCCCGCGCCCGCAGCCTCGGGCTCTCGATCGTGCCCGACGTGGGACTCGCGCCGGGGATGGTGAATGTGCTGGCCCAGGGCGGAATCGACCGCCTCGATTCGACGGAGTCCGTGCGCATCTGGGTCGGCGGGCTGCCCCAGCACCCCAAGCCGCCGCTCAACTACCAGATCGTCTACTCGCTCGAGGGGATGCTCGACTACTACGTGACTCCGGCCGAGATCCTGCGAGGTGGCAGGCGGGTGACGGTCGAGGCGCTCTCGGGGCTCGAGACGGTGGACTTCCCGCCTCCGATTGGGCCCCTCGAGGCCTTCTACACCGCCGGGGGCGCATCGACTTTGCCCGTGCGCTACGAAGGACGGATCGACACCTTGGCGTACAAGACGCTCCGGTATCCCGGCCATGCCTGCACGATGCGCACGATCCGCGACCTGGGGCTGCTGAGCGACCAGGAGACGGACTACGACGGCACGCCGGTCAACCCGCGGCGCTTCTTCATACAACAGGTCACCCCCCACCTTACCAACAGCGACGGCGACGATCTGGTCGTGGCGCGCGTCGAGGCAACGGGCCTCCTTGCCGACACGCCGACCCGCATCCGCTACGATGTCGTGGACCGCTACGACCCCGCGACCGGGATCACCGCAATGGCCAGAACCACCGGATTCTCGCTCGCGATCGTCGCGCTGATGCAGGTGCGCGGCGAGGTCGCGTCGGCTGGCGTGGGCACGCCGGACGTTGTGATTCCGGCCGACGCCTACATCGGCGAGCTGAAGAGGCGGGGGATTTCGGTTGCCCAAGGCCAGAAGGAGGCATAGTGAGTCGGCTGCGCAGCATCGTCCACGGAGTGTCGGTCGTCGCTTTGGTCGCGGCCGCGGTCCCGCCGTCCGCCGTGGCGGGCGCTCAGGAGCCGGCCGACAGCGCCGCCCCGCCTTTCGTACAGCTCGGCGAGCGCCGCTTCGGCGAGATGCGCCAGCTCACCTTCGAGGGGGAGAACGCCGAGGCCTACTGGTCCTTCGACGGCACCACCCTGGTCTTCCAGTCGAGCCCGGTTCCTGGCGAGGGGTGCGACCAGATCTACACGCTCGACCCCGCCACCGGCGCCACCGCCCTCGCCAGCACCGGACTGGGCCGGACGACATGCTCGTACTTCTACCCGGCCGGCGACCGCATCCTCTACTCGTCGACCCACCACCACGACGAGGCCTGCCCGGATCCACCCGACCGCTCGCAGGGCTATGTATGGGCCGTGTATCCGAGCTACGACATATTCGCGGCCGGCGTGGACGGGTCGGACCCGACGCAGCTAACGAACTCCCCCGGCTACGACGCCGAAGCCACCTTCTCGCCCACCGGCCACCGGATCATCTTCACCTCGGCGCGCGACGGCGACCTCGACCTCTACTCGATGCTCCCCGACGGCTCCGACGTGCGGCGCGTAACCGACCGCCTGGGGTACGACGGCGGCGCCTTCTACAGCCCCGACGGGAGCAAGATCGTCTGGCGCGCCCACTACCCCGAGGACCCGGGGGAGATCGCCGACTACCGGTCGCTGCTGGCCGACGGGCTGATCCGTCCCTCTGCGCTCGAGATCTGGGTCGCCGACGCCGACGGTTCGAATCCGCGCCAGCTCACACACAACGGGGCAGCCAACTTCGCCCCCTACTGGCACCCATCGGGCGAGAAGATCATCTTCTCCTCGAACATGGACGACCCGCGCGGGCGCGAGTTCGAGCTCTACCTGATCAACGTGGACGGCACCGGCCTGGAGAGGGTGACCTATTCCGAGGGCTTCGACGGCTTCCCCGTCTTTCACCCCGACGGCGAAATCCTTGTCATCGCCTCCAACCGCAGGATGTCGCACGACGGCAACACCAACATCTTCCTGGTCGAGTGGATCGATGATCTGTAATCTGAGGTGGGAATCCCGGCTCGCGGGATCGGCCAGATCGGCGAGCCCGAACCAGTGCACGGACGCAGGCCAGCTCTTCCTGGATCGTTCACGCGTCGCTGAATCTTTCATTCAGCCGGACGCCAGTTTACATTCAGCCCTGTCATGGGCATCAGCACGACCATCATCCCGCGGCTCATCCAGCCGCGCCTCCTCGAGGCGCTCGAGGACTCGCCCGCCGTCCTTGTGCACGGTCCCAGGCAGTGCGGCAAGACCACGCTGGCGAGGGTCGTGGGGGGGCTACTGGGCTACCGGTACCTCACGCTCGACGACGATGTGCTGAGGGAGGCGGCGGCGGACGATCCCGTGGGGTTCGTTGCGCGCCTCCCGGATCGGGTCATCCTCGACGAGGTGCAGCGCACCCCGGAGCTCTTCACGGCAATCAAGATGGAGATCGACCGGAGGCGGGTTCCGGGCCGGTTCCTCCTGACCGGATCGACGCACCTGCTCCTCCTCCCCCGGCTCGCCGATTCGCTTGCCGGGCGCATGGAGACGCTGCGGCTGCATCCGCTGGCGCGCGTGGAGGTCGAGCGCCGCGAGTCGGAGTTCCTGGACGCCCTCTTCGGCGACGCTCTCTCCTTCGGGCCCGAGGAGCGCCTCGGCGGTGCGCTGGCCGAGCATGTGGCCGGCGGCGGATTCGCCCCAGCGCTGGCCCGTCCGGCAGGGCGGCGACGGTCGAGCTGGTGCCTGGACTACGTTGAGGCCCTGGTTCAGCGCGATCTTCGCGACCTTTCGCGTGTCAGGCACCTCGAAATCCTGCCGGCGCTGGCGACGGCGGCCGCTGCGCAGACCGCCACCCTCTTCAATGCGAGCGACCTGGCGGCGCCATTCGAGGTCACTCGGCCCACCATTCGCGACTACATGACGCTCCTCGAGCGTGTCTTCCTGGTAGAACGGCTTCCGGCGTGGCACTCCAATCGCCTGACTCGGCTAGTGAAGCGACCGAAGCTCCACTACACCGACACGGGGCTGGCGGCCGCGCTGCTGGGGCTGGACGGTCCCGCTCTGGACTACGACCGGCCCCGCTTCGGCCAGCTCCTGGAGACCTTCGTGCTGCAGGAGCTCCGCCGTCACGCGAGCTGGCACGGTGCTCGGATGACCTTCCACCATTTCCGCGATCGCAGCGGCGCCGAGGCCGATATCGTGATCGACCGGGGGGCTCACGGCGTGGCGGGCATCGAGGTGAAGGCCTCCGCGACGGTTCGCTCCCGCGACTTCCGGGGCTTGCGCAGGCTCCAGGGTGCTCTCGGGCACCGCTTCGCCGCCGGGGCGGTGCTCTACGACGGCGAGGCCGCGGTGCCCTTTGGGGATCGACTGAGCGCGGTGCCGATCCGGGCTCTGCTGTAGGCGATCGGGAGTTACATCGTGCCCGATCTTTCATATAGCCGACATATGGTATTTCATACTGCTGGGGCTGGTATCTGCTGATCGCTGTGGGGCGTGGCCAGCAGCGCGGACCCCGGGCCGAATCTTTGAACTCGGACGACAGCAGGCTACCTTGGGTGGGAGCCTGTCACTGTGAGAGAGGACACAAGATGACCCGTAACATCATCGAGGTTGTCGACGGCATGAAGCAGGAACTCGACGCCCTCCGTCCTTTGTCTTCCGACGTCATAGCCCGGATCGCGCAGAAGATCCGCCTCGAGTTCAACTACCATTCCAACGCCATCGAAGGGAATACGCTCACCCTCGGCGAGACCCGGAATCTCATACTCCACGGCCTCACGGCCCACGGAAAACCAATGCGTGACCATCTGGACGTCGAGGGTCACAATGATGCCGTGAAGGCAGTGGAGCAGGCCGTCAGGCAGGAAGAGGCGCTGAACGGCGTGTTCATACGGAACCTTCATTCCGTTCTCCTGAAGGAGGCGTACGAGATGGATGCGCTGACTCCGGACGGCAGACTCACGAAGCGCCTCATTGCGGTCGGCGGGTACAAGACCGCGCCGAACAACGTCAGGACCAGCGCGGGAGAGATCCACTACTATACGCCACCTGAACAGGTGGGTTCGGAGATGGGCGACCTAATCGACTGGTACCGTGACCGGGAGGCCCGCGGCGAGCATCCGATTGTCGTGGCGGCGACGTTCCACCACCGGTTCGTGCGTATTCATCCCTTCGACGACGGCAACGGGCGAATGGCCCGGCTCCTGATGAACATGATCCTCATCCGGCACGGATATACGATTGCCATTGTGGAGAGAGAGAACCGAAGCCGGTACATTCAGGAAATAGAGGATATTGCGAAGACCGAGGATCTTTCGCGATTCATCGAGTTCATCGCGTCGTGCTGTAAGTATACGCTCAGGTTGCATTTGAGAGCCGCGCGCGGCGAGTCGATAGAGGATGCGGAGGACATCGATCGCGAGATCGAGGTGTTCAAGCGATCCATGGTCGGACAATCCCGGCCGGCCGCCTCGGTGGAGGGTAGGCGATACGTGGAGGATGTTGTGTTGCCGCTGAAGAAGTATTGCCACGAGAAGTTGACTCTTTTGGTACCGGATGTTTTCCCCACGGTGATTGATTCCGGCGGCCCGTGGGTCAGTGGAACGGGGAGCGATGGAAGGGCGTTCTCGTTGTCGCGCGAGTTTGGTGCTCCTGACACGTCGTCTGTTCCAGATGACGTTGCGCACATGGATATTTCGTTGTCGTTTCTGTTGGCGGACTGTCATGTAGCGGACGAGACAGTGGATGTTGACGTCGACGTGGCGGCCAGGCACGGCACAGACGAGAGCACTTGGAATTTCAAGGCAGCGACGCGCGGGGACTCGGACTCTTTGCAAGGAAAAACGTATTCTAGGGAACACAACAACGATGACCTTGAAGAGTTGAAGGGACACTTCAACGAGATGCTCCGTTGGATCATGGAGGATCTAGCTCAGCGGAAGAGTAGTGAGGCGGAAGACGCTCGGACCACGGATGGAGCCGGAGGCGAGTAGGCGGTCGATGCCGGGCAGCGACGGGCTCTGGACAAAGTGGACGGAACGGAAGCTTGCTTGGGCCTTTGAAGCGGAGAATGCGCCGACTGTTGGGGTGAGCGCTGACCAGCCTCTACGCGGTGAGCGGGGTTATGAAGAACCGCTGTGCGGTCGTCTTTCAGTTCGCTCGATACTTCGTCGGCCTATGGCCCGACGGTGTTCGCATACTCATCGTAGCGCCACCTGACCTGCCTGCTGCCTCTCGGACACCTCGATGTCGAGACCCTCGATCAATAGGTCGAGCTTGGCTTCGACACCGGAGAGCCGAGAGTCAAGGGCCGCGATCCCCCCGCTGACCACCCAGGTCCCTGCCACCGCCGAGACCACAATGGCGGCCACCGGCATCCACGTCTCAAGTTGCTTCCTCATCGTCAACCCCCTCCCATTCCAGTTCCTAGTCAGGTGTGGGCCGTACCGTACCGGTTCTCGTGTCGGGACGGCAGGCTCCCCCCCAGGCTCACCCTCTCAGCGCGGACTCCAGGGGCGCGCGCCCCTTCCGATTCCCCCCCGCCATCTCTCAGCACCGCCTGGACCTCCGCTTCACCAAGGTGGTCGGCATCGTCGGAATGGGCAACCACGGGCTACCGTGTCAGCACCACCTCCATGAAGCGCGTCAGAGCCCGGTAGGTAAGCCCCCAGATCGTGCGGCCCTCGATCCTGATGCACGGGAAGCTCTGCGAGATCGACCCCCTTCGCCAAAGGTGGGAATCCCGGCTCGTGGGATCGGCCAGGTCGTCCAGAGCGAACCAGTGCACGGACGCCACCTCGGAGCTGGCGGCTCTCGCCGTGGTCTGCGAGGGCACCCGGAATACGAAGGGCCATACGGAGATAGGTGGATTCTCTGGCCGCAGCGGGCGAAGCGGCTCGCCCCGGCCGAGCATTCCCTCCGGCACCTCCAGCCGCACCCAGGTCTCCTCGCGCGTCTCACGGACGGCGGCTTCGATAAGGCTACCATCGGATGGATCGAGGCGCCCGCCCGGGAGCGCCATCTGGCCCGACCAGGGGTCGTGGGGAGACTTGGCCCGCTCTATCGTCAGGAGCTCGCAGAGGCCCAGGGGCGGGTCAGGCTCCCCGAGTGGCGGACGGAGCACCAGGGCGACGGCGGCGTTGCGTCGGGCCTGGTCAGGTTGCGCCGAGTCCGCCCCGCCATGCGCCGACGCGAGCGCAGCAGCTACCGAGGATAGCCTTGCTGTCACGGCGCTGTGCGGCTGGGCCCCTTCCGGCATACCCACCTCCGGTTCCCGTAATGCGTGTGGAATCTCGGCGGAGTGGCCACCCGCGAAGTACCCGAGCAGCTTCGCAACCGCGAGCTCCGGTTCGGCGCTGCCCGACGCGTCCTCCCAGAGATCCGGCAGCTCCCCCGGCTCCAGGAGGAGCTAGTTCAGGCGCGAGAGGTGCGCCGCTTCGGGCAACACGATCTCCAGCGCCGGATCGCCGGCGGCCGCCGAATCCACCTCTTCGCGCCACTAGGTCCGCGCCGTGCCGTCAGGTCGGCTGAGACGCGCGACGAACAGGCCCCGCCGGACCCCGTCGAGCACCGTCTCCGCCACCAGCTTCGGCCTGAGGACCTTCGGAAGGTGGGGGTCACGGGCGAGCAATACTTGTCGGGAAGGAGGCGCGGTAGAAGGTCGATGTTTCCCAACTCACGGCCCCTCCTCGAGTCATTCGGAGTGTGGAGCCCGCCGATTCGCGGCACCGCTGGCACGACAACCTACCGAACGATGTCCCAGAAACCAAGGCTCTGTCGATTTCGTCCATGTGCCGGTCTTCCCTAGTCAATGCCCTCGGCTATCTAGCGTATACGCGCGGGCTCGCCCTCTCCGCCTTCCGCACCCCCCTCGTACGCTTCCCATGGCCCATGGTGCGGCGGGTACAGCCGGAATTGTCGTACACCTGCCAGTCGTCGGCAATTTCGCGGTACAGGTCCCGGAAGTTGGTCCAGCTCCGCTCGAAGCGCCGACGCGCCACATCCTCCGGGATGTCGTGACCGCCCTCGCTGACCCTCTTGGCGACGCGCTCGACGGTCTGGATGATCCTCACCCATCCCCCTCCGCCGCCCCCATCACCTCCCCGACGGTGATCCGCACCCGGGCCGCGCCCTTCGCCAACAAAACGGATGCCGAATCCGCACTAGTTCAGGCTCCCCGGTGGCGCACTGGTAGACCACGTACAGCCAGTACTCGTCGCCCAGCTGGCACGCCTGCCGCCATTCGTTCTCCTCCATCCATATCTCGCCGCGCCCCGCGCGTCCCTTGACCTCGATGTGGCGCCTGCGACCATCCGCGGACTCCGACAGAAGGTCGAATCCGGGGTGGTCGGGAAGGCCCGCGGCGCGCGCTCCCGGCGGCCTGGACACGTCCTGGACCGAAGCCCCGCGCGCCCGCTCCCACTCGGCCGCGATCCCCATCGCGATCTCCTCCACCTGGGCCTCGAAGGCCCGCTCGGCATCCTCCCCGGTCGGCGGCAGGACGAGCGAGAAGAACCCGTCCAGCTCCCCGCGCACCGCGAGCCTCCGCAGCGGTGACGCGAGCTCGACGAACCGCCGCACATTGGCCGGCAGAAGATGCAGATAGCGCTCCCGTTCCATCTCGTGCCTAAGGGTGCCGAGACGGCGCGCCACATCGCCCCGCCTCCCATACCGCTGCTCGTCCAACCTGTGCGGTTTCCGCACTACTTCGCTCGTGAGCCCGGCCTCGAGCCGCCTGCGCGCGCGCCTCTCGCCCTCGTCGGTCAACGCCTCGCGCATGTGCCAGCGCAGCGACCGGTTCTCGAAGAGACGCCCTATCACGTCGAAGACCTTGTCAGACCGCAGCTCCCGCCGGATCGCCTCCAGCTTGTCCAGGAGGACCTTGAGCACCCGGCCCTCGCGCGTGTCGGTGGACACGGGGTTGACGATCCACACATCGTGCCTCTGGCGGTAGCGGTGGATGCGGCCCATGCGCTGCTCCAGCCGCGCCGGGTTCCACGGGATGTCGTAGTTCACCATCTGACGGCAGAACTGGAGGTTGATCCCCTCGCCAGCCGCGTCGGTGGCGACCAGGAAGCGGGTGCCGGAGGGGTCGCGGAACCGCTCCACCTGCTCCTCGCGCTCCGGCCACGCCATGCCGCCGTGGATCGTCGCCACCCGGCCCGCGTGCCCCAGCGCCTCCAGCCGCCTGACCAGGCCACCTGGGAGCGTTCGAAGAGTGGCATGCGATCAACCTAGATTCTTGAGTGATTTTACTCAAGAGCCTAGATAGATCCTGCGATGCCCGGTCTCGGAGTCCAGCGCGGTCAGGCATCCCGCGCCCTGTCTGCTGCGGTCAAGCGGGTTTGAGGAGTGGGAGCGCGTGCCCAGTCTGGTACTTGCGCCGGAAGGAGGCGATACATACAGATTATCGGATACTATGATAACAGCCCGCGGTGAGCCGGGAGCTATACGAAGCGGCACACCGGGCCGCGTGGTGGCACCTGATGCTGCTGCAGCGCCGGGTGCGGGACAAGACGCGATGTACGAGAACATGATCGTGATCGACCGGCAGTCCGGCGAGAGCCTGCAGATGCAGGTGCGGCGCCAGCTGGCGATAGGCATCGTCCAACGGCAGTTCCCCCTGAACGAGCCGCTACCGTCGATTCGCCGCCTCGCGACCGACCTGAAGGTCAGTGTGACGACCGTCGCGCTGGCCTACCGGGCGCTCAAGGCAGACGGATTCGTGAGGTCAAGGAAGCGATCGGGGTATTTCGTGAACCCGGATGTGCTTGCGGAACCGGGTCACAAGGCAGGGACCGACGAGCCGACAGCCGGTACGACGGCACCTTCCAGGGTCGACTACCGCAGACTGTTCCGGGGCCGGAGCTTCGATCGCGAGCGGGTGGTCAAGCCCGCGGACAGCCTGGTGCGCTACCGCTACCCGTTCGTGTGCGGACTCATCGACCCATCGCTCTTTCCGCTCGGGCAATGGCGGGAGTGCGTGCGGGATGCTGTGGGAGCGGTGGGAGTGGCGAACTGCGCCACGGATTTCTCCGAGACCGACGACCAGATGCTGATCGAGCAGTTGATCCAGCGTGTGCTGGCCAGACGCGGCATCTTCGCGCGGCCCGACGAGGTGCTCGTCACGGTGGGCGGCCAGCAGGCGCTGTACATCGCCATCCGGCTCCTGCTGGCCCCGGGGGAGACGATCGGCGTCGAGGATCCCGGCTATCCGGACGTCGTCAACATGGCGAGGATCGAGGGGATCAACGTCGAGCGGCTTCCCGTCGACGACGGGGGGTTGATCCTCTCGAAGCGGCTTGGCCGGTGCAAGTGCCTCTACGTGACCCCCAGCCACCAGTTCCCGACGACCGTCACGATGCCTCTGGCGCGCAAGTCAAGGCTCCTGGAGCTCACACGGCGACACGGCCAGTTCGTCATCGAGGACGACTACGAGTCGGAGGTGAGCTTCAACAAGACCCCCCCGAGGGCCCTCAAGAGCCTGGATCGGTGGGGGAACGTCATCTACCTGGGCAGTTTGTCGAAGTCGTTGCTGCAGGGACTGCGGCTGGGCTACCTGATTGCGGACCGGGAGTTCATTCGTGAGGCGAGGGCACTGCGTCACTACATGCTGAGGCACCCGCCGGTCAACAACCAGCGGAGCGTGGCCCTGTTCCTTCAAAGGGGCTACTTCGACCGCTTCGTCGCCAAGCTGACGGGCACCTACAGCAGGCGCTGCGACGTCGCGCACGAATCGCTCGAGCGGCACTTCCCCGGAGCCGCCGTCAAGCCTGAGTACGGCGGGTCCATCCTCTGGCTCAAGCTGCCCGAGGAGGTGGACGCCGGGATCCTGCACGGCCTGGTCGAACCCGAGGGCGTATTCTTCGAGACCGGCGGGTTCACCTTCTCCGACGAGCATGGCCACCGCAACCACATCCGCCTCGGATACTCGGTCATCGACGAGGCGCTCATTCCCGAGGGGATCGACCGGATCGCCCGGGCCGTCCCCGGAGCACGCCGTGCCGATCCCGCGCCGGAGAACGTCACCACGCGCGAAGGGCCTGGACATCTGGAGGACTGAAGCCCTACATCCTCGCCGTGAGTGCCGCACCCGCCCGTGCGAGCTGTCTGTATGTATTGGAAACTAGGTCTGCATATATCGCTCGCCTGTCGACCGCTCCACCTTTTTTCTGTCCACCGAATCGGCGTCATCCCAAAGCCCGGTGGTTCAGACAAGCACGTCGAGAAAGGAAGCGTCATGTCTCCCGCACCCCGTCAGCCTTCCCGCGACTCCTTCCTATCCTCCCTCCCGGTCATGCCTCGCAGACATCGGGCATGCTCCGTCCTCCCGTTGGTCATGGCCATCGCTGCGGTAACGTCGTGCGGGGAACCGACACCCCCCGATGTGCCGGAGCCGACCCGGGTCACCGTGAGCCCCGGTTCTCTGCGATTCTCAGCCCTCGAGGACACGTTGCGGCTCACGGCGCAGGTGCATGATCAGAACGGCGAGCCCATGACCGGCCTCTCGGTCACATGGGCGTCGGGCGACCCGGCGGTGGCGACCGTCGACGCATCGGGGCTGGTCCGCTCGGCGGGCAACGGGGCGGTGGTGGTGACGGCCTCGTCCGGTTCGGTGTCCGGGAGGGCGGAGGTCACGGTGGCGCAGGTGGTGAGCGTGGTCAACGTGTCGCCGGAGACGCTGGAGTTCTCCGCGCTGGGCGATACGCTCCGGCTGGGTGCGGAGCCCGTGGATGCGAACGGCCACCTGGTGGAGGGCGCGGAGGTCACGTGGTCTTCGGGCGATGTGGCGGTGGCGGAGGTCGACGCATCGGGGCTGGTCCGCTCGGCGGGCAACGGGGAGGTGGTGGTGACGGCCGCGGTCGGTTCGGTGTCCGGGACCGCCGAGGTCACGGTGGGACAGGTGGTGAGCGCGGTCAACGTGTCGCCGGAGACGCTCGAGTTCTCCGCGCTGGGCGATACGCTCCGCTTGGCCGCCGAGGCGGTCGACGCGAACGGCCACCTGGTGGAGGGCGCGGAGGTCACGTGGGCGTCGGGCGATGTGGCGGTGGCGACGGTCGACGCATCGGGGCTGGTCCGCTCGGCGGGCAACGGGGAGGTGGTGGTGACGGCCGCGGTCGGTTCGGTGTCCGGGACCGCCGAGGTCACGGTGGGACAGGTGGTGAGCGCGGTCAACGTGTCGCCGGAGACGCTCGAGTTCTCCGCGCTGGGCGATACGCTCCGCTTGGCCGCCGAGGCGGTCGACGCGAACGGCCACCTGGTGGAGGGCGCGGAGGTCACGTGGGCGTCGGGCGATGTGGCGGTGGCGACGGTCGACGCATCGGGGCTGGTGAGCTCGGTGGGCAACGGGGAGGCGGTGGTTACGGCCGCTGCCGGTTCGGTGTCCGGGACGGCGGAGGTCACGGTGGGACAGGTGGTGAGCGCGGTGAATGTGTCGCCGGAGGCGCTCGAGTTCTCCGCGCTGGGCGATACGCTCCGGCTGGCCGCCGAGGCGGTCGACGCGAACGGCCACCTGGTGGAGGGCGCGGAGGTCACGTGGTCTTCGGGCGATGTGGCGGTGGCGACGGTCGACGCGTCGGGGCTGGTGCGCTCGGTGGGCAATGGGGAAGCGACGGTGACCGCTACGGCGGACGCGGTTTCCGGGACGGCGGAGGTCATGGTGGCACAGGTGGTGAGCGCGGTGAATGTGTCGCCGGAGGCGCTCGAGTTCTCCGCGCTGGGCGATACGCTCCGGCTGGCCGCCGAGGCGGTCGACGCGAACGGCCACCTGGTGGAGGGCACGGAGGTCACGTGGTCTTCGGGCGATGTGGCGGTGGCGACGGTCGACGCATCGGGGCTGGTGAGCTCGGCGGGCAACGGGGAGGCGGTGGTGACCGCTACGGCGGACGCGGTGTCCGGGACCGCCGAGGTGACGGTGGCGCAGGTGGTGAGCGCGGTGAAGGTGTCGCCGGAGGCGCTGGAGTTCTCCGCGCTGGGCGATACGCTCCGGCTGGCCGCCGAGGCGGTCGACGCGAACGGCCACCTGGTGGAGGGCACGGAGGTCACGTGGTCTTCGGGCGATGTGGCGGTGGCGACGGTCGACGCATCGGGGCTGGTGCGCTCGGCGGGCAACGGGGAGGCGGTGGTGACCGCTACGGCGGACGCGGTGTCCGGGACGGCCGAGGTGACGGTGGCGCAGGTGGTGAGCGCGGTGAAGGTGTCGCCGGAGGCGCTGGAGTTCTCCGCGCTGGGCGATACGCTCCGGCTGGCAGCCGAGGCGGTCGACGCGAACGGCCACCTGGTGGAGGGCGCGGAGGTCACGTGGTCTTCGGGCGATGTGGCGGTGGCGACGGTCAACCCATTGGGGCTGGTGCGTTCGGCGGGCAACGGGGAGGCGGTGGTGACCGCTACGGCGGACGCGATGTCCGGGACGGCCGAGGTGACGGTGGCGCAGGTGGTGAGCGCGGTGAGGGTGTCGCCGGAGGCGCTGGAGTTCTCCGCGCTGGGCGATACGCTCCGGCTGGCCGCCGAGGCGGTCGACGCGAACGGCCACCTGGTGGAGGGCACGGAGGTCACGTGGTCTTCGGGCGATGTGGCGGTGGCGACGGTCGACGCATCGGGGCTGGTGCGCTCGGCGGGCAACGGGGAGGCGGTGGTGAGCGCCACGGCGGACGCGGTTTCCGGGACGGCCGAGGTCGCGGTGTCTCAGGTGGTGAGCGTGGTCAACGTGTCGCCGGAGGCGCTGGAGTTCTCCGCGCTGGGCGATACGCTCCGGCTGGCAGCCGAGGCAGTCGACGCGAACGGCCACCTGGTGGAGGGCGCGGAGGTCACGTGGGCGTCGGGCGACACGGCGGTGGCCGTGGTGGACTCGGTGGGGCTGGTGCGCTCGGTCGGAAGCGGGGAAGCGGTGGTGACGGCCGCGGCCGATTCGGTGTCCGGCACGGCGGAGGTCACGGTGAGACAGGTGGTGAGCGCGGTGAAGGTGTCGCCGGAGGCGCTGGAGTTCTCTGCGCTGGGCGATACGCTCCGGCTGGGTGCGGAGCCCGTGGATGCGAACGGCCACCTGGTGGAGGGCGCGCAGGTCACGTGGGCGTCGGGCGACACGGCGGTGGCGACGGTCAACCCATTGGGGCTGGTGCGCTCGGCGGACAATGGGGAGGCGGTGGTGACCGCTACGCTGGACGCGGTGTCCGGGACCGCCGAGGTCACGGTGGCGCAGGTGGTGAGCGCAGTGAGGGTGTCGCCGGAAGCGCTGGAGTTCTCCGCGCTGGGCGATACGCTCCGGCTGGCCGCCGAGGCGGTCGACGCGAACGGCCACCCGGTGGAGGGCACCGAGGTCGCGTGGGTCTCCGACGCGGACTCGGTGGCCACGGTCGATTCCGCCGGATTGGTCGAGGCGGTTGGCTACGGAACGGCTACGGTCACTGCAACCGTCGACTCGGCTTCCGCCAGCGTGGAAGTCACCGTGGAGAAGGACCTGGAACGGGAGGCGCTTGTCGCCCTCTACGAAGCTACCAATGGAAGGAACTGGAAAAGGAGCTCCAAGTGGATGACCGACGCGCCGATCGGTGAGTGGCAGGGAATCACAGCAGATGCGGAGGGCAGGGTCGTCCGGCTACGTCTTCCGTTGAACAATCTGGCGGGACCGCTCCCCCCGGAACTCGCGAATCTGACCCACCTGGAGGACCTCGAACTGGTTCTGAACGAGTTGGTGGGCTCGATCCCGCCGGAACTCGGCGGGCTGTCAGAGCTGAGGTTCTTGTTGCTATGCGGCAACAAACTGGCGGGTCCGATCCCGCCCGAGCTCGGAAACCTATCCAAACTCACGACTTTGAGTTTTTGCGCAAACACGCTGACCGGATCGATACCGGCCCAGTTGGGAGAACTCTCAAGCCTCACTGACCTGAATCTCGAGAACAACAAGCTGACAGGGACGATCCCACCCGAACTCGGCAAGCTGTCTAGCCTGGAATCGCTCAGGATCGCCCATAACGGGCTGGAGGGCACGCTTCCGCCGGAACTCGGCGATCTGAGTCGTCTCGAACGCCTGCGCCTGGAGCTTAACAGCTTGACGGGTTCAATCCCGCCGGAACTGGGCAACCTCCTGAAGCTCAAAAGTCTCGACCTGTCGCACAACAAGCTGGCCGGCCCGATTCCCCCAGAGCTCGGCAGACTCTCGTCGCTGGAGTGGCTCGATTTCGAAGTGAACCCGATCACAGGTCAGATACCGCCCGAACTCGGCAACCTCCCGAAGCTCAAGACTCTGATCATCACGGACAGCAAGCTGACGGGTACGATTCCGGCGGAACTCGGCAACCTCCCCAGTATTGAGCAACTTGCAATCATATACAACGAGGATCTTACGGGCGAAATACCCCCCGAACTCGCCGATCCGCCGAAGCTGCGAGTGCTGGACCTGAGGGCCAACGATCTGACGGGTGAGATCCCGCCCGAATTTGGCAAGGCCCGCTCGTTGAGAAGCCTGATCCTGCGGGGGAACCGGCTATCGGGGTCCATTCCGCCCGAGATCGGCGACGCCCCGCTGCTGGGTACTCTGCTCTTCAATCACAACGAGCTGTCGGGCCCGCTGCCGTCCGAGATCGGAAACATGGACCTCCTCAGCGCTGTCGACCTGACGGCCAACACCGAGATGACCGGCGCGCTACCCACCACCCTGACTGCGCTCAAGCACGTCACTGCTCTCCTGACGGGTGAAACGGGTCTGTGCGCGCCGAACGACGTCGATTTCCTGAGGTGGCTGCGAGGCGTCCGGCGGCAGCGCGTTCCGCTCTGTAACCCGCCCGCCGCCTATCTTGTCCAGCCGGTGCAGTCGCGGTCGTTCCCGGTTCCGCTCGTCGCGGAGGAGCCCGCGCTCCTACGGGTATTCGTAACCGCGACGAAGGAGACCGACGTGAAGATCCCTCCTGTCCGTGCGACATTCTACCAAGACGACGAGGAGGTTCACACGGTGACCATTGCGGCCAAGTCGGCCGCCATTCCGACCGAGGTGGACGAGTCGTCGCTGGCCGTGTCGTCGAACGTGGAGATTCCCGATTCCGTGCTGGAGCCGGAGCTGGAAATGGTCATCGAGATCGACCCCGACAGCACGGTGGATGCCGAGCTGCTGGTCGAGAGACGGATCCCCGAGAAGGGAAGGGCGAGCGTCGACGTGAACGAC
Organism: Longimicrobiales bacterium; assembly: GCA_965205315.1. GTDB lineage: Bacteria > Gemmatimonadota > Gemmatimonadetes > Longimicrobiales > Gaopeijiaceae > Bin94. The sequence goes on from CBDBGW010000002.1 coordinate 2,621,854, forward strand.
GTGCCGCTCCTGGATCTGACCGTCATCCCGCTCCTCTGGGAGGAGGATCCGGACTCGTCGGTCCTGGAGCTGACGGAGGACATGACCGAAGAGGACACACTCTTCACGGACACGCACATGCTCCTTCCGGTCGGCGATATGGATGTGACCGTTCACGAAGCCGTCTGGAGCTCGACGAACGACATCTTCACTCTGCTCAATGAAGTGACCGCGCTTCGGACCGCGGAGGGCGGGGAGGGCCACTGGATGGGCATCATGCCCAATGCCAAGGGGGCTGCGGGGGTGGCCTACGCGGGAGGCGGCTGGACGACCGTGGTGAGGCCCATCGTCTCGACCGTCGCTCACGAGCTCGGTCACAACATGAGTCTGCTCCACGCCCCCTGCGGGAATCCGAAACTCGTGGACGGACGCTATCCCTACCGTGACGGAAGGATCGGCTCCTGGGGATACGATTTCCGCTCGGAAGAGCTGGTTGCGCCCACCCGCAAGGACCTGATGTCCTACTGCCGGCCGCGCTGGATCGGTGGCTACCACTTCTCGCGAGCGCTCCGCTATCGGCTGGACGTCGAGGAGTCGGAGCCGCCTCCGCCAATTCCGGTTCCAGCTCTGCTCCTTTGGGGGGGTGCCGATGCCAGCGGGGTTCCGTTCCTGGAGCCCGCCTTCGTGGTCGATGCCCCGCCCAGCCTGCCGGAGTCCGGAGGGGAGCACCGGCTGGTGGGCATTGACGGGGATGGCGGCGAACTCTTCGCGCTCGACTTCGACATGAAGGCGGTAACCCACGCAGACGGGAGGTCGTCGTTCGTCTTCGCCCTTCCGGTGCGCTCCGGATGGGACGAGGCACTGGCGAGCGTGACGATCACCAGCCCCGGGGGTTCGGCGACGCTGAGCACCGAGAGCGACATCCCGATGGCGCTTCTGCTGGATCCCCGTACCGGGCAGGCGCGGGGCTTCGTCCGCGGGCAGGACGCAGCCGATCTTGCCGAGGGTCGCATGACGAAGTGGTCGAATCTCGGTCTCGAGGCGCTCTTCAGCCGGGGTATTCCCGGCCGAGCGGAGTGGAGGCGCTAGCAGTCCGCGGATAGTCTCGCGCGAGCACCGAGAGCGGCGAAGCGCCACGCTGGCAAGGCGCGACGAAGGGCTGGTAGCAGCGCTATTGGTCCGAGGAGCACCGCAGAGCGAAGCCTGGGACGGAATTGTAGATTACGGATTACATATTGTAAAGCGTAGATTACGTTATCGACAGGAAGAAGACGGTCCAGCGGAGATGCAGCGCTGCTCGAATCTCCCATGGCCGCGAGCGGCCGCCCCGCGGGGATGAAACGCGCTGCGCTCGCTGGCATTGTCTCACAGAAAACGCCGTGGGAGGTCTGTCCATGGGCTGCTAGCAATGGCGGCTCGTCCGTCACCGTCGGGCTAGCTCCACGCGCCCCGAGGTCCCGGGCATTCTACCTGATCATTTTGAGCCTCGCCCAGTCGTACGAGGCTTTCCGGCCGGTTCCGGACACCGGCCACACACCGAGCACCGCCCCGCGCACGCGGTCCGGAGTGCTCTCGGCATACTCGGCCAAGTCGAAGTCGAGAAGCGTGTCCCCGTCGATCTCGATGAGGATGTCAGTCGAGTCTAGGACGAACCGCACCTCGAACGGCTCTCCCGGGCCCGGCACGAGATCCGAGTCGCCCCACAGCGTTGAATCCGTTCGCCAGGGCCACCCGGGATACCACGCGAACCCGTAGTCCACGTACACGGTGTCCGCCTCGCTCCCACCGTCGGCGTCAAAGGGGATCGAGTCGCCAAGGCCGATGGACACGTACTCCATGCCCGCCTTGCGCATGTGGATCACCAGCTCGACTCCGCCGCCGGTAGCGTATTCCGCCATCGCCGTGTACTCGACTTGGGCGGGCGGTTCCTCCCAGGGCGGGAACCCGAGATCCCGGTAGGCCCATCCCCGGTAGATCGAGTCGTTCGAGACGTGGAGCTTCCCACCGGTCACGGTGAGCTTCGCGTAGACCTGGGACTTCCAGTGTCTCAGGGTGCTGTCGCGATCGGTGAAGGCGTGGTTGAACAGGAAGCCTGCGGTGTCGGGATCCTCGATGACCTCGGCCTCGACTTCCTGGGAGACCACATCGTGCCCGTCACTCGCTTCAACACCGACACGGGCTTCTCCGATCCGCAACGCGGCGATCCTGAGGCTGTCCCCGCCGACTATGGACGGCAGAGCGACTGCAGAGTCGGTGGACCATGTGGAATAGGTGAGCTCGTGGCTATCCGGATCGCGGAAGTGATTCCCTAGCCCGAGCTCCTCGGTGTCATCCTCGAAAATCTCGAAGCCGGGAAGAGGATCGGTGATCTCCGGTAGACGGTTCGGAACCGTCGCCTCGAACGTCTGTTCCGCCGTGAGGCCGTCGGGATCTGCGGCCGTGACGGTGATCGTCGTGGACCCCACCTTCTCTGCAGAGAGGTCCACGACCTGTTGCCGCACGCGCAGAACCTGCACGATCGCTGGGTCCACCGACATGGCCGACACCCTGAGTGTGCCGCCGTCCGGATCCTCGAAGCAGGTTTCGACTTCGGCTGTCTCGCCGACGAATAGTTCCTGGTCGGCGAGTACCCCGCACGCCTTCGGGGGGGAGCTCACGTTTGCGGGTTCCGTATCGTCGCAGGCCGCCAGCAGGGCGACGGCGAGCCAGATCGGTTTCCTCATCCAACTACCCCTGCGACGGCCGTCACGACCTTGACGGTGTGGCCGCACACCGTGCCCTCGTCGTTGCCGACATTCTAGCCAGCCTTTCTCGGTGCTGCGGGGATGACCTCTCCCGCTTCGTGTCATTGCTCCGCACAGCCAGGGATGGTCCCGCCCGGGCGCAGTGCCGCAAGCCCGTGGACGAGATCGCCGGCATTCGACCGGCGATGCACCGGCCCGGAGGCTTCGCGCCACCTTTCCAGGTGGAGGTACGGCCCAGTCTGGTACGTGCGCCGGAAGGAGATGATATATACAGATTATCAGATAGTATGATCACAGATTCAAGTTAGCCGGGGGCTACGACGCGGTACACCGGACCGCGGCGGCGCTTGATCCTGCTGCAGCGTCGTGCGGGACAAGACGCGATGCACGATAACATGATTCGTGATCGACCGACAATCCGGGGAGAGCCTGCGCGGGCGTGAAGCCCGGCGTGCTCGCCGTGAGGACCGCGCCCGCAGGTCGCCATCATCTGTATGTATTGGAATCCGCATCTGCATATATCGCTTACCTGTTCAACGCCCTGACCTTGTCCGTCCACTGAATCGGCCTCATCCCAAGGCCCGGTGGTTCAGACAAAAGCATGTCGATAAAGGAAAGCGTCATGCCCCCCGCACTCCGTCAGCCTTCCCGGGGTTCCTTCCTATCCTCCCGCCGGTCAAGACTAGCGGACATCGGGCCTGCTCCGTCCTCCTGCTGGTCACGGCTATCGCTGCGGTGACGTCGTGCGAGGAACCGACACCGCCCGATGTGCCTGAGCCGACCGGCCCGGGGCTGCGATACTCCGCGAGGAGGCCTGGATCACCCCCCCCACTCCCCGTCGGCGCAGTTGCGAGCGAACAGCGGACCGCGGACGGCAGAGGTCACAACAGAAAGGAGCTTCGCCTATGTTGAACCAGGTGTCTCAAGCCCGTTGAAAAGTCCTACCTCTACGGCTCAAGCCCGACCAGTCTGACCACGCGGACCGTCGGCACCTCCATCTCGTCGAGCTCGATGTAGGCCATGAGCCCGTCGGGGCCGAAGGCGTCCGGCATTCGCAGCCTGTCCGGCGGCAGAGTGCCGACGTAGCGTCCGTCGGGGCTCCAGACATCGGTCACCCCGACCGCTCCCGCCCAGGGGTCGCCTTCGCGCCTACGCTGCACCCAGAGCCCGCCCTCCCATGTGGCCTCCAGGGAGAGGACCACCGGTATCTCATGGTTGAACTCCATGCCCTCGATGTTCTCGCGCAGCTGCGCAACCATCTCCGCCATGAGCTCCGGTGGCGCCCGGTCCGGTCCCTGCGGGTTGGCGGGGTCGCCGTAGAGGCGATCGAACTCCGCCATGGCCGAGTCCCGAACGGCAGTCTCGATCTCGGCGGTCACCGGCTCGGGGCTGATGGGTCTTGCGATGGTAGCGACGGGTGCACCGTCGCCCGCAACGAGCTTGATCGAATAGTGGGCGGAATCGGAGTAGGCCACCAACCCGTCGGGCAGGAGGTCGAAGAGGAGTCCCGGGTCGAACCTTCTCGGCTCGTCCGTGGCAGTGGATTCTTCCTCGCCGGGCACCGGCGCCCGCACTTCGCCTGCCTTCACGATGGGCTCTGCGGTGGTGCCCGTCGTTCCCAGCGTCAACCGCTCCAAGCCGCGCGGACCGATCGTCGGGTTGGCCATCTCCATCTGTCGGAACATCTCCTGGACATGGCTGCCCATCCCGCGCGCCACCAGCACGCCAGCATCGAGGTGTGGCCTGGCACCGCTCCGGAAGGCCATCATCCCATAGCGCCCGACCTGGCCCGCCGACATGTTCACCCGACGGTCGAAGGAGCCATCGGGAGCGAACACGACATAGGCGCCGCTTCCCCGGTCGGCCACCGCCGCCGTGCCATCCCTCCAGACGTAGATCTCGTCGGGGCCGCTGAACTCCCCGGGGCCCTCGCCCCTCCGTCCCAGGGTGCGGACGAGTTCACCCTCACGGTCCAGGACAGCGACGACCGGCACATCCGGGTTAAGCACGAACAGGTTGCCGCCACCGTCGAACGCCACGCTCGGAGGCGTCCCGAACTGAGCCCAGTCGGGCAGCTCGGCGGCACCCACCCTGAACACCTCGACGAACTCCGCCGTCAGGGGACGATCGGTGGCCGAGGCGTCGTCGTGCATCTCCGAGCAGGCACTGGCCGCAAGGGCCAGCGCGAGCGTCGGCAGAGCTATTCGTCTCCTCATTGTTGGGTCATCCGGGTCGTCGGGGAGCTCCGAGCGGGTCTCGGAACCGTCGGTTCCCGCGAAGGGCTACCGGCCCAAGGAGCAACACAGAGCGAAGCTAGCTAGGGGACACTCGCATTGTAAATCATGGATTACATACTGTAAAGCGTAGATTACAGTATGGACAGGCGAGCAAAGCGGTCCAGCGGAGACGCAGCGCTGCTCCTTGCCGTGGGAGGCTTGTCCACGGGTGCCTACACGCCAGCTCGGTCAGGGCCCCAGATGTGCTTGTGCAGCTGGGTCTGATAGCGCACTGGGAGGCCACTTGCCAGGATCGCGGCGGCAAGCTCGTCCTGATCCTCCATTCCCCAGACCGGCGAGACGAGGAGCGCGCCGAGCGATCCCTCGTCCAGCCGCTCGGCGAGGCGGTGTCGGCGAACGACGCCGACCGCCCAATCGAAGTCGTCCAGATCGGCAACCACGAACTTGACCTCGTCGCGCCCGGTCAGCCGATCCAGGTTTGACCACAGGTTGCGCGCGGCCTCGCCCGACCCCGGGCACTTGAGGTCCATGATCCGGTGCGCCCGATCGTCCAGGACTCCCACGTCGAGCGCCCCCGACGTCTCGACCAGGACCGTGTAGCCGTCGTCGAGGAGGCGCCGGGCGAGGGTCGCCGTCGCCCTCTGCGCCAGCGGCTCGCCGCCCGTGATCTCAACCAGCCTGCACCCGAAGGCCTCGACGCGGTCCTCGATCTCGCCGAGGGGGACGCGGTCGCCACCGGAGAAGGCGTACTCGGTGTCGCACCAGACGCACCGGAGCGGGCACCCGGTGAGGCGCACGAAGGTGCACGGCAGCCCCGCCCAGGTGGACTCGCCCTGGATCGAGTGGAAGATCTCGGTCACCCGAAGGGAGCTCCCGCCAGCGGCGCCCGCCTGCGGCTCCTTCACGACCCGTTCCCAGCCACATCGGCTCCCGCCTTGCGCAGGACGGCCTCGTTCAGGAGACGCTGCACCTCGGTCAGCTCCAGCGCCCCGGCCCGCTTCATCACAACGCCCCGGGTCGCGGCTCTCCAGAGTACGGGACTCTCGACGTGGTCCACTATGCCCAGCCCCGTCTCGGCCCAGCGCGGAAAGACCAGGAACCCCGCCACGGGCTTCCTGAGGTCGCCGGTCCTCTCCACCTCGATCGACACCGTGTAGGGCTGGCCGTCGATCGCCTCGAAGGCCGGCGGGCGATCGTGCACCGAGAGGTACCCGCCGAGCGTGCAGTCCTCGGCGCTCTCCCCCGCCCTGGCCGCAGCGGCGCTCTCGCTCATCGCTGGCTCTTCCGGTTGCTCTATCTTCCAACCTCGGACTGGCAGCCCTCGGACAGACCTCCCACGGTAGGAGCGGCGAGATTATCCGAGGACTGCTAGTAAGTAAGTGCAATCCCCGACAATCGCCAAAGCCGCCAGATGCCAGTGAAGATGCTCGCCGCGGTCTTCCACGAGAACGGTGGCCCGGAGGTCGTCTCGGTCGAGGAGGTCGACAGGCCTGAGCCGGCACCGGGCGAGGCCCGCATTCGGGTCGAGGCCGCCTCTCTCAACCACCTCGACCTCTGGGTGCGGCGCGGACTTCCGATCGAGATTCCGATGCCGCACATCGGCGGCTCCGACTTCGCCGGGACGGTCGACACCGTGGGGAGCGACGGCGATCGGGGGTGGGTCGGAAGGCGAGTCGTCGTCGATCCCTCGCTGGGGTACGACTGGTACGAGCTGGCCACCATGGCAGGAGCCGATCCGCTTCGAATTGTCGGCGAGCACACTCAGGGTGGTTTCGCCGAATTCGCCGTGGCGCCCGTGGCCAACCTGGTCGAGCTACCCGAGGGATTCCCAGCTTCCCTGGCCGCCGCCGGGGCCCTCGTCGGGGTGACCGCCTGGCACGGGCTCTTCGCCCAGGGGGGACTCCGCGCCGGGGAGCGCGTCCTGGTGACGGGAGCCAGCGGGGGTGTGGGGACGGTCGCCGTGCAGATAGCGGGGCTGGCGGGTGCCGAGGTCTATGCGCTGACTTCGCGCACGGCGGAGGTGGGCGCGCTGGGGGCAGACCACACCTTCGACCGCCGGGAACCAGCCTGGCCTCGCGAGCTGTATCGGGCGACTGGTCGGCGCGGCGTGGACATCTGTCTGGACTCGGTGGGGGAGGCGATCTGGCCCGACGTTCTCCGGACTCTCGCGGTCGGGGGCCGTCTGGTCTGCTACGGAGCCACAACGGGACACCACGGGCACATCGACATCCGGCGCCTCTTCTGGCGCAAGCAGTCGATTGTCGGCTCGACGATGGGCACGCCGGCGGACTTCAGGGCCGTCATGGCTCTCGTCTTCGACGGTCGCATCGCGCCCCCGATCCACGCGGAGCTCCCGCTGGCCGAGGCGCGCGCGGCTCACCGGCTGCTCGAAGCGGGGGAGGTCTTCGGGAAGGTCGTGCTCATACCGCATCCGCATACGGACGGCGAGGCCGGGACATGACGCTCGCCGAGGCGCAGGCGCGCGTCGATGGCTGGATCAGTCGCTTCGAGGAGGGGTACTGGCCGCCGCTCGCGATCCTGGCCCGCCTTATCGAGGAGGTGGGCGAGCTGGCGCGCGAGGTCAATCACCGCTTCGGCGCAAAGCCAAAGCGCGACGACGAGGATCCCCGCGAGCTGGAGCTGGAGATTGCCGACGTGCTCTTCGTGCTCCTCTGCCTGGCGAACGAGCGCGGGATCGACCTGGACGCCGCCTTCGAGCGGGTCATGGCCAAGTACGAGGAGCGCGACGCGGGCCGGTGGACCCCGCGCAAGCCGAGCGGATAACGCTTGGCCCGTGGGGGCTGTCTACAATTCCTAGCAGAAGGATGGCCCACTTCCGCGAAGACCGGGGCTGACTGAATGGACAGCGGCGAGACCGATGGAATGCTGGTCGCTCGGGTGCGGCTGGGGGAGACGAAGGCCTTCGACCAGCTCGTCCGGCGTCACCTGCGGCTGGCGCATTCGGTGGCGCGCTCTACGCTCGATAATCCAGACGACGCGGGCGATGTGTGCCAGGATGCCTTCATACGGGCGCTGGAGCGCATCGACGACTGCCGCAATCCGGAGCGGTTCGGTGCCTGGCTCATGGCGATCGTGCGCAACACGGCGCACAACCGCCGCGAGCACAGCCGCGTGAGGGCGACGCTTCCGCTCGAGAAGGCGCGGTCGGCGACCTCGGGGGACGACCCCCTGGCCGCCGTCGGCAGGATGCAGCTGCGCGGCCAGCTGCGCGAGGCGATCAGGCAGCTGACGGAGCTGCAGCGCAGGGTCCTCCTCCTGTACGATCTGGAGGGCTGGAGTCACAGGGAGATCGCGGGCGAGCTCGGCATCTCGTCCGGGTCGTCGCGCGTTCACCTGCACGTTGCGAGGAAGGCGATGCGCAAGCTGCTTGCGGGGCGGGTCGCGCCCGGAACACCGTGAATAACGCTGGGAAGGAGAGGATCTGAGAGCGATGAGAGAAATTCCACTGGAGGAGGTGCGCACCGGTGGCGCATCCGGGAGGTCCGAGGTCGGCGAACTAGCGCCCGAGCGCGATCCGAGACGCTGGGAGGCACTCGTGGCCCGCATCGTGGCCGAGGCGGAGCCGCTACTGGAGGCTAGGCGGCGCACCCTCTCGCTGACGCTGACCCAGTGGGGCAGGCCCGTCATGGTGGGTGCCGCCGGGCTGATGGCGGCCGCGCTCGCCACACTGCTCCTCGTGCCGACGGCCGAGACTCCCGCCCCGGTCGAGGCCGGTCTCGACGAGGTGGTGGTTCCGTGGGCGGTCGCGGCGTGGATCGATGGGAGCCATGTGCCGACGGTCGAGGAGCTGGTTCTGGCGATCGAGGAGTACTCGCCATGAAGAGCCAAACCACGGCGGTGCTGGTGCTGGCTGCGTCCTTCCTGGCGGGGGCCTTCGCGTCGGTGGGAGCCATGCGCCTCCTGGACGACGGAGGGGACGGCTACTCGGCGATCGGCCGTCCACCCTTCCCGGACGGTCGGGGCGGTCGCCCTCCCGGTGGACCCGGCGGTCGGCTCGACGGATACCCGGGCTACGGGGAGCTCGCGCGCACCCGGGTGACGGCGCGAATGGCCAGGGAGCTGGGGCTCACCGAGGAGCAGCGTGACGCGATCGGGGAGGCCATGGAACGGAGGCGCAACAGGGCGCAGGCCGCCATGCAGGAGGTGCTGCCGAGGCTCGAGCGCGGCCTCGACTCGCTCAACGCCGAGATCGACCAGCTCCTGACCGAGGAGCAGCGCGAGCGCTTTCGCGACTTCCGGCGTCGCGACCGCGACCGCTTCCGCCGCGAGGGCGGGCCCTGGTTCCGTCGCCCCGGTCGGGAGATGCGCCACTAACGTCTTGCCCCGTGGTCGCTTCCGGGCGTCATTTCATGGAATGGAGCGCTTCCTCGTAACCGGTGCCGGTGGACAGATCGGCACCGAGCTAGTCCGGCACCTCGGCGACCGCCACGGCACCGACGCCATCCTCGCGACCGACGTTCGCGATCCCTCCGTGTGGGCTCGCGGTGGGCCGGGCGCGCAGGTCGAGCGCCTGGACTGCCTCGACGCGGAGGCGCTTCTCGGGACAGCGAGGGACTTCCGCGCCACCTGCATCCTCCACCTGGCGTCGATCCTGTCGGCGGCGGCGGAGGCGAGTCCTTACCGGGCCTACCGGGTCAACATGGACTCGCTGGTCAACGTGCTCGAGGCGGCGGCCAAGATCGGCTGCCGGGTCTTCGCTCCCAGCTCCATCGCGGTCTTCGGCCCCGAGTCTCCCCGCGACCCGGCCCCCCAGACCACCGTGCTGCGCCCGACGACGATGTACGGCGTCACCAAGGTGGCCGGCGAGATGCTCTCCGACTACTACCACGCTCGCTTCGGCGTCGATGTTCGGGGGCTGCGCTTCCCCGGTCTGGTATCGTACACGGCACCGCCCGGTGGCGGCACAACGGACTATGCGGCGGAGATCTTCCACGCCGCCGTCGAGCGCCGTCGCTTCAGCTGCCCGCTGCACCCCGACACCCGCATGGCGATGATGTACATGCCCGACGCGATCAGGGCGATCGTCGAGCTGATGGACGCCAACCCGTCTTCGCTTCGCCACCGCAACGCCTACAATCTCTCCGCCATGCACTTCACGCCCGCGGAGCTCGCCGATGCGATCAGGGCGCGCCGTCCAGAGTTCGAGATCGCCTTCGAGCCCGACCCGGTCCGCCAGGCGATTGCGGATTCGTGGCCGACGCGCATCGACGACGCCAGGGCGCGCGAGGAGTGGGGGTGGCGCCACGAGTACGAGCTCCCAGAGATGGTCGACGCGATGCTGCAGGGGCTGGAGGGTCTGCGCAGGCGCCGGGCCGCGGTCCTGGCGAGAGAGGCGGTGGGGTAGCCCCATGCCAATGGATCGACTCTCCGGGACGCTCGGCGCGATCGTCGCTCGGATGGAGGAGGAGGGCACCGCCAAGGGTGCCGAGGTGGTGGTTCGCGGGATTCTCCCACCAGAGGGCGGCCACGGTCCGCGCCTCCTGCTGGAGGGGCACGGCGACAAGCCCTTCATCCGCATGAACTCCAACTCCTACCTCGGCCTGGGGCTGCACCCCGAGGTGGTCGCAGCCGAGGAGCGGACCGCACGCGAGATGGGGGCGGGGCCCGGCGCGGTGCGCTTCATCGCGGGGACCTACACGCCGCATGTGGCGCTGGAGCGTGAGCTGGCCGCCTTCCACGGAAGGGAGGAGGCGATGATCTTCTCCTCCGCCTACGCGGCCGTCGTGAGCGCGCTCTCCGCGCTAACCGACCGCGCAACGGTCCTGATCTCCGACGAGCTGAACCACAACTGCATCATCAACGCGATCCGGATGTCGCGCCCGGCGGGCAAGGCGATCTATCCGCACCTCGACCTAGCGGCGGCCGAGGCCGAGCTCGAGGCGTGGAAGGGGAGGGCGCGCAGGGTCGTCCTGGTGACCGACGGGGTCTTCTCGATGCGCGGTGACTACGCCGACCTCGCCGAGGTGATGGAGCTGGCCGAGCGCCACGACCCCGACTATCCGGAGAATGTGGTGGTGGTCGTCGACGACTCGCACGGCGTGGGGGCGTTCGGGGCCACGGGGCGGGGAACCGAGGAGTACACCGGGAGCCCTCCCTGCGATATCCTGATCGGGACGCTCGGCAAGGCGCTGGGGGTGAACGGCGGCTACGTCGCCTCGACGAGCGGCCTGGTTCGCTACCTGCGCGAGACGGCCCCCCTCTACATCTACTCCAACCCGATAACGGCGGGCGAGGCTGCGGCGGCTCTACGGGCCCTCCGGATCGTCTGGAGCGACGAGGGTTCCGAGCGGCTGGAGCGCGTCCGCAGGCTGACGAAGCGCTTCGAGTCCGGCCTGGTCGAGATCGGATTCGAGACGATCCCGAGCGACCACCCTATCACCCCCCTCATGGTGCGCGACACCGTCGAGACTCGCCGGCTGGTCGCCGCCCTCTTCGAAGCGGGCGTGCTCGCTACCGGCCTCGCCTACCCGGTGGTGCCCAGGGGCGACGAGTCGATCCGGTTCCAAGTCAACGCGGACCACACCGAGACGACGATCGACGAGGTGCTGGCGGAGCTTGAGGCGGCGCGGTAGGGGGACGTCGGGGCACCGTCGGCACCGCGTGCCCTGCGCATCGCCTCCCGATCATTGCCCGGCCCGTCCGCACCCGGTAGCTTGCGGGGCTGGAGCGACACAGAGCGAGGCGAGGGACGCTGGCATTGTAAACCATGGATTACACATTGTAAGGCGTAGATTACAGTATGAAGATGCGAGCAAAGCGGTCCAGTGGAGGTGCAGCGCCGCTCGAATGCCGTGGGAGGTTTGTCCGCAGGCTGCCGCAGTCCGTGGGCAGACTCGCGCGAGCACCGAGAGCGGCGAAGCGCACCGCTGGCAAGGCGCGACGAAGGGCGAATAGCAGGGCTATTCGTGCGAGGAGCAACGCAGAGCGAAGCGATTCCAGCGGGGATGCAGCGCCGCTCGAATGCCGTGGGAGGTTTGTCCGCGGGCTGCCAGGCCGGCAAGGCCGATCGAGATGCAGGAAGTCGAACAAGGCCAATCGGGTCTGGGTCACCGCTGCGGCGCTAGCCGCCTTTTGGGCCTTCCCGACCACGGCGTTCGCGGTGCCGCAGCGCACCCTCGCTCACGGGGAGCCGGCGGAAGGGCACCCCACCTACCACGTGCACGACACGATGGCGATCACGATCGCTTCGGCACTGGGAGGAGTCGAACTGACTGCGGTGGCCAGCACCTCGCTCCGACTGGCCTTCGAAGAGGAGTCGGAGGGGATGCGGGTGGTGGCCGAGATCGTCGACTTCGGCGGCTCGGTGGGCAATCTGGAGATGGGGGTGCAGACGCTCGACAGCGACGACGCACAGGGCGAGATGGTCTTCCTGGTGGGGAGCAGGGGAGTCACCCAGTCTGTTTCCGGCCCCGACCTCTCCGACGACGCGGGTCAGTTCTCGCTCTTCAACCAGCTCCCCCACGACCTCTTCCCCGGACTGCCAGGAGGCGCCGTGGAGGCGGGCGACAGCTGGAGCGACTCGGCCGTCTGGCACTCCTCGGCGGGAGGCATGGCGACCACCTCGACGGCGAATCGCGCCTATAGGCTGGTGGGCGACACCTTGGTGGACGGACGCCCGGTGCTCGAGATTTCCCTTCACGCCGAGGTGCGGATTTCCGGGAGCGGGAGTCAGGGGGGGCTCGCAACCAGCCAGTCTATCGAGGGGATCGTCATGGGGCGTCTCTTCTGGGATCCGGAGGACCGTCTCCTTCACTACGCCGAGTTGCATCGGGACCTCAGGGGCGGCGCCTCGATGGAGGGGCGTCCGCCCGGCGAGATCGCGCTGATGGGGCCGCAGCGGATCGCCCGCGACCGGTGACCGACCAACCACAACCCGGACGGTGAGCAAATGACGGATTCGCACTACGACGAGACGGGTGCCCATGCGGCGGGAGGGGCTGCGATGGGTGACGAAGTCGCCGAGCCGGCACCGGCCCTTCCCAAGCGGCTCTGGATGGTGTTCTTCCAGCCGGGCGATCTATTTCGGGGGCTGGCGGCGCGCCCAGTGTGGTTTGTAACCGCGCTACTTGGGGCGTTCATGGTGACTCTCTCGATCGTCCTCATTCCGACCGAGCTCTTCGTCGACGCCGCCATTTCCAAAATGAGTCCAGAGGAAGCGGCCACCGTCCGCGACCTTCCCGCATGGCTGTTCAAGGCACAGGGCGTCATCGCTGGCCCGTTCTTGCTGGCGATGCTCTTCGTCGTGAGCGCGGTCACGTACGTCATCTTCGTCGTCATTCGGGGCGACCGCGCCACATACAGACACCACCTCTCGGTCCTGGCCCATGGGTCGCTCATCGGCGCAGTCGGAGCGCTTGCCACAACGCCGCTGAGGATTGCCAGCGGCAATGTCCAGGATGCGCTCTCCCTTGCCGACCTGGTGGGCTTTCTTCCAATTCCGGACGGCTTCTTCCTCGCGCTCCTCAACGCGATGGATCTCTTCGGGATCTGGGGCACCCTGATCGCGGGCCTCGGCCTCTCGATTGTCGGCAATCGGCCAAAACGGGGAGGCACGGTGGCGGTCATGATGGTCCTGCTGGTCGTCTTCGCCTCGATCGGCGCAGCGTTCCAGACGGCTTTCGGAGGGTGACGCCCGCCAGATGAGCTACAGGACCAACCCCGACCGCATCCTCGAGAACATCGACCGGGCTCGGACCCGCGACATGGAGCGTGCCCTCTCGCTCAACGATCGCCAGGCGCGCGGCCGTGAGATGGACACGGAGATCCCCGACGGCGACGCCACCACTCCGGAGCGCATGCGGCGGCTCTTCGCCCTGATCGAAGCCGGCTACCAAAGGGCCGCGCAGAGTGCCGAGATCAGCCCCCTCGCGGCCCGCTTTCGCGCAGTCGGGGACATCTCGCACCAGATGGCGCGGGGCGACGTGAGCGTCTCGGTGCAGTATCTGGACCACGACCGCCACGACGACATCGGGGTAGTGCCCTTCGAGGTCACGCCGCGCCACCTCGAGGAGGCCAAGAAGGAGAGCCGCACCAGCCGCCCCGACGTGAACGCCACCAGAGTGCTGCGGCTCAAGCTCCGCAACGGCGTGCTGGCCGCGTACAAGAAGATCGACCCGCGGCTCCGCGACGCACTCAAGGAGCGGGCGGACATCGGCCATGTCGCCGCCGAAGTTACTCTGGACCTGCGTCCGGGTGGTCCGGTCCCGTAGGACCATGGAGACGCCCGCGGGCTAGACCCACTCTTGCCTCCGATGACGGGGCAAGACGAGCTACTCGGGCAGATCCTCCTGGAGAGCGGGGCGGTCGCCCAGGGGGCTCTCGAGGACGCCCGCGCCGAAGGCGACCGCTCGGGGCGGCGGCTCGGGGACGTACTGCTCCGCCGGGGCGTGGTGGACGAAGTGCAGGTGGCACGCGCGCTGGCCGCCCAGCTCGGCATACCCTTTTTGCCAGCGCCGCTCCGCCCGGAGCCCCGCGCCGTCGCCAAGATCGAGGCGCACGTCGCCCGTAGCCGGGGCGTGCTGCCGCTGGCGCTCAGGGGGCGTCGCCTGACCGTGGCTATGGCCGACGCTCTCGATGTGGACACCCTGGACGACCTGCGCTTTCGCTCCGGATGCCAGGTCGACCCGGTCGTGGCGCCGGAGTCGGAGGTGCGACGGGCCGTGCTCGAGGCGTACGGCGGCGAGCTGCCCGAGCTGCTGGACAGACTCGACGGCCCCGGCACCCCGGTTCCAGAGGGTGGACTCCGGCTGCTGGAGAGGGAGGCCTCGGCGGCCTCGGTCATCGGCGTCGTCGATCACCTCCTGGCCACAGCGGTCGAGAGCCGCGCCAGCGATGTGCACATCGAGGCGTCCCAGACCGGGTCGCGCGTTCGTCTGCGGGTGGACGGGGTCCTCGCGACCGCCACAGAGCTGCCTTTGGACACCCACGAGGGCGTCATCTCGCGCGTCAAGATCATGGCTGGCCTGGACATCTCGGTCAGGCGCAGACCCCAGGACGGCGCCTTCACCTTCCGGCGCGAGGGTGCCGAGCTCGGCGTTCGGGTCTCGACGATCCCCGCCAGGAGCGGCGAGAAGGCGGTACTGCGGATCCTCGACCCGGCGGACGCGCCATCGGACCTTCGCGCACTGGGGATGTCGGAGCACGACCTGGGACGCCTGCGCCGCCTCTTCGAGCGGAGTCAGGGGGTGGTGCTAGCCGCCGGTCCAACCGGAAGCGGCAAAACCACGACGCTGGCTGCGGCAGTATCCGAGCTGGCCGCCGACAGCATCAACGTCGTCACCCTGGAGGACCCCGTCGAGTACCACTTCCCCGGGGTAGCCCAGGTGGGGATCGATCGCAAGGCGGGAGTGGGATTCCCGGACGGCCTGCGCGCCATTTTGCGCCAGGACCCCGACGTGATCATGGTGGGGGAGGTGCGCGACCGCGAGACCGCCGAGATCGCGATGTCGGCGGCCGTGACCGGCCACCTGGTCCTCTCGACGATTCACACTGTCGACGCGCCCAGCGCGGTCTCGCGCCTCGCCGAGATGGGGGTGCCGCCGTTTCTCGTCGCGGGCGGACTCTCGGGCGTGGTCGCGCAGCGCCTGGTCCGCCGCCTCTGCGCGAGGTGCGAGGGACGCACCGCCGAGGGATGTCCGGTGTGCCGCGAGGGCTACCGGGGTCGAAGCGGCGTATTCGAAGTGCTTGTCGTGGACGACGAGATCAGGACCGAGATCGCGAACGGCGCCTCGATCGCTACCCTACGGGTCCTCGCCCGGCGGGGCGGCATGCGCTCCATGGAGCTCGACGCCCAGAGAAAGGTGGCCGACGGCGTGACAACGCCCCACGAGGCGGGCCGCGTGATGGCGCTCACCGGCGGCGTGGGCGAGAAGTGCGAGACGTGCGGCACGGCCCTGCCCGCCGGTGCGGCTGGGTGCCCGATGTGCGGGCGCGCCCGCGCCAACGTCTGCTCCTGTGGCGAGCACCTGGAGCCTCACTGGCGGTACTGTACCGCCTGCCTGCGTCCGCATACCGTGGGGGGATCGTCCACGGGCTCCTAGCAGCGCCACCGGCCCAAGGAGCAACGCGGCGCGAGGCCAAGGGTAGGGCCACTGTAAACCATGGATTACATATTGTAAAGCACAGATTACAATCTGCACAGGCGAGCACCGCGGTCCAGCGGAGATGCAGCGCTGCTCCTGCCGTGGGAGGCCTGTCCACGGGCTGCCGCAGTCCGTGGGCAGTCTCGCGCGAGCACCGAGAGCGGCGAAGCGCTCCGCTGGCAAGGCGCGACGAAGGGCGAATAGCAGGGCTATTCGTGCGAGGAGCAACGCAGAGCACTACGGTCCAGCGGAGATGCAGCGCTGCTCGAATGCCGAGGGAGGCCTGTCCACGGGCTGCCGCATCAGGGTGCGAAGACCTCCTTGCGAACAGTCAGCGCCTCGATCCGCCTCATGCGGGGCGCTACACCGATGCCCGGCCCGGTCGGAACTGCCATTGACCCGTTCCGCATCTCGAACTCGGGGTGCACGATGTCCTCCCTCCAGTAGCGCCTCGAGCTGGAGATGTCGCCTGGCAACGTGAACCCCGGAAGCGCCGCGAGCGCGACGTTGTGCGCCCGCCCGATCCCCGACTCGAGCATGCCGCCGCACCAGACCGGCCAGCCCTCCGCGCAGCAGAGGTCGTGAATCTCCACCGAGGCGGCCAATCCGCCTACCCGCCCCGGCTTGATGTTGACGATCGCCCCGCTCCCGATGTGGATGGCAAGCCGCGCATCGCCCGCCGACCGAATCGACTCGTCGAGACAGATGGGCGTTGCCATGCGTCGCTGAAGCGCCGCGTGGTCCAACAGGTCCTCGTGCCCGAGCGGCTGCTCGATCATCGCAAGCGACAGCTCGTCCAACGCGCATAGCACATCCAAGTCAGTGGACAAATTGTACGCCGAGTTGGCGTCGGCGGTCAGCGAGACATCCGGATAGCGGTCGCGCACCGCCGTCAGCATCTCCACGTCGCGGCCCGGCTTTATTTTGACCTTGATCCTGGCATACCCCTCCGCCAGGTACTCGTCGACCTTGCCAAGGAGCACGACTGCGTCCCGCTGAATGCCCACCGAGACTCCGACCGGAACCTCACGGCGACGCCCACCGAGCAGGGCGCTCAGCGGAACGCCCCGACGCTTCGCCTCGAGATCCCAGGTGGCCATCTCGACGGTGGCCCTCGCCATCGGGTGGCCTCGCAGCCACGGGGCGGACGCAAGACGCCTGGCGTCGTCAGCCTCGTGCCTCAATAGATCTGGAAGCAGCCACCTCGCCAGCACGTGCCACGCCGTGTCCACCGTCTCGTAGGAGTAGGTGGGCGACCCGCCAGCGACGCACTCGCTCCAGCCCTCCAGACCACCGCCCTCGAGGGTAAGGAGGAGCGTACGACGGGTTGTTGTGCGGCCGCTGCTGATCTCGAAGGGCTCCGCGAGCCCCAGCGACACCTCGCGAAGCACCGCCCGACGGATCTTCATCAGCCCCCGCACCCCCCAACACGGCCTCGGACAGCTGTCACGAGGCCGTGTTGGCTATCTGCTGGCGAGCCGGGCTGGCGAGGCGCGACGAAGCGCGACTAGCAGCGCCATTCGTGCGAGGAGCAGCGCAGAGCGCAGCGGTCCAGCGCGGATGCAGCGCGCCTCGAATGCCGCCAGGGCTTTGTCCACAGGCTCCTAGTTCGCGGCGGCTTTCTTCGCGGCTTTGGCAGCCGCCTTGGCCTTGGCAAGATCCCTGCGGCGCACCGCGTGAATGCCAGTGAGCAGCGATGATTCCGAAGCGGACTTTACCCCGCCCTGGACCAGTGCGTCCCTAATCTGCGGGGCGGTGTAGCCGTCGCCGTAGTCGGCCACGAACTTCCTGTACGCCACTGAAGGCCCCATTCCCCGGTAGGTGTGGGCTGGCACATCGGGGTGACCTGCGCCCGAGCGCTTAGGGCCGGGACGTTTGCGCGGCTTCGCCTTCTTGCGCCTCGGCTTCGGCTTCGGCGCGGGGGCGCCCGCGCCGAGCAGCTGCTGCAAGGCGCTAACGGTATTGCGCAGCGCTTCACCGTTCCTCTCGTGTGCAGCCAGATCAGCTTCGGCTTGCTTCAGTGCTGCGCGAAAGTGGCGTCTGCTCGTTGCATCCATCCGGGGTACGGCCTTTCTCGTTGAAGTAATCGGTCGGGGCGGAATACCCCGCGACTATAGAGTCTCAATCAATCTAGCCAGGAAAGCAATGCGCCGTCCAACCTCCTCTCGAAATATATACTCCTTTAGCGTGTGCGCACCCCTTCCGTCGGGGCCAATGCCATCGAGGGTAGGGCACCCGACGGCGGCAGTCAGATTGCCGTCGCTCGCTCCGCCGGTGGAGGCCTCGCCTAAGCCGAACCCCAGATCGGCGGCCACGGCGGCCGCTGCGCGATACAGCACCTCCGATCCGTCGGTCTTTTCCAGCGCAGGGCGATTGACGCCTCCATGCACAGAGAGCCTGCAACGCGGGTCGTGGGGACAGGCGCCACGTAGCGCCGCGTCGACGCGCTCGGCTTCCGCATTGCTGAAGAAGCGAACATCGATAGTGCAGCTCGCCCTTCTCGCCACGACGTTCGATCTGGTGCCGCCTTCGGTCAGGCCGACGTTCAGAGTCGTCTCCGCCCCCGGGTTGGAGAGGTCGTAGATCCAGCAGATCTGCCTCGCCAGCTCGTGGATCGCGCTCGCCCCCGCCTCCGGCTCGATGCCGGCGTGCGCCAACTCCCCCCTGACGCTCAGCACGTAGTCCGCCACCCCCTTCCGACGGGTCTTGACGGCCCCTCCGGGCGCCGAAGGTTCAACCACGAGGGCGGCCCGGTGCCCCCCGGCTTCCGCCTGGATGCGCTCCCTCGAGTGGAGGGATCCCACCTCTTCGTCGCACGTCACCATGCAGGTGAGTCCCGTGCGAGCTTCCGACCCTCGCTCCGCAAGTAGGCGCAGAGCAAAGAGCGACACCGCCAGGCCGCCCTTCATGTCGTAGACGCCGGGCCCCCGGACCCGATCGCCGGCGACCTCGAAGGGAAGCTCCCGCAGTGTCCCGACCGGATGCACCGTGTCCATGTGCCCCAGGAGGAGGACGGGCCGCTCGGACTCCTGGATCTTCCCAGGAAAGCGCGCCAGGAGATGGTCACCGTACCCAGGGGCCTCGATGCGCTCCACCTGGCCGCCGACTCGCGTCAGGAAGGCCTCCAGGATGGCGGCTACGTGCAGGTTCGCCCGGGTGTCGCCGGTCGGCGACTCGCATTCGACCAGCTCGCGGAGGAGGTCCAGGCATTCGGGCGCGAGCCGGTCGCCGTCGGCAGCGGCAATCGGCGTCCGGGTACCCGGAGCGGTCATGCTATCGGTCATCTGGCGCCTCGAGGCACGGGCGTTGTAAATCACGGATTACAAATTGTAAAGCACACATTACACTGTGGGCAGGCGGGCGAAGCGGTCCAGCGGGGATGCAGCACCGCTCCTGCCGTGGGAGGTCTGTCCACGGGCTGCTAGTCCCCATACACGCCGCCCAGGCGGTAGCTCTCGTCGAGCATCTCGACCAGGTGAACCGTACGAACCCGGCTGCCCGCCAGCGCGAGTCCGGCCCCGATCTGCATCATGCATCCGGGATTCCCTGTGACGACCGCCTCCGCGCCTGTCCTCAGCGCGCTCTGCACCTTGTCGGCACCTATCCATCCGCCGAGCTCCGGGTTTGCGAGGCCGTAGACTCCAGCACCCCCGCAGCACTCGGCCGCGTCGGCGAGGGGAACGACCTGCAGCTCGGGGATCGACCGGAGCACCGCGAGCGGGGCCTCTTCGACCCCCTGGGCGTGTAGGAGATGGCAGGGAGGGTCGTACGTGACCCTGAGCGGAAGCGGCGCTCCGGCGCGCCCCCCCCGCTCGGCGAGGAGCTGCGACACGTCCCTGACCCGCGCCGCGAAGTCGCGGGCGCTCTCGGCCATGGCGTCGTCGTCGGCGAGGAGCGATCCGTAGTCCGCCATGGCGGCACCGCACCCCGAGGCGTTGGAGGCGACGAAATCGACACCCGCCTGCCCGAAGGCGGCGATATGGCGCCTCGCCAGAGCCCGGGCGCGTCCGAGGTCCCCGCCGTGGGCGTGAAGCGCGCCGCAGCAGCCCTGCGCCCGAAAGATCAGGGTGCGGTACCCGTTGGCGTCCAGCACCCGCTTGGTGGCGGCGTTCACCCGCGAGAAGAGCCCAGCCTGCACGCAGCCGGCGAGCACGCCCACCGTTGGCCGGTCGTCGGCCCTAGCAGCCCGTGGAAGAGACCCTGACGGCATTCGAGGCGCGCTGCGTCTGCGCACCTTCGCGAAGAGCCGCCGTGGCGGGGCGGATGCAGAGACCATCGCGAAGGCCAGCGAGAGGCTCCCCCACCGCGCCGTCGAGCGCTGTCGAGCGGAGTGCGACTCGGATTCGATTGCGGACTCTTCGCCCGACCGTCCTCTCGCCTGGGAGACCGCCGAGGTCAGGAGATCAGGTATCCTGGAGGCTCGCAGCAGCCGCGCCCCGAGCATCGCGAGACGGCTCGCCCACTTCGTGCCAAAGGTGGCTAGCAGGAGCCGGGAGGTGTGGGGCGGCGGCCGCACGCTTCCCCCGACCTGACGGGCGAGCTCGAGGAGGCGGCCGTACTCGACCCCGGCAGGGCAGGCGGGCTCGCAGGCCCGGCAGCCGAGACAGCGGGCGATGTGCGTCTCGAAGGCGTCCGAGCTAGCGTCCAGCCTCCCCTCGACGACGGCCCGCATCAGGTAGAGGCGCCCGCGCGGCGAGTCCGCCTCGTCGCCCAGGCGGCGGTAGGTTGGGCATGCGGGCAGGCAGAAGCCGCAGTGCACGCAGTTCGCGAGAGCGTCGTCCTGCTCGGCGAGCGCCTGGGCCAGCCCCTCTTCGCTCAGCTTCACGGCCGCCTCGGGAGGATCCTGTGCGGGTCGAAGAGCCCCTTGATTCCGTCCGCGAGCCGACTGCTCACTGAGTTTCCCCGGCGGGTGACCGCGGCTGGCCGGAGTGGCTCCGGCGCGACGTCGATGGCGCGACGGTGGAAGCTCTCGCTCTCCTTGCCGAGGAGCACATCGACCGGTTCGATCCCCACCGTGGCCTCGGCGCGGGCGCGCACATCCTCAGCCTCGGCCGCTCCGCCGAGCACCCTCACGGCAAGGGTGCAACCCTCGCAGCCAGCGACCGCCCTATCGTGCAGCTCCACCGCCGCGACCGGGAGCAGGCCCGCGCGGAGCGCAGCGGCACCCTCCAGCATCCGCTCCCGCCCCCCCTCGAAGCGGAGCGTCAGATCGACCTCGGGACGGGGAAAGAGCCGCATCGAGGCCTGGGTCACGATCCCGAGCGCACCGCAGCTTCCGGTGAAGAGACGCACCAGATCGAACCCCGCCACGTTCTTGACCACCCGTCCCCCGAGTCGAAGCACCTCCCCCGTGCCCGTCACCACCTCGAGACCCAGAACGCTGTCGCGCACGGCGCCGTAGCGGGTTCGAAGCGGCCCAGCTCCCCCGCGCGCCACCGCTCCGCCGACCGTCCCCGACCAGAGGCCCGGCGTCTCGAGGGGCAGCCACTGGGCCTCGGGCCGGAGCTTCGCGTCGAGGTCCCGCCACCGCATCCCGGCCCCCGCGGTCAGCGTCAGATCGGCTGGCTTGTAGTGGACGAGCGAGGCCATGCGCCTGGTCGAGACGACGACCCCACCGGTGCCCGACGGCCATCCACCGCCCCACCGGAGGCGGCTGCCGCTTCCTGCGGGAAGGAGGGGAACGCCCGACCCGGCCGCCCTGCGCACCACCGCGGCCACCTCCTCCGGGCTCCCGGGAAAGACGACGGCATCGGCGCCGGAGCCGCCCAGCCACTCGGCGGCCTCCTCCCCGACGAGCTTCTGCCCGGCGGGCAGGAGCTCCAGGACGGACTCGGCGCCACGCGCTCCCCCACCTCCCACCGATCGCCGGGGGGCCGGACCTCCCTGCGCCGCCCGCCGATCGTCACCTTCCCCCGGAGCGTCCGGCAGCACCTTCCCGGGGTTCATGGTTCCGCCCGGATCGAATACCCGCCGCACACCCCGCATCGCCTTCACCTCGGCCGGGCCGCAGACCAGCTCCATGTAGCGCCTCTTGTCCAGCCCGACCCCGTGTTCCCCGGTAATCGTGCCGCCTGCCCCGACGCAGAGCCGCATGATCTCGGCCGAGGCGCGCTCGACGCGCTCCGACTCCTCGCGGTTGCGCCGGTCGAAGACGATGTTGGGGTGCAGATTGCCGTCGCCCGCATGAAAGACATTCGCGACCGAGAGCCGGTAGCGCGCGGCGATCTCGGCTATCCCCCTCAGGGTGGACGGGAGCGCCGTGCGGGGGACCGTCGCATCCTGGACCAGCAGGTCGGGGGCGATCCTGCCCATCGCCCCGAAGGCCTTCTTGCGCCCCTTCCAGAGCGCAGCCCGCTCCTCCTCCGACCTGGCCCGCCGCACCTCGCGGGCACCCATGCGCTCGCAGATCCCGGCGGCGCGGGCCGACTCCTCGTCCAGGCCAGCATCCACCCCGTCGAACTCGATCACCAAAGCCGCGCCGGCGTCAATGGGGTACCCGGCGGCGAAGACGCTCTCCTCGACGGCCCGGATCGTCGGTCCGTCGATTATCTCCATGGCGGCAGGGAGGAGACCTACGCCCACGATCTCCGAGACGGCCCGGGCCGCGTCCTCGATCCGCTCGAATATCCCGAGGAGGGTGCGCACCCCCTCCGGGAGCGGAAGGAGCCCGACCTCGATCTCGGTCACCACTCCGAAGCAGCCCTCCGAGCCTACCGAGACGCCTACCAGGTCGTAGCCCGCCTCCGCCTCTCCACCCATGCCTCCCAGCTGCGCGACGGAGCCGTCGGAGAGAACAACCTCAAGTCCGGTCACATGGCGCGAGGTCACCCCGTACTTGAGACAGTGCGGTCCGCCCGAGTTCTCCCCCACATTCCCCCCCAGGGTGCATGCGCTCTGCGACGACGGATCGGGGGCGTAGTGGAGCCCGTACGGCCTGAGCGCGGCGGAGAGGCCGGCGTTGACCACCCCCGGCTGCACGACCGCCCGGCGATTGGGCGCATCGATCTCGACGATCCGGTTCATCCGCGCGGTCCCGAGCACGACGGCGCCATCCAGGGCAACCGCACCGCCGGAGAGCCCGGTCCCGGCCCCCCTCGGGACGACGGCCAGACCGTGTCTCGCCACCGCCAGGACCGAGCGGCGCACCTGCGACGTGGTGCGCGGGAGCACCACCGCGCCCGGCCGGTGCCGATACGCGGTGAGCCCGTCCGACTCGTACGCCAGTAGCCGATCAGGGTCCACGATCACCGCGTCCGGGCCGCAGATCTCCGTCAGAGCATCGGTGAGGTCGGGGTTCACGGGCCGCCTATGTACTCGACGGCGGCCCGCACTCCGGCCGTCGCCATCTCGAAGAGCTCCGGGGGGAGGGTGCCGTACACCGCGCGGGCAAGTTCGCGGGGGTCCCCGGTGCCCGTCTCGGCGAGGGCGCGGCGCACCTGCTCGATCCGCCGCAGCCGGTGCGTCCGGTAGCGCGCGACCGCCCCGGCCGGGTCGGAGAGGGGGGGACCGTGGCCCGGATAGAGGACTCGCGCCTCGAGCGACTCCACCACGTCGAGCGAAGACAGGTACTCGGCCACCGCGCCGGAGTACTCGCCCACCCAAGTAGTATCGCCCTCGCCCAGGATGAGGTCCCCGGTGAAGACCGCTCCCGTGGACGGGTGACGAAAGCAGAAGTGGCGCCGGGAGTGGCCCGGCGTGGAGACGGCGACCACGGGCCCCCAGTCGGTCGCCAGCTCCTGGCCGTCCCGGAGCTCCCTTCCGACCCCCGGTCCCCACAGCTCGCCTCCGGTCCGCTCCGCCAGCGCGGCCGCTCCCCCAGCGTGGTCGCCGTGGGCGTGCGTCACGAGCACCCTCACCTGGGCTGCGGACTCCAGTTCGGTGGCGAGCGCCTCCAGGTGCTCCTCGAGCGGCGGCCCCGGGTCGATCACCACGACGACGCTCCGTCCGACGATGTAGCTCCTCGTCCCGTCGAGGGTGAGGGGGCCTGCGTTGTTCGCCACGAGCCACCTGGGCGCGAGCTCCCCGGTGCTAGCAGCCGCCGACGCCTTGCGGAGAGTCGTCAGCTGCGTTCGCGGGCCAGCTGCTCCGCGAGCTTGTCCGCGATCGCCTGCACCTTCGCCTCGTCGGCCTCGGCGAAGGCCGCCGGCTGGTGCGAGTCGAGGTCCAGCTGGCCGTAGATGGTCTCGCCCGCCCTGATCAGAACCACCAGCTCCGACTTCACATCGGGATTGCACGACAGGTAGCCCTCGAACTCCGAGACGTCGGGGACGTTCAGGTTGGTCCCCTCCTCGACGGCCGTCCCGCAGACCCCCTGGCCGATGGGGATCTTCGCGTGCTCGGTCGGAGCGCCGACGTAGTTGTGGAGCCACAGCTCGCCTGCCTCGTCGTCGAGCAGGTAGGCACCGACCCAGTCCGCACGCTGGTCGGCGCCGTGCAGCGACCTTACCGCGCGACGCAGCAGGGCGTCGGAGAGGTGTCCCTCGTCGCGCATCTGCTGGAGCTCCTTTACCACTGCCCTGGCATCTACCATTGGTACCCTAGGTTCGGGGAGGATTGCCCACGCGCTGCGAGCGCGGCAACGCCCAATGAAACGCCGACCTCTCCTCCAGTCAATGCGCCCTCACCTTCTGGTCAGATCGACATTCCCGTCGCCCAGGCGGGCACAGAGCGCCGCCAGCAGCTCCGCGGTTCGGAAGAGGTCGCCGGTGGCCACCATCTCGCTGGGCGAGTGCATGTAGCGGTTGGGGATCGAGACGAGACCTGTCGGCACGCCGTCCCGAGCCAGGTGGATGGAGTCCGCGTCGGTCCCGGTGCGGCGCGGTGCGGCCTGAATCGTGTAGGGGATCTCGTGCGCCTCGGCGGTCTCGGCGAGCAGCTCGAAGACCACCGGACTAGTCGCCGACCCGCGGGTGAGGACCGGCCCGCCGCCGAGCTCGTGCTCCCCGACCTCGCGCTTGTCCACATCCGGCACGTCGGTGGCGTGCGTCACATCGACGACGAGTGCCACATCGGGTGAGAGGCCGAAGGCGCTGGCGCGGGCGCCACCCCCGGTGTAGCCGATCTCCTCCTGGGCGGTAGCCACCGCCACCACCCCTGCCTTCCCCTCCGCCGAGGCGGCGATGCGGAGAGCCTCCAGGACAACGAAGGCACCGACCCGGTTGTCGAGCGCCCGCCCCGCCACGCGGTCGCCCGCCAGGGGAAGAAACCCCGCGTCGAGAACGGCCGGGTCGCCGACGCGCACGCCGAGCTCGCCCAGGTCGTCCCTCGACTCGGCGCCGACATCGATCCAGAGCTTGCCGAGCTCGGCCGCCTTGCTCCGGTCCTTCGGCTTGATCAGGTGGATCGCACGACGTCCGATGACCCCGGGGACATCCCCCTTCGCCCCCAGCACCCTCACTCGCTGTCCGACGAGCACCTGCGGGTCCCAGCCGCCGATCCCCGCAAAGTAGAGGAGCCCCGACTTGTGGATGTGGGTGACCTGAAGCCCGATCTCGTCGATGTGGCCCGCCAGCAGGACGAGGGGACGGGAGTCCCGTCTGACAGCCGCGTAGCTGTTGCCGACGACATCCGACCACACCTCGGCGAAGGTGGTGGCCTCCTCCCTCCACACGCGCGCGGCCCGCGACTCGAACCCGGATGGCCCCGGTTCGGCGAGAAGCCGCTTCAGAAAGGAGATGTCTCCGCTCACTCGTCACGCCCCTGGGAGGGATGGACCGGCGGCGACTCGGTGCCATGATCGCCACGCATTGCCTATATTCTACAGCGCTGTCGCCGGAGTGTGGGGGGAAGCTCATCCAGTTGCCCGGAGTCGCCGTGCCAGCAGAAGCCACCCAGACCTATTTCCGCAAGGGCTTTGGTCTCAAGGCCCAGGTCGCCCCGGTCATCGAGACCGAGTACCACTCGGGGATCGTCGAGCGGATCCGCTCGCGCGGCTACGCCGACCAATTCGGCGACGTCACCGTGCGCCTCGCCAAGCACTTCGGCTTCTGCTACGGGGTGGATCGTGCCATCGACTACGCGTACGAGACGCGGCTTCAGTTTCCCGACAAGCGCGTATTTCTCGTCGGGGAGATCATCCACAATCCGCATGTGAACGGCCGTCTGCTGGAGTCGGGCATCCAGGTGATCGAGCCCAGCGGCGGCGGCTTCGACTTCGGCGACGTCACCCCCGACGACGTCGTGATCATCCCGGCCTTCGGCGTCACCCTCGCCGACATGCGGCGGCTCCGCGCCATCGGCTGCGTCCTGGTCGACACGACGTGCGGATCGGTCCTGCTCGTCTGGAAGCGCGTGCACAGCTACGCCCGCGACGGCTACACGGCCGTGATCCACGGCAAGTACACCCACGAGGAATCGCGTGCGACGGCGAGCCAGGTGACGAAGTACGAGGGCGGCAGGTACATCACGGTGCGCGACATGGCCGAGGCCGAGGTGGTGGGCGACTACATGACCGGCGCGGCCGGCGCCCTGAGTCGCGATGAGTTCCTGCGTCGCTTCGAGGGCCGCTGCTCCGACGGGTTCGACCCCGACGAGGACCTGCAGAGGGTCGGCGTCGCCAATCAGACCACGATGCTCGCGACCGAGTCTCTGGCGATCGCGAACCGCCTGCGCGAGATGATGGCGGAGGCCTTCGGCGAGCAGCACGCCGCGCAGAATCTACGGTCCTTCGACACCATCTGCTCGGCCACCCAGGAACGGCAGGACGCAGTGCTGGAACTCATGCAGGAGCCGCCCGACGTGATGATCGTGGTCGGCGGCTACAACTCCTCCAACACGAACCACCTGGCCCACCTCTGTCGCGAGTACACCGCCTCCTACCATATCGCCGACTCGACGTGCATCGACACTGCGACGGGCTCGATCCGCCACAAGCCGGAGCTCGACCCGGATGCACCCGAGGTCGTGACGAGGGAGTGGCTGCCGCCGGGGGCCTTCGTGCTGGGGATCACCGCAGGTGCGTCGACACCCAACAACAAGATCGGCGAGGCGCTCGTCAGGCTGCTCCAGATCCGGGGGATCGACCCGACGGCGCAATCGACATAGTGACGCCGGACGGGGCTGAGGCGGTCCTCCGCCCCGAACGCCACGCGCCCACAACCGGCGCGTAGTTGCGTTAGCTTCCACCCCGTAGCCAAGTGGCTGGCAGGACGTAGTCATGGTCGTGTCGGCGTGGGAGCGACCGGGTGGGGAGTGGCGAATGTCGACTCGAAAGGGGGTCTGGAACGATGAAAAAGCTGATTCTGGCTACCGCGGTGCTCTGCGCAGGGTGCGGCGTGGAGCCGATCACCGAAGATGAGGCCGTCGGCGTCCTTACGGCGCTCAGTCAGCTCGCCGACGAGGCGGCGCTCTCCCGTGAAGGCGACACGGAATCGGTGTCCTGCCCCTCAGGCGGCTCGGCGACCGTCGAGCTCCTTCGCGAGGTGGAAAACATGGAAGGGGACACCCTCCGGGCTGAGGCGGATTGGTCCATTAGACCGGCCGCCTGTGCAGTGACCTCGGCCGGAACACCCTTTACGGTGGACGGAGACCCCGATTTGCAGGTGCAGGCAAAGGGCTGGGGGGTCTCCTTCGACGACTTTAGGCTCGAGTACCGGATGGACGGCGGGTTCACCTGGGACAGGGACTCCGAGGGAGGCTCGAGCTGCGAGGTGAGCCTGGTGAGCGAAGACGCAGTGTTGACGGGGACCGATTCGGTGGACGGCACCCTTACGGGGTCGCTTTGCGGACTGGACGTGACCATCGACCTGCGTCGGCTGTTATAGGGCAGGGCAGGCCGCCGCGAGGCGGGAAGCGTCGGCATCCCGAAGCCCGAGGCCCGTCAGATATGCAGAGCCCGCCCCAGCGCCGCCAGTGCGCCCTCCGCCACCGCCTCGGAGAGCGTGGGGTGCGGATGCATGGCGATGTCGATCTCCTCGGCGGTCGACTCCAGGTGGCGGGCCAGGACGAACTCTCCGATCAGCTCGGTAGCGTGCGGTCCCACGATGTGCGCTCCGACGACCTCGGAGTAGCGCTGCTCGCGGATCACCTTCACGAAGCCGGTCGAGTCGCCCGCTGCCAGGGCCCTGCCGTTGCCGACCCAGGGGAAGGTCCCGACCTCGATATCCAGCCCCGCCTCGCGCGCCTGCTCCTCGCTCATTCCCACCGATGCCACCTCCGGATGGCAGTAGGTGCAGTTCGGCACGTTGCCATAGTCGACCGTGTGGTGCCCCACCCCTGCGATGTGCTCCGCCGCGACCACGCCCTCGTGCATCCCCTTGTGCGCGAGGAGCTGTCGACCCGCGCAGTCGCCCGCCGCCCACACACCGGCCGCGCTCGTGCGCATCGCCTCGTCGACGGCCACGAAGCCGCCGCGCTCGGTGCGCCCGACACCCGCCCGCTCCAGCCCGACATCCTCGGTGTTCGGCACCCGTCCCACCGCCGATAGGATGTACTCGGCGTCGACGGTGCGCTGCCTGCCCTCGCCGTCGGTGAAGGAGATGGAGGCGCCGTCGCTCCCGACCTTGGTCGACTCGACGCGCGCACTCTTGAATACCGCCATGCCGCGCTCCCTGAAGCTCTGCTCGACCATGGCGGACGAGTCCCGATCCTCGAGCGGCAGCACGCGGTCCATCGCCTCGATGACCGTTACCTCCGTGCCGTACGCCTCGTAGATGTCGGCAAACTCCATCCCGACCGCGCCCGCCCCCACAACCACGAGCGACTCCGGTGCCTTCGCCTGGAAGAGGGCGCCCGTGGAGGACCAGACACGCTCCTCGTCGATCTCGAGGAAGGGCAGGCTGCGGGGCCTCGAACCGGTTGCGACGATGATGTCGCCCGCCTTCAACGCCTCCTTGCCGTCCTTCGCCTCGACCTCCACCCGACCGTCGCCGAGGAGCCGCCCATAGCCCTCTATGTGCGCGACCTTGTTCTTGCGCAGCAGAAAGCGCACCCCGTTCGAGAGCCTCTTGGCGACGGCGCGGCTCCGCTTCTGGGCCGGACCCAGATCGGTGGCAAAGTCGGAAAAGGTGATGCCGTGCCCCTTGGCGTTCTTCAACTCGCCGACGAGGAGCGCGCTGCTCAGGAGCGCCTTGGTGGGGATGCAGCCGACGTTCAGGCAGACGCCCCCCAGCTTGTCGGCCTCCACGCATGCCGTCCTCAGGCCGAGCTGGGCCGCACGGATCGCCGCCACATAGCCACCAGGCCCGCCACCGATCACGACGACATCGTAGTCGTTATTTCCGCTCATTGCTTGCTCGCCAGTTGTTTCGTGTCCACGGGCTGCTAAATGAGAATCGCCAGAGGCTGCTAAATGAGAATCGCCAGAGGCTCTTCCAGGTAGGACTTCAGCGTCGCCAGGAACCGGGCTCCCTGGGCGCCGTCGATGACGCGGTGATCGCAGCTCATCGTGATTCGCATGCGGCTGCGGAGCAGA
This sequence comes from Longimicrobiales bacterium, assembly GCA_965205315.1. Lineage (GTDB taxonomy): Bacteria > Gemmatimonadota > Gemmatimonadetes > Longimicrobiales > Gaopeijiaceae > Bin94. The sequence continues at coordinate 2,651,327 of CBDBGW010000002.1, forward strand.
ACCTCGCCGGCGAAGGCGACCGGGCGCTCCTCGACCGCGCCGACGGCCAGAATCCCGGCCTCCGGTGGATTGATGACGCCGGTGAACTCCTCGATCCCGAACATCCCCAAGTTGGAGATCGAGAAGGTCGAGCCGGTGTACTCGTGCGGCTGGAGCTTCTTCTCGCGGGCGCGGGCGGCCAGCTCGCGCACCTCTCGGCTGATCGCATCCAGGCCTTTCGCGTGCGCATCGCGGATCACGGGGGTGATGAGTCCGTCGGGGACCGCCACCGCCACACCCATATGGACGCGGTTGAAGCGCCGAATGGAGCTGCCCCGCCACCAGGCGTTGCACTCGGGGTGACGGGTCAGCGCCACGGCCGCCGCCTTGATGATCACATCGTTTACGGACGCCTTGCCGCCGTCCTGAGAGAGGATCTCGTTCACGCGGGCGCGGGCGGCGAGCGCCCTGGTCATGTCGACGTCGACCGTCAGGTAGAAGTGGGGCACAGGACCGAGCGACTCGACCAGACGGCGAGCGACCGTCTTCCGCATCTGAGTGAGGGGAACGTCCTCGAACTCCTCGTCCGGCTGGAGTGCAGCACCCGGCATCGGCCCCGGCTCCGCATCGCGCTCCTCCTGCGCCGCCTGTGCCTCCGCGGCCGACTCCACATCGCGCCTGACCACCCGCCCGCCGGGCCCCGTGCCCTCCACGGCCTCGATCTCGACCCCCAGCTGACGGGCAAGGCGCTTCGAGAGGGGCGACGCCCTGACCCTTTTGGCCGCGCTCCGCCGCGCACTCGACGTTGGCGCCGCTGGGTCTTCGGCAACGCCCGGCTCGGCTTCGTCCTCCCCCTGGGAGCTGTCCGCCGCCCGTTCCGCCGTCGCCTCGCTACCGGTCGGACCCGCATCCGGGGCCGCCTCGACCTCCTCTCCCTCGGCTGCTATGATCGCGATCACCTCGCCGACCGGTGCCGTTCCCCCTGCGGCCACATGGATCCGCCTCAGCAGACCTTCCCCACGCGCCACCAGCTCCATCGTCGCCTTGTCGGTCTCGATCTCGGCGAGTATGTCGCCCTGCCCGACCGGGTCGCCGACCTCCTTCAGCCAGCGCACGACCTGGCCCTCCTCCATCGTCGGCGAGAGCGCCTCCATGTGAACCTTGGTAGCCATGGGCTGCCTACCCGAGGTAGAGGACCTTGCGGCACGCCTCCACCACGGCCTTGGCACCGGGCTTGGCGAGCTGCTCGAGGTTCTTGGCGTAGGGCATCGGGACATCGGCCTGCGTCACCCTGGCAACCGGAGCGTCGAGGTCGTCGAAGGCCTCCTGCTGGATCAGCGACGCCACCTGGGCACCGACCCCGGCGAAGGGCCACCCCTCCTCTAGGTAGACGGCGCGGTTGGTGCGGGCCACCGTCGCCAGGATCGCGTCCACATCCAGCGGCCTGAGCGACCGCAGATCGAGCACATCGGCCTCGATGCCATCGTGCGCCAGCTGTCCCGCCGCCTGCAGCGCGACATGGATCATCTTGCCGTGCGTGATTATGCTCACGTCGCCTCCGGACCGCTTGAGGTCGGCCACCCCAAGGGGGACCACATGTTCGCCGTCGGGGACCTCGCCGCGCACGTTGTAGAGGAGCTCGCCCTCCATCACGGCAACCGGGTCGTCGTCGCGGATCGCGGCCGCCAGGAGGCCCTTGGCATCGGCCGGGGTGCCTGGCACGGCGAGCTTCACACCGGGCGCGTGCGCGTAGTAGACCTCGCACGCCTGCGAATGCTGCGCGGAGAGCTGGAGCGCGGCCCCCGTCGGGCCCCGAAAGACGATCGGCACCGGAATCTGCCCGTTGCTCATGTAGAGCATCTTGGCGGCTCCGTTGATCACCTGATCCAGCGCCAGGATCGAGAAGTTGAAGGTCATGAACTCGCAGATCGGCCTGAGTCCGGCCATCGCGGCCCCGACGCAGAGCCCCGCGAACCCGAGCTCGCTGATGGGGGCGTCGACCACCCGCCGCTCGCCGTAGCGTTCGAGCATGCCGCGCGAGACCTTGTAGGCACCGTCGTACTCGGCGACCTCCTCCCCCAGGAGGAAGACCGAGTCGTCGCGGTCCATCTCCTGGAGCATGGCGGCGTTGAGGGCGTCCCGGTACGTCATCTCGGTCATCGCCCGGCACCTCCGGCGGCCCCGCGCGCCGAATCCCGCCCGTCCAGGAAGAGGCGTCCGTGATCGTTCATCTCGGCGTAGACGTGGTCGTAGAGGGTGGCGGGGTCCGGCACCGACGACGAGTCCGCGAAGTCGGCGGCGTCCTCGCAAAGCTCGCGGGCGCGGTCGTCGTGCGCCTGCAGCTCCTCGGGGGTCAGGAGGCCCGCCCCGAACATGCGGTCGCGGAGCAGCGAGATCGGGTCCCGCTCCCTCTTCTGGCTCTCGACCTCCTTCCTGGAGCGGTAAGTCCCCGAGACCGGGTCCGACATCGAGTGCCCCCGGAAGCGGTAGGTGACTGCGTTCACGAAGTGCGGGCCGTCGCCTCCGCGCACCTCCTCCGCGAGCGCCTCGAAGAAGCGGTAGCACTCCAGGATGTCCTGGCCGTCCACGGTGTGCGCCGGGATGCCGTAGGCGCCGGAGCGGCTCTCCATCTCGGTGACGGAGACGCGCGAGAAGGCCGTCCCCATCCCGTATCCGTTGTTCTCGACCACGTAGATGATCGGCAGCTGCCAGATCGCGGACATGTTGAGCGACTCTAGGAAGGCGCCCTGGTTGACGGCTGCGTCGCCCATGAAGCAGAGGCAGATCTGGTCGCCCCCCCGGTAGCGGATCGCCCACGCGAGCCCGGCGCCGAGCGGAATCTGGCCGCCCACGATCCCGTGGCCGCCGTAGAACCCCACCGAGGGGTCGAAGAGGTGCATCGACCCGCCCCGTCCCCCCGAGCATCCGTCCACCCGCCCGAAGAGCTCCGCCATCGCCGCCCTCGGCGATATCCCCTTTGCGATCGCCTGGGTGTGTTCGCGGTAGGCGGTGATGACCTGGTCGTCGCTCCGGAGCGGCCCGATCGCGCCTGCGGAGAGCGCCTCCTGACCGATGTGGAGGTGGCAGAACCCGCCGATCTTCCCGATTGCGTACGCCTCCTCCGCCTTCTCCTCGAAGCGGCGGTAGAGGAGCATCTCGGCGAGGAGGGCGTGCAGCTCCTCGCGCGAGAACCCGGCGATTCCACCCTCATCGGGGCCACCCTGGGCCTCGGACGCGGCGACCCCTCCCGGCATGTCGCCCTTCTCGGTTCCCGCGGAGGGCACGAGTCAGCCCACCCCAGAGCTGGCGCCGCACGGAGCGAACACCTCGGCCGGGGCCGGCAGATCAACCTCCAGAACCTCGGTGATCGGTCCGGCACCCCCCGCCTCGACCTCGCGCGCCTGCTCCTTGGCGTGGTAGCTGGAGCGCACCAGGGGGCCGGACTCGACGTGGCCGAAGCCGTACTCCCCCTCGCCGATCGCCTTCCACTCCTCGAACTCCGACGGGGTCACCCACCGGGCAACTGGAATGTGCTGCCTCGACGGACGCAGGTACTGCCCGAGCGTCAGGATGTCGACCGATGCTTCGCGCAGGTCGCCCATCGCCTGGCGTATCTCGCCCTCGGTCTCCCCCATCCCGAGGATGACCCCGGTCTTGGTGAGGATCGAGGGGTTGATCCGCTTCGCGAGTCCCAGGTACGAGATCGAGCGCCAGTAGCGCCCGCCCGGACGCACCTCGGGATGCAGCCGCTCGACGGTCTCCAGGTTGTGGCCCAGGATCGCGGGGCGCGCCTCCATCACCATCCGAAGCGCATCCTCGTCGCCCTTGAAGTCGGGGATCAGCACCTCGACCGAGCACTCCGGCAGCCGGGTGCGCACCTCGCGGATGGTGGAGGCGTAGACGCCGGCGCCGCCGTCGGCCAGCTCGTCCCGGTTGACCGAGGTGATGACCACATGCTCGAGCGCCATCGCCTCGATCGTCTCGGCGACGCGCCGCGGCTCGTCGAGATCGAGCCCGGTGGGGAGCCCGTGGGCCACGGCGCAGTACTTGCAGGCGCGGGTGCAGACATCGCCCAGGATCATGAAGGTGGCGGTGCCGGCCTCCCAGCACTCCCCGATGTTCGGACAGCCAGCCTCCTCGCAGACCGTGTGCAGCGCCTGGCTGCGCATGAGCCGCTTGAGGCGCAGGTAGTTCGGACCTCCCGGCGAGCGCACCTTCAGCCACGGCGGCTTGCGGTCGGCGATCGCGATCGTCTTCAGTCTGCGGTGGGCGCGGATCCGAGTGGTGCCCTTGGGCTTGACCTTCCCGCTGTCCTTGCCGGTGGGGGCGTATCCTAGCAGCGGCGCTTCCTCCGGCTGAACCGCTTCGGTTGGCAATGTCACTTCCGGCAGGCTCTCCTAGCAGCGTGGACAGACCATCCGCGGGCCGCGCCTTGGCTGGCAGGGCGACGGTAATGATACGCAAGGTGCCCGTCGGGTACCAACGCAGCGAAGTTCACCGGACCATCCAGGGACTGCGCGGCATACCGTAGCCAAAGGCACCAGTTGCGCAAGAACATCGCGCATCCAGTAGGACACACGGTCCCGACAGCCGCGCCGCCTGCTGTATATTTTTTCGAGCCCGGCGGTCGGCGGGCCACTCTCCTGCCGCCCCTCCTCCACCCACCCGCACCGAAGGGAGTCCGCCGTGGCGGGGCACAGCAAGTGGGCGCAGATCAAGCGCAAGAAGGCCGTCAACGACCAGCGGCGCGGGCAGGTCTTCACCAAGCTGATCCGGGAACTCACCGTGGCGGCCAGGGAAGGCGGGGGCGACCCCAACTTCAACCCGCGCCTCCGCCTCGCGGTCGACACGGCCAAGGCCGCCAACATGCCGCAGGAGAACATCGACCGGGCGATCAAGCGGGGCACCGGGGAGCTGGAGGGCGTCACCTACGAGGAGATCGCCTACGAGGGCTACGGCCCCGGCGGCGTGGCGCTCTACATTCGGACGCTCACCGACAACCAGAAGCGCACGGTGGCCGAGGTGCGCCACATCCTGGACAAGAACGGCGGCAATCTGGGCACCTCCGGGTCGGTGGCGTGGCAGTTCGACCGCAGGGGCGTGATCACCGTGGACGGGTCCGATCTGGACGAGGACGCGGTCTTCGAGGCTGCTGTGGAGGCAGGTGCCGAGGATGTTGCGAGCGTGAACGGGGAGTACGTGGTGACCACCGAGGCCGGTACCCTCCACGAAGTGCGCCAGGAGCTGGTCTCGGCGGGGATCCCGGTGGTGGCCGCGGAGCTGGCGATGGTGGCGAAGAACGAGATCGCGGTGAGCGGCCGCGATGGTGGGCAGCTCCTCAAGCTGCTCGAACTGCTCGACGGCCACGACGACGTGCAGCACGTCGACTCCAACGCCGACCTGGACGAGGCGCTCCTGGCGCAGAAGCGTTGACGGACTCGCGCACCAGGATTGTGGTGCTGGGGATCGATCCCGGCACCGCCGTGACGGGATTCGGGGTTGTCGCGTCCGGTCCGCGCGCCACGACGACCAGGATGGAGCTCGTGGCGTGCGGGGCGATCAGGACCTCGCGGGGCCGCTCGCTGCATAAGAGGCTCTACGAGATCCACCTGGAGGTCGGCACCCTCATCGACCACTACTCGCCGACGGCGATGTCGCTCGAGAGCGCCTTCCACGGCCGCAACGCCCGGAGCGCCCTTACGCTCGGGCAGGCGCGCGGCGCGATCGTGGTGGCGGCTGTCGGGCGGGGTCTCGCGGTCGCGGAGTACGCACCCGCCCAGATCAAGCGCGCCGTGGCGGGGAGTGGCACGGCTACGAAGGAGCAGGTCGCCTTCATGGTGCGGAGCCACCTCGGGCTCGCGGCCGACCCCACCCCGAGCGACGCGGCCGACGGTGTGGCGGCGGCGCTCTGCCACCACTTCCGCGCACCGCTTGTACCGGTGGGCGGGGTGGCCCGGACGACCGGAGCGGGCCGGGTGTCGCCGTGATAGCGAGGGTCAAGGGAAGGCTGCTGGCGCTCGAGCCCGGGCGCGCCGAGCTCGAAACGGCGGGTGGGGTCGTCTACGAGATGCACGTTCCGCTTTCGGTGCACGGCCGTCTGCCCCCGCCCGGCGGCGACGCGACGCTCCTTACCGCCTACGTCGTCCAGGACGACGCGCCCTGCCTCTACGGCTTCGTGGAGGAGAGCGAGCGGGCGCTCTTTCGACGGCTTCTCGGGGTGCACACGGTGGGTCCCCGCCTCGCGATGGCGATGCTAAGCGCCTACCGGGCTGGCCGGCTGGCGCGGGCGATCGCGTCGGAGGACGCGAACGCGCTGGTGCAGGTGAGCGGACTCGGCAAGAAGACGGCGGAGCGCATAATCCTGGATCTGGCCGACAAGGTGGGTGACATCGCCGCCTCCGAGGGCGCTCCCGATGGGAAGGCCGGCGTTGCCGCGGAGGCCGTCGCGGCGCTCACCGGCCTCGGGTACACATTCGCCGATGCGGACGCCGCCGTGCAGAAGGCGATGGGGCAGGGGGAGGCGGAGGGGAGCGAGGAGCTCGTCAGGCGGGTGCTTGCCGGCCGCCGCCCGGCGAAAGGCAGGTAGCAGCCCGTGGCTAGCCGGGTCGAGGTCACCACCCCCGAGGCGCTTCCCGACGAGCGCGGGGCGGAGGGGTCGCTCAGGCCGCGGAGCCTTGCCGACTTCATCGGCCAGGAGCGCCTCAAGGAGGTTCTCGGCATCGCTATCGAGGCGGCCACTGCGCGGCGCGAGCCGCTCGACCACATCCTCTTTCACGGCCCTCCCGGTCTCGGCAAGACGACGCTGGCCATGCTCCTGGCGCGCGAGATGCAGGTCAACTTCACGCACACCTCAGGCCCCGTACTCGAGAAGCCGGCCGACCTGGTGGGCGCCCTCACCAATCTGCGCGACGGCGACATCCTCTTCATCGACGAGATTCACCGCCTCCGCCCGGTGATCGAGGAGTTCCTCTACCCCGCGATGGAGGACTACCGGGTCGAGGTGCGCCTCTCGGAGGGACCGCGCGCCCAGACGATGACGATGGCGGTCGAGCCCTTCACCCTGGTCGGCGCCACGACCCGCTTCGGGCTCCTGACGGCGCCGATGCGGGCGCGCTTCGGGATCACCGAGCGGCTCTCCTTCTACCCGCCGGAGGAGCTGGCCGTCATCCTCGAGCGGAGCGCCGAGCTGATGGGGGTCGGGGCGACCGATGCCGGGATGCGCGAGCTGGCACGACGTGCTCGCGGAACCCCGCGGGTGGCGAACCGGCTACTCCGCAGGGTGCGCGACTTCGCCGAGGTGCGGGCGTCGGGGGTCCTGGAGCCCGAGGTGGTGCGCTCAGCCCTCGACCTGCTGGACGTCGACGAGCACGGCCTGGACGCGATGGACACGCGGGTCCTGCTCGCCATCATCGACAAGTTCGACGGGGGGCCAGTGGGGTTGAACTCGCTCGCCGTGGCGCTGGGCGAGGACTCCGGCACCCTCGAGGAGGTATACGAGCCCTTCCTGATCCGCGAGGGGCTGGTGGCAAGGGGGCCGCGCGGGCGGTTGGCCACTCCCCGGGCCTACGAGCTCTGCGGCCGGGAGCTTCCGGCCGACCGGGCGGGCGGAGCCGAAGTCGACGAGGGGCAGCCCGGGCTCTTTGGATAGCGCCGCGAACCCGCTGAACAGCTTCGCCCGCGTGTCCGGCCTGTAAACTATGCTTTACAATATGTAATCCATGGTTTACAATGACTCGTACCCGCGGCTGGAACCGCTTCGCTCGCCTGTCCGTCCCGTAATGCATGCTTTCGACTACGAGCTCCCCCCTGAGCTGATCGCCCGCTATCCCTCCGAGCGGCGCTCCGACTCGCGGCTGCTCGTGTGGACCAGGTCGAGCGGCGAGATTTCGCACCGGCGCTTCCGCGACCTCCCCGAGCTCCTCTCGCCCACCGATCTGCTCGTCGTCAACAACTCGCGGGTGGTTCCCGCCCGTCTCGTCGGACGCAAGCCGACCGGTGCCACCGCCGAGGTGCTCCTCCTTCGTCCCGTCAACGGGGCCGATCCCCGGCTCTGGGAGGCGATGGTGCGACCGGGGCGCAAGCTCCGGCCCGGACGGGTTGTCGTCGTCTCGCCCGAAGTGTCGGTCCGAATCGTCGACTCCACTGCGAAGGGCGGCCGACTGGTGAGGATCGAGGGTCCCCTCTCGGTGCCGGAGGCGCTGAATCGGCAGGGCCAGCTGGCCCTGCCGCCCTACCTGGGCCGCGATCCGTCAGCACTCGACTGGGAGCGCTACCAGACCGTCTACGCCAGCCGCGACGGGTCGGTGGCCGCGCCGACGGCGGGGCTGCACTTCTCCCGCGAGCTGCTGGCGGAGATCGAGGCGAGGGGGGTGCAGCGAAGGGCCCTCACCCTCCATGTGGGCGCCTCCACATTCCGTCCGATCGAGGCCGCCGACCCCGGCGAACACGCGCTCGACCACGAGGAGTACGAAGTCTCCGAGGATCTGGCCGAGGCCTATGGGCGCTGTCGCCATCTGGGCGGCCGCGTCTGGGCGGTGGGGACGACGGTGGTCAGGACGCTCGAGAGCGTCGCCGAGGGGAGAGATCGCATCGGGCCCGGGGCGGGAAGCACCGACCTCTTCGTCCGTCCGCCGCACACCTTTCGCGCGGTCGACTGCCTGATCACCAACTTCCACCTTCCCCGCTCCACCCTGCTGATGCTCGTGGCGGCCTTCGTCGGGCTCGACGCCACCAGGCGGATCTACGGGGAGGCGATCCGGAGACGCTACCGCTTCTACTCGTATGGAGATGCCATGGCGGTGCTCCCGTGACGGACGTTCGGGGCGATCTCCGCTTCGAGCTCGACTCGGTCGAGGGCGCGGCGCGGGCGGGGCGGCTCCGGGTGGGGCGGCACGCTGTCGAGACCCCGGTCTTCATGCCGGTCGGGACGCTGGGTACGGTGAAGGGCCTATCTCCGGAGGAGCTGGTCGGGGTGGGAGCGTCCGTCCTGCTCGCCAACACCTACCACCTTCACCTGCGCCCCGGCGCCGAGGTCGTGGCGAGCTCGGGCGGAGTGCGCGACTTCATGCGCTGGCGAGGTCCGGTCCTGACCGACTCCGGTGGCTACCAGGTCTTCTCGCTCGCGGCCACGCGCGCAGTCGACGACGACGGCGTCACCTTCCGCAGCCACATAGACGGAAGCGAGCACCGCTTCACCCCCGAGGGAGTGACGGAGCTTCAGCGACGGCTCGGCGCCGACGTGATCATGGCCTTCGACCACTGCCCCCCTGGCGGCGCGTCCCGACAGGAGGCGATGCAGGCCTGTCGGCGGACGATGGCGTGGCTCTCCAGCTGTCGGACCGCCTTCGAGGGTGGACCCGAGGTAGGGGGTGGCGGTCGCCCCCAGGCGCTCTTTCCCATAGTGCAGGGCAGCGTCTACCGGGACCTGAGGGTCGAGCAGGTAGAGGCCGCGCTCGCTATGGGGGAATGGCCGGGCGTCGGGATCGGGGGGCTCTCGGTCGGCGAGGCCAAGCCCAGGATGTGGCGTGTGCTCGACGCCCTCCACGACGCCATCCCCGCACACCTGCCCCGCTACCTGATGGGGGTCGGCTACCCCGACGACCTCCTGGAGGCGATCGCGCGTGGCTGCGACATGTTCGACTGCGTGGCGCCGACCCGGAATGCGCGACACGGTACGGCGTGGACGGCCACCGAGGGGCAGGTCAACCTGAAGGCCGCACGGTTCCGCCTCGACCGCCGTCCCATCGACCCCGATTGCGACTGCGACGCCTGCCGTTCGTACGATCGCTCCTACATTCGCCACCTGCTCGTCGCGGGCGAACGCCTCGGCCACCGCCTGGTCTCGATTCACAACCTGCGCTTCCTGATCGGGCTGGCCGGCACATCGCGAGCGCACATCCGGTGCGGTACCTTTAGCGGGTGGATGCGCGACTGGCTCGAACGCTACCGCGCCGCCCGGAACCCCGAACGTCGCCGACAGAAATAGGACTCAAGGAGCGCTCGACCCCGTGCCACACCCAGCAAGCCTCTCCCTCGCGCTGGCCTCCGCGCCGCCGCCCCTGGTCCCCCGCGAGGGAGCGAACTCCACGATGGTGCTGGTGTTTCAGCTCCTGGCGATCTTCACGATCTTCTACTTCATCCTGATCCGGCCTCAGAGGAAGGAGAGGATGCGCCACCAGGCGATGCTCAGCGAGCTCGCCCGCGGCGATCAGGTGATGACGAGCGGCGGCATCCTGGGGGTCATCGTCCACGCCACCGACAAGGCGCTCACGATCAAGACGGGCGAGGACACGCGCCTCGTTGTGGACCGGGGTCACATCTCGCGCAAGATCGAGGCGGAGTAGCTGCCGCACACCACGGTCTGCGGCCGATAGGCGGGTACCATGGCGCTGCGCGAGATCCGGATCATGGGCGACAAGCTCCTGCGCGAGCGGGCGCGTCCGGTCGAGGCGGTGACGGAGGAGACCCGCCGACTGGTCCGGGACATGTTCGACACGATGTACGATGCCGGGGGCATCGGCCTGGCGGCGCCGCAGGTGGGGGTCTCCGAACGGGTCCTGGTGGTGGACGTAGCGGAGGAGGATGGTGTGCGGCACCGGCACGCCCTCGTCAATCCGGTCGTCGCCGAGCGGGGCGGGACGATCGAGAAGGCGGTCGAGGGATGTCTCAGCATCCCGGGGATCGAGGAGCTCGTCCCCCGACCCGCCCGCGTGGTGGTCGAGGGGTCGGATACGGAGGGCGCTCCGGTGCGGATCGAGGCCGAAGGGCTCCTGGCCAGGGCGCTCCAGCACGAGATCGACCACCTGGACGGAGTCCTCTTCATCGACCGCGTTTCGCAGCTGAAGCGCTCTCTCCTCCTCCGCAAGTGGCGGAAGCTGCGGGCTGGGGCCGGGTGAAGGCCGATTGCGCCTGATCTTCTGGGGAACGCCCGCCTTCGCCCTTCCCGCGCTGCGGGCGGTGGCTGACGCAGGCCACCGGATCGCCGCGGTGGTGACGCGTCCGGACCGTCCCGCGGGGAGAGGAAGGAAGCCGAAGCCGTCCCCGGTCAGAACCCTTGCCGAGGAGCGCGGATACCGGGTGCTGGCCCCGGAAAACACTCGCGACCCCGACTTCGTCGAGGAGGTGCGAGACCTCGGCGCAGATGTTTCGGTGGTGGTCGCGTACGGCCAGTTCCTCTCCAGTGCCCTGGTCGAGGCACCCGAGCGGGGGTCGCTCAACGTGCATCCGTCGCTGCTCCCGGCTCTGCGCGGGGCGGCGCCGATCAACTGGGCGATCGCGCACGGCTTCGACACCACCGGGGTGACGATCATGCGGATGGTGCAGGCGATGGACGCAGGCCCCATACTCGCCCAGACGATGGTGCCAATAGGCGACACCGACACGGCCGCGGCGCTGTCGCGGCACCTCTCCGAGCTCGGCGCGGAGCTCCTTGCAGATACCCTGGCGCGGCTGGAGCAGGGCCCGCTCAGTGAGGTGGAGCAGGACCACGAGGCGGCCACCTTCGCCCCCAAGGTGGACCGGAGGTCGGCGCGGATCGACTGGAGGAGGAGCGCACGGAAGGTGTCTTGCCTGATCCGGGCGATGGACGAGGTGCCCGGCGCGTGGAGCGTCCTGAACGGCACCCCCCTCAAGCTCTTTGCACCCGTGGTGATGCAGGAGGCCGACCTGGGGGAGCTCCGGCGCGTCGGCGCCTCGCCCGGGGAAGTGCTGGGGGCCGACCCCAGGGGCGGGCTTGTGGTGGCCTCGGGCGACGGGGCGCTCCGGATCGGCGAGGTCCAGCAGCCGGGTCGGCGGCGCATCGCGGCCGAGGCGTGGCTATGCGGCCGCGGCGCGCGCGTGGGCGATGTCCTCTCGTAGCCTTGGCACGGAGAATGCCCAGCGGGTCCCGAGATTGCACGTCGTCGCGGGCGACGCTGTGATCGCCGCTCCCGACTGGAGGAGGAGGTTGCTGGCCGTGGCGCAAGCCGGGCGGGGCCGGGTGGCGCTCCACCTGCGGGCGCGCTCGAGCTCCGCGGCACGCCTCTGCGAGGTGGCGGAGTGGCTGGTGGGCGAGGCGGCGGAGCTTGGGACGCTGATCGTCGTCAACGACCGGGTCGATGTGGCGCTTGCGGTGGCGGCCGGGGGTGCACAGCTCCGGGAGGACTCGCTCGGGGTTGCGGAGGCGTTGGCCGTTGTGCGAAGTGCCGCCCGGAGGTCCGGCCCAACCGAATCACCGCGCCGGGTGCTGCTCCTCGGCAGGTCGATACACTCGCCTGCACAGGCGCCCGAACTCGACGGGAGCGGGGCGAGCTGGCTCCTTCTGGGCTCCGTGTACCCCACCCCGTCCCACCCGGGCGGCAGCGCGATCGGCCCGGAGGCGGTCGCGGCCGCCTGCGTCGCTACCGGGCTTCCCGTGCTCGCGATCGGCGGAGTGGGTCCGGCCGAAGCTCGCGGACTGCGGGACGTCGGCGCCCATGGGGTGGCGGCGGCGAGCGGGGTCTGGGGGGCACGCGACCCGGGAGCGGCTGTGGGGCGCTACCTTGAGGAGCTCTGAACTCAATCGCACCTCCGGCCACTCCATTCCTCCATTTCGTCCAGCCAATCATCGAACTCGATTGTGTTCGGCGCACAAAGGCCGTCGTTGTCAAACCAATGGAACCACAACAGCGCCGACAGGTTGAGGAAATCGGGCGGGATCTCGCCGGTTAGCTGATTGTCGTTGAGTTCTAGCCGTACGAGCTTAGACAGGTCGCCCAGCTCGGGCGGGATCTCGCCGGTCAGCTGATTGTCGAAGAGAAACAACATTATGAGATTCGACAGGTCGCCCAGCTCTGGCGGAATCTCGCCGGTAAGCTGATTGTCGTTGAGATACAACGTGTAGAGATTCGACAGGTCACCCAGCTCCGAAGGAATCTCGCCGGTTAGCTGATTGTCGTTGAGATACAAACTCTGGAGATACGGCAGATTACCCAGCTCTGGCGGAATCTCACCGGTTAGCTGATTGTCGTGAAGATATAGAAATGCGAGATTCGACAGGTCGCCCAGCTCGGCCGGAATGCCGGTCAGCTGATTGTTGTTGAGTTCCAGCCATACGAGATTCGACAGGTCGCCCAGCTCCGGCGGAATCTCGCCGGCTAGCTGATTGTCGTTGAGATACAACCTAGTGAGATTCGACAGGTCACCCAGCTCCGGCGGAAGCTCGCCGGTTAGCTGATTGTCGTTGAGAGACAACCAAGATAGAATCGACAGGTCGCTCAGCTCTGGCGGAATTTCGCCGGTTAGCTGATTGTTGTGGAGCCGCAGCCACTCGAGATTCGACAGGTCGCCCAGCTCCGGCGGAATCTCGCCGGCTAGCTGATTGTCGTTGAGCAGCAGCCATTCGAGATTCGACAGGTCGCCCAGCTCCGGCGGAATCTCGCCGGTCAGCGAATTGCCGCCGAGACCCAGGTATTCGAGATTCGACAGCTCGCCCAGCTCGGGTGGAATCTCGCCGGTCAGCTGACTGTTGTTGAGATACAACGCGTAGAGATACGACAGGTCGCCCAGCTCCGGCGGAATCTCGCCGGTCAGCGAATTGTGGCCGAGATACAGCCACTCGAGATTCGATAGGTCGCCCAGCTCCGGCGGAATCTCGCCGGTCAGCGAATTGTGGCCGAGATCCAGCCACTCGAGATTCGACAGGTACCTCAGCTCGGGCGGGATCTCGCCGGTTAGAGAATTGCTCCAGAGAAACAGCGTATCAACCCAGCCGTCCGCATCCGTGTTCACCCCGTACCACTCGTCAAGGGGCGCGTCGGTCTTCCAGCCCGTGTTGTCCCTCCAGCCGTCGCCGCCCAGTTCGTCGTACAGGATCTCCAACACTTGCCGGTCAGTGAGGCCGACGATCACCGAAGATACCTGCATCGCCGAAAGCCCGTCCGGGTCGGTCGCGGTCACCTTCACTGTGTCGGTACCCTCCGACACGCCGCTCACCGTGACCACGCTCTCCGACACGGACGCCGTCGCCACCCCGTTGCCCGACGTGATGGCCGCGTACGTGAGGACATCTCCGTCAGGGTCGTTGAAGTACCCAGCGATATCGACCGACTCGGTGCTGTCGACGTACACCGTCAGCTCCGGTATATCCCCGACCGCAACGGGCTGCTGGGGATCGTTGTCGTCGCTGCACCCAACGACCCAGGCGGCGACCCCGACCAGGACGGAGACGCCCAGGGCGGGGTGGAGAGCACCAATCTCTCGGTGGCGATGAGTATCCCGGTGGTGACAATCTACGGACATGGCACGCCTCCTGCTGGCGGGTCGATAGGTGTCGTCAATGTGGCCTTGAGGTCGGCCCATGAGCAAGAAGCTAGGCAGGGGCGCGGCGGCCGACAAGTTTCCAGCCCGGTGCTTCGCCTCTCTCGGCACCGAGGATTCGCGTCTTTCCGAGCGGCCACATTGTAATCATAAGATTACATAATGTAAATCAGAGTTTACACTCCTAGACTCGCCGCTCAGTGAGGCGGCGGACGGTTGTGGCGAACGCCACTCCGGTCAGCGAGGCCGACGTCCTCGAGGTCGTTCACTTCGTGGGGGGCGGGTAGGTGTCGGGCACAACCGTGGTCGACGGGGATTTCGTCATCGGAGGCAGGACCTTCGCCTCGCGCCTGATCGTGGGGACGGGCAAGTACCGCAGCAACGCCGAGATGGTCGCTGCGATCCGTGCGAGCGGTGCCCTGATGGTGACTGTGGCGGTTCGGCGCGTCAACCTGGACCGAGGCGCGGAGGAGGGCATTCTGCACCACCTCGATCCGGCGGAGTTCTTCCTCCTGCCGAACACGGCTGGGTGCTACACCGTCGCCGACGCGCTACGCTACGCCCGGCTGGGCCGCGCCGCAGGCCTGAGCGAGTGGGTGAAGCTCGAGGTCATCGTGGGGCGGCTACGGCATTCGCCATTCGCCGTAGCCTGACGGCCCCGCGCTTCGCCGCCCGCGCGCATTTGCGAGTCCGTGCGCTGGCTGCCGTTCGTCACAGGCAATCCTCCCCTCAATCGCACCTCGGGCCGCTCCGTTCCAGCATTTCGTCCAGCCATTCGTCGAACTCGCTGGTGTCGGGCGCACAAAGACCGTCATTGTCGTCCCAAGAGAACCACCAGAGCGCCGATAGGTTGAGGAAATCTGGCGGAATCTCGCCGGCTAGCTGATTGTCGTTAAGGTACAACCTGGTAAGATACGACAGGTCGCCCAGCTCCGGCGGCATCTCGCCGGTTAGCTGATTGTCGTTGAGATACAACCTGTAGAGATTCGACAGGTCGCCCAGCTCCGGCGAAACCCCGCCGGTTAGCTGATTGTTGCCGAGATCCAGATTCAAGAGACTCGACAGGTCGGCCAGCTCCGGCGGAATCTCGCCGGTTAGCTGATTGTCGTTGAGATACAACCTGCTGAGACTCGACAGGTCGCCCAGCTCCGGCGGAATCTCGCCGGTTAGCTGATTGTCGTTGAGATACAACTCGCTGAGACTCGACAGGTCGCCCAGCTTGGTCGGAATCTCGCCGGTTAGCTGGTTGTGGTGGAGATACAAGTATAAGAGACTCGACAGGCCGCCCAGCTCTGGCGGAATCTCGCCGGTTAGCGCATTGCTATCGAGTTCCAGGACCCAGAGATTCGACAGATTACCCAGCTCGGGCGGAATCTCGCCGGTGAGCGAATTGTTGCCGAGACCCAGGCCTACGAGACTCGACAGGTCGCCCAGCTCGGGCGGAATCTCGCCGGTCAGCTGATTGCCGTTGAGATACAACCCGCCGAGATTCGACAGGCCGCCCAGCTCGGGCGGAATCTCGGTTAGCTGATTGTCGTCGAGATTCAACCCGACGAGATTCGACAGGCCGCCCAGCTCGGGCGGAATCTCGCCGGTTAGCTGATTGTCGTTGAGAAGCAGGCCCTCGAGATTCGACAGGTCACCCAGTTCGGGCGGAATCTCGCCGGTTAGTGAGTTTTCGTAGAGACGCAGGTATTTGAGACTCGACAGGTAGCCCAGCTCGGGTGGTATCTCGCCGGTTAGCGAGTTGCGACTGAGATCCAGCTCCTCGAGACTCGACAGGTCGCCCAGATCCGGCGGAATCTTGCCGGTTAGCTGAGTGTTGCCGAGATCCAGGCCTACGAGATTAGACAGGTAGCCGAGCTCCGACGGAATCTCGCTGGCTAGCTGAGTGTTGCCGAGATCCAGGCCTACGAGATTCGACAGGTCGCCCAGCTCCGGCGGAATCTCGCCGGTTAGCGAATTGTTGTGGAGCCCCAGAGCTTCAAGACTCGACAGGTAGCCCAGCTCGGGTGGGAGCTCGCCGGTGAGAGAATTGCGACCGAGTTGCAGCGTATCAACCCGGCCAGCCACGTTGGTCCCCACCCCGTGCCACTCGTCAAGCGGCTTGTCGGTCTTCCAGTTCGTGCTGCCTTCCCAGTTGTCGCCGCCCAGTTCGTCGTACAGGATCTCCAACACTTGCCGGTCAGTGAGGCCGACGGTCACCGAAAATACCTGCATCGCCGAAAGCCCGTCCGGGTCGGTCGCCCACACCCTCGCCGTGTCCATACCCACCGACACCCCGCTCACCGTGACCACGCTCTCCGACACGGACGCCGTCGCCACCCCGTCGTCCGATACGATGGCCGCGTATGTAAGGACATCACCGTCAGGGTCGCTGAAGTACCCCGCGATATCAACCGACTCGGTGCTGTCGACGTACACCGTCAGCTCCGGTATGTCCCCGACTGCAACGGGCGGCTGGGGCTCGCCACACCCGACCGCCCATGCGGCGACCGCAGCCAGGACGGATACGCTCAAGGCGAGGGATAGAGCGCCGCCCCTTCGGTGGCGATGAGTATCCCGGTGGCGATAGTCTACGGACATGGCACGCCTCCCGTTGGCGGGTCAATGTGTGGTGGCAACCTGCCTTGAGGCTGCGCCATGCGCAAGGAGCTGGGCAGCCGTACGGCGGCCGACAGAACCTCCAGTCCGGCGTTTCACCGCTGTCGGCATCGAGGGTCGGCGTCTTCCGAGCGACCGCATGGTAATCTCTAGGTTACAAAATGTAAATCATAGTTTACACTTCTAGACTCGCCGCTCAGTGAGGCGGCGGACGGTTGTGGCGAACGCCACTCCGGTCAGCGAGGCCGACGTCCTCGAGGTCGTTCACTTCGTGGGGGGCGGGTAGGTGTCGGGCACAACCGTGGTCGACGGGGATTTCGTCATCGGAGGCAGGACCTTCGCCTCGCGCCTGATCGTGGGGACGGGCAAGTACCGCAGCAGCGCCGAGATGGTCGCTGCGATCCGTGCGAGCGGTGCCCAGATGGTGACTGTGGCGGTTCGGCGCGTCAACCTGGACCGAGGCGCGGAGGAGGGCATTCTGCACCACCTCGATCCGGCGGAGTTCTTCCTCCTGCCGAACACGGCTGGGTGCTACACCGTCGCCGACGCGCTACGCTACGCCCGGCTGGGCCGCGCCGCAGGCCTGAGCGAGTGGGTGAAGCTCGAGGTCATCGTGGGGCGGCTACGGCATTCGCCATTCGCCGTGGCCTGACGGCCCCGCGCTTCGCCGCCCGCGCGCATTTGCGAGTCCGTGCGCTGGCTGCCGTTCGTCACAGGCAATCCTCCCCTCAATCGCACCTCGGGCCACTCCGTTCCAGCATTTCGTCCAGCCATTCGTCGAACTCGCTGGTGTCGGGCGCACAAAGACCGTCATTGTCGTCCCAAGAGAACCACCAGAGCGCCGATAGGTTGAGGAAATCTGGCGGAATCTCGCCGGTAAGCTGATTGTCGTTGAGATACAACCTGGTGAGATTCGACAGGTCACCCAGCTCTGGCGGGATCTCGCCGGTTAGCTGATTGTCGTTGATATACAAGTTGTAGAGATAAGACAGGTCGCCCAGCTCCGGTGGAATCCCGCCGGTTAGCTGATTGTTGCCGAGATACAGATAGTTGAGATTTGACAGGTCGCCCAGCCACGGCGGAATCTCACCGGTTAGCAGATTGTTGCCGAGATACAGATCGTCGAGATTCGACAGGTCGCCCAGCTCTGGCGGAATCTCGCCGGTAAGCTGATTGTTGTTGAGATACAGATCTCTGAGATTCGACACGTCGCCCAGCCCTGAAGGAATCCCACCGGTAAGCTGATTGTCGTTGAGATACAACGCGTAGAGATCAGACAGGTCACCCAGCTCGGTCGGGATCTCGCCGGTGAGCGAATTGTTGGGAAGTTCCAGCCAAAAGAGATTCGACAGATTACTCAGCTCTGGGGGAATCTCGCCGGTGAGCGAATTACCGCCGAGATGCAGCCATTCGAGATTCGACAGGTCGCCCAGCCCCGAAGGAATCCCGCCGGTTAGCTGATTGTTGCCGAGATCCAGGTATTCGAGATTCGACAGGTCGCCCAGCCACGGCGGAATCTCCCCGGTTAGTTGATTGTTGCCGAGACCTAGGCCTTCGAGACTCGACAGGTCGCCCAGCCGGGACGGGATCTCACCAGTTAGCTGGTTGTTGCTGAGATTCAGGGTTTCGAGATTCGATAGGTCGCCCAGCCAGGACGGAATCTCGCCGGTTAGTCGATTGTCGGAGAGGTACAACCTGTTGAGATTCGACAAGTCACTTAGTTCGGGCAAAATCTCGCCGCTTAGGAAATTGCCGTGGAAAGACAGCCATTCGAGATTCGACAGGTACCCCAGCTCGGGCGAAATCTCGCCGGTCAGCGAATTGTAGCCGAGACTCAGGTATTCGAGATCCGACAGGTCGCCCAGCTCGGGCGGGATCTCACCGGTTAGCGAATTGTTGGAGAGTTCCAGCGTATCAACCCGGCCGTCCGCACCCGTGCTCACCCCGAACCACTCCTCAAGCGGTGCGTCGGTCTTCCAGTTCGTGGTGACTCCCCAGTTGTCGCCGCCCAGTTCGTCGTACAGGATCTCCAACACTTGCCGGTCAGTGAGGCGGACAGTCACCGAAAAGGCCTGCCTCGCCGTAAGTCCGTCCGGGTCAGTCGCAATCACCGCCACCGTGTCGGTACCCACCGACACCCCGCTCACCGTGACCACGCTCTCCGACACGGACGCCGTCGCCACCTCGGTGTCCGATACGAAGGCCGCGTACGTGAGGGCATCTCCGTCAGGGTCGCTGAAGTACCCCGCGATATCAACCGACTCGGTGCTGTCGACGTACACCGTCAGCTCCGGTATGTCCCCGACTGCAACGGGCGGCTGGGGCTCGCCACACCCGACCGCCCATGCGGCGACCGCAGCCAGGACGGATACGCTCAAGGCGAGGGATAGAGCGCCGCCCCTTCGGTGGCGATGAGTATCCCGGTGGCGATAGTCTACGGACATGGCACGCCTCCCGTTGGCGGGTCAATGTGTGGTGGCAACCTGCCTTGAGGCTGCGCCATGCGCAAGAAGCTGGGCAGCCGTACGGCGGCCGACAGAACCTCCAGTCCGGCGTTTCACCGCTGTCGGCACCGAGGGTCGGCGTCTTCCGAGCGACCGCATTGTAATGTCTAGGTTACATAATGTAAATCATAGTTTACACTTCTAGACTCGCCGCTCAGTGAGGCGACGGACGGTTGTGGCGAAGTCCTGAGACGCCGACAGCCCGCCCGTTCAGTCGCCGTCACCGTCACTTCGGATGCGCCCTCCGACACGCCGCTCACCGTGACCACGCTCTCCGACACGGACGCCGTCGCCACCCCGTTGCCCGACGTGATGGCCGCGTACGCAAGGACACCGGTGTCGGGATCGCTGAAGTACCTCGCGACATCGACCGAATCCGTGCGGCGGACGTCGATCGTCAGTCCCGGTATGGCTCTAGCCGTGGGCGGCTCGTTCTCGCCGCAGCAGGCCGCCCCGAGTGCTGCTACGACCAGGACCGAGGCGGTCAGAACGGGCCGGAGGGAGGCGCGCCCGCCAGATGGGGCGGTCCGCGAACAGGACCCCCGCCGCAGCGCCCCTCTCGGTGCTCGCCTTAGTTTATCCATGGACTGCCAGTCTTCTTGTTGGAGCGTCGACTTCCTCACCAAATCCAGACCTAGACCCATGCGCAACGATCCAGACGAACGCGCGGCGGTTCCCAACGGGAGTCACGCTGACGAGACCCCGGCGGGTGGCTTGAACATCGTGCTGAACGGCGAGACGAGGAACGTGGCCCAGGGGCTGAGCGTCGCGGGTCTCCTGGCCGAGCTCGGTGTGGAGCCCGCAATGGTGGTCGTTGAGCACAACCGCCGGATCCTCGCGCGCGACCGCCTGGACGCCACTCCGGTCAGCGAGGCCGACGTCCTCGAGGTCGTTCACTTCGTGGGGGGCGGGTAGGTGTCGGGCACAACCGTGGTCGACGGGGATTTCGTCATCGGAGGCAGGACCTTCGCCTCGCGCCTGATCGTGGGGACGGGCAAGTACCGCAGCAACGCCGAGATGGTCGGCGCGATCCGTGCGAGCGGCGCCGAGATGGTGACGGTGGCGGTTCGGCGCGTCGATCTGGACCGAGGGGCTGAGGAGGGCATTCTGCACCACCTCGATCCGGCGGAGTTCTTCCTTCTGCCGAACACGGCCGGTTGCTACACCGCCGCCGACGCGCTCCGGTACGCGCGCCTAGGCCGCGCGGCAGGCCTGAGCGAGTGGGTAAAGCTCGAGGTCATCGGCGACGAGCGCACCCTCCTGCCCGACACGGCAGCCACGATCGAGGCGGCCCGCCAGCTGGTCGGCGAGGGCTTCAGCGTCATGGCCTACACCTCCGACGACCTGATTGCGGCACTGCGCCTCGAGGACGCAGGGTGCGTCGCCGTGATGCCGCTCGCGAGCCCGATCGGCAGCGGTCTCGGCGTCGTCAACCCCTACTACATCCGCGAGATCAAGCGGCGGCTCTCGGTTCCGGTTATCGTCGACGCGGGGGTGGGCACAGCGTCCGATGCGTGCGTCACGATGGAGCAGGGGGTGGACGGCGTGCTCATGAACACGGCGATCGCAAGCGCCGCCGACCCGGTGGCGATGGCCCGGGCCATGAGGCTGGCGGTGCGGGCGGGACGCGACGCCTACCTTGCGGGCCGGATGGAGGCGAGGGAGATCGCGGTTCCGTCTTCGCCGCCCGCGGGAATGCTCGACGGCGCCTGAGTCACTCGGTGGGAGGGACCCGCAGACATTCGTCGTGCGTTGCGCACCGGCGGGCCAGCGCTTCGCCGATGTCCGCCTGCACCCACGAGCTTGTGCGCCGGCTCCGATCCGGCACAGCCAATCCTCCTCTCAATCGCACCTCGGGCCGGTCGGATTATCCATTTCGTCCAGCCAATCATCGAACTCGGTTGTGTTCGGCACACAAAGACCGTCGTTGTCGTCCCAAGAGAACCGCCAAAGCCACGATAGGTTGAGGAAACCGGGCGGAATCTCGCCGGTCAGCTGATTGTCGTTGAGATACAGAGAGGTAAGATACGACAGGTCGCCCAGCTCCGACGGAATCTCACCGGTTAGCCGATTGTTGTCGAGACCTAGGCCGTTGAGACTCGACAGGTCGCCCAGCCGGGACGGAAGCTCGCCAGTTAGCCGATTGTTGTCGAGGTAGAGGTAATCGAGATTCGACAGGTCGCCCAGCTCGGGCGGAATCTCGCCGGTTAGCTGATTGACGTCGAGCCGCAGCGACTCGAGATTCGACAGGTCGCCCAGCTCGGGCGGAATCTCGCCGGCTAGCTGATTGTCGTGGAGATGCAACCGGTGGAGACTCGACAGGTCGCCCAGCTCCGATGGAATCTCGCCGGTCAGCTGATTGTCGTTGAGCCGCAGCGACTCGAGATTCGACAGGTCGCCCAGCTCCGGCGGAATCTCGCCGGCTAGCTGATTGTCGTCGAGACCTAGGTATACGAGATTCGACAGGTCGCTCAGCTCCGGCGGAATCTCGCCGGCTAGCTGATTGTCGTAGATATGCAGCCACGCGAGATTCGACAGGTCGCCCAGCTCCGGCGGAATCTCGCCGGTCAGCGAATTGCGGGCGAGATCCAGTTGTCCGAGATTCGACAGGTCGCCCAGCTCTGGCGGAATCTCGCCGGTCAGCTGATTGCCGCCGAGATACAACGCTCGAAGATTCGACAGGTCGCCCAGCTCCGGCGGAATCTCGCCGGTCAGCTGACTGTTGCTGATATACAACCCCTGGAGATACGACAGGTCGCCCAGCTCCGGCGGAATCTCGCCGGTTAGCGGGTTGTTGCCGAGACCGCCGAGACCTAGGTATACGAGATACGACAGGTCGCCCAGCTCAGGCGGAATCTCGCCGGTCAGCCAATTGTAGGAGAGCCACAATTCGCGGAGACTCGACAGGTCGCCCAGCTCCGGCGGAATCTCGCCGGACAGGGAATTGTCGCCGAGACCCAGGTATTCGAGACTCGCCAGGTCGCCCAGCTCTGGCGGAATCTCGCCGGTTAGGGAATTGCTCTGGAGAAACAGCGTATCAACCCAGCCGTCCGCATTGGCGCTCACCCCGTACCACTCGTCAAGGGGCGCGTCGGTCTTCCAGCCCGTGTTGTCCCTCCAGTTGTCGCCGCCCAGTTCGTCGTACAGGATCTCCAACACTTGCCGGTCAGTGAGGCCGACGATCACCGAAGATACCTGCATCGCCGAAAGCCCGTCCGGGTCGGTCGCGGTCACCTTCACTGTGTCGGTACCCTCCGACACGCCGCTCACCGTGACCACGCTCTCCGACACGGACGCCGTCGCCACCCCGTTGCCCGACGTGATGGCCGCGTACGTGAGGACATCTCCGTCAGGGTCGCTGAAGTACCCCGCGATATCGACCGACTCGGTGCTGTCGACGTACACCGTCAGCTCCGGTATATCCCCGACTGCAACGGGCGGCTGGGGATCGCCGCACCCGACCCCCCAGGCGGCGACCGCGGCCAGGACGGGGGCGGCCGGAGCGAGGGGGAGAGCGCCGCACCTTCGGTGGCGACGAGCATCTCGCTGGCGATAGTCTACAGGCACGGAACGCCTCCTGTTGGCGGGTCGCCCAAGTGTCACCAATATCAATATGGCCGTGAGGTCGGCCCATGCGCAAGAGGCTGGCCAGCCCGTGGAAAGCTCCCACGGCAGGAGCGGCGCTGCATTCTCGCTCAACCACTTCGCTCGGATGCCCATACTGTAATGTCTGCTTTACAATATGTAATCCATGGTTTACAATGTTCGCGTCCTTCTCACGGATTGCTGATACGGAGGGGCTACTACATCCGCGAGATCAAACGGCGGCTCTCGGTGCCGGTGATCGTCGACGCGGGGGTGGGCACGGCGTCCGATGCATGCGTCACGATGGAGCAGGGTGTGGACGGCGTGCTCATGAACACGGCGATCGCGAGCGCAGCCGACCCGGTGGCGATGGCCGGGGCCATGAGGCTAGCGGTGCAGGCGGGACGCGACGCCTACCTTGCGGGCCGGATGGAGGCAAGGGAGATCGCGGTTCCGTCCTCGCCGCGCGCGGGAATGCTGGGCGGTGTCTAAGCAGGCCGTGGGGCGGCTACGGTACTCGCCATTTCGCCGCGCCCTGGCAGCCCGGGGCCTCGCCGCCCACCCGGACTCGCGGCGTCTGCACACCAGCTCGTGTCACAGCCAATCCTGAGCTCAATCGCACCTCGGGCCTTCCCAATAAAATCCGTCCAGCCATTCGTCGAACTCGGGTGTGTTCGGCGCACAAAGACCGTCGTTGTCGTCCCAATAGAACGACGACAGTTCTGGAAGATTGAGGAAACTGTGCGGAATCTCGCCGGTTAGCGAATTGTGGTCGAGAAACATATATTGGAGATTCACTAGGTCGCCCAGCTCGGGCGGGACCTCGCCGGTTAGCGAATTGTAGTAGAGGGACAAAACGTGGAGATTCGACAAGCCACCCAGCTCGGGCGGAATCGCGCCCGTTAGCGAATTGCCTTCGAGAAGCAGGTATAAGAGACTCGATAGGTCGCCCAGCTCCGATGGAATCGCGCCGGTCAGGAAATTGCCATTGAGATCCAGCCACTCGAGATTCGACAGGCCGCCCAGCTCGGGGGGGATCTCACCCGTCAGCTCATTCCCGACCAGACTCAGCTCCTCGAGACTCGACAGGTCACCCAGCTCCGGTGGAATCGCGCCGGTCAGGGAGTTGTCACCGAGCGACAGGACTTCGAGGTTCGACAGACTCCCCAGCTCCGGGGGAATCGCGCCGTTTAGCGAACTGTAGTCGAGGTATAGGATTTCGAGATTCGACAGGTCGCCGACCTCCGGCGGGATCTCGCCGGTCAGCGAATTGTCGTGGAGCCGCAAGTCGCGGAGATTCGACAGGCCGCCCAGCTCGGACGGAATCCCGCCCGTTAACTGATTGGAGCCGAGACTCAGATATTCGAGATTCGACAGCTCGCCCAACTCCGGCGGAATCTCCCCGGTCAGCGAATTGTAGTCGAGCGACAGCCAGCGGAGGTCCGACAGGTCGCCCAGCTCGGAGGGAATCTCGCCCGTCAGCGAATTGCCCCCGAGGCTCAGCCCAAGAACCCAGCCGTCAATGGTGAACACACCGTACCACTCCTCAAGCGACATGCCGGTCTTCCAGTTCGTGTTGCGCGTCCAGCCGTCGCCCCCCAGTTCGTCGTACAGGATCTCCAACACTTGCCTGTCAGTGAGGCGGACGGTCACCGTAAAGGCCTGCGTTGCCGAAAGCCCGCCCGGGTCGGTCGCAGTCACCGTCACCGTGTCGATACCCCGCGACACGCCGCTCACCGTGACCGCGCCCTCCGACACGGACGCCGTGGCCACCCCGGCGTCCGTTGTGGTGGCCGTGTACGTAAGGCCATCTCCGTCCGGGTCGCTGAAGTACCACCATAGATCGACCGATTCGGTTCTGCCCATACCGACCGTCAGCTCCGGTATGTCCCCGACTGCAACCGGTGCCCGGGGCTCGCCGCACCCGACCACCCAGGCGGCGATCGCGGCCAGGACGGAGACGCCCGAGGCGAGGCGGAGGGAGGTGTGCGCGCCAGATCGCGATGACGATTCCACCGGCATGGCATGGTCCCCTTGTTGGAGCGTCGGCTACATCATCATAGTTCCGAGGCAGACCCATGCGCAAGGATCCAGACGGACGCGCGGCGGTTCCCGACGGGAGTTGACGACGGGTGTTACACCGTCGCCGACGCGCTTCGCCGCCGTCGGTGCGCGCGAGCCTGTGCGCCAATTCCATTCGTCACAGCCAATCCTGAACTCAGTCGCACCTCGGACCTTCCCAGCTCCGGCCGTCCAGCCATTCGTCAAACTCGATTGTGTTCGGTGCACAAAGGCCGTCGTTGGCACTCCATTCGAACAGGTACAGCGAAAGATCGAGGAAAGCGGGCGGAATCTCACCGGTCAGAGAATTGTTGCTGAGAAGCAGCTCCGTGAGATTCGACAGGTCGCCCAGCTCGGGCGGAATCTCGCCGGTTAGCGAATTGCCAGCGAGAGACAACTCGCGGAGATTCGATAGGTCGCCCAGCTCCGGGGGAATCTCGCCGCGTAGCCTATTGTCGCTGAGGGACAGGTGTTCGAGACTGGGCAGGTCGCCCAGCTCGGGCGGAATCTCGCCGGTCAGAGAATTGCCAGCGAGAGACAACTCGCGGAGACTCGATAGGTCGGCCAGCTCGGATGGAATCTCGCCGCTCAGCCTAGTGTCGCTGAGGGACAGGTGTTCGAGACTAGGCAGGTCGCCCAGCTCCGGCGGAATCTCGCCGCGTAGCCTATTGTGGCTGAGGGACAGGTGTTCGAGACTGGGCAGGTCGCCCAGCTCGGGCGGAATCTCGCCGCGTAGCCTATTGTGGCTGAGGGACAGGTGTTCGAGACTGGGCAGGTCGCCCAGCTCCGGCGGAATCTCGCCGCTCAGCCTATTGTCGCTGAGGGACAGGTGTTCGAGACTGGACAGGTCGCCCAGATCCGGCGGAATCTCGCCGCTCAGCCTATTGCCGCTGAGGGACAGGTGTTCGAGACTGGACAGGTCGCCCAGCTCCGGCGGAATCTCGCCGCTCAGCCTATTGCCGCCGAGGGACAGGTGTTCGAGGTTGGACAGGTCGCCCAGCTCCGGCGGAATCTCGCCGCGTAGCGAATTGGCCCAGAGGTCCAGCGCATCAACCCGGCCATCCGCATTGGCGCTCGCGCCGTACCACTCTTCAAGCGGCGCGTCCGTCAGCCAGTACGTGTTGTCTCTCCAGTTGTCGCCGCCCAGTTCGTCGTACAGAATCTCCAACACTTGCCGGTCGGCGTGGACCGATGCGGTGAAGTCCTGCGATACCTCCGAACTGCCGTCGGAGGCCGTCACGGTGATCTCCGTGCTCCCACTCGCCACCCCCGTGACCGCCACGGCGTCACCCGAGATGGCGACGGTCGCCACTTCGGCGTTGGAGGACGCCGCCGCGTAGCTGAGTCCGTCTCCGTCAGGGTCGCTGAAGTACGCCGCAAGATCGATCGACTCGGTGCTGTCGACGTACACCGTCAGCTCCGGTATGTCCCCGACTGCAACGGGCGGCTGGGGCTCGCCACACCCGACCGCCCATGCGGCGACCGCAGCCAGGACGGATACGCTCGAGGCGAGACGGAGCGCGGCGCGCACTCGGTGGCAACGAGCACCCCGGTGGCGAGAACTTGCAGACATGGCACGCCTCCGTTGGTGGGTCTACAGGTGTCATCAATATGGCCTTGAGGTCGGCCCATGCGCAAGAAGCTGGGTAGCCGCGCGGCGGCCGACAGACCTCCAGCCCAGCGCTTCGCCTCTCTCGGCACCGAGGGTCGGCGTCTTCCGAGCGACCGCATGATGATTGTTAGTTTACATAATGTAAACCATAGTTTACACTTCTAGCACCTTCGCGACCGCTTCAAGCTCGCTTTCGCCTTCGTGGAGGAACTCGTCGGGGGTGCCGGGAACGAGGGCGGGGGTGTTGGCGTCCACTTGGATCGAATGTCCCCTTCCCGCCTCTGTCTTCTTGGGGTTGAAGGCGAACCGGAGAGGGCCGTTCTTGCCGCACCCGACCGCCCAGCGCACGGCTGCGACCAGGGCCAGACGTACGCGCGGCGGTTCCCAACGGGAGTGACGCTGGCGAGACCCCGGCAGATGGCTTGAACATCGTGCTAAGCGGTGAGGAGCGAGGTGTCGGGCGCAACCGTGGCCGACGGGGATTTCGTCATCGGCGGCAGGACCTTCGGGTCGCGGCTGATCGTGGGGACGGGCAAGTACCGCAGCAGCGCCGAGATGGTCGGCGCGATCCGTGCGAGCGGTGCCCAGGTGGTGACGGTGGTGGTTCGGCGCGTCAACCTGGACCGAGGCGCGGAGAAGTGCATTCTGCACCATCTCCCTCCGGCCGAACACGGCCGGGTGCTACACCGTCGCGCCCGTCAGCCAGCTCGTGTTGTTACTCCAGTTGTCGCCGTCCGGTTCGTCGTACAGCGACCGGCAGACCTCCTCCCCGGCCCTTCGTGCTGTCGGAGCCCGCGAGTTTGTACGCCAGCTCCCACTCGGCACAGCCGCCCGCAATCAATCGCACCTCGCACCGATCCATTGGCCGAGTCCGTCCAGCCATTCGTCGAACTCGGGTGTGTTCGGCGCACAAAGACCGTCGTTGTCGTTCCAATAGAACCACCACAGCGCCGATAGGTTGAGGAAATCTGGCGGAATCTCGCCGGTCAGCGAATTGTTGTGGAGAAGCAGGTGTTCGAGACTCGACAGGTCGCCCAGCTCCGGCGGAATCTCGCCGGTCAGCGAGTTGTCGTGGAGCAGCAAGTCGCGGAGATTCGACAGGTCACCCAGCTCCGACGGGATCTCGCCGGTTAGCCGATTGCTGCGGAGACCCAGGCCTTCGAGATTCGATAGATCACTCAGCTCGGTCGGGATTTCGCCGGTCAGCAGATTGTCGTGGAGATACAACGCGGCGAGATTCGACAGGTCGCCCAGCTCCGATGGAATCTCGCCGGTCAGCGAATTGGCGTAGAGATGCAGATCCTCGAGATTCGACAGGTCGCCCAGCTCCGGCGGAATCTCCCCGGTTAGCGAATTGTCGCCGAGATGCAGATCCTCGAGATTCGACAGGTCGCCCACCTCCGGCGGAATCTCGCCGGTCAACGAATTGTCGTAGAGCCACAAGTCGCGGAGATTCGACAGACCGCCTAGCTCGGACGGGATCCCGCCGGTTAGCTGATTGGAGCCGAGACTCAGGTGTTCGAGATTCGACAGGTCGCCCAACTCCGGCGGAATAGCGCCGGTGAGAGACTGGTCCCATAGAGTCAGCGAATCAACCCGGTCATCCGCATTGACTCTCACCCCGTACCACTCGTCAAGAGGCGCATCGGTCTTCCAGCCCGTGTTGTCCCTCCAGTTGTCGCCGCCCAGTTCGTCGTACAGGATCTCCAACACTTGCCGGTCAGTGAGGCGAACGGTCACCGCAAATACCTGCATCGCCGAGAGCCCGTCCGGGTCAGTCGCCCACACCCTCACCGTGTCGGTACCCGCCGACACGCCGCTCACCGCGACCACGCTCTCCGACACGGACGCCGTCGCCACCCCGTCGTCCGATACGATGGCCGCGTACGTGAGGACATCTCCGTCAGGGTCGCTAAAGTACCCATCGATATCGACCGACTCGGTGCTGTCGACGTACACCGTCAGCTCCGGTATGTCCCCGACTGCAACGGGCGGCTGGGGATCGCCGCACCCGACGACCCAGGCGGCGACCACGACCAGGACGGAGACGCTCGAGGCGAGACGGAGCGCGGCGCGCACTCGGTGGCAACGAGCACCCCGGTGGCGAGAACTTGCAGACATGGCACGCCTCCGTTGGTGGGTCTACAGGTGTCATCAATATGGCCTTGAGGTCGGCCCATGCGCAAGAAGCTGGGTAGCCGCGCGGCGGCCGACAGACCTCCAGCCCAGCGCTTCGCCTCTCTCGGCACCGAGGGTCGGCGTCTTCCGAGCGACCGCATGATGATTGTTAGTTTACATAATGTAAACCATAGTTTACACTTCTAGCACCTTCGCGACCGCTTCAAGCTCGCTTTCGCCTTCGTGGAGGAACTCGTCGGGGGTGCCGGGAACGAGGGCGGGGGTGTTGGCGTCCACTTGGATCGAATGTCCCCTTCCCGCCTCTGTCTTCTTGGGGTTGAAGGCGAACCGGAGAGGGCCGTTCTTGCCGCACCCGACCGCCCAGCGCACGGCTGCGACCAGGGCCAGACGTACGCGCGGCGGTTCCCAACGGGAGTGACGCTGGCGAGACCCCGGCAGATGGCTTGAACATCGTGCTAAGCGGTGAGGAGCGAGGTGTCGGGCGCAACCGTGGCCGACGGGGATTTCGTCATCGGCGGCAGGACCTTCGGGTCGCGGCTGATCGTGGGGACGGGCAAGTACCGCAGCAGCGCCGAGATGGTCGGCGCGATCCGTGCGAGCGGTGCCCAGGTGGTGACGGTGGTGGTTCGGCGCGTCAACCTGGACCGAGGCGCGGAGAAGTGCATTCTGCACCATCTCCCTCCGGCCGAACACGGCCGGGTGCTACACCGTCGCGCCCGTCAGCCAGCTCGTGTTGTTACTCCAGTTGTCGCCGTCCGGTTCGTCGTACAGCGACCGGCAGACCTCCTCCCCGGCCCTTCGTGCTGTCGGAGCCCGCGAGTTTGTACGCCAGCTCCCACTCGGCACAGCCGCCCGCAATCAATCGCACCTCGCACCGATCCATTGGCCGAGTCCGTCCAGCCATTCGTCGAACTCGGGTGTGTTCGGCGCACAAAGACCGTCGTTGTCGTTCCAATAGAACCACCACAGCGCCGATAGGTTGAGGAAATCTGGCGGAATCTCGCCGGTCAGCGAGTTGTCGTGGAGCAGCAAGCCGCGGAGATTCGACAGGTCACCCAGCTCCGACGGGATCTCGCCGGTTAGCCGATTGTTGCCGAGACCCAGGCCTTCGAGATTCGACAGGTCACCCAGCTCCGACGGGATCTCGCCGGTTAGCCGATTGTTGCCGAGACCCAGGCCTTCGAGATTCGATAGATCACTCAGCTCGATCGGGATTTCGCCGGTCAGCAGATTGTCGTGGAGATACAACGCGGCGAGATTCGACAGGTCGCCCAGCTCCGATGGAATCTCGCCGGTCAGCGAGTTGTCGTGGAGTTGCAGTATCTTGAGACGCGACAGGTCGCCCAGCTCCGATGGAATCTCGCCGGTCAGCGAATTGGCGTAGAGATGCAGATCCTCGAGATTCGACAGGTCGCCCAGCTCCGGCGGAATCTCCCCGGTTAGCGAATTGTCGCCGAGATGCAGATCCTCGAGATTCGACAGGTCGCCCACCTCCGGCGGAATCTCGCCGGTCAACGAATTGTCGTAGAGCCACAAGTCGCGGAGATTCGACAGGTCGCCCAGCTCGGACGGGATCTCGCCGGTGAGAGAGTTGTCGTGGAGCAGCAAGTCGCGGAGATTCGACAGGTCGCCCAGCTCGGACGGGATCTCGCCGGTGAGAGATTTGCGCGATAGTCGCAGCGTAACAACCCGGCCAGCCACGTTGGTCCCCACCCCGTACCACTCGTCAAGGGGCTTGTCGGTCTTCCAGTTCGTGTTGACATTCCAGTTGTCGCCGCCCAGTTCGTCGTACAGGATCTCCAACACTTGCCGGTCAGTGAGGCGAACGGTCACCGCAAATACCTGCATCGCCGAAAGCCCGTCCGGGTCAGTCGCCCACACCCTCACCGTGTCGGTACCCGCCGACACGCCGCTCACCGCGACCACGCTCTCCGACACGGACGCCGTCGCCACCCCGTCGTCCGATACGATGGCCGCGTACGTGAGGACATCTCCGTCAGGGTCGCTAAAGTACCCATCGATATCGACCGACTCGGTGCTGTCGACGTACACCGTCAGCTCCGGTATGTCCCCGACTGCAACGGGCGGCTGGGGCTCGCCACACCCGACCGCCCATGCGGCGACCGCAGCCAGGACGGATACGCTCAAGGCGAGGGATAGAGCGCCGCCCCTTCGGTGGCGATGAGTATCCCGGTGGCGATAGTCTACGGACATGGCACGCCTCCTGTTGGCGGGTCGATATGCGTTGTCAATATATTGCCTTGAGGTCGACCCCATGCGCAAGGAGCTGGGCAGCCCGTGGACAAACCTCCCACGGCAGGTGCGGCGCTGCATTCTCGCTCAACCCCTTCGCTCGGATGCACATACTGTAATGTATGCTTTACAATACGTAATCCATGGTTTACAATGTTCGCGTCTCTCTCACGGATTGCTGATACGGAGGGGCTACTACATCCGCGAGATCAAACGGCGGCTCTCGGTGCCGGTGATCGTCGACGCGAGGGTGTGAACGGCGTCCAATGCATTCGTCACGATGGAGCAGGGGGTGGCCGGAGTGCTCATGAACACGGCGATCGCGAGCGCCGCCGACTCGGTGGCGATGGCCGGAGCCATGAGGCTAGCAGTGCGGGCGGGACGTGACGCCTATCTTGCGGACCGCATCGAGGCGAGGGAGATCGCGGTTCCGTCTTCGCCGCGCGGGGGAATGCTCGACGGCGTCTGAGTCACTCGGTGGGAGGGCCCCGCGTGCATTCGTCGTGCGTTGCGCACTGACAGGCCAGCGCTTCGCCGATACCCGCCCGCACCACGAGGTTGTGCGGCAGCTCCGATCCGGCACAGCCAATCCTCACTCAGTTCAATCGCACCTCGCACCGATCCATCGGCTGAGTCCGTCCAGCCATTCGTCGAACTCGGGTGTGTTCGGCGCACAAAGACCGTCGTTGTCGTACCAATAGAACCGCAACAGCGATAGGTTGAGGAAATCGCGCGGAACCTCGCCCGTCAGCCGATTGCCGTCGACACGCAGGTATCCGAGACTAGACAGGTCGCCCAGCTCCGATGGAATCTCGCCGGTCAGCTGATTGTCGGCGAGCCGCAGCCACCTAAGATTCGACAGGTCGACCAGCTCCGGCGGAATCTCGCCGGTCAGTGAATTGGCGCTGAGACCCAGGACTTCGAGATTCGACAGGTCGCCCAGCTCCGGCGGAATCTCCCCGGTTAGCGAATTGTCGCTGAGAATCAGGTTTTCGAGACTCGACAGGTCGCCCAGCTCCGGCGGAATCTCGCCGGTCAGTGAATTGTCGCTGAGACTCAGGGTTTCGAGACTCGACAGGTCGCCCAGCTCCGGCGGAATCTCGCCGGTCAGTGAATTGACGCTGAGACCCAGATATTCGAGATTCGACAGGTCGCCCAGCTCGGTCGGGATCGCTCCCGTCA
The DNA here is from genome assembly GCA_965205315.1 of Longimicrobiales bacterium. Classification (GTDB taxonomy): domain Bacteria; phylum Gemmatimonadota; class Gemmatimonadetes; order Longimicrobiales; family Gaopeijiaceae; genus Bin94. The sequence goes on from CBDBGW010000002.1 coordinate 2,683,520, forward strand.
GCGAATTGGCGCCGAGATCCAGGTCGATAAGACTCGACAGGTCGCCCAGCTCCGATGGAATCTCGCCGGTCAGCTCATTCCAGCTGAGATTCAGCCACTCAAGATTCGACAGGTCACCCAGCTCCGGCGGAATCCCGCCGGTCAGCGAATTTACGCGGAGACGCAGGTGTTCGAGACTCGACAGGTCGCCCAACTCGGGCGGGATCTCGCCGGTCAGCTCATTCCAGCTGAGACTCAGGTATCCGAGATTCGACAGGTCGCCCAACTCGGGCGGGATCTCGCCGGTCAGCTCATTCAAGCCGAGACTCAGGTATTCGAGATTCGACAGGTACCTCAGCTCGGGCGGGATCTCGCCGGTTAGGGAATTGGCGCCGAGATTCAGCGTATCAACCCGGCCGTCCGCATTGGTGCTCACCCGGTCCCACTCGTCAAGCGGCTTCTCGGTCTTCCAGTTCGTGTTGTCGGTCCAGCCGTCGCCGCCCAGTTCGTCGTACAGGACCTCCAGCACTTGCCGGTCAGTGAGGAGGACGGTCACCGAAGATACCTGCATCGCCGAAAGCCCGTCCGGGTCGGTCGCGGTCACCTTCACTGTGTCGGTACCCTCCGACACGCCGCTCACCGTGACCACGCTCTCCGACACGGACGCCGTCGCCACCCCGTTGCCCGACGTGATGGCCGCGTACGTGAGGACATCTCCGTCAGGGTCGTTGAAGTACCCCGCGATATCGACCGACTCGGTGCTGTCGACGTACACCGTCAGCTCCGGTATATCCCCGACTGCAACTGGCGGCTGGGACTCGGCGCACCCGACCACCCAGGCGGCGACCGCGACCAGGACGCAGACGCCCAGGGCGAGGTGGAGGGCGCCGCTCGTTCGGTGGCGATGAGTATCCCGGTGGTGATAATCAACAGACATGGCACGCCTCCTGTTGGCGGGTCGATAGGCGTTATCAATTTGCCTTGGGATTGGCCCATGTGCAAGAGGCAGGCCAGCCCGTGGAAACTCCCACGGCAGGAGCGACGCTGCACTCTCGCCCAACCACTCGCTCGGATGCACATACTGTAATGTGTGCTTTACAATATGTAATCCGTGGTTTACAATGCCCGTGCCCGGGGCGTCGCTCTGCGTTGCTCCTTGGGCCTGTAGCGGTGCTCCCAGCCTTTCCAAACGGGCGCTTTGGCACCCGCGCGCGACTATCCTCGGAGAGAATGCGTTGACTCGTGGAAGGACTCTGGCCGCCTCGATCCTGAAGCAGGTCGAGGCAGGTCGCCGCCTCGACGTCGCATGGCGGGAGTCGGGTGCGGAGGACTCGCCCGAACGTGGCTGGATTCGCGCACTCGCCTACGGCACCGTGCGACTTCAGGGCCGCCTCGACCACCTGCTGGCGCGCTACTGCGACCGCACCCTCGCGAAGCTGGACCCGCCGGTCCGGAGGGCGCTCAGGATGGGCGCCTTCCAGATCCTGGAGATGGCGAGCGTACCGGACTACGCCGCGGTCTCGCAATCCGTGGAGCATGTGCGGCGCTCGCCGGGCCGCGCCGCCGCCGGACTGGTCAACGCCGTGCTGAGGAAGATAGCGAGGCACGGCTGGGCACGGTCGAGCTACCCGGATCCTGCCGTCGACATGGTCGGCTACCTGACGGCGTGGGGGTCGCATCCGAGCTGGTTGGTGGAGAGGTGGATCGCGGCCTTCGGCTCTGTCGGTGCCAGGGCGCTGGTCGAGATGAACAACCGGGAGGCGGACACGTACATGAGGCCGGTTGGGACGAGTCGCGAAGGGGCGGTCGCCGCTCTCGCCAAGGCCGGAATCGCGATCGAGGAGGCGGAGGGCGGGGCGGGGGCGGAGGTGTGGATCCGCCTCCCGTCGGGGGCGAGGCCCGCCGATGCGCTGGCGGCGACGCCGGGCATCATCCAGGACCCGGCAGCTTCGCTGGTTGTGGAGTACGCTGCTCCAGACCCCGGCTCGGTCGTCGCCGACCTCTGCGCGGCGCCCGGAGGCAAGGCGCTGGCGCTCGGCGAGAGCGCCGCACAGGTGCTCGCGGCAGACATCTCGCCCGCCAGGCTGTCTCTGGTCGCGGAGGGATGGCGTCGTCTGGCAGGTTCCGGTGCCGCGCCGCCGCATCCATGGACGGTGGTGGCCGACGCCCGCTATCCCCCTGTGTCCCAGGCGGACATGGTGATTCTCGACGCGCCCTGTTCCGGGACCGGCACCTTCAGGCGCCGTCCGGACGGGCGTTGGCGCATCACCGCGGAGAGGCTTAGGCCGCTTCAGCTACTGCAGCGCGAGCTCCTGGACGGCGCAGCCTCCGCAGTACCGCCCGGAGGACTCCTTGTGTACGCTACATGCAGCCTCGAGCCGGAGGAGAACTGGTGCCAGATCAGGGACTTCCTTGCCCGTCGCCGGGATTTTCGCATCGATCCCGGGAGCGGGGCGTCGCGGCGTCTCGATGGCCGGGGGTGCCTTCGCCTGCTACCGCACGAGAACGGATTCGACGGTGCATTCGCCGCTAGGATGAGGAGGGCCGGGTGAAGCGACGACGCCTCTTTTCGGGCACCGGTAGGGCGATGCCTCCTCGCGCGAGGCTACGTAGGCGGCGCGGCCTCCGGGCGCGGCGAGTCCCAGTCCGGCGGCTGACTCTGTCGCTCGGTCTCGGCGGCGTGGGGATGCTGGCGGGCTATCTGGTCGCCACCACCCACTACTTCCCAGCGCCCGAGCCGCCACCTGGGCTACAGGGAGTGCCAGATGTCCGCGGCATGCCGATGGGGGCCGCGGTGGCGCTCCTCGGTGACTCGGGCCTCTCCGTGACTTCGAGCGACTCGGTTCGGCACCCGATCGCTCCGGCCGGGTCGGTCATAGGGCAGAGTCCGCTCCCGGGCCGCACTGCGCTTCCGGGCGCAGGGGTGCGCCTGACCCGCTCACTGGGCCCCGAGGTCCGCTCGGTGCCGGATCTCACCCGCCTGAGGGGGGCACGCGCGACGGCCGCTCTCGAGGCCGGAGGCTTCGAGGTCGAAGTCGACACCGTCGAGTCGGAGGTGCAGCGCGGCTGGGTGGTCGCAATCGACCCGATCCCCGGGACCAGGGTCGGCATCCCCGCTACCGTGCGCCTGAGCGTCAGCAGGGGGCCACCATCCTCTCGGATGCCGTCGCTGGCGGGGCTTGCCCGGGCCGAGGCCGAGGCCCTCGTGAGCGGAATGGGCCTACTGGTGGGAGCGGTCGAGCGGCGTTACAGCATCCTGAATGTTGGTCGGGTCTTCGCGCAGCGGCCCGCCGCGGGCGCACAGGTGCAGGCTGGCGCCTCGGTGCGCCTGATCGTCGGGCAGGAGATGCTCGGGAGCCCGGCCAGGCAGCCTCGCAAGCCCTTCATTCCCAATCCACTCGACAGGCCTGGCAGACGGCCAGCGCGCGACGGGGATTGACGGCAGATGGCCGACCAGGCGCGCCAGGGGTTTCTCCGACGGCTGATCGGGGTGGCCGCGGTGCTCGTCGCCGTAGCTGCCGCCGCGGGCGTCTTGCGGAACGGCGTGGGAGCGCGGACGGTGTCGGCAGGGTCCCCCGCGCCGGACTTCTCGGTTGCGGACATCCACGGCGGCGAGGTTACCCTGGCGACCTTCGGGGGCAAGGTGCTCCTCCTCAACGTCTGGGCGACGTGGTGCGCCCCGTGCAGGGAGGAGATGCCGTCGATGCAGCGCCTCTACGACCTCTTCGGGCGCGATGACTTCGAGATTGCCGCGATCAGCATCGACGCGCCGCAGGCGAGCATCCGCTCCGCTCTGGGTGGGGGCGGAGACCCGGTCGCCTTTGCCGAGGATCTGGGGCTGACCTTCCCGATACTCCTCGACCCCGAGGGCAAGATCCAGAGGATCTACCGGAGCTACAGCGTCCCGGAGTCGTTCCTGATCGGTCGGGACGGCTACATCTACAAGAAGGTGGCAGGCGCGACCAGATGGGATTCGCCGACGAACATCGAGCTGGTGCGGCGGCTGGTGGACGGCGCCGGGACGGGTGCCCCCGCCCCTTCCGACCGCGACGGCTCGGCCCCTGCGGCGACAGAGTAGATTGGCGCTCCCCGGCATCCTGGCGCGCAACTGGCGCCTCAAGATCAGCGCCCTGGTCCTGGCCGCGATCCTCTGGGTGACGATGCGCCTGTCAGACGACCGCCCGGAGCGCCTCGCGATTCCAGCCGTCGAGGTGCGGGTCGAGCATGTGCACCGGGACTGGTATCTGATCGGGGATCCATCGCCCGGCGAGGTTCAGATGAGCGTGAGCGGTCCGCTGGGCGACATTCTGCGTGTTGCGATGTCGCGCCCCAAGGTGGCCATTCGCGTGGACTCGGTCACGAGCGCCGATTCGGTGCTGACTCTGATGCGCGACTGGGTCACGGGCGTCGATCGCAACGAGGTCACGATCGAGGATCTCCACCCAAGCACCGTGCGTCTTTCCTTTGGACGCATCAAGGAGGAGGAGATTCCCGTCTCTGTGCGGCTGACGGGCGAGCTTCCGGAGACTCTGGCGCTCGTCCGCCCTCCCCGCGCCAACCTCCTCTTTATCAACGTGCGCGGCCCGGCGCAGATCGTGGACGAGCTCCAGACCGTGTTCCTCGCGCCCTTCGACCTCGGCCGGATCGACGGAGGCGGGAAGTTCGAGGTGGTGGTCGACACGACCGGCATGGCGGAGCTTGCGGTCAGCCCGATGTCCGCGACCCTCACCGTCGACGCTGCCCCCAGGAGCAGGCGAGCGCTGGCGCCACTGCAGATCGAGCTGCCCGACGGGGGTGCCTCGCTCGACCTCGATTCGGCGACCGCCACCGTCACCCTCCTCGGTGCCGACCAGCTGCTGGAGCAGGTCGACGCGTCGAGCATCTCTGTGCGCGTCGCGGCCGAGCTGGCGTCGGTGCGGGCAGCGATCGGCGAGAGCGGCGAGGCGAGAGTCGCGCTCAGGGTGGAGGGGCTGCCCGTCTTCGTCTCCGCCGAGATCTCGCCGGACTCCGTGACGGTCTCCGAGGTCGCCGAGCGGTGAGGGGGGCAATTCTTGGCATCGAGACCACGTGCGACGAGACTTCGGCGGCGGTGCTCGACCGCGAGGGGTCGATCCTGGGGCTGGCGATCCACTCGCAGGACATGCACCAGATATACGGCGGCGTCATTCCAGAGCTGGCCGCCCGCGATCACCTGAGGCGCATCGAGCCGGTCGTCTCGGCGGCGCTGGGCGACGCGGATCTTGGCCGGAGGAAGCTGGGCGCCGTTGCCGTGGCCGCCTGCCCCGGGCTCATCGGCGCCCTCCTGGTCGGCGTGTCGTGGGGGCGCGCCGTCGCCATGGCGCTCGGCGTGCCCTACGTCCCGGTCCATCACATGGAGGGGCACCTCTTCGCTCCGATCCTGGAGGACCCGGAGGCGAGGCCCCCATTCGTCGCCCTCCTGGTCTCGGGGGGGCACACAATGCTGCTGTGGGTGCCGGAGTGGGGCGACTACCATCTCATGGGCGAGACGCGCGACGACGCCGTCGGCGAGGCATTCGACAAGGTGGCCCGCATCCTGGGGCTGCCGTACCCGGGAGGTCCGGGGATCGAGGCGGCCGCGGCGAGGGGCGACCCGACCCGATTCGCGCTGCCGCGACCCCTCATGAGCGGCGTCGAGTCCCTCCGAAGCGGCACCCGCAGACCCAACACGCAGGATCGGAGGGCCGACCGCGACATCTTCGACTTCTCCTTCTCCGGACTCAAGACGGCGGTGGCGCGCAGAGTCGCCGAAGTGGAGGGCGGCTCGCCGAGTCCCTCCAACCGGGACGACATCGCCGCCGCATTTCAGGAGGCCGCCGTCGAGGTGCTGGCGTCGAAGACCCTCGCTGCGGTCGCGGTCACCGGGTGCGCCCGCGTGCTCCTGGGTGGGGGGGTTGCCGCCAACGGAGCTCTCAGGGACAGCATCCGGGCCGAGCTCCCGCCGGGTGGCCGCCTCTTTGCGGCCTCGCCCAGGCTCTCCATGGACAACGGCGCGATGATCGCCCGCGCGGGGCTCTACCGCCTCGAATCGGGCGACCTAGGCGGCATATCGGAAGCCGCGGCGAGCGCACCGCTACCGGCGGTGCTATCGTGGTATCCGAAGTCGTCGGACGACCCGGCGTCGGGCCCCGCGTCAGATGGTGCCCCGGCCCTCACTCGCGCGTAAGGAGGACGTGAGCAATGTACCCAAACCTCTTCACCCTGCCCGAGTGGCTCCCGCTGGTCGGAGGGGCACCGATCACCTCCTTCGGCGTCATGATGCTCGCCGCCTTCCTGACCGCCGGCTATCTCCTCAAGGTCGAGCTGGTGCGCCAGGGCCAGCGGCCGGAGATCGCCTGGGATCTCCTCTTCTGGGCGGTCCTCGGCGGCATCGTGGGGGCGAGGATCTACTATGTGCTCCTCAACTACCCGCGCTTCCTCAACGACCCGATCGGGATGCTCCTCTCTCGCGCCGGGATGGTGTGGTACGGAGGGTTCCTTCTTGCCGGTGCGCTCGTGCTGCGCCGCATACGCACGCTCGACCTCCCCATGGGCACCATCGTGGACGCCTCCGCGCCCGCCCTGGCGCTCGCCTACGGCGTGGGGCGGCTGGGCTGCTTCCTGGTCGGCGACGACTACGGCCGCCCCACCGACTCCTGGGTAGGCATCGCCTTCCCGAACGGGCAGCCCCCGACCACGGTGACGACAATCGAGAGCCACTTCGGGATCGCCGTCGATCCCGCTCTCGTAGAGAAGTACGGCGAGGTGGTGCCGGTTCACCCGACCCAGCTCTACGAGACGGGGATATCGACGCTCATCTTCCTCCTGCTCTGGTCGCTCCGCCGCCACCGTCACCGCCCCGGCTGGCTCCTCGCCCTCTGGCTGACGCTTGCGAGCGCCGAGCGCTTCCTGGTCGAGTTCTACCGGGCCAAGGACGACCGCTTCCTCGGTCCACTTACCCTGGCGCAGGCGGTTTCCGTGGCGCTGGCGGCGGTTGGTGTGGCGTGGCTAGCGAAGCTGCGAATCTCGGGGGGTCGCCGATAAGCATCGAAGTGACTATCCTCCACCTCTCGGATGTGCACTTCGGCAGCGCCCACTCCCCGGCGGCTGCCTCCGCCCTGATCCGCTTCGCCCACCGCAGGCGCCCCTCGGCGGTGGTCGTCTCCGGCGACCTCACCCAGCGGGCCAAGGTGCGCGAGTACAGGGCCGCCCGCACCTTTCTCGACGGACTGGCCGAGTACCCCGTCGTCGTCACGGCGGGGAACCACGATGTTCCCCTCTACCGTTTCGGCGAGCGCATTCTGGCACCCTTTCGCAACTACCGCCGCCATATTCAACGGGCTCTGGACACCGTCACCGACGTAGCTCCGGGGCCAGGGGACGACCGGGGCGCCCGCTTCGTGGCGCTGAACTCCACCTCGCCGCGCACGGGATTCGTGAACGGCCGTCTTCGCCGGAGACAGCTCGAGCTCGCGGAGCGATCGTTCGGCGACGCGCCCCCGGGCTTCCTGCGCGTCCTCGTCGTCCATCACAATCTGATCGCCCCCGAGGACGGCTCCTACGGAACGCCTCTTCGGCGAGCCGGCCGCGTCCTCGACGCCCTGCCGGGGTGGGGTGTGGATATGGTCCTCGGCGGCCATGTCCACCGTGCCACCCTCGCCGAGAGCAGTGCGGGCGTGCCGGTGCTCCTCGCCGGTACCGCCACCTCGACCCGCGGCCGGGGACCGGAGAAGGGGCGCAGCTCCTTCAACTGGATCCGGGTGCGGAGCGACGGCATCGAGGTCAAGGTGCACTTCTTCTCGGGCGAAGCCGGGTTTCGCTCCGAGTGGGGCCGGAGCTTCGGAGCGCCTTGACAGTCCTTCCGTTCCGCCGCTCGCGCAAGATTTTCCACGGACTGCTAGCGCTGGCGGCACTCCTGGCGCCGTCCCCCAGCATCCTCCTCGCCCAGCCGCCGCGCGACGAGGTGGCGTCGGTGAGCTTCGTGGGCAACGAGGCGTTTTCGGACTCGGATCTGGAGCTCGCGGTCATCACTCGCGCCTCGAGCTGTCCCTCGCTCCTTGGCGCCGTTTCGTGCGCGCTCGGGATTGGCTGGGGCCGCCAGCGCTCCTACCTCAGCCCACGCATCCTGGAGCTCGACGCCCGGCATCTGCGCATCCTCTACCAGGCGCACGGCTACCGTGGGGCCGCCGTGGTGCCCGAGGTCCTGCCCGCGGACTCGGGGAGCGTCGACGTCGTCTTCCACCTCACCGAAGGCACGCCCTTCCGGGTGGGCGAGGTGGCTCTAACCGGGGATTCGGTACCCACCGAGCTGGCGCTGGAGGATATGATCCCCTTCGGAGCCGGCGACGTGCTCAGCCCGCTCCTCCTCATGGAGGCTGCCGACACCCTCTCCAGAGTGCTCCGCGACGCCGGGTACGCCTGGGCCGAGGTGCTCGAGGGCTTCCGGCGTCCGAGAGGCGCCGACACCGCCCTCGTCACCTACCGCGTGGAGCTTGGCTCTCCAGCCACCTTCGGACCGATCCGGGTCGTCGGCAACCGGCTGCTCGACCGCAGCGCGATAGTCGACCGCCTCCCCTTCGAGGAGGGGCAGCCGTACAGCGAAGAGCTGCTGCGGACGGCTCAGCGCAACCTCTACGAGCTGGCGATAGTCTCGCGCGCAGTCGTGATGCAAGACTCGGCCAGGATCGAGACCGACTCGGTCGTGCCGATCGCCGTGGTGGTAGGGGAGGGCGACCTGCGGCGTCTCAGGGTCGGAGGGGGCTTCAACAGCGCCGAGTGCCTCAACGCCGAGGGGCGGTGGACCCACCGCTACTTTCTGGGCGGCGGCCGCATCCTGGGAGCGCAGGTGGGGGTCTCCAACCTGCTGGCCTCGTCGCTCCAGGCCGCGCTGCTCTGCGGGCAGGCGGGCAGCGGCGAGTACGGACGCGCCAACTGGCTGGCCCGCCTGGACTTCAGCCAGCCCTCGCTCCTACTGCCGGACGTTTCCCTCTCGCTGGGACTCTTCGCCGAACGCCAGTCGCAGAGAAACGTCTTCGTGCGCGATTCCAGGGGACTGGAGCTTCGCCTCGGCCGCCGCTTCGGAGGCGCCTTCGCAGGGCTGAGGTTCGGGGCGCAGCTGAGCAGGCTCGATGCCGCCGAGGTTACACTCTGCGCGACCTTCCTCGCCTGCACGCCCGACGAGATCGAGGTGCTCGCGGGAGCCCGCTGGCTCGCGCCGACGGGCCTCTCGTACAGCCGAGACATGACCGACGATGTCCTGAACCCCACCCAGGGGCACCGTGCCCTGGTCGATCTCGAGTTTGCGGACGGGATCACCGGGTCGGAGTACTCGTACACCCGCCTCCTCTCCGACGTGAGCCTCTTTCGCGAGCTCGACCAGGTGGTGCTCGCGCTACGGGTCCGGGCGGGCACTCTGGCCGCGGGCGCCTCGGACGACGCACTGGACGAAGCAGCTGCGGCGCCAGCGGAGAAGCGGTTCTACGGAGGCGGCGCCAATGGCGTACGCGGCCTCGCCCAGGGAACGCTGGGACCCCGCACCCTGTCGATTCCCGTCGAGGATCTGCTCGTGCGGCGCGGTGCCCAGCGCGAACCGGCCTGCCTCCCAACCGCGATCAAAGACCTCACCTGCGACGGCACCCCCCTCTCGGGATCTGGCCTCTTCCGGGTGCGCCCCATAGGCGGCCTCGCGAGCTTCGAGGCGAGCGCCGAGCTGCGCTTCCCCCTTGCTGGCGAGCTGTGGGGCGGGGCCGCCTTCCTAGATGTGGGCCAGGTCTGGCCGAGCAAGCTGGAGTTCACCAACCTCGAGGCCGCGCCGGGTGTTGGCGTGCGCTACAACACTGCCATAGGGCCGCTACGCCTCGACGTTGCCTACAGCTTCCGCGAGCGCCAGTCGCTGCAGGTGGTCACCTCGCAGCTCCGGCCCTTCGACACAGCGTCTGATGCCCCCGCCGACCGAATCGACATCGGGGGCGACGGTGGCCCCAGCGAGCCGATCGACTGGGTTGTGGACGACGACCTGGCCCTTCTGGGTCCGCAGGTTCCCTTCGGCGACGAGGCGGGCTTCTCGATCCGCCGCTTCCAGATACACTTCTCGGTCGGCCAGGCCTTTTAGGTGTAATGTGTGCTTTACAATATGTAATTTACAGTTTACAATGCCCGAACCGATGGCTTCGCCCTCTCGTCCATTCTGTAATGTATGCTTTACAATATGTAATCCGCAGTTTACAATTTCTGTACGTGCGGCTTCGCTTCCCGAGTCAGAGTTGCAGATCCGGGGGCGTCCACATGCGGAGTGCTGAAGGTCATGTCGGACTCTAGTGGGGGCTCCGCGCGAGCGCCGACACCCGCCAGGGTACGCCGCACGATCATCGCCTGGGCCAGGTGGAGCGTCCTTGCCATCAGCGTGGCGGCGGCGGCGAGCGTGGCCTTTGCGGCATTCGTCAGCCACACCGCCACCGGGCGGGCGGCGGCACTTCGTTGGACATTGGACCGCCTCTCCCCGCTGGTCGAGGGGACGCTCTCGATCGGATCGGTCGGCCCAGGGGGGATCTTCGCCGGAGTCACGCTGCGCGATATCGAGGTGGTCGGGCCGGAGGGCCAGCCCACGCTGCTCATTGACTCGGCGGCGGCGCGCTACTCGCTCGTCTCGGCGCTGGGGCTGGGCGGCGCGCGCCAGATCGGCGACCTTCGCCTCTGGTCGCCGGTCGTCGATCTCTCGGGAATAGGGGGCGACACGACTCCGCGGTCGGCGGGAGCCGTGTCGACGGCGAGCGCATCCGCTCTGCCGGACTCGCGCTTCGCCGCTGGCGATGCCAGCCCCGGTCAGTCGCTCAGCATCGGCCGACTGAGGGTGATGGGCGGGACCGTTCGCCGGGACGGAGAGGATGTGGCCACCGCAATCGCGGCCGACCTTCGAGATGTCGAGGTTCTGCTCGACGCCGAGGCGTGGCTCTCGGCGCGGGTGCGCGACCTGGAGGTGCGGCTGCGGACCCGACCGGACCACGAGATTTCGGTCTCGGAGGTGGAGGCCGATCTGGAGATCGCAGGCGGAGGCGCTCGGATCGAGGTGGAGCGCCTGCGTGCGCTGGGGTCCGAGGTGTCCGGCGAGGTAGCGGTGACTCTCGGAGACGGCGCGCCCTCGGGCCGCGCCGAACTCGACATCGCCGGACTCGAGATCGCCGAGCTCCGGTGGCTGGACGAGAGGGTGCCACCGGGGACGATCAGCGGAGGCGTGGCGTTGGCGGTGGATGGCGGCACGGCGGAGATCGAGCTTGCCGACCTTCAGGTTGACGCCGACGAGGCCCGTTTCGTGCTCGACGGCGGGGTTGCGGTTGGCGACCGGGTGCGCCTGCGCGACCTGCGCGTTGCCGAGCTGCAGGTCGCGACCAGCGAAGCCAGGCGCTGGCTCCCTGAGGTGCCCGCATTCGGGGGGTTCCTGGAGGGTGAGCTTCGCATTGACGGTCTCCCGCGCAATCTCCTGATCGAGGGCGACATCGCGGTTGTCGACGGTGCCACCGGCTCGGTGCGGGGCCGTGCGCGAGGCGGCGGCAGAGTCCTGGGCGCGCGTTCCTTCGAGCAGATGGAGGTCCATGTCTCTTCGCTCGACTACACCCTCCTGGGCCACTTCGCGCCCGACGTGGGGTGGGGGGGTCAGGGAGAGCTCCAGATCGTCGCCGACGGCTACCTGCACGACGGTCTAGCCCTCAGGATCGCCGGAAGCCAGCGTCTCGGCGAGGGGCCGGAGAGCGCCTTCGAGGTGGCTGGCACCGTCTACGGCGATACCGCCATTGCCTCCGTGGATCTCCACGCCAAGCTCGCACCCCTCTCACTCGAGGCCATCCGGCAGCGCTGGCCGAGGGTGGCGGCGACCGGCCGGATTACCGGCTCGGTCTCGCTCGTGGGCACGGTCGGGGATCTGCGCTTCGATGCCTCGCTGACCACTCCCGGGGGCGACCTGACGGCCTCCGGGCGGCTCGACGGAGACGATCCGGCGGCAGGCTACGAGCTGGAGGTGGCGAGCGAGCGGCTGGATATCGCCCAGGTGGTGGCCGATGCCTGGGAGACGGTGGTCGTCTCGGGGCGGCTAGCCCTCGCGGGCAGCGGCCTCGATCTCGGTTCCCTACGGGGCAAGGCGACGGTGGCGATGGGGCCATCGGCGATCGGCGCCCTCGAGGTCGATACCGTCGGGGCGAGCGTAGAGGTCGGCGAGGACGGAGTCCTGCACATGGGCGAGCTGACCGCACGCGCGGGCGGCGTAGCGGTGACGGGGGAGGGTGGAAGCCTCGGTGTGGCACCGGGGGCTGTGGGCGACGGAGTGCGCCTCCGCATTGCGTCACCCTCCATTCGTGGACTCAGGCCGCTCCTCATGGAGGGCAATCTCGTCGCCTGGGACGAACTCCCGCCCCTCCAGCAGGAGAGCCTCAGGCTCGCGGGTGCCGACGAAGACACCTTTCCCAGAGCCCGCGAGCTTCGTTTCGACGGCAAGGTGGATGGTGCGGCGACCATCTCCGGCAGTCTTCACTCCGCCAGCGCCGAAGTCTCGCTCACGCTCTCCGACCTCGTGCACCGGCAGGAGAGCGCAAGATCGGTTCAGGCGGCGGTGTCGATAGACGGAATTGCCATTGCGCGAGGTGACAGCGCTGCAGCGCCGCACCCCAGGCCGCACTTCAGCGGAGAAATCCGCGGCGACTCGGTCGTGATGGGAGGGCGCGAGTTCCAGACCGTCACCCTCGGTGGCCGCTATCGGCCCGGAGCCGGGGGCAGCCTGCACGCGGTGGTCGCACGTGCCGAGGACGAATCGTACGAGGCGCTTGCCGAGGTCGTCTTCCGCGAGGAGGGTGGGCGACTGAATCTCGACCGGCTGACCTTCGCCTTCCCGGATCGGCGCTGGAGCCTGCAGGGCCCTGCGAGCGTGGAGTGGACCGACGAGGTAGCGAGGGTCAATCACTTCGGCCTGATCCGGCCCGGGGCCCCCGGCCTGCGTCTCTTCGCGGGTGGCGAGATTGCGAGAGGCGCCTCCTCGGATGCCCGCTCCGGCTTCGAGATCGACGTATCCGACCTGGATCTGGCGATGGTGGGCAGACTACTTCAGCTCGACCGGCCCCCTTCCGGCCTCCTGCATGCTCGTGTCGCGGCCGCCGGACGCACGGCACCACAGCGGTGGACGGGATCGCTCAGCATCGGAGACGCCAGCCACGGCGGCCTCTCGACCGACAGCGTGGTCGCCTTCGGCAGCTACCGCTCGGGGGTCCTGGCCGGGAAGCTGGATCTGTGGACCGGAGGTGGGGGGGCGCTTGGCGTCGAGGGGACCGTGCCGCTCAACTGGGGCGACGGCAATGAGGCAGCCGAAGCTGAAACCGATTCGATTCGCCTGAAGGTCGCGGTGGACGGCTTTCCAGCGGCGCCGATCGTGATGGCGCTGACCCGCATGGACGATGTGGCCGGACAAATTTCCGGCGCGGTGGAGGTTTCTGGCCGCAGAGGCGACGCCGAGACCCTGGGGACGCTGCGGCTGAAGGGCGCGGCTGCCTTCATGCCAACGCTGGGAGTGAGGCTCTCCGAAGTGGAGCTCGAAGCTCGGCTTGGCCGTGGGGGCGCCGTCGGCCTGAGCGGTCGAGCTCGCTCGGGGGAGGGCGAGATCAGAATCGCAGGTGAGATCGATGTCAGCAACGCCGAAGAGGATGTGCCGATCGAGCTGGCCTTCTGGCCGAGCGACTTCCAGGTCGCCAACACGCCCTACATGACGATTGCGGCGACCGGAGACTCGATCACCCTGACCGGCTCGCAGCGCTTCCCGGTCCTTCAGGGCGAGGTGGAGGCGAGGAACGGGACGGTGTTCCTCGAGGAGTTCGAGCGCACCACGGCGATGGTCGACTTCTACGACCCGGTCATCTTCCAGGCGGCCACGGCGGGGCTGGGCTCCGATGAGCTGGGAAGCGAGGCGAAGCCGACCGCCGGCGACCAGTTCAGACGCAATCTGGTTGTCCAGCTCGCAGTCGACGTGGGCCGAGGAAACTGGCTGAGGTCCCGCGACCTGAATGTGGAGCCGGTCGGCCAGCTCACGGTGGCGTTCGACCGAAACCGAGGGCAGCCGGTCCTGGAGGGCGAGATCGAGGTCGCGCGGGGCACCTACTCCTTCGGGCCGCGCACCTTCACGATGGCCGGGGGCTCCCTCCTCTTCGTGGGGACTCCCGGCTTCAATCCCGGTATCACCCTGGCGGCCGAAAACCGGCTCCGCACGCGCGACGGCGAACCGCTCGTCGTTACGGCGAACATCTCGGGCACCCTTCTCAATCCCCAGCTCTCGCTCTCGAGCGATTCAGAGTACCCGATCTCGGAGGCCGACCTCTACGGCTACGTCCTCTTCGGTCGCCCCACCTCGGCGCTTGCCGGCGAGGTCACCACCGCCTCGGTTGGGGTTGGGAGGGATCTGCTCGTCGGCCGGGTCGTGAACCAGCTCGGCTACCTCCTCACGCAGGAGCTCGACGTGGATCACCTCTCGGTCTCGCAGAGCGAAGAGAGCGGCGGCGCCTTCGGAGCGTCGTCGGTGCAGGTCGAGCTGGGCTGGTACGTGCTGGAGAATATCTTTCTCACCGGAGTCTATCAGCGTGGGTTCTGCGCCGACCCCACGCTCCCCGTGGCGAGCGGCGGCGTGCGAGTGGAGGTGGAGATGCCGGCGGAGGTGAGGCTCGAAGGCTTCCTGGAGGGTCGCTGCACCCGCCAGCGCTACCGGGGCTTCGGCGACCTCTCGCTCGAGCTGGCGCGCATCTGGGGCGTCGAGTTCTTCCGCGAGTGGGGGTATTAGCAGCCCGTGGACAAGCCTCCCCCGGCATTCGAGGCGCGCTGCATCCGCGCTGGACCGCTTCGCTCGGTGTTGCTCCTCGGACCAATAGCACTGTGGCTATTGGCCCTTCGTCGCGCCTTGCCAGCTCGGCGCAGCACCCCTCTCGGTGCTCGGGCGAGATTATCCACGGACTGCTAGCGAAATGCGTCCTACCGATCTCGTGATTCGCGGAGCTCGCGAGCACAACCTCCGGGGAATCTCGCTCAGGATTCCGCGCGACCGGCTGGTCGTCGTGACCGGGCTGAGCGGCTCGGGGAAGTCGTCGCTCGCCTTCGACACCATCTACGCCGAGGGCCGGCGACGCTACATCGAGTCCCTCTCCGCATACGCGCGCCAGTTCCTGGGCGTGATGGAGAAGCCCGACGTGGACTCGATCGAGGGGCTCTCGCCGGCGATCTCGATCGAGCAGAAGACGGTGTCGCGCAACCCCCGCTCGACTGTCGGGACCGTCACCGAGATCTACGACTACCTGCGTCTCCTATATGCGCGGGCGGGCACGCCCTACTGCCCCGAGTGCGGCCTGCCGATCGAGCGTCAGCCCGCCTCCAGGATCGTGGAGCAGCTCCTGGCGCTGGAGGAGGGGACACGCATCCAGGTGCTGGCCCCGCTCGTGCGCGGACGCAAGGGCGAGTTCCGCGACGTCTTCGAGCGGGCCCGCCGCTCCGGATTCGTCCGGGCGCTGGTCGACGGGAGCGTCTACGAGCTGCACGCGCCCCCCACTCTCAGCCGTTACGAGAACCATGACATCGGCCTCATCGTGGACAGGCTGGTCGTGCGCGAGGAGGACCGCGCCCGCCTCTCCGACTCGGTCGAGACCGCGCTTCGAACCGCCGACGGGGTGGTGCAGGTCCTGGAGAGGCGCGACGGGCGCGACCACCCCCACCTCTTCAGCGAGGACTACGCCTGCGCCGACTGCGGCGTGAGCTTCCCCGAGCTCGAGCCCCGCGTCTTCTCCTTCAACTCTCCGCACGGGGCCTGCACCGAGTGCGGGGGACTGGGGACTTCGAAGGAGGTGGACGGCTCGCTAGTGGTGGGCTCCGCCGGGTTCTCGATGCTGGAGGGTGCGATCCTGCCGTGGGGAGAGCCCGGCGGCCACCTGAGGAGCTCGGTGATTCCGGGTCTGGCCGACGCCTACGAATTCGACCCGAAGACGCCGTGGGGCGAGCTCCCGGGCGCGGCCCGGCAGGCGGTGCTCCACGGATCGGGCGAGATGAAGATCCGCTTTCCCTACAACGCTGGGAAGATGCGCGGGCACTACGAGGACTACTGGGAGGGCGTGGTCGCCAATATCGAGCGTCGGTACCGCGAGACGAGCTCCGAGCATGTGCGTAGCCAGCTCGCGCAGTACATGTCGAGCCGAAGCTGCGTCCAGTGCGCGGGATCGCGCCTGGGACCCTTTGCGCGTTCGGTGCGGGTCGGGGGGATGCCGATCAGCGAGCTGGTCGAGCTGCCGATCGACGAGGCCCTCGCCTTTGTCGAGAGTCTGCCGCTGGCGGGAGAGGCTGGGGACCGGGGAGCGAACGGCTCCAGCGGCCGGGCGCTCGTCGCCGAGGTAGCCCGTCCCATCCTCGCCGAGGTGCGCGAACGGCTGCGGTTCCTCGGCAACGTGGGGCTCGACTACCTGACGCTCAGCCGTTCGGCCGCGACGCTGTCGGGCGGCGAGTCGCAGCGAATCCGGCTGGCGACCCAGATCGGCAGCCGCCTGGTGGGTGTCCTGTACATCCTCGACGAGCCCTCGATCGGGCTGCATCAGCGCGACAACCACCGCCTCCTCGAGACGCTCTGCGCGCTCCGCGACCTCGGCAACTCGGTGCTGGTGGTCGAGCATGACGAGGACACTATCCGCCAAGCCGACTTCGTCGTCGACCTGGGCCCGGGTGCCGGGAGCCGCGGGGGGGAGGTGGTGGCGGTCGGGTCTCCGGAGGAGGTGATGGCCGAGCCCACCTCGATCACGGGCGCCTACCTGCGCGGCGACCGGGAGATCCGGCTGCCGAGGCGGCGGCGTCCCCCCAAGGACGATCGTT
Organism: Longimicrobiales bacterium; assembly: GCA_965205315.1. Lineage (GTDB taxonomy): Bacteria > Gemmatimonadota > Gemmatimonadetes > Longimicrobiales > Gaopeijiaceae > Bin94. The sequence continues at coordinate 2,700,362 of CBDBGW010000002.1, forward strand.
GGCTCACGGTGCACAGTGCCTCCGAGCACAACCTGCGCCACATCGACGCGGCCTTTCCGCTTGGGTGCTTTGTGTGCGTCACCGGCGTCAGCGGGTCGGGGAAGTCGACGCTCGTCAACGGCACCCTCTACCGCGCATTGGCCCGTCGCATCTACCGCAGCCGGGTGGTGGCGGGTACCCACGACCGCATCTCGGGGCTCTCGGCCGTGGACAAGGTGATCGAGGTCAACCAGTCGCCGATCGGTCGCACCCCCCGCTCCAATCCCGCGACCTACACGGGGCTCTTCACCGCGATTCGGCAGCTCTTCGCCGGAGTGCCCGAGGCCCAGGTGCGCGGCTACAAGGCGGGCCGCTTCTCCTTCAACGTCAAGGGCGGGCGCTGCGAGGCGTGCGCCGGCGACGGCCTTGTCAAGATCGAGATGCACTTCCTCCCGGATGTGTACGTGGCGTGCGACACCTGTCGAGGGCGCCGCTACAATCGCGAGACGCTGGACATCCTCTACAAGGGCAGGAGCATTGCCGATGTGCTCGAGATGCCCGTGCGCGACGCGCTCGGGTTCTTCGACGCGGTGCCGATGGTCCGCCGTCGGCTCCAAACCCTCGACGACGTGGGGCTAGGCTACATCCGTCTGGGGCAGAGCGCGACAACGCTCTCCGGCGGCGAGGCCCAGCGCGTCAAGCTGTCGGCCGAACTCTCGAAAAAGGCAACCGGTCGCACCCTGTACATTCTTGACGAGCCCACCACAGGCCTTCACTTCGAGGATGTGCGCATACTCCTGCGAGTCCTGCACAGCCTTGTAGACGTCGGGAACACCGTCGTGGTCATCGAGCACAACCTGCACGTCGTCAAGACGGCGGACTGGGTGATCGACCTGGGGCCCGAGGGGGGCGACCGCGGCGGCCGGGTCGTGGCCGCAGGACCCCCCGAGGAGGTCGCGTTCGAGTCGGCGTCGCACACGGGGAGGTACCTGGAGCCGCTCTTGACCGGTCATGATGACCAGTCGGATTGAGCGGACCCGTAGAGCGGGAACCACCGCGTGCCAATAGCCGGTGGGCCCGTGTGAGACACCCGCGCTAACCTTCGATCTTATCGATATCGGCGAAGTCCACCAGGATGGTACCGATGCCGAAGCAGTTGCTCCCGCCCAGCGCGACTCCGGTGGCCGTGGCGGGCACGTCCCCGTCCCCCGGCCAGTCGTCTCCATCGTCCTTCGGGTGAAACCGCGCGAGCTGGACCGTATCGGTGTACATCACGGCAAGGGTGTCGTTCGCCACGCTCAACGCCAGATCGAAGTAGTCGCCGACCCCCGGGATATCGTCCGTGTAGTCCTCGAAGTACCCCGCCCGAAGGGCGTGCCACCTGTTGTCTCCCGAGTATCGGACGTAGATGAGGAACGACTCGTCCCAGTGGTCGATCTCGAATTGCCAGCTCGGATAGCTCTCGTCTCCCGTATGCACCGTGAACTCTGAGCACTGCTCGATGTCGCCGTCCTTCAGACCCATGTACGTGGACGCTACCCAGTCGCTGCCGATGTCCACGACGTCTCGCGCGTGGGCCCGAACTACCTCGTAGTCGTCTGTTGGCAGGTGGATCAGCATGGCTCCGGCCTCCTCGTCCACCTCCACCGATGCGCCGGCCGGGGCGATGATCTCCCAGCTCTCGAGCGCGCCCGCGCTGTCGAAGTTCTCCCGCCATTCGGACGATGGCCGGCTCACGACCTCGACCTGGAACGCCTGCGCAACGGTGGCCCCTTCCGAGTCGGTCGCGGTGACCTCGATCTGGGCGCCGCCTGAATCGGAGCCAGCCGAAATGGTCAGCGTGCTGCCGGACACCGAGACACTCGCGGTGGCCGGGGCGTCGCTCTCGGCACTGTACGCGAGCGGCAGGCTCTCTGGGTCCGTGAAGTAGGGCTCGAGGTCGATGGCGACGGTGGCGTCGGCAGGGAGATCGCGATCCGCGATGCTCTGGGCCACCACCGGCGACTGGTTGATCGCTGTGACCTTGAACCTGTGCGAGGCCTCGGCCGTGTCGGGATCCGTGGCGACCACCTCGATCTCCGTAGAGCCGACCTTGCCGTACGTGCTCAGCCGGAGCATTGCGCCACTGACAGTGGCGTGGGCCACCGTGGAGTCCATGGATCGGGCCCGGTACACGAGTCTATCGCCATCGTCGTCGGTGAAGTACCCGGACACGTCGAATGCCGTATCGGCCAAGGTTGTGATCTCGACATCGGGAATGGTGCCCACGACCATTGGTGGCTGGTTCTCGGGCTCCGTCTCCCCGCATGCGACGAGGATGAGGCAGAGGGAAATGAGTCGCTTCATGCTGGTTCTCGCCTGGGTGTGGACGCAGTCGGACGCGACGCTCGTCGCTCGAGCCTGTTGGGGAATCAGGACGCGGGTGACTGCTGGACTGGCTGTGCCCTCAAGCATTTACCTGAAGTGAGAAATTTACTTGAAGTGTCTCTGAAGTGTGCAATGAGCCCGGCAAGGGCTCACTGTGGGCACCCGCCGGACTGCCCGGGAGCTTGAGCAAGCGGCCGCAACCTCTGGAACTGTCGGAGGATAGCCTGGACGCTGGCCGGATGGCACCGGTGGACGGACGTCGGGCCTCTCCGACACCTCCGCCTCATCTCCGCAGCCGCACCGCCTCCTGGAGTCCGCGCGTCGTCACGACCTCGAGCAGTCCGTGGATAATCTCGCGCGAGCACCGAGAGCGGCGAAGCGCCTCGCTGGCAAGGCGCGACGAGAGGGGAATAGCAGCGCTATTCGCCCGAGGAGCAACGCAGAGCGAAGCCTGGGAATCACAAAATGTATACTGTGATTGACATAGTGTAATGTTGTCTTTACATTGAGAAACGGTGAAGCGGAGCGGCCAGCCTGGATGCATCGCCGCTCGAATGCCGGGGGGATTTTGTCCACTGGCTGCTAGCTCCTACCAGCCGGGGCTACAGCTGCCGGGTGGGACTCCTCACGAAGCCCCCCCGGAGCCGGGATGCTCCGGGAGGGCCTTCGTTGGCACCACATCAACAACGAGAGTCACTTCACGGAACAGGCGGAGGTTTCGGGGTGAGCTGTCCAGTGCTCGAACGGGTCCGGCGTGGCTAGCTCAATGCCGACGCTCTCGCCGGGGTCGAGGTCCCTAGGGTTGGTGGGCCCGAGTTCCGGTCCTCCCTTCAGATGAACCTCGACTCTGACGGCGCACACCTTCGAGTCGGTGGTGTTCTCCGCGGTACCGTGAAATGCCTTCTGGCTGCTGTCGTAACGGAGCTTCAGGCGGACACCCCGTCGAACGCTGTCCCACAGGGCATCGGCACCGATGTACACGCCGCCCTCCTCGCTCTCGCCGCCCCCCTCGTCGTGACCGGCCCCTTCGCGGTGCTCCGCACCCTCGCCACCGCCACCGTGCTCGCCGGGACCCTCCCCGGTGTCTTCGGTGCCGCGTTGTGGCGGTGGCGGGGTGCAGGCGAAGAATACGATCGTCATCACTGCGAGAAGCGTCTTCATGATCCGCCGCCTCCTCCGAGCTCGACATGGACCGAGAACCAGGAGAAATCCTGGCCAGCCGCGTCGAGCGTCACGTCCGTGCTCTCGCCAGCGGCGAGCGCGGTCCTCGGCGTGGGGCCCAGTTCCGTTCCGTTCGAAAGGTGAATCTCGACCCGGGCGTCGGAGACCGGGGAGTCTGTTGTGTTGGTCATGGTTCCACGGAACTCCTCGTCCGAGGAATGGTACTGGATGACGAGCTTCACGCCGCTCCGGGTCACGGTGGCCACCTCGTCCTTGTCCCACTGCTCGCCGCCTTCGCCGGGTTCCGTGGGCGAGCAGGCGGCAAGCGTCATCGCGAGAGCTAGCAGTCCGTGGATAATCTCGCCCGAGCACCGAGAGGGGCGCTGCGCCGGGCTGGCAAGGCGCTTCGCAGCGCGAATAGCAGCGCTATTCGTGCAAGAAGCAACGCAGAGCGAAGCGGCCCAGCGCGGATGCAGCGCCCCTCGAATGCCGGGGGAGGTTTGTCCACGGGCTGCCAGGGTCGCGGTGCGGATGGCGGTGATTGGCCTTGTCATGGGTCTTCTCCCTCGTGTGGTGGATGGAGGATGCCGAACACCGACACCCGTTTCTTCACGCTCTCCTACTTCCCCTCGCGGTCGAGGCCCGCTGGGAGGCTTGTGTCGGTTTCGCGCACCTCGCCTTCGCCAGCCTGGGGGCTGCTGGGGACTCTCCGAGCCCGAGCGCGCTCGCGGCGCTCGCGGATTTCATGCTCCCGCCCATGTCCGTGTTCATGCAGGCGAGCGCCTTCGAGGGCACGCCGATCCTCGTGGGACCCGTCCGCACGGGGTGCCACCGCTGGAGCAACCAGGGGGGCAAGGACCAAAAGCGCCAGGGCACCAGCGTGCCACGAGCGGCGCGATGGCGAGCGGAGCGACCAATGTTCGTTCAGCAGGCGCCGGACGCGGAGCTCCAGCTGCGAACCGCGTCTGCCGATGCACGGGACCGGGATGCGGCGGTCGCGCCGGACCACCCACCCGGCCACTTCCGTCAGGCAGCTTGCCATGGCCAGGCGGTCACCGAACTGACGGGCCGCCCAGTCGTCGCACAGTTCTTCGGCGGCGAATCGAAGCTCACGCGCGGCGATCCGGAAGAACGGCTGGAAGAAGAAGATCGCCTGCAGAACGTTCATCGCCGCCAGCCGGATGGTGTCGCCGCGCAGATGGTGCGCGACTTCGTGGCCCAATAGCGCTCGGAGCTCCCCTTCGTCCAGCTCACGGAGTGCGCGCGCGGGCACGCATATCTCGCGGCGGGCCCCGACACCCAGGGCAACCGGCGAGCCTAGGGCTGTGGCTCTCCGTCAGGCGTGGTGCGGGGGCCAGGACCGCCCTCCTGGCGAGTGCGGCCAGTGCACGGGAGGCCCGCGGATCTGTAACGGGCTCGCGGTCGCGAAGGCGCCTCCGCAACCTCTCCAGCCGAAGGAGGTAGAAGGCGAGCAGGCCACCGGCCAGGACCATCCATAGCATGCCCGCAGAGGGCAGCCAGCTCCCGGTGGCTGCATGCTCTTCGCCGTGGTTTTCTTCGCGGGCGGGTGTCGAGTTGGAGGCCGCCCCGTCCCTGTGGCCGGGTTCTTCATCGGACCCGTGCTTCTCGACGGCGATGAACGCGGGAACGGGAAGCCGCCAGACCGCGGAATCCGGCGAGGTCAGCGAGTGGACCGTTGGAGTGATCAGACTGGCGGCCAGCGCAGTGTGCCAGATCGTCTCCCGAAGACGCGCACGGGTGACGGAGAAGAGGCGCAGGCTCAGCCATGCAAACCCGCACCACAGGGTGCTGTGGACCAGAAACGTCAGGAGCCAGGAGGTCATTTCGCTGTCCCCTTCCGTCTCGACACCAACTCCCTGAGGTCCTCCAGGTCGTCCGGGTTGACCTCGCCGGATTCGACCAGATGGTTGACCAGGGCAGCGCTGTCACCGGAGAAGAGGCGGCGCACGAGCTCCGAGACCATCCCCTGCCGAACTTCCGCCTCGGCGATCGCGGGCCGGTAGATGAACTGCATGCCCTTCGTCCAGTGTTCCACGCACCCGTACACTTCCAGCTTGCGCAGCATCGTCTTGATCGTCGTGACGGCCAGGCCCCGCTCCTCGAAGAGCGCCTGGTGGACCTCGATCGCCGGCGCTTCGCCACGCTCCCACAGCACGCGCATGATCGCAAGCTGCAGGTCTCCGAGTTGTCGCTTCCGCTTCATCGGGGCCTTCCGTGGCTGGGGGTGCTTATGACTATCTAGGTCGTTACTACCAAAGTAGTCACCCAGACGTTCCAGGGGCAAGCCATTGGCGATGGTGCGGGACGGCCGGACGCCTGCCTCGCAGTCCGTGGACAATCTCGCCCGAGCACGGAGAGGGGTGCTCCTCCGTCGCTCTGTGCGATCCAGATTCCGCCCCAATCGCCAGGAAGGGCCGTTTCGGTGACGCTAACGCGATTCGGGGCCGCCAGGGGGTTTAGACTGGGCTCTGACGCCGATTGGATTCTCCGGATTCGGTCACCGGTCGGGGGCCTCGGGGTCGCTCATGATGTCGGCCAGCACTCGCATCGCCGAGAGACACCTTCGGCCAGCCGCGACCGCCACGCGCTCACGGACAGGCTTCGGCTTGTTGCGCGCCCCCGGTTTCCGGCCACGGGCCAGCGCCCCTCCGTGCGGTTGCGGTTCGAGCTTTCCGCCCACAGACTCACCCCCAGATCCGCTAAACGCGCCGCGCCACCAGGCCAGCGGCCACGGTCTCAAGCGCCGTCCGAATCCCTTCCATGGACACGTAGACCAGCAGCTTGTGGCGCGCCTCGAAGACGGCGCGCGGGTCTTCGCCGTCCACAGCGCCGCTTGCGATCAGCACTTCAACGAATCAACGCAACCAGATGGGGCTTAATGATCTGCCACGCATACACGCCCAACGCAAAGCAAAACAGGAATACCACAAGGGGAATCAGAGACTTCTTCGGCTTATATGGCATTGTCTTCAACATCGTACTTACGTGAGGGCAGGCTCGCCGTGCTTCGTGTGGATATCCATTGCGCAGCCAACACCGGGAGGGTAACCAAAAGCGCTTTTAAAGCATGCCCAACAATGGTGTTTTACTTCTTGCCACAGATCCCAGCCAATTGCCGCCGAAACGCCTGCCGCTATCCCTCGTCCAATCCAGATGAGCCACCCTGGCATGGGTTGCTCCGAAAATGGCATCGAACCTCCCACAGAAGCAAACTGCACGGACAAACGCCCTGGCATCATCGCTAACGGAGGCTCGCCCAATTCTCTATGGTCGCGCGTCCTCTCCCATTCTTTGAGGGCATCGTCTCCGAAGCTACCTAAATAGGCGATCATGGCCTTGTCAGATTCGCCGCCGCCATTGTCAATATGCCATATAGAACTTGCAGAATCGGCAAGCTTTGAAAATCTTCGACATTCCTTGGAGGTTGAACCGGAACGCTGGGCAATTCATCAGATAGCGCCGACCCGCCGCCACAAATGGCAGTCTCATCCCGTTGAGCCCCACCCTCACTTTAAACTTCCCCCCACACCAGTCTCAGGGGCTCCGTCGGAACACGACCAAGCCAGCGCAAGCGCGGCTATGGGTGCGCAAGCGGCCAGGAACGGTCTTGCCTTCATATTTCCACCTCCCATCTCGGGGGTTCCTAGGGGGGATCCTCTCGCCCCCCAAGGCTCTTTGCACACTATAGCTGGCGGTCCCGGAAAGCGCAAGGGGGAGAGATCAGGGCCTTCGGCCGAGACGGTCAGGGACCGGTTTCGGCGGGCGGTGTTCGCCCCCCGAGGCCACCACTCATGGCCTTGGGCCCTATCTTCGCAGCGTGACCGCCTCCTGGAGTCCGCGCGTCGTCACGGCCTCGAGCCCGCTCGTGTCACCAAGCGCGCCCGGCAGCACCCGAGGAGGTCGTGCTCGAGTCGGCGTCGCACACCGGGAGGTACCTGGAGCCGCTTCTGACCGGTCATCATGACCAGTCGGATTGAGCGGATCGATTGCATTGGAACTGCCGCGTGCGAATAGCCGGTGGGCCCGTGTGAGACGCCCGCGCTAACTCTCGATCTTATCGATATCGGCGAAGTCCACCAGGATGGTACCGATGCCGAAGCAGTTGCTCCCGCCCAGCGCGACTCCGGTGGCCGCGGCGGGCACGTCTCCGTCCCCCGGCCAGTCGTCTCCATCGTCTTTCGGGTGAAACCGCGCGAGCTGGACCGTATCGTTGTACATCACGGCAAGGGTGTCGTTCGCCACGCTCAGCGCCAGATCGTAATAGTCGCCGACCCCCGGGATATCGTCCGTGTAGTCCTCGAAGTATCCCTCCCAAATGCCGTGCCACCTGTCGTCTCCCGAGTATCGGACATAGATGAGAAACGACTCGTCCCAGTGGTCGATCTCGAATTGCCAGCTCGGATAGCTCTCGTCTCCCGTATGCACCGTGAACTCTGAGCACTGCTCGATGTCGCCGTCCTTCAGACCCATGTACGTGGACGCTACCCAGTCGCTGCCAATGTCCACGACGTCTCGCGCATGGGCCCGAACTACGTCGTAGTCGTCTGTTGGCAGGTGGATCAGCATGGCTCCGGCCTCCTCGTCCACCTCCACCGATGCGCCGGCCGGGGCGATGATCTCCCAGCTCTCGAGCGCGCCCGCGCTGTCGAAGTTCTCCCGCCATTCGGACGATGGCCGGCTCACGACCTCGACCTGGAACGCCTGCGCAACGGTGGCCCCTTCCGAGTCGGTCGCGGTGACCTCGATCTGGGCGCCGCCTGAATCGGAGCCAGCCGAAATGGTCAGCGTGCTGCCGGACACCGAGACACTCGCGGTGGCCGGGGCGTCGCTCTCGGCACTGTACGCGAGCGGCAGGCTCTCTGGGTCCGTGAAGTAGGGCTCGAGGTCGATGGCGACGGTGGCGTCGGCAGGGAGATCGCGATCCGCGATGCTCTGGGCCACCACCGGCGACTGGTTGATCGCTGTGACCTTGAACCTGTGCGAGGCCTCGGCCGTGTCGGGATCCGTGGCGACCACCTCGATCTCCGTAGAGCCGACCTTGCCGTACGTGCTCAGCCGGAGCATTGCGCCACTGACAGTGGCGTGGGCCACCGTGGAGTCCATGGATCGGGCCCGGTACACGAGTCTATCGCCATCGTCGTCGGTGAAGTATCCGGACACTTCGAATGCCGTATCGGCCAAGGTTGTGATCTCGACATCGGGAATGGTGCCCACAACCCATTGGTGACTGGTTTTCGGGCTCCGTCTCCCCGCATGCGACGAGGATGAGGCAGAGGGAAATGAGTCGCTTCATGCTGGTTCTCGCCTGGGTGTGGACGCAGTCGGACGCGACGCTCGTCGCTCGAGCCTGTTGGGGAATCAGGACGCGTGTGACTGCTGGACTGGCCGCGCCCTCGAGAAAATTCACCTCCGGGTCTCCTCAGCGTAACCGCACCGCCTCCTGGAGTCCGCGCGTCGTCACGACCTCGAGTCCGCTCGTGTCACCTAGCGCGCCCGGCAGCGCCCGGTCCCAGTCCCTCAGGATCGCCCGGATCAGGCCCGTGGCGGGATCGGTCACGACCGTGAGTGAACGTGGATCGCTCGAGTCCACCGTCACCTCCCCCTCGGGCCCTGTCAGCGTGATCCGTTCCAGCGTGTCCTCCCAGTCGTCCTCGATGGGGATGGTGAAGAGGAAGTACTTGTTGCCGTCCACATCCTCGCCCGGCGTGAAGGACAGGGAGAACTCGACACCGCCGCCGCTCGCGATCCCCTCCAGGGTGTAGGGGCCGGTCTCCCGGGGCAGCGCCGGGGTCGTGTACATCGAATGCACCGGCTCGATGCGCAGCTCGCCGTTGAGCACCCCGCCCCACAGCACCAGCATCTCGCCCTCCTGCCTGGCGCCGGGTATCTTCTCGTTCCTCCAGTCCTCGACCTTGTTCTCCCGTACCCGGATGACCTTCTCGAAGTAGTAGTCGCTGAGCCAGCCCTTCTCGTAGCAGTACCCCATGATGTCGCGACGGCTGAGCGGCGACACCAGCGATCCGTCTCGGAAGTCGTACCCCCACACCCCGATGCTCCCGTTGTCGTAGGGGAATTCCGGATCGGTGCCGAGCGCGCCCCCGCACGGAGCGTGCAGGAGATCCAGCGTGTGGCCCACCTCGTGTGCGAGCTCGGTGTCCCACGGCTTGCCGAAGCTCACCAGACCGTTGAGGCGTGCGATGCCTCGCACGTATCCCTCCTCGCTGTCCGCCACGGCGTACCAGTAGCCTGTAGCCTTCGCCGACTTGTACACCTTCTCCACCTCGAGGAGTACGGGCCACGTGTTATCCTCCTCGGTCATGTCGAGGGATGTGACATACGCGGTGTCCCACGAGGTCGCGGTGAACTCCTCGACCGGGAACGAGTACCTGAAGAGGCCCACGTGGTGGCTGTCGTCGTCGATGCTGTCGGTCCACGCAAAGATCGACGAATCGGGCTCGTCGGCGTAGAGCACCGGCACCACCGTCAGCTCGAAGGGCGGGACCTCGACAACGTCGAGCGCATGGGAACCGGTCTCCGGGAAGCGCGTCTGGCTCCCCTCTGCGCGCGGGATCACCTCGGCGGAGTCGGCCACGATCACCATTTCGGTGCCGTCCCTGATGTGCCGGGCGGAGATCACCGTGTCGTACGACCAGAGGAGGCTGCTCTGGTCCGCTGAGGTGGGCACCCGGTCCTGTTCGCTCGGAATCGCCACGCGGAGCACCTCTTCGCCGTCGCGCGTAAAGGTCGCGACGACCTCGGGCTCGTAGAAGGCGTTCTCCTGGTCGCCGACCAGGAAGACCCGGAGGAGCGCCTTCCGGTCCGAAATGAGCGGGACGTCGCCCTCGGGCCTCTGGATGGACTGGACGAGGTAGACGATCGGCAGCGACAGCCTGACCGAGTCCGGGTTGTCGCAGGTGGGGCCGTCGGCGATATCGAGCCCGTCGATCCATTCCTGGAAGGTCGGCGCCGGAGAGGCGCAGAGATCGGTGTCCGCGTATTGAAGCGCCTTCAGCCCGTCCAGGTAGACCATGCGGAAGGGAAACGGTCCCTCCAACTCCTCGTTGCCGCTGACCCGGAGGGTGTCCAGCGCGTCCATCGTCGTGAGTGCGGTGGGGACTCCTTCCTCGAGGCCGTTGTCGGCGAGGTCGAGGGTTCTTAGCTCCCGCAGGTTGGCGATGACGGGGGGCAGCAGACCCTCCAACCCGTTGTCGGGAAGGTCGAGCCGGCGCACGAGGGAGTCGTCCGCGTCCACGGTCACGCCGTACCAGTCGCCCACCTCGGAGTCGCTGTCCCAGCCGTCGTTGTCGGTCCAGTCGTCCCCGCCGGTACTGTCGTAGAATTCGACCAGTGCGAGTCGTTCGATGTCGGTGTCGTCACACTCGTTGGCGTCGACCTCCGCGACGTCGTCCAGCCAATTCTGGAACTCGTCGTCGAGGTGCGGGCACAACTCCGTCTCGTTGAAGTAGAGTCGTGAAAGGGAGCGCAGCTTCATCAGCGTCCTCGGCAGGAACCCGGAGAGCTCGGTGTTGCTCGTGACGTCCAGCTCCTCCAGGGCGGTGAGTTTGCCGAATTCGGGAGGTAACGGGCCGCTGAGGTCGTTGTTGTGGATCCTCAGGGTCTCTAGCGTGGACAGTTGCCCGAGCTCGGCGGGTATCGGGCCGCTCAGGCTGTTGTCCCGCATACCGATGTACCTGATCGACGAGAGCCGCCCGAGTTCGGGTGGGATTGGACCCGTGAGCTGGTTGCCGGTGAGCGACAGGTCGGTCAGGGCGGAGAGGTCGCCGAGTTCGCCGGGGATGGACCCCGAAAGTTCGCTGGTGAAGAGGGCCAGGTATTCGAGCGACGACATGTTGCCGAGCTCCGCGGGTATGGGACCCGTGAGCTTGGTGCGGCCGAGGTGCAGGGTCTCCAGCTTGGACAGCTGCCCGAGTTCCGCCGGAATGGAGCCGGTGAGGTCGTTGGTGCCTATCGACATCTTCAGGAGCTTGGCAAGGTTGCCGAGCTCCGCCGGTATCGGCCCGGTCAGGTCGTTGTTGAAGAGCCACATCCACTCCAGGTTGGAGAGCTTGCCCAGCTCCGGCGGAATGCTCCCCGAGAGGGAGTTCCGCATCAGAAACAGCCCTTCGAGCGCCGCCATGTCGCCGAGTTCGGGTGGTATCGCCCCGGTCAGCTCGTTGTCGCCGAGCCCCAGCTCCTTGAGGTTCTGAAGCTTGCCCAGCTCGGGTGGGAGCGAGCCCGTGATCTTGTTGCGGGAGAGACTGAGGTCCTCGAGCGCGGTCATCTCGCCCAGCTCAGGCGGGAGCGGTCCCTCGAACTTGTTATCCACCATCCAGGCGGTCTTCAGCTTCTTGAGCTTGCCGAACTCCGCCGGCAAGGGACCGCTCAGCTCGTTCTCGAAGAGTGCCAGTTGCTCGAGGTTGACGAGGTTGCCGAACTCGGGCGGAAGCGGTCCCGACAGTTCGTTCCCGGAGAGCCACATCGTGGCGACGCTGACCATGCCGCCGATCTCGGGGGGGATCGGTCCTTCCAGCTTGTTGCCGGAGAGCGACAGCTCCGTGACCGTCGTCAGCTTGCCCAGCTCCGGGGGAATCCGGCCGGTGAGTTTGTTCCCGAACAGGGAGAGCACCTCGAGGCGGCCGAGGTCGCCCAGCTCCGGCGGGATGCTGTCGGTGAGGTTGTTCCAGGGGAGGAAGATCTCGGTGACGTAGCCTTCGGCATCAGTGGTGATGCCCGTCCATGTGTTCAGGCTCTTGTCGGTTCGCCAATTGTCCTTCCTTCCCCAATCCTCGCCGCCGGTCTTGGCGTAGAGGCTGTCGAGCACCTCCCGGTCAGAGGTCTCCGGGATGCAGGCAACGAGTTCGTCGGCGTCGTCGCGCGACTCGTACCACTCGGTGAGGGAGCGGGGAAGGCACACGTCGGTCCTGCCGAGGTAGATCCGACTCACATCGAGATCGGCGAAGGTCTCGGGGAGGGGGCCGGAGAGCTTGGTCCCGCTCAGGTGGGCGTAGTCGAGAGCCGTCATATTGCCCATCTCGGGGGGCAGGGGGCCGTCTACGCGGGTGCCGCCGAGTTGCAGGTCGCGCAGTTGGAGCAGCCGCCCGATGGCGCCAGGGATGGGGCCGGTAACGGCAGCGTCGCGCAGTTTGAAGCTGAAGAGGCTGTCCAGCAGCCCGATTTCGGCGGGGATCTCGCCGGTCACGTTGTTGTCCCGCAGTTTCAGGTACTTGACCCGGCCGCTCCTCCATGTGTCGACCCCGTACCACTCCCCGAGCGGTTCGTCGCTCATCCAGTTGGTGTTGTCCTCCCAGTCGTCTCCGCCCATGGCGCGGTAGAGGGCCTCGAGCGCCGCTCGGTCGCCGTCGGGCAGCCTGACCGCCACCTCGGCCGCGGCGGAGGTCACCGAGTCGTAGGTGGCGGTCACGTCGGTCACGCCGCTCCGGCGCGCCGTCACCAGACCGGCCGTGTCGACCCTCGCAACCCTTGTGTCGCCGCTCTTCCACGTCACCTCCGCATCCTCCACAATGTCCCCCTCCGCATCGATCACGGTCGCCGAGAGCGTGGCCGTGTCGCCGCTCGCCTCGAAGGTGAGCGACGCGGGCTCGACCAGGACCCGGCTCGCGCACTCGGGCGGATCGTCCGTCTCCGCGATCGAGTCGAGCCACTCGGCGAGCGAGGGAGGCACGCACAGATCGGTTCCTCCGACTAGGAAGCTCTCGAGCTCGAGGTCCTCGAAGGAGGTGGGAACCAGTCCGGAGAGACTCGTCGCCACCACGCTGATGTTCCGGAGGCTGTCGAGTGTGCCAAGTACGGAGGGAAGCCCGCCGACAAAGCCGTTGACGCTCAGCGCGAGGTCGCGCAGCAGGGCGAGGTCGCCCACTTCGGCCAGGATCGGGCCGGAGATCCAGTTTCGGCTCAGGTCGAGAGTGACCAGCCTCTCCAGGAGTCCGATGGAGGAGTGCAGCGGCCCTCGCACGTTGTTCTCGCTCAGGCTCAGCTTCACGACCCGACCGCTGTCGTCGGTCTCGACCCCGGCCCATTCGGAGAGCGGTTCGTCGGTCAGCCAATTGGTCGCGTCGGTCCAGCCTTCCCCGCCGGCACGGTCGTAGAGGACCTCCAGGACGTCGCGATCGTTCTCCGGCAGCTCCACCACCGCGGCGATCGTCCCGGTGATGGAGTCGTAGGTGGCCGTGACCTCCGTCTCGCCGGAGCCGACCGCGGTCACCCTCCCGGCCGCGCTAACCGATACGACGGCCGTGTCTCCGCTAGACCAGGTGGCCGCCACCTCGCGCGCGGTGTCCCCTTCGGCGCTGATATACGTGGCCGAAAGGTCGCCCGTCTCGCCAGCCGCATAGAACTTCAACGATGGCACGTCGACGACTTCGATCTCGATGGAGGCCACGCAGTGCGCCGCGCTGTCGGTCTGCTCGATCCCTTCGAACCACTCGTTCAGCGAGGGCGGTACGCACACGCCCGAGCCGGAGGCGTAGAGGGTGTCCAGCTCCAGGCGGGAGAACTCCCGTGGGACCACTCCACTCAGCTCGTTGTCGCCGATGTGGAGGTACCGGAGTCCGGCCATGGATCCAATGCTCCGGGGCAGGAGACCCTCGAGCGCATTCCCGTTCAGGCGCAGCCGGCGAAGCTGCTGCAATTCCCGGAAATCCCACGGAATCTCCCCGCCGAGCGCATTACCGCCCAAGTCGAGGGTGACCAGGGAGTCCAGCTCCGCCAGAACGCCCGGGATCGAGCCAGTCAGGTTGTTGTCGCCGAGCAACAGGCCCACGACATCCCCCGACGAATCATCGGTCTCGACCCCGTACCACTCCGAGAGCGGTTCGTCGCTCAGCCAGTTGGTGGTGTCCGTCCACTTCTCGCCGCCGGTGACCCGGTAGAGGCTGTCCAGGACCTGCCGGTTGCTGAGCTTGTAGACGATCTCCACCCGGGCCGTGTCGGCGAGCGAATCCGATGTCGCCAGGATCTCGGTGGTGCCGTAGTCGACCGTGGTGAGCAGGCCCGTGGAATCGACCGTGGCGATCTCGATGTCGGCGCTCGACCAGGCGATCTCGGCGTCTGGAACCGTGTCCCCTTCCGCGTTGATGACCGCGGCCTTGAGCCTGGCGGTGTCGCCGAGCGAGTGCACCTCCAGGTACAGCGAAGGCGGATCGATGACGATCTTGTCGGTACAGAGCTGGTAATCGTCTTCCTTCTGGGGAATCGAGTCCACCCACTCGCGGAGCGCGGCGGGGATGCACACCCCGTCCCTGTCGAAGTAGAAGCGGGTCAGCTCCAGATTGGCGAAGGTGAGGGGCACAGGCCCGGAGAGGTCGGTATCGCTCACATTGAGATACTCCAGCCCACCCGTATACCCCAGCTCGGGGGGCAGCCTGCCGCTGATGTCGGGGTTGCCGCTCAGAAACATGTCGCGGAGGCCCTCGAACTTCGAGAGTTCGGCCGGAAGCGGGCCCGTGAGCTCGTTGTACCGCAGACCGATGCTGAACAGCTCGTCCAGCCCCCCCACTTCCGGCGGAATCGTCCCGACCAGGTTGTTGTCGTGGAGCGACAGGCCGCTCACCTTGCCCTGCCACGCGTTCACCCCGTACCAGTCGTCCAGATCCTCGTCGCTCAGCCAGTTCTCGTTCTCGGTCCACTCCTCGCCACCCGTGGCCTCGTAGAAGATCTCGAGGATCTCGCGGTCGGTGAGCTGCTCGGCGACCTCCACAGTGGCGTAGGAGGAGACCGAGTCGTACGTCGCCGTCACCTTCGTCTTGCCGAACTCCACCGAGGTGACCACTCCCGCCGTGTCGACCGTCGCAATAGTCGTGTCGGCGCTCTCCCAGGTGACCGACGCGTCTTCGATCGTGTCCCCCTCGGCACTGATCACCGTGGCGGTCAGCGTGTCGCTCAGCCCGATCGTGTCGAGCGTCAGCCAGTGGGGCTCGACCACGACCCTGGCCTCGCCGTCTGCCACCATTGCGGCCAGGCCCGGGGCACCCTCGTCGCCTGGCGCAACCGGGGGGTCTTCCCGACAGGCCTCGACGAGAAGCGGGCTGGCCAGAAGGGCCGCGATTAACGCCCGCCTAATTCCGAGACGGCTGGGGCGCGAACGCGAGGAGGCGTCGCTAGCAGCCCGTGGACAAACCTCCCCCGGACTGCGAGGTGGTGGCGAAGGGTGCATTCCCATTGTGGATTCGGTCGGGGCTCACCGGTTGGCTGAACAGAATAGCACAACTACGGCGCGATGCAATACCCGATCGGTGTTGAAGTAGTTGGAAGGGGAAACTTCGGTGCAGCAGCGCGACGCTATCTGCGCCATGCCTCCGGATCGGGGACCCCCTTGCTGAATCGCAGCCTGACATCCGGCCCGGGTGCGAGCTCGGCGGCCGCGTCCGCGTGGGTCAGGGCGTGCTCCGGCAGCTCCACGATCGCACGCACCTGCCCGGTGCGGGTGTTTCGCATAATCGCCATCGGGCGCGCGGTCTCCCGGTCGAGCGATGCCGAACCGCCGGGGCCGGAGAGCGTGATGGCGGCGAGCGACGTGTCCCAATCCGGCTCGCCGGGAAGCACGAACGCGAACCCGGCCCCCCCCTCGGCATCGGCCACCACGGGCATTTCGAAGCTGAGCGAGAACAGGACGGTGCCGTCAGCGCCGAGCCCCTCGAGGCGGTGGTCGCCGGACCCCCGCGGCAGCGTGGCCGGAGCGTCCACGACGAACGAGGGCTCGAGGAACGGAGTGCCGTCGGCCCCGATGCCTCCCCACAACAGAAGGCCGTTGGAGAGCATCGGCAGGGTATCCTGGTCGTCGTCGTGCCCGCGAAAGCGCGCCATGTTGGAGAAGTGGTAGTCGCTGATCCAAGCGGGCCCGCAGTAGGACATCAGGTCCCGTGTCGTGTTCTCGACGACCTCCTCGGCCTCGAAGTCATAGCCCCACGCCCCGACTTCCCCGTTCGGATACGGATAGCCGGGATCCACCCCGGCGGGGTTTCCACAGGGAGCGTGGTACAAGCTCATGTTGTGGCCCAGCTCGTGGGCGATCGTTCCGGCGAGCGGTATCGAAAAACTCGACCTCCCCGGAGCGTAGGCGACCCCGATCGCTGCCGTCAGCGGCCACGGCATGGTTCCCATGTAGTAGCCGGTCCGTCCCTCCATGACCCGGATGGCCTGCGTCCGGTAGAGCAACAGGATGGCGTTGTTGGTGGAACTCTCCACGGGTTCGTGCGCCTTCGCCCTGATCGTGTTGATCGGAAGAAGCGTACGTGTGTCTCGGAACAGCTCATGGCCATCGGGATCGTCGGCCATGTCGTCCACGGTGTCGATGATCGAGCTGTCCGGATCCGAGGTCCAGAGGAAGGGGATGATCGTCACGTCGAACCGGGGCACGGCCTTGACGTTCACCTCGATGCGCCCGGTCTCCGGGATCCGCCGGGCCACGCCGAGTCTCGCGTCCACCGAATCGACCTCCATCACCATCTCGAGCCCCTCCTGGATCACGCTCTCCGGGACCTCCAGGTTCACCGATTTCGCGAGGTCGCCTTCGTCGATCTCAGTCGGAATCGGTCCCTTCTTGCCCGGGATGTACTCCGAGTGGATCTCCTTGTCGTTGGCGTAGAACCGCGCCTGGACGCCGGGTATGTCCACGCTCTCGTCCCTCCTGTTGGCCGTCAGGAACACCCGGAGCAGCGCCCGTTCGTCCTCGACCAGCGGCACGGGGTAGCCCCGCGACTGCACCGCCTGGACCAGATAGGCGGCCGGCGATTCGGCGCAGGTCGCAATCCGGAGCCGGTAGATTCCGTCCAGCCACTCGCGAAAGTCGTCTTCGTCGGGAGCGCACAGGCCGGTGCCGGGCGCCAGCAAGGTGCGGATCTCGCCGAGGTCGATCAGCTCGTCCGGAAGCGCGCCCTCCATTTCGGAATTGTCCGAGAGGACCAGCGTCCTGAGGCTGTCCAGTCCGCCGAAATCCGCGGGGATGCCTCCCGTCAGCCGGGAGTTTCCGTGCAGGTACAGCTCCCTGAGCTGGCCGAGACCCCCCATTTCAGGCGGCAGATCTCCACTCAGATCGTTGAAGGCGAGGTCCAGGGTCTGCAGACTGCGCATGTCGCCCAGTTCCGCCGGAATCTCGGTCAAGTTGTTTGCCGTCAGGACGAGGGTTTGGAGACTGGACATGTCGCCCAGCTCCGGCGGAATCTCTCCGGTCAGGTCGTTCTCGGTCAGAACCAGGGTCTCCAGATTGTCGAGCTTCCCCAGTTCGGCGGGGATGGTCCCCGACAGCTTGTTGTGGCCAAGCTCGAGGACTTCGAGGTCGCCGAGGTCGCCCAGCTCCGGCGGAATCTCGCCCGACAGCTCGTTCCCCGAGAGGTTGAGTTCATTCACCCTGGAGATCCTTCCCAGTTCCGGGGGAATGGGACCCGTCAGCTGGTTCCCGTCTAGTGTCAGCCAATACACCTGCCCGAGATCGCCGAGTTCAGGCGGCATCGGGCCCGAGAGTTGATTCCGGGCGAGATTCACATATGACACCTTGGAGAGCTTGCCGAGTTCGGGAGGGATCGAGCCCGTCAGTTGGTTGCTGCCAAGGTGCATATACGTGACATTGGAGAGGTCTCCGAGTTCGGGAGGGATCCGGCCGGTCAGGCTGTTGCCCACCAGCGCAAGCGACTCGAGCCGGGAGAGCTTTCCGAGTTCCGCTGGAATCGACCCGCTGAGCTTGTTTCCGTAAAGCCAGAGGAACTCCAGCTTCCCGAGGTCCCCGAGTTCCGGGGGAATCGGGCCCGACAGTCCAAAGTTGCTCGCAAGACCCAGCGTCGTGAGCTTCCTGAGTCTTCCGAGCTCGGAGGGAATCGGCCCCGTCAGGCGGTTGCCGAAGAGCTGCAGCATCTGAAGGTGCTCGAGGTCGCCCAGCTCCTCAGGTAGTGGGCCGTTGAGCCCGTTGGAGGAAAGGTCAACGGAGGTTGCCCGCCCCACGGAGTCGGTTGTGACGCCGAACCAGTCGCCTATCGGTTGGTCGCCCTCCATCCACTTGAGGTTGTTGCCCCAGTTAGGCCCGCTCGTCGCCTCGTAGAGGGCCTCGAGCACGCTCCGGTCCGGACTGTACACGACGATCACATCCGCCGTCCCCGTGGCGCTCTCCACAGCCGCCGTGATCGTCACCGGCCCCCCAACGCCGACGCCACGCACAACCCCCGATCCCTCCACCGTCGCCACTCCGGCATCGCCGGACGACCACCTGAACGATGCACCGTCCACTTGGTGGCCGTTCGCGTCGAACGCCTCCGCCGACAGGCGAACCAAGGTGCCCAGCACGACGGTGTCCGCAGATGGCGTGACGACGACCCGATCCACCACCTGCGCCACAACCGCCACCGCCTCGCCGGACACCTCTCCAGCAGCCGCCGTGACCGTCGCCGTGCCGTTCCCGACCGCGGTCACAACGCCCCTCGGGCTGATCGTGGCAACTGCTGTGTCCCCGGTCGTCCAGGTGAGCGACACCTCTTCAACCGCATGGCCGTTGGCGTCCACCACGGTGGCCGCGAGCGTGGCCGTATCCCCGAGCGCCGCAAATGCGAGCGAGTCCAGATCAAGGGTGACGACCGCCGGAAGCTGCTCGACGGACACGGCGGCAGTGCCCGTCGCCTGCCCGGAGGTCGCGGTGATTTCGGCCACCCCGTTGCCGGCGGCGGTCACCAGACCCTTCGCGCTGACATCCGCGATCGTGGTGTCCCCGCTTGCCCACTCCACGCTGGCACCCACGATGGGGTGGCCGTTGGCGTCAACGACGGCGACCGCGAGCATGGCCGTGTCCCCGAACGCCGCAAAGGCGAGCGAGTCCGGATCGAGCATGACGTCCGCCGGAAGCTGCTCCACCGTTACGGCCGCCTCGCCCGACGCCGTTTCGGCTCTGGCCGTGATCGTGGCACGTCCGTTTCCGGCCGCCGTCACCAAGCCCGTCGCGTCCACTGTGGCGATCGCACTCGCTCCGGACGACCATCTGACGGCCACACCCGTCATCGGGTCGCCGTTCTGGTCCGTGACCGTCGCGGTGAACCTGACGGTCTCGCCAAACGCAGCCAGATCGGCCGAGGAGGGGGACACGGATACCACGGTCGGTACGGGGGCTGGGTCGTCGCAGCCCGCCACCAAGGCGACGGCCACCGCGGCTACCACGGTTCTCGGCAAGCGCATCGTCGGCTTCCTCCTGGGAGCCAGCTCCACCCTCATCTCAGTCTGAACCACCGGGCTTGGGGACTACGCCGATTCGGTGGACGGAAAAACGGTAGGGCGGTTGACAGGCGAGCGATACACGCAGACTTGAGTTCCAATACATACAGATCGTGCGCCGGCGGGCGCGGCTCTCACGGCGAGCACGTTCGGGCCCTTCACCCGTCTCCCCCTGGCAGCCCGTGGAAGAAACCCTGACGGCATTCGAGGGGCGCTGCATCCGCGCTGGACCGCTGCGCACTTCGTTGCTTCTTGCACGAATAGCGCTGCTATTCGCGCTGCGAAGCGCCTTGCCAGCCCGGCGCAGCGCCCCTCTCGGTGCTCGCCTGAGTTTCTCCACGGACTGCTACGCCCCCACGATCGGCCACGGCTCCCATTCCCGCCACCTCCCCCGCGTGAAGTCCGGAAACTCAACCGGCGCACTCCCGCCCGCCACGCTGATCTCCGACAGCTCGCACACCGCGCTCAGCGCCGCCGCGTCGTAGACGTTCATGTCCAGCGGCAGCCCCTCGCGCAGGCACTTGACGAGCCGGTAGTCCTCCATGAAGTCCATCCCGCCGTGCCCGGCCCCGATCGACGCCTCGCGCAACGCCTTCCAGAGCGGGTGCTCGAACTCCTCGTAGTAGCCCTCCGCCTCGTCCCAGCGGTGCGACTCGCTGCGGCCCTCGATGTACACGCGGTCGGGGTAGCCCTGAAAGATCCCGCGCGTCCCCTGGACCTTGTTGATGCGGTCGTAGGGGCGCGGCAGGTTCGTGTCGTGGGCCACGTAGATCGTCTTCCCCATGACCGTCTGGATGAGGCTGCCGTTCACGTCGCCCAGCGCGAAGGTCTCGGCGCGCCTGGGGTGCCCCTCGGGGTAGTTGGCGATTGCCCACTCCTGCAGTCCGCGCGAGGGGCTGCTCATCGAGACCAGGTGGGCGAACTGGTCGCCGCGGTTGATGTTCATGCAGTTGGCGACGGGCCCGAGTCCGTGCGTGGGGTAGAGGTTGCCGTTGCGGGTCCAGGAGTGGTCGCGGCGCCAGAGCCCCTCGCCGTCGTCGGCGAACTTGATGCCGCGCAGGTCGTGCAGGTAGCCGCACTCGGCGTGGAGGATTTCGCCGAGCAACCCTTGCCGCACGAGGTTGAGGCAGAGGAGCTCGGCACGACCGTAGTTGACGTTCTCCATCATGGTGCAGTGGAGCTTCGTGCGCTCGGCGGTCTCGACGAGCTCCCAGCAGCCTTCGAGCGTATACGCGGCGGGGACCTCGGTGGCGGCGTGCTTGCCGTTCTCCATGGCGGCGACGCAGATGGGGACGTGCCAGCGCCAGGGGGTGGCGTTGTACACGAGGTCGAGCTCCTCCTCGGCGCAGAGGCGCTCGAAGTCGGTCTCGCCGGCGGTGTAGAGGGTGGGGCGGGGGTGTCCCGCCTCCTCGACGAGGCCGGCGGCGCGCTCCGCGTGCTCTTCCCGAATGTCGCAGACCGCGGCGATCACGCAGCCGTCGATGCGGACCAGGTTGCGTACGTGGGCCGTGCCCATCCCGCCGACCCCCACGTACCCGATCCGCACCCGTTCGATCGGCGGGGCGGAGAGGGGCTGGGCGGGGGGTGCCCCGAGTTCCCCCGCGACGGCCGCGGTTCCGGCCGGGGCCTCCTTACCGCTCGGCCGCGTCTCCTCTCCGGTGACTGGCGCTCCGCAGCCCGAAGCCGCCCCCACGGCCAGCCCCGCCGCTCCCGTCCTGAGGAATTCCCGCCGGTCGAGTCCGCGCGAGCCGCTCTTCGTCATTGCTTTTCCCTTTCCAGCGGTGCGGTGCGCTTGTCCGTTGGGAGAACGCGACCTATCGTTCGGGTTCGCACTCCATCCACAAGGGGAGGAGAAGTACATTGATAACGCGCGAAGAGCTGGAGAGCTACCTGATTCGGATGGACGCCGAGTTCGACGAGGTGGACGAGGGCATGTTCCTCGTCCGGCCGGAGAACGGAAGCGCGCCGATCGTGGTGCATCACTCCGAACCCGTACTGGTGGTGCGCATGAAGGTGATGGACCTGCCGGAGGGCGACGACGGGCTAGGCGCCCTCTACGAGGCGCTGCTGCGGCTGAACGCCACCGATGTCGTGCACGGAGCATACGGGCTGGAGGAAAGGGAGCTGATCCTGACCGACACGCTCCAGCTCGGCACCCTCGACTTCGAGGAGCTGCGGGCGTCGCTGGACAGCGTCCAGATGGCGGCGTCCTCGCACCTGTCCGAGATCCGGGCGCTGGCTGGCGCCGGGGGGAGCGACTAGCAATGGGGATCTTCAGCAAGCTGGGAACACTGATCAAGTCCAACATCAACGATCTCATCAACCGGGCCGAAGACCCGGAGAAGATGTTGAACCAGATCATCCTGGACATGCGCGACCAGCTCGCCAAGGCGAAGCGCGAGGTCGCCGGGGCGATCGCCGACGAACGCAAGCTTCGGGCCCAGCTCGACGCCGAGACCAAGCAGACGCGCGGCTGGGAGAAGCGGGCCGTGATGGCCGTGCGGCAGAGCCGCGACGATCTGGCGAAGCAGGCGCTCGTACGCCAGCAGGAGCACAGCGAACGAGCCGCCTCGCTCGACCAGGCGTGGCGGGCGCAGGCAGCGGAGACCGAGAAGCTCAAGGGTTCGCTGCGACAGCTCAACGACAAGATCGAGGAGGCGCGGCGGAAGCGGAATCTGCTGATCGCCAAGCAGAAGCGGGCGCAGGCGCAGCGGCGGATCCACGAGACGATGTCGGGGCTCTCCGACACCTCCGCCTTCGACGCCTTCAATCGGATGGCGGACAAGATCGAGGACGAGGAACGCCAGACCCTCGCCGAGGCCGAGGTCACCGAGGCGATCACCGGCGACACCGTCGAGAGCGAGTTCCTGCGCCTCGAAGCGGGAACCAGCGATACCGGCCTCGACGACCGCCTCCTGGCGCTGAAATCGGAGATGGGGCTGCTCCCCGCCGCCGCGGAGGAGGAGCCCCGGCAGCTGGGCTCCGGGGGCGGGGAGGGTTCCGATGAGTCCGAGTCTGCCAAGGCGCAGGGCGAGACGGACCAGGGCGACCCGAAGCTGGGCGAGGCGCGTCTCCTGGAGGAGTTCAGGAAACTCGAGAATTCGGGAGGTTCGGGAGCGCGCCAGTGAGCGTCGTCTACCTGAATGGCGAGTACCTTCAGGCCGACCGCGCGACGGTATCGGTAGACGACCGCGGTTTTCTCTTCGGCGACGGTGTGTACGAGGTCACAGCCGCGTACGGAGGCCGCCTCTTCCGGTGGCCTGAGCATCTGCAGCGTCTTCGGCGCGGCCTGGCTGCGGTGGGGATCGACTTCGCCCCGGATCGCCTCGAGCCGATTCAGCGGGAGCTGCTCGTGCGCAACGGCCTCGAGGACGCACCGGTGGCATCGATCTACGTGCAGGTGACTCGAGGGGTCGCGCCCAGGAGTCATCCATTCCCGAACCCCCCGGTCGAGCCCACCGTCTACGGTTTCGCCAGCCGGTGCGTGCGCCCCGCGCGCGCGCGCTGGGAGGAGGGGTTCGAGGCGATTACCGTTCCGGACCAGCGCTGGGCCCTTGCCGAGATCAAGGCAATTGCCCTGCTGCCGAACTGTCTCGCGCAGCAGGCCGCCAGCGAGGCGGGGGTGAGCGACGCCATCTTCGTGCGCGACGGAATCGCGCTGGAGGGGTCGCACAACAACCTCTTCTGCGTCTTTGGCGGCGAGCTCGCCACCGCCCCGAAGTCGAACTACATCCTGCCCGGGATCACCCGCGACTTCGTGATCGAGCTCGCCGCCGGTCTGGGCATCCCCGTCCGGGAGCGATCGATCGGGTTGGGCGCGCTCTACGGCGCCGACGAGGTGTTCTTCACGGGGACGACCACCGAGGTGCGGCCCTGCATCCGAGTCGACGGCCGCCCGATCGGCGACGGTCGGGTGGGGCCGGTTGCGAGGAGGCTCTTCGACAGCTTCCTGGCGGCAACGGGATCGCCGGGGCTCTGATCTGTCAGGGCGCAGCCCAGACTACAGCGTCTCGAACGACAGCGAGCTCTAGCAGTCCGTGGAAGAAACCCTGACGGCATTCGAGGGGCGCTGCATCCGCGCTGGTCCGCTTCGCTCTGCGTTGCTTCTTGCACGAATAGCGCTGCTATTCGCGCTGCGAAGCGCCTTGCCAGCCCGACGCAGCGCCCCTCTCGGTGCTCGCCTGAGTTTATCCACGGACTGCTAAGTGTCGATCCGGGCGGCGGGTTCGCCATCGATGTCGTCTTACGATTTTACGGTCGATCAGGGTATCGTCTTACGCACATCCGATCGATCCCAGTATCGTCTTGCGCTCCGACCTGCAGCTCGCGGTCCGTGGTAGCGTCGCTACGGCCCAAGGAGCAGCACAGAGCGAAGCTGGGGACACTCGCACTGTAAACCATGGATTACATATTGTAAAGCGTAGATTACAGTATGACGAGCCAGCGAAGCCGTCGAGCGGGGATGTAGCGCCGCTCCTGCCGTGGGAGGTCTGTCCACGGGCTGCTAGACGGGTACGGACTCTCTAACCCGGTCTACCTACGCCCGTGCTAGCGCACCTCTCCCCACCGAATCAGCTCCCCTAGGGGGCGGGCACCGTCGTGGAGCCAATCGGGCTCTGGGAAGGGCACCTGCGCGAGCGGAGCGATGCGGGTGGCACCGAGCGCCGCCAGCTCCTCGCAGAGGCGCTCCCCGTCCGACCGAATCCCGGCGATCCCCACCGTCTGCAGCACTCTCCGGAGCGTTGCCAGAGCGTTGGTGGAGCTCTCGATATCCGCGACAGGGGCAACCCAGGCGGTTCTCCCCCCCACCGGGGCGAAGGCGCCGACCGGGCCCATCATCACCGCCCATCGGGCGCGGCGCGACGCCCAGTATCCGGCTGTACCCCCGCCATCGCCCCCGGCCGCGATCCGCATCGCGGCTGCCAGGGTCAGCTGGCGACGCCTCGAGAGCTCCCCCGACGAGGCGGGGCCGGGGGGCAGTGCGGACCCCAGCTCGGCCAGCTGTGAGGCCAGCTCCCCGCACCACGCCCGCGCCGCGGCCGCATCCGCCAGGAGAAGGATCAGGTGCGTGCTGACGCACCCCCGCTGGTCGAAGAGTGCGACTGCGCGGGCGGCGGCCGAGGCGGCGTCCGGATCGCCCGCCGGGTCGACGATCGCCACGCCGAGGCGGTTGGGGTGCTCGACCAGGCGCGTCGTGGCGGGCGTCCGCGCGCGGATCGACTCGATCGTCTCGTTTTGCCCATATACGACCACCTGGTCGACGGCGGCAAGCCCGCGGCGCTCCCACTCCAGCCACCCCCCCGTGCCCCCAGGCCAGTAGAGGACGGCGACGGCGTCCCGAAGGCGCGGATCGGCCCGCTGCAGCGCCCGGGCGAAGATCGCGGTGAGCACGACGTCCCCGGCGCCGGGCTTGACGAGCACCGGCGACCTCGCCAGGAGCGCCCTGAGCATCGAGGTGGCGGTGAGGCCGGGCACCGACCCGGCGCCGAAGTGCAGCGTCACCCCTGGGGCGAGGGCGCGGATCCGCCGATTGCCTGCCTCGGCGAAGGACTCCAGGGAGCGGGGTGCGGCGAGATCGGCGGCGAGGAGCCGGGCCAGGCCGTCCCGGCTCCAGGAAGGCGCCATGCCCTCGAGCACCGCCTCGGTCATCTGGGTGGAGAGGCCGGCCTCCTGGGCGATCAGCTCGATTTTGTCCGCGTTCGGTCCCGCCAAATCCTCGCCCACCGATCCGAGGATTTCCACGAGGTCGGCGTTCGAGAGCGCCGTCAGGGCCCGGCGAGCATCCCGGAGGGAATCTATGATCCGTCGCTGTAAGTGTAGGTCGGACTTGGGGTAACGCAACGTGACCGTTCCAGCGCGCGACTGCTCGAAGGCCGTCGGGGGCGCACTCCCCGGCGGGAGTGCCCAGGCGTCCACCAGCGCCTCAGACCCGAGCGTCGCGTTCACGGCTATTGCTAGGCGAGAAGCCGCTCCGCTGGAAGCGAGCAGCCACGCGGCGGCGCCCCCGGCGCTCGTCCGAGGAGGCGCACCCCTCGACCCGGGAGCACGCACCCTAGGTCCTCGGTGAGGATGGGACAGACCGAGGCTGCGTTGGCGAGGTCGAAGTGCGCCAGGAGGCCGGGCTCGCCACTGGGCAGCGGTGCCAGCGTGGCCGGGTCGAGCGCCGACGTGCGCACCCAGGGCGGAAAGCGGTGGCAGCGGTCGGCGAGTGGCGGCGCCCTCCCCGCGACGCCATCGTACGCCTGCGAGAGCAGCTCGGTCATCCCGTACTCGTTCACGATCTGCGACTCGTCCAGGTCGAGCAAGCGGCCGACGCGCCGGTAGAGCTCGCCTCGCCTCACTTCGCTGGCCCGCCCCTTGAAGCCGCCCGTCTCCATGAGGCGGGACCCCCTGGACATGGGGGCGTGCTCGTCGCCCAGCTCGTCCAGGAGGTGCGCGAGCGAGAATGCGGTGGCCAGGAGCAGGACCGGCTGGCCGCTCTCGGCGGCCCGGCGGACGCCTGCAACGTCGATCCCCCGGTCGGCGTCCGGAGTCCAGGTCGAGTCGATGATCTCAGGCTCGGAGGCGATGAAGCCCGCCATCGCCGAGAGCGAGGAGTCGGGAGCTCGCTCCGGGCGCGGGATCAGGGAGACGAGCCTCAGGGGGCCCGCATCGCCGAGCAGGTGGTGCCGATACCCCGGCCGTGCCGCCGCGCGGTAGAGCGCGACGCTCGCCACATGGTGCTCTCCCCTCCGCTCCGAGCCCCCGGTCGTCCCGCTGGTGCGAAATACCCGTTCGGCCCGCCCCGCGACGATGGCGACATCGCGGAAGGCGGAGGTAGGGACTGGAGACACCTCCGCCCAGGTCGTCGGCTCCTGATCCTCGACGAGCTCCCAGTAGCGCCGGAGCGTCGGGTTGGCGTCGCGCTGGGCCTCGTGCACCCTCATCGCGAGGCGGTCGAACGCCGGATCGTCACCTAGGCGGGAGGCGGCGCTGGAGTCGCCCTCGTCCCCCGTCCACCCAGAGAGGACCTCGGCTAGCTCAGCCACCATGGCGGCCATCGCCGCGGTGGTGGCCGCGGTCACTGCCCCTCGTCTCCGTCGCCTCCCCCCGTGGCAAGGGGTGCGGGACCGCCGCGACGCCGCACTCCGCCCGGTGCGATCCCCCCTGCCCGAAGCACCTTGGCCTGCTGGCGGGACGCCTCGCGCTGGACGAGCTCGGCGGCGGCGGCAAGGTGGCGGTCCATCTCGGCGTAGTCGTCGCCAGGAAAGCCATCGGCTTCGGCCTGGGCCAGCGCCGAGCGGAGCTCCCGCACCTCGCGGCGTGCCTTAGCGATCGCCCGCCTCAGCCGGGCCAGCCCCCTGCGGGCCTCCCCCTCCGGTGTCCTCTGCACGGGCTGCTACGGATATGCTACCGCACCCACTCGTCCGGTCCGGGAATCCCGCGACTCCGGAGCAGCACCAGCTCTGGCCGCCCCGGCGCGGACTCCCGCCACCCATCCCAGAATGCGCGGATCGGGCCGTGCTTCCCGGCGCGAGCGATCGTCATCGCGTCGTCCGAGTCCTGGTCGAGCGTGGCCACGCCGCCCGGTCCCGCCAGCGTGATCTTCGCGAGCGTCGCCGCCCACGCCCCCTCGACCGGCAGCGCGTAGGTGAAGACCGACGCCTTGCCCGGCAGGTCGTCCACCTCCGGCATGTCGAAGCTGAGCGCGAAGAGGACCTCTCCGTCCTCGGCCTGCCCGACCAGCTGGTGGTCGCCGCCGGAGTGCGGCAGCTCCGGGGCCAGCTCGATCACGAAGGATGGCTTCAGGTATGGCCTCCCCTCCTCGTCCAGGCCACCCCAGAGGAGGAGGGACTGCACCGTGGACGAGCTCGGGGGCATGTACATGCTGCTTCGGGCCCGGCGGTAGCGGGCCGCCTTGTCGAAGAAGTAGCCGCTGATCCAGTTCGGAGCGCAGTAGCCCATCATGTCGTAGTAGTCGTCCTTGTCGCGCACGGAGTCCGTCCGGAAGCTCCACCCGTAATTCCCTATGGAGCCGTCCTCCTGTGGGAAGCTCGGGTCGGGGTCGTCTGGGTCGTTGCACGGAGCGTGGCGCAAATTCAGGTTGTGTCCGAGCTCGTGGGCGATCGTCACTCCATGGGGGATCGAGAAGCTGGCCTTGTGGTTCAGCCACGCAATCCCCGCGGCGCAGGTGACGCGTCCGCTCATCTGTCCCTGGTAGTAGCCATCGCCTCCATCGGAGAGTCGTATCGTGTTGGTCTCGCGAAGGAGGTCGTTGGCACAGTTGAAGGAGGACTCGGTCGCCTTGAAGGCGTCCACCTCGAGCCTGTCCATAGGCAGCAGGTCGAAGGTGGCGTGAAGTCGGGCATCTTCCTCCTCATCCTCCGCCATGTCCGCCACATAGTCCAGGATGGCCGAGTCGGGGTCGTCCTCCCAGAGGAAGGGTATGACGGTCAGCTCGAAGAGGGCCAGCTGGTACACCGAATATTCGATGTAGTCCTCCTCGGGGATCCGTTTCGCGACGCCCAGCTCCTCGTCAAGCGTCCCCTCCGGGTCGACCTGGATGTACATCTCCAGATTCGGCTGAATGAAGTCGGCCGAGATGTCGACATTCACCGATACCTCCGACGAACCCTCGTCGATATAGGTCGGGATCGCCTCCTCCTTCGCCGGGAGGTCGACCGACCCGAGCTCCTCGCCCTCGACGAAGAAGTACGCCTTCGAGGGCGGAATCTCCTCGTGCGTCGAGTACTCCGAGGTCACGAAGAGACGGAGCGTGGCCATCTTGTCGGCGACGAGCGGGACCACCGCCGTGTCCTCGAGCGACTGAACCGCCTGGACGAGATAGGCGCCGGGCTCAACCGCCTCGCACACCTTCACCCGCCGCTCCGGAATGCGCTCGAGCCAGCTCGCGAAGACGCTGCTGTTCGGGGCGCAGACCTCGGTGCCTCCCGCCATGAAGGCATCCAGGTCGCGGAGGTCCCGGAATTCGTCCCCGAGCTCGGCGGTCAGATCGGCATTGCCCGAGATACGGAGCTCGGTGAGCGGTTGCGCCGAGATGGAGACCGGTAGCTCGCCGGAGAGGGTGTTCGACTCCAGGTCAAGTCGCTCCAGGTACTCGAGCGCGCCCAGCTGGGGCGCGATCCTGCCGACCAGGTTGTTGTCCGAAAGGATGACCGCGACCACGTTCCCCTCGTTGTCCACCTCGATGCCGTACCAGCTGTCCAGATCGGCGTCCGTGCCCCAGTTGTCGCTCCTAGTCCACTCTTCGCCCGCCGCCTCCTCGTAGATGAACTCGAGGATGCGCCGCTCTGGAATCGGGGTGACTAGAGCGGGCACATCCTGGTACGACCTGGCGCTGTCGCTGTCGGTCGCCCAGACGGTGATCCGCGCCTCGCCCCTGCCCACCGCCTCCAGGATCAGGGTGTCCTCCTCGTTCAACTGGGCGGTGAGGATCGTCTCGTCCGAGGAGGTGGCCTCGAAGGTGACGGGGTCGCCGTCCAGATCCTGGAAGTGATCGGGGAGGTGGAAGGCGGCGACCTGTCCGATGTAGCGTTCCAGCGAGGGGATCGGGTCGACCAGCGTCGGCGGCCTGTTGGCGACCGTCACCGATACCTCGTGATCCGCCTCGAGGCCCCCGGCGTCCGTCGCCCTGACCGCGATCGTGGCTTCGCCCTTGTCCTCGGGGACGACATCCATCTCGCTGCCCCTGACGGTGACCGTGACGACCTCGGTGTCGGAGGAGGTCGCAGAGAAGGTGAGGGGTTCCCCTTCGGGATCGGTGAAGTGCTCGGAGAGGCGGACCGTGACCGTCTCGCCGATGTGGCTCGTGATCGCCGGAATTGCGGTGCTGGTGTACGGGTACTGGTTGGGCGGCGGTGGGGGGTCAACCTCTCCGCATCCGGCTGCCCAGGCGAGGACTGCGGCGAGGGCCAACAGCCCGACGGTCGATGCGATTCGGGGTGGGGTGCGCGGCATGTGACTCCTCTCCTTGCAATGCTCGGGGCGTTTCTTCGCTCCGTGTTGCTCCTTGGCCCGGTAGCGCTGCTACCAAGCCTTCGTCGCGCCTTGCCAGTGGAGCGCTTCGCGCATCCCGGTGCTCGCGCGAGATTATCCACGGACTACTAGGATAGTGCCCTGCCGGATGGGCTGCGGCAAGTGGCGTCGGGAGCAGGCGGAGCCGCGGGTACGGGAATTGCGGGCCGGGATGTGCGCCCGCAGGCTGCTATTTGGCTGCTAGCGTTCCTCCACCGAGACCGGCGGCCCCTCCCCGCTCCCGAGCCGGAGCTCGGCGGGGGGCTCGACCTCCCGGCGCACGTACCCGAGCCCCACCACCTCGCCCAAATGGGGTGAGCGGGCCGCCGACGTGACCCTGCCCCGCGGCTTCGCCACCCCCGGCTGAAAGAGCTCCTGACCGGCCAGCGGCAGCGTGTCCCCGAAGCGGAGCCGCCTCAGGTGCCAGTTCACGCGCCCTCGGTCGCGCAGGCGCACGATCACCTCCTGGCCGGTGTAGCACCCCTTCCCGTGGTCGAATGCCCGGTCACCAAGACCCGCCTCGATGGGGATCGTAGTGTCGTCCATATCCACCCCGAAGGCCGGGTACCCCGCCTCGATCCGGAGGGTTCGCCACACCTCGGTGCCCACGGGCGTGCCCCCCCCCTCCTCGCGCAGGCGACGCCACCACCCGGCAGCCGAATCCGCGGGCGCCCAGAGGTTCCAGGAGGGGACCTGCTCGAGGCCGCGGGCGACGACGGCGCCACCATCGAGAGGGCCGCCACCGAGCACCGCCAGCCCGGACGCGGGCGCTCTTCCGCACGTTCTCGCGACTGCATCCTGGGCGCGGTTCCCCACCACCGAGAGCAGCGCCACCCGGTCGCCGAGATCCTCGAAGCGGGCGAAGCGTGGGGGCAGGTAGCGAACCAGCCGCTCCCTGACCGCCGCGCCGGCCGCCGCCGCCACCTCCAACCCGATCCCGGCATCCTCGTCGGCACCGAGCCAGAGGGCAACCAGGTCGGTGACCATGCGGCCCTTCCGCGTGAGGATGGTCCCGTACGAGGCGTCCCCTTCGAGGGTGGCTTCGCCCTGCTCTCCCTTCGCCTCTACTTCACCTTCATCGCCCCCACGCCTGTCATGCGCAGCCGCGACGGGAATGGGCGGATCGGTCACCGCGTTGGTGACGATCCCATTCAGCATGCGCCGGGGCGCTCGTCCGTATACTCGGAGCAGGCGGCGATCGCGCCGGTAGACGACGCCGCACCCCGAGGTGGCCGCCCGGTACTCGCCATCGGGGTCGCCGAAGCCCCCAGGAGCCTCCCCGGGTCGTCCCCCGGCCTCCGCACCCTCCTGCGATAGGAACTCGAAGAGCGTCTTCATCGGAACCGGGTTGCTGGCGCTGGTGCGGGCATTGTAAATCGTAGATTACATATTGTAAAGCATAG
The DNA here is from genome assembly GCA_965205315.1 of Longimicrobiales bacterium. Classification (GTDB taxonomy): domain Bacteria; phylum Gemmatimonadota; class Gemmatimonadetes; order Longimicrobiales; family Gaopeijiaceae; genus Bin94. The sequence goes on from CBDBGW010000002.1 coordinate 2,731,513, forward strand.
TTTACAGTGTGACAGGGGGCGAAGCGGTCCGGCGGGGGTGCAACCCCACTCCCGCCGTGGGAGCTTTGTCCACGGGCGGCTGCAGTCCGTGGATAGTGCCGTGGGAGCTCTGCCCACGGGTTGCTAGGCGCCCTCCGGCCCGGGCACGCGTCCCGCCCTGAGGGTGCGGAGCAGCTCCTCGATCCGCTCCGCGTCCGCGGCGTTGGGCGCAAAGGCCAGGTAGGCCTCCAGCTGCGCCACGGCCTCCTCGGCACGCCCGAGGCTGGCGAGCAGACGACCCCGGTCGCGAATCTGCCGCCTCGAGGTGGGGCAGACGAGCAGAATCCGTTCGACCGCCGCCAGCGCCCGCTCGCCGTCGCCCGCACGGAGGTAGATCCCCTTCAGGTGCAGGAGGAGCCTAAGCGCCATCTCGCGCCTGGTGCAGGCCCGGAAGTCGCACTCGGGGCGGACGTTCGAGGCGTCGGCACCCTCGTCGGAGCGCTGCCAGGCCTCGGTAGCCTCCTGGCGACCGCTACGGGTCGGTCGACGGCCGAGGACCCGTCGCACCTCGTCCCTGCTCCTTATCGCGCCGCCGTGGAACGGGTCGATCAGGAAGGACACCGCCTCACCGCGGTACCTGACCAGGAAGTGCCCCGGAACGCTGACGCCCTCGAGTGGCAGCCCGAGTCGCCACCCTACCTCCAGGAGCACGATCCCAAGCGTCAGAGAGGTGCCCACCCTACGGTCGAGCACATCGTTCAGGTAGCAGTTGCGGGGATCGTGGGGCTCGTCCCGGTTTCCGCGCAGGCCGCCGATCGCGAATAGGCGTCTCTTCGCCTCCTCCAGCACCACCGTCGGCATTCGCTCCACCCCGAGGCGGTCCAGCGTCTCGGCTGCCAGCAGGTCGAGGCGCAGCAGGTAGTGCTCGATCGGGAGCTGCGGATACTCCTCCCGCGCCACGAGGAGGGCGGCGCGGGCGAGGTTGATCTTCCCGTCCGGGCGCTCCAGCTCGCGGGCGAGATCCTGCCTTGGCGAGAGGGCGGGCGCGTTCATGGGCGCACCGGTGCTACCGACATGCCACGGCCTGGAACGGGGTGCTGTGAGGTCATGGGAACAACGTATCACGCATCCGGGCGTCCCACACCCGCCCCGCCCGACGCCTTCGCCGCGAAGATCGCGTCGCGCCCCGGCGGCCCTCCCAGGCGCGGCGCGAAGAAGCGCGTCGCGAGGGCTTCCATCACCGTCCCGGCGGTGCGCTCCTCACACAGCGCCACGACGCAGCCCCCGAACCCGGCCCCGGTCAGCCGGGCTCCCGCCGCCCCCGCCTCGAGCGCGATCTCGACGATCTCGTCCAGGCTGGCGGTGCTCACCTCGTAGTCGTCGCGGAGACTCGCGTGCGACTGCACCATGAGCTCGCCGAAACGTCCCAGGTCGCCGTTGCGCATGGCCTTTTCGGCGAGAGCGACCCGGCGGCCCTCGGTGACGACATGGCGGAAGCGCCGGAAGAGCGCGGGCGCAAGGACGCCGCGGGCGCGTCGAAGCACGCCGTCGAGATCGGGTTCGGCGACGAGATCGCGGTAGCCGCCCCCCACCCCCCGCAACGCCTCCCGGCACTGCCGCGCCCGCTCGTTGTACGCGTCGCGCGCCCCCGCCGACTTCTCCGCACGCTCAAGCGAAGACGCGACGACCCATCGCCACCTCTCCGGCACTGCCACCGGCGTCACCCGCAACGGCTCGAACTCGATGCGGAGCGCGTGCCCCTCCACCCCATGCAGGCACGCCGCCTGGTCCATCCCGCCGCCGCGCAACCCGGCGAAGCGCTCCGCGCGGGCCATGAGCGCGGCGAGTTCCAGCCGGGATACGGTCTTCGCGGCCGGGCGCTCGCCGGCCGGGTCCTCGTCCGGCGCGAGTTCGGCCGCCGCCAGCCCCGCACCGCCGTCGCCCGGTCCGTCCTCCACCCCCATCCCGTTCGCCTTCAGCAGCGCCAGCGCGCTCGCCACCACCAGCGCCGAAGAGGACGACAGCCCCGACGCGACCGGCACGTCGCCGCTCACCGTCCCCTCGATCCCGCGTCGCAAGTCGATGCCGTGCTCCAGCAGCCCCCGCGCCGCCGCCCGCACGTAGTTCGACCAGTCGCCCCGGTTCGCCGCCTCGATCGGACGTCGCAGCCGAAACGCGAAGGGTGCGAAGCGCTCCACGGGGCTGTGCAGCCTCACCGCCGCGTCGTCGGTGACGCGGAACTCGATGCGAATCGCCCGGCCGATCGCGATCGGCAGAACCGGCAGCCCGTTGTAGTCGGTGTGCTCCCCGATCAGGTTTACGCGCCCGGGCGCCACCGCCCGCCAGCGGCTCACGGTTCGCCCTTCACGCGCCCCTCGTCCCGAATGCCCCGGAGGGGTGGTCGGGCACCTGCCCCGCTGCTGCGGCACTGGATGTGGCTCGCCATGCACATCCCCCTCACGCCAACCCTAGGCCGAGCACCTCGATCACCTCCGCCACCACTCCGATTCCGCCCTCGTCGTCAGCAACGAGCACGATAGGCTCGAAGTCACGATTGACCGGCTCCAGCGTGATCTCCACATGCCGCCACCCGTTCTCGTCCTCCGTCTTCCGGCTCCGGTATCGCTTGACTGTGAACCGTTCGCTGGTCTCCGGGTCGATCTCGTCCCGCAGCCTGACCAGCACCGTGCGCCCCTGCCGTGACCCGGCTACCGGACCTGCAAACAGGCAGTGCGACCCATCTGGTATCCGGGGCTCCATCGACTTGCCAACCACCTGGGCGACGAACATCCCGCCGCGAATAGTGCGGCCGGTGTCCAACTCCACCCACTCCCGATCCCAATCCCGCAGCAACTCGTGCGGATCACCGAAGTCACCGGCAGCCGCCTTCAGCGGCACCAGCGGCACACAGGTGCGGTACCGACTCTCAGGCGTTGCCGTGACCAGCCTCAGCTTCGGGTGCTGGGGTGTCCGTTCCGGTTCTTGCGACGAAGCGGCACTCGTGAACCAACTCCTGTCCTTGGCCAGTTTCCGCCCCATACGACCCCGGCCCAGATAGTTGGCCAGCCGACGGAAGTGCCGCGCCATCGCGTCTTCATCGTCGAGCTCGTTCGCCGGTATCTCGATGACCTCGTAGTCGCTGCCCCGCAGCCAGGCTCGAATGGCCCGATCCTGCCGTGCCGTCTCGGGGTTTCCGTGTATGTGCTTGCTCATCCCGTCGAGGTAGACGCACACCCCCTTGCAGAAGTCGTCGTCCGGGTCGCGGTAGATGACGTCCGGCGTCGTGGTTCCGAGCGCACCGCTCAGCCGGATTTGCTCGTTGCGGGCTCCTTCCCCGAAGCCGGCTCTCAGCAGCAGGTGGCGTAGCTTCCGTTCCGCCAGATTGACCGGCACCGCGTCTCCAGATGGCGAGGAAGCCCTTTGCCTCGGTGGAATCTCGTGTTGCAAAGCGACTCGTCCGCCCCACTCGTCGAGCGCGTCGAGAGCGACACTCCGATCTAGCTGGCTGTGGTAGTACGAGTTGCGGAAGGTCTGCAGACAGTCGATGCAGGAGGACTCACACGCGCCCGCACACCCCTCCACCACCTCGCGGGCAACCTCGACGACCTCGGCAAAGCGCTCGCGCAGACGCTCCAGCAGTCCCGAACCACCGGGCATCGGGTCCCATATGAGTCCCTGCACCATGTCATTCCCGATCTCGCCGATCACGAGGATCTGGAGGTCCTCCATATGCATGTCGAGAATCCGCGTCGCGCCGATCCGAAGAGCCTCGAGCACGCTGTAGGCCTGGGTCGCGTTTTCGCACTCTGGGAGCGAGAGAGAATCTGCCGCGATGTCGGCGTAGAATCCGATCCGCTTCGGCTCGCGCCCGCAGCGCTCATCGTGCGATTTGCGGAAGCTCTCGTGTTGCGCCTCGGATGACAGGGGCGACACGCTCTGCCCACAGATCGTGCACACCGGATACCCGAAGCTGTCTCGGCCCCTGATGACCTCCGACACACCGACGTTGACCAGACGCATTCGCACCCCTCGCCTCAGGAGCAGTGGCTGATCACCCCATCGATAGGCCACACCTCCGCTGTGCTCGCCGATTTCCAGGCCATACACGGCGACTCCCAACTGGAAGCGCAGTTCCTCGTCATCGGAGATGTGAGAGTTGTGGACGAGGTCGACGTCGCAGACCGCCATCGCCGGAAGGACTTCCCCACCGAGCGATGACGACACGCCCGCCGTCGATTCCTTGACAGCCTGGTGCTCGGCCGACACCTCGTAGACCGGCATTTCGACATGTTCGTCGCTGAAATCCCGGTGAAAGCGGCGGGCGGCGAAGCGGTGGCCGTTGGCGTAGATGAGGTTGCCCGGCACATACTCGCGGAGCGCGGTCGCCGGAGCTCTCGGGAGGACGAAATCCATCGCGCCATCCAGCCAGAACGGGATCTCCGCCCATGCCATTACGTAGCCGCTCTCCAAGCCATAGCCGGGCAGGAAGCCCTCCGCCGCCAGGACGCTGAAGGTGATTGACGAATCGTGCCCCTCCGCATGGCTGCGTCCAGCGTCCCCGCCCTTCAGCCTCTTGACGAGCCGGCCGCATCGCCTGAACAGCGCTTCGTCCTCCCCGTTCAGAGTTCCCTGCCTTTCGCGCACCGCGTTCAGCCGGGTGATCTGGTCCATCGCCCAGCGCAGGCGCCGGCGCAGTCGCGTCACCACCTCTTCGAGCTCGTCCGTGAAGGAGTCGATGTGGCTGCGAAGCACCCCATCCGCCACGACATCCGAATCGGCCTCGGGCCAACCCTGACTGAAGACCGACCGCACCTTGTCCGCCAAATCCGGTCCATTGCGGCGGACGAGCTCACGCAGAGGCCCGAAGTCGAAACGGTCCATCCGGACATCCTCTCCGTCGAACAGATAGGGTCTTACCCTTCGGGGGAGGCATGTCCCGAGTACTTCTCGGATCTCCCGCCGCTCCGTCTCCGACCTCTGGGGATCGCGCCCGTAGGCGTGGAGAGCGGCGATAACCGTGGAGTGGATGTGCTTCGCGACCATGACCTCGTTGCGGAGGTTGAAGGCTGGCGGGTCGATCCGGCCGCCGAGCAGCTTCGCGGGCTCCTCGAAGTAGGCGCGGTCGTGAGAGACCGGGCGGCAGTAGGTCATGTTGACCGCCATGCGGTGTCGGCGTCCGGCGCGCCCGGCTCGCTGCCAGTAGTTGGCGGGGAGCGGCGGCACGTTGCGCATCAGGACGGAATCGAGGCGGCCGATGTCGATCCCGAGTTCGAGCGTGGGCGTGCAGACCAAACTGTTGACGCGGTTCGAGTCCCCCTTGAACCAGTTCTCGAGTTGTTCGCGGCGTTCGTGGGGAACCATGGCCGTGTGTTCCTCGGGACGGAGCATCGCGTAGGCTTCGTCAAGGAGCTGAAGGTTGTAGTCGTCCGGGTTCTCGCGGATCCACTCGAGCTCTCCGTCGCAGCGCCACGCGGGACAGAGGTTGTGGGGAACTTCGCGCGTGATTGTACGGCGGCAGTTCCGGCAGCGCGCGACGCCGGTGTTCGGGTGCAGCCTGAGCGCATCCCCGTTGACCTGGTGGACGCCTTCGAGGTTGGGGAGCGCCCCTCCTCTGGCTCCCAGCAGCCGTACAGGCTTGAGGAGGTTCCTCTCGACCAGAAACGCGAAGAGGCCCTCCAGGAAGGGGCTGGCCGAATCTTTGGACACGCCCCACTTCCCCGCAATCTGGCGCATCGTGGTGTCGCCAGCGCTGCTCAGCCACTGCATCACCCACTTCGCGTCCTCGGTGGGCCCGCGTCGGAGCTTCAATCCCAACGGCTTGATGAAGCCGGGAATGAAGCCTTGCTGGACCTCCGGTGAGCCCTCGGCCCAATACCTCGTGAAGAGCTTGAACTCGGGATCCAGGAGCGCTCCGCGGCGGCGGAAATAGTCGAGAACGCTGGCCACCCCGTCCCGAAGACGATCGGCGGGGATTCCCAGCTGGAAAGCGTGTTCCTGAATCCAGGGGAGCGAGGGCGAGAGGCCGTCATACCCCACTCGCATCCGGCCCCAGGGCTCCAAGCCGAGCGCCTGGCGGGTGGACAGGGTGGCTTCGCGCAAGACCTGAATGCGAAGGTACTTGCGGCGCTCGCGCATGTGGCGACCACCGGACCCCTCCCGCCGCGCCACCTGCCAGACTTCCGGAAGGAGAGCTCGCGAGAGTGCCCGGTCCACCTCCATACGGTCATCCAGGTAACCGGCAAGGTCGCCGACCGAACTCCCCGGGTTCGCGCGGATTCCCTCCGACATGAGAGCCCGGAGGCGAAAGCGGCGCGCGTGATCCTTCATCCACCCCGCCTGAAACGCGGCGTCCTGCCGGTTGTCACAGAACACGAGCAGCCGCGGTCGCGCCGCATGGTGCACCATGTCCTGGGTCAGCACGTGGACATCCGCCACCGTCACGGCCCGCACCGGCCGGGCCGGCTCGCGGTAGCGTCCGAACACGCGCCGCCCGTTGGAGCCGCACGAGAGGCAGCTGGTCAGGATGCCGGGGTTCTTCCGGCTCTGCCGGACCACATGAAGCTCCACGGTGTCTCCGCCATGGCCGCAGGAGCGACACCGGTCCGTCCGTTCCGGGTGCGTGGCCGCGCAGCGACGGCAGAAGTGGAGGGGCACGCTGCGCGAGGGCGCCGCCGAATCATCGTCGGAACCCGTCTCGCCGATCAGGCGGTCGACCAACACGAGCCGGTTGCCACCGTTCGTCTGGTCGAGGGATTTCCAGTATCGGCCGTGTCTGCCAGCTTCTCCGCCTCCCGGATGCCTGCCAGTGAACGAGAAGTCCTTGAGAAAGGCGATGTAGTAGTGTTGGCCACAGACCGTGCATGTCGTGACGGGAAACGGAGCGTAGTGATCTTCGGACCCATCCGAGCGCGGGGCGTCCTTTGCGGCCAGACGCAACTGTGCCCTTGGCTCATCCTCGGGAAACGAAACGACGGCCCCACCAATTCCCCGCACGAATCCGTGGATCACCGGCCGTAGCAGCGGGCGTTCGTCGTGCCGAGCGGCGGCACCAAGCGTCAGCCAGGCCAGTATCTCGGCCTCGGTGACCGGTCGCTGAATGTCCTGTTCGAGAGCGTCGGGCAGCTCATCGAGCGGGCGAGGCGTGGCGAGTTCCTCATTCAGGCGGAAGACCAATTCGTTGCGGGACAGCTCGGCGTGCAGGGCCGCAGGCCACCCGGTCCCGTCCTGGTTGCTGAGAGCCCTGCCCGACAGGGCGCGATACGCGTCCCTGACAGCAGTACCGGAGCCGTCTTCGTCTTCCACCGCCCGGACGCACCCGTCGAGGATCTCCGACGGGTCGCCCTTCGGTGTCGGTGGGACCGCTCGGCGCTCCGTCCAGGTCTCGGCTTCGTAGTCCTCTCCAACCGTTACGACGTCGCCAGCCGAAACGCCGAAGAACCGAGCCGCGAAGTCGCGCGCGGCGTCCGGTTCCTTCGCGTCGACGATGGTCGCCGAGGTAGCAATGCACCGGGTGTGGCCGGGATCGACGTTGCAGAACGATCTCAGGCGCCGGACTAGGCAGGCCGTCTCGGCCCCCATGGCGCCCGTGAAGGTGTGGGCTTCGTCAAAAACCAGATAGTCGAGGCGCGCGCCCGCGAAGAGTTCGATGTCCTGCTGGCGCGTGAGGAGCAGCTCGAGCTGCTTGACGTTGGTGAGGAGGATGCGGGGCTGCTTGCCGGGCGTCCGCATGGCCTGGCGTGAGCAGACCTCTTCGGCTGGGTAGACGGTTTCGCCGGTTCCGTCCTGCCGGGCTTTCCGGACGCGGGCCATGTAGTCCGCATGCGATGACCCGGGGCGGAGGCGTACACCGACCACGTCGGTCTCTCGCTCCGGCGTCTTGCCGACATAGATGCCGAACGGCACCCGGGTGCCCGCCAAGAGCGCGCGAATCCGCATGAGCTGGTCCTCCGCCAGAGCATTCATCGGGTAGACGATGACGGCGCTGATGCCCGGGTCTGCGGAATCGTCCTTGAGGCGGAAGCACTGGCTGACAACCGGATAGAGGAAGCACTCGGTCTTTCCAGAGCCGGTCCCAGTGGAGATAAGGGTCGTGCGGCCATCCGCAATCGCCCGGATCGCGCGTTCCTGGTGGCTGTAGAAGTGGGAGATCCTCGATGGGATCCGCTCGGCGAGATGGGGGTGGATGAGGCCTTCGCCGACCAGCTGCTCAACGGGGGCACCGGCCCGGAAGGGGCGGGAAAGGCTGACGTACGGACCGCGCAGGAGGGGGGAGGCGCGGGGGTGGTCGAGCGAGAGGAGATCGCGCATCTGCGCGAGGAGGTGGGGGTCGGAGAAGGGGTAGGCGGTGAGCTGGTAGCGGAGGAAGCTCTTCGCGACCTTCTCGATGTAGGCTACGGGGTTCAGGGCCATGGGGGGGCGGCTGGATTCGGTGGGGCGATTGTTGGGCACCCTGAACCTACGGGCCGCAGCCGGGGAGAAGAAACTCATGTTCCGCATTCAGCGGCTGAACGGTCTCGCGAACCGGAGCCACGAAGCTCTCGCGGCAAGCGAAGGCGTTAGGCTACGCGAATGCTAGGAAGGCGTGGTGCAGATCGAGCGTGGCAGCGTCCCCGCGCCTCGGGTGACGGCTGCTTCGCGCCCAGTTCGCGTGAATGGGGGCAGCCGGACCGAGGCGCTCATCACGGCGTCCGTTGCGGTCGAAGTATCGGTTGATTCCCTGCGCGGCGAGATCGGCGGTCCCCGATTCCAGGTAGCCGGCCATGAAGCCGACCGAGTGGCGGCCACTGTACTTGCCCGTCGCGAAGCGGTCGATACCCTCCCGGACATACTCTCGGCACCGCTGGGAATCGCTTCCTGCGATCCGCTTGCACTCAATGATCGTGTGCGGATCGTGGTCGTGACGCGCTTCCAGGATCGCGGGGAAGAAGATCGAGATGTCGACTCGGCCGTCGGGCACGCCGAGGCCGGTGTGTGACACCGTCTCCGTGCCCATGCTCACCAGCATTCCAGGACTCGCTCGCACTCCACCCCGCGCCTTCAGCGCCTCCACCATGCCTTCACGAAGGCACACGGTCAACCTTACCTCGTGTGTGCCGGGCCTGACTTCGGTCTGCGAGCGAGCCCGCTGCCACCCCCGCTGGATCGTCAGAAGAATCGTGGCTACACGATCCCGGCCGATATCGAGGATTCCTGCCGCCGGGATGTCCCTGGCACTTGGCAGCACGGCTACTCCGCAACCTCGCCAAAGCTCTTCATCAGGACGGCTCGAGCATCGTCCAACCCAGCGACCCCCAGCCAGTAGCGGCGTGCGGCGGGCTTCAAGATCACGACTTCGCGGCGCGCGTGAATGCGCAGCTCGCGTGCGTCGGCGAGTTCCCGCGCGATGGACACGCCCAGGCGTGCGTCGATCTCGGTGAGCAAGTCCCCGAGTGCGACTTCGGGCCGTGTGACGACCTGGGACGGCGGCGGATGGTCTTCGAGGACGAACCGGACGATGCGCACCGGTGAGGTCGGGCCAGCGTCGAGAATCTCCGCACGGAACCGGCGCTCGTTCGCCGCATGCAGCCAAGCGTCCATCGAGAGCAGGAACGCGCGGGCGTATTCCCGGAGATGCCGGGCTTTGGCCCCGCCGTCGGCGGCACTCCAGCCAGCCTTCCACTGCCAGATCGCACGCAATCGGCCCTCGACCGCGACGATCCGTTCCTCCTGGTCCAGCTCATACAGGTCGAACACCGCTTCGTCTAGCGCCTCCCAGTCCCCGTCGTCGGGCGGTGCATCATGAAACCGCCGGACAAGGCGAGTGACGCGAGCGCCCGCGTCGGTGCGCATCGCGCCTTCGAGATCGGGGGTCGGCAGGGCCGTCACATCCCCTAGACGCACGATCCGCTTCCAGGTTCCGAAGCTGGATCCGGCCATCAGGAAGTACCATGACGCCAGCGCGGAGCTGAGGATGCCAGCGAGCAGATGGGCGGATGCGGGTGTCCTGCCGTGGAACGACACTCCGAAGTACGCGTCCTTGTAGACAAGGTCCCGCTCCGTGACCGCGACAACGGCGCGACCGTCCTGAAGGCCGCCTTTCCGGCTCCCGATTGACTCCCTCACCAACATGATCGGCGGGCGATAGATGTCGCGTTGCCGCGGGCGCTCGGCCCTTTTCCACAGAAAGTCGGGCAGGTCCCTGGGGAGCGCGAACCTCCCGAGCCTCCCGGCCGACAGGAACGGCAACTCTTGAAGGCGTCCGGTCTTCTTCCTCCGGTTTCCACGCTTCGCGCCGGACGCCATCCTAGTCCCCAACGCGTTCAGTCGCTCCTTCAAGGGCTCGTGGCGCTCTTGAAGCCCGTCCATCAGGAGCAGGTCGTGCTGGCCACCCATCAAGCCCGCCTTCAGGAGATCAGGGTTTCTTTTCCAGCTTTCCACCCGCAACGGTGTGACATCGCCGACCACGGCCCCGATGGTCCGGCTCCGTGTCCTCTCGGGTGAGCGCGGGACATGGATCAGCTCCATGGATCCGGGGCGCTGCTTCGGGCAACCCGCAATCAGGGCCATCGCGGGCATGTTCGCCTTGGCAAACAGCCAGTCGGACAGGTCCGACAGGTTCACCAGAGTCACGGACTCGAAAGACTCGACGGTCTCCTGCGCGGCTTGCAGCCCCGTCCCGCTGCGAGCGAAGAAGTGCGAAGCGCTCACGATCACCCCGAACCTCGTCTTCGCGTGGGCGAAGTCTCGTCCGCGCCGAACGAAGTCAAGGCTCTCCCCGCGCGGCGACTGCCGGAGCGATGTGCCCCGAGCGCGGCGTGCGGCGGTCCCGGAGCGTCCCTTGTAGGTCCACGGCGGATTGCCCACGACGACATCGAACTTCCTGAGTCCGGTCCCCGTCGTGAGCGCTTGACCCCCCTCCGGCGTCGTCTCGATGTCGTGCGCGTCGCCGGCCAGAAGCGTGCTGCCCACCAGCGGATCGAACCGGAGCGACTTCGGCTCCGTCGGATCGGGGTCGAGCTCGAGTGCCGCCAGATACATGCTGAAGGCTGCGATCTGCACGGCGGACGGGCTGATGTCCACGCCGAAGACCTGCTTATACAGGGCGTGCCGGACCATCTCGCGGGTAGGGGTCGCGCCGTTCGCCTTCAGCCCGACGAGCCGACGCAGCGCCTCCACCAGAAAGACCCCCGAACCGCAGGTCAGGTCGATCACGGTCTCGTCCCCCGTCAGTCCGTCGAAGACCTCGTCCAGCACCATCGCGACCGCCGTCAGGGGAGTGTAGTAGACGCCTCGACTCCTCGCACGGCTCGTGTTTGCACCTGGACCGGCGGAGGCGTCCTGGTGCACGAAGCGCTCGTAGATCGAGCTGATGAGCTCCACCGGGATGACGTCGAAGCGGTAGGGGAAGAGCGACATCTGGCCGGTGGGGTCGTCGCCGCGCAGAAAGCCGGCCACCCGGCGAAGGTGCCCAGCGGCGGGCGCCTGAAGGTCTGCCGGGAACATGTCGCCGTTGAAGGTGTCCCGCATCCAGTCGAAGAGGCGTTGCGTAGCGGGCCGGTCATCGAGGACTTCGGGAAGGTCGTCGTGCCCGCAGAGATCGGCCAGCTTCTCGGCACCGACGATCTCGCGATCCAGCAGGTACTTGGCGAAGACGGTACGGCCGATGAGTCCCTGGGCCTCCAGACGATCGAGTCCATCCGCCCGCAGCCGGCGCTCCAGCATGCTCAGGTGATTGAGCAGGTGCGCGTCCACACCGGTGCTTCGGTCCACGTCCGTCGACCGGCCCCAGAACTGGCCCGTCTCCATCGCCAGTCGGCCAGCGAACGCGTTTAGGTCATCAAGCTGTTCGGAAGTGCGGCCGAAGGTTCCGAGTAGGTTCTGGCTTTCCTTGCCCCGAGCCTGGGGCGTGCCGAAGCCGTTGTAGATGTCGGTGCGGTCCGGTGACACGACCCAGAGCAACGGTGCGAACCCGAGGTTCCAAACGTCCCGCTGCCAATCGGCCACCTGCCCGCCGGGGCGCTTCGCGAACTTGAAGAGCACGGTCAGATTCGACGCGCCCGCACGCCCGTTCGCGGCTGCCAACGAGCCGCTCCGCCACCATGCGTCCGGGGACAAGGAGGGCACGCGTGGCGGGTTGGGGGCGTTCGCGAAAGACAGGCCCGGCGCGGCCTGCTGGCCGTCCAGGAGGTATCCGGTGGCCTCCAGGGTCGCCCGGAGCGGTTCCGCGATCATAGCTGTCCTCGGCTGCGGTGTGGGGTGGTCCCGCGGAGGGGGGCCTTGTCTCAGCCGTCAGCGCGCCCCTATGGAACGTAGTCCGCACTCCGGCACCTATACCATAGCATTTTGGGACGGAGGGGCTCCGCTGGCATTGGTTCCGCCATGCACTTGACTTCGCGGCCCGGATTCCCAACATTTCTGTTGCCAACAATACTGTTGCCAACTATTCTGATGGGAGAAACGGTATGACACTACGAAAAAGCAGGAGGAAACTGGGTCGCGGGGGACCGCTTCTTCGACCGCGAGGTCGAGATCGAGGCCCTAATGGAGCGGATCGAAGACGGCGTCCATACGCTCGTGACCGCCCAGCGGCGGATGGGCAAGACCAGCTTGGTGCGGGAGCTGCTGCGCCGCCTCGGTGAGCTGGGGGACTTCGAGACGGTGTTCGTCGATCTGGAGGGTGCCTCCACGGCGGCGGACGCCGTAGTGGAGATCGCGGCTGCGTCCCTGCATGCTCAGGGACTATGGACCCGCGTCAAGAGTTGGGCCAAGAAATCGTCGACCGCAACCGTTGATCGGCTCGACGAAGTCGGGGTCAGCGAACTCAAGATCAAGCTGCGGGCCGGAATTGATGCGGGACGGTGGCGCACCCAGGGTGACGCCCTGCTCGCGTCGCTTGCCAGCGGCGAGAAACCGGTGGTCCTGGCGATCGACGAGCTGCCGATACTGGTGAACCGGCTCCTGAAGGGCCACGACTACAAGATCACGCCGGGGCGCAGGCGCGACGCCGACGAGTTCCTGAGCTGGCTCCGCAAGAACGCGCAGGCCCACGGAGGTCGCATCCGACTCGTCGTATCCGGCAGCGTAGGTCTGGAACCGATCCTCGAGCAGGCCGAATTGAGCGCTCACGCCAACGTATTCGCCCCGTTCGAGCTGAGGCCATGGGACGAGGAGACCTCGGTCGCATGCCTCGGCGAGCTGGCCGAGTCCTACGATCTCCGGATTCCAGAGCACGTCCGCCAGAAGATGTACCGCCGCCTGCGATGCGGCATCCCCCACCATGTGCAGCAGTTCTTCGACAAGCTGCACGAGCACCTTCGGCGGTACTGTCGGTCCGAAGCCTCCCTGGATGACGTGGCCACGGTGTACTCCCGGGACATGCTCGGCGTGCGCGGGCAGGTGTATCTTGAGCACTACCAGAGTCGGCTGCGAATGGTCCTCGGCGACGACGGCTACGAAGTCGCCCTGGAGATTCTGACGGAGGCCGCCGTCGCCGATGGGCGTCTCACCGACGACTCGATTCGGCGGTACGAGACCTACCGGTCGGTTCTGTCCACCGAGTCCGCCACGCGAATCAGGGATGTGCTGCATGTCCTCGAGCACGACGGCTACCTTGCCCGCCACGACGACGGCTACCGCTTCGTGTCGGGGCTGGTGGAGGACTGGTGGCGAGCGCGGAACGCCAGGGGTTTCGTTCCCTTCAGCGACCGGCAGGCCTAGAAAGGGCGGGCGAACCATGGCCATCTCGACCAAGAGCTACAACCCGGGATTCCTGACGGACGACGAGCTCAGGGCGATGTTCTGCGTGAGGACCGGCGAGTTCGAATCTCTACTCGAGACCCTGCGCGAGAACACCGGCGAGTCGAACCAGCATGTGGTCGTGGTCGGGCCACGGGGAAGCGGAAAGACGACCCTGCTGCTGCGGGTCGCCCTGGAGGTCCGGTCCGATCCCGAGCTCTCGTCCCGGCTCTATCCGATCGTCTTCGCGGAGGAAAGCTATTCGGTGGGCACCTGCGGCGAATTCTGGCTGGAATGTCTTTCCCGCCTGGCCAGGCAGGAGCCGTACCGCCCCGGCGGACCCGATCTTCGGCGCACGGTGGCGGACGTGCGAAGGGAGCGCGACGACCGCGTGCTTCGGGAACGCTGTCTCGGTGCCCTGCTCGACTTCGCCGAACGGGTGGGAAAGCGTCTGGTGCTCCACGTCGAGAACCTCAACATGCTCTTCTCCGACATGATGGACCCCGACGCCGAGTGGTGCTTGCGGAAGACGCTCCAGACCGAACCGCGAATCATGATGATCGGGAGCGCGACAAGCAGATTCGGGGAGATCGACCGGCCCGACCGGGCGCTCTACGACCTCTTTCGGGTGCTCACTCTGCACGCGATCGACCGCGACGAGAGTGCCGTGTTGTGCGAGTCGGTGTCGGGACGTGCGCTGGATGACGGAGTGGTCCGACTACTTCAGATCCTCACCGGGGGAAGTCCCCGGTTGCTGGCGATCGTGGCCCGGTTCGGCGCGGGAAGGTCGTTTGGCACCCTCATGTCCGACCTGCTCGATCTCGTTGACGAACACACGGCCTACTTCAAGAGCCACCTGGAGTCGCTGCCCGCCCAGGAGCGGCGGGTCTACCTCGCCCTGTTGGAACTGTGGAAGCCGGCAACGGCCCGGGAGGTCGGCGAGCGCGCCCGGATGGAGACCAGCAGGTGCAGCGCTCAGCTCAGGCGGCTCATGGGGCGAGGCGTGGTGCGGGACGAAGGCGGAACAGACCGCCGGAGACAGTACTACGCGACCGAGCGCCTCTACAACATCTACTACCTGCTTCGGCGGAGCCGTGGCAGGGACAGCCTGGTGGGGGCGCTCGTGCGGTTCATGGATGCGTACTATTCTCGGTCGAAGCTTCGGGGGATGGTAGATGACATGGTGGCGGAATTCGGTGCATTGGATCCCGGGACGCGCTTGGTCTATCAGTTGGCGTTGGCGCGGTTCGGCAGCCTGCCGGAACTGGCTTGGCACTTCTACCGGAAATATCCAGACCATGTGCCGGAAGATGTGAGGGCGGTCACAGAGGAGGCTGCGGCCCTGTTGGAGCGGGGTGGCGACAAGCTCGCGAAGGGAGACGCCCTCGGGGCGCTGAGAATTCTAGGAGAACTGTCACACAGGTTCCGAGGACATCGGGCACCGACTGTTCGTGACATGGTGGTCAAGGCACTCCTATATCGCGGGAACATACTCGCGTACTTGGGGAGGGACGAGGACGCGATACCTGCTCTCGAAGAGGCGGTTGAAGCTTCTGAGGCTCCAGATTCACCGGAGCTCCCCACCGATGCGGCCACGGCGCTCCTCCACAAGTCCATTCTCCTGACGCGTCTGGGACGAACGCAGGACGCGATGGACGCTTGCGACCGGCTGATCGACAGATTCCCGAAGAATGTCTCGAGTCCGGCTGCTGCGCAGGTGGCCACTGCCCTATACAATCGGGGGACTTTGTTGAGCAAGATGGGCCGAAAGGAGGAAGCGCTCGGCGCTTTCGACGAAATCCTGAGTCGATTCTCGGCCAGTGAGTCGGTGAGCGTCCTAGTTCCGGTCGCCTCCGCCCAGGTCGACAAGGCAGCGACCCTCTTCAGCATGCAACGGCGAGACGACGCGCTCAAGGTCTGTGAAGAGACCTGGGGTCGGTTCGGGAGCCATGAGTCTTCCCGACTGTTGTTGGCAGCCGGTACCGCATTGACCATCAAGAGCGCCGTTCTAGATGCACAGGGGCGTACGAGTGAGCATCTCGCGGCTTGCGAGGAGCTTCTGAGACGATTGCACCAGCACCAGCGACACGCTGTGGCCGGACCGGTGCCAGACTACGACGCCGAGGCCGTACTTACACTGCGTCTGACGACCCACGGGATTCGGATTCTCACGTACATCAAGCAGGGCAACATGGCAGCGGTCGCTGACGACATTCGGACGATTCTCCGGACTCTTCCGCAGCTCTCCGCAGTGCCAGACGGAACGATCCAAACCCTGATGGCGGCCAGCATCGCACTCGGCCTCGACCGAATGGTCACCCAGATCCGAGAGTCATCGTCGGCCGACCGCTTGCTTCCGCTCACGATCGCACTTGAATGGGAATTGGGAAAGGAGCCCAGGGTCGCGATCGAAGTCCGGGAGGTCGCGGAGGACATGAGGCACGAGCTTGCGAAGGTTCGGGAGCAGATGAGCGGCGAAGAAGCAACTGCGAGTTGAGCTCAAACGACCGCCCGGCCCGCCCCGACTGTTTCGGGACACCTACGCCGCGGACCAGGAGGCGGCGGCGGACTGGCTGGCCGGGTGCCTGCTCGTCCCGCGGCATGGATTTGCTGCCCGCCTGCCGACGTAGTGCCGATCGTTCGCTATCTGGCCACGAGGTTCGGGTCAGCAGTGACATGATCCCTGGCGGCTTCGGATGACGGGCGTGAGCAGGCAGCTGAAGAGGGAGGAGCCCTTGCGTATGGCGGCTGGCGGGTAGGGGGCGACCCGTTGGTACCGACCGGCGGGACAACCCGTCCCGCGTTCGGCCCTCAAGGGCTGACCGCCGCCGACCCGCCCCTTTTCCCCGTCAACGAGACATCGAGTCTCACCTGATCGTAGGGCACGCTCGGCACCAGCGTACCACGCGCGCCCCGCCGCAATTCCACGAGTCCGTATTGGGACATCGTCTTCACAGTTCGCGAGAGGTTCGACTTGCTGCGGCCGGCCAGCGCCGCAAGCTCCGTCAGCGAACGCGGCCGCTCACGGGGCGATCAGCTCCAGGAGGTGCCGGTTGCGCTCGGACAGCAACCTCGCGAACCTCTCGATCGAGGTGAACCAGACCTTGGGCTCACCCTTCGCTGGCGTGCGCTCGCCACGGCCGATGGCCATGGTGCGCGCCTTCATCCGGTCGTAGCCGGCGATGCCGCTTTTCAGTGTCCTCATGGATATCTCCGCCTGGTATCGTCATCAAGAGAGATTACCAGTAGCGCCCTGAGCGTTCTCCTTATGTTCGTCTGAGCCGCGCTGGAAGCGAGTTCTTCAACCCAAGCAAATCCAAGACGGACTGCTCGATCCGGTACTTGCTCTTGTGGGTATTGACATAATGTTGCGTTCGAAACGCCAACACCCAGCGGATGAACGGATCGTCGTGCTTCTTGAGCAACCTCCTGAGGTGTCCTCTAATGCCATCCGTCAACGTCTCGGCACTGTCGAGCAGATAAAAGTACCCGATCACGTCGTACGCAGGATTGTCCCTTGTCCTCACGACTGCCGCCACGCTCTCACGAATCTCCGGCACGTTAATCGTATCCACTATCCTGTTTATGTTGATTCCAGTCCAAATAAACGCCAACGCCCGCAAGACCCGAAGAATCTTCCTGAGATCTTCATCCGGAAACCTATCCTTCACGAAGAGCGCCAACTCTTCGATCTCCGTCTCGTCCTTCAAGATCACGTTAACCAAACGCAATCCACTATCGGCAACGATCTCCACGATTGACCGAATCCGTTCTCGCTCCAGCAATCCGTACTGGTTTCTCAGAATCTGCCCGACGATCTCATTGTTCTTCAAGATCGAGTAGATGGCATTGCCACGGTCATCTTCCGAGGCATCTCCCCAGTTCTCTTCATCGCCCGCCGCGTCACCTCTTTCCATTGCGTCCCTGGTCTCCCTATCCCTACGCCGTTCATGTTCCACGCTCTTCTGTGAAAGCACGTTGTTAGGAAGACGACCGACCATCTGGTGGAATTTCCTCGTCTCTGCGCGTTCCAATGTCGCAGCCTCAACACCTTCCAGTGCACACAGCGTGCGCAATAGGATCTCGTCGATCACCTCACGGGATTCCGTATGGTGGATCAGAAATAGCACAGTCAGGTAATTCCTCGGCAGGTACGTCGCTTCACACATCGCCTCTATGATGTCCTCGCACTCTGTTCTGTGCTTGGCCAAGTACATTCCCAAGAAGTAGTAATATGAATAGCTTGCCCGGAATTCCCCGCAATCGTCGAGGAGGCCATAGTCCAAGTGACGAAGTCGGCTCAATGTAGAGTCAGAGATGTGAAACCTCCTTCTGTACTCTTCCACAAAACCCGGAAAGTCGACCTTTGCCTCGCTCTCACGGGATTCATTCTTTGCGCGGTAATGCTCGAAGGCGAGATGTTCCGCAAAGTTGAAACATGGATTGATATCACTATCGCGAGCGGAAATCCCTGCCTTGATGAGCCGGGCAAGGATAAGCGCCTTGTAGCAGTGACCATACGAAGTGATGGTGAGCGCACTCGGCATAAACGCTTCCAACGTTTGTAGAATCGATAGCACAAAAAACGGGTATCGGGGCACGAGGCGTTGAGACATGATCACGGAATTGACGCGATCCTCTACCTGGTCGACACGCCCGTCCGGGATGGCCACCCCTTCTGAGGCCAGGGCGAGGCGGCGGCGTATCAGTGTTTCCTGTTGTCCATGCGTAAGCGGCTCGATGCACACCTCGGCATAGTCTGCGAACCGGCGGTCATCACGATAGAATGATTGGTGCATGGCGGAGGACACGAGTATGAAGATGCGATCAAAGCGACTGCGTACGAACTCCGCAAATCTCACGTGGCTGACGGCGGACCCAAAATGGTCGATGATCAGGGTCTTTCCCTCCTGTCGTTTCCAAAGATCGTAGTCGCCTGTGAATTGAGACTCATAGCAGTCTCGGAGGAACGCGGAGTTCGGCCGCGGCCGCTGTTGGCTGATATCGACATATAGAACTGGGGTAGTCCGATCTTCGACGAGCGAGAGGAACAGATGGCGACCGAGTGCAGTCTTCCCACTCAGCTCCGGACCGTGTAGGAGAACTCTATTCTTGCGGAGGAGTGCTTCTCGGGAATCGAGGATGTCCTCCTGATGATACGGAGGCCGGAGTGGCCGGGAGGTCAGGACTGGAAAGACGAAAACCTCCTCGAGCCGAATGTGCTGTTGGGAAACGAACTCGGTCTCGTTGAGGTCACGGATGAAATCCGTACGGGGAATGAAGGTCTCGCGCAAGTGCCTGATCGCTCGCCGGAGCCCGTCGGATACCTCACACCAGGCGTCGTCCGGGTCCGCGTAGCTGGCTACGGGCGCTCCATCGTTTGGTAAGGCTTTGACGTCGTCGCCATCCAGCAATTGTCGCCAGTCGCATGCTCGGACAATGATTGGAATCCTGAGGAGAGGCTTCGAGGCGGCCAGCTGGCGGGCTAGCTTCCATTCTCGCATACACGCATCCGAAGCGAGAAAATCAGAACTCATGAGGAATACCACGATGTCGGCCGTCGGAAGCGCAGACGCGATTGAGGCGGAGATCGAGCGTCCGGGCACGATATTACGATCGGACCACTCCCGTAGCAGGCCATCTCGTTTCAGCTGGGCGAGCTGTTTCTCGATCCGTAGCTGATGCTCCGCGTCAGCGTGACAGTAGCTTTGGAAGAGATTTGCTGCGAATGATGATTTCGAGTGGCTCATGCCGGAAGGCTCCCTGTGGAAGTTGGGCTGGTGAGGTTGCAATGGCTTGTGTACGAGACGTCCTGAGACGTGAGAGCGCCTCTAGAGTTCCAAGAGAACGAGACCTGAAGTTCCTCCCCGTTCATACGTCCGCACCCGACAAGGGGTTTGCGCGCCCCACAGAGGATCGCACCGTTCATCTGCCAATACGGCCCCGGCCCGTTAGCGTCGCCGGAAGGCTATCGCCGACAAGCGCCTGCCATGAAGGGTTCCGCAGGTAGGCCGACAGACGGTCCCGTGATCCTAGGAGCCGGGAAAACGACTCCAGCCACCTTCCCGCGAGGCCCTGTAAGGTGTGCCGGTCACGGCGGATGAAGCGGCCGCGATCATGTTCCCGGGGGTGCGTGGCGACATCCGTAACCGTGTTGTTGAGCGCGTAGGCGTTTGGACCCAGCTCCTTGACGTATCGGTCACCCGTCTCGTCGATCGCGCTCTGGAAGGCCGCCCATTTCTGCGCTTGCGGGTCGGCCATTCGTTCCGACTTCTGGATCTTCAGGGCGGACCGGACCACCGGGCGAAAACGACGGCGGGGGACGGGAACATCCAAAAGCGCTCGCAGACGATTCCGAAACACGTCCGCGGCCCGCGAGAACATCTCGCTGTCGATACCCTTCAGCATTTGATCAAGCGTCGCGCGGAGATCCGGCGTATTGTGGTGCTTTTTCACGCTGAGCATTGCGAGTACCTCCCGCGCCAGCTGACGGTTCTCGCACGCGTGCCGTACGCACCCGATCGTCAGTCTGAAGGCCCGCGTGCCGTTGTAGCTGTTGGTGACCCGGATGAACAGTTCCCAAAAGTCATCCTCTCGGATCATGATCGTCGGGAAGTCCGGATGCTCGATGTCGAACCAGCAGCTCCCGCCCGTGCTCGTGCCGCCAACCGCTCGGACGCGCCATTCGTCGGGCCTCTTGGTGGGAATCGCTCGGCGAGATGCCTCGATGCCGATGTCGAGGGCGTCCCTGTTCGTCAGAAGCTCGTATCGGTCGCTGACCACGGCGAGCACTTCGCCGCTGTCGTCGTTGACGATCGCCTTCCTGCGCTTGAACTGGCGGAACTCATGGCGGCCCACCTCGGCGAACACCGGCACCAGTCTCACGGGGAACAGGATGGCCTCCAAGCCACCGGGGCCGGGATAGCGGGTCATTCCCAGCCGAGCCCTCTGATTCCGCGCGGGGACGTGAACCCAGGCGCCCTGGCGCAGGTCGAAGATCCGGTGACTCTCACGCTCGGCTACCGCTGGGGGGTTCCGGTATCGCTCACCGCTCGACCCTCTTGATGCCCAGGTGATCCAGTGCGGCTCGGCTGCCCAGAACGAGGCGTTGCTCGCCGGGGTTGGCCGCTGACGCGGCACCGTCTAGGCGATAGGAGGAGGTGCCTGGCGGACTCACGAGCCGGAGCGTTGACGAAACGAGCAAATGCGGCCGGGCGAGCCGACCGCTCAACGGACCGCCGGGGCAGCCATCCCAACCGCACTTCGATTCTCGCCGGGAGCCCGGTGGCTGTCAACTCCGGTGATGCCGTGCCTGTGATACCGCGCCGCTGGGTTCGTACGAGGCCTGCCCGACGTTCACTCGCGTTCCCGCCTGCAGGGTCGCCAGCCGGAGCGACAGTTGCTGCGCGGGATTCGCACCCACCTGCACGGCGACAATCAAGATGACAACGGGGAGGGTCGCGACGCTGGGGTGTTGGGTTGGGGGCAAGGGTGGGGAGTGAGGGTGGGGTGGAAGAGCAGGCTGGCGACCGTCCCGGTCCAGATCCGGCGGTTTCGGAAGGTGCGGAGGCTTCCGGGCGGGCTCCATGCGCCGCTCGAAGCCCCGTTTTCGGCCCTATGCGGGTCATGGCGGGTCTCCGGACCCGCCTCCGCCTGCTTGCCGGCCTCACGCTTCCCCACACAACCGCCCGCCTTGCCTCGGCGGCCGCCCAGCGGCGGTAGCTCTCGACGTTGAGATCGAAGATGTGGGAACGGTAGACGAGACGGTCGACTGCGGCGACGGCCATGGCGTCGCTGCCGAAGACCTTGCCCCAGGCGCTGAACGGTTCGTTGGCGATCACGAGCAGCGAGCGGTTCTTGTACGCGCGCCGCTCGTGGAGCTTGGCGACGGCGGAGTCGAGGGCTAGGTCCCGGCGCGCCGTCTGGAGCTTCTGCACCAGGCCCGCCGTGCGCAGGTAGAGGACCCGGAACCCGTTCTCGACGAGCCTCAGCCCGAGACCCGCCGCCACATGGCTCTTCCCCGCGCCGGGCGGCCGGCCACGGTGGGGCGGTCCACTCCGTGCCGGTCCCTTGAGGTGATACGGGTGTTGCGGAGCAGGTCCGGCCAGGGGATAGTCGGAGAGAGCTCGAAATGGGCCGAGCAAGCCACGGCTCAGGTCGTTCGCTGTCGCGGCGTGGACCGGCTGTTCATCGAACACGAATCCGCGCCCGCGGTCCTGGAAGAGCCGGGCCAGCTCCGTTCGATCCAAGTCGCGCTCCGTGGAGCCGACCCGGACATGGTAGCGACCCTGCGCGGTCCGGTGGACATGGACGCCGCGCGGGATCTCGGCCAGAACAATGGTGACTTCACCGTCAACGCTGGGAACGACGGCTCGCCTCAAGACGGGACGGATCGGGGGATCGCACAGGTCCGAGGCCACGTTGATGATCCACTGTTCGACGGCATCCAGCCTGTCCCTCGGCACCCCTGCGGGCGCGCCGGAGTCGTCAACGCCGAAGATCAACGTCCCGCCCTCCGCGTTGGCGAACGCGACCATCTCGGTCGCGAGGTCTTCCGTCCTGGGCGAGATCACGCCACGCTTGCCGTAGCGCAGCTCCTTGAACTCCGCCCGGCTGTCCTCACCGGCCCGGAGTTGGCTAAGGATCTGGTCGGTTGTGTCGAACATCGGTGCACCTATTCGAACAGGTCGGATTGAGGACCCCGAAACATCTCGGTCTGAGGCCGCTTCCCGGAAGGGTCGGAAGAGTAGTCGGGCTTCGGTTCGGCGGCCCGAAGTGCCCTCTCGTCACCGAAGGCGGTCCCGTCGGTCGTGGGTGTTGGAAGCTCCGTGTCTCCTCCGACCAGATCGCGTGTGAACTGGCCGAAGAGGAGATCATCGTGTTGGTCGCCGGATCGGACTCGGTGCTCGATCAGGCGGTTGAGGAGACGAACGTATTCGACGCGGCCAAGCAGGTTGCGGGCGTGAAGGTGGCACTCCCGCCACGATTCGTCAGAACTCTGGGCGAGCTGCCAATCGTAGAAGCGCGGGCCAAGTTGGCGGGCGACAGGCCAGTGATGTCGGGCCCGGTCGTCGTGACCCAATCCGTAGTCCGTGAGGCGGACGGTCTCAGGCAGGAGCCAACCCTCGCCGTGATTCTGTCTGAAGAACGCCTGGATGTCTCGGTTGCGGCCGGATGTGCCAGCCTTCGATTCGAGATCGTGAAATGCCATGAGTGTGAGAATGGTAAGGCGCAACTCCGGCTCCTGGCCCCGGTCGACCCGCCAGAACCCCCTCATGTCAAGGCCTCCGGTCCGACCGGAGCGAGGCTGGATTTCAGCGGCCCGCCGGTCGCAGTCCCGCAGAATGTGTAGCAAGTCATCCATATCGCATCCGTACATCCCACAAGACACCGCATCCACGATCGCGCGCAAACGGATCCTCTCGGCATCAGCAAGTGCGCCAACGCCCGCACCATCGTGAACCAAGCGAGCGGGGGAGGAGGCGCGGAAACGAAGGTTCAGTGCATTGACGGCACCGACGATCCCTTGCACGTCCTGTATCCGAGGTAGTGCAGTCTCAGCAAGCACGTACCACGCAAGGCGGCTCCGCCGAGCCGCTGGCGAACAAGCCAATCGAACACAAAGCTGTTGAGGTATGCCGCGGCACGGGGAACACCACCTGGGGTGCTATTGCCAGCATGCAGTATCGGCGCTTTGTGGCCGCAAGGGAAGGTTGGGAGCATCGCACCGATGAAAGATCGAACATCCGTGCTGCGGGCGACTTCGCGATATCCAATCTTGGCGTGGGGCCAAGAACCAATTCTCTGCTCAGCCACGTCTTGTGCCATCAGGAACTGCGGATTCCAGAGGAGATGTTCCAAGGCGCAATAGTCCCATTTCGCCCGCAGCCCCGTCCCACTGAGCCACCCCCGTGCGCTCGGAACGAACGGCTGAATCATGATCCCCTTCGTACAACGGCAACGCCACATCCTCCACCCCCCCCTCCCAAATCCACTCCGTCCCATCCCGCGACAAGACGATCCCCGCCGGAATATCCACCCGCGGCACCGGCAACCGATCATACGGCGGCTGCGCACACCGCACCGCCCAATCCGTCCGAGCCACATCCCCGGGTTTCAGCAGGTGCCCATGGACGAACCGCGCCTCCGCCTCCCGCCTCTCGGGCCCGGCACTCCCATCGAACAACCAATCCTCCAGCTCCACCTCGACAGGCTCCGGCCGCTCCAGATCCACCCCCAGCTCCGCCCACAGCTCCCCGATTGGACGCCAGTCCCCCTTGAGCCAGCGGCTGTACTCGTTGGGGCGGTAGCCCTTCTCCTCCCAGTCCGGGCGCGGAGGGAAGAGCTTGGAATCACCCGTCATGTGGAACTCGGTCGCGTACCTAATCCCCCACCCGTCGGGCCCATCGTCGCCGAGCAGCACGGAGTTGGCGTAGATCTTCTCCAGGATCTCCAAGTCACGCCGGGACTGGATTTCGAGGATCGCCCGGCTCTTCGGGCTGAACTGTTCCACCTGCGCGCGGGTGTAGGGCGTGACGATATTCTCGGCGCGCTCCCAATCGTCGAGGCTGCGGCGCATGAAGGCGGTCCGGATCGCCTCCGTCGATCCGCCCTTCTCGACGATGACGGGGTTGAACTTCGAGCGGCTGTCGATGGGGAAGATCTTCTGGCGGTTCTCGATACCGAACAACCACTCCCACCGACACCTTCGCAGGAACAGGGTCCGCAG
Organism: Longimicrobiales bacterium; assembly: GCA_965205315.1. Lineage (GTDB taxonomy): Bacteria > Gemmatimonadota > Gemmatimonadetes > Longimicrobiales > Gaopeijiaceae > Bin94. Next base: position 2,755,934 of record CBDBGW010000002.1, read on the forward strand.
AGCCCCGGTGCCGTTGTCCGAATAGAGCCCCGAAGGAACGAGGAACCCGACCCGACCACCCTTCCCGGCCAACGCATGGGCGGATTCGAGAAACAGCTTGTAGAGGTTCAGGTCCGCCGATCCCTGGTGCTGGAACGGGTGCTGCGGGTCCGCGAAACCCGTCGAGCGGCTCCGAGCATCGCGCCAGCGGCGATGGAGCTCCAGGTTGCCCTTCCCGAACCAGATCCTGTTCTGGCTCTTCGACGTCCTCTCGGGATCGCCGAACGGATTGCGCGCCCGGCCCACGAAATTCGACCGGGCACGGAAGTCCCCGCAGTAGTCGAGCCACGCCCGCTCCACGCCCTCGTCGGCGAAATACTCCGTCTGCTTCCGCAGAGCCTCCTGCTTCCCGTAGGACCGGTACAGAGGATCGATGTTGGCGAAGAACTCCATTGAGAGCGGCTTCGCGATGTCCCACGGCGGATTCCCCACCACCCCATCGAACCCCGCCCCCTCCTCGTCGAACACATCCGGAAACTCCAGCTCCCAATGAAAGAACCGATGCCGCGCGGCCACCGCCCTCCCCACCACCCGCGTCTCCTCCGGCGGATCTGCAAAACTCGTCGGCAACGGCGCACACCCAATCTCGTCCGCCGGCCAGAACCAGCACGCGCACCATAGGTCCATCGCCTCCTTCAGCGACCGCCACGCGCTCGACCCCAGCAGCTCCTCCCGATACACGTCCGCCCGCTCCGCCGCATCCTGCACCGGCAGCTCGTGCATGTAGGCCAGCACCCCCATCGCATCCCCGTGCGCCCCCGCCGCCTTCTCCAGCAGGTCCCCCTGAAACAGCGTCCGGCCTTCGAGGAACCGTTTCATGTCGGGCGTCAACACGTCTTTGTGGAAGGCCTTGATCGCCCGCCCCCGCGCGTTCTTCCCGAAATGCACCCCGTTCGAGTGGCCCTTGTCGCCCCCCTCGCGGTTCTTCCACGCCATCGCCGGATAGTGCTGGAACTGGTCGAACCAGGCCCCGACCAGCGCGTTGCCGCACTTGACCTTGTGGTCCAGGAACCCGAACGGGAGCTCGCGGTCCATCGTCTCGATCCAGAGCGAGAGACGGCAGAGCTCGACCGCCAGCGGATCCAGGTCGACCGCGTAGATGCAGCGTTCGACGACGTGCCGGCGCAGGCGGGCCTTCAGAAGCCGCTCGAATTCGTCGTCGTTCGGGCGGCACGGGATCTGCTCGTCGCTCAATCGCTCCCCGTCACCCGCCTCCCCCCCGCGCATGCCGAGCAGCCACACCAGCGACTCGTTCGCCCGGGCCTCGATCCGTCCGTGGCGCTGTAGGGAATCGTACAGCGCGTCGGTCAGGAACCGCAGCGCCGCCAGAACGAAGGAGCCGGACCCGCACGCGGGGTCGCAGACCTTGAGAGCGAGGATCTCTTCGGGCCGCTTGGGCGTCCACTCGGAAGACGGGGCCAGCAGCGCCTCGGAGCGCGATTTGCCCTGCGGCGGATCGTACGCGAGCGGGCGGAGCGTCCGCTGCACGGTCGGCACCGCCAGCCCCGGCCGGGTATAGAAACTCCCGGAACCCTTTCGAGTCCCGCCCCAGCGCGCCAGGTACCACTCGCCCGGGAGAACCTGTTGGTGCACCAGCTTTCGGGCCGTCGCGGCGAGCTTGTCCTCGTAGGCTAGCCGACGCTCCGGCGTCATCGGGCCACGCGGCTTCCTGGCCAGCACCGCGACCTCCACGGCACGGCGCGCCCACTTTTCCGCCCGCGTCCGATACGTCCGGCGCTCGTCCAGCACCTCCTCGGCGGGCTCCGACCCGGCCTCGGTCCGACCGTCCTCCACCTCCGGCGCCTCGTCGCGGCCCTCCTCATCGCCCCATCCCTCGTCCCCCGCACCCTCCTTCTTTAGCTTCTCGAAGAGTCCGCGCAGCGCCCGCCTGTCCATCCCCTCCAAGCGGGACAAGGGAAGCGCGGGACGGTCCCCGACCGAGAGAAAGACCACCGGGTCCCCCTCCGGCGCGGTCTTCAGCTCGTAGTCCAGCAGTCCCTCGTAGACGACGCCGATGTACTCCGAAGACAGGTCGGAAAAGTCCACGGGGACGGGCACCCACATCCCCCCGCGTCCCTGCCGTATCCTCGCCCTGGTCCGAGTCAGGAGGCGCAGCATGTCGTAAACCTCCCGGTCGGAGATGCCCCCGCCGCCGAAGCACGCGGTCTCAAAGACGTGCAGCGCGCGGGAGACCCCGTCCCCGGCGTCGGAACGCCCCGGGGCGAACAGCTCGCCGCCGTACGCGGCGACCGGAAGGTCGGGATGATGCGAGCCCTCGTTCACCAGCCGGAAGAGCGCCAGAACGCGCGGCCACGCCCCGTAGGACTCGCTCATGGCGTCGCCCCGGTTCGCCATGCGCTCTAGCTGGCCGAAGAGCCCGTTCAGGCCGTAGCCCTCGTCGTACACCGTGTTGTCGCGGGGCAGCAGGTCGCGCGACTCGGCGAAGAGCACGACCACCGCGCGCATCGCGACCCGGCAGGCCGCCCGGTAGATGTCGGCCGGCTCCACCCCGTTTTCACCCGCCGCGAGCTCCTTCAGCGCCTCGCCGTGGCTCCTGACCAGGATCTCCACCGCCTCGCGCACGCGCTCCCCGAGCACTTCGGACAGCTCCGCCTGCCCCTTCCGGGTGTCCCGAATGGCCTGGAGCAGCGGCGAGGCGGCTCCCTCCTCCTCCGGCGTCCAGAGTTCCGGGCACAGCAGCGTCCGCAGCGCCGTCACCTGAGCCGTCAGCTCGCCCTCCTCGAACCAGAGGTCGGCGTCCCATTCGCACGAGGCGTCGTAGTCGAGACCCGCGAACACCAGCCTCCACTGGCGGCCGTTGGTGACCAGCGCCAGGTGCTCGCCTCCCGACCGCAGCCAACCCAACACCCGGCTGACGACCCGCCGGCCCCGGCCGATTCCGATGCGCGCGGTGTCGTCGATGAAGACCGGCAGCGAGGCTCCGCGCGCACCGCCCCACAGGTGCCGCGGCTTCACCATCTCGCCGGTGACGGCGCGCCTGCCGCGGGAGGCCGGGACACGGCCGCCGCGCTCCCAACCGCCCGACGCCGGGCCGAATCCGCAAACCTGCTCCAGGACGAACGAAACGAATTCGGACGTGCCCGAGGTCCCGGGCCCATCGACAGCGCCGGAAAGGACAGCGGCGGCGCGCTGCCTCAGCCTCTGCTCGACCCGCTCGTCCAGCGGCTCCGCCACATGCTTGCGCAAGGCAACGAGCCGTGGACCGTCCAGCAGCAGGCCGGAGTGGCGTAGCCGGTTCCAGCCGGGGATGGACTCGCTGGACCTGGTGCTCATCCGCGCTGGCCGCCTCGCATGACCGGTTCACGATGTAATGAATACATTACATTATGTCATGAGGAGTGTACATTTGTCTTCTCACGGGCCGCAGATCCGGGCAGCCTCACCTCGGTCGTGACCGGAAACACGCCAGCCTCGCCCGAAAGCGCGAAGCGGGCGGGAAGCAGGTGATCCAGGATGCGGGTTCGTTCGCGCCTCAGCTGCTCGCGGATTTCGTCATAGTGCGCACGGCGGCGCTCGATTTCCGCCTCCTTCTCCTCGATCGAGCGGTCCAGCTTGTCGAGACTGCCGGCCTCGTCGAAGAGCTGGCCCTGTTGCCGTTTGACCTTGAGCGCCTCGATCTCGCGGTTGAGCCGGCCCACCGTGGACTGTTCGATCAGGGCCGACACCTCGCCCTCTCGCTGGCGGTAGCGCTCGTCCTCGCGTTTCCGGGCGGCGGTCCCATCGGCCTCCAACTGGTCTCGCAATCGCTTCGTGAGGTCGGCCTGATGCTCGCGCAGCCACCGCTTCAGGTCGCGATCGGCGTCCGCGAGCAGGTCGCGGGCGCGATCCCAGTCGGTTGAGTTCGTTGTACCGCGCCCACCACCAAGCTCCCCGGCCGAAGTGGGCGCCAGCGGACGGCTAATTCGCCCGTTCCGCACCGGAAACGCGACGGTTCGCACCCAGTGGTGGAAGCTCTCCCTAAGCTCGTTCACCCCGAGTTCTTCGACACTGAGCAGGATGAGTCCGTCGGCGCCCGGCGGAACCCCGCCGATCCGCACCGTCCAGCGCGACTTCGCGTCCTTGCCGGGATAGCGCAGGCGCGTGAGCAAACCAAGGGCGCGCTTCATCAGCGGATGCGCCAAGTGCATCAGCAGCGCGTCGGGACGCGTCTTGAACACATCCAGATCCCCAAGCCGCTCGATGAACGGCGCGGGTCCGAACGCGATCTTGCGGACCGGCCCCAGCGCGTCCGCCGGGCTCGCACCCCGCCGACGAACGGACGCATCGATCACGCTCTTCCACCCCGCAAGCTCCGGCTGCCGGATCCTGTACAGATCTGGCTCACCCGCGCCCTCGATTTGCGGCCGAGAACCGGAGATCGCCATCGCCGCTTCGAGCGTCTCCGCCATCACCGGCGCATCCAGGCCGATGGCGTCCGCCAGCGCCCGAACCGCCTCACCGACACCCACCTCCCCGTTGCCCGTCGTCACCGTGTTGTCGAAACCCGTCATTCGCTCGGCGCGCGCGTTGCCAACCCCGAGGTCTAGGTCGCTCTGGACGACACCGCGATCCTCCCCCCCGATCAGACGGCGCCGCACGGCACGGTCGAAGATCTCGTTGGCGGACCCCAGGTCCTCGCGGATTCCGTCGGCCTTGCGGATTACGTAGTCCAGGAAGCGAATGTCCGGGTCGGCGGCGCTGTCGAAGTGGTGGACCGTCACGTCGCGGGCCTGGCCGTAGCGGTCGAGGCGACCGTTGCGCTGTTCCAGCCGCGACGGGTTCCAGGGGCAGTCGTAGTGCAGGAGATAGCGGGCCGTCCGGTGCAGGTTGAGTCCTTCGGAAGCCGCATCGGTGGCGACCAGGATCTTGACCCGGGCACCGGGATCGTTGAAGGCGTCCTTGACGCTCTCCCGCTCCGTGGCCCCCATTCCGCCCGGACCTCCCACCCCGAACAGCGTCAGGATCCTATTGGCCGGATACCGGCTTCGCAGCCGGTTGGCGAGGTAGTCCAGGGTGGTCTTGTACTCGGTGAAGACGATCAGCCGTTCGTCGTCCCGGAACCGGCCGTCGCGGCGCAGCAGCTTCTCGACGAGTCCGACAAGCTGGTCGAAGCGGGCGTCGTCGGCGGGCACCTGTTCCGTCGGCGTGGGTCCGTCGGGATCGAACCCGAGGGCTTCGACGGCGGCCTGGATCCGGTCGATCTCGGGCGCGAGGTCGTGGCCGTAGTTCCGCAGCCAGCCGCCCACGACGGTGGCCGCGGTGGCCTGCCGTTGCTGCGCCTCGCGGTCGTCCCCTGTCTCCTGCCCGAGAACCCGTTCCGCCACCCTCACCTCGGCGTCCGAGGCCGTGCCCTCATCCATTCCCCGCATGGTCCGGTGCCACGAGTCGGCGAACGCGGCGGGACAGGAAAGCAGGCGCTTGCCGAGAACCTCGACGGCGAAGGTTCCGGCCCGGCGGCGGCCCTGGGTGCCAGTGCCGATGAGTCGCCCGACCGCCGTGCGAAACGCATCGAAGGCGGCCGTCAGTTCCGCTTCGCGGGGATTGCTTGCGAGGGGGAGCGCCTGAGGCGGCTTCCGCGAGCAGAATCTCGGTCCTGCAGCGCCCGCGTTGATGTCGCGCTTCAGCCTCCGGATCATCAGGTCGTTGACACGCCGGAGCATCGCCGGGCCCATCTCGCTGGTCCGCGCGAAACGCACCGGATCCAGCATTTCGAGCAGGCCGGTGAAGGAGCGGGTGTGGCCGTTGTGCGGTGTCGCGGAGAGGAACAGACGGTGCTCGAAGCGCGGTGCGATGAGCCCGAGCGTCCGGCAGAGCTGGCTGTCCTCGCCGAAGGACGCCGGCATGAGGTTGTGGCATTCGTCCACGATCAGCAGGTCCCATGGGAGATGGGGCGATCCGTCCGGGGTCGAGCACGCGGACAGGAACTGCTCCTGTACGTCCGGCTGCCGGAGGTAGTGGTAGGACGCGATTATCCGGCTGAACGAGCGCCACGGGTTGGCGTCGATTCCGAGCCTCCGGCGAAGCTTCTCGGTCGCCTTGCGGTCGACCACCTCGAAGGGCAGCGAGAACTTCTCCCAGAGTTCCTCCCTCCACTGGTCCCGGAGCGCGGCCGGCGTGAGAACGAGGACGCGGCGGATGCGGCGCCGGAGCAGGAGCTCGGTGAGGATGAGTCCGGCCTCGACGGTCTTGCCGAGGCCCACGTCGTCCGCGATGAGGAGGCTGACGCGGGGCATCCGCAGGGCCTTCAGAAGGGGAACGATCTGGAAGTCCTCGACGCGGACGCCCCCGTGAAACGGGCTCGCGATGGGTCCGTGGCGCTCCGCACGGCCCTGGCCGTCGAGACCCAGGTAGGGGGAGAGGGCGGTCCAGCGCGCGGCCCGCAGCAGGGCGTCGAAATCGGCCGCGGGCATGGGGTCGGTGTCGTAGGGGTCGGGGAGGGCGGTGGGTTCGAGGAGCGTCCTGCGGGGTTCGAGTTCCCAGAGGAGTCGCTCGGTGGAGGGCGATCCGCCGTCCTGGTAGTCGAGGTGGACCAGATGGAGGCGGCCATCTTCGCCGTCGAAGGGGGCGACGGAGGTGACCGTGCCGCGGCGGTTCCGTACCGTGGCCAGCATGCCGGGCCGGGGGATGGGCGTCATGTCGCTACACGCATGCTCATATGCTCACGTGAGCCAGTCTGCGTCGGGTAGGTGGGCGCGGGGTGTTTCCGGGTATCAGGATCATGGCCGAATGACAATCCCGATAGCGCGAGAGGCTCGCAAGGGCCGTGGACGGCGTGGAGGTCGCTCGTTGCGGCACCGAGTTGGTCGTGGGCCGGGAGAGGCTGCGGGGGTAGGCCGCAGGCAACAATGTCTTCCGCCGGTCATCATCCACGCGCTTGCGGCGCCTACGAACCGCCCCGTAATCCGCCCCTATCGCAGCGGAGGGTAGGAATGACTAATGACAACGTTAGTTGTCGTAATGTAAAGTATAGTTTACATTATGTCGACAAGGCGCTTCGCAGCGCGAATAGCAGCGCTATTCGTGCAAGGAGCAACGCAGAGCGAAGCGGTCCAGCGCGGATGCAGCGCGCCTCGAATGCCGGGGGAGGTTTGTCCGCAGACTGCTAGCCCACTCCCCGCTCCCGCCCGATCCGGGAAGCGCCCAGGAAGAAGACCGCGGCCACGACCGCCAGCGCTATGACCGACCCGATGTTGTCGCCGAACTCGGCCCCGAGGTACCAGGCGGCGCAGACGATCGCGGCGCACGATGTGACGATCAGCGACATCGCGCTCCGGCCAAGCCCGTACCAGAGCCCGGCTACGCCCACCGACGCCACCACGAGCGCGGCTACCGGAGGGGGAGCGTCGTAGAGATCGAGGGGAGTGGCGAACCCGAGCGGTATCGCGATCCCGACCGAGAGCGCGACGCCGTGCACGTAGCTGGGGCTCGCGAGCCCCGCCGGCGCCCAGTGGATCGCCCAGACGGCCACGGCGGTCACGAGGAGGAGCCATGCGTCGAGGGCGAGGAAGGGGACCTCCACCATCTCGAGCGCCACCGTCGCGGTCAGGATCACGAAGAGGAAGCCGGCATAGAGGCTGACTACGAAGGCGCTCAGGACAGGCGGGCTGACGCTGCTTCCCCCATCCTCTCCCGGCCCGCTCCCCAGCTGGCGCCAGATCGTCAGCGCCATCGCCAATAGGGTGGCTGCCAGGACGCCGTCGAGCGTCCACACCAGCGCCTGGTCCGGGAGCGAGAGCGCACGGTGCAGGAAGACCGCCACGAAGCCGTAGCCGATCGCGACGGTCACGCCCGACATCACCCAGCTCGCCCGTGCGAAGAGCACGAACGCCACGATCGGAGTCGCAAGCGAGAGCGTGCCCACCGCCACACCGGCCGGGGTCCCGCTCGGCCACGCGGTCTGCGAGTAGGCGTAGGCGGCCAGGAGGAGCGCCAGGCCGCTCGACTGGAGGGCGCGCGCCACCGGCACCCAGCGGCGAGCACGCACCATCCGGACGCCGAGCGCCACCACCAGGGCACCCGCCGCCCAGATGAGGAGCGAGCGGCCGCCGTCGTTCATGCGGGGCCACGACCAGGCGAGGAAGGTGACTCCGGCCACGACGAGAAGAACCCCGGCGGTGATCGAGACGGTGTACTGCGAGCGGCGGCGCTGCGTCCGGGTGGAGCTTGCGGCGTGGTCCCCGCGCAGGGCGGCCCCCTGCTCGGCGCTGACGAGGCCGTCCGCCTCCCAGCGGTCAATGGCGGCGCTGACTCGATCGTGGGGCATGTCGGGCTGCCTCGCTTCCAGCTGTGTGTGCGGGTGCCTGTCGGCTGCATCTATACTAATCTGTCCGCCCGACGCGTCCCCGAGGGACGCTGCGCAGTCCGCGGCCCGACTGGCCCCAGACGCCGAGACCGCCAATGCACGCATCGCCAGAGTGAGCCCGCAGCGGTGGGAGGTCGTGAACCCCCCTGCGCTGGGAGCGCCTCGCGGATGGAACAACGGGATGCTCGCGCCGGCGGGAGGGCGCCTCCTCTTCGTGGCGGGGCAGATCGGGGTGGAGGCCGGCGACGACGAGGCCGAGGCGGCGGCCGGGCCGGCGTCGCCCAGCGTGCTTGCGAAGCAGCTTGGGGTCGCGCTCGCCAGGGTGGCCCAGGTGGTCGAGGCGGCGGGCGGCCAAGTCACAGATATCGGGCGTCTGACGATCTACGTAACCGAGATCGAGAGCTACCGCCGGGGGCTCGCAGAGGTCGGCGCCGCCTACCGGAGCGCACTCGGCAGGCACTTTCCGGCGATGGCGCTCGTGGCCGTGACCGAGCTCGTCGATCCGCGCGCGGCGGTGGAGGTCGAGGCCACGGCCGTCATCCCGCAGGCTCGACCGGGCCAGCTCTCCGCCACTGACAGCACGGAGAAATAGCAGCCATGACCGCACTTGATCCCCTCACACTCGAACCCCCTCGCTCCTTTCTCCTGGACTTCGACGAGAAGACCGCCGTCGCCCGGATCACCCTGAATCGCCCCGAGCGGCTGAACGCGCTCACCTTCGAGGTCTACCGGGAGCTCCTCGCCACCTTCAGGGCGCTCGACTCCGAGGCCGAGGCGCGGGCGATCGTCGTCACCGGGGCAGGGCGCGCATTCTGCTCCGGCGGAGACGTCGAGGAGATCATCGGACCGCTCCTCGAGCGCGACCTCGAGGGGCTGCTCGACTTCACCCGGATGACGTGCGACCTGGTGGGAGCGATCCGCGCCTGCCGCCAGCCGGTCGTCGCGGCGCTGAACGGCACGGTGGCGGGCGCAGGGGCGGTGATCGCGACGGCGTGCGACGTGCGCATCGCGGCCGAGTCGGCCCGCATAGCGTACCTCTTCACCCGGGTGGGGCTCTCCGGTGCGGACATGGGCGCCGCCTGGATGCTGCCCCGGATCGTGGGGCTGGGACGAGCCACCGAGCTGCTCATGGCGGGCGACTTCGTCGATGCGGCCGAGGCGCACCGCATCGGGCTCTACAACCGGGTGGTGCCGGACGGCGAGGCGCTCGCAGAGGCCACCGCCTTCGCCGAGCGGCTCGCCCGGGGACCCTCCTTTGCGCTCGGCGTCACCAAGCAGGCCCTCGACGGCGAGTCCCAGATGGAGCTGGGGGCCGCTCTGGAGGCCGAGGCGCGGGCGCAGGCGATCTGCATGCTGAACCCGAACTTCGGCGAGGCGTACGAGGCCTTCGTCGCCAGGCGCAGGCCGCGCTTTGTTTGACGCCGAGGGTCTCGCGCCCGATCCGGTCGCCGCCTTCCTGGAGGAGGCGCACCACGAGCTGCGCGACCGGGCGACCGCCTTCTGCCGCGACGAGCTGCGGGGGCGGAGCGACCCGGACGACGACGACCAGGCGAGGGTGCGGGCCCGGGCTCTGGTCGCCCCGATGGGAGCGGCCGGGCTCTTCGAGCCGATCGCCGGCGGCGACGTGCGCGGCTGCCTTGTGGTGCGCGAGACGCTCGCCTGGTGGTCGCCGCTCGCCGATGCCGTCTTCGCGCTGCAGGGCCTGAGCGCGACTCCCGCCCTTCTCTGCGGCACCGATCCGGGCGGCTGGTCGGAGCGGGCGCTCGCCGGGGACGCGATGGGCGGATTCGCGATGACGGAGCGGGAGGCGGGATCCGACGTGTCGGCCCTCGCCACGACGGCGACCCCACGGAGCGGGGGTGGATGGACTCTGGACGGGGGCAAGGCCTTCATCTCGAACGCCGGGATCGCGGACTTCTACGTCGTCTTCGCCTCGACCGACCGGGCGGCTGGCCGACGCGGCATCTCGTGCTTCGTGGTCGCGGCCGATGCCGATGGGCTCGAGTACGCGGGACCCCAGGTGATGAGCGCTCCCCACCCGCTCGGCGAGATCGGCCTGCGGGGCTGCCGCGTGGGCGCGGACTCGATCCTCGGCGAGGCGGGCGGGGGGCTCGGGGTCGGGCTGGCGACGCTCGACCGCCTGAGACCGACCGTTGCCGCGGCCGCGAGTGGGATGGCGGGCCGGGCGCTCTGGGAGGCCACCCGGCACGCCCGCACCCGGGAGCAGTTCGGCAAGCCGCTCGCCTCGCACCAGCTCGTGCAGGAGAAGCTCGCCCGCTCGGCCACGGAGCTGACCGCCGGACGCCTCCTCGCCTACAGGGCCGGGTGGGAGAAGGACCGGGGCGCCGAGCGAATTACCGTCGAGGCCGCCATGGCGAAGGCGTTCGCCACCGAGGCGGCTGGGCGGATCGTCGACCGGGCCGTCCAGGTGCTCGGCGGCCGCGGGGTGCTCGCCAGCCACCCGGTCGACCGCCTCTACCGCGCGGTGCGCGCACTCCGGATCTACGAGGGGGCGACCGAGATCCAGCACCTCATCGTGGGCGGCGCGCTGGCGAGGGCCGGCGGTCGGTGAGGAGGGCTACCGGCGGGGACGCAATGAGGGTGAGAGTCGTCGGAGGCGGGCCCGGCGGGCTCTTCGCCGCGCTCCTCCTCAAGAAGGACGACCCCGGGCGCGCGATCGACCTCTACGAGCGGAACCGCGCCTCCGACACCTTCGGCTTCGGCGTGGTCTTCTCCGACGCAACGCTCGAGGAGGTGGCCGAGGCCGACGCCGCCACCTTCGCCGCCATCGCCGAGCGCTTCCACCGCTGGGACGACATCGACGTCCACTACCGGGGCGAGCGGCTGCGCTCGACGGGGCACGGATTCGCCGGGATCTCCAGGCGGGCGCTCCTCCTCCTCCTCCACCGGCGCTGCCGGGAGGAGGGGGTGAGGATCCACTTCGAGACCGAGGTCGGCGACCTCGGGCCGCAGCTGGACTCGGATCTGGTGGTCGCCGCCGACGGTCTGAACAGCGCCGTCCGCGAACGCTTCCGCGAGTCCTTCGAGCCCGCCGTGGACGTGCGCCCGAACCGCTTCGTCTGGCTCGGCACGACGCGGCCCTTCCCCGCCTTCACCTTCTACTTCCGCGAGGACGAGCACGGCCTCTGGCGGGTGCACGCCTACCAGTACGACTCGGCGGGCAACTCGACCTTCATCGTGGAGGCGACCGAGGAGACGTGGCGCCGTGCCTCGATGGACACCGCCACCGAGGCCGAGACGGCGGCATTCGCGGAGCGCCTCTTCGAGAGGGAGCTGGAGGGCCATCGGCTGGTGTCGAACCGATCTCTCTGGCGGCGCTTCCCGACGATCGCCAACCGGCGCTGGTCGGCCGGCAAGATCGTCCTGGTCGGAGACGCGGCCCACACGGCGCACTTCTCCGTCGGATCGGGCACCCGCCTGGCGATGCTCGACGCAATTGCGCTCGCCGACTCGATGCGGGGGGCCGGGCCGGGCTGCCCCGATCTGGCGGACCGGCTCGCCGCCTACGAGGCCGAACGGCGACGCCCGGTCGAGTCGCTTCAGCGCGCGGCGCAGGCGAGTCTCCAGTGGTTCGAGGACACCGAGCGGTACCTCCGGCTCGACCCGGTGCAGTTCACCTTCTCGCTCCTGACGCGCAGCCTCCGCATCTCGCACGAGAATCTGCGCGAGCGAGACCCGGAGTTCGTGGATAGGGTCGACCGCTGGGTTGCGGCCAGCGCCGAGGCGCAGTCCGGGAGGACGATCGCCGAGCACGAGGCGTCGCTGGGGATCCGGCGGGGCGCATCCCGCCCGCCCCCGCCGCTCTTCACTCCCTTTCGCCTGCGCGATCTCGTCCTCGCAAACCGGGTCGGCGTCTCGGCGATGTGCCAGTACTCGGCCCGGGACGGCGTCATCGACGACTGGCACCTCGTCAACCTGGGCTCGCGCGCGATCGGGGGCGCGGGCCTCCTGATGGCCGAGATGACCGCCGTGGACCGCGACGCCCGCATCTCGCCCGGGTGCGCCGGACTCTACTCGGAGGAACACCTGGCGGCGTGGCGCAGGATGGTCGATTTCGTGAAGGGCCACACGAGCTCGAAGATCGGCATCCAGCTGGGACACGCCGGCCGCAAGGGCTCCACCCGGCTCGACTGGGAGGGCCCGAACGAGCCTCTCGAGGATGGAGCGTGGCCGATCGTATCCGCCTCGGCGATCCGGTACTTTGAGCACAGCCCGCTTCCCGAGGAGCTGGACGAGGCCGGAATGGCGGCGCTGGTCGCCGACTTCGAGCGCGGCGCCGAGCTGGCGGAGGCGGCCGGATTCGACATCGTGGAGATCCACATGGCGCACGGCTACCTCCTCGCCAGCTTCCTCTCGCCGCTGACCAACGTGCGCGACGACCGGTACGGCGGCACCCTCGAGAATCGACTCCGCCTCCCGCTCCGCGTCGTGCGCGCCGTCAGGTCGCGCTGGCCCGACGAGAAGCCGCTCTCCGTGAGGCTCTCGGCGGTGGACTGGTGGCCGGGCGGCACCGAACCGGAGGACGCCGTGGCGATCGCACGGGCTCTCAAGCGAACCGGCTGCGACATCGTGGACGTCTCCTCCGGGCAGACGGTGCCGTACCAGAGGCCCCGCTACGGACGGCAGTACCAGACGCCCTTCGCCGACCGGATCCGGCACGAGGTGGGGATAGCCACGATGGCCGTCGGGAACATCTCGTCCTTCGAGGATGTAAATGGCATTGTCGCGGCGGGACGCGCCGACGTCTGCCTGATGGCGCGCGCCCACCTCTGGGACCCATACTGGACGCGCCACGCCGCCCACGCGCTGAGGTACCCGCTCCCCTGGCCGTCGCAGTACGAGACGCTGAACGGATACACGCCCCGCTTCGGCGCCGCGGCAGGGGCGTTCGGCCCGGAGGGGGACGAGGGATGAGCGCGATACCACCGAGCAGCCCCGGACAGACCTTCGCTCACCTGTCCAAAGTGTAATGTGTACCTTACAATATGTAATCCATGATTTACAGACGGAGGAGAGATGGCCGACGACCGCGGCTTCGTGACCTACCAGAGCTACCTCAGGGTTCCGGAGCTCCTCTCGCTCCAGTCGCCGCTATCGGACCCGGAGGAGCACGACGAGATGCTCTTCATCGCCATCCACCAGGTCTACGAGCTCTGGTTCAAGGTCGTCCTCCACGAGCTCGACCGGATCGCCGCGCTGCTGCGGGAGGGGGACGGCGACCGGGCGGCGACCGGCCTGAAGCGCGTCCTCACCGTCCTCAAGGTGCTGGTGGCGCAGCTGGATATCCTGGAGACGATGAGCCCGGTCGAGTTTGCGTACTTCCGCGATCGTCTCGAGTCGGGGAGCGGCTTCCAGTCGGCTCAGTTCCGGGAGCTCGAATTCCTCCTGGGACACAAGCGGGGGGGCGTCCTCGGGGGATTCTCGGAGGATTCGCCCGAACGGCTGCGGCTTGAGCGGAGGAGGGGCGAACCGACGCTCTGGGACGCCTTCCTGGCCTTTCTCGCCGGACGTGGCTTCGCGATTCCCGCCGATCTGCTGGAGCGCGACGTGGCGCGGCCGGCGGCGCCCGACGAGCGGGTGCAGGAGGTGCTGATCGAGATCTATCGCGGCGAACCCGGCCTGATGGCTCTCTGCGAGCGCTTCGTGGATCTCGACGAAGGGGTCCAGGAGTGGCGCTACCGTCACGTCAAGATGGTCGAGCGCACGATAGGAACCAAGCGCGGCACGGGCGGCACGGAGGGTGCCGCCTACCTCAGGACGACGCTGAACGCGCCCGCATTCCCGGACCTCTGGGCGATCCGGGCCAACCTCTGACCCGGTTGAGCGGAGCGCCCCCGAGCGCGGCCGAGCTGGCGCGCCACTACTCGCGCTTTCGCGTCACCGAGCGGGTCCTCCTGACCGGGCACTCCCACCAGGCGTGGCCGGACGTCGCGCTGGAGGCGCAGCAGCGGGCGTGGCTCGACGCGGCCGAGCTGGTGGACGACAAGTGGTGCGCCGCCTTCGCCGTGGCCGACGACGTGCGGGCGGGCTTCGCTCGCCTACTCGACGACCCCACGGGCCAGATCGTTCTCGGGCAGAGCACGCACGAGCTGGTCGCGCGCCTCCTCTCGGCGCTCCCTCTCCGCGAGCGGCCCCGCCTGGTCACCACGGACGCCGAGTTCCACACCATACGTCGCCTCCTCGACCGGCTCGCCGAGGAGGGGATCGAGGTCGTGCGCGTGGCTGCCGATGGCGTCGGTGCGGGGTCGGGGGAGGAGGCGATCGCGGAGCGGCTGGTGGGGGCGGTGGACGATCGGACGGCGGCGGTGCTCGTCTCGTCGGTCCTCTTTCGCGATGCGCGGATCGTCGGGGGGCTGGACCGGGTCGCGAGGGCTGCGGAAAGGGTGGGCGCGGCGCTGCTGGTCGATGCCTACCACTCGCTCGGCGCGCTTCCGTTCTCGGTGCCTGGGCAGGGTCTGGAGGGGGCCTACATCGTTGGTGGCGGCTACAAGTACCTGCAGCTCGGCGAGGGCAACTGCTTCCTGCGCATCCCTCCAGGGTGCACTCTGCGACCCGTGCTGACGGGGTGGTTCGCCGAGTTCGGGGCGCTCGCCGGCACCGATGGCCGACGCGGTTCGCCCGGTGGCGGAGAGGCGGCGCCGGTTCCCTACGCCGAGGGGCACGCTCGGTTCGCCGGCTCGACCTACGATCCCGTGAGCCACTACCGTGCCCGGGCCGTGATGCGCTTCTTCCGCGAGCAGGGGCTGACGCCGGAGAGGCTCCGCACGGTCAGCCTTGGGCAGATTCGACGCCTCGCGGCCGGATTCGACGCCCTCGGTCTGGATCCCGGTCTGCTGAAGCGCGACCGGACGCTGCCGCTGGAGAAGCGGGGTGGCTTCCTCGTCCTGGAGGCTCCGGGCCGCCGCCTGGAAGCGGGCGAACTCTGCCGGGCGCTGCGCGAGAGGGCCGTCTGGAGCGACCATCGCGGCAGCCTCGTGCGTCTGGGGCCGGCGCCGTACGTCGCGGAGAGCCAGCTGGACGACGCGGTCGCCGCGATACGGGATGTGGTGCGCTCGTCCGGCGCGTAGCGGACGACTCGGCAGCCCACCCGTCGTGCCACCCCGGAGGAGCCTCAACCCGAAGGTCGGGTAGGGAACATGTGCGGAATACGCAATAGTTGGGCGCATCCCTCGCCGTGGCGCGCGCTTGTGTGCTGGCTGCGCGAGCGAACCGCGAGGCCAGTCGGGCTGCTGGCCCGTGGACAAACCGCCTCTCGGTGCTCGCGCGAGATTATCCACGGACTGCTTGGCCGCGGGTACCGGGAATTGGTTCTCAGCGCGAATCCTCCCATGCCAGCCGCCAGAGATCGACATGGTCCAGGCCGAGGCTGTCCTGGCGGACGGTCAGCAGGTGGTCGGAGGCGTCGAAGGCCGGGGCGGCGCGGAAGACGCCGGAGGTCCGAGGGACGCTGGCGATGAGCCGGCCGTCGGGGTCGAAGACCTCCCAGAGGTCGCCGTCCGCGCGTTCGACCTCTACCCAGAGCCTGCCGTCGGGCGCGATGTGCAAGCCACTAAGGATCGGCTTGGCGGCAGGCCGGGAGGGGGTCCGGGGTTCGCACGATGCGCTCCCGTGCTCCGCGCGCCACTCGTTGTACTCCCGGTTGCCCTCCTCCCACTCGTCGTCCCCGATCGGTTCGGTGGGCAGCGGGCGGTGGATCACCCGCACGGTGTCGGTGCCGCCGCTACGGGTCACCGCGATGCTGTAGTCGCCCTCGAATGCGGAGTAGATGACACCGCCCGGCCCCGGGTGCTGCGTGATCCCCGGAGCGAAGGGGACCCCGAAACCCGTGATGAAGCCCTCGCCCCACTGGCAGAGAATGAACGACGCGGGGGCGTCGGATGGCTCTTCCAGCTGCACCAGCGTGTCGCCCGTCTCGCCTCGGCTGTTCAGGCCCAGGAACAGCGCCTGGAGCGTGGAAGTCCCGAGGGGCCCCTCCCTCGAAGTGCCCATCGCATATCGGTACAGTTCGTCCGGGCCTACAAGGTACAGTCGGACGAGGCCGCCCCCTCCCGTGATCATTCCCCGGGTCCGCCACGATCCCAGCCATTCGCCCTGGGCCGACCACTGGCCGACGCGGCCCAGCATGATGTCGTAGGTCAGGAGCCGGTCGCCCGCCCACGCGAGCGACGACAGGCCCTGGAACTCGCCCGGCCCCTCGCCTTCGCGGCCGAAGGTCCGGCGGTGCGCGCCGTCCGGACCGAAGACCCTCACCTCGGAGTTCCGGGCGTCGGCTACATAGATCTCCCCCTCCGGCCCCAGCGCCACGCTGTTCACACCGCCGAACTCGTCCGGCGAGCCGGTGTCGGTCAGCGCCTTCGGCCCGATCGAGACCACCGGGACCAGGTGCGCCGGGGGCGGGGTGCCGGTGTTGGTGACGTGAACGACGCCGCCGATCGTGTCGAAGGTGGTGGCGAGGCCGCCGGGGGGCGCGGGCGCGTCCGGGGTGCAGGCGGCGAAGAGGGCGAGAGTGCCGGTGAGGGTTAGCAGTCCGTCGATAATCTCGCCCGAGCACCGAGAGGGGCGCTGCGCCAGCGGTCCGTGGACGGGCCCGGACGAGCACCGAGACCGGCGAAGCGCCCCGCTGGCAAGGCGCGACGAGGGGCCAATAGCCGCAGCGCTATTGGTCCGAGGAGCAACGCAGAGCGAAGCGGCCCAGCGCGGATGCAGCGCGCCTCGAATGCCGGGGGAGGTTTGTCCACGGGCTGCTAGAGGGGGGCCGGTCAGGTCGTACACCCCGAACCCTCGAGATGGCGGGGGGTTCCAGTCTGTCATTGCCGCTCGGTCTGTCGTTGCCGCGACAGCACGGCGTCGCAAGAATGGTCAATCCCCGCCGCCGAAAACTCCCCCGTGATTGTGTCGCCCTCAAACACGCCATCCAGCTTGGACCCGGGTGGCCACGTCAGGTACAGCTTGGGCCGCGCCCACGTCCCAGACACGTCTCTCTGCGATCCGTCGTCAAATAACGCTGCGCCGGTGACAACGCCGTCGCTCTCCGCGAGGTAGAAGGCTAGTTGGATCCCCCACCCCTCACAGTCCGCCGCCCCTTCCCAAACCCCGGCGATCTCCGATTCCGGCGCAGGCGTCACCTTTTTGCAGCTGGCCAGCATTGCCAACGCCAACATCAACTTTGCTACGAGACTTCCAGGGGGGCGGGCCTTCGCCGCCCCAGGCCAGCGGGTGGCCGTCGGCCGCTTGGCTGGTATCCACAAGCGGCTCGGAGCCCGTATCGACGAGCTCCTCCACGCATCTGGAGACGAGCGCCGCCAGCGCGGCCACGGAGAAGGCACGGGCAGGGTTCGGGTCGGTCTCATCGCCGAGGCTCCTATTTGCGGATTGCACATTGTAAGGCGTAGATCACAGCATGGACAGGCGAGCGAAGCAGTCCAGCGGGGATACAGCGCTGGTCCTGCCGTGGGAGGTTGGTCCACGGGCCGCTAATGGCTGGTGGGGCCGGTTCACCCGAATCGGGCGTCTGGAGGGCCCCGACCGGGTGTCGGTCGCAATACTTGCCCTCGATCACGCCGACCCGGAGGATCTCCTCGAAATCGGCGTCGAGAGACGCGTGACGTTCGATGTGGCAGCTTGTGGCGCGCAGGGACGGAGTAGTCGCCAAGGCCGAATGAGGAACGTATGCGGAAATCGCAATAGTTGGGCGCATCCCCCGCCGGGGCGCGCATTTGCGGGCCCGGCTGGGCGAGCGAACTGCGAGGCCACGCTGCAAACCATGACATGTTTTCGGTGCAATTCATGACATGTTCCCGTTGCAGACCATGATGCGACGGACTATCTTCGGAGGCCGACACCCCACTCTCACCCCGATGCGCAGCCGTGGAGTACATTCCTCGAATCGCCGACTCGGAGCTCGACCTGCGGCTCGGAGCCACTGGCGCGGTCCTGATCGAGGGGCCGCGGGCAAGTGGCAAGACCGAGATGGCCAAGCAGCGGTCCGCCAGCCGGATCTACTTCGACCGCGAACGGGCAGTGCGCCAGATGGTCGAGATCGACCCCGCCATCGTCCTCCAGGGCGACGTGCCGCGTCTCATCGACGAATGGCAGCTCGCGCCCGAGATCTGGAATCACGTCAGACGCGCCGTGGACGAACGGGCGGAGCCGGGGCAGTTCATCCTGACGGGCTCGGCAGTCCCACCCGACGCGGTTACCAGGCACACCGGCGCAGGCCGCATCACCCGCCTCCGGCTGCGTCCCATGTCGCTCTTCGAGTCCGGGCACTCGACCGGCCAGGCGTCGCTGACGGAGATGATGGCGGGCCGACCGGCCCCCGCCTGCGCAAGCCCGCTCCCCGCGCCCGAGCTCGCCGAGCTGATCTGCCGGGGCGGCTGGCCCGCCCTGCAGAGACGCGCGATCGAGCACGCCATGATCGCGAACCAGGGATACATCGAAGAGCTGCGCCGAACCGACATCAGAAGGGTGGACGGGGTGGGTCGGCGACCGGCGCTCGTGGAGAGGCTGCTGCGTTCGCTCGCCCGCAACGTCGCCACATCCGCATCGGTCGCCACCCTGAGCCGGGACGCCCAGGGGCCTGACAACGCGCTTGGCGAGCGCACGGCCGTGGACTACCTGGAGGCGCTGGAGCGACTGATGGTCCGGGAGGACCAACCTCCGTGGGCCCCCCATATTCGCTCCCGCTCGCGGCTCCGCTCCCGGCCCAAGCGCCACTTCGTCGATCCTTCGCTGGCGGCCGCATCGCTACGCGCTGGACCCGAGGCGGTCAGGAGGGACCCGGAGTGGTTCGGCCTCCTCTTCGAGTCCCTCGCCGTGCGCGACCTGCGCATCTACGCCCAGAGCGCCGGCGGTCGCGTGCTGCACTACCGCGACAGCACCGGCCTGGAGGTCGACGCCGTGATCGAGTCGGGCATCGGCCCGTGGGGAGCATTCGAGATAAAGCTGAGCCCGTCGCGCGTCGACGAGGCCGCCAGGTCGCTCCGTAGATTCGCCGACCGGGTCGACACGGACCGCATGGGCCAGCCAGCTGTGCTCGGCGTCATCGTGGGAGGCGGATACGGATACGCCCGGCCCGACGGGGTCATGGTGGTGCCGATCGGGGCGCTGGGGCCGTGAGGGGGTTCGACCGCGTGGCGTTCTGGACAATTCGCGCTATGTCGATGATTGCATCATCAACTTGACACGATGCGAAGAAGCCGTCACACTTCTCCATGATCCGCCGGCACCTCACCCCCGCGCTTCGGAGGGCGGCCGAGCAGTACCCCGTCGTGACCGTCACCGGGCCCCGGCAGTCGGGGAAGACGACCCTAGTGCGAGCGGTCTTCCCCGGCCACCGCTACGCCTCGCTCGAGGCGCCCGACGTGCGGGCCAGGGCCATCGCCGATCCCCGGGGTTTTCTCGGGCGGGGCGACCCGATGATCCTGGACGAGATCCAGCGGGCCCCCGAGCTCCTGTCGTACATGCAGGGACTCGTGGACGAGGACGCGCGCCCGGGCAGCTTCATCGTCACCGGGTCGCAGAACATCCTGCTCATGGGATCGGTGTCGCAGACGCTCGCTGGCCGGACCGCGCTCCTCCTGCTTCCGCCCTTCTCGCTCGCCGAGCTGCACGGGTGGCCGGTGCTGGACCCCGGCACGCTGGACCGACGGCGCGCAACGCCGCAGCCCCCAGCAGCGACGCGGCCCTCGGAGGCCGAGCTGTGGCCCACGCTCCTGGCTGGCTTCTATCCTCCGGTGCACGACCGGGGTCTCGCGCCTCGCGACTGGCTGGCGGACTACTTCCGAACGTACGTCGAGCGCGACCTCCGCGAAGTCACCCAGGTGCTCGACCTGAGGGCCTTCGAGACCTTCGTGCGCCTCGCGGCGGCCCGGACCGCCACCGAGCTCAACCTCAGCGCACTGGCCGCCGACGCGGGAGTGACGCACCAGACCGCCCGGCGCTGGCTCACGGCTCTGGAGATCGGGTACGTCGCGACGACGCTGCCGCCCCACTACGCGAACTATCGCAAGCGCCTCCGCAAGCGTCCCCGACTTCACTTTCTCGACTCCGGACTGGTCTGCTACCTGCTGGGAATCCAGGACGCGGAGACTCTGGCGCTGCACCCGCTCCGAGGAGCCGTCTTCGAGTCCTTCGTGGTCGCCGAGCTCGTCAAGGCCCGTGCGGCGAGACGCCGCGACCCCGGCCTGTACTTCTGGCGCGACGCCACGGGCCACGAAATCGACATCCTGATCGATGCGGGCGGCCGCTTCATTCCCGTCGAGGTCAAGTCCGGAAGAACCGTGCCCCCGGACGCGGTCTCCGCGCTGGAGTGGTGGACGTCGATTCCCTCCAACCCCAATCGAGGCGGCGTCCTGGTTCACGGCGGAATGGACGAGTTCGACCTGGGCGACTTTCGCGTCCTCCCGTGGTTCCTGGGCGCGGGACCGACCGTGCCGCGCGAGACCCATCGCACGGCGCTACGGATCGGGGCGCTGGCGCCATGAGCGGCAGCGGCGAAGCGTCCGACGCCTGGCTCGCCGAGCTCGAGTCAGAGGCCATCGAGATCCTGCGCGAGGGCGTGGCGGTGGCCGCGCGACCCGTGATGCTGTACTCGATCGGCAAGGACTCCTCGGTGCTGCTGCGGCTCGCCCGGAAGGCGTTCTGGCCGGGGCCGCCGCCCTTCCCCCTCCTTCACATAGACACGACGTGGAAGTTCAGCGAGATGATATCGTTTCGGGATCGGACCGCGTCGGAGGCGGGCATGGAGCTTCGCGTCCACACCAACGAGGACGGAGCGCGCGCCGGAGTCACCCCCTTCAGCCACGGGTCGGAGCTCTACACCGACATCATGAAGACGGCGGCGCTGAGGCAGGCGCTCGATGCGGGGGCGTACGACGTCATCTTCGGAGGCGCCCGGCGGGACGAGGAGGGATCGCGTGCCAAGGAGCGGGTCTTCTCGCCGCGCAGCGCGAGCCACCAATGGGATCCCAAGACCCAGCGTCCGGAGGTGTGGAAGCTCTACAACACACGGCTGCAGCGAGGCGAATCGCTGCGCGTCTCCCCGCTCTCCAACTGGACCGAGGCGGATGTCTGGCGCTACATCCGGGCCGAGGAGATTCCCGTCGTCTCCCTCTACTACGCCGCCGAACGTCCGGTCGTCGAGCGCGACGGACGGTGGATCATGGTCGACGACGACCGGATGCCGCTCCGGCCAGGGGAACGGCCGCGGCTACGCCGGATCCGCTTCCGAACGCTCGGCTGCTACCCGCTGACCGCTGCGGTCGAGAGCGAGGCAGGCACGCTGGACGAGATCATCGCCGAGACGCTCGCGGCCGACTCCTCCGAACGCCAGGGGCGGCTCATCGACCACGATGGCGACGGCTCCATGGAGCGGAAGAAGAGGGAGGGGTACTTCTGAGGCCGCCCCCGCTGCGCCTGGTACTCTGCGGGAGCGTCGACGCGGGGAAGAGCACCCTGCTCGGGCGGCTGCTGCACGACTGTCGCCAGGTCTTCCCGGACCAGCTTCGGCGCGTCGAGGAGGCGTCGGCCCGCTACGGGACCCGAGGGTCGGAGGTCGACCTCGCCCTCCTGGCGGACGGCCTTCGGGACGAGCGGGAGCAGGGCATCACGATCGATGTCGCCTACAGGAGCTTCGAGACGCCGAGGCGCAGCTTCATAGTCGCCGACGCGCCAGGTCACGAGCAGTACACGCGCAACATGGCCACGGCCGCGTCGACGGCCCGCCTCGCCGTGGTCCTCGTCGACGCCCAGAGGGGGGTGGTGCCCCAGACCGCGAGGCACATGCGCATCTCGGCGCTCTTCGGCGTCCGGAGCGCGGTGCTGGCGGTCAACAAGATGGAGCTCGTCCGGTGGGATCGCGGCGTCTTCGAGGCCATAGGGGTCCGCTTCAGCGAGATCGCCGACGAGCTCGGCGTCTCCGGGGTCAGCGCGATTCCGCTCTCGGCGCTCACCGGGGACAACCTGACGCGCCCGGCCGAAGCCGCGCCCTGGCACGAGGGTCCCACGCTTCTCTCGCACCTCGAGGCATTCGAGCCCGGGGAGTCCGCCTCCGGCCAGCCCTTTCGAATGGCGGTCCAGTATGTGAACCGCCCCAGCCACCACTTTCGGGGCTACTGCGGGCGAGTGGCCGTCGGCGCCGTGGCGGTCGGCGACGCCGTGCGCGTCTGGCCCGCAGGAACCGAGAGCCGCGTGGAGTCGATCGCCTTCGGGGAAGGATTCCGCGATCGGGCGCGCCAGGGCGATTCGGTGACGCTCACCCTGGCCCCCGAGGTGGATGTCGTGCGCGGCGATGTCCTCGCGGCCGCCGACGCGCCGGTCGAGGTGTCCGACCAGTTTCGGGGGCGCCTCGTGTGGATGGACGGCCAGCCTCTCGCGGTCGGGCGCCCGTACGTCATGAGGGCGCACACGCGCGAGGTGGACGCCACAGTCACCCGCATCAGGCATCGGCTCGATCCGCTCACCGGCCAGGAGCTCGCCGCGCCCACCCTGCAGCTGAACGATCTGGGGACCGTCAACCTGGCTGCGAGCCGCCCCCTGCCATTCGCGCCCTTCGAGGAATCGCGCGAGCTGGGCGGCTTCATCCTGATCGACCGGACCACCAACGCCACCGCCGCCGCCGGGATCATCGACCATCCGCTCAGGCGGGCCGCGAACCTGGAGTGGCAGGACTTCGACGTCTCCAAGGGGGTCCGCGCCCGGATGAAGCTCCAGCGCCCGCAGTGCGTGTGGCTAACCGGGCTGTCCGCTTCGGGCAAGACGACCATCGCCAACCTGCTCGACCGGCGCCTGACCAGCGCCGGAGGCCACAGCTACGTCCTGGACGGGGACAACGTGCGCCACGGCCTCTGCCGGGATCTGGGCTTCACCGAAGCCGACCGGGTGGAGAACATCCGGCGCGTGGCCGAAGTCGCCCGTCTCATGGTCGACGCAGGCCTGATCGTGATCGTGGCCTTCATCAGCCCCTTCAGGTCGGAGCGCGACTTCGCCCGCGGCCTCTTCGAGCCCGGCGAGTTCACGGAGGTGTTCGTGGAGGCATCGCTCGAGGCGTGCTCGGAGAGGGACCCGAAGGGCCTGTATGCCAAGGCGCTCAGGGGCGAGATCGCCAACTTCACGGGAGTCGACAGTCCCTACGAGCGGCCCGAGGATCCCGATATTCGCCTGGATACGGAGACACTCACACCGGAGGAGTGCGTGGAGATGCTGACGGAGCAACTCGACCGCGGGGATCCGGCGTCGGCGGGGGACGGCTGATGGCGGAGGGGTCCGGAGTGGATGTGCATGTGGACCGGAGCTGAGCCGCGCGGCGGCGCGGGGTGGGTGCCGTTGACAGCTTCGCCGCGATTGTCCATTCTGTGTCCCGGATCATCATTCTGATTCCTGATCAGCAGTCCCAAGCAACCCACTCAAACAAGGACGAGCAGATGAGCGAGCCACGGACAGCACCCGCCATGAGGGATGCAATCGACTTCGGGATCGTCGGCGACAATATCCTGGACATAGCTGACTTCGCGATCGAGAAGTACGAGTTCACGAGCGGCAAGGCGCTCTCCGGGAAGGCGCGGGACGATGCGGTGGAGCGGGTCCGCGAAGCGCTGTGGGAGATGGTGAAGGCGTTCCGGAATCGTCGGAAGGAATGGCGCAAGAGGCTGTTCGACGCCGCTGACGATGCGGTGCGGGGCTCCGTCGAGGGCTCCTGATTCGCATGGAGTGACGGGCTGGCGGCCCGGACCACCACGTGGCGGCGGTGCCCTGTTGTAAACTGTGGTTTACACAATGTAAACCATACATTACAATGTGAGGAAGCGAGCGAAGCGGTCCAGCGCGGGCTGCAGCGCTGCTCGAGTGCCGTGGGAGGTTTGTCCGCGGGCTGCTAGGGGCTTGTGGTTTCGCGGGGATCGGCTTTTCGGCCTGCCTGCGGCAGGATGCCTTTATCTGGCAAGGTCTGTCGCCCCTCCGAGCTCAGAGCAAGCTGGAACTCTGCCAGACTCTCGGAGACCCCGTCCCCGGCGTAGCGGAATTCCTCGGGGATCGCGCGTCGTCGCGCCTCTGCACGTTGCAGCGCCTCCCTTCGGAAGCTGTCCTCCACTTCCGTTGCCGCATCAAGCCCCCGTCCGCTTTCGTTGAACGAAACCAGCTCCCGGTTCAGGTACGCCTTGAATTCCCGGAGAATGGTCTGCTGGCGAGTGAGCTTCTCGCAGTGATAGCCCATGGCGGCTAGGCGGATTGCCAGCGGCAGCAATCGCGGATGGCTCCTGGAGACCCTGGCGATGTAGCGCGAGAACACCGGCAACTGGTCCGGTGTCAGGTGCCGCCGGATGATCATGATGCTCGCGTAGAGCAGGTGCTTGCTCACCGGCTTGTGGATGTGCGGCACCGGATTCAGGTTGTCCAGCATCGTCAGGCAGCGGTCGAAGTAGTTCTGCAGCGTCGGGTCGTAGATGGTTCCGACAACCCGTAGATACCCTTCCACCAGCGTCCGGGGATCCATCTGAGGCTTGAAGTTCAGGGCTGTCGCATCGATTTCGACAGGCTTGTCCAGCAACCGATTCTCGCTTTCCAGCCGGGCCCACAGATTCGTTCCCTTGAGTGCGGTGAGCAACCCGACGAGCGCGATCGGGATCCCGGCTTCCTGAATGAACTCGATCTGGGCGTCGAAGGCGTCGTCATCGTCGTCGTCGAGGCCCAGGATGAAGCCGCCCAGAACCATCATTCCCTTCTGCTGGATTCTGCGTACGGCCGTGAAGAGGTAGTTGTCGTCGCGCACGTCGAGATTCTGCGGCTTCTTCATCTTCCTGAGAGCCTTCGGGTTGGGCGTCTCGATGCCCAGGAAGACGGCGTCGAAGCCAGCGTCGATCATGACGTCCATCAGGTCGTTCATCCGGACGAGGTTCACGCTCGCTTCGGTGAAGAGCGAGTAGGGATGGCCACGCTCCCTCTGCCATTCGGCTAGCACGGGGAGGAGCCTGGAAACCTCGCGCTTGTTGCCGATGAAGTTGTCGTCGACCAGAAATAGCGGACCCCGCCAACCCAGTTCGTACAGGCAGTCGAATTCGGCCACCATCTGCTGCGGCGATTTCGTCCGGGACACGCGGCCGTACAGCTTCGTGATGTCGCAGAACTCGCAATCGAAGGGGCACCCCCGCGAGAACTGCAGACACATCGAGTGATACTCGTTCATGTCGATCAAGTCGAAACGGGGCACCGGAGCGGTGCTCATGTCCGGCTTTCTCGGGGCGCGATAGACCGGCCGTGCGATCCCGTTCTCCAGGTCGCCAAGAAAGGTCGGGAAGGTCTCCTCGACCTCATCGAGCACGAAGTGGTCGATCCCCCCGATCTCCTCGTGAAAGGTGGTGGGATGCGGCCCGCCGGCGACGACCGGAACCTGTGCGCGATTGCAGCGCTCGACGACCTGCTCCAGCGAGGGGCGTTGCGGGATCATGGTCGATGTGAAGGCCAGATCCGCCCACTCCAGGTCGGCATCCTCGAGCGGAGTCACGTTGAGGTCGACCAGGCGCAGTCTGTATCGAGACGGGAACATCGCCGCAACGGTGAGCAGTCCGAGGGGAGGAAACACCGCCTTGATGCCCAGGAGTTCCAGGGCGTAGTTGTTGCCCCAGTAGGTGGGAGGGTGCTTGGGGTAGAGGAGAAGGGCGTTCGGCATGGTTCAGCTCACCAGCAGTGACGCTCTGCGGTCGCTCTCCGACAGAAAGTCGCGGTACCGCGCGAAGGCCTCGTCGATCATCTCGCGCGTGAGACCGTAGTCCGCGATGTCGTAGGTGTGCCGCTTTTCTGTCCGACGCCGTTCCCTCTGCTCGTCGAGCCATGTCTCCATGGTGGCGAAGGCCTCGGGATCGAGCGGCCAGCCGCGACGCTCGTAGATGTGGGCCGTGACGGCCATCGGGTCCCGCACCAGGTCGTAGTAGCTGACGTCGACCCAGCGGTCCTCCAGCTCTGGGTGTGACCGGCGGAACTCCACCGCCCCGCCGAGCAGACGACTCATCGCCCGCAGCTGTTCGGCGCCCAGCACCTCCCGCGGACGGGGCTCGGTCACGTCCACGCGGATCCGCTCCACGAGGCTGCACCACGACCCCATGAACTGTGCGGGCTCCCGGTGTGTCTGAATGAACAGCGCGTCGGGATAGGCCCTGACGAGCGACTCCAGCTCCCGTAGGTGCGCTGGCATCTTGAAGAGCCACTGCCCGTCTACGCCGGGATACCGGGCCCGGCGCTGCCAGGTGTAGTGCTGCATGATGCGGCGGTGCAGGCCGTATGACTCCCGCGAGCCGCTCGTCTCCAGCCAGCGTTCGTAGCCGGGGATGTAGTATCGGGTGGCGAACACCCAGGCCCTGAACGAGAGCCGGAGGAGGGGTATGTCCTCCTCCGGTTCGTCGACGGACATGTGATGAGTCCCCTCGAAGGAATCGATGAGGCCGGAGGCCTCGAACACGTCCCTGGCGAGTGCGCGCCGCGGGTCGCCGGGCGTGCCCGCGAGACCAACGTAGTCGCCGCTCGCGATCACGGGCTCGACGTACTCGTAGGCCCGGAGCGCCCAGAAACGCGGGTCCCGCGCCATGAGGCGGTGCAGATACGTCGTCCCCGTCCGGTTGATGCCCACGATGAACACGGGCCGGACAATCTCCTGCCGCTCGATCTCGGGATAGCGGAGTCGTTCGCTCGCCAACTCCGCGTTGTTCCGCAGGAGCCAGCACAGGTCGAAGGTGATGAGGCCGATGCGGCTCCTCGGCACCCGCGCCTGGGAAGAACCGAACGCCTCCACGAGTTGCTCCAGCCCCTCCAGCATCCACTCCGGATACGTGTCGTCGAATGAGACTCCGTTCTCGCGCGCGTAGCGTCTCGCCTGCTTCAGGAGCTGATCGAGACTCAGGCTCCGGCGCGGAAGGGGATGGGGCCACTCCTCGCTATGGTCCCGTACCCATCGGCTGTAGCGAACGTAGCGGGTGAGGGGGCCGGGCCACTCGATGGGCCGGGGGCAGTCCTCGCGGATGGCGCGGGCGCTGATCGGGAAGGAGGTGGCCGATTCGGCGCCCCGCAGCCAGTAGCGGCCGAAGTGATCGAGCACTGACCAGTACCCGGCAAGGGGAGAGGCGTCCCCGCGCGCCTGGCAGGCGCGCCTGAATTCCTGGTAGGACACCTCCGGGAAGTCCAGCCCGAGTTCCTCCAGCGACACCGCGCGGTGGGACGGTTTCGGGTTGCAGCAGTTGTAGAGCGTGTGCCGCCGCTCCGGATTCAGCGAGATGTCGGTGCAGATCCGGCTCAGCGTATCGACGGGGTCGTTGTTGGACTCCAGGGTGAATCCCGCCGGGGCCATCTCGATGTCCACCGCCGCCGCGTACAGCCGCTGCGCGATGTTGCTCGGCTGGCTGTATCCGGTCGACGCCATGCTGGTCTGCGCGAAGCGGAACACCGCCAGGGGGAGACCGGCCGCCTGTGCGAACAGAAGCGCCTGTTCGGCGACCAGCTTGCTCCAGGGATACCCTAGCAGCCCGAGCGGAAACGTCCTCTTCATGCTCGCCAGGTCGGGCTGCGCCTGATGACCGATGCGGTCACCCTCGTACTCGTTCGCGAACATGCAGACGTACTGGGGAAAGATCCCCATCGTCCCGGCGTAGAATAGGTGCTTGTACCGCTTCTTCAGACACAGCTCCAGCACGTTGCGAAGACTGCTGGTGTTCACGCGGCGGATGGCGACGTACGAGGTGGCCAGACTCAGCGTCGCGGCAAGGTGATAGACCGCGTCGATCCTCCCGCACAGATCGCCGAAGTCGGTGCGCGACAGGCCGAGCCGGGGCTCGACGATGTCCCCGGTGTGGATGTGCAGGCGCGGAGCGAAGTCATCCTCCCACGTCTCCGCGTGCTCCATCTTCGCGCGCAGCCGCTCCAGCCCCTCGTCCCGGGTCTCCGCACGCACGAGGCAGTGCACATGCAGGCCGGCGTCGTGCGCGAGCAGCTCCCTCACCAGGAAGCGCCCGATGAAGCCGGTCGCGCCGGTGACGAGCACGTGCCGGAAATCGGCGGGAGAGAGGGCGTCCGCCGGCCTCGCGCTGGTCACCGCGGCGCGCACGGAGCGGCGCAGCGTCGCCAGGTCCCTTTCGCAGTGCGGCGGCAGTTTCCCCAACAGCCGCGGTATCGGGCCGCCCGTCGTGCCGGGGGCCGCGGCCGCCACCCTGGTTGCGGTGGGCCGGGTCATGCCTCGATCAGGAAGTGGTCCTCGAGCCGGTTGGCGAAGGGGGAGCGGCGCCGGCGCACGCGCTGCCGGGGCCCCCGCACCGCGTCCGCCGAGTGTTCCGCCTCTGCCGGGGTCTCCGCCTCCCCGTCGGACTCGGTCCCGTGGACGATCGCCTCCGCCAGCGAGAGGGCCGAGGCGGTCGTCATCAGTTGGAGCGCGCTTACCCGGTGGTTGAACTGCGCCTGGATGAATGCGCCCAGTTCGGCCACGGAGATCGAGGTGAGACCGAAGCTCGACAACGGCTCCGCGACATCGCCCTCGTCGTGGCCGCACAGCTCGGCCACCTTGGCCGAGATCTGCGCCACGACGCTGTCCAGCGTCAGTTCGCCGCCCACGCCCACCTCGAACGCCGCCTGGTTGCCCAGCAACCGCCCGTGCCGCATGTAGTCGGGCGAATCGACGCTCCACCGGGGGTTGGCGAAGAGCGCGGTGCCGAGGTGGTCCGCGCCCGCCATCGTGCGGAGGGCGTAGTCCAGGTTGGCGATGGCGAAGTTGGCGCTCACCGTCGTCATCCCAGCCGCCCGCATCATGCGCATGACGTGCAGGCTGCGCGCCGCCATCCCGATCTCCGTCACCGCACCCAGGTTGTACGACAATCCGGGCAGGCCCTGCCGGTGCCGCCACGCCGCCAACCCGTCGAGGAAGGCGCTCGCAGCGCTGTAGCTGACCTGCCCCAGGTTCCCGAATGTCGAGGCGATCGAGGAGAAGAGGACGAAGTGGTCGAGGTCGCACCCGGCGGTGGCGCGATGCAGGTTGAGTGCGCCCCCCGCCTTCGGCGCGAACACCCGCCCCAGCGAATCGGGAGAAATGTCGATGAACGCACGGTCCTCCAACACACCCGCGAGGTGGAACACGCCCTTCAGCGGCCGCTCGAGATCGGCGATGCAGCGGTGAACGTCCGCCTCCTCGCTCACGTCGCCGGAGACGATCTCGATCTCGTACTCCTCCGTCATCTTGCACAGCGTCGTGGTCTGGCGAATCCACTCGACGCTCCGTCGGCGCTCCGGGTCCCGGTCCATCAGAGTTAGGTGCCGCGCCCCGGCGGCGATCAGGTAGGGCACGAAGCGCAGGCCGAAGCCGCCCAGCGCTCCCGTCACGAGGTAGGTCGCCTCGGGATCGAGGAATGGGCGCGAGTCGGCGATTCCAAACCCCCGGGCCGCCGGATCCGACGGCGCCCTGAGTACCAGCTTCCCCTGGTGCTGGCCGGTCGTCATCAGGCGTAGCGCCTCGGCGTAGTCCCGGTACTCGAAGGTCGTGAGGCGGGGCGGCGGCACCGCGCCCTCTTCCATGAGATCGAGGCAGGCCTGCGAGAGCATGTGCGACAGGACCGGGTCGTCGAGCGCCAGCCGGTCGATGTCGATCGCCGCGAAGCGGAGGTTCTTCCGGAAGACGCGCATGCTGAGCGAGTTGTCGGTGTATATGTCTACCTTGCCGATCTCGCAGTGCCAGCCGGAGGGGCGTAGCGCCTTCAGGCAGAGCGCGATGTGATGGCCGGCGAGCGAGTTCAGGACCACGTCCACGCCCTCGCCGTCCGTCGCGTCCATCAGCTCCTCGTACCAGTCGTGGCTGTGCGAATCGAAGGCCGCGCGCGCGCCCATCTCGAGCAGTTGCTCGCGTTTGCTCTCGTTGCCGGCGGTCGCGTAGATCTCCGCCCCAACGTGGTGCGCGAGCGCGATCGCGGCCTGTCCGACACCCCCCATCGCGGAGTGGATCAGGACCCGCTGGCCCTCCCTGAGGCGGGCCAGGTGAATGAGCGCGTAGTACGCGGTCACGGTCACAGAGAGGGACGCCGCGGCCTCCTCCATGCTCAGCAGCTCTGGCTTGAGGAAGGCCAGGTGTTCGTTCACCACGATCCGGTTGGCGATGCAGCCGCCCAGCGTGACGGCCACCTCGTCACCGGGCTCGAGGCGCTTCACCTCCGGGCCGGCGCGACGCACGACCCCGCTCCCCTCGATCCCGACCTCGCGGCCGAGCGCCGAGCACTCGTAGGCCAACGCCGGCAGGAGCCCCAGCGTGACCATCACGTCGCGGAAGTTCAGCGCCGCGGCGGCCATCTCGATCTCGACGTCGGAGGGTCCGAGTTCGGGTAGCGCCGTGGTCCCCATCTGCAGGCCGCTGACCTGGCCCGGGTTGTCGAGACGGAGCCGGAAGGGAGGATCCTCGCCCGGTGGCACGAGTGGCCAGCGATCCCGGAGGTTCACGAGGCGCGGCACCCACAGACGCCCTTCCCGTACCGCAAGTTCACGTTCCCGCACGTCGCACGCGTCAAGTCGCGCCAGCGTATCCAGGTCGTCCGCCGCCCCGAGGTCGACGAGACGGAAACCGATCTTCGTGTCCTCGGCCAGGAGTTCCAGTGCGAGACTGCGCACCGCCCCCCACAGCGCGCTCCCACGCGGCGCCTCCACGCCGCACACGGCACTCCGCGTCACGATGTTCACACGGCACTCACGGGTGGCCGCCTCCAGCCGGAAGGGCGCGAGCGCCTGGAGGAAGGCGACGAGGCGCCACACAGCCCGCTCACCCGTCGGATCGTCGGGGTCCTCGCCCACGAAGAGGTCGATCGCCTCGAGGTCCGCGGCCCCCGGCCACTCCTCCATCCCCGTGTAGTCCGCTCGTTGGAATGTTTCCCAGGGGACGTGATGAGCCACTGGTGAACCGAGGTGTCCGATCCAGGCCTCGGCTGGCGTATCCGGCTCGCCGATCACCCAGCGGGGGCCCTGGGCGGTCGCCGTGGCCGGCTCCGGCTCGTCGAGCGGAGCCTGGAGGAGGGTCGTGCGACGACCGGCGTGCAGCACCCTCCATCCGGTTCCCGGGTCCACGACATCGCCGTCGTCGTGGGAGACGAGCGTGAGGGCGCCGGGCACGGCCAGCCGCTCGAGGTCCCCCCACTCGTCGCTGGCACCGTGATGCACGAGGAGGATCTCGGCGGCGGCCGGACGCAGCAGCCCCGAGTCCATCGGCAACTCGAGGGCGTCCTCCGACGTCGGATCCAGCGCGGCGAAGCGAACTGCGGCGGCGCGATGGTTGAAGGCCTCGTAGAGAGCGCGCGTGGAGTCTTCGTCCTCGCCCAGCAGCCAGTACTCGGTCTGCGCGCCGGGGGAGGAGAGATGCGACAGGCATTCGTTCAGCGTGGCCTGCTCCGCCGACCGCCGTCCGGCGACCTCGACCACGTGCGGGGCGTACGCGTGACCGATCCTGCCGCTCTCGAAGGCACCGATGAGGGCGGCCGGGTCGACTTCCCCCTCGCGGATCGCGCCATCGATCTCTGGCGAAGGCGGGACGAACTTCGGCTGCCAGCGGATGAGATGCTTGCTGTCGGGGACGTCGCTCCAGCGGGGATTGCTGTTGAAGGAGCGGTGCTCCCCCAGGTGGGCGACCAGCTCTCCAGTGGCCGTGTCGTAGAAGCTGAGCCTACAGACATACAGTTCGCCGAGCGGCTTGGTGTGCTGGCCCCGGTCGTCCACGTCGAACCAGTCGTGGGTGTCCACGAGGAGACAGGTGATGCGAGGCCCTGTCGGGGGGCGGAGGAATGTCACGTCGCGGGCGCGCTGCGGCACGGAGAAGAAGTCGGGCAGGCGCATCAGGTAGCGCAGAGCGATCTGCATTCCGCCGTCGATCAGCGGGGGATAGAGGAGATACCCCTCCTCGCGGCCCAAAGCCCAGATTTCCTCGTCCACCTCGATCTCGACCAGCAGGTCCGGGGAGTCGGAGTCCATCTCGATCCGTTGGATGCTCCGGAACTCGGGGCCGAAATCGAAGGCGTCCCCCACCACCGCCTCGAGCTGGTCGTAGAAGTCCTCCCCCGTGGCCAGGGGTCGGGGATCCAGGCCACGGGCGAGCACATCGTCCAGCGTCGGAGGCGCATCGACGGCGTGGTCCTCGTCGACCCGGCGAACCCTGCCCTGGCAGTGCAGCGTCCCCTCGTCCTCGTCCTCGAAGGAACGGGTTGAGATCGTGAAGGTGAAGTGGCCGGGCGCGTCGGGCACCGGGAACAGAGCCGTCTGGAGCCGCACCGGCGTCCTTCCCACCGGGGTGTGCTCCAGGTACTCGATCTCCTCGATGTTGATCGGATCCCCGGCGAACGCCTGCAGCAGCAGCTCGATGTACCCGGCGGCCGGGAAGATCGGAGCCCCGTGCACGCGGTGGTCCGTCAGCCAGGGGAAGTCCCGCTCCGAGAGCCGTGCCTCGAACAGGATGTGGTCGCATGCGACCCGGTGTCCGACGAGGGGACCTTGCGAGTACTGGCCCCGCAGGACGAACATCTCGTCGTCGACCAGATCGTCGCTGGTCGTCGTCTGTTCCTGAGGGTGCTGGGGAAGGAGGTGCGCGATGGGTTCCGGGCGCGGGAACTGCGAAGCGAAGTCCAGCGAGACGCCGGCCCTGTACAGGTTCCCCAGCGCCTCCTGGAAGCTCAGGCACACGTCTTCGTCCCTCATCAGCGTCGGGAGGCACGCGGGGACCGCGCCACCCGGACCGCCGCCACCCGGTCCTCCCCCCTCCAGACACTGCAGGATGAGCGGCTGCAGCGCCCCGTGTGGTGCGACTTCCAGGATCAGGTCGGGGCGGAAGTCCCGCTTCACGGTCTCCATCGCCGCCCCGAAGAGGACGGGGCGCCGGATGTTGGACCACCAGTATGCACTGTCCAGGCGCTGCACGGTCTCGCCGGTGACGGAGGACACCATCGGCACGTCGGCGTCGAATTCGCACTCGTTCAGAAAGGCGAACGCGCTCAGGGCGTCTTCCTGAAGCGGATCCATGGCGGTGGAATGGAACGCGATGTTGCCGGGGATCAGCCGGTTCTGGAGGGTCCGGCGCTCGAGTTCCGCAATCACGGGCTGCAGCGCGGCTTCCGTGCCGCAGATCACGGTGTTGGCGGGCGAGTTCTCGCAGGCGATCTCCACCTTCGCGGGGCGGTGGTTTCCCGACCGGAATAAGACGCTGAGCTCCTCCAGGAGGCCCTCCACTCCCGGTCGGTCGAGTCCGATCGCAAGCATCCGGCCCGAGCCTGCCACGCGCTGCTGCAGGGTTGCGCGGTGGTAGACCAGGTGCGTGGCCTCGGCAAGCGAGAGCGCACCGCTCGCGTAGGCCGCGGCGACCTCGCCCGAGCTGTGTCCGAGGACGCACTCCGGATGCACGCCCCAGGTCGCGAGCAGCTCCACCAAGGCGCACTGCAGCATGAAGATGGCGGGCTGGGCGAGCCGAACCTCGTTCAACTCCTCCTGGCTCGCAGAGAAACACGCCTCGCGCAGCGACACCTCGGAGTGCTTCCTCCACTCCTCCTCGACCGCGTCGGTGACGCGCCGGAAGACGGGGTCCGCCTCGTAGAGGTCGCGCCCGCACCCGGCCCACTGCGTCCCCTGCCCCGAGAAGACCATGGCCACCCGGCGCTCCCCCTCGTCCGCGGTGGAGGCCGAGGAGGGGTCCTCCACGAAGGCGTCCAGCGCGTCCACGAGTTCGGCGCGGTCCCGCACGGCGAAGGCGGTGCGCGCGGAGAGTTGGCTGCGACGGCGGCCGAGGTTCCCGGCCAGCGTGTAGAGGTCGGTCTCCTCTTCGTCCAGAAAACCCCGGAGGCGACCCGCGCTCTCGGCCAGCGCGTTCGGCGTGCGTGCGGAGAGAGGGATCATGTAGCCGGCGTCGGGCGCCAGCGGCACCGACCAGGACCTGGGCTCCTGCGGCCGGTACTCGCGCACCACGCAGTGCCCGTTGGCGCCCCCGAACCCGAAGGAGTTGATCCCGACCACGACCGGGCGGTCCGGGAAGGGCTCGCAGGCGGTCTGCACCTCCAGGGGGCCGCGGTCGAAATCGATCTCCTGGTTCGGCGCCAGGTAGTTCTTTGAGATGGGGGCGAAGGTGCGCCGCCGCATCATGAGGACGACCTTGAGGAGCGCGCAGCTGAAGGCGGCCGCCTCGAGGTGTCCGACGTTGCTCTTGACGCTCGCTACGCGTAGCGGCACCTCGCGCTCGACGCCGCCGAACGCCTCGGCGATCGCGTTTCCCTCGATGCGGTCGCCCACCACGGTGCCGGTCGCGTGCGCCTCGATGTAGTCGAAGTCCCCGCGGCCCAGTCCGGCACGGGCCCGCGCCTCTCGCATCAGTTCGACCTGCGAGTGGCGGGTCGGCGCCGTGATGTAGCGCCCCTGCGCCAGCCCCTCCGCGTCGTCGGCGGTCCCGGCCGTGTTCACCGCCGTCGCCTCGATGACCGCGAAGATGTGGTCGCCGTCCCGCTCGGCCGCCTCCAGCGGCTTGACGGCGAAGACGAATGCGCCTTCGGAGCGAATGTAGCCGTTGGCATCGGCGTCGAAGGAATGACACCGACCATCGGGGCTGATGACCCCGAGCGCGTTGAAGGCGGCGCTGCAGCGCGCGGACCCCAGGTAGGTGGCGCCGCCCACCAGCGCCTGCTCGCAGTCGCCCTGGAGCATCGAGTTTACTGCGGTGTGCAGTGCGGTCAGCGACGCCGAGCAGGCGGTCGACGTCGCGAGCGACGGCCCCATGAGGTTGAGGTGGTACGAGATCCGGTTCGCCAGCATGGAGGCGTCGATGCTCAGGATGGAGAACTCGTTCGTCCCGTACAGCGCACGCCAGTTGGCGGTGGCCGCGACCTGGGAGCCGACGAAGACCCCGGTGGGACTGTTGCGAAGGTCGTTCAGGTTCCAGCCGGCGTGTTCGCAGCTCTCCCACGCGCAGCCCAGCAGCATCCGGATCTGCGGATCCATGTACGCCATCTCGTTGCGCGACACCCCAAAGAGGCCGCGATCCATCCGTTGCTCTCCGTCGTCGCGGATCAGCCCCTCCCAGGCGCTGCCGAAGCGGCCCGGGCCCGTGAAGCGGCCGATCGGCTGGTAGCCGCGACCGTAGCGTTCGGCGATATGCTCCCGGACTACCTCCCGCTCGCTTAGGAGGCGCCAGAAATCGTCGTCCGTGCGTATGCCGCCGGGCATCCGGTAGGCATATCCGACAATGGCGATGGGGGAGCGGGCGTTCATGTGCGGTTCACGCGTACGGTCACGATATCGACGTTGTGGTATTGGTGGTGCCTGACGGAGGCGGCGTGATGCCGCAGCAGCGCCAGGGACAGATCCCGCTGGCTGGCGGGGTCGGGCTGGTCTCCGAGCAGGACCATCTGGTTCTCCAGGTTGCCCTCGTGGGTCGCGGCGGTGAACTCCATCCTAGCACCGGAGCGAGCGTTCCGGGCCACGACGCGCAGTCGGCGCTCCCCCGGGGCGGGGGCAAGCCCCTCCTCTTCCTGTCGCAGGAGACTCAGGAGCGTCTCCTCGGCAGCTGCGCGCAGGCGGTCGGTCGCCTTGCGGCTCCACCTGTACCTGGCTGCGAAGTCCCGCAGGAATCGGTCGAGTTCCGAGAGGCTTTCCGCGCGTAGCGCCACCTCAACCCTGTGGCGGCGTGGCCCGGTGACGTCTAGGAGCAGGTGTAGCAGGAGGATCGTCAGCCCCCCCACCGTGAGACCATTGGCGAGCACGCGGCCCGTGGGCGTGGCGACGTAGGCCGGGAAGATCGCCTGAAATTGGATCCCCGCCCCGATCCAGAACGCCAGGCCCGCGACAAGCGCATACTGCTGGTCGATCCCCTCCTGGAAGAGGGTGCGCATCCCCTGCGCGAAGACGATGCCGAAGAGAACCGTCATGTAGGCGCCGAGCACGGGCGCCGGGATCGAAAGGACAAGAGCGGTGATCTTGGGGACGAAGGCGAGGGCGATGAAGCTGACGCCGATGTATGCGCCGATGCGCCTCGCGGCGACGCCGACGCCGCTCGCGAGCCCGACCCCGGCCAGGTACGGCCACGGAGGGAGGACGCCCGCGAACCCGGAGAGGAGCGTGCCCCCGCCGCACGCGGCGACGGACCCCTGGACCCGGCGAAAGTCGATCGCCCTCGGCTCGGGGCCAGAGAGGCGCTGCATCCGGACGTTCTCGCCGACCTGCCGGACCGTGATGACGAAGGAAACGAAGAGAAAGCCAGGCAGAAGGAGCCAGAAGCTGGCATCCAGGCTCAGGTCGAGCCCGGACACCGGGGGAGTGGGGATCCCGATCCAAGGGGCCGCCGCAACGCGCCCGAAGTCGAGAATCCCGAAGAGCGCGGCGGTCGCGCACCCCGCGCCCATGCCGATCACGGGGTTCCAGGCTCGGACCCACCGTTTGCCCCGGAGCATGATACCCACGACGCAGAGCATTGTGACCGCGGCGACCGTAGGGGCCGCGGCCGGCGGGGCGCTCGCCGGCACGCGCGCGAGCATCGCGAACGCCATGGGTATGACGGTGGCGGCCACCAGCGCCGTGAGGGTGCCGGACACGACCGGTGTGATGACGCGCCGGAGAAGTGCGAGCCGGGCCGCCAGGGCCAGCTGGCAGAGTCCCGACGCCAGAACCAGCATCCCCAGCAAGGCCGGGCCGCCCGCAACGAGCGCGAGCACGCCTACGCCGATCGAAGCCCCGGAGGCGCCCATCACGGTGAGCGTTCCGCCGCCGATGCCCGCGAGCCGCTTCGCCTGGAGTATGGTGAGGAGCCCCCCAACTACCATGCTCGCGAAGATCGCCCAATGGAGGTATTCGTCGGTCTGGTTCGCGACGCGCGTGACGATCGTCGTGACGACGACCACCGGCACGGTCACGAGGATCGCCGTCTGCACGCCGATGACCGCACTCACCGCGCCGGGCGGACGGTCGTCCGCCGCGAACCGCATCCGGCGGGGGGGTGCTACGGCCATCCGGCGATCACGGGGCGGAACGGAGCGCCGGGCGGACGGGGAGGCGCAACGGCCAAGGCGAGAGAGCGCCCGGGCCCGGGCACGCCGTGTCCGCCCGTCAATGGGCTGCTTCCCGACTGCGCGGCCGGCCCGAGTGCGCAGCTGGCGAACCGTGAACGGAACTCCACTTGGTACCCCATTTCCAAGGATAACGGGAGACTTGTGGGCGGAACTTGCAAAAATACGCTATTTCCGATGCTCGGGCATCGGTGGAGCAAGCTGGTATCGGAGCCGTTCTGTTCGCTGGCTTGGAGAAGCGTCCCTCTATTCGCTGCCGTACCCGACGCGGCCCATGGGGCGACCGCGCCATCCCCTGGCTCACGGGTCCCGCGCCAGCGACCTGAAGAGCCCCGCGATCATGAGCAGCAGGACGACGCTCACGGGCAGGGCGGCGGCCACCACGGCGGTCTGCAGCGCTTGGAGGCCGTCGGCAAGCAGCAGGACGGCGGCCACCGCTCCGATGCCGAGCCCCCAGACGATGCGGAAGCGACGCGGGGGATCGGGGTCGCCCATGCTAAGAAGCGTGGTGAGCACCAGCGTGCCGGAGTCCGAGGAGGTGACGAACCAGGTCGCCAGCAGCAGGGTGGCCAGAGCGGACAGGGTCCAGGTCAGCCACCCTATGTCGCTGAGCTTGGCAATGGTCCCGTAGAGCGCGGCCTCGTAGTTGCCGTCGCGCACGACCTCGACGATCCCGGCGGTTCCCACGCCGCCCGGCGCGCCGAGCTCCATGTGGAGCGCGTTCCCGCCTAGGATCCCGATCCAGAGCAGCCCCAGCGCCGTGGGGACGACCAGCACGCCCAGAACGAACTCGCGCAGCGTGCGGCCGCGCGAGATTCGGGCGATGAACATGCCGACGAAGGGCGCCCATGCGATCCACCATCCCCAGTAGAAGATCGTCCAGCCGCTCTGCCAGGCGACATGGCCGGGATCGTCCGCGATCCAGAGCCCCATGGGTGCAGCGTGCAGCAGGTACCCGCCGACCGAGCGGGCGACGAATCCCAGGAGCCACAGGGCGGGGCCCAGAAGTAGGAAGCAGCCGAGCAGGACGACGCTCAGGCCGATGTTCCACTCCGACAGGATGCGGATCCCGCGATTGACGCCCGACACGGCCGACACGGTGCCCGCCGCCGAGATGGCCGCGATCAGGGCGATCTGGGTAACGAGCCCCGGATCGACGCCAGCGAGGACGTTGAGTCCCGTGGCCATCTGGCTGGCCCCGAGACCCAGCGTGGTCGCGATGCCGAAGACCGCCGCGAACACCGCCAGCAGGTCCACGAGGTCGCCGGCCGGGCCGTAGACGCGGTCGCCGATGAGCGGACGAAGGGCGGAGCGCATCGTCAGCGGCAGCTTCTTGCGGAATCCGAAGTAGGCCAGGCAGAGGCCGACCACGACGTAGACGGCCCACCCGTGCAGGCCCCAGTGAAGGTAGGCGACGCGCATGGCGTGCATGGCGCGGGTCTCGTCGAGCGAGGGGGCGCCGGCTAGGTCGGCCAGGGGGTTGTTGGGGTATCCTGCGCTTCCGTGGTTGTCGAAGTAGAATATCGGTTCGGCGATGGAGAAGAAGAGCAGCCCGATCCCCACGCCTGCGGAAAAGAGCATCGCCAGCCACGAGGACGTGCGGAACTCCGGCGTGGAGTCGTCGTCGCCCAGCCGGACCCCGCCGAACCTGCTGCACGCCACCACCGCGCACGCGAGTAGGCAGGCGCAGACGGTCAGGACGTAGTACCAGTCCAGAGTCCCCTCGATCCAGACCCGGACGCGCTCGAACGCGGCACCGACGGCTTCCACATCGCGAACGGCAGCAAGTACGAAGGCGAGCACGAACCCCTTGGAGATCAGCGCCATGGTGGGATTCAGACCCCGCCAGAGACCGTCCTCCGCCACGGCCCGCAGGTGCCGCCCCTCCCTGCCGGGGCTATCCGGCACGCTCGCCAACTGGCTGCGGTGCCTGGCCAATAGGGGACTCTCGTGGCGGAATAGGATGGCCGCAGTCGCCCTGATCGACGGAGCTCCCGACCCGCACCCGATCCACCCTGATCATTGCAGTCTCGGTGACGCGATAGATTGACCCTAGGACACCTCCGAGGCATATCGGCGTCGTAACCGTTTCACTATTGTCGCGAAATCGTGTCATATCTATCAGAGATCGGCCATCTCTCCTTACGTTGCGAACCAGGCCCGTCGAGGACCCAGACGAGCTCTACGGCCCCCTACCGGTACAGCAGGTACGACTCCCGGCGCGCCATGAAGTCGCCCAACCCCGCGCCCCACCCCTCCGCCAGCTCCTGGTACGACGCACCCGCCTCAACCTGTAGCCTCAGCCGGTCGCCTCCGGCCAGGCGGTCGAAGTGGGAGCTCCGCCAACTCCAGAGATCGCCCGAGGCGGCCCTGATCTCCGTCAGCAGCGCTAGGGCTGCGAGCGTCGGATCGTAGTCCTCACCAACCGCCTCGAGCATTACCCCACGCACCTCCTCACCGGCAAATTTGCCGTCCCCGGGGTTGGCGGGGGTGAAGGTGGTCGGCCGGAAGGCCACGCCCGGTACGCCGATAGCGTTCAACCGCGTCGCCAGCGCGTCGCCATCGAGCCAGGGCGCCCCAAGGTGCTGGAAGGCTATCGGGGTTCCGCGCCCCACCGAGATCGGAGTCCCCTCGAAGAGGCAGGTTCCGGGGTAGTGCAGCGCGCTCGTCACCGAGGGCATGTTGGGCGACGGGGCCACCCAAGGAATGCCCGTCTCGGCGTACGGCATGGCCCTCGTCCACCCATCGGCCACCGCCACGGTCAGGGTGGCGCCGACCCCGAACTCGCCGACCGCCATCCGCGCGAACTCGCCCGCCGTCAGACCGTGCCGCATCGGAACCGGGTAGAGGCCGACGAAGCTGGCGAAGTCGGGATCGAGGAGATTGCCCTGAACGGCCTCGCCGCCGATCGGGTTGGGGCGGTCCAGCACGACGAACTCGATCTCCGCCTCGCCCGCCGCCTCCATGGCGAGCGCCATTGTGGAGAGGTAGGTGTAGTAGCGGGCGCCGACGTCCTGGATGTCGAAGAGGAGCACATCGACGCCGGCCAGCATCTCCGGGGTCGGCCTGGTCGTCGCCCCGTAGAGCGAGTGGATCGGGAGGCCGGTCCGCCCGTCGCGCCCCCCCGTCACCCTGACGCCCGCCTCCTCCTTGCCCCTGATCCCGTGCTCGGGCGAGTAGAGCGCGACGAGCTCCACCTCCGGGTGATCCGCCAGGAGGTCGATCGAGGGCGTCCCCGCGCGGTCCCTTCCGGTGTGGTTGGTGACGAGTCCGACGCGCCGTCCGAGGACGAGGTGCAGCGAGTCGTCCAGGAGCACCTCGATCCCTGGCCTGACCGCGCTCCTGAAGTGGCGGTCCTCCCCCAGAGCGCCCACTTGGGCCGACACCAGCGGGGATCCTCTCGCGATAGCCACCTTCGCCACCTGATCGGAGGAAGGCGGTGCCGAGCACCCGGTGGTCGCAAGCAGGACGGCGGCGAGCGGGAGACACCGGGCGGCGAGTGGACAGACACCCGACCGTGCCAGTGCCGGCAGCGGTGGCGATTCGGTTGACCGGCCCGCCCACTTGGCGCTATCTCTCGGAATGGGAAGCTCCTTGGAGTGTCTCGTGAATCGGGGGCGCGTCTGCCACGCCCGACCGGCGCCAGCAGCGCCAAGGGAGGCCCGATCGCCCCGGAGACTCCTTGCCGGCGTCCACGGACTGCTAATCCTCGCACTGGGCACGGCGTGCTCCACGCCCGCCCGCGTCGCGGCACCGGGCGGGGAGATCCGGCCCGCCCCGGACTCGCTCCAGGCGCCCCAGGACGCCCCGCCAGTTCCCGAAGGTAACGCTGCGGTCCTGCCCTGGACACGCCCCTCCTACCCCGAACACTCGAGCGCGCTGGGGTGCCGGGGGCGCTGCTGGTCCGACGAGACGCTCGAGTCGCTGACGCTCGAGGAGAAGGTCGGTCAGCTGACGATGCCCTTCCTCCTCGGAGACTTCGCTCCCGAGGGCTCCTCTTCGCGCAGGCGGGCGCGGGCCCTGGTCGAGGAACACGGGGTGGGCGGAATCATCGTCTCGGTCGGCTCGCCCACCGAGGTCGCGGCCAAGCTGAACTGGCTGCAGTCGCTCTCGAAGCTCCCGATCCTCGTGGCCGCCGACCTGGAGGCGGGAGCCGGCTTTCGCTTCGACGGCGTGGTGCACGCGCCGACCAACATCTGGCTGGGCGGCGCGACCCGGTTCCCGGCGCTCATGGCGCTCGGCGCGGCCGGCGATCCCGAGCTGGCGTACGAGATGGGCAGGGTGACCGCGCTGGAGGCCCGCGCCATCGGGGTGCATGTGCCCTTCGCCCCGGTCCTCGACGTCAACAACAACTCGGCCAATCCCGTCATCAACGTCCGCTCCTTCGGCGAGGACCCCCAGGAGGTGGCTCTCCTGGGCGAGGCGTTGGCGCGCGGCATTCAGGAGCACGGCGCGATCGCCACCGGCAAGCACTTCCCCGGACACGGCGACACGGGGGTGGACTCGCACATCGCGCTGCCGGTGATCACGGCCGACCGCGCCCGCATGGACTCCGTCGAGCTGCTGCCCTTCCGCCGTGCCGTGAGCGCCGGCCTGGGCGCGGTCATGACCGCGCACATCACCGTGCCCGCGCTCTTCGACCAGAGGCTGCCGGCCACCCTGGCGTCGCCGGTCCTGACCGGGCTGCTCAGGGAGGAGTTCGGCTTTCGCGGCCTGATCTTCACCGACGCGATGGACATGGCCGCGGTGGACCGCCTGGTCGGGCGCGGCGAGGCGGCCGTCAGAGCCGTGGAGGCGGGCGCCGACGTGATCCTCATGCCCCCCGACCTGGGTGCGGCGCGGCACGCGATCGTGGCGGCCGTGCGCTCCGGCCGCCTGACCGAGGAGCGTATCGACGAGTCGGTGCTGCGGGTGCTCCGCGCAAAGGAGTGGCTGGGGCTCCACCTGGAGCGCACCGTCGACCTTGGGGGGGTGGCCCGGAGCGTGGGCGTGACCCCCCATCTGGATGTTGCGCGGGCGGTGGCCGACCGCTCGATCACGGCGCTCAAGGACGAGCGCGGCCTGCTGCCGCTTAGGGGCACTCCCAGCGCGGCCGTCTACTCGGTCACCTACCGGCGCCGGAGCGACCTTCGGGGGGGACGCGCCTTCAACTCGGCGCTTCGCCGGACCTACCGCGAGCTGAGAACCACCTACGTCGACCAGTGGTCCGAGGAGGACGACTACGCCGAGGCGCTCGCGCGTGCACGGGGAATGGATCTGGTGGTCGTCTCGCTGCATGTGGGGGTGAGGACGGCGTCGGGATCGGTGGCGCTTCCCGAAGAGGCGGTCGCCTTCGTCCGCGAGCTGGCGGGCTCTTCGGTGCCGCACATCGTGATCGCCTTCGGCAATCCGTACCTGCTGTCGGAGTTCCCCGAGGTGGGGACCTACCTGACGGCCTGGTCGGGGGTCCCGGTGGCCGAACGCGCCGCCGCGGCCGCCATCTTGGGGGACGTCGCGATCACGGGCAAGGTCCCCACCAGGGTTGCCGGTTTCGGGATCGGTGCCGGTCTCTACATTCCGAAGCGGGGGGACGCGGGGAGGTGATGGGTATGCGGAGCGCGAGCCTCCCCCTGTTGGCTGCGGCCCTCCTCGCAGCAGGAGCCTGTGGAGAGCCCCTCGACCTCTCGGGGGGGTGGCGCGGGATCTGGGACGGACCTGGGCCGGAACTCGAGAGGATCGACCCGACGTTGGCTCTGGCCCACGATCTCCAAAGTGACACGCTGTCCGGGAGCTGGGAGAGGTCGCGGTGGATGGGGAGTATAATTCCCGTAAGGACTTCCGGTACGCTGGAGGGCAGCCTTTCGGAAGGTGGCGTAGTCGACTTTCCCCTCATCGAATCCAACACGCCGGGAGGGGTGCGCCTCCGATTCTCCGGGACGGTAGCAGACAAGGGGATGTCAATCACTGGAGTGCTCATCGACGACTATTGGGACGAAGAGTGGCCCATTGATCTCTCCAGAGAGGGGAGCTGACGTGGTGACGCTCATGCAACTAACCGGCCGTGCGGCGCTGCCTATGGGCATCGCGATTGGTGTCGCGGTGCCTAGCGCGCCGAAGGGTCGGTAGCAGCGATAACGGCCCGAGGA
Source organism: Longimicrobiales bacterium (assembly GCA_965205315.1). Lineage (GTDB taxonomy): Bacteria > Gemmatimonadota > Gemmatimonadetes > Longimicrobiales > Gaopeijiaceae > Bin94. The sequence goes on from CBDBGW010000002.1 coordinate 2,799,445, forward strand.
GCAACGCAGAGCGAAGCCACGAGTGTGGGAATTGTAAACCATGGATTACACAATGTAAATCATACATTACAGTGTGCGGTCACGAGCGAAGCGGTCCAGCGGCGATGCTGGTGGACGCCCCGATAATGGAGGGGCGGATCCACGGGGGTCTCACCCAGGGGCTGGGCCCCGCACTCTACGAGGAACCCTGTACGATGAGGACAGCAACATGGCCGGATTGTTCATGGACTACCGTGTGCCGACGGCGGCGGAGACGCCGGCGTGGGAGACCTGGCATACGGTGACGCCTTCCCCGCGTCATCCGCTTGGGCGAAGGGGGTGGGGGAGTCGGCTACGGTGGGGTGCGGGCGATCGCGAATGCGGTGGCGGACGCGGTGCCGCACTTGGGGTGACACATATGGGTATTCCAGTTGCGTTGGATCGATTGTGGGGGGTGTTGAGGGAGAGGGGGGTGGCGGGGTGAAACAGTTCACAATCTACGAGTCCAATGTGTCCAGTACCGGGATCGTCACATACGCGATCGAACTCGACCACCCTGGCCTGAAGAAGCACAAGGTCATTAAGGACCGAGATCCGGATCTGCTCGCACGGCGGGCACAGACGCAACTCGATCAGTGGGCCGACCAATGGGCCAAGAAGCAGGCCCGCCAAAAGGCGGCGGATGCGCGCGCGGCCGCGAAACGACAAAAGGAACAAGCACAGCAAGAGGCGCAGCGGCAGACGGAAGCGGCCCAGGAACGATTGACCGCAATCGAAAGCACGCTTCACCATACACTCACTCACGACGACACTGTGGACTGGGATAGCCTTAAGGATTCCAGTACCTTCCCCGATGTCAAGCCAAGGGCCAAATTGCCGCCTAAACCCAAACTTCACAGTCAACCAGCGGAGCCCCGCGCGCGCGCCGTAAAATACAAGCCTACATTCTCATTCTTCGACAACTTTAGTTCACGTCGCAAAGACGCACGGCGGCAAGAGGCGAAGGAGCGATACGATGCCGATCTGCGCGAGTGGCAGAAGGAGTGCGAGAGAGTCACAACCGCGAACGAGGGACTGAAGCGCGAATACGAGACCACACTCGCACGCGCCAAGGCCAACCACCAGAGTGCCTTGGACGAATGGCGCGACGCTCGCGATGACTTTCTCGCGAAGCAGCGCGCTGAGAACAGGGTAGTGGATGAACACAAAGCCCATTGGCAATCTGGGGATACGAACGCGGTTGAGGCCTATTGTGCCATTGTGTTGTCTGCATCGTCCTATGACGAGTGCTGTCCACAAGAATTCGAGCTTGAATATAACCGCGAAAACCGGATGCTTGTGGTCGACTATCAATTACCGGCACCAGAAGCCCTGCCTACGCTCTCAGAGGTGAAGTACATAATCTCCCGGCAGGAGTTTGCCGAGAAGAACCTACCTGTAGGTCGGCAGCGCCAGATGTACGACAGCCTTCTCTACCAAATCACCCTGCGAACCCTCCACGAGCTGTTCGAAGCTGATTCGATCGGTGCACTAGATGCGGTTGTGTTCAACGGGGTTGTTACGTCGATTGACAGGGGAACCGGACAGAAAGCCACCGCGTGTGTGTTGTCGATACAGGCAAGCCGGGAAGAGCTCGAGGTCATTGATCTCCACCATGTGGAGCCCAAGACATGCTTTCGGCGACTCAAGGGAGTAGGTAGCGCGAGACTCCACAGCGTAACCCCGGTCGCACCGTTGCAGAGGTTGAGCCGAGATGATTCACGATTCGTCGCAGACCAGGGGGTAATCGATGCTCTCGAAGAAGGTGACAATCTCGCGGCTATGGCCTGGGAGGAATTCGAGCATCTCATCCGCGAAGTCTTCGGCAAGGAGTTCTCGGGTGACGGTGGAGAAGTCAAGGTGACGCGAGCCAGTCGGGATGGCGGCGTGGATGCTGTCGCGTTCGATCCGGATCCGATTCGTGGTGGGAAGATCGTGATTCAGGCGAAGCGGTACACCAACACCGTCGGCGTTGCTGCGGTCCGAGATTTGTACGGAACGGTCATGAACGAAGGCGCGATGAAGGGCATTCTCGTCACTACATCCAGCTACGGCCCAGACGCGTACTCGTTTGCTGCGGACAAGCCCATCACGCTGCTGGATGGAGGGCATCTCCTCCACATGCTTGAACGGCATGGCCACAAGGCGAGAATCAACCTCGCGGAAGCGAAGGAGCTAACGAGTTGAAGGTGCTCAGGGCATCCACCCGGCCGATTGCCGGCGAGCGTATTCAGTACACATAACTCACGGACTTCTGGATTGCCAGCATGGTCAGTACATGGTCACTACTTGGCCAGTGGCCAAGCGGGGCCGAGCTCACTGCCCCCACACTATTCCCCGGCACGGGTTCGACCGCGATGTTGTGAACCGGCCACTCGGGGCCGACACGGCAAGCGGCTTGATCGCTGCATGAAGCGATATCGGAATCCCGAACATGGGACACGCTGACTAGCTAGATGGTCGAGACTGCATCGCCCCCGCTGGCCCAACGGCCAACCCCCTGCATCGACAGTGCGGTTCATTGTCTTGTGGACGATGCGGGGATCGAGTCTCGGAAACCGTCGGGATCTGGCTTGGATCGGCCCGCATCTGGAGGATGGAGGTCGACCTGATCCAGGAAGGGATGGGCCGAGCGCCGGACGAGCTCCGCGCGAAGGGCGCGTCACGGATCTAACCGAAGCCAAAAAGGCCGGTGCCGGTTCTTTGCGGCCGTTGAACAAGGCGCGTGCAATTCCGACAACGGTGCGTGCTCCGAGTAACAAGTGCAGTTCACTCCGTGATGCCGGGCAACTGGAGTTTGTACTTGCGAATGCGCCCGGTGTCGCGGCAATAGTATGCTTGATAAAATCGAAAATCGGTACGAGCACGCTCACGACACTTGCGGCGTACAATGTTCACGATACTGACCTTGTCACTGTCGGCGGTAGCAATCCCGAATATAATGCCGCGAAGTGAACTAAATGAATACCTGGTTTTCCGACGCTCTCGCTGTCGATACCTACCAGATCCGTCCAATACTACCAGCCGACTTTCGCCTTCGTATTGCCAGTCGGTGCTCTTGCTCGTGACGCTTCTCGAGAACTCGTCCCGGTACGCGCCGTCCCGTTCAACTGCACCGACTTTTGACCTCAGCCGATTCGTACACCTACTAAGGTTCCCGTCGTCATCGGTGAACCAGTGTTTCAGTAGAATCTGGTCAGGCAAGCTATTGATCGCTTCGAAGAACTCAACTTCGGGGCAAGTCTTGTGATACTGGACCGGACGAAACGCAAGGGGCAAAGCGGCAGCGAAGTCGCGCTGCCCTTTGGCAGCCCCGCCGGGAGTCAGCGTTAATTGCCGCTCGCCGGAGGCAGTCTCGACCGCATCAAAGATCAAACAGACGCCCCGGTGTCCATTACCATAGTGGCCCCATGCGGACGAGTTGTGGTAGGAATCCATAAAGCATGCGACATACCATTCTGGGCGGAGCAGCCTCTCCATCTCCTTCAGATACCGACTCGGGAAATCAAAGACAAGCAGGCGGGAAGCGGCGTCACTTGGTTCCTGAAGCTCACATTTGCGCGCTAGATCTCGAGCGGCCGAATACCGCATCGTATCCCTCCAGGTGAGCTCAAGAGAGGCTTCGGTGACCCCGTCCGTCTCATGTATGAGTGTCGAAAGATCCAGTTGACTTGCAAGACTGGTAACCCGGTTGCGATCTGCTCTATCGTTAGGATCACGGTGTGCATTGCGAATGTCCACGAGTGCGCGCGAATGAACGTATTTGAGCAAAAAGATGACTTCGTCAATGCGAACCGTGCGTTGATAGGTCAACCTAGCATTGACAAATTCGTCCAGACGCAGATTATCGAAGACGGCAGATACAATGTCGGAAACTCGAGTAGTGTATTGCGATGGGAGATTGGCCAACGGATCCAGTACTGGAATTTGGCTCGGCTGCAGATCGGTCTCTTCTTTGGTGCAAATACACATCGTGTATAGGCAGTGCACGTAGTGTGCGAAGAAGTTTCGCCATGCGATGTGATCGCCGCGCCAAACAACGTATGCGAGACCTTCCGTAGGATCGTTGAGTTCGTCGGGGCGGGCGAAGTATATCTGCTGGCGTTCCAGCTCTTGAGAATCGCCGAGGATTCTCGGTATACTCCTGATGCGGTAATACATGGCCATAGCGACCCCTCTGTTGGTTGTCGGACGCAAATGCGGCTATCTTGTACCAAGCGCGGAGTGCGACGTCACGGTGATCCCATCGCGACACCTGCGAGAGGATACTTCCAGTCGGCAGCGCTGGTCCCCGTTCTGCCATCTCTCCAGAGACCGCAGACGGTCGCCAAGTCTTCCAAGGAACTCACGGATAGTCACGGCCGCACGGTCGGGGGCAAAGCGCGTCGGAAGGATAGGTGTGTTAGCGGATGTCCGACGCGGCCTACCTCCAGGCCCGGACGAGGACATACTCCTCGCGTAGCAGATCCAGCCGGGGTTCGAGTTGGTCCGGTGCCACGTGTCGGTCTTCAGGCACCTTGGCCGGTGCGCTTGTCGGGACAAGGCGGTCGGGTCCCGAGTTCATTGCATTGGCTCCTGCTTGACATTCACTTTTACATCGAAGCGGTACATTGTTTCGCCTCGATACTCCAATCGTCCGGTCAATCGGGAGGTTTTGCCGATCTTGGCCTCTACGGGCGCGTTGTCGAGCACGACCGTGCAGCGGGCATAGCCGTCGGGGCACCTCACCGTGAAGTAGAGCGGTGTGTTCGTATCGCTAGCTACTAGGGGCACGGTGAGCTGCGTGCTGTCGCCGTCGGCGACCTCCACGTAGCTGCCAGAGATACCGATCATGACTGTGTCGCTGCTGCCACAGCCAAGAATGAGCAGCGACGCGACGAAGAGGCTGGGCACCAGGTTGCGATGGTCATTCATTCCTTCTCTCCCTCGTTTGGGTGTGGGTTCGGCCCTACAGAAACAACCTCATCCTCTGCTCCAGCAGTGGCCGACTCAGAATCCCCGTCATGTTGAGCACCTCGAGATTGAACTCGCCGTCGTTACCCCGCCCCGACCATTCCTCCGCAACCCAGCCCAGGTCCTCGGCGGAGACCAGCGCGACGTGGGTACCGGCGCATTCGGCTGCGAGCTGCCACACTCTGTCCATCGCGGAGTCGTCGGGGATCGCCACGACAACGAGGAAGCAGGCGACCGGATCACTGGAATCGCGGATATAGCGCTTGAACTGCCTGAGGTGTGAGGGTGGGAACGTGTAGGCGGTCTCCGTGCTCTTGTTGTCCCACATCAGGACGTCCCCACCTGTCTTCCGACGGCCGCCAAACCGGATGCATCCGTCCGGGTGCTCGCTGCCAGCCATCTCCACCAGCTCGAGACCCATCCTTGATTGAAAGAGGAACCGGGTCGCCGCCTCGAACCCGTGCTCGATATCGAGGTCCTTCTTGATGATCTGGTTCGCGAGCAGGTTCTCGCGGTCACGCCGCGCCAGCTCTGGCAGGTACTTGTAGAATCGCTCGCCGGGAGAGGCTTCCTCGGACACCTCCTTCGTGATCAGGTTGGCGAAGTAGCCGACGATTCGCCGGATTCGCTGTGCCTTGGTCCCGCTCACCGGGACGCCCGGAAGCGAGGAGCACAGCTTGTGAAGGTCCCCGGTGGACAGGATGCCCAGTACGCGGCTGGGACTCAGGGCGGACGAGATCACGCGGCTCTTGAGTTCGGCCTTCGTGCCCGAAGTGGGGAGTTTCTTCCTGGCCAGTGTCTGCTTCAACTGGCTGACCGTCAAGGCGTCGAGGAGCAGTCCCCACGCGTGCAGTCCGAGTTCCAGGCCGAGCGCGTCCATCACCGACGCCCGGATTTCGTCTGGAATTATGTAGGGCGAACCGTCGGCCTTGTTGCAGTGGAAGACGATGCCCCCTCGCTGGAGGGCGTTGAGAACGTCACGGCACTCGCTCGGCGTGTGCAGGACGTTGCCTCGCTGCGGGAAGTGGTTGAGCTGGGCGAGCACGATGCGGAAGACGGCCTCGGACAATCCCAGGCTATCGCGGAGTGTACGGAGGAGATTCAGCTCGCGGAACGTGATCAGCTTGTCGCGGAGCGCCGTCCTGAGTACGTCCTTCAGGATCTCGATGCGATCGGGATCCTCGTAGCGCAGGCTGTCTTCGGCTTCGGCGGCATCGAGCACATCCTGCTCCAGGCGCGTCAGGTTCTCGACGATCTCCTGCTCCGAGGCCGACCAGTCGGGATGGTTCACGAACGCCTCCAGCATCAGGATCTGCCGGATCTGGTCCTTGAAGGGACCGTCGAACTGTAGAACGGTGGTGATTCGTTTCCCGTCGGTGAGTTCCTCGACATTTCGCAGAATGATGTCCCGGGCCTGTTCCTCGTCGGGCTTCGGGAAGTCTCTCGTGAAGCTGTCCACGATGCGCTGCAGCGGCAGCTTCGACATCTGCTTGATCGCGTCCGCAACCTTCATGGGGCTGCTCCGTGGTCTGGTTTGGGGTTGATCCAATCCAAGATCGGCCCGGCAAGCGAAACCGATCAGGCCGGTGAGAAACGACCGGCCACAGGGGGCACGGGATGCCGCCGCCGACTACCGTCTGGTGGTCGCTGGAGGCCACCCGGATGGTTGGGCTGCTAGCCACGTCCGGGCGTCATCGGCTGTTAGGATGGTCGGTTCGGGGGAGGATCGCAAGGTTGGGTTGGCGAAGAGCCATCGCGGGGGGGACGGACGAGAGATAGGAGTCATCGCTGCTTTACATAATGTAATGCGTAGTTGTCACTTCCGAAGATCTGGGCCATGTCGAAGGCCAGACCGCGCTGCCCCCACTGCCGCGGCACTGGCGGCGGGCGGAGTCCTACAGGGTGTCGGTCTCGTTGGGCCGATCAGGGCTCCCCACGAAAGCCAAGAACTGATCTCCCAAGGCCGTGGTACGTTTGCCGCACATCCCGCCGGGTGTACCCGAGGTATTCGGATGCTCCGCATCCACTAGCGACTCTCTGTACAGATCCCCCCAGGCCAACTGCAGCTCCTCCGAATCGAGGCCGGGAAGGTGACGTTGGATTCTCCCGGCGAGGCTGTCCATAAATCCACCATGCGGCTCTTCGTCGGTTCGCATGATCCCCAGAACCTGAAAGTGCAGCTCCCCGAAGTAGGACAGCATTCCGATGAACCGCCGCTGGAGCGAGAGCGGCCAGCAGCGCGTGGTCGCGGCGTTAGTCACCGCGTTGATGATGCGCTCTTGATCCTCCACCGGGGACCCGAGAACCAGCGCCTGAGTCTCCGCAATCACGGAGGCAAGGCGCTCGGCGTCTGCCTCTACGTTCTCCAGTCGCTCGGCCAAGCGATTGACGAAGTTGGCGAATCGGTGTCCGTAGATCGATCGGACTACCCCAACCGCCTGCGCGGCGCCCGGAATTAGCATCATGGCTGACTCTAGGACCAATGCCTTCGTCAGCGCCAGTGACGTCTCTGAGCTCATCGCCTCCTTCTCGTGGTCATTCATCGACTTGGCCGTCTACCTGTAGGCGTCCGGAAGCCACCCAGCGTTCCACTGGACACCTGCGTTGCCGTCGGAAACACCCAGGGTGTTGCGGAACGGGCTGCCGAAGGGCCTTCCGCGGCATCGGAACACGTCTCTGAAGCAGCTCTTCAGGGAATCGGCCTGATGGGTGCGGATGGGCATGAGCGTGGTTCGGGCTCCGTGTGGGAGGAATGTGTTCGAGGGCCGGAGCACCCCCAACGGCTGATCCAATCTGACCTCACGCGCTCGCGGTGTCACGATGGCCGTGGCCGATGTCGGACTTTCCGTTGCGGAGGCACGAGGGTCTCCTCGGGCGGGGGCTGGCGGTGCCACCCCACCGCAGCAGTGCCTTGCTAGCCGAGGCCAACTTCGCACTGCCGCTATCTTGCGGAATGGGAACCCCTTGGAAGAGCCGCGCCATACCCCTGACCACCTTCGCCTGCGCGAGCCTCCTTCTGGCGGCGTGCGCCGGGGGCCGGATGGGTGCGGGAACCGGCTCGTCCGGCGACGACGCGAGCCGCTGGGTCGAGGAGACCTTTAGTTCCCTGACGCTGCGGCAGGCCGTCGCCCAGCTCGTCTTTCCCTGGATATCGGGGGGCTACGCGGCCGAGAGCGATCCCGAGCTACAGGAGCTCCTCGCGTGGGTGGACGAGGGGCTTGGCGGGGTCCTCATCTCGATCGGGGTGCCGGATGCGTACGCGGCCAAGCTCAACCGGCTGCAGGCGCGCGCCAGCGTCCCCCTTCTCGTTGCCTCCGACTTCGAGAACGGCGGTCCCGGGATGAGGATCAACCACAGCTACGCCATCCCGTCGCTCCTGCCGCAGGGCGGGGGGACCAGCTTTCCTCCCACCATGGCCTTCGGTGCCGCAGGCGACGAGGAGCTCGCCTTCGAGTACGGGCGGGTCACGGCGACCGAGGCGCGCGCGGTCGGGGTGCACTGGCTCCTGGCGCCGGTGCTCGACGTGAACAGCAACCCCGAGAACCCCGTCATCAACACCCGCTCCTTCGGCGAGCACCCCGAGACGGTCGGCCGACTCGGCGCGGCCTTCATCCGCGGCGCCCAGGCGGGCGGCGCGCTCGTCACGGCGAAGCACTTCCCCGGCCACGGCGACACCCGCACCGACTCGCACATCGAGCTGCCGGTGGTGGCCGCCGACCGGGAGCGTCTCGACCGGGTGGAGCTGGTTCCCTTCCGCATGGCCGTCGAGGCGGGAGTCGACGCCGTGATGACCGCGCATGTGGCCGTGCCCGAGGTCCTGGGCGACGAGCGTCCCGCCACGATGTCGCCCGTGTTCATGGACGAGCTGCTGCGCGGCGAGATGGGCTTCGGCGGGATCCTCTTCACCGATGCGCTCCGGATGGGCGCGATCACCGACGGGTACGGCGCGGGCGAGGCTGCGGTCCTCGCGCTCGAGGCGGGCTCCGACGTCCTCCTCGCCCCCGACGGCGTGCACACCGCGATCGACGCCGTGGTGGCGGCGGTCGGGTCCGGACGCCTCTCGCGCTCGCGGATCGACCGGTCGGTGCGGCGCCTCCTCGAGGCGAAGGCCCGCCTGGGGCTCCACCGGGGCGCACTCGTAGATCCGGCCCGGGTCGCGGCCGTCGTGGGCGCGGCGCCCCACCGGGACGCCGCCGCGCGGGCCGCCGAGGCCTCGGTCACCCTCGTGCGCGACTCCCTCCGCGCGCTCCCCCTTCGCGCCGGCACCAGCGTTCTGAGCGTGACGTACGCGCGCAGCCGCGATCTCCTGGCCGGCCGCACCTTCGACGCGGCGCTCCGGTCGCACCTGCCGTCGAGGACGGCCTCGGAAGGGAGCCGCGCGGCGTCTCTCGCGGGCGCCCGCATAGGTCCCGAGACCGCCTGGCCCGTCTACGACTCGCTCCTTCACCTCGCGCGCGGCTTCGACGCGGTGATCGTGAGCGCCTACGTGCCCCCGGTCTCCGGTTCGGGGACGATAGGGCTCCCCCCGGCCCCGCGCGCCTTCGTCGAGAGGCTGCGTCGGATCGGCCGGGGCGCGGAGGCCGCCGTAGGCACCGCGCCGGCGATGACCGGACCCTCGGTGGTGCTCGTCTCCTTCGGGAGTCCGTACCTGATCTCGGCGCTTCCCGGCGTGGACACATACCTGGTGGCATGGGGAGGCCGCGAGGTGTCGCAGCTTGCGGCGGCGCGGGCGGTGGTGGGCGCCGCAGGGGTGCGGGGGCGGCTCCCGATCGGCATCCCGCCGCTATACGAGAGGGGCTCGGGGCTCGACCGCGATCCTGTGGCCCGGGCCCGCGCCGGAGACGAACCCGCCGATCGGCCCGACCCCCTCCGCGAGGCCGGATTCCTCCTCGGCGGGGAGGACGGCGCCGGGGCGGACACCCTGGATCGCGCCACCGGCGGGCCCGGCAGGTGGCGGGGCGCGGCCGAGATTCCCCCCTGCGGCGAGGACGAGATTCCGGAGGGCGCGGCCACGCTCGCCGACCACTTCTGCCGCATCGGCGGCGCGGTCGTCTCTCCGCGCGAGGCGGACGCCCGGCAGCTCGGGATGAGCCCCGACTCGCTGGACGCGCTCGACGAGCACATAATCGGCGCGCTCGCCGACTCGGCCGCCTCCGGGGCGGCACTGGCGATCATCCGCCGCGGGCGCCTTGCACGGCTGCGCGGGTACGGACGCCTGGACTGGGACCCGGCCGCGCCGCCCGTCACCCCGGCGTCGCTCTTCGACCTGGCCTCGCTCACCAAGGTGGTGGGCACGACCTCGGCCGTTGTCATCCTCGCCCAGCGCGGCCTCCTCGAGCTGGACGGCCCGGTGGCCGAGCAGCTCCCCTGGTGGGAGGGCGGCGACCCGGCCAAGGCACCCGCCACCATAGGGGACCTCCTGTACCACCGGGCGGGGCTGCCCTCCTACCGTCCCTTCTTCCTCGAAGCGGCGGGGCGCGAGGAGTACACCGATGCGATCGGCGCGCTCCCCCTCGCCCACCCGCCCGGCGAGCAGACCCGCTACTCCGACATCGGCCCGATGGTCGCCGCCTTCGTGGTGGAGGCCGTGAGCGGGATGGCCTTCGACGACTTCCTCGAGGCGGAGATCTGGCGGCCCCTCGGGATGGGCGACACCGGCTTCCTCCCCGACTCGTCGCTCTGGGACCGGGTGGCGACCACCGAACTCGACGAGGGATTTCGCGGCATGCACGTCCACGGAGTCCCCCACGACGAGAACGCCTACGCGATCGGGGGCGTCGCCGGGCACGCCGGACTCTTCGGCTCGGCCCGCGACCTGGCCGTCTTCGCGCAGACGGTCCTGGACCGGGGAGTAGCCGCTCCGTGCACGCCCGACCGCGACTCCGGGGCGCCGTGCCACCTAACCCGCTTCGGGCCCGTCGTCCTCTTCGCCCAGGGCTGGGTCGACCGCATCTCGCATCGACAGGATCCAGGCTCGAGCCGCACCCTCGGATGGGACACGCCATCCGGCTGCTCGTCGGCCGGGGACTACCTGTCGGCCCGGTCGATCGGGCACACCGGCTTCACCGGGACCTCCCTCTGGATCGACCCGGAGCAGGATCTGGCGGTCGTGCTCCTGACCAACCGCGTCAACCCGTCGCGCGAGAACCGCCGCCACATCGAGCTCCGCCGCGAGGTGCACGACCGGGTCGCCCGCGCGATCGTGGACACCCCGCCTCGTGTCAGAGAGGGGGCACAGGAGGATGATACATGTAAACGATAGTTTACAATATGTAAATCGTAGGTTACAATTCTGGACAATTCCGCACGTTTCTCCGCCACCGAGTATCTGAGCAATGAGTATTGGAGCAGGTCTGGATCTGTGGGTGCTCGTCCTCTACATGGCGGGGGTCGTCGGGTGGGGCGCGTGGCTGGGGAGGGGTAACCGGGGCGGGGCGGACTACTTCCTCGGCGGCCGGAACCTCCCCTGGTGGGCCGTCATGCTCTCGGTGGTGGCGACCGAGACGAGCACGCTGACGCTCCTCTCGGTCCCAGGGGTCGCCTATCTGGGGACGCTGGCCTTCCTTCAGCTCGCCTTCGGCTACCTGGCGGGGAGGGTAGTCGTGGGGTGGGTCCTCCTGCCGGCCTACTACCGGGGCGAGCTCTCCACCGCGTACGAGCTCCTGGGGAACCGCTTCGGAGCGGGGGCGAGGAGATCGGCTTCGGGCGTCTTCATGGTCACGCGGCTACTCGCCGACTCCGTCCGGCTCTTCGCGACCGCGATTCCGCTGGCGCTCGTCACCGGGTGGTCGTACCCGGCCTCGATCCTCGTCATCGGCGCGGCCACCCTCCTCTACACCTACTATGGGGGGATCCGCGCGGTGGTATGGGTGGATGTGCTTCAGATGGCGCTCTACGTCGCAGGCGGCCTGGTCGCGCTCCTCCTCCTCCACCTCGCGATCGACGGGGGCTGGCCCACGATCCTGGGGTCGGCCGGGGCTGCGGGGAAGCTGCAGGTGCTGGACTTCCGACCCTCGGCCTCGGTCGCATACACCTTCTGGGCCGGGCTCATAGGGGGCGGCTTCCTCTCGATGGCGTCGCACGGGACCGACCAGCTGATCGTGCAGCGGCTGCTGGCGTGCCGCGATCTGCGCGGCGCGCGCCGTGCGCTGATCGGGAGCGGGGTGGCGGTGACCGTCCAGTTCGCGCTCTTCCTCCTGGTGGGACTCGGACTCTGGGCCTTCTACGAGGGACGCGCCTTCGATGCCTCGGACGAGATCTTCGCGCGCTTCATCGTCGACGAAATGCCGACCGGGGTGCGCGGCCTCCTGATCGCAGCGGTCTTCGCGGCGGCGATGTCGTCGCTGTCGTCCTCGATCAACTCGCTCGCCTCGGCCACCACCTACGACTTCTGGGGGCCGCTGAGACGCCGTGTCGGCGGGGGCGGGGACGGCGAGCTGATGGTGGCCGGCAAGCTCTTCACCCTGCTCTGGGCCGGGCTGCTTATAGTCGGGGCGATCGTCTTCATTCCGCTCTCGCGCGGCTCGACGGCGGTCGAGGTGGCGCTCTCGGCGGCGTCGATGGCGTACGGCGGCCTCCTCGGCGCATTCGCGCTCGGGGTGCTGACGAGGCGAACGGGCCAGAGCGGCGCGGTGGTCGGGATGCTGGCGGGGGTGGGCGCGGTGGCGGCCATCTGGGCGACGAGCCGCGATGTCGTCGCCTGGCCCTGGTTCGTGGCGATCGGCCTCGGCGTGACGGTGGTCGTCGGGCTGGCCTTCCCGGCTGGCGGCGGCGAGCGGGGTCGCACAGTGGAGCCAGGGCACGGGCACTGTAAATCGTAGATTACAGATTGTAAAGCATACATTACATTATGGACAAGCTAACGAAGCGGTCCAGCGGGGATGCAGCGCCGCTCGAATGCCGTGGGAGGCTTGCCCACGGGCTGCTAAGTCGCGGGGGCTGACGTGGAGGGGGAGCGGCACTGCGTCGGGGTCGACGGAGGGGGGACCCGCTCCCGGGCGGTGGTGGGAGACGCCGATGGGCGCGAGCTGGGCCGGGCGGAGGGCGGGCCGGGGCTGATCCTCGCGTCGGACCCCGGGGAGGCTGCCAGGAGCGTCGCCGAGGTCGTCCGGGAGGCGGCAGCGGAGGCACGGGTGTCCCTGCCCCTCGAGGCGCTCTGGGCGGGGCTGGCGGGCGCGGGGAACGAGCGGGCGCGCGCTCGGGCCGAGGCGGGGCTGGCGGAGTCCGGGGTCGCACGGCGGGTGACGGTGGGATCCGATGTGACCGCTGCGCATGCGGCGGCCTTCGGCGACGGTCCGGGAGTGGTGCTGGTGGCGGGGACCGGGTGTGCGCTTCGCGCCGTCGAGCCCGGTGGACGGACGATCCGCGTCGGGGGCTGGGGGGCGCTCCTGGGCGACGAATTCGGCGGCTACGGGATCGCGCTGGCGGCTCTCCGCGCGGTGCTCGGAGCTGCGGAGGGCCGCGAGGCGCCGACGGCGCTGGCCGGCCTCTTCGGAGAGGCGGCCGGGTGCTCGGACGCCCATTCCCTGGCCGCGTGGGGGGAAGCTGCCGCCAAGCACGAGATCGCGGCCTTGGCGGGAAGGGTCGTCAGGTTGGGTCTCAGGGGCGACCTGGTCGCCGCCAAGGTCGTGGCGGCGGCGCTGGAGGAGGTGCGCTCGCATCTGGCGGCCGCGCTGGCGAGGACATCCGGGTGGACATCACCTCTGCCGGTCGCCCTGGTCGGGGGGCTGATCCGACCCGGAGGCCTCCTTCGCGAGGCGGTGGCGCAGGCGGTCGAGGAGATGGGGTGCGCGGTGCACCCGGGCGAGGTCGTCGCCGAGCGGGGGGCGCTCCTGCTGGCGCGCAGCACCCTGGGCGGGCATGGCCAAGAATCACCGTAGTTGCGGCTTCGCGGAAGCTGCTGGCTCACGGTAGATTTCAGCCTTGAGCGGCTTCTTCGAACCACTGGCCTGGCAGGACCCAAAAGACCATCTCGCAGGTCCCCAAAAAGATCATCCTGACGAATCACACTGACTGACAGGAAGGTCACTCATGAGCCGATTCTCCGAACCCCTCGCCCTCGTGCCGATCGACGATCCTGTCGGGATCGCATGGGCCGAGTACGTCTACAACGGCAACCCGCAGCCTCGACAGCCATAGAGAGGCGGTGTAATAGTATCACTCGACGACACGGGGTGATACTATCTTGCACGACCGCCCCCAGCGCCTCGTGGAGGTCCTCCACAGCTGCTACCACCAGACGGGCCCCGGGAAGCTCGAGAGGGGGATCTCCACAGGGACTTCACAGAAGTGGCCGTCAAGGGATAGGGATCCAAAATCGCCGTCGTCGACGTCCTCGAACACCGTTGAAAGATCGGTCCATCCCTCATCGCAAAACTCGCTGCGCTCTGAAGTTCTCCAGTCGAACGCCGCTTCCACGGTCGCCTCGATGCGCCACGTCTCCGACCCGTGGAAGGCGGACCACTCGGTGGTGAAAAAGACGTCACCCGTGATTTCGAGACTCGGGAACCCCCTAGCCGGCCGGCATTCAACCGGATCCAGCCCCCACTGCCCGCGGAGGGTCCAAACCGTGTCGCCCAGCCACCGATCCGAATAGACCGCCCTGGTCTCGGACTCGCCGCCGGCGGCACAGGGATAGGTGTGGCTCCCCTCCTCCGCCTTGCGCGCCATCTCGACCAGCCCGAAGAGCAAGGCTTCGGCGTCATCACTATCGAGGGGGAGCCTTGACCCGTCATTGCACGCGGCGGATCCGAAGACGCACGCAGCCAGCACGGTGGCCAGGGCGATGCTTCGAGGGGTCTTCATCCTCGCCTCCAGCAGTCCGTGGATAATCTCGCGCGAGCACCGAGAGGCGCGAAGCGGTCCAGCGGAGATGCGGCGCGCCTCGAATGCCGTGGGAGGCTTGTCCACGGGCTGCCAGGGCCTCGGGGGGCGCTTCAGCTTCCCCCAGGGTAGCGAGCCGACGCTTCGGAGCGCAAGGGTGGAGGGTCTCCGCGCGAGGGGCGACGGAGGTCTAGACGGCGGAGGTGCTGGGGCTGAGGTGCTGCGCGGGGCCGCCACCGATCCGTCGTCATGACCGATGCTCATGCCTGCCTCCAGGTATGGAGTTGTGACGGGAATCAGGCTGAACATCCTTGCAAATCGCAGTCATACCTATGATTTTGCAAGAATGATCCCACGAAGAGCTCTCGGTTCCGTCCGCCGTGCGCTGGCCCGCCAAGCCGCCACGGCGCTGCTCGGTCCGCGCCAGGTGGGCAAGACGACGCTCGCCCGGGAGATCGCGCGCACGACTAGGTCGCTCTACCTGGATCTCCAGTCGAGGGCCGACAGGAACCGGCTTACTGACCCCCGTCTCTTCCTGCGCAGCTACGAGGACCGCCTCGTGATCCTTGACGAGATCCACCGGGTCCCCGAGCTCTTCCCCGAACTCCGCGGGCTGATCGACGAGGGGCGGCAGCGCGGTCGGCGGACCGGGCGCTTCCTCATCCTCGGATCGGCTTCGGTGGATCTGCTGAAGCAGGCGGGCGAGAGCCTGGCGGGGCGCATCGAGTTCGTCTCCCTCAATCCGCTCGACGTGCTCGAGGCCGCCCCGGACGATGCGGCGATGACTTCCCTATGGGTCCGCGGCGGGTTCCCGGACAGCTTCCTCGCCCAAAGCGACGAGGATAGCCTCGCCTACCGGCAGAACTTCATCCGCACCTACCTGGAGCGCGACCTGGCGGAGTTCATCCAGATGCGGATCCCTTCGGAGACCCTCTCGCGGCTCTGGACGATGCTGGCCCACGACCAGGGGGGTATGCTGACGATCGCCAAGCTGGCCAGGAGCCTCTCGATCAGCGCTCCGGCGGTGACGCGGTACGTCGACGTGCTTACGGGTCTGCTGCTGGTTCGGCGGCTTCCACCCTTCGCTGCCAACGTCCGCAAGCGACTCGTGAAGTCGCCCAAGGTCTACATCCGCGACAGCGGAGTCCTGCACGCCCTCCTCGACGTCGAGACCTTCCACGCACTGGCCGGTCACTCCGTCGTAGGCGCGAGCTGGGAGGGATTCGTGATCGAGAATCTGCTGGCGGCGGCACATCCGCTCGCACGGGCCAGCTTCTACCGGACGGCTGCGGGGGCGGAGATCGACCTGGTTCTCGAGGTGCCAGGGTTCCGTCGGCCGTTGGCCATCGAGATCAGGCGCGGCCTCTCTCCGAGCCTCGGCAAGGGGTTTCGCAGCGCGTACGCGGACCTCGCCCCGGAACGTGCCTTCGTCGTCTACGCCGGCAACGAGCGCTATCCGGTGGCGGAATCGGTCGAGGTGATCGGGTTGCCCGAAATGGCGAGGATGCTGGCGGATCCCGTGGCTCTGAGGTCATGAGGAGCAGCGGAGCGCCTCCGGGAGAGTCCGCATAGTATCACGGTATAACATCAGGTGATACTATCTTCCACGACCACCTACGGCGGCCCTCCTAGCCCGAAGAGGGATCGGCGGAACAAGACTGATGCGGCTTCCGACGGGGTAGCTGGAAGTGCTTCGTCCGGGTCTCTGGATCGACTTGGATCAACCCTGGCGGGGTCCATGGACCTCAGCACGGACTCCATGATCTGGCCATCGTGGAAGATCGTTTCGTCGGAACTGACGAACTCCAGGATGTCTTCCACCCGCATCCCTCCTCCGGGAACTCGTCCCACGTCACCCCGTCCAGCTCCCGCCCCCCGGCCTTCGGCGTCCGCCCGCCCCACTGCTTGAAGAAGAACGGGACGCGAGCCGAACGGCACTGATCCCGCAGCCGTCGCGCCCAAACCGCGCTCATCGGTCGCGCCCGCGCACCGCTCTCGCCGCCCACGATCACCCAGTGGAGGCCGGCGGGTTCCGCCCCCCCGGCCAGGAAGTCTCCCAGGTCGAGCGGCCCCAGCAGGGGCTCGCAGCTGAGGAAGCGAACCGCCGCAGGCACATCGACAAGATGCCGGACGCGGTAGTCAACGGACTGGTCCTCCACCGAGGTGCCGATCCAGATGTGGGACGGGAGGCCGTCAGGCAGGAGGTCGCGGTTGCGCCGGGCGAATCTCGCCGCCCGCGCGGGCCGCTTGGTGAGCACCTGGTAGACGTGCCGGTCCACGTCGAGCATCACGCGAAAGCACCGCCGCACGAACTCCTCGGGTACGTCTCGGTGGAAGAGGTCCGACATGGAGTTGACGAAGACACGCCGCGGCGCCCGCCAGGATGCCGGGACTGCGAGCCGCTGGGGCCACACCCTGACCGCGAACGGGTCGCGCCGGTTCTCGGGCGTGTCCACGACCGGAGCGCGCGCCAGGTAGGTGTTCGACAGCAGCCTCCGGGAGAGCGTCTCGGCGTAGCAGTGGTCGCATCCCCGCGAGACGCGGGTGCACCCCGTGGTCGGATTCCAGGTCGCGTCGGTCCACTCGATCGCGCTGCGGTCGGGCACGGCTGCCTCCCGGCTGGGTGGGGTGTGGGTGCGAGCCAGAAGGACAAAGATACGTATTTCGGGTTTTATTCGCTATCTCGCGACGGGGACGGCGCTTCCGACCGCAGGATTCGTCCACCTGCGTCGTCCGACCGACCCCTACTTGTCGCGTATCGGTATGCGATATACCTTTCCAGATGATCAGGAGCTTCCGGTGCAGGAGAAACACGCCATGACCCGCCTCGCCCCCGTCCATCCCGGCGAAGTCCTCAAGCACGACTTCATGGAGCCCTTCGCACTTTCTTCCACCGCGCTCGCCAAGGCCATCGGTGTGACGCCCGCGCGCGTCAACGAGGTCGTCCGCCGTCGCCGCGGCATCACCGCCGACACCGCGTTGCGGCTCGCCCGGTACTTCGGCACGGACGCCCAGAGCTGGATGAACCTGCAGGATCGCTACGAGCTCGCGGTCGCCCGACGCAGGGCGGGCGATGCGCTGCTGGCGATTCGGCCGCGGGAGGTGGCGTAGGCCTGCGGCGCAGCGTCACGACCGACCCCGGCCAGCTGGCTCAGTAGTTGCCGAGGCGGTCACTCGAATGCGAACTCTACCACCCGCCCCCAACCTCCCAGACCTTCGCCAGAGTGTGGAACTCCCCGTTCTCGCCGAAGGCGTCGACCCCCTCGGGCAGGCGGCGCATCAGCTCCCGGCCGAACGGGTCGCCGACCTCCACGGCGCCAGCGACGCTCTCGGTCACGGCCGAGACTCGGCACGGGACGCCGCTCGCCTCCAGCTCGGCGATGAGTGCCTCGTACGGTGCACCCCACAGCGGAAAGTGCAGCTCGGCACCGCGCGCCCGGGCCAGGTCGGCAAGGGCCGTCGCACGCCAGTGGCGAATATGCTCGAGATGCAGATCCCCAAAGACGATGCGGGCCACGCGGGGCACGAGCTCGAGGGCCGCGGCGATGTGCTCCACGTACGGGGTCCCGGCGTGCAGCGGAACGCCCAGGAGAGGCACCCCGAGCGCTTCGGCCTGCCGGATCACCGAGTCGATGTGGAGCTCCTGGTGGGCGACGCGACGGGTGGCGTTGCTGAAGGTCGTCAGCAGTACGACCGGACGCGCGCCCTCGCGGAGGAGCCGCCGATAGGCCAGGAGGCTGTCCTTCCCGCCGCTCCAGAAGAGAATGTCCACACCCTGGTCGGCCGGGCGCGCGGGGTCGGCGAGCCATGTGGGGCGCTGCGCGCGCATCCCCCTCTCGCCGAGATCGACCTCCTCGTGACGGTAGGGACAGTGTCGGCAGCCGCTCCCGCAGCAGCCGCCCCGCCGCCTTAGCCCGACCTCGGTGAAGACCAGGAGCCCGGTCGCGGGGTCACGGTAGTGGGACTCGCCCGCGGCGACCGCGCTTCGGTGCGCTTCCTGCCACTTCGCAACCGCGCTCTCGTCCTCGGAGAGGTCAGCGTCTCCGGGTGCGCTCTTCGCGGTCATCGTTGTTCGGCAGCCCGCGGAAGAAACCCTGACGGCATTCGAGGGGCGCTGCATCCGCGCTGGACCGCTACGCTCGTCGTTGCTCCTTGCACGAATAGCGCTGCTATTCGCGCTGCGAAGCGCCTTGCCAGCCCGGCGCAGCGCCCCTCTCGGTGCTCGCCCGTGTTTATCCCCGGACTGCCAGCATCTTCAGGTCGCGCACGGCCTCGACGAGACGGATGAACTCGCCGCGATAGCCGCGCGAGTCGGAGCCGAGCGCCCCCTCCGCCAGCGACACGACATCGTCCAGAGTGTAGTCGCCTGCGTGCCGCGAGTCGCGGAGCAGCATCCCGAAGGCGGCGACCGCGGCCGCGAAGCGAAAGTCGGCCGACGGCGCCCCGACCCTGTCGGCGACCGGCTGGGCCAGCAGCTTGCTCCTTGCCCCGTCCGGGTCCTTGTAGCGCACCTTCACGTGGAGCAGCTCGTCGGCGAAGTCGCTCGGCGGCTCGGAGTCGCCCTCGGGCCGATAGCGGAGCGGGTCCACCCCGCCCTCGCGCGGCACCGGCACTCCCTTCGGCACCACCTCGTAGAGCGCCGTCACGGTGTGGCCCGCCCCGAGCTCGCCGGCGTCCTTGGTGTCGTCGCTGAAGTCCTCGGGGTTGAGGAGCCGGTTCTCGTAGCCGATCAGGCGGTAGCCGGCCACCCGAGCAGGGTTGAACTCGACCTGCACCTTCACGTCCTTGGCGAGCGTCAGCAGCGTCCCGCCCATCTCCTCGACCAGTACCTTCCGCGCCTCCAGGAGGCCGTCGATGTAGTGGAAGTTGCCATTTCCGTGGTCGGCGATCTGCTCCATCTTCGAGTCCTGCAGATTGCCGGTCCCGAAGCCGAGCACCGTCAGGAAGACGCCGCTCTCGCGCTCCCTCTCGATCAGGCGCACCATCTCGGCGTCGCTCGACGGACCCACGTTGAAGTCCCCGTCGGTCGCGAGGATCACGCGGTTGTTTCCGCCGTCGGCGAAGTGCTCGCGGGCCGTCTCGTACGCGAGTGCGAGCCCCTCGCCCCCAGCGGTGCTGCCACCCGCCTTCAGCTCCTCGATCGCGGCCAGGATCTTCTCGCTCCGCCTGCCGCGCGTCGACGGAAGCACCAGCCCCGCCGCACCGGCGTACACCACGATCGCGACGCGGTCCTCGTCGCGCAGCTGACCCACCAGGAGCGCGAAGGCATGCTTGAGAAGGGGCAGCTTGTCGGGAGAGTGCATCGATCCGGAGACGTCGATCAGGAAGACGAGGTTGGCGGGCGGCAGATCGACGACATCGACCTCCTCGGCGTGCAGCCCGATGCGCACCAGGCGGTGCTCCCTCGTCCACGGGGCGTCCCACACCTCGGTGCTGACGGCGAAGGGGTGGTCGCCCGCCACCTCGCCCCACTCGTAGGGGAAGTAGTTGATCATCTCCTCGATCCGGACGGCGTCGACGGGCGGGCGGGCGCCGTCCTCGATGAAGCGCCGCACATTCGAGTAGGAGGCGCGGTCCACATCGATCGAGAAGGTCGAGAGCGGCGAGCTCTCGACGAGCCGGAAGTCGTTCTCGGCGATGTGGGCATACCCTTCCCTGTCGAGGGGAGGGCGGTGCATGTGGGGGTGAGCGGCTACGTTCTGGAACTGGACATAGCCAGCTGCTGAAGGGGGGATGCGACCCTCCATGACTTCCATACGCGGCACTCCGAGCGCGAAGTCGGCCACTGTGGTCCTCCCAGCCGCCACTCTGACCTCGCGTGTTGCCCGGCCATACCCCCTTCTATACACCGCTAGAATGTGGACGCCCGGCGGCACGCTCAGGGAGTAGCTGCCGTCGGCACCCGTGGCTGCCCACAGCCCGGTGGGGATAACTTGTACAAGGGCGTTCTCGATGGGACGGCCGGAGGCGCTGTCGGTGACCGTGCCCGCTATCGTCCCCGTCGAGTCCTGCACGGGGGAGGCCGCAAGGGTGCCCGTCGAGAGCGCGGCTGCCAGAGCGATGAGCGCGGCACGCACGTCGCTACCCCGTCGGCTCGCGCCCAGGCGGATACCAGCACTCCTCGGTGCGGCGAGTGTAGCTCAGCTGCGTGATCTGCCAGCCGTTTCCGCTCTTGAAGAGCGAGAAGGCGTCCACGCCGCAGTGCGAGAAGACCCCGTCCCGGTAGAAGGCGTACTTGGCCCAGGCCTGCGCCAGGTTCCCGTCGGCGTTGACGACCAGGTCCCACATCGGCTCCTCCTGGCTCTCGTCGGTGCTCGCGATCATCTGCAGCAGGCCGCCCGTGGACCGCCAGGTGATCTTCCCATCCCCGACCAGCGCGATCCGCGCCGCCGAGTGGAAGGTCGCCGCGGCCGAAACGCTGTCGTTGGCGGCCATCGCGTCGGAGAGCTGTTGCACCACGGCCGATACGGCCTCGATGTCGGGGCTGGACGATGGCGCCGGCCCTCCGTCCTGGCAAGCGGCGCCCGCGACGAGGAGTGCGACGGCTGCGATCCAGCGGGCGGGGGAAGCTGCCCAGGCGGTGCTCTTCATATTCTGTCCTTGGTTCCGATGACTCGCTCTTCCGGTGGCGACGGGGCCACCGAACGACGCCAGCAAAGCTACCGTCCGGGAAGCGCTCCATCAACCGACGGGGCGATGCCCTTTGCCATCGGCGGCAGGGCATGCAATTTGCACTCCTTGAGACCGTTCCCGACGCCTGCTCGGTTGCACCCGAAACGGAGCCCCAAAATGTCAGAATCCTGCCACTATCTGTCAAAGCGCTGCCCGACGGCCCTGCGAATGGCCTTGCTGCTCACGCTCGCTCTGGCGGCGACCGGGTGTGGCGGCACCGAGGCTACCTCGGTCCGCTACGAGATCACCTTCGTCGCCAACTGGAACGACTCGACCCAGCCCTACGACAACTTCCCGTCCAACCCGCACTTCTCCCCGCTGGTCGCTGCCGTGCACAGCTCCGACGTCGGCTTCTGGAAGCTGGGCGACACCGCGAGCCACGGCATCGAGAGCATGGCCGAGACGGGCAGCACGCAGCTGCTCGCCGAGGAGATCCGCGCCCACGAGCCCGAGAGCGTGCTCCAGCTGACCTTGCGGTCGATAGTGCAGAGCCCGGGATCGGACGAGTTCGAGGTCGAGGTGGACGAGAGATTCCCCCTCGTCACCTTCGTCACGATGCTCGGACCCAGCCCGGACTGGTTCGCGGGGGTAACGTCGCGCTCCCTGATGGATGCAGGCGGCGCATGGGTGGAGAGTCTGGAAATTCCCCTGTACCCCCTGGACGCCGGCACCGACAGCGGCCCATCGTACAACTCCCGCGACGAGGACACCTCGCCGCCGGAGGGGATCTCCAGCATCCGGAACCAGGGCCCGTTCTCGGACAACCCAGTCGCATTCCTCTCCTTCGACCTGGTGACGGACGGGTAGCCGGAGGTGGAAGAAACCCCGACGGCATTCGAGGGGTCGCCCACGCCGACCAGACGACCGACCTCGGCCGCGGCCGAGGAGATACTCGGCGGCTACTTCCCGGTGCTCGACCACGGCTTCGTGGCGCTCGTGGACTACATGGGCGACGACGCCTCGGTGGAGCGGGCCGCACGGGTCAGCTACGGGTACGGGACGCGCAAGGTCTCGATGACGCGGGGGCTGCTCAGATACCTTCGCCGACACCTCCACACCACCCCGTCCGAGATGGTCGAGCTCTGCTTTCACTGCTCGATGCCGATCTTCGTGGCGCGCCAGTGGGTGCGGCACCGGACCGCCTGCCTGGCCGAGGGCACCGATATCCATTTCGACCTGCCGGGTGCGGAAGAGAGAGGCCGCCGCCAGCTCTACAAGCTGCGCATCGAGGAGATCTGGCGCCGGTTTCAGCCCACCCGGAACGCGACTCGGCCCGACAAGCAGGGGAACCCCTTTTCCCGGCGGGACCGTGTCAAGCGAATGAAGCTGAGGCAGGCGAACGAGAATACGCTGGCACTCCAGCACACCCGCATCGTGGATGTCTACCGAAATGGTGTGAAACCGGTCTTCAGAATGGTCCTAGAGGACGGCAAGTCGATCGAGGCCACAGCCGATCACCGATTCCTCTTCGCCGGGGGGTGGGACACGCTCCGGGGGGCGACCGGGCTGCGGGAGACGGGTGGCCGCGCCGTCTGGAGGCAAGGCGACTACTTCGTGCAGGTGAACGGCGCGGCGGAGAAGCGCCCGGAGCGTTACCGGGATCCGACCTGGCTGCAGCGCGAGTACCGCGGGCACAAGCGCTCGTTGGGCGATCTGGCAGAGGCTTGTGTGGACAGGGCCAAACTCGTTCGGGTCGCCCGCTTCGAGTACGTCGGCGAACGCGAAACCTACGATCTCGAAGTGGAGGGCCCGCACCACAACTTCGTAGCGAACGGCATCGTCACGCACAACTCCGTGAACGAGTACAGCGGCCGCTACAGCCTCATGCCGCTCCTCTTCTACAGCCCCCGCCGGGAGCACTTCGCGCTGCAGAGCGGAAGCAGCAACCAGGGACGAGCCGCCGGAGACGCGGGCACCGAGCTCTACGCCGAGGCCGTCCGGCGCTGGGAGGCGGTGCGCTCGCAGGTGGCGGCGGACTACGGCTGGCTCGCCGGGGAGAATGTGGCCCGGGAGCTGGCGCGGATCGACCTGCCGCTCTCGACCTACACGCAGTGGTACTGGAAGATCGACCTGCACAACCTGCTCCACTTCCTGACGCTGCGCGTCGACGAACACGCCCAGTGGGAGATCCGGGAGTACGGGCGCGTCATCGCCGCCATGGTGAAGCGCGTCGCCCCGATCAGCTACGAGGCCTGGATCGACTACCAGGTCATGGGCGACAGGCTCTCGCACGGCGAGCTACGGGCGCTCGCCCGGCTGGTGGCGGCCGACGAGGGGGGAGTCGCCGCACGCCCGGAGGCGAGGCTCTCCGACGTTGACCTGGGGGGACTTGGGCTGTCGAAGCGGGAGGTCCGCGAGCTCAAGGCGAAGCTCGCTCCGCGCGACGTGCCCGACTTCGAGCTGGACACCTCGCAGATGCGCTCGCCCGAGGAGGTGGCGGCGGAGGCGCTGGAGGCGGTGCCTCGGGTCGGGGGCGGACAGGCCAGCCCCTGACGCGGCCTGGGGGAGGCCGCTCCGGGAGACCCGCAGCGAAAGCCTCGGCTAGCAGCCCGTGGACAAACCTCCCATGGCAGGAGCGGCGCTGCATCCCCGCTGGACCGCTTCGTTCGCTTGTCCATAATGTAATGTATGCTTTACAATATGTAATCCATGATTTACAGTCACTGCGCCCAGGGCTTAGCCCTGCGTTGCTCCTCGGGCCGGTACCAACAGCTTTCCGGATGCGGAGGCACATGGAGCTGTCGAAGGCCATCCACCCAACGGCGTCCAGGGCGGCGGACGCAGAGAGAGCCCGGAAGGGGGACGAATCGTGAGGCGTCGCCACTCCGGGAAGGCCCCCGCTCCCTCCGCAGGAGCCGTCCCGGAGTGTGCCATTTTCAATGCCTATTGACAGAGGGGCCTCATCGTCTCCAGCGGTGCCCAGATCTCCGGCACCCCCCACCCATCTCAGCGTCCGTACTTGATCTCCACCCAGTCGAACACGGACTCCACCTTGTCCTCCATGTAGCAATCTCGGGACCCAACGCCCAGCCCGCGCGCGGACCGCGGGTAGTAGTCGTAATCGGGGACCTCTGGGACAAACGAGTGCTTCTCCTCGGCATCGTTCGCGCTGGCGGTCACGGTCATGGTGTCTCCTACAAGCGACATTCCAATATCCACCCACTCTTTCTCTCGTACAGCATCCCTGATTGCCTTGCTGAGAGTCGTGACCCACACACCGGCGCTGGTAATCTCGGTAAACACGGCCGAGAGGCTAAAGTAGACGTGGGAGAGCTGCATCCTCCAGTAAATTATCTCGGAGTCTCCCGTCGAGACGATGAGATAGCTGCAACTCGCGTCCTCCGTTTGCCTGAACCGGGTGGCTGCGGACCAGTTCCGGTCAATATCCACTATGGTGTCGCGGTAGCCGGTACTGCGCCAAGTCCATCCGGAAGCGGGCTTCGCACTCAACGCACCGTCATCGTCCCAACCCACAGACCCACCACCGCGGACGTATTTTCGCCACGCCTTGAGGGACCCGGCGCTATCGAAGTTTTCCCGCCACGGCTCCGGAACCTCGACGGTGACATCGAACGTATCCGCAACGGAGAGCGCTCCGTCCGAGGCACTCACGATGACACCAGTATGCCCACTGTCAGCACTTGACGCCAGGGTGAGAGTATGATCGGTGACCGTTGTCTCGACAAGCCGCGGGTCAGCCGACCGCGCAGTGTACGTCAGCGTCTGGCCGTCCGGCTCGCTAAAGTGCTCGGTCAGGTCGATGGCGAGCGAGGCGCCGGGCCACATGGTCGTGTCCGGGATCTCCTGGTCCAGCACCGGAGGCCGGTTCGGGACCGTAATGTCGAAGCTTCCGGAAATAGCCTCGCCATGGGGATCCACCGCCGAAACGACCCCGGTCGTCTGTCCGGGAAGTACCGCCTGGAGCGTAGCTATCGATGTCCCGCTTCTTACGCTGAGGACGGCAACCTCGTCGTCAGCGCTTTCCCCTGCGTAGACGAGCGCCTCGCCATCCGGGTCCACGAAGAGCTCCTGGAGGTCCTGCTCCAGGTAGGTCCCCGCCGCGATGGTCAGGTCCGGTGGCTCGGCTGCTAGCGTGGGGGCCCTGTTGGGCACTGTGGCGACGAAGTGGGCCATGGCGGACTCGCCCCCGGGGTCGGTCGCCGCGACCGTCACGCGCGACTCTCCGACCGACACACCCCGAATGACTACCCGTCCCGTCGCTATCGAGGCGTCGACATCACCGTTGTCCGTGCTCACCTCATAAGTAAGCGGATCGCCATCGGGGTCGCTGAAGTGCGCCTCATGTCCTACTTCGACGGCATTCCCGACGTGAACCGTCTGGTCCGGAATGTCCGAGGCGACCGGTGGGCCGTTGGTCTCGCACCCGATAACCAGAGCTGCTGCCACCAGAACAGGCGTCCTGTTCCGGGCGGGCGTGCTCGCCCGCTTCTCCACCGCCTCTCGGCAGGCTTCCTGGGAGGAAGACTCGCCGCGCCCACTCATGATGTAGCCCCCTTGCAAATGGGACGCACTTCTTTCCGGAGGATCGCGCAAAACTCGCTGGCGGACATCGTATTTCCTTTCGCTGGATATCTGTTCCTTGCGGCGCGTGTACACGGACTGCCGCGCCGGGTTCCTTCCTGCAAGGAAGCTGGGGCGCGCGGCCCCTGCCTTCAAGGCCGATAGCACAACGCCCCGACGCCCTTTGCCAGCGGCGCGACGGCGTGCAATTTGCGCTCCCTGAGACCGCTGGTCGCCTCCGTGCACAGCTCGGACATCGGCTTCTGGGAGCTGGGCGACACCGCGAGCCACGGCATCGAGAGCATGGCCGAGACGGGCAGCACCCAGCTGCTCGCCGAGGAGATCCGCGCCCACGATCCCGAGAGCGTGCTCCAGCTGACCTTGCGGTCCATAGTGCAGAGCCCGGGATCGGACGCCTTCGAGGTCGAGGTGGACGATAGATTCCCCCTCGTCACCTTCGTCACGATGCTCGGACCCAGCCCGGACTGGTTCGCGATCTTCGTGGAACGAGTACAGCGGCCGCTACAGCCTCATGCCGCTCCTCTTCTACAGCCCCCGCCGGGAGCACTTCGCGCTGCAGAGCGGAAGCAGCAACCAGGGACGAGCTGCCGGGGACGCGGGCGCCGAGCTCTACGCCGAGGCCGTCCGGCGCTGGGAGGCGGTGCGCTCGCAGGTGGCGGCGGACTACGGCTGGCTCGCCGGGGAGAATGTGGCCCGCTCGCCCGAGGAGGTGGCGGCGGAGGCGCTGGAGGCGGTGCCTCGGGTCGGGGGCGGACAGGCCAGCCCCTGACGCGGCCTGGGGGAGGCCGCTCCGGGAGACCCGCAGCGAAAGCCTCGGCTAGCAGCCCGTGGACAAACCCCCCACGGCAGGAGCGGCGCTGCATCCCCGCTGGATCGCTGCGCTCTTCGTTGCTCCTTGCACGAATAGCGCTGCTATTCGCGCCTCGTCGCGCCTCGCCAGCCCGGCGCTTCGCGCCTCTCGGTGCTCGTCAGGGTTCATCCACGGACTCCTAGGCAGCGTCCTCGGGTGCCGGTTCGGCCCGCCAGATGACCAGCTGCCGCGCTCCGCCTGACTTCTCCTCCACCCGGATGGTCAGCTTGTCTCCGTCCTGTATGCCCAGCGCCTCGCGCATGGCAAGCGGGATCGTCACCCGCCCGCCGGCGCCAACCGGCGCATCGCCGTAGTAGAGCGTTCGGAAGATCGCCACCATCACCTCCCCGGTTGCTATGATCCGCTCCGCAGGAGACGCCCAAGCGAGCGGGCCGAGCCCCTGCACCCACCTTCCCCTTCGGCATCGGCGGAGTGTGCCGGTCACATGTCATTCCCTAGCTACAATATACCACGCCCGTGGTGGCTGGGTTCCGCGCTGCGTTACATTCCCACGTTCCGCCTCGGGCGGGGCGGAGGCGCAGCTGAAGCGGAGATCGTGACAGGCAGCGGGCTGATCCTGCCAAATGTAAACTGCGCTTTACATTATGTAATCGCGACGTTACATCTATGGTTGATCAACTGGGGCTGCCTTGGCGCACGGAGGGCCGATGTCGGAGCTGGCTGTAAGGCTGACGGGCGTGTCGAAGAGCTTCGGCGCTCACGCCGCGGTCTCCGACCTCGACCTCGAGATCCCACGGGGCTCGATCACCGGGCTCCTCGGCCCGAACGGCTCCGGGAAGACTACCACCATCAGGATGATGATGGCGATCCTCCTCCCCGACCGAGGCCAGGTCGAGCTCCTGGGCGGATTCCCGGACTTCGACCGCCGTTCCCGGGTCGGGTACCTGCCCGAGGAGCGGGGCGTCTACGAGAAGATGAAGGTGCTCGACCAGCTGGCCTTCCTCGGCGAGATACGCGGGATCGACCGCCGGGTCGCCAGGAGCCGCGCCGTGCGGTGGCTGGAGCGCCTGGGGCTCTCCGACTGGGCCGACAAGAAGGTGCAGACGCTCTCCAAGGGGATGCAGCAGAAGGTGCAGTTCGTCGGCACGGTGCTCCACGAACCCGAGCTTCTGATCCTCGACGAGCCCTTCAGCGGCCTCGACCCCATCAACCAGGAGGTGCTCGAGGCGATCGTCCTGGAGGAGCGCCGGCGGGGCGCGACGATCCTCTTCTCCACCCACCTCATGGAGCAGGCCGAGCGGATCTGCGAGAGGGTCTGCCTGATCGCGAGCTCCCGCAAGGTCCTCGACGGCGACCTGCGCGAGATCAAGCGCCGCGAGCGCTCGGGCGTGGTCGCGGTCGAGTTCGAGGGTGACGACCGGTGGCTGTCGTCGCTCGACGTGGCCGGGATCGAGGAGGTCGGCCACGCGCACCACCTGACGCTCGGGCCGCGCGCGGACAGCGCCCGGGTGCTCGCCGCCGCGGCGGCCGCAGGGGTGGGCGTCCGGCGCTTCGAGGTGCTGGAGCCGACGCTGCGCGAGATCTTCGTGAGCCACGCGGGGGCGCCCGCCGACGAGGAGCCCGTGCTCCTGGCTGCCGGAGGCACCCGATGAGGCAGATCTGGGCGGTGCTCAGGCGCGAGTACATTGAGCGGGTCAGGACGAAGGGGTTCATCCTCTCGACGATCGCGATCCCGGTGCTGATGGTGGGCTTCATCGCGCTCAGCGCCTTCATGGCCATGCGGGCGGAGCGGTTCGACAGGGAGTTGGTGCTCGTCGACCGCACGGGGCGCATCGGCGCAGAGGTGGCCGAGGCGATCGGGGCGGCGGGGTACGCAGCCGACCTTCTGGGCGGCGAGGCGACTCTGGAGGATCTGGACGCGCGGATCCTCGACGACGACCTGGAGGCCTACATCGTGCTCGACGAGGCCACTCTCCGCGATGGCGCCTTCTCCTACCGCAGCGACGACTCGCCGGGATCGACCCGCAGAGCCGTGCTCGAGGGGATCGTGGTGAGAGAGGTGCTTCGGCAGCGTATCGCGGGGCTGGAGAGCCCGGGCGAGGTGCAGGCGCTCCTGGACCGGGGGGGGCATCTCGAATTCGAGCGCGTGACCGACGACCCCTCCGGAGCGGACGAGATCTCCGAGGCGGAGAAGATCTCGGGGATCGCCACCGGGCTCGCCGGGGTCTTCATCCTCTACATCTCGATGCTCATCTACGGGGCCTTCGTGCTCCGCGCCGTCCTCGACGAGAAGCGCAACCGCGTCGTCGAGGTGGTGATCTCGGCCGTCACGCCCGGTCGGCTCATGCTCGGCAAGATCCTCGGGGTGGGATCGATGGGGCTGACGCAGCTCGGCATCTGGGCGGCCTCCGCCGCGCTCCTCGGCCTCCTCGGAGTCCCGATGCTCGCCGCGGCGCTCGCCCAGGAGGGAGCGCTAGGGGAGTTCACGCACCTGCTGCCGGGGGCGGGCACTCTCCTCCTCCTCCTCGCCTACTTCATCCTGGGGTTCTTCCTCTACGCGGCGCTCTTCGCCGCCGTGGGCGCGATGTGCAGCTCGGAGGAGGAGGCTCAGCAGGCGCAGGTCCCCGTGATGATGCTGCTGATCATCCCCTTCGTCATGCAGATGTACTCGCTTGAGGGCGGCGGATTCGAGTGGATGGAGTGGGCCGCTCTCTTCCCCTTCTTCACGCCGATCCTCATGTTCCCCCGGGCCGCCGCGGGGTCGGCCGAATGGTGGATGGTGGCGATCTCGCTGGTGCTCATGGCGCTGGCCGTCGTTGCCACAGCGTGGGTGGCGGGACGGATCTACCGGGTCGGGATCCTCATGCAGGGGAAGCGGCCGACGCTGCGCGAGGTCGTGCGCTGGGTCAGGCAGGCCTAGGGGTCCCCAGCTCCTGAATCGGCGGAGGTGGCGGGAGCGGGGGTGCGGCGGCGATCCGATCCGGTCGAGTGGCGCTCCCGCCTACTGGGTACGGCACTGCGGCGACAGCTCCCTAGGTGTCTATCCAACAGTGACTTACAGCGACTAGTGCGCTCATGGCAGAGTGGTGCGGGATGGCGGGTTCTCTCTGCGGGAGTTGACAGGAGGAGGAGTGGAGGCTATATTATTTCCGATGTGTCAATCAACGCAGGGACCAGGGAACGACAGAATCCACCACGCGGGTGGGCGGCCCTGGGATCTGCCATCCTAACAGGAGACGCATCATGTTGAGGAAGAAGCTGCTCGTCGCTTTCGCTCTGGTCGGACTGCTACCGCTAGCCCCGGCCTCTCCGGCTCCCGCTCAGGAGGTCGAGGCCTGCCAGTGCGGTGTACTCATCACCGTACTGTGGGAAAAAAACGTCTTCGACAGTTGGGAGGAGGCGAATGAGGCGTGGCTGGATTGCATCGAGGTAATGTGCTGATCGCCAACCCGCGCGCACTGTTGGGCGTGCTGGCGGTGATCGCTGGGACGGGGGGTGCGTGTGACTCGGCAGCCACGCGCTCCCCCGTCGATGCGGTCGCTCTGGAGCCCTTCGCGCAGCATCCCGTACGCCTGAGCGAAACAGGCGATATCGCCCTTGTCTCGGAGGCGACGGCCTGTGTGCGTGTTTCCTACGAGAGCGCCGTCGCCTGCTACGACCCCCAGGGGGCCGAAGTCGCCCTCTGGGGCAGCGAGGGCGAAGGTCCCGGGGAGTTCCCGAAGGGGGGACCAAGAACACTGGTTCGCATGGGAAGTGGGCGGCTCGGGGCTTGGAATTCGCGTCTTCGTCGATTGTCCGTGTTCGGGATCGACGGCGCGCATATCGTCGACCTTAGCCTTGCCATCCCCGGGCTCGTTGTCGGAGACCCAGTGGCTTTCCGCGCGGGAGGTGAGAGCGGCGATCGCCTCTGGTTGACGGCTGTGGCTCCGACGTACGAAGCGTCCTTCGCCACCATCGAGATCGATCTTGCCACGCAGCGGATCGTGTCGGAGCTCCACTCCGGCGCCATTCCCCTGGAGGAAGACCAGCCGTGCGAGGACTCCGATCGTACGGTGAGTGCCAGGTTGCGTCCCGGCGCGATCCATCCGAGCGGATCCATCCACTTCTTCTCGTGCCGCCACACGATCGTCCACCTCTCCGACCCCGAAGGCGGCGGCCCGGCGTCGGTGGCTAGGATGCCGAACTACCGGGAGGAGTTTCCCAGCGAGCGAGAAGTCGCCGACCACCGTCGCGGGATGCAGTTCCTCGGGCCCGCCCTCGAGGACCAGGTCGATAAGTATCGAAGGACGCCCAAGCTGTTCCCCATCCGCTCATTTTCAGCGCGGGCGTACGATGCCGACGGCAGGCTCTGGGTTGGCACCAGGGCTGCGCCTGACTCCTCGGAGATAGACATCTACGACGGCACCGACTACGTCGCGACCGTGGTGATAGGTGATAAGCTCGAGGGCTTCGACATCCACGGCTCGACGATGGCTGCCGTGGTGGAACGGCCACCCAGGGACACAAGCGGAATACCCGGTCGCGGTCTGGACTGGTACGATATCTCATCAGTCCGTGGAGAATCTCGCGCGAGCACCGAGAGCGGCGAAGCGCCCGCTGGCAAGGCGCGACGAAGGGCCAATAGCCGCAGCGCTATTGGTCCGAGGAGCAACGCAGAGCGCAGCTCCGGTGTGGGAATTGTAAACCATGGATTACACAATGTAAATCAGACATTACAGTTAGGGGAGACGAGCGAAGCGGTCCAGCGGGGATGCAGCGCTGCTCCTGCCGTGGGAGGTTTGTCCACGGGCTGACAAAAGGGTTGGCGTTCGGCCGGTCCGGGAGGTAGAAAACACTCGATCGGGGCCTCCGGGAGAGCTTCCTGCGGGGGGGTGTCTACTGGCATGGCCGGTCAACTAGAGGCAAGGCCTCGGGGGCACTGCGATCATCACGCTGCCCTTGTGGACATCCGTCCCGACGTACACCCTGGTACTCTTCATTGGGCCGGTCTCCTTCTCCGGTTGCGACTCTTCACGTCGCATGTGGCTCTGGCACCTCCGCTGACCGGGGCGCTAACCCACGGTAATACCGGGAGGGGCCACAGCCCTTCCACAGGCCTAACGCACGACACAGAGCTCCACAAACCGCTGTAGGAGGCCGTTTGTGGCGGTCGTCTCCTCGAAACGGGCCGCCACCTCCTCGTAGGGAGCGCCGACCACCTCCTCGACGTAGTGCGGGTAGGCCGAGAGGCGGGAGCGCATCCCGTCGGCGTCGAGCTCGGGGTGGAACTGGGTGCAGTAGACCGGACGTTCGTCAAAGCGGTACGCCTGGTTGACGACGAGCGGTGACGAGGCGAGCAGAGTGGCGCCCGGAGGCAGAGTCTCCACCACGTCCTCGTGGCCCATTTGAGCCTTGAAGCGGTCCGGCAGCGCTCCGAAGACCGCGTCGGCGCGCCCGGCGTCGGTCAGCTCCACCTCGTACGTCCCGATCTCCGCCCGCCTGCGATCGTTCACGACCACGCCCCCCATCGCCGCCGCCATCCCCTGGAAGCCCCAGCACGACGCGAAGGTGGGAATCGACGAGGCGTGCGCGACGCGGAGCGACCGGACGGCCGTCTCGAACCAGGGCCCTCCCGAGGCCGCCGAGTAGGAGCCGCTGCCGCCGAGCAGGATCAGATCCACCCCGGCCAGGTCGGCGGGGGCAAGGGGGCGGCCAAGGAGGTCGAAGACCTCGATTCGCACGGGCTGTCCGTAGAGGCAGCGCTCGAAGGACTCGAGCTCGTGGTCGCTCATGCGATCGTCGGGGTCTCGGAGCTGCAGGAGAAGGCAGCTGAGCGGAGCGGGCGAAGCGGTCACGCCACCTCCCGTTCCCGGCGCGCGCGCCGCCGAAGCGGGATCGGAGCCGGACCAAGGTGCGCTCGCAAGGGTTCACGCTGGCCCAAAGCGCAACTGGTCACTGGACTCCTCCCGGATCGGCGCGAAGAGTGCCTCGGGCGGCGGGACCCGCA
The DNA here is from genome assembly GCA_965205315.1 of Longimicrobiales bacterium. GTDB lineage: Bacteria > Gemmatimonadota > Gemmatimonadetes > Longimicrobiales > Gaopeijiaceae > Bin94. The sequence continues at coordinate 2,832,249 of CBDBGW010000002.1, forward strand.
GGCAACCCAAGGAAGCTAGCAGCCCGTGGAGAGGGCCGATGAGGGTCAGAGCAGAGCCGCGATCGCGGGTGCCTGCGGCGATCGTCGCCACGAGGGCGGGGCGGCAGTCTCCAAGTGGCGCGGGTCGAGCGGCTTCGCGACCGCTCGCTGGCGACATGGCGGGGTTGGATCCACGCGCCCCCTTCTCGCCCGGTCGCCTGGACTACGTGCTACACCGAGGCGGCGCGCTGAGCCTGGAGCAGGCCTTCACCTCCGACGCGGAGGACCTCTCGGCGGAGGCGTTGGAGCTACTCAGCATTCACGCATCGGATTCGCGCACCTCCGACCACCTACCGCTCGTCGCCGACTTCTCGCTTCGTCGACCCGCCAGCGAAGCACCCGTCACGGCCACCTAGCCAGCTCAGACGACCGTCGCAAAGCGAACTCGCTCAGGATGTAGCCGGACTGATTGGTCATTCGTTTACCAAAGACCACTCGTCCCGGCCCGTAACCTAAGATCTCACCCGGCGTTGACGCATCCGTCACCACCCTCTTTCCGGCACCGTATACATTCACATAGTCACTTATCGCAGACATTCCGCGATACGTAGGGCGGCCTCCAACGAGTCGCTTCAAGCTTCCGTCTGGGTCGTCTGCAACATCTATTCGCCGCCCGTGTGTGACGATCAGTACTCCTTCGGAGACCGCAGCGAGTCCAGTGATCACGTTGAAGGTGCCAAAGTACGCGCGAACCTCGCCCGTGGTCGCACTCTCGAACTCACCCGGCTCGGGGCGATGGGCTTGCCTCCACGACGGGGGGGCTGCGAAGATCGAATCTCTCCACGAGCCAACATCTCCGTAGACACGCACGACATAGGTGAGATTCGTCGCGCCGAAAACGATCCCCTCCAACTTGGCTCCGAGGATCGACGCCCAACTCGGCCAGTACGGCACTTCCCAGACATCCGGCGGTAGTCCCATCAGATCCTCTGCTGCGCGCCTACCGGCGGCAGGAGACACCAGCCAGGCATTGGAGCCTAAGCCGGGTACACGCCAGAGGCCGTTCGGGGCCGAGTCCCGAGCTGACAGCAGTTGAGTGAGCGTACTGTCGGATACGTGGAGCGAATCCACTGCCTCGAAGTAGTCCAGCCAGCCAGCATCGTCACCAAGCCCGCTGCATCCCGTCACCAGCACGCTGGCTAGGAGACCGTTCAACAACGTCACCCAGACACCTTTGTGCTCCGAATCACACGGTTCGCTCTTCGAAGCGGATTCGATCATTGCGGACTTCGCCGGACGAGTTGCAGTACGGACACCGTCCACGGACCTGGGGGACTGCTGGATACCGCATAGATCCCATCGCGTCGCCCCACCATCACGCGACTGCCAAGGTCATGCCAGTCCGCCGGAACGAGCATTGCGGTCGGGCGACCGCGCTTGGTGATGAGTACGGTCTCTCCCGCCGCGACCTGGTCCAGTAGCCTGGAGAGGTGGGTCTTGGCTTCGAAAGCGCCGATTTCGGCATTATGGGTAGCTCGTTGGTGTAATGAATAAACCAGCTTACAGTCTAGTAGGATTGATCGTGGGTGCAAAAGGGGGGGGAGCCGGATCGCCCGAGCCGGTCCGGGGAAGACGATCCGGTCGGGAGGAGTGCCAGAGTGTCCAGGATGGCCGAATCGGCAACCCGGCCGGTCACGCTCCCCGTGACGACGCGACCAATTCGTCGGTCGTTTCGCATGCCACACGACCCTGGTTGGCGATCGCGGCGATACGATCCGGGTCGGTGACTGGCGACTTGGTCACTGACCATGTTGAATGACCATGTATCGTACTGGCACTGACCAAGCCTCTCCGTCGCCTCACGTCCACCCCCCAAACCCCACCTCGCGCCCCGCCACCTACATGCTCACGGAGGCGAGGGTGGCGCTCCGGGCGCTTGGCGGCGTGACCTGGAGCTCGTGCGCGGACGCGGACAAGTCGGAGTTGACGGCGCTCCCGCCCAGGTGTGGGCGGGCGGATATTTTCGATCTCCCCGCGGTCGGCCAGACTCCGAATGCTCCCGCCCGGGCACCGGCGGGCGGATAGTCTCGCGAGGCTCCGCGCGGGCGCCCTACGGACCACCCGACCCGGAAGCCGAGGGAAGCGGCCGACAACCTCCGGAACAATCAGCCGACCACATTGTACACAGTACTATGTGACTTCGGTGTGCCGTGGAGCACCGGAGCACGAGGCAAGGAGCGGGAGTGACGATTGCGGCGTGCGCCGAAGACCATGGGGGATGCCCTGACTGAGGCCGAGACCGTCGCGCCGTCGAGTTGGCCAGCCTGGATTGCGATCGGGCGGTAGAGTAGCCGGAGACCCGGAGGAGGGGAGAATGAACAGAGCGGTAACGATGGCACTGCTGGTGGCAGTGGCCTGCAGCGACGAGACGGAACCGGAGGCACCCTACCCCGCCACGGTCGTGGTCTCCCCGGAGACCTTGGAGTTGGCCAAGCTCGGGGAAGAACTCCGCCTGACCGCCACGGTCAAGGACCAGAACGGCAATGCCATGGACACCGTGGGTGTCCAGTGGTCCAGCGAAGACGCAGCGGTGGCGTCGGTCAACTCGACGGGTCTTGTCAGCGCCCAGGGGAGCGGCGAGACCAGGATCCTCGCCGCGGTCGGGGACATCTCCGGCGCAGCGGCCATTACGGTGAGTCTGGTTCAGCGGGACGCACTCATGAAGCTCTTCGAGAGCCTGAACGGAGACGGTTGGAACAGGAAGCGCAATTGGGGAACCGAGACCGCGCTCGGTAGATGGGCCGGCGTGACGACGGACGAAGACGGCAACGTTGTCGGCCTGTCCCTCGCGCGCAACAACCTGAGCGGGGAGATCCCGGCCGAAATCGGGCTCTTGAAGCACTTGGTGGGCTTCGACCTGGCTTTCAACGAAGAAGTCGGGGGTACCATACCGCCCGAAGTCGGGGAGCTGGAGAACCTGACGGCACTGCTGTTGCACCATAACGCCCTGACCGGCGGAATTCCGCGCGAGATCCTGCAGCTGAGCCGACTCGATACCCTGGACCTCCACCACAATCAACTGTCCGGGTCTCTGCCGGAATGGCTTGGAGACCTGCCGGCAGTCGGATACCTCAGTCTGTGGGGGAACGACTTCACGGGCTCTCTGCCAGCCTCGCTGGGCAACCTGGAATCCCTAGAGGATCTCTACGTCAACACTCTGGAGCTGAGTGGCTCGCTGCCACGAAGCCTGATGAACCTGTACCTTAACTCGTTCTTCTGGTATTGGACCGACCTCTGTTCGCCCCCTGACGACGAATTCCAGGCGTGGCTCGAGTCCATCCGCTACCACGAGGGGGGTAGCGTCTGCGATCAATGACTGGTGCGATACGGCCCCTCACCCGCTGCCCGCCTCCCTGATCCCGTATAGGCGCATTCGCGGCCAGCACGCTGGGTGTCATGAGTGCGGTCGATCGCGCGGATGCAGCACTCCCCGTGCCGTGTGAGGTTTGTCCGCAGGCTCCTAGGGTCGTCCCCCGGCAGTAGGGCCTTCCCCGGAGGGCCTCCTCCCGGGGGCACGGCGCCCGGCCCGGATTCCGCTAGATTGCCCGCGGATCGCGGCGCGGGGAGCTGGCCTGCGATCGCGAGCCGCACCACACTCAACCCCCACACGCACGCTGAACGCGGGCAGAGAAGGCGGATGATGCGCAGAGTCACCTTGGCGGCCGCGACGGCCGCTGCGCTCGGCACGGCTGCGCTGGACAAGGCCGCGGCCCAGGAGACGGACGGCCTCATCAGCGTCGGGGCGATGGCCCCCGACTTCGAGCTGGACGGGGCCACCCGCCACGGGGTCCTCCGCGAGAGGATCCGGCTGAGCGACTACCGCGGCGAAACGGTGGTCCTGGCCTTCTTCTTCAGGGTCAGGACCCCTGGCTGAACGGTTCAGATGAGAGCGTACCGTGATCAGTACGCAGAGCTCTTCAACGAAGGCCGCAACGTGGTTCTGATGGCGATCTCCAACGACTCGGCGGAGGCAGGCGCGTCGTGGCTGAAGGACGAGGATTTTCCCTACCTCTTCGGCAGCGACCCCGACGGCGGCGCCTTTGCGGCATTCGGCGGCGCGCCCCGAGACGGCGGCATGGTGGGCAGCCGCGCCGTGATCGTGGTCGGGCCGGACGGCCGCGTGGCCAAGGTGATCCCTCGGTTCAACCAGGTGGACCCGGAGGCCTACTCGGAGCTGGCGGCCGTGATCGACGAGGTGACGCCGGAGGCGGAGGAGGAGTCCTGAAGGAGCGCCTCGACGGCCTCGACGAGCTCCTGGTCGGGCCCTGCGCCGGTTGAGACCACTCTTCCTTCTCCGTCCACCAACACAACGATCGCTGTTGTGAGCGCCCTGTAGGCCCTCACGGCCTCGCCGCTCGCGTCGTAGACGTAGGGGTACCCGTGCGAGTGCCGCTCCACATGGCGGCGCACCCTGCGGCGCGACTGCGAGACCGCCACGGCGACCGCGACCACGCTGACCTCTTCCCCGAAGTGCTCCTGAACGCGGTCGATCTCCGGCTGCAGAGCCTCGCACTGCTCGCACCACGACGCCCAGAACTCGATTAGCGCCGGGCGCCCGCCGATGATCTCGAGAAGCGAGACGGAGTTGCCCTCCATGTCCTCGACGAGAGCGTCCGGTGCGAGCGTGCCGGGGGGGAGCCCGAGTCCGTTCGAGCTCTCCTGGGCGGCGGAGGCCAGGGGGATCGCGCAGGCCAGGGTTGCAACGGGCGCGATGGCCAAGCGACGCCGTACGCTCACACCCCGTCTCCTCGACTTCCCGGGCGCGGGCAGGACCGGAACCTCCCCGGCCAGAGGGTTCGGCCCCCGCGATTGACGGACTGTACGATCTGCACATCGATAAACTCGCGCGGCGAGGAGGTGTCGCGCCACCCCTGTCCCACCTGCGACCGGAGACGGGGTGCGGACCCAAGCAGGACGAGAGGCTCATTGCACGTGTCACTCCATCGTCCCGAGCAGATCGGTGATCTGGTCATACGCTACGAAGCGGTCAACGAGCGGTTCACCGGTACCGTCACAAACACCACAAGCAGCACGGTGGCTGCGGTCCGCGTGGAGATCCATCTGTCGAACGGAGAGGAACTCGGCCCAACTCCACGCAAGGACTTGGGGGCGGGCGAGTCCATGCCCGTCACGCTCGACGCGAGCGGCCAGAACTTCGACTGGTGGAGCGTGCACGCCGAAAGTCGGCTACTGGCCCGAACCCCCGGAGAATGTCCTGGACAGGTAGTCACGGGTGTCAGACAGAGTTCGGTTGTCACGCCTGCTCCGGCCCGGCCATCCGATAGCCGACGCCGCGCTTGTTGAAGATGTAGGTGGGATTCTCCGCATCGTCGCCGAGCTTCCGGCGCAGCCGCTTCACGTAGGTGCGTACGCGCACCGAGTCTCCACCCCCGCGGCGGTGCCACACCTGCCGCAGCAGACTCCGAGTGGTCACGACGTTGCCCGCATCGAGCGACAGCGCCCGCAGCAGTGCGAATTCGGTGGCGGTGAGCTCGACCGGCCTGCCGCCAACGCTGACTTGCCGCTCGCCGTAGCGGATGCGCAGGTCACCCACTTCGAATTCCTCGGGTACGGCCGCCCGCCGCAGTGCGGCCCGGATCCTCGCCACAAGTTCCGTCGGCGAGAATGGCTTGACGATGTAGTCTGCCGCGCCGAGTTCGAGTACTCTCGCGATTGTCTCCTCCCTGCGGTAGCCGGATAAGAAGATGACTGGCAGGTTGGCCAGCTCGGGCATCCGCTCCATCAGCTGGATCCCGTCAGCGCCCGGAAGCATTAGGTCCAGCAGGACAAGTCCGGGCTGTTCGGTCCGGATCATCTGCGGCAGCTCCCGCGGATCGCCGGTGATGAGTGGGGCATAGCCCGCCCTCGAAAGGACATCGCGAACAAGGCGCAACATGTGCGGATCGTCGTCGACCACCAGAATGCGCGTGCGTTCGCTACCTTCCGGGGGCTTATCCGAGGAACTGTCGCCGGAGTCGGGCGGCGCCTCCCCCGCGATCGGGATGGTGAAGGTGAATCGCGTGCCCCGGCCCCGGCCACTGCTTTCGGCCCGGATGCGGCCCCCGTGCGCTTCCACAAGCCCCTTGCAGATGGCAAGCCCCAGGCCGTAGCCCGTCGTCACACCCTCCTCACCGCTGGGGGCATACTTGCGAAACAGGTGCGGCAGGCGTTCTGGCTCCACCCCCCGGCCCTCGTCGGCCACCGAGATGGCGACATGCACGCCGTCCCGCACCGCCCCGACCAGGACGGGGGATGACTCCGGCGAGTGCTGAGCCGCATTGGCGAAGAGGTTGTTCAGAACCTGGACAACACGTCGGCGGTCGGCCATCACGGGAGGCAGGCCAGCAGGCAGATCCACCACGATGGTGTGTCGGCCCCCGGCACTGATGAACGTATTCCTCGCCCGGTCCACCAGCTCCGCCACCTCGGAGGATTCGGCCCTCACCGACAGAGTGCCCGTCTCGATGCGTCCGGCATCGAGGAGATCGCCGATGAGTCCGCGCATGTGGTCCGCCTGCTCGTCAATGATCCGGAAGAACGCCCGCTGCTCGGCGGGGTCCAGCTCGGGCGACGCCGTCAGCACGGTAGTGGTCGATCCCTTGATCGAGGTCAGCGGTGCCCGCAGCTCGTGGCTCACTAGGCTGAGGAACTCGGTACGCGACCGCTCGAGCTCCTCCAGCGGCGCCAGATCCTGCATTGCGACGACCATCGATACGATCTCGCCCTGCTCCGAGCGGATCGGGGTCGTGTTGATCAGCATCTTCACGCTGCGGCCGTCGGGCACCGACAGCTCGATCTCCTCGGCGCGCACCCGCCGGCCCACGCTGAGCTCCCTGGCCAGGGAGGCCTCCCGGATGGCAATCTCCCGCCCATCCAGGAATCGGCCAGTCATCGTGTTCAGGAGATCCTCCGGTGCCTGACCCGGAGCGCGCAGTCCCTCCACTATCCGTTCCGCCTCACGGTTGAACGACACCGCTCGTCCGGTCCTGGCGTCCAGGACCGCCACGCCCACCGGCGATGCGTCGATCAGCGCCTCCAGATCACCTCGGGCCCGGCTCTCGTCCCGGTAGGCACGGGCGTTGGCGATCGCGACGGCCGCCTGCGACGCGAAGAGTACCAGCACATCTTCGTCCTCGTTCGTGAACTCCCCTCCGTCCCACTTGTCGCTGAGGAAGAAGTTGCCGAGATGTTCGCCCCGATAGTACATCGGTGTGATCTGAAGGGTGCTCGTATCCCAGAGGTTCGAGGAGAAGCCCAGGGACTCGAGGAAGCCTGACACGTCCCCCACTCGCAGCGGTGCAGGGAGGTTTCGAAGGTATCGCAGGAGCCGAGGCCCATCCGGCCACTCCGCCATCCGCCGGTGCTCCTCCGCCGTGAGTCCGGAGGTGACGAAGTTCTGCATCTCCCCCTCGGAGTCGATCGTCGTGATCAGGCCGTAGCGGGCGCCGGTCAGAGTGCGGGCACTCTCCACGATCTCGTGTAGCACCACCTCGACGTCGAGGCTCTCGCTGATGCGCAGCATCGCGGTGCTCAGCTTCGCGGTGCGCTCCCGCAGCGCCCGGTTCTCGTGCCTGAGTTCCTCCACAGTGCTCATTGGTCGCCTTTTCGGGGTCCAAGTGCAGCCAGCTGGCCGCGGTGCGACGAGCGTGGCGCGGCAGTGCTCTCGATACACAGTGGAACGGATTGCTGCGTACCGCAAGTGCGACTGTAGAACAAGTAACATGACTAACACACGATATGAGAGATACTAGTCACACAACGTACACACAGCGGCCGGTATCTTGGGTGATCGAAAAACCCTAGCGCCGAAAGGACGTCAGAGATGCTCATGCTCGAACGCCGCGTCACGGGCAGCCATTGGAAGGAAGCCGCAATCGGGGGTCGGCCCCCCGGAGGCCGCCGTGCGCCGCGCCCGTCCTCCAGGGGGACGAGGGTTCGTACGACCGAGGCCGCGTCCGGGGCGAGCCACCCAAGTCAACTCTGGGAACAACGGGGATTTGCCAGGGTAGACTCCGTGTCAGCTATTCTACGAGCACATCACGGCGAATCGGGCGACGCCCCGACCCTTGGCTGTCAGGGCGTACCCCCGGAGCCCACCAAGAGGAGTGGAGTGAAATGAAGCGATTGACCCCCATGTTGTTCCTGTTGCTGCCGGGCTGCGGTGAGCCGCCCAACGAGCCGCCAACGGCGGTGGGAGATATCCCGGACCACGAGCTTTTCGTGATGGACGAGGAGGAGATCACCGGCCTCTCGAGCTACTTCGAGGATCCGAACGAGGACACGCTGACCTACAGGGCGCAGAGCGCCGATGCAAGCGTGGTCAGGGTGGCGGTTGGGCAGAACGACGTCCTGACGCTGACCGGAGCTGGCCAGGGCAACGCGACGGTGACGGTGACGGCCACGGACCCCGATGGCGAGTCGGCAACGCAGAAGTTCGATGTGACGGTGCCCAACCGGGCTCCGGAGACCGTGGGATCGATCCCTGACGGGGCCGTGTTTGTCGGTGACACGATCGGTCTGACGGAGATCGACCAGCTCTTCACGGATCCCGACGGAGACAATCTGACGTACAGCGGCGCAAGCTCGGACGAGGGGGTGGCGACCATCGAGGTCAGCGGCACGGCGTTGGTGGTGGTGGGAGTCGGGCAGGGAGAGGCGGTGATGACGGTGACGGCGACCGACCCGGGCGGGGCGAGTGCAAGCCACCAGGCACGGATCGCGGTCCCGAATCGTGATCCGGTGGTGACGGAGGAGATCCCGGAGCAACGGGTGAAGGTCGACGAAACGGTGGTCGTAGATCTGCTCGCCCATTTCGAGGACCCGGACGGGGACTTGCTCACTTTCACGGTGTCCGTGAGCGCTCCAGACCGGGTGAGGGCGGAGGAAGCGGAGGGCAGGTTGCGACTCACGGGAGTGACGACGGGCAGCTCCCAGGTCACGGTCACTGCCGAGGACGGGTTCGGGGCGAGCGTCAGCACGGATTTTGCGACTATCGTCGTTTCTTCCGAGGCGCAGGTGTTCGAGGACCAATTCGAAGACCTGGAGAACTGGGCGGACTCGACCGGGGAGCTGGGCACGGCGAGGGTCGAGGACGGAGATCTGCACATCATCATCGACGAGCAGGTCGACGAGGACTACGAGATGTTGCCGTACATCTTCCACGAGCTGCCCGGGGAGGACGGCCACGACGGCGCGTGGGAGATCGAGTACCCGGTATGGGAGAGGGAGGACAACGCGATCGCAGTCGTCGAATTCTGGGTTATCGTCGATCGCGACGGTGTGGGTGGATTCGTCTTCACCCTGGACTACGACCAGGCCAACTGGAACGCCTCGTGGATGGACGAGGATGGCGAGCTGTCCTCGATTGCCGATGGCGAGGACGAAGAGTGGCCCGACGACAGCATGATCGACTATGAGGGCGTGACGGACATCGTCTTCGGGCTGGAGGACAACGTGGTGTATGCCCGTGGCAACGACGGCGTGGAGATCTTCTCGGTGGACATGTCCGGCGAGCTTCCGGGCGGCGCCGACCCGCCGCACCATGCCAAGTGGATCGCCTACCGCTGGTACTCGTACGTCGAATCCGAGGGAGAGGTCGAGTTCGGCACCGACGGTGCCGTGATCGGCTCGGTCAAGTTCACCTACGCGAAGTGAGGAAGGACCCGGGGGGTGGCGACGGCCATCCCCCGGTCTCCCGAAAGCACCCGGACGACCCCCCCTAGCCCATCGGCGGGTGCGCCGCGGGCCAGCGCGGACGCGCCCCTGCCAGGATGCCGACCCCCGCTCCTGGCGGGCCCGGTTGTCCGCTACAGGTTGTATCCGGCCTGTACGAAGTAGTACTGCGCCACTCCCAGCAGGACAATGGCCGCCGCCCGCTGGCGAAGTACGAGGCGTCGTACGTCCGCGGGGGCCAGGTCGTCCCCTGTCATGACGACTTGGAGGCCGGCATGAACGAGACAGGGCTATCATGGTCCCTCTCCCGCCTCTGGATCGGCCATGCGGTAGCCGACGCCGCGCTCGGTGAGGATGTAGGTGGGATCGTCCGCGTCGTCGCCGAGCTTGCGGCGGAGCTTCTTCACATACGTTCGCACGGGCCCCGGGCTGCCCCCGCCGCGCCTGCCCCATACCTGGCGCAACAGCGCCTCGTTGGTCATCACCCTTCCCGCGTGGCGCGATAGTACGCTGAGCAGGTCGAACTCCTTGGCGGTCAGTTCGAGCTCGCGGCCGGCCAGCGTGACCCGCCGCCGGTCGTACGAGATGCGGAGTTCGCCGAGCGCGAAGGCCTCGGGCTCGGCGTGCCGCCTAAGCGCCGCGCGCGCCCGCGCCGCCAGCTCGGTCGGCGAAAACGGCTTGACGACGTAGTCGGCCGCCCCGAGTTCGAGCGCCCTCGCGATGGTCTCGTCGTTGCCGTAGCCGGATATGAAGATCACCGGCAAGTCGGCGAGTTCGGGGATGCGCTTCATCAGCTCGATGCCATCCGTGCTGGGAAAGACCAGGTCGAGCAGAACGAGATCTGGCCTCTCGGTGCAGAGCAGGTGCGTAAGCTCGCGCGGATCGCCCGTGGCGAGCGGCGTGAAGCCCGCCGCTCCGAGCGCATCGCGGACGAAGCGCAGCATCCGGGGATCGTCGTCGACCACGAGAACGCGCGCCCGCCCGTCGGGGGCCGCCCGCGTCCGGCCGCCCGCGTCGACGGCCTTTGCTGTATCCGCGGCCACCGGGAGCGTGAAGGTGAAGCGCGCACCACGGCCCGGGCCTCCACTCTCGGCCCTGATGCGGCCGCCGTGCGCCTCGACCAGACCCTTGCAGATCGCCAGTCCGAGCCCGGTGCCGCCCCTGAGGCTGGCGCGCTTGCGGAAGAGCCTTGGCAGCTCGTCGGGCGGAAACCCCCGCCCTTCGTCGCTGACCGAGATCGCGACGTGCGTGCCGTCACGCGCCGCCTCGACCCGGATCGGCGATGTCTCCGGCGCGTGGCGTGCCGCGTTCGAGAAAAGGTTGTTCAGCACCTGCGCGATGCGCTCGCGGTCGGCCATCGCACCGGGAAGGTCCGGCGGCAGGTCGACCAGCACGGGATGCCGGCCACCGCCGCTCAGGAACGTGGTGCGGGCCCGGTCCACGAGCATGGCCACGCCCGTGGGCTCGGGCACCACGGTTAGCGTGCCCGCCTCGATGCTGCCCGCGTCCAACAGGTTCGCGATCAGCCGGCGCATGTGGTTCGCCTGCCCGTTGATAAGGCGGAAGAACTCGAGCATCTCCTGCCGGGAAGCGGGCGGCGAGGCCTCGAGCACGGTTCCGGCCGACCCCTTGATCGAGGTGAGCGGGGCGCGGAGCTCGTGGCTCACCATCCTCAGGAACTCCGCCCGCTGGCGCTCCAGCTCCTCGAACGGAGCCAGGTCCTGCATCGTGACGACGACCGAGATGATCTCGCCGGAGTCCTCCGCGTGGATCGGCGTCACGTTGATCAGCATCCGTACGCTCCGGCCGTCGGGCACCGAGAGTTCGATCTCCTCAGCCCGCACGCCGGCGGCGCTCTCCAGGTACCGGGCAAGCGGAATGTCTTCCAGCGAGAACTCGCTCCCGTCCTCCCGACGGCACGTCATCACCTCCAGGAGCCGCTCCGGTGGGGAGCCCGGCGTCCGGATCGCCTCGGCCATGCGGTGCGCCTCCTGGTTCACCGACGCCATCCGGCCGGTTCCGGGCTCGAACACCACCACGCCGACCGGCGAGGTCTCGACCAGCGCCTCGAGGTCGGCCCGCGCGCGCTTCACGTCGCGGTGCGTGCGCGCGTTCGCGATCGCTGCCGCGGCCTGCGAGGCGAAGAGCACCATGATCTCCTCGTCCTCGTCGGTGAACGTCTCGCCGTTCCCCTTGTCGCCCAGGAAGAAATGGCCGAGATGCTCGCCGCGATGATGCATCGGAGCGCCCTGCAGCGTCTTCGTGAACCACGGAGCCACGGGCAGGTCCAGGCAGGTCAGGTAGGCGGGCACGTCAGTCAGGCGGAACGGTTCGGAAAGGTCCCGGAGATGCTCGAAGAAACGCGGGCCTTCGGGCCACGCCATCAGATCCCCAAGCACTTCGGGCGTGAAGCCCGAGGTCAGGAAGTCCGCGAGCTGCCCGCGTCCGTCGATCGTCGTGATGATGCCCTTGCGGCTGCCGGTCAGCGCCCGCGCGCTGTCGATCGCCTCCTGGAGCACAGTGTCCAGATCGAGACTCGAGCTGATCCGTAGCACCGCGCGGCTCAGCCGGGCGAACCGCTCCCTGAGTGCCCGGTTCTCGCGCCTTAGTTCCTCGACCTGACTCATCGGTTCTCTCCGCGTGAAATGGTGGATTTCTGGAGAATACATCGTACTGACATGAACATAACATGATCGTGCACGGTTAGTCTATGAAAAACCTATTATTTTTTTGGAGTGTGTCGGCGTGATGGTGCCGATCGACGCGTAGCGACTGGTCGGCCACATCCTACCCACACCTCACACCAGGCTTGAGGACCAGACTTGAGGAAGTCCCATGACGAAACGCCTTATCGTGCCCGCCCTACTCACGCTCGCCGCCTGCGAGAGCCCGGAAGCCCCGGCCGCCTGTGATGATGCCGTCGCGGAAGTGACCGTCAACGCGGGCGAGACCACCACCGCCACAGCCTGCTTCAACGATCCGAACGGCGACGTTCTGAGCTATTCGACCATGTCGTCCGATCCCGGCGTGGCCACAGCCTCCGTGTCGGGCACCACTGTCACCGTCAGAGCGGTTGCGCCCGGAAAAGCGACGGTCACGGTCACGGCCTCCGACCCGGGCGGCCTGCAGGGCCAGCAGGCCCTCTCGGTAACGGTGCCGAACCGGGCTCCGGTGGCGGGGGATCCGATCCCCGACTGGGAGGCATTCGTAGGTAGTGCGGTCGAAGTGGACGCCTCAAAGCACTTCACCGAGCCGGACGGGGAGACGCTGGCCTACTCCGCCATCTCTTCCGACACGGCCGTAGCCGCGGCGTCGGTGTCGGACACCACCGTCACCGTCAGAGCGGTTGCGCCCGGAAAAGCGACGGTCACGGTCACGGCCTCCGATCCGGGCGGCATGGAGGCCGAGCAGGCTTTCTCGGTAACGGTGCCGAACCGGGCTCCGGTGGCGGGGGATCCGATCCCCGACTGGGAGGCATTCGTAGGTAGTGCGGTCGAAGTGGACGCCTCAAAGCACTTCACCGAGCCGGACGGGGAGACGCTGGCCTACTCCGCCATCTCTTCCGACACGAGCGTAGCCACGGTGTCGGTGTCGGGCAGCAGGGTAACGGTCACGGCCCTGGCGGAGGGCATTTCGAGCGTGACGGTCACGGCCAGGGATCCCGGGGGACTAGCCGCGACACAGACGTTCCAGGTCACGGTCCCGAACTCGCCTCAGCGCCTGACGACCGAAGGTGGCTTGTTGCCCGTCTGGTCACCGGACGGGGAGAAGATCGCTTTCATCACCCACCGCGGCGGGGACACCCAAATCTATGTGGTGGCCGTGGACGGAGACAGCGAGGAGCGCCTGACGGAGTCAGGCGGCGTGTTGCCCAGGTGGTCTCCGGACGGGAATAGGATCGCTTTCCAGTCTTACCGCGACGGCCGCTACAATATCTACCTGGTGGACGCGGACGGAGAGAACGAGGAGCGCCTGACGGATTCAGGTGGCTCCCGTTCCGCGTGGTCCCCGGACGGGGAGAAGGTCGCTTTCGCGTCCGTGCGCGACGGCGACAACCAAATCTATGTGATGGACGCGGACGGAGAGAACGAGGAGCGCCTGACGGATTCAGGTGGCGACAACGACATACCCGTGTGGTCCCCGGACGGGGAGAAGATCGCCTTCGAGGGCGACCGCGACGGCGACTACATCTTCGATATCTATGTGATGGACGCGGACGGAGAGAACGAGAAGCGCCTGACGGAGGATGAGGGTGGTGAGGCCCCCTACCCCGTGTGGTCCCCGGACGGGGAGAAGATCGCTTTCGCGTCCGGCTACCAAGTCTATGTGATGGACGCGGATGGAGGTAACAAGGAGCGCCTAACGGATTCAGGAGGCGATTGGCCCGCGTGGTCCCCGGACGGGGAGAAGATCGCTTTCATGGCCCGCCGCGACGGCCGTTACAATATCTATGTGATGGACGCGGACGGAGAGAACGAGGAGCGCCTGACGAACCCAGATGTCGATGATTCATGGCCCGCGTGGTCTCCAGACGGGAGTATGATCGCTTTCACGTCCGATGGTGATATCTACGTGATTAAGATCAAATAGAATGGGTTCTGCCACTCTATTGGTGAGATCAGGTCGCGAGGGTAGGCCATCGGGATGGACGCCGAGGCCTCTTCCTTCCGCTCACAGACGCCATTGATGAGGGAGATCGCTGGCTTGTCGTCTGGTGGAATTTGGGCAGCCGAAGGAGGTGATCCACGGTGGGTAGCAGAAGGCTAGGGGATAGATAGTGCGAGCTTCCCCGGAACTCGCCCGAAATGGAGATGACGACACATGAGAACCACTCTGACTCCACTGGCATTGGCGGCCGTTGTCGGATGCGGCACGGACCCTCCGGTAGCCACGACGCTCACGGTCACTCCGGAGGAGGCGCTGCTGGTTTCCCTGGGCGAAACGGTGCTCCTGACCGTGGAGATAGAGGACCAGTACGGGGACCCGATAGTAGGAGAGGCAGTCACCTGGGCGAGCTCCCGGAGCGGAACCGCCACGGTATCCGACGGCACTGTGACGGCTGTCGGCAATGGCACCGCGTCGGTCACGGCCACAGTTGACCAACTGACGGGCACGGCGACGGTGACCGTAGCTCAGCGGCCTCACACGGTGTCGGTGACCCCCGCCAGTGTGCTCCTGGGACCACCTGGGGAGGAAGCCCAAATGGCGTTTGAGGCCCAGGACGCGAGAGGGAACGTGATCGATCGGCCTTCCGCCACCTGGACCACAGCGGATCCCGCAGTGGCGACCGTCTCCGACGGTGGGCTGGTAACGTCGGTCGCGGACGGGGAAACAACTGTCGAGGCAAAGGTCGACGAAGCTGCGGGCACCGCGACGATCCTGGTGGACCAGCAACGGGTGGGCCTGATGGTCCTCTACGACTCGACAGCCGGCGAGGACTGGACCAACGGCGAGAACTGGGGCACGGCCGAGGATCTGGGAGAGTGGTATGGAGTCGAGACCGATGCCGACGGGAATGTCCACTCCTTGGTGCTGAGCGAAAACAACCTGACCGGGACGATTCCGGCGGCGATAGGCTGGCTGGACGAGATCAGGATTCTGGATCTGAGCGACAACAGTCTCGAGGGCGGGATTCCTCCCGAGACATTCGTGAGCACACTGGATAGTCTGTTCCTAGGCAATAACGACCTCGGCGGAGAGATCCCGGAGGAGATCGGTGAACCGCCCGGACTCGCGACCATTGGCCTCGCCCACAACGATCTGGAGGGGGAAATTCCGGAATCCTTCGGAAACCTGGACCTGACCGCACTGTACATCCACTCGAACCAGCTGAGCGGGGAGGTGCCGGCAGGAATACCTCAATCGACTCCGGTGATTCTGGAAATGCACGAGAACGAGTTGACGGGAGACCTCCCCCGGGAGTTCATCGGGAATTCCATGACTCGCTTCTCATGGAACGACCAGGACGGACTCTGCTCACCCGAGGACGACGAGTTCCAGAGCTGGCTGGCGACGATTCCAAGCCATGAACCTGGTCCGGTATGCCCGTCGCGGGAGTTTCGGGAGGACTTCGATACCGCGGGCAGCCTGAACGGGTGGGAAGCCCGATACGCCCGGATCTCGCTTCAGGATTCGATGCTGGCGGTCGATAGTGCCGACGGGCAGGCAGATGACATTCCTCACGCCTATCGGGGGTTGAGGAGAATCGAGTCGGATTGGGTGCTCAAGACGTCCGCGACGGTGGAAGATCACGACGACGGCCCCGAGGGAATTGCGACGATAGAGGTACATACAGGCGATGCCCGATACTCGAAGCTGTCACTAGACCTGGATATCGGTTTCCTCGAGTGGATTATCTGGGTCTACGATGCGAACGAGGATGATTGGGACATTCTGGATGATGATGTCTTGGATGTCGAGTTCGGTGAGCTGGTGGAGGTCGAGTGGGAGTTCGCGGATGGCGTCATGGTCCTGACACTCGACGGCGAGGAGGTATCAAACTCGTCTCAAGATGTACCGGAGAGCATGACCGCGGTAGGACTTGGAATATATAGCGTCTTTAGCGATGAGGACAAGGCACTGTTCGACTACATCGACGTCAGGCCGAAGGGATGAGGCTCGCTGGGCGCTGGCGCGGGCGACGTCGACAGCAAGAGGAGAATCGGATGTCAGCCAGAACTTGCTGGGCAGCACTTTCCGGTTTCGCGCTCATTGTTATGTTGGCGGGGTGCGGCGACACCGGCCCGCCGCCTAACGAGCCGCCCGCGGCGGTGGGCGATGTCGCTGACCAGGAACTGTTCGTGGCGGATGTGGTGGAGGTCGACGGCCTCTCGACCTACTTCGACGATCCGAACGGAGACCCGATGTCCTACGGGGCGGAGAGCGCCGATGTCGGCGTCGTGACCGCTGTGGTCGAGAGGAATCGGGTTCTGAGGCTGACCGGAATCCGCCAGGGCGAGGCGGAGGTGACGGTGACGGCCACGGACCCCAGTGGCGCGCTGGCGTCGCAGGTGTTCGGTGTGACAGTGCCGAACCGGGCGCCCGAGGTCACCACGGGGATTTCACGACGCGCGATCCATGTGGGATACGATATCGAGATCACGTTGACAGATCACTTCGCGGATCCGGACGGAGATCCGTTGACGTTTCATGCGGAGACCAGGGACTCCTCGCTGGTGGAGACTGCGGTGAACGGATCGGTGCTCAGTGTCAGCGGCCTGTCCGAGGGGCTGACGCAGGTGATCGCCATTGCAACCGACGAGCACGGGGATACGGCCAGGTACGAGTTCCGGGCACTTGTGGTAGCGCTCTTTAGGTTCCGGGACGACTTCGACAACGGTCTCGTGTCGTGGGATCGATCGAACATGGAAGGCGGCACGGCGACGATCGTCGATGAGGACCTGCATCTAATTTTGGACAACGTCGACTATTTTCCGGAGATACTGGTCTCGCTCGATGGAGCTCGGGTGGTGGACGGATGGGAGGTCGAGACCCCCGTGTCTGAGATCACGAACAGCGATGAAGGGGAGGACTACCTGTGTGTGACGCTGGTCGTGAGGACCGGGCACGAGGAGTTCGGGACGCTGGGCTTCGAGCTGGACTACGCCACCGGGTTCACGGACCCCGAGCAATGGGAGGTGTACTGGAGCAGCTATCCGAATGGATATGAATATGGGCCGATCGCCCGGTCAAACCCAGACGAGGACTACCCGATTGATTGGGACGGGGAGACGCGGATCGTCTTCGGTCTTCGCGACAATCACTTCTTTGCGACCGGCACAGATGGCGACACAATATTCGTAAAGGACATGACCGGATCGATGCCCGGTGGCGTGGACCCTCCCCACACGGCCGAGAGCTTTGGGATCATCTTCGGCAACTGCTGGACGACCGATGGCGAGGGGGACGGATTCGAGTTTGACTGGTTCGAGTTCCGCGGAAACCCGATGAGAGACGAGTAGCCGGACCCGTGTTCCTTATCAGGCACCGATCCACCAGCACTTCGACATCTGATCGCACTACTTCACTGACCCAACTTCAAGCAGCGAAATCCGTACTGGAGAGACTGGCCGGACCCTGAAGGCCTCGGCCCGTAGGAGGCTTGTCCACGGCCCCCTAGCCCATCGGCGGGTGCGCCGCGGGCCAGCGCGGACGCGCCCCTGCCAGGATGCCGACCCCCGCTCCTGGCGGGCCCGGTTGTCCGCTACAGGTTGTATCCGGCCTGTACGAAGTAGTACTGCGCCACTCCCAGCATGACGACGGCCGCCGCCCGCTTGACGGCCACCATCCACCTACCGGCCCGCGGGAGACGCGACAGCGTACCCGAAAAGAGCCCCACCACCACCAGGAGCGCCGTCATCCCCAGGGAGAAGACGAAGAGGTAGGCGAATCCCATGAACCCGGCGCGCGTGGCGGCGACCCATGCGAGCACGGCCGCGAAGGCGGGCGCCCCGCACGGCGCGGCCACAACTCCGGAAGTCGCCCCCAGCACGAAGACGGCTCCGTACGACCCTCCGTCGCGAGCCCCGGCCCAAGCCGCCAGGCGCTGCGGCACCCGCACCGGGATCACGTCGAACATGGCCAGCGCGAAGACGAGGAGGAGGTTGCCGATCGCCAGGAGCGCCCAGGGGCTGGCGCTCACCGTCCCGAAGAGGGTGCCGGTGAGCCCCGCCAGGATCCCGAGCGCGGCGTAGAGGAGCGCCATGCCCGTGACGTAGGTCATGGTGAGCCCGAGGGTGCGTCGCCAGGGCTGCCGGTCGCGCGCGGTCCCCGAGATGACCGACGCGGTGATGGGTATCATGGGGTAGACGCAGGGGGTGAGGCTCGTGGCGACGCCTGCGCCGAAGAGGACCACGAGGGCGAGGAGGGGGTTTGCGGCGAGCGCCTCGGAGAGCCCCCCGGCTGCCCCCTGGGATGGAAAGGCGCTCATCGCCCCAACCGGCTAGGACAACTGGGCACAGGGCGAGGCCAAGGGCACAGGCACTGTAAACCGTGAATTACAATTTGTAAAGCATACATTACACGGTGGAGAAGCGAGCGAGCGGTCCGGCGGGGATGCAGCGCCGCTCCTGCCGTGGGGAGCCTGTCCACGGGCTGCTGGCATGACCGGGCCCTCCGTAGGTGGCGGTTAGGGCGGCGCGAGGGGTAAAGGCCGCAGCCTAAACGTAAGGCCGAGCCAGTCCGCATTCCGCGAGGCAGCGAGTCAGTGCGGCCGACCGCGAGGAGCGCCGGCGCGACCGTCGTCGCGATCATTGCCCGTCGATCTGTCGGCGCACCGCTTCGTGCCCGCTCCCGCCTGGAGCTGGCTCCCCGCCCACGGGGCAGACCGTTCGTTGACACGCCCCAAGCGCAGACTCTACCTTTCCTCGGCGCGACAGGTGCGCCTGGGATTCCATCTCTCCTCCTAACCGACCCGCCAGCGGGTCCTCGATGCCGACTCCGCAAACGCGCAGGCTGTGGCTGGCAGTATCGGCAGGGACATTCGCCCTGCTTCTCGTCGCCGTTACCGTCGGCTTCAGACGGCCCCCCGTCGAGACCCGGGTAGCCCAGCTCGCCCAGCTCGGGGAGCTGGACCCGACCTCCCAGCCGATCCAGTTCCCCCACGACACGCACGCCGGGCAGTTCACGATGTCGTGCCAGTACTGCCACTTCTCGGCGGAGCGCTCGGTGGACGCCGGCATCCCGCCCGTCTCGCTCTGCATGGGCTGCCACCTCGAGGGGATCGTCGGTGGCCGCACCGAGCAGGCCCAGGCGGAGATCGGCAAGGTGCGCGGCTACTACGCCGCCGGGACTCCGATCCCGTGGAAGCGCATCTACAAGGTTCGCGATCACGTGAGGTTCCCCCACATGCGCCACGTCGCGGCCGGGGTGACGTGCCAGACGTGCCACGGGGAGGTGCAGGAGATGGGCGTGCTGGAGGTGGTGGCGCCCGAGGCGGGCGATCTGCGGATGGGGTGGTGCGTCTCCTGCCACCTGGAGCGCGGCGCCTCCCGGGACTGCACGGTATGCCACTACTAACGGCCCGTGGACAGCTAGGAGCCCGATGAGCGACCTCGGACGGCGCGACTTCCTGAAGGTCGTCGGGGTGGGCGGCGCCGGCGCCGCGGCCGCCGGATGCTCGACCGACGAGGTCGAGCGGCTGATTCCCTACGTCGTGCCCCCGGAGGAGATCACTCCCGGGGTCGCGACCTGGTACGCATCCACCTGCGGCGAGTGCGAGGGCGCCTGCGGGATCCGGGTGCGCACCCGCGAGGGCCGCGCGGTCATGATCGAGGGAAACCCCGACCATCCGATCTCCCGAGGCGGTCTCTGCTCCCGCGGGGTGGCGGCGCTGCAGGGGCTCTACAACCCCGACCGCGTCGCATCGCCGCTGCGCGCGACCTCGGACGGCTTCGAGCCCGTCGGCTGGGACGACGCGCTGGAGCTCCTCGCCGAGCGGCTGGGAACCGGAGGGCGCTCGGTCTTCCTGACCGGTCGCAAGGGGCTGGCGGAGGGCCACCTCCTGGAACGCTTCGCGGGGGCTGTCGGCGGACGCAGAGTCGTCTACGACCCCCTCCACGACTCGGCTCTGCGCGAGGCGGTGGGGATCGCCTTTGGGGTGGACGCGCTGCCGAGCTACAACATCGCGGCGGCGGACTTCCTCGTCTCCTTCGGGGCCGACTTCCTGGAGACATGGCTCTCGCCGGTCCGCTTCGCCGCTGACTTCGCGGCGATGCACGGCATGGACCACGGTGCCAAGGGCAAGTTCGTATTCGTCGGGCCAAGGCTCTCGCTCACCGGACAGAACGCCGACGAGTGGATCCCCGCCAGGGCGGGCTCGGAGGGAAGGATCGCCCTGGCGGTGGCGGGCGAGCTCGTCCGGCGCGGCGGAGACGCCGGACCGTACAGCGGGATGGTGGCGCAGCACACACTCGAGGACGCCGCCCGCGACGCCGGGGTCGAGGTCGAGGCGCTCTCGTCGCTCGCCGACCACTTCTCGACCGGATCGGCCCTCGCGCTCGGTCCCGGCCTGGCCGGACACCACGAGCGGGCCACGGCGTCGAACCTGGCGGTCCTCATCCTGAACGCGGCCGCCGGGAGCCTGGGGCGGACGCTCACCATCTCCGCCAGTCCCGAGACCGAGGCCTCCTCCTATGGGGCCATGGTGGATTGCGTCCAGGAGATGGGATCGGGCGCCTACGGCGTGGCCGTCGTCTCCGGGACCAACCCGGCGTACGCGCTGCCGCCCGACGCGGGCTTCCGGGACGCCTTCGCGAAGGTGCCCTTCAGGGTCGCCTTCGCCACGGCGATCGACGAGACCGCGGCGATGGCCGACCTGGTGCTCCCCAGCGCTCACGCGCTCGAGTCGTGGGGCGACGGCGCCGCCACGCTCCCCGCTGGCGACAACGGGGCTGCGCAGTCGGTCTACTCGGTGCGGCAGCCCGCGATGCGCACAGTCCCGCTCTTCGACGCCCGCCCGATGGCGGATGTGCTCCTCGAGACGGGTCGCCGCCTCGGCCACGACCTGGGTGCGCCGACCCTCAGGGAGTACATCCGCTCGGTCCACCCGGCCACCCTTCCGGGAGGCGCCGGGGAGGGGGATGCGGCGCTCGCGGCCGAGGCGAGGTGGCGAGAGGCGCTCAGGGCTGGCTTTCTGACGCACGCGGGCGATGTGGAGCAGTTGTCGACGATGATCCGCCCGAGGAGGGCGGTCGACTTCGACCTTCCCTCGATCGCGGGCGACGGCCACCTGACGCTCCTGGTGCACCCCTCGCCGCGCTTCGGCGACGGCAGCCACTCCAACAGCCCCTGGCTGCAGGAGCTCCCGGACCCGGTCTCGAAGGTGATGTGGCAGTCGTGGCTGGAGATGAACCCTGCCACGGGCGAGCGCATGGGGCTCCGGAGCGGCGATCTTGTGCGGGTCGCCACCGGGCAGGGCGAGGTGGAGCTCCGCGTCTTCCTCTACCCGGGAATTCGCGAGGACGCGGTGGCAATTGCGATGGGCGGTGGCCACACGGACTACGGCCGCTTCGCCAACGGCAACGGGGTCAACCCGATGACGCTCCTGGCCGGCGCGTCGGACGCGACCTCGGGGACGCTATCGCTGATCTCGACCACGGCCACGGTCACCCCGACGGGTGCCTGGCGGCGCCTCGCCTCGACCGAGGGCTCCAGCGACCAGGACGACCGCAACGTCGCCCCGGCGGTGGCTCTCGCCGCCCTCGGGCACGGGCACGCCAACGGCCACGGCGGCGGCCAGCACGGCCACCACGCCCTCCACGAGCTCCAGGAGGCGGGCGGCTTCCAGGGCGTGCCGACCGAGGGACGCGCCGAGGACTTTCCCCTTCCGGGCTCGGACTTCGGCGAGTACGGCGAGGATCACCCCAGA
Organism: Longimicrobiales bacterium; assembly: GCA_965205315.1. GTDB lineage: Bacteria > Gemmatimonadota > Gemmatimonadetes > Longimicrobiales > Gaopeijiaceae > Bin94. Next base: position 2,854,327 of record CBDBGW010000002.1, read on the forward strand.
TGGGCGATGGCCGTCGATCTGGACAGGTGCAACGGGTGTGGTGCATGCATCACGGCCTGCCAGGCGGAGAACAACATACCATGGGTGGGGGAGAACCAGGCGCTGATGGGGCGCGAGATGCACTGGCTGCGCATGGAGCGGTACTACGAGACGGTGGACGCCTCACACTCCGGGCCGCTCGACATCCGCTTCCTCCCGATGCTCTGCCAGCACTGCAACAACGCGCCGTGCGAGCCCGTCTGCCCCGTCTTCGCGGCGTACCACACGCCGGACGGCCTGAATGCCCAGGCGTACAACCGCTGCGTCGGCACCCGCTACTGCGCCAACAACTGCCCGTACAAGGTCCGGGTCTTCAACTGGTACAGGTACACCTCCGATCCGGAGAAGGGCGGGAACATCCCCGAGCCGATGAACTGGCAATTCAACCCGGACGTCACCGTCCGCGACAACGGCGTCATGGAGAAGTGCACCTTCTGCGTGCAGCGCATCCGGGACGCCGGCAACCGCGCCCGCCTGGAGGGTCGCGAGGTGGCCGACGGCGAGGTCCGGACCGCCTGCCAGAGCGTCTGTCCGACCGAGGTGATCAGCTTCGGCAACATCAAGGACCCGAAGTCGCGCGTCAGGGCGCTCGCCGGGGACGAACGCTCCTACCGGGTCCTCGACCCGCTCATCAACACGCAGCCGGCCGTGCACTACCTCAAGAAGGTGGTCCACCACGAGGTGGAGGAGGGCGGCCACTAGGCCATGGCGACCGCCGATCTGACGCAGCGGGGCGCGCTCCCCAACCCGGACGTTCGTCGCTACGAGGACGTCAACCGCGACGTGCTCCGCGTCATGTCGCGTCCCGGAGCCGGCTGGTGGGCGCTCTTCTCGATGGCGGCCGCCGGGGTCGGCGTCTTCCTCGTCTGCTGGTTCTACCAGATCTACAAGGGGATCGGCGTCTCGGGGCTGAACGCTCCCGTGGGGTGGGGGGTCTACATCACCACCTTCGTCTTCTGGGTAGGCATAGCGCACTCGGGGACGCTCATCTCGGCGATCCTCTTCCTCTTCCGCGCCCCGTGGCGGCAGGCGATCTACCGGGCGTCGGAGGCGATGACCGTCTTCGCCGTGATGACCGCGGGCCTCTTCCCCCTGATCCACGTGGGACGGGTCTGGCACGCCTACTGGCTCGTCCCCTACCCCAATTCGCGCTTCCTCTGGCCGAACTTCCGGTCGCCGCTGGTGTGGGACGTCTTCGCGATCACCACCTACTTCACCGTCTCGGCGGTCTTCTTCTACCTGGGGACGATCCCCGATCTGGCGGCGGCGCGCGACCACGCACGGGGCCTCAGGAAGAAGTTCTACCAGATCATCTCGCTGGGGTGGCGGGGGACCGACCGGGAGTGGCACCACTTCTCGAAGGCGTACATCTACCTGGCCGCGCTGGCGACCCCGCTGGTCCTCTCGGTGCACTCGGTGGTCTCGTGGGACTTCGCGATGGCGATCGTGCCCGGGTGGCACACCACGATCTTCGCGCCCTACTTCGTCGCCGGCGCGATCTTCTCCGGAGTCGCCCTGGTGATCACCCTGGCCGTGCCGATGCGGAAGTTCTTCGGCCTCGAGGAGTACCTCACGGTCAAGCACTTCGAGGCGATGGCGAAGCTGTGCATGCTCACCAGCGCCATCGTGCTCTACGCCTACCTGGTCGAGTACTTCCTGGCCTGGTATTCGGGCGAGCCGCCGGAGCGGGGGTCGTTCTGGAACCGGGTCTTCGGGCACTACTGGTGGGCCAACTGGATCATGCTCACCTGCAACGGACTGGTGCCGCTCATGCTCTGGTTCCGGCGGGTGCGAAGATCGATTGCGGCGCTCTTCGTGATCTCGATCTTCATCAACATCGGGATGTGGTTCGAGCGCTACGTGATCATCGTGACCTCGCTCTCGCACGAGTACGAGCCGTGGGCGTGGGGCCTCTACCGCCCCTCGATCATCGAGATGGGGATCCTGCTCGGCAGCTTCGCCTGGTTCGGCTTCTGGTTCCTCCTCTTCACGCGGCTGCTCCCTCCCGTGGCGATCGCGGAGATGAAGGAGGTGGTGCCCCCGCCCAGACGAGGAAAGGCGGCCGCATGATCTTCCGCGCAAGACATCGTCCGGGCCATCTGGGCTTCTTCGCCCTCTTCGAGCACCTGGACGCCACCGTGGACGCCTGCAAGGAGCTCCGCGCCAGAGGGTACCGGAGGCTCCGCGCCTACGCGCCGCTCCCCGAGCACGAGCTGCTCGAGGAGGGCCTGGCCCACAGGCACAGCCCGGTGCGCGTCTTCACCCTGGCGGGAGCCCTCACCGGCGCGGCGACAGGCTTCGCCTTCACCGCCTGGACCTCGATGGACTGGCCGCTCGTCACCGGGGGCAAGCCGATTCTGTCGATGCCCGCCTACGTGGTGATCGCCTTCGAGCTGGCGATCCTCTTCGGCGCCCTCTCGACGGTGATCGGTCTCTTCCTGAACGCCGGGCTGCCCAACTTCCGACCACTGGTGGCGTACCACCCGGAGTGCTCCAACGGGAGCTTCGGCGTCTACGTGACGGTGCCGCCCGCCCAGGCCGACGACCTCCGCGAGATCCTGGAGCGGCACGGCCCCAGCGAGCTTCGCGAGGACCCGGAGGGATTCGATGTCTGAGGCTGGCGCGGGAACCGCGCGGCGACGGGGCGCCTGGGCGCTCCTGCTCGTGGCGGCCGCCCTGCACGGGTGCGTGCCGCTCGACGACTTCCTGGGCGATGTCTTCGGGCGGAGCATGCGCGACCAGCGTTCCTTCGACCCGTACGAGCACACGCTGCTCCCGCCCGAGGGCTCGGTGCCCTTCTCGGCGGGGAACTACGCGGCCGGACCCTACCAGGTGAATGTCGGGCAGCCGGAGGGGGCGCTCGATCTGCCGCCCCCCTTCGCGCAGGGGGATCTCACCGCCCGCCCCGAGGTGCTGGACCGCCTCGTCAACCCGGTCCCAGCCACCGAGAGGTCGCTCGCCCGGGGCGAGGAGCTGTACGAGCGCGTCTGCATAGTCTGCCACGGCCCCGACGGCGCAGGTACGACGGGCTACATCTTCGAGGTGCACCCCGCGATGGTGGCCTATCCGCTGCAGGGAGAGACCGCGAAGGGGCACAGCGACGGCTATCTCTATGCCTTGATCCGCGTCGGACGGGGGCTCATGCCCGCCTACGGCCACCAGATCGGCCACTACGACCGCTGGCACATCGTCAACTACCTCCGCCAACTCCAGGGGCTCGTCACGGTGGTTGCGCCCGAAGCGGAGTCGGAACCAGCGGTGGAGGAAGCGGCCGCCGGGGTGGACGGCCGCGACCACGAGGCCCACGAGGAGGCTGGGTAGGCGATGGCGCGCCACCAAGTTCCAGAGACGATTCCGCTGTGGCACCTAGGCCGGGGCCGGGCCGGAAGCGCGCTCCTGCGGCTGATGGTGGTAGTCGGCGCGGTCTCCTTCTTCGTGACTCTCGGCAGCGATCCGCAGCTTGCGTGGAAGTCGTACGTGGTGAACTGGAACTACTTCGCCTCGATCGCCCTCGGCGGGGTGATGGTCGGGGTGGTCACCTGGATCGTGAAGGCGAAGTGGAACTGGTCGGTGCGCCGCATTCACCACTCCTTCGCCGCGTACCTGCCGATTGCCTTCGTCCTCTTCATCCCGATGCTGGTCTCGCTCAGGGAGGACTACTTCCCCTGGATCGCGATGATGGCGGACGATCCGATCGTCCAGAAGAAGGCGGCCTATCTGAACGTCCCCTTCCTAGTGAGCAGGAACCTGGCAGGGGTGCTCGCGCTCTTCGCGATGGCCTGCGGCTTCGTCTACCTGGCGCTCCGCCCCGACCTGGGGAGGGCCGCGGCGATGCTGGCCTCGTCGGACCGGGGTGGCGGCGGCAGCTCCTGGTGGCGGGAGCGCTTCACCAGGGGGTGGGTCGGCCAGGAGCAGGAGGAGGCGCAGAGCTATCGCCGCATGACGCGGATGGCACCGCTCCTGGTCGTGGTCTACGCGATCGTCATGACCGTGGTCGCGTTCGACTGGGCGATGTCGCTCGAGCCGCACTGGCTCTCGACGCTCTTCGGCGGCTGGTTCTTCATGGGCGCCCTCTGGGGAGGCTTCGCCGCGACGGCCGTCATCGCCGTCTTCCTGAGGCAGCTGAGTCCTGTGGTGGAGGAGCACGTCGGCAAGTCGCAGCTCTGGGACCTCGGCAAGCTCACCTTCGCCTTCGCCGTCTTCTGGACCTACCTCTTCTGGTCGCAGTACATCGTCATCTGGTACGGGAAGCTGCCGTGGGAGCAGGCCTGGGTGGTCACTCGGGTGGGGGAGCCGTGGGGCGGACTCTCGGCGGCGGTCATCGTGATGTGCTTCGTGGTCCCCTTCGCCGGGCTCCTCGGCGCTCGGCCCAAGCGGACCCCCCGCGTCCTGCAGACCTTCGCGATGGTGGTGCTCACGGGACTCTGGATCTGGCACTACATGCTGATCTTCCCCTCCCTGCACCACGCGGGCGACCCCGCCTTCTCGGCGGCGACTCCGCTGATCGGGCTCATGTTCCTGGGCCTCTTCCTCATCGCCGTGCGGTGGTTTCTGGCCACCTTCCCGGGGATCCAGATCTGGCAGCCCCCGGTGGACCCGGAGCCCCTGGAGGCCGAGGGGTAGCCGGTCTTGCGGATCGGAGTGACGACGCGTACGGTCACTCGGGCAGAGAGAGGGCAGGCGCGGCGGGGACTGCAGAGTGGCCTTCAGGGAAGAACCCTATGCCATACCTGGATCCTTCAAGGGCCGCGGCCGCTCGCGCCCCGGTTATGATACGCCAGATGTCTCTTGGCGCGTGCCGCCGGGCTGTCGCCCCGAATCCACTCTACCCGAGGAAAGTCCAACCCATGATGAACCGGTCCTTCCTCGCTTCGCTCACGGTGACCGTGCTGCTCGCGCCGGCTTCGCTCGCCTCCCAGACCTCTCTGTCGATTGGGGGTGGCCTCACCATGGCAAAAGTCCGCCTCCTCGCTGATTCAAGTGGGCAGGTTGAAGGCTAGCTTGCCGCATACGAGGTAGGCCATGGTGATGAAGTTGTCGGCGGTGCGGTATCCGCGCGCGCGCACTTTGGCGGCCTGGACGAGGGAGTTCATGGCTTCCAGCATACCGTTGCTGATCCGGGATCGAAGCCAACGGAGGATTCCGGGCGAGTGCCTGCGGATGGTTCTGGCCACCCTGGCCATTGGCGCGAGGCCGCTGTGCTCGGCGTGCAGGCACCACACTTCGAGGTGAAGCGCGGCGAGTTCGGGCGGCAGGTCCCAGAACTCCTGGAACGCGAGCTTGAGCCGGTAGGCCTCGGCCGTGTCGAGGGCGAGATGCGCCGGATCGAGGAGTTCGTCCAGACGTTCTCGCTGGTCCGGGGTCAGGCGCTCCGGATTCCACAGCCACAGCCACCGGCTCCGCTTCAGTTCCGGACGCCCCTTCTGCTCCGCGCGGCGCACCTTCTCCACCGCCTCGTTCAGCAGCTTCACGACATGGAACCGGTCGAAGGTGATCTCGGCGTCCGGGAACGACTCGCGCGCTCCCTTCATGTAGGCCGCCGACATGTCCATGCACAGCTCCCGGACTCCGTCCCCGCTTCCCCCGTGGGCCTCGAGGTCCTTCCGGAACTCCGTCAGCACCCCCCATTTGCGCCCCGGGGTCGCGTAGAGCAGCCTCCGCCCGTCCAGGTCCGCGAAGAAGGTCACGTAGCTGTGGCCCCGGCGGCACGCCTTCTCGTCCACTCCCACCGCCCGCACGCTGCCGTGGTCCGCCGCCGCTCTCGCCTCGTCCACGTGGTGCTTGACGATCCGCCACAGCCGCGTGTCGTGCTCCCCGACGATCCGCCCCACAGCCCGCACTGGCATCTGCGCCGCCATCGCCACCACGAGCGCCTCGAAGAGCAGGGTGAACCCGCTCCTCGGGCGAGCCCACGGCACCCGAGCCCGGCGGACCCCGCACGAAGGACACCTCACCCGCGGCGCCGGCGCGTGCAGGAAGGCCTCGTGCTGGAAGAAGTTCAGGTGCCGCCACCGCTTCCAGGCCGTGTCGTACGCCTTGCAGCCCCCGTCACCGCAGCCACCGCACTCGAACACCCCTCCGGCCTCGAAGTTCAGGTGCAGATCGAGCCTCCGCGCCTTCGGGTCGAACTCGGCCTTCTCCACGTACCAGGGATTCTCAAGCCCCAGCGCCTGCTCGAACAGCTTCGTCCGCTCCACAGCGATTCTCTCCCGCCCGCTCCCCTCGGTCGGCTCCCCCTGCGGAAGCCGGGGATCCGGACGGCGAGGCTCCGCAGGGATCCGGATCAGGCACCCCGGTCCTGTTCGCCCAATCTCCCGATACCGGAGCCGTGTCGAAAGGCCGTCCGCACCTTCCACCCCTACTCCCTGTCAAGCGGCAGTACCCGTAGCCGTCGCGCCGTCAACGGTGCTGTACGTGGAGTGTGTCGATGGTCACCACAAGCTCCGGCGGCACATCAGCGACGCTGGCAGCCTTTCAACCCTCACCCATTCGGAACAGCGAGGAGCCAAAAGTCCAGCTCTCCGGGACCGGGTTTGACGTCCCGCCGGAAAACCGCATGGGCTTCACGGTGGGCGTCTCCATGACCACGCCGTTGTCGAGAGCTGTCGACCTACAGCTCGGCGGAGCGTACATCCAGAAAGGCTACAAGGCCAGTGCAGATCTATTGGGCGAGACGTTCGATGGCGACGCGAAAGTGGACTACTTTGAGCTCACCGCTCTTGCGAGGCCTTCTGCCTCAATGGACGGGGGGATGTCGTTCCACATGCTCGGGGGCCCGGCGCTGGGGGTCAGCATGGGGTGCTCGTTCACCTCAGGAGAAGGAACCGAAGACTGTTCGGACGGCGTTACCTCGTTGGATCTCGGTGTCCTGGTCGGGGCCGGAGTCCAGATGAGCAGCCTCCGGGTCGATGGCGCGTACACGCTCGGGGTCATGAATGTAGACGAGACGGACGACGAGCAGGTGGACAGCGTGAAGAACCGCTCGATGTCCATCCAGGTGGCGTATGTGATCCCGATGGGGGGCTCCTGATGATCCCGCATTCGATTTCAACTCCGATGGGCTCGTGTGCGGAAACCGTGTTCACGGCAGGTCCGAGCCGCAGCACGGAACTCAACTAGGGAAACACCATGAGACATGCCCCGCCACTCTTACTCGTTCTGCTTGCCGCCGGTGTCGCTTCCTGTGATTCGACGAAACCGGCAACCCCCCTCACCGATCGCGAAGCGGTTGTCCTGCTGCGTGAGATCATTTCGCTGATTGATGAAAGTGACGAGGACGAAGGCTCCAGCACGGTGGAATGCTCCGTTGGCGGAGAGGCCACGTTAACCCTCCGAATCATCGACGAAGGTGAGACCGCGGACTCGGTATGGTTCGAAGGCCACGCGACGATCGCCCCGACCGACTGCGAGGTGGATACCGTCGGCGATACGCTGACTCTGAACGGAGAACCGAATGTCGAGTACACGGTAGAGTATTGGTTGGTATTCGACGGCGGTTTCGAAGTTGTGAAGGGCGAAATCGAGGCCGTGTTAGGGGGTGCAGTGACGTGGCGGAGGCGAAACGGCGATACCGACACCTGCTCCGTCGATCTGACATTCGAGAGCACCGAAGTCGATGTTGCCGAAGGATTCAAGGGGGATTTCCGGGGTCGCACGTGCGACCTCGACCTCGTAATCGACCCTGACGATTTATTCGATATCTAGACCAGGTTGGTACTGCTCACGACCGGATGGTCCGCGATGGCCTTCTCAGGCCCCTCGAGGGTCCGGCCACATCGATTCTCGACAGCCCTCCCCTTGAGCTGCCGACCAGCACTTCGCAGGCTCTCACCGAGGACCGGACCGACCGGCTGTGAGGTATTGGGATGCGTCTGCGCTTGTCCCGCTGATCGTCTCCGAGCCCTGGAGCCGGCTGGCCCGGACCTGGCTTCTGGAAGACGACGACATCGTCACCTGGGCGTGGACGAGGACGGAGATCACGAGCGCGATTTGAGAGGCGTGCGCGCGAAGGGGCACTGACCCGGGCGGAGCGGCGGGCGGTTCTCGACCGCCTTCGCGGCTTCGCCGCCAGCTGGGACGAGGTGAGCAACGTGCTTTCCGTGCGCACCCGGGGCTTCTGGGCTTCGGACTTGGAGAAAGGAGAGGCTGATGCCAATGCCTATCAGGGTTCTGGTGACGCAGATGATTAGGGAGGCCGAACAGGAGGGGGACAAGGAGAAACTGAAGGGATTGAAGGAATGGAGAGAGGAACTGAGGGAAAGCGGCGAGTGGCAGACGGGCTACGCTTCGACGATCGAGTGACCCTCGGCCGTGTCGGGACTCGCCCGGGCGAACGCAGTGCTGGCGCGGCACCCGCTTCGGGCCGCCGATGCTGGCCAGCTTGGCGCGGCCCCGCTGGTAAGCGAGCAGCTCGCAAGCCCGCTGGTTTTCCCTCTGCCTCGATCAGCGCCTCGGCGAGGCGGCCGAGCGGGAAGGGCTTCGTGTGGCCGACACCGGGGATGAAGGCGACGGGGCCATGAGGGTGGCGCTGCCGTTGGCGGCAGATAGTCCTGCTGTTGGTCACTTGCGGAAGGGCGGCAGCCTGCCGATTCCGCGCCGCAAGCGGCCCAACAGGGTGTCGCCTCTTGCCTTCTTCGCGCTCTTCTCGAACTCCTTCGCAACTTTGGTGGGGTCCGGTATGCTCCCCTGCGCGGTATTGGCGAACGCTGCGTCGAGCGTGGCAATGTAGAGCTCGCCGAGCGCGGTTGTGAGCGTGGCGGCTGTGGTCGCCGAAATCACACCGCCCAGAACCGTGCCCCCACCGGGGATCAGCTTGAGGAGACTCCCGACGATGGCCTTGCCGCCCACCGTTGCAGCCGTTGGTCCGATCGCGGCCGCCACAAGACCCTTCAGGTACGATTGTGTGACGTCGAATCCGTACAGCACGGACACGCGCGCCAGCATTCCGACCTGGATCGGTACCAGCACGGCGGCGTCGGCAAACGGGATCGGAATCGCCCCGGCGGCAGCCGCCGCCGAGGCGGAAGAGTACACCGTGCGGCGGGCACGTTCCCTCTTGTGCCGCTTGGAGACGCCCTGAGCAGCGGCGAGAGCGCGTCTCGTGCCTTCGGGCAGCAACTCCATCGTCACCTCGATCAGGTCCTCCAGTCCCATCGGACCCAGCGTGGTTCCGCCGTCGAGCGTCTCGGGAATCGCCCTGACGCGCACGACGTTCCTGGCTTCGGGAAGGAGGCCCTGCACCTTGGCGCGAAGCCCCTTGTCGCTTCGCGCCTTGGTGATGACCCCGAGCACGGGCACGTGCTGAGCCAGCATCCGGCACAGGTTCCGCTCGGCGTCCTCGACCCGGCGGCTGTCCTCGAGCACGCAAAGCCACGCTACATGGATGTGGCGTCCGGGATCGGGGTCGGCGGCCCTCCGTTCCACCAGTCGCGTCAGCTCGTCGAGTGTCTCTTCGAAGTCCTCCATCTCCAGGCCGCGCGTGTCCCAGATCCCCAGCGGCACGTCGCTCTTCGTAATGAAGCGAGTGGTCTTGGTGACGGGCTTCCCCTGGCCCGTAGCGGCCATCCTGCCATGGAAGATGCTGTTGATCAGGGTGCTCTTGCCGACCCCGGTGCGACCCGCGATGAGCACGTTGCACATGCCCATTTCGTGGCCCGCCTTGTCGATCTCCGTCTTTAGGAGGTTCAGGAGGTCAGGATGCGCCATACCGCAAAGCTAGCACACGACCGATTCGTCCACTTTGGCCCTCTCCACCAACGCCACGGCCGTCCGGTACCGGCACCGGTAGCGGAACCGGGTCCGCCGCCGTTCCGAGGCGGGGGCCACGCCGCCCCCCGAGGCCGATGCCGGGCACCGGCCAGTTGTCTCGTTGTATAGCAACTGCTAGCTTTGATCTTCGTCGGAGCCGCCAACCGAGGAGTGCGAGATGGGGAAGGTGCAGATCAACGTCAGGGTGGACGAAGCCCTGAAGCGGGCGGTCGTCCAGTTCTGCAAATCCCGGGGACTGGTCGTGAGTCACTTCGTCCAGGAGGCCCTGCTGGATCGACTCGAGGAGCTTGAGGACATTGACGATCTCAAGCGAATTCGGCACGAGCCGACTCGGCCGCTGGCCGATGTGATCCGGGAGCTCCGGCTCGATGGGACGCTATGAGGTCGAGGTCTCCCGCACGGCGGAGAAGCAGCTGCGCAGGCTCCCTCGGGGCGATCAGGAGCGCGTGGTCCGCAGGACGCTTCTCCTGGCGGAGGACCCGTTTCCGCAGGGGGCGAGAAAGCTGGCGGGATACGACGATATCTACCGCGTGCGGGTCGGACGATACCGGATCCTCTACAGCGTCTCCCGACGTCGGCTGGTGATCGTCATCCTCAAGGTCGGGCACCGGAGGGACGTCTACCGACGGGGTCGCCTCGGGTTCAGGAGTCAGGGGTTCGAGGAGGAGTAGCCGTCGCGCCACCCAACCGACGAATCTCCGGCAGCCCCCCGGGGAATGACGGCTACGCGCGCACCTTACGCGATCCGAACCAGACGCCCACGACGCCGATCACCGGGTTGAGCCAGCGGAGCCATGTCGGCTGGCGCGCGCCCGCGGTCGCCTCGATCATTGACACGTCATCGGGGCGCGGCCCCACCGCGACCTCCACCGGCATCAGGACCGACACCACTCCGAGCACGATCACGATGGCGATCAGAATCGTGGCGCCCCTGGCATCGTGCGCCAACCGGGCACAGACTCGTCCTCCCGCGTACGCCGCTGCGAATCCGATCACGATGGAGCCGAGCACCCAGCCGCCGGCCACCTCCCACGTCCCTGGCTGGAAGGCGCGCGATGGGCCCAGCGTCAGCCACAGAAGCGAGGAAAGCGCGAAGAGCACGGCGACGATCGCAATGTAGCCGACGATGGCTGCGAGTATGTTCCTAAGCATCATCTTTCTCCCTGTTGCTTCTCTTCCATAATCTGGATCAGGCTGCCGCACGTGTCGTCGAAGACCGCGGTCACGACCGTCCCCAGCTCCGCTGGCGGCTGCACGAACCGCACGCCCTTGCCCACGAGCCGGTCGTGCTCGGCCTGGACGTCATCGACGGCGAAGGAGGCGCTGGGGATTCCGTCCTCCATGAGCGCGGTCTTGAACGGACGGGCCGCGGGGTGGCCATCGGGCTCGAGCAGCAACTCCGTCCCCTCGGGATCTTCCGGGGATACCACGGTGATCCAGGCGTACTCTCCCAGGGGGATGTTGTGCTTCACCAGAAATCCAAGCGTCTCCGTGTAGAAGCGAAGCGCCTTCTCCTGGTCGTCCACGACGACGCTGGTCAGGTGGATTCTCATTCCTAGCAGTCCTTGGATAAACCCAGGCGAGCACCGAGAGGGGCGCTGCGCCGGGCTGGCAAGGCGCTTCGCAGCGCGAATAGCAGCGCTATTCGTGCAAGAAGCAACGCAGAGCGAAGCGGACCAGCGCGGATGCAGCGCCCCTCGAATGCCGTCAGGGTTTCTTCCACGGGCTGCTAGATGCCCTCGTCCGTTGAGATGCGCCACCTCCTCACCGAATCGATACGCGGAGCGCTTCGCCGCTCTCGGTGCTCGCGCGAGACTATCCACGGACCGCTTGCATGTCAACCTCCGCAACGGTCGTGGCTCTCGCGGGACTCGGACCGTATTCCTTTATGGTAGGATAATATGGGAGTACGGCTGTTGAGCGAACCCACTGCAGGTTCGCCGATGGACCCTACGCGCCATGGTCCCTCGGAACGCTGGGAGGGATCCCCTCAGAACACTGGGAGGGATTCTGTCCGCACCCTGCGGCCGACTATTCCCCCTCGCGAGAAGGGACGCGCGCCGCGCCCGGGCGTGGGGTGTCCTCGCCGGCCCGCTCCAGCCGGTTCCGCACCTCGTAGCCCACCGACCGGATCAACCGCGCCTCGTGAGCATCCAACCCCGTCCGGCCGAAGACGGTGCGCAGTACGCGCATGACGCTCTCGGGCTTCCGCGCCCTGAAGAAGTCCACGGCGGTCAGCCCCGCCTCCAGCGCCTGGTACATCTCTTCCAGCTCGGCGGCGGTGGCGGGTCCGAGCGACCGCTTCCCGGCGGGGAACTCCGGCGCTGCCGCGTCGGGGCGGGCGTCGGCGAGGAAGAGCTCGTACGCGACCACCAGGACCGCCTGGGCCAGGTTGAGCGACGTGTAGTCGGGGCTGGTGGGGACGACGAGCACCTCGTGACATCTATCCAGAGCCGCGTTGGAGAGGCCGCGGTCCTCACGACCAAAGACGATGGCCACATCCCCGCTGCGGCTCCGCTCCACGATCCGGCCGGCGAGCTCGCGGGGCCGCCGGTAGTTGCGCCGTGCCGTACGCGGGCGCGCCGAGGTGCCCACCACATAGGTCGCGTCCGCCAGCGCGTCGTCGAGCGACGGCACGACCCGAGCCGCCTCGACGATCCGCTCCGTGCGGTGCGCGATCCCGGTGATCCGCCGCGGATCGAACTCAGCCGGATCGACCACCGCGAGGCGCTCGAGTCCCATGTTGGCCATGGCGCGAACAGCCGCCGCGATGTTCACCACGTCCTGGGGCTGGTGGAGGACCACCGTGATCCTCACGGGTCGGCTTCCCCCGGCTGGGCCAGACCCGCTACGAAGATGACCGCTGTCAGGATCAGAGCGGCCCCGGCCACGTAGGGCAGCGCGAGCCGGATGTCGAAGAGGGCTCCCGCCAGCGCCGGACTCAGCACCCTGGCCAGCGACCCCACGCTCTGCCCCAGCCCCAGGACCGCTCCCTGCCGCTCGGGCCGGGTCGCGCGGGAAAGGAGTGCAAGCACGCTCGGTATCGAGCCGCCGTAGCCGATTCCGACGAGCACCAGGCCGGCCAGCAGAAGGGGCGTGGTCGTGGCGGCGCTCAGGAGGAGAAGCCCCAGGCACAGGGGGATCCCGCTTGCCCTGAGCACCCTGAGCTCGCCGAAACGCGGTACCACCCTCCGCACCAGCCCGCCCTGGACGATCACCGACACGATCCCCAGGAGCGCGAACAGGTACCCCGCCTGCCGCGTCCCCATCGCGAAGCGCTCGGAGGCGAGAAGGGAGAGGGTGGGCTGAAGGGTGGCGAAGGCCATGGTAATGCAAAGGTATCCCGCCAGGATCAGCCGTATCTGCCGGGACTTCCCGGCCTCGGCAAGGGCGGCGCCGAGGTTGAAGCGGGAGCGGGCGCGGGGGATGCCGGGACGCCGGGATTCGGGCAGCCAGATAAGAGCCGCGAGCGCGTTGGAGAGACAGAGCGCGGCGGCGGTGTAGCCGGGCGCCGCGGGCGAACCGGGGGAGAGGCCGTGGAGGATGCCTCCCAGCGCCGGGCCGACGACGAATCCCAGCCCGAAGGCGGCACCGATGAGCCCGAGCCCGCTGGCACGGTGGCCGGGGGGCGTCACATCGGCGATATAGGCCTGTGCCACGGGGATAGTGGACCCCCCGATGCCGCCTACGGCGCGGGAGAGGAACAACAGCGCCAGCGAGTCGGCCCGGGCGAACACCGTGTATGCGAGCGCACTCCCCAGCAGCCCCACGATGATGACCGGCCGCCGCCCCACACGGTCGGAGAGCCGTCCCCATAGAGGCGCCATGACCAGCTGAACGAGTGAATAGGTGGCGTAGAGGAGGCCGGTCTCAAAGCCGCTGGCCCCGAAGTCCGAGGCGTAGAAGGGCAGCACCGGCAGGACTATCCCGAAGCCGATGAGATCGACCAGCACTGCGAGAAAGAGAAGGCCGAGACCGGCCCGCCCTGCCGGGACTTGCATCACGTCACAGCAGCACGCTGTGTACTACGCCCTACGCACGCAGCAGGTCCTTGGCGATCGTCTGCAGCTGCATGTTGTCGGTTCCCTCGTAGATCGTGCCGATCTTCGCGTCCCGGTAGAGCTTCTCCACGGGGTACTCCCTGGTGAACCCATACCCCCCGTAGAGGTCGATGCACCCCGACGACACCGCCTGGGCGATCCGCGACGCGAAGATCTTCGCCATCGCCGCCTCGCGCAGGAATCTGGTGCCGGCATCCTTCGAACGGGCGGCGTTGTACACCATGAGCCGCGCCGCCACGACCTGGGTCGCCATCTCGGCGAGCTGGAACTGCACCGCTTGGAACTCGGCCACCGGGTGCCCGAACTGCTCCCGCTGCTGCACGTAGCGAACCGTGTGGTCGAGCGCGCCCTGGGCCAGCCCCACCATCTGGGCGCCGATGCCGATTCGGCCCTCGTTCAGCGTCTCGATGGCGACCCTGTAGCCCTGTCCGAGCTCGCCGAGGATGTCGGCGTCGGCGACCCGCACGTCGTCGAGGATCAGCTCCGTTGTGGACGAGGCCCGGATCCCGAGCTTGTCCTCCTTCTTCCCCACCGAGAAGCCGGGTGCGCTCCTCTCCACGACGAAGGCCGTGATCCCCTTGTACCCCCGCTCCGGGAGCGCGTTCGCGAAGACGATGTAGAGCCCTGCCTCGGCCCCATTGGTGATCCAGAGCTTCCGGCCATTCAGGATCCATCCGTCGCCTTCGCGCACCGCCCTGGTCGAGAGGGCGAAGGCGTCGGAGCCGCTCCCCGCCTCCGAGAGGGCGTAGGCACCGACGGTGTCGGAAGCCAGGCGGGGCAGGTAGCGGGCCACCTGCTCCTCGGTGCCCCACTTGAGGATGGCGTTGTTGACCAGCGTGTTCTGGACATCCACAACCACCGCGACCGAAGGATCGACGCGCGAGAGCTCCTCGACGACCAGCGTGGCAGTGAAGAAGGAGCTGTCGATGCCGCCGTGGCGCTCGGGGACTTCGATCCCCATGAGGCCGAATTCGAATAGCATCCCGATGAGGTCGGAGTCGACCTGCTGCGCCTTGTCCATGCGGGCGACCCGGGGGGCCACCTCCGACTCGGCGAAGTCGCGCACCGCGTCCCGAAGCCCGCTCTCGTCGTCGCTGAGAGCGGTGAGTGGGGGACGGTTGGGGGGCGCTGCCATTCGCTCTTTCGGCGGTAGTCGTGAAGCCGGTAATCTAACGCCTCCCAACCTTGACGCTTCCGCCCCCTGCGGATTCTATTCTGTCGCGCCGGAGTGCCTCCGCGGTGGAGGCCAGGAGAGACGACCCAACCCGGAGGATGCGGCGAATGTCGGAGATTCCCGATGGGCTCCGCTACACGACCGAGCACGAGTACCTGAAGCCGTCCGACGACCCCGACGCCTTCTATATCGGAGTCACCGACTACGCGCAGGGCGAGCTCGGCGACGTGGTCTACCTCGAGCTCCCCGAGCCCGGCGAGAGCTTCGAGGCGATGGAGGCCTTCGGCGTCATCGAGGCGGTGAAGGCGGTGAGCGACCTCTACTGCCCCGTGGCCGGCGAGGTCCTGGCGGTGAACGAGGCGTTGGACCAGGACCCGGCGCTCGTCAACAGCGACCCCTACGGCGAGGGGTGGATGGTCCTGCTGAAGGTGGACGACCCCGACGGACTCGCCGACCTGCTGGACGCGGCGGGGTACGAAGCGCATCTCCCCTAGCAGCCCGTGGACATGGTTTACAATGCGAGTGTCGCTAGCAGTCCGTGGATAGACTCAGGCGAGCACCGAGAGGCGCGCTGCGCCAGCGGTCCGTGGACAGGCCCGGACGCGCGCCGAGACCGGCGAAGCGCCCCGCTGGCAAGGCGCGACGAAGGGCCAATAGCCGCAGCGCTATTGGTCCGAGGAGCAACGCAGAGCGAAGCGCTCCAGCGCGGATGCAGCGCCCCTCGAATGCCGTCAGGGTTTCTTCCACGGGCTGCTAGCTGATGCGGACGTCGATCGACCGTCCACCCGACTTCCTGGCCCGGCACGTCGGTCCGTCGTCGCGCGACGTGGCCGACATGCTGGACACGATCGGGTGCGAGAGCCTGGACGCGCTCGTGCGGGAGGCGGTTCCGGAGGCGATCCGGCTCGACCGGCCGCTTGCGCTCCCCGAGGCCACGCCAGAGGCCGAGCTTGCCAGCCGCATCGCCGAGATCGCGGCCGGGAACGAGGTGTGGCGGAGCTACCTCGGAATGGGGTACTCCGGCACCATCACGCCAGGTGTCATCCGGCGCAACGTCATGGAGAACCCCGGCTGGTACACCCAGTACACCCCCTACCAGGCCGAGATCGCGCAGGGTCGGCTCGAGGCGCTCCTCAACTTCCAGACGACGGTCATCGACCTGACGGGCCTGCCGATCGCGAACGCCTCCCTGCTCGACGAGGCGACCGCCGCCGCGGAGGCCATGTGCATGGTGCAGGGCACGGGGCGGAGGCGGCGCGGCACGGTCTTCCTGGTGGCGGAGGACTGCCACCCGCAGACGATCGGAGTGGTGCGGACGCGGGCCGAGCCGCTCGCAATAGAGGTCAGGGTAGGGCCCGTTGACGGATTCTCCCTGGACGAGACGGTCTTTGGCGCGCTGGTTCAGTATCCCGCCACCGACGGGGGCGTGCGGGACCATGGCGAACTCTGCGAAGCGGCCCGCGCGGTCGGCGCGGCAGTGATCGTCGCGGCCGACATACTCGCGCTGTCCCTCCTCAGGCCGCCGGGCGAGTTCGGGGCGGATGTGGCGGTGGGGAGCACCCAGCGCTTCGGCGTGCCCATGGGGTACGGCGGACCCCACGCCGCCTACATCGCCTGCCGCGAAGGGTTCAAGCGCCAGCTCCCCGGCCGAATCATCGGCGTCTCGAGGGACCGTCACGGCAATCCTGCGCTCCGAATGGCGCTCCAGACCCGCGAGCAGCACATCCGCCGCGAGAGGGCCACCTCCAACATCTGTACCGCGCAGGTCCTGCTGGCCGTCATGGCGGGGATGTACGCGGTCTACCACGGCCCCGGAGGCATTCGCCGAATCGCCCAGCGCATTCGCAAGCAGTGCGCGACGCTTGCCCGCGGATTGACGCGGTCGGGGTGCCAGGTGATGCACGACAGCTACTTCGACACGATCCGGGTGCGGCCACGGATCGGTGCCGAACGGACGCTCGCCGCCGCTCGCTCCGAGCGCATCAACCTGCGCGACTTCGGCGACGGGAGCGTCGGCGTCGCGCTGGACGAGACGGTGGGCGCCTCCGATGTGGACGATCTGCTCGCCGTCTTCGGCGCCGAGGGCACCGCGCGACGCCTAGCGGGCTCCTTCGAGCCGGACGCCTATCCCAGCGGCCTGGAGCGCACGACCCCCTTCCTGGAGCATCCGGTCTTCAACTCCCACCACTCCGAGACCGAGATGCTGCGCTACATCCGGCGGCTGGAGTCCCGTGACCTCTCACTCACCACGAGCATGATCCCACTCGGGTCGTGCACGATGAAGCTGAACGCCACCAGCCAGATGACGCCCCTCACCTGGCCGGAGTTCGGGGCCCTGCACCCCTTCGCTCCGCGCGAGCAGGCGGGCGGCTACACGCGCATCGTCGGCGACCTCGAGGAGTGGCTCGGCGAGATCTCGGGACTCCCCGCGGTCTCCTTGCAGCCCAACTCCGGCGCGCAGGGGGAGTACGCAGGCCTGCTGGCGATTCGGGGCCGGCTGCGCGCCCTCGGCCAGACGGAACGAGACGTCTGCCTGATCCCCTCGTCGGCCCACGGCACCAACCCCGCGAGCGCCGTAATGGCGGGGATGAGGGTGGTCGTCGTCGGGTGCGACCAGCGCGGGAACGTGGATGTTGAGGACCTGCGCGACAAGGCGTCGCGACACGCCGACCGATTGGCGGCCGTGATGGTCACCTATCCCTCGACCCACGGGATCTTCGAGGAGGAGATACCGGAGATCTGCGAGATCGTGCACCGCCATGGCGGCTACGTCTACCTCGACGGAGCGAACCTGAACGCGCAGGTCGGGCTGTGTCGTCCCGGCGACTACGGGGCCGACGTGATCCACATCAACCTGCACAAGACCTTCGCGATACCTCATGGGGGCGGAGGGCCGGGGATGGGTCCCATCTGCGCAACCGCGGAGCTGGCGCCGCATCTTCCCGGGCACCCGGTCATCCCGGTTGGCGGCCACGAGGCGATGGGGCCGGTGGCGGCGGCGCCGTGGGGCAGCGCCAGCATTCTGCTCATCTCCTGGGCGTACATCGCGCTCCTGGGCCGGGACGGCGTCGCCGAGGCGACGAGGATCGCGCTCCTGAACGCGAACTACATGGCGATGAGGCTGGAGGACCACTTCGACGTCCTCTTCTGGTGGGGGAGCGGGAGCGGCCGCGTGGCCCACGAGTTCATCGTCGACCTGCGTCCCCTCAGGAAGACCGCCGGGGTCACCGAGGAGGATGTCGCGAAGCGCCTGATGGACTACGGCTTCCACGCGCCCACGATCGCCTTTCCGGTGCCGGGGACGATCATGATCGAGCCCACCGAGAGCGAGTCCAAGGCCGAGCTCGACCGCTTCTGCGAGGCGCTGATCTCGATCCGGGGAGAGATCGAGGAGGTCGCGACGGGGGCACAGGATAGGGATGACAACGTGCTGAGGAACGCCCCGCACACGGCGGCGGCGGTGACGGCGGAGGAGTGGGAGCACGGGTACTCGCGCCCCCGGGCGGCCTACCCGGCGCCGTGGCTGCGGGAGCACAAGTTCTGGCCCCATGTGGGCCGCGTGGACAACGCAGGGGGCGACCGCAACCTGGTGTGCGCCTGCCCCCCGATCGAGTCGTATGAACCTGAATCGTGACAGATAATGAATAGAATTTGTCACGGCATTGCATCAATATGTAATCTGTAGTTTACATTTAGTAATCTTCATTGGACATTTTGAAGTATTCACCGTCTCGGTGGGGACGGCAGACAAATCCGTGGATCATGAGGAGGAACCTTGGCCAAGCTGACCTTTCACGGGCAGTCGACCTTCGTCGTGGAGTGCGACGACGGAACGCGGCTCGTCATCGACCCCTTCTTTGACGACAATCCGCTCTCGGAGATCAGGCGCTCGGAGGTGGGTGCCGTGGACTACCTGCTGGCCACCCACGGCCACTACGACCACTTCGCCGATGCGCTGCCGCTGCTGCGCGAGACGGAGGCGACGCTGATCTCCACCTTCGAGATCGCCGCCTTCGCCGAGTCGGAGGGCATCGCCAAGGTGCACCCGATGCACATCGGAGGCGGCTACGGCTTCCCCTTCGGGCGCGTCAAGATGACTCCCGCCATTCACGGCGGGCAGGTGCACGGGGACACCACCGGGCAGTACTCCACGACCCCCGGCGGCTTCCTGATGCAGCTGGACGGCAGACGGATCTACCATGCGGGCGACACTGCGCTGACGCTCGACATGGGTCTGCTGAAGGGGAAGGTCGATGTGGCGATCCTCCCCATCGGCGACAACTTCACGATGGGCCCCGAGGACGCCGCAGAGGCGGTGGCCCTCATCCGGCCTCGGGTCGTGATCCCGATGCACTACAACACCTGGCCGCTGATCGAGCAGGACCCGGAGCGCTTTCGCGACCTAGTCGGAGAGCGGGCGGGCGACGGCGTCCGAGTGGAGGTCATGGACCCTGGCGACAGCTACGCGCCCTGATTCCCCGGTGACCGGGGGCGACCTCGGACGGCTCTCCTGGCGCATCCTCGTGGACGGGCCGCTCCCCGGAGCCGCCAACATGGCTCGGGACCATGCGCTGGCGGAGCTTGTCGGCCAGGGCGAGGCCGTGCTCCGCCTGTACCGGTGGAGGCCCGCCACCCTCTCGCTCGGCCGCAACGAGCCCTTCGGGGAGATTCACCGGCTCCTCCTCGCCAGCCGTCCGGATGTCGGCGTCGTGCGGCGCCCAACGGGTGGGAGGGCCGTGCTGCACGACCGCGAGCTCACCTACGGGGTGGCGGCGCCGGTGAGCGCCTTCGGGGGTCTGAGGGCCGCCTACCGGACGATCAACCGCGCGCTCGCGGAGGGGCTCGGGCGGTTGGGAGTGGCGGCGGAGCTCGCCAGCCCTCGCAGTCCGCGGATAATCTCGCGCGAGCACCGAGAGCGGCGAAGCGCCCCGCTGGCGGGGGTCTGCTTTGCCGATTCGGCGGAGGGAGAGGTGGTGGCCGGGGGCAGAAAGCTCGTCGGGAGCGCCCAGAGGCGGATCGGCCGTGCCTTCCTGCAGCACGGATCGCTTCTCCTGGACGACGACCAGAGCGCGCTCCTGGCGAGCGCGGGGGAGGGGGAGGACCCGGGGGCGGAGGCTAGAGCGGGCCCCGCCACGCTGGCCGATCTCCTGGGCGCGGTGCCGCCGTGGTCGGCGCTGACAACTGCCCTGGCCGACGGATTCGCGGCCGTGCTGGGTGGCAGCTGGCGGCGAGCCGCCATGACGCCCGCAGAGGTCGCCCTCTCCGACCGGCTCATGGCACGGTACGACTCCAGGGAGTGGACACGTCGCCTCGAGGAGTAGCTTGACACCCCGCCCGCCAGTGCCCACTATGCCCCCCTTGCCAATGGGTGCCGCGTAGCCGAGTATCCATGGTCGCGCCAGCGGGGCGCGACGAGAGCCCCTACCCACCTAGGCCCACCAGCCAAGCGGAGGAACATTGACCAGCTTGATGAACATCTTCCACCTAGTAACCCAGCTCCCAGGCGTGGATGCCCCGAATCTGACCTTCATAGAGCAGATGCAGAAAGCCTGGCAGGACTCGGGCAACATGGCCTACCCCCTCGGGGCGTGCGTGCTGGTCGGGTTCGTCGTGATCGTCTGGAAGTTCGTCGACATCCTCATGAAGGGCAGAGCGACACACGATGTCCTGCGCCAGGTCGACGATCTCCTCGCCCAGGGGCAGGTCAAGGATGCGCTAGAGCTCACCCGCGAATCCGATTCGCCGGCCGCCAACATCCTCCACGCTGGCTTGGAGCGCCGCGACGAAGGCACCGGGCGGGTGACGAAGGCGATCGAGAACCAGGGGCTCGTCGAGCTCTCGAAGCTGGAGCGCGGCCTCGTGGTGCTGGCGACGCTCACCAATGTGGCCCCGCTGCTCGGCTTCCTCGGAACCGTTCTCGGGATGATCCAGGCCTTCCAGGCGATCGAGGTGGCAGGCGAGGTGGACGCGACCACCGTCGCGGGCGGCATCAAGGTCGCGCTTACGACCACTGCGGCTGGTCTCGCAATCGCCATCCCGGTCAGCATCGCCCACAACTACTTCGTGTCGCGCATCGACAATCTGGTGATCGACATGGAGGAGTCCGCGCAGCGCCTGATCGACGTGCTCTTCGCGGCGAGCGGCGGGGGTTCCTCCTAGCCAATAAATGCGGCCCGGCGGGGCCGTGCGGCTGCTGGCGGTCGCGGCGGCCACCTGGGTGTTGGCCGCCCCGCTGGCGGCCCAGTCGGGTTCGGCGGCCGGCGGCCGTCTGGCGGAGCGTTCGCGGCTGGCCCGTTCGCTCGCAGCGGAGGGGCAGACGGGGATGGCGCTCGAAGTCGTTGAGGAGCTCGCCGTGCTGGCGCCGCGCCTCGCCGACTGGACGGTGCTCGCGGTTGCCGACACGCTGGCCGCGCGAGGGGACGCGAAGGCAGTGCAGCGGGCCGCTGCCCTGATCCGGGACCTGCGGGTCCAGCGCCGCGCGAGGCGGCTGGAGGCCGACGCCTGGGCCCATGCGGGCGAGAGTGCGCGGGCGCTGGAGGCTGTGCTGGAGCTCGCCGCCAACGGTCTCGACGAGGAGGGTCCCGCCTCGCCGGGTGCCCTGATGGGCCTGGAGTGGCGCCTGCGGCTGGCGATCGGCGATTCGGTCGGTGCGGTGGCGGCGATGGAGCGGCTGCTCCGTCTGGAGGTGCGATCTCGCGACGGCCACGAGGCCGCGATGGCGCACTGGAGGGTGGCCGAGGCGTCGGGGCCGGAGGCGCTCCGACTGGTGGCGCGCGGGGCCGCCGCAGGGGACGAGTACGGGACGGCGGTGAACGCATGGCGGCTCGCCGAGCGGCGCGGTGCCACCCTGACAGAGCGGGAGCTCATGGAGCTGGCTCGGGCCCATCGGGGGAGCGGAGACTCCCCGGGCGCAGCCGGGATCTACGAAGACCTTGCCCGGTCCGCCGAGACGGAGATCGCCTCCGCCGCGCTGGCCGCCCTGGCCGGGATTCGGGCCCGCCAGGGACGCCGCGCCGAGGCAGAGGCTCTGCGCCGGGAGCTCCTGGAGCGCTTCCCCGCCCACCCCGACGCGCTGGATGTCCTCTTTTTTCGCGCCACCGACCACCACGGCACCGGCCGTCTCGACGATGCGATCACCGGGTACCGGAGTGTGGTGTCCGCGTCTCCCTCGGCGAACCGGGCCGGACTGGCGTGGATGCGGTGGGCCCAGATCCACCTCGGCAGGGAGGAGTGGGGGGCGGCGCTCGAGATCCTCGGCGGCTACCTGGTGGAGTTTCCCAGCGGCAGACGGTGGGAGGAGGCCAGCTACTGGGGTGCATTCGCCGCCCGCCAGCTGGGGCGCGACGACCTCGCGGAGCGGCTGCTGGCCCGCCTGCTCTCGGAGAGCCCCCTCTCCTACTACGCGCTCCTGGCGGCGGAGCTCGAGGGTCGGGAGTTCGCGCCCGCCCTTCCGGCTGGCGAAGACCCGGTTGAGCCGCAGTGGCTCGCCGCCGAGATGGAGCTCCTCTCGCTCCTGGAGGAGGCGGGGCTGCACGACGGCGTGGAGGGGCAGATGGCGTTGGTGAAGGGTGCCGTCACGAGCTCCGACGGCCACGCGCTTGCCCTCGCATCTGCGCTGATCGCGGGTGGGCATGTGCTCGATGGGATCCGCCTCGGCCTGGAGGTGCGAGAGCGGGGCCGGCGCTGGGACATGCATCTGGCCCGCATCGTCTACCCCTTCCCGTACCGTGCCCTGATCGAGGCGCGGGCGCACGAGGCCGGGGTGGATCCGTACCTGGTGGCGGGCCTCATCCGGCAGGAGAGCGCCTTCGAGCCCGCCATCGCCTCGGGGGCGGGGGCGGTCGGGCTGATGCAGATCATGCCCGCGACCGGCAGAAACTTGGCCGCAGGGGCGGGGCTCTCCGGCTTCCACACCGCCGACCTCGAGACGCCCGAGGTGAACGTCCGGCTCGGCACCGAGTTCCTCGCCACGCTCCTCGACCGCTACGACGGCCACCTGCCGCTCGCGCTCTCGGCCTACAACGCGGGTCCGACGCGGGCGAATCGGTGGCGCCGAATGCCCGAGGCCGGCGATCCCCACCGCTTCACCGAGCGGATCCCCTTCGCCGAGACCCGGGAGTACGTCAGGTGCGTGACCCGCAACCGGGCGCTCTACCGGTGGCTGTACGGGACTCCCGGTTGACTGGCGCGCCCTCGGCAGCCATGATTTCTCCCGCTGGCACGGTTGCAGTGCGGCGACCCCCGGGGATTCCGGGGGTGTTTTTTCCCGAGATTGGAGGCTGGTTGCATGCCGAAGGGGAAGGTCAGGTGGTTCAACGACGCCAAGGGCTACGGGTTCATCTCCCAGTCCTCCGGCGAAGACGTGTTTGTGCACCACAGCGAGATTCAGAGCGAGGGATTTCGCACGCTCGCCGAGGGCGAAGAGGTCGAGTTCGAGCTTCGCGAGACCGAGAGGGGACTCCAGGCGGCAAACGTCACCCGTGGCTGACGGGCTGCTGGGCCGCTTCGCCTGGTTCGAGCTCATGACCGGGGACGTGGCCGAGGCGCGCTCCTTCTACTCGCCGATCACAGGGTGGAGCACGAGCCTCTGGGAGGGGGCGAGCGGTCCCTACGAGATGTGGATGAAGGGAGACCAGGCGGTCGCCGGGCTGATGGAGCTTCCGCAGCCGGATGTTCCCCCGTGCTGGCTGTCGTACGTCTCCACCCCCGGGCTGGACGAGACGCTGGCCAGGGTGCGCGACGCCGGGGGGTCGGTGCTGAACGAGATGGCGGTTCCGGAGGTAGGCCGCCTCGCCGTGATTGCCGATCCGCAGGGTGGCGTGATCGCCGCGATCGAGCCCGAGGGGGAAGCACCTGGCCACGATCGGCCTGCCGAGCTCGGGGAGTTCTCGTGGTGCGAGCTGACGACTACCGACCCCGAAGGAGCGTGGCGCTTCTACTCCGAGGTCTTCGGCTGGGAGGACGCCGACACCATGGACCTTGGCGAGATGGGCATCTACCAGATGTTCAGCCGGGGCGCACACCCGCTCGG
Source organism: Longimicrobiales bacterium (assembly GCA_965205315.1). GTDB lineage: Bacteria > Gemmatimonadota > Gemmatimonadetes > Longimicrobiales > Gaopeijiaceae > Bin94. Next base: position 2,878,400 of record CBDBGW010000002.1, read on the forward strand.
CGGAATCTACCGTGCGCCGGAGGGGGTCCCTACCGGCTGGCTCTACTACGTGCGCGTCCCCGACGCAAAGGCCGCGGCGGAGCAGGTGGAGGAGCTGGGCGGCGCGATCCACAATGGCCCGGTCGAGGTGCCGGGGGGCGATCTCGTCGCCCAGGGAGTGGATTCGCAGGGAGTCGCCTTCGCGGTGCACTCGACGGCGTAGCGGTTCTGTCGGGCGGCTCGGGGGGAGGGCTTCACACGGGCCTGCCCAGCAGTCCGTGGATAGTCTCGCCCGCCCCCGGGCCCGTCGAACCGTGTAGCGCGGGCGGGTGAATAGTCCATCCACGGGAGAGGGCGGCCGCTCCCGCCTCTTCCTGATCGACGCCTACGCGCTGATCTACCGCTCGTACTTCGCATTCGTGAACCGCCCGCTCACGAATTCGCGGGGCGAGAACACCTCGGCCGCCTTCGGCTTCGCCAACTTCCTCTACGGAGTTCGCGACGAGCATCGGCCGGAGTACATGGCGATCGTCTTCGACGCCGGCCTGAGCCACCGCAACGAGCTCTACCCCCAGTACAAGGCGACCCGCGAGAAGATGCCCGACGAGCTGCGCGAGTCGCTGCCCCGGATCCGGGAGCTGGCCGAGGCCTTCGGCGACCGGGTCGTCGAGGTCGACGGGTGGGAGGCCGACGACGTGATCGGGACGCTGGCGATCCGCGCGGTCGAAGCGGGGGCGGAGGCCGTCATCGTATCGGGCGACAAGGACTTCTACCAGATGGTAGGCGACCGGGTGCGCCTTCTGAACCCGGGACGCGGAGGGCCGGGCGGGGTGGCGGCGAGCTGGCTCGACCGGGACGGGGTCGTCGAGAAGGTGGGGGTTGAACCCGAACGCGTGGTGGACTACCTGGCGCTCGTGGGCGACTCCGCCGACAATGTGCCGGGTGCCCGAGGCATCGGCCCCAAGACGGCCCAGGCGCTCCTCGGCCGCTTCGGAAGCCTCGACGAGGCGCTGGACCGCGCCGAGGAGGTGAAGGGCAAGCGGGCGAGGGAGTCGCTGATCGCCAACCGCGACAAGATTCTGCTCTCGCGGCAGCTGGTGACGATCCGGACCGATCTCGAGGTGGAGGAGGATCTCGACGACCTGCGCGTCGGCGAGCCCGACCGGGAACGTCTTCGCGCACTCTTCGCCGAGCTGGAGTTGCGGCAGCTGCTGGAGCGGCTCGGCGGCCCGGAGAGCGGAGGAGCGGACGGGTCGGGCGTGCACGCCCGGGGCGAGTACCGGGTGGTGGGGAGTCGTGGGGAGGTGGCCGAGATCGCCGAGTCGTGCAGGGAGGCAGGTCGGGTCGGGGTCGCCGTCCTGGGCACTCTCCCGCAGCCATGGCGGGGGAGGATCGCCGGGGTGGCGCTGGCGCCCGACGGCAGCAGCGCGAGCTACCTTCCCTTCGCCCACGCGGACGCGGTCGCCCTCGAGCTGGACGGCTCCGGGGAGGAGGCGCACGGCAACCTCCCCGGGATCACGGGTGCCGAGGCGGCTCCTCTCCGCGACCTCCTGGCGGACCCCGCGATCACGAAGGTGGGGCACGACCTCAAGCGCGCCATGATCGTCTGCAAGCGTGCGGGGTTGGAGTTTGCCGGGCCGCTGAGGGATGTGATGGTCGCGTCGTATGTCCTAGACCCGGGACGCCGCAGCCACGATCTGGTCGCGCTCGCGGCCGAGGCGCTGGGAGTGGGCGCGACCACATCGGCGAGCGTTCTCGGGACGGGACGCAAGCGCCGCGACTTCGGCGACCTCGCGGCAGGGGAGGCGCTGGACTATGCGTGCGAGCGTGCGGAGCTGCCGCTTCGGCTCTGGGACCGCTTTGGCCCGCAGCTCGACGAGCAGGGCCTCGGCGAGCTCTTCGAGTCGCTGGAGACGCCGCTGATCGAGATTCTCGCCGCGATGGAGATGCACGGCGTGCGGATCGACGCCACGCTCTTCGCCGGGATGAGCCGAGTGCTCGCCGAGGAGCTGGAGGAGCGCCGCCAGTCCGTCTGTCGGCTGGCCGGGGAGGACTTCAACCTCAACTCGACTCCGCAGCTCCGCGAGATACTCTTCGAGCGCCTGGGGCTCCCGGTGCTGCGGCGCACCAAGACCGGCCCCTCGACCGACTCCAGCGTCCTGGAGCAGCTCGCGGTCCGGGGGCACGAGCTCCCGCGCCGCATCCTCGGGTACCGGAAGCTGGAGAAGCTCAGGAGCACCTATGTCGACGCGCTCCCCGCGCTCGTGAGCCCCGAGACGGGGAGGATTCACACGACCTTCAACCAGGCGGTCGCGGCGACGGGCCGGCTCTCCTCCTCGGATCCGAATCTGCAGAACGTCCCCATCGAGATCCGGCGCGCCTTCGTCGCTCCGCCGGGGTGGGTGCTCCTGACTGCGGACTACTCGCAGATCGAGCTCCGCATCCTGGCCCACCTCTCCGGCGACAGCGTCTTCGTCAACGCCTTTCGGGACGACAAGGACATTCACCGCGAGACCGCGGCGGTGATCTTCGGGGTGGACGACGAGGATGTGACCGGCGAGATGCGCGCTCGGGCCAAGACGGTGAACTTCGCCACCCTGTACGGGCAGGGGGCCTTTGGGCTCGCCAGCCGACTCGGGATTTCGCAGGAGGAGGCGCGGCACTTCATCGCCGAATACTTCGAGCGCTTCTCGGGGGTGCGCCGATTCCTCGACGAACAGGTGGCTCTGGCCCGCGAGCGGGGCTGGGTCTCGACGCTGCTCGGACGCCGCCGCTTCGTGCCGGAGCTGGAGGCGCGCTCCTGGCACGCACGGCAGTTCGGCGAGCGGGTCGCGCAGAACACCCCGATCCAGGGCACCGCCGCCGATCTGATCAAGGTGGCGATGATCAGGATAGCAGGGGCTGTGGGTGACTCGGAGTGGGCCCGCATGATCCTCCAGGTGCACGACGAGCTCGTCTTCGAGGTGCGCGAGGAGCGGGCGGAGGAGCTCGCCGCGGAGGTGGTGCCTGCGATGGAGTCGGCGGTGGAGCTGGAGGTCCCGCTACGGGTGGATGTAGGCGTCGGGAGGAGCTGGTACGAGTGCAAGTCCCGCGCGCACCTAGCAGCCCGTGGACAAACCTCCCACGGCATTCGAGCGGCGCTGCATCCCCGCTGGACCGCTTAGTTCGCTCATCCATACTGCAATTCATGCTTTACATTATGTAATCCATGGTTTACAGTCACCGTGCCCGGGTGTAGCTCTGCGTTGCTCCTCGGGCCGGTAGCGCTGCTACCAGCCCTTCGTCGCGCCTTGCCAGCGGGGCGCTTCGCCGCTCTCGGTGCTCGCGCGAGATTATCCACGGACTGCCAGAGGGCGACACCACGATGCAACGATGATTACGAGGCCAGAGGTGAGGCCAGAGACAAGGCCAGAGTATGTACAGCGCGAGGCCAGAGTCCGACGGGTTGCCCCGCCCCTTGCCAGCGGGGCGCTTCGCCGCTCTCGGTGCTCGGGCGAGATTATCCACGGGCTCATATGACGAAAGACTGGTGGGCCGAAGGGCTCCTCTTCGAGAACTGCAACTGCACCGCGGTCTGCCCGGGGCACATCCACTTCTCGCAGAGCTGCACGCACGAGCGCTGCCTCGGCTACTGGGCGATACGCGTCGAGGCGGGCGAGCTGGAGGGCGTGGATCTCGCCGGGGTGGAGGCGGTGATCGTCTACGACTCTCCGAGCGTGATGGTCGAGGGGGGTTGGAGCCAGAGGATCGTCATCGCAGAGCGCGCCAGCGCGGAGCAGGCGGCTGCTCTCGAGCAGATCGTCTCCGGTAGGGTGGGTGGACCGTGGGAGGTCCTCGCCAGATTCGTCGCCGAGCCGCTTCCGACCCGGCGCGCGCCGATCGCGATCGAGGATCGGCCGACCCGGAAGGCGGTGACGGTGGCGGGGCTGCTCAGAGGCGCCGTCGAGGCGATTCGGGGCAGGGACCGCGCGGTGCCCGTCACCTTCGGCAACATCTACAACCAGATTCATGACTCGACGCAGGTGGTCGCGCGTGGATCCTCCGAGTACGACGACGGCGAGATCGTCTTCGCCAACGAGGGCAGCCATGGCCTCTGGTCGCGCTTCCGCTGGACGGGAGGGTGACTTTCGGCCGAGCGCTCCCGATGTGGCTGGCGATGACCGGCTTGATGATGGTGCCGGTGGTCGCGCCCTGGATTCGGGCGCTGGTCAGCGTCGCCCGCGCCGGAGGGACGGGAGGCTACCTGCCGACGGTACTCGCCTTCGGGGCCGGGTACGCTATCGCGTGGGGCGCCTTCAGCGCATTGGCGGCGGGGCTGCAGACGGGGCTGGCGGAGCTCGCGGTCCCGGTTCCCTTCGGCCTGGAGGCGCGCATGCACTCGGGCATCGCGCTCCTCCTCGCCGGTTCGTTTCAGTTCACCCGCTTCAAGACGGCGTGCCTTCGCCGCTGCCGCTCGCCGCAATCGTATCTGCTGGCGCACTGGCGACCCGGGCTCGTCGGATCGGTGCGCGTCGGTCTCGGGCACGGCGTGGACTGCGTCGGGTGCTGCTGGGCCGTGATGGCGCTCGCGCTGGTGGTCGGGATGGCCCACCTGGCGTGGATGGGCCTCCTGATGGCGATCATGGTGGCCGAGATGGCGACTCCCCTGGGGCGCAGAGTCACCCGTCCGGTCGGGGTGGCGCTGATCGTCGCCGGGGTGGTCGTGATCGGAGTGTCCGGGTGACCTTCGCCTCCGGCCACGTCGCGGCCGGCGTCCGAGCGCGCCCCCACGTTGACGCGGGACCCTCGGGGGTGGATACTCCCCAGATGCAGAAGTCGCAACTGTCCGCGCCTGCCGCCAGCAGTCCGATTCCGATCGGCGGGGGCGCGACCATCATCGATCTGCACTTCGAGGGACACGCCTCGATCATCGGCGTCTGCGTGCTCGAGCTGGAGGACGGGATCGCGCTCGTGGATCCGGGCCCCGAGGCGAGGCTGGGCGAGCTCACCGAGGGGCTCGCGAGGATCGGGCGCACTCTGGAGGACGTGCGGGCGGTCCTTCTCACGCACATCCACCTGGACCACGCCACCGCGGCTGGCGCTATCGCCGCCCGTTCCCCCGGGGCGCGAGTCTACGTCCACGGCATCGGCGCACCGCACATGGCCGATCCGACGCGGCTCCTGGCATCCGCCGAGCGCATCTACGGCGATCGCATGGCGACGCTCTGGGGGCGGTTCGTGCCGGTCCCGGCCGAGCAGCTGCGGGTCGTGGACGACGAGGATGTGCTCGAGCTCGGTGGCCGCAGCCTCGAGGTCGCGTACCTGCCCGGACACGCCAGCCACCACGTCGCGTACCACGAGGCCGCGACCGGAACCGCCTGGGTGGGCGATGTGGGCGGAATCCGGATCGGTGGCGGCCCTCCGCTCCCAGTCACCCCACCACCGGATATCGATGTAGAGCTCTGGCGCGACTCGATCGCCCGGGTGATGGCGTGGTCCCCCGACCGCATCGTGCCGACTCACTTCGGCGTCTACACCGACCCGGCGTCGCACTTCGCCGAGCTCGAGGAGGCACTCATGGATTGGACGAGGTGGGTGCGGGGCTCGCTGGCGGACGCCAACGGAAGGAGCGACCGGGAGCTCCGTGGCGACTTCGCCCGCTGGGTCGAGGACGGCCTCTCGGAGCGTTTCTCCGCCGAGCTCACCGAGCGCTACGCCACCGCTTCGGGCTTCCCCGACTCCTGGTCGGGACTGGCGCGCTACTGGCGCAAGCGCGGGATCGGATAGCCGCCCCATGCTCTACGCCGCCCACTCGGGAATCCGCTACCTGGCCCTCGCGGCCGGGGTCGCCGTCGTGCTCTTCGCCCTCTACGGATCCCTGCGCAGGCGTCCGTACGCTCCTGCCATGGCGCGGCTCTCGGCGACCTTCGCCGGGCTCCTCCACCTGCAGATCCTGATCGGCTTCGCCACCCTCCTCTCGCGACCCTTCCACACCCGTCTGATCGGCCACATCTTCGCGATGCTCGCTGCGGCCGCCGTCGCGCAGCTGGTCGGCAGCGTCATGAAGAGGCGTCCCGAGGAGGAGCGGAGCCATCTTCCCCACCTGGTCTCCGCGCTGGTGGCGCTCGCCCTGGTCGCCGTTGGCATCCATGCAATCGGGCGGGGCGTGCTCCAGAGCACGCTCTAGCTGGCAAGCCCGTGGACGAACCTCCCGTGGCTTCGCTTGCTCAGCCATAATGTAATGTACGCTTTACAATATGTAATCCGCAGTTTACAATTCCCAGACCCGTGGCTTCGCTCTGCGTTGCAATGAGCACCCCCCGGTCGCCGAGCAACGCCCAGGAATCGCGCGATGTCGCCGAGGGTGCGCGGGAATCCCGGTGGGTGAAGCGGAGCTTCCTGAGGGAGCTCTTCGCCGGACGGCTCTCGCTGGAGCTGGTTCACCCGCACCCGGAACAGGACCCGGAGGAGGCCGTCCGCGCGGCGCCCTTCCTCGAGTCGGTGCGGGGCTTCGTGGAAGAGCACGTGGATGGCGACTCCTTCGACCGGGACGGGTGGGTGCCCGAATCGGTGCTCGAGGGGCTCGCCGAGCTGGGAGCCTTCGGAATCAAGATCCCGCGCGAGTACGGCGGGCTTGGCCTCTCGCAGATCTCGTACAACCGGGCTCTCGCGCTGGTGGCCAGCCGCTGCACCGCGACCGGGGCCTTCCTCTCGGCCCATCAGTCGATTGGACTGCCAACGCCGCTGGTCCTCTTCGGCACCGAGGAGCAGAAGCGAGCCTACCTCCCCAGGGCCGCCAGGGGCGAGCTCTCCGCCTTCGCGCTCACTGAGCAGATGGTCGGCTCCGACCCGGCCAACATGTCCACCTTCGCCGAACTTTCCGCCGACGGTTCGCACTACACGCTGAATGGCGAGAAGCTCTGGACCACCAACGGGCCGAGGGCCGACCTCCTCGTCGTGATGGCGCGCACCCCTCCGCGCGAGGGGGTGAGGGGGAAGCACCCGATCAGCGCCTTCATCGTGGAGAGATCGTGGCCCGGGGTCGAGGTGGGCGAGGTGTGCGACTTCATGGGGATGCGGGCGATCTCGAATGGCGTTCTCCGCTTCCGCGACGTCAGGGTGCCCGCCGAGAATCTCCTCTGGGGGGAGGGGCTCGGGCTCAAGCTGGCGCTGATCACCCTCAACACCGGGCGCCTGGCGCTCCCCGCCTTCTGCACCGCCACCGCCAAGAGCCAGCTTCGCGCCTGCCGCGCCTGGGCGGCCGAGCGGGTGCAGTGGGGCGCCCCGATCGGGGAGCACGACGCGGTGGCCCAGATGCTCGGGCGCATGGCGGCCGAGGTCTACGCGATGGAGGCCGCGGTGGAGCTGGCGGCCGCGATCTCGGCGCAGGGCAGGCTGGACATTCGCCTCGAGGCCGCGATTGCGAAGCTCTGGCACAGCGAGAAGGGCTGGGAGCTCGTCAACTACGCGGTGCAGATCCGGGGCGGGCGGGGCTACGAGACGACCGAGTCGCTCAGGCGGCGGGGCGAGGACCCCTTCCCGGCGGAGCGCCATCTCAGGGACGCCAGGATCAACACGATCTTCGAGGGTTCGAGCGAGATCATGCGCCTCTTCATCGCCCGAGAGGCCGTCGACAAGCACCTCTCGGTGGCGGGTGGCGCGGTCGACGCCACCCTGCCGTGGGCGCGACGCGCTCGGGTCGCGCTGCGGGCGGCCGCCTACTACTCCCTCTGGTACCCCAGGCAGTGGCTGGGCTGGGGCCGGTGGCCCCGCTACCGCTCCTTTGGGCCACTCGCCCGCCACATGCGCTATGTGGAGCGAACGTCGCGGAGGCTGGCCCGCACGCTCTTTCGCGCCATCGTGCGCTTCGGGGCGGGCCTCGAGCGTCGCCAGGCCGTCCTTGGGAGGCTGGTGGACATCGGCGCGGACCTCTTCGTGATGACCGCGGCCAGCGTGAGGGCGATGAAGCTCGTCGCCGAGGACCCGGAGGACCCGACCCCCGTCGAGCTCGCGGACGCGGCCTGCAGCCTCGCCAGGCGCAGGATCGCCGCACGCTTCCAGACGGTGTTTCGTAACGACGACACCGACATCTACCGGATCGCGGCACGGGCGATGGAGGGACGCTACGCGGGGCTGGAGGGGGGGATCGCCGACGAGCTGGCGCTGGTGCAGGAGGAGCTTGCGGTTGGGGAGGCGCAGCCCGCCAGGGAGGAGGTCGGCGAGCCGGTAGCCACCTGATGGCGCGCCCCCTCCTCCTCTTCGTGCTCCTCTGGACGATGGCGCTGATCTTCCTCGGGAGCTACGTGCACGCCACCGAGGCGAGCCTTGCCTGCCCGGACTGGCCGACGTGCTTCGGGACGATGATGCCCGAGATGACCGGGGGCGTCTTCTGGGAGCACCTGCACCGGCTCTGGGCCGGAGCCCTGGTCCTCCTCTTCGCCGTATCGGTGGTGGTTCTCCGCCGCGGCTACCCTGAGCGCATCTGGCTCTTCCGCCTTGGGCTGGCGGGCATAGCGGCGCTCCTCGCGCAGTCGCTCCTCGGCGGCCTGACGGTGCTCCTCAGGCTCCCGGACGCGATCTCGGCCGCCCACCTCGCGATGGCGCTCGTCTTCGTGGCGCTGCTGACGACGCTCCTGGCGCGGACCGGTCGAGACCCGGCTGCCGCAGTCGACCGGGGAAGCGGAGAGCGATTGCTGGCGTTCCGGATGGGGGTGCTGGCGTCGCTCCTCCTCTACGCGCAGTCGATGGTCGGTGCCTGGGTGCGCCACCGGGACGCGGGGATGGCCTGTCCGGACTGGCCGCTCTGCCTCGGCCGCCTCGTGCCTCCGCTCGAGTTCGGGATCGTGCAGCTCCACTACCTGCACCGGGTCCTAGGGGTGCTCGTCGCCCTGGTGGTGATTGCCTGCTCCTGGACGCTGCTTAGGCGGTGCGGCTCGCGCTCGGTGCGGCTCGCGGGCGCGGCGCTCGGCGGCGGGGTGGCCGCACAGGTTCTGCTGGGCTTCCTCTCGGTGGCGGCACGGCTGGACCCGGTGCTCGTATCTCTTCACACCGTGCTGGCGGCCACCCTACTCGCCGTCGCCGTGTGGGTGGCGGCCTCCTCGTGGGAGGGTGGCCCGGCGTGACGGCCGAGGCGGTCGGGGAGTTTCTCGCCGGGGTCAACGCCCTCCTCAACCTGACCTGTGCGCTCCTCCTCCTTGCGGGGGTACGATACATCCGCCAGAGGAGGGTGAGGCGGCACCAGCGGTGCATGATCGGGGCCACCGCCGCCTCGGCGCTCTTCCTGGTCCTCTACGTGACGCGCTTCTCGCTAACCGGGACGCACCGGTACGAGGGACCCGAGCTGGTGCGAAGGGTCTACCTGGCCGTGCTCTTCAGCCACATGGTCCTGGCCGCGGGCGTCGCCCCGCTCGTGCTCCGCCTCCTCTACCTGGCGCGGCAGCGCCGCTTCAAGCGCCACCGCCGCCTGGCCCGCTGGACGCTCCCGATCTGGCTCTACGTCTCCTTCACCGGGCTCTTCGTCTACTACATGCTCTACCATTCCTAGCAGCCCGAGTCGTAGCGGCCCGCGGACGGTCTCCCACGGCAGGGGCGGTGCCGCACCACCGCCAGACCGCTTCGGTGGCCTGTCATACTGTAAACTATGATTTACATTATGTAATTCACGGTTTACAATTCCCGTGCCTGGGGCTTCGCTCGCCTGTCATGCTGTAAATCAAACTTCGATCCGCCACTCGCAGTGGTGCCCCTCGCCCTCGCTCCGGCAGCTCACCTTCACCATCCTCAGGTCCTTGCCGATTGCGCGGTCCAGCGCGCGCTGGCAGAAGCCGGTGACGATCGCGCAGACGTCGCCGCTCGGATCCAGCCTCGCCAACGGGGAGTCCGCAGCCTCGAGGCGCGAGCTGCCAGCCTCGAAGGAGCCCACGCCGCGGCCGAAGAGATCCTCCAGATTGCGCTGGATCGTCCGCTTGGCGTGCTCCAGCCGACCCTCCCTTGCCTGCCACCGTCTGCGCTTGGGGATGCAGCCGTCGGCCAGGTAGGTGCCCGCCGCGTAGAGGATCGCCGCCGCGTCGGAACGCCGCACCACGACGCCGACCAGCTGCGCCAACTCGTCGTGAGCCAGGCCTTTCCCCTGGCGCGAGCGTTCGCTGTAGAGCTGTATCTGCCTCTCCACCACCCCGCTCAGCCCAAGGCGCCGAGGCATCGTGTGGCCGAAGATCTCGTCCTCTAGCGTCTCGTCGGGGCGGTCGATCGCCCGCATCGCGCTGAGCACGGCTGCGGCGACGTCCGCGTCCACCGGCTGTACTCGGGTATCGGTCAAGTAGCCCCGCGCTCTCTGGACGCCTCAGGAATCGCGAACACTACCTCCCGGAACAGCGGAACGTCAACCCTTCGGAAACATCGTACCAATCCAGGTCGGCATCCTAGCCACCGACGCCGGGTCGCCGCCTTCGGGGTCGGAGAGGTGGACGATCGTGTGGCGGCACGAGAAGAAGTGGATCGATCCGCTCGGGTGGATCGCGCCGGGACGCAACCTAGACAGCACCGTACGATCGGAGTCCTCGCACGGCTGGTCTTCCTCCAGGGGAACGGCACCGGAGTGGAGCTCCGACACGATCCGGCGCGTGGCAAGATTGAGCTCGATGGCGGCGAAGTCCCCTTGGTATGTCGGGCCGATAGCCGTCAACCAGAGACGATCGACGCTCTCGCCTCCAGCAGCGCCAGCCACC